>CBDFID010000003.1:0-28927 GCA_965247895.1 Dehalococcoidia bacterium | reverse complement strand
CCGTCGACCGGCGGCGTGCGCCGGGCCGGTTCGTCCTGACCGGCTCGACGCAGGTGCTGGCGGTCCCGGCGATCGCAGACTCGCTGGCGGGCCGCATCGAGACTGTGCGGCTGCACCCGCTCGCGCAGCGTGAGCTACACCCGGAAGACCCTGTCGGCCCCGTCGGCGGGGGGTTCATCGATGGACTGTATGGCGCTGGGTTTCCCCCGCGGCAGACGGAGCGCCTGGGAGCCGAGCTTGTCGAGCGCATCGTCGCGGGAGGCTACCCGCCCGCGCTTGCGCGTCCGGCCGGACGTCGCCGCGCGAACTGGTACCGCAACTTCATCGAGGCGCAGGTGCAGCGCGACATCGGCGAGCTCGCGCGCATCGCGAGCCTCGATGTGCTGCCGCGGCTGCTCGGGCTTGCTGCCACGCAGACTGCGCGGCTCTTCAACCTGAGCAGCCTCGCGTCGCGGTTCCAGCTCAGCCGGCCGACGATCGGGAGCTACATGATGTTGCTGCAGCGTGTGTACCTGCTGGAGCAGCTACCGCCGTGGTACAGCAACCGCGGAAAGCGCCTCATCAAGACACCGAAGCTTCACCTGGGCGATACCGGGCTGGCGTGCGCGCTGCTCGGCGTCTCCGCCGCGGCGCTCCGCAACGACCGCCCGCTGCTCGGGCATCTGCTCGAAACCTTCGTCTTCCAGGAGCTGCGACGGCAGGCGACGTGGCACGACGACCCGGTGGAGTTCTTCCACTACCGCGACAAGGACCGCGTCGAGGTCGACATTGTCCTGGAGTCGGGTGGCCGCGTCGCGGGGGTCGAGGTGAAGGCGGGCGGCACCGTGACGGCCTCGGACTTCCGCGGGCTGCGCAAGCTGCAGGACGCGTCCGGGGACCACTTCGCCGCGGGCGTCGTGCTCTACGACGGCGAGACGAGCATCGGCTTCGGCGACCGTCTCTACGCCGTGCCCGTGCGTCTGCTGTGGGAGGGGCGCTGAGCGCCATCCCGCCCGGTTCGTTCGACCACGAACCTCCCTCAGAGCGTCGCGATCGGGTTGACCGGCGAGCCCGTGCCGCGCTCCAGGCGCAGCGGGTTGAGCGTGAAGCAGAACTCCCAGCGGCTGCGCTCCGCGCACGCCTCGGCGAGGCGTTCGAGGTGGGCGTTGTCGATCAGGCGCAGGCCCATCGCCACCAGCGCGATCTCGTGCACCGGCAGGCGCGTCTTCGGGTACGGCCGGTCGCTCATGTCGTTGACGACGTCGGAGGCGAGCAGCGCGACGCCGCGCTCGCGGATCCACGGCATGCACGCCACGTGGTAGCCGGAGTGCTCCTCGGGCGGCTCCTCGCCGGCGGCCATCGCTGCCTCGATCTGCGCGCCGTAGCCGGTGCGCAGCAGCAGTACGTCGCCCTCCTCCACGCGCACGCCCTGCGCCTTCTCGGCAGCCTCGAGGTCCTCGGGGAAGACGCCATCCATCGGGTCGAGTGACTCGACGCCACGCAGGCGGGCGATGTCGAGCAGCACGCCCCGGCTCATGATGCCGTCGCGCATCACATCCGAGGTCTGCTCGAGCGCGCCGTCCGAGGTCCGGATCAGCCCGGCCGAGCGGCCGTTGTACATCTGGCCGCGGAAGAAGACGTGCCCGAGGCCGTCGATGTGCGTGAAGATGCTGCCGTGGAAGATGAAGGAGAGCCGCTCGCCGGCCCACTGCAGCGCGTTCTCGCCGGGGAAGTCCGGGTCGGGCGCCTCGTCGCCCAGGGCGTAGCGCTCGCCGCTCTGCGCCATCGTGATGACCGGGTTGGACCCGGCGAGCGCGGGACCGGGCCACCGGATCACGCGCGAGCACGAGATGCTGACGCCGTCCTCCACGAGCGAGGCGGCCTGGCGACGCTTCTCGGGCGTGATCAGGTTGAGCGTGCCGAGGGTGTCGTCGTCACCCCAGCGGCCCCAGTTGCTGAGCGTGTCGAACCAGGAGAGAACCTCGTCTTGCGTCGGTGCTTCCGGCACGTCTTCACCTCCTTCCGCGAGACTGTACTACGAGTCCTTGTGTTCGTCGGAGTGCCCGGAGGGGGCGGCTCGGCAGTCCACTCCCGACACGCTGTTAGTGCAGCAGGCGGGTGATGCGAGCGTCGCGTCCGAGGGTGGTCGGGTGGGGTAACCTCCCCGCTCGCTGTTCTAGCATGGCTCCATGGACCGCAACCGTGGTGGTCGGCCGCGCCATCCCGACGTACTGACGCCGGCCGAGTGGCGCGTGCTCGAGGCGCTGCGCGAGGGCGGGACGAACGCCGAGCTCGCCGCTCGCCTCGGCCTCAGCCTCGACACGGTGAAGTACCACATCTCGAACATGCTTGCGAAGCTCGATCTGCGGACCGACGCGAGCTGGCGGCTTGGCGCCCCGACCCCGAGCGACGCCGCCTCGGCGCGGTACTCGCCGTCCCGGCTGTCGTGTGGTGGGCCGGCCGCTCGTGTGGGTCGGGCTGGGGACGGCCGCGGTCGCCGGTGCGGCCGTGGCGGTCGTGGCGGTCGTGGCTATCGTCGGTGTGGTGGTCGTCGCGCTTGTGCTCGCGAGTGGGGAGGGCGAAGCGTTGCGGGTCTCGACGCCTCCGCTCGTCGCGACCGCGCAAGGCCCGCCCGAGCCTGTCGTGTCGTGCGACTCCGGGATCGCGGTGACGAACCCGGCCACCAACACCGAGCTCGTCGGCGACTGCGAGTCGCTGCTGGGCCTCCGCGACACCATCCGCGGGACGGGCAAGCTCAACTGGGCGGCCGGGAAGCCGATGTCCGAGTGGATGGGTGTCACCGTCTCCGGTACGCCGCAGCGCGTCACCGCGCTGAACCTGGCGGACCTCGGCCTCGACGGTGAGCTGTCGGGGCTCCTGGGCGAGCTCACGGGGCTGACGACCCTGGACCTCAGCGGGAACGTGCTTACGGGCATGATCCCGTCGAAGCTGGCCCTGCTCGAGAACCTGACGACCGTGTCGCTGGCCGGCACGTCCTTCACGGGCTGTGCGCCCGACGAGCTGGGGGACGTCGCGACGAACGACGTCACCCTCGACGACTGCGGCGATCCGGTCGACTGGTGGACCGATGCGACTGCTCCCCGGATGGGCGACACGATTCCCTCCGGTACGTACCGCTTCCCGATCGACTTCACGGAGGATGGTGTCTCCCGGGCCATCGTCTTCGACATCCCGCCAGGCGCCGCGTTCATCTTCGCCGGTGTGTGGACCGCCCAGTTTGACGGGATGGTGAGCCTGGCCGGCGCCGGCGGGGAGACGGGCATCGTGATCGAGCCGGCCGACGGTACCGGCAGGGCGGGCCTCGACCTCGAGTACGGGGGGGCCTGGGGCAATACGTACACGAGCGACGACGCAACCGCAGCCGTCGCAGAAGGGCTTGAGCGGATCCTCGAGTCCTGGTGGCACGACGACCCATGAGGGCGTTCGCTGCGCTCTGCGTCCTCTTCGCCGTCCCTGACTACGGCCGGCGCGGCCATGCTTGCTGAGCGCTCACCGTGGCCCAGCTAGCGGGCGATCGCGTCGACCTCTGCCATCTCCTCGGGCGTGAGCCGCCAGTCGCCCGCGGCGACGTTGGCCTCGACCTGCTCGGGCTTCGTCGCGCCGGCGATGACGCTGCCGACGAAGGGCTTCGAGGCGAGCCACGCGAACGCGAGGTCGAGCAGCGTGTGGTCGTGCTCGACCGCCCATGCGTCGAGGCGCTCGACGATGTCCCAGTTGCGGTCGCTCGTGATGCGCCCGCCCCTGGCCCTACCGGCGAGGCGCGTGCCCTCGGGCGCCGCTTCGTTGCGGCTGTACTTGCCGGTGAGGAGGCCGCTCGCGAGGGGGAAGAACGGCAGCATGCCGAGGCCGAACGCCTCGCACGCCGGGCCGATCTCCGCCTCGACGCTGCGCTCGAGCAGGCTGTAGTCGTTCTGCGCGGAGATGAAGGGCGTGAGGTGGTCGCGCTGCGCGATGTAGTGCCCGCTCGCGATCTCCCACCCGTCGTAGTTCGAGTTGCCGAGGTAGCGCACCTTGCCGTCTCGCACGAGGTCGTCGAGGGCGCGCATGGTCTCCTCGAGCGGGGTGTCGTGGTCCGGCTGGTGGATCTGGTAGAGGTCGATGTAGTCCGTGCGGAGCCGCCGCAGGCTGTCCTCGACGGCTGTCATGATGTAGCGCCGTGAGCCACCCGACGTGAACGGCCCCTCGCCCATCGACATGCCGAACTTGGTGGCGATGATGATGCCGTGGCGGTCGGCGCCGAGCGCGCGGCCGAGGTACTCCTCGGAGAGTGCGCCGCCGTAGATGTCGGCGGTGTCGAAGAGCGTGATGCCGAGGTCGATGGACTTGCGGACGACGGCCGTGGTCGCCTCCTGGTCCATGCGCCCGCCGAAGTTGTTGGTACCGAGTCCGACGACCGAGACCTCAAGGCCCGAGTTGCCCAGGTGGCGCGTGTCCAATGTGTCCTCCAGCCGCGCTCGGCGCGGCGTCGTTTGCCGATCGCATGGCGAGTTGTGTGCCGCGCGGAGTATAGAGCAGGCGCCTCCGAACGAGCCCGTTGAGGGGCGGGCTACGCGGGCAGCGTCACCGCCGCTCCGGTCTCCGAGGAGCGCTCGATCGCCGCGAGCAGGCGGTGCCGCGTGACGGCCAGGTCGAAGCCGGGCGCGTACGCCTCGCCCGCGCCGAGCGCGTCGGCCATCCGGGCGTAACCGTGCGCGACGTTTCGCGGCGGGCCGGACGGCGTCCCCTCGGGGGCGAGCATGTACGCATCCGGCGGCTGCAGCTCGTCGAGCACCTCGCCGCCGCGCGCGCCGAGCAGGCGGTTCGGCCCGATGTTCGACGAGGGCGCGGTGAGGAAGAGCGCGCCCTCGCGGCCGAAGATCTCGAGTCGCGTACCGGTCGCGTGCGCGGGCACGCTCGCCACCTGTATCGCCGCCTCGGCGCCGCTCGCGAAGCGGCCGGCGACGGCGATGCTGTCTGGTGCGTCGACGGGGACATCGAGCCCGGTCTCCTCGTCGCGCCACTCGGTGATGCGCGTGGTCACGCGCGCGGAGACCTCGGTGATCTCGCCGAGGATCGCGCAGAGCGCGTCGATCGCGTGCCCGCCCGCGATCGTGAGCGGGTTCGCGCCGTTCGCGCGCACTGCCTGCCAGATGCGGCCGGCGCCGCGCTCGAGCACCGCCCCCGTCATCACGCTCAGATTCGCGGTCAACACCTCGCCCACGTACCCCTGCGCGACGAGGTCGCGAGCGTAGCGAATGCTCGGGTCGCTGCGCCCCTGGAGCCCGACGGCCGTGCGCAGCGACTGCTCGCGCGCGAGGTCCGCCATCTCCTCGGCTTCCGCGAGCGTGGCCCCCAGCGGCCACTCGCAGAACACGTCCTTGCCCGCGAGCAGCGCCGCCATCACGAGCTGGTGATGCAGCGGCACGCGCACCGACACGACGACGAGGTCGATGTCCGGGTGCGCCACGATCGCGTCGATGTCGTGGAAGGCGAGGGCCGCGCCGAAGCGCTCGGCGGAGGCCTTCGCCGTGTCCTCGTGCGCGGTGCAGACCGCCACGAGCTCGTAGTCGGGCAGGGCGTGGAGCGCGGGCACGTGGGCGTTCGCGCCCCAGCCGCTCCCCCCGGTCGTCACGGTCGCGCCCACGATGCCAACGCGGATGGGGTCTGCCATCGCTCACTCCATTCCCTGCACGCGACCGTTCGCGCGTTGTCGTTTGCACGCTGCCCGCTGCGATTCCCGCCGCGGCGCGTCGAAGTCTAGAGGCCCGATCGCCTGCGGATGGTGTTCCTGCTGCTCACCCGCGGGCGCGGGGCGTCGCAGCACGCGTTCGTGGGCGCGCGGGAGGAATGTTGATCTCGGGTGAACCCGGTCGCCAGAGCTTCCACGCGACCTCTCGATAGGAAAGCGGCCTAACCGGCGGCAACCTCTACCTCGACCTGGTGCATTCGAGGAGCGTCCGTGGCCACCGGTGGTGTGAAGTACAGCTCCAGCGCTTCCCGCAGGTTCGCCAGGGCGGCTTCGAGGGTGTCGCCCTGGCTCGCGACATCCACCTCTAACGCCTGCGCGACATACCAGTCGTCTTCCTGCTGCACGCTCGCCGCGAATACTCGCTTCACCGCCGTCGTCCCATTCCATCGCAGACCAGCCATCCCGGGCCGGCAATCGAGCCTCGGCGCTCCCGGCCAGTCGGATCGCGTTCCGCAACTCGCTGCCCATCATCGCATGGCCGCGACGCGTGCCTCGCGACCTCTGGGCGCGGAAGCGGCGTCAGCGGTTGGCTGCGCTTCTATACTCGACCCGTACTCACCCACGGAGGCATCTCATGACGACCACCACTTCCCACACCGAGACCAGCGGCGCGACGGTCCACGTCGGGCCGCTCGCCGACCTCGAGGGCGGCGCGCCGCGCGTGGTGTCGGCCGGCGGGCGCACCATCGTCGTCTTCGTCGTGGACGGCGAGGTCTACGCGCTCGACAACCGCTGCCCGCACATGGGCTTCCCGCTCAGCCAGGGCACGATCCGCGACGGCATCCTGACCTGCCACTGGCATCACGCCCGCTTCGACCTTGCCGGCGGCTCGACGTTCGACCCGTTCGCCGACGATGTCACTTCGTTCGACGTCGAGGTGCGCGACGGCGAGGTCTGGGTCGACCCGGTGCCGCACGAGTCGGACCGCGAGGCGCACTGGCTGCGCAAGCTGGACGAGGGGCTGGAACAGAACATCCGGCTCGTGCTCGCCAAGTCCGTGATCGGCCTCGACGAGCTCGACGCGACGGGGCCGCTGCTCGAACGCGCGGCGCTGTTTGGCACGCGCAACCGCGCGAACGGCTGGAGCACCGGCCTCTCCATCCTCACCGCGATGGCGAACACGCTCCCCGTGCTGGCCGCGGAGGACCGCACGCGCGGCCTCTACCAGGGGCTCATGCACGTCGCGCGCTCGACGGCGGGCGAGCCGCCGGACTTCGACCTCGACCCGCTCGACACCTCGGAGCAACGGCCGGAGATGTACCGCGCGTGGTTCCGGCGCTTCATGGAGACGCGCTCGCAGGACCCGGCGGAGCGCACGCTGCGCACGGCGGTGGCGATCGGCCTCGCCCCGGAGCAGGTCGCCGACATGGTCTTCGCGGCGAGCACGGATCACGTCTTCATGGACGTCGGCCACACGCTCGACTTCGCGAACAAAGCGTTCGAGCTCGTCGACCACGTCGGGTGGGAGCACGCCGAAGCGATCCTGCCGAGCATCATCCCGCTCATCGCCGGCGCCGAGCGCATGGAGGAGGCCGCGAGCTGGCAGCACCCGGTCGACCTGCCGGGGCTGATCGCCGAGTCCGACGCGGCCCTCGACGCCGCGCTCGCCGAGGGCGGCGAGCGGAACGAGGGGTGGGACGGCCACATCCCGCTCGCCGAGTCGATCCTCGACGACGAGCCGCGCGTGTCGCTGCGTGGGGTCGTCGAGGCGGCGCGCGCGGGAGCGCCGCTGGTCGAGCTGTCGGCGGCAGTGGCGTACGCGGCGGCGCGCCGTGCCGTGCACTTCCACGTCGCCAACGAGTTTAGCGACTGGGACACGGTGCACCACACGTTCACGTACGCCCACGCGCTGTTCCAGGCGATGCGTCGCGCGCCCTCGCGGGAGCTGGCGCGCGGTGTCCTGCACGGCGCGGCCGCGGTGTACCTCGACCGCTTCCTCAACGTGCCGAAGCAGCCGATTCCGAGCCTGGCCACCAACGGCAACGGCGCGGGCGACCTCGACGCGTTGCTCGCGGAGTTCGACCGTCAGCAGCGCGTCGACGAGACCGCGGGCCACGCGGTCGACCTGCTCGCGGCGGGCGGCCGCGACGAGCTCGTCGCGGGCCTGGGGACGGCGCTGCTGCGCGAGGACTCGGGGTTCCACGAGTTCCAGATCTTCGAGGCGGCGGTGCGGCTCGCGGAGCACTTCGGGGAGCGGCCGGAGGGCGGGCACGTGCTGATCGGCGCGGCGCGCTTCCTGACGGCGCACTCGCCGACGGTGCGCTCGGCGGAGCAGACGTACGACACGGCGTACCGCCTGCACCGTGGGGACGTGATCTACGAGTAGGCGCGCGGGGCACCGGGGCAGGCGCTGCCGGTATGCTAGGCTCGGTACGAATCGCCGGGTGCGCATTTCATACTGGACTGAGCCGATGAAGATCTCCGAACGAGGCCAGATCACCATCCCGAAGGCACTGCGGGACCGATTCGGCATGAACCACAACGTCGAGGTCGAGATCACGCCGACCGATGACGGACTGCTGATCCGCAAGCGCACCGTCGCGGAGCACCCGGTCGACCGTGTCGCCGGGATCCTCGATGGCGTGTTCGACGCCGACATCGACGCGTACATCGAGGAGATTCGCGGCCGGTGATCACGGCAGTTGACACCAGCGTGCTGTTTGACTTGTTCCGGTCAGACTCGCCCTTTCATGCTGAGTCAACGGAGCGTCTTCACACGGCCTACGACGTGGGGGCGATCGTCGCTTGCGACATCGTGTACGCGGAGCTTGTGCCTGCCTTTCCAGACCGAGCGGGACTCGATCAGGCCCTGCGCGAACTGAACGTTGCTACCGTGTCGATCAACACGGCGATTGCCTATGAGGCGGGCCTACGCTGGAAACGCTATCGCGAGGCAGGTGGGCCCAGGGCGCGGGTCATCCCCGACTTCCTCATCGGGGCTCACGCTGTCGTCGCCGCCGACGCGTTCATGACGCGTGATCGCGGCTTCTACCGGACGTACTTCCCGGAGTTGCAGCAACCCTGAAGCCCGCTTACCCCATCCGGATCCGGTCGCGGATCCAGCGAGGGGCGGTGAGCGTGCGCCACTCCTCCTCGGCGATCTGGCCGGGCAGCAGCTCCGCCTCCACCTCGATGCCTGGCTCGCTGGCAGCGACGCGAAACACGAAGCGTTCGACGCGTACGCCGTCCGCGCCGAGGGCGGGCACGGGCCCGAAGATGAGCTGTAGCGCCGTCGCGTGGGGGTCGAGGTCCTGGTCGCGCATCGCGGCCATCGCCGGCGAGAAGTCGAAGCGGCGCGAGGGCCGCACGCCGCTGCGCTGCGTGCGCCGCTGTTCGGCCTCCAGCCGTATCAGCGTCATCACGGCGGTCGCCACCCTTCTTGTCGCCCCGATGTTACGCGCCTCGCAACGCGTCGAGGCGCCACACGGGTACTCGCCGCGGCCGTGCGGCGGTACGCTCACCGCGCAGGCGAGGAGGAGAGCGATGCCGCGCTACGTCGTGCTCTACCGGTTCACCGACGAGGGTCGGAAGCGACTGAAGGAGACCGTGCACCGCGCCGAGGAGATCCGCGAGCTCAACGAGGCCGCGGGCTTCGAGGTGCTCGGTCACTACTGGACGCAGGGCCACTACGACCTGGTGACGGTCGTCGAGGCGCCGAGCGAGGAGGCGATGATGAACGGCGCGTTCAACATCGCCCAGACGGGCAACGTCACCAGCGAGACGCTGCGCGCGTTCACCGACGAGGAGATGCAGCGCATCATCGGCCCGGCGTAGCGCGAGGCTCGCGCCCGGCTATCGCCGCGCCTCCACCATCTCGCGGCCCGCCCGGCGGCCGGCCGCGACGCCGATGGCGGTCGTCAGCGCAGCGAAGTGCGGGGCGACGGCGTCCGCGTCGCCGCGCGCGATGAGTTCGCGCGCGACGTGGCGGGCGATGTCGCCGGGGTGCGCCGTGGGCCGCACCTCGCGGAAGCCCGCTGCCTCCAGCGACTCGACGAGCCACTCCGTCGTCCACCGCTGCATCTCGACGACCGTGCGACGCCTCGCGAGCGGCACGAGGCGTTCGAGCAGCGGCACGCCGAGGTCCGCCACGAGCGCAGGTGTGAGCAGTGTCTCGCCGTACGCGCGCCGGCCTGCGGCGGACCCCTCGAGCGCGCGTTGGTGGAGCTGCACGGCCTCGCCCTCGGCGGGCAGTTCGAGCGTCCAGCGCCGCTCGATGGCGGGATCCTGGAGCCGGTGCACGTAGGTGTAGAGCCGCACGGGAGTCGCGTCGGGCCGGCCCTGGCGGGCGACGCCGTCCCACAGCAGTACGGTCTCGATCTCGGGCGCGGCGAGGCGCCAGTCCTGGTACGAGGCACGCAGCAAGCCGCCCTCGCGCAGCACGCGACGCAGTTCGGCGAACACGGCCTCCGGATCGGCTGCCTCCTCGAGCGCGGACGCCGCAGTGACGAGATCGAACGAGGCGTCGGCGAACGGCAGCGCCGTGGCATCGCCGGTCACGAACGAGGCGTGAGCTAGCCCGAGCCGCGCCGCGTTCGCGGCGCACACTCGCGTGCGCTGGCCGGCCGGGTCGACGCCCACGACCTCGAGGTCCGGGCGCGCCGCAGCGATGGGGAGCGCGGGCCAGCCATCGCCGGGCCCGACGTCGAGGACCCGCCGCGCGCCCTCGGGCGCGTGCGCGACGTAGTCGGCGACGCGGGCGGCTTCGGCCCAGTGCTCCTCGCGTCGAGCGTCGTAGGGCACGTCGACGAACGGGAGCTGGCCGCCGCGCTGGCGTGGCATGAGCTCGTAGAGCGCGCGGGCGGAGTCGAGGGGCTCCGGCGAGGCGTGGTCGAGGAGCCAGCGCTCGATGGCAGAGGGGTGGGCCAGGTCCATGCGAGGGGTCGCGCCTGGGAGCTGCGGGCGGGCTAGAACAGCACGCCGGTGCGCACGGACCGCTCAATGGCGTAGACGACAAGCAGGCCGACGGCGATGACGATCCACTTCCAGTGGAAGCGGCCGGGGTCTTCGAGGAGGTTCATGGCGCCAGCCTACGGAGTCCGCGCCGTGGCGTCATGCGCGGCGCAGCCGTCAGGCGGGGTCCCACGGGTTGACGATGTCCACCTCGAGGCCCTCGAAGTCCTGGACGTTGCGGGTGGCGACGGCGAGGTCGTTCGCCTTCGCTGTGCCGGCGATGAGTGCGTCACCGAGGTCGATCACACGGCCGGACATGCGGGCATCGGCGCGGAATCGCGCAGCCCACTCCGCACCTGCCCGGTCGAGTGAGAGGATTCGTCCACCGTACCGGGCAAGGATGCGCTCGTGAGCAGCAACGAGCCGATCGCGCCTCTGGCCGGGAGCAAGCAGTCGCAGTCCGAATTCGAGCTCATGTACAACCACCGACGGTAGCCAGGCGTCGTCTGATTGAGTGAGGAACGCGACAACACGAGCGTCCGGGAGTTCACGTGTCGTCTCTGAGATGACGTTGGTGTCGAGGACGTAGCCGCTCATTCGTCATCATCGTCGACGAACGGGATGGGCCTATTGGAGTGGCGCTCCCGCGGGACATCGAAATTCGTGCCGCGGGGCATGTTCTCGACGAGCCACCGGCCCAATGGAATCCTTGGCGGCGGCTCGCGTTCCTGCCAGAGGCTCTCGGGGACGACGACGAACGAGTTGCGGACACCGATGCGTTGCGGCCCCTCCTCCTCGGCGAGCCGCAGGATCTCGGACAGTCGCGCCTTGGCCTCGGCGACTGTCCAGGCGGGGCGCGGTTCCGTGCGTTCAGTCGTCATGGTCTCTCCACCTAGACTAGTGCGCACTAGTCTAGACTAGTCCATGTTCGGAGACCAGCCGCCGGCATGTGAAGGCGCGAGGCCGATCCATCGGGTTCGCCACGGCCCTCCCGCCGACCGCGTAGAATCCGGCGGGCCACCAATGACCACACTCATGCCGCTGGACGACGTACGCGTGATCGACCTGACGCAACACGCGGCGGGCCCGTTCTGCACGCGCGTCCTCGCCGACTCCGGCGCCGAGGTGATCAAGGTCGAGCGCCCCGGCGGCGATCCCGCGCGGGCACTGCCCCCGTTCTTCGGCGACGTGCCCGGGCTCGACCGCTCGGGCGTGTTCCTCTTCCTCAACACCAACAAGCACAGCGTCATCCTCGACCTCCGCACCGACGAGGGCCGCGAGCGCCTGCTCGACCTCGTCGCGACGGCCGACGTGCTGGTCGAGAACTACCGGCCCGGCGTCATGGAGCGGCTGGGGCTCGGCTACGAAGTGCTGCGCGCGGTGCAGCCGAAGCTCGTCATGACCTCGATCACCAACTTCGGGCAGACCGGCCCCTACCGCGACTTCGAGGGCACCGACCTCACGCTGTACGCGATGGGCGGGCCGATGGCGAGTTCCGGCAACGCCGACCACTACCCGCTCAAGACGGCGGGTCGCGTGACCAGCTACCACGCCGGCTACTCCGGCGCGCTCGCCACCGCCGTCGCGCTGCGCGCGGCCGAGGCGACCGGCCATGGCGAGCACGTGGATGTCAGCATCTACGAGACGGCGGCGCACTCCATCGACATGCGGTTGTCGAGGCTGATGGGGTACCAGTACGCGGGACGCGTCCTCGGACGCATGCCGCTTGGCTGGGCCGTCGGCTCCGGCTCGCTCCCCTGCAAGGACGGCTTCTACCTGATGGGCGGCAGCGCGGACCGGCTGGATCGCACGCTGCGCATGATTGGCCGCGAGGACCTCCTCGACACCGAGGAGTGGGGCACGCTCGCGGAGCGCTCGAAGCCGGAGCGCTACGCGCAGTTCCTGGACTACCTGCTGCCGTGGATGGCCGAGCGTACGAAGCGCGAGATCCGCGACGCCTCGCAGGAATTCGGCGTGATGGGCGGCCCGATCAACTCCATCGCCGACCTGCTCGAGGACGAGAACTTCACGTACCGGCGGTTCTTCCAGACCATCGACCACCCCGAGACCGGCCCGCTCCAGTACCCCGGCTACCACCACACGCTCTACCGCGACGAGGAGCCGATGCCGAAGCGGCGTCGCGCGCCGCGCCTCGGCGAGCACACCCGCGCGGTCCTCGACGGCCTGCCCGGACGGCAGGCGCGGGCCGCCTCGCCACCACCGGCGAAGCGCGAGCGGCTGCCGCTGGAGGGCGTGCGCATTCTCGACTTCACGGTCGTCTTCGCCGGACCGTACTCGACGATGCACCTCGCCGAGTGGGGCGCCGAGGTGATCCGCGTGGAGTCGCTGCAGCACTTCGCGTCGAACACGCGCGGCACCGTCGCGCGCCCACCCGCGTCGCTGATCGAGGCGCAAAAACGCATTGCGTCGGCGTACCCGGACGACGAGGCGGGCGAGCGGCCGTGGAACCGCGCCGGCACCTTCAACCACCACGCCCGCAACAAGCTCTCGATGACCGTCGACCTCACCCGCCCCGAAGGGCAGGAGGTCCTGCAGCGGCTCGTACAGGCCTCGGACGGGCTGATGGAGAACAACCTGCCGCCCAACATCGAGAAGCACGGCGTCAGCTGGGAGCAGCTCGGAGCGGTGAACCCGCGCCTCGTGATGGTGCGCATCCCGGCATTCGGGATCGAGGGCCCCTACCGGGGCTACCGCACGTTCGGCCACCACATGGAGGCGCTCGCAGGGCATCCGGCAATCCGTTCCTACCCCGAGCTCAGCTACGAGTACGCGCCGACGGGGGTGCCCTCGGACGCGGCGTCCGGGGTGGGCTCGGCCTACGCGTTCCTGATGGGCATGCGTTACCGCGAGCGCACCGGGAAGGGCCTGCTTGTCGAACTCGCGACGGCGGAGAACTTCGTGCCGCTGCTCGGCGAGTTCGTCATGGACTACACGATGAACGGGCGCACCTGGGAGAAGATGGGCAACGACCACCCCCGGCTCGCCCCGCACAACGTCTACCCCTCGTATGGCCTCGACCGCTGGGTCACCATCGCCGTGCGCAACGAGGAGGAGTGGCGCCGCTTCTGCGAGGCGATGCGCCGCGAGGACCTCGTCGACGACCCGCGCTTCCGCGACATGGCAAGCCGGCACGCGAACCGCCGCGAGCTGGACGCGATCATCGCGGAGTGGACCTCGATCCGCGACGCGCGATGGGTCATGCAGCGCCTCCAGTACGAAGGCGTGCCGGCCGGCGCGGTCATGAACGACGCCGACACCTTCGAGGACCGCCACCACGAGGCACGGGGGTTCTTCCAGACCATAGCCACGCCCGAGGCGGGCACGCATCGGCAGGTCGGGCGCGCGTGGAAGGCGAGCGCGACGCCTGAGCCACCCGCGCGTCACGCGCCGCTCCTGGGCGAGCACAACGACTACGTCTACCGCGAGCTGCTCGGCTTCAGCGACGCGGAGTACCGGCGGTTCGAGGAGCTCGGGCACATCGGCACGGAGTACGACCCGAGCGTGCGCTGAGCGTCCCTCCACTGGCCCCTCCTGGCTCGTCGCGACCGTCTCTCACGCAACCTCGGGACGCACCCAGCTACGAACGTAACGGATAGAGAATTCAGGTACCCTGCGCATGCGGTGGGCACGGTTCCGCTCCCTCGGCGCCCACGGACGGGATGCACAGACACGTGGCTCGGATCATTCCACAGGAAGAGCTCGAAGAACTTCTCGAGCCCTTCGGGGGCATCGAGAGCGCGATGGAGGGCTTGCGCGAGTCCGAGGCCAACCGGCGGCACCTTGAAGCGCATCGTGAAGAGTTGGAGCAGCAGTATCCGGACGAGTGGATCGGAATGCTGCATCAGCGTGTCGTTGCGCACGGGGATAACGCCCAGGAGGTTCGGCAGGCCGTCGTCGACGCTGGGGGAGACCCGCACAGCGTGTTCCTGGAACACTTGACGACCGAAGAACAGACCTGGTTGCTGTAGGCTGCCGTGCCACACGCACGGGGCTATTTCCAGGGGACCCGGAGGCGGCCCTACATTCGCGCGAGGGTGATACTGCCCGGTCTCGGTGTCGCCGGCGAGGTTCAGCTTCTCGTGGACACAGGTGCAGACACGACGACGATCCACTGGGGTGACCGGCACCTCCTGACCACTCGGGACGGCGCTCCGTTGGCTCCCGACACCGTGCTCCTTGAACGCGCTCATGCTCTCGGGATCGCCAGCACGCCAGTCGTGTACGGGCGCGAGGATGCGGTGCTCATGTTCACGACGGAGGACGGCACGCCGTGGGTCTCCGACGCGCGCGTGCACATCGAGCTCACCCCATCGGCTATCGACGTGCCTCACGCCTCGGGCGCGACGTACTGAGTGAGGCGCGGTTGGACTTCAACATGCCCGCCGACGACCTCGTGCTCGACTGGGCCCTCGCGTAGACGGAGCCTTCAGCGCAGCAGGTCGGCGACAAGGTTCGCGAGCGGGAGCGCGCTCGTCAGGCCGGGTGACTCGATACCGCCGAGGTGGACGTAGCCCCCGTCGCGCCACACGAGGAAGTCCGCCTGGGGCTCGCCTGCGTCGTGGAGCTTCGGGCGGTAGCCGACCTGGCCGGGGGCCAGGTCGTCGTCGGTCAGCGCCGGCAGGAGGCGTTGGCCGGCCGCCAGGAACGCGGCGCGCGCCGCGTCGTTGTTGCGGTAGTCGAGCGGCGCGTCATCGTCGAGCCAGGTTGCGTCGGGGCCGAGGTGCAGCGCGCCGTCGGTGTCGATCGTGAGATGCACGCCGAGCGCGGCGCCGGCGTGGTCGGGGAGCGGGTAGATGAGCCGCGTCACGGCCTGCGCGAAGCCGGGGCCGACGACGTCGTAGTAGCGCCCGCGGCTCGCCGTCTGGCGCAGCCGGGGCGCCTCGCCCTCGCCGTCGAGGGGGTAGCCGAGGGCGGCCGCAATCCCGGGCGCGCCATGGCCCGCGGCATTGACGAGCGCCGCCGACCGTAGCTCCGAGCGCTGCCCGTCGGCATCGCGCAGTTCGAGGCGGAAGCCCGCGCCGTCACGCACGGCGGCCAGCACCTCGTGGTGGTAGGCGAAGAGCGCGCCGCCCTCGATCGCTGCCCCCTCGAACGAGCGCACGAGCCCGGCCTGATCGACGACGCCCGTGCTCGCGGAGAGCAGCGCGCCGGCAGCCGGGACAGCCGGTTCCAACGCGCGCGCCTCGGCGCCCGTGAGCCGCGAGATGCCGGGCACCCCGTTCGCGCCGGCCTGCTCCACCACGGCGTCGAGGCCGTCAAGCTCGTCTCCGGCGAGCGCGACGATGAGCTTGCCGCAGCGGCGATGCACGACGTTGCGCTGCTCGCACCACTCGTATAGCAGCGCGTTGCCCTCGATGCATGCGCGGTGCTTGAGCGAGCCGGTGGGGTAGTAGATGCCGGCGTGGATGACGCCGCTGTTGTGCGAACTCGTCTCGCGCCCGCTGCCCTCGTGGCGCTCGACGACGAGCACCGAGTGGTCGGGTGCGAGCGTGGCGGCGACGGCCGTGCCGAGGGCGCCCGCGCCGATGACGGCGACTTCGACGTCGTAGTCGGGCTGGCTGGTCATCACGCACCTCGCGCCCAGAGTGTACGACCCGCCGGGCGGCCTCGGCGCGGCCCCGAAACGGCCCCGGCGCGGCCGTGAAAGCCGCGATGCATCGTGCGGGCATCACGGGAGCGACGGTGCGAGCGTCGATTGGCGCGCAGTTTTGGTGGGAATGGCCATACGGCAGGGGCGCGTTGCCCGGAATGCTGTTACGATTCGTCACCGTTAGCCAAGGCTAACATCCTACGTACGCTGCTACGCGCCCCGGGACCCAGCGAGGAGCGTCGATGACTGTTCGTGAAGCCGCGCTGCCGCTGCGACGCGCCGTGCGCGCCCGGCTGCCCGGCGAACGAGGCCCCTCTGCCGCCCTGTGGATCCCCGCCATCCTGGTGGGGATGGCGTGCGTCATCCCGCCCGTCTATCTGCTCGTGCGGGCCGGACAGTCGCCCGAGGCGGCGTGGGACGCGCTGCTGGCCGGCTCGACGCTGCGGCTGGTGCGGAACACCGCCGCGCTCGCCTTCGCCGCCACTGCCCTCGCCGCCGCGCTCGCACTACCGATCGCATGGCTCACGGTCCGCACGGACTTGCCGGCGAGGCGGCTGATGGCCGTGCTCGCCGCGCTGCCGCTCGCGATCCCGTCGTATATCGCGGCGTGGCTCGCGGTGTCCGCGTTCGGGCCGCGCGGGCTGCTGCAGGACGCGCTCGCTCCGCTCGGCGTCGAGCGGCTGCCGTCGATCTACGGCTTCTGGGGCGCGACCGCGGTGCTCGCGCTCTTCACGTACCCGTACCTGCTGCTCACGCTGCGCCCGGCGATCGCCGGGCTCGATCCGCGGCTCGAGGAGCTGTCGCGCGGCTTTGGCCACGGCCGCATCCACACGTTCCGGCACGTGGTGCTGCCGCAGCTGCGGCCCGCGCTCGCGGCGGGCGGGCTGCTTGTCGCGCTGTACGCGATCTCAGACTTCGGCGCGGTCGCGCTGCTGCGCTACGACTCGCTCACGCGTGCGCTCTTCGTGCGCTACGAGGCCGGCTTCGACCTCAGCGGCGCCGCGGCGCTCGCACTCGTGCTCGTGAGTCTCGCGCTCACGCTCGTCGTGCTCGAGATGTGGACGCGCGGGCGCACGCGTTACCACGCCGCCCACGGCGGCGGGCGGGCCGCGCGGACGGCGACGCCGCACGCGCTCGGACGGTGGCGCTGGCCCGCCTTCGCGTTTGTCGCCGGCGTGCTCGCGCTCGCGCTGGCGATGCCCGTCGCGCTGCTCGGCTACTGGCTCGTGCGCGGGCTCGCGGCCGGCGAGGCGGTGCGAGGCGTGCTGAGCGCCGCGGGCGACTCGCTGCTTGCCGCGGGGCTTGCCGCCGCCGTCGCAGCCGTCGCTGCGTTCCCCGTCGCGCTGCTCGCGACGCGGCACCGCGGCTTCGCGCTGACGCGGCCCCTGGAGGCGCTGAGCTACACGGGCTTCGCGTTGCCGGGGCTCGTCGTGGCGCTGGCGCTGGTGTTCGCGGCGCTGGGTACGGGGCTGCTCTACCAGTCGCTGACACTGCTCGTGCTGGCGTACGCGCTGCTGTTCCTCCCGCAGGCCGTGGGCGCGACGCGCGTCTCGATGCTGCAGTTGCGCCCCTCGATGGAGGAGGCCGCGCGCGGGCTCGGGCGACGGCCGTGGCAGGTGCTGCACTCGATCACGCTGCCGCTGACGGCCCGCGGCATCCTCGCGGGGTCCGTGCTCGTCTTCCTCACGGCGATGAAGGAGCTGCCCGCCACGCTGCTGCTGAGCCCGATCGGGTTCGAAACGCTCGCGGCCCGCGTGTGGAGCGCGTCGAGCGAGGCGTTCTTCGCGCAGGCGGCGCTGCCCGCGCTCGCGCTCATCGCGCTCTCTGCCCTCCCGCTCGCCGTGCTTGCCGTGACGAGACGCGATGCCTGACCGCCCGCCCGCGCTGCGCGCCACCGGGCTCTCGCGTCACTACCGCGGGGTGACGGCCGTCGACGACTTCAGCCTTGAGGTCGAAGCCGGGGAGTTCTGCGCGATCCTCGGGCCGAGCGGATCGGGGAAGACCACCGCGCTGCGGCTGATCGCCGGCTTCGAGCGGCCCGATGGCGGCACGCTCGAGCTGTTCGGGGAGCCCGCCGCGGGCGGCTCGACGTTTGTGCCGCCCGACCGCCGCGATGTCGGGATGGTGTTCCAGGACTACGCGCTGTTCCCGCACATGAACGTCGCGGAGAACGTCGCGTACGGCCTGCGCGGGGGGGTCCGCAGCGGCCGCGAGCGCCGTGAGCGCGTAAGCGAGGTCCTGGACCTCACGGGCCTCACCGGCCTCGCGGAGCGCAGCGTGCACGAGCTGTCCGGCGGCGAGCAGCAGCGCGCCGCGCTCGCGCGCGCGCTCGCGCCCGGCCCACGCATGCTGCTGCTCGACGAGCCGTTCTCGAACCTCGACGCCGGGCTGCGGGCGCGCCTGCGCGTCGAGGTGCGCGAGATCGTGCGGCGCGCGGGAGCGACGGCGATCCTCGTGACGCACGAGCAGGAGGAGGCGCTGTCGCTGGCCGACCGTGTTGCGTTCATGTGGCAGGGGCGCGTCGAGCAGAGCGGGACGCCCGAGGCGATCTACCGCGAACCGCGCACCCTGCACATCGCGACGAGCATCGGCGACGCGATCGTGCTGTCGGCGCCCGTTCGCGACGGGCGCGTCCGCAGTCCGTTCGGCGAGCATCCGGCGCCCGCGGACGCAGCCGAGTGCGCCGTCGTGATCCGGCCGGAGGACGTGGTCATCGGCCACGCCGGAGAGCCGGGCGTCCCCGGCGAGGTGCTGGGCCGCACCTTCTACGGCCACGACCAGATGCTGCGCGTGCGCACCCGTGACGGCGCCGACCTGCAGGTGCGCGTCGGCTCCGACGAGGCGTACGAGCGTCTTGGCAGCGTCGCGCTGAGCCTGCGGCGGGAGCCGCAGGTCTTCGCACGGGAGCTCGACGCGCCCTAACGGGCGTGTCCCCCGTCGACGCGCAGCGCGCAGCCCGTTTGACGCGCGCCGCGCAGGGCCGACAATACCGCCGTGACTACCGTCGGACCCGGATCCGTGCCCGCACCCGTCGAGGCGCCTCGTGAGGCCCCGCATCATGCCGGAGAGCCCGAGTCGGCGATCGAGCCGCTCTACCACCTCGTGCTGCTCGACGACGACCACCACACGTACGCGTACGTGATCGAGATGCTGGGCAAGATCTTCGGCTACGGGCGTGAGAAGTCGTACGCCCTCGCGAGCATCGTCGACAGCGCCGGCCGCGTCGTCGTCGAGACCGCCGACCACGATCGCGTGACGCTCGACCAGGGCAAGATCCACGGCCATGGCGCCGACCCGCGCATCCCCGCCTCGAAGGGTTCGATGTCCGCGGTCGTCGAAGCGGCGGAGCGGTCGTGAGCGGCGTCGGGCCGGCGATCGCGCCGGGCACGGTCCTACGCACCCCCGTGGAAGGCTCGCTGAACCTCGCGCGCGCGTGCCTCGAGGGCTGGGCGAGTGACCCCGACCACGCGGACCGCCCGGCGTTCACGTTCCTGTCTGGCCAGGGGCCCGACGACGCCGAGTCGTGGACGTACGCCGAGGTCTGGGAGCGCGTGCAGCGCGTCGCGCGAGGGCTCCTCGCGCGCGGGTTGGAGCCGGGCGACCGTGTGCTCGTGCGGCTGCCGCACTCGCCGGCCTACGCGTTCGCCTTCTTCGGCGCGAACGCGGCCGGGCTCGTACCGATCCCGGCGTCGCCGCAGCTCACGGAGGGCGAGGCAGCGTTCCTCGTCGCCGACGCGGAGCCGCGCGCGGCGTTCACCACGCGCGAGCTTGCCGTGCTCGGCTTCGAGGGCCTCGAACTGCATCCCGAAGACCTCGACACGCTCGACGGGAGCGCAGAGCTGCCGGAGACGGCGGCCGAGGACCCGGCGTTCCTCATCTACACCTCGGGCACGCAGGCGCGGCCGAAGGGCGTCCTGCACGCGCAGCGCACGCTCTACGGGCGCGCGCTGATGTGGGGGGCGTGGCAGGGCTTCGGCCCCACCGACGTGGCGCTGCACGCGGGCACACTCAACTGGTCGTACACCCTCGGCGTCGGGCTGATGGACGTCTGGGCCTCGGGCGGGCACGCGATGCTCTACGGGGGTCCGCCCGACCCGGCGGTCTGGGCGTCGCTCATCACGCAGCATCGCATCACCGTCTTCACCGCCGTGCCGACGGTGCACCGCCAGCTCCTCAAGTATGGCTCGCCCGAGGAGCACGACTTCTCGTCGCTGCGCCACTGCCTGTGCGCCGGCGAGCCGCTGCTCCCCGCGCTGCGGGGCGAGTGGCTCGAACGCATCGGCGTCGAGATGTACGAGGCGCTCGGCATGACCGAGGTGAGCACCTACGTCTCCTCGGGGCCGGCCACACCGGTGCGGGCCGGCTCGCCGGGGCAGCCGCAGCCCGGCCGCCGCGTCGCGATCCTGCCCGAGGACGGCGGCGCGGAGCCGCTGCCGCCGGGCGAGGTCGGCCTGCTTGCGGTGCATCGCTCCGACCCCGGCCTGATGCTCGGCTACTGGCGGCGGCCCGACGAGGCGGCGTCGGTGTACCGCGGCGAGTGGTTCGCCGGGGGTGACCTCGCCGCGCTCGACGAGGACGGCTACGTCTGGTTCCACGGTCGCGCCGACGACGTGATCAAGTCGTTCGGCTACCGCCTCTCACCGGTCGAGATCGAGGCTGCACTGGAGTCGGCGCCCGGCGTCGCCGAGGTGGCGGTCGTGGGGTTGCAGATCGACGTCGCGAAGACACTGGTCACCGCCTGCGTGGTGCCCGAGGAGGGCGTGACCCTCGAGGAGGCGGCGCTGCGCGCCCACGCCGAGGCGCGCCTCGCGGGCTACAAGCAGCCGCACCAGTACGTGCCGGTTGCGGAGCTTCCACGCACCCGCAACGGCAAGCTGCAGCGCAGCGCCCTCGTCGAGCTGCTCAACGCGGAGGCGTCGCTGTAGTCGAGAGAGGGGCGCGAGCGCTAGTCAGTCGGTCCGCGTCACGAACCCCTCGCCGTACTGACGGGCGTGCTCCGCGCGCCGCTCGTCGAGAGCGGCGCGTCCGTCGGGTGTATCGAGGCCGTCGAGGAGCATCACGAGCGCGTCCTCGTCGTTGTCTTTGTAGTAGCGGCGAAGCCGGCCGTGGCTGCGGAACCCGTAGCGCGCGTAGAGGCTGACTGCGCGCGCGTTCGTCGTGCGCACCTCGAGCGCGACGCTGTCGAGGTCGGCCGCGACGGCGAGGTCGCACACGGCCAGCAGCAACGCCTGGCCGATGCCGAGCCCGTGGTACTGCGGCGCAACGGCGATGGTCACGAGGTGCAGCTGGTCGTGGGTGAACCATGCGCCCACGTAGCCGCCGATCGGCGCGCCCGCCGGGCCGATCGGCAGGCGGTCCGGGATGAACTGCACCATCCGCGCCCACCAGCTACGCACCCGCGGCGGGGCCGCAGCCGACTCCCCGACATCGGCCACGAGGAACTGCGCGAGCCCGTTCAGCAGCTCGCGCCGGAATCCCGAGCGAGGACTCTGCGATCCGTAGGCGTCGCGCTCGACGCGCACGGCGGCGCGCACGTCGCCGGGACGCATCGGGCGAATGGTGACGGTCCTCGGGCGAGCCGGGGCGTACATGCGTCGATCGTATCGCGTATGGGGCGCACGCACCGCGCCATGCCCACCTCGGCTCTCTCGCGTGCGGCGTCTACCGTCCGCCGCACGCAGACCCGAGTACCGAGGAGGACCACGATGGAAGACCACTGAACCGCCCCGGGAATGTTGGAGGCTCCAACGTCTGAGAGGATGGGGCGATGACACGACGAGGCAAGTACCCAGCAGAGATCCGCGAGCGGGCCGTGCGGATGGTGTTCGAGCATCAAGCCGAGCATGCGTCGCAGTGGGCAGCGATTACCTCGATCGCCTCGAAGTTCGGGATGACCGCCGAGACGTTACGGACGTGGGTGCGGCGTGCTGAGGTCGATGCAGGCGCACGAGCGGGGCTGACGACCGGGGAACGGGAGCGGCTGCGGCAGCTCGAGCGCGAGAATCGCGAGTTGCGCCGCGCCAACGAGATTCTGAAGGCGGCCTCGGTTTTTTTCGCACGGGAGCTCGACCCGCGACTGCCGAAATGACCCGCTTCATCGAGACCCACCGCGAGCGCTTCGGGGTCGAGCCGATCTGTCGCGAACTGCAGGTCGCCCCGTCGACGTACTACGCCGCACGGCAGCGCCCGCGATCGGCCCGTCGCATACGGGACGAGGCACTGCAGGTGCAGCTGAGACAGGTCCACGCCGAGCACTTCGGGGTCTACGGCGCGCGCAAGCTCTGGCGCCAGCTCACGCGCGAGGGCATCCCGGTCGCTCGCTGCACCGTGGAGCGGCTGATGCGGGCGCTGAGTCTCTCAGGGGTCGTGCGGGGGAAGCCCCGGCGCACGACGCTACCCGACGAGCACGCGCCCAGACCCGCGGACCTGGTGGAGCGCGACTTCCGGGCGACCACCCCCAACCGGCTCTGGGTGGCTGACCTCACCTACGTGCGCACCTCGTCGGGCTTCGTCTACGTCGCCTTCATCATCGACGTCTACTCCCGCTACATCGTGGGCTGGCAGGCGTCACGTTCGCTGCACACCGAGCTCGCGCTCGGCGCCCTGGAGCAGGCGCTGTGGAGCAGGCAGGGCCCCTTCGGCGGGCTTGTCCATCATTCCGACCGCGGCGTGCAGTACCTCTCGATCCGCTACACCGAGCGGCTGGCCGAGGTCGGGGCGGTCAGTTCCGTGGGCAGCCGCGGCGACTCCTACGACAACGCACTGGCGGAGTCGGTGAACGGGCTCTACAAGGCCGAACTCGTGCACCGCCGAGGCCCGTGGCGAGGGCTCGAGGACCTCGAACTGGCCACCCTCGAGTGGGTCGACTGGTTCAATCACCGCCGGCTCAGCAGCGCCATCGGCTACGTGCCACCCGCCGAGTACGAAGCCAGCCAGTATTGTGAGTCCGTCCCGGCCTCCGCCGGGACTCAATGAACTGAGTCTCCATTAAACCCGGGGCGGTTCATCCCAAGGAAGGGCGTTGCTGACCATATACGCAATGCTACTAGCTCCGGTGACTAGGTGTAGTTCCCACGAAGGTTGTTTACAGGCGTGAGGCGGGGACAGTCCCGCCGATGCCGCCGTGCGGTCGGCGAGCATTGTAGCGATAGAGCCAGCGCGGGAGCGCGTGCAAGCGTTCGGCGTTGGAGCCGTAGGGGCGGGCATACGCCCACTCGTTCTGCAGGGTCTGGATGAAGCGCTCCGCCTTGCCGTTCGTCTGCGGCCGGTAGGGCCGGGTGTGGCGCAGACGTACGTCCGCGGCGGCGGCCGCGTCGCGGAAGCTGCGGGAGACGGTGTAGGCCTTGGCGTTGTCGGTGAGCACGCGGCGCACGCGGACCCCGCGGGCGCGGAAGTGGTTCAGCGCGCGCTGCAGGAAGGCAGCACAGCTCACTCCGCGCTCATCGGGCAGGGCCTCGACGTAGGCGTAGCGGCTGTGGTCGTCGACGGCGACGTGCAGGTAGTCGAGGCCGCGGGTGCGCGGGGTCCGGGCGGAGCGCCCGCGGACGCGGTGTCCGCCGCCCTCGGGGATGCGGCCCAGCTTCTTCACGTCGATATGCAGCAGATCACCGGGAGCGGGGTGCTCGTAGCGCAGCTTGCGCCTGCTCACGCGATGCAGCTGGTCGAGGCGGCTGAGGCCGAAGCGCCTGAGCACGGCGTAGACGGTGGAACGGGCGAGCCCGAGCGCCCAGGCGATGCGGTGCGGCCCGAAGCCTTCGCTGCGGCGCACGGCGCAGATGCGTTGCTCCAGCTCGGGTGCCGGTGCGCCGGGGGTGACGGTGTGGCGCCGAGTTGCGGCCCTCGAGCCCATCCGCTCCCGCCTCACGGAAGCGCCGCACCCACTTCGCGACGGTCGGACGAGAGACCCGGAAGCGCCGGGCGACCTCCGCCTGAGACCAGCCGGCCTCCACCTCCCGGACCAACTCCAACCGGGTGACCGGCGTCAGACGCGCGTTACGATGTGCCACGAGAGGCTCCTCCCCTGGCTACTGGTGCTTGCAACACACACAGCAGCAGGCGGGGCCCCTCACCTGCAACAACCTACGTGGGAACTACAACTAGCGACGCCCTTCAGCGCAGTGCCAATTGGTCATTCGGACAGAACACGCGTTCGCCTAGCCTTCCTCCCACAACACATCGAAGCAGGCGCGCGGCGGCAGGCCGTGCGCGGGGAGGGACGCAATGGCGCTGACACTGACCGAGGGGGCCAAGCTCTCCAACGACGTCCTCCAGCAGGGCGTGATCGAGACCGTGATCAAGGACAGCCCGATCCTGCAACGGCTCCCGTTCATCGAGATCGTCGGGAACGGGCTCACCTACAACCGCGAGAACGCCGCGGCCACCGCCGCCTTCTACGCCGTGGGTGACACGTGGGCGGAGAGCACGCCGACGTTCACGCAGGTGACCGCCTCGCTCACGATCCTCGGCGGGGACGCGGACATCGATAACTACATCGCGCGCACCCGCAACAACGTCCAGGACATCGAGGCGGCCGTCGTCGAGCTGAAGGCGAAGGCCGTCCAGCAGCAGTTCGACGAGACCTTCATCAGCGGCGACGCCGATGCCAACTCGAAGGCCTTCAACGGCATCGACGAGCTGTGCGCGGCCGGCCAGGCCGTCTCGATGGGCAACAACGGCGCGAAGCTCACCCTCGACAAGCTGGACGAGGTGGTGGACCTCGTGCGTGGCGGGAAGCCGGAGATGCTGCTGATGTCGCGGCGCTCGCGGCGCACGCTGAACAGCCTCGCCCGTGCCGCGGGCTCGGGCGTGGTCGAGCACGACCGCGACGAGCTCGGCCGCATGGTCGCGTACTACGATGGCATCCCGATCGGCGTGAGCGACTACATCAAGGACAACCAGAGCCAGGGCACGGCGCGCAACACCTCCGTGATCTACGCGCTGCAGTTCGGCGAGGGCGCCGTGGCGGGCCTCACCGCGCCCGGCGGCGTGACCATCGAGCGCGTCGGCGCGCTGGAGACGAAGGACGCCACGCGCGTGCGCGTGAAGTGGTACGTCTCCGTCGCGCTCTTCAACGAACTCAAGCTCGCCAAGCTCACCGGCGTGCAGGCCTAGCGGCCCGCACGCCCACATCGACGCGCCCGGGAGGCGACCATGCACCTGACCGAGATGCGGACCCGCGTCCGCCACGACCTTCGAGACACGGACCCCGCGCACGAGCGCTGGTCCGACGACGAGCTCGACCGGCACATCGAGCGCGCCGTGCGCGAACTCTCGCTCGCCGCGCCCGTCGAGGTGGTCGCGACGCTTACCACGGCGGCCGGCAGCCGCGGCCTGGACGTCTCGACGCTGACCGGGCGCGTCTCGATCGACGCGGTCGAGTACCCGGCGGGGCAATACCCGCCGGCGTTTGCGGTGTTCTCGTCATGGGGCGACACGCTCACGCTGGTCGTCGACCGGGCGCCGCACGCGGGCGAGCGCGCAACCGTCTCCTACTCGAAGCTCCACACCCTGACCGACGACGCCTCGACGCTGCCCGCGGCCCTCGAGGAGATCGTCGCGACGGGTGCGGGTGGGTACGCCGCGCTGGAGTGGGCCTCGTTCGCCACGAACCGCGTGAACGCGGGCGGGACGGACACGTGGCGGCACTACCACAT
Organism: Dehalococcoidia bacterium; assembly: GCA_965247895.1. Taxonomy (GTDB): domain Bacteria; phylum Chloroflexota; class Dehalococcoidia; order UBA2979; family UBA2979; genus VXMT01. The sequence continues at coordinate 3,045 of CBDFID010000003.1, read as the reverse complement.
CTGGGCGCAGGAGCGCCTCGCCGCCTTCGCACGCGCGCTCGCGAAGCACGGGCGCGAGCGGCGGGTGCGGTCGCGCCAGCTCTACCGGCCCGCGAGCGACGGTGTTGGCGCGCGCGCCCCGGGCGGGTAGCGCGCTCCGATGCGGCCACTCACGCCCACGCTCGAGGCGGCTCAGCGCTCGCCGAGCGTGCAGCCGTACCTGCGCGTGCAGCTCCATGACCGCGACGTTGGCTCGCTGCGCCTGCGCTGGCGACGTGTGTACTCTGGCCCGGAGCCCGACGGCCCGTGCGCCGCGGCGGTCGCCGGTGACGGCGCGCTGCTGCGGGTGCGCATCGACCCCTCGACGGGCGCGCTCACGCGCCAGCGCGTCGCGTCGCCGGGCCCGGTGAGCGACTACGGCTCGTGGACGCCCGTGGCGACCGTCGCTACCGGCCCGCGTGTCGGCCTCGCCGCGCGCGGCACGCGGGCGATGATCGCCTCGGTGAGGTCCGATGGCGTGACCGTCGAGGTGCGCGAGAGCACCGATGGCGGCGCGACGTTCGGGGCGGCCAGCGCGGTCGCGGTCGCGTCGGGGATGGTCACCGCCGTTGCGTGCTCGATGGCCCCGGACGGGACTGGCGCGGTGATCTACGCCGCGGGCGGCGTCGTCTACGCGGTGCGCCGCTTCCGCACCGGGCGCTGGCTCGCGCCGGCTGCGTGGTCGCGCTCGCTCGCGACGGTGAACGCGCTCGCCGCGTCATTCGAGGTCGACCACAACGTGCTCATCTCCGGCACGAATGCCGCCGGCGACGCCGGCGTGTGGTCGACGATCTACGGGGCGGGCGGCGCGTACCCCCCGGGGAGGTGGCTGCCGCTGGCCGAGGTGGTCTCGGCCGCCCCGGGCACCCGCACCACGTACCTGGCGAGCGGGACCGCGAACGCCGACGCGCCGCAGAACGTGTTCGTGGAGTCGTACGCCGGTGGCGGGGCGTACGACCGCGTGCACATCGGACCGGGCGTGGGAGGCACGGCGTACCGGGACCAACTGTGGCGGAACGCGAGGCCATTCGGTCACGAGTCGCCCCACGGGCTCGCGATCGCGTCCGGGTCCGGCGGCGCCTGGCTGGCCTCGCCCAACGCGGCGTGGCACGCGCCGTACCCGGAGCCCGCGGCCGACCTCGGTCCCGACGTGCTCGAGGCGACGCTCATCGAGGGGCTGCGTGGGGGACGGATGCGCCTGGTGCTGCGCAACGACGACGGGCGCTACGGTCCGGACGCCGCGCCGGTGGCCCTCGCGGCGGGTGGCGAACTACGCCCGGGTCCCGGCTACGTCACGAGCGCGGGCGAGGAGTCCTCGGATGGCCGCGCCTTCTGGATCGCGGCCGTGCGCCGCCTACGAGCGCGGCGGCTCTGGATCGCGGCCGTGCGCCGCCGCTACGAGCGCGGCGGCTCGACCGTCGAGATCGAGGCAGTGGATGGGTGGGGGTTGCTCGACGCGTGGACCGCTCCGCGCCAGTTCGTGTGGGCGGCGGGCGAGGCGAGCGGTCCACGAAGACGCGCTTGCCGAGGGTGGCGGCACGGCCATCGTCGTCGACGAGAACATCGACGTCGGCGCGCGCCGAGGGTGCTGGCTCTCGGGCGCGGGGAGGTGGTCGTGCGGCCGCACCCGGGCCTCGAGGTCGGCGACGTGGTCGCGATCGCCTCGAAGCGCGCGGGACTCCTCGGGGCGCGGTTCCGCGCGTCCGGGCTACACCTTCGCTACGTGCGCGGCGGCCGGCGCGCGGTCTACGAGCAGCGCATCGCGCTCAGCGACGTGTAGGAGGCCCCGATGATCGAACGCGCCACCCTCGAAGCCTTCGACGCGGCGACGCAACTCGCGACCGTGCGGTTCGCCGGCTCACTCACCTCGGTGGTGCGAGGCGTCCCCGTCTCGCGCGCCATCCCGGCCGCCGAGCTGGTCACGGGGCGGCGCGTGGCGGTGGCGCTGTTCGACCCCGGCCACCCCCTCGATGCGATGGTCGTGGGGGTGCACTGAACGGCGTGGCTACGGCGCGGTCTCACCCTCGAACAGCGTGGGCTGCACGCTATTCGACTCGGCCGAGGGCTCCTCGGCGGCGTGGTTGTACGCCAGACCGAGGTGGTCGTAGGCGAAGCGGGACGCCACGCGACCGCGCGGGGTGCGCTGCAGGTAGCCGATCTTGAGCAGGTACGGCTCGTACACGTCCATGATCGTGTCGGGCTCCTCGGACACTGCCGCGGCCAGCGTCTCAAGGCCGGCCGGCCCGCCCCCGAAGCGGTCGATGAGCACACGCAGCAACTCGCGGTCCATCGCATCCAGCCCCAGCGCGTCGATCTCGAGCTGAGCGAGGGCCTCGTCGGCCACGGGACCGGTGATCACGCCGTCCGCGCGCACCTCGGCGTAGTCGCGTACGCGCCGCAGCAGGCGGTTGGCGACGCGCGCGGTACCGCGCGAGCGCCGCGCGATGCCCTCCACGCCGCCGTCGTCGATGGCGCAGCCGAGCACGGCCGCCGATCGCTCGACGATGCGTGCGAGCGCCTGCTCGTCGTAGAAGTCGAGCCGCCACGTCGCGCCGAAGCGCTCGCGCAGGGGCTGGGAGACGAGGGCGTAGCGGGTCGTGGCGCCGATCAGCGTGAAGCGGTTGAGCTTGAGCCGCACGTCGCGCGCCTTCGGCCCGGAGCCGAGGATGATATCGAGCGCCCAGTCCTCCATCGCCGGGTACAGGATCTCCTCGACGGGCCGCGGGAGCCGGTGCACCTCGTCGATAAACAGCACGTCGCCGGGCTGCAGGCTCGTGAGCACTGCGGCGAGGTCGCCGGCGCGCTCGATGGCGGGGCCCGAGGTGACGCGGATCGAGACGCCCATCTCGGCGGCGATGATCATCGCGAGCGTCGTCTTGCCGAGGCCCGGCGGCCCGTGGATGAGGATGTGGTCGAGCGGCTCGCCGCGCGCGAGCGCCGCCTCGATGCCGATCCGCAGCGACGCCTTGACCCTGTCCTGGCCGAAATACTCGTCGAGCTGCCGCGGACGCAGCGAGGGTTCGACCG
>CBDFID010000002.1:0-7551 GCA_965247895.1 Dehalococcoidia bacterium | reverse complement strand
GACGGCGCGAGATACCGCGCTGAGCCCGCGGTGGAGATCTTCCTGTTGGACCGTAAGCTGCATGGGCGAGTCCGACCCGCCTAACCGCTCAAGCGCTGCGCGCCTGAGCCCGCGAAGCGAGTATACGGGTGAGCACCCGCCGCGGCAATCAGCAGGTGGCTCCCGCCTCGCTCCTGCGGCGAGCGGAGGGAAACGAGGCTCCGCGCCTACGCGCCAAGCGGCCAGCCGCCGTGCGCTTCGATCACCTTGTCGATACGCTCCATCACGAGCGGCGTCTCGGCGAGGGCGGCGCAGACGCGCCGATACCAGTCGATATCGTCGAACGAGAGCGTGCGTCCCTTGCGGTCTTTCAGCCACTTCCCGGCGGGCCGGTAGCCGCCGACAGTGAGCGCCCACGTCTCCGGCGAGACGCCCTCGAAGTGCTGCTCGCCGTTGATCCAGACGCGCCCCGGCGTATCTCCCGAGGGCTCGACGTAGCGAACGCGCTCGACGCGGTTGTCGCCGGCGACGGTGAAGGCGGGCGCATTCGCGCCGTCTGCCTCCATCAGGTGGAGGTCGGCAAGGCGCGCGCCCAGCCGGACGAGTTCGGCGAACAGCGTCCGGTCTCCGGGGAGCGGGACGCGCGGGAAGTCCGACTTCAGGAAGTCGGCGTAGCGGCGACGGTACTCCGGGCTATGGAGCACAGCGTAGATGTAGTGAAACGCGTCGTCCGGCCCGAACGTCGCGTCGAGGTCTCCCGGACCGTCCGGCACGGAGTCCAGCCCCGTTGCGTCCGCAAGCGCCTCGACGAACGCTGGCGCGAGGTTCGGCGTGCGCTCCGCAACCCCGAGCTCCATCGCGTCGTCCTCCCGCGGGTAGAGGTAGAGCGGGAACAGGCTGCTGATGTCGTAGGCGGCCAGCGCCTTGTGTCCAATGACGGAGCGAGTGGCGAGCGCTTCCCACGGATCGCGGGTTTGCCGAGTCGCAATCAGCCCGAGGTTCGACCCGCCCAGCATGTGCCGCATGACCTGCGGCCGGGGACGACAAATCACGCCGCCGGAGCGTCCGGTGTAGTACGTGGCGCGGACATCGAACGGGCGATAGAGGAGCGGCGCTACGCGCGGGGGTCCGCCCTCATGATCACGGATATCCTGCTGCGCGTCCGCGACGCGCCAGTCGCTCGAATCCTTGCCGAGTCCGTAGCGGCTCCTTGCGGCCTCGATCCCGAGTGCGGCGAATCGCTCGGCCACGTTGCGCATGTCGTCCGCCGTCCACTGGATCGCCAGCCTGTCTCGCGCCGTGACGATGCCGACTGAGTTCACGGGCAGGATGTCTGTGAGCTTCCAGCCCGTCTCGTACTCGCGCGCCATCGCCTCGTCGCGCGGAACGAACAGGTAGTCCGGCGTCCTCGGCGAGAGTTCAGTCCACGCAGTGCTGCCGACGTCGTTGGTGGCCAGCCAGCCGTACTTTCCGCCGCCGTTCCCGTCATCGCGTTCCCCCCAGAGGTCTGTGTGGAACACGCGTGCCGGCTCATCGCCGCCCTCCTCGCGTTTGACGAAGAGACCCACGGCGACACCCTGCTGAATGTCGAACACGTTCTCGTCCGGACCGCCGTCCGGCGTGCGCTCTCTCTTCCGGCTATTGCCGTGGAGGTCGAGCAGCCAGATCTCGTCGAAGGTCGTCATGAGCGACTGACGCATGCCACGCATGGTCGGGGCATCGAGGTAGCCGTGGTTGGTGACGAAGCCGAGCACACCCTCGCGGGTCTGCTCAATGCGCCACTGCGCAAAGCGGATGAACTTCACGTAGTCGTCGTTCAGCCACTTTGGATTGCGCTCGCCCAGCGGCTGGCCATCGACCGCGAAGTAGCTCTCTGGCTCGCCCTCGACGCGGCCCCGCATCAAATCCCGGATCCACTTGCCCTTGTTGGCGGAGTGGCCCGAGTAGGGCGGATTGCCGAGCACGACCATGACCGGGCGATCGCGCTTCACCGCGTCCGCTTCCCGCGCCTCGCGCGCGATCTCGGCGGCAAACAAGGGACCAGTGGCTCCCTCGTGCGCCTCCTCGAGCGAGTTGGTGAGGAAGACGTTGAGGCGTTCGCCCTCCGGCATCGCGAACGCTCCTTCTTCCCCGCCAATCTCGATGGCGAGCTTGAGGTGGCAGATCGCGTAGGGCGCCATCAATAGCTCGAAGCCGAACAGGCGCGGCAGCAGGTGCTCGCGCACGTAATCCGGCCACGCGCCGCCGAGGCCCTTCTCCGCGATCGTCCGGCCGACCAGCGAGACGACCTCGCGCAGGAAGGTACCGGTGCCGGCCGCCGGATCGAGGATCAGCACTCGCGGGCTGGTCCGCGTTTCTCCGTCCGCCGCCTCGACCTCGACGGTGGCGTTGTCGGCGAGGCCGTCGGCGAGTCCGAACTCGTCGCGCAGCAGCCGGTCGACGCTGCGGACGATGTAGGAGACGACAGGCTCGGGTGTGTAGTAGACGCCACGCAGTTCGCGCAGCTTCGGGTCATAGGCGGCGAGGAAGTCCTCATAGAAGTGGACGACCGGATCCTCTTGCCCTGTGTGCTGCCCGAAGTTCTCGAGGATCGCCGCCATGTCGGCACGCACGAGCAACAGTGCGAGGTCGTCCACGATCCAGGCGATGCTCGGATCGGCGGCTGGCCCGGCGACGCGCGTGAAGACGTCGCGCAGGAACGGCGTAGTCTGCGCAAACACCGCCGATTGGCGCGTGAACTCCACGGGCGGGCCGTCGTGGAGGCAGCGCGCCGCGAACAGTCCGTACGCTGCCGTTTGCGCCTGAAGGTCGGCGAACTCGTCCGCGTCGAGGCCGCTGATCAGCACCTCGCGGTAGCTCGCCAGCAGTGCGCCAAGCGCCGCGGGCTCGTCGTCGTTCTCAAGGATGCGCCGGATGGTGTCGCGGAGCAGTCGTGTCTTGCCCGCCATTCGCCGCGCCAGATCGGCCGGGTCGTCGATCGTGGCGTGGTCGGCGGCGAAGAACGCATCCAGCAATGCACGCACGACATCGCCGCCGCCGCTCTCCGCCGTGTACGTGCCGGTACTGTCGAATCGGCCTAGCCGCGCCCTCTCGCGCAGCTCGCCCTCGGCGTACCAGCGGAACTCCAGATAGTCGGTGAGGATGAGGTTGGGGAGTGCCTCCCGGTAGCGCTTGAGTTGCTCGCTCTTTTCGGCGGCATCAAGGCTCTCGCCGATGTCCTTGCACTCGATGTGCCCGATTGGCACGCCGCGACGCTGGACTATGAAGTCGGGCGCGCCGGCTTCGATGCGCGTGGGCTCGTTGATCGCCTCGACGCCATCGCCGCCCAGCGCTTCGATCAGCGACTTGAACGCGGGGCGGTAGCTGTGCTCCGTCGCCTGTCCACTGTCGTGGGTCTGCCGGACCGCGCCACGGTACGCGCGCAAGGCCTGATTGGCGGTCTGCTGCTGCGTGCTCGCGCTCATGGATGTGAGTCTACCCGGACGCGAGCCCACGCATCGGCGCGCCTGGATCCGGCGGCTCGCGACGCGCGCTACGCCTCCGAGGCGGCCTCGCGGAGCGCGCCGGCGACGGCCACGACGGTGCGCTCGATCAGCGCCTCGTCGTGGGCGAGTGAGACGAACCAGGCCTCGAACTGCGAGGGCGGCAGCATCACGCCACCGTCGAGCAGCGCGCGGTGGAAGCGGGCGAAGCGCGCGGTGTCGCTCTGCGCCGCCTCGGCGTAGTCGCCCGGCGCCTCGGCGCGGAAGAAGCCGGTCAGCGCCGACCCGACGCGCGAGACGGCGAACGGCACGCCCGCCTCGCGCGCCGCCTCGGCGATGCCGTGCTCGAGCTGCGCGCCGAGCGCCTCGAGGCGTGCGTAGGCAGCCTCGTCGGCCTGGACCGTGCGCAGCGTCGCAAGGCCGGCCGCCGTCGCCAGCGGATTACCGGAGAGCGTGCCGGCCTGGTAGACGCTGCCTGCGGGCGCCATCTGCTCCAACAGCTCGCGCGGGCCGCCGTAGGCGCCGACCGGCAGGCCGCCGCCGATCACCTTGCCGAGCGTCGTGAGGTCCGGGCGCACGCCGTAGCGGCCCTGCGCGCCGGACCAGCCGACGCGGAAGCCGGTGATCACCTCGTCGAAGACGAGCAGCGCGCCGTGCGTGTCGCAGAGCCGCCGCAGCGCCTCGAGGAAGCCGTCGCGCGGCGGGACGACGCCCATGTTGCCGGCGACCGGCTCGACGATGACGGCGGCGACGGCGCCGGGATGCGCCTCGAAGATCGCCTCGACGGCCGCAGCGTCGTTGTAGGGGGCGAGCAGCGTCTGCGCGGCGAAGGCGGCAGGCACGCCGGGCGAGTCCGGGAGCCCGAGGGTGGCGACGCCCGAACCGGCAGCGGCGAGCAAGCCGTCCGAGTGGCCGTGGTAGCCGCCCTCGAACTTCACGATCAGGTCGCGGCCGGTGGCCGCGCGGGCGAGCCGCAGCGCGCTCATCACGGCCTCGGTCCCGGAGTTGACGAAGCGCACCATCTCGACCGACGGCAGCGCCTCGACGACCAGCTCCGCCAGCTCCAGCTCCGCCTCCGTCGGCGCGCCGAAGGAGGTGCCCTGCGCCGCCGCCTGCGCCACGGCATCGACGACCGCCGGGTGGGCGTGGCCGAGGATCAGCGGACCGAACGATCCGAGGTAGTCGATGTACTCGTTGCCGTCGGCGTCGGTGACGATCGCGCCCGCGCCACTGGCGATCACGACCGGGTCGCCGCCGACGGCGCGGTAGGCGCGCGCCGGCGAGTTAACGCCGCCGGGGAGCACGGCCCGCGCTCGCGCCATCAGCGCGCGCGAGCGTTCCAGCGAGCGGCCCGCCGCCTCCGCACTCACGGAGCGACCGCGCTCGGCACGGACACACCCAGCGCCTCCGCCACCTCGGACAGCGAGTTCGCCTCGATGGCCGGAGTCGGGTAGTCCTCGGCCAGTTCGGCATCTTCGCGGCGGCGCCGCCAGGCTACGGGCAGTCCGGCGTGGTCCGCGCCCAGGACATCCGCCTGCGGGGAGTCCCCGACGTACAGCACCTCGGACGGTTCGCAGCCGAGGCGCCGGCACGTCTCATCGAAGACCTCGCGGTGCGGCTTGTAGTTCCGCAGCGATTCGGAGGACTGGATGACGGAGAAGCGCAGCCGGTTGTGCGAGACGGCGCTCTGCAGGAAGTCCTCGTCCGCGTTCGAGAGCAGCGCGAGCCGGTAGCCGGCTGCATCGAGGGCATCCACCACCTCGCGCGCGTCGGGGAAGGCGGGTGCGCGGCTCAGCACCTCGCGGAAGAGGTCGGCCCCGGCAGCCGGGTCACCCTCGAGGCCCTGGTCCTCGAAGACCCAGGCGAACTGCCGCCGCCAGATCTCCCAGGTGGTGATGAACTCGGGTACGGGGCCGTGGAGTATGTACTCGCGGTCCGGCTTGCCCTCGTCGTCGACGCGATCGCCCCAGGGGCTGACGCTGTTCCAGGCCTTCTCGAAGCTCTTCGCGGTCGCGTCGAAGTCCTCGACGGCGAGGCCTTGCTGGTCGAGCGCCTCGCGGAACGCGGCGCGGAAGTCCCAGTCGAAGAGCGTGCCGTAGGCGTCGAAGGCGACGGCGCGGATCGCGCCCGCGTCGAAGGGCGCGGCCTCGGCGGGCGTCTCGCCGGTCGTCGTCACCGCGTCTCGCGTAGCCAGCGCGCCGCCTCCTTCGCGTGGTACGTGATGAGGATGTCGGCGCCGGCGCGGCGGATCCCGGTCAGCGCCTCGAGGACGGCGCCGCGCTCGTCGATCCAGCCCTGCGCGGCCGCCGCCTTCAACATCGCGTACTCGCCGGAGACGTTGTACGCCGCGAGCGGCAGTTCGGTCGAGTCGCGCACCGCGCGCACCACGTCGAGGTAGGCGAGCGCCGGCTTCACCATCACGATGTCGGCCTGCTCGTCGATGTCGATCGCGGCCTCGCGGACGGCCTCGCGCACGTTCGGCGGGTCCATCTGGTAGCCGCGGCGGTCGCCGAACTGCGGCGCCGAGCCGGCGGCCTCGCGGAACGGCCCGTAGAAGGCCGAGGCGTACTTTGCGCTGTAGGCCATGATCGGCAACTGCGCGAAGCCGGACTCGTCGAGCGCCCCGCGTATCGCGGCCACGCGCCCGTCCATCATGTCCGAGGGCGCGACCATATCCACACCCGCCTCGGCGAGCGAGACCGAGGTGCGCGCGAGCAGCTCGATCGCGGCGTCGTTCTCAACCTGGCCGCGCGCGTCGAGCGGTCCGCAGTGGCCGTGGTCCGTGTACTCGCAGAGGCAGACATCGGCGATCACGGCCAGCGAGGGGTCGGCCTGCTTGAGCGCCGCGATGGCCTGCTGCGTGATGCCGTCGGTCGCCCAGGCGCCGCTGCCCTCGGCGTCCTTGAGGTTCGGCACGCCGAACAGCAGCACGGCGCGCACGCCGAGGTCGCTCAGCTCGGCCGCCTCGGCGGCGAGCATGTCCGTCGAGAGCCGCGCCTGCCCGGGCATCGACTCGATCGGCTGGCGCACACCCGAGCCCTCGGTCACGAACAGCGGATAGACGAAGGAAGCAGGATCGAGGCGCGTCTCGCGCACCAGCCCGCGCAGCGCCTCGGAGCTGCGCAGCCTCCTCGTGCGCGCGAACGCCCGCCTGCGTGTGGCGATGGTCATGGTGCAGCCTCCTCCGTGGTGGCGGCGAGTGTGACGGGGATATGATAATCCTCGCCGAGGCGAGCGGAAGGCGCGACGATGACCACGGCCAACCAGGACGAGCGGGCCCAGCGGGTGGCGGCGACGGTCAGGGAAATGCGCGCGCACGTGCGTCCCATGGAGCGCCGCTACGGCTGCACGTCCGGGGAGATGTGGAACCGCTGGCAAGACGGCGTCGAACCCGAGGACGAAGCCGCGCAGGAAGAGGTCTTCGACTGGATGATGCACTGGCGCGTGCTGCGCGACATGCTCGCCAACCCCGCGTACGACGGCCTCATCCCTCCCGACAACCCCGCGGACGACGCGGCCGCCTCCGCCTCGCGCGCCGAACGCGTGCGCCTCCTGCTTGCGCAGACAAAGGTCGTCACGCTGGAGGAGGAGTTCGAAGAGCTGTCAGCCAACGTCCGCGCGATGGAGTCCCGCTACGAGTGCATGTCCGAGTACATGATGAACGCGGTGCTCGCCGGAACCGAGCGTGAGACGGATGAGATTTGCCTGTGGCTGATGGACTACCACCTCCTGCAGGAGTTCCTCGCCAGCGACGAGTACGCCGCCCTCACCGGTACGGGAACGAGGCAACTGCTGGGCGACGCGTGCAACTAGTGTCCTTTGCGAAGGTGGTCTCGCAGTTCCTGAGGCGTCGGTATCTACATCTGATTCCCAAGGAATTTTCTTGATGCCAATAGCAGTGTGGTATTCGAACAAGAGGATGGACTACTACCACACCAACGTCGCTTGCCATCGTTCAGACAGAATCATGGGGCCTGGTGATCGGCGAACAGAGACATCACTGGTGTTAACTCAGGTAGAACGAGTGGGTGATGACCTGCAATTGCCGGGGGGTCACAATTTGGCCCCATGCCCAGAGTGTTCCCAAGCC
>CBDFID010000001.1:0-37731 GCA_965247895.1 Dehalococcoidia bacterium | reverse complement strand
TCGATCTCGTGATCGTCGACTACCTGCAGCTGCTGCGCGGCAGCGCGGGAGGGCGGGAGTCGCGCGCCTACGAGCTGGCCGAGATCACGCGCGCGCTGAAGATGCTGGCACGCGATCTCGAGCTGCCGGTCGTCGCCGCGGCGCAGCTCAATCGCGAGGTTGAGGGCCGGCGCTCGCGCGTGCCGCTGCTCTCTGATCTGCGCGAGTCCGGTGCGATCGAGCAGGACGCCGATCTGGTGATCTTCATCCATCGCCCGGACATGCATCCGCTTGACGAGGATGGCAACCCGACGGAGCGCAGCGAGCGAGCGAGCGAGCCTGCGCAGCTGATTGTCGCCAAGAACCGCCACGGACCGCTCGGCAAGGCGCTGGTGCGGTTCAACAAGGAACTGGCCACGTTCGAGGACTGGGTGGAGCGAGAACCAGAGGCTGAGGACCAGTGGTGGTCCGACTAGGAGGCGCAGTGGCGCTGTTGCGGCCCCGCAACCGCGGCGAGCTCCAGTGAGCACGAGCGGCGTGGGTCGGCCGGCGCGGCGCGCGCTGCCCTTTAGCGCTGAAGCGGGAGGCGACCATGAGTACGATCGAAGAAGTGAAATCGCGTCTCGATATCGTCGAGACTGTCGGCAGTTACGTGCCGAACCTTAAACGGAGCGGCCGCACGTGGAAGGCGAACTGCCCCTTCCACAACGAGCGCACGCCCTCGTTCATCGTCGATCCCGGCCGCAACAGCTGGCACTGCTTCGGCGCCTGCTCCACCGGCGGCGACGTGATCGAGTTCGTGCGTCGCTTCGAGGGGCTGGAGTTCCGCGAGGCGCTGCGCCGCTGCGCCGATCGCGCGGGCGTCGAGTTGCGCCCGCCGACGCGCGCCGAGCGGCAGGAACGCGAGCAGCACGAGCAGTTGCTCAGCGCCAACGAGGCCGCCGCCGTCTTCTTCCAGGCCGCCCTCGACAGCGCCGAGGGCGCCTCGGCGCTTGCCTACGCGGAGGGGCGCGGGCTGGACGCGGGGGCGCGGCGCGACTGGCAGCTCGGCTACGCGCCGGACAGCTGGAACGCGCTCACGGACCACCTCGCGGCGCGCGGGTTCGGGCCTGACGTGCTGATCGCGGCCGGCCTGGCGATCCAGGGCGATCGCGGACCTTACGACCGCTTCCGCGGGCGGCTGATCTTCCCCACGCGTGACGAACGCGGCCGGCTCACAGGCTTCGGCGGGCGCGCGCTGCTCGAGGACCAGGAGCCGAAGTACCTCAACACGCCGCAGACCCCGCTCTTCGACAAGAGCGGCACGCTCTACGGCCTCGACCGCTCGGGCCCCGAGGCGCGGCGCGCCGGGCAACTGATCATCGTCGAGGGCTACATGGACGTGATCGGCTGCTGGCAGTCCGGCATGCGCAACGTCGCCGCCTCGATGGGCACGGCGATCAGCGAGCGCCAGATGCTGCTCGTCAAGCGCTTCACGCCGAACGTCGTGCTCGCCCTCGATGCCGACAACGCCGGTTCCGAGGCGACCCTGCGCGCGATCGGCGTTGCCGCCGGGGCCGCCGACCACGACACCGTCGCGACCCTCGACTGGCGCGGGCTCGTCTCCTACCAGGACGTGCTGCGTGCCGACATCCGCATCGCCGCACTGCCGGACGGCGAGGACCCGGACTCGCTGGCGCGCAAGAACCCGGACGATCTGCGCGCGCTGATCGACGCCGCCCGGCCCGTCGCCGACCACCTCTTCGACGCGATCGAGGAGCGCACCAACCTCGAGGATCCGCGCGCCCGCTCGCAGGCGGTCGAGGCGCTCGCGCCGACGGTCGCAGCGATGGCGGACCCGGTGGTGCGGGCGCACTGGCTGCAGCGGCTCGCACGCCTCGGCCGGATCAGCGAGGCCGCCGCCCAGTCGCTGCTCGCGCGCGGGCGGCGCCCGCTGCGCCCGGCGCCCGTGCCGTCCTCGCGCGAAGTCGCCGCCGCCCGCCAGCAGCCTCCGCCGCTCACGCCGGAAGCGGCCGGCCTGGAGGTTGAGCGCTCCCTGCTCGCACTGCTACTGCTGCGCCCCGGCTGCCGTGAGGCCGGGGAGGCGCTCGATCCCGATACGTTCGAGCACAGCGCCCATCGCGCGTGCTTTAAGGCTTGGCGCTCAGGCGAGGCCCAGGACGGTGATGATCCGCTCGCCGCCGAGCTGGCTGCGCCCGTCCTGCCCGAGGCCTACGGGGCGCTCTCCGACGCCGCGCTCGCGCGGGCTGCTCAGCGAGAGCGCGAAGGCGCTGCGCGCTCGCCGCCGGTGGCGCCGCCTCGCCCATGAACTGATCGGTGCCGCTGAGGAGCTACGCGATGCCGCAGTGCCGGAGCCGGCGCTCGCCGCGCGCTTCGAGCAGCTGCAGAACCAGCAACGTGCGCTCGCCGGCACGGTCAGCGGCGCGTGCTGACCAACGCCGGCCGCGAGCACCCGACCGAGCATGCCGTCGCCGCCGCGATCGGTACGGCGATCGGTGAGGGCCAGATGCGGCTCGTCAAGCGCCTCAACGCCTGACGTCGTGCTCACTCTCGACGCCGGCAACGTCGCCTCGCCCCGGAGCGCCCAATCCTCCGCGATGCGCTCGAAATTGTCGCCTCGCGCACTGCGCCAGGTCGAGAAGCGGCTGCTGGCGGCTACGTAGTCTGGCACACGGCGCCGAGCGCGCTGAAGCGCGCCGTGAACGCGCCATCGTTGGGTCCGAGATACAGGGCCATGGTCAGTGCGTACGGCGCCTGCACGTCCTCCGCCACCAGGCAGAAGCGGAACGGCGCGAGCAGCTGCCACCAGGGCGCGTCCCAGCGCCCCTCGCGCAGTGGCGCGGCGAGCAGGGCGATCGCCTCGCTCACGCGGCCTGCGCGGCGTTCCAGGCCGAGCTTCTGGAGAAAGTCCGCGGCCTCGCTGTGGGGCGGGTGCAGGTAGAGGCGGCGCGCATGCCAGGGACGCTCGAGCGCGTCGTCGTCCACGCTGAAGTGGCGGTCAGCGGGCACATGGTGCGCCCGGTCGGCCGCGGGGTCGAGGATGATCCCGCCAAGCACATCAACGGTCGCGTCCAGGACGACCGATGGGGAGAGCCACTCGTCGAGCGGACCCCCGGAGGGGGCGGCGATCGCTTCCGGGCTGACGCCGATGCTCCCGTTGCTGCCTCGCGTGCCCCCGGACTCGGCCCGGATTCGCCGCGCGTGTCTGAGCAGCCCCCTGATCGTCAGATCGTGCCGCTCGAGCTGGTCCGCGACCACGGGACCCGCGTCCTGGTCGAAGAGCTGATCGATCGTTTCGCGAAGCGTGTCTACGGGTGGCACGTACTGTGCGAACACCTCCTGCTCGACTCGCGCCACCTCCTGGAAGCGTTGCGCTGTGCGCTCAGCGAGCCCGAGCTGGCGCAGAGTCACGCGGTACTCGGAGTCGGTCGGCATCGCGGAGTCGCCTTCCGCGAGTCCGCCCGCCACGCTGACGCGCCCGCCGTGGCCACGCGGAAGCTCATCGAGCAGCTCGCCAACCCGGCGCCAGGCGCGCAGCTTGAGTGCGGCGCCCTGATACTGGACAGCGATGCTGCGGTTGGAGCGGCGCAAGTAGTGGGTGATGGCCTCCGCCTGGCTCTCAAACTCCAGCGCCGTGCCGAGATCGGTCGTCTCCATGAGCCGCGTCTCGACGTCAAGCAACGCCTGCATGAGTTGTGCGTCCGAGGTGCCGGTGATGTAGCGGCCATCTGCGGCTGCGAGGGTGCGTTCCTCTGCCTGCGCGAGCGCGCGCTGGGCCAGCGCGTCGACGGTCTCCTCCTCGAGCCACTGATTCGCCATGAAGCTCCTCTCCGGATCCACCTCGTTGCATCGCCGTGGCCGCGCATGTGCCAGGGCGCCATGTCCAGCCCGCGTCCGCGAGATCGACCGCCCCGGTACTACGTCGCCACCCCGCCCGCCCGGCGTGTTAGTGTCGCGCTTCTCCAGCCATGGTGGCCGACAACTCCGCCGCCAGCGCTGCGTAATCCGCTGCCAGGAGGCCGGCATTGCCAGCGACCCGGACGCGCTGCCCGTTGCCGCGCACGGCGCTCCGGAGTGCTGCGTACTCCGAGGCGACAAGCCCGAGCGCCTTCGCCTCGCGGCTCGCCTTCTCGGCATGGCGTATCGTTGCCGCGAGCAAGGGTGCCCCGCCGCCGAGCGTCTCGTCAAGCACGGCGCGCGCACCGCGCAGTGCCGCTGTCGAGCGTGGATTCACATCGAACATCACAACACCGGCTAGGCGCGCCGCCGAGCCTTCCAGCTGCGTCAGCAGCCGCGCCACACCAGCCATCGAGTCGCGATCCGGGCGCGTCGGTACGAGCACCCACTCGGCGATCGCCAACACGGCGCTCGTCAGGGGCGAGCCCGCAGCCGACTGCGTGTCGACGAACAGCGCGACCCCGTCTGCGGCAAGCGGTGCGAGCGCTTCGTACAGCACCTCCCTGATCCCGCCCTCCCCGCGCTGCGCCGTGGCGACCCGCGCGAACTGGAGCGTTTCCGGGCCGCCAGGAAGACAGCGCAGTCTTGGTCGCGTCGTGTTAACGAGCAGCGGCGCAGCGACTAGGCGCAGCGCCATCGCTGTCAGGCTCCGGGCATCGCCTGCGCGCGCAGCGACGCCGAGCTCGGCGCTGAGGTTGCCTTGCGGATCCAGGTCCACGGCGACGACGTCGCGTCCGCCCGCCGCGGCGGCGACCGCGAGGTTGGCGGTCAGGGTCGTCTTGCCCACGCCTCCCTTCGCGTTGGCGACCACGACACTGCCACGGAGCAGCGGAGCAGCGTTGCCCTCTGCGGCTGGGCGCGAGGCCGGGATTGTACTGACCATGGATCTCATCCCTTGTCGTCCCCGCGCACTCAGTCTAGCGCCGCGACGATCCAGCGCGCCACCGCCCGGCGGGCTACATCCCCGGTCTGTTCGGAGACGCAGTCGGTCTGCGAACCGTCGCAGTCTCTCCATAGGCTGCGATTGACCGCCTGAGCGGCCACCGGGGGGATGCCGATGACGACCAGCCACGCCTTTGCCGGACAGCTCCGGGCCGCGCTCGGAGCACGCCCGGTCACCTGGCTGAGCCGGCGCAGTGGGCTTCCCCACTCAACGGTCTCCGAGCTCCTCAACGAGGAGATCATGCGCGAGCCTCGCGCGAGCACCATCATCGCGCTCGCGAGGGCTCTCAGTGTCTCCTCCGACTCACTGCTCGGGCTACCGGCGCTGGCGCAGCGCCCGGACGTGACGATCGACAGGGAACTTCCCGGCTGGCGCGAGCTCCCGTCCGCCCGCCGCGCCCTGGTCCGTGAGATCGTCGCCGCGCTGGCGCTCGCCACCTCGCTCGAGGTGGGCTCCTCCCGCTCCCCGAACTCTACCGCTCGTCGGCGCCGCCGCAGGAGGCGCTGATCCGGGACGCTGCCGGGCGATGACATGGAGGACGCCCTGCAAGAACTGGGCGCGGTGGCGCAACCAGGCGCGAGCGTCGCTCAGCTCCCGTAGAGTCACCCGCCAACGCTGTCGGGTCATGTCGCTTTGACCCGACAGCGTTGGCGGGTCAAAGCGACGAGCTGCGCGGATGGCGACCGATCAGGCCTCAAGGCTCCTGTGGCTCCTGTTGTTGCCACCATCCCCAGCGGCTAGTGCAACGCAGGCACGACCTCCGAGGCGAGGCGCTCGCCGGCGGGCCAGTCGGAGGCGGTGTTCCACGTCCCACGGACGATTGTCTACCTGACGCAGGGTCAGGCGACCATTCCGAGCGCACCCCGCGGGGTTGAGCGCTCCGGGGCGAATCGCCGGCCCCGTTCCGTTCCCGTCCTCACGCCGCCGCCGCGACTTCGCCGAAGGCACGCGCCAGCACGTTGCGCGCCGCGTTCACGTCGCGGTCGAGCAGCGAGCCGCACGAGCCGCACTCGTGGATGCGGTACCGGGCCTGCGGAGTGTGCGCCCCGCAGGCCGAGCAGATCCTCGAGGTGTACGCCGGGTCGACCGCCACGAGCTCCCTGCCGGCCCATGCTGCCTTGCAGGTGAGTTGGGCGATCAGCAGCCCCCAGGTGTGGTCCAGGATGCGGCGGTTGAGCGCCTGCTTCGCGCGCACGTTGCGGCCCGGCTCCGCGAGCGTGCCGCGCGCCGAGCGCGTCATGTTCGGGGTCCTCAGCTCCTCCACGGCGAGGCGATCGTAGCGCCGCACCAGTGCCGTGGTCAGCTCGTGCGCCGCGTTGCGGTTGCGCAACCGCCGCTCGCGGCGGCGGTCCGGCGTGCGGCCCTCGACCAGCGTGCCGTCGCTGAGCGCGACTCGCGAGTTCACGCCGAGGTCGATTCCGGCGCTGCGGCCGGCCGGCTCCAGCGCAGCGAGCTCCTCGGCGAAGACGAGGTCGACGTAGAGCTTCTCGCCCCGGAAGAAGGGGCGCCGCGCCTCGGAGAGCTCGATGCAGCGGTAGCGGCGGCGCGCCTTGAAGCGCGGGTAGACCGGGGCGCTCGCCGTCGCGCACGCTCCGGAAGAAGGCGCCGAATGCGCGATCAAGTCGGCGCAGCACGCCGCGCCCCACAGTGACGTCGAGCGTGCCCCACTCCGGCAGCTCGCGGCGCACCTCCGTGCGGGCGGCCGTCTGGTCCGGGTAACGAACCGTGTGGCTCTGGAGCTGCCACGCGTCGCGGCGCTCCTGCAGTGCGGCGTTGTAGAGCTCGGCGCAGAGCCCGAGCGTCGCCGCGAGGCGCTCGTAGCCGTTGCGGCGGCAGTAGCCGCGCAGCTGGTAGGTGCGGTGTACGAGCATCGTCGCCAACTGTAGCAGCACGGGCGTTCGTCGGCCCGAGCACGCTCACCAAGCGCAGCGCCACGCCGGCGCCAAGGCACGCGGCCCCCGCGAGCGGCAGCAGCCAGGTCAACTCCGATCGGGTCATCGGCTCCTCCATGCGCCAGTTCGCGGCGCTGGTCTGCCTGCGGAGCCTGGCACTCGAGGGCACGGGGTGGCGGAGCGTTGCCGCTGAGGGCTCCGGGTGGCCCTGCGAGTAGGGCGCGGTGCCGTCGCGGCGGGGACGCCGGGGCCGGTTAACGCAAAAAGACCGCCGCTCTCATCGCTGAGTGTTGATCTCCTGAACCGCGTAGCGCGGAACGTAGCGGTGAACAAGCGCCGGCGCCGCGCCGCGTGAGCGGCGTCAGTAGCGGCTCGTAGCCCGGAAGGCGGCGCAATAGAAGGCGAGCGCGCCGAGCACCAGCAGCAGTGCCGGCCCGAGCACGCCCACGACACGCAGCGCCACGCCGCCACCAAGACACGCGGTGCCCGCGAGCAGCAGCAGCCAGGTCAGCTCCGATCGGGTCATGGGCTCCGCTCTGCGGCCGCTCACGGCGCTGGTCTCCCTCGCGATCCTAGCACTCGAGGGCACGGGGCGGCGGAGCGTTGCCGCTGACAGCCCCGGGTGGTCCAGCGAGCAGGGCGCTGTGCCGTTGCGGCAGGGAAGTCTGGGTCGATTAACGCAAAAGAGGCCGCTGCCCTCATCGCGGAGTGTTGATCTGCTGCACCCAGGCAGCGCGGACCTAGCCGTGGACGCCGCCTGCGCGCGCCGCGTACCACCTGTCAGCGCAATGCCCTCCCTGCTCGACGAGCGAGCCCCGGCGGGCTGGAGACGTGATGCAGCGACCCCGGCTCGCCTCGAGCGCCCTGAACTGGTGCCTGAGCCAAGGTCGCTTCCTCGCGGCGGCTAGTGCGCCTCACCGATGATGCCGGACTCGGCTCGGCCGGCGATCGCGCGCAGGCCGGCGTGCGCTGGCTGGTCAAGTGCGGCATCGGCGTCGAGCACGGCCTCGGCCTCGGCCCTCGTGGTCGTGATCAGTTGGCCGTCCAGTAGCGCGGAGGCGCGTAGCCGCGGTTGTCCGGACTGGCGCAACCCGAAGACGTCGCCCGGGCCGCGCCGCTCGAGATCCGCCTGCGCGAGGTCGAAGCCGTTGTTGTTGCCCTCGACCAGGGAGAGTCGCTCTAGCGCGTCCTCGCTCGGATCGTCGGAGAGCAGGAAGCAGAACGACCGCGCCTCGCCGCGGCCGACGCGGCCGCGGAACTGGTGCAGCTGGGCGAGCCCGAAGCGGTCGGCGCCCTCGATGATCATCACCGTTGCGTTTGGCACGTCGATCCCGACCTCGACCACGGCGGTCGATACGAGGATCGCGGCCTCGCCGCGCACGAAGCGCTGCATCGCGGCCTCCTTGTCGCGTGCGCGCATGCGCCCGTGCAGTAGCTCGATGCGCTCGGCGAGGTCGGGGAACTGCTCGTTGCGGAGGCGCTCCGCTTCCTCGGTCGCGGCGCGCGACGCCACGCTCTCCGAGCCCTCGACGAGCGGGCAGATCACGAACACCTGGCGGCCCGCGGCGATCTCCACGCGGGCGCGCGCGAAGGCCTCGTCGCGCGCGCGGCCGACCAGCAGCTTCGTCGCGATGCCGGCGCGCCCCGGCGGCAACTCGTCGATCAGCGAGAGATCGAGATCGCCGTAGGCGCTCAGCGCGAGCGAGCGCGGAATCGGTGTCGCCGTCATCACAAGCAGGTGCGGCGCCGTGGCGCCGGCGGGGCCGCCGCGAAGCGCGGAACGTTGCTCGACCCCGAAGCGATGCTGCTCGTCGACCACGGCCAGGCCGAGGCGCTGGAACACGACCTCGTCCTGAATCAGGGCGTGCGTGCCCACGACGAGCCCGGCGCTGCCGTTGCGAATCGCGGCGAGCGCCTCGCGGCGCTTGCGGGCGCCGGCAGAGCCGGTGAGCAGGACGGCGCGGGCGTGGCGCCGCCGCATGTAGGGCAGATCGGTCAGCCCGAAGCTGAGCATGTCGCGCCCGGTGTCGAGCAGGCTGGAGATCGTGCGGAAGTGCTGCTCTGCGAGCACCTCCGTTGGCGCCATGAGCGCGGCCTGGCTGCCGCTGTTCGCGCAGGCCAGCATCGCCGCCAGGGCGACCACAGTCTTGCCCGAGCCGACGTCGCCCTGGAGCAGCCGCGCCATCGGCGTGGTGCTCGCGAGCTCGCGTTCGATCTCGGCGAGCGAGCCGCGCTGAGCCTCGGTGAGATCGAAGGGCAGCGACTCGACGAAGCCGCGCACTGTGTCCGGTTCGCTGATCGCCGGCGCAAGGCCGGCCTGCGCGAGGCGGCGCTTGCGGCGCACGACGGCGAGTTGGATGCCGAGCAGCTCGTCGAAGGCGAGCCGGCGTTCGGCGCGACGCGCCACGGCGTAGTTCGGCGGGTTGTGCATCTCGAGGAAGGCCTGGCGGCGTCCGACGAGCTCGTTGCGGGTACGCAGCTCGTCCGGCAGCGGCTCGTCGATCGCCTCCGCGTAGCGTTCGAGCGCCTTCTCGATGTGGCGCCGGAGCATGGTCTGCGTCAGCCCCGTCGTGCTGCGGTAGACCGGCACGAGACGGCCGCGGTACTGCTCGCGGGCGTCGAACAGGTAGAACTCCGGGTTCGCCATCGTGACCTCGCCGCGGCGGTCGTTGAAGCCGACCTTGCCGACCAGTGCGATGCCGGAGCCCTTCGGCAGGCGCGGCGCGAGCCAGGGCTGGTTGTACCAGGTCACGCTGAGCATGTGCCCCTGCGCGTCGCGCACCTGAGCCTTGCAGGCGCCCTTCATACGGCCGCGCCAGCGCTCGGCGGTCACGGACACGATCACGCCAGCGACGGCTCCTTCCTCGTCGATGTACAACTCGCGCACGCTGCGTGTGGCCGAGAAGTCGTGGTAGCGGAACGGGTAGTGGATGAGCAGGTCCTCGACGGTCGCGACCCCGAGCGCCTCGTAGCGCTCGAGCTGCTTGCTGCGGATGCCCAGCCCGGAGTCTTTGAGGTCCGTCGCTGCGGGAGCACCGGGCGGCTTCTTGCCCTGCTTCTTCGTGGCCCGCAGCTTCGCTCCCGCGGCCTTCGCGGCTGCAGCCGCTCGCGCCGCCGCCGGGGCCGCTGGCGCCGGGGCCGCTGGCGCCGGGCTTACATCGCCCTTCAGGCGCGCGATCTGGGCGTTCAACCACGCGCTGCGTTCGGTCGGGGAGAGCTCCCGGTAGCGCGCCGGCGCCAGACGCCGGGCAAGTTCCTGCACATCAAGGCTCTGGCCTGCCTGGCTGTCCAGGAACGCATCGAGGCCGCCGATGACCGCGCGGTCATGGCAACCGCTCGCGCGCTCGAGCTCGAGAATGCGCGCCAGTCGCTCCGCAGTGAGCGCGCGCCTCCCCGGCGCGCGCGTTCCCGTCACCATCTCGCTGTTGCCACCCCTCCGCGCGCCTGGGCGGAACGTGTGCGTCTTGCCCGGGTGTGCCCTTTATTATATCGCACAACCGTTCGGATGACGCTGTGTTCTGTTCGTGCGCCTTAACACCTCGACAGTCCTGGCGCCGCGCCGCGAGCCTTGAATGTACTGGTGCTGACACGGTGATTCCGTGCGGCGGGAGGGAGCAGCGCGACGCTCTTCGACGACCTGATCATGGAGAAGGCGGGTACACCGCCGCCGCCCTGGTGAGCCCTCCTCAGTGTTGATCACTGCAGCAGTGAGCGACATTGCCGCGACATGCAGGCGGTGCAGCGAGAGCGGCGGGCCGCGCTGGGAGCGGTGTCGAGCAGGCGCCCCGTCTCGTTGCCGGCGAGTTTGGGGGCTCTCTCCAGCCTGCGGCTGCTGGACCTTCCTTCCAGCTGACGGGCTCAATCCCGCCCGAGCTGGGAGCGCTCGTCAATATCGCGACGCTGCGAATTGTGAGGCAACGACTTCGAGGGCTGCCTGCTTGCTGTAGTGGGAGCACTCGAAGCCAGGGCGACGGATCTTCAGGATCCCAATCCTCCTGCCTGCGAGTAGCGGCACGGCGGGGTTTCTGGCCGTTAACGCAAAAAGAGAGGCAACCCCTCTTTTCTGCCTTGCGCTTCATCGCCCGAGCCGAGTGAGGAGTCTCCTCATCTCAGCCCGGGCGATTTGGCGCGTCGGCGGCGCTCGCCGAACAGACATCAGCGGCTGTTCATCACCTGCACCTTGATCTGCCCCAGCACGATCGCCCGGTGACTGACAACGGCCGGACCGCCAGCTCGCGGGCTTCCTGCGTCACGCTGCCGCCGGCAGCCCCTCGCTCTCACGCCCCTCGATTCGTGCCGCGTCGGCTGCGCTGAGCGGGCGCGTCTCGTGGCGGTTCAGGTCCCAGCCACCGTTCATGTAGACGCGCCGCTCGACTATCGGCAGTTCGTCGCCGCGAGCTACCGCCTCCAGCGCTGCCTCCTCGGCTGCCGCGGCGGAGTCAGCCACGCTCTTGTAGGCGATCGTGTAGCGAGCCTCGTAGTCGATCTCAACCAGGTAGTCGGCCATGTCGGTCTCCTTCGGTGTTCATGCTGTCTGGTGCGATCGCGCGTCGCGGGCCGCACCGTGGATTTCGTGCTGGGCGCAAGCGGCTGCTTGCTGCCTCACAGATTGGCAGCAGCTAGCCGCAGCGTCCGCATTCGCGGTAGCGCAGTCCGCTCGCCGTCCCGAGATTGCGGACGGTACTCGTGCGCCCAGCGCGTACCCTCGACCGTCTCGCACCACGGCGGGGTGGTCGCGGTTCTGTGCGCGCTCATGTCGCGCGGTTCCCGCGCATGGGCTCAGGGCTTGCGCACCGCTCGTGTCGCTCAGCTGCCGACCGCCGAGGTGACGTGCTCGCCCGCCTCGGGCAGCAGGCTGGCGTCGTGCAGACGACGCGGCGGCACGTCGGCGGAGCGGCCGTTCTCGTCGCGGGGCCGCCCAGGCACCCAGTCCGGCCTGTGCGCCGCCGCCTGCGCGCCGTAGTCAACTCGCTTGCGCAACGCCTGCGTGAGGATCCCGATCAGCCGTTCCGCCTCCGCGAGCGCGTTCTCAGTGACCTCCACGTGCTGCCTCGAGCCAGCGGCGCGCCGCAGCGCGGCAACGAGCTCTTCGGCAAGCCGATGCTCAGCCGGCGCCCCCATGCTCTCGAGTGCGTCCCGCAGCAGCGCTCGCTGCTGCTCGGCGCACTGCGCGTGCACCGACTCGATCGTCTGGCGCGCCGCCGCGCGGCCGCCCCGGCCGCGCCGGCCGGGCTCGTCGCGTGACTGCGTGAAGATCGTCTGCGCTGCGCGCAGCTTGACGTCCGCGCGTGTGAGCTGTTGCAGGGCGAGTTCGCCGCGCTCGCGGGCGCCTTCCGCCCACGGCCAGAGGATCCGCCAGTCTGCCGATTCCTTCCAGCCCCCCAGCGCGTTCTTGCAGATGGCGGCAAGCTCACAGTGCCGCGCTGCGGCCTCCCTCCAGAACGAGGTCTCGCCCTCGAACATGTTTGCGCCGCGGAAGCGAGCGGCAACGCCGCTACTCTCCTCGCGGAACGTGATCTGGTGCCCTGACAGCCTCTCTACCCGCGACGTCTCGAGCAGCCGCCGCAGCTGCTCCGGGCTGGCGCTCCACGCCTGCAGTACCTCGCCGGGGCTACTCAGCGGCGGCCGTGCCTCCAGGGAATGGACGTAGAGTGCCGCGATTTGCCCGTCAGTCTCGCAAAGTCCGATCAGTGCCTTCATCTCTGTGTTCTCCTTCGTCTCCTGGTGCTCGTTGTGCTCCCGCGTGCGCGGCGCGCGGAGGCTCATTCGGAGGCGTCCCGCGCTACGGCCTGGCCTCCGCTGCAGAGCGGGCAGCAGCGGGCCCCGTCAAGGATGAAGCCCTCCCCGCTCTCAGCTGCCGTGTCCGCACGCAGCTCGAAGAGCAGGTCGACGCGGCCACAGTGCGAGCACTCGCCCCGCTGCAGTTCCTCCACCGGGTCGCCGTCCAGCGCGCAGATCTCTCCGAAGTCCAGGCACGCGATGCACGGGAGGCCGAGCGCGTGGTAGCGCTCGCACTGCAGGCACCGCTAGGCCTCCGCATCGGGCTGGCGGCCAAGCCGCACCTTGACGGCGCCGCTTCCGTCGATACGGACAACGGCGCCACGGCCGCGGAGCTGCCAGGCAACGCTGTCCAGCGCTGTCACGACGGCCTCTGCCAGCGCCGCGTCCTGCGAGACCAGCGTCTCCAGGGCCCAGCGCGAGGCCTCTTCCTCGAAGCGCTCGCGCTGCGTCACGGAGGAGTCCGCCGCGATGTCGTCGGAGGGCGCGAAGAAGGCCCGCACCAGCAGGCTCGTCAGCTCCGTGGGCGTCAGCTTCGCGTCGGCCGTCACGAGCATGTGGCAGTCGCCTCGGAACCACGAGTCCTCGTCGCCGGCGAGCGCGACGTCGCTCTCCAGCTTCAGAACTCGCCGCGTGCCGGCTGCTTCCACTGTGTACTCCACAGTGATCTGTTCGGCCTGCCCCTGGTGCCACTCGTCGCCGGCCTCGGCGGGGTCGCGGAAGCGGTACTCCTCGCCGTTGAGTGTGACGGCCACCGCGACGTCCGTCACCTTCGGCAGCCGGTCGTACCACTCGTACCCCTTGAACGCCTCGATCGGTGAGAGCAGCCGCTGCGCGATGCCGCCACGCTCGGCAGCGCGCATGAAGGTCTGCTGCACAGCGCGCCCCAGCGTGTCGCCGATCTCGACGACGAGCGAGTTCGGGCGGGCCGGCACGAGTTCACCTGTCCACTTGGGCTCCCACTCCCACCACTCCGCAGCTCTCGGGGTGAAGGGCTCCAACAGCGCGGCCGCCACCGGCATCGTGATGCCGGCCGCGCGGGCCTCGCGCCAGATCTTCGCGCTGGGGCGCGCTGGCGGATCGGCTTCCGCGATGGCACGCAGCAGGACGAGCCGCCCCTGCCTGCCGATTTCGTCGAGGAACGGGGAGGCGACCACCTCCTTGCGCGCAGGCAACACGAGTGCGAGCTCGGGTGCTTGCTCGACGTCCACGCGCAGGCTCCAGCGCTCGCCGACCGTCGAGATCGCCGGCAGCGGGGCCTTCGCGATCGTCAGGCCGTGGAAGTTCATACTGTCCCTGCCGGCACCTACTCGCGCGCCGCGATACGCGCCGAAGGTGAGGCCGCGCCAGGATTCCCGCCGCACCGCGTCGGCAAGAAACGAGCTGCGCCCCACCTCCGTGCCGTCGACGAGGACCGGGAGCGGGTAGTACCGCGCGGCGGCGCGCGCGGCGGATGCGGCGCCGTGGACCCGGTTCATGCTGAACCGGATGGTCGTCCCGACTGGTGTCGCGGGATCTGCCTGGTAGACGGTCGCCCGCGCGCCCTGGTCGAAGTGCTCCGGCCCGATCGCGACCGTCCACGGGTCGCCACCGGCGCAGCGTGACGTTACGTCCCAGTGCCGGCGTGCCAGCGAGAACAGCCCCATCCCGGCGGGGTCCTCGTCCTGCACGCTGTCGTCTGCCCACTCGCTCTGCCCGAAGCCGAGCAGCGTGCGGTAGTCGCTGATGCCAGCGCCGTCGTCACGGACCGCAACGATGCCGGTCTCCTCGCTGGTTTCCACCTCGACGCGCGTCGCGCCAGCCCGGCGCGCGTTCTGGAGCAGCTCAGTCATGATGTCCTGCTCGGTTCCGTTGTAGAACCGCGAGACCTTGGTCAGTGCACCTTCGTGGAGGGTCAATCCGATCTCGGCGATCGCTGCTGCGTTCGTCATCTGCATGCTCCTTCGCGATTGCAGCTGTGGTTGGTACGGCGCTGCGAAAGGCAGCGCCGCTCCGGGAAGGCGTCTCGGTAGGCGCCGCTGGCGGCGACGCGCGGCGGTAGCGGGACCGCGCGGCCGGTTGCCCGCTCTGCGAGCGCGAGCCCGGGCGCCCAGTCCTCCGGGCCGCCGTCGCTGCTGACCTGCACACCGTGGGGCCAGCGTTGCTGCGCGAGCGCATACAGCGCGACGACGACGTCGTCGTAGGGTTTGGAGGCCGTCTTGCAGAACGTAAACGAGTCATCGGCGCCAGCGCGCCAGGAGTCGACTCCCTTGCGGCGCTCGATCTCCAGCGATTCATGGTCGCCGCCGGCCTGCTGCGCCGAGCCGTTTAGCGCGATCCTATCCGCCGTGACCAGCGGCTCGCCGCTGCCGGACGGCCCGGCAATGGCGATGTCGCCGAGCGCCGCCTCGCGAATCACCGCACCGAGGTCCTCGCAGAACGCGTTCCATCCTTCGCTCAGGTCGGTGTGCTGGTACATGTAGTGGGTGTAGCCCATGAAGGCTTCCTTTCGTTGCATCTGTGCTCGTGTGGCGCCCGCTCGAGCGGGTGGGGCGCGCGGTCGTGCCGCCGCCGTCCTTCGTCGAAGGCGACTATGAAGCCGCTACCAGTCATCGGGGCCGGGCACAGCGCCCGGGTTGGCGATCGCCGCGTCGTCGAGCGCCCAGCGAGCAAGCCGGACACCTTCCTCCCAGTCCGCGTAGAACCCGTCGGAGTCGATCTCGAAGCGATCACCCCAGCGCTGATGAGCGGCTGCGAGCACCGCCGTGACTGTGGCGTCGTATGGACGTTGCTGCGTCTTGCAGGCCTCGAACCAGAGCCCGCTCGTCAACTGGAAGCCTGGCCGCGGCGTCACGACGCGCTCGATGGCGAAGTCTTGCGCACCAGCCGCGCCAGCTGCGTTGAAGGCGATCCTCGCGCCGTCAAGCTGCGGCTCGGCCTGGTTCCCAGGACCGATGATCGGCAGATCGAAGCCGCGCACGTCATGCAGAAGCTTGCGTACGCGCTCAGCGAAGGCGAGGAAATCATCCTCGTTGAAGGCTTCGACGCGATGCCAGTAGTGCGAGTAGCCCATGATCCCTCCTCAGCTCCCGGCCGGCGACGGCGCGTTACGTATGGTCATCTCGGCGAAGCCACCGCTAGCCATAGCGTGATCTCGATCAGCTCGACCTTCGGGAGCGTGGTGAGGGCCACCCCCGGTCGCCCTGGTTGCGCCCACGAAACCGCCACCCGCGCTGGGGCGGGATCGGGCGTTGCTTGTCTGGATGCTCATATCGGCGGGTCCTCTCGTCCCTGCTGCATGTGCTGGTCGTCAGGCCCTGTGCGGAGACACTGCTCGCGCCGTCCCCCACGTATCGTGCTTGCGCGTTACGCGGGCTCCCGGTCTCCGTTGCGGGCCTATGCGGCGCGTTGCGCGTCGATTGCCGCGACGGTCGTTCCCGGCTCGGCGCAGGCCTCGCAGCGGAGCACCCAGGCCTCGTCATCCTCGGGTGGCGTGGCGTGAAGCAGCAGGCTGCTACCCACACCGCAGCCGCCGCAGACGAGGAAGCGCGGCTCTCCCAGGTGCCAGATCACGGTGTGCAGCCCCGCGCGGGCATGGCCGAGCCGCGGATCGACGCCGTCATAGGTCACGATCGTGCCGGCGCGCGCAGCAACAATCGTTCCCACGGGGATCCCGGCATCATCGAAGACGGCGCCCGCCACTTTCGCGAGGTGCGTTAGCCAGTCGGTGTCGGCGGTTCCCTTGGCGTCGATCAGTTCCGATGTCATGCGCTTGATCCAGTCGCGGGAGTCGTAGGTCGTCATCCATCGTGCTCCTTCGGTTGTAACGACAGCTTTTCGAGTGCTGTGTCGCGGTCCTCGGCCAGTTGCCCGCCGAACGGGTCGTTGTGCGGCCGCTACCACGTCGGGGTGTAGTACAGGTAGAGCCCTTCGGCGACGGCTGCGCGGGCCTTCGCGATGAACTCCAGGTCCCCCTCCTTGTCCTCGGGCTGCGAGGCGCCGAAGAAGAAGCCCATCGTGTGTGGTAGCGCGTTGGCGAGCACATCCCGCTCAAGCGCCTCGAGGTCTTCGGCGATCAACGCCACGGGGCCGTAGAAGTTGCCGCACTGGAACAGCTTGCCGCCGCGTTGCTCGTACAGCCGCTGCATCCAGCCGTGGAGATTCGGATGCTTGCGCCAACAGAACAGCTGCTCCTGGCGCTCGTGCCACTCAACAATCGCCTCCCAGGTCCCCTCCACGGGCTCGCCGAGCTCCGCCGCGTCGCCCGGCCGGAAATCGACCGGCTGCTCCGAGGGCAGCTCCTTCCGCGCGTACACGTACTGGTCAAGGTCCATCTTTCTCGTTCCTCTCGCGCCGAGCCAGGCCTGGAGTCACCTTCGCTCCAGACCTGCATGTCGTTTGCGTTGCGGTCGCGGACCCTGGTCGCCTGGTTGGCGGTGATCCGGCGTTCACCCTCTTCGCGAAGGGGTTGTAGCAGCGCCCGCCGTGGATTGCGATTGCATTCGCTGCAGTAGCCGCGACGCGATAGCAGCGCGCGCAGCGCACGTGATCGCCCGCGGGCTCCCACAGGTGGGGCAGCCCCTTCAACTCGGGAAGCGAGCGGCAGGCTGTCATTGGGACGGCTCCGCTTCGTCCCAACCGCGCTCCTGCAGCCGTGCGATGAACGCTGCCTCGTCGAGTATTTCGACGCCGAGTTGCTGCGCCTTCGCAAGCTTGGACCCGGCCTTCGCGCCGGCGACGAGGTAGCTCGTCTGCCTGCTGACCGAGCCGCTGGTCTTCCCTCCGAGCTCTCTGATCAGGGCCTCGGCATCCTTGCGCGACCAGCGCTCGAGGGTGCCCGTCACTACCACGCGCTCGCCCACGAGCAGGTCCGCGTGTGAACCGGCTGTCCCGGCCGTTGCCGCCGGCTGCGCGGCGTCCATACGAACGCCGGCCGCGGCGAGCCGCTCGATGAGCTCGATGTTGTGGGGCAGGCGCAGCCAGTCGTGCAGCGCCCCGGCCGCAACCGTTCCGCCGACGATGGCCTCGATCGCCGCAAGGCTGGCAGCGCGCAAGCGTGCCATCTCCCCGAAGTGGGCCGCGACCAGCCGCGATACGCGGCGGCCGGCGTGATGGATGCCGAAGCCAAGCAGCAGCCGATCCAGCGGCTGCTGCTTGCTGGCCTCGATCCGTGCGAAGAGCGCGTCGATGGTCTTCGCGCCCATGCCTTCGAGGTTCAGGAGGGAAGCGCGCTGCTGGTGCAGGTCGTAGATGTCGGCGACGTCGCGAACGAGCCCGATGCTGCTCAGCTCCCCCGCCCGCTTCTCGCCGAAGCCCTGGATGTCCATCGCCTCGCGCGACACGAAGTGCTCGATGTTGCGGGCCACGCGCGCCGGGCAGCTGCGATTCGTGCAGCGCAGCCGGGCGCCGTCCTCGACGGCCGCGGCGCTGCACGAGGGGCACTCCTCCGGCGGGACGAAGGCCCGCAGCTCGCTCTTGCGACCCTCGCGGTCTGCCCTGACCGGGCCGACGACCTCGGGAATCACGTCGCCGGCGCGGCGCACGATCACGGTGTCGCCGATCAGCAACCCCTTCTCCCTGATCTGGCCGGCGTTGTGCAGCGTCGCCAGTCCGACTGTAACGCCGCCGACGACAACCGGGTCAAGTACGGCGAACGGGGTCAGGGCGCCCGTTCGTCCGACCGAGATCTGGATGTCGAGCAGCCGTGTCTGCGCCTCCTCGGCCGGGAACTTCCAGGCGATCGCCCAGCGCGGTTCGCGACCGGCGGCTCCGAGCCGCTGCTGCCAGGCTGTGTCGTCGATCTTCACCACGACGCCGTCGATGTCGTACGGCAGCCCCGGCCGCCGCTGCTCCCATTCCTCGCAGAACGCCACCGCCGCATCGATCCCGTCAACCCGCCGCACGTGGCGGTTGATCGGGAAGCCCGCGTCGCGCAACCAGGCCAACGCTTCGCTCTGGCCTGCAGGCCGCGCAGCGGCGCCGTTCCAGTCCCCGCTGTAGGCGAACAGCTCGAGCCGGCGCTGCGCCGTGACGCCCGGGTCGAGCTGGCGCAGCGCTCCGGCCGCGGTGTTGCGCGTGTTCCTGTACGGGGCCTCGCCGCGCGCCGCCCGCTCGCTGTTGAGCCGCTCAAACCCGGCGCGGGAGATGTACGCCTCGCCCCGCACTTCGAGCGCGGCCGGCGGAGCATCCATACTCAGGCGCTCCGGGACACCGCCGAGCGTGCGCAGGTTGGCGGTGATGTTCTCCCCGCTCAGCCCGTCGCCGCGGGTCGCCCCCGACACCAACTCGCCATCGCGATAGACGAGCGAGACAGCGAGGCCGTCGATCTTGAGCTCGCAGACCAGCGCTGCCCGGGTTGCGCCGAGCAGCTTGAGCGCCCGCGCGTACCACGCGCGCAGCTCGTCGGCTCCGAAGGCGTTGCCCAGCGACAGCATCGGCGAGCGATGGGTGATCGTGCCGAAGCTGCTCGCCGCGCTGCCACCGGGTCGTTGCGTCGGCGAGTCGCTGGTCCTCAGCTCTGGGAACTGGCGCTCGAGGGCGACGAGCGAGCGGTACAGCTCGTCGAACGCCGCATCGCTGATCTCGGGCGCGTCGAGTACGTAGTAGCGATGCTCGTGATGGCGGACCTGGTCGCTCAGCTCTGCGAGCCGGCGAACCACTTCGTCGCGTGTCAGTGCGGATCTCATCTCCACCTCCTTCGTGCTTGTTGTGCAGGAGGGAGAGCGCATTGCGCTCTCCCTCCGTTGCGTGCGGCATGTGCAGCGCTCGTCGCCGTAGGCCAGGCACGAGCGACACCTTGCGCAACTCACGCAGACCGGCTGGCGCGTCGCGATCCGGCAGGCCAGCGCTGAGGCGGCAGGCCGGCGGCACTCGGAGCAGTACTCGCCCGTCCAGGTGTTCCGCATCAACGTCGGTTCGAGCACCGCCTCAGCGAACCTCAGCTGCGAGGACACCTTTGCCGCTTCCTCGCCTTCAGCGCCCGTTCCCGGCGTGCCTGCGCCACCCCTGGCCGCTCGCTGGGTCATGCTGCCCGCTCCCGCTCGAGTGCCCACTCGAACAGTGAGAGCGAGGCCGGCCGAGCGCCGCCGCGGCGCCGCGGGGGCTCCGTGGCTCCGTCCGTCATGAACTGCTCCCACGAGAACAGCGACCGCTGCGGCTCGCTGCGGTCGTCACGACTGTGCTGAGACCCCGCCTCCACCGCGACGAGCTCCGCCGCGACCGGCGCGGGTGCGTGCCACCCCTCGTCCACCAGCAGCGCCTCGGCTTCAGCGGCGACCTGTTGCGCTGCGGCGAAGACCGCCGCGACCGGCTCGGCGTCCTCCTCGCCGGAGACGATCCGGCGTGCGAGGGCGAGCAGCAGATCGTCCCCGTCCTCCCCGTAGGCGGCGAGGCCGTCCGCGGGCAGCTCGCCCTCGACGGCGAGCGAGCTTTGGAGCTTCTTCGCCACGAGCTTGAGGGCGTCGGCCTGCAGGCTGTTGCGGTAGGCCATGAACACGACCGCTACCGGCTGGCTCTGGCCAATCCGCCAGGACCTGCGCGAGGCCTGGCGCATCGTGTAGACGGAGTAGTCCGTCTCGAACCAGCAGATCGTGGGAAAGTCCACGAGGTCGAGCCCCGTCTGCACCAGCCGCGGGTGGCAGACGAGCACGTCGACGCCCTCCGCGACACGCTTCGCCACCCACGCCTCACGTCGCTCGGGAGGGACAGCCTGGGCCTTCATCACCGCGACCTTGAAGCCGTGCCGGCCCAGGAAGTCCTCCATCCGCGCGGTGATGTCGCGCGTGCCCGTGTGGGTCACGTAGACCAGCACCCGGCGCCCCTGCAGCCGCTCCGCGGCGACGAGGTCGGCGAGCGCCCGCTCCTTCGGGTAGAGCCGCTCCCCGGCAGGCAGCGGCGGCACCTGCACAAGCAGCTCACCGCTCTCCGGGTCGAACACCGTCTCCCCGGCCGTGCAGCCGTCGGGGTAGGCGAGCAGCGTCTGCAGGTAGGTCGCGAGCAGTCGTCGCGAACCCTCCGCGAGCGCCTTCGCGAGCGCCGCCCGCAGCGTCTCGAAGAGCCTGTCGTAACCGCTCCGCTGCGAGAGCCCCGCCGCGTCAGCCTCCGTGTCCATCGAGGAGAGCAGCACGCGCTCCTCGTAGGGCGGCAGTCCGGACGCCACGTCCGCGAGCCGCAGGAAGACGCTGTTCCCGATGAGGTGGAAGAGCGCCGCGGGGGCGAGCCCCGGCCGCTCCCTGGTCACCTTCCGGTACTTGCGGCGGCGGCTGCTGCGTCCGTCCTCCTCGGCGTTCTCGTCGTCCTTGCCGATCGTGTGCTCGAGGAAGCCGTAACGGTCGATCCAGCGGCCCTCCTCGGGGCGCCCGAACTCCGTGCGGATCTCCGGGCTGAACCGGTAGAGCAGGTGGAAGAGCGTCGAGGAGTAGCCGCCCATCAGGGTGCCGCTGAGGCTGAGCGACTTGCCGCAGACATCGGCGAGGATGCCGCCGGCGATGCCCTGGGCGGAGCCGCGCCCCTTGTACTCATGCACCTCGTCGCCGACGAGCAGGTCGAAGAAGCCCTTCAGGCGGTGCTTCACGTAGTCGGCGAGCGCGTAGCGCTTTGGGCCGGAGCGGTCGGCCTGCCAGAGGGCGGACCCGCACTCGGGGCAGCGGCGCTTGCGGCGGGCGAGCTCGCGGCCGAGCAGGGGCACGCCGTCCTTGTCCACGATCTGCGCGTGGCAGTCGGCGCAGCAGGGTACCCGGAACGGCTCGCCCGTCTCCTCGTCGCGGACGAGCCTGCCGCGCACGGTCGCCCAGCGCTCCACGACGGCGGGCTGCCAGCGGTAGGACAGCTTGGCGCGCTCGCGCGACATGATCGCGAAGAGGGGGCCGCTGCCGGTAGTGACCCGCAGCCGCTCGAGGTCGGTGATCGAGGCGACGATGACGGCGCGGGCGCCGGGTACCGTCGCCTCGACCTCGCGCTTCCACTTGCGCGTCAGGTGGGGCGGGCAGAGCACGAGCACGCGCTCGAACCCGGCCATGTAGGCCGCAGCGGCGGCGATGAAGGTCTTGCCCGTGCCCATCTCGCCGACGACGGTCGTGCCGCGCTGCGCCTCGAGGGAGAGCGCCGCGCCGCTGATGGCGTCGGCCTGCGCCCCCAGGGGAGTGCGCAGCAGGCGCGGCAATGGCCGGCCCTGCCCGGAGGGCCGGTAGCGGGGCGGGTAGGACTCCACCACCCGCCGTGCGATGGCGTCGCCGTAGGCGTCGATGAATTCTGCGAGGTCCATGCGTCCCGTCCTTTCATGATTGCGGTGGTCTTGATGAAGCGAGGCCTCCGCCGCTTCCTGCTAGGGGAGGGCGGGGCCTCGTGGTGCGGCTCGTTGGGGTGAGCCGTGAGGCGGTCGCGGCGTCGTAACGACCGGCGCCGTCGCGGCAGCCGCCCTGCACGTGGATGGCCCGCACCGGGGAGGCGACGACCCGCCCATCGGCGAGGTCCACCGCCGCGCTCCGCATGACGGGTTCGCCGGGCAGGACCGGGCGCCCGCAGCGGGCGCAGGTCTCCGGGATCAGGGGTATCTGCATCTGCTTCCTCTCTTCCTTCGGAGGGACGTTGTGTCCGTCGTCACGAAGCGAGGCCCCGCGATCTCCTGACCGCGCGGCCTCGTGCTGCCGCTCGAAGTGAGCGGTCAGGCGGCGACGTCGGTGACTGCTCCCGTGTTGAGGTCGAGCACGACCACCGTGGTCCGCAGCCGCTCCCGGTGCACCTCCTTCTCGGGCGTGCGCTCGACGAGGACCATCTCCTTCGAGGTCCGGCCCTTGACGAGGATGCGGCTGCCGTCAGCCTCGAGCTGGAGATTGTCGAGGAAGCCGGCCGCGACCAGCATCGCGAGGTGGCCGCGCCGCAGCGGCATGAGCGGCCGCGTGCGCCCGTCCTCGGCCGGCCAGAGCGCGTCGCTGACCGTGGCGCTGACCCAGAGCCCGGAGCGCCGCGCCGCGGCCGCCGCGGCGACCGGGTCGATCGTGCGGGTGGCGAAGAGCACCTCGCCGCCCGCGCTCGCCCGCGCGTTGTAGACCGGAGAGCGCTGCCGGCTCAGTTCCTCGACATTGCCCTCCATGCACTCCTGCAGGCCCACGGCGCTGTACTGGTCGTACTGCACCTCGGCCTTGCGCGTGCCGGTGACGACGACCTGGTCGAAGGCCTCACGCTCCGGGTCGGGGAAGGCCCAGCAGCGCAGCCGCGCGTAGTGCGAGGCGAGGTAGTTGGCGGAGACCGCCAACCGTCGCCTCGGGATGACGAAGACGAGCAGCCCCTGCTCGGCCAGGTAGCGCGTGCAGTGCCGCAGGAACGCGTGCTCGGTGCGCTTCTCCTCGCCCGCGTCGTCGTCGTACGGCGGGTTCAGGTAGAGCAGCCCGAACGCTCCGTTGGCGATCGAAGTCTGGAAGAGGTCCGTGCCGAGCACGTGGTCGAGGCGGCCGTCCGCCTCGCGCGCGCGCTCGGCGTGGAGCTCCACTCCGTAGGTCTCGACGGCAGAGCCGTCGGGGCGGTCGATGCGCGCGGCGAGGTCGGCCAGCGCAGCCCCGGCCCCGCAGCAGGGGTCGAGGATGCGCAGCGTCGTCTCGCCGCGGGCGGTGCTGCGAGCCTGCATCAGGCTCGCGATCATCTCGGTGACGCGAGGCGGCGTCGGGTAGAAGCCGCCCTTCGCCTGGGCTGCCAGTCTCATCTCGTGTCTCCTTCCTGGAGTTCCTTG
The DNA here is from genome assembly GCA_965247895.1 of Dehalococcoidia bacterium. Lineage (GTDB taxonomy): Bacteria > Chloroflexota > Dehalococcoidia > UBA2979 > UBA2979 > VXMT01. The sequence goes on along the minus strand of CBDFID010000001.1, from coordinate 14,480 downwards.
CTGGACTGTTCACGCGCCAGCGTGAGCGTCCCGGCCGCTACGGCGTGCGAGAGGTCCTCGCGCAGCGCCGCGGCGTCCGGGATGCAGCGATAGGCGCTGATGCCCACCGACTGCAGCGGCACGATCTCGTTCGTCGCGAGTCCCCGCTGCCACAGCCACCCCGCCCAGTTGCGGTGCAGGGGCAGCGGGCTGCGGCGGTCCAGGAAGCGCTGGTGCAGGCCCGGCGCATCCTCCTCCCCCGCGGCGAGCAGCAGGAATGCGTCCCGCTCGAAGGCGTACTCGGCCAGCCGTGTGTACACGAAGGCGTGCCACCCCTGCGAGAGCGGCAGGCGGGCGATCTTCGTCGTCCACGTGCCGACCGTCTCGTCCGGCACCGCGCAGCCGTGGAAGCCGCCCGGCAGCACCGTCCCGCCGCCGTCCGCCAGCAGCTGCGCGCTCTCGGGCGGGTGCTTGAGGAGGGCGGCCCAGATTGCCTTGAGCGCGCTCTGGGCGCCGACCATCGAGAGGAACCAGAGCCCCTCCGAGTCGGGGTCGCGCGCGAAGCCGTCGGCCGTGGCCGAGAAGCCGTTCGCGCTGATCGTGTACAGCTCCTGGGTGTCCGGGGCGGCGTGCGCCGCGAGCATGGGCTGTCTCCTTCCGTTGAGTGTCTGGTCGGTGGATGCGCGGGCGAGAGCCCGCGTGTGCGTCAGCCGAAGAGCCCGCGTTCCCTGAGGCTGACGGCGTCGTCGCCGATGACGACGTGGTCGAGCAGCTCGATGCCGAGCAGCGTCGCCGCCTCCGCCAGCGCCTTCGTGACGTCGACGTCGTTCGTGCTCGGCGTGGCGTCGCCCGACGGGTGGTTGTGGACGACGATGAGGTTGGGGACGGCCTCGACGACCGCCGGGCGCAGCACCTCGGCGAGCCGGACGACCGCCGAGTAGCAGTTGCCGAGGTAGATCACCCGCTGGCCGACGACGCGGTTGCGGCGGTCGAGCAGCAGCACTCGCAGCTGCTCCTGCGCGAGCGCCGCCATCTCCGGTCCCAACAGCCGCTGTACGTCCTCTGGCGAGCCGATGACGGGGACGTCGGGCTCGCGGTCGGGCCGCGTCTCGACCTCGTAGCGGACCGCCAACTCGTTGAGGACAGCAAGGTTGCTCCGCAGCGCCGCGAGCAGCGCGTCCGTCTCTGTGCTGCTCATGCCTGCACCCTTCCCGGCAACGCCTGCCCGGGCGGGCGGCTGCAGTCCACGTCGTCCGCCGCGACCGTGTCCCCGCAGGCGAAGCAGTCGCCGCAGTTGCGGCAAGCACCGGGCTGCCGCGCAGCGGCACTCGCGACCGGCGCCCGCGCCACGCTCGCCGGCCAGTAGCAGCTGCGCTCGCACGGCAGGTCGCCGTTACGGCGACGGGCGCCGCGCAGCACGCCAAGCCAGGCTGCGGCTGCGCCTGGCGCCGCGAGGTGGCGCTGCTCCTCGCAGTGACGAAGCGCCGCGGCGGCGCTGTTCGCCCTGCGCTGCAGCGTGCTGCTCGCGTCCGGGTATGGACGTGCGGAACTGATGAGACGGGTCATCGACCCCTCCATTCGTCGCGTGCAGGCGCCAGCCGGTCGCGGCCGCCGCCTGCGTGCTCATTGATCTCGTGTGCTGCGGCCCGGCGCGGCAGCCACGGCCTGGTGCCGTGCGCCCGGCCGGCGCCCAATCCCTGCGCCGGCCTCCGTTACCCGCTAGAACGGCGGGTCGCCGTCGTCACGAAGCGCGTCCGCATGAAGCGGTAAAGGTCGCCGTACTTGCGCCAGGACGAGGACAGGACCACGTAGAGTCGAGGGCACTCGGCGAGCACGCGATCGAGCCGGCGGGCGCACTCCTCGTTGATCGTTTGCAGCGGCGTGCGTGTCGCTCCAGCTGTTCAGCACGCCGTCGACATCGAGGAATAGACAGTCGATCTCACCGGGCCGGGGCAAGCCCAGCGCGCCCGGGCACGACGGGGATCGCCGCTGCGCGCTCAGCTTCTGGCTGTGCCATGGTTGGCCTTCCCTTCGTGCGGAGCAGAGATGCTCCTCGATCAGCGCGCGGGCATTGCCCGCGCACCCCTCGAATTCGTCAGCGCCGCACCCGCATTGCAGTGGCGTCACGCGTGCGCTGCGGGCGATCTCGATTCTCGTCAAGCACCCGCACCGCATGTCGTTGTTTGGGGAGTGCGCGGCGCCCGGCTTACGCGACCCGACGAAGTCACTTGCGCCGCGGCTCCGGGGCCCGTGCAGGGTCCAGTCGGTAGGCCCCGCGCAGTTGCCGGGAGAGCTGCCGCTCGCCCCGCTCAAGCGCCCACGTACTGAGTTGCTGCCAGGCAACGGTCGGCAGCCGGCACTCGCGGCGATCGAGCCGCAGTAGCCACCGCAGCTGCGATGCAGCGCCAAGACTCGCCACGAGCAGGGAGCGTTCGCCTGCTTCCTCCTGCAGCGTAATCTCGAAGCGCTGCGCCCCATAGGCGGGCGCGATCTCCTGGGCGCGGAGCCCAGGCGGCTGGAGTCCTCCTTCGCCCGACCCGTGGCTCCGCAACCAGTCGTCGATAGTCACGAGCGCAGCGCCAGGCACTGCGCGGTCAACTGTCGTGAGCCGCAGCCAGCTCGCGGCGTGCACCGCGCGATGGAGATCCGCCTTGATTCCCGGTGCGGGCGCGCAGTGCGTGGCTATGCCGGGCGCACGCGGCCGCACCTGATGTGGCTCGATCATCGCTCCTCCGTGGTTCGGGTGCCGATCGGTTGTTGTTGCAAAGGCCGTGACTCAGGCCGCGGTGCTCCACTCGGCGTTGCGCTCCTCGATGCCTGCGGGGAGCCTGCGGGCAGGCAGCAGCGGCAGGTCTGGCCCGGGCTGCCTGGGCCTCTCCATTCGCGATGGCGCGAACAGCGACAGACATGGCATGCCCCCATCGCGTCGGCGTGCCCGGAACAGCGTTCCGAGCCAGGCTGGTGCGTCGAACGGGGCAGCGTGGCTGCGTTGCTCAGCGCAGTTGCGAAGCGCGGCCGCGGCGCGGTTCGCTTCGCGCTGGATTGCGGTAGTCGCGTCCGGGTATGGACGCGCGGAACTGACGAGACGGGCCATGAGCCCCTCCATTCGTCGTGCGGGCCCACTGGTCACGGTGACGCCCGCGGGCTAATTGATGTCGCTTGCTACGCCCGCAGCCAAGACCGGCCGCGGCGCGCCAGGCGGGGTATCGCGTCAGGCAGGGAGAAGCCCAGGAGACCGGTTGCGCGCAGGGGCTTGGCAGCCCAATGAACGATCGCGCCCGCGCAGGTAGTCCATGTCACTACTGGTGCAAGGCAGGCTGCTGTTGGGCCAGCCACATCCGCCGCCCGCGGACGAGGCAGCGCGCCCGCCTCAGCGGGCGGCGGCTCCCCGTGCGCGGGCGTTACGACCCAACGCGGCGCCCGCAGCGCGCGCCGCGAGCTGTTGCTGTGGCAGCATCGCGACGGTGCCCGGGTGCCCGAATCAGGAGTCTGCCAGCACGGAGGGCTGAGGGGCCGTGCGTCTCCGTGACCGCACGCGGCGGCCCGGCGGGCCGCACGCTTAGGCGGATACGGCGATGAGCGTTGCGATGAGCATTGCGACGAGCAGGCTGGCGATCGTGAGGAATCCGGAGGCCATCCATATCAGCTGCTGCCGCGCGATCGTCTGCACGTCGCCGCGCAGGGTTCCCATCCCGCCGCGGAGCTCGCCGCGCAGCTCGCCCATCTCGCCGCGCAGCTCGCCCATCTCGCCGCGCATCTCGCCGCGCAGCTCGCCCATCTCGCCGCGCAGCTCGCCGCGCAAGTCGCCCATCTCGCCGCGCAGCTCGCCCATCTCGCCGCGCAGCTCGCCCATCTCGTCGCGCAGCTCGCCGCGCAGAGTTCCCATCGCGCCGCGCAGCTCGCCCATCGCGCCGCGCAACTCGCCCATCTCGCCGCGTAGCGCGGTACCGAGCGCGGCGAGGTCGTCCCTGGTCGCAAGATGGGCGGTGAGCCCCTGCACAGCCGTCACGGTTGCTGCCGCCTGCGGCGGGTCCAGTCCGTAGTCGGCCTCCAACTGGCTGGCGATTGCAAGGGTATCTGGTTCATTCGTCATCGTCTGTCCTCTCAGCATGATAGCGCAGAGCGAGCCCCTGTGTTCCCTCCGATCAGCAACCTGATCTCGCGGGCGATCGGGGGCGGCCGTCCGGCCTGCATGCGCACGCGTTCTTCGTGCTCGCTGTCGTCTCGGAGCCTGCTTGTCGTCCGCCGGCGCTCGTGCCGAACCTGGGCCGGCCACGGCCGCTGCCCGCAAACGAGGCAGCGCGCCCGCCTCAGCGGGCGGTAGTCCGCAGCCACGTCCGTGCGGCGAGGTGCGGCGCGCAACGCCGCCAGCCGGCCTGGCCGAGAGCGCTGAGCTGCAGCAGCTTGCGCGCGAGTTCCCGGCGCGGCCTGGTTCGTGCAGCGGCCCGTTCCCGTCGCCTGCCCGGTGCCTGCTAGGCAGCCGGCGAGGTGCTGGGCGGGCTCGCGCGCGCGCTGAGCGCCGCCGCCAGCAGCTGCTCCTGCTGCTGCTCCGTCAACCCCGACGGGGGCTTGGCGAACTGCTCCCGGGAGGCGGCGGTCATCAAGTTCCCGGCATGCCCCTGCGGGACTCCGCGGCGCTCGGCGATCTGCCTGTAAACGGCGAGGATCTCGGGCAAGCGCGACGCCGGACCGTCCGCACTCGCTGCCTGGGCGGCTCGGGCTGTGGGGCGCGTCCGCGCCGCCTGCCCGGGTCGCTGGGTCGCTGCGATCGGGAACGGCTCGGCGCGTGCTTGCGGGGGCAGTGGCTCGGGGCTGCCTGGCGCCGCATCGTCCGGCTCGTCCGGATCGTCGGGTGCCCGCTCGTCGCCGCCCGGGTAGAAGCCGAGGCCGAAGCGCCGTCCCAGCAGCGCAGCCACCCGCTTCAAGGCGTGCGCCTCGATGGCCGCGCGTTCGCCCTGCAAGTGCCGCAAGTCCTTGCCCACGACCAGCCGCTCGCTCGTCGCGCTCAGCGTGAGCGGCGCGGCCGCAACCTTCCCCGCCTGGATCACGAGCGTCAGGTCCGTGCGGAGCGCGAGCGCCCTGTCGCCGACCGGCACCGTCTCCGAGTGCACGATCTGGCTCCAGTTACCGGCGCCGAAGATCTCGTTGAACTCGCGGATGATGTATCCCCTGCGGACGAAGTAGTACGTCTCCTCGGTGCCATCCTGCTCGTTTGTGACGACGCTCTCCTGGATCTCGTCGTGCGGCGGATCCGTGTCGAGTCGCCGTAGTTGTTCGCTGCTGAACGGCGATGTCGCCGCAGGCAGCTCGTCGTGCCCGGGCGGGCGCCTGGCTTCATTCGCGTTGGCCACTCTCGTGCTCTCCTCTCGCCAGCGGCTCGCTATGCGACGAGCGGGTACTGCAGCGCGAGCTGCGTCCCTGTTGGCTCGGGCGGGGCGTCTGTGCACCCGGCGGCCGCGTGCCGCAGCAGCTCCACCGCCTGCTGGGCGCTTTGTGGCGCGCCGTGCTCAGTGATCGCGTTCTCGAGCGCGGTGAGCGCTTCGTAGTACGCTCCGCTCCCGCGGAAGAACCCGCTGCGCGCGACGAATCCGGCGCTGTTCCAGTAGCGGGCACCGGCGTCGCAGGGGTGTACTGCACCGCTCGCCGCATTGAACGCGAGTGGTACGCCCTGGCCGGCCAGGAAGTTCTGGCGGGTCACCTGTTCGGCCGCCTCGATGAGGGAGGCCGCGGCTGCCTCCTTGATGGCGCTGCGCCCTCTCGCTGTGTGGTAGGTCATGGTCAGCTCCGTGCTGATGTCGTCTCGCGGATTCTGTTGCGCGCCGCCGCCGCCGGGCTTGAAGCGCTGCAGGAACGATCGCCCGGACGCCGTGCTGCTTGCGGCCAACGGAGCTATGACCGCCCCGCCCATCGCTACGATTCCGATCGACATCGTGTGTCGTCCTCTCGGTTGTCGGTTGGTTTGCAATGCCGCGTCCCAGCCAGGACACGACGGCGCCGGGGCAACGCCCCGGCGATTGAACGGTCGTCTTGCGGTCCGCCAGCTTGCGCAGGCCCGGCGGATCCGCTCACCGTGAGCGCCCGAGCTGACGATTCGCAGCTCGGCGCAGCGGGCAAAGCGGGTCCGCTGACAACGGTTGCGCTCGTGGTGCGGGCCGCGTGCGGCTTGCGGTCAGGCGACGAGCGCCGCCGTGTCCCGCTCGCGCTCGATGAGGGCGCCGCGCCACCACCAGAGGCACTCGCGCGCTGCCTTGAAGAACTGGGCGCGCGCTCGCGGCCAGTCGGGCAGCCGCTCGTAGTCCTTGAGCTCAATCGAGATCAGGGCGAGCAGGTCCCACGGCTGAACGCCCACTGGCGGAGGCCGCAGGACCTTGCGCAACCCCGCCTGGCTGAGCCCGGCGAGGCTCTCCGCCGCGCTTTCCGCGGAGGGCTGGAGCGTCGTCAGGACGGCCTTCACGGCGTCCAGCAGGCTCGTGCCCGGGACGTATTCCATCTCCATCTCGACCTGCCGGAGCAGGCTCGCGGCGCTGTCATTACCGCTGCCGTCGACGCTCGCGAGCCAGGGCAGACAGGGCAGCTGGTCTGCGGGCGTGCTGTCATCCGGTTCGCCGAACAGATCGAGCAGCTCGTCCGGGGGATCATCGAGCGCGTCGTTCCCGGAAGCTTCGTGGAACCCGAAGCCGTTATCGAGGTTGAGCGCCCTGATCTCTGGCCGGCCCGGGTAGCGCTCGAGCGTCGGTCCGTAGTAGTGCTCGTTGGTCATCGCTTCTCTCCCTTGCGAAGTTCTGGCTGGTTCGGTGGCTCTGTTGCCGCGCCTGGAGGGCACGCCTGGTGCGTGGTTCTCGCTTTGCGCCTCCTCTGCTGAACGCGATACACCCCCGCCGAAGGGGCGGGGGTGTTGAGGTGAGGGCGGCGGTCCAGGCTATGTCTGGTCCCGGCCGGAGCTCACCGCGATGGCGTGCTCTCCCCTCGAGTTGCCGTTGTGCTGCCGGCCCATGAGGTTGAGCAGGTTGTCGCAGCGCGCGCAGGGCTGCTCCGGGACGTGGCCCTTGTCGCGTCCGCCATCGTGGGCCTTGATCAGGACGGTCAGGCGGGTGTTGCAGGTGTTGCACTCGATCGGCATGTCTGCTTCTCCTTCGCTCTCTGGATACTGCTGCTCGTTCGCCCGTTCCTTCTTCGCCTCGCTCCTCCTCGTACGCTGCTGCTCTCTCGCTTCGATTCGCACGCGCCGAAGCCGCAGCGCGGCGGCTCGAACGACCTCGTGGGAGGGCTTCGATCCGTGGGCTGCGTACTTGACGGGGCCACGGGCTCGGTTAACGCGACAAACCGGGGATGAGTCGCAGGCTTGCGACTGGCGGCTCAGCCCCGGTTCTGCGTCGTGCGCCGGAGGGACTCGGCGCGCCCTGGGCAGACGGCTGCGGCGCGGGAGCCCCGCTCGCCGCGCCAGCTTGCGGCGAGCGGGGTGTGGAGCCTCCTGGCTCGCTTCGCTCTGAATGCTCCTCGTAGGGCTCCGGCGAAACGGCCGTGCAGCCGGCGCGGCCGAGCGCCCAGCCGATGAGCGCCCAGCTCGCGGGGGTCGGGTCGAGGCTGCAGCTGCAGCTGAACGGTTGGGACGTCATCGGAGTGAACTGAGCGAATCCGGGTTGCGCCTGGCTTCGTACTGGATGGCTGCAATCGGGCACTCATTCGGTGCAGTGCCCAGCTTGGCTTGCGCGGGCCGGAAAGCTCGCGCGCTCTGCTCGTGAGCAGGCTCCTTCCTGCGGCGCTCCCTGCGCCGGCTTGACGCCCTGCCACGCGCAGGCGGCGGGGCGGAGTGCCGGATGGTTGTCGTGTTCGAGCGAGCTGTTGCTGTGGCTCGCGCTGCAGTTCTGCAGCGGCGGGTGTGCGCTTCCGTCCGAGGGGGCTGGAGACGGGGCGCGACACCCGCCGCTGCAGAACCAGGAACCAGAGCGGGTAGCAGTAGTTGGGGCGGGGCGCTGTGCTGGTCAGCTGGAACGGCGCGCTGGTGCCGCTCGATGCGTGCTGGTGCTGCGCGGCGACCGCGCGAGCATGAGCCCCGAAACGGTCGCCGCGCAGACTTGCGGAGCTAGTACCCGTACTGTTGCGCTGTCTTGAGATCCTCGGCGTCAGCGCGTGACGGCCGCCCCAACCAGGGCATGTCGCCGACACAGTAGGCGCGTTCGATCCTCCAGATCTTGCTCTGGCTGGGCTGCTCGTTCTTCGTCGTCTTCGGCACGGTCATTCCTCCTGTGGTTTCAGTTGCCGGGCGCGCGCTGGCGCGCCGGCGTGCTGCTGGATCTTCGTGATCGAGCTAGTTGAGCGGCTCGTAGCCGTGCTGCCCGGTCAGCTCGCCACGCGTCCCGTCGTGCGTACGTCACGGCGCGCTGACGAATCTCTCCATGGCATCGCAAGGGCCTCGTTCCCGAGCTCCCCGGCAGCCACGATCGCGCACCCGCCACCCTTGCGTTGCTCGAGTCGTACGGCGAAGCACTTCCGCTCGCCGTTGCTGCTGAGCGGGCTTCAGCGGATGCGCGTCCATGCCTGGAACGCCAGTGGCGGTTCCTTCCCGGGGTTGGGTGCTCCGTGATCAGTAGCGGGCCGCCCTGTCGCCATCTCGCAACAGGTGCGACCCGCACGTTCCGTTGCTGTTGATCCGCGCGTGAGCCGAGCGCGTGGCCGCTACGCACACTCCAGATGGAGGGCACGCCGAGCGTCCGGGCAGCGCACACGCCGCTCGTGATCGTGACGACCGGAGCGGCTGCGAGGATCAGGACTGCGGCGAACGGTCCCTGGCCGCTGCCGCGAGCGGCGGCGGCGGTCCGGGACTTGTGAGGTGACAGTGAGGAGTGCCGCCGCTTTGGCTGCGGCACTCCTCCAGTTGGCGCGGGCTACGCGACCGCGTGCTTCTCGAGGATGATCGCGAGCTCCTGGTCCAGATCGACCTCGAGCATGCCGAACGTGGTCTCGATTGCCTCGGTCAGCGTGATGTCGCCGACGGCCTCGCCCGGTTCGGCCAGCATTGCCGCGTGGAACGCCATCGCGTCCACTACGGACATGCTCGCCGGCGGAACGGCCTCGTCCTCGTCGATGAGGGCCTCGATGAAGACGGCAATGCCTTGTCGCAGCATCTGCCTCATCTCGTCCAGGTCATCGCCGGCGCTGGTGCACCCGGGCAGATCGGGGACGTACCCGCTGTAGTTGCCGGGCGCACGCTCGTACACTACCGCGTACTCGACCTTCATCGTGATTCTCCTCGCAGTCCGGCCTGCCTGAGTATACTCAGGGCGGTGCCCTTTGGGAGCTCTCGGCCGGGTGGTCCCGGGATGGACAGATGCCCATCCTTTGTCGGGTGCTTGTAGATGTGGTGGCTGCCGCGGATCCGGTCCAGCCGCCATCCGGCGCGCTCGACTTCCCGAATCAGTTCTCGAGCTCTCGGCATCCTGCCTCAGCACCTCCGTTCTTAGCCTCGTATGCGTTGCCGCTGCGCTGTGTCGCTGAAGTCCTCGCGGATCGGCAGCGAACGACGCAGCGGATCGATCCCGAACAGGGTTCATCCATCTGCTCCTTTTCCTGGCCGCCGCAATACGCGGCGGTCCTCTGCTGGACAGGGCGCGGCAAGGCGCCGCCGCACGCTCGCTCTCCCGGGAGGAGGCATCGTGGAAGAGCGGGCGTGCGGCGGCGGGAGGAGCGCGGCTCCTCTCACACCGCTTGTATGTGGCTGGCTCGCTACGGACGCGCCGGCTGCCGAGCGAGTGCCCGGTCAAGGCGTAGCCCGTGCTCGCGCAGGATCGCGCGCAGGGGCCGGGGACGATCCTGATTGGCGTCAAGCTGCGAGCGGGCGCAGGCTTCCAGCCGCACTCGATCTGGCGCGGCGTGCGTCCGGGCTCGCTGTCGGCCAGCAGGCCCGCGAGCTCCCTGAGCGGCCTGCAGACAGCGGCCGCGCCCTGGCGGTCCACCGCCCGCTCGCCAGGGCGAGCGGGCCTGGCGCGGCGGCGCAGGAGTGCGCGCGGGATTGCGGGCCAACCTGACCGGCAGGGCTGCTGTATGGCTGCGGAGCTGAGCGCGTCACGCCAGGTCGTGCGCTGCCGGCCAGGTTGTGAGCACTTCGCGCAACCACGGCGCGCGCTGTGTTACGCGTGGCCGCGGCCTGACCCGTGCTGGAAGGGGAGATCGTCGGGGTCGCCGAAGAGCTCTTCGGCCCCGACCGCGGCCGCCGCGCGAGCGGGCGATGCGCTGGGGGCCTGCTGCTGCCCCTCATCGTGCGGGCGGCCAAGGAACTTGACCTCCTGCGCAATCAGCTCCGTCATGTAGCGCGTCTGCCCGCTCGTGTCCTCCCAGGACCGCGTCTGCAGCCGTCCTTCGACGTAGACCTGGCGGCCCTTCGAAAGGTACTGGCTGCAGATCTCGGCGAGCCGGTTCCAGGTCACGACGCGGAACCACTCCGTCTCCTCGCGGCGTTCGCCGTCGCCTGTGGTGTATTGGCGGTTCGTGGCGACACTGAAATTGCTCACCGCGTTGCCGTTGGCGGTGTAGCGCATCTCCGGATCGCCGCCAAGATTGCCGATGATCATGATCTTGTTGAGCATTGCTTCTCCAATCTCCGGCCGCCCGGTGGGCGGCGTCAGTTCGCGAGGCAGTGGCTGCCCCTGTCGCGCCCGCAGTGCGTCGCGACGATCGCGGCGCCCTTGCGCAGTGCCGCGTGCACGGCCGCGGGCGCCTCTTCGCCGATCCCGTCCGGGAGCCCCAGCGGCGCTGCTCGCCGTCCTGTGCTCCCGCCACTCAGGCTGCTGTTCGCCTTGGGGGCCCGGCCTTGCGCGCTTCGCGCGCTCTCCGCCCGCGCCGCGGCGAGCACGCCAGGCGGATACTCGAGGTAGCCGCACTGCAGGCAGTTGCGGCAATCGCGATCGAGGTCGTCGCGGCAGAGCGGGCCGCCGCCACAGCGCGGGCAGCTGGTCCGCGCGCGCCCTGTTGCCGGGGCGCGGTCAGGCTCGGTGGTGTTCATGCATATCCCCTTTCGGTTTCCGGATGGAAGCGCCCGGCCCGGCGGTAACCGGCGCGAGCGAGCGGACAGGACGCCGGACAGGCGCGGCGGCTGGCGCCGCGCAGCGCTAGTAGCTGCGCGCCGCCACGATGTTGCCGTTGGCATCCAGTAGGAGGACGGTATCGCCTCCGTTGTTCCAGACCGGCGTGCGGCTGCACCAGTACAGGGTGTCGCCCCGATCAGGGCCGCAACCACTGTGCAGCCGCACGGAGGCTCCTGCAGCCAGCGCGAAGCGGGCCGGGAGGCTGTAGCGATTGGACGAGCTTTCGTCGCGAACCGTGAAGCCGCCGAGCTCGATCAGCGCTGCGCTGTGGTTGGTCAGCTCGACCCACTCATCGTTGAGGTTCTGCTCGTCACGCCCCGCAGCATCGGGGTGCAGCGCCGAGACGACGATCGCCTCACTCGCCGGCGAGACTGGCCCGCAGGCAGCGGGCGCCCAGATGCCGCGGCCCGCCTCGCGAGCTTCGCGCTGGGCCGCTGCGTAACGCTGCGCCCGCGCGATGTCGGGAGCTGTGGCGACAGCCAGCGCGTGGCCAGCGCTGATCATCGCCTCGCCGAGATCGGTCGAGCCTGCCTGCACGTAGCGCAGCAGCCGGTCGTAGCGATCGCGGTCCGAGACGTCACGCACAAGCTGGACCTCCCCATGGGCAAGCAACGCGGCAAGTTGCACCGCGCTGCGATCGCCGAGGCACTCGCTACGCTCGGGCGCGTTGATGCCGAGTACGCGCACGCGCACCAGGGCATCTCCGATCGCGGCGTCGAAGGTGTCGCCGTCGAGGACGGCGAGCACACTCACGCCAGCCCCGGACGGATCCGGCGAGAGCCCTGTGGGCTTGCCCGGCGACACCGCAGTAGGCGCGGCCGGGGCAGGCGGAGCGGCCGCACAGCCGCTCACTACGGCGCTGAGGGCGATGATCACGGCGGCAAGGGCAGCGTATCTGGTCTTCATCCAAACGTTCCTTTCAGTGTGGGCCCTGGGCCCGACTGTGTGGGTGGGGCGCGCGCCGCCCGGGCGGTCGAACGCGGGCGAGCGCGGTGGCGCAGGAGCTGCCACCATCCGTGGGGACGAGTAACTTCCTTCCAGTGCACGAGCAGCGGAGGCTTGCAGCACGCTCCCGCTCCGTTCCTGTCTGTGGGGTTGGACTCGTGGCCAGTTGGCGAGGAGGCGCTGTGCGTACTGAACAGCGCCGCGATTCGCTGGCGCTGCGCGGGGCTGCGCCGGCTCAGTCCCGCTCAGCATCAGCCAGCAAGGGTTCAGACGCCGGGCTGCTGGTCGCCGGCAGCGGGCCCCTGTTGCGCGTGCGCCTGGACGAGATCGGTTCGCCCCAGATAGTCGATCGCGATCCGCCGCGCGACGTAGTCGATCACGGAGCGCGCCATCTTGATGTGATGGTCGCCGCGCACCAGCCCGTCCGGAGCGAACTTCGTGAACAGGAAGGAGTCGACGTAGGCGTCGGCCGGCGCCCCGTGCTGCAGGCCGATGGAGACCGCGATCGCGAAGCAGTTGAGCAGCGCGCTTTCGGTCTCGCCATCTTTCCAGCCGCGAACGAAGATCTCGCCCAGCCTGCCGTCGGCGAACTCGCCGGTGTGGAGGTAGATCGTCCTGCCGCCGATATTCGCCTTCTGGGCGATCATGGCGCGTCGTGCCGGCAGCGCCGAGCGGTCGCCGGCCAGCGGCCCGACGACGCGGCGGCAGAGCTCCCTCGCGACGGCCGGATCAAGGGCACGCAGCGCCTGCTCCAGTTCGGCGATCAGCTGATCGGGCGGGCCGGCGTCGCCGTCCTCGCGACGGGCGGGAGTGGCGGTCATGGGGCCTGTCCGTTCATCGCAACAGGGAGGCGAGCCGAGCGCGGCGCGGTCCGCGCCGGCGGCGCGAGCGGGCCCGGGTCGCGGTTGCTGCCGGGGCGCGCGGGTGGTGCGTCGAGGAACAACACGCTGTTCGCGGTGAGCTCGATACGGACCTGCTCGTAACCGGCATAATCGCGCCAGCGGCGGGTGCGTGCGCGACCGTGGACGAGCACCGAGCGGCCGGCGCTGAGGTAGGCCGCGCAGGCCTCGGCACGGCCGTTCCAGGTTTGGATCGGTATCAAGTCGATCGCCGCTGGGGCGCTGCCGGCGGCTCGCGCGCGGCGCTGCACCGCGACGCGGAAGGTAGTGACGGGGATTCCCGTGTTGGTGGTGGCGGGCAGCGGATCGTCGGTCAGTGTGCCGAGCAGAAGCCAGTCGTTGTGGTTGCCGGAGCCGCGGTGCTCTCCGGGCAGGACCAGCTCGGCGTGGAGTTCGCTGACGTAGAAGCTGGCGCCCTGGGCGTCGTCCCAGGATCGGGTCTGCATGCTACCGGCGACGAATACGAACTGGCCGCGCTGGAGCTGGCTCGCGCAGCGGTCGGCGAGATCACCCCAGGTCTGGACGATGAAGAACGCGGTGTCGCGGCGAGGCTCGCCAGTGCGGGTTGTGAAGCTGCGGTTTACGGCGACGCTGAACGTGGTCCAGGCGGTCCCGGCGGGACTGCGCTGGTGCTCCGGGTCGTGGGTAAGCCTGCCGGCGATGCGGATCAGTTGATAGCTGGTCATGGGCTGGCGTCTCCTTCTCGTAGCGGCGAGGCGAGCGCGGCCGGCCGGATCGCATGATGCACGAGCCAGCGGCCGTCGGCGCCGCGAATATCGAGCACGACATCGCCGCCGCCGGCAGCGCTGCGGGGATCCTGATAGGTCTGGATGAGCAGCACTTGGCGTTCGCTGGTGAGTAGCGCGACATCGTGGCCGACGCGCGGTGCGGGCCAGTCGCGACGGGCGCGCGCGAAGGCGCGGGCCGCGTCCAGGGCAACGGTTGCGGTCGCGGGCGCAGCGCAGGCGGCGAGGGCCTCGCGATCGAGCGCGGCGAGTGCGGCATGGTAGCGTCCTGCCGTCGCCGCCGCGGCGCCGGCGAGGGTCTCCCCGGCTTCGCCCGTGAAGGGGCCGATCCAGGGCACGGGGCGCTCGTCGCGGTGGTAAGACTGGACGGTGAGCGGCTGGCGCTCGGTATCCATGCGTACGAGCCGCAGCACCTCGTCGTTGTCGGCGCTGAGGCGGCAGAGGGCGGTCGCCTCAGCATCTGCGACAGCGAGCAGGCGGAGCTTCCAGTTCCAGCCTGGCCACTCCCTGGCGAGGGCAGCGCCGAGCGCATCTTCGAGGGGCCGGGCGGGACGACCCGGGTCGGACGCGAGGGCGATATAGAAGCCGTCGTCGAGCTGGTACCCGGCGATCGAGCGGGTTGCGGCTGGAAACGTTGGTTGTTGGAGCGATGCGTTGGTCATCGGTGCTCCCCTGGTCCGCCCGGTTCGCGCGCCCTGAGCGATCGAAGCGGTCGCGGTGGCGCGCTGGGCAGAGACTACATGAGATCGGTGAGCGGGCTGAGTGCTGGCGGGCACCGGGTCAGGACGGCGCGCCGCTGCGGGCCGTGGCTGCTGGCTGTTGCGGTGCGC
>OZ252046.1:1187500-3579381 GCA_965247895.1 Dehalococcoidia bacterium | reverse complement strand
CCAGCGCTCGGCGTAGGCAGCCGGGGCAAGCCAGCCCAGGCTGCTATGCGGGCGCTTCGTGTTGTACTCGATCCTCCAGTCCTCGATCAGCACCTGCGCTTCGAGCAGGCTGTCGAACTGCTCGACCGCCAGGAACTCGTCGCGCAGCCGGCCGTTGAACGACTCCACGTACGGGTTCTCCCACGGCGCGCCGGGCTCGATGTAGCTGCTGCCGGTGCCGCTGAACCGGCACCAGTCGCGCAAGGCGTTGGCCGTGAGCTCGGGCCCGTTGTCGCAACGGATGTACGCAGGCGCCGTCCCGCGCCGGGCGACGATCCCCTCGAGCGTGGCGGCGGTGGCGTCGGCGTTGATGCGCCTGGCGGCCACCACCGCCAGCGCCTCCCGCGTGTGTTCGTCGACGATGTTGAGCAGCTTCAGGACCCGCCCGTCCGCGGTCTGGTCGAACTGGAAGTCCAGCGCCCAGACGTGGTTCGGCCGCTCGGCACGCAGCCGCCTGGCGGGCTGCGCCGAGTCCCCCAGGCGCTGACGCTTGCGTCGCTTCAGCGGGACGCGCAGCCCCTCCTCGCGCCAGAGCCGTTGCACCCGCTTGCGGTTCACGCCCCAGCCCTCCTCGCGCAACGTCGCCCAGGCCCGGCGGTAGCCCCAGCGGGGGTGGCCACGCGAGAAGGCGTGTAGTTCCGTCCTGAGCGCCTCGTCGCCGCGGCCGCGCGCCGGGAGGCGGCGCTGCGTGGAGCGGTGCTGGCCGGTGACCCGGCATGCCCGCCGTTCCGACAACTCGAGGCGGTCCTGCAACATGCAGACCGCCTCGCGCCGGCGCGACGGGCTTACCAGTTTCCCTTCGCGATCTCCTTGAGCGCGTCGATCTCGAGTTCCTTGTCGGCGACGATCCGCTTCAGCCGCGCGTTCTCGCGCTCCAGCTCGCGCAGCCGTTTGGCGTCGTCGGCCTTCATCCCGCCGTACTGGTTGCGCCAGCGGTGGTAGGTCTGCTCCGAGATCTCGACCTGCTTCGCCGCCTCGGCGATCGTCTGCCCTTCGCCGAGCAGCCGCTCCACCTCGCGCAGCTTGCGCACGATCTGCTCAGGCGTGTGCCTGCGTCGTTTCACCGTGATGTCCTCCTCCGCCCACCTTCGCGGGCCAAAGGACTCTCATCAACGGCGGTCCCGTTTCAAGGGGTCAGGTCACCGCGATGAACGGATTGCAGTTCCCGAGGTCGCCCGAGCGCTTGGCCTCAAGGCCTCTGACGTCGGACTCCTGGCGGAATAGTGGTGCTGGTGCCCAACAAGGGCTACCTGATTGATTCGAGTGCCCTGATCGACCTGCTCGGGGGCAAGAACCCACAAGCACCCCTTAATTTCCTCACCAGGTTGGCCAAGAGCGGGAGGTTTCGCGTACCCGCCGCGGTCCTGCGCGAAATCGATCAACAGGATGACAAGCTACGGGGATGGGCCAGAAGGAATCGCGAGCTCCTGACCGTCCCAGAAACCGAGGACATCCTCGCCTACCACGATCGCGTCATCGAGGAATACGGTCGGTTCTTCACCACCTCGGACGGAGCGGCCGACCCCTTGGTCGTGTGCACGGCGATATACTTCCGCGATAGTCGGCCAGAGGATTGGGATGTCGTAGCAAATGACGCGGGGGTTCGAGTCGCTCTCAATCAGGAGCGCATCTTCGCGCTGACGGATCGCGAGTTCCGGATGGATGCGAGCTTCTAGCGTCCGGCTGGACCTCAGGCATTGTGGACGGTTCTCGGCAGACCTCCGCTAGCGAGTGCTGCCAAGCTACTCTCGCCAGCCGACTGAGCCTGATCCAATCCCCCAACCCGTGCGACAATACCGCCATGCCAGCGACTACCACCGGCTACAGCGACGCGCTGATTGAGCACTTCGAGCGGCCCCGCAACGCGGGGGCGATGGAGGATGCGGACGCCGAGGCGTACGTGACGAACCCCGTCTGCGGGGACTCGATGCGCATCTTCCTGCGTATCGAGGATGAGCGCGTGGCCGCTGCCTCGTTCCTGACCTCGGGCTGCCCGGCCGCGATCGGGACCTCCTCGGCGGCGACCGAGTTGCTGCGCGGGCGCAGCCTCGAGGAGGCCGCGGCGCTCAGCCGCGAGGACTACGCCGCGGCCGTCGGCGGCCTGCCCAAGTCCAAGCTGCACTGCTCCGTCCTCGCCGCCGCCGCCGTGCGCGAGGCGATCGAGGGCTGGCAGCGCGAGCAGGCCCACGGTGAGCCCGCACATGAGGCCGAACACGCGGGGGCCGCCTGATGAGCGTCGCCGCGCTCGTGCTGGCCGCCGGGGCGTCGAGCCGCATGGGCTCGCCCAAGCCGCTGCTGCCCTGGGGCGACGGCTCGCTGCTCGGCTGGGAGATCGAGGAGCTTGGCCACTCGCAGATCGAGGACATCGTCGTCGTCACCGGGGCGTACGCCGACGACGTACGGCGCGCGCTGCCCGCGGGCCAGCGGATGCACTGCGTGTTCAACGCGCGCTGGGCGCAGGGCCGCTCGACCTCGCTGGCGGCCGGCGCGACTGCGCTGCTCTCCCCCTCGCGGAGGCGTCCCGAGGCGGTCGTGATCCAGAACGTGGACCAGCCGACGCGCGCCGACATCATCGACCGCCTCGTCGACGAGCTGCGCGCGACGGGCGCCGAGGCCGTGCAGCCCTCGTACCTCGGCTCGCGCGGCCACCCCGTCGTCGTCGCCGGGGAACTGCTGGAGGAGTTGGCGGCAGCGACCGAGGAGGAGCTGGGCCTGCGCTCCGTGCTGCGCCGCCACCCGCCGCTCGAGCTGGCGATGGACGACGAGCCGATCGTGCGCATCGACCTCGACACCCCCGACACGCTCGCCGAGGGCCGCCGGCTCTGCGGCGTCCCCGACCCCGCCCTCGCCGGCCGGTAGCGGCGGCGGCAGCGGGCCATGGCAGCCACCAACGGCTCCGAGGGCGACCTGATGGCGGTCGCCATCTTCTGCCTTGAACAAGCACGTCAAGCGAAGGCACTCGTTCGAGAATCGTCGGACGAGCCCGACTACTGGCACGGTCTCGACGAGTTCGATCGCTTCGAGTACTACGTACTCAAGCTCGATCACGTGTACGAGGCGTGCTGTCAACTCAATCGGATTTGGCCCTCTGCCTTCACGAGACCTGCTCGGAACGCCGCGAACTCCTTCATCCAACTTTGGAACGGCGTCGCCGCAGAGCAGCTGTGTAAGGCCTGCGCCAGCAACGAGTCGCACGACGGCCCTACGAGGCAATCTCAAGCACTGTGTCAGACCTGCAAGGACGCCAAGCAGCGCTGCCGCTCGTGCCTAAGGGCGGTGTGCGACGACCACTCCAGGCACCAGTTCGGGACAGACTTGCGCGATGCTTACGCCCACTACGAGGAGGCGCTGGCGACCCCAGGACACGAGCGCCGAGGCCAACCGGCTGCCTGGGAGCGAACCGTACGAGGGGTTGACGTTCCATCGTGGGGCAACACGTACCAGTGGACTCCTGGCGAGGGGCCGGACGGTTGGCGCCTCATCGGGAAGGAGTACCGCCTGGACGGCGCCTACGACGCTCTGGTCGAACTCGAACGTGAGTTGGCTGATGTACTCGTAGACCCGGCCACCGGCAAGCTACGACCGGATGCCTAAGTTGCGACTCGACTGCCTGGGCTCGGGCTTTGCGTTCTCGCACGGGAGCTACTGGAGCGGGTTCCTGCTCGACGGGCGGGTGCTGCTCGACTGCCCGCCGCAGACGCTGGCGCACCTGTTCAGGCTCGGCGTCACCACGGGGGCGATCGACCTCGTGCTGCTCTCGCACGAGCACTCGGACCACATCGGCGGCGTCGACCTGCTCCTGCTGGAGGCGACCGTGGGCCGCGAGGCTCGCGAAGGCACCCCGCGCCAACGCCCGCTCGCCATCGCCGGGCCGCCGGGCATCCACGAGCGGCTGCGTGAGGTGGTCGGGCCGTCGGACCGGCTGCCCAATCGCGACGACCCGCGCGTGCGCTGGTTCGAGCAGGCGGGCGGATCGGCCTTCGAGTGGGCCGGGCTGCACGTCGAGTGCGTGGCGATGGAGCACGGCCACGACATCGAGGCCCTCGGCTTCCGCGTGCGGCATCCGAACGGCGTCGTCGCCTACACGGGCGACACGGCGTACGTCGAGGCCGTGCGCACCCTCGCCGAGGGCGCGGACCTGCTGATCACGGAGTGCGGCGGCGACCGCGCCTACGGGCACACGAGCTGGGACGACGTGCGCGAGCTGCGCGCCGCCCTTGACTCCTCGACGCGGGTGCTGGTGACGCACTACGACCCGCTCGCCGTGCCGGACTGGGCGCGCACCCTCGAGGGCGTCGAGCTGGCCGAGGACTTCGGCGTCTACGAGGTCTGAGTGTCGCCGGCCGGGAGCGAGCGGAGCCAGAGCCGCATCGCGTGCCGCCGCGTGCCGACGCGGCCGATCTCCTCGAACCCCGCCTCGAGAAACGTCTTGCGCCGGCCCATGTACTGGAAGCTGGGCGAGTCGGGGTCGACCGGATAGCCCTCGACCACGTCCGCCCCGGCCGCGGCCGCATCGCGACACGCGGCGTCGAGCAGGCGGGCGGCGATGCCGCGGCCTCGCTGCTCGGGCTGCGCGAAGAAGCAGACGATGGCCCACACGCTCGTGCCGGGCGGGTACGTGCCGCCGCCAGGCGCATCGTGCCGCCGTAGGTGTCGCGAGGCGCGATCGAGCACCACGCGACGGGCTCATCGCCTGCGTAGGCGAGCAGGCCAACCGGCGTCCCGCGCCGGACAGTGGCCTCGAATTCGGCGCGCTTGTTGGCCGTGGTGCGCTTGACGCCGGCCTGCATCGGGCGCCAGACCATGCACCAGCAGTAGTTGGGACCGACCCGCGCCGACCTGAAGAGTCGGGCGAGGTCGGGCCAACGATCGGGCGTGACGGCCTTGAACTCGAGCGTGGCGGGCGCCTCGGCCGCGTCGGTCATGACAGCGACTCCTTTCGGGGCAGCGCTCAGGGCCACCGCGCGCAGTCTGGCCCGGTGCAGCGGCGACGTCGACGGCGTCGGGCTGGCGGAGGACTTCGGCGTCTACGAGGTCTGAGGCGGCAGCGTCTCCCAATCGGGGGCGAGCGTCGGGATGCCCAGCTCCGGGGGCGGCGTCCAGGTGCGCCAGCGGTCGTCGATGGCGGGGTGGTCGCCGCGCTGGATCCAGGCGATCGCGCGCTCGGCCTCGGCGCGGACCGCGTCGGCCTCCTCGCGGGTCATGCTGCCGAAGGCGACGGCCTCCTCGAGTTCGTCCTCGTCCTTCCACTGCGGCTCGCCGAGGTCCGGCGGGAAGACGATGTCGAGGTGCTGGTCGCAGGTGTCGAGGCCGATCGCGGTGCGGCGGAACGGCGCCTCGAGGTTCACGTACCAGCGCCGCACGTCGCCCTCGCCGAGGAAGACGAGGACGGAGTGGGCGGCGCCCTCGATGAAGACGCGCACCATCCCGCGGCCGTACCAGACATCGTCGCGGAGCAGCCACTCGCCGTGCGGCAGGCGGATGTCGTTGCCCTCGAGGTCGGTCGGGCGCTTCCAGACGGCGCCCGGCGGCGTGCAGGCCGCGATCACGTCCCCGCGATCCTCGACGACGACGAAGGCCCATGCCGTGAACACGCGGTCGTAGTAGATGTTGCGGCCGGTGATAGAGGTTCCGGGCTGCCAGAGGCCGGCGGTCATGCGCTCATCGAGGCGTCGGCGAAGGGGTTGGCGACACGCAGTCCGTCGTAGTCCTGGGTGGGGCTGAGGTCTTCGGAGTAGACGATCTCGCAACCCAGAGCGCGGGCCGCTGCGAGGATCGCGCCGTCCCAGTAGGACAGCCCGAAGCGCCGGCTGATCGACACGCCCGCGAGGAATACATCGAGCGTCACCGGCTGGGCCGGGAAGCTGTCGATCGACTGGATGAAGCGCAACGCCTGCTCGGGGGTGAGGGCAGCGGGCCGGCCGGGGCGCGTTGCCTGGTGGTAGAACTCCTGCAGCACCTGCACGGAGATCGCGAGATCGCTCTCCTCAAGCAGGGCGATCGCGCGATCCCGCTTACCGGACTCCTCCGACTCTGCGCTGACTGCGTAGAGCAGGACGTTGGTGTCAACGAAGCGCATCGCGGTCGTAGAGCTCGTCCCGTGGGAGGTTGTCGGCCATCCGCAGGCCGCCGCCGCGCGCTCTGATGTCCCGGATCACTTCGTGCATCAACCTGCTGCGGCGTTCGAATTCCGCTTCGGGCACCCGCTCGCCCGCCTCGGATGCACCGGTCTGCCTGAAGGCGAGGTTCCGCAGGAAGTCACGCACGAGGGCCGAGACCGAGGTGTCGAGCTCCGCCGCACGGATGCGGGCGAGGCGATGGGTCTCCTCGTCGACGGATACGGTGATGTTCTTCATGTCACAGTCTCACAGTTCCTGTGCTACACAGTATAGGCCGCCCTCCGAGCCCGCAATGTCGCACGCGCCCCGCTACCCCCTGCCGCAACCGTCGGCTATGCTTCGCCGCGAGTGCCGGGCTCAGCACGGCGCGGCAGGACGAGGGGTTCGCGTGGCCTACGGACTAGGCATCGCCAAGGGGCTGATCGTCACGTTCAAGCACATCTTCAGGCCCCCCATCACCGTCTCCTACCCGGAGGAGGAGCGGGACGTGCCGCTGCGCGCCCGCACCAACCTGCTCTGGTTCGAGGAACGCTGCACCGGCTGCTCCACCTGCGCCCAGGCCTGCCCCGACGGCTGCATCCTCGTCGAGACCTCGCCGCGCGCCGACGGCACCCTCAACATCGACCGCTACGAGATCGACTTCCGCATCTGCATGTACTGCGGACTCTGCACCGAGGCCTGCCCCTACCAGGCGATCCAGGCCGGCGGCCGCTACGACGACGCCGTCTACGTCTTCGAGGACATGTACCGCGACAGTAACGCCCTCAGCCGCGAGGCCGGCGAGTACCTGGACCGCAACGGCGGCGTCTACCCCAACGGCCAGCAGCAGGCGGAGAACCCGCTGCGGACGGCGCTGCCGACCGCGCGCGGGCGCTTCCCGGTCGCGGGTGAGGAGGGCCCCTTCGGGCCTCAGCACCTGCCCGGCAAGCTCGACCGCGAGTAACGCTACACACACCGCACGGAGGAGCCGCCGGTGGTCACGATCACGCTCAACGGCGAAGCGCTGGATGTTGAGGCCGGACGGCCGCTCGTCGAGGTGATCAAGGAGCAGGGCGTTCGCATCACGAACCTCTGCTACATCGACGGCCTCGAACCGTACGCCGGCTGCCGCACCTGCATGGTCGAGATCGAGGGCGGGCGGCCGTCGCCGCTGCAGCTCTCGTGCACCGCCGTCACCGCCGACGGCATGGCGGTCAACACCGAGACCTCCGAGGTGAAGCGCGCGCGCCAGCAGGTGATGTCGCTGATCATGGCGAATCATCCCGACCGCTGCCTCACCTGCCACCGCCGCGTGCACTGCCAGCCGGGCGAGATCTGCCTGCGCGACGACGTCGTCACGCATCGCTGCCTGACCTGCAGCAAGAACTACCGCTGCGAGCTGCAGACCTCGACCGAGCTGATCGACATGGGCGAGTTCGAGGAGCCGTGGGTCGGCGAGGAGCGCTCGTACTACGAGACGCCGCCGCCCGAGGTGGACCGCGCCAACCCGTTCTTCGAGTTCGACCCGCAGATGTGCATCATCTGCACGCGCTGCGTGCGCGCCTGCGCCGACCTGCGCCACACCGGCGCGATCAGCCTCTCCGGCAAGGGCTCGACGACGATGATCGCCTTCGGCACCGGCGGCGCCATCCACGAGTCCAACTGCGACTTCTGCGGCTCCTGCATCGACGTCTGCCCCACCGCGACGCTGATGGAGAAGCCCAACAAGTGGATGGCGCTGTCCGAGGAGTGGACCAACTCCGCCTGCAACTCCTGCGCCGTCGGCTGCACACTCTCCTACGGCCTGCGCGACGACCGCCCGATGATCGTGCGGCCCGATCGCCTCAACCCGACCAGCCGCGACCAGATCTGCGTGCGCGGCCGCTTCCACTACGACGCCGTCGGCGACCGCGAGCGCCTCAGCCGCTCGCTCCTGCGCGAGGGCGACCTGCTGCTCCCGGCCGCGCCCGAGGATGCGCTGGCCGAGGCCGCGCGGCTGCTCTCAGGCGTGAAGGAGCAGCACGGCGCGGAGGCGATCGCCGTCCTCGGCTCCCCGCTCGCGACCAACGAGGAGGCGGCGCTGCTGGCGACGCTCGCGAGCGACGTGATCGGCACGCCGCACCTCGACTTCTCGCACGGGCCGGTGCACCGCGCCGCCGCTGCCGCCTTCGAGCGCGGCTTCGGCTCGGCGGAGCTGCCCTCGAGCTACTCGGACATCGAGCACGCGGAGACGATCATCGTCGTCGGCGGGGACATCGAGGAGTCGCACCAGGTGATCTCGCTGCGCGTCAAGGACGCGGTCGTGAAGCAAGGCGCGAAGCTCGTGCTCGTCTCGCCGCGCTGGGGCGAGCTCGTCGACTTCGCCGCCGTCTGGCTGCAGCCGCTGCCCGGCGCCGAGGCCGCCACGGTGCAGGCGCTCGCCGAGGCGGGCGCCGCCGAGCCGGCGGGCGTGGACGCCGAACGCCTCGAGGCCGCGCGCGCGCTCCTCGCGGAGCGGCTGCCGCAGGCCGCGCCGGCTGCCGACGATGACGAGGACTCCGGCCCCGAGGGCCCGCCCGCCTGCGCGATCGTCTTCGCGCCGGGCGCGCTCAGCGCCGAGGCGGCCGGGGCGCAGGCCGCGGCCTGCGCGAACCTCGCGGTCGCTGCCCTCGGCGATGGTGCCGCGCAGGGCCTGCACTACCTGCCGACCGACGCCAACGTGCTCGGCATCAGCGACATGGGCGTCGCGCCCGGCGAGGGCGGCCGCTCCTTCCCCGAGATCATCGAGGGCGCGCGCGACGGCGCGATCCGCGCGCTGCTCATCCACGACGACAACCCGCTGCTCAACGCCCCCGGCAGCGACGACGTGCGCGCCGCTCTCAGCGCCGTCGAGGCACTGGTGGTAATCGACTCGCTGCGCTCGACGACGGCGCAGCACGCGAACGTCGTGCTGGCGGAGCTGCCCTTCTTCGCAAAGGACGGCACGATCACCACGGGCGACCGCCGCATCACGCGCCAGCGCCCCGCCGCGCAGCCGCGCCGCGACGAGCGCGATGGCGTCGCGATCCTCACGGCGCTCGCGAACGCGCTCGGTGCCAACTTCGCCTACGAGAGCGCGGGCGAGGTCATGGCCGAGGCAGCCGCGCGCCTCGAGGGCTACGAGCCGCACGAGGCGGTGCGATCCGGGAGCACGCGGGCGCTGTCCGCCGCACCGGCCTCCGGCGCGAGCCCGCAGCCGCTGCCCGCGAGCGCCAGCGAGGCGGCAGACGGCCTGCGACTGATCGCCGACCGCTCGCTCTACACCTCGTGGGAGGGCGCCTCGCTGCGCTCCGAGGAGGCGGACAAGCTGCACCGCGAGGAGTCGCTGCTGATCAACCCCGCCGACGCCGAGCCGCTCGGCGTGCGCAGCGGCGACGAGCTGGTGCTGGCGAACGGCGCGAACGAGGTGCGCATCGCCGCACAGCTCGACGACGGCGTACCGCCCGGCGTCGTCTACGCGTCGCGCTACTTCGACGGCGGCGCGCTGATGGCGCTCTTCCCACTGCGCGGCGCTCCGGACGGCGCCGCGCCGGTGCTGGTGCGGGCGCTCCAGCCCGCCTGAGCCCGGACGCCCCGATGCTCCACGCAAGCCGTCTCCCGCCACGGTGACGCCCGGCGACCACCTTGGACCGCCATCCGAACCGGCGCCCGAGCCGCCCGGCCGGCGCGGGCTCGTGCTGCTGACCGTCGAGGCGGACGCCGAGGTCGCAGGCGAGCGCTGCGACCTGCTGATCGCCGAGGGCATCGACGCGGAACTGCACATCGAGCACGCGGCGAGCTTCGGCTCACACTCCTCGGTCTACCCCTCGGGCCAGCCGTTCGTCTACGCGCTGTTCGTGCCCGCGCCGCAGCACGATGCCGCGGCCGCCGCGCTGATCGAGTCCGGCTGGGACGGCCGGCGCAGCGCCTTCTCCTCCGGCCGGAGTGCCCTCAACCCGTCGTTCGTGCTGCGCGGCGCGCTGCTGGCGCTGCTCGCCGGCGCCGCGCTGGCGGCGGTGCTGCTGCTGCTGCGGCCTGAGTAGCGGGCGCCACCGCGACGAGGTCGGCGCGTGCGGCCTCGGGGGTTCGCGCGCTCCCCCAGTTCCTCGGGCTGCAATCCTTCTCCCACTGGGACGAGCGCCACGAAGCGCTCGGCTTCCGCCTTTCTCCGAGGGCAAAGACGGATCGGCTCGCCTTACATACGTGGGTGCGACGGGGCGAGATCGAGGGTCTCGACCTGCCCACCGAGCCGTACGACGAAACACGTCCAGGGATGCACTGCTGGAGATTCGCGGACTGACGACTGACGGCGGCTTCTGGTCGCCCATGCAGGAGCTGTGCGCCTCGGCAGGGGTCGCGCTCGTGGCCGTCCAGGAGTTCCCAAAGACCGGCGCTCAGGGCGTAGCCCGCTGGCTGACCCCCGAGAAGGCGTTGATCCAGATCAATATCCGCTACCGATGGCCCGACATCTTCTGGTTCACCTTCTTCCACGAGGCATGCCATGTGCTCAGGCATCCGCAGAAAGAGATATTCGTGGATGTGCGGAACGGGATGGCACCAGACCCACGCGAAAGCGAAGCGGATCGCTTCGCTGCTGACATCCTGATTCCGCCCGAGGAGTGGACGCAGTCCGCCGCGTTCGAAGCGCCCAGCCGAGCGAACATCGAGGCATTCGCCTCCCAGATGGGTGTCGCCCCGGGGATCGTCGTCGGGCGACTCCAGCACGAGAAGATCATTCCCCACAAGAGGCTCAACGAACTCCGGGACCGACTGGAGTACGGCCCCGGCCCATAGCAGCAAGCGCCACCTCCCCCTTCGAGCACCCCGCGCCGCGGCGTACACACGCGGCGAGGAGGCTCGCATGACCATCGACCTGACGGACCGCTACTTCGCGACCGAGTTCATGCGCGGCGGGGCGGCGCGCTGGAAGCTGGACCGCGCTGCGTGGCCCGGCCGCGCGATCGTGCTGCACCACGCGGCGGGCTGGTACGGCCCACCACTGGGTAGCGACGCCTCGCGGCTGGAGGAGGAGCGGCGCATCCATGCGCTGGCGCGCGACCACCACGCGCGGTTCGGCATCGGGCCCGGCTACCACTACGTCGCCTTCCCCAGCGGGCGGCTCTACGCCGTGGGCAAGCCGGAGACGCAACGCGCCCACACGAAGGGCCGCAACCCCGAGACCGGCGAGCGCTGGAACGTCGATGCGATCGGCATCTGTGCGCTCGGCGACTACGAGCGCGCGGGCCGCGACGAGCCTTCGCCCGGCCTGCGGGAGGCGATCGAACAGGCCGTCGAGGAGATCCGCGGCTCCCGGCACACGCTCCCCGGCGCGCCGGTCTTCGGGCACGGCGCGATCCCGACGGCGAACGCCGCGGGTGACCCGCTGCCACAGGCGACGGCCTGCCCCGGCCGGCGGCTGATCCCGCTGCTCGCGGCGCTCAACCGCCCGGCGCCGCCGGACCTCGCCGCCGAGTTGGCGGCGATCCGCGCGGCCGCCGACGCGATCGAGCGCAAGCTGCAGGCCGCCTAGCGGACGCGGGCCGCGCCCTCGGTGGCGCCGAGGCGTCTACTCGCGCTGCATCATCGTCGAGTAGCCGCCGAACGGCACCGTGCTGGCGCGGGCGTGTTCGTCGGCGATGACGTTAATGCAGGACGGCTTGCCGCTCGCGATCGCGCGCTCGATGGCCGGGCGGATCTCCTGCGGATCCGTGACCAGTTGGCCGTACCCGCCCAGCGCCTCGACGACGTCGTGGTAGCGCTGAGTCTGCCCGAGGCTGCGGCCCGGCGTGGTGTTCGGGCCACCGGTCCAGCCGCCGTTGTTGTTGATCACGGCCACGATCGGCAGGTTATGTCGCACCATCGTGTCGAACTCCTGCACGTTCATCAGGAACGAGCCGTCACCGATGAAGGCGACCACCTGGCGGCCCGGCGCCGCGACCTGCGCGCCCATCGCGAAGGGGATGCCGGTGCCCATGCAGCCGTTCGGCCCGGAGTTCAGCCGGCCGCCCTCGGCGAATGCGGGAATCCACTGCCGGCCGAAGTTGAGCGTCTCCATGCCGTCGATGCAGATGATCGCGTCGCGATCGACGACGTTCACGATCTCGTTCGCGATGCGCAGCGGGTGAATCGGCAGCGTGTCGGACTCGGCGAGTTCGAGCGACTGCTGGCGCTTCGAGTGGTCGCTCTCGCCGAGGCGCGCGATCCAGTCATCCGAGGTTCGCAGGCCGCTCTCCTTCGCGGCCGCGGTGAGCGCGCTCAGCGCGAGCCTGGCGTCGGCGACGATCCCGAGCTCGACCGGCCGGTTGTGCCCCAGCTCCGTCGAATCCGTATCGATCTGGATGATCTTCACGTCCTCCGCGAAGCGCGGTGGGTGCCCGAAGGAGATGATGAAGTTGAAGCGCGTCCCCACGACGAGGATCGCATCCGCCTCGCGGAAGGCCTGCCCGCGCGCCGCGAGGAACGCCAGTTCGTGGTCCTCCGGAACCACGCCACGGCCCAGCGGCGTGGTGAAGAAGGGGATACGCGCCTGGTCGATGAACTCGCGCAGCTCGGCCGCGGCGTCGGACCAGAAGATCCCGCTCCCGCTCACCACGAGCGGGCGCTCGGCCGCTCCGAGGATCTCGATCGCGCGCGCGATGGCGCCCTCGTCCGGCGCGGGGCGGGCAGGGCCCTGGCCGCCGGGCGGGAACCACACGTTCGAGTCGTCGACCCGCTCGTAGAGCGAGTCACCGGGAAGATCGAGGTAGGTCGGGCCCGGCTTCGGGCCCTGCGCCTTGCGCATCGCCATGTTGAAGTACTCGGCCATGCGGTCGGCGTGATGGACGCGCGCGGCCCAGCGGGTGATCGGCTTCGCCATCGAGAGCTGGTCGTACTCCTGGAAGGCGTCGCTGTCGAAGGCGCGCACCGCGGCCGCGCCGCCGAGCGCCACCATCGGGACGCCGTCGAGGTAGGCGTTGGCGACGCCGGTGAGCAGGTTCGTGGTCGCCGGCCCGGAGGCGGCGAGGCAGATGCCCGGCGAGCGCTTGACGCGCGCGTAGCCGTGGGCCGCCATCGCGGCGCCCTGCTCGTGACGGCAGTCGATGGTGCGGATGCCGTAGTCGCCGGCGAATCCCGCGGTTTCGATGATCGGGCCGCCCATCAGGTAGAAGACGTCTTCGACCCCCTCCTCACGCATCTGCCGCGCAAGTATCTCCGACCCACTGTTCTCGGCCATTCCGCACCTCCTGACGCGAGGGCCATCATATCGGAGCGCGGGGGCGGGCGACGCGACGGGCTACATCGCGGGTCCGCGCGGGTGTCGCGACGCCCTGCTCAGGCCGCCACGAGGATGTAGCCGGCGGGCTAGATCTCAGACGTTCGCCACGTGACGATCCCGATCTCGCGGAGTCCCAGCGGCATCAGGATGCCACCGGGCCCTCCCCACCACTGGTCGATGAGATCGCACATCCGCCGGTCCTTATCCGAACCGGGACGCAGCCAGAGCATGCGCCGTACGAACGCGCGCGCCTGCTCGGAGTCGATCGGCGTCTGGGCCGAATCCACCCACACGCGCCGCACCTCGTAGGAGCGCCCGAGCGCCCCCAGCAGCGCCACGAACTCGTGCAACGCCGGGAGTGCCTGGAACGGTTCCCCGTGGACCGCCTCGAACAGGCCGGCGAACTGAGTGCCCCGGGAGAACCGCGCCAGCGCAACCACGCAGAGGCGCCGCGCGTTCCGTTCCATTGCCTTGATGAAGGGAATCGGCTCGCGAATGTCGTAGACGCAGTGGGCGGCCAGCGCCACGTCCGCTTGCTCCGTCCATCCCTCCACCGGCCATCGCGCGTCGTGGACCGTCAGGTTCGTCACACCGGCCGCCGCCACGCCTTCGGCAAGCACCCGGCGCATCGCGGGCGACGGTTCGATGGCGATGACGCTCCTGACCCGGCGCGAGAGCGGCAGCGCGAAGCGCCCGCCCCCGGCGCCGATGTCCAGCCAGACATCCTCGCGTTGCGAGACGGCTGCCAGGGCATCGAACTCCGCCGCCGAGGACTGTCCCGGCCTGAAGGTCCCTGCGACCGGCGCGTAGTGGTCCTGCTGGGGCTCGGCCTCGCGCACGCGCGCGACCTGCTCGGCGTCGGCATCGACCAGCCGCATCCAGGCCCGGCAGGCGTCCTCGACCGATGGTCGCAGTGCGTGCGTGGGATCCATCTCGCCCCCTTATGGCACCCACCCATGCTGTCCGGACTACGCCATGCGCACCCTCTCGAGGAAGTCCGCATCGAAGCGCAGGACCGAGCCGAGCCGGGCGTAGTCGGCGAACTCCGCCTCACGCGCCGCGACGACCTCCGGATCCCACCAGCCAGTCGAGGGCCCCACGAGGCCCTGCGAAGCCGCCGCCTCGCGCGCCTCGGCCTCCGTCAGGCCCGCCTCCATGAGCACCTCGACGGTGTGCTCGCCGAAGGGCGGTACGGGATTGCGCGTCGGGAAGCCCCGGCCGTCGAACTTCGGCGGGAAGTAGCGCTGGAGCGGCACGGGACCGAGGTCGGCGACATGGACCGGGTCGAAGAACTCGCGCGCGTGCAGGTGCGGGTCAAGCAGGATCTCGTCCGCTTTCAGCACCCCGGCGGCGGGAACCCCGGCGTCCTGCAGCAACTGCGCGACGTCCGACTTCGAGCGCTCGCGGGTCCAGTCCGCAATCAGCGCGTCGATCTCGTCGTGATGCCGCGTGCGCTGCTCGGCACTCGCGAAGCGCGGGTCCGTGAGCCAGCCCTCGTGGCCGGTGGTGCGGCAGAAGGCCTCCCACTCGAGGTCGTCGCGCAGCGAGATCGCGACCCATTCGTCGTCGCCCGCGCAGGGGTAGGCGCCGCGCACCATGCCGGGGCGGCGGTTGCCGTCGCCGCCATGCAGCCGTCCGTTGAGCAGATAGTCCGCGAGGAAGGGCGCGAGCATCGGCACGGTCGACTCCTGCATCGAGACATCGATGCGCTGGCCGCGCCCGGTCACCTCGCGGCGCAACAGGGCGGCGATGATCGCGCCGACGCCATTCAGGCCGGTGAGTGGGTCGACCCACGTCTGGCCGGTCTTGAGCGGCGGCTCGCCGGGGTAGCCGGTGACGGCCGCAGGCCCGGACGCGGCCTCCATCGTCATGCCCACCGCCGACCGCTCCCCGTTGGGGCCGGACTGCCCGAACCCGGCGATCGAGCACATCACGAGTCGCGGACAGCGGTCCACGATGTCGTCGTAGCGCAGGCGCAGTCCCCGCGTGACGCGCGGCGGGAAGTTCTCGACGAAGACGTCTGCGCGCTCAAGCAGGCGCAGCATCAGCTCCCGCCCCTCCGGAATCCGCAGGTTGAGCGCCGCCGACCGCTTGCTCGCCTGCCGCGCCGAGAAGTAGGCGGGGCCGATCGAGGAGTGCGGCGGACGCGCGTACTCGACCTTTACCACGTCGGCTCCGAGCTCCGACAGCACCCGGCCGGCGAGCGAGCCTGTCCAGCCGCGCGAGAGGTCCACGACGCGCAGACCCTCGAAGTAGCCGAGCCGCCCCGAGGCCTGAGGCCGGACAGCGGAGCGCGGCGCGGCCGTCTCGCCCGCTCCCGCGGCCTCGGACAGCAGCGCGTTCCCCTCGCCGAGGGCGGGCGCCTCGAGGCCGATCTGCAGCGGGCTCTCCGTGAACTTCCCCGCCGGTCCGGGCAGGACGCCGCCCGTGGGCTCGCCGTTCGCGTCGACTTCGGCCCTCCAGTAGCCGCGGGCCTCGAGGTGTGGATCATCGAGCAGGTCTGGCACCGTCGCCACCTCGCCGAAGCCCAGGTCGAGTTCGCCGGTGCGCTTGAAGATCTCGCGCGAGGTGTGCGACTCGAGCCACGGCTTCACGATCTCGTCGAACTCGCGCCAGCGCATCACGCGCTGGGAGGTGTCGGTGAACAGCGGGTGCGAGGCGAGCTCCGGCTGCTCGATCAGCTTCGAGATGTTGCCGGCGAAGTCGCGCCCGCCGGGACCCGCCGTCACGAAGGCGATGTGGCCGTCCTTGCTGGCGAAGATGTCCGAGGGGTAGTTCGGCAGGATGCGGGAATAGAAGCGACGGCGCACCCCACCGATGCCGAGGTAGACCGAGAGGTTGTGGTCGTCGGTCATCGTCAGCACCTCGTGGTTCGAGACGTCGACGAAGCCGGGGCGCTCCCCGGCGCTGCCCTCGGCAATCGCGGCGAGGGCCGCGATCCAGCCGACGACCGCGCCGAAGTAGTCCGCAAGCTCGACGCCGGAGCTGAGCGGCTCGCGATCGGGGTCGCCGCTGACGTAGGAGTTGCCGGCGAGCGCCTCGATGATGTGGCTGTCGGCCTGGTGCGAGGCGTAGGGGCCGTCGATGCCGAACTCGCTGATCGAGACGAACGTCGTCTCCGGGAAGCGCTCGCGCATCCGCTCGGGCTCCGCGAGCGGCAGCGCCGCGGGCGTCCGCCAGCTCCCGAGCAGCAGCGCGCTGCCGCGCAGCAGCGGCTCCAGGGCTTCTGCGCCCTCCGCCGTCGTCACCTCGAGCGCGACGCTGCGCTTGCCGGCGTTGAGCAGCCGGTGCAGGCCGCCGCCATCGAGGTCCGGGCGGTCGTCCTTGAAGGGCCCGGCCTGGCGAATCGCGTCGCCGTCCGGTGGCTCGATGCGGATCACCTCGGCGCCGCTCTGCGCCAGCAGCCGCCCGCAGTAGGCGACGGCCAGCCCCGAGGCGATCTCGACCACGCGCACGCCCTCGAGCGGAGGAGGGGCGCCGTCGGGCATCAGAGGCTTCACCATGTCACGCTCCCAGCGCTGCTCCCGCGTTGCGCCAGATTACAGCCGTCAGCAACCCGCCGTGCGATCCCGGGCGCGATCAGCGTGCCGCGAGGCGCTCCGAAGGGCGGGAACTACAGCGAGTGGCCCGCGGTCGCAGCGGGCGTCGGGTCGAGGGCGTGCAGGCTCGGCAGCGCGCCTTCCGCGAAGAGCCGCATGCTCCGCTCGGCAACCTCGTAGGGCATCGTCCCGTACTTGAAGACGATGACGAACTCACGGGCGCTGGTCATGCGCTGGATGAAGCGCAGCTTCTCGGCGCACTGCTCGGGCGTGCCCCAGACCTGCGTCAGGGCGCTCTCGCGAGCGAGCTCCTCGGGAGTCGCCCGCTGTCGCCGCTCCGCCGCCTGCGCGTAGTGCTCGTAGCCGCTGGCCTCGAGGAAGTGCGTTGGCTCGTCCCACTCGTAGTGGCGGTTCGTGCCGTCCTTCATCTCGCCGAAGTAGCGCAGCAAGTCCGCCCACGCCTCGTCCTCGGTCTCGGCGCAGACCGCGTTGACCACGACGGTGGGCTGCGCGGGCGGGAAGCCGTGCTCCGCGCGGACCTCGTTGTAGCGCCCCACCTCCTCGCCGTAGCCGTCCCACGGCTTGTGGTTGAGCAGCAGCAGCCCGAGCCGCTCGCGACCCGCGATCTCGATCGTCTCCGGGCTGTTGCCCGCGATCAGGAAGCGATCGACCAGATCCTCGCTCCGCGGGCGCGGCCGCAGCGAGGTCTCGGCGACCGAGTAGTGCTCGCCCTCGTACGAGAAGCGCTCCTGCGTGAGCGCCCCGCGCACGATCGCGAGGCCCTCGAGGAAGCGCGCGCGCGACTCGCCCATCGCGATCCGCCGCGGATCGAACTCGCGGCGCGCGGCGCCCCGCCCCAGGCCGACGAAGAGGCGGCGCCCCTGCAGCAGGTTGTCGACCATCGCGATCTCCTCGGCGACGCGCAGCGGATCGTGCCAGGGCAGCACGATCACCATCGTCCCGATGTCGACGCGGCGCGTCCGGCCCGCCAGGTTGGCGAGGAAGAGCAGCGGGCTCGGCGTCAGGTTCAGCGGCGAGAAGTGGTGCTCGACGGCCCAGATCGAATCAAAGCCGAGCGGCTCGATCTGTTCGGCGAGGGCGAGTTCCGCGTCGTAGGTGGCCCGGTCCGTGGCCGGCTCGCGCTGGTCGCCGGTTCCGCCCTCGAAGCGGTCCCAGTCGCCGTGATTCTGCGTGAAGAGCGAGACGCCGACCCTCACGTGCGTACTCCTCCAAACTCGAGGTTCCCACGGACCCGGGGGGGGGATCTCCGCATCCGGAGCGCACGCCGTCAACTGCTCAGGCCAAGCATCTCCCCCGCCATCGAGGCGATGTGCTCGCCGATCAGCAGCGAGGAGGTCGCCCCGGGCGAGGGCGCGTTGAGCACGTGCAGCGCCGCCTCCGTGCGCTCGATCAGGAAGTCGTCGAGCAAGGCGCCGTCGGGCGCGACGGCCTGCGCGCGCACGCCTGAGCCGCCGGTCGTGAGGTCGTCGCCCTCGATCTCCGGGATCAGCCGCTGCAGATCGCGGACGAAGACGGACTTGCGCAGCGAGCGGTGGACCTCGTGCAGCCCCGTCTTCCACTCGCGCAGCGCGACGCGCCAGAAGCCGCGGTAGCGCGCGATCTCCCAGACGTCGCCGAGGTTCACGTCGCGCTTGCGGTAGCCCTCGCGCGCACTGGCAAGCACGGCGTTGGGTCCGGCCTCGACGTAGCCGCG
Source organism: Dehalococcoidia bacterium (assembly GCA_965247895.1). Lineage (GTDB taxonomy): Bacteria > Chloroflexota > Dehalococcoidia > UBA2979 > UBA2979 > VXMT01. Next base: position 3,560,739 of record OZ252046.1, on the reverse strand, counting down.
GATATTGCGCGTGAAGTGCACGCCGAGGAAGGGCAGCGCCGGGTCCGGGACGGGGTAGATCAGGCCGCGCACGAGCTCCGTGCGCTCCGGCCGCAGCGTGTAGTACTCGCCCCGGAAGGGCACGATCCGCACCTGTGTGCTCGCGCCGAGTTGCCGAGCCACGCGGTCGGCGTGCAGCCCGGCGCAGTTCACCAGCAACCGCGCCGAGCGCTCCTCGTCGCCGGCCCGCAGGTGGCGCACGCCTCCCGCGAGCGTCGAGGAACGGACCGGGGCATTGAGCAGCACCTCGCCGCCCGCCTCGCGGACAATCCCGGCGTAGGCATGCGCGAGCAGGGTGAAGTCGACGATGCCCGTCGAGGGCACCCGGAGCGCGCGCAGCGCGCTCACGTGCGGCTCGATCTCGCGCACCCGCTCAGGGCCGACCAGCTCGTGGCCTTCAACGCCGTTCGCCGTCGCCCGCTCGGCGAGCGCGACGAGGCGCGGGAGCTCCTCGTCGCGGGTCGCGACGATCAGCTTGCCGCAGAGCTCGTAGGGGATCTCGTGCTCCTCGCAGAAGCGGACGAGGGCGTCACGGCCGCGCACGCAGAACTCGCCCTTGAGCGAGCCGGGCCGGTAGTAGATGCCGGAGTGGATCACGCCGCTGTTGTGCGAGGTCTGCTGCCCCGCGATCGCGGCGTCCTTCTCCAGCACGCAGACCCGCAATTGCGGCCAGCGCGCCAGCAACGCCTTCGCCGTCGCAAGGCCGACGATGCCCGCGCCGATGACGGCGACGTCGTGCGTGGCCTCGGCTGCGGCGCTCATGCGCCCGTGGCCGCGGTGCGAGCCACGGCGAGCAACGCCTCCACGGTGCCCTCGCCGCCGGCGAGGTCTCGCAGCAGCAGGTCGGCGTCGGCATCGAGCAGTTGCTCGAGGCCGTGCGCACCGGTGGCGACGCCGACGGCAGCGGCCCCGACGGCGTGCGCGGCGCGGATGTCGTGCTCGGTGTCGCCGACGTGCGCGAGCGGCGCGCCGGGCGTCCAACCGGCCGCGCGCGCCGCCTCGCGGGTGATGGCGTCGCGGTCCTCGTGCCGGTCGCCGAAGCCACCTGCGGTGAAGTAGCCAGCGATGCCCACGCTGCGCAGCTTGGCAAAGGCTCCGGCCCGCATGTTGCCGGTGCACAGTCCCAGCGCGACGTCATCGCGTTTGGCAAGCCGATCCAGCAGATCGATGACGCCGGGCAACGGCCGCGGGCTCCGCGCGGCCAGCTCCTCCTCGAGGATCTCAAGGTAGCGCGGCACGAACGTCTCACGGTCGATGCTCACGCCGCTCGTGCGCTCGACCTCGGAGATGATCCACTGGTCGGGGCGGCCGGCGAAGACGATGCCGTCCATCGCGCCGGAGATGCCGGTGGCCTCGTCGTAGGCGCGTTCGAGGGCGGCGCGGCCCGCGCCTTCAGCCTCCATCAGCGTGCCGTCGATGTCGAAGAGCAGGTAGATCCGCTCGCCGGGGCTGCCGGGGTCGGCGGTCACGCGCGTTCGGGCGGCTCGCCCGCCGCTACGTGTCCATCGGGTAGCCGGCCTCGCGCCAGTCGTCGTGCCCGCCCTCGACGTTGTAGAGGTCGGTGAGGCCCATCGTGGCGGCGAACTCGGCGGCCACGGCGGAGCGCTGGCCGGACTTGCAGATGAAGAGGATCGCGCGGTCGGTCGCCAGTTCCCCGGCGCGCGGCAGCGTGGCCATGTGCGGGATGTTGAGGGAGCCGGGCACGTGGCCCTCGGCGTGCTCGTGCGGCTCGCGCGTGTCGACCACCTGCACGTCGCCCTGCTCGATCATCTCTTGCGCCTCCTGGACGGTGATGCGCGTGAAGGGCTCCAGCTCGTTCTTGACGGCCATCGGGCTTTCCTCTCGACGTGGGTCGGGCCTGGTCAAACGTCTGCCGGCGAGTGTAGCAGAGCGCCTGCGGCGGAGAGAGCGCGAGGCCGCCGTCCGCCTCGCGCTACTGGTCGAACTCGGAGCGGGGTTCGCCCTCGCGGTGCAGGTAGGCCATCGAGCGGCGGTAGTCGTCCACGTCGATGCGGCCCTCGCCGTGCAGGAACGTGAGCAGCACCTCCAGCGTGAGCGTCGGGTGCAGCCGCACGCCGAGCGCCTCGAGGCGGCGGGTCGCGCCCTGCTCGCGGTCGATCAGGACCGCGGCGTCGCGCACGCGCAGACCGCCGCGGCGCAGGCTCTCCACCGTCTCCACGAGCGAGCCCCCGCCCGTGGCGAGGTCGTCGACGATCAGCGCGGTCTGGCCGGGCCGGTAGCTGCCCTCGATCTGCGGCCGCAGGCCGGGCTCGTCGCCGGGGGCGCGCGGCCGCGGGTAGACGAGGGGCATGCGGGTCTGCAGCGAGAGCGCGGTCGCGATGTGCAGCCCGCCGATCGGCACGCCCACGATCAGGTCGAAGCGCTCCACGTGCGGGTTGCGCATGGACATCGCGAGCTGCAGTTCCTCGTCGATCAGCTGCCCGACGCGCGCGAGCGCATCGGGTTGGGAGATGATCAGCTTGGGATTGATGTAAATGGGCGAGTTGCGGACGGTGCGGCCGAGCGAGAAGTCGCCGAACTGCACGCAGCCGAGGCGCCAGAGCAGGTCGGCGAGCCAGAGTCGGCCGCGCGGCTCCTCGTCCGTCCCCACGTCCCGGGGCAGCGTCACGGTCGCCCCTCCGTAGTCGTGGCCGCCCTAGATCAGGCGGCGGAGCGGTTTGCGGCCGGGGCGGGGATCGTAGTTGGACTTGAACATCTCGAGCTTGTCGCGCTCGATCAGGTACTTGCCGGCGAAGAGCACCGCGGGCACGCGCTTCTGCTTGATCAGCCTGCGCAGGCTCTGGGGGTGGATCCCCAGTTCGCGTGCGGCCTCCACGAGGTCCAGATAGTCGTCGAACGGGGAGTCGGGCACGCAGCGCCTCCTGTCGGCTGGAATTGTTCACGTGCGTACGCAATCCTAACTGTGAACAGGCCCACTGTAAAGCGCATACACATTTCGGGCGAGGTGAGGGTAACCGGCCGCGGGCCCGAGGGCGGCTGCGGGTGATTCCGGGTGCCGCAGCGCCCTCCGGTCCCCTCGCCCCTGGCGGGAGAGGGTTAGGGGGTGAGGGCGCTCCGAGGCCGATCGCGTGTCTCCTGCGGGGGGCTGCGCCCCCCACACCCCCATCCCGGACGAGCACGCTGCGCGGCTCTGGCCCACCCACCCGCCCTCGGATTTCTTTTCTGTGGGGGCTGCGCCCCCACGCCCCCACCCGGATCGGCAGCCGGAACACAGCCCCGAGGGCCAACCTCCGATCCCTTCTCCCCCCGCGGGAGATGGAGCCGCAGCGCCCTCCGATCCCCTCGCCCCTGGTGGGAGAGGGTTAGGGTGAGGGGGATTCCGGGTGCCGGAGCGCCCTCGGGGAGTTGCACAGAGGTCTCCCAACGGACAGGGACCGGAGAGGTGGAAGTCCGGGAGCAGCTACGGCAGCGCCGGCGCTGCCGTTTCGCGGAGCCGCGCCACGAGCGCGGGTAGCTGCTCTGCGACGTAGTCGATGTCAGCCTCGGTCAGCTCCTCGGAGAGCGTCATCCGCACCGATCCGATCGCCAGCTCCAGCGGCACGCCCATCGCCAGCAGCACGTGCGAGGGCTCCCACGTCGCCGAGGTGCAGGCCGCCCCCGCCGAGCACTCCACCCCGATCTCGTCCAGCGCCTCGACGAGCGACTCGCCCTCGATGCCGTCGAAGCAGAGGTGGACGTTGTGCGGCAGCCGCTGCGAGGGGTGGCCGTTCAGGCGCGCGCCCGGCAGCGCCCCGGCCAGCCCGTCGCGGAGCCGGTCGCGCAGCGCCGAAGTGCGCTCACTGAACCGCTCGCGCCCGGCCTGCGCGAGTTGCAGTGCCGTGGCGAAGCCGGCGGCGCCGGGCACGTTCTCCGTCCCGGAGCGTCGCTGCCGCTCCTGACCCCCGCCCGAGGTTTGCTCGAGGAACGGCACGCCACGGCGGATGTAGAGCAACCCCACGCCCTTCGGCCCGCCGAACTTGTGCCCGGAGAGCGAGAGCAAGTCCACCCCGAGCGTGTCGACGGCGAGCGGCAGCGAGGAGGCCGCCTGCACCGCGTCCGTGTGGAAGGGGATCAGCCGCCCGATGGCGCGCTGGCGCTCGCGGACGGCCTCGACGATCGCGGGCAGCGGCTGCACCGTGCCCACCTCGTTGTTCGCATACATCACCGAGACCAGCACGGTGTCGTCGCGCACCGCCGCGGCGATCGTCGCCGGGGCGACGACGCCGTGCTCGTCCACCGGCACGATGTCGACCTCGAAGCCGAAGCGCTCGAGGTACTGCATCGAGTGCAGCACGGCGTGGTGCTCGACGGCGCTGGTGACGACGTGCGCGCCGGCCCCGGCGTCGCGCTGCGCGAAGGCGACGCCCTTGATCGCGGCGTTGATGCTCTCCGTCCCGCCCGAGGTGAACACGATCTCCTCGGCCCGCGCGCCGAGCACGGAGGCGATCGTCTCGCGCGCCCCTGCGAGCGCCTCGGCCGAGGCGCGCCCGCCCGCGTGGTGCGCCGAGGGGTTGCCGAAGTGCTCCGAGAACAGCGGCAGCATCGCCTCGAGCGCCTCGGGCCGCACCGCCGTGGAGGCGGCCGCGTCGAGGTAGATGCGGCGCTGTGGCGTGCCGGGCGAGTCGGTCATGGCGTGATGGTACCGCGTTGTGATGCGGAGGTGCGTAGAACTTGCGTTCTGTACCTGTCGGCGTTACGCTCGCCCAATGCCGGTGCAATGCTATCGCGTCGTCGACTACCGCGAGTTGCCTGATGGCAAGGTGGAGGTCGAGACGTACTCGCTCGGACCGGGCAACACGAACCTGGGGACTCTCCTAGGGATGGTGGCTCCTGGTATCCGGCGTGCGACGGAGACCGTCGGGGATTTGAGCGGCGGGCATTCGGTCCGCTACCGGATACCGACCGAGGAGCGGGCTGCCGCACTCACGTTGCTGAAGAGCCACCTCGATCCGGTGGTTACGGCGATAGACACGGGCTGCGATATCTCCGTGTGCCTCGACTTCTACCGGCATCCCGTAGAGGGCGAACGGCAGGATGAGTGGGTGTACACCGCCGTAGGAGACCTGGTTCACGATGCGAAGTACCGTCCTCAGCGACGCGAAAGCCGGGCCGCAGTCTCGGAATGCCACCGCCGGATGGTGTCGTACATCGAGAGCCATCCAGTGCTGTGCCAACTGACGGGAGTGGCGGCAATGCCGGGTTCCCGCGTTGGGAGTACGAGCCGCCTGCTCTCGCTAGCCGCGACAGAGGTTTCCGACGCTCTGGGCGTGCCCATTGTTGAACTCCGGCGGACTACGACGGCAGAGCCGCAGAAGAACCTCCCCGACGGCACCGACCGTGACGCCAACCAGAGGGACACGATGAGCGCGTCGATAGTCAGCGACCCAGGATTGATCCTTGTTGTCGACGATTTCATGGCGCACGGCAGCACGGTGCGCGAGGCGAGCCGGGCGCTCCGGAAGGCGGGCGCCCAGCGGACTGCATCAGTTACGCTTGCGAAAGATCGAACCGGTACCCGGAGGTACCGGTTCGAGTGAGGGTCGCGATGGCTACGGAAATCGAGGCGACACAGGATCGCCCGCCTGTTGCCGTGCAGGGTGACGCGACGCTCCTCGGTCGTCCGGCGATTGGCTTGTGTGGTTCACGCCATGCCGACGCTCGCGCATTGGAGCTGGCGGAGAAGTTCGGTCGCCTGGTCGCCAAGCTGGGACTCGTGCTGGTCTCTGGGAATGCTCGTGGCGTTGACGACGCTGCGCAGTTCGGCGCGCTGGAAGCAGGCGGCGCGGTGATCTCGGTGCTTGCAGAGGGCCTCGCGGGGTGGAAGCCGCGCGCCCGCTACCGGGGACTCCTCCGTGTGGGCGAAAGTCCGGGGAACTATGCCGCGGTAAGCGAGTTCCCGCCGGACGCGCGCTGGCAGGTCTGGCGGGCGATGCAGCGGAACAAGACGATCCTCGATCTGTCGCTTGCCCTCGTGGTAGTGCAGTCGGGCGAGTCGGGCGGAACCTGGGAAGCTGGGCTTGAGTGCCTGAGGCGCCGCAAGCCCCTATTGGTGGTGCAACGACAAGAGCCGCCGGAGACCGAGGGCAACGCGGAGCTGATCCGACGCGGCGGAATTGCGGTCTCGACGATGCCACAATTGACTCAGTTGCTGGAGTCGATCCGCGAGGGACAGAGCATCGGCAACCAAGAGCAACTGACGCTTCCCGAGGCCGTGTAGCCCCCCTACCCCGCCGCGAGCCACTCCCGGTACGCGACCACGCGCGAGAGGGCGAGGGCGGCGCGGTCGAAGGACTGGTAGACCGCGAAGCCGCGGCCGATCACGTCGTCGCGCAGCGGGATCACGTCCTCGTCCTTGTGGCCGGGGTGCATCACCGTCACCAGCGGCAGGCCAGTGCGCGTGCGGAAAGCGTCCAGGGTCTGCATCATCTCGTCGAACAGCCCCGGCTCTTCCTTCCAGAAGCGCGCGAAGAAGTTCGCCGTGAACTCGTAGACCATGCCGTCGATGTTCGGATCCTCGGCGAGGATGTCCATCATCTTGCGCAGGTTGTCCGCGTCTCCCGCGCGCCCGATCGTGTTCGCCATGTCGAACGGGTTGCGGTAGGAGCCGCCGATCACGTTGAAGAACTCGCCCAGCTGCTCGTAGGAGTTGTCCGCCAGCTCCGGCACCTCGAGGCCGACGCGCCCGAAGGCGTCCGAGATCGCCACGGACTGCCCGCCGGTCATCGCCATCAGCGCCAGGCGGCGTCCCTGCGGCGGCGCGGAGTGCACCAGCGCCTGGATGACGTCGATCACCTCGTCGCCGTTGGTCGCCGGGATCGCGCCGGTCTGCCTGATCATCGCGTCCCAGGTCGCCGAGGCCGTCGCCAGCGAGCCCGTGTGCGAGCGCGTCGCGCGCTGTCCGGCGCTGGTCTGCCCGCCCTTCCAGATCACGACCGGCTTGTTGGGCGTGGTCTCGCGCAGCGCCTTGAAGAAGCGCCGCCCGTCCTTCAGCCCCTCCAGGTACATCCCGATCACTTCGGTCTCGGGATCGTCGCGCAGGTACTCGAGGTAGTCGGCCTCGTTGACGACGACAGCGTTACCGATCGAGATGCCGCGGCCGACCCGGATGCCGGCGCGCTGGGCGGCGGTGGTCATGTTGATCGTGTGCGTCCCGCTCTGGCCGACGATCGAGACGTTGCCGCCGTCGCCGTTCTGGTCCACGTCGGCGTGGAACTTGACGCCGCGCCGGCGGTTGTACACGCCCATGCAGTTGGGGCCGACGATCGGCATCCCGGCGGCGTTCGCCATCTCGACGATCGCCTCCTGCAGCTTGAGGCCCTCATCCTGGCCGGTCTCGGCGAAGCCGGCGGTGAAGACCGCCATGCCGCCGACGCCCTTCTTGATCGCGTCGCTGACGATGTAGGGGGCGATGTTGCGCGGCACCGCGCAGATCACGAGGTCGATGTCCTCGGGGACGTCCTCGAGCTTCAGGTAGTTGGTGAAGCCGCGCTTCTCGATCTCGGCGATCTCGTTCGGGTCGAGCTGCACGGAGTAGAGCGGGCCCTGGAACTCGCGCTGGTTCTCGATCCAGCCGAAGTCCGGCCCCTTCGCGCCGACGACGGCGACGCTGCGCGGGGTGAGCGTGCGGTGCAGACGGTCGCGGTCGACGGCCATCGAGGCGCTAGGCCTCTGCGAGGACGACGCGCGCGTCCACCGCGATCGCGCCGTCGGGGCGCGCGAACACCGGGTTGAGGTCCAGCTCGGCGATCTCCGGGTGCTCCTCGGCGAAGGCCGAGACCTGCAGGATCATCGCCTCCAGCGCCTCGATGTCGGCGCCGGGCTGCCCGCGCACGCCCTCGAGAACCGGGTAGCCCTTGATCTCGCGCACGATCTGGCCGGCGTCGCGCGGCTCCAGCGGCACGATGCGGAAGGCCACGTCCTTGAGCACCTCCACCATGATGCCGCCGAGGCCGAAGGCGAGGACCGGACCGAACTGCGGGTCCGTCGTCATGCCGACGATCACCTCGACGCCCGGGTCCGCCATCTGCTGGACGGAGACGCCGCCCACGTGCGCGCCGGGCGCGGCGGCCTGCACCGCGGCCATGATGCGATCGTAGGCCGCGCGCACGGCCTCGCCGTCGGCGAGCCCGAGTTCGACGCCGCCGACATCGGACTTGTGTGCGATGTCGCCGGAGACAATCTTGAGCACGGCCGGGAAGCCGAACTCCTCGGCCGTGGCTACGGCTTCGTCGGCGCTCGTGGCGAGTCGCGCCTGCGTGACGTTGATGCCCGCGTCGTGGAGCAGCTGCTTGGACTCGACCTCGGTCAGCAGCGTGCGGCCGTCCGCGCGGGCGGCGGCGATCGGATCGCTCAACTCGTGCTCCAATCCTCGATGCGGTGTAAGGCGCTGCGAGCATACGGACGCGCGTTCGTGAGCCGCAAGCGAGGCGACCGTGCGCCGCCGTCCTTGCGCCTGCGCCGCGCGGGGCCGGACGATGGCTGCATGGGCCTGCGCCGCCGCTTCGCCACCTTTCGCGCCCGCCGCCGCGGGACGCCCCCGCCCGACCTCGAGGCCGCCGAGGCTGCCGGGTCCGAGGAGGCCGCGCCGGGCGAACCCGTGCGCCCGAGGCTCGTCGTGGGCCTCGGCAACCCCGGCGCGGAGTACCGCGGCACGCGCCACAACGCAGGCGCCTCGTGCATCGAGCGGCTTGCGGCGCGCTACGGCGCGCAGCTCTCACGCGACCAGCGGGTGATGCGCGCCTCGATCGAGATCGACGGGCACACGCTGCACCTCGCCTCGCCGCGCAGCTACTACAACGAGAGCGGCCCGGCCGTCGCCGCGGAGCTGCGGCGGCTGCGGCTGCTCCGCGACGCGCTGCTCGTCGTTTACGACGAGATCGACCTGCCGCTGGCGCGCGTGCGGATGCGGCCGCACGGCGGCCACGGCGGCAACAACGGGATGCGCTCGATCCTCGGCGCGCTCGGGGGCGGCGAATTCCCGCGCATCCGCATCGGCATCGACCGCCCCTACGACGACGGCACGCCCGTGCGCGATCCCGACCGCGTCGCGGACTGGGTGCTCGGCAAGCCCGGACGCGAGGAGCGCGAGGCGCTCGACGCCGCCGTCGAGGCCGCCGCGGACGCGGTGGAGCTCGCCGTGCGCGAGAGCGTGGAGGCGGCGATGCGCGGCCTCCGCGCCGCCGGGGACGGCAAGTAGCCCGCAGGCGCGACCGGGGCGTAAGCCCGCGCGGGGCTAGACTGTCCCCCAGGTATCGGCACACCTGCCGAGGGGGCTCCGCCGGGAGCGCCCCGTCTTGGGGTGCGCGCCGCCCGGCTCGCAGCAGCGAAGGAGGCCTCACTGGAGCGCTCGTTCCCCGGCTTCGCGGCGCCGCTCGCGCCGCTGCTCGAATCGTTCGGGGCGGTCCCGCCGCTGGCCGAGGCCTCAACACGCCTCGGGAGGGGCGAGCGGCTGGCGCTCGGCGTGGCGGATAACGCCAAGGCGCCGGTCGCCGCCTGGCTGCAGCACGGTCTCCGTCGCCCGGCGCTGCTGCTGGTCCCGCGCGAGCGCGACGCCGAGGGCTACGCCGAGGCGCTCGGCGTGTGGATCGGTGACGACGCGCTGCTCTTCCCGGCGCGACCGGGCCTGCCCTACGCGCGCGAGCCCGCGCCGCCCGCGATCACGCAGCGCCGCCTGGCCGTCCTCGCAAGGCTGGCGCTCGGCAGCCGCGATCCGCAGCCCCCGCTCGTGATCGCCTCCGTCGCCGCCGCCACGGGCATCACCGCGCGCCGCGCCGACCTCGGCGCCGGGCCCGGCCGCGTCGCGACCGGCGGGCGGATCGCCCTCGACGCGCTGGCGCTCCGGCTCGTCGAGGCCGGCTACACGCTCGGACCGCTCGTCGAGGGGCCCGGCGAGGCGGCGCGGCGCGGCGGCATCCTCGATGTCTTCCCGCCGACCGCCTCGCTGCCGCTGCGCATCGAGCTGTTCGGCGACGAGGTCGAGTCGATCCGCCGCTTCGATCCGGAGACGCAGCGCACCGTCGAACGGCTCGACGAGGCCGTGATCGGCCCGGCACGCGAGTGGTTCCCGGACCATCACGCGTTGCTCGAACTCGCGAGCCGCCTCGATGGCGTCGGGCACGCGCCGCGCGGCCGCGGCGAGGAGATCGCCGGGGAGCTTGCGGCGCTGAGCCGCGGCGAACTGCCCGTGCCCGCACGCTACGGACCGCTCGCCGGCGGCTCGACGCTGTTCGACCACCTCGGAGAGGGCGCGCTGCTGATCGTCGACGAGGAGGACGCGGTGCTCGCCGCCGCCGCCGAGCAGGACGAGCTGACCGCCGAGCGCGCGCAGCTCCTCGCGCGGGAGGGCGAGCTGCCCGCGGACGCGCCCCGCCCGCACCTCGGCGAACAGGGGCTGATCGAGCAGATCGAGCACCTTGCGCCGCGCGCGACGTTCTCGCGCTGGGCGACCGGCGCCGAGCCGGGCTCGATGCGCCTGCCGTTCGCCCAGCACGACGCCTACGCCGGACGCCTGCAGGTCGCCGCGCGCGAGCTCGAACGGCGCGTGCAGCGCGGGGACCGCGTCGTCGTGGTGACGCAGCAGGCGCAGCGCTTCCGCGAACTGCTCGCCGAGGCGGGCGTGAGCGCCAGCGTCGAGAACGGCCTCGCCGCGCCGCCCGTCGCGGGCTCGCTCGCCCTCGTGCAGGGCTCACTGCCCGGCGGCTGGCGCATCGCGACCCCCAGGGGCGAACTCGCGCTCGCGACGGACCGCGAGCTGCTCGGCTTCATCCGCAAGCGCCGCGCGCTACGGCGCGGCGCGTCGCATCGGGCGCGCTTCCTCGCCGACGTCTCGCCGGGCGACTTCGTGGTGCATGCCGACCACGGGATCGCGCGCTTCGCCGGCATCGTGCGCCGCGACGTGGGCGAGGAGCAGCGCGACTACCTGCAGCTGCGCTACGCAGGCCAGGATCGCCTCTACGTGCCGATCGAGCAGATCGACCGCGTCAGCCGCTACCACGCGGGCCCGGACCACGCGCCGCGGCTGACGCGCCTCGGCACGCAGGAGTGGGCGCGGACGCGCGCTCGAGTCCGCGAGGCCGTCGACGAGCTGGCGGCGGATCTGCTGCGCCTCTACGCCGCGCGCCAGCTGCTGCGCGGTCACGCCTTCGCCGCCGACGGTGAGTGGCAGCAGGAACTGGAGTCCGCGTTCCCCTACGAGGAGACGCCAGACCAACGACGCGTGATCGCCGAGGTGAAGCGCGACATGGAGGCGCGACAGCCGATGGACCGCATCGTCCTCGGCGATGTCGGCTTCGGGAAGACCGAGGTCGCCGTGCGCGCGGCCTTCAAGGCGGTCCAGGACGGCTACCAGGTCGCCATCCTCGTGCCCACGACGGTGCTCGCGCAGCAGCACGAACGCACCTTCCGCGAGCGCCTCGCGCCCTTCCCGGTGCGCATCGAGACGCTCTCGCGCTTCCGCACGGACGCCGAGGCGCGCGAGGTGGTCGCGGGGCTGCGCGAGGGCTCGACCGACATCGTGATCGGCACGCACCGGCTGCTTCAGCCGGGCATCGAGTTCCACAACCTCGGCCTCGTGATCATCGACGAGGAGCAGCGTTTCGGCGTCGCCCACAAGGAGCGGCTCAAGCGGATGCGCCTCGAGGTGGACGTGCTGACGCTCTCGGCGACGCCGATTCCGCGCACGCTGCACATGACGCTGGCCGGCATCCGCGACATGTCGACGATGGAGACGGCCCCCGAGGACCGCCTGCCGGTGCAGACCTGGGTTACCGAGTGGGACGAGGCGATGGTGCGCGAGGCGATCCTCGGAGAGATCGAACGCGGCGGGCAGGCCTACGTCGTCCACAACCGCGTGCACAGCATCGACCAGTTCGCGGACCGGCTGCGCGCGCTCGCGCCGGAAGCGCGCATCGTGGTCGGGCACGGGCAGATGCACCGCGGGGTGCTGCGCGGCGTGATGGAGCGCTTCGCCGGCGGCGAGGCGGACGTGCTGGTCTGCACCACGATCATCGAGTCCGGCATCGACATCCCCAACGTGAACACGCTGATCGTCGACCTCGCGGAGCGGCTCGGCCTCGCGCAGCTCTACCAGTTGCGAGGGCGCGTCGGGCGCGGCTCGCAGCAGGCGCGCGCCTACCTGCTGCACCGCCGCGGCGGCGTGCTCAACGAGGCCGCACAGCAGCGCCTGGCCACGATCTTCGACGCGACCGAGCTCGGCGCGGGCTTGCAGGTGGCGCTGCGCGACCTCGAGATCCGCGGCGCGGGCAACCTGCTGGGCGCGGAGCAGAGCGGCCAGATCGCCGCCGTCGGCTTCGACCTCTACACGCAGATGCTCGCGACCGCCGTCGAGGGCCTGCGGGCGCAGCGCGACAATCGCGACGCGCGTACGCCGCCGCCCCCGGTGTCGCTGGACCTGCCCGCCTCCGCCTTCATCCCGGAGCCCTACATCGAGGACCTCGAGGCGCGCATCGCGCTCTACCAGCGCATCGCCGGGCTGCGCGACCTGCACGAGGTGGCGGACCTGACCGCCGAGGTCATCGACCGCTTCGGAGAGCTCCCCGGGCCGCTAGGCGAGCTGCTCGCCCTCGTGCGCATCCGCCTCGCGGCGGGCGAGGCCGGCGTTGCCGCCGTGCGCGCCGAGGGCAGCGAGATCGTGATCGTCGCGCGCGAGCCGTCCCCGTTCAGTCAGCGCCGGCTCCCGCCGCTCCCGACAGGGCTGCGTGTCGGGCGGACGCAACTGCGGCTGCCCCGCGCCGCCCTCGGGGCGGACTGGCTCGACGCGATCGAGGCGCTGCTGCGCCTGCTCGGCGATCCGCACGCGGTGGCGGCCGGTGGGCGTGCGGCTGCGCCTGCGGGAGCGGCGCGCGCATGACGGCCCGCGGTCCGTCCGTCGAACTGCGCGAGGTCGCGCCGGGCGAGCGCGAGGCCTTCTTCGCGATGCTCGCGGACTACCTCGCAGAGCTCGATGCCTACGAGTTGCCCTGGGATCCCGCGCCGCCCGTCGACGCGTACCGGGAGGCGATCGACGCCGACCCGGACGGCCAGCAGCTCGAGTGGGTCGTCGCCGACGGTGAGCGCACCGGCTTCCTGATCACGCGTGTGGTCCCGGATTGGCCGGAGGAGACCCGCGAGGTCGGCGAGGTGATCGAGAGCTACGTCGAGCGCGAGCAGCGCGGCCGCGGCGTCGGGCGCGCCGCCGTCGAGTTCTGGCTCGCGCGCATGCGTGCGCAAGGCGTCCCCTCGGTGGAGGCCTCGGTGTTGTGGTTGAACACGCCCGCGCGGCGCTTCTGGGAACGGCTCGGCTTCGAGACGCGCGCGGTGCAGACGGCACGCAGGCCGTAGGCGGCCTTGAGGGAGGACTGACTGTGATCTGGGACGTGCACTGCCATTTCCCCCGCGACTGGAACAACCCGGAAGGCAGCGATCATGCGGCGCAGATCGACGCGCGCGCCGACGCGCTGCGCGCCGCCGGCGTGACGCGCGCCTCGGTGCTCTGCGGCGGCGCCAGCATCGTCGGACCATCGCACGACGAGGCGCTGTCCTACGTGCGGCGGCACGAGGATCTGATGGTGCCTGTCGCCACGCTGCCCATCGACGAGACGCCTGAGGGCGACGTGGCGCGGCTCCACGATCTCGGCTACCGCGGCCTCAAGATCATCGGATCGCGGCGGCCGATCGACGATCCGGGCTACTTCCCGCACTACGCCGCCGCCGAGGAGCGACGGATGCCGATCCTGTTCCACCTCGGCGTGATCGGCGGAGGCGTGGACTACTCGGTCACGCACCCGCGGCGCGACCCGGAGGCGGCCGCGGCGCTCCGGCGCATGGCCGGGTTCCGCCGCCGCGGCGGCCCGCGCGACGTGTCGGCGACGCGCATGCGCCCCTTCCAGCTCGACACCATCGCGAACAACTTCCCGGACCTGTCGCTGATCGGCGCGCACCTCGGCGGCACCGGCAACTACGACGAGTCGGCGTCCGTGGCGCGCTGGCGGCACAACGTCGTGTTCGACCTCTCCGGCGGCGACACGATCGAGCGGCACGCGATGGAGCGCGACCTGATCGGCGGCGAGATCGGCGTCGAGAAGCTGGTCTGGGGCTCGGACTGCGGCAACGAGGAGATCGGGGAGCACGTCGAGCGCTTCCACGCGATGTTCGACGCCCTCGGACTGAGCGACGATGAGCGCGATCGCATTTGGTACCGTAACGCCGCGGAGCTGTTCGGCGAGGAGGAGCCCGTACTCGCGGACGAGCAGGCGGACTAACGACCGGACGGGCAGCCGTCGAGGAGCCGGGAAGCGCCGTGAGTCAATCCGGACCTTCCAGCAACCAGGCCGCGCAGACGCTCTCGCTGCGGCGGCCGCTGCTGCCCGCCGCGGCGGTCGTGCTCACGGCGCTGGTCACGCTCGCCTTCCTCATGTTCGTGCTCACGGAACCGGCGCAGCGCTGGGTGCTGCTGCTCGGAGTCCTGGTCGCGGCCTTCGGGGCCGACGGCCTGCTGCGGAGCGCCCTCCCCCGGACGTTCGCGCTCGGCATCGACAGCACCCCGCAGCTCGTCCTGCCCGCGCTCTACGCCCTCGCCATGCCGCTCTTCATCGAGCAGAACGTGCGCGGGTTCTGGAGCCCGCTCTGCGCCCTCGTCGCCGGACTCGGCTTCGGGCTGATCCTCATCGCCGAGCTGCGAAGCGTCCGCGAGTTCGAGCGCCGGGCGGACGAGGCGCGGATCATCGCGGACGCGGCCGCGTATCTCACTGCCTTCGCCCTGCTCTCGCTTGTCTACAGCCGCGAGCCGGGCCTCGCCGCCGCTGTAGCTGCCGCCGCGCTCGTGGGCGGCCTGCTCTCGGTCGAGCTGCTGCGCGATTCAAGCCTCGATCTGCCGCAGATACTGACGTTCGCTCTGGTGGGGGCGGTCGTGATCGGAGAGCTGCGCTGGGCGCTGGAGTTCGTGCCACTGGGTGGCCAACTGGCTGCGGTGGTGCTGCTGCTGGCGTTCTTCTTCATCGGCGGCGTGCTGTCCGCGCGGCTCCGAGGACACCTGACGCTCGAGATCATGATCCAGTACGGCGTGCTCACCGCGCTCGGCGTCGCAACGGTCGTGGCGGCCAGCGCCGCCGGCCTCGCCTAGCGTCCCCGAGGCCGCTCGCGCGGCGCGTGGCCCCTGCCGGACGCCCTGCTAGAATCGAGATCGGCCTTCGTCGGGGAGTGGCGCAGTCTGGCAGCGCACTTGACTGGGGGTCAAGAGGTCGCCGGTTCAAATCCGGCCTCCCCGACCATCCCACCGCAGCACTCGGCGCCCGCGTTCGTAGCGACTGCGATCGCGCACACCGCGGACTTCGACGCGGCCGACCCCGGGAACCAGGTCGGTCGCGCCCCGAGCCTGGTCAGAGGCGAGCCGTGCAGCGGATCTCGACCAGCAGCTCCGGATGCGCGAGCGCTACGACCTGCACGAGCGTGCTCGCGACCTCGATCGGCTCGCCCGCGGGCACGCCGTAGGCCTCGTGCCTGACCTCGCCCCCTGCCTTCGAGGCGGCGGCGATGTCCGTGACGTACACCACTTCCTCAACGACGTTCGCCGGGCCGGCACCGAAGGGGGCGAGCGCGCGGGTGATGTTGGCGTAGACGGCGCGCAGCTGCGCGGCCATCTCGCCCGCGCCGATCAGCGCGCCGTCCTCGCCGCGCGCGATCTGCCCGGAGACGTAGATCGTGTCCCCGACGCGGACCGCCTGCGCGTAGCCGTAGCGCCGCTCGCCGTCGCTGTCGAAGTAGGCGGCCTGCCTCTCGCTGCTCATGCGTCGCCGGCGGCCGAGGTCCAGGCGCGGATCAACTGGTGCGAGATCGTGAACGGAGCGGGGACGCCGAAATCGAGGCCGCTCTCGCCGGAGGCCTCGCCCGCGGAGAAAGCGACCGCGCGCGCTACGTCGGCGCGCGCGAACCAGCGGGCGTCGCGGATCTCCTCGGGGTCCACGGTGATCGCCTCGCTCACGGCCTCGGCGTGGCAGCCGAGCATCAGCGAGGCGGGGAACGGCCACGGCTGCGAGGAGTGATAGCTCACGGCGCCGACCTCCACGCCGGACTCTTCGAAGACCTCGCGGCGCACGGCCTCCTCGACCGTCTCGCCGGGCTCCATGAAACCGGCGATACAGGTGTAGGTGGAGCCGGGCCGGCCCTGCCCGCTGACGAGCAGGCAGCGATCGCCGTCGGTGACGAGCACGATCACCACCGGGTCGACGCGCGGGAAGTGCTCCGCGCCGCAGCCCCCGCAGACGCGCATCCCGCCGCCGTTGCGCGGCCCTGTCACTCCCCCGCAGGCTGCGCAGAAACGATGGCGCGCGTGCCAGTCGAGGAACGATCGCGCCTGGGCGAGGATCGCCGAGTCGCCCGCGGGCAGATCGGGCGCGACGCCCCGCACCTCGGCGAAGCGCCGCCCGCCCGCGAGCAGCCCGGTCAGCGAGCCCTCGTCGAGCCCCGTCAGGTCGAGGGCGAATCGCGGCTCGCCGCCGTCAAGGCCGAGCAGCACCGCATCGCCATCAAGGGCGGCGCCCGGCAGTTCGTCCGCCGCAAGCCAGACGACGGCCGGACCGTCGTCCACGAGCGCCTCAAGGTTCCGCAGCGCGAGGTAGCGGCGCCCGGGGTGCGCGAGTTGCGCCTCGATCCAGCCGGAATCACGGCGATCGTTGCTGGCGCGGTCGAGCGGGCTGCCCGTGAAGACGTGCCCCGGATCGTAGCCTGAGCCGGGCATCGCGCCCCCTCGAATCCCGCGCTCGCGCTGCTGCCTCGTGGCAGTCTGCGCCCTCGCGCGCGCCGCGTCGAGGGCGCAACGCGCGTACCGTGGCGCTACGATCGCGCGGCGGCGAGACGGAGGCGGAGATGGTGCTCGAACTGGCGAAAGCGGGGATGGATGTCGCCATCGTGGTGACGGACGCGGAGCGGATGGTGGCGTTCTACCGCGACACGCTGGGGCTCACGTTCCAGCGCTCGCGCGAGACCGGACCGGGCGGGACGATGCACCTGCTCGAGTGCGGCGAGTCGCTGCTGAAGCTGCTCGACCCGCCCGAGCCGCCGCCGCACCAGCACGCCCGAGGCGGCACGCGCGCGCAGACCGGCCTGCGCTACCTCACCATCCACGTCCGCAACATCGAGGAGCTCGCCGCGCGCTGCGAGGCCGCCGGCTGCCACTTCCCGGTACCGCTGGGCGCTTCGACCGGCGGGGGCCGCTACTGCCAGCTCGAAGACCCCGAGGGCAACGTCGTTCAGCTCCAGCAGAGCGACTGACGGTCGCGGCGCGCTATCATCGACTGCCATGGCAGAGCTGAGCCTCGCGGACCTGGTTGCCAATCGCACGATGTCGCCTGACATGGCGGCCACGCTGGCGACGGCCGCGCGCGAGCGACGCTCGCTGCTCTTCTTCGCGATCCCGCGGCTGGCCGGCAAGACGACCACGATGCTCGCAACCCTCGACCATGCGCCCGAGGGCACGCCGATCCACGAACTGTCGACCGATGCCGGTCCGGAGCTCGGCATCCCCGCGCTGCCGGACGGCGGCTACCTCGTGATGCACGAGATCGCCGAGACGCCGTTTCCTCACTACCTCTGGGGCGAGCCGGTGCGGCGCGTCTTCGAGGCGCTGCGCGCGGGAGGCCTCTCGCTCGCGACGGTGCTCCACGCCGGCGGGGTCGAGGAGGCGTTCGCGATCATCATCGACGGCAACGAGGTGCCGGACGCGGACGCGGCGCTGCTGGACTACGCGGTCCACATCCGCAGCCTCGGCCCGGACTGGCGCGAGCCGACGCGGCGCGTCGTCGCCGAGCTACTCGAGGTAACCGGCGTCCGCGACGGACGCGTCGAGGTGAACCTCCTGCATCGCTGGGACGAGGCGAGCGATCGCTTCGAGGTCGTGGGGGAGCCCTCGCGGCCGGCGGACGGCGACGAGGCGGTCGCGCGGCTGGCGGAGGAGTTCCGGCGCCGGCTGGAGGAGTAGCGGCGAGAGTCGCCGGAGGATCGCGTTGGACCGGCACATGCCACTCGAGGGCGCGCAGAACTTCCGCGACACCGGAGGCTACGCGACGGCCTCCGGCGCGTCCGTGCGCTGGCGGACGCTGTTCCGCACCGGCTCGCTCGCCGACGTTACCCCCGCTGACATCGCCACGCTGCGCGACCTTGGCGTCGAGCTGGCGTTCGACCTGCGGACGCAGGCCGAGCGGGACGAGCTCGGCGTCGCACCACTCGCGCAGCACGGCGTCACCGTGCAGCACCTGCCGCTCATCAAGGAGATCGGGCCGTCACACTACCCCGTGAAGACCCCTGTCAGGGACTGGACGCCCGAGGACTACGCGGTGCAGTACACGTGGATGCTGGAGCAAGGGCGCGGGGCGATCGGCACCGTGCTCAGAGCGCTCGCCGAGGAGCGACCGGTCGCCGCCGCGTACTACTGCACGGCGGGCCGCGATCGCGCCGGCCTCGTGACCGCGGTGATCCTGCGCACGCTCGGCGTCTCCGACGAAACGATCGCCGAGGACTACGCCCTCACCCATCGCTATCTGGGCGTCAGCGAGGCGCAATCCGAACGCATCGCGAAGACCTTCGGGACGGAATCCGCCGGGCGCCGGGAGTTCACGACCCCCGCCGCGAACATGCAGCTCGCACTCCGCTCGATGGACGAGCGCTGGCCCTCGATCGAGGCCTACCTCGATGAGTGCGAGGTCCCCGCGGAGTCGCGGCGCGGCCTGCGCGAGCATCTGCTCGAGCCCGCCCGGCCGGAGGCGTAGGCGGCGCTCTCCGCGGCGCCCCGCGGTTCACATCGAGGCGCGATTCGCGTACGGTGCTGCGCGACCGTTGCACACCACCTGAGAAGCTGAGAGGGACCCCGCCATGTGCTTCAAGTTCGACTCCCTGCCGCCGGTGCCGGCCATCGCCGGAGCCGCCGTCCAGCACGAAGATCTGACGCTCACCGCCTCCGACGGGACGCAGCTCTCGGCCTTCAGCGCGATGGCGGATGAGCCGCTCGGCCCGGCCGTGGTCGTGATGCCGGATGTGCGCGGGCTCTACCGCTTCTACGAGGAGCTGGCGCTGCGCTTCGCCGAGCGCGGCTACGACTCGGTCGCGATCGACTACTTCGGGCGCACCGCCGGCCTCGGCAAGCGCGGCGAGGACTTCGACTTCTGGCCCGAGGTGCAGGCCACCACCGCCGCCGGCGTCGCCGCCGACGTGCGCGCCGCCAGCGACCAACTGCGCAGCCGCGAGGGCCAGGCCGACCGCGCCGTCTTCACGATCGGCTTCTGCTTCGGCGGCTCGACCTCGTGGCAGCAGGCCGCCGAGGGCCACGGGCTGGCCGGCGCGATCGGCCTCTACGGCATGCCGAAGAACAAGTGGTTCGAGGACTCCGCGCCGGTGATCGACCGCGTCGGCGACTTCGAGTGCCCGGTGCTGGCCCTGCAGGCGGGCGCCGACCAGAACATCTCGAAGGACGACAACGACGCCTTCGAGGCCGCGCTGAGCGAGGCCGGCGTCGAGCACCTCGTGCTCTCCTACCACGGCTCGCCGCACTCCTTCTTCGACCGCACCGCCGACCAGCACCAGTCCGCCTCGACGGACGCCTGGGAGCGCGTGCTCGCGTTCATCGCGAACCACTCGTAGGGCGGGGACGGCGCACGGCCGGAGGCCGGGCGTGAGCACGCGCCTCGACGGCCGCGTCGCCGTCGTCACCGGGGCCGGGCGCGGCATCGGGCGGGCCGCCGCCGAGGCGCTCGCCGCCCTCGGCGCGGCCGTCGTCGTCAACGACCCCGGCGTCAGCGATCGCGGCGAGGGCGAGGACCGCGCCTTTGCCGACGAGGTCGTCGAGGGCATCCGTGCGTCCGGCGGCCGGGCCGTCGCCAGCTACGACTCGGTCGCCGAGTTCGAGTCGGCGAGCCGCATCATCGAGACGGCGGAGCACGAGCTCGGCGCGGTCGACATCCTCGTCAACAACGCGGGGATCGCGGCCGGCGCGCCTCTGGACAAGCTGGACCCGGAGCTGTTCGCGACCGTCGTCGGTGTGCACCTCTTCGGCACCTTCCACTGCACCCGCCGCGCCGTCGGCGGGATGCGCGAGCGTGGCTGGGGCCGCGTCGTGAACATCGTCTCGCGGGCCGGCCTGCTGGGGTCCGCGGGGACCTCGGCCTACGCGGCGGGCAAGGCGGGCATCTACGGCCTCACGAACTCCGCCTCGCGCGACCTCGGCCGCTACGGGATCACGGTCAACAACGTGAACCCGGCGGCCACGCACACGCGCATGATCGACGATGCCGTCGAGCGCGCCCGCGCGAGGGGCCTCGACACCTCGTCCGCGGAGCGGATGCTGGCGGTGGCGCAGGAGCCGGAGCGCGTGGGCACGGTCATCGCCTTCCTCTGCACGGAGGCGGCGGCGGACATCAACGGCCAGACCTTCTTCGTGCAGGGCAACAGCGTCGGCCTCTTCGCCCCCCTCGAGGTCACCCAGACCCTCGACGGCGACGCCCCCTGGACCCCCGAGACCCTCGCCGATGCCGTCCCGGAGCTACGCCTCCATCCCCTCGACGCGCTGTACTAGCGTCGCGGTGCCAGTGAGCCGCCGCTGGCTGTAGCGTGTATCCACCACCCCTATCGATTCGGCGGTAGGGTCGAGACCGCCCTCGTGGCGGTCTCTGTCTACCGAGGGCAACGCGTCGTTGACGTGGAGCCCGCGGCGGACGTAGCATCTTTGCACCACCCCTATCGCCTCGGCGGTAGGGTCGAGACCGCCCTCGTGGCGGTCTCTGTCTTTGTGTCGGGGTAGCGATTGATCACCAACGTCTACGTCGATGGCTTCAACCTCTACTACCGGGCCCTCAAGGACACGCCGTACCGATGGCTGGACCCGGGGAAGCTGGCCACGGCCCTCCTTCCCGAGGACACCATTCACACGGTCTGCTACTTCACCGCCCGTCTTGATGCACGGCCGGGCAATCCCACTCAACCATAGCGACAGCAGGCGTATCTGAGAGCGCTCGCCACGCTCCCCGACCTCGAGATCCACTACGGAGCCTTCCGCTCCGGCGTGAAACGCCGCCCGCTGGCCGAGCCGGTCCCGGGACTACCGGCCTACGTCCGCGTCAGGGACTCCGAGGAGAAGGGCTCCGACGTGAACCTGGCGACGCGCCTGCTTGTCGACGGCTTCAACGGGGAGTACGAGCAGGCTGTGGTCGTCTCCAACGACGCGGACTTTGCAGGCGCGATGCAGTACGTGAAGGACGGCCTCGGCCTGCGCGTCACGCTGGTCAACCCCGACCCGCGAAACAACAGCCCGCGGCAACTGGCCAACGCGGCGACCTACGTGAAGCGCCTCTGGAGGAGCCACCTGCGCCGGAGCCTGCTCCCCGACTCGTTGACGGACGAGGTCGGGGTCATCACGAAGCCAGGCGGCTGGTAGCTCCGGCGAGCGTGCCCCATCCCCCACTCCAGCCCGCCGCTCCGCTATCCTCGCGAGGCGCGGGAGGACCGAGGTGACAGCGTGAGCGTTCGCAACCGGGCCGCGATCATTGGCGTGGGCGAGACGGAGTTCTCGCGCAACGCCGGGCGCTCCAACCTGCGCCTCGCCCTCGAGGCGATTACGGCGGCGCTCGACGACGCCGGGCTCACGCCGCGCGATGTCGACGCGATCGTGAAGATGCACGCCAACACGGACCTCTTCGAGATCGACATCATGCGCAGCCTCGGCATCCCCAACCTGCGCTTCTTCAGCGAGATCCCGCACGGCGGCGGCGGGTCCGTCGGCACGGTCGTGCACGCGGCGGCGGCGATCGCCGCCGGGCAGGCCGACGTGGTGGTCTGCTTCCGCTCGATCCGGCGCTCGCTGCGGCCGGGCGGACGCTCGCGGGCGGGCCGCTACGTCGAGGACGGCATGCAGTACCGCATCCCCGTCGGCCTCGTCACCCCCGTGCAGTGGGTGGCGATGTTCGCGCGACGCTACCTGCACGACTACAACCTCACTACCGAGGCGTTCGGCCTCTGCGCCGTGCAGATCCGCAACAACGGCGCGATCAACCCGCACGCGATGCAGTACGGGCGCACCGTCAGCCTCGAGGACCACGAACGCTCGCGCTGGATCACGGAGCCGCTGCGACTGCTCGACTGCTGCCTCGAGACGGACGGGGGCAGTGCCGTCGTCGTAGTCTCGGCGGAGAAGGCGAAGGAGCTGGCGGCGAGCGGGCGTTCGAAGCGCCCGCCGGTGTTCATCTCCGGCGCCTCGCAGGGTACCGGCAGCCGCACCGAGTCGATGACCAGCTACCAGCGGGACAGCATGTCCGTACTGGAGGAGGCGGAAGAGACGGCGCGCGAGGCCTACCGCGTGGCCGAGATGGAGCCGGGCGACATCGAGACGCTGCAGCTCTACGACCACTTCACGCCGATGGTGCTGATGTCGCTGGAGGCCTACGGCTTCGCGGCGCCGGGCGCGGCCCACGAGCTGTTCCGGGAGGGCCGCACGACCCTCGAGGGCGACATCCCGCTCAACACGCACGGCGGCCAGCTCGCCGACGGCTACCTGCACGGCTTCAGCATGATCACGGAGGCGGCGCGCCAGATCCGCGGTGACGCGGTGAACCAGCTGGAGCGCCGCCCGCGGACCGCCCTCGCGACCGCCGGGACGGGCGTCCCGACGAGCGCGCTGATCCTCTCCGCCGACGGCGCGTAGTCCGCTCGGACGAGCGCGCTGCGCGCGCCTCGCCCCACCCACCCGCCCTCGGAATTTTCTTGTGTGGGGGCTACGCCCCCACGCCCCCGGCCGGAACGGACCTGGAGCCGCCCTCGGAGGATCGGCGGAGCACCGGGCGAGCGGGGCGCGGCGGGGCTCCCGCGTGCCGCCGGATCGGCGCCGAGGTTCCCGCACCTCGCCGGACCGGCGGCCGGTGCGCACGGCTCAGCGGGGGCGTGGGGGGCTGCGCCCCCCCACAGAGAAACATCCGAGGGCGGGTGGGTGGGCCGAGCCGCCCTGCGAGGTATCCCTCGCGTCCACGACACGACCGTGCGCGTGCTCGTCCGGGGCTAGTCGCGGGCGAGGGGCGGCTCCTGCTGGCCGGGGGCGTATTGGGGCTGGTAGTCGGAGACCTCGCCGCGCATCTGGGAGTGGTGCATGCGGTCGTGGCGGTAGTAGGAGCGCAGCCACTGCAGGACCGTGAGCTCGCCGAAGATGTCCGTGCGGGCGGTGCGGTCGAACTGCTCCGGCGAGAAGGTCCGCGCCAGCTCCAGCGTCTCCTCGCGCTCACCCTGCATCTGCGCCACCAGGCTCGCGATGTCGGCCTCGTGCGCCTGCTCGAAGGGGATTTCGAGCGGGATGTTCGGCGTCCGCCCGTCCGAGGCGTTCGGGCTGTCCTCGGCGATCGCGCGCCGCACCCAGCCGCGGTAGCTGCGGTCCATCGTCGCGAGGTGCACGACCTGCTCCTTGACGGACCAGCCGTCCTCGCCCTCGCCTTCGGCCGGACGCTCCGCTGCCTGCTCGTCGGAGGTGCCCTCGAGCGTGGCGAGCATCGCCGAGCGCTCGGTCTCGAGTTTCTCGAACAGTTCCGCGATCTGCTCAGTGGTCGCCATGCGGCCATCATAGCCGTGTAGGCTGCCCTTGCGGAGCGAGGGGGCGCGAGATGACCGGAGATCCTCTGGAACTGATGGCGGGGGCGGCCCGGGCGGCGGGCATCGAACCGTCCAGGATCGTGCTACCCGAGGATCACGAGGTCGAGCTGAACGGCCTCCGCTTCCACTACGTCGATTGGGGAAACTCGCACCTCCCGCACGTGGTCTTGCTGCACGGCGGCTCGCTGACCGCGCACACCTGGGACATGAGCGCGCTGCTGCTGCGCGACTCCTACCACCTCGTCGCGCTCGACCAGCGCGGACACGGCGACACGGACTGGACCCCGAACGTCGAGGACGACACGGGCGCGCTGATGGTCGAGGACACGCGCGCCTTCCTCGACCACCTCGGTTACGAGCACTTCACGCTCGTCGGCATGTCGATGGGCGGGATCAACTCCTTCCAGCACGCCGCGGCCCACCCGGAGCGCCTCGACGCGCTCGTGATCGTCGATGTCGCGCCGGAGACGATGCGCGCGGGCATCGTCGAGATGGAGCAGTTCGCGCAGGCCACGGAGACGCTCGCGCGCTTCGAGGATTTCCTCGACCGCGCCACGAAGTTCAACCCCGACCGCCCGGTCGACCATCTGCGCTACAGCCTCACGCACGCGCTGCGCGAGACGGACGAGGGCTGGACCTGGAAGAACGACCGCCGCAAGCGGCCGAAGCTGGACGAGGAGGCGCGCAAGCGGCAGGCGGACGAGCGCGCCTCGCTGCTCTGGGACGCCGCCCGCGCGATCGTCACGCCGACGCTGCTGGTGCGCGGGACGGAGAGCAAGATCCTCTCCGCTGAGCACGCGCGCGAGGTGACCGAGGCGATGCAGCACGCCGAGCTCGTCGAGATCGAGGGCGCGCGCCACACCGTGCAGGGCGACAAGCCGGGCGAGCTCGCGCACGAGCTGGACGCCTTCCTGCGGCGCACGCTGCCGGCTCCCTGAGGCCGCGCCCGCGAGCGCCCCGAGTCACATTCGGAGCCGCGCTTTGACAGCGCCGCGCCCGCGCCTCTACCGTCCGCCTGCGCGCGTCGCGCTTCGACGCGGAGACGATTCGAACCGGATGGGAGCAATAGCGTGGTCGAGGTGATCAAGTCCTCCGAAGGCGAGACATCGGAAAGCACGCCCGCCGCGATCTTCGAGGGCGGACAGGTCTGGGCGCGCCGCCTCGCGGGCGGCGACACCGGCCGCGGCCAGCACATGAGCTTCGGCATCGTGCAGTTCGCCGCGGGCGCCCGCACGCGCATGCACCGCCACAGCAGCGACCAGCTGCTCTACGTCGTCGCCGGCATCGGCAAGGTCGGCACCGCGGACAGCGAGGAAGTGATCAGCGTGGGCGACTTCGCGCTCGTCCCCGCCGGCGAGGACCACTGGCACGGCGCCCACGACACCGGCTCGCCGATGTCGCACATCACCATCACCGCCGCCGACAGCGAGACCGAGGTCACCGGCTGACGAGGCCGCACTGAGGCGACCGGCCGATGAGCACGAGCGAGCAGGCGATTCGCCGGCTGATGTTCCGCTACGCGGAACTGCAGGACGCCGCCGACTTCGACGCCGTCGCTGAGCTGTTCTCGCACGGGATCTTCCAGCGCGGCGACGGCAAATCGTTCCGCGGTCCGGAGGTCTCCGCGCATCGCAAGACCTCGAACATCCTGCACGACGGCAGCCTCGCCACGAAGCACGTGACGACGAACATCACCATCGACGTCGACGAGGAGAACAACTCAGCATCGGCGGAGTCGTACTACACGGTCTTCCAGGGCACGGACACGCTCCCGCTGGAGCCGATCGTATCGGGCCGCTACCACGACCACTTCGAGTGCGTCGAGGGCGAGTGGCGCTTCCTCTACCGCCGCTCCCACGTAGACCTCGTCGGCCGGATCGAAACGCACCGCGCCCACTAGAGCCTGTCTACATTCGGTGTCACCACCCCAAGATCGTCCCGTGGGAGTGGAAGGTTGGTGGTTGACAGCCTGAGGTACGGTGGCCGCCGTCCCGCCAGCGACTTGGTTCGCGGTGGCTGCGAGGCACCCCAGCAACTCGAAGGGAGCACGCGACGGTGAGCAACAGGCAGCCCATAAACGTCCCCAACGATAGTGAGTTGATGGAGCAGTTCATCAGCGCGTTCGCGAACGAAAAAGAGCTCGAACGCCGCCTAGAGAGCGTGCGAGCACCCTACAGCGCGGCGGAAACCCGCCTTCTCCAATGTATGCAACAGTTACGTGATGCAATCAGCAACCAGGAGCCGGAGAGCGGAGTCTTGCACGCTGCTCATCAAGCACTCGAAGTGATCGCCGAGCGGAGGGAGTCCAAGCACGGGCTCCAGGAGGCTCAGGAACGACTGGATGCGGCACAGAGGGAACGCCAGCGCATCGAAGATGCGCTCCTCGCCGATTGAGCAACGGGACCGTCGGTGCCTACCCCGTCCCCTAATGTAGACAGCCCCTAACAAGGCTGCCTGCGCGTCTCCCGTGGGGGGCGCAGCCCCCCACACCCCCCTCCTGGAGAGCGGGCGCGCAGTGCTCTGATTGACGCGGGCGATACCCCGCAGGGCCGCTCGGCCCACCCACCCACCCCGGATTCTTCTTCCTTGTTGGGGGCGTCGCCCCCAACGCCCCCGAGCCCGGCGCCAGAGGCGCAGCTCCCGAGAACGGACCAGCCCGTCGATCCCGCGCCTTGGGTTCTCTTCTCCGTGGGGCTGCGCCCCCACGCTCCCTGTCCGTCCGACGCACGCGCCCCGTCCCGAGAGGGGAGGTCAGACAGAGGGGAGGGGCCGTGTAGGCGCCGGAGGGCGTCTACGAGGCGTCCTCCGGCGGCTCGTAGTCCCGCCGGAAGGCGTCGAAGCGGCCTGGGAGGTCGAGGGCGCTGCGGCGGTAGCTGAAGCGCCAGCGGCCGTCGACGCGTTCGAAGCGATCGATGTAGCGGCCGGCCGCGATCGGCTGGAGCGGGAGCGCCGGCGGGCCCTGCAGGATCGTGTAGCAGGACTCGGCGCTCGCCTCGCCGCGCTCCGGGTCGACCTCGATCGTGAGGTTCGTCGTGACGTGGCGGGTGCGCGGCGTGCCGTCGAAGTAGGTGAGCACGTTGGCCGTGCGGCGCTCCGCGATCTCCTTGCCGCGCCAACCCACGCCCGAGTCCGCGAGGAAGTCGCCGTGCTCGAACATCTCCGCGATGGCGTCCCAGTCCGCGGCGTCCTGTAGCTCGGCGTAGTGGTAGATCAGCCGCTCGATCTCGTGCCGGGCGGCCGCGACCGGGTCGGCGGCGTCGCTCACGAGCGCTCAAGGGCCCAGGCGAAGTCGGCGAGGAGCTCCTCGTAGCGCTCGTCCACGCGCTCGCGCTCGCGCGGGTGCGTGATTATCCAGAAGCGTCCCGCCTGCACGGCGTCGAGCACGCGCTTCCCGACGAGCGCGGGCGACATGCGGCCGCGGCCCTCGGTGCGCAGCGCGGGCGTCACCTTGTCCGCGAGCTCCTCCGGCACGTGGCGATGCCCCTCGAACAGCCGGCTGGCGACCCCGCCGGGGCAGAGCACGGAGACGCCGATGCCGGCGTCGGCGACCTCGTGGCGCAGGCGGTCCGTGAGCGCGACGACCGCGTGCTTGGTGGCCGCGTACGTGGAGACGTTGACCGGCGGGACGGTGATACCGGCCATCGAGGAGGTGTTGACGATGTGCGCCTCGCCGTCCTGCGCGCGCATGCGCGGGACGAAGGCCTGGGCGCCATGCACCGCGCCCATCACGTTGACGCGGAAGAGCCACTCCCAATCCGCGTCCGTGCTGTCCACGATCGACGTCTCGACGATCACGCCGGCGTTGCAGCAGAGCAGGTTGACCTCGCCGAACTCCTCGTAGGCGCGCTCCGCGAGCATCTCCATCGCGGCGCGATCGGAGACGTCCACCTGCACCGCGATCGCGTCGACGCCGCTCTCGCGAGCCGCCGAGGCGACACGCTCCGCGCTGTCCAGATCGATGTCGGCGACGACGACGCGCATCCCGGCCTCGACGCAGGCGCCGACGATGCCCTGTCCGATGCCGCTGCCGCCGCCGGTGACGACGGCCACCCTGCCCTCAAGCTGCTCCATCGCCGCTGTCTCCTTCCGTCAGGCTGCGGTGGCGCTCACGAGCGCTCGACGGCCCACTCGTAGGCGGCGCTCAGCTCCTCGTAGCGCGTGTCGAGCAGCGCGCGATCGGCCGCCCGCGGATGCGTGATCACCCAGAAGCGGCCCCCCCGCACGGCGTCGAGCACCAGCTTGCCGGCGAGCGCGGGCGCGATGCCGCCTGAGCCCTCGCTGCGCTGCGCGGGCGTGACGCTGTCCGCGAGGTCCGCCGGCACGTTGCGGTGCCCCTCGAACAGCCGTGTCACGACCCCGCCGGGGCAGACCACCGAGACGCCGATGCCGTCGCCGGCGACCTCGTGGCGGAGGCGGTCGGAGATCGCGATGACCGCGTGCTTGCTCGCCGCGTAGCTGCCGATCTCCAGCGGCGGCACGAAGATGCCCGCTATCGAGCCGGTGTTGACGATGTGCCCCTCGCCCTCCTGCTCGCGCATGCGCGGGACGAACGCCTGCGCGCCGTGCACCACGCCCATCACGTTGACGCGGAACAGCCACTCCCAGTCCGCGTCCGTGCTGTCCTCGATCGAGGCCTCAATGAGCACGCCGGCGTTGCAGAAGAGCAGGTTGACCTCGCCGAACTCCTCGTAGGCGCGCTCGGCGAGGACGTCCATTGCGGTGCGGTCGGAGACGTCCACCTGCACCGCCAACGCCTCGGCGCCGCTCTCGCGGGCCGCCGAGGCGACGCGCTCGGCCTCGTCCCGGTCGATGTCGGCGACGACCACGCGCATCCCGGCCTCGACGCAGGCGCCGATGATGCCCTCGCCGATGCCGCTGCCGCCGCCGGTAACGACGGCCACCTTACCCTCGAGTTGCTCCATCGCCGATCGCTCCTTCCGGTGGGTCCTGACTCGCTCGCTGCGCCGCCTTCGTTACGCCTGGCTGGCGGCGGCCTCGTCGAAGGCCGCGAGCAGGCGCTCGGCACGGCGCTCGATCGTGTCCCGCCGCTCGGGGTGGGTGATGATCCAGAAGCGGTTGGCGCGGACGGCGTCGAGCACCATCCCGCCGACCTCGCGCGGCGCGATACGCGCGACTTCCCGCCGCCCCGGGACGGGCGGCGTCACGCGGCCGCGCAGCTCCTCGGGCAGGTTGCGGTCGGCGGCGAAGAGCTGCGTCGCCACCCCGCCGGGGCAGAGGATCGAGACGCCGATGCCGTCGCCCTCGACCTCGTTACGCAGCGTCTCGGAGAGGCCGAGGACGGCGTGCTTCGTCGCGCAGTAGACGCCGACCTCGACGGCGCGCGTGGTCGAGATGCTGGACATCGAGCCGGTGTTCACGATGTGCGCCTCGCCGCCCGAAGCGGCGATCTGCTCGCGCATCCGCGGCACGAACGCCTGGATGCCGTGCACCACGCCGAAGACGTTGACCCCGAATACCCACTGCCAGTCCTCCGGCGTGGTCTGCGCGATCTCGCCGACCGAGATCACCCCGGCGTTGTTGCACAGCAGGTGGACCGCGCCGAAGGCCTCGTAGGCCGCATCGGCGAGCTCGTCGAGGGCGGCGCGGTCGGTCACGTCCGTGCGGACGGCGATCGCCTCGGTCCCGGCCTCGCGCAGCGCGTTCGCGACGCGATCGCCGGCGTCGGCCTCGATATCCGCGATCACGACGCGCATTCCCGCGTCCGCGCAGGCCTGGGCGATGCCCTGGCCGATGCCGCTGCCGCCACCAGTGACGACAGCGACCTTGCCCTCGAGCTGCTCCATCGCCGCTGTCTCCTTCCGTCAGCCTGCGTCGTCGCGCGCTATCCGGCGCTGGCGGCGGCCTCGTCGAAGGCGGCGAGCAGGCGCTGCGAGCGGCGTTCGACCGTGCCGCGGAGCTCGGGGTGGGTGATGATCCAGAAGCGGTTGGCGCGGACGGCGTCGACCACGATCCGGCCGACCTCGCGCGGCGCCATTCGCTCGACGTCCGTGCGCTCCCCGACCGGCGGCGTCACGCGGCCGCGCAACTCCTCCGGGAGATTGCGTTCGGCGGCGAACAGCTGTGTCGCCACCCCGCCGGGGCAGAGGATCGAGACCCCGATGCCGTCGCCCTCGACTTCATTTCGCAGCGTCTCCGAGAGGCCGAGGACGGCGTGCTTCGTCGCGGTGTAGACGCCCACGTCGATGGCTCGCGTGATCGAGATGGCAGCGGCCGAGCCGGTGTTCACGATGTGCGCCTCGCCACCCGAGGCGGCGATCTGCTCGCGCATCCGCGGCACGAACGCCTGGATGCCGTGCACCACGCCGAAGACGTTGACCCCGAACAGCCACTGCCAGTCCTCCGGCGTGGTCTGCGCGATCTCGCCGACCGAGATCACCCCGGCGTTGTTGCACAGCAGGTGGACGGCGCCGAAGGCCTCGTAGGCCGCGTCGGCGAGCGCATCGAGGGCGGCGCGGTCGGTCACGTCCGTGCGGACGGCGATCGCCTCGGTCCCGGCCTCGCGCAGCGCGTTCGCGACGCGATCGCCGGCGTCGGCCTCGATGTCGGCGATCACGACGCGCATCCCCGCGTCCGCGCAGGCCCGGGCGATGCCCTCGCCGATGCCGCTGCCACCGCCGGTGATGACGGCGACCTTGCCTTCGAGCTGCTCCACGTGCTGCCTCCTCGATCCGGGCGCGATTCTACGCGGCTCTCCCCGTTCGGACCCGTGGGGCGACAGAGCGGGTCAGTTGGCGCCGTAGACCTCGGTGTCCGGGTAGAAGGCGTACCAGCCGAACCAGTAGGCGAGGTGGCCGTTGATGCGCTCGAGGCGCTCGTCGCCGGGGCCGAGCAGCGCCTCCTCGGTGACGCGCCACTCGCTGCCGGTCGCGTCGAGCAACCGATCCGGGTTGTCAGTGGGAGTGAACGTGCGGTCGCCGCGATCGAAGGCGCGCACCTCGCCGCCGGAGTTGTAGACGAGGGGGCCGATGATATCGTGGGCGCCCTCGGTCGTAACCTCGCCGCGCGCGGCCACGAGGACGACCGGCTGCTCGCCGACGGCGTCGTTGACGACGCGCTCCTCTGCGAGGGCGGTGAGCCGGTAGGCCTTGCGGTCGCCGCCGATGCGGAGGCCGTAGACGAAGTTCTTGAGGCTCAGTTCGTCGCTCTCCAGCCAGACCGGGAACATCGTGCCGCCATCGGAGAAGTACTCGCCGTAGGGCCGGCCGGGCTCGTACCGGCGGTAGTACCCCGTGTTGATGTCGATGACCATCGTCTCGGGGTGCTGGGCGAGCCACTCCT
Organism: Dehalococcoidia bacterium; assembly: GCA_965247895.1. GTDB lineage: Bacteria > Chloroflexota > Dehalococcoidia > UBA2979 > UBA2979 > VXMT01. The sequence continues at coordinate 3,529,791 of OZ252046.1, read as the reverse complement.
CCCAGCTGGTGAGCACGACCGGGAGCAGATTGAGTTGGAGCGGGGCGCCCTCGGTATCCGTGGCTCCGACGAGGGAGCCGAGCACGGGCTTGCCTGTGAACTGGTTCCAGAGGGTGGTCGTGACGCGGTCGTACATCAGCTTGTTGCTGCGGTAGAGGAACCCCGAGGTGCCGAAGGTGTACAGCTCGCCGTTGGGCGCGCGGCCGTCGTAGGCGATGCCGGCGCCGCAGAGCGTGCAGTAGGCGAGTGAGAACGGCACGCCGCCGACGACATCGTTCGTCATCTCGTGCCAGTCCATGATGCGCAACGGGTAGGCGCGTGCTTCGCCGTTGATCGCGATGCCGAACACGGCCTCCTCCGGCCCCAGCCAGATCGCCGCCTCGGGCGCGATCGTCGCGGGCCGATCGAGCGGCGGGATGCCATCGACACGCACCCCGCCCCAGACGATCTCCTCGACGCGGATCGCCGAGGGGTAACCGTCCCGCAGGAAGTCCTGGAAGCGCTCGTCGATGTTCGCCAGCAGGCGGCCCTTCCAGCCCACGTAACCGGGAGGCGGAACCAGGTCCGTCGCGCCATACCACCGCACCCAACCGAAGTAGTCGTAGCCGATCTGCTGGCCCGTGAGCTGTTCGAGGGCGTCCGCGTACTCGCTCGCCTCCGGCCCCACCGTGAGGAGGCGGATGAAGTTCGCGAAGAGCATCTCGATCAGCACCGCCACAAAGCGCTGGTCCCCGGCGGCCACGATGCGCTCGAGCGCCGCGTAGGCGGGCGCATCCGCGGGCGAATCGCTCATGGCGTTCATCAGGTCGAGCGCCTCGCGGTCGGAGATCGGACTGGAGTCGGCCGCGGGCGTCGGCGAGGCGGTGGGCGTCGCGACCCCGGAGGTCGGCGTTGCAGTCGCTGCCTCCGAGGTCGCGGAGGGCGTTGCGGTCGCCGCATCCTGCGAGGAGGACGGTGTCGCCGTCGCAGCCTCTTCGCCGCTCTCCCCGCCGCAGGCGGCGAGGCAAAGAGCTGCGAGCAGGACGAGCGCGGCGAGCAGAGCCTGGCGGCGCAGCAGCATCGTATGCACCTCGATCACCCGGCGCGTTTGTCCGACCAGCGTAGCCCAAACAAGGGCCGGAATCTGATGCGTTGCGAGGATGCCGGCAGCGCGGTTATGCACCGTCGAGGACGCCGAGCGCCTCCCGGACCATCGCCTCCACCCACTCCGGGCGCTCCAGCGGCACGAAGTGGCCGGCGCCCTCGGCGACCCACTCGTAGGCGCGCCGGGGCCGCGAGGCCGCCTCGGGCGCCGTCGTCGAGCCGAGGCCGCGCGAGCCGGTGCCGCGTCCGATCCAGACGGGGCAGTCCAGCTCGGGGAGGGCTGCCCAGAGCTCCCCCGTCGAGCTGCCCGTGAACACGGCGGCCTCGGTCTCACGCGCGCACGCGAGCTGCACCGTCCCGTCGTCGCCGGCCGCCCGCAGGCCCGCATCGACGAAGCCGGCGAAGGCCTCCGGATGCCACGAGTCGTAGGGGGAGCGAGCGCGCAGGTGCGCGGCGGCATCCTCGCGGCTCGGCCACTCGTAGCGGCGGCGCAGGGCGACCTCGACCATCTGGTTTGCATTGCCGCCGCGGCCGATTGGCGCCCTCAGCGGCGCCTCGACGAGCACGAGCGCATCGACGAGGTCCGGCCGCGCCTGCGCGAGCAGGATGCCGACCCCGCCGCCGAGCGAGTGCCCGACGATCACGAGGCCCGACCAGCCCTCGAGGTTGGCGAGCCGCTCGACGTCCTCGGCCATCTCGGTCCAGCCCGCGGCCGGCAGACTCGTGCGCGTCGCGCCGTGTCCCCGCAGGTCGAGCGCGATCGGCCGGCAGACATCCGTCAGGGCGGCGGCGGTCGGGCGCCAGACGCCACGCGTGAAGCCGGTGGCGTGGAGGAACAGCACCGGCCGCGAGTGCTCGCCCGACCACTCGTCGAGGACGAGCACGGTCTCGCCGACGTCGACCTCGCGCGTGCGGTAGGCCGCGCTCACGGCGTCACCGGCGGCTCAACCGGCTCGCGCGGCGCCGCGCCCGATCCGCAGCGAGTGAAGCAGCACGCGCGTGGCGGCGGCGACCTCCTCGACGGCGGAGTCGAAGGCCTCGGCGTTGTGTGCGGCGGGCTGGCGGAAGCCGCTCACCTTGCGCACGAACTGCAGCGCGGCGGCCTCGATCTCCTCGTCGCCGGCGAGCGTGGCACCCTCGCGGAGAGTCTTGATGCTCCGCACATGCCCCGAGGGTAGCAGGCAATGACTGGCAGTCGCAGCGCGGCGGCCCAGCCTCAGGCGGCGTCCTCCGGAGGCGCGAGCTCGCGGTCGCCGGCGCGGCGCCAGAGCAGCCAGGCAGCGACGGCGATGGCGAGCAGCACGGCGCTGGTTCCCGCGAGCGCATGCCCGAGGGCGATGCGGGAGACGAGGACGCTCAGCGTGAGCATGACGAAGATCGTCGCGAACTGGCCGCCGAACTGCTGGAACGAGAGCGCCGTCGCGCGCTCGCTGTCGGGCACCCGCCGCGAGATGTAGACGGTGGTGACGGGATGCAGCGCGTTCTGCGCGAACGGCGCGAGCCCGAACAGCGGGACCACCCAGAGCATCCCCCCACTGCCGCCGAGCAGCGCGATCGCCGCGATGACGGGCAACAGCAGCAGCGCGCCGCTCATCCCGAGCCGCCGCGAGAACCAGTCCGCGCTCCAGCCGCCGGTTGCCGCGAACAGCATCATTCCCGCCGCGACCCAGCCGAACGCGCCCACGGGCACCTCGTAGCCGATCAGCACCGGCTGCCAGACCGTGAATGTAGCGAAGCCGGCCACCCAGGGCAGCGCGCCGAGCGTCGCCGCCCAGCGCAGCGAGGGCACGCGCAGCACGCGGCGCGCGGCCGAGAGGCCCGTGGCGAAGAACGAGTCGGCCGCGCTGCCCGGCTCGCGCGGAGGCTCATCGAGGCGCCACGCGAGGCTGGCGGCCGCGAGCGAGAGGATGCCGCTGGCGGCGATCGGCCAGGAGAGGGGCGTGACCGTCGCCATCAGACCGCCGATGACGGTGAAGCCCGCGATCGCGAGCGTCATCAGCGCGTTCAGCCGCCCCGCCACCGCCGGGAACTCGCGCACGCGTCCCACCGCCTGCAGCGCGTCGAACAGGTAGGCATCGTCCGCGCCACTCATCAGCGCGCTGCCAATGCCGAACAACACGTACGCCGAGAGCAGGAGCGGCAGCGTTCCGGCAAGCGCGAAGACGATGAACCCGGCCGAGAGCAACAACGACCCCGAGAGCATGCTGATCCGCCGCCCGTAGCGATCGGCGACGACGCCCGTTGGCATCTCGGACAGCAGCAAGCTTGAGAAAAAGACGGCGTCGAAGAGCAGTGCCTGCCCGACCGTCAGACCGCGCGACTGCACCAGGTAGACGAACCAGATCGCCTCGCCCAGCCATGCATAGCGCAGCACCCACCAGTAGGGCAGCAGCCGCAGGCTGCGCTCCATGCGGGCGCCTACGGGCGGCGAGTCAGCCATCGGGCGAGCGAGCGCCCGGGTGCGCTACGGGCAGCAGGCGGGGTCGTCGCAGTCCCCGGGCACGCCGGACATCGGCACGAGCTCGATCAGCGCGGGCTCATCGTCCGTGACGGTGTAGACCTCCCAGGCGAGGCCGTCCGGATCGCTGACCCAGACCTTGTCCTGCTCGGCGTGGCAGCAGACGACGCCGTCCTCGACGCGCGTCTCGAGGCCGGCGGCGCCCAGGCGGCGCGTCTCGGCGATGACGCGATCGGTACTGAACACCTCGACGCCGATGTGGTTGAGGGACTGACCGCCGGCCTGCTCGATCAGCACCAGCTTGAGCGGCGGATCGGCGACCTCGAAGTTGGCGTAGCCCTCGCGCCGCTTGTGCGGCTCGGTCTGGAACAGCTCCGAGTAGAAGCCGATCGCGGCGTCGAGGTCGGAGACGTTGAGCGCCAGTTGGACGCGGGACTCGGGCACCGTTCCGGCGGCGGGGCCGGTCTCATGCGTTGTGGTCATTGCTATATCGCCCACAGAAGGACCGCCGTGGCAACCGTGACAACCGCCAGTGTCCATAGGCCGAGGCGGATGGTGATGCGCTGTTCGGCCTCGCGCAACTCACCGCGCAGCCCCTCGCCGAGGTGGACGACGTCCGACTTCGTGGCGGCGTGTTCGGACAGGCCCTCGGCGAGGGCCTCTGTCACCTCGCGGGCAGCCTCGTCAACCTTCGCCGTGTCGAATGCAACCATCGCACAACCAGCATACAGGGCCGCCACAGCGGGCTCCACAACAGAGGCGCTGCCCTCGGGCCATCCTGGAGCGACGCGCAGCGCCCGCTACGGCGCCTCGCGGCCGAGCAGGACGACGTCGGTGAAGAGGGCGCCGGCGCCGCCGTTCGTGCACATCGCGACCTCGGCGCCCTCGACCTGGCGGTTGCCGGCCTCGCCGCGCAGCTGCTTCGTGCCGGAGATCACCTTTTGCAGCAGCTGGGCCGTGCCGGGGTGGGCGAACGACATGGTGCCGCCATCGGTGCAGACTGGGAACTCGCCGCCGACGCGGATGCGGCCGTCCATGACGAACGGGCCGCCCTCGCCGGGGCCGCAGAAGCCGTAGGTCTCGAACTGACGGATGATCTCGAACGAGAACGGGTCGTAGAACTCGCACACATCGATGTCGGACGGGCCGAGGCCGCAGGCCGCGAACGCCCGGCTGGAGGAATAGGACCCGGCATCGCCGGTGACGTGCCAGAGCGGCCCGGCGACGTATGCCTGCCCGCGCGAGTCGAGGCCACCACCGAGGATGTGGATCGGCGTGACGTCGAGGTCGCGCGCGCGCTCGGCGGTGGTGAGGACCACCGCGGCGCCGCCCTCGCTGGTCATCGCGCAGTCCAGCAGGTGGAACGGGTCGGCGATCATCGCCGAGTTGAGCACGTCGTCGGGAGTGATCACGCGTCCCGTGTAGACGGCCTCCGGGTTCATCCCGCCGTGCGTGCGGATCGCCGAGGCGACCTCGGCGAGGTGCTCGGGCTTCGTGTCGTAGAGGTACATGTGGCGCTGCGCGATCAGCGCGAACTCGGCGGCGGTGTAAAGGCCGAAGCACTCGACAAACTCATTCGAGGGCCGCGTCCACGGCGCGGTCGAGGCGCGCTCCGTGTAGGCGCCGGCCTGGCCGTTGGCGATGACGACGGTGCTGGCGTATCCGGCGGCGATGGCGGCGGCCGCCTCGAGCACCGAGGGGATGCCCATGGCCGCGGCGCCCACCCACGTTGGGCGGCCCCCGAGTTGATGGACCCACTGGCGCTGTGAGCCGCCCCCACCCCCGGTGCCCGTGGTGACGTTGGCCCCGTCGATGTCGGAGACCTCGAGGCCGGCATTGGCGATCGCGCCCTTCACCGCGTCGAGGGTGACCGAGAACGATGTTTCTTCCTGGAGGTAGCGTGACTGCACCGTGTTGTAGGCGCCGGCGATCACGACGTTATGCAGATCCCTGGTGGCCATTCTTCCCGCCATCAACTAGGCGCCCGGTTGGTCCGCGCCATGGTACGCCGTCGCAGCCCAACGTATCGAGCCGGGGCGCGATGGCGGGCTGACGGTCTCGTCCTCACAATGATCGCCGGGAGGTGACCATGAGCGACCGCGACCCCGATCTGCTGCGCAACGCCGAGGCGACGCGCAGTCTTGGCGAGCTCGTCGCGCGCCTCGACGACGCCGCCCTGACGCGCTCGCTCGGAGGCGGCTGGACGGTGTCGTTCGCCCTCGCCCACCTGGCCTTCTGGGACGCTCGCCAGGACGCCGCCCTGCGCGGCTACGCGCGCGGCGAGGCGCTCCCGCCCGAGGACGAGGTGACGAATGCGGCGCTGGAGATGATCGCCGGGAGCTTCGGCCCGAGGGCTGTCGCCTCGGTGGCCGTCGAGGCGGCCGGGCGGCTGGACGCGACCGCGATGGACCTCACGGCCGGGCAACGCGCCGCGCTCCGGGAGGCGGGCCAGGAGTACGCGTTCCGCCGCTGGCCCCACCGCGAGGAGCACATCACACAGATCGAGGCCGTACTCGACTGAGCCGCCGGAGGACAGTGGGGGATCAGGCCGGAGCGGAGCTGAGCCGGTAGCCGACCTGCCGCACGGTCTGAAGGTATTGAGCCGCCGGGCCGAGCTTGGAGCGAATGCGCGAGACGAGCACCGCGAGGCGAGCCCGGTGGTCGTCGTCGGCCGCGCCCCACAGCGCCTCGGCGAGCCGGTCGTAGACGACCACGCGCCCGCCGGCCTCGGCGATGACGTAGAGCGCCTCGAACTCCATGTAGGTGAGCGGCGCGGGGTCGTCCGCCACGGTGACCCGGAAGCGTTCACGGTCGACGACCAGGTCGCCGACCGCGATGCGCCCCACGGGCGCGCTGTCTGCCGCTGGATTGCCGGTCACGTTGGTGGTCATCGTTTTGCCTGGTCGGTTGGCGTCGAGCCCCGGAAGCGCCTCCCGAAGGGGGAGAACGCTCCCGGGGCCGACGTCAGACTGCTACGCTCCACGCCAGGAACAGGTTCCTAGAGCGCAGCTTCGTCCTCTTCGCCGGTGCGGATGCGGATCGCTCGGGTGACGGGGCTGACAAAGATCTTGCCGTCCCCGACCTGACCCGTGCGGGCCGCGTCCACGATGCGCTCAAGGATCGCGTCCACCTCGTCGTCCTTGACGACCAGCTCGATCTTGACCTTCGTCAGGTACTCGACCGCGAAGGTGCGGCCTCGCCACTGCTCGGTCACGCCGCGCTGGGTGCCGTGTCCGCGCACCTCCGTGAGCGTCATGCCGGCGTGGTCGAGGTCCTCGAGCGCCGTCTTGACCACGTCCAGCTTCTCGGGGCGAATGATCGCCTCAACTTTCTGCACGAGTCGCCTCCTCGTCTGCCTTGGGCGCCCCGCCGGAAATCGGCGCGCCGCTGCTGGACAGGGCCGTCCCGCCGAAGTGCGGTCCGAACGGATCCCTGCCGCCCGTGAACTCGGGGTACGCCTCCATCGCGTGCTCCGCCACGTCGAGGCCGCTCTCTTCCTCGCTCGCGGAGACGCGCAGGCCGACGGTGTACTTGATGATCGTGAACAGGATCACCGAGGTCACCACGGTCCAGACGCCAACGGCAATCACACCGATCGCCTGGAAGAGCAACTGCTCGATGCCGCCGCCGACCAGCAACCCGTAGTTGCTGGAGTCGGCGTAGTTCGGCCCGAGGTTGGCCTGCGTGCTGAAGAGACCGACCGCCAGCGTGCCCCAGATGCCGTTGAAGAGGTGCACCGGCACCGCGCCAACGGGATCGTCGATCCTCAGCTTGTCGAGCAACTCGACGCCGAAGACGATGATCACACCCGCCACGATGCCGATCACGACCGCGCCCCACGGCTCGACCGTGGCGGTGCCGGCCGTGATACCGACCAGACCGCCCAGCACGCCGTTCAGCGTCAGCGAGAGGTCCGACTTGCCGGTCCGCAGCCTCGAGACCACCATCGCCGTCGCCGCGCCGGCTCCGGCGGCGAGCGTCGTCGTCACGGCGACGCGCGCCGCGAGGTCGGCGAAGCCGCCGCTCAGCGCGAGGGTCGAGCCGGCGTTGAAGCCGTACCAGCCGATCCAGAGGATCATCACGCCCAGGAAGCCAAGCGGCATCGAGTGACCGGGCAGCGGGTTGACGCTGCCATCGGCGTTGTACTTGCCGCGGCGTGCGCCAACCATGACCGCGCCGACGAGCGCCGCCCAGCCGCCGACCGAGTGGACGACGGTCGAACCGGCGAAGTCGATCATGCCGTTGTCGCCGAACTGGATGTCGGAGGCGTACGCGCTCAGGAAGCCGTCGCCCCAGACCCAGTGCGTGACCACGGGGTAGATCACCGCGGTGATCGCGACCGTGTAGATCAGGTACGCCGCGAACTTGGTCCGTTCGGCGACGGCGCCCGACACGATCGTCGCGGCCGTGGCCGCGAATGCGAACTGGAAGAAGAATGTAGCGTAGTCAGCATCTCCCCCGCCGTAGAAGAAGCTTCCCCCGCCAAAGAACTTGATGTCGATGAACTCGGTAGTGCCGTACGCGAGGCCGAAGCCGACTGCCCAGTAGGCAATCGCGCCGAACGAGAGGTCCAGCGTGTTCTTCATCAGAATGTTGGTGACATTCTTCGAGCGGATGAAGCCCGACTCGACCAGGCCGAATCCGGCCTGCATGAACAACACCAGGATCCCGGCGATGAGGAGCCAGGCGATGTCAAGCGCGGACGTCAGATCCGCTATCGCCTCCTCTACCTCCTGGGCGTTGGCAAACCCGGTTCCCGCGGCAAACGCCGCAACTACTCCGACCGCCGCAGCGACGACGGTTCGATGGCGCATCCTCATACACGCCCCCCTTCTTCCCGCGAAAGGTAGGCGCGCGCGATTTCGCCGCAGTGTCGCCACTGTGAAATGTAGATAACGGAATTGTTGCCCGCGCGTTACGGCCGAGTTTCGCGCACGCCCGGCCCGGCCCGGCCCGCGCTACGCCGGGTGCGCTGCCTCGCGCATGTGCCCGTGGCGGCCGAGGTACTCGCGAATCGCGATCAGCGCCGCGATGCCGTCGCCCGTCGCCGATCCAAGCTGCTTCGTCGAGCCTGCGCGCACGTCGCCGGCGACGTAGACGCCGGGCAGCGAGGTCGCGAAGCCCTCGGAGGCGACGAAGCCCCACTCGTCCAGCTCGAGCGTCCCGCGCAGGAACTCCGCGTTCGGCGTCAGGCCGATGAACACGAAGACGCCGGCGGGCCGCCACGCAAGCTCCTCGCCGCTCTCACGGTCGCGCGCGCGGACCTCCTGCAGGCGGCCTCCCCGCCCGAGCAGCTCGACCACCTCGGTGCTGGTGTGGATCTCGATCGCGGGGTGGCCGCGCACCTTGTCCTGCAGCAGCTGCGAGCCCTTCAACTGCGCATTGCGCTCCACGATGCGGACGCGCTCGGCGAAGTTGGTGAGGAACAACCCCTCCTCGAGGCCGGAGTTGCCGCCGCCGATCACCAGCAGCTCCTCCGCGCCTCGGTAGAACGGCCCGTCGCAGGTCGCGCAGAAGTGCACGCCCGCGCCGATCAGCCCGTCCTCGCCGGGAACCTCGAGGCGGCGGTAGGAGGAGCCGGTGGAGATCAGGGCGGCGTGCGCGCTGATCTCCTGCCCCGTGCTCAGCAGCAGCGCGATGTCGCCCTCCTGCTGGTCCGCCTGCAGCTCGCTGACGGAGACCGCCTCCAGCATCTCGACGCCGTAGCGCCGGGCCTGCCGCACGAAGCGGTCGGCCAGCTCGCCGCCCTCGATGCCGTCCGGGAAGCCGGGGTAGTTGTCGACGCGCTCGGTGACGCCGGCCTGCCCGCCGAGCGAGCCGCCGTCGACGATGATCGCGTCGATGCCCTCGCGCGCGGCGTAGATGCCGGCGGCGAGCCCGGCGGGCCCGCCCCCGATGATCGCGAGGTCGTAGAACGCGCGCTCGGCCTCGATGTTGAGTCCGAGCTTTACCGCCAGCTCCTCGTTCGAGGGCTCCAGCAGGTGACTGCCGTCGGAGAAGATGACCGTCGGGATCGTGCGCCCGCCGCTCTGGAGCTCCTCGACGAAGCGCAGGCCCTCGGCGTCCTGGTCGATGTCGATCCAGTCGTACTCGACGCGATGCTCGCCGAGGAACTTCTTGGAGCTCCGGCAATCCGGGCACCACGGCGCCCCGTAGACCTGTATCTCCGCCACCACGCTCCCCCTTCCGTCGCGCCGCCCGCCAGAGGCTCCCCGTGCGACCGTCCAGCCGCCGGGTGCGGGCGCCTCGGTAGAATGATCCCAGAAGCGCGGCGCTCGCGCTCCCGCGCCGGGCCAACCGTCCGGCGGCGGCGCCGGAGATCGAGGAGTCGCATGCACATGGCGTCACGCGGGAAGACGGCAGACAGGCGCCGCGGGGCAGCGTGGCTCCTCCTGCCCGTGGCCGCGCTGCTGACGCTGCTGCTGCTCGCCTGCACCGGTTCCGAGGGCGAGCCCGAGGCTCCGACCTCGACTCCCACGGCCCCATCAGGCGTGACGACGGCCACGCCGTCGCCGACGTCATCGCCAGTCTCCGACGAGGAGCGCGAGGAGGCAGCCGTAGCAGCCTGGGGCCGCCGCGCCTGCGCCGCGGCCGGGGCGTTCACGATCGACTTCCTCGCGAGCGGCGACGAGCGCGACCCGAACGAACTCAGCCTGGACGAGCGCAAACAGCGCGCCGGGGCGATGTTCCCCGTGCAATACGACGCCGTGCGCGCGGCGGCGAGGGCCCTCGAGGCGATCGAGCCGCCGCTGCGGACGGCGGAACTGCACGCCCTGCTGCTCGACACCTATCGCGACCTGGATGCGGCGCTCCGGGAGCAGGAGCAGGTGATCGCCGAGGCGACCAGCAGCGAGCAGATCGCCGACAGCAACCTGCCCGTCGACGAGCTCGCCAGCCTCGCCTTCCGTCAGGCCTCGCTGCTGGCGGACGGCGGCTACTGCGAGTAGCCCGCCCAACCCTGTCGTACCCCAAGCCCTGAACGGATGACCCCCGCTGGCCGAGTCACGTACGATACTTTGCATTGCAAACTAGTTTGCGCTTCAGCGCGACTGGTCAGCGGCGGGGGGTGCGCAATGAAGCGATCGGGCGACGAGGCACGACTCACACCCGAGGAGAGCTGGAGCGCGATTCAGGCGACGATGGCCGAGACGCGCAGCGCGATGTACGTGGCCGGGACGGCGACGATCCTGCTGCTCTGGGGCGTGATCGTCTCGCTCGGCTACCTCGCGGAGTACGCAATCGACACGCTGGCGGCCGGCGTCCGCGAGGACGCCCCCTGGGTCAGCGCGCCGCTCTGGGCCATCCTCGTGACCGCGGGGATGGCGAGCAGCGCGATCATCGGGCGCCGAGCGGGCAGGAAGCAGGCAGCCGGGGATGCCGCGCGCAGCGCAGGCATCCGGGTGTTCCTCTACTGGCTCGCGGTGGCGGTGGCGGCGTTCCTCATCCCGGCAGCGGCGGGCCTGTGGAACGCCGACGAGGATCCCGCGAACGTCGCGCGCGTTGCGATCGGCATCGTGGCGTTGGGGCACGTGCTCTTCGGCATCATGCACCGGCCGGTGATCGCGGCCGTGGGCGTGGGCATCGCCGCGGCGTTCTACGTACCGAGTTACCTCGCGGGTGACGCCGCGCTGGCCGTGTCGGCGGCCGCCACGCTGCTCGTCGTCGCGCTGGCCTGGGCGTGGATACGCAGGAGCGGCGTCCTGTGACCAGCGAGGCCGGCGACGAACCGATCATCCTCGACGAGACAATCCACCAGTCCACCCGGCTGCGGATCATGACCATGCTGGTCTCCGTGCCGGAGTCGGATCGCCTCGCCTACGGGTTCATCCAGCAGACGCTCGGCCTCACCGGCGGCAACCTCACCACGCACCTGCGAAGGCTCGAGGAGGCCGGCTACCTGCTCACCACGAAGGAGTTCCTCGACGCCCGTCCGCGCACCTGGGTGCAGGCGACGCCGGCGGGCCGCCGCGCCTTCGCCGAGTACCTCGCCAACCTGCGGCGCGCGCTGAACTGGCAGCCGGGTGGCTGAGCGCCTCCGTCTGACGGCGCGGGCTTGCCCCAATGGCGCCAGCAGCTACTCCGAGTAGTGCGCGCCGGTACAGTGCGCCTCCTTCTTCTGGCGCTGCACCGCTCCATGTGGTACACGATGCGGGCGAACAAAGCGGAACCAGAGCCTAGTACACTCTAGGCAGCGATACTTCCGAGTCTCGCCGGGCGACGGCTAGGCGTTGGGAGTACTGCGGAAGGGGCTCCGGACATGGTCAATGCCATTCACGAGGCCAAGGCGAAGTTGAGCCTGCACAAGGTGGCGACGGCACGCACGCGGACCCTACACATCGACGAGCGTCTCTACGAGGCAGTCGTCGAAGTGATGCAGTCGGACAAGAAGATGACGCTCACTCCCCGGGAAGGGCTCAAGAAGAGGTCGTGAGCCGAGACGCTCGCTCTTACCACGTACACCTGTACCCCCGCGCTACCTTCTTCTACGAATCAGCGAGCGCTGACGTGCAAGCGAAGCTCGACCGTATCTTCGATCGGTTGGAGGAGAATCCCTACCCCGAGGGAGATCATAAGTTCTACTACAACCGGTACCTCCCGCTCGCACTGACCGCCTATGCGGACGATGACTTCCACCTCGTCTACCAGCTCGTGTCGCACGACTCGCCGGCTTGGGAGCAGTGGCGCGTCGACATCATCACGATCGAGGAGGCGAGGCCGCTCGACTTCGGTGAGGATGACTAGCTCGTAGACTGCGGAGCAGTCGCACGGACCGCGCCCCTGAGTCAAGATCATTGGAAACGGCAATCGAGACCGAAGACGGCGAGCGCATGAAGCACTTCCTGCTCGACTACGACCACTCCACCCGCAAGCTGGTCAGCATCACCACATTCGAGGACATGGCCGAGGCGCTCGCGGCATACTCGGAGCACGAAGGCGAGGCTCTTGGCACGGAGCACGAGATCGTTCTGCTCGGCGCCGAGTCCGAGGACGACCTGCGGCAAACCCACTCCCGCTACTTCTACCCCATCGGGAAGAGCTTGGAGCGCGCGCTCGAACGCTACAAGGAGCGCCTGAGCGCCCCCGTCTGACCCCTCGGCGCTACCCGATCAGATCGGCCGGGTTCGCCTGCACCATGCGGCCCACGTCCGAGGCGGAGTAGCCGGCGTCGAGGAAGTGCTCGATCCAGCGGCCGAAGCCGACGGGCGGCTCGGGGTTCCCGGCCTGACCGAAGTCGGTCGAGAGGATCACGTGCTCGGGCCCGACGGCGCGGACCTGGGAGTCGATCAGCTCCCACTGCTCCTGGCCGTCCTCGTGGCTGGTGGCCGTCGCCACCTGCTCCACGTAGGCCCCGAGGCCGGCCAGCTCCTCCTGCACCTCCACGTCGATGTAGAACGAGCCGTGCGTGACGACGGTCCGGATCCCGCGACGCCGCGCCTCGCGCCCGAGAACTGCGACCTCCGGGGTCGAGAGGTGGCCGGTGGCGAGCACGGCGTCGTGCTCGTGGATCAGGTCGAGGATCGCCATCACCTCGTGTCGGAGGTCGCCCATCTCGTCGAGCACGGTGATGCCGGGGGCGGGGCTGTGGCGGCCGCCGGGGCGGGCGTCGCGCCAGGCCTGCGCGTCAAAGGTGGGCATCCACACCATCGTCGTGCCGATCAGCATCGCGACGCTGACGGCCTCCATGTTGAGCCCGCCCACGCCGTGGTCGAGCGCGATGCCGCCGTAGACGCGGATGCTCTCGTTCTGCTGGTCGAGCAGCCAGGCCAGGGGCTGCGTGTTGTACTCGTGGCTCTTCAGCACGAGGCCGCCCATGCCCGCCTCGACAGCGCGCTCGACGAGCGCGTCGGCGGCCATCCGCCGCTCGGCGTAAGGGTCCGGTGCGGCGTGCACGTGCACGTCGATCGCGCCTCGCAGCAGTTCGCGCGCGTCCTCGCGCACATCGTCAAGCGTCGCTTCGCGGTCGAACCTCGACATGCGGCCGCTCCTTCCCTCTCCCGTGAGTCCGTCTAGTCCGTCAGCAGCTTGGTGTGGTCCCAGGACGAGATCTTGCCGGGGCGGATGCGCACGGCGATGCGCTTCGGCACGGCGCGGCGCCGGTCCGGGCGCGCCTGCGCGCCCTCGCGCGCCGTGTCGCCGCCCGGGCCGCCCTGGTAGTACTTCGCGCCGATAAGGCGCATCACGTCGCGCGTGGTGTCGACGTCGTCGAGCAGCTCCGCCTCGCCCTTGATCATCGCACCGCGCAGCTTGTCGTAGACGACGCCGTCCTCGATCAGCAGCGTGACGCGCGGATCGCGCTCGATGTTGCGAACCTTCTGAGAGGAGCGGTAGGTGGTGAAGACGATGCAGCCCTCGTCGTCCACGGCGAACCACATCGGCGCCAGATGCGGGCTGCCGTCGGGACCGATGCTGGCCACCTGCACGGTGTGGGCGTTGTCGAGGAACTCGCGCAGCTCCTCGTCGCTCAGTTGGATACGTTCGCGCAGGTTGGGCACCGGCGCCTCCCTTCGGGTTTAGGCGAGCCGCAATCATAGCGCCTCGCGTAGGCCGGGCTGCGCTTGGCGGACGCGCGGCGTGCGGCGTGCGGTAGGCTTGTGCGGCGAGAGCCACGAGGAGGCCGGGCATGGAGTTGCGCCTGTTCCCGCTCAACACGGTGCTGTTCCCGGGCATGCCGCTCCCGCTCAACGTCTTCGAGCCGCGCTACCTGCAGCTTGTGCAGGAGTGCATGGAGCACGAGGAGCCGTTCGGGGTCGCGCTGATCCGCGAGGGCCCCGAGGTCGGCGGCCCCGCGGACCCGTTCGAGATCGGCTCCACCGCGCGCATAGAGCAGATCGCGCAGGGCATGCTGAACACGATCCAGCTGCTCGCCCGCGGCGAGCGGCGCATGCGCATCCTGGAACTGCACCACGACCGCCCCTACCTCTGGGCCGACGCCGAGGAGATCGAGGACGCGCCCGGCGAGGCGCCGCAGGAGCTGCTCGAACGCGGGCAGGAGTTGCTCGACGAGTTCGAGCGGCTGCGCTTCAGCACGGCGGGCGGCTACGTGCGCCCGCGCTCGCCGGAGCCCGTGACGACGCCGCCCGGCGTGCTCGCCGACGCGATCGGCGCCACCGCGGCAGGCAGCCCGGCGGAGCGGCAGGCGCTGCTGGAGACGCTGGACCCCGCCCTCCGGCTGGAGCGCGCGGTCGCAATGTTCGCGCCGGTGATCGAGCAGATGCGGCAGCGCTCGACGGACAGCGCGCTGCGCCGCTGGAGCGAGCCCGGCGCGCTCAACTAGCCGCGAGGTCCGATCCCCTCTCCCCGAGGGAGGGGGCCAGGGTGAGGGCTCTGCGAGGGTCCCTCAGCACTGCGGACGCCGGAACAGCGCGCGCTGCGCGCCGCTCCCTACCCACCCGCCCCGGAGGTTTTCCTGTGTGGGGGCTACGCCCCCACGCCCCCGCCGGAGCGGAGGCAGACACGGCACGGCCGGCGGGGCCTTCCTGAAGGAGGGCGGCGCGTTGCGGCGCCGATCCGTTCGGGGCGTGTGGCTCCATCTCGCCGCGCTGGTGCGCGGCGGACCCCTCACCCCCGCCCTCTCCCGCAAGGGGCGAGGGGGCCGGACTGCCCTCGATGGCCGCGCTGGCCGCGGCGGGAGCGGCTAGCCCCGCAGCTCCTCGACGCTGCCCACGGGGCGGCCGAAGCGGTCGGCGATCACGGTCGTGACGGGGCTCGTCCGCTGCCCGAATGTCGGCAGCCACGAGGAGTGCTTGCCCGGTCCGCCCGCGACGAAGAGATGCAGGTGCTCCGGCTCGTTGACGATCGGGAGCAGCGCGTCCGGCGGGAACGGATCGATGCCCAACTCCGGCTCGATGCGCACGTTGACGGACTCGAGGAACTCGGGCGAGAGCTCGCTGGCCGGGTAGCGGGCGTGCTCGTAGACGTACTGCTGGATGCCCTCGCGGGTCCAGCCCTCGTCGGCGATCGTCGCGGCGTGCTCGGGGCCGAGCGCGAGCAGCGGCTCGCCGCGGCTGAGGATGTTGTTGCTGCCCGCCTGTCCGAGCGCGCCGACGACCGTCTGCAGCACGCCGAGCGCCGTGTTGCTGCCGTGCTCCTGGATGTTGTGCGGGCCCTCGCTGGCCGCGACGGTGACGGTGCTGTCCTCCGGCTCGAAGCCGCGCGTGGTGTGGAACGGCGCCCAGGGGCTGGCCTCCTCGTTCTCCGCGAGGCAGAGCGCGAACTTCGCGGGCGTGCCCTGCGTGGCGCGGTCGCCGAGGCCGGGCGAGGCGCCCGCGATGTTGAGCAGCAGCAGCCGGACCGCCCGCCCGATCGTCGCGTTGGCGCGGAAGCCGGGACCGTAGCAGCCGGGGCCGCCGTGCACTCCCAGCTCGCGACCGATCGGCCCGTTGACCAGCACCAGCACCGCGCACGGATGCGTCGTGGCGTTGATGCCACTGAGGTTGAACTGCGGCTGCACGATGCCCTGTACCGCCGCCAGCAGCAGCGGCAGCGCGCGCGGTTCACAGCCCGCGAGGACGGCGTTGATCGCGATCGCCTCGATGGTGGCGACGCCGTTGCGCGGAGGCAGTATGCCGACCACCTCGTGCCGATCGCGGTCGCTGTAGGCGAGCATCGCTTCGACGCGCTGCTCGGTGGGCGGGATGACGGGCAGGCCGTCCGACCAGCCGCGCTCGACGAAGACCTCGTGCAGCTCGCCCGCGTCGGCGGGCAGCTCGACGAGCGCCGCCGGGTCGCCGAGGCCGCGCGCTCCGCCTGTCGTCATCGATCGCCGCCGGCGATCGCCACCGGCTCGGGCGCGAACGCGGCGAGCAGGCCGGTCAGCGATCCGCGGGCCTTCTCGACGACGGCGTCGTGCTGGATGCCGCCGATCGGGTGCGGGACCACGATGTAGCGCAGGTCAGGCATGCCGCGCTGCTGGGCCTCGAGCCTGAACAGGCTCACGAACGCCTCGGTGGTGATGTTGACGGTGGGGATGCCCTGCCGCTCGAAGAGGATGGAGGCGTGGACACTCCACGCCGTGCAGGAGCCTCAGTCGCTTGTTCCGATGAGGGCGAAGTCGGCTCCTTCCACCAGCTTGCGCTCGTTGCTCTTCGTCGGCGGCCCGGCGCTCGGCTTGCCGATCGTCGTCAGCTCGCCGAGCTCGAAGTGCTCGCGCAGGCCCTCGACCATCTGGCGCATCAGCAGGCCGGCGTTGGCCTTGCGGTTCTCGACGATGCCGGGCCGCAGGCCGTCGAGCGATGCCGGCAGCGGCGCCAGCGGGTAGCGCTCGATGGGGGCGTGGCCGGTGGGGTCGTAGACGCGGATGGTGTCGCTCATGGTTCGCTCCTCCGTATGTTCCGCTGCGGCGCGTGCCGTCGATCAGACGCGCGAGTAGATCAGTTCCTTCAGTTCCTCGATCTCCGGGAAGCGCCCGCTCTGCTTCTTGCTGAAGACCAGCTCGCCGTTCACGGACCACTCGAAGCAGCCGCCGTCGCCGGTGCGCATCTCCAGCCTGCTGACATCGTCCTGGATGTCGTACATGATCTCGCCGATCATCCACTGCGCGCGGGCGAGGTAGCTGCAGGGCACGCAGTACTCGACCGTGATCTCGACTCCCTGCTCGTCGCTCATGGGCTGCCCCCTTCGGCTCCCGATTCTAGCGCCAGGGCAGCCCGCGGCGCGCGCCCATCCACAAAAAAACTCGATGGTTGAAGCGTACTCCAATGTCGCACCGCCCCCGCGAGGGCTGCTAGATTCTTGCTGACGGACGTTCATGGCGCGCGGACGGACGGACGAGCCGCGGGCCTCAGTGGAAGGAACGGCCGATGAGCCTACGCGGAGCTGCCTCGATCATCGGCATCGGCGAACTGAAGCCGGAGCGGCGTAAGCCGGGCCGGACGGGCCTCGGTCTGGCGCAGGAAGCGGCGCGGAAGTGCATCCGCGATTCCGGGCTGCGCAAGGACCAGGTCGACGGCCTGATCACGGAGACGCAGTACGCGAACACGGTCGCGCTCTCCGAGTACCTCGGCATCCGGCCCAACTGGCAGCACTCGATCAACATGATGGGATCGTCCGGCGCGACGGGCGTCGCGGCGGCGGCGGCGGCGATCAACGCGGGGCTGGCCGAGCACGTGCTGGTGATCGCCAGCTCGCCGGACCCGAACCCCGGCGCCGGCGGCGCGGGCGGCTACGGCGAGCAACGGCAGTACCAGGACGCCTACGGCCCCGGGCCCGGCGCCAACTACGAGTACGCGCTGATCGCCGAGCGCTACCAGTACGAGTACGGCCTCAGCGACGAGGATCGCGTCTCTATCGCCGTGCAGCAGCGGGAGAACGCGCAGGCCAACCCGGAGGCCGCCTTCTACGGCACCCCGATCACCGCCGAGGACGTGATCAATTCGCGGATGGTCGCGGACCCGCTGCGGCTGCTCGAGTGCGTGATGCCCTGCTTCGGCGCGGCGGCGCTGATGGTCAGCCGGCCCGAGGCGGCGAAGTCCTCGCCGCACGACCCGGTCTACATCCTCGGCGCGGGGCAGTCCTCGGACCGCGGGGTGCCGGGCATCGCCTACGCCGAGCGGATGACGACCTCGCCGGTGGCGGTCTCGGCGCGGAATGCGTTCTCGATGGCCGGGCTCGGTCCCAACGACATGGACATGGCCCAGCTCTACGACTGCTACACGATCACGGTGATCATCGAGCTGGAGGACGGCGGCTTCGCGCCCAAGGGCGAAGGCGGCGCCTGGGTGGCCGAGACGGACGTGACCTACAAGGGCGAGTTCCCGATCAACACCCACGGCGGCCAGCTCTCCTACGGCCAGCCCGGCAGCGCCGGCGGCATGTCGCACGTCACCGAGGGCGTACGCCAGCTGATGGGCCGCGGCGAGGGCCGCCAGGCGGAGAAAGAGGTCGACTACTGCTTCGTCAATGGCTGAGGCGGCGGACTGAGCGTGATGTGCTCACTGGTCCTCGGGAAGGACCAAGGCTAGACACCCAGGCTGACACCTCCGGCCCAGCGTGAAGGCAGGCGAGGAACGATGAACGACGCAGCACCCGAGTACCCGATCCCCGTACCGACGCCCACGGCGCAGCCGTTCTGGGACGGCACCAGAGAGGGGAAGATCATGCTGCAGTGGTGCCGCGTCTGCGACACCACGATCTGGTACCCGCGCGAGTTCTGCCCCAACTGCCTCGAGAGCGACGAGGCGCCGCAATGGATCGAGGCGAGCGGGAAGGGCCGCATCCACACCTTCACGGTGATCCGGCAGGCCGCGCATCCCTACTTCAACCAGCACACGCCCTACCTCTTCGGCGTCGTCGAGCTCGCCGAGGGGGTGCGGATGTACACCAACTTCCTGATGCCGGTCGAGGACGCGCAGTGCGGCATCCCCGTGGAGCCGGTGTTCAAGCAGCTCAACGACGACATCACCGTCGTCCAGTGGCAGCCGGTGGGCGCGTAGGCTCCGCTCGCCCACGCGCGCGCGCCCCTTCGCGGACAATACGCGAGCCGATTCCGGGATCGGCTCGCATTCTTTTTTGCAGAATGCGCCGTTATGTAGCATTGGAGCCGAGTTCAGGGTTCGCTCGCCCGCTGCCGGACTGTTAGATTTCGTACAGGCGCGGACGCACGGTACCGATGTGCCGTCACCGCGTGCGCACGCATACGCGAGCGGGAGGAGCTGCCGATGAGCCTGCGCGGAGCGGCCTCGATCATCGGGATCGGCGAACTGAAGCCGGAGCGGCGCAAGCCCGGCCGCACCGGCCCGGGCCTGGCGCAGGAGGCGGCCCGCCTCTGCATCGAGGACTCCGGCCTCCTCAAGGAGGAGGTGGACGGGCTGATCACGGAGATCCCGTTCGCCAACACCTGTGAGTTCGCCGAGCTCCTCGGCATCCAGCCGACCTGGGCGCACGGCGTCAACATGATGGGCTCGTCCGGCCCCACGTCGGTCGCCATCGCGGCGATGGCTATCAATGCAGGTCTCGCCAACAACGTGCTCTGCCTTGTCACCTCGGGTGAAGCCGGAGGCTTCGGTGGCGGTGGCGGCGGCGGCCCCGTCGGCAACCAGACCTCGCAGTGGGCCGGACCGTTCGGACCGGGCCCGGGCGCGAACTTCTGGTACGCGCTGGTCGCCAACCGCTACAAGCACGAGTTCGGCCTCACGGACGAGGAGCGCGTCGCCATCGCGGTGCAGCAGCGGGAGAACGCCCAGGGCAACCCTGAAGCCGCCTTCTACGGCACCCCGGTCACCGCCGAGGACGTGATCAACTCGCGGATGGTCGCGAACCCGCTGACGCTGCTCGAGTGCGTGATGCCCACCCTCGGCGCCGCGGCGCTGATGGTGAGCCGCCCGGAGGCGGCGCGGTCGTCCCCGCACGGCCCGGTCTACATCCTCGGCGTCGGTCACTCGATGGACCGAGGCGTGCCCGGCATCACCTACGTGGACCGCATGACGAAGTCCCCGGTCGAGATCTCGGCGCGCGCCGCCTACAAGATGGCCGGCGTCGGACCGCAGGACATGGACATCGCCTCGCTGTACGACTGCTACACGATCACGGTGATCATCGAGTTCGAGGACGCCGGCTTCGCCCCCAAGGGCGAGGGCGGCAAGTACTTCGCCAGCGAGGACGTGACCTACAAGAGCGACGGCATCGCCGTGAACACCCACGGCGGCCAGCTCTCCTTCGGCCAGCCCGGCACCGCCGGCGGCATGTCGCACGCCACCGAGGCCGTCCGCCAGCTGATGGGCCGCGGCGAGGGCCGCCAGAAAGAAAAGGCGGACTACTGCTTCGTCAACGGCTGAGGTGGCGGACTGAGCGTGATGTGCTCACTGGTTCTCGGGAAGGACCCCAACTAGCCACTCCGGAACGAAGGCCCGCCGCCACGATGGCGGCGGGCAGCAGGACAGGACGCGAACGATGACGAACGGCGAAGGCCCGAAGCGGCCGGTACCGGAATCGAACCCACTCACCGTGCCGTTCTGGGAGGCAACGAAGGAAGGGCGGCTCACGGTCCAGCGCTGCAAGGCCTGCAGCCGGCTCTTCTGGTACCCGCGCGAGTTCTGCCCGCACCCGCACTGCTTCTCGAACGACTACGAGTGGGTCGACGTGAGCGGCAAGGGGCGGCTGCACACCTTCACGATCATCGCGCAGGCCGCGCATCCCTGGTTCCAGGAGCGCGTGCCCTACATCTTTGGCGTGATCCAGCTCGACGAGGGTCTGCGCATGATGGGCAACGTCGACATCCCCGTCGAGGAAGCCGCCTGCGACATCCCCATTGAGGTCTACTTCGAGAAGATCGACGACGACTGGTCGCTGCCGCAGTGGAGGCCGATCGCCTCGTAGCGTCACCCTCACTCGCCGAACGGCCAGCGGGCGCGCACCGAGCGCGCCTGCTTCGCGTCCACCGTGCCATGCGCGCACTAGGCGCCGCGCGCGGTACCCTGACCCACGGCGCGCCTGAGCGAGCGGACGGAGCAACAGCGTGGCGATCACCCTCGGTGTCCTCGATCAGTCGCCGATCCGCGAGGGCGGCACCGCTGCCGAGGCGATCGAGGAGACGCTGCGGCTGGCGCAGGCGACCGAGCGGCTCGGCTACTCCCGCTACTGGCTCGCGGAGCACCACAACAGCACCGGCCTCGCCTGCGCCGCGCCAGAGGTGCTGATCCCGCGCGTCGCCTCGGTGACCTCGCGCATCCGCGTCGGCTCGGGCGGCGTGATGCTGCCGCACTACGCGCCACTCAAGGTGGCCGAGCAGTTCCGCATGCTGGAGACGATGTTCCCCGGCCGCATCGACCTCGGGCTGGGGCGCGCGCCGGGGACGGATGGCCGCACCTCGGCTGCGCTTGCGCCGGGGCCGGGCATGCGCACTGTCGAGCACTACCCGCATCAGGTCGCCGATCTGATGCGGCTGCTCCGCGACGAGCTGCCGGAGGGCCACCCGCTGACCGGCATCCACGCCCAGCCGCTCGGCCCGACGGTCCCGATGCCGTGGCTGCTCGGCTCCTCGCTGGACAGCGCCAACACGGCGGCGGAGCAGGGCCTGCCCTTCTCGTTCGCGCACTTCATCCAGGACCAGTGGGCGGGCGAGGCGATCACGCTCTACCGGCGGCTGTTCCGGCCCTCGCAGTGGCTCGACGAGCCCACCGTCAACGTCGGCGTCTCCGCGATCTGCGCCGACACCGACGAGGAGGCCGAGCGGCTGGCGATGAGCCGCTGGCTGTGGCGCCTGCGCAACCGCCAGGGCCTGCGCCGCGGCGTGCCCCCGCCCGACGACCCCGAGGCCGAGCGCCTCTCGCCGCCGGAGCGCGACTACATCGAGTACCAGAAGCAGAGCAGCCTCGTCGGCGGTCCGCAGCGCCTGCGCGAGCGCCTCGAGGCGCTCGCCCTGGAGCTCGAGGTCAGCGAGTTCGTGGTCGTCACAATCACTTACCACTTCGAGGACCGGCTGCGCTCCTACGAGCTGCTGGCCGAGGCCTTCGGACTCAGCGATACGAACGGCGCGGGAAAGGACGGCGGCGATGCGTGACCTCGGAGGCCGCGTGGCGGTGGTGACGGGCGGCGGCAGCGGAATCGGGCGCGGCATCTGCCTCGCCGCGGCGGAGCAGGGCATGCACGTCGTCGCAGTCGACATCGAGCGCGACGCGGCGGAGGAGACGGCGGCGCTGGTGCGGGAGCACGGCGTGCGCAGCCTCGCGGCCAGGGCCGATGTATCCGACCGCGCCTCGGTCGACGAGCTCGCCGACGCTGCCTACGCCGAGTTCGGGACCGTGGACATGCTGCTCAACAACGCCGGGGTGCTCGTCTTCGGACCGACCGGCGAGATGCCGGCGAGCGACCTCGACTGGATGCTCGCGGTGAACCTCTACGGCGTGCTCAACGGCGTGCAGGCGTTCCTGCCGCGGATGCGGGCGCAGGAGCCGGACGAGGACGGCGTGCGCGCGCAGATCGTCAACACGTCCTCGATGTCCGGGCTCGTCGCCGGGCGGGGCGGCGGCAACCTCGGCGGCTACGTCGCCTCCAAGTTCGCCGTCGTCGGGCTGACCGAGTCGCTGCGCCTCGAGCTCGCGCCCGAGGGCATCGACGTCGCGCTGTTCTGCCCGGGCGCCACGGACACGCGCATCGGCGAGGCGCAGCGCAACCGGCAGGAGACGTTCGGACCGGCGCGCGACATCCCCGGGCCGATCATCGCCCAGCGCGCCGCGCCGCGTGACCCGAGCCGCTCCCCGGACTCGCGGCGCGAGCCGCTGGTCGTCGGCCGCGCCGTCATCGCGGGCGTGCGCGAGCGGCGCGCCTACATCCTCACCCACACGGAGACGCGCCGCGTCGTCGCGCGCCGCTTCGCGGACATCGACGCGGGCTACGACCAGGCCGAGGCGTAGCGCGGCCGCCCTCGCGCGGTGTCGCGAGGGCCTACAGCACCGCGATCGGGTTGACCGGCGAGCCGGTGCCGCGCGGCACGACGAGCGGCGCGACGACGAGCATGAACTCCCAGCGCCCCGCCTCCGCGCACGCCGCGGCGATGTCCTCGAGCTGCGCGTTGTCGAGCAGCGGCATGCCGAGGTAGGGGATCGTGAGGCGGTGCAGCGGCGAGCCCATCAGCACCGAGCCGTCCTCGTTGTACATCGGTGCGTCCATCAGATCCCAGACCAGCAGCGAGGCGTCGTGGGCGTGGAAGAACTCGGCGCAGGAGGCGTGCACGCCCGGGCGCTGCGGACTGTCGTAGCCCTCGGGGAAACCGGGGTGGTTGGCGAAGAACGGGCCCGCCCCGGAGCGGATCACGACGGCGTCACCGGCCCGCGGCTCGATGCCCGCCGCGGCAGCCGCGTCGGCCAACTCCCAGCCGTGCACCGGCGCGTCGGCCGTCACGTGGTCGACGCCGCGCAGCCTCGGGATGTCGTAGAGCACGCCGCGCGTCACGATACCCGTTCGCCAGTGGTCGACGGAGAGCGTCGTCGCGCCCTCCATGGTGATGTGCTCGGAGGACGAGCGGCCGCCGAAGAGCTCGCCTCCGGCGCGCGTGTAGACGTGGCAGAGCGCATCGAGGTGAGTGTTCGCCCGCCCGTGGTAGGCGATGCCGATGAAGTCCGAGCAGTGGTCGGCGTCGAGCCGCATCTCGTGCTGGACCGGTTCGGGGTTCTCCGGCCCCGGCTCCACCGCCAGCGGATAGGAGAGTGAGACGGAGCACCCCTCGCGCACGGTGGCGGCGGCGGCGGCGCGCACCTCGGCGGTGATCAGGTTGAGCGCGCCGAGCTGGTCGTCCTCGCCCCAGCGGCCCCAGTTGCTGAAGCGCTCGCGGTAGGCGCGGAACTCCTCGGGGGTGGGCGGCGTGCGGTCTGCGAGGGACATCGCGGGCTCCTCTCCGCTGCTCGGGCTCGATGCGGGCGCATGGTAGGGCACAGGCGCTCGCCCGTGCGCGCGGGCACTCCCGAGGCGGGGGCGCTACCCGCGAGAAGCTCGTCGAGGAGCTCAGCCGACCTCAAGCGGCAGCGACGGATCGGCGGCGTACTCCGACATCGAGGCGTCGTAGACCGCGACGTCTTCGTAGCCGAGCAGCGCGAGGACGAAGGCGTCGTTGGAGGCGGCGATGCCCCCGCCGCAGTACGTGACCACGCGTTGCGCCCTGCCCGCGCCCGCCTGCTCGAAGAGCCACGCAAGTTCCTCCGCCGGGCGGTAGAGACCGCTATCGGAATCAGTCAGCTCCATCGCCGGCACATTGGTCGCGCCGGGAATGTGCCCGGGACGCCCGTAGGCCCCTCCGCCGTCGGCGCCGGCGTGCTGCTCCCGTCCCAGCGCGTTGATCAGGCAGCTACCACCCGCGCCGCGCGAGTCGATGAACGCCCTGACCTCGTCGAGGTCCGCGAACCGGGCCGGATCGGCAGCCGGCGTGAAGGTCGTGGGTTCGTACGTCACCGCATCCGTCGAGGCGGCCCGGCCCTCGGCGCTCCAGCGACGCCAGCCGCCGTCCAGCACCGCGGCGCCCTGGCAGCCCATCGACTGGAACATCCACCAGAGCCGCGCCGCCCACGCCGATCCCGAGCGGTCGTAGAGGATCAGCTTCGACGCCTCCGAGATCCCATGCCGTCCGGCTGCCTCGGCGAACGCCTCGGCCGAGGGCATCATGAAGCGCAGGTGCTGGTCGTTGTCGGAGAAGTCTCGCTGCAGATCGAGGAAGCCCGCGCCGGGAATGTGTCCCGACTCGTACT
Organism: Dehalococcoidia bacterium; assembly: GCA_965247895.1. GTDB lineage: Bacteria > Chloroflexota > Dehalococcoidia > UBA2979 > UBA2979 > VXMT01. The sequence goes on along the minus strand of OZ252046.1, from coordinate 3,505,077 downwards.
CGGCCCGGCCCGACTCGACGCGATAGCCGCCCTCGTCGCGGGGACGCAGGAAGACGGTCGTCTCGAAGACGCGGACGTCGTCGTCGGCCAGATGTTCCGACAGCCAATCGGTCGAGACGAGGAACTCCGGATGCGCAAACGCCATGACTGCCTCCTGCTGGTCTGGCTCCAGCCGTTCTGGACGGGCGCTACCCCTCGTCCGCTTCCGCGTCCTCGCCGCCCTCGGCATCATCGCCGATCTCGGCGAGCCGCTGGCCGATGGCGACGCTGGCGGTGTCGACGGCGGTGAGCTGGATCCAGCGCTCGAACGCCTCGCGGACGCGCGTGTAGGCGTCCTCGACGCGCTCGCCGAGCTCCGTGTCGGCGCCGCCCTCGACCACGCCGCGCGACATCGCGAGGTCGTTGAGCAGCGCCTCAAGGCGCGGCTCGAGCGTCTCCTGCAGCTCGTGCAGCTCCTCGTTGCCCTCGGCGTGTCCGCGGTCGCGCATGATCGCGAGCGCACCCATCACCCAGGCGATCGAGCCGAGCAGCGTGCCCACGGCCTCCGCGTGCAACTGGAGCGCGTACTGCCGCTCGGGCGGCGGGCCAGAGGGCAGACCGGGCAGACCGGGCGGCGGAGGCTGCGTCATGGCTTGCGCTCACCCTCGTAGGCCAGCGTCGTCGCCATGCGCAGCGCCCCGGCCAGCGCCGCGTCCTCGCCAAGCGCCGAGGGGACGACGCGCGGGCCGGGCGCGACCTCGTCGAGGACGCGCTGCAGCAGCGGGATCAGCCGGCTGCGGTGGTGCTCCTCGCCGTCGATCAGCACCGCGTCGGGGTCGAGCAGCGCGCTCGCGTCGGCGAGCAGCCCGGAGGCCGTCTCCAGCTCCTCGTCGCTGATCGGTTGCCCGGGAGTGAGCTCGGGCATCGCCGGCAGCGCGCCGGCGGCGAAGCGCGCGCCGCGCACGGGCCGCCCGCCCACGACCGCCGCGGCGGCGGGCACGCCCCGCAACGAGACGTAGAGCACGTCGTCGAGGGTCTGCGCAGCGCCCTGCCAGCGCTCGCCTTGCAGCGCCGCCAGCGTGCGGCCCTCGCAGGCGATCGGCGCATCGAAGTGGCGTCGCAGCGCCTCGACGATCGAGAGCCCCTCCCACTGCGGCTGGCCCGCCGAGTCCACGAGCCGGCCGCTCAGCGGGTCGACGACACCCGGCGCGGCGACGGCGATCGCCAGCGCGGAGCGGCGCTCGCCGTTGGCGGCGAAGAGCGTCGCGATGCGCCCGCCGACCTCCCACGACCACGCGTCTTCGTCCTCGAGTGGCGGCAGCGGCCATTCGCCGCGCTCGATCGGCTTCCCGTGCAGGTCGCTGAAGAGCACGCGCAGCTCATCGGCGGTGAAGTCGACCGCGACCAGCACCGGCTCGCCCTCGGGCGCGGGCGCGCTCTCGTCTGTCGCCTCGCCGGGATCGCCGTCAGTCTCGTCAGTCATCGAAGCCCTCGCGCGAACCTAGACCTCTACCAGGGCGGCAGACGTTTGCGGTTCGGGGACCGGGTCGCCGTGCTCCCGGAGCGACTCCACGTGCAGGATCATCGCTTCACGGATCAGTTCCTCGACTTCGGCAACCGAGTCGCCCGCAGCAATGCAGCCCGGCAAATCGGGCGCATACGCCGAGTACCCGTTGCCGGTCTTCTCGATGACGACGGTGTACTTCACGCTAGTCTCCTCTGCTGAGTCCCGCTTGCTTAAGAATGTTATTCCACGTCCCGGGCGCCAGGTCCTTACTCGGCCTGCCCGCTATCGTGACGGTCCCCGGCTTATGAGGATGCCGGTATTGCCGGTGGCTGCCGCGCGTGCGATCCAACTCCCAGCCATCGCGCTCCACGAGACGTATCGCCTCTCGCACCTTCGGCATGCGCCCCTGCCCTCGCGGCGACTCTACGACGCCGCATCGTGCTGCGACAGTCCGCTGCCGGCCCCGTAGCCGGGGCCGCGCGTAGACTCGCAGCGCGGCGGGCGAGGGCCCGCGCGACGAGGAGGACGCCGCGTGCTGCTCCAGCTCGGCGAGCACCGCATCGACACCAGCGAGCGCGCCGCGATCATGGCGATCCTCAACGTCTCCCGCGACTCGCCGATCGCCGCCTCCGTCGTCGACCCCTCGAAGGCGCTCGCACGGGCGCGCGAGCTGCGCGAGCAGGGCGCGGCGATCATCGACATCGGCGCGCACTCGACCTCCTCGAAGGCTGCGGACATCGACGCGCAGGAGGAGATCGAGCGCGTCGCGCCGGTGATCGAGGCGCTGAGCGGCGAGGGCGTCCCCGTCTCGATCGACACCTGGACGCCAGCCGTCGCCCGCGCCGCCGCCGAGGCCGGCGCGCACCTGCTCAACGACGTCAGCGGCTTCCGCGACCCCGAGATGATCGCCGCTTCGGCGGAGTACGGCCTGCCGGGCGTCGTGATGCACATGCGCGGCCGCCCGCACGGCCACTACGAGGTGGACCAGACCTACGAGGACATCGGCGGCGAGGTGCGCGCCTTCCTGCTGGAGCGCGCGAGCGCCCTCAAGGCCGCCGGAGCGCCGCGCCCGTGGCTCGACCCCGGCTTCGAGTTCGCGAAGTCGCTGGACGACAACCTGCGGCTGCTCGCGGACCTGCCGGCGCTCGCCGCCGAGGGCTACCCGGTGCTCGTCTCCGCCTCGCGCAAGGGCTTCCTCGCCGAGGCGCTGGGGCACGAGAAGCGGCAGGACACCCCCGGCCTGCTGGAGGCCACGCTCGCCTTCCACACGCTCGCGGCGGCCCTCGGCGCCCACGTCCTCCGCGTCCACGACGTGGAGCCGCACGCCCACGCGCTGCGGGTGGTGGGCGCGGCGCGGCCGTATCTGGGGTAGGGGGTGGTAGGAGACGCGCACGGGCCCGAACCCGGCGTCACTGGATGCGGTCGCTCTTCTCCAGATTGTGGCGAGCGCAGAGGAGCTGAACGTTCTCCGCCGTGATCGAGGAACCGCCCGCCGAGTACGGGATGATGTGGTCGAAGTGAAGTTCGTCGGTCGCGCCGCACTTCACGCATCGACCCCCGTCGCGCTCCCACACTTCGCGCTTCACCGCCGAGGGGATCATTCGGCTTCGTTCACGGAGTGAGGGCTCAGGCGCCTGCGAGTCCTCCCCGGCGAGTTCGAGGCGGAACTTGAAGACCGTGCGCCCGGCGCTCTCCTCACCCCGACAGTCGGTCAACCGGAAGATCCCGTTGAAGACCCACATCCCCCTCAGGAGCTTTTCGTACACCTTTACGAGCTCGGCTTCGCGCGACCCGTCGCGGTATGCGAGGGCCGCCTCCCGGAAGAGCGCGTTCTGAGTTGGCCGACCCGACGCGTATGCGAGTGGCTGGTCGATCGCCAGAGGGTCCGGGCCCCCGCGAACTCGCGAAGCGTCATGCCCCTCGTAGATGAGGATCTCGCCCCCGTCTTCCACGGCGTCCGCGTATGGGGCGCCCTCGCGCCGGCTCATCAGCATCACGCTGTACCTCGGATCGAGGCGGAAGTTCATCCCCCGCTGGAGACGCACCTCGTGCTCCTCCGTGCACATCCGGTGGTAACTGATGATCGCGCTGGGTCTGAGGCTCCCGAACTCCACGCGTCCCCCCGGCCAAGCGAGTGGCTCGCCAGGGTAGCCGAATCAGCCGATCCAGGATCGGGGCCCTGAGCGGGGCGGTATGATCGGGCCGGATCGGCGCGGTGGCGGCGCGAGAGGAGCCTAGTCAGTGCACGATGTATCGGACTGGCTGGATGAGCACATGGCGACGCTCAAGCCGCTCTACGCGAGGCGGCTGCCCGTCCTCGGCCCCGGGCGCGCCGACGAGCTTGACGGCCTCTTCGTCCCGCGGCAGGTCATGATCCGCGTCACGACAGAGTGGCACTGGGCAGGCAGAGCGGACCCGACCGCGCCGATCGAGATGACAATCGACAGCCACCCTTACGCTCAGAGGATTGAGATCGTCTGGTACAACAGCGCGTACCGAGGAGGTGACAGCAACGAGACGCGGCTACGCGGCTTCGACGCCGCATCGGTGCTCGCGGACCCGGAGTCGACGGGCGCGCTGGTGATGTTCGCCTTCGAACCGTCAGAACGCGGTCAGCCGGCAGCGTGCCGCGTCTGGATGTGCGAAACCGCCGCCGAGGAGGACGGCGTCGAGGACCGGATCGGGCCAGTCGACTCGGTGAACGACGCGCTCTGGCCTCACATCTTTCAGCGGCTCGACAAGCCTCGAGGTTGGCTCGGAACGCGTGGGCGCCTTGAACCGCTGTGGAGCGCCGACCCCACCCCTGCCCTCGTCTCCAGCCAGAACGCCTTCGCCAGCAACTCGTAGCAGAGGGAATCGTGGCTGCTGCGGTACTCCCAAGGCTATTGGGCGTCGGCTGCGGGCATCGGACTCGCGCCCTGACGGCGCGCGCGGGCGCGGGATTCGGTAGCATGGGCCGGGCGGAGGCGTCCGCACGCTTCGAGAGGACGAGCGATGTTCATCGGCTACTTCACCGAACGGCCCTATCAGGACCGCGACTCCGGGTTCTTCGGGATCACGGGCCGCTCCAACACCGACCTCAATATCAGCAACGCGGCCTACAACCCGAGGCTCGGCGCCGAGCTCTACAACCGCTACCTCGACGAGAAGGTCTACGCCGAGGAGATGGGCTTCGACGGCGTGATGCTCAACGAGCACCACAGCACGCCCTTCTGCATGGGCAGCGTGCTCAACGTCGAGGCCGCCATCCTCGCGAGGATCACGAAGCGCGTGAAGATCGTCCTCGCCGGCAACGTGCTGCCGCTCTGGGACGACCCGCTCTTCCTCGCCGAGAGCCTCGCCGAGATCGACATGATCTCCCGCGGGCGCCTCGTCACCGGCTGGGTGCGCGGCGGCGGCCGTGAGAGCGTCTCGCACAACGCGCAGCCGCCCTTCAACTGGGAGCGCTTCCAGGAGGCGCACGACTTCGTGGTGGCGGCGTGGACGCGGCCCGGCCCGTTCCGCTGGGAGGGCGAGCACTTCAACTACCGTTACGTCAACCCGTTCGTCCGCCCCTACCAGAAGCCGCACCCGCAGATGTGGATCCCCGGCGTCGTCAGCCGCAACACCGTCGAGTGGGCCGCGACGCAGCGCTACCCCTACATCATGCTCGCCACACAGCTGGAGGCGACCAAGCAGTCCTTCGCCTACTACCACGAGGTCGCACAGCGCGAGGGCTACGAGTCCGGCACGCAGAACATCGGCTACCTCTTCAAGGTCCACGTCGACGAGACCGAGGAGCTGGCCTACGAGACGGCCCGCAAGTTCATCGAGGGCCCGCCCAACCCGTTCCTCGAGGGCAACACGGGGCAGGTCAACTCGTTCATCCAGAACCTGCCGGGCCTCACCTCGCGCACGAACCTGCTGCCGACGGGCGGCGCGCAGCCGGCAGGTCGGCAGGTTGCGGGCGCCACGACGCCGCGCGTGCGCGGCAACCAGGGCCGCAGCTACGAGGACCAAGTCGATACGAAGACGATCATCACCGGCACGCCCAAGACTGTCATCCCGAAGATCCGTGAGGTGCTCGAGGAGTTGCGCCCCGGCTCGATCTTCCTCTGGGACGGCGACGGCGCGATGACGCACGAGGACGCGATGCGCAGCCTGCGCCTGATGGGCGAGGAGGTGCTCCCGGCCGTCCGCGAGATCGGCACGGAGCTGGAGCTCTTCAGCTCCTTCGAGCGCGACACGTCCACCGGCGAGCCGATCGAGGAGGCCGCAGCCGCGACGGCTGGCTAGCCTCAAGCCTCATCGGGACACGCACCACGCGCGAGGGCGGCCAATGGCCGCCCTCGTCTGCGTCCGCGCCCTCGGTGTACCCGCGTCTCGCGCGCGTCGGACGAGCGCGCTGCGCGCGGCTCCCCACCCACCCGCCCCGGAGTTTCTTTCTGTTGGGGGGCTGCGCCCCCCACACCCCCCAAGTCGCGTGCCGCGCACGTGCCGCTCCCTGCACACCCGACCCGGATTGTCTCGGGTGTGACGGCTGCGCCCCCACACCCCCGTGGGATCCTCGGGGCGCAACGGACCCCCGTGGGACCTTCGCGGGCGCAACGGACCCCCGTGGGACCCTCGGGGGCGCAACGGACCCCCGAGGGCATTGCGCCCCCTCCCTCCGTCATTCCGGCGAAAGCCGGAATCCAGCCGGGTCATCCCGGCCAAGGGGCGTGGCGCGCGTCCTCGGGAGTCTGGCGTGCCCCCTCACCCCCACCCTCTCTCCCCCAGGAGAGGGGGCCGGATCGGCGCAACACCCCATCGATGCTTGTAGCGACGACTGACGTGAGCTGCAGGCAAGCGCCGCTCAGTGCCCTCGGTACTGCGAGGCGAGGGGGTAGCGGCGGTCGCGGCCGAAGGCGCGGGGGGTGATCTTGATGCCGGGCGGCGACTGGCGGCGCTTGTACTCGTTGCGGTTGATCAGGTCGATCACGCGCCGCACCGTCGCCTCCTCGTAGCCGCGCGCGACGATCGTCTCGAAGGCGTCATCGGCCTCCACGTATGCCTCGATGATCGGGTCGAGCACGTCGTAGGCCGGGAGTGAGTCGGTGTCGAGCTGGTCCGGGCGCAGCTCTGCCGAGGGCGGCTTGTCGATGACGGCCTGCGGGAGCACCTCGCTGACGCTGTTGCGGTAGCGCGCGAGTGCGTAGACGAGGGTTTTCGGCACGTCCTTGATGACCGCGTAGCCGCCGGCCATGTCGCCGTAGAGCGTGGCGTAGCCGCAGGCGTACTCGGACTTGTTGCCCGTGGTCAGCACGATCGCGCCGGTCTTGTTGGAGAGCGCCATCACCAGCAGGCCGCGCAGCCGCGACTGCACGTTCTCCTCGGCCGCGCCCGCCTCGCTGCCCTCGAACTCGCGGGCGAGCGCGTCGATGGCGGCCTGGTGCAGCGGCTCGATCGGGATCGCCGAGAGCTGGATGCCGAGCCGCGTCGCCAGATCCTGCGCGTCGGCGATCGAGCCCTCCGAGGAGTAGCGCGACGGCAGCGAGATGCCGCGCACGTGCTCCGGCCCCAGCGCGTCAACGGCGACCGCCGCCACCAGCGAGGAGTCGATGCCGCCCGAGAGCGCGATGATCGCGTCCTGGAAGCCCGTCTTGCCCAGATAGTCGCGCGTGCCCGTGACCAGCGCCCAGTAGGTCTCCTCAAGGTCGCCGGGCGGCTCCGGCAGCGAGGCGTCGAGCGGCGCGCGCGCGCCCTCGTGGGCCGCGGTGACGGCGACGGCAGGTGTCGCGACCTCGGGCCGCTCGCGGCGCACGCGGGACTCGTGCATGCGCGCCTGCACGACCTCGTCCACAGGGATGTCGACGACGACGAGGTCCTCGAGGAAGGAGGCGCCGCGCGCGAGCACGCCGCCGTCCGCGCCGATCACGATCGAGTTGCCGTCCAGCACGATCTCGTCCTGACCGCCGACCTGGTTCACGTAGGCGATGGCGATGTGGTTGTCGACGGCGCGGGTGGCGAGCATCCGCTCGCGCTCTCGGCGCTTCCCGGCGTGGAAGGGCGAGTGGTTGATGTTGACGACGATCAGCGCCCCGGCGAGCGCAGCCGCCCGCGCCGGGCCGTCCGGGTACCAGATGTCCTCACAGACGGTCGCCGCCACCTCGACGCCGCCGATGACGAAGCGCGGCGTCTCGACGCCGGGCTGGAAGTAGCGCTCGTCGTCGAAGACGCCGTAGTTGGGCAGGTGCTGCTTGCGATGGCCGCCGACGATGCGCCCCTCGTGCAGCACGAACGCGGTGTTGTAGAGCGCGACATCGAACTCGGGCGCGCCGACGATCAGCGGCGGCAGCCCGCGCGACTCCTCGAGCAGGCGCGCGAGGGAGCGTCCGGCTTCCTCGATGAACGGCGCGCGCAGCAGCAGGTCCTCCGGCGGGAAGCCGGTGATGGCGAGCTCCGGGAAGGCGACGAGGTCGGCGTCGAGCGCGGCGGCCTCGTGCGCGGCCTCGAGGATGCGCGCGCGGTTGCCGTCGAAGTCGCCGACGGTGGTGTTGATCTGCGCCAGCGCCACGCGGAGCGGTCGCATCTGCGCCTCGTTCCTGCCGATCGCGGCTGCGGGCGGTGGTTCGCGTATCTCATACACGAACTCGCCGGCCCCGATCGTACGAGGGTCACGCGAGCACGGTCAATCGCGCCGGGCGCGCGAGGCGCGCTCGGGGGCACGAGGTGGTGCGCCGAGCGACTGTCCCAAGCACACTGTCCGGGGCACACTGTCTGAAGATGCGCCGTACGGGCAGCGGCTGCGGAGGGTTCCGGTGCAGGCCGATCTGATCACCCGGCTCGGGCAGGCTGCCGTCGCGGCGCACGACGGCGTGCACGCCGGTCAGCAGTGGTGGGAGCGCTGGAACTTCGACCCGGAGCTCGTGATCCCGGTCGCCCTCATGACCGCGCTCTACCTGCGCGGCCTCTACGTCTGGCGCGAGCGCAGCCGCCCGCACCCCCGCTGGCGCACCGCGTGCTACCTGCTCGGCGTGGCGCTCCTCGTGGCGACGATCGAGACGCCGATCGACGCGCTGGCCGAGCACCACTTCTTCATGCACATGATCCAGCACGACCTGCTGATGATGTACGCGGCGCCGCTGATCCTGCTCGGCGCGCCGACCACGCCGGTGCTGCGCGGGCTGCCTCGCGCGGTGCGGCGCGTGCTGGTGCGTCCGGTGATGCGCCGCCGGGAGTCCTACGTCCTTTACCGGCTGATCACGCATCCCGTCATCGTGATCGCGGTGCACACCGGGCTGCTCTGGGCCTGGCACCTGGCGCCGGGCTGGTACGATGCGGCGATCCGCGACGCCCTCGTGCACGATGTGCAACACCTCAGCCTGGCGTTTGCCGGGCTGCTGGTCTGGTGGAACGTGATCGATCCCGCGCCGCTGCACTCGCGGCTCAGCTACATGTGGCGCATGGCGCTGCTGATCGCCGTCGGCACGCCGAAGGCGTTCCTGGGCGCGATGATCACGTTCAGCGGGTCGCTGCTCTACGACTTCTACAACGACTCGGCGCCGATCTTCGCGCTCGACCCGATACGCGACCAGGAGATCGGCGGGCTGATCATGTGGGTGCCGGGCCAGATGATGTTTCTGCTCGCCGCCGGTGCCGTCTTCGCCGTCTGGGCGCACAAGGCGGAGCAGCGGCAGCAGGCCGAGGAGGCCGAGCGCCTGGCCGCCACGACGACCTCCTGACCTCGGGCGCCGCGGAGGCGCGCAAGCGCCGTCCCGGGTTAGGGCAGGATCGTGATGTCGTTCCAGAAGAGGGCCAGCAGCGCGATCAGCACGCCCCCCGCGAGGAAGAACGAACCCGCGAAGACTCGCGTCAGCAGCCGCTGTTCGAAGTAGAGGTGCATGAAGAAGGCGACTACCACGACGAACTTGACCGCGGACAGCACGATCAGGACCGGGATCAGCAAGTCGCCGAGGTTGATCCAGAGCGAGAAGGCGAGCTCGACGATGGTGATCACCGTCAGTGCAAGGCCGATGCCGACGTACTGCCTCGGCGTCAGGCCGTGCTGCTCCTCGGCTTGCTGTGCGTGCGTTCCGCCGTGGCTCATCGCGCGCTCCACTCCCTCCTGATCGGGCCCTCCGCCACGATCAGGCCGGTATCAGGTAGATGATCGTGAAGATCACGATCCAGACGATATCGACGAAGTGCCAGTAGAGGCCGGCGGTTTCGATATGGAAGCCGGCCTCCGGTCCGAGTCCGCTGCGCCGGAACGATCCCAACAGCAGCGAAGCGAGGATCACTACCCCAACGGCGACGTGCGTCCCGTGGAAGCCGGTCAGGACGAAGAACGAGGCGCCGAACTGGTTGGTGGCCAGCGTCAAGCCCTCCTGCCCGAACGTCCGGAACTCGAAGACCTGATAGCCGAGGAACATCAACCCCAGCAGGACCGTCGCGAGCAGCCAGGCCTTCATCATCAGCGGCCGGGAGTGCTGCGCGCCGTAGACCGCCAGCACCATCGTCACCGAGCTCATCAGCAGCACGAAGGTGCTCTGCGAGGTGATCGGGATGTCGAGCACGCCGGCGTACTGGACGCCATCGACGACGCGGTCGGCCGGGAACCAGCCGGTGACGACCTCGTGGCCGTTTTCGACGTGCGTGTGTGCCTCGATGAAGCTCAGGTTCGGGGCGGGAATGTCGGCCTTGAAGATCAGGTAGGTGGAGATCAGGGCGCCGAAGAACAGGCACTCCGAACCGAGGAAGATCCACATGAGGAGCTTCCGGTTGTCGACCCCGGTGACGGAGTGGTGCTCGACGTGATGCTCGGCAGTGGCCACGTGTCGTCCTTGCCTACTCCGTGGGTTCCAGGACCCAGCCCCAGATCGCGTAGATGATCACCGGCACGCCGAGGGCGGTCACGGCGAGGTGCGAAAGCGGCCCGAGGCCGAGCATCAGCACGCCGAACGCGAGGATCAGCGGGTAGTACGAGGGCGGCGGCATGTGGATGTGCTCGCCCGGCTGGCCCTCGGGCTGGCTCAGGTTGTGGTCACGGTCGTGCCACAGCGGGTCGCGCGCGCGAACCTCGGGAATCGCGTCGAAGTCGTGCTCCGGCGGCGGCGAGCTTGTGGCCCACTCGAGGCCGGGCGCGTCCCAGGGGTTGTCCGAGGCCGTCTTCGGCTGGCGCATGGTGCGCGCGACGTTGATGACGAAGGCCAGCACGCCGAGCGCCAGCACGAACGCGCCGATCGTGGCGAACATGTTCCAGAACTCCCAGCCCATGCCCTCGTCGTAGGTGTAGACGCGCCGCGGCATCCCGCCCACACCGAGGAAGTGCATCGGGAAGAAGGTCATGTTGAGGCCGATGAACATCAGCCAGAAGTTCCACTTCCCGAGGCTCTCGCCGAGGAAGCGCCCGGTCATCTTCGGCCACCAGTAGTAGAGCCCGGAGAAGATGCCGACGATCGCGCCGCCGACGAGCACGTAGTGGATGTGCGCGACGATGAAGTAGGTGTCCTGCTGCTGCTGGTCGACCGGCGGCGAGGCGTGCATCACGCCGGAGATGCCGCCGATGGTGAACAGCGCGATGAACGAGACGGCGAAGTACATGGCCGTGCTGAAGCGGATGCTGCCGCCCCACATCGTGCCGAGCCAGTTGAAGATCTTGATGCCCGTCGGGATCCCGATGATCATCGTGCTGGTCGCGAACACCACGCGCGGCACGGCCCCGAGGCCGGTGGTGAACATGTGGTGGCTCCACACCGCCCAGCCGAGGAAGCCGATGGCGACGCCCGCGAAGACGATCGCCGGGTAGCCGAAGAGCGGCTTGCGGGAGAAGGCCGGGAGCACCTCGGAGACGATGCCCATCGCCGGCAGGATCAGGATGTAGACCTCCGGATGTCCGAAGACCCAGAACAGGTGCTGCCAGAGGATCGGGTCGCCGCCGCCGCTGGGCAGGAAGAAGCTCGTCGTGTACTGGCGGTCGAAGAGCATCTGGACCAGCGCCACGGTGAGCACCGGCAGCGCGAGGATCAGCAGGAACGCGACGACGAGCGTCATCCAGACGAAGACCGGCATGCGCATCATGGTCATGCCCGGCGTCCGCATGTTGATGATCGTGACGGCGAAGTTCAGCGCCGCCGCCAGCGATGAGATGCCGAGCAGCATCAGTCCGATCACGTAGTAGTCCATGCCGCTGCCGGAGTACGGGCTCCCGCTGATCGGCTGGTAGGCGAACCAGCCCGTGTCCGGGGCGCCGCCGAGGAAGAAGCTGCTGGTCAGCACCAGCCCGCCGGCGAGGAAGATCCAGAAGGAGAGCGCATTCAGCCGTGGGAACGCGACATCACGCGCGCCGATCATCAGCGGGATCATGAAGTTGAAGAACGCCGCCCCGAGCGGCATGATCGCGAGGAAGATCATCGTCAGCGCGTGCATCGTGAAGAGCTGGTTGTAGAGCTCCGGGTCCACGACGCCGCCGTTGGGGACGGCGAGCTGCATGCGGATCGCCAGCGCCTCGAGGCCGCCGAGCATGAAGAACAGGAACGCGGTCACGCCGTAGAGCACGCCGATGCGCTTGTGGTCGACGGTCGTCAGCCAGGACCAGACGACGCCCTCGGCAGTCGGTGCGGCCATCGTGCCGGCAACGGTTGCCATCGTCGTGTTCCTTTCCGAGTCCCGCGCGCTCGCCAGCGTACCTACTGTAGCCCGAGGAGGTAAGTGGCGATCGCCTGGATCTGCTCAGGCGTCAGCACCTTCTCAAAGGCAGGCATGAACCGGGCGGCGTCGTCTTCCGAGTCGGCTCCGGGCTTTTCCCGGTCCGGGTTGCTGATCCAGGCGACGAGATTCTCGAAGTTCGTGTCGAGGATCCCGGCCGCGATCGTGCTGCGCGCGCCGACGTGCGTGAGGTTCGGGCCGATCTTTCCCCTGGCCGTCGTGCCCGCGACGGTGTGGCAGCCGGAGCAACCCAGCAGGGCGGTGCCTTCCGGGACTGCCCAGACCGGGGTCAGGAACAGCTCCTGGCCCATCTGCGCCAGGTCGTCCGCCGGGGCGACGCCCTCCGCGGTCTCGTTGGCGACCCAGGCGTCGAAGTCCCCGGGCGTGTCGACGAAGACGCGGAAGCGCATGTTGGCGTGCGCGGTGCCGCAGAACTCCGCGCACTGGCCGAGGTAGGCCTTGTCGCGGGCGGCGTCCAGGTGCGGTGTGAACCAGAGGTCGTTGTTGTGTCCGGGGACCATGTCCACCTTGCCTGCGAGCTGCGGCACCCAGAACGAGTGGATCACGTCCTCGGAGAGGAGGTTGAAGGAGACCGCACGTCCGGCGGGGATGTGCAGTTCGTTCGCAGTCACCAGGTCGTCGAATACGCCGTCGCCGTTGAGGTCGTACTGGAACTCGAACCACCACTGGCGGCCGACTGCGTTGACCTCCAGGGCGTTGTCGGGGGGCGGCTTGCTGCTGTCGGCGATGACCTGCCAGGTGGGCACGGCCATCACCACGACGAGCACGACGGGGATGAGCGTCCAGACCACCTCGAGGCGAGTGTTGCCGTGGATCTGCTTCGCGACGCGGCCGGGCCGCTCGCGGTACCAGAAGGCGAGGCCGACGGTGAGCCCGAGGATGCCGACGAAGACCGCCATGCCCAGCCAGAACGTGAGCAGGTAGAGGAACTGGATGTCGTCGGCGAAGTCTGACTTGGGGTTGACGGTGCTCTGCGGGTCGCTGCACGCCGCCAGCACGAGGGCAAGCGCGAGCACGGCAACCGGAGCGAGCCGTCGGAGGCTGCGGTAACTACGCACCGGGGCTCCCTCCGTCAACCGCGTGACCCGCTCCGCGAGCGCAATCCGCGCGATCCCCCCAACGCGAGGCTATGGCTATCATTAGGCCGTGTCGGGGTCAAGCGCAAAGGGGTTCGAGGGCCGCCCGGCGGGTGCGACCGGGCAGCGTGTCGGCGGCGCTCAAGCTCCCATCGGGTGCTTGGCGAGGGCCCGCCGGAACACGGCCGGATCGCCTGTGTGCACGGCGGTGTGGCCCGCCCCGGCGAAGCGGATGTGACGATGATCATCGCGGCTACACGAAGGTTCGCTCACTCGCTGCACGGCCGGCTGCTGGTGATCGGCGTCGGGTCCGCGCTGCTGGCGCTGATCGCCGTGCTGGCGATCGCCTCGGTGCGCGACGTGGGACGCGATCCGCTCGGCGCGGTCGATCCCGGCATCGAGCGCGCGACGGAGTTCAGCCTGCCCTCGCTCGACGGCGGCGAGGTCTCGATCGCGGACTACGCGGACCGCCCGATCTTCCTGTATTTCTGGGCTTCCTGGTGCGCGCCTTGCGAGCGCGAGGCACCGCTGATCGAGCGGCTCTGGAAGGAGTTCGAGGCTCGCGGCTACGCCTTCCTCGGCGTCAACATCCTCGACAGCGAGCGCGAGGCGCGGCGCTTCGTCGAGCGGCACGGGCTCACCTTCCCGTCGCTGGTGGACGCGGACGGGGGCGTCTACCTGGAGTTCGGCGTGAACGGCGTGCCGGAGGCGTACTTCCTCTCGCCGGGCCTGCAGGTGCAGCGCAAGTTCCTGGGGGAACTGCGCGAAAGCGAGTTCCGCGCGATGCTGGAAGCGATCATGGCGGCCAGCGACCGGCCCGCATCGTGACCCGAGGCGGGCCGAGGCGCGCAGCCGGCGCAGCAAAGCGAGCGCGATGAACACTCTCCGCAACCTCGTCCGCAGCGGCGCCCTCGCCAGCCGGCGAGGGCGCCTCGTGGCGATCCTCGTGATCGCGACTGTCGCGATCACGGCGATGGCCGTGCAGGCCTTCGACGGCGCCTACTACACGACCCCCGAGGAGTTCGCGCAGGAGATCGACCCCGACGGCCGTCGCTGGCGCGTCGGCGGACGCGTGGTCGACGGCACGGTCGTCGAGGAGAACGGGCGGCCCGTGAGCTGGATGATCGAGGGCGAACACGGCGAGACGATGCGCATCGAGTACGACGGCGTGGTGCCGGATCTGTTCACTCCCCGCGCCTTCGTCGTCGTCGAGGGTGTCGCCGCCGGCGACGGGCTGCTGCAAGCGACGAGCGTGATCATCCGCCACGAGCCGGAATTCGTGACCGATGCCGATGACGCCTCGATCGCGGCGCCCTGACAAGGCGCGCACGAGGCCCGCATGAACCTCACCGCCACCATCGGAGCCGCCGCCGTGCTGACCGCGCTGGCGGCGGCGCTCTTCGCCGTCGGCGCCTCGGTCATCGGCAGCCAGCGCGGGCGGCCGGAGCTGCTGCTGGCGGCACGCCGCGCGATGCCGGTCGCGGCGGCGTTCACGACGCTGGCGATCGCGACGCTCGCCTACGCGCTGCTCAACGACGACTTCTCGCTCTCGCACGTCGCCTCGGTCTCATCGAGCGACATGCTGCCGCACATGAAGTGGGCCTCGCTCTACAGCGGGCAGCCGGGCTCGCTGCTGTTCTGGACGTGGCTGCTCTCGCTCTTCCTCGCTGCGTTCACGCTGCTGACCGTGCCGCGCATCCCCTGGGGCTCCGCGCAGGCGGTGGCGATCGGCGGCGGCATCCTCGCCGCCTTCCTGGTGCCGGTCGCCTTCCTCGCCTCACCGTTCGAGGTCAGCGCCGTCACGCCCGAGGACGGCGTCGGCCTCAACCCGCTGCTCGTCGACCGCTCGATGCTGATTCACCCGCCGTTCATGCTCGCCGGGCTCGTCAGCACCGCGGTCCCGTTCACCCTCGGGGCGGCGGCGCTGGTCGCCGGGCGCATCGACGGGCGCTGGCTGCGCAGCGTGCGGCACTGGGCGCTGCTCTCCTGGCTGATGCTCAGCATCGGCAATCTGCTCGGCGCCTTCTGGGCCTACACGACGCTCGGCTGGGGCGGCTACTGGGGCTGGGACCCGGTCGAGAACTCGGCGATCCTGCCGCTGCTCCCGATGACCGCGTTCGTGCACTCGATGATGGTCCAGGAGCGGCGCGGGATGCTGAAGCTGTGGAACCTCGCGCTCGTGCTCGCGGCGTTCGCGCTCGCCGTCTTCGGGACGTTCAACGTACGCAGCGGGCTGGTCGCCTCCGTGCACTCGTTCGCGATCTCCGACGTGGGCCCGTACTTCCTCGCGCTGCTCGGCCTGACGCTGCTCGGCTCGGTCGTGCTGCTCACGATGCGCAGCGGGCGGCTGCAGGCGGATCACGACTTCGAGTCGCTGGCCTCGCGGGAGAGCTCGCTGATCGTGAACAACTACCTGTTCACGGTGATCGCGCTGATCGTGCTGGGCGCGACGCTGTTCCCGGTCTTCTCGGAGCTGCTGCAGGACGCGCGCATCACCGTCTCCGCCCCGTTCTACAACGACGTCGTCGGCCCGCTGCTCGTCGCGCTGCTGGTGCTGATGACAGTCGGCACCGTGCTGCCCTGGCGGCGCGCCGCACGCAGCACGCTGCTGCGCCGCTTCCGAGGTCCGATCGCCGTGGCGCTGCTCAGCCTCGTGCTGCTCGCCGCCGTCGGCGTGCGCGACCGTTACGCCCTCGCCGGGATGGTCGCGGCGATCGTCCTGCTCTTCGTGACGCTGCGCGAGTTCGCGCTCGGCGCGCGCGCGCTGCGGGCGGCGAGCGGGCGGCACTGGCCCGCCGCGGTGCTGGCGCTGTTCGAGCGCGACCGCCGCCGCTACGGCGGCTACCTGGTGCACCTCGGGCTGGGCGTGATGGCGATCGCCGCCGTCGCCTCCAGCGTCTACCAGGAGCAGACGCGCGCGCTGGTCGCGCCCGGCGAGTCCTTCGAGATCGGGCGCTACACGGTCGACTACATCGGCCTCTCCGAACGCGCGGGCGTGGCGAACGGCATCGACTCCGAGGTGGTCGCGGTGCTGCGCGTGGAAGATGCCGGCAAGTTCGTCGCGGTCCTCGAGCCCGGGCGCCGCTTCTTCGACAACTTCCCGGGCCAGCCGCTGACGAAGGTGGATATCGAGACGGGGCTGCGCGAGGACCTCTACGTCTTCCTCCAGGGCTGGGACGAGGAGGGCGTGGCCGAGATCAGCGCCTTCGTGAACCCGCTGATGATCTGGCTCTGGATCGGCGCCGGCGTCTACGTGGCGGGTGGCCTGGTGGTCTTCGCGCCGGTGAGCGCCCCCGCGCGGCAGCGCCGCGATCTGCCCTCGACCGCACCCGCCGATCCGATCGCGGAGGCCTGAGATGCGCCCTGAGCGGAGCGGCCTCCGATGAGCCCCGCCGTACGGCGGCGGGTCGCCCTCGGTGCGACGGCGGCAGCGGCGATCGCGATCGTCGCGCTGGCGGCGCTGCTGGCGCTCGCGCCGCCCGGTGGCGAGGCGAGCGCGCCGGACCCGGAGGCGCAGGCGCTGCAACTCGAGCGCCAGTTGCTTTGCCCCAAGTGCACGAACCTGCGCCTCGACCAGTGCGACCTGCAGGTCTGCGACGACATGCGCCGCGAGATACGCGGTCAACTGGCGGCAGGAGCGGGCAACGACGACGTGCTGCTGTTCTTCTCCACCCGCTTCGGCGACCGCGTGCTCGCGGATCTGCCGCGCTCCGGGTTCAACCTCGTGCTCTTCGGCTGGGTCGCCGGCTCGATCGTGCTCGTCGGCCTCGGCGGAGGCATGACGCTCTGGCGGCTGCGGCGCAGCGCCCGGCCGCTGACCGCCGGCGGCGCGCCCTCCGAGGTCGATGAACGCTGGCTCGACGAGCAGCTCGACTCGAGCGCGGGGCCGGGAGGCAGCGGCTGATGGAGTGGCTAGTGCTGGTGCTGTTCGCGGCGCTGGCGGCGCTGCTGATCGGCCTCCCGCTGCGCCGTACGCCCGCCGGGGCGGCCTTCGAGGCGCCCGCGCTGGACACCCTGCGCGAGGAGCGCGCGCGGCTCCTCGCGGATCTGCGCGAGCTGGACGACGACGCGGCGAGTGGCCGCATCTCCGCCGCCGAGCGGCTCTCCGGACGGCGCGCGCTGGCGCCCCGCCTGCGCGAGCTGACGGAGGCGCTGCGCGCGGAGGGCGTCGACGTGCGCGCGCGGGCGTGATCCGTCCGTGATCCGCGCCGTCGCCGTCCTGCTGCTCGCGCTCGCCCTCGGAGGCGGCGCGCTGGCTGCCACTCCGAGGCTGGCCGGGGGGCAGAGCGCCGACGGCGAGATCAAGGGCAGGCTCGTCCAGGGCACCGCGGGTGCTCCCGCCCCCGACAGCATCCCCGTGCAGCTGATCATCCTCGGCGGCGCGGGCGGGCTGGAGACGGTGGACACCGTAAGCGGCGAGGGCGGCGCGTTCCGCTTCGAGGCGCCCGCCGACACGCAGCGCACATACGTCGTGCGCGCGGAGCACCAGGGCGTGCAGTACCTCTCGCCGCCGCTGCTGCTTTCCCGCGAGCTGCCCACCATCGAGATCGAGCTGACGCTCTATGAGGCGACCAGCGAGCGGCCCGATCTGCGCATCGAGTCGACGCTCGTCACGCTGCTCGCACTCGACCGCACCACGACGCAACTGACGATCGAGCGCGTGGACGAGGTGACGAACCTGGGCGACCGCATCTACGTAGGCGACGAGAGCGGCGTGACGCTGCGGCTGCCGCTGCCGGAGGGCGTCGTCGGGGCCTCCGGCGCGGGGACGGACAGCGGGTTCGCCGTCGAGGGCGGCGTGCTGGCGGGCACGACGGCGCTGCGGCCGGGCCCGACCACGGTCGTCACCCGCTACGTCGTCGGCTACGATCGCGCCGAGGACGCCTACAACCTGCGCATCACCGCGCCGCTCGCGACGGAGCGGATGGAGATCGAAGTGCCGGCCCGCTTCATCCAGAACCTCGAGCCGCTCGATGCGAGCGAGCGTGCGGACTCGCGCGAGGTCTCCGGCGAGCGCGTCGAGGTGATCGCGCGCACGGCCGCACGGCCCGGCGAGAGCGTCAGCGTGCGCCTCGAGGGGCTGTCCGGGCGCAACGCCTCGAACCCGCTCGCCGGGAAGGGCGGGGCGCTGGCCGGCGTGCTGCTGGCGCTCGCGGTGACCGGTGGCGGCGCGCTGCTGCTGCTGCGCGCCCGCGGCGCCGCAACGGGAGCCGGCGCGTGATCGAGGCGCGCGGGCTGACCCGCCGCTTCGGCAGCACGCTCGCCGTCGACCACGTCTCCTTCGAGGTCGCCGAGGGCGCCAAGGTCGCGCTGCTCGGCGCCAACGGCGCGGGTAAGACGACGCTGCTCGCGCT
Source organism: Dehalococcoidia bacterium (assembly GCA_965247895.1). GTDB lineage: Bacteria > Chloroflexota > Dehalococcoidia > UBA2979 > UBA2979 > VXMT01. The sequence goes on along the minus strand of OZ252046.1, from coordinate 3,486,472 downwards.
GCTCTCCACGCTGCTCTCGCCGAGCGAGGGCGAGGCGACCGTGGCCGGCCACGACCTCGCCTCGGAGGGGTCGGCGCTGCGCGCGTCGATCGGGGTGCTGACGCACCGGCCGATGCTCTACGAGGAGCTGACGCCGCAGGAGAACCTGCGCTTCTTCGCGCGCCTCTACTCCGTCGCCGACGCCGACGAGCGGATCGAGGAGCTGCTGCGCGCGGTGGGCCTGTGGCTGCGCCGCGACGAGCCGACCGCCGTGCTCTCGCGCGGCTTCCACCAGCGGCTCGCGATCGCCCGCGCGCTGCTGCACCGCCCGCCCGTGCTGCTGCTCGACGAGCCGGAGACCGGCCTCGACCGCGAGGCGCTCGAGGTGCTCGACCGGCTGGTGCTGCACGCGCCGGGCCTGACCGTGCTGGCGGCCACGCACCTGCGCGAGCGGGTCGCGTCCTGGGCGGACGGCGTGCTGGAACTGGAGCGCGGGCGGCTCCCCGAGGGCGACGCCGCGGCAGCGCCGGGCGTCGTGGCGAGGGCTGCGCGATGAACGCGACCACCGCGGTGCTGCTCAAGGATTTGCGGCTGCTCTGGCGGCAGCGCTCGGGCTGGCTCTCGGCGGCGACCTTCGCCGCGATCAGCGTGCTGACCTACTCGTTCGCCTTCGACCTCGCGACCGGCGACGTGCGTCCGCTGCTGCCGGGCGTGCTCTGGGTGACGTTCCTCTTCGCCGGGATCATCGCCAGCGGGCGCTCGTTCGCGGCAGAGGCGGAGCAGGGCACCTTCGACGCGCTGATGGTCTCGCCCGCGCCGCGCTCGGCGATCTACGGGGCGAAGCTGCTCAGCAACCTGATCGCGCTGCTGCTGATCGAGGTGGCCGTACTGGTGATGGCGACTATCCTCTTCAACACCGCCCTGCTGAGCGCGGAGCTGATCGCGATCATGACCGTCGGAACCCTCGGCTACGTCAGCCTCACCACGCTGCTCTCGACACTCGGGGCGCGCGTGCGCTCGCGCGAGGTGCTGATCCCGGTGCTCGCGCTGCCGCTGCTGACGCCGCTGCTGATCGCCGCCGTGCGCGCGACCGGCGGCGCCCTCGATCTGCCGACGGGCGGCGAGCCCTGGCTGTTGCTGCTCGCCAGCATCACCGCCTGGTTCGCCCTCGGCAGCGTGCTGCTCTTTCCCTTCGTGGCGGAACAATGACGGCGCAGGCCTCGCCCGGCGACGCGACCGCGAGCGGCGTCCTCCGCCTCGCCATGACCGCGCTGCGCCCGGTAGTCGCGGTCTACGGCGCGCGCTGGACGCTGCTGCCGCCGCTCACCGGCGCGGCGATGCTCGCGCTGCTCGTCGGCGCCGTGATCGTCGCGCCACGCGAGGCGATCGAGGGCGAGGTGCAGCGCATCTTCTACATCCACGTGCCCTCGGCGGTGGCCGCCTATCTCTGCTTCTTCATCGTCTTCGTCGCCTCGATCGCGCTGCTCTGGACGCGCAACCTGCGCTTCGACGCGATCGCGCAGTCTGCCGCCGGAGTGGGCGTGCTGTTCACCGCCCTGACGCTCGCCACGGGCGCGATCTGGGGGAAGCCGATCTGGGGCGTGTGGTGGGCCTGGGACGCGCGCCTGACGAGCACCCTCGTGCTGCTGCTGATCTACGCCGGCTACCTGCTGGCTCGGAGCCTCTCCGACCGCGGCGACGTGCAGGCCGCCCGCTACGCCGCGGTGTTCGCGATCCTCGGCTTCGTCGACATCCCGATCATCAACCGCTCCGTGGACTGGTGGCGCACGCTGCACCCGGACCCGATCGTGACGCGCATCCCGGGCGACCAGGCGCTGCCGACCTCGATGCTGGTGGTGCTGATGCTCGGCGTGGTGGCGATCACGCTGCTCGCGCTGTGGCTGATGGCGCTGCGCGCCGAGGTCGAGCAGATCGCCGTGCGCAGCGACGATCTGCGCACCGTGGTGGACCGGCGGGAGTCGCGGCGGGCGGGGGCAAGCTGATGGACTTCTTGGAGTTCCTCTTCGCCGGGTTCGCGGTGTTCTGGGCCGGGCTCTTCGTCTACCTGCTCTGGCTGCAGGCGCGGCTGCACTCCGTGCAGCGCGAACTCGAACGCCTCGAGGAGCGCCTCGCCGAGAGCGAGCGCGCGCAGGCGGAGGAGGAGACGGCGAGGTGACGCGCTACCAGTGGCTGGTCGTCGTCACCGTGGCCGCGACGCTGCTGCTGATCGCGATCGGCGCGGTCGTGCGCACCACCGGCTCCGGCCTCGGCTGCCCGGACTGGCCGCTCTGTCACGGCCAGCTGCTGCCCCCCGCGGAGCGGACCGCGATCATCGAGTACACGCACCGCACGACGGCGGCGATCGTCGGCCTGCTCGTGCTGGCGACCGCCGCGGTGACGCTGCTGCACCACCGCGAGGACCGGCCGCTGCGCAACCTGGCGATCGCCTCCCTGCCGCTGCTCGCCCTCCAGGCCTGGCTCGGCAAGGTGACGGTCGAGCGCGAGTTGCCGCCGGAGATCGTCACGCTGCACCTCAGCATGGCGCTGCTGCTGCTGGCGGTGCTCTCGCTGATCGCGGCGTTCGCCTTCCTCGGGCCGGAGCGCCGCCGCATTGAGGATCCACGACGCGCGGTCTATCTGCGGCTCGCGATCTCGGCCTCGGTGATGGTGGCAGTCACGCTGATCGCGGGGTCGTACGTCGTCGGTGCCGGCGCTACCAACGCATGCACGAGCTGGCCCGGCTGCCCGGAGGCGCCCGCCCCGTTCCTCGACGGGTTGCGCCTGCAGCACATCCACTGGATGCACCGGCTGATCGCGCTCGCCGCCTTTGTCGCCGTGGTGCGGCTGATCTGGCACGCGCGCGACTTCCCCGACGAGGACGAGTTGCTGCGCTCGGCGGCGTGGGGCCTCGGTGCGCTCTACGCTGCACAGATGCTGCTGGGCGCGGCGAACATCTGGACCGACTTCTCGAGCGCGGCGCGCGCGGTGCACCTCGCGGGCGGCGCGGCCACGTGGGGGCTCTGCGTGCTGATCGTTGCCGGGGCGGTCTACCTCCCGAGCCGCGGCGCCGCAGATCGAGCGCCCTCCGCGCTTGCGCGGGGACCGGACGCCGCCCGTGCGTAGCGAGGCGTCGGCGGCGCGCGCGGAGACGGCCGCGCCTCGCTCGCTGCTCGACACGGTGCGCGCCTACATCGCCCTCTCCAAGCCGCGCATCATCTGGCTACTGCTGGTCACCACCGTCCCCGCGATGGTGCTCGCCGAGCGCGGCTGGCCCTCGACCTGGCTGATCGTCGCCACCATGATCGGCGGGACGCTGGCCGCCGGGGGCGCGAACGCGATCAACCAGGTGGCCGACCGCGACATCGACGAGTTGATGCACCGCACGAGCGCACGGCCGCTGCCGACGGGCAATCTGACGCCCTCGCGGGCGCTGGCCTTCGGGCTGGCGCTCGGGGCGATCTCGGCAATCTGGCTGACGCTGACGGTGAACCTGCTCGCGGCGCTGCTCGCGCTCGCCGCGCTCGGCTTCTACGTGCTGGTCTACAGCTACTACCTGAAGCGCAACACCACGCAGAACATCGTGCTCGGCGGCGCGGCCGGCGCGGCCCCGCCGGTGATCGGCTGGGCGGCCGTGACCGGCGAGGTCGGCATCGAGGCGCTATTCCTGTTCCTGATCGTCTTCTACTGGACACCGCCGCACTTCTGGGCGCTCGCGCTCGTCCTCTCCGACGACTACGAGCGAGCGGGCGTGCCGATGCTGCCGGTCGTGCGCGGCGAGGCGGAGACGAAGCGCCAGATCGTGCTCTACACGCTGATGCTGATCGGCCTCACGCTCGCCTTCACGCTCATCGGCGGTCTCTCGCTCATCTACTTCGCGACCGCCGTCGGCGGGGGCGCGGCCTTCCTCTATCTCGCCATCCGGCTCGCGCGCAGCGAGGGCATCGCGGACGCGATGCCGCTCTTCCACTACTCGATCGCCTACCTGGTGCTGCTCTTCGCCGCGGTCGCCATCGACGAGCTGGTGCTCGGCTAGTCAGTCCCGCCCTCGGCGCCTCGCTCCGACCGCTCGACCTCGTCGACCCAGGCGGGATGGTGCTCGCGGGCCCAGTCGCGCCGGACGCGGCCGAGGGCCATGCCGCGCAGCGACTCGCGCGTGGCGGGGTGCAGCAGCGCCAGGTAGAGGTGCGCGACCAGCGGCGGGATCGCGATCAGCGCGAGCGCGGTGTGCCACGGGAAGACGCCCTCGACGAAGCCGACATCGAACACGGACTTCGTCATGTAGTTCACGCCCAGCACCACGCCACTCGCGGTCAGCCCCAGGCTGAGCGTCAGCGAGGCGAGCCCGTTGAGCTTCTGGCCCGCGTTGAACTTGCCGACGCGCGGCGGCGCCGAGCGCGATCGCAGCGCCCTCAGCGCCGTGTGCTGGAGCCACAGGTAGTCGTCGATGCCCGCGCGCGTCAGCTCGCGCAGATCGGCGCGCAGCGCCTGCCCTGCCGGCGTCGGCGCGAGCAGCGGGCCAAGCACCGCCGCGAGGCCCGCCACGAACGCCCCGCCGAGCACGACGTGCAGCCAGGCGAAGACCCGCACATCGGCGAGCTGCAGCGCCTTCGCCTCCGGCCAGAAGTTGGTCACGCCGCTCAGCAGCAGCAGCACGTAGAGCACGCCGAGCGTCCAGTGGATGCGCCGCGAGGGCGACTCGAAGCGCTCGATGAAGTGAGGTCCGGAGCGCGGCGCGCGTCCGCCGTCGGCCCCGGCGGACGCGGTCAGGCCTCGATCCATGCGTCGACCTGCCAGCCGCGCTGCTCCCAGTAGCCGATGTCGCGGCGGTCCCGGAACTCGATGCGGGTGAGCCACTTCGCGCCCTTGTAGCCGTACATGCGCGGCATGATCAGCCGCGCGGGCGGGCCGTGATCGGGCGTCAGCTCCGCGCCGTCCCTGCGGTAGGCGACGAGCGCGTCGGGCAGCAGCGCCTGCTCCATCGTCAGCGAGTCGCGGTAGATATCGCCGAGCGAGTGGAACGTGACGAAGCCCGCCTCCGAGGTGGGCCGCACGAGGTCGGCGATCGTCTGGAACGAAACGCCGTCCCACTGCACGTCATCGACGCCCCAGCCCTCGACGCAGTGGAAGTCGCTGACCTGTCGTACGGCCGGGAGCGCCAGTAGTTCGCCGTAGCTGAGCGTGAGCGGCTGCTCAACGAGGCCGTCGATGGTGAGGCGGTAGGCGGTGGCGTCGAACTCCGGCCGGGGCCGCTCGACGGTGTTGATGCGCCAGCCGCCGGTCAGCGAGCCGAGCGCTCGCACCGCCGCCCAGCCCGCCACGGCGCCGCCGCCGAGCAGGGCGAGGAAGCGCCCCCGGGAGAGCACGCTCGCCGCGAGCGCAGACGCGCCTCCGCCTGACTGCACCGTCCCGGAGCTTCGCTCGTCCATCCGCGCACCGGCCGTTCGTCTGCCGTCGCCCGCCCGTCGCGGGTCAGATCGGCTCCAACCAGCGTACCAGTGCAGGGCGGCCCTGCGTGCGAGGGCTACGAGCCGCCGCGGATCCGCTCCAGCAGCAGGTCCTCGAGCGAGAAGTCGAGCTCCAGCGTCTTGTCCATGCCCTCGTTCATGAACCACGCGAAGGTCTGCTCGACGGCGGAGCGGAAGGTGTACTCCGGCTCCCAGTCGATCTCCTTCATCAGGCGGTCGATCGAGAAGATGACGTTCTGGTTCCAGGGATGGATGTTGGGCGCGGATCGCTGCACCAGTTGCGAGACCCGCGTCAGCCAGGCTCCGCCGCCGGCGCCCCGCCGGTCCTCGAGCGGCCCGCCGCCGAGCGGGAGCTTGTCCGCCCAGAGGTCGTCCATGAGCGAGGCGGGGACGGAGATCTTCTCCGGAGTGACGCCGATCACGTCCGCGATCGTGTCGATGTAGCCCTCGTCGGTGAAGTACTCCTTGCCGGTAAGGTTGTAGCGCTTCCCGAAGGTGTTGGGGTTGAGCATCATCATGCGCAGCGCCTTCGCCTCGTCGTCGACGTGCCCGATCTGGCCGAGCGTGGTGCCATCGCCCGGGACCAGCGCGGGACGCCCTCGCAGCAGCCGGACGAACATCCGCTGCTCGCGGTCCTTGATCATGTTGTGCGGCCCGAAGACCGAGGCGAACGGGACCTGGCTGGCCGGGAAGCCGTGATCGCGGTACGCGCGGACGAGGTACTCCTCGCACGCGATCTTGTTGCGCCCGTACTCGATCTGCTTGTCGGAAAGGTCCACCGGGTGGGTCTCGCGGATCGGGAGGATCTTGGCGTGGGCGTAGATCGCCGTGGAGCTGGCGAAGATGTAGTGTCCGGTCCGCCCGTGGAAGGTCTCGTCCATGCTGCGCACGTCGTTGAGGGTGTACGCGCTCATGTCCTGGATGCAGTCGAACTCCTCGCCTGCGAAGACCTCGCGCATGCCCTCGTGGTCGGTGCGGTCGCCGTAGAGGCGGCGCACGCCGGGAGGCAGCACGGCCTCCGTCACGCCGCGGTTGAAGGTTGTCACCTCGTGCCCGTGCTTGACGAGTTCATGGACGAGCGCGAGCCCGTTGAACCGCGTGCCGCCCATCACAAGAACCCTCACGAGGAACCTCCGCTTCACGCCGCATCATCGGCGGAGGCCTAGTCTACGCTGCCCAAACGTGCGTGATGTGGCCGGCCGTCGGCGCGGGCTGTTCGTCGCGGAGTTGCTAGCCCTCCACCTCGAGGACGCGCATGCGCACCTGGCCGACGGGCGCGTGGACCAGCACCTCGTCGCCGGGGCGCTGGTTGATGACGGCGTGGCCGACAGGGGATTCGACGGAGATCTTGCCGCTCCCGGGGTTGACCTCGCTCGGGCTGACGAGCTGGAAGGTCTGCTCGCGGTCGAGATCGAGGTTCAGCACCTTCACGGTCGAGCCCACGTTGGCGCGGCCGCCCTTCGTCTCCGGATCGATGATTACGGCGTGGCGCAGCTGGTCCTCGATCGCGCGGATACGGGCCTCGAGGTGAGCCTGCGCGTCGCGTGCGGCGTCGAGCGGTGCGTTCTCGCGGAAGTCCTTGTCCGCCATCGCGGCGCGCAAGGACTCGGCGATCTCGGGACGGCGGCCCTTCAGCCCATCGAGCTCCTGCTCCAGTGACTCGAGGCCCTCGATCGTCACGTAGTAGGCGCCGCCCAATTCGGCAGCCGCGCCGGCGCCGCCGCGCGCGCCCCCGCCACCCTCGCGCAGGCGCAGGGCGGGTACGAGGTTCTGCTCGGTGAAGGCGAGCCGCGAAGTGTAGGCGAGGAAGGCGCGCAGTGGCTCAAGCAGCGTGCTCATGTCGTCGTCGAGTTCGGCCGGCTCGTCGTCGGTGGCGAAGGCCTCCGGGAAGCGCTCGCGGAGGTACTCGCTTATCTGGTCGGCGGTGAGGTCGGCCATCGCGTGGTCCGCGCCGAGCCACTCGACGAAGCGATCGATCTCGGCGCGCTCCTCGCGCGCCTTCTCAGCCTCGATCGCGTTGAGGAAGTGTGCGCTTGCGTCGCCAACGCTGATAGCCTCGGCCATGGCCGGCGCCTCCTGCTTATGCGGTGTAAGGGCGCTGCGGACAAGCCGCGCCCGGTTGCTATTCCGGGTGCGCGCTCGTGCCCGGCCCCGGCAGTGTAAAAGATCGGTAGCGGATCGGCGAGCGCGCATGTCAACAACGGACCGCCTCGATCCGCTCCGATCCGAGGCATCCCGCCTCGCCCTCGAACTCGACGCGGAAGCCGAGTCTCGCTTCGGGCGCTACCTCGATCTGATCGAGGCGTGGCGCGTGCGCGCGGGCGTGACCGCGATCCGCGACGCCGACACGATTCAGGAGCGGCTCTTCGGCGAGTCGCTCGCGCTGCTCGTCGCGCTGCGCGAGGCAGGCATCCTCAAGGCGGGCGAGAGCCCCGCGATCGTCGATATCGGAAGCGGCGCGGGGATACCGGGCATCCCGATGCGCATCGCCGACCCCTCACTGGCGCTCACCCTGGTCGAGTCGCACGGGCGGCGCTGCGAATTCCTCGAGACGGCGATCGACGAGCTGGCGCTCGACGGCGTCGCCGTGCGACGGATGCGCGCCGAGGAGGCCGGGCGCGATCCCGAGCTGCGCGAGGGCTTCGACCTGGCCGTCGCACGCGCCGTCGCGCCGCTGCCGGTGCTGGTCGAGTACGCACTGCCGCTGCTCCGGCCGGGTGGCCTGCTGGCGGCGCCCAAGGGCAGCCGCGCCCGCGACGAACTGAGCGAGGCGGAGGCGGCGATCGAGACGCTCGGCGGACACGTCCTGACGCCGCTGCCGCTCTCGCTGCCGGAGGGCGCTGTGGCTCAGATCGTCGTGCTCGTGCGCCGCAGCGGACCGATGCCGGAGCGCTATCCGCGCCGACCCGGCATCCCCAGCAAGCGCCCGCTGTCCTGACCGGGCGAGCCGTGGGCGGCAGCGCTCAGTCCGGCTGCTCGCCGAGCAGGCACTCGTAGACCTCGTGCGTCGCGATGTCGAAGCAGACGAACGTGACGGTTTCGGGCAGCGGGTTGGATTTGAGGAATGCGAGCGTCTCGGCGATCGCGATCCTCGTCGCGTGTTCCAGCGGGAAGCCGTAGGCGCCGGTGCTGATCGCGGGGAAGGCGACGGTCGCCGCATCGTGGTCGCGGGCGAGTTCCAGGCTGCTGCGGTAGGCGTCGGCGAGCAAGTCGGCCTCGCCCCGGCGGCCGTCGGCCCAGATCGGCCCGACGGCGTGGATCACGTACGTCGCTGCGAGGTTGTAGCCGTAGGTGATGCGCGCCTCGCCGGTGGGGCAGCCGCCGATCTCGCGGCAGGCCTCGAGCAGTTCCGGCCCGGCGGCGCGGTGGATCGCCCCGTCCACGCCGCCGCCGCCCAGTAGCGAGCTGTTGGCTGCGTTGACGATCGCATCGACGCGCTGCTGCGTGATGTCGCCCTGCTCGAGACGTATGCGATCGCGCATCGCCACCCTCGCTCTCTCGTGCTTCCCTCGGGACATTCTAGGGGTGCCGGACTGCCCTCGCGCGCCTTCCGCAGGTTCGCGATAGACTTGCGGGGCGGGCCTGTAGCTCAGCTGGGAGAGCGCCACACTGGCAGTGTGGAGGTCAGGGGTTCGAGCCCCCTCAGGTCCACCAACCACCCAACCGCAGGCAGAACCTGGCTCCTGGGGCCAGCGCGGCGTCTCGGCCCGTGGGTGGGCGCACGCCGAGAACAGGCGGAGTCGCCCCGGGCTACGTGGACCCGCTGGGAGCAGGGCTGAGGTTCACTGACCGCTCAGCGAGCGCCTACCACTGACTGGATCGCTCCGAACGCTCGTGGTCGGGGATCCTGTAGCTGATTCCGGTATCGTCGTACGCCGAGATTCCGAGAAGCTGGCCGAAGTTCTCCGACGCCATTCCCCTCCCCTGCATCCTCCCCAGCAACCGCCTGAAGCGCTGCAACATCTTGAACTGGAACAGCACCGCAACTTTCCTGGACTTCGGGAAGCGCAGCTTGTCGGCCATCTCGTCACCTAGAGCGCACGTGAGAGTGGGAATATCTGGTTCTTCACCATGTCTCGCCGCTGCTCTGGTTCCGTGACGCCCGCGACCAGAGGAGCCGAGTTGATGAGCGCGCTCGCCATGATGATCGACTCGTCGGACGTGGGCGGCTCGCAGTGGGAGGCGACGTCATACAGGTGGAGAGCCTCTTCTTCGTTGGTGAAGAGGATGGATTCCGGTATGCCCATGAGCCAGGCGGTGTACCGCCAGATGGCCATGATGCTGTCCCGTTCCTCCTGGCTGAAGCGAACGCCCAGGGACTCGGCGTGCTTCATGGTCCGCGCAGAGAAGCAGGCGGCGGCGTAGCCTGTGTGCGCAGCGCTGATTGGGGCGCCCCAGGCCTCCTCGTCCCAATCCTCGGAGCGGCGCAGCAAACGCCTCATCTGGGCGTGAATGATCCGGATCCGGACGGAGAGCTTCCATCCGTCCCCTTGCCGGTCCAGCCCTCCGGGGAAGAATATCTCGACGAAGTGCCGGTTGTTCTGCTGGAGCCGCCTGACGCCGCGATCGAAAATGCGGCCCGTCAGCACGAACGACTTCGCGATGTACGTCGTGAAGCCGTCGACGAGCACCCCGGTCACGAACCCGGAAAGGATCATTCCGCTGTCCCTGTGGAAGGCGCGGATGCCCGGGCGGAAGGCCTCGCGATCGAGCCAGGGCGGATCGGGAGGCGGCGAGAGGAAGAACTCGCGCAGCGCTTCCGGCGCCGCACGCAGCATCTCCTCGTCTTCTTCCATACCGGCCCGGATGTAGCGGGCTAGCTCACGGCCGGGCAAGGAGGACATGTCCTCCATCAGCTTGTCCAGCTCGGGATCGCCGATCAGCATGTGCTTGAGGTAGTTCGACGCGCCCACGGGGTCAAAGGCCAGCGCCCGTTCGGCGTTAATCCTGTAGTCGGTAGGCAGGACGATGCCTTCGAGGCTGGTGTGGCCGTTGAGGGCGTCAGACGCGGAGGTTGTCCGGGAATCCCGCATTCCGTCTACTCCCACTTCACTCCAGGACCGTGTCTGCCCTCGTTTCGGGCGTGATGACGCCGGACACGGCAGATGCTGCGGTTGCAGCACCCTGACACTGGAGTGCGCGACCAGGAGTGCGATAGGCGAGAGAGCGTGACTCAAGGGCCAGCAGGCAGATCATGCGTCTCGTCGTCTCTGCGCCCCCTGCGTCGACAGCGCAGCACTGAATTCGATGGTATCACGGGGCGAAGCTATTCCGGTCCGCCAGACAGTCCGCACGAGGTCCCCGGATCGTCATCGCTGGCCGGCGCTGCCGTGCAGTGAACGCGAGGTGGGCAACCACCGCTTCGTACCGCTGCCCGAAGGCCTACGCGGTGCGCTTGTGCGTTGAGCGGCCCTACTCCTCGACCGGCTCGACGCGCAGGTCGGGGAGCCATTCGAGCCACGACGGCAGGTACCAGTTGCGGCTGCCCAGCAGCTCCATGCTCGCCGGCACGAGCACCGACCTCACCAGCGTCGCATCGAGGAGGATCGCCACGGCGAGCCCGAACCCCACCTGCTGGTTGATGATCGTCTTGCCGGACGCGAATGCGCCGAAGACCGCGACCATGATCAGGGCCGCGCCGGTGATCAGCCCCGCCGTCTCGCGCAGCCCGTAGGCGACCGCCTCGGCGTTGTTCCCCGTCTGGTCGTAGCGCTCGCGGATGCGGCTCAGCAGGAACACGTGGTAGTCCATGGACAGCCCGAAGAGGATCGAGAACAGGAAGAGCGGTATCCACACGTCGATCACCTCGGCGTGCTGGAATCCCAGCAGATCCGTGCCCACGCCCTTCTGGAATACCAGCACCAGGATCCCGTACGCCGCGCCGACGGAGAGCAGGTTCATGACGACGGCCTTGATCGGGATCACGATCGAGCGGAAGACGAGCAGCAGCACGATGAAGCTGAAGCCGAGCACGAACGCGAAGACAATCGGCGTGTAGCGCTCGACGATCGCGAACACATCAGCGGTCTCGCCACTCACGCCGCCGACGTGGACGGTTGCGGGCACGCCGTCGCCGAACGCAGCGGGAACGTGTTGTTCGCGAATGGCAGTCACGACGTCGACCGCCGCGTGACTGCTCGGCTCTCCGGGGACGATGACCTGCAGCAACGCCAGATCGCCCGCGGGACTGATCTGTCGCAGGGGCGGCAAGGGGGAGATCCCGGAGCCCGCGAGGGACGCCTCCAGTTGGTCGAGCGCCGCGCTTACGCTGGGGTTGCCGATGTCGCCGTCAATAACGATCTCAAGCGGGTTGGCGACCCCGAACGAGAGCTTCGGGTGCTCCTCGAGGACGAGGAACGCTTCCCTCGTCTCGGAGCCCTCCGGGAACGTGTCGACTCCGTTGATTCCCGTCTGGATCTGGAAGTAGAAGAGCGTCACGGCGACCAGCGGGACGCCGATGACGAGGATGCTGATGACCGGGTAGCGGGTCACGAGGCGCGTCGTGACTTCCCAGAATCCATCGTGCGAGGGAGCCTCGCCGCCGAAGCCCTCGAGCCTGCCCGTGCCGACGAAGGGGATCGACAGCCGGTTGATTCTCGGCCCCAGCAGCGCAAGCACGGCCGGCAGCAGCGTGAGCGTGGCCGCCAGCGCCACCAGCACGACGAGGATCGCGCCAATGCCGAGCGACTGGAAGAAGGAGAAGGGCACGATCAGCAGCCCGCAGAGGGCGATCATCACGGTGACGCCGCTGAACAGCACCGTGCGGCCCGCCGTGTCGCCCGTTCTCGCGACCGCTTCACGCGCGGGCAGGCCGCGCCGCATCTCCTCCCTGAAGCGGGAAATGATGAAGAGCGAGTAGTCGATGCCCACCGCCAGCCCGATCATGGTGACCATCAGCGTCACGAAGAAGCTGAGTTCGAAGACCTGGCCGATGAGCGCTACGAGGCCCAGTGCGATGGCTATCGCCACCACGGCCAGACCGATTGGCGCCAGGGCAGCCACGACAGCGCCGAAGAGCACGAGCAGAATGATCAGCGCGACCGGGATGCCGAACCGTTCTCCCTGCTCCAGATCTTCCCGCGCGAATTCGAGCGATTCGTAGGAGACGCTGGCCGGTCCGACGATCAGCACGCGGAAGCCGTCCGAGGCATTGGCTTGCTCGATCACAGCGAGCACGTCCTCGATGTTCAGCTCGGCCTCGGCGAGGCTGCCGGTCATGAGCACCGCCATGACCGTGGTCTTGCGATCGGCGGACACGAGGCGGTCGTCGTTGAGCAGGTAGTAGTGCCCGCCACCGGCCACGATGTCGCTTCCCAGCGCGAGGATCCCCGTGAACACGGAGTCAACCTTGTCCCGGAAGGCCGGGTCGTCCACCGTCAGGGACTCGGACTGAACGACGACGATTTCAGTGATGGCCTGGGATGCCGGGAGCTTCTCCGCCAGCAGGGCGGTGGCCTGCTCCGACTCGAAGCTGCCGGCGAGCCGGAACTCGGTGGTCGTGGCGCTCTCGAGCAGATTCACGTTGAGCACGGAGGCGATGATCACCAGCGCCACCCAGGCGCCGATGGTCAGCCACGGCCTTCGCGCACTGGCGCGAGCCAGTCGTTCAGTCAAGGTCAAATCCCTCGCACGCCGGGGAGGCGAACTCGTCCCAACTGCTTGTCCTCGCGGGTGGCGCAGCCAACGAGGCATAGCCGCAGAAGACCATTGTCCTTGCTCGGCGCGGGCATTCTAGCCCCAATCAGGATCGACCGCATGAGCGTCCTCCGCGGCCAGCGGACAGCGCTCCAGGCCCCCGAAGCCAGCCCCCAACGTCCGCTCGGCGACGCAACCCGCCCGGGGCTCACGAGGACCGGACCCCCTACAATCGGGACCGCAATCGAGTCCCGTCCCGCCGGCGCTCGCCAACCCGGGCGCGAGAGGAGCGAACGATGAAGGCCGCGATCATGCACGGCGTGCACCAGCCGCTGACCATCGAGCAGGTCGAGATCGACGAACCGGGAGACCGCGAGATCCTCGTCCGCACCTCGGCCTCCGGCGTCTGCCACTCCGACCTCCACTACCTCGAGGACCTGATGCCGATGCGCACGCCGGCGATCCTCGGCCACGAGGCCGCGGGCGTCGTCGAGGCGGTCGGCTCGAAGGTGACCTACGTGCAGCCGGGCGACCACGTGATCGCCTGCGGCTCCGCCTTCTGCGGCGAGTGCCAGGAGTGCCTGACCGGCCACCCCAACCGCTGCGTCGACAAGCCCTTCCGCACGCTCGGCGACCCTCCGCGGATCACGCTCAACGGCGAGCGCGTCCACAACTCCGTCTCCAACATCGCGAGCTTCGCCGAGTGGATGCTGCTCAGCGAGCGCGGCGTGGTGAAGGTGCGCGACGACATGCCGCTCGATGTCGCCTCGCTCGTCGGCTGCGGCGTGATCACGGGTGTGGGCGCTGTGCTGAACGCGGCGCAGGTGAAGCCGGGCTCGAGCGTCGCCGTCTTCGGCGTCGGCGGCGTCGGGCTCTCGGCGGTGCAGGGCGCCTACCTCTCCGGCGCCCGCCAGGTCATCGCCGTGGACCTGCTGGAGTCGAAGCTGGGCATGGCCCGCGAGTTCGGCGCGACCCACGGCGTCAACGCCTCCGAGGAGGACCCCGTCGCGGCCGTGCAGCGACTCAGCGGCGGCGGCGTCGACTACTCCTTCGAGGCGATTGGGAACGCCAACGTCGCGCTGCAGTGCGTGCAGTCGCTCGGCCTCGGAGGGACGGCGACGATCATCGGCGTGATCCCGGCCTCGGAGACGATCGCGCTCGGCGGACGGGCGCTCGCGGGCGAGAAATCGATCCGGGCGACCACGATGGGATCGAACAAGTTCCGCGTCGACATGCCGAAGCTGATCGAGCTCTACATGCAGGGCCGCCTCAAGCTCGACGAGATGATCACCCGCCGCGGTGAGCTCGAGGAGATCAACGAGATGTTCGAGGCGATGAACAAGGGCGAGGTCGCCCGCCAGGTGATCGTCTTCGAGTAGCCGGAGGCCGGACCGCTCCGTGCGCGTCATCGCCTCGAAGCTGCGTTGACGCGCCGCGCGTTCGCCGCGCCGCTGCTTGCGGCAGCGCTGGCAGCGCTGCTCGCCGCCTGCGGGGGCGGGAGCGACGGCGGCACGCCCTCGATCGTCTCGACGCCGCCGCCGGCCGCTGAGGCCACGACCGCACCGACGGCGGCGCCGTCAGCGGCCTCCGCGCCTTCTCCGACGACCTCGCCAACATCGACTGCCACGCCATCGCCGGCTGCCACGCCTGACCCCACCGCCGAACCCACGGCGTCGCCGGCCGCGACGGCCTCGCCGCCGGCTCCTGTCTCTGTGAGCCTCGTCACCGCATTTGGCGGGCGGGAGTTCGAGCGTCCGGTGGAACTCGGGGCCTACCCGGCCGGGCCGGACGCGGGGAACGGCGTCTTCGTCGCGGAGCAGGACGGGCGCATCTACGTCCTCCACGAGGGCGGCGAGGCCCTGCTGCTGGACATCCGGCCGCGGGTCAGCCGCGCCGGCAACGAGGAGGGCCTGCTCAGCGTCGCGCTCGATCCGCAGTTCGCCGCGAACGGCTGGCTCTGGCTCTACTACTCGGTCGATCGCTCCGCCGATCCGGGGCCGCGCCGCACCCGGCTCGCGCGCTTCGCCGTCGACGCCGCGCGCGACCCGCTCGGCGCCGACGCGGATTCGGAGCTCGTGGTCCTCGAGGTGGAGCAGCCGTACTCGAACCACAACGGGGGCGCGATCCGCTTCGGGCCGGACGGGATGCTCTACCTCGGCCTCGGCGACGGCGGATCGGCGGGCGACCCGCGCGGGAACGGGCAGAACCTCGAAACGCTGCTCGGCAGCATCATTCGCATCGACGTGCGCGACGCCTCGGCGGCCGCGCCGTACGGCATCCCGCCCGACAATCCGTTCGTGGACACGCCCGGAGCGCGAGGCGAGATCTGGGCCTACGGGCTGCGCAACCCCTGGCGCATGGCCTTCGACAGCGCCGGCCGCCTCTGGGTCGGCGACGTCGGCCAGCGGGCGCTCGAGGAGATCGACGTCGTCGAGCGCGGCGGCAACTACGGCTGGAACCGGCTGGAGGGCACGCGCTGCTTCAGGCCATCGAGCGGCTGCGACCGCGAGGGCGCGACGCCACCCGTCGCCGAGTACGGGCGCAGCCTCGGCTGCTCGGTCACCGGCGGCGTGGTCTACGAGGGGCAGGACGTGCCCTCGCTCGCGGGCAGCTACCTCTTCGCCGACTACTGCAGCGGACGCGTCTGGGCGCTGGAGCGCACTGGCGGCGCCGTCGTCGAGGTGGCGCGCAGCCCTCGGCAGGTTGCCTCCTTCGGGACGGACGCGCGGGGCGAGGTCTACCTGCTGACGTTCGGCGGGGCGATCCTGCGGATCGCGGCGAAGAGCGGGGCGGGCGACGGCCAATAGCGGGCCACGCCGCTACACTCGCGCCATGACGGTCCCGATCCTCGCGGCGCTGTTCGCGCTCTACGTACTCGCCACGCTCTGGCAGCTGCGGCGCGCGCTCGCCGCCTCCGAGCCGGAGGCGCGCCTGCGCGAGTCGAGGCGCGCGCTGATCGTCGTCTCCCTCGGCGCGCCGCTGCTGGCGGCGCTGATCCTCGCGGTCTGGTGAGCGGGGTCCCAACGACAGTGCCCGGCGATCACTCCTTCTTGTTCTTCTCGTCCTTCTCTGCCTGCCGGCCCCAGTCCGCCGGGCCAGCCTCATT
Source organism: Dehalococcoidia bacterium (assembly GCA_965247895.1). Taxonomy (GTDB): domain Bacteria; phylum Chloroflexota; class Dehalococcoidia; order UBA2979; family UBA2979; genus VXMT01. The sequence goes on along the minus strand of OZ252046.1, from coordinate 3,470,287 downwards.
GGCACGTGACTGCCAGTAGGCGTTGTTGTTCGGGTTCAGCTGGTTCGCGCGGTTATCTCGATTGCTCTGCTTACCCATGTCAGAAAGCCCCTTCGATATGCCGTCGGGAGGAGAACGCCCGTGGGTCGGCGTGCTCGCTCCATCCCGAGCCCGTCCACACTAACCTTACGAGCTGGGAGACCTGCTGGATCTTCCGGGGCCAGGCGATCCTCGCGGTCTGGTAGGGGGCTCGCGGTTGACCGTGGATGCCGCGCTCGTACGATGAACAGGTGACCAGCACCAGCGAACAGACGCAGACCGAGCGCTACGAGCCGGGCGCAATCGAACAGCGCTGGCGGCAGCGCTGGGACGAGAGCGGGCTCTACCGCACCGAGGACCACGTCGAGGGGCGCGACAACTGGTACGCGCTCACGATGCTGCCCTACACCTCGGGCGACCTGCACGTCGGGCACTGGTTCGCGATGGCGCCCTCGGACGCCCTCGCACGCTTCCGCCGCATGCGCGGCTACAACGTGCTCTTCCCGATCGGCTTCGACGCCTTCGGCCTGCCCGCCGAGAACGCGGCCATCGCCGGCGGCGCGCACCCCAAGGACTGGACCGACGGCAACATCGTCCACATGCGCGAGCAGCTCAAGCGCATGGGCACGATGTTCGACTGGACGCGCGAGGTCGACACCAGCTCGCCGGACTACTACCGCTGGACGCAGTGGTGGTTCCTCCAGCTCCATCGCCAGGGGCTCGCCTACCGCGCCGACGCCCCCGTCAACTGGTGCCCCTCCTGCAACACCGTGCTCGCCAACGAGCAGGTCCACGAGGGCGTCTGCGAGCGCTGCAACAGCGCCGTCGAGCAACGCGCGATGGAGCAGTGGTTCTTCCGCAGCACCAACTACGCCGAGGAACTGCTGGCCAACGAAGACCTCGATTGGCCGGATTACGTCAAGCTGATGCAGCGCAACTGGATCGGCCGCTCCGAGGGCGCCGAGGCCTCGTTCGCCCTCGAGACGCCCGCGCCGGACGGCACGGACGAGATCCGCGTCTTCACCACGCGGCCCGACACCCTGCACGGGGTGACCTTCATGGTGCTCGCTCCCGAGCACCCGCTGGTCACGCGGATCACCACCGGGGAGCAGCGCTCCGAGGTGGAAGCCTACGTACGCGCCGCCGGGCTCGCCTCCGAGATCGAGCGGCAAGCAGTCGATCGCGAGAAGACCGGCGTCTTCACGGGCGCCTACTGCGTCAACCACCTCACGGGCGACCGCGTGCCGATCTGGATCGCCGACTACGCCCTCGCGACCTACGGCACGGGCGCGGTGATGGCGGTGCCCGCGCACGACCAGCGCGACTTCGAGTTCGCGGGGAAGTTCGGGCTGCCCGTGGAGGTCGTGATCGCGCCGCCGGACTGGGACGGCGAGCCGCTCGCCGAGGCGTTCGTCGAGGCGGGGACGATGGTGAACTCCCGGAGCTTCGACGGGCTGCCCTCGGAGGAGGGCAAGGCCGCGATCACGTCGCATCTCGAGGCACAGGGCTGGGGCGGAGCGAAGATCGAGTACCGGCTGCGCGACTGGCTGATCTCGCGCCAGCGCTACTGGGGCGCGCCGATCCCGATGGTCTACTGCGCCGGACAGTGCGGCATCGTCCCCGTGCCCGAGGAGCAACTGCCGATCGAGTTGCCCTACGACGTCGAGTTCCTCCCGACGGGCCAGTCGCCGCTCGCGCTCTCGGACGAGTTCGTGCGCACCACCTGCCCCGAGTGCGAGGGGCCGGCGCGGCGCGAGACGGACACGATGGACACGTTCATGTGCTCGTCCTGGTACTACATGCGCTACGCCGACGCCGTGAACGCCGAGTCCGCGATCGCGCCCGATCCCGCCGAAGCCTGGCTCCCGGTGGACCAGTACACCGGCGGCGCCGAGCACGCGACGATGCACCTGCTCTACGCACGCTTCTTCTACAAGGCGGCGCGCGACGCCGGCATCGTGCCCGGCGACGAGCCGTTCACGCGCTACTTCGCGCAGGGCCAGATCCTCGGCCCGGACGGACGGCGCATGTCCAAGTCGCGCGGCAACGTGGTGCCGCCCGACGACCAGGTCGAGCAGTGGGGCGCGGACACCTTCCGCGCCTACCTGATGTTCCTGGGACCGTGGGACCAGGGCGGCCCCTACGACGTCGAGGGCATCGTCGGCGTCGCGCGCTGGCTGCGGCGCGTCTGGACCCTCGCCGCCGACCCGCCGGCGCATGGCGGCGAGGCGGGCGGCGCCTCCCGCGAGGCGCTGCGCGAGGCGCACCGCACGCTGGAGCGCGTGACCGCGGACTACGAGGGCTTCCACCTCAACACCGCCGTCGCCGCGATGATGGAGCTGACCAACACGCTCGTGCGCACGCGCGAGGCCGGCCCCGTCGACGCGGCGGACTGGGACGAGTCGCTGCGACTGCTGCTGATGATGCTTGCCCCGACCTGCCCGCACGTCACCGAGGAGCTGTGGGAGCGCATCGGGCAGCCCTATTCGCTGCACCAGCAGGACTGGCCGGAACCCGATCCCGCACTCACCGCCCTCGAGACCGTCGAATTGCCGGTGCAGATCAACGGGCACCTGCGCGACCGCATCGATGTCTCGCCCACGGCCACGGAGGCGGAGGTGCGAGCGCTGGCCGAGGCCCGGCCGCGCGTCGCGGAGCTGCTGGGCGGGCGCGAACCGGACCGCCTCATCTACGTGCCCGGCCGGATGCTCAACCTGGTACTGCGGTAGACGGCATGACTACGGTGTCCCAGCCGCCTCAGACGCGGCTGCAGCCCTCAGTGCAGCCTCCCCCGGCGCTGCCCGGCCTGCGGCTGGCCGGCGCGCTGCTGCTCGCCTGCACGGCGCTGCTCGCAGCCTGCCGCGGCGACGAGGACCCGAAGCCCGTGCCAGCCGAGGGCGCCTCGATCGAGGCGATCCGCACCCGCGACGGCCTGCGCCTCGACGCGCGGCTGTTCGCCGCGGAGCCGGAGCGGATCGTGCTCCTGCTCCACATGTTCCCGTCCGACCAGACGGCGTGGTATCCCTTTGCGCGCGAACTGCAGGCGCAAGGCATCAGCGCGCTCACGCTCGACTTCCGCGGCTACGGCGCGTCCGAGGGCGAGCAGGACCCCAGCGAGATCGACCATGACGTGCGCGCCGCGATCGCCTTCGCGCGCGAGCGCGGCTACATGCGCGTCGTGCTCGTCGGCGCCTCGATGGGCGGCACCGCCGCGATTGTGGTTGCAGCCGACCAGCCGGTCGACGGCGTCGCCGTGCTCTCCGCGCCGTCGCGCATGCGGGGCATCGACGCGAAGAGCACGATCGCCTCGCTGGACGTGCCGCTGACGCTGATCGCCGCATCCGGCGACCTCGCCGCCATGAACGCCCTCAACAGCTTCGCCGCTCGCGCCGGGCTCGGCGAGGACGCCCGCCTGGTTGTCCCCGGCAGGGCGCACGGCACCGAACTGCTGGACTCGGCGTCCGGCGACGCGGTACGCACTCGGCTGCTGGACTTCCTCGGGGACGTGTGGCGCTAGCAGGGGTTCCCGCTCGAGTGGGGCCGGCGGAGTTCAGCCGATTCTCCGGCGAGGTCGACGAGCCAGAGGTCCACAGCCGCCGTTGCGCGCGGGACCGGGCGTTCGCTCAGAAGCCCAGGCGGTGCTGCTCCGGGTCGTCGGCGGGGTTCTGGTCGGCAGAGTCGGGCAAGGGCTCGGGACCGCCGTCCGGCTGGTCGTCGAGGGCGGGCATCGCGAAGTCGTCGATCAGGCACTCCCCGGCCGCTGACGGCTCGCTCTCGCCAAAGGCCTCGGCGTCCGGCGGCTCCAGCATCGTTCCGAGGGCGGCACGCGAGCGCTCAGGCGTCCGCTCATGCCCGCGGCCGTTGCCATGGCCATTGCCCGCACTCCCGTCCGGCGCCACCGGAACGGCGAGCCGGGTGTCCGTGCGGGCCCGGTCCTGCGGGACAGGCGGAGCCGCGGGGGGCGCATCGAGCTGGTCCAGCCCTGAACGCACGGATTGCCGGAACGCGTCGAGCTGCTGGTCGAGCCGGGCGAGCAGTTCCAGCGCGTAGCGGTCGGCGGCGGCCATCTGCTGCTCGCTGAAGCGGCGTGACTCGCTGACCCGGCCCTGGATCTCGGCGTTCACATCGGCGAGGCGCTCCTCGGCCTGCAGTTCGGCTTCCTGCGTGATCTCCTCGGCGCGCACCTGCGCGGCGCGGACGATCTCGTGCTGGCTCGCGAGCCTGGTGACGTGCTCCTCCGCCCGCGCGACCAGCAACTGCGCCTCCTCCTCGGCGTCGCGCAGCAGCGCCTGGCGTTCCTCGATCAGCTGTTGCGCCTCGTGGAGCTCGTTGGGAACGGCGACCCGGATCTGGTCCACGATGTCGAGCAGCCGCTGGCGATCGACGATCGCGCGCCCGCCGATGGGCATGCGCTGGGCGTTCGCGACCAACTCTTCGATCTGGTCGATGTGATGCAAGAGATCCATCGCTTCGCCTCTCCCGTCAGTCGCCGCTGCGGCCGTCCCGGCTCTCGCCGGATGCCGGCCGCGCCCCTATCGTCCCGCCACTACTCATCGCCGAACTTCTCGCGCAGCGCCGCCGCCACGCCCGCCGGCACCAGGTCGCTCACGTCGAGACCGAAACTCGCCAGCTCGCGCACCCGCGAGGCGCTCAGCACGAGATGCTCGACCGAGGTCATGAGGAACGCCGAGTCCACCTCGGGCGCCATCTTGCGGTTCATCAGCGCCATGTCGAATTCCTCGAGGAAGTCGTTGATCGAGCGCAGACCCTTGACGAGCACCGTCGCGCCCTCGGCGCGCGCGCAGTCCACGGTGAGGCCGTAGTTCGCGATGACGCGGCATTGGGGATGTCCGCGACCGCCTCGCTGAAGAGCGCGACGCGCTCGTCGGTGCTGAACAGCGCGGAGCGGCTGTTGGCGACGGCGACGACGAGCTCCTCGTAGAGACTCGCCGCGCGGCGTGCGATGTCGACGTGGCCAAGGGTCACGGGGTCGAAGCGGCCCGGATACATGGCAGTCGTCACGGTTGCCGCTCCTCAAGCTGCCCGCCCCGCTCGGCGGGACAGCGGTAGGCCGCGATCGCGCCGTCTCCCTGGCGGCGCCGCCGCCAGACCGTGCAGCCACCGAGGGCGGCCGGCGCATGGCTGCGAGCCGAGTGCTCGACCGCGATCAGCGCATCGGGCGCGATCGCGCCCTCTATCGCCTGCTCGATCGCACGCCAGGCGGCGCCGTCGTCGTACGGCGGGTCCGCGAGCACGAGCGTGAACAACTCGCCCGCGGGCGGCCGCCAGCGACCAACGCGGCTGGTGACCACCTCGCCGCGATCGCCCATGCCGGCACGCTCCAGGTTGTCGCGCAGCACGCGGCAGACGCGGCGGTCCGACTCGACGAAGAGGCAGCGTCCGGCCCCGCGCGAGAGCGCCTCGATGCCGAGCGCGCCACTGCCGGCGTACAGATCAAGTACGGAACTGAGGTCGGCGCCGGCCGCCTCCAGCATTCCGAAGAGCGACTCGCGCAGCCGCGCCGAGGTCGGCCGCGTGGCGCTGCCGCGCGGGGTCTGCAACTGCACCCCGCGTGCGCTTCCGGCGATCACTCGCAGTGGCATCGCGAGCCTCTACAGGTTCGCCGCCGGACCCGGCGGCCCCGGCGGCGGGGGCGTGGGTTCGGGGGTCGGCTCCGGTGTGGGCTCGGGGGTCGGCTCCGGTGTCGGCTCCGGTGTCGGCTCGGGGGTCGGCTGCGGCGTCGGTTCGGGTGTCGGCTGCGGCGTCGGTTCGGGTGTCGGCTGCGGCGTCGGTTCGGGTGTCGGCTGCGGCGTCGGTTCGGGTGTCGGCTGCGGTGTCGGTTCGGGTGTCGGCTGCGGCGTCGGTTCGGGGGTCGGCTGTGGGGTCGGTTCCGGTGTCGGCGCAGGCGTAGGCGCCGACGTCGGCGCAGGCGTGGGCTCGGGTGTCGGCGCAGGCGTGGGCTCGGGCGTCGGCGCCGGCGTGGATGTCGACTCCGAGTCGTCGGTGGCGGGGGCGGGGACATCGGCAGCGGGCGTCTCGAGCACGGCCGCTGTCGTGGCGCCCTCGGCGGCGTCTTCCGTCCCGCCACCTGCCTCGTTGCGAGTGCCGGGCGGGGCGACCGGGGACTCCGAGGCGACGCGCAGTACGACCCGACGGCCGACAAAGATGGTGCCGTCGGAGACGACCAGCGTGATGTCGTACGCGCCCTCCTGATCCGGTGCGCGCCAGACGATCACGCCCCGGCTGGGATCACCCTCGACCACCCCGTCCGAGGCGGTCCACTCCGGTTCGAGGTACGGCCCGTACGGCAGTTCCAGCGTGACCGGCGCACCGGCGGCGAAGCGGCTGAGCACCTCGCTGAGCGGCGGTAGTTCGTCGTTCGGCGTCGCTCCCGCCACGACGACGCCGCCGAGGCCGAAGCGCTCCGCAAGGTCGAGCCGGAAGGCCATCGAGAAACGGTTCTCGATCCACACGCTGCGCGGCCCGCTGCGTCCGGTGTAGACGAAGCTCACCGCACGGGCGCCGTCGTCCCAGAACAGCCCGCTGTTCCCGGCCTCGCGATCGATATTGACGGCCGCGACGGCCACGCTGTCGCCGGGGCCAATCGAGCCATAGGCGCCGTCGCTCAGCGCGGTCGCCAGTGCCAGCGCATCCTGAAGCGTGAGCGGGCGCAGACCGTCCGCCGACCGCTCCCACGAATGCCGATCGACGATCAACGAGACCCGCGAGGGGTCCAGCCCCTCGTCGTGCTGCCGGGTGAGCGCCGTCTCCAGAACGTCGTAGTAGATCGAGGCGTCCCTGGGGGCGCGCAACCAGATCCCGTCGCTGCTGGCCGCGAGCTCGGGCCAGTCATACGCGCCGAAGCTGGACCCGGCCGTCGCCGGCACGGCTACGACCAGGCCAAGACCGCGCACACGCGCGCCATTGCCGAGCTCGGCGATGAAGTAGCTGAGCGGGCCGCGCAGCGCCGGATCGAGAACTCCATAGTCGATCAGCAGCCCATCCGCGCCCAGATCCTGCGCTGCAATCAGCAGCTCGTCGATGTGTGCGCGGGTGAGATCGGCCGTCGTCAGCAGCTGGTCCACCGCCGCCGATGCGGCGGCGCTGTCCGCCGTCACACCGAGGTAGACGCGCGCATCGCCGGCGGCCTGGAGCGCGGCCGCGAGGCCGCCGGCCTCAATGATGAGCGCCGGCTCGCCATCCTTGTCCTCGCCCGGCTGCGCGGCCAGCACCGCGACGATCGCGGGAGCCGGCAAGTCAAAGAGATCGGGCGCCTTCCCGGCGTCCACGATCAGTGCAATCGTCCGTTCGACCGAGGTCTGAGCGAGGACGGCGATGTTCTTCGGTACGACCTGTACCTCGCCCTGCGCCGCGGCGCCGTCGTCGATCACGCTGACGGCGCCGAGGTAGCGCCACTCGCCGTCCACGTGGGTGTAGAAGCCGACGTGCTCGTCCTCGCCAACCTGCTCGTTGAGGAGCACGGTCAGCTCGGCGGGGCCGCTGGCCGCCGCGTCGATGTCGTAGAGCTCGCTGCGCGCGCTCAGGCCCTCCGGCAACGCGGGCAGCTCCTCGCGCGCGGCAGCCCCGACATCGCCAGCGGGCGCATCGTCGCCGCGGTCGATGATCGAGAACGGCGACCAGACCAGGACGACGATCAGTATGGCCAGGACGGCGACGACGGCGATGATCCGCAGCAGGCCGCGGTCGCCGCCCTCGTAGTCGTCACCGAAGTCCTCGTCGTACTCGTCGAAGGGGGAGTCGAAGTCCCCGTGATCGAGCGGCGCGAAGGAATCGGGGTCGCGCCTGATGGGGGGGTCAGACTTGTTCATGGATCACTCCAGCCTCGGCAGCACGGCGATCGAAAGCTGCTGACCGGCGCGCACCACGGTGAGATCAGCCGTCTCACCGGGGCGCAGCGGTTTCAGCAGATTCACAAAGGGCTGGTCGAGGTCGATCGCGACGCCGTTCACCGCCGTCACGATGTCCCCGATGCGGATGCCCGCCTGCTCCGCCGCGCTCCGCGCCTCGACCTCGATCACGAGCGCGCCGAAAGAGAGCGGGAGGCCCTGCTCCGCGGAGAACTCCGGCGTGAGCTCGATGTGGTGGCGGAACGGCCGCTCGATCCCGAGTCGCGGCCGCACGTACGCGCCGAGCAGCACGATGTCCTCGATGATCGGGCGCAGACTGTTCGATGACTGCGCGAAGGAGATGCCCTGGATCGGGCTCCCGGTCCCGGTGGCGCGCACGACCGTGGTCAGTATCCCGACTACCTCGCCGTCGCTGTTGATCAGCGCGCCGCCGGAGTCCCCGGAGTTCACGGCTGCATCGGTCTGCACCAGATCCTCGAGGATTGCGCCGTTGCGCGGCCAATCCCGCCCGGTTGCCGAGACGATGCCGACGCTGACGGAGTTCCCGACCGCGAACCCGGCGGCCGAGATGGCCGCGACGGGCTCGCCCGGCACGAGCCGCGACGAGTCGCCGAGCGAGGCGCTGCGCAGGCCCTCGGGAGAGATGCTCAGCACGGCGAGGTCGCTGTAGGGCGAATCGTGCGAGCGGATCACGGCGGGCCGCTGTTCGCCGGTGGCGAGCAGCACGTTGAGCTCGACCGCGCCGTCGATCACGTGGAAGTTCGTGACGATGTGCCCGCGCTCGTCGATGACGACGCCGGAGCCGACGTTGCGCTGCTGGGTGACGATGCCCTGCTCGTTACGTCGAGGAACGCCGTCGGCGATGACCGTGACTACCGCCGGGAGTACGCGCTCGATCGCGCGCTGGAGGCGCTCGGCGCTGCCAACGGCGACGGCCGTCGCGGCAGTCGCGACGGGCGAGGGCATCGCCGCCTCATCGCCCGCGTCCCGCCCGCCGGGCGCGACGACGACGACGAGGCCGCCCGCGAGGCCGCCGGCCAGCCCGGCGGCGAGCGCGAGAAACAGCAGCGAGAGGGAGCGATGTTGGTCCACGTGTGCTGGCGTGATCGTCTTGACCCCTGCCGAGGCCTGACCTCGGCGCCCCGCACCCGGTTATGGTACCACCGGTACGCTGGATTGTGTAAGCCCATGATCGATAGGTTGCTCCGCTACGATGGCCACGAGGCGCGAGACCGCAACGCGACCGGGGCGAGACGAGTTGGAGCAACGATGTGAGGCAGTTGGGAAGCCTCGACAACGCGGTCGACGGCGCATGGCGCGCGTTCGGGCGCGCCGCCGCGCTGCCGTCGCGTGTGAGCCCCGCCGTCCCAATCCTGTTCTTCGGCGACCTCGAGGCGTACCGGTCATCGCCGCTGCGCGTGCTGACCGTCGGACTCAACCCCTCCCTCCGCGAGTTCCCGGCGGACGAGCCGTTCCGGCGCTTCCCGCTCGCCGAGAGCGCCACGGCGGGAGAGCCCGGCCTCTACCGCGACGCGCTGTCGGCCTACTTCCGCACGGACCCCTACCGGGGCTGGTTCAGCTCCTTTGAGCCGTTGCTCAACGGACTCGCGTCAAGCTACTACGCGCGCGAGGACTCGACGGCGCTCCACACCGACATCTGCTCCCCCGTCGCCACCGATCCGACGTGGACCGGCCTCGATGAGCGGGCGCGTGCAGCCCTCGAAGCCGACGGCGGCGCGCTCTGGCATACGCTGCTGGAGGCGCTGCGACCGCACGTCGTGGCGCTGTCCGTCGCGAAACACCACCTCTCCCGCATTGAGTTCGAGGCGCTGACCGAGTGGGAGGTCATCCACACGTTCGATCGAACGGGCACCGGCGCGCCTCGCAAGCAACCGATCGAGGTCTCCGCCCGCTGGTACGAGGTCGGCGGCGAGCTGTCCATGTTCGTCTTCGGCCGTGCGGCTCAGAAGCCGCTCAGCCTGCTGAACGCCGCCCAGAAGCACCGGGCAGGCGAGATCGCGCTGGAGGTATGGCGACGTGACCGATGACTACCGCAGCTTCATCCAGTTCTCGCACCCAGGCCGCGAGCACGAACCCGACCCCGGCGGCGAGAAAGCATGGAACACGTGGGACACCAGCCATGCGCGGAAGTTCATGCAGTTCCGTGGCGAGTGGATCGATGAAGACGACGGCACGCGTAGCGGCGGCCTGCGCGCGTGGGGCGAGTGGGAGCCCGAATCGGATCTCATCCGGGAACTCAACCAGCCCTGCAACGACTGGCTTTGTCCCCGCTATCTCTGGCATCCGTACTACGTCCCGAAGGACGACCATCAACGGCTGCACAACACCGATCCGTTCATCTTCGGCGACCGCTTCCTGTACTCGAACTGCGGACAGCCAAGCAAGCCTGGCTTGAGGCGCCTCGGCGAGGGCTCAGTGATTGCCTTCGGGAGCGGCCGGAAGATCGAGGGCGAGCGACAGTGGATGCTCGATACCGTGCTCGTCGTCGCCGACTCCGTCGAGTACGCGGCGCCCGAAGCACGCCTGGTGCTGGATGATCTGGCGTCGGACACGTTCCTCGCCGTGACCGGCGGGCCGATTGTCGACAACGAGGAGGCGTCGTTCAGGCTCTACCGGGGAGCGACACCCGACGAGCCGGTGAACGGGATGTTCAGCTTCTTCCCCGCGATGCCGGCGGATGGCGACTCGGGCTTCCCGCGACCGCTGATCGACCTTCCAGTCGAGTACTTCAACCCACGGAGTTGGCAGGCCCCGAAGGGACTGTGGCGCGATCGCAGCAGCCATGAGTTGCGCGGGCTCTGGCAGTGCCTCGTAGCGCAGGTGCGGGAGGCCGGGCTCGTCCTCGGCACGTACGCGGAGCTGCCGGAGCGGCGCGAGGCGTAGACGGCGCTCGCGCCCCGAGCCGCTATCGCGGCACGAGCGGCAGGAGCGCGCCGAGGGCGGCGAGGTCCAGCTCGCGCAGGGAGGCGACGACGAGGCGCGCGCCCGGCTGCGGCGGCGCGGCCGTCGAGGCCTGACGCGACTGCACGACGAACATGCCCGCCGCCTCCGCCGACTTCACGCCGGCCGGTGAGTCCTCGATTGCGACGCAGGCGGCAGGCGCGACACCGAGGCGCTGCGCCGCGAGCAGGAAGATGTCCGGCGCGGGCTTGCCGCGCTCGATGTCGTCGCCGCTGATCGCCACGTCGAAGGCGCCCACCAGGCCGCAGCCATCGAGGGTGGCGTCCACCCACTCGCCGATCGACTGCGAGGCGAGGCCGACGGCCCAGCCGGCCGCACGCGCGGCGGCAATCAGCTCGCGCGCGCCGTCGAGCGGTTCGATGTCGCCACTCCCCAACTCGGCGGTGGTGAGCGCCGCGTAGCGGAGTCTCAGCGCCTCGACCGAGTCGTCGGGGGCGTAGCGCTCGCGCACCCACTCCATGAACGGCTCGATCGCGAGGCCGGTGAAGCGCTCGTAGTCCTCCTCGCTGATGCGCTGCGGGGCGACCAGCCGCTGCGAGGCGCGCAGGTGCGCCGGCTCGGAGTCGACGAGCACGCCGTCGAGGTCGAAGACGACCGCGCGCCCGGGGCTCGAGCTCACGCGCCCGGCCCGTCGCCGTCGTCGCCGGACGTAGCGGCAGGCGCCGCGCCCTCGAGTAGCTGCTTCAGCCGCCAGATGGCGTCGCGCAGCGCCTGGCGGCGGTGTGCGCGCTGCACGAGCACGTCGAGCAGCGCACCCGCGAAGCCGCCGGCCGGTGTGTAGATCGCCTCGACCAGCAGGTGGACGTCGTCCGGCCCCTCGGCGGTGAGCACCCAGCTCAGCGTCTCGAAGGCGTCGCCGCGCGCGCCGCCTGCCCCGCCGGCGGCGGCGCGGAAGAGCAGCAGCCGCGGCGGCTCGCGCTCGGTGGCTTCCAGCCGGACGCGCTCGGAACGCAGCGGCAGCGTCAGCACGCCGTCGAGGCGCGCACGCGGGCCGGGCTCGCCCGCGACATCGCGGAAGCTGCGGGGCAGCCACTCGCCGTAGCGCGCGGTCGCCTCGAGGCGTTCGAACGTCGCGCTCGCGCTGGCGTGGATGTGCACGTCCTCGCGGATGCGTCCCACGCGCCGCTAGCCGCCCGAATCGCGCATCGCCGGGAAGAGCACGACCTCGCGGATCGAGTGCTCGCCCGTGACGAGCATCACCAGCCGCTCGATGCCGACCCCGAGGCCGCCGGCCGGGGGCATCCCCTGCTCCAGCGCGCGCACGAAGTCCTCGTCGGCCAGTTCCGCCTCCTCGTCGCCGCCCGCCGCCTTCTGCGACTGCTCAAGCAGGCGCTCGCGCTGCTCGACGGGGTCGTTCTGCTCCGAGTAGGCGTTGGCCCGCTCGATGCCGAGCGCGAACAGCTCGAAGCGCTCGGCCAGGCTGGCGTCGTCGCGCTTGCGCTTGGCCAGCGGCGACAGCTCCGCCGGGTAGTCGAAGACGAACGTCGGGTGCACCAGGCGCGGCTCGACGAAGGCGGCCATCAGCGCGTCGAGCGCCGTCCCCCACGAGGCGTCCGGGGCGACCTCGATCCCGCGGTCGCGGGCGAGCGTGCGGATCTGCTCCGCCTCCGGGTGCGCGCGGTAGTCGATGCCGGTGTGCTCCAGCAGCGCCTCGCGGTAGGTGGTGCGCGCCCAGGGAGCGCCGAGGTCGAGCGTCTGATCGCCGTGCCTGACTTCCAGGCCGCCCGTGACCTCGCGCAGCACGTAGCGGAACAGCGCCTCGACCATGTCCGCGACGTCCTCGTAGTCGGCGTAGGCCTCGTAGGACTCGAGCAGCGTGAACTCGGGGTTGTGGCGGTGGGAGATGCCCTCGTTGCGGAAGACGCGGCCGATCTCGAAGACCTTGTCGAAGCCGCCGACGACCAGCCGCTTGAGGTGCAGTTCGAGCGAGATGCGCAGCGCGAGATCGCGGTCGAGGGCGCCGTGGTGCGTGTAGAATGGCCGCGCCGCCGCGCCGCCCGCCTCCTCCTGCAGGACCGGAGTCTCCACCTCCATGAAGCCGCGCCGCTGGAAGAAGCGGCGCACCGCCACGAGCACCTCGGAGCGCGCTCGCGCGATCTCGCGCGACCGCTCGTTCGCCATCAGATCGAGGTGGCGCTGGCGGTAGCGGGTCTCGACGTCGACCAGGCCGGCCCACTTCTCCGGCGGCGGCCGCAGCGCCTTCGTCAGCACTCGCCAGCGGGTGACGGCGACCGTGACCTCGCCGTGGCGCGTGCGAAAGAGCCGCCCGCTCGCCTCGACGAAGTCGCCGAGGTCGACCAGCGCCAGCAGCCCGAACTGCTCGCCGAGGACGTTGCGCCGAAGGTGCAGCTGGATGCTGCCGGAACCGTCGCGCAGGTCGACGAAGGCCGCGCGGCCCATGTCGCGGATCGCCGTGACGCGACCGGCGACGGTGACCGCTCGGCGGCTCTCCTCGAGGCCCTCGCGCTCGTTGCGTTCGAACAGCGCGACGGCCTTCGCCGCCTCGTGGGTTCGGGACGTGCGGGCGGGGTAGGGGTCGCCGAGCGCGAGCAGTTGCTCACGCTTGCGTTGGCGCAGCGCGATCAGTTCCTGTTCGGACGGCATCGGCCACCTGCCCGCGCAGCAGCGGCGGCAGTCCCTCTGCCGCCGCGACGACGCCTGCGCGCGCCGGTCAGCGAACCTCGACGATGGTCATCATCGTGTCGCCGGCGGGAGCGCTGACCTTCACTCTGTCATTCCGCTTCCTGCCGAGCAACGCCTGCCCGACGGGCGACTCGTGACTGATGCGGCCCGCGCCCGGATTCGCCTCGGCGGGCCCGACGAGCTGGAAGGTCTGCTGCACGCCGCCCTTGAGCTGGACCGTGACGTTCGAGCCGACGCGCACGTCAATGGAGTGGTGCGCCGCGTCCTCGTCGATCAGCTCGGCGCTCTCGAGCAGCAGTTCGATCTCGCGAATGCGGCCTTCGAGGAAGGCCTGCTGGTTCTTGGCGTCCTCGTACTGCCCGTCGATCTGGGCGGTGCCGAGCTCCTGGGCCTCGTGGATCGCCTCGGCGACCTCGACGCGGCGACTGGTACGGAGTTCGTGCAACTCGTCTTCGAGCCGCTTGAGGCCTTGTTGCGTGAGCAGAACCCGATTCGCGCTCATTTCCCACCTCCGAGGGATGCGAAGCCGCCGGCTGCGAAGCCGCTGGTCCGCTGGACCCTATGAGACCAAGAGACAAAATGCGGACTCGCCACCAGGCAAGCCCGCAACCAGGACGACACTTTGTATCTATCGCTGCGTCTATTTTATCGCGAGCCCCTCGTGCGTGGCAATATTCTGCCGGGCGAGCATCGGCCTGCGCCTCGTCGTGACCGCGCTGGCGGCATACATGGAGCAGATGGCGCCGGCCGGCGTCAGTCTTGACGACTGACCGGGACGGTCCCGGTCTCCCCCGAGGTCTCGTGAGGCGCCGTTTTCGTTGCCCTCCGCGCGGGGGCCGCGTAGGCTCGCAGCGTGGAGCGCCACTTCACTGTTTCCGGCTTCCTCTCGCACGACGGGCGAACCGCGCTCCACTGGCACCGCCTCGGCCTGTGGCTGCCCCCCGGCGGGCACATCGAGCCCAACGAAGACCCGATCCAGGCCGTGCTGCGCGAGATCGAGGAGGAAACCGGCGTCGAGGCGCTCATCGTCCCCACCAGCACGCACTACTCCCACGACGATCCGCGGCAGTTGCCGCCGCCGGTCACGATCGGCGTCTACGAGATCGACGAGCCCGGCAACCCGCACCAGCACATCGACTTCGTCTACTTCACCCGCCCCCGCGCGGCGGGCGCGCCGGACCTGCCCGGACGGCCCGACCAGGGCGAGGGCTGGCGCTGGGTGAGCCGCGAGGAGCTGAGCGAGCCGGGCGCGCTGCTCGCCGGGCCGGCGGGATCGGCGCCCGTCCCGGAGGACGTGCGCCGCCTCGCCCTCGACGCGATCGAGGCGGCCGACGCCGTCGCGGCGGCTGCGGCCGGCTCGGACCGGCGGGACTGAGCCGATGCTGCCGATACGACTGATCCGCGAGCAGACCGACGAGGTGCGCCGCGCCTGCGCGCTGCGCGGCGCCGAGGCGCCGATCGACGAGATCCTCGAGGCCGACCGCGCGCGCCGCTCGCTGCTCAGCGAGGTCGAGGGCATGCGCGCCGAGCGCAACCAGGCCGGGAGGGCGATCGGCGCCACCCGCGACCCCGAGGAGCGCCAGCGGCTGATCGACGCTCAGCGCCAGGTCGCGGCGCGGCTCGACGAACTCGACGCCTCGGTGCGCGAACGCGACGACGAGCTGCAGCGCCTGCTGCTGGAGCTGCCGAACCTGCTCCACGCCTCGGTCCCCGAGGGCGGCGAGGAGGCCGGGCTCGTGCTCCTCAAGGGCGTCGCGGACGGCGCACCGGTGACCGCCGACCCGCCGCGGCCCGTCTCCAGCGAAGCCACGCCCGACGGCGAGGAGGGCCGGCGGCCGCACTGGGAGATCGGCGTGGAGCGCGGGCTGATCGACTTCGAGCGCGGGACGAAGATCTCGGGCTCGCGCTTCTACGTGCTGCGCGGGGGGGCGGCGCGGCTGCAGCGCGCGCTCATCGCCTGGATGCTGGACCTGCACCGCGAGCGCGGTTACGACGAGGTCTACGTGCCGTTCGTGGTCAGGGAGGAGATGCTCGTCGGCTCCGGCCAGCTGCCGAAGTTCGGCGACAACCTCTACCGCGACCACGAGGACGACGTCTGGCTGATCCCCACCGCCGAGGTGCCCGTCACCAACCTCTACCGCGACGAGATCCTGCCGCTGGACGCGCTGCCGATCCATCACGTCGCCTACACGCCCTGCTTCCGCCGCGAGCGCATGAGCGCCGGCCGCGACGTGCGAGGCATCAAGCGCGGCCACCAGTTCGACAAGGTCGAGCTCGTCAAGTTCTGCGAGCCGGAACGCTCCTGGGACGAGCTGGAGACGCTGCTCGACGAGGCGCTCGAGGTCGTGCGCGCGCTCGGCTTCCGCTACCGCGTGGTGCGGCTCGCGGCGCAGGACGTGGGCGCGGCGGCGGCGATGACCTACGACATCGAGATCTGGGCGCCCGGCGCCGGCGAGTGGCTGGAGGTCTCCTCCTGCTCCAACTTCCTCGACTTCCAGGCGCGCCGCGCCAACCTGCGCTACCGCGACGCCGAGGGCCGCGTGCGCCACATGCACACGCTCAACGGCTCCGGCCTCGCGCTGCCGCGCACGCTCGCCGCTCTCCTCGAGCAATACGAGCGCCCGGACGGCATCGAGGTGCCCGCGGTGCTGCGCCCCTACCTCGGCGGCGCGACCCTGATCGAGGACGAGCCGCAGATCAACTCCTGACCCCCGACCGACTCCCGGCACGGCAGATCCGCACGTCTGTGCTTGACATTGACGTACGCATGTTCCACTATGCGTCCTGAGTGGCGGACATGCGTTCTATGTGCGGGAGGTGAGGAATGCTGTTCGCAACCGTCCTGGGGGTACTGCTTGGAGGCGCCGCCGTGCTGCTGGTGGAGCAGTGGCTGCGTGCTGAACTGGGCGCACAGCGCCCCGCCGTACAGCCGAGAATCGTGCAGCCGGTCCGGACATCCTCGATCGCGCTGCGCCGCCTGCCGCCGCGCTAGACTGCGCGCGTGACAATTCAGCCCGACTCTGGACCGCCGACGCTCGTGCGCCTGCTATTCGATGCGTTCGATGAGTTCGAGCGGGTCGCGGAGGCGATCGCGGGCCTCGATGCGGGCGGGGCGCCGGCGGACGGCGCCGGCCGGCTCAACTCCGCCGGCTGGATCGTCGCCCATGTGGCGAAGCAGCAGGACCACTACTGGAACGCGGAGTTGCAGGGCCTCGCTCGCGATCCCTGGCTCGAGGACCAGCGCGTCAACTTCGGCGACGCGCCCTCGGCGCCGGACCTCGCAGCCGCGATCGAGGCGTTCCGGCGCGTGCGCTCACGCGCGATTCCCTGGCTGCGCCGCCTCGACGCCTCGCGCCTCGAGGAGGTCGTCCGCCGCTCGCCCAGCCTGCGACGCGATCAGAGCGTGAGCGACCTGCTGTCGAGGAGCATCGGCCATCTCTTCGCGCACGCCGGCGAGCTGAGCGCGATCGCCTCGCTGGCGGGTGCGCCGGATCTCGGTGTGCCGGGGCGCATGACGCACTCGACACGGCGCTGAGCAGGCGGCGGGAGTAGCCCCCGCTACGCCGCGAGCAGCCGCGCCGCCGCCTCCCTCGCCTCGTCCAGGGTCCCGACGAAGCGATCCGCGGGAACGCGCTCCAGCACGTTCAGGGCCTCGAGGGTGCGGGCCGGCATGCCGTGGAGGCCCATCACGATGCACTCGGTATCCTCGGCCATGGCGATGTCGATCATCTGCTCCACCACCAGGGCGGCGCTGTCGTCCATGTAGACGGTCTCGGAGAAGTCGAGGATCACGACCTCGTGGTCGCGGATGTCGACGCCGATCGTGCTGACCAGCTTGCTGGAGGAGGCGACGGAGAACGTCCCGCGGAGCGACACCATGCCCACGCGCGCGGAGAACACGTCTCCCTCTTCCGCTTCGTCGGCACTCGCGAGGAAGCTCTGGTCCAGCAACGGCACCGATACCACGCTGTCCAGCTGGAGCCGCTCCAACTGCCGCGCGCTGGCCATCGCCGCGGCGATCAGGCCGATCGCCACGGCAGTCACGAGGTCGAGGAAGACGGTCAGCCCGAGCGTGATCAGCATCACGATCAGGTGTTCCCGCTGCACGCGGTGGACCCGCGTGATGAAGCGCCAATCGATGATGTCCCAGCCGACCTTCATCAGGATGCCGGCTAGCGCCGCGTGCGGGACCGACTCGACGTAGCGCCCGAGGCCGAGCACCAGCGCCAGCAGGATCGACGCGCGCAGCGCCCCCGAGACCTGCGTCCGCCCACCGGCGCGGATGTTCACCACCGTGCCCATGGTCGCCCCGGCGCCCGGCAGCGCACCGATGAACCCGGCAATCGTGTTGCCGATGCCCTGCCCCACCAGCTCCCGGTTCGGGTCGTGCCGCGTGCGCGTCATCGAGTCGGCCACCAGCGAGGTGAGCAGGCTGTCGATCGAGCCGAGCAGCGCGAGGATCAGCGCCGGTTGGACCGAGCGCGCGAGGATGTTCGGCGAGAGTTCCGGCAGGTGCAGGTCCGGCAGACCGGTCGGCACCACGCCGATGACCGGCGTATCGCTCAGCCAGAGCACGCTCAGCAGAGTCCCGGCGATCAGGGCCGCCAGCGGGGGGGGGGCAGGTACTTCCTCAGCTGCGTCGGCCAGACCACGCCCACGGCGAGCGTGACGACGGCGATCGCGAGCGCGCTGGCGTTGAGATCGCCGAGCGCGTCCGGCCATTCGCGGATCGCGTCCAGTGGGCCGCCCGTCGCGACGGGAGAGCCCAGGAACGGCAGAGTCTGCAGCAGGATGATGATCACGCCGATGCCGGACATGAAGCCGGAGATGACCGAGTACGGCGTGTAGGCGACGAAGCGCCCGATCCGCAGCACGCCGAGCAGGATCTGGATCAGCCCGGCCATGATCACGACCGTGAACGCCTCGGCGAGGCTCCCGGCGTGAGTCGTGACGATGACCGCCATCGCCACGGCCATCGGTCCGGTCGGACCGGAGATCTGGGAGCGCGTCCCGCCGAAGACGGCGGCGAAGAACCCGACCGCGATCGCCCCGTAGATCCCGGCGACCGCCCCCAGGCCCGACGCCACACCGAAGGCCAGACCTACCGGCAGCCCCACCACGGCTGCGGTGACGCCACCGAAGACATCTCCCCGGAAGATCTGGGGGTTGTAGTTCACTTCAGAACGCCTTGCCGACTCTCATACGGGGAACGGCCCGGACACTACACCAACGCGAGCAGAGCGTTTCGTTGGCGCGAATAGTAGTTGCGCGTTACCTGCCCGAACGTCGCAATGCGACCTCGCGAGAAGGCTGGAGCGAGACGAACCTTGACCGCGAAACGGGCGGCTAGAGCTCGCGGACGAGCATCCCGCCCGGCTGGCGACGCCAGGTGCGGATGCGTGCGTGCTGGATGCCCGCGGCGATCGCGTAGTCGCGGGCGCGCGCCGCGAAGCCGGACGGCACGTAGATGTAGAGCGGCGCATCGTCGTTCTCGAGTTGCGCCCATACCAGCTCCGCCTGGCGCCGCGTCACCGTCTCCTTCGTCTCCACCTGCGCGACCATGATCGGACGGTTGCGCGGGTGCTCGACGACGACGATGTCCGGGAACACCTGCGAGCGCGAGGCGCCGCCCGCCGTGAACTCCAGCGCCAGCTGCGGCTCCGGGACGTTGACGTACGTCCGGTAGTCAGGGTGCGTGTCGTCCGGGAACGGGAAGCGGTCGTTCGCGAGCTGGCTGATCGTGGCCTCCAGCTCGTGGCGGCGCGACTCCTCGCTGCGCCGCCAGGGCACGCCGGCCTCGCGCCAGCCCGCCATCACCCGCTCGCGCTTCGAGTCGAAGCCGCGCAGCTCGCGCGCCTGCTGGACGACGAAGATCAGGAGGAACAGCAACGCCGGCGGCAGCAACAGGACGCCGAGCTCCGGGGGTCCCTGCAGGTTCTGGAAGATCCCCAGCCTGGGGATGATGTCGATGATCCCGCCGATGGTGGGCGTGCCGCCGTTGACGGGGTCACCCGGCGCCAAAAAGACCCCGATCAGCATGAAGAGCATTGCGGCGAGCGCGATCGCCCCGATCGGCGAGGGCTGGCCGTACTGCGAGACGGCGGGGCCACCGTGCTGCCCGTGCTCCTCGACGGCCTCGATCTGCGTGCTGGCGGCTGCGACCATCGGTGCAGCCTCAGCTGCCGCCTCGGCGGGCGCCTCAGCAGGCTCCTCCGCGGCAGCCTCGGCGGCAGGCGCCTCCGCGGCAGCGTCGGGCTCAGCCTCGGGCTCGGCTGCCGCCGGGGCGGCGGCAGCAGCCGGAGCCGCACCGCCGCCAACCATCGCGCGCGCGGCCGCTGCATCGTCGAACCAGAGAGTGTTGATTTCGAGGAAGTGCGCCTGATCCTCGGGCAGGTCGGCCTCGGCGAAGATCGCGGTGACCGGGCAGGCGGGCTCACAGGCGCCGCAATCGATGCAGACCTCGGGCTCGATGTAGAGCATCCGGTCTTCGCCTGCGTCGAAGTGGATGCAGTCGACCGGGCAGACCTCGACGCAGGACTGGTCCTGAACGTCGATGCAGGGTTGGGTGATGACGAACGTCACCCGCGCTGCCTCCCCTCCCACGCTCGCCCGAAGGCGGGCGTCAGGCTTGTCATCCTGTCGGCATCCTATCGGCGCTCAGTGTGAGCGTCTACGCCGTTTGCCGGATGACCACGCGTCTCGTTAGCCGCCGACGTGCGCGGCGGCGGAGCGTCCGGCGGCGCGACCGAAGACCGAGCCCGACATCAGGCCCGATCCAGCGGGGTAGTTGTAGTGGAAGAGGCCGCCGACCATCTCGCCGCAGGCGTAGAGGCCGGGGAGCGGGGCCCAGTCCGTGCTGATCACCTCGGAGTCCGTGTTCACGCGCACGCCGCCGAACGTGAAGGTGATGCCGCCGGTGATCGGGTAGGCGCGGTACGGCGGCGAGTCCAGCCGCTGCGCCCAGTTGGTCTTCTCCGGCTCCAGCCCCTCCGTCTTCAGCCCGTCGCGGATGCCGGGGTCGAACGCGCCCCCGCCGAGGACGGCGTCGTTGAAGGCGTCGAGCGTCTGCTTCGCCGTCTCATGGTCGAGCGGCAACTGCGCGACGAGCTCCTCCAGCGTGTCCGCCACGATCGGGTCGCTCGTGCGGTAGCGCGGCTCGAGGGCCTCGAACACCTTCGAGTCGAAGATCTGGTAGGCGATGCCTCCGGGCTGGCGCAGCACCGCGCCTCCGGTCTTCGCGTAGGTGAGCAGGTGGAAGTCCTCGCCCTCGTCGATGAAGCGTTCGCCGTCGGCGTTGAGGGCGACGCCGAAGGGGTAGGAGAGCCGGTTGGTCTGGTCCGTGAGCCTGCGGTCGCCGTACATCGGCGCCTCCGCGGAGATCGGCGTGCCGTGGCTGCCGGACCACTGCCCGTAGGGCAGCGCGCCGACCTCCAGGGCCATGCGCAGTCCGTCGCCGTTGTTGTAGCGCGTGCCGCGCACGCGGGCCGTGTCCCAGGGCCGGCCGAGGTAGCGTGCGCGCCACTCGGGATTCGCCTCGAAGCCGCCGCAGCCGAGGATCACCGCGCCCGCCTCGATCTCGTGCAGTCCGTCCGCGTCGTTCACCAGCACACCGCTGACTGCGCCGCTGGAGTCCTGCAGGACGGAGCGCGCACCCGTGCCGTAGCGCAGCTCGATGCCCCGCTCGGCGGCGATGTTGAACCACATGCGCGAGAGCCCGATGCCGATGCCGACCGCGCGGATCACGGCGCCCTGCGGCCAGCGCACCGCGCCCTCGTACTTCACGGCGGAGAGGTCGGTAGCGGGGCCCATCACGATGCCCTGCTCGACCATCCAGCGGACCGTCTCGTAGGAGCGGCCGATCAGCGCCTCGGACAGCTCCGGGTCCGACGAACCCTCGGTCACGCGGTCGAGGTCGGTGCGGAACTGGGCGGCGCCGTAGGGCTTGATGTTCTGCGTGAAGCCGGGAATCTGCTTCTCGATGTCGGGGACGATCGGTAGCAGGTCTTCGGGCTGCTCGAAGGCGAAGCGGAAGAGGCCGCCGCTGTAGTGGGTGTTGCCGCCGCGCAGCTCCTCGGGCGCCTTCTCCAGCATGAGCACCCGCTCGGCGCCGTGCTCGTGGGCGGAGACGGCGGCTGCGTGGGCGGCGTTGCCCGCGCCGACGACGATCACGTCGTACTGCATGGTCGGTTCCTCGCTTCCGGGCTGTTCCTGCCCTCGGGGCGCCGTCGCGCCTGCGCTGCGCCGGGCGATGGTACGGGCTCGCGCGGTCAGGGGGGAGCGGCGCGCCCCGGCTCAGTGGATCACGTTGTCGTGGACGAGTTCCTTGCGCTCCGCGTCACTGAGGCCGAGTAGCTCCCCGTAGATGTAGCGCTCGCCGCTGCCCTGCAGCTTCGCCGCGTGGCGCACCCCCGCCGGCGTGTCCGAAAGGCTCCAGGGCGGCGTCATCACCCACTTGGGCCCGAGGATTGCGTGCTCCACCTCCACCCAGCGACCCTGCGCCCGCAGGTGCGGATCCTCCAGCAGTTGCTTGCCGTTGAGCACCGGCGCGGCGGCGACGCCCGCCGCCTGCAGCCGCGCCGCGAGGTCCCCGGGCGGCTCCGAGCTGGTCCACTCCCCGATCAGCGCGTCCAGCTCCTGCTCGTGATCGAGGCGCTCCAGCACGCCGGCGAAGCGCGGATCCTCGGCCAGCTCGGGACGGCCCATCGCCTCGCAGAGCGCGAGCCACTCCCCGTCCGTGCCGATGGCGATGCTGACCCACTCGTACTCGCCGGCGCAGCGGTAGACGGCGTGGGGGGCCATCGTCGGCTCACGGTTGCCCTGCGGCTCCGCGTTGCGCCCGTTCAGCGCCGAGTCCAGCAGCAGGTCGCCGACCAGCGTGGTCAGCGATTCGTTGGCCGAGAGATCGAGGTACTGACCCTCCCCGGTGCGCTCGCGGTGCAGCAGCGCGTAGAGCACGGCGAAGACCAGCCACTGCGAGCTGATCAGGTCCGGCCAGTTCACGTACTCGCCGGGCGGCCCCCCCGGATAGCCCGAGGCGAGCCCGACGCCGCTGCGCGAGACGAAGTTCGGCGCGTAGCCGACCTCGTGCTCGTCGGGGCCACCCTGGCCGGAGGCGCTGAGCGAGATCGCGATGATGTCCGGCCGCAGCTCGCGCAGCGCCTCGTAGCCGAGGCCGAGCCGCGCGACGGAGCCCGGCCGCTGGTTCTCGACGACGATGTCGCACTGCGCGGCGAGCCGCCGCCCGAGGTCGAGGCCGCGCGGATCGCGGAGGTTGAGGCGCACGCACTCCTTGTTGAGGTAGAGCACGTTGATCGCGGGGTCGTCGTCGGTGGCGCGGATGCGCGGGATCATCGCGCTGGTCACGCGAATCACCTCGGCGCCGAGGAAGCCGAGCATCTGCGTCGCCGCGGGCCCGGCGACGCCCGTCGTCAGGTCCAGGACGCGCTTCCCCGCGAGCGGGCCGGGCGCGGGATCGTCCGCCATCAGCGCCTACCCCTCGCCATCGCCAGTACCGACCGCACCCGGCTCGCCGCCGCCGAGCTCGACGCCCGCGCGCTCCTCCTGGAGCCGGAAGAAGATGTTGGAGTCGAACTCGCCCCAGCCGCGCCCGAGGGCGGCGAGCATCTCCTGCTCGGAGAGCGCCGCGTGCGACATCGGCACGCCCAGCTCGCGCCCGAGCTCGGTCGCGAGGCCGAGGTCCTTGCGCGAGAGCCGGAGCGCGAAGCTGGGCGGATCCCAGTGCTGCGCGAACACCGTGTCGACGAGGCGGTGGTTGAGGAAGTGCCCCTGCCCGAACGCCCCGTCCTGCAGCACGCGCTGCATCACGTGCGGATCGACGCCCGCCTTGGCGGCCAGCGTCAGGCCCTCGGCGATCGCCATCCGCGAGCTGATCGAGGTCATGTTGTGCACGAGCTTGGCGACCATGCCGCTGCCGATGCCGCCGATGTAGCTGACCTTGTCGCCGATCGAGTCCAGGACCGGCTTCAGCTCCTCGTAGCGATCGGCGTCGCCGCCGACCATCACGGCGAGGGTGCCCGCCGCGGCGCCGGTGATGCCGCCGCTCACGGGCGCGTCCAGCACCGCGACGCCACGCTCGGCGAAGCGCGCGTGGATCGCGCGGATCAGCGTGGGCGAGTTGGACGAGAGGTCGATGTAGACGCTGCCACTGGCGGCATGTTCGAGGATGCCGCCGGGGCCGAGTGCGACCGCCTCGACCTCGGGCGGGCCGGGCAGCGAGGTGAAGACGATCTCGCCTGCCTCGGCGACTCCCTGCACGTTGTCGGCCCAGGTCGCGCCGGCGGCGAGGTGCGGATCGGCAATCTCGCGGCGCAGATCGTGGACGGTGAGATCGTGGCCGGCCTTGATCAGGTTCATCGCCATCGGGCCGCCCATGTTGCCGAGCCCGATGAAGCCGATGCGCATGGCCGTGCCCTCCGCTCAGCGCTCGCCCGGCCCGCGATGACTGGCCGCTGCGGCGTCGCCGGGCGGATACTAGCAGCGCCCGCGGGCAGGCGCTGCTGGTAGCGCGGCGCAGCGTGTAGGCTGGCGCAGCCCATGAACCAGCGCGCCGCATATCGCGCGCGCCGCGCACTCCGGAGAGGACCGCGACGTGACCGCCCGCCCCCTCGACGGCATGCGTGTGGTGGAGTGGTGCTCGCTCGTCTGCGGGCCGTTCTGCGGCAAGTGGCTCGCCGAGGCCGGCGCCGACGTGATCAAGATCGAGGCGCCCGGCGCCGGCGACGAGGCGCGCCGCCGCGGCCCCTTCCCGGACGACCTGCCCGACCCCGAACGCAGTGGCCTCTTCCTGCTGCTGAACACCAACAAGCGCAGTATTACGCTCGACCCGGAGACCGCCGACGGCCTCGCGATCCTGCGCGACCTGATCGCGGGCGCCGATGTCTTTCTGCACGACCGCCCGCCCGCACGCGCCGACGAGCTGGGCCTCGACTACGAGACGCTGTCGGCGGACCGCGAGCGGCTGGTCGTGACCTCGATCACTCCCTACGGGTACAGCGGCCCGAGGCGCGACGAGCACGCCTACCCGCTCAACGTCGTGCACGCGAGCGGGGCCACCTACCACCAGCTCGCGGGCCAGATCGCGCTGCGCGACTTCCCGGACGCCGGCCCCGTCAAGCCCGGCTCCTTCATCGCCGAGTGCGACGCCGGGCTGAACGCCGCCACGGCCACCCTCGCGGCGCTGCTCGCGAGGGTGGGCACGGGCCGCGGCCAGCACGTCGACGTCTCGAAGCAGTGGGCGATGATGAGCACGCAGCGGCCGGAGGTGCATCGCTACGCCTCGGACGGCACGATCGTCACCCGCGAGCTCGATACGGAATGGTTCCCCGGCGTCTACCAGTGCAAGGACGGCTGGGTGGTGTTCGGCGCGGTCTGGGGCGAGCGCAACTGGGCTGCGGCCGTCGAGATGATGGGACACCCCTGGTTCGCCTCGGAGCCGTGGTTTACCGAGGAGCTGTGGAACCTCCCCCAGCTCGGCATCCCGAAGCCCGACCACGCCGACGAGGTGCGCGACACGATCGCCGAGTGGTGCATGGAGCGCACCCGCCGGCAGATCCAGGAGATCGGGCAGGCGCACGGCCTCACGATCACCGGCCACGTCACCATGGAAGAGGTGCTCGCCAGCGAGCAGATGCGCGTGCGCGGCTTCATCCGCGAGATCGAGCATCCCGAGACAGGCCCGATCCCCGACACCGCCTTCCCATTCCGCACCTCGACGATCGAATCGCGCCGGCCGGGCCCCGCGCCCCGCCTCGGCGAGCACAACCGCGAGGTCTACTGCGACCTGCTCGGCCTCGAGCCGGAGCAGCTCCCGATCCTGCGCCAGGCGGGCGCGATCTAGTGACCTCCGCATGACCTCGAGCGCAGCAATGGCTACTTCGATCCGGCTCAAGGAGTGTCGCGACGAGGATGCCGCCGCCGTGCTCGCGCTGTGGCGGCGCGCAGAGGCCGTCCCACGCCCGACTGACCGCCCGGATGCCCTGCGGCAGAGGATTCAACACGATGACGGGCTGTTCCTCGTTGCCGTCGATGGTGATCGCGTCGTCGGATCGTTGATTGGAAGCTGGGACGGCTGGCGCGCCGGGCTCGCGCGGCTCGCAGTGGACCCTGAGTACCGCCGCCGCGGGATCGCCACCAGGCTCGTGGCGGAGGTCGAGCGCCGGCAACTCGCCCTGGGCGCGGAGCGATCCACGATCCGCGTCTTCCACAATGAACCCGGCGCCGTGGCATTCTGGACTTCGCTCGGCTACGTCGCTGACCCCGACGAATCGATCTACGTGAAGGGACTCGAACGATGACGCGCGACCCGATGCAGACCCGCCTCTGCGACGAGTACGGCTGCGAGGTTCCCCTCGTCGGCTTCGCCCACACGCGCGACGTGGTCGCCGCGGTGACGAACGCCGGCGGCATCGGCATGTACGGCGTCAACGCGCTGACGCCGGAGGAGATCCGCAACGACATCCACTGGATCCGCGAGCGCGTCGGCGACAAGCCGTTCGGCATCGACTTCCTGCTCTCCGCCTCGTACGTCGAGGGCACCCCGGAGGAGCTGATGCCTCAGATCCCGCAGCAGCACTGGGACTTCGTCGACGGCGTGATGCGCGAGCACGGCATCCCGGAGCCGAAGACGCCCGGCCCGTGGGGCGTCAAGCGCGTCGACCTGCTGCGCAAGGCGCGCGCCAAGTTCGACGTGCTGATCGAGGAGCAGATCCCGATCTTCGCCTCCGGCATGGGCAGCCCGGCCTTCGCGCTGGAGATGCTGCACGACGCCGGCATCAAGGTGTGGGGCCTGATCGGCCTCGCCCGCCAGGCCGCGCGCGAGCTCGAACAGGGCCTCGACCTGATCGTGGCGCAGGGGCAGGACTCCGCCGGGCACACCGGGCGGATGGGCACCTTCTCGCTCGTACCCGAGGTCGTCGAGCTGGCGAAGGCCTACGACAAGCCGGTGCTCGCGGCGGGCGGCGTCACGCACGGCCGCCACATCGCAGGCGCGCTCGCCCTCGGGGCGGACGGCGTCTGGACGGGCACGATCTGGCAGGCGACGCACGAGTCCGACACGCCGATGAAGAAGAAGCAGCGGCTGATCGAGGGCCGCGGGCAGGACGCCTGGATCTCGACCGCCTACGACGGCAAGCGCGTCCGCGCGATGCGCTCCAACTTCCAGGAGATGTGGGAGCGCGAGGATGCTCCCGATGTGTTGCCGATGCCGCTGCAGGGCATGCTGGTCGGCAAGATCGAGACGGCGATCGAGGACCACCAGCTCGACGGCTGGCTGCACGTCACCGCCGGCCAGGGCCTGACCTTCATCGAGGAGCTGAAGCCCGCCCGCCAGGTCGTCTTCGACCTCGCCGAGCAGGCGCGCGACAGCCTCGAGGCGCTCGGCGCCTACGGCGGCGCGTAGCTCGCGGGCGCGGCTCGCGGGATCGCAGACACGAGAGCCGCCCTCGCGGGCGGCTCTCGTGTCTGCGGCTGAGAGGATCGCGCTAGTCGATCTCGATGAATCCGACCACGCTCCCCCAGCGCCCCTCGCCTACGACCTCGCCGTCGAGGATGACCTGACAGGGCCGCCCTCGGTCGTCGGGGCATTCGACGGAAGCTCGGGACGTTGGAGCGGCATCGGACGGCCGGGGTTCGGACTCGAACCGCTCGATGTATTCGCGGGAGTCGATGACCTCAATCTCGCCCGTCGAGACGGTGAGTATCGATATCTCTGCATCGTCGGCGCCCCGCACCAGCCGACCGTAGTAGAAGTCGAACAGGTCAGGCGGGCTCCCGCTGGACCAGGCGAACTGATCGGCGGGGAGCCACGTCCAGTTGGTGCTCCCGTCGGTCAGCCCGAAGTAGTCGAACTGGTGCAGCACGCGCCCGGTCCCCAACTCGATGATCGTCAAACCGCTACAGCTCGCGTACGAGCAGGTCTCCAGGGCTGCGTAGCGGATGTTTGGCGAGACCTGCCGCGACCTGGTCACGCCCGCTGGCGGATCGAGGACCACGCCAAGCTCCGTCGAGACGATGCCGGCGAACAGCGTACCGCCGTACGCGTGCTCGACAATGCCGAGCAGCGTCCCGTCCCCGCTCCAGAACGTGGAGAAGTCCGAGGCGGCAACGCGACCCGTCCACTCGAAATCGAACTCCTCCCGAATGATGGTGCGGCCAGTGGGAAGGTCGAAGACGAACAGCGTGTGCGAGGCCGGCCAGTATCCCTCGCCTGGGTGGATGAACCCGTCCGGCGCCTCGTCTTTCCACAGCATGATGGCGACCTTGCCGCCATCCGGCGAGACATCGACCGCCCCGATGTGCTCCCGCTCCCGAAGCACATCCTGGAGCAGGACGGCCCTCACTTCCCCGTCGGGCGAGACGAAGCGAACCGTGCCTGCTTCCAGTTCGAGAAACCCGTTTCGCGCCAGCCGGAGCGAGAGCGGGTTGCGCTCGCCGAATTCGACACGCCAGTCGTAGGCTCGCCAGCTTCGGCCCGTGCCAGCGTCGTGGACCATCACTCGTTCGCGCCGGTACCAGGGCGCCGAGCCCGCGTCGCCGACGCCGGACTCGGCGCCCATCAGGCGGTAGACGAGCAGCGGCCCGACCATCTCCTCGGCGGGCGGAGTGTCCGGGGGTTCGCGGGGTTGCACCCACTCGCGAAGCGTCAGGCCACGCAGCCGGAAGGGCTCGCCAGGCTCAACCAGCCCGATGAGCTGGGGTTCGCCTTCCCAAACGACACGTCCCTCGAACTGCAGGAGGCATCTGCCCCACTGAGTGCCTCCATAGTGGCACGCCTTCGGGACTCGAACGTCCCGGTCTCGAAGCTCGATCCACTCGGTGCGAGAGAGCACCCCGTTTTCGCCACTCGTGAGGTCGAGGATGTAAGCGGTCACCCCTGGATCCGGCGCTCCCTCGTTCCAGGCCTCCACTGCCCGGCTTGCCGCGTCGTCAACCTCTTCGTAGACGTGGAGTGGGCGCACGTCGCCGAACTCGAAGAATACGTACTGATCCGTGGCAGACCCCCCGCCCGCACGGTCCAGCGACGTCCACGACCCCTGGGAGGGGACGACCCCCTGGCCCTTGGCGACTTCCACCGCCCAGAGAACATCATCCGTGTCGACCTCGATCACATCGAAGCTCTTCCAGAGGTATGAGCCTCCTCCAGGAAAGGGGAATACTCGCTCTCCGGGCCGAAGTGCGTAGCGGAGGCCGGGGGCGAGGAGCCACCCTTCGGGAAGGACGCGTGCCTCCCCGTCGAGCGCAACGATGGCAAGCCGATCGGGGAGATAGTGCCGGTCGTCCCAGGAGCCATCTGAGGCGGCGAGGCTGATCGCGTCGCTATCGGCGCTCCAGTCACCCAGGGTGAGGACCCCGGTGGTCTCCTCACCGCTCCCCTCCGCGATCGTCCACAGGAGCGGCAGTCGTGGATCACCGGCGACGAGCCCCAGGAGCGCTTCGCCGGTGGCAGTATCGAGCACCGCGAGGTTGAACGTATCGCCGTAGGCGATCGCCACCTTCCGCCCATCGGGAGAGACCTTCAACTCCCTGATCAGCTCGTCCCTGAAGAGGATTGCCTCGGTGTAGCCATTCAGATCGACACGGCGTGCCTGCCCCTCCCCCCACACCAGGAGGCTCGTACCGAGCAGCGCAACCCCGGAGCTCTTCAACGAGACGCGGCGGTAGTCGCCATACCGCACGGAGGAGGACGTGTGATGGTAGTCGAGGGCGATCCAGTACCCACCCGTACTGACGTCGTAGACATAGACCCGTCGATTGGGACCGGGCTCGTCGCCTTGCCGCTCGCTCTCCAGGTACTCGGAAAAGACGATGAGGGGCCCTGTCACGGGCACGCTGGAGCCGGTGGGCGTCGTGGTGGGCGCGGGCGTCGTGGTGGGCGCGGGCGTCGTGGTGGGCGCGGGCGTCGTGGTGGGCGCGGGCGTCGTGGTGGGCGCGGGCGTCGTGGTGGGCGTGGGCGTCGTGGTGGGCGTGGGCGGCCTCGGGCGATCGTCCGGAGCTCCGCTGCACGCCGCCAGCGAGAGTGCGAGGCCGGCCGCGAGCAGGAGCGGCAGCAAACGCCGCACGCAGTGCACAAGCATCGTCCCCTCCCGCGGCCCCTTCGAGGTTAACGGCGCCGCTTACGGATTTGTTCCGCATGCCGGCCTCGCCGCGCACCAGTCCGACACACCGATGCGGAAGAAGCAGCCGCCAATCGCCGAGCAGGCGCTCGGCGCCTCCGAGGCGCTCGGCGCCTACGGCGGCGAGTAGCTCGCGCGGCTCGCCTCGCGGGCAACGAGAGAGCCGCCCTCGCGGGCGGCTCTCTGTGTATACGCGCCGGTGGAACCGCGTTAGCGGCCCTTCCACTCCGGCTTGCGCTTCTCGGCGAAGGCGCGCGGGCCCTCGGAGATGTCCTCGCTGGTCTCGACGCGGTGCAGCAGGTGCTTCGCCATCACCATCGCCTCGTCGTGCGGCAGCACGTGGGTGCGGTAGAGGATCTCCTTGAGGCAGCGCACGGACAGCGGCGCATTCTCGAGCAGGATGTTGGCCCAGCGGTAGGCCTCGTCCAGCACCTCGTCCTTCGGGACGATCGCGTTGATGAAGCCCATCTCCTTGGCGCGCTCGGGCGTGATGTACTCGCCCATCAGCACCACCTCAAGGGCGTTCCCGAGCCCGATGATGCGCGGCAGGTCCGCGACCCAGTGCGGCATCAGCCCGCGCTTCACCTCGCGGATGCCGAGGATCGCGTCGTCCGCGCAGACGCGGAAGTCGGAGCGCTGGGCCATCATCCAGCCGCCGGCCAGGCAGTAGCCGTGGATCGCCGAGATTACCGGCTTCCAGACGTTCTCCGGGTTACTGTTGCCGTTGACCCGCCGCTTGCGCCAGTCGATGCCGGCCGCGTTCATCTCCGCGCGCTCCTTGAGGTCCATCCCCGCGGAGAAGGCACGGCTGTCCGGGTGGGCGCTGAGAATCGCGACCCAGATATCGTCGTTCTCCTCGACCTCCCGCCAGGCGTCGGCGAGCCCCTGGTTGAGCTCGAAGTTGAGCGCGTTCATGACCTCGGGACGGTTCATCTCGAGGTGTGCGATGTGGTTATCGACGCTGAAGTTCAGGACCGACACGGTCACCCCCTGGTTGCTGCTGTTGCGATGTTGCCTGAGCGCGGCTGAAGGTACGTCACCCGGCCGCCGAATGTCCACGCGCGCCGCCCGGGCGCAGCCGGCGCCGCATCGTGTGCCGCCGCTTGCCGACCCTGCCGATCTCCTCGAAGCCGGCGGCGCGGAAGACCGGGCGGGTGCCCATGAAGCGGTAGCTCGGCGAGTCCGGGTCGACCGGGTAGCCCTCGATCACGTCGGCGCCCGCGCGGGCGGCCTCCTCGCAGGCGGCGTCGAGCAGCCGCGCGCTGATGCCGCTGCCGCGCAGCTCGCGGTTGGCGAAGAAGCAGACGACGGCCCAGACCGAGGCGCCCTCGGGATAGTCCCCGCCTCCCAGCTCACGGTATGTCTCGCGCGGCGCGACGGAGCACCAGGCGACCGGCTCGCCGTCCGCGTAGGCGAGGATGCCGACCGGCACGCCGCGGGCGACGCGATCCTCGAGGGCGGCGCGCTTCGCGCCGGGTTCGCCGCGCTGCCCGCTCGGCAGCTCGCGCCAGACCATGCACCAGCAGTACTTCGGCCCGCCGCGGCGCTCGAAGAGCCGCGCGAGATCGGGCCAGCGATCCGCGGTTACGGGAGCGAACTCGAGCGCTTCGGCCATCGCGCGGGTCCTCCCGGGGGCAGTCTATCGAGGCCCGGACGAACAGGGCGGTATCATCCGCGACACGCGATCCACGAGAGGGGCGTCCATGGACCTGTCGAGCTACGAGCACATCGAGTTCCGCCGCGAGGGCCACGTGCTGGTGATGACGCTGAACCGGCCGGAGCGCCTGAACGCGGTTCACCCGCCGCTGCGGCGGGAGCTCATCCG
The DNA here is from genome assembly GCA_965247895.1 of Dehalococcoidia bacterium. GTDB lineage: Bacteria > Chloroflexota > Dehalococcoidia > UBA2979 > UBA2979 > VXMT01. The sequence goes on along the minus strand of OZ252046.1, from coordinate 3,438,821 downwards.
CGCCTTCAACGAACTGGACGATGACGAGTCGCGCGCCGTCCTGCTGACCGGCGCGGGCCGCGCCTTCTGCGCCGGCGGCGACGTACAGCACATGAACGAGCAGGGCGGCAGCAACACGCGCGCCAAATTCGCCCAGGTGCGGACCGGCGAGATCCTGCGCGCGCACCTCGACCTGGAAAAGCCGATCGTTGCCGCGGTCAACGGCCCGGCGATCGGCCTCGGCGCCACCCTCGCGCTGATGTGCGACATCGTCGTCGCCTCGCCGCGGGCGCGTATCGGCGACCGGCACGTCAACATCGGCCTCGTCGCCGGTGACGGCGGCGCGCTGATCTGGCCGCTGCTCGTCGGCATCAACAAGGCCAAGGAGCTGCTCATGCTTGGCGACCTCGTCGAGGGCGAGGACCTCGAGCGGCTGGGCATCGTCAACCACCTCGTGCCCGAGGACGAGCTGGAGGCGCGCTCGATGGAGCTGGCGCAGCGCCTGGCGGAGATGCCGCCCTACGCCGTGAAGGCGACGAAGCTCACCGTCAACACGCTGATGCGTGACAAGCTCTCCTCGGTCTTCGACCTCGGCCTCGCCTACGAGCACTACTCGGCGAAGATGGCCGACCACCGCGAGGCGACCAGCGCCTGGGCGGAGAAGCGCGACGGCGTCTTCACCGGCGAGTAGACACGGCGAGTAGCGCGCGCACGCGGCAGCGGCGACGCGACGGACGGAGGCGCACGATGGCGCAGTACGAGGGCTACGAAACGATCCTGATCGAGCAGCAGGAGCGCGTGCTGCGGTTGACGATGAACCGCCCGGAGGCGCTCAACGCCTTCGACGCGCAGATGCACGAGGAGATGTCGCGCGTCTTCTCCGAAATCCACGACGACGACGGCACGGACGTCGTGGTGCTCACCGGCGCCGGTCGCGCCTTCTCCGCGGGCGGCGACATGACCTGGCTGCAGGAGATGATCGACGACCCCTCCGTCTGGGCGCGCACCAGCGTCGAGGGCAAGCGGATCGTGCTCTCCATCCTGGAGGCGCGCCAGCCCGTGGTCGCGCGCCTCAACGGCGCGGCGGTCGGCCTCGGCGCGACGGTCGCCCTCGCCTGCGACGTGGTGTTCGCGGCAGAGGGCGCCGTGATCGGCGATCCGCACGTCAGCGTCGGACTCGTCGCCGGCGACGGCGGCGCCGTGCTCTGGCCCGCGCTCGTCGGCTACGCGCGGGCGCGCGAGTTCCTCTACACCGGCGAGCTGATCGAGGCCACGCGCGCGGCGCAGATCGGGCTGATCAACCGCGCCGTCCCCGCCGACGAGCTGGACGAGCTGGTCGACAGCTTCGTCTCGCGGATCGCGAACGGCCCGAAAGTGGCGATCCAGGGCACGAAGGCATCGATCAACCAGCCGCTGCGCGCGGTCGCCGGGACGAACCTCGACCTCTCGCTCACGCTCGAGGGCATCTCCAACATGAGCGCCGACCACCAGGAGGGCATCAACGCCTTCCGGGAGCGCCGCGAGCCCCGATTCACGGGACGCTGATTCACCGGCCGCTGACGGCCGGCGCGGCGCGCGCTACGCCGCGCCGAAGGCGTCGCGGAAGTCGCGCAGCGCGTCGATGTGCTGCTGGACGGTGGTGAGGCCGCCCTCGAGGGTGTGCAGCGCGAAGTGTGTCGCGCCCGCCTCCTCGCAGAGCCGCGCGTGCTCGGCCTGCTGCTCCGGGCCCCAGCGCGAGACGCGCGCGCGCGTCTCGATGCCGATCTCCGCCGGGTCGCGGCCGGCCGCACGGGCCGCCTCGTGGATCTGCTCGATGCCAGCCGCCAGGTAGTCCGGGCGCGCCCAGCCGGCCACCCAGCCGTCGGCGATGCGCCCGACGCGGTCCAGCACGGCGGGCGCGTGGCCGCCTATCCAGACGGGGATGGGCTGCTCCGGGCGCGGGCTGATCGCGGACTCCGGGATCGAGTCGAACTCGCCCTCGAAGCTCATGAGCGGCTCCGTCCAGAGCCGCCGCATCAGCGTGATCTGCTCCTCCGAACGCCGCCCGCGCGCGCGGAACACCTCGCCCAGGCCGAGCCCGCGGTACTCGATGTCGGACCAGCCGATGCCGATCCCGAGCAGCAGCCGGCCGCCGGAGAGGATGGCCACCTCGGCGGCCTGCTTTGCCGCGAGCGCTGTCTGGCGCTGCGGCAGCACGAGGATGCCGGTGAGGAAGCGCGGTCGGGTCGTCACGGCCGCCAGGAAGCCCATCAGCACCATCGGCTCGTGCCAGTCGGTGCTGCTGGTGTAGTAGCCGCGCCGCTCGGCGCGGCCCGGTTGCGGCGGATCGGAGGGGTCGCTGCCGAGGACGTGGTCGTAGACCTCGATCAGGTCGTAGCCGAGGTCCTCGGCGGCCTGCGCCCAGTCGCGGATCGCGGCCGGGTCCGAGCCGATCTCGTTCGTGGGGAAGCAAGCACCGAGTTCCATCGCGTCCTCCTCGCCGGTTCGGCGGAGAGGCTACGCCCAGGGAGCAAGCGGCGGCGCACCGGGGCAGGGGGTTCCGCGGGGTTCCGCGGACCGATCGAGCGCCGCGGATCACGCCATCGCAAGGCCCCCGCGTTTGCCCGCAGGGGCGCGCTCTGCTATCAACCGTTGGGCGCGCCTCGATCGGCGAGCAGCGCCATGGCCGGGCTATGGCCGGGCGGCAACACGCCGCCGATCAAGCAGGCCGCACACTAGCAGGCCAAAGGAGGTCTCGATGAAGGTCAGTATGTTCCACCTGATGCCGTATTCGGCGATGCCGGAAGAGCCGCCGCACGGCCCCGACTGGAAGTCAGCGGGTATCTGGGTGGACCTCCCGAACTCGGTCTACGATCCGCAGATCGGGAACGAGCTCTACAACGAGTACCTCGACGAGCTCGAGTACGCCGAGCAGGTCGGCCTGGACGGCATCTGCGTCAACGAGCACCACGCCAACATGTACGGCACGATGCCCTCGCCGAGCATCATGCTGGCCGCCCTCGCGCGCCGCACCAGCAAGGCCAACCTGATCGTGCTGGGCACCTCGATCGCCCTCTACAACCCACCCACCCGTGTCGCCGAGGAGATGTCGATGATCGACGTGATCTCCGGCGGGCGCGTGGTCTGCGGCTTCCCCGTGGGCACCTCGCAGGACACGAACTGGGTCTACGGCATGTCGCCCTCGACCTTCCGCGAGCGCTACTACGAGGCCGAGGACCTGATCAAGAAGGCGATGGAGACGCGCGAGCCGTTCCACTACAACGGCAAGTACACGAAGCTGCGCTACGTCAGCATCTGGCCGCGTCCCGCGCAGGAGCCGCGTCCCCCGATCTGGGTGCCCGGCGGCGGCTCGATCGAGACCTGGGACTGGACGATCGAGAAGGACCACGTCTACGCGGCGCTCAGCTACGGCGGCTACAAGCGCGCCCAGCAGACCCTCAACGGCTACTGGAGCCGCGTCCGCGAGCTCGGCGCCGACGAGACGCCGTACCGCGCCGCCTACATGCAGCTGACCCTCGTGTCCGACTCCTACGAGTCGGCCAAGGCGGAGTACCAGGAGGGCGTCGAGTTCTTCTACCAGAAGCTGCTCGGCTCCACCGGCCGCTACTTCCCCGAGGCGCCCGGCTACCGCACCGAGGCCTCGATCCGCGCCGGCTTCGAGCGCAGCCTCGCGCTCGCGCAGGAGTCCACCCCGGAGGCGGGCCGCACGGCGCCCGCGGCCGGGGGCCCGTCCTGGGACCAATTGGTCGAGGAAGGCAACATCGTGGCCGGCAGCCCGGACGAGGTCGCCGAGAAGCTGCGCGAGATCTCGACAAGCCTGCGCGTCGGCCACGTGCTGCCGCTGCTGCAGATCGGGAACATGCGCCGCGAGACCACGATGAAGAACATCAAGATGTTCGGCGAAGAGGTTCTCCCGCAGATCCACGACGTCTGGGACGACGAGGACTGGGAAGACCGCTGGTCGCCTCGCCCGCTCGCGCAGCGCGTGACGCCGGCGCCGATCGGCGGATAGCAGAAGCATCGCTCAGCACCGCCCGCCGGAGGGACCGGCGGGCGGTTCAGCACGGAGGTACAGGTTGACGACAGCCACGAGCCACACGACGAGGACCCTCTCGGTCCGGGACGGCGCCTTCGAGATCGAAGTGCGCGAGGGCGGCGACGGCCCGCCGCTCCTCTACCTGCATAACATGATGGCCGAGTACGGCTGGTTCCCGTTCATGGAGCGGCTGAGCGAGCACTACCGCGTGATCGCGCCAATCTTCCCCGGCTTCCGTGACTCCAGCGGGCTCCAGCACATCGACGACCCGGTCGACACCGTCGTCTACCACAACGACCTGCTCGACGCGCTGGGCCTCGACAGCGTCGTGCTCATGGGGCACGAGCTGGGCGGCATGTTCGCTGCCGAGCTGGCCGCGCTCAGCCCGCACCGTGTCGACAAGCTGGTGCTGATCGACGCCTACGGGCTGTGGATCGAGGAGCACCCCTGCCCCGACTACTTCGCTACGCCGCGGCGCACCCTGCCGAGCCTGATGTGGCACGACCCGATGTCCGAGGTCGCGCAGGAGTACAACCCGCCGACGCGCGACCCCGAGATCTCGATCCAGCGCACGCGCGCGCAGACCTCGGGCAGCCGCTTCATCTGGCAGTTCCCGGACCGCGGCCTGGACAAGCGCATCCACCGCATCCAGTCGCCGACGCTGGTCGTCTGGGGCGAGTCGGACGGGCAGATCCCGCCCGAGTACGGCAAGGCCTTCAACGCGCTGATCCCCGGCTCGCAGCTGGTGACCATCGCAGAGGCCGGCAACCTGCCGCAGCTGGAGCAGGTCGACGCGTTCATGGACGCCGTCTCGGCTTTCCTCGGGTAGCACGCCTGCCCGGCAAGACGCACGAGCGGCCCCCCAGCGGGGGCCGTTCTGCGTCCGCGGCTCGCCGCGCTACCATGCGGACGCGCCGAGGGCTGAGACGGGCTCGCGCGGCGATCGCGGCTGATCGGGGGCAGCGTGGGCTGGCGCGAGGAATACGAGGCGAGACTGCTGTCGCCCGGCGAGGCCGCGCAGCTGGTGCAGCGCGGCAACACGCTCTTCACGCCGATCGGCGGCGACGCCTACGCCGTGATGCCGGCGCTGATCGCCCGCATCTCCGAACTGGATCGCGAGGTCAGGATCCGCGCCTGCGCGCCCTCCACCGAGCAGCAGTGGTTCAAGGACGAGTTCGCCGCGCTCGGCTTCGACATCAACCTCGAGGTCTACGCCGGACCGAGCGGGCGGGCCGCGCTGGAGTCACTGCGCGCCGACTACTACCCGCAGCTGTTCTCGACGCAGTTCCGCCACTACGACGACCGCGGATCGCACGAGCCGATCGATGTGTTTATGTCGAACTGCGCACCGCCCGACGACGACGGCTACATCCACTTCGGCGGGGTGCCCTGGCACAAGGGCGACTTCGTGCGCCGAGCGCGCACCTCGATCCTCGAGGTCTGCCCCTGGCTCCCGAACGTGCGCACGACCGAGCGGCTGCACGTGACCGAGGTCTCCGCCTTCGTGCTCACGGAGACCACCAGCCGCCCGCCACCGCCCCCGCGAGAGCACCCGCCCGAGGCGATCACGATCGCCGGGCACGTCAACGCCATCCTCGGGGACGGCGACACGATCCAGATCGGCGCGGGGCGCACCTCCGTGTTCCTAGGCGACCTCGGCGCGTTCGACGGAAAGCGCGACCTCGGCTGGCACTCGGAGGTCACGCCGCACGCGGTGCTCGAGCTGATGATGGAGGGCACGGTCAACTCCAGCCGCAAGTCGCTCGAGCCCGGCCTGCATGTGACCACGAGCGTGGCGCCGTGGAACGACGAGGAGGCGCGCTGGCTCGAGGCCGGCCCGCTGGAGACGCGCTCCGTGCGCGAAGTCAACCAGATCCAGGTCGTCGCCCAGCAGCGGCGCATGACCTCGATCAACAACGCACTGAGCGTGGACCTCACCGGCCAGATCTGCGCCGAGTCGCTCGGTACCACCGTCTACCACGGCACGGGCGGGCAGCCCGAGTTCCACATCGGCGCCTTCATCGCACCCGAGGGCAAGGCGATCACGGTGCTGCCCTCGACCGCGCGCGGAGGCGAGCTGAGCCGCATCGTCTCGCGGGTGGCCGACGGCTCCTACGTCACAATTCCGCGCTCGTTCGCCGACTACGTGGTGACGGAGCACGGGATCGCCCGGCTCGCGGGCAAGAGCCAGCGCCAGCGCACCGAGGAGCTGATCGCCGTCGCGCACCCGGACCACCGCGGGGAGCTACGCGCCGCGGCCCGCCGCCAGTACTACCCGGCCGCCGCGCCGGAGGCGGAGGGCGTCTGATGGCGGACGGGCCGCTCAACGGGATTCGCGTACTGGACCTCTCGATCATCTACGCCGGCCCCTACGCCGGCATGCACCTCTCCGACCTCGGCGCCGACGTGGTGAAGATCGAACGGCCCGAGGGCGATCCGTTCCGCAACACCGGCGCGGTCGCGCCGGGACAGAGCAAGGTCTTCCAGTACCTCAACCGCGGCAAGCGCAGCCTCGTTATCGACCTCGCAACCGTCGAGGGGCGAGCGCTGCTGCACCGCATCGTTCCGGGCTTCGACGTGGTGGTGCACAACTACCGGCCGGGCGTGCCGGAGCGGCTGGGGTTCGGCTACGAGACGCTGTCCGCCCTGCGGCCGGACCTGATCTACGCCGAGGTCAGCGGCTTCGGCTCGACCGGCCCGCTCGCCGACCTGCCGGGCAGCAACATCGTCGCCGAAGCCTACGGCGGCGCGATGGTGATGGGCGAGAAGACCAGCGAGGACGGCGCGCCGATGCGCACCGGCGTGACGATGGCGGACCTTTCGACCGGCATCGCGCTGGCGATGGGCGTCTGCGCCGCGCTGCTGCACCGTGAGCGCACGGGCGAGGGACAGGTCGTCTCCGCCTCGCTGCTGCGCTCCGTGCTCTCCCAGACCGGGATGTTCAACATGCGCGAGCCGGTCACGGACGCTGCCGTGCGCGACCCGCTGATGGCCGAGGTGGCCGAGCTGCGGGCGGGCGGCGCCTCCTACCGCGAGGTGCTGGACGCGCGCATCCGCTACCACGGCACGCTGGGCGGCCCCTTCCACGGCGGCTACCTCGTGAGCGACGGCGCGATCGCGATCGGCGCGCTCACTCCCCCCACCCGCGCCGCCGCGCAGGGCGTGCTCGGCATCGACGAGAGCCCGGAGGACGAGGAGGGCGGCGACCCGGCGGAGCAGCGCGTGCGCATGGCGGAGGTGCGGCGGCAGGTCGCGGCCGTGCTGCTCGGCGACACCCGCGAGCGCTGGCTGGATCGCTTCGCCGAGGCCGGCGTGCCGGCCGCGCCCGTCCACTTCCCCGAAGAGGTCGCCGACGATCCGCAGGGCGCGACACACTTCGTGGAGGTCGAGCACGAGCAGCTCGGCGCGCAGCGCCAGGCAGCGCCAATCGTCGATCTTTCGCGCTCCCCGTCTACGATCGCGTCCGGCTCGGCAGCCCTCGGGAGCCACACGGACGAGCTGCTGCGCGAGCAGGGGATCAGCGCGGACGAGATCGAGAAGCTGCGGAACACGGGCGTGATTCGCTGATAAGCGGGCCACGCAGAGCCACTGCCTGGCCTCGATCCGTTTGACGGCTGGCAGCGACGGTTTCTATCATCCCTGATTACGCAGGAAAAACGTGACGCCAGAACCAGGGGGTTCCATTGAAGAGACTTACATTGCTCGCCTTCGGGCTGTTTGCGTTGGTGTTCGCAACCGCCTGTCCTGGTGGTGACGACGGCGACGGCGGAACCGTAGCCACCATCCAGGACCGTGGCGAGTTGCTCTGCGGCGTGAAGCAGACGCAGCCGCTGTTTGGCTTCAAGGAGGCCGACGGCAGCGTGAGCGGATTCGACATCGAGTTCTGCAAGGCGATCGCCGCCGCTGTCCTGAGCGACGCCAACGCCGTCGAGTTCGTGGACGCCTCGGACGCCTCGACTCGCTTCGAGTTGCTCGCAGACGAGACGATCGACGTGCTGATCCGCACGACGACGATCACCGCCTCGCGTGACCGCGAGCTGGGAGTCGACTTCGCGCAGACGACCTTCTACACGGGTCAGGGCTTCGCCGTGCGCAATGACTCGGGTTACGACACGACGTCCGACATGGCCGAGGCGATCATCTGCGTGCAGACGGGTACGACGACCGAGCAGAACGTCGCTGACCACTTCACCGACATCGGTCTGGAATACGACACGAAGGGCGGTCTCAGCACCGATGTCGCCGAAGCGTTCTTCGCCGGGCGCTGTGACGTGCTGACCGCGGACGCTTCGGACCTCGCCTCGCGGATCGCGGTTCGAGACGATGCGGCCGACTACAAGATCCTCCCGCAGATCATCTCCAAGGAGCCGCTCGCACCGGGCGTTCGCGACAACGAGAGCGAGTGGAAGGACGTGGTCAACTGGGTCGTCCACGGCCTGATCGCTGCCGAGGAAGAGGGGATCACGCAGGCGAACGTGGCCGCCAAGGCCGCGAGCCCGCCGAACACCGGCATCGCCCGCCTGCTGGGCGTGCCCTACGAGGGTGGCTCGGTCTCGACCCTGGGCTTCGACTCCGTCGACGCGCAGTTCATCCAGCGGGCGATCGCCGCCGTCGGTAACTACGGCGAGATCTACGATCGCACGATCGGCGACCACATCCCGCGTGACTGCACGCTCAACGCGCTGGCCACCGACAAGTCCGTCCAGTGTCCGGCGGGCGAGGGCGGCGTCCTCTACGCGCTGCCGTTCCGCTAGGTCGTCAGCCGACGAGGCAGAGGAGTAATCCGAAAGGGGCCTCCCCACCATCCGGGGAGGCCCCTTTCGCGTACCGGCTCCAGTTGTTCGCGGCGCCGTGAGCCGGCAACCATGCATACTGCCGCTCCCAGTGAGGCCACCCGCGCACCACTCAGCGGCCGGTGCTGAGAGGCTCCATGAAGCGACTTGCCCTGTTGATGCTGCCGATCGCTCTCGCATTCCTCTCTGCCTGTGGCGGTGACGGCGGGGCCGACGGCGGTAGTACGGTGACCACCGTCCAGGATCGGGGCGAGTTGCGTTGCGGGGTGAAGCAGACACAGCCGCTGTTCGGCTTCAAGGAGGCCGACGGCGCCATCAGCGGATTCGACATCGAGTTCTGCAAGGCGATCGCGGCGGCGACGCTGGGCGACGCGACCAGGGTCCAGTTCGTCGACGCCTCCGATGCCTCGATCCGTTTCGAGTTGCTCGGCGACGGCCAAATCGATGTGCTGCTCCGCACGACCTCGATCACCGCCTCACGCGACCGCGACCTTGGCATCGACTATGCGCAGACCATCTTCTACACCGGTCAGGGTTTCGCGGTCCGCAAAGACTCCCCGTACAACACCACCTCGGACATGGGGGACGCCACTATCTGCGTCCAGACCGGCACGACCACCGAACAGAACATCGCGGACCACTTCGCGGAGATCGGCCTCGTCTACGCTTCGAAGGGCGGTCTCAGCCAGGACGTCGTCGACGCGTTCTTCTCCGGGCGCTGCGACGTGCTGACGGCGGATGTCTCGGACATCGCCTCGCGGATCGCCGTACGAGACGATGCGGCGGACTACCGGATCCTCCCGCAGATCATCTCCAAGGGGCCGCTCGCACCGAGCGTTCGCGACAACGACAGCGAGTGGAAGGACATCGTCAACTGGGTCGTCCACGGCCTGATCGCTGCTGAGGAACTGGGGATCACACGCGCGAACGTAGCGCGGATCGCCGCGCACCCGCCGAACACCGAGATCGCGCGGCTGCTGGGTGTTCCCTACGAGGGCGGCCCTGTCTCCACACTGGGCTTCGACTCCGTCGGCGCGCAGTTCATCCAGCGGGCGATCGCCGCCGTCGGCAACTACGGCGAGATCTACGCTCGCACGATTGGCGACCACATCCCGCGCGCCTGCACCCTCAACGCGCTGGCCATCGACAAGGCGGTAGACTGCCCACCGGGCGAAGGCGGTATCCTCTACGCGCTGCCGTACCGCTAGGTCGTCGTGCGAACTGCCCGGGAGAAGTGTAGTGTGGGCTCGGCGTCCCATCATCCGGACAATCGTTCTCTCAACTCGGCCCCATTTGACCCTGGGCCGGCTGTGAAGCGGTGACCATGTCAGCTGCCGTTCCACCCGAGGCCGCGCTCGTACCGCTCATCCACCGGCGAAGCTTCCGCGACCTCGCGACGCAGGGCGTCTACGTCGCGGTCACCGCGCTCGCCTTCGCGTACGCGTTCGTTGCACTCGACCTGCGCGACTTCGGTTTCGGGTTCCTAGACGAACCGGCGGCCTTCAACGTCGCCAACCAGTGGCTGGTCGACGTCGACGGCGTCACCAACTCGCGGATCACGATGTACCTGGTCGGGGTGTGGTCATCGATCCGTGCGGTGATGGTGGCGATCCTGCTCTCGACCATCGTGGGCGTCGTGATCGGCGTCGCGCGGCTCTCCCCGAACTGGCTCGTGTCGCGGCTGGCCACGCTGTTCGTGGAGCTCTTCCGCAACACCCCCCTGCTCGTGCAGGTGGTGCTGATCTACTCCGTGTTCCTGGTCGGCATGCCGCTGATTCAGAACGTGATCAGCGTCGGTGACATCGTCTTCATCTCCAACCGCGGCGTGGCGATTCCCTGGCCGGTCCCGGACAGCGGCGTGTGGGGCGCACCGCACTGGTTTGCCGGCATCTGGGTGCTGGCGCTGCTGATCTCGGCTGCCGCGGCAATGCGGCTGCGGGCCCAACGGCAGGCGCTGGAGCGCGACACGGGCCTACCGCAATACGCGAACCGCAAAGCCTTCTACCTGTTTGTCGCCGGCGCAGTGATCTCCTACCTGGTGCTCGGCGCTCCGGTCACCATCGACGCGCCAATCGTCACCGGCACGCACTACGCCGAAGGCATCGTGATCGAGCCCGAGTTCGCCGCGCTCGTCGTGGGCCTGACGTTCTACACCGGCTCATTCATCGCCGAGATCGTGCGGTCCGGGATCCAGGCGCTGCCCCGTGGCCAGGCGGAGGCGGCGAACGCCGTCGGGCTGAGCGGCTACCAGCGCCTGACGCTGATCATCCTCCCGCAGGCCCTGCGCCAGATCATCCCGTCCGTCACCAACCAGTACCTGAACGTCAACAAGAACTCCTCGCTCGCCTACGCGGTGCTCTACGACGACCTGTTCCGCGTCGCCAACATCGTGCAGAACAAGGCCGGGCACGCGCTGGAGATGTTCTTCGTGATCATCATCACGTACATGGCGATCTCGTTCGCGATCTCGGCGGTGATGAACTTCTTCAACTCGCGCGTCACGGTGCACGAGGTCTAGGGGGCGCCGATGGCCGACATGCCGCTGCCGCCCCAGCAACGCCGGATCGTGCTGCCTCCGCACCGCGTGCGCTCGGGACGCCCGTGGTCCATACGCGCCCGCGAGTGGGTGCGTCACAATCTCTTCCGCTCGCGCAGGGGCACGCTCCTGACCTTCGTCGCGCTGGCGATCGTCGGCGTGCTGCTGGCGGGCGTGATCTGGTTTGTGTTCGTCGAGGCCAACTGGCTGGTGGTCACGAACAACCGCTGGCTGCTCTTCGCCGGCGGGTTCCCGCGCGAGGAGGCATGGCGGCTCTGGTTCGGGATGGCCTTCGTGTTCAGCCTGATCGGGCTCACCTACGGCACCTGGTCCAGCCTTGCGCGCAAGGACCATCTCTTCATCGGGGTCGTCGGCGCATTCGTGGTCTTCCTGATGGCGCACGGCGGCGCGGCGCTCTGGTCGTCGCTGTGGTTCCTCGTCGCGATCGGAATGCTCTACGTGGGCTACTACGCGACGGTCTGGATGCCGCGCGAGCCTGGGCCACGGCGCACGCTGCAGCAGCGTATCGTCGGCGGGCTGCTGCTGGCGGCGCTGCCGATTGCGCTGACCGTCCTGCTCGGCTTCGGCGGCGCGAGTGCGCGCCAGCTCGATGGCTTCGTGCTGAACCTGGTCCTCGCGCCGGTCGGGATCGCCGGCGGACTGGTCATCGCGATCCCGCTCGCGATCGGCCGCGCATCCAGCCTGCGCGCCATCTCCTGGACCTGCACCGCCTACATCGAGGTCGTGCGCGGCGCACCGCTGCTCGGCTGGCTGTTCGTGGCGCTGTTCATCCTCGACGACCTGTTCCCGGGCGACCTGATCATCCGCGCCATGGTGGTGATGGCCGTCTTCACCGGCGCCTACATGGCCGAGTCCATCCGCGGCGCGCTGCAGGCGCTGCCCCGAGGGCAGTACGAGGCCGCGCACGCCGTGGGCCTCACGCGGCTCCAGGCGCTGCGACTGATCATCCTGCCTCAGGCGCTGCGCATCTCGATCCCGCCGATCGTCGGACAGGCGATCGCGATCTGGAAAGACACCACGCTGGTCACGGTGATCCTGCCGCTGCGCGAACTGAAGGGGAACGCCGACTCCTCGATCGCGCAGTTCGAGTTCACCCCATACCGCATCGAGGCCTACGTATTCGTCGCCCTCGTCTTCTGGACGGTCGCGTTCATGATGTCCCGCATCTCGCAGCGCGTCGAGCGCACACTGGGCGTCGGCGAGCGTTAGGATTCACGACAGGAGCAACCGATGACCGCCGAGACCGAACCGATGGCAGCCAACACGTCCGGGATGCCGGACATGATCGTCGCCGACAACGTCGACAAGTGGTTCGGCGACTTCCAGGCGCTGGACGACGTGACGATGTCAGTCGCGGAGCACGAGATCGTCGTCATCCTCGGCCCCTCCGGGTCCGGCAAGTCCACCTTCATCCGCTGCCTCAACCGCCTCGAGGAGCACGACTCGGGGCGCATCGTGATCGACGGCATCGAGATGAACGACGACGTGCGCAACCTGAACGCGATCCGCTCCGAGGTCGGGATGGTCTTCCAGCAGTTCAACCTCTTCCCGCACCTCTCCGTAATGAGCAACATCACGCTCGGCCCACAGAAGGTGCGGCACATGCCGAAGCTGGCGGCCCAGGACCTGGCGATGCAGCTCCTCGATCGCGTCGGGATTCCGGAGCAGGCGGACAAGTACCCCGGACAGCTCTCCGGCGGCCAGCAGCAGCGCGTCGCGATCGCGCGCGCGCTGGCGATGCAGCCCAAGATCATGCTCTTCGACGAGCCGACCTCGGCGCTCGACCCGGAGATGATCAACGAAGTGCTCAACGTGATGAAGGAACTCGCCCTGTCGGGCATGACGATGATCGTGGTGACGCACGAGATGGGCTTCGCGCGCGAGGTGGCGGATCGGCTCGTGTTCTTCGACGAGGGCCAGATCGTCGAGCAGGGCACCCCGCAGCACTTCTTCGAGAACCCGACCGAGGACCGGACGAAGCTCTTCCTCTCGCAGATCCTCTAGCAGGTCCGGCGTCGCCTGCGAGGCATGGCGCCCTCGGCAGGATTCGAACCTGCGACCCGCGGATTAGAAGTCCGCTGCTCTGTCCCCTGAGCTACGAGGGCGGCTCGATCAATTGTAGCCCGCACCGCTTCCGGCGCCCGCCCGCGCTCTGTGCCGCACAGCGGCTCAAGAGGTTCCGCTAGAATCAGCCGGCTGGCGCACGGATGGGCCGCAGCCGCAGCCCACGCACCGTCTGGGGGCACATGACCGACTCGCCGCTCCAACAGGTCGCGATCGTCGGGGCCTACAACACGAAGGTCGCCCGTCATCTCGAGGGCGAGACGTCGCTCTCGGTCACGGTCGACGCGCTGCGGGGCGCGCTGGCGGACGCCGGGATCGAGGGCTCCGAGGTCGATGGCGTCAACGTCGTGGCCAGCATGGAGCCGGCCGCGTCCACGCACTTCGTGCACATGCTGGGCGGGCGACCGAGCTGGACGGGCGGAGCGCTCGTCGGCGTGTCGTCGGTCCTCGAGGCCGCTGCGGCGATCGCGGCGGGCTTCTGCCAGACGGTGGTGATCGCGAACGGCCAGGCAGGCGCCTACACGGCGCGTCCGTCGACCGCGCCGTGGACCCGGCCGAGCAACGAGTTCGTGGAGTGCTTCGGACTGTATACCGCAGCCGAGTTCGCCCTGATCGCGCAGCGGCACATGTACCTCTACGACACGAAGCCGGAGCACCTCGCCGAGGTCGCATCGACGATTCGCACGAACGGCGGCCGCAACCCGGACGCCGTCTACAGCGGCCAGGTCGTCACCCCGGACGACGTGCTCAACTCCCGCATGGTCGCCTCGCCGTTCCACCTGCTGGACTGCGCGATGACCGCCGAGGGCGGCGCCGGCCTCGTGCTCACGACCGTCGAGCGCGCCCGCGACCTCGATGTCCCCGCGGTGCGCGTGCTCGGCGGGGGACTCGACCGGCGCGGGCCCGCTTACCACATGGCGCCGATCTGGGACCGCGTCGGCGATGTCGGCGCCTGGGCGGCGAAGAAGGCCTTCGCGATGTCCGGGCTGAAGCCCTCGGATGTCGATGTGTGCGAGTTCTACGACCCGTTCTCCTTCGAGCTCATCCGCCAATTCGAGGCGTACGGCTTCTGTGAGCTGGGCGAAGGCGGTCCGTTCGTCATGGACGGCCGGATCAGGCCCGGCGGCGAGTTCCCGATCGTCACCGACGGCGGAACGATGTCGTTCTGTCACGCCGGCACGGCGCAACTCCTGCAGCGGGTGGTCTCGGCCGTGCGGCAGCTCCGGGGCAGCGCCGACTACAACCAGATCGAGGGCGCGGAAGTAGCGATGGTGACGAACCACGGCGCCGGCGCGCTCTTCACCGACGTCGCCTTGCTTGGCCGCAGCTAGCAGCAGGCCGCAGTCCCCCCTCAGCAGTGGCGCCGCAGCGCTGCCGGCGCCCGCCCGCGCTGCTCGCCTCGCATCCGCAAGACCCGCGCAATCTATGTATCCTGTCGGCGCCATGACGAGTACTCCCCAGACCGCACGGGCAGACGCCGGAGCGGGCGCCGACATGCGCGTCGAGGTCCCCATCGACCTCGACGACCCGGGGCTCTACCTCAACCGCGAGCTGAGCTGGCTGGACTTCAACGACCGCGTTCTGGCGGAGGCGCAGGATCCGCGCAACCCGCTGCTGGAGCGCGTCAAGTTCGTCGCCATCACCAGCAGCAACCTGGACGAGTTCTACGCAAAGCGGATCGGCTGGCTGCAGCGCCTGCTGCGCACCAACCCGGCGCGCCGCACCGTGGACGGCCTCAGCGTCGCCGCGCAGCTGATGCAGGCGAAGGAGCGCTGCGCCGCGATGCGGCACGCGACGGACGATCTCTGGATGCGCGAGCTGCGCCCCGCCCTCGCCGCCGCCGGCGTGCGCATCGTCAGTTTCGAGTCCCTCACCGAGGCCGAGCAGGCCGAGCTGGGTGAGCACTTCGAGCGCATGATCCTGCCGGTGCTGACGCCGCTGGTCGTCGACCCGGCGCACCCCTTCCCGTTCATCTCCGGCGGCAGCCTCTCGCTCGTGATCGAGCTGACGGACCCAGCCAGCGGCATCGGGCGCTTCGCGCGCATCAAGGTGCCGCCCAACCGTCCGCGCTTCATCGAGATCGGGGACGGGCGCTTCATGCCGATCGAGGAGGTGATCGGGGCCTTCCTGCACCTGCTCTTCACGGGCGTCGAGGTGCTCGGCTGGAACATGGTGCGCGTGCTGCGCAGCGCCGACATCGGCGAACCCGGCGAGGCCGCGCAGGATCTGCGCGAGCTGATCGAGAGCCAGCTCGAGCAGCGCCGCCTCGCCTCGGCGGTCGCCCTCGAGGCTCCCGCCGCGCTGCCGCCCGCCCACCTGCGGCTGCTGCTCGACGAACTCGACCTCGACGAGTCCGACGTGATCGAGGTCGAGGACCTGATCGGCAAGGACGCGCTGATGCAGATCGGCACGCTGCCGCGGCCCGATCTCTCCGTTCCCCCGTTCACCCCGGCCGTGCCCTCCTCGTTCGCGAACATGAAGGACCACGCGGCGCTGTTCGCGCTGCTGCGCGAGCGCGACGTGCTCGTCTCCCACCCCTACGAGTCCTTCGATGCGACGGTGGCCCGCTTCGTGGCAGCCGCGGCGCACGACCCGCAGGTGCTCGCGATCAAGCAGACGCTCTATCGCACGTCCCCGGACTCGCCAGTGCTGGAGTCGCTGATCGACGCCGCCGGCAAGGGCAAGCAGGTCGCCGTCGTCGTCGAGCTCTCGGCGCGCTTCGACGAGGCGAACAACATCGAGTGGACGCGCCGCCTCGAGCAGGCGGGCGTGCACATCGCCTACGGATCGCCCGCGCTGAAGGTGCACAGCAAGACCTGCCTCGTCGTCCGCGAGGAGGAATCGGGGCTGCGGCTGTACGCGCACATCGGCACCGGGAACTACAACTCGGCGACCGCGCGGGTGTACAGCGACCTCGGGGTGTTCACTTCGGATCTCGGGATCTGCTCGGACCTCGTGACGGTCTTCAACCACCTCACGGGATCGTCGGCGCGCCCGGTCACGAACCACCTCGTGGTCGCGCCGACCACGCTGCGGCGCGACTTCGAGCAGCGCGTGCGCCGCGAGATCGAGCACGCCCGCAACGGCAAGCCCGCGCGCGCGATCTTCAAGATGAACGCGCTCGAGGACGCCCGCTTCACGCGCCTGCTCTACGAGGCCGCGCAGGCCGGGGTCCAGGTGGACCTGATCGTGCGCGGCATCTGCCGGCTGCGGCCCGGCCTCGAGGGCCTGAGCGAGCGCGTGCGCGTCGTCAGCGTCGTCGGCCGCTTCCTCGAGCACGCCCGCATCTACTACTTCGAGAACGGCGGCGATCCCGAGTACTTCATCGGCAGCGCCGACCTGATGGAACGCAACATGGACGAGCGGCTCGAGATCCTGACGCCAATCCGCCAGCCCGACCTGCGCGAGCAGCTCCGCGGCATCCTCGAGTCGCAGCTCGCAGACTGCCGCCAGGGTTGGGAACTGCGCGACTCCACCTGGGACCGGGATGCGCACTGCACACGTCCCGGCGTGCACGCCGAGCTGCTGGCCCGCGCCCCCTTCAGCTAGCGCCTCGCAGCCAACGCCTCGCGCGCCCTCACGATGTGAGAGGGGTCGCCCATCGTCCGAGGCGGCGGGCAGCTCCGCCCGCTACGATGACGCCCGCACCGCCGCACGCGGCGCGAGGGGCGACGGATGACGCAGGCGCTCGCCAACTACCGGATCTGCGACTTCACCGGCCAGCTCGCCGGCGCGGGCGCGACGCGCGCCCTCGCAGCCTTCGGCGCGGAGGTGATCCGCATCGAGGATCCGGTGAACGAGGGGCGCTGGGACATCCTGCGCGGGCAGCCGCCCTACCCCGACGAGCGGCGCGGCATCAACCTCGGCGGCTCCTTCAACAACCACAACACCAACAAGCTGGGAATCACGCTCAACCTCCGCAGCGAGCGCGCCCGGGAGCTGCTGCGCCAGCTGGTGCGCGTCTCCGACGCCGTGACGGAGAACTTCTCGGCGGGCGTGCTCCAGCGGCTCGGCTTCGGCTACGAGCAGCTGCGTGCGCTGAAGCCGGACATCGTCTACGTCTCCAACAGCGGCTTCGGCGGAAGCGGGCCCTACCGCGACTTCAAGACCTGGGGCCCGATCGTGCAGGCGATCTCCGGACTGACGTGGACCTCGAAGCTCCGCGACCAGCCGCCCGCCGGCTGGGGCTACTCCTACATGGACCACACCGGCGCCTACTACATGTGCATCGCGCTGCTCGCCGCGCTGCACCACCGCAACGTCAGCGGCGAGGGCCAGTGGGTGGACATGGCCTGCACCGAGGCGGGCGCGACGCTGACCGGACCCGCGATCCTCGACTACAGCGCCAACGGCCGCCCGACGCGCCGCGACGGCCTGCCCGACTCCAACCACAGCCTCTCGCCCCGGATGTCCCCGCACGCGATCTACCCCGCCGCCGGCGAGGACCGCTGGATCGCGATCGCCTGTCGCGACGAGGCGGACTGGCGCGCCCTCGCCGGCGTCGTCGCCGCGCCGTGGACCGCCGAGCCGCGCTTCGCCAGCCTCGAGGCGCGCTGCGAGCACGAGGAGGCGCTCGACGCACTGCTCGCGGCCTGGACGGGCCAGCGCGAGGCCTTCGAGACTGCCGCACGGCTGCGGGCGGCGGGGGTACCCGCCGCAGCGGTCGCCCGCCCCGAGGACCGCGTCGATCACGATCCGAGCACGGCGGCCTGGGGCCTCTGGCCGGAGGTCACGCAGACGGAGATGGGCCGCGTCCGCGTCGACGGCGTGCCCGCGCACCTGAGCGAGACGGACTGGGAGCTCACGCGCGGCGCGCCCTGCCTCGGCGAGCACAACGAGTACGTCTTCGGCGACCTGCTCGGCCTCGGCAGCGCCGAGATCGAGGAGCTGCACCGGGACGGCGTGATATGACGCAGCCGCCCGCTCCCGCGCCCGGCCCCCAGTCCGGCCCAATGGCCGGCCTGCGCGTCGTCGAGCTCTGCGACGAGGCCGGCGAACTGGCGGGCAAGCTGCTCGGCGACATGGGCGCGGACGTGGTCAAGGTGGAGCCGCCGGGCGGCGCCCGGACGCGCGGTTACGAGCCGTTCCTCGGCGACGAGCCGCACCCGGAGCGCAGCCTCTACTTCTGGCACTACAACACCAGCAAGCGATCGCTCACGCTCGACCTTGAGGGGAAGGCGGGCCGCGAGGCGTTCCGCCGCCTCGTTGCGAGCGCCGACGTGCTGGTCGAGGACCAGCCGCCGGGGCGACTGGCGGCGCTGGGGCTGGACTACGCGGACCTGCGCGCCGCCAACCCGCGGCTGATCCACGCCGCGATCACGCCGTTCGGGCGCGACGATCCGCGCAGCCTGGAGCCGTTCACGGACCTCACCATCCTCGCGGGCGGCGGTCCGGTCTGGTCCTGCGGCTACGACGACCACTCGCTGCCGCCGGTGCGCGGCGGCGGCGGCCAGGGCTTCCACACCGGCTGCCACTGGGCGCTGATCAGCATCCTCACCGCGCTGCTCCATCGCGACGGCGGCGGCGAGGGCCAGTTCATCGACGTCAGCATGCACGCCGCCTCCAACGTCACGACCGAGGCGGGGAGCTACCAGTGGCTCGTCGCGAACGCCACCGTGCAGCGCCAGACCGGCCGCCACGCCGCCCCCTTGCCGACCGGCCCCACCCAGCTCCAGGCGGCCGACGGGCGCTGGATCAACACCGGCTTCTTCCCCCGCCGTCCGGACCAGTTCGAGACCGTGATCGAATGGCTGCGCAGCCTCGACCTCCTCGACGCGCTCGAGGAGGCGCCACTGCTCGAGGTCGCGGCGGGGCTCGGTCGCATGCTCGACATGGGGCGCATCAACGAGGACCCCGAGGAGGCCGCGCTACTGGCAGCGGGGCGGGCGGCGATGAACCTGCTCGCCGCGCGGCTGCCCGCCTACGACTTCTTCGCCGGCGCCCAGGAGCGCGGCATCCAGGTCGGGATCATCTACGCCCCGGAGGAGGTGATCGCGGACCCGCACTTCGTCGCGCGCGGCTTCCCCACCGAGGTCGAGCACCCCGAGCTGGACCGCTCGTTCACCTACCCCGGCGCTCCATACGGCTTCACGGAGTCACCGTGGGCGATCAGCCGCCGCCCCCCGCTGATCGGCGAACACACCGAGGAGCTGCTGGCCGAACTCGGCCTCGACTCCGCCGGCCTCGGCTGACCGCCCGGCGCCGGGCTCAGGCAACCACCCCGCGCTCGCGCAGCTCCGCGATCCGCGCCGCATCGAGGCCGAGCGAGCCGAGGACGTCTTCAGTGTGGTCGCCGAGCCGCGCCGAGGGCATCCGCACCTCGCCCGGCGTGCCGAGCAGCTTCGGCGCGACGCCGACCTGCTCGACCGTGCCCACGCCCGGATCCTCGAGCGTCTCGACGAGCCCGCGCTCCCGCACGTGCGGGTCCGCCGCCATCTCGTCGAGCTCGAGCACGGGCGTGAGGCAGGCGTCGGCCTCGCCGAGCGCGGCGAACCACTCGTCGCGCGGGCGCGTCCGGAAGGTCGCCGCGAAGGCGGCCTGCATCTCCTCCTGGCGATCGTCGTCGTGCTGGTGCGGGATGAAGTCCTCGTGACCCAGCCCTCGGCAGAGGGCCTCGAAGAAGTACGCCTCGATCGCGCCCACGCTGATCCACTTGCCGTCGGCGCACTGGTAGACGTTGTAGAAGCAGCGCCCGCCGCCCAGCGGGTGCTCCCCACGCGGCGGCGGGGGCTTGCCGACGTTGAACATCCTCGACATCTGCATGCTCAGCAGCGAGGTCACGCCGTCCGACATCGCGAGGTCGATGTCCTGGCCGCGCCCGCTGCGCTCGCGCGCCTGCACGGCGAGCAGCACGGCGAAGGCCACCATCAGCCCTCCGCCGCCGAAGTCCGCGACGAGGTTGAGCGGCAGGATCGGCCGGCCGGCGGCATCGCCGATCATCCCGAGCGCACCGCCGATCGAGATGTAGTTGATGTCGTGCCCCGCCATCTGCGCGTAGGGGCCGGTCCGGCCGTAGCCGGAGAGCGTGCAGGTGATGATCCGCGGATTGCGCGCCGAGAGCGCCGCGTAGTCGATCCCGAGGCGCTGCGTCACACCCGGGCGGAAGCCGTCGAGCACGACATCGGCGTCATCGACCAGGCGGAAGAAGAGATCGCGGCCCTCCGGCTCGCGCAGGTTGAGCGCGATCGAGCGCTTGTTGCGGCGGAACGCGTTCGTCGCGACCTCGCGGTCGGCACGGGCAGCGGCCTCCTCGCTCTCGCCGTCGCCTGCCCGGTCGAAGCGCGGGACCGCGCCCGGCGGGATCTCCACCATCAGCACGTCCGCGCCGAAGTCGGCGAGCAGCATCGAGCCGTACATCCCGGGACCGAGCCGGGCGAGGTCGAGCACGCGCAGGCCCTCCAGTGCCTCTGTCATCACAACCTCCTCGATCCACCGCCGCCGTCGTCCGGTGACAGGCTAGAATGCCCCGGACGCGACGACCAGACCCAAGCCAGGAGCAGCCCCATGCACCTCATGTACTTCACCGAGCAGCCGGACTCGGCATACCCGGAGCCGCGGGACGAGGATGGCAACCTCGGCACGACGCGGGTGACGTTCTCCAACAAGTACTACAACCCCGTCGAGGGCAGCCGCCTCTACAACGACCGCCTCCGCGAGTACCTGCGGGCCGAGGAGGTCGGCTACGACGGCATCATGCTCAACGAGCACCATAACGCGCCGTTCTGCATGCAGTCGCAGATCACGGTCTGGGCCAGCATCCTTGCCGCCGCGACCGAGCGCGTGAAGATCGTGCTGCTGGGCACGCCGCTGCCGACCCTCGAGAACCCGCTCGCGGCGGCCGAGAGCCTCGCGATGGTCGACATGATCTCGAAGGGCCGCCTTGTCGCCGGCATCGTTCGCGGCGGCGGCTCGGAGCAGCTCGCGAACAACGTCAACCCGGCCTTCAACCGCGACCGTTTCTACGAGGCGCACGACCTGATCGTGAAGGCCTGGACGGAGCCCGGCCCCTGGCGCTGGGAGGGTGATCACTACCACTTCCGCGCCGTGAACCCGTGGGCGCGCCCGTTGCAGCAGCCGCACCCCCGCATCTGGGTGCCCGGCACCGCGAGCCCCGAGACGATCGTCTGGTGCGCGCAGCAGCGCTACCCGTACATCGCGCTCAACACCGCCGTCGACGTCACGCAGCAGATCTGGAAGCTCTACGACGACACCGCGGCCGAGGCCGGCTACGAGGCCGGCCCAGAGCACCGCGGCTACCTGCTGCGCGTGCACGTCGCCGACACGGAGGAGAAGGCGGTCGAGAACGCCAGGCAGTTCATGTGGATGCAGGGCGAGTTCGCCGGCGTCGGACAGCCGGAGTACCAGTCGCCCTCGGGCTACTTCTCCCCCACCAAGCGCGAGCAGTTCGTGCAGGCCATCAACCACCGCGGCGAGGATCCCCGTGCGCGCCCCTTCGATGTCCAGCGCGGGGCCCGCTCGATCGTCGCCGGCACGCCGGACCAGGTGGTCGCGGAGCTGCGCGAAGTCATGGAGCAGACGCGGCCCGGCATCTTCGCGCTCTGGGGCAGCGACGGGCGCGTCAGCCACGAGGACGCGATGCGCTGCATCGAGCTGACCGGCGAGGAGGTGCTGCCGCGCCTGCGCGAGATCGCGCAGGAGCTGGGCCTCAAGGATCCGTTCGAGACGAACGCCCCGGTCAGCTCGCAACACCTCGATCCCGCACTGGTGCCGGAGAGCTTCGAGGTGCCTCAGCCGCCTGTCGCGCCCGCGCGCGCGATCCGCCGCGCGACCGCCAGCTCAAGGGGATAGCCGATGCCGTCAGACCCGCTACGCACCCGCCTCTGCGACGAGTACGGCTGCGAGTACCCGGTCGTCGGGTTCGCGCACACCAAGGACGTGGTCGCCGCCGTCACCAACGCCGGCGGCATCGGCATCTACGGCGCCAACTCGCTCACACCCGAGCAAATCGAGTCCGATGTGCGCTGGATCAAGGAGCGCGTCGGTGACCGCCCCTTCGGCGTCGACCTGCTGCTCTCCGCCTCGTACATCGAGGGCACTCCCGAGGAGCTGGAGTCGCAAATCCCGCAGGAGCACATCGACTTCGTCGATCGGGTGATGGAGGAGCACGGCATCCCGGAGCCGAAGACACCCGGCCCCTGGGGCATGGCGCGCGTGGACCTGCTGCGCAAGGCGCGCGCCAAGCTCGACGTCATCAAGGAGGAGCGGGTCCCGATCTTCGCCTCCGGCATGGGCAGCCCGGCCTTCATCCTCGACGAGCTGCACGAGGCGGGCGTGAAGGTCTGGGGTCTGATCGGCCTCGCCCGCCAGGCGCGGCGCGAGTTGGAGCAGGGCCTCGACCTGATCGTCGCGCAGGGCCAGGACTCCGGCGGCCACACCGGCCGCATGGGCACCTTCTCGCTCGTGCGCGAGGTGACCGAGCTGGCGAAGGAGTACGACACGCCGATCCTCGCCGCCGGGGGCGTCACCACCGGCGCGCACATCGTCGCTTCGCTCGCCCTCGGGGCGGCCGGCGTCTGGTGCGGGACGATCTGGCAGACCACGCACGAGTCCGAGACCTCGATGGCGAAGAAGCAGAAGCTGCTCGCCTCCGGCAACCAGGACGCCTGGGTCTCCGAGGTCATCGACGGCAAGCGCATGCGCGTCATCCGCGGCGCGATGCTCGACGTCTTCGACACGCCGGACGCGCCGCCGCCGCTCGCGATGCCGCTCCAGGGCATGCTGCTCGGCAAGCTCGAACAGGCCGTCGAGGATCACCAGATCCACGACTGGCTGCGCATCCCGGCGGGCCAGGGCGTCGGCTTCGTCACGGAGATGAAGCCCGCGCGGCAGACCGTGCTCGACCTCATCGACGAGGCGCGTGACAGCCTCGACTGGATGGGCTTCGACCCCCCCGACGACGAGGACGAGTAGCCGGAGACCCGGGCGCCGCGGCGCCATCGGGACGGGATCAGGCACACAGTCAGCACGCGAGGAGACTGCAATGGCAGACGAACCCACGATCAGCGCCCTCGAGGCGATCCACTCGACGCGAGCGATCCGCCGTTTCAAGCCCGATCCGATTCCCGAAGACGTGCTGTGGGCGATCCTCGACGCCGCGATCCGCGGGCCGACCGGCGCCAACCGCCAGAACTGGGGCTGGGTCGTCGTGCGCGACCCGGACGCGAAGCGCCAGATCGCCGTCTGGTTCAAGCAGGAGTACGACAACACCTACGGCCGCGTCGACGAATCGACCCTGACCGATACGGGCCGCATCCAGTCCGGCACGTACACGATCAACGAGGAGATCGACTACGGGCTGACCGCCCAGAACTACCGGGCGGTGAGGCACCTGGCGCACCATCTGCACGAGGCGCCGGTGATCGCCTTCCCCGTGCTCTTCGGCGGCCCCGGATCGAGGCGGGAGGGGCGCAACCCGCGCCGCGCGGGCGCCTCGATCTTCGGCGCGGCGCAGAACATGATGCTGGCCGCGCGCGCGTACGGCGTCGGCTCGGTGATCACGGGCTGGGCCGTGGATATGCCGGAGCTGCACGAGCTGCTGAACCTGCCCGAAGGCTACGAGCCGATGGCGCTGATACCGATGGGCTACCCGACGGTCCGCTTCTCCCAGCCGCAGCGCCGCCCGGTGGACGAGGTGGCGCACTGGGACCGCTGGGGCGAGCAGCACGCAAGGCCGCCGCAGGAGTAGCCGGAGGCCCGTCCTCGGGCGGGGGCGGGACGCCGCCGCTGCGTGGCTCGCGCCTGCGAGGCTCGCGCTAAGCCGCACGGTTGCTACTCAGCCCAGAGGTGGTCCTCGAACGCCCAGTCGAGGAGCTGGCGAGCTTCCTCGAAGCGGTTCGGCGCATCAAGCAGCACGACGAAGAGACGCCGCCCGTCCCTGCTGGCGGACGCCACCAGCGTGAGGCCGGCCTCGTCCGTGAAGCCCGTCTTGACGCCGTCGACATCCGGGTGGCTGCCGAGCAGGTGGTTCCCGTTCTGCATCGCGAGCGTGCGCGAACCCTGGGCGGTCCAGTACGTCTCGCCGACGATTGACTCGAACTCGGGCAGCGTCATCCCGTAGCGGGCGAGCATGGCGAGGTCGTAGGCGGAGGCGTGATGTCCGACCTCATCGAGGCCGTGCGGGTTCTCGAAGTTGCTGTCCTCCAGGCCCAGCCGGTGGAGCAGCGTATTCATCGCAGTCACGAACTCCTCGTCGGAGCCGGTCAGGTGTCGCCCGAGGGCGAGCGCGGCGTCGTTGCCGGAGGGCAGCATCAGCCCGTAGAGCATGTCCGTGACGGTGAAGCAGTCGCCTGGCAACAACCCCATCAATGAGCTGTCCGGCATCGAACGGCTGTCGATGTCGCTGTCCACCCAACCGCTGAGGTCACTCCCCTCGATGGCGAGGATCGCGGTCGCGATCTTCGTGAGGCTGGCCGGAGCGAACGGCTCTCGCGGATCCTTGCCGTAGAGAATGGCGCCGGAGTCCGCGTCAATCACGACGGCGGCGTCCGCGCTGATATGCGGAACGGCCATCGCGCTGAGCGGACGCGGCGCGGGCGCGCTCGCCGGCGGGAATGGAATGGCATCCGGGGCAGGCGCGGTTGCGGTGCTGCGGGCGAGGCGGGCCACGGTCTTGCCGCACTGGATCATCAGCGGCGTGCCGCCGGGGATGCGCCCGTCCGGGAACTGGCGGAACCACTCGGCGTTCACGAAGTTCGGAGCGCCGAAGACGTAGGCGACGTAGCCGCCCCCCGTCTTGTTCGCCCACACGACGCGCAAGCTGCAGCCCTCGACGGCAGCAGCGTTCGCCATCCCGTGCACGGTGCCGCCGCCCCAGATCACGAGTCCAAATCCCGCATCCGGGATCCAACCGAGCAACCCCGGCCCCACTCCCGCACTCTGTGTCCCACATGCAGGGGCAAGCGGCACGGGCTCCAGGAACTCGGACGCGACCCACCCGGCGACTCCGTGAGCGCGGACGCGCTGCCAGACATACCCGTCCGCACTGGCAGACCCCTCGAGCACCTGCAGCGTCGTGCCGTCCGCCAGGCAGGAGATGGGGCCGCCGGACAAGCCGGGGGCGTCGCGCAGGCGCAGGCAATCGCCATCGCCGCGCACGATCGCCTCGTGGCCGGGCACGACTTGCCCGATAGCAGGGTGGACGGGAGGGGCAGGCGGAGTGAAGCGCGCAGCCGTGCCGGCGGACGCTCGCTGCAGCCCGGCGGCGCTTGCCAGAGTCAGCACGACGAGGAAGAAGGCAAGAAGAAACTGGCGAGGCATGCCCACACCCGAGCTAAACCCGCCAGCTCAACTCCGAGTATACACAGCCACCGCCGTCAAACGAAGTCAGCGGGAGTGCGGCGCCGGGACGCGGACGCCGGCTAGCAGGGTGATGAAAAAGGGGCGGTCGTCTGGCAGGATAGGACTGGCGGCGGGGGCATAGCCTGGAGGCTGCCCCATGCGAGGCGATGCTGAGCGTCAGACCAACATGTTGCTGGCGGTGACGCCGGACTCCTTCATCCCAGACGACCACCCGATCCGCCGCATCAAGCCGATCGTCGATTCCGCGCTGCAGCGGCTCTCGCCGCTGTTCGGCACGATGTACAGCAAGCACGGCCGGCCCTCGATCCCGCCCGAGCACTTGCTCAAGGCGAGTCTGCTGATCGCGCTCTACTCGATCCGTAGCGAGCGCCAGTTCTGCGAGCGGCTGCGCTACGACCTGCTGTTCAAGTGGTTCCTCGACCTCAACATCTCAGACGAGCCGTTCGACGCCTCCAGCTTCTCGAAGAACCGCGAGCGCCTGCTCGCTGCCGATGTCGCGCGCGCCTTCTTCGCCGAGGTGGTGGCCGAGGCGAAGCGGCGCCGGCTGCTCTCCGCCGAGCACTTCACGGTGGATGGGACGCTGCTGGAGGCCTGGGCCTCGCTCAAGAGCTACCGCCCGCGCGACGAGCAGGAGCCACCCCCGGGCGGACGCAACCCGGATGTCGACTTCCGGGGGCGGCGGCGCAGCCGCGATACGCATAGTTCCGGCACCGACCCGCAGGCGCGGCTGTACACGAAGGGGTCGGGGCAGACGGCGAAACTGAGCTACATGGGGCACCTGCTCACCGAGAACCGTCACGGCCTGGTGCTGGACGTGGAGCTGACCGAGGCGAACGGGTACGCCGAGCGCGAGGCGGCGGTCACGATGCTGGAGCGCAGCGTGAGCGGCTGCGGGACGCTGGGCGCCGACCGCGGCTACGACACGCGCGACTTCGTGGCGGCGCTGCGCGCTCGCGGCGTGACGCCGCACGTGGCGCAGCACGACCGCCGCCGCCGCAGCGCCGTGGACGGGCGCACCACGCGGCATCGCGGCTACAGGCAGAGTCAGAAGCGACGCAAGATCGTGGAGCAGGTCTTCGGCTGGCTGAAGACCGTGGGCGGCGGGCGCAAGCTGCGTTTCGTGGGCCGCGAGCGCAACCGCGGCTGGCTGGAGCTCACCGCCGCCGCCTACAACCTGGTGCGCATGGCCACGCTTGAGACCGCCGCGGCGTAGGCGCAGTGCGCCCTCCGCCCCGCCAGGGAGCCCTCAGAGGCGCCCGGGGGCAGGTCAGGAGGCCACGATCACGAACCCGGAGGCCGCTTCAAGCAGCCCGGCACCGCTCCAAACCCCCGGAAGGCGTTTCTTCAGCACCCTGCTAGCGTCCTGAGTTGTTAACGCGATAAACAAGCGGGTATGATGTTGGTACAGCGGGGTGTTGCCCGTGTGGGGCAGACGCTGGAGTGTCCATGAGTACCCGACTTGGCCGGCCGACGGTGGCGGTTGTACTGAGCGACGATGAGCGTGAGACGCTGGAACGGTGGGCGCGCCGACCGACATCGGCTCAGGCGTTGGCGCTGCGCTGCCGGATCGTGCTCGCTGCGGCAGAAGGGACCCCGAATACCGAGATCGCCGCGGCGCTTGGTTGCCATCCGGTGACCGCGGGCAAATGGCGCAGACGCTTTGCGCAGCGGCGGCTCGATGGACTGAGCGATGAGCCGCGCCCCGGTGCACCGCGCACGATCAGCGACGCCCAGATTGAAGCGGTGATCGTCAAGACACTGGAAGAACAACCGCACAACGCGACGCAGTGGTCGACCAGATCGATGGCCGCCGCGGTGGGGATGTCGCAGACGGCGATCTCCAAGATCTGGCGCGCCTTTGGCCTCAAGCCACACCTCGTGGAGCACTTCAAGCTGTCGCCGGACCCGCAATTCATCGACAAGGTGCGCGACGTGGCTGGACTCTATCTCAACCCACCGGAGGCAGCGGTCGTCTTGTGTGTTGACGAGAAGACCCAGATCCAGGCACTCGACCGCACCGCCCCGATGCTGCCGATGATGCCGAGCGTTCCGCGACGCCAGACCCACGACTACGTCCGTCACGGCACCACCAATCTCTACGCGGCGCTTGACGTCGCCTCGGGCCACGTGATCGCGGACATGACCCCGCGACACCGTGCCCGGGAGTTCAAGCAGTTCCTCACCCTCATCGACCGCAGCGTGCCCGACGAACTCGCGGTGCATGTCGTGTTGGACAACGTCGCCACGCACCGCACCCCGGAGATCCAGCGCTGGCTCCGGCGTCATCCCCGGTTCACGTTTCATTTCACCCCGACCTACAGCTCTTGGATGAACCTCGTGGAGCGCTGGTTCGCGGAGCTCACCACCAAATGGCTCAGGCGCGGCACTCATCACGGCGTCGCTGACCTGATCCGTGCAGTGGAGGCCTGGGTCGCCGACTGGAACGAGCACCCGCGCCCCTTCATCTGGCACAAGACCGCCGACCAAATCTTCGACAACCTCACCGGATATCTCAATCGCATTCCCAACTCAGGACACTAGTGGTAGATGATCATGTCCGGCACGTGCGCGAGAGCCTGGATCTGCTCGGGGGACATGATCGGCTGGTCCTGCCTGAAGAACAGCTTGATCGCCGACCGCTCCGAGGGCGCGACAAGCGAATACCGCTCGTAGTGGCGCAGCTTCAGGTTGATGCCGCCAAATCCGTCCATGTCGATCGTCAACTCGACGCTGCTGACATCCTCGACTGCGTCGCGATTGAGCAGCATCCAGTCGACGAACTGATGCACGACGAGGATCTTGGACGGCAGCCCCTCGTCCTCGACAAGCGAAGCGAGGTAGTGCTGGACCTCGTTCAGCTGCTCCGCCTCCAGGGACCCGATCGCCAGACCCGGACGCAGCCCCAGTTGCAAGGTCGCGAATTCCGGATCCAGCGCCAGATGGACGAACGGCTCGCGCAAGAACTGCTCCAGCAACTTCACCTCGGCGAGCGGGTCGCTCCAACCGATCTGCACATCGAGGAAGAGGAGCATCTCGCGATCGCGGGCCGCCTCGACGTACGTGGCGATCCTCTCGTCTGACATGCGTCGGAGGTAGGTGCCGTCCGCGGTCTGGTGGGCCTGGGCGACGGCGGTGATCAGGTGGAACGCCGGGATCACGTCACGCGGGCCGTTCAGCCGGTCGTATCGCGCTGCCCAGGCGGCGACCTCCTCGGCAACCTCGGCGGGTGGGGCCTTGCCAAGCGCACCCATGACGGGCACGCCGGGATAGCCGTAGAAGGCCACGACCTGTGCGCGATCGAACAGCGACCCACGCGAAGGAGGCCGCGGGAAGCTCCACGGCCGTTCGACATCCGAGACCACGAGGTAGTCGAGCCCGGGCAGGAGGTAGGACAGGCCCCGCATGGGCGACGGTACGCCGTCGCCCCAGCCGACGGCGTACCACGGCTCGTCTTCCGGAATGAACCAGACCGACAGCCCCGGCACGCTGCCATCGGGATCGCGCTCCCAGTCCCGCCAGCCGAGCGCCCCGCCCGCGAACGCGTCACGAAGCGAGGTCCGCGGACCGCTCCAACGTAGCCGCGTGTAGCCGGGCCTGAGCAGCACGTCGCACTGAGGAAGGATGTCGATTCCGCTGATCGCGACCTTCTGGACCCAGCCGAGCGTCTGCGAGGCGATCTCAACCTGCGGATCCTGGCCCTGGCAGAGGTAGGCGGGCTCGTCCTCGATCCGCAGCGGCGATCGCGGCTCGACGAGGTGCGTCGAACCGAGGCCGCCCGGTGTCCGCACCTTCACCCGCGCCTGCGTGAGACAGGTAATCTCGAGCGCAAGTGGCGTGCTCAGCGCATCCACCGTCGCCGCCCCGTGGGCGGCCTCGGCGGCGGCATCGCAGGGAGCGAGAGCGGCCGTGGCGGAGCCGCCCCCGGCAACCGTGAGCGCGAGCGCCACGAGGCCGGCGAGAAGCGCAGAGAACGCGATTGGCTGTGAGGGCACCGCTCGCGGCCAGCCTCGGGATTTTAAGAAACGACCCGAGTGGCGCATAGACGGCATCGGTTTTTCCTAATCCGACTACCCCCTCTACCAGTATCGGCCTTTCTACCGCGAAAGTGAACCCGCCGGATCGCATCAGTGGATCTGTTACCGAAATCGCGGTGCGTGCATCAGACTGCTGTTACCGAAATGACCGTGGCCGCAGGCGAGTCGATGCGGGGGTCGAGAAAGGACCTGCACAGCTACTGCCCCCGTCATGCGCGAGCGGGCCGAGTTCCGTTCGATGGTCGTGTGACCGCTCGGGCTCAGCGAGATGTGGCCGAGTGTGATGCCGTGGTTCCGCCGAACGCGGCGACGACCTCGCAACCGCCGTGATGTGGTGCGCCATCTCCGCAGCAACCACGATGTGAGCGAACGTCGCGCCGTGGACGGACATGATCCAGTGCAGCGATAGCTGTCCAATAAATGGGGGTTATATACTTGGGTTGACGGCGCGTGCTACTCGCGCTTGGGCTTCGGGCGTGGCGTGAGCAGCGCCTTCGCCAATTGTGCTGTGGAGCGTGGACACGCAGGATTGCCGGCGGCCGGGCGAGGACCAGATCGCCTCGCACGTGCTCTCCAACGTGCGGCCCGGTGCGATCGTCCTGATGCACGACGGTGGCGGCGAACGCTCGCAGACCGTGGCCGCCCTGATACCGTGCTCGACGGGCTGACCGGGCGTGGGTACGCCTTCGGCCTGCTCTGTAGCTGATCTGCAGCTGACACCCGACCGCGAGGGAGCCGATACGTCGATGCGAGTCTGGACCCGGCGTGCTGCTCGACGCGTGACGGCCGTGGGCGCACTGCTCTTCGCAGCTACGCTGCTGGCGTCCTGCGACGGGGTAGCCGACAACGATCTGGCAGCGCCGGACGGAGTGTCCCTCGAGGGGGCCACCATCCTGACCGAGAACACCGACGCGGGCACGGCCACGCTCGAGGACGGCGAGTTCCGGGCTCCGGTCGCGCCCGGCTCGGCCAGCGATCTCGTGATCCGCCTCTCCCAGTCGGCCGTCGGCGACCTCGACGGCAACGGCATCCCGGACGCCGCCGCGATCACGATCGAGAACACGGGTGGCAGCGGGAACTTCCGCTACCTGCACGCGCTACTGAAGGAGGAAGGTGAGCTCCGCGACGCCGCCGCCGTCTTCCTCGGCGACCGCATCGGCGTCGCGGGCCTCTCCATCCACGAAGGCGTCATCACGGTGGCTACCGTCGACCGGCCGCCGGACGCGCCGTACTCCGAGGCCCCCTCGATCCTCGCGCTTCGCCAGTTCCGCCTCGCGGGCGATATGTTCGAGGAGATCGCGGGCATCAGCAGTGCTGACGCGTTCGCGTGTGACGACGGCCTCCCCGACGCTGCGCTCGTGATCGTGCTCTCGCCCGCCGGCGGCGAGGAGGTCGCGAACGGGTTCACGGTCCGCGGCTGCTCGCGCACGTTCGAGTCGAACGTGCAGTGGCGGCTGCTCGACCGCGCGGGCGAGTTGCTGGCGAGCGGCTTCGCGATGGGCGGTGGGGTGGACGGCCCGGCGCCCTTCACCTTCGCGGTCGCGTACGAAGCCGCCGAGCGCCAACTCGCTCACCTCGAGGTGTACGAGGAGGACGTGTCGGAGGGCGAGGGCTTCCCGCCACCGCGCACCGTCGTGCCGGTGGTGATCGCCGCAGCCGAGTGAGCCGCGAGGCGGCACCCATGCCCGCACAGCGGGGACGACAGGTACGCTCACACGCATGACTACGACACAGATAGAGGCCGTCGAGCGAGCCGCGCTCGTGCGCAAGACGCCCTCGGCTGGTGGCGATGCTTCATGACCCGCAAGCAACGCGCGTCGCGCGTGCTGCTCAACGCGGGTGCGGTGTGGGAACTCATCAACCGCCTCAATATGAGCCAGGGGGATCGCACGCCGCGCCGACATCACACTCGGATATCTCTCGCAGCTCCTGAGCGGCCAGCGCTGCCCCAGATCATGCCGCAAGATCGAGTCCCCAACGCACAGATCCTCGGTAACAGGTTCTGATGCACAGAGGGATATCCGCAGTAACACCCATTTGTGATGCACTGCACACGGCCGGCGGGTTGCGCCCCCGCGTCGCCTGCGCTACCACCCACCCATGCTGGAACGCATCAGCGAGGCCGGGAGCAGCGAGGGCGTCCGTGAGCGCCGCTTCGACATCGTGCGGCCGGACGGACGCGTGCCGGGCGTGCTCTGGACGCCGGAACAGGCCGGCGGCCCGACTCCGCTGGTGCTGCTGGGCCACGGCGGCGGCGGGCACAAGCGCGACGAGAGCCGCCTCGAGCGCGCGCACGCGTACGTCCGGCGGCACGGCATCGCCGCCGCCGCCATTGACGGCCCCTACCACGGCGATCGCGCAGCACGCGGTCGCGAGCAGCGCTACGACGCGGCGGTCGCCGGGGAGATGGTGGGCGACTGGCAGGCCACGCTCGACGCCCTGCTCGACCTCGGCGAGTTCGACCGCGATCGCATCGGCTACGGCGGTGTCTCGATGGGCACGATGTTCGGACTGCCGTTCATCGTCGCCGACGGCCGCATCCGCTGCGCCGTGCTCGGCCTCTGCGGCGTCCGCAGCTCGGCCCGCACCGAGGACAGCCTCTTCGCCCGCCTGGTGCGCGATGCTCCGCGGCTGACCTGCCCAACGCTGTTCCTCATGCAATGGGACGACGAGCTGTTCGACCGTGAGGGCATGCTGGCGCTGTTCGATCTGCTGGGCGCGGCCGACAAGCGCCTCTACGCCAACCCCGGTGGCCACGCGGAGACACCGGAGCACGTGCGCGACCTCGGCCTCGATTTCATCGCGGAGCAGTTGCTGGCGTAGCGCACATCCCGCGCGCTCAGCGGGAACGTGGGCGCCGCGTAGCCCGCGAGCCTGCGTGCCGCTACGCTGCGCCGGGGAGGCCCGCCCACCGGCAGGGCCGGCGCGCAGCGCAAGGACAGACCGACGATGGAAGTCGCAAACGAACTCATGGTCCGCGGGATCGTCGTCGGAGTCTTCCAGGAGAACTGCTGGGTCGTCGGCAACCGCCGCACCGGAGAGGCGATCTGCATCGACCCCGGCGACCAGCCGGACGAGATCCTCGCCCTCGCGCGCGACATGGGCGTCACGATCAAGGCGATCGCGAACTCGCACGCGCACCTCGACCACATCCTCGGCATCCACGGCGTGCACGAGGCGACCGGCGCGAAGTTCCTGCTCCACGAGAGCGAACTCGATCTGCTGCAGAACGGCTGGAAGACGTCCGCCGAGCGGATGGGGCTGGACCTGGCGCAGGGCCCTCCCGACCCGGACGGTTATGTCGAGGACGCCGACATCGTCGAGGTCGACGGGCTGCGCCTGCGCGTCATCGTCACGCCCGGTCACACCACCGGCAGCGTGAGCTACTACAACGAGGATGCGAACTTCCTGTTCAGCGGCGACACGCTCTTCCGCGGCTCGATCGGGCGCACGGACATGCCCGGCGGCAGCTACGACGAGGAGATGCAGAGCATCACCGAGAAGCTGCTGGTGCTGCCGGACGAGACGATCGTGCTGCCGGGCCACATGCAGGAGACCTCGGTGGCGTTCGAGAAGGAGCACAACCCCTTCGTGCTGGACTGGCAGCGCCGCCGCGCCGCCGCCGAGGGCCGCTAACCCGCCGTACGCCCTACCCGGCCGCCGAGCCGCGCGTCTGAACTATGTGCATGCGCCCGAAGAGCGTACGGACGCCGAGGATCTCCACCCCGCCGTGGTCCGCCAGCGTCGTGACGTGCTGCTGCACCCAGCGGCCCGCGGGCTGCCCGGCGACGGCGGCCAGCGCCGCCGCCGTGAACGCGTTCGGGAGCCGGGACCAGGGGCGGCCCGTCGCGAGGACCAGCGTGGCCGCCAGTGCCGACAATCCCGCGCCGACGGCGACCGTCGTGCCGCACAGCGGCGAGATCGCCAGTGACGCCTCACCCGCCTGGAGGCGGCGCAGCGCCTCGCGCGCCGCGTCTTCCAGCTCCTCCAGCTCAAGGTCGGCGATGATCACGAAGCCGTTCGCCATTGCGCGGCCGGCGAGCCGCGTGGGGCCGCGGCGCGCGAGCAGGACCGCGACCGTGGCGTGCTCCAGGGCGTGATTGCGCCGGATCGCGTCGAGCCATAGCTGGATCGCTTCGAACATCGCCCCGCCTCTCGCGATCGAGTGTAACCGGGCGCGCTCAGTACGCGCGGCTGGTACCGGGCGCGCCGACGTTGAAGTCCGCTTCGACGTAGACACTGAGCTCCACATCCCTGCCTGCGCCGTTGGGCGTGGTGATGCGCAGCGTCCCCCTCGCCGACGAATCCGGTAGCAGGGTGGGGTTCACCGTGATCGTGATCTCCGCGTCGCGCGAACAGCCCTGGCCGCTGCAGTCGACATCCGACCCGAGGGCCACGCCCGCGGGCGGATCCACGACGATCCAGCGGTGCAGGGGTGTCGCGGACCAGGAGAGGATCCCCGTGCCCGTATTGCGGATGCGCACGATCTCGCGCGTCTCATCGAACGTGCCCTCGGTACTGATCTCCAGCGGCAGCGAGCTCACGGACAGGCGCGGCTGAGCCAGCACCTCGGACCGGAAGCTCTCGCTCACCGCGGGCGGCTCCGTGGCATGTGACGGCTGCGGGGTCGGCATGTCCATGTTCGGGTAGGGGAACCGGAAATTCGCGATTGCGAGGGCCTCGAAGTAGCTGACCTCCGAGAGGTTCGGCAGGGTCACGTCGACGGGCGTCCAGAGCTGGCCGTCATCAGGCGCCGGGGGATGCGCCATGCAACCCCAGACCAACTCCTGGTAGGGGTAGCGGTTGCGCGATTGCGTCCCGTCGCAGAGGTAGTGCGCACGCGGCCAGCCTCCGAATAGCGGGTCCGACGGGTGATTCGACTTGATCGCGCCCGGACCACTGAACCCGTTGTAGGCCCAGACCGCGTAGTACCAGTTCTCGATCAACTGCGGCTTCGAGTCCGTGTCGGTGCCCACGATCGGGAGGGTCTGCGGGGCCCGGTTCCACTTGTCCGCGAGGATCGCGGCGCCGCGCGCGACGTTGTACGCGTAGTGCGTCACCACGCTCACCTGCGTCGCGCTCGGCTGGCCGTCGCTGCCCAGCGGCACGGTCATGCCCGTCGTGACCTGCATCACCCCGTGCCCGCAGTCGAACGAGATCAGCGCATCCCCCCGGGATGCGAACGGCACCGAACGCGAGCCCATCGTGATCCCCGATTCCACCCAGGCGATCGAGCGCAGCAGCTCGACCGGCAGCTGCCGGATCGAGCTGTCCGAACGGTTCGTGCGCGTGCCGACCTCGATCGTCGGCAGGCCAAAGGCCTGATCATCGGGGAACAGCGCGTTGACGGCCGCGGCGTCGATCACGTCCAGGTAGGACTGCCGCGCTCGATCGGCCTCGTACGTCTCCGGCGTGCGCAGGAAGGCGCAGGACAGCGCCGGGGCCGCGCCCGGAGGCGAGGCCCAGAGCCCGAGCGCCAGCGCCAGCGCGAACGCGATCAGCGTCGCCCGCGCGGCCCGGCGCCGCGCGCCGTCAGGCATCGAGCAGCCAGCCGATGAAGATCAGCTCGTGGTCCGCGCGCACGGTCACCCGGTCGC
Organism: Dehalococcoidia bacterium; assembly: GCA_965247895.1. Classification (GTDB taxonomy): domain Bacteria; phylum Chloroflexota; class Dehalococcoidia; order UBA2979; family UBA2979; genus VXMT01. The sequence continues at coordinate 3,403,443 of OZ252046.1, read as the reverse complement.
CCGCGATCGCGATCACCACCAGCGACTCGCGGCCGGGATCGTAGGCGTCGCGGCCGTCGAAGCTGCGCGCCGCCAGGTAGCGGCCGTCCGCGCTCCAGCCGAGCGGAGCGTCGAAGCCGCGCTCCGGCGCGGTCAGTTGCGCCGGTTCGCCGGCGCCTTCGAGGGCGAGCGTGAGCGGGGCGGCGCCCGGGGCGAAGCCGGGCTCCTGCCCGAAGGTGATGCCGTCGCCGGTCGCCGTCCAGACCGGCGAGAACTGATCGCCGACGAACCCCTCGCCGGCCTCGATCCGCGGCTCGCCGCCGCCGTCCAGCGTCGTCACATGGAGCCGCTGTACGACGCGCTCTGCCTCGATCCGCGGCGCGAGATAGAAGAGCGTGCCGCCCTCCGGCGAGAGCCGCCAGCCGCGCGCGATGTGGTCCGAGGCATGCAGCAGCAGCTCGGCAGCGCCGTCGCCGCTGCCATCGCTGCGGTAGAGGTCCGTGCCGCCGTTCGAGAGTTCCGCGTAGACCACGCCGCCATCGTCCGCGACAGCCACGGGGAAGACACCGAAGCGCGTGGCCAGCTCGCGCAGGGTTCGTCGCGCGCGCGTCGCGAGATCGACGCGCACCAGCTCCTGCGTGCCCGCGGCGGCGTTGCTCCTGCGGTAGATGAGGTAGCGTCCCTCGCGGTCGAAGACCGGCGGGACGAGCAGGTCGGCGTCTCCGGCGAGACGCGTCAACTCGCCGCTGGCGGCATCCAGCAGCCACAACTCGGCGGGCGAGTCGCGGAACGGCTTCGCCTCCGGCGGCAGCGCGACGAAGGCGGCCAGCGAGCCGGCCATCTCCGTCGCGGGCGTCAGCGCCCAGCCGGGCGCGTGCGGCACACGCGCGATCTCCTCCCGCTCATCGAGATCGCTGGCGGGCGCCACGTAGATGCGGTCCTCGGTGGGGCCGAACTCAGCGAAGACGAGGCGCGCCTCGGAGATAGGGACGGGGTCGTCGCCGCGGGGGTCGCACGCGGCGGCGGTTACGGCGAGCAGAACGAGCAGCGGCAGGACAAGGCGGGGCATGGTCACGTGCCCTCGGGCTGTTCCGGGATTCCGGCCCCCCGCCTGGACGAGCCCCCAGGTGACTGAGGGCTCCAACTCACGATATGGACGGCCGTCGCGCGGTGTCAACGCGCGAGCCCGGCAGGGCGCCCCGTCGGCCTGGCGAGCGCGCTCCGAGGCGGCCGCTGGTACGCTGGATCGCGTGATCATTCGCTATCTGGCGGTGCTCGACGACGCGCCGCTCGCCTTCGTCATCCTGATCGCCGCGTTCGGCGCCTCGCTGCTGGTCGGCCTCGTGCTGCACGAGTTCGCACACGCCTACGTCGCGGACTCGCTCGGCGACCGCACGCCGCGGTCCCACGGGCGGCTCTCGCTCAATCCCAAGCGGCACCTGGACCCGCTGGGAGCGGCGCTGATCTTCTTCGCGGGCTTCGGCTGGGCGCGGCCGGTACCGGTCAACCCGTTCAACACCTCCGGCAACGTGAAGCTGAACATGGCGGCGATCGCCATCGCCGGGCCGGTGACGAACCTGATCGTCGCCGCGATTGCCGGCCTGCCGATCAAGCTCGGCTGGGTTCCCTTCTTCCACCCCTTCGTCGCGCCCTCGCTGGCCGAGTTCGCGGCGGGCGTGTGGACGGAGTCGCCGGAGAACCTGGTCGGGCTCTTCCTCGGGACGATCGTGCTGCTCAACGTGATCCTCGCGATCTTCAACCTCGTCCCGCTCGCGCCGCTCGATGGCTTCCGCGTCGTCGTGGGCCTGCTGCCGCGCCCGCTCGCGACGCAGTTTTCGAGGTTGGAGCCGTGGTGCCCCGGCATCCTCATGGTGCTGATCTTCCTTCCCTTCCTCGGGGGCCCGGCGTGGCTGTTCGACGCGATGGCCCCGCCGCGCAACCTCCTGCTGGAGCTGTTCGCGGGCGACACAGTGGTGCGGCTGGTCTGACGCACGTGCGGGACGCCGCCACGGACCTCGCACGGCACACGCGACGCTTCTTCCGAGGTCTCCGCGGCTCGCGCTCCCCCGCGGAGGAGCGCGCGGTACACGAGCTGCTCGGACCCGCCGAACTCCAGCTCTTCGCCTCGCTGCAGGGCCGCGAGCGCCGTCACGCCCTCGACGTGCTGACGTGGCTGCGCGCCAACGCCTCGCCTTCCGGCGAGCTGCTGGTGGCTGCGCTGCTGCACAACACCGGCAAGGGCGCGCTGCACGCGCACGAGCGCATCCTCCACGTCCTGCTGCTGCAGTTCGCGCCGAGGCTGCACGAGCGCCTCGCCGATCGCGCCGGCGGCCGGCTGGGGCGCGCCCTCGCGGCGCTGCGCGACCACCCCGAGCGCGGCGCGGTGCGGCGCGCGGCCAGCGGCTGCTCGCCGCGGGTCTGCGAGCTGGTCCGCCGCCACCACGACGCCTCGCCCGGCGACGACCGCGAGCTCGCCTGGCTGATGGAGGCCGACCGCGTCTGCTGAGGGCGCACGTGGGGGGCGGCCGGGGCCGCCCGTGCTACCATCGACGCCAGACGATTGAGCGGCGCTCCGCGCCCCACGCGGTACGAATGGCACGGTGCACATGACGCAGGTCGCCATCCTCGGAACGGGCCTGATCGGGACCTCGATCGGCCTCGGACTGCGAGCAGCCGAAGGCACGAGTGACATCGAGATCGCCGGCTTCGACGTCAGCCGCGAGCGCGAGCGCGAGGCGGAGCGGCGCAAGGCGATCGACCGGCGCGCCAGCGGCCTGCGCGACGCCGTCCATAACGCCTCGCTGGTGGTGATCAGCACGCCGGTGCTCGCCACGCGCGAGGTGATGGAGGAGATCGCATCCGCCCTCCCGGAGGGAGCGATCGTCACGGACACCTGCTCGACGAAGGCGCAGGTGATGAGCTGGGCCGGGGAGCTGCTGCCTAACTCGGTTGACTTCGTCGGCGGCCACCCGCTGGCCGGCAAGACGCAGTTCGGGGCGGCCGCCGCCGAGGCGACGCTGTTCCAGGACGCGCGCTGGGTCATCGTGCCCTCGCGCTCGGCCTCCAGCGGCGCCGTCGAGACCGTCGCCGGCCTCGCCACGGCGCTTGGCGCAAAGCCGATGTACATGGACGCCGACGAGCACGACGCCTACGCCGCCGCGATCTCGCACCTGCCGATGTTCGCCGCGACCGCGCTCTTCCGCCTCGTGCGCGACTCCGAGGCGTGGCCGGAGATGTCCCTGCTGGCTGCCAGCGGGTTCAAGGACACGACGCGCCTCGCCGGCACCGACGAGCAGATGGCGCACGACATCGCGGTCACCAACCGCGAGCAGGTGGTGCACTGGCTGCAACGCCTGCGCGGCGCGCTCCACGACCTTGAGGACATGATCGCCGACCCGGAGCGGAACGACGAGTTCCTGCGCTACCTGGTGCAACTCAACCTCGACCATCTCTCCTTCCAGGACGGCCAGATCGGGCGCGTCGAGATCGACCAGAAGGGTTCCGGCGTCCCGATGCCCGGGATGACGGACCTGTTCCTCGGCGGTGCGCTCTCCGAGCGGCTGCGCCAGATGAACGAAGACGACGAGGACAAGCAGAAGCGCCAGCGCGGGCGCTTCCTCGGCCGTCGCTAGCCGCGGCATGGGCGCGCCGCAGACGATGCGAGTCACACCGCCCGCGCGGCTGCGCGGCCGGATCGAAATCCCCGGCGACAAGTCGATCACGCACCGCGCGCTCATGCTCAACGCCGCCGCCGAGGGCGAGGCGCGCATCGACCGCTTCCTCGATGCCGCCGACACGCGCTCCACGCTGGAGTGCATGCGCGCCCTCGGCGCGGAGATCGAGCAGCCCGCCGAGGACGCGCTCATCGTCCGCGGGCGCGGCCGCGCGGGGCTACACGAGGCCTCCGACGTGCTCGACTGCGGCAACTCGGGCACGACGATCCGGCTGCTGAGCGGCCTGCTCGCCGGGTTCCCGTTCCTCTCGGTGCTCAGCGGCGACGGCTCCCTGCGCGGCCGCCCGATGGGCCGCATCGTCCAGCCGCTGCGCACCCTCGGCGCCCGCGTCGGCGCGCGCGCCGGCGGCACGCTGCCGCCGCTGGTGATCGAGGGCGGCGCGATCGCCGGCGGTCAGCGCATCGAGACGCCGGTCGCCTCGGCGCAGGTCAAGTCCGCCATCCTGCTCGCCGGGCTCGCCGCCGAGGGCGCGACCAGCGTCGCCGAGCCCTCGCGCTCGCGCGACCACAGCGAGCGCATGCTGGCCGCGATGGGCGCCCACATCGCCGTCGAGGGCGCGACGGTGACGCTGACGCCGCCCGCGGGCGATCTGCAGGCCGTCGGCGTGCGCGTGCCCGGCGACATCTCCACCGCGGCCGCCTGGATCGTCGCCGCCACGCTGCACCCGGACGCCGACGTGCTGCTCAGCGGCGTCGGCCTCAACCCCACGCGCGCGGGCATCCTCGACGTGCTGCGCGAGATGGGGGCCGACATCGAGGAGCTCGAGCGGCGCTCCACGGGTGGGGAGCCGGTCGCGGACCTGCGTGTCCGCTCCGCCTCGCTGCACGGCGTGCGCATCGGCGGCGACGTCGTGCCGCGCGCCATCGACGAACTGCCGCTGCTCGCCCTCGCCGGCGCCGTCGCAGAGGGCGAGACGGTGATCGCCGATGCCGCCGAGCTGCGCGTCAAGGAGTCGGACCGCGTCGCCACCACGGCGGCGGCGCTGCGCGCCCTCGGCGCCGAGGTCGAGGAGCGCGCGGACGGTCTTGCCGTCGGCGGCGGCGCGAGGCTGCGCGGCGGGCTCGTCGACGCCGCGGGCGACCACCGCCTCGCGATGCTCGGCGCGATCGGCGCGCTGATCGCGGAGGGCGAGTCCGCGATCGAGGGTGCGGACGCGGTCGGCGTCTCCTACCCCGAGTTCTGGTCGGACCTCGCGCGGATCGGCGCGGCCTAGGAGCGAGACTTGTCGACCACGCCGCCTCTGCTCGCCGTGATCTCAGGGCCGTCCGGTGTCGGCAAGGACGCGGTGATGAGCGCGCTGCTCGCGGGCGACGACTTCGCGCGCCCGGTCACGATGACCACCCGCCCGCCGCGACCCGGCGAGGTCGACGGCGTCCACTACGTCTTCGCCGGCGGCGAGGCGTTCAGCGCCGCCGTCCGCTCGGGCGAGCTGGTCGAGCACGCCGCGGTCCACGGCCGCCTCTACGGCACACCGCGCACGCAGCTGCGCAGCGCCCTCGCGAGCGGTCGCGACGTGCTGCTGCAGGTGGACGTGCAGGGTGCGACCGCGATCCGCGAGGCGATCCCGGACGCGCGGCTGCTGTTCATCGCCCCCGAGAGCCTCGAGCAGATCGAGCAGCGCCTGCGCGAGCGCGGCGCGGACGCCGCCGAGCGCGCCCTCCGCCTCACCTCCGCGCGCGCCGAGCTGGAGCAGCAGGACGCCTTCGACACCGTCATCGTCAACGTCGAGGGTGACCTCGATGGCACGGTCGCCCGCGTGCGCGCCTGGATCGCGAGCGAGCGCGCGCGGCCGGGGCGGCGGGCCGTGGAGGTGTGAGCGAGGGGCTTTGGTCAGCCGCTCAGCGCTCGATGAGCCTTGTGCGGTAGTCCTCGAACTCCTCGTAGAAGGCCCTCACGCTGATGTCGAACGTGGTCCGGAAGAGCTGCTCCCAGTTCTCGTGGGTTGGCATCTGTTCGTAGAAGTCGAAGAGGGCGGCCTCACCGGCTCGTCTCACGAGCCGCTCCACGGCGAAGTAGCCGAGCGCGCGGGTCGCGCTGTATCCCGCATCGGCGACGCCCTGCTGGGTCTCCCGGCTCTTCAGCGAGCGGGTTGATCGGGTTGCCAGATCGCGCAGCCACTCCAGGTGACTGTCGATGTCCACGCCCTTCGCCGCCGCGCGATACGCCGTCGTCGCGTACTCCTCCGCGCCGTACGCCAGCCAGCGTGGGGGAACGTCGTGGGTCGGGACCATGGCGAGAATGGAGTAGCTGTCGTGCAGCTCCTGGAATGCGCAGACGTCGAGGGCGATCGCGGCCCTGTACGACGCGGGCCGGTTGCAGATGGCCCTGGGATCGAAGTCGGGGACCGCAACCTGTATCGAGCGCGTATCGGGGCCTATGTAGAAGGTGAACTCGCCTAGCTGTAGTTCCCACGAACGTTGTTTACAGGCGTGAGGCGGGGACAGCCCCGCCGATACCGCCGTGTGGCCGGCGAGCATTGTAGCGGTAGAGCCAGCGCGGGAGCTGGTGCAGCCGCTCGGCGTTGGAGCGGTAGGGGCGGGCGTAGGCCCACTCGTTCTGCAGGATCTGGATGAAGCGCTCGGCCTTGCCGTTGGTTTGCGGGCGGTAGGGCCGGGTGTGCCGCAGTTCCACGCCAGCGGCGGCAGCCACGCGGCGGAAGTCGCCGGAGACGGTGTAGACCTTCGCGTTGTCCGTGAGCACGCCGCGCACGCGCACGCCGCGGCGGCCGAAGGCGGCGAGCGCCTGCTCGAGGAAGGCGGCGCAGCTGGGGCCGCGCTCGTCGGGCAGGGCGGCGACGTAGGCGTAGCGGCTGTGGTCGTCGACGGCGACGTGGAGGTAGTCGAGGCCGCGGGTGCGCGGGGTCCGGGCGGAGCGCCCGCGCACGCGGTGTCCGCCGCCCTCGGGGATGCGGCCCAGCTTTTTCACGTCGATATGCAGCAGGTCGCCGGGGGCGGGGTGCTCGTAGCGGACCACCGCGCGGGTGACGCGGTGCAGCCGGTCGAGGCGGTTGAGACCGAAGCGCCTGAGCACGGCGTAGACGGTGGAGCGGGCGATCCCGAGCGCCCAGGCAATGCGGTGCGGCCCGAACCCCTGGCTGCGGCGCACGGCGCAGATGCGCTGCTCGAGCGCGGCTGCGGTGCGGCGCGGGTTGGAACGCGGAGCGGAGCTGCGGTCGCGGAGCCCGGCCGCACCCTCCTCCCGGTAGCGGCGCCACCACTTGGCGACCGTCGCACGAGAAACCCGGAAGCGCCGCGCAACCTCCGCCTGCGACCAGCCGGCCTCGACCTCCAGAACCAGCTCCAGCCGGGTGGCCGGAGTCAGACGCGCGTTAGGATGTGCCACGAGAGGCTCCTCTCCTGCTACTGGTGCGTTCGTCACACACACACAGCAGCAGGCGGAGCCCCTCACCTGCAACAACCTACGTGGGAACTACACCTAGCTCAGCATCGAAGCGCTCCATGACGAAGACGCGGGCCTTCTCGATGTCGGCACGTATGGCTGCCTGCGTGTCGTCCGGGACATCGCCCACGAATACGATGGCAGGCCCCTCACGGTCGTCGGTAATGTGGGGCAGCGGCGGCGCCACCCCCGCGCGATACGCCTCGAACTCCGTGTAGAACTCCTCAACCGTGATCCCGAACGCGGCGGCGAACGCCTCCTGCCACGTGTCCGCCGACCGCAGCAGGCGATAGTAGTCGAAGATGGCCGGGTCGCCCGCGCGTGCTGCCAGCCATTCGACGGCGAGGAAGCTCACTCCGTCGATGGCAGACTCGGGGACCGTCTCCTCGTCTCCGCTCATGTGGAAGCTGCGCAGGGGCAGCCCGACCTGCCGCGCACTCCCGATCGGGCCGCGTCGCGATGGCGCGTACACCCAGGGGCTTCCCTCCGCGCGGTAGCGGAGCTCGACGTACCGTTCCGTGCCCCTGGTCATCCACTCGGGGCCACCCCGGCTCCTTGCGGAACGCTCCGGCGTGAGCAATGCGTCCGTGTGCGGATCGACCACACCGTAGCGGTAGAGCGGGTCCGCGCAGCGGAGCGCGACCACGTACACATGGTCCTCGCTGTACCTACCGCAAAAGCCCTCCGGGGGCTCGTCTCCGAACACCGCGAGATACGTGCTGCGCACTGACTCCGCGTCGGCTCCGACGTAGACCGGGTTGTCTGGCGCCACGACCGCGAAGCGCTCGGCGAAGAACGCCTGCACGTTCTCGTACACGGCAAGGAAGTTCATCCTGAGGCGATCCGGGACATCGCCGAGGAACGTGATCGGCGGCTCCGCAGTGCCGGGTTGCCACCAGTTCAGCGGCGCCGACAGCTTGATCCAGAACGCGTGGCCCCGGCGCAGCGGCGTGCTCGCTGCGCCGCTCGCGCTGAGGTCGTAGGTCGCGTATTGCCCGCTGCTCGCGTCCCAGTCCCACGCCGCGATCACCACATCACCGAGCCGGTCCAGGGCCTCCCCGGCCGGCGTGCCTTCCTCGCCCGCCCAGCCAACGAGGTTGAGCCCCGGGTGCAGCCGCTGCAGCGCGCCGTCCGGCCCGATCGGGCGCGTCCACTCGACAGGCGTGTCAGCGCGGATGAACAGCAGCAGGCCCGTGCCGGGCATCAGCCTCGGCAAATCCTGGCTGCGGTGCGGCCACGCCGCGCGGTAGCGCTGCTCTTCCGCGTCCCACGCCGCGATCCGCCGGAGCGCCGGGAGTTCATCGAACAATCGACCGGTCAGGGTCTCGGGTCCGACCCAGCCGACCATGTTCCAGCCGGGCTGCAGCTCCGTCGTGATCGTGCCGGCCTCGGGCGCCGCCAACGACTCCGCCGGCACAGTCGCAGGCGTGGGCGCGACTCCCTCGCCCGGCAGGAGCGCTGCGCGGGCGGCCTCGAACTCCTCGTAGAAGTCCTCCACGCTGATACCGAAGGCAGCCCGGAACGGCCGCCTCCAGTTCCCGTCGGTTGGCTGCTGCTCGTAGAAGTCGAAGAGCGCGGGCTCCCCGGCTCGCTCCACGAGCCACTTCACCGCGAAGTAGCCGAGGGCGCGTGTCGCGCTGAATCCTGCCTCGAAGACTCCCTCGCGAGTCTCCCGGCTCTGCAGCGAGCGGGATGACCGGCTCGCCAGATCGCGCAGCCATGCCCGGTGATCATCGAGGTCGAGAGCCCTTGCCTCTGCGTGGTACTCAGTCGTGACATATTCTTCGGCGCCGTGTTCCAGCCATTGGGGAGGGAAGTTGTAGCCCGGGAGCAAGGCCTGGATGTAGTAGCTGTCCTGCCGGGTGGAAGCTCCGCATTGCGCCATGGAGATGATGGCAATGTCACGCCTGAAGAACCCACAGGTGGGCGGGATACTGGTGGAAGACAGGGGAACCACGGCTCGGAGTGATGCCAGATCGGGGCCCACATAGAGCGTAAACTCCCGCGGCTCCGCCTCGAATCGTTCGGAGACGAAGGCGCGCACGCTCGCGAAGTCGGTGCTGATCTCCTCCCTGGCGTCCGCTGGAACCTCCCCCACCCACTCGATGACGGGCTGCGAGCGATCGTCGGCCAGGTGAGGCAGCGGCGGCGCCGCCTCCTGACGGTACGCCTCGAACTCCGTGTAGAAGTCCTCCACAGTGATGCCGAACGCAGCGGCAAACGCCTCCTGCCACGTCCCGGAGGAGGGCAGCAGGTGGAAGTACTCGATGATGGCGGGGTCGCCTGCCCGTGCGGCGAGCCACTCCACGGCGAGGAACGCCAGCGCGTCGATCTGCCCGTTGCGCCAACTATCGGCGCCCTGATCCCATACCTCGACGCTGCGCAGCGAGAATCCAGCCCCCCTCGCATCGCGTACCAGGGCGAGTCGGGATGTGTCGTAGCCCTTCTCGGTCGACTGCCCGCAGAAACCCTCCTCGGGCCCCCGTCCGAACAACTCGAGGTGGATGGCGCGTACGGACCGTTCATCGGCGCCGATATAGATCGGAGTGCCTCTCGTCACGACCCCGAAGCGCTCGGCGAAGAACCTCTGCACCTTCTCGTACTCGGTGCGGATGGCCCTCCCGAGGCTTTCCGGGACATCGCCGAGGAACGTGATCGGCGGCTCCGCAGTGCCGGGTTGCCACCAGTTCAGCGGTGCCGATAGCCGGATCCAGAACGCGTCGCCCCGGCGCAACGGCGTGCTCGCAGCGCCGCGCGCGCTGAGGTCGTAGCTCGCGTATTGCCCGCTGCTCGCGTCCCAGTCCCACGCCGCGATCACCACATCACCGAGCCGGTCCAGGGCCTCCCCGGCCGGCGTGCCGTCGTCCCCCGTCCAGCCGACGAGGTTGAACCCCGGGCGCAGCCGCTGCAGCGCGCCGTCCGGCCCGATCGGGCGAGTCCACTCAACAGGCGTGTCAGCGCGGATGAACAGCAGCAGGCCCGTGCCGGGCATCAGCCTCGGCAAATCCTGGCTGCGATGTGGCCACGCCGTGCGGTAGCGCTGCTCCTCCGCGTCCCACGCCGCGATCCGCCGGAGCGCCGGGAGTTCCTCGAACAACCGACCGGTCAGGGTCTCGGGTCCGACCCAGCCGACCATGTTCCAGCCGGGCTGCAGTTCCGTCGTGATCGTGCCGGCGTCGGGAGCCGAGGTCGTCTGCGCGAGGGCAACCGAGGGCGCGGACGCGACCCCCGAGCCCAGCGCGAGCGCCGCAAAGATGACGATACAGGCGGTCGGGAAGCGTCGCTGCCGCATGCACGCTCCCGTGAGGCCGAGACTCTGCCGTGTACGGCTCGCGACTCAGCCTACAGCACGGGTCTCGCCCTCCGTATCGCCTCCGCGCGCGCCGGGCTGGAGCAGCAGACGCCGTGCACGCGCGCCCGGATCGCGCGGGAGCACGCGCGTCCGGGGCGGCGGGCCGTGGAGGTGTGGGCGCGAGCCTCGGTCAGCCGATCACTCCTGGATGATCTCGCTGCGGGAGGCCTCGAACTCCTCGTAGAAGTCCTCCAGGCTGATGCCGAAGGTAGCCTCGAAGACATCCTTCCAGTTCGCGTGGGTCGGCTGCTGCTCGTAGAAGTCGAAGAGGGCGGGCTCGCCGGCTCGCTCCACGAGCCGCTCCACCGCGAAGTAGCCGAGGGCGCGGGTAGCAACGAGCCCCGCCTCGAAGGCTCCGTCCGGAGTCTCGCGGCTCTCCAGCGAACGGGACGACAGCCTCACCCAACGGCGTAGCCCTGCGAGGTGATCCTCGAGATCCAGCCCCTTTGCCTCCGCCCGATACGCAGTCGTTGCGTACTCTCCCGCGCCGTATGCCAGCCACCGGGGAGGAACATCGTGCGCCGGGATCATGGCCAGGATGTAGTAGCTGGCGTGCGGGGCCCGGGATACGCAGAGATCGAGACCGACCGCAGCGGTATCGCACTGCGGAGGCACCTCGTGGGTCGGGACCAGGGCCAGGATGTAGTAGCTGTCGTGCGGGGCCCGGTATCCGCAGAGATCGAGGTCGATCGCAGCGGTATCACCCGCGGGTCGAGTGCAAATGGCATTGGGATTGAACTCGGGAACCGCGACCAGTATCGAATGGGTATCCGCGCCGATATAGAGCGTGAATTCCGGGGGTCGTGCCTCGAAGCGCTCCGTCATGAAGGCGCGCACCTGCTCCATGTCGGCGAGGATGGCCGCCCGCGTGTCTTCCGGGACGTCGCCGAGGAAGACGACGGCGGCCCCATCCTGGTCGTCGGCGAGATGGGGCACGGTCGGCGCCAGCTCCGCGCGGAACACCTCGAACTCCGCGTAGAAGTCCTCCACCGTGATCCCGAAGGCGGTTGCGAACGCCTCCTGCCACGTCTCCGCGGACGGCAGCAGGCGGTAGTACTCGAAGATTGCGGGGTCGCCCGCGCGTGCGGTGAGCCACTCGACGGCGAGGAACCCCACTCCCCCGATGGCCCAACTGCGGAGACGGTCCTCGTTGCCTCTCATGTTCACACTGCTCAGGGGGAGCGCGGCTCGCGTTGCGGCTTGTATCTCCTTGCGCCTGGCTACCTTGTAGTTGAGCGATCGGGCCGTCTCGGCGTACAGGATCCCGGCGTAGCGTTGCGTGCCTCTGAACATCCACTCGGGACCACCCGGGCCGCTCTCGAAATCGCGCAGGCCGAGCAGTGCGCGGACCTGCGTCACGTGCAGCCCAAGCTTCTGGACCGGGTAGGCGCACCTGAGCGTATAGACACGGACATGGTCGGAGCTGAGCCGCCCGCAGAAGCCTTCCTCGGGCTCGCTTCCGAACACCTCGAGGTGGGTGGCGCGCAGCGACTCCAGATCGGCGCCGACGTTCAGCGGCGTAGCTCTCGGCACGACTCCGAAGCGCTCGGCGAAGAACGTCTCCACGTTCTCGTACTCGGCAACGATCGCCGTCCTGATGTGCTCGGGGATCTCGCCGAGGAACGCGATCGGAGGCCCCGCGCTGGTGGCTTGCCTCCAGTTGACCGCCTGGGACACCTGTATCCAGAGCGCATCGCCACGGCTCAGCACGAGTTGCGACCCCGCGGCGTCGTGCCCGCCGCGGTTGTAGGCGGCGTACTCCCCGCTGCGCGCGTCCCGGTCCCACGCCGAGACCACCCCATCAGCAACCGGGCCCAGGGCTTCCCTGAGCGACGTGCCGTCCTGGCCCGTCCAGCCGACGAGGTTGAGGCCCCGGCGCAGGCGCAGCACCGTGCCATCCGGCGCGATCGGGCGTGTCCACTCGACGGGTGCGTCTCCGTCAATCAGCAGCCACAGGCCCATGCCGGGCATGAGCCAGGGCAACTCCTGGTAGTGGCGCCGCCATGACATCTGGTAGCGCTGGTGCTCCGCGTCCCACGCCGAGAGCCAGCGAAGCTCCGGAAGTTCCTCGAACAACTGCCTGGACGGGGTCGCGTGGCCGGCCCAGCCGACCATGTTCCAGCCGGGCTGCAATTCCGTGGTGATCGTGCCGGCCTCGGGCGCGGCGGGCGTCTCCGCGGACGCGGGAGCGGGCGTGGACGCAATCCCCGCGCCGAGCACCAGCGCAGCCAGCAAGGAGATGAGGGCTGACTGGAAGCGTCGTCGAATCATGCTCGCTCCCGCGACGCTGAGGCGTTGCTTCACGCCCCTGGAGTATAACGGGACGTGCTGGCCTCCCCGCCCCGCCCCCACACGCGTTGACACTCCGCCGCGGCCAGCCGTAGCCTCGATCACGATCGCAGCGTGAAAAGAGCGACGCGGAACGGGAGTAGTACGCCGCCACGCGGGGCCCAGAGAGCCGGGGCAAGGTGGAAGCCCGGCACCCGACAGCAGCGGCGGAATGGACCCGGGAGTCTCGGCCCGAACGCCCCTCGGGGCAAGTAGGCGTCGACGGTGTGGGCGCCGTTATCCAGGCCCAGGGCATCGCCGCCACGCCCCGTGTCCGGGGCAGCCGGGCGGCCGTGCCTTGAATGAGCGCGAGCCGCGGGCCTTGAAGCCTGCCGGCGCGCGGAACTTGGGTGGCGCCGCGAGGACCATCGCCCCAGGGCGGTGGTTCTTTTGCGTCCGGAGCGCACACTGTTCGGGGAGAACGAGGAGGCTTGATCGTGCACAGCAGCCCTGCGCCGTACTGCCGCCAGTCCGCACCGCGCCTCGGCGGCGTCTGGTGCTGGCCGCACGCCGCACGCACGGGAGGCTGCAACGCACGGACAGGACCACGACGATGACCACACCCACCGCAACCCGCACGACGCCCAGCCGCGAGGAGCTGCACCGCCTCGCCGCCGCCGGCGAGGGCAACCTCGCCGCGATCTACCGCGAGGTGCGCGCCGACCTCGAGACACCCGTCTCCGCCTACCTCAAGGTCGCTCGCGGCGACTACTCGTTCCTGCTCGAGTCCGTCGAGGGCGGCGAGCGCATGGGACGCTACTCCTTCATCGGCACGGAGCCCTACCGCGTGAGCGCACTGGACCACGAGGACGGCGACCCGCTGAGCGTGATCGAGAACGAAATCGCTCACTTCCGCCCGGTCCCGGCGCCCGGCCTGCCGCGCTTCCACGGCGGCGCAGTCGGCTACATCGGCTACGAGGCGGTCGGCCACTTCGAGCGCGTGCCGCAGCCGGAGACGGACGCGCTCGGCGTGCCCGAGTCCTGGCTGATGTTCACGGACACACTGCTGGTCTTCGACCACGTGCTGCACACCATCAAGGTGATCTCGCACGCACGCCTCGACGGCGACATTGACGCTGCCTACGACGCGGCGGTCGCGAAGATCGAGCGCCTCTCGGAGCGCCTCGCGGCGCCGCTCGCCGCGCTGCCCTACACGCCGCTCGACGGGCCGACGGGGCAGCCGATCGAGTCGAACTGGGCGCACGAGGACTACCTGGAGGCCGTCGAGACGACCAAGCGCTACATCACCGAGGGCGACATCATCCAGGCGGTGATCGCGCAGCGCTTCTCCCGCAGGACCGGGGTGCATGCGGTGGAGCTGTACCGCTCGCTGCGCGTTATCAACCCCTCGCCCTACATGTACCTGCTGCAGTTCGGCGAGATCGCCATCGTCGGCGCCTCTCCCGAGCTGCTCGTCAAGGTCGAGGACGGCCGCGTCGACGTGCACCCGATCGCGGGGACACGGCCGCGCACCGGCTCCCCCGCCGAGGACGAGCGGCTGGCCGAAGAGCTGCGCAACGACCCGAAGGAGATCGCCGAGCACGTGATGCTGCTCGACCTCGGGCGCAACGACGTCGGGCGCGTCTCGAAGACCGGCTCGGTAAAGGTCACGCAGAGCTTCGACCTCGAGTTCTACTCGCACGTCATGCACCTCGTCAGCCACGTGCAGGGCGAGCTGCGCGAGGGGATGAGCGAGTACGACGCGCTGCGATCGGCCTTCCCGGCGGGCACGGTCTCCGGCGCGCCGAAGATCCGCGCGATGGAGATCATCGCGGAGCTGGAGCCGGACCGGCGCGGCCCCTACGCCGGGGCGGTCGGCTTCTTCGATCTCTCCGGCAACGTCGAGACCTGCATCACGATCCGCACCGTGCTGCTGCGCGACGGCGTCGCCTACGTGCAGGCCGGCGGCGGCATCGTCTACGACTCCGACCCGCAGCGGGAGTTCGAGGAGACCCAGCACAAGGCGCGCGCGTTGATGGCCGCCATCGACGACGCCGAGGCGCGAGCCGGCGTCAGCGCGCCGTCGGGAAGTCTGGGCTACTGATGGACGCCAAACCGCTCGTCGCTGCCGCCGCGCTGCGCCGCAGCGACGGACGCGTGCTGCTCGTGCAACACGCCCGGCACGAGCGCAGCGGCGCCGGCAGGCGCTGGTCCCTGCCCTCGGAGCCCGTCGCCGACGACGAGACCGCGGAGCAGGCGCTGGCGCGGCTGCTGAACGACCGCCTGCACCTCAGCCCCGACCGGGCCGAGTTCAGCGACTCGATCGCGCTGCCGGACGCGATCGCCAACGTCTTCCTCTGCAGCTCGTGGAGCGGCGACCCGCAGTACTCGCCCGCCGACTTCCTCGATGCGGCCTGGGCGCCTCCCGGCGGCGCAGCCGGCATCGACGTCGTCGAGGGCGTGCGCGGCTGGCTCCAGGGCCTGCCCGCGGACGCGAGCGCGCTCCCGAAGAGCGCGAGCACCGAGGATCTGACGGCCGAGCTGATCACCGCGCGCGATGCGCTGCGCGCCGCCTACCTCGCGCTCGACGAGCCGTGGCGCGACGTCAGCCTCGACGGCGACTGGGCGCCGGTCGACCTGCTCACGCACTGCGCGACGGTCGAGGCCTACTACGCCTCCGAGGCGCGCGAGCTGCTGGAGACGCCGGGCCACACCTGGCGACCGTTCAACCCGGCGCAGGGCGCCGCCGAGCGCGCCGGCCGGGCGCGCCCGGCCAGCGATCGCGCCGAGCTCGAGCGCCTCGATGCGCTGCGAGCGGAGACGCTCGCCTGGCTCGAGACGCTCGGGCAGGGCGATCTGGACGCCTACGGCAACCACGCTGATCGCGGCGCGGTCCGCGTCGGCGACCGCATCGCCCGGATCGTCGCCCACGACAAGGCGCACACGCAGCAACTCGCGAAGATGCTCGCCGCCTCGCAGGCGGACCCCGACGAAGACGAGGAGGCCTGAGATGCTTCTCTTGATCGATAACGTCCGCGGGCGGTCTGTGGCCTACATCCGTGGCCTGTTTGGAGCGTTCCCATGCTTCTCTTGATCGATAACTACGATTCGTTCACCTACAACCTCTACCAGTACCTCTCCGAGCTGGGCGCGACCGTCGAGGTCGTGCGCAACGACGAGGCAAGCGTCGAGGACTGCCTGGCGATGGGTCCCGAGCGGATCGTCGTCTCGCCGGGGCCGTGCACGCCGGCGGAGGCGGGCATCTCGATCGATCTGATCCGCGCGGCGGCCGGGCAGGTGCCGCTGCTCGGCGTCTGCCTCGGGCACCAGAGCATCGGCGAGGCGTTCGGCGCGCGGGTGAGTCACGCGGGCGAGATCATGCACGGCAAGATCTCGACGGTGACGCACGACGGCAAGGGCGTCTTCGAGTCGCTGCCGCAGCCGTTCGAGGCGATTCGCTATCATTCACTGGCGATCGAGCCGGACTCGCTGCCGGACGAGCTCGAGGTCTCGGCGCGCGCGGAGAGCGGAGTGATCATGGGAGTCCGCCACCGCACGCTGCCGATCGAGGGCGTCCAGTTCCACCCCGAGTCGATCATGACGGCCACCGGCCACGACCTGCTTCGCAACTTCCTCGCGATGGAGTCGCCGCGCCCAGCGGCGGCCCCGGCGTGAGGCGAGAGGCGGCCTGAGATGGGCACGTTCCACCAGCCGATCGAACTCGCCGCCGGGCCGGACGGTCCATTCGAAACCATGGAGGCGCTCGTCGACACTGGTGCGACCTACACTCTTGTGCCCACGTCCATCCTGAGACGGCTGGGGATTAGGCCGACGGACAGCCTCACGTTCATCATCGCCGATGGCAGCCGGGTGCAGCAGGAGATTGGCGAGGCCACCGTCCGGCTCGACGGACGCGAGCGCACGACGCTCGTGGTGTTTGGCGACGAAGGCGCCACCGTGCTGTTGGGCGCCTACACACTGGAAGCGTTCGCGCTGGGAGTCGATCCGCGCAATCGCCAGTTGATCCCCGTGGACGGATACCTCGTCGGCCTGCGACCGGGGAACGGCTCATGATCCGCGAGGCGATCGCAGCCGTCGCGGCGGAAGGGCGCGACCTCAGCGAGGAGGAGGCCGCCGCCGTGATGGGCGAGATCATGGAGGCGGAGGCGACGCCCGCCCAGTTCGGCGCCTTCGTCGTCGCGCTGCACCACAAGGGCGAGACCGTTGACGAGGTCGTGGGCATGGCGCGCGTGATGCGGGAGCACTCGCTCAAGGCGCACGTCAGCGCCCGCCCGCTGCTCGACACCTGCGGGACCGGCGGCTCCGGGCTCGCCACCTTCAACGTTTCCACGGCGGCCGCGATTGTCGCCGCCTCGGCCGGAGCGAAGGTCGCCAAGCACGGCAACCGGGCGATGACCTCGCAGTCCGGCTCGGCGGACCTGCTCGAGGCGCTCGGGGCGGAGATCGCGCTCACGCCGGAGCAGGTGGCGAGCTGCATCGAGCGCACCGGCGTGGGCTTCCTCTTCGCGCAGTCGTTCCACCCGGCGATGAAGTTCGCGGCGCCGCTGCGGCGCGAGATCGGCGTGCGCACGGTCTTCAACATCCTCGGCCCGCTCACCAACCCCGCCTCCGCCAACAGCCACGTGCTCGGCACGCCCAGCCTCGCCACGGCCGAGCTGCTTGCCGGCGCGCTGGCGCGCCTCGGCGTACGGCACGCCCTCGTGGTCTCGAGCGACGAGGGCCTCGACGAGATCTCCGTCTCGGCGCCGACGACGCTGTTCGAGGTCCGCGGCACGGAGGTCACGCAACGCCGCGTCACCCCGAAGGATCTCGGTGTGACGGAGCGCACGCTCGACGAGGTGCGCGGCGGGAGTGCCGAGGAGAACGCGGAGGCGCTGCGCGCCGTGCTGCGCGGCGACGGATCGCCGGCGCTGCGCGACTTCATCGCCGTCAACGCGGGCGCGGGGCTCTACGTCTGCGGCCTCGCCGCCTCGATCCAGCAGGGCGCCGAGCAGGCGCTGACGGCTATCGACGAGGGCGAGGCGGCAGCACGCCTCGGCGCTTTCGTCGAGGCGACCCGGCGTAGCTGACGCGATGACGGCAAACACGACGGCCGCGTCCAGCGGCCCGCGCGAGACGGGCACGGTGCTCGATCGCATCGTCGCCGACCGGCGGCTGCGGCTGGCCGAGGACCAGCGCACGGCGCCGTTCGACGCGCTCGAAGGCCTCGCCGCCTCGCGTCCGCCGCCGATCGACTTCGCCGCCCGCCTCGTCGAGGGACGCGCCGCCTCGCCCGATGGCGCGCGGCTGCGCTTGATCGCGGAGATCAAGCGCGCCTCGCCCTCGCGGGGCGTGATCGACGGGGGGCTCGACGCCGACGCGCAGGCGCGCGAGTACGCCGCCGCGGGCGCGTCCGCCGTCTCCGTGCTGACCGAGCCCAGCTTCTTCCAGGGCAGCATCGATGACCTCGCGGCCGCCGCCGAGGCGTTCGGCGGTGACGCGGACCGGCCCGCGCTGCTGCGCAAGGACTTCCTCTTCGATACCTACCAGGTCATTGAGGCGCGCGCGCACGGCGCGGACGCGCTGCTGCTGATCGCGATGATGCTGCCACCCCGCACGCTCGCCGAGCTGCTCGCGCTCACGCACGCGCAGGGCATGGAGGCGCTGGTCGAGGTCCACGACGCCGACGAGCTCGCGGCGGCCGTCGAAGCCGGCGCGCGCGTGATCGGCATCAACAACCGCGATCTGCGGACCTTCGACGAGGACCTCGCGACCTTCGAGCGGCTCGCGCCGCTCGCGCCGGACGGCGTCACGCTCGTCGCCGAGTCCGCAATCCACACAGCCGAGGACGCCGAGCGGATGGCCGAGGCCGGAGCGCACGCCGTGCTCGTCGGCGAGGCGCTCGTCCGCTCCGGCGATGTCGCCTCGAAGGCCCTCGAGCTGGCGCTCGCAGGGGCTCGTCGCAGGGCGGCCGGCTCATGACGCTCGTCAAGATCTGCGGCAACCGCACGCCCGCCGACGTGCTCTCCGCAGCCGAGGCCGGCGCCGACTTCGTGGGGTTGTGCTTCGCGGAGTCGAGTCGCCAGGTGGGCGTCGACGAGGCACAGGCGATGGTGCGCGCCCTCGGCGAGCCGCTTGCCGCGCACGAGATCGCGCTGCCACCCCCCGCCTGGGGCCACGCCCGCGAGGACGAGCGCGAGTGGTTCCGCCACGGCGCGGAGGTGATCGAGGCCTACCTCGAAGCGAAACGGCCGCTGACCGTCGGCCTCTTCGCCGACCAGCCGATCGAGGAAGTCAACGAGATCGCGCTGGAGGCCGAGGTGGACCTGGTTCAGCTCTCCGGCGACGAGGCCTGGGACGACTGCCTGCTCGTCGCGCGGCAGGTGATCCAGGTGGTGCACGTCTCCCCGCTCGACTCGCCCTCGGACCCGCTCAAGTTTGTCGAGCCGGGGTTCGCGATCGCGCTCATGCTGGACTCGGCGCACGGGCCGTACCGCGGCGGATCGGGGCGCACGTTCGACTGGGAGGTCGCCCGCATGGTCTCCGCCGAGCTGCCGATGATGCTCGCCGGCGGGCTCACCCCGGAGAACGTCGGCGAGGCGATCGAACGCGTCGCCCCGTGGGCCGTCGATGTCTCGAGCGGCACGGAGACTGACGGGCGCAAGGACCCCGCCCGCGTGCGCGCCTTCATTGAGGCGGTGCGCCGCCAGGACGCCGCCGCCTGACGCGACGAATCGTCGCGTGATCGTGTCCAGCCTGGCTGTACCGGAACTACGGAGCGGCTAGAGGCGCAGCATCGCCCTCACCGAGAATCCCGTGCTCGGTTCCGGACGCGCGGTGAACGCCAGGTGACCGACGTGGTGGTTCTCGGTGCAACTCTCCAGCGACTGCTCGGCCTGGATGGTGACGTGCCCGATGCTGTACTTGTGGTGCGCGAGATCCTGGATTCCGGCAATCAGCGCGTCGATGTCGCCCTCGTACGAGGGGTCGACCAGCACGTGCGCGGTGAACGCCTCGTCGTTGGACGTGATCGTCCAGCAGTGGACGTCATGGATGAGCTGCACGCCCTCCATCTCCTCGATGTCATGGCAGAGGCTGTAGACGTCCACGTGCTGGGGGGTGCCTTCCAGCAGCACGTGGAAGACCCGGGTCACCAGGCCCCACGAGGAGGCCAGAATCAGCAGCCCGATCACCACGCTGATGATCGGGTCGGCCGTGGTCCAGCCGAACGCGATCACCAGGATGGCCGCGATGATCACGCCGACCGAGCCGAGCAGGTCCGCCAGCATGTGCTGGAAGGCGCCCTCGGCGTTCAGGCTGTGCTCCGCGGGCGCGTGCAGCAGGTATGCGGCGACCAGGTTCACGATCAGGCCGCCGGTGCCAACGATCAGCACCGGCCACCCGTCTACGTGCACTTCCTCGATCCGGAAGCGGTGGTACGCCTCGAAGAAGATCCAGGCAACGATCATCCAGAGCGCGAACGCGTTGAGCAGCGCGGCCAGCACCTCGGTCCGGTAGAAGCCGTACGTGCGCTCCGCGGACGCCTCGCGCTCCGCGAACCACATCGCCAATAGCGCGAGGCCGATCGCGGCCGCGTCCGTGGCCATGTGCCCGGCGTCGGCCAGCAGCGCGAGGCTGCCTGAAATCAGGCCGCCGATGACCTCGGCCAGCATGTAGCCGGCGATCAGCAGCAGGCTGAGGCTCAGTCTGCGACGGCTGAGGCCCCGCAGATCGTGAGCGTGATGGTGTTGGCTGTGGTCGTGGCCCTCGTGGTCGTGGTCGTCGTGGCCGTGGTCGTCATGGTCATGCCCGGCGTGGTCGTCGTGGTCGTCGTGGTCATGCCCGGCGTGGTCGTCGTGGGTGTCGGATGGTGGTCTCAGCGTTGAGGACATGGCTGCTGAGTCATCTCCCTGCCGGGTAACCTCGGGCCCCGATCGACGAGCCCATGAGGCGAACAATACCCGAAGACACCATCCTCAAGAATGGGCCTTCGGGTTCGTCCTACCAGTCCAGCGACCTGGTCCGCCAGTGGCGGACCAGGCTGGTGGAGCCGGGACCCCGCTCCTAGTGTCCTGAGTTGTTAACGCGATAAACAAGCGGGTATGATGTTGGTACAGCGGGGTGTTGCCCGTGTGGGGCAGACGCTGGAGTGTCCATGAGTACCCGACTTGGCCGGCCGACGGTGGCGGTTGTACTGAGCGACGATGAGCGTGAGACGCTGGAACGGTGGGCGCGCCGACCGACATCGGCTCAGGCGTTGGCGCTGCGCTGCCGGATCGTGCTCGCTGCGGCAGAAGGGACCCCGAATACCGAGATCGCCGCGGCGCTTGGTTGCCATCCGGTGACCGCGGGCAAATGGCGCAGACGCTTTGCGCAGCGGCGGCTCGATGGACTGAGCGATGAGCCGCGCCCCGGTGCACCGCGCACGATCAGCGACGCCCAGATTGAAGCGGTGATCGTCAAGACACTGGAAGAACAACCGCACAACGCGACGCAGTGGTCGACCAGATCGATGGCCGCCGCGGTGGGGATGTCGCAGACGGCGATCTCCAAGATCTGGCGCGCCTTTGGCCTCAAGCCACACCTCGTGGAGCACTTCAAGCTGTCGCCGGACCCGCAATTCATCGACAAGGTGCGCGACGTGGCTGGACTCTATCTCAACCCACCGGAGGCAGCGGTCGTCTTGTGTGTTGACGAGAAGACCCAGATCCAGGCACTCGACCGCACCGCCCCGATGCTGCCGATGATGCCGAGCGTTCCGCGACGCCAGACCCACGACTACGTCCGTCACGGCACCACCAATCTCTACGCGGCGCTTGACGTCGCCTCGGGCCACGTGATCGCGGACATGACCCCGCGACACCGTGCCCGGGAGTTCAAGCAGTTCCTCACCCTCATCGACCGCAGCGTGCCCGACGAACTCGCGGTGCATGTCGTGTTGGACAACGTCGCCACGCACCGCACCCCGGAGATCCAGCGCTGGCTCCGGCGTCATCCCCGGTTCACGTTTCATTTCACCCCGACCTACAGCTCTTGGATGAACCTCGTGGAGCGCTGGTTCGCGGAGCTCACCACCAAATGGCTCAGGCGCGGCACTCATCACGGCGCCGCTGACCTGATCCGTGCAGTGGAGGCCTGGGTCGCCGACTGGAACGAGCACCCGCGCCCCTTCATCTGGCACAAGACCGCCGACCAAATCTTCGACAACCTCACCGGATATCTCAATCGCATTCCCAACTCAGGACACTAGCAGGCTGCTGAAAAAGTCTTCCCGGGCGGTCTCGGCCCTGAATCGGCTGATTGCGGGGCATGAGAAACCCTTTGTTTACAAGGGGTTTTTGTAACTCCGCAGTGCTCCAAACGCTCCATTTCTGCGCCCTCGGTGGTTTTCAGCACCCTGCTAGTGGGAGTGGTGCTCGTGGTCGTCGCACTCGGGCATGTCGTGAGTTGCCTGTACCACCGCCATCCTCCAGGTGCTGGTGACCTCCTATGCAAGATGGGCGGACAACTCACTGGTACGTTATATCGACATCCGGCAAGATGTTGTCCAGGCTGGCATTAGTGTGTCACTGGAGGGCGGACCGCCGTAGAGTCTGATCGAGCGGAGAGTGTTCCGGACCGCTCGTCGGCGACGATGGGCGGAGTGCGGGAGTCCAAGGCTGGCCGGCCAGCTTGAGCCACCCCTTTATACCCCGGCGGGGCCTATACTGCGGCCCTGTCACCAATCGGGAGCGAGGGGTCAGGAGACGGACCTATGGAGATCAACGCGGAGCGTGAGGGCGCGACCGTCATCGCCAAGCCGATGGGGCGCCTTGACGGCTCCAACGCGAGCGAGTTCCAGGAAGCCCTCGAGGGGGCGATCGAGGAGAGCGATCGCGGCCTCGTCCTTGATTTCGAGGACATCTCCTACATCAGCAGCGCGGGACTCCGCGTCATCCTGCTCACGGCCCGAACCCTCCAGGGCAATGGCGGCTCAATGGCCCTCTGCTCGCTCGACGCCCCGATCCGCGAGGTCTTCGCGATCAGTGGCTTCGACACCATCATCCCGATTCACGCCACCCGCGACGAGGCGCTGGCTGCCGTCAGCGGGTAGCCCGCGTCACCCAGCCTGAACGAAACACGATCACCCCCAAGACCACGCGATGACCCACAAAATCCTGGTTGTTGACGACGAGCCTGACCTCGAACCCCTCATGCTCCAGCGCATGCGCCGCGACATCAGGCAGGGCGTCTACGAGTTCGTCTTCGCCCGGAACGGAGTGGAGGCGCTGCAGAAGCTCAACGAGGACGACGGAATCGACATGGTCCTCTCGGATATCAACATGCCCGAGATGGACGGCCTGACGCTGCTGGAGCAGATCCCCTCGGTCAACCCGGACATCCGCGCCGTGATCATCTCCGCCTACGGTGACATGCAGAACATCCGCACGGCCATGAACCGCGGCGCGTTCGACTTCGTGACCAAGCCGCTGGACTTCGACGACCTGCGGATTACCGTCGACCGCACGCTGCAACATGTCGAGGAGTGGCGCGAGGCACTCAAGAGCCGCGACCGGCTGGTGACGCTGCAGAACGAGCTGGATGTCGCCAGCAAGATGCAGCAGTCGATCCTTCCGACCGCCTTTCCCAGCAGCGAGAGTTACGAGACCTTCGGAACCATGCAGCCGGCCCGAAACGTCGGTGGTGACTTCTTCGACGCCATCCGCCTCCAGGACGACCAGATCGGCCTTGCCATCGCGGACGTGTCCGGCAAGGGCGTCCCCGCCGCGCTGTTCATGATGTCCAGCCGCACGCTGCTGAAGGGCGCGGCGATCAGCTTCCAGGAACCCGGCCCCGTCCTGTCCGAGGTCAACAGCCTGCTCCAGGAAGACGACACGGCGGGCATGTTCGTCACCATGCTCTACGCCACCTACAGTCCCGCGACCGGGACCTTCACGTACGCCAGCGGCGGCCACGACGCGCCGCTCGTCATCCACGCCGACGGCAGCTCCACCCTGCTGCCGCTCACCGGCGGCATCGCCCTGGGCGTGGTTCCGGGCATCGAGTACCGCCAGGAGAGCTACACGCTCGCGCCCGGGGACACGATCATCCTCTACACCGACGGCGTGACCGAGGCCACCAACACCGACGACGAACTGCTCGGAATCGACGGCTTGCGCGAGTACTTCGGGCCCGGGCACCTGGCCGAAGACGCTAGAACGACCGGCATGGAAGTCATGAAGGTGGTCAACGACTTCACCGGAGAGGCGCCACAGCACGACGACGTCACCTGCCTGACCCTCCGACAGGAGTGAGCAGTTGAGCGCGGAACTCTCACTCACCGTCAAGACCGCCCACCACGAGTTGGAGCGGATTGTCGCCGCCATCGAGAACCTGGCGGAAGAGGACGACTGGCCGCCCGACCTGCTCTTCCGCGTGAATCTGGTGCTCGAGGAGCTGGGCCTGAACATCATGGACTACGGGCACGATGACGATACCCACGAGTTCGAGATCTCCCTGACATCCGAAGGGGACTCGGTGACGATCGAGATCGTCGACGGCGGGCGGCCCTTCGACCCCCTGAACGACGCTCCCGCACCCGATCTGACGTCGAGCGTGGCAAACAGGCGCCTGGGCGGCCTCGGCGTCCACTTCGTGCGCACGCTGATGGACGACGTGCAGTACGAGCGCTCGTCGGGCAAGAATCGTCTGAAGATGGTCACCCGCAAGGTCAGATGAGACGGGATCGGCCCGTGCGAGTCGTGAGGCTGGCTGGGGTCTGTGTGGTGCTCGCAGCGTCGCTCCTGGCAGGCTGTTTCTGGGGCGGCGACGACGGGGATGACGGTGTCGTCACCGACGCTACCCCGGAGCCGACCGCGACCGTCGAGGCCACAACGCCAGGGGTCACCGGGGACCGGATCCTGTTCGGCCAGTCCGCGGCGTTCAACGGACCCGCGCAGGAGCTCGGCAAGAACATGCGGATCGGGATCGAGGCCGCGTTCTACGAGGCCAACCTCGCCGGGGGCGTGCACGGGCGCATACTCGAACTCACCTCCCTCGACGACTCCTACGAGCCGGAGGCCGCGATCGCCAATACCCGTTACCTGATCGAGGAAGATGGGGTATTCGCGTTGATTGGCGCCGTGGGCACTCCCACCTCGCGCTCAGCCACACCTATTGCCGCGGAGGCAGGCGTCCCATACATCGCACCCTTCACCGGCGCCGCCTTCCTGCGCGACCCGGGGTGGGACAACATCATCAACCTGCGCGCCTCCTACAACCAGGAAACCGAGGAAATGGTGGCCCGCCTGATCGGCGACCTCGGGATCGAGCGCATCGGCATCATGTACCAGGACGACTCCTACGGCCGCGCCGGCTACCAGGGGTCGCTGGCCGCACTGCAGCGGCGAGGGCTCGAACCCGTCGCCGTCGGCCTGTATCCCCGCAACACGACGGCCGTGAAGACGGCGCTCCTGGACCTTCGCGAGGGCGCACCCGAGGCCGTGATCATGATCGGCGCCTATGAGCCGATGGCTGCGCTGATCAAGTGGGGCCGGACCACCGGTTTCAACCCGGTCTTCCTGAACGTCTCGTTCGTCGGCAGCAACGCGCTGGCGCGCGAGCTTGGCCCTGACGGCGCAGGCGTGGTCGTGACCCAGGTCGTCCCCTTCCCGGACGACGACTCGCTCCCGGTGATCGCCGCCTACAAGCGCGCCCTGGCGCTCTATTCGCCCGACGCCACCCCCGGCTTCGTCTCGCTCGAGGGCTACCTCGCGGGGCGGCTCGCCATCGCGGGACTCGAGGGCTGCGGTCGTGAGCTCGACCGGGCCTGCTTCGTGAACGCGATCCTCGGGATGGACTCCATCGACATCGAGGGCTTCGTGCTCAGCTTCGGCGAAGGCGACAACCAGGGTTCGGACACCGTGTTCATCACGGTGATCGGCGCCGACGGCCGCTACCACCCGATTGAGACGCTGCGGGATGTGGAGACATGGTCGACAAACTGAAGCGCCTGCTCGAAAGCCGCTTCCGGATCTCGACCCAGCTGTACCTGGCGATAGGCGGCGCGGTCCTCCTCACCCTCGCCGCCAGTCTGGTCGGCTGGTTCTCGTTCAACCAGGTGGGGGCCGTCCAGAGCCAGGTCAACGAGGGCAGCGTGCCGGAACTGGCGGCCGCGTTCGGCGTCGCCCAGTACAGCGGCAACCTGGTCGCCGCGGCTCCCAACCTCACCGTCGCAGCCAGTCCGGAAGAGTTCGACCAGGTCGTCCTCGACATCGACCAGGCTTACGTCTCGTTCGAGCAGCAGATGGCAACCCTGGAGCAGGGCGACAGCGAGCAGGAGCGCGTCCTGCGCATCCGCGAGCGCCCCGACACGATCATCGCGAACATCGAGGCTCTCGAGCGCGAGACATCCGGCGTGTTCGAACTGACCACGCGCCGGGAAGCGCTGCAACTGGAACTCACGGAGGTGCGGGCCAGCCTGGACGACGCCCTGGCCCCCGCCATCGACGACCAGCTCTTCTTCGCACTGACCGGGTATCGCAGCCTCACGGCGGCCCCGGCGCCGCGCGAGGAGCATCTCTCCGAGGACCAGTTCGTCCGCTACCGGCGGCTCGCCGAGTTGCAGGCGGACGTGAACATCGCGACCGAGCTCCTGGCCAACGCCTTCACCCTGCCCGACGCGTCGCTGATCGAGCCGCTGCGGGAGCGCTTCGAATCCACGGTCAGCCGTGTCGACAGGAACCTGTCGGCGCTGGTCGGTTCTCCCTTCCACGCCGAAGCGGCACCGGTCTTCGCGCGTCTCTTCGCGCTCGGCTCGGGCGAGGACACTGTGTTCGATCTGTTCGCCGCGGAACTGCGGATCGCCGAACGCCAGGCGGAGCTGCTCGACCTCAATCGCGATCTCTCCGTTGAGCTGGTTGCGGAGGTGAACGGCCTGGTCAGCGCGGCCCAGGCGAGCACCGAGGAAGCCACGCAGGCATCCACCCAGGCGATCTTCACGGGCCGCGTGCTGCTGCTCGCCATCCTCGCGATCAGCATCACGGGCGCGCTGCTGATCACCTGGCTGTTCATCGGACGGGTGCTGCTGCGGCGCATCGGGATGCTCTCCGAGTGGATGCGCAACATGGCCCAGGGCGACCTGGAGATCCGGGCCGACATCGGCGGACGTGACGAGGTCGCGGAGATGGCCGCCGCCCTCGACGTGTTCCGGCGTCACGCCCTGGAAGTGCAGCGCCTCAACCTCGTCGAGGAGCTCGCGGAGGAACTCCAGGGCAAGAACGACGAACTCGAGGACGTGCTGGCCCAGCTGCAACAGGCGCAAGACCAGATCGTCATGCGCGAGAAGCTGGCCGCGCTCGGTGAACTCACGGCAGGGGTGGCCCACGAGATCCGCAACCCGCTGAACTTCGTGAAGAACTTCTCCGAGGCCTCGGGCGAGCTGGTGGAAGAACTGAAGGAGATCCTCGAAGAGGAGGGCGTGGAACTCACGGACGAGCAGCGCGACCTCGTCGACGACATCACCGGCGATCTGACCAGCAACGTCGAGCGCATCAGCTCCCACGGCGAGCGCGCGAACCGGATCGTGCAGGACATGCTGAGCATGGGTCGTGGCTCGCAGGAGTGGCAGTCCATGGACATCAACGCGCTGGTGGATCAGCACGCGCTGCTCGCCTACCACAGCGCCCGCGCCACCAACCCCGACTTCCAGCTCGATATCCAGCGGGAATTCGGCCCGGAGACGGGAGAGCTCGAGGTCATCCCGCAGGATCTGGGACGCGTCTTCCTCAATATGGTCAGCAACGCCTGTCACGCGACCAACGAGAGGCGCCTCGCCAGCGCAGCGGGAGGCGGACAGTACCACCCAATGCTCACGCTGATCACGCGGCGGGAGGACGACGAGGTCCAGATCCGCATCCGGGACAACGGCTCCGGCATCCCGGACGACGTCATCGAGAAGATCTTCAACCCCTTCTTCACGACCAAGCCGACGGACCAGGGCACGGGCCTCGGGCTCGCGATCTCCGCCGACATCGTGCGTCGCCACGGAGGATCGATCCGTGTCGAGTCGGAGCCGGGTGAGTTCACCGAGATGACCATCGGTCTGCCGCTGGAGCGGCCGCCCGAGCCGGACAGGGCCGTGCTGGCAGCCCACCCCGGCTTCGAGTAGCCGCCAGCCCACCACCGAAGCTCCCTGCACCCCCACAGCCGCTGAGCCGAGGCGGCGCTATCATCGACAGACACCGCGCGCGGCGAAGAGGGTGCCACGTGGAGACGCTCCGGACAGTGATCGAGCCGGCGGCCCTCGCCGATCGTCAAACCCGGGCAGCAGCATGACCACCACCGTGGGCCGCTCCGCCCTGCCCGACGAGCGCGGCTACTTCGGCGCCTTCGGCGGGCGCTACGTGCCGGAGACGCTGATGCCCGCGCTCAGCGAGCTGGAGGAGGCCTACGCCACCGCCCGCGAGGACGAGGCCTTCCGCGAGGAGCTCGAGCGGCTGCTGCGTGACTTCGTAGGCCGGCCCACGCCGATCACGCGCGCGGACCGCCTCGCGCGGCGGATCGCGGGCGATCGCGCGCCTCGCGTGTACCTCAAGCGCGAGGACCTGACCCACACCGGCGCGCACAAGATCAACGCCGCGCTGGCCCAGGGCCTGCTCGCACAGCGCATGGGCAAGCCGCGCATCGTCGCCGAGACCGGGGCCGGGCAGCACGGCGTCGCGACGGCCACCGCCTGCGCGCTGCTCGGCCTCGAGTGCGTCGTCTACATGGGCGCGGAGGACGTGCGGCGACAGGCGCTCAACGTCTTCCGCATGAAGCTGCTCGGCGCCGAGGTGCGCACCGTCGACTCCGGCTCGCGCACGCTCAAGGACGCGATCAACGAGGCGATCCGCGACTGGGTCACGAACGTGCGCAACACGCACTACCTGCTCGGCTCGGTCGTGGGGCCGCACCCCTACCCGCTGCTCGTCCGCGACTTCCAGGCCGTGATCGGCCATGAAGCGCGCGCGCAGGTGCTGGAGGCCGAGGGGCGGCTGCCCTCGATCGCGCTCGCCTGCGTCGGCGGCGGCTCGAACGCGATCGGGCTCTTCCACGCCTTCATCGACGACCCCGTGCGCCTGATCGGCGTCGAGGCCGCGGGCGAGGGCCTGGAGGGGCGGCACGCGGCCCCGCTGGCGGCGGGCACGCCCGGCGTGCTGCACGGCTCGCGCTCCTACCTGCTGCAGGACGCGCACGGACAGGTCACCGAGGCGCACTCGATCTCGGCCGGCCTCGACTACCCCGGCGTCGGACCGGAGCACTCCTGGCTGAAGGTCAGCGAGCGCGCCGAGTACGTCTCCGTCACCGACCAGGAGGCGCTGGTTGCCTTCCGGCAGCTGAGCGAGACC
The DNA here is from genome assembly GCA_965247895.1 of Dehalococcoidia bacterium. Lineage (GTDB taxonomy): Bacteria > Chloroflexota > Dehalococcoidia > UBA2979 > UBA2979 > VXMT01. The sequence continues at coordinate 3,374,344 of OZ252046.1, read as the reverse complement.
GAGGGCATCATCCCCGCGCTGGAGCCGGCGCACGCGCTCGCCTACCTCGCGAAGCTGCTCCCCGCTCTGGGCGAGGACGAGCTGGTGCTCGTCAACCTCAGCGGGCGCGGCGACAAGGACATGGGCACGGTCGCCGACGCGCTCGGCGTCACGCTCTAGGCTCACCGCAGGCAGCGGTGCGGCAGCGCAGGCCGCCTGTTACGCTCGCAACGTGATCGCTGATCGTGCCGAACCGGGGATCGCGACGCTTCCGCCGCTGTGGCGCGTGCGCGACATGGTCTCCGCCCTTGCCGTCGTCGTCATCGCATTCGCCGTGCTTGCGGGCCTCTTCGCCACCACGGTGGAGCGAGGCGTGGGCGTCAACGCCGCGGGCGCAGCCGCGATCGTCGGCTTCAACCTGATCCTCGTGGCCACGGTGCTGCTGCTCGCAGCGCGGCGCGGGATCACGCTGGCGGAGCTCGGCTTCGTGCGACCGCGCGTCTGGGGCCCGATGGCGATCGCCTGGGCCGGCGCCTACGTGATCCTCGTCTGCTACGTCGCGGCGATCGCGCTGCTCGATACGCTCGGACTGCCCGTCGAGGCGTTCAAGGGTGGCAACACGATCGAGTTCGACCGCGACCGCATCGCCCTCGTGGTGGTGCTGGCCATCGCCACCGTCATCGGGGCGCCGTTGAGCGAGGAGTTACTGTTCCGCGGGCTGCTGTTCCGCGGGCTGCGCGGCTACTGGCGTGCGCTCCCGGCGATGGCGCTGAGCGGCGCGCTGTTCGGCATCTTCCACGTGAACCTCGCCGTGCTCGTGCCCTTCGCCGCCATCGGCGCGTTGTGGGCGTGGGCCTACGAGGAATCCGGCTCGCTCTGGACCACGATCGCGGCGCACGCCGGCGTCAACGGCGTCGCATTCGCCGCTACACTGATCTTCCTCGATTGAGGTGAAGCCCCGAGTGAGCACCGCCCATGAGTGATCGCATCGCGCAGTTGTTCGAGCGCACGCGGGCCGAGGGCCGCCCGGCGCTGATCGCCTTCGTGCCCGGCGGCTGGCCGGAGCCGGACGCGACGCCGGGAATCGTGCGCGCGCTGCTCGAGGGCGGCGCGGACGCCGTCGAGCTGGGCGTGCCCTTCAGCGACCCGCTCGCCGACGGCGTCACCAACCAGGCCGCCTACCAGCAGGCGCTCGACGCCGGCGTGACGCAGGACGACGTGCTCGCGAGTGTCCGCACGCTGCGCGAGGACGGCGTCTCCGCGCCGCTGCTGCTGATGGGATACTTCAACCCGATGCTCGCTCCGGGGACGGAGTCGTTCGCGCGGGCGGCCGCGGAAGCCGGAGTCGACGGCCTGATCGTCGTCGACCTGCCCGTCGAGGAGGCGGACGAGCTGGCGGAGCCCGCGAGGGCGAACGGCGTGCATCTCGTCTACCTGCTCGCGCCGACCTCCACCGCGGAGCGCATCGCGGCGGTCGGCGAGCGCGGCAGCGGCTTCGTCTACTGCGTGAGCGTGACCGGCGTAACGGGAGCGCGCGCGCAGCTGCCGGAGGACCTGCCAGCGTTCATCGCGCGGGTGCGCGAGCGCGCCTCGCTCCCGCTCGCGGTAGGCTTCGGCATCTCGGCGCGCGAGCATGTCGAGGAGGTCGGCCGCATCGCCGACGCCGCGATCGTCGGCAGCGCGGTCGTGCAAGCGATCCAGGAGGCGCCCCGCGAGCGGCGTCACGAGGCGGTGCGCGGCCTGATGGAGCGGCTGAGCGGCCGGGTAGCGGAGGCAGCGGCATCATGATGGTTCGCGGCATCCGGGGCGCCACGTCCGTGAGCGCGAACACGCGCGAGGCGATCCTTGAGGCGGCCAGGGAGCTGCTGCACGCCGTCGTCGAGGCGAACGACGTCGAGCGCTCGCACATCGCCTCGGTCTTCTTCACGACGACGCAGGACCTCAACGCCGAGTTCCCCGCCGTCGCCGCGCGTGAGGTCGGCTGGGTCGACGTGCCGCTGCTGTGCGGGCACGAGATGGCCGTACCCGGCGGGCTGCCGCGCTGCCTGCGGCTGCTGATGCACGTCAACACGGACCGTGGTCCCGATGAGATCCAGCACATCTACCTGCACGAAGCCACCGCGCTGCGTCCCGACATCGCCGGGACCGCTGGTGGGACGGCCGGTACGGAGGGTGGCGCCGCGTGATCGTCGTCATGCGCATCGACAGCGGCGAGGAACAGAGCGCCGGCGTGCTCCAGCGCATCGAGTCCTTCGGGTTGCAGGGCGACGTGATTCACGGGGAGCAGCGCAAGGTCATCGCCGTCCTCGGGCAGGTCTTCCCCGACCTGCTCGACGAGCTGGCGACGATGGACGGCGTGGACCAGGTGCTGCGCGTCTCACGGCCCTACAAGCTCGCCAGCCGCGAGGTGCGCGAGAGCGACACCGTTGTCGACCTCGGATACGGCGTCAGCGTCGGCGCCGGGCGACCGGTGGTGATGGCGGGCCCGTGTGCGATCGAATCGGAGGAGCAGCTGCGGGAGACCGCGGCGGCGGTCAGGCAGGCCGGCGCGCACGTCCTGCGCGGGGGAGCCTTCAAGCCCCGCACCTCGCCCTACTCCTTCCGCGGACTCGGCCTCGAGGGGCTCGAGATGCTGCACAGCGCGGGCCGCGAATTCGAGATGCCCGTGATCACGGAGCTGCTCTCCGAGCGCGACGTGGATGTGGTCTCGGAGCACTCGGACGTGCTGCAGATCGGCGCGCGCAACATGCAGAACTACGTACTGCTCTCCGAGGCCGGCAAGAGCGGCAAGCCCGTGATGCTGAAACGCGGGCTCGCCGCCACCATCGAGGAGTGGCTGCTCTCCGCCGAGTACGTGCTCACGCAGGGCAACCGCAACGTGATCCTCTGCGAGCGCGGCGTGCGCACCTTCGAGACCGCGACGCGCAACACGCTCGACCTCAACGCCGTCGCGCTCGTGAAGCGGCTCAGCCACCTGCCCGTGATCGTCGACCCCTCGCACGGGACGGGGCACTGGTACCTGGTGCGGCCGATGGCGGCCGCCGGCCTGGCGGTCGGCGCGGACGGACTGATGATCGAGGTGCACCCGGACCCGGACCAGGCGCTCTCGGACGGCGCGCAGTCGCTCACCCCGGAGCACTTCGACGAGCTGATGCAGGAGGCCTCGGCGCTCGCCCGCGCGATCGGCCGCCCGCTCGCCGAGCGCCCGCGGGTCGTGGCCTGAGCCCGGCGAGCCCGATGACCGCACCTCACCGCGCCGACGATCCCGCCGAAGGCCAGGCGCCGCCCGCCTCCGCCACGGACGCTCCCTCGGAGGCGACCGAGGTGCAGGAGGAGGACGCGTTCGCCCTCGATCTGCCGAAGTTCCAGGGTCCACTCGAACTGCTCCTGCACCTGATCGAGCGGCGCGAGCTCGACATCACCGAGGTCTCGCTCGTCACCGTCGCGGAGCAGTACCTGGCCCACGTGCGCACCGGCGACCACATCGACCTCGGCGCGCTCGCCGCGTTCATCTCCACGGGTGCGCGGCTGCTGCTGCTCAAGTCGCGCGCCCTGCTCCCGCCCGAGCCCGAGGACCGCGACGACGATGCGGACGATCGCGACCCGCAGGCGCTGCTCGACGCGCTCGTCGAGTACCGCCGCTACCGCCGCGCCGCCCAGCACCTGCGCGATCTGGAGGACGAGCACCGCAGCGCCTACCGCCGCGAGGCCGCACCGCCGGAGCTGCCGCCGGCGAGCGGGCTCGACGGCGTCAACACCGACCAGCTCTACACGCTGTTCCGCGAGGTGCTGGAACGGCTCCCCGCGGAGGAGCCGCAGCCGGAGCTGGCGCGCGAGCCCGTGCTGCTGCGCGATCGCGTCTCCCTGCTCATGGCGCGCCTCGAGCGGGAACGCACGGTCTCCTTCCGCGAGCTGATCGGCGCGGCCACCTCGCGGCTGGTCGTGATCGTGGACTTCCTCGCGGTGCTGGATCTGGTCCGCCGCGGCTACCTGGAGGCGCGCCAGGACGGCGCCTTCGGCGAGATCACCCTCGCGCGCATCGAGGGCGCCTCGCCGCAGCCCGCGCTGCCCGTGGCGGAGGAACCCGGCGACGGATAGCGAGGGCTGCGAGCGAACGCTGCAGCGACCTCCGGCGCCCTGAGTTCGAACAGGGCGAGCCTCAAGTTCTTCGACCTCCCGCGGCAGCTTGAAGCGACTGCACGCCCGGCGCGTCCTACCGAGACGCCGCTCGGTCTCGGTGTCCGAAAAGCCCTCAGCGAGCAACCGCCTGTGGGGGCAGGCCAAGGTGTGCGTCGCCAGCCACGAGCAACCCGACCCGATAGCCTCGTCTCGCGCCACCCACCACCTGCTATTCGATGCTGGGCCGGACACTGCCGCAGGCGGGCGCGAGTCGCCGGGCAGCGATCTGGTCCGAGCGCAGAAGACTTCTGGCGGCGTCATCGGCGACGCGAGCATGACGGGGCCTCGGTACGGTGACCGTGAGTCTGGGGCCTGCCCAGAAGTGCGACGACCGTTGAGGCGCATCGGCATCATGCGCCTCAACGGTTCCCTGCTACACTCTCCCACCACGCCAAGGTGGAGATGGCCGAACTCCTCAGCGAGGGGCACGGCTTGCCATACATAGACGGCCTGCTTGTCGACCTGAACGAGACGCGCAAGCACGAGGCATACGGAGATATCTATCCCCCCGAGAACCTGAGTCCGGAGGAGACTGCCGCCGCGATCGAGGAGTACGTCGACTCCGTGGGAACGTTACTCGCAGAATGACGCAGCGGCAAACGACGGATCGGTCAGCATGCCCACCGCAAGCGCTGGGCGACGTGCTCACTGCTGTACGGTCGTGGCCGAGCACTGGCGCACGAGCGTGGACGCTCGACGCCCTGGCGGGCGCCAGCCGAAACTTGGCGGTTCAGGCGATCGTCGTCTCCGGCTCAGCCATCCGCGCCGTCGACCACAGCGACGACCTCGACATCGTGCTGGTGTACTGGGGACGTCGGCCCGGCCTGCCGCGGCCGCCGATCGATGTAGACCTGCGGCAGTACGAGCAGGCCGGCGTCGCGCGAAAGCTCAAGGCCGGTCACGATTACCTCTCCTGGACGGTGCGCTACGGTCGGGTGCTGTTCGAGCGCAATGGCTGGTGGTCGCTACTTCGGGCTAACTGGAACCACCGACTCGTGTTGCCGTCGGCGACCGAAGCACGGGAGCGCGCGAACAGGACACAACGCCTCTACGACGAGATGCGGACGGCCGGCGATCATGACGCCGCCGCCGAACTCAGTGTCTCGATGCTGACGCACCTCGCCCGCGCAGCCCTGAGCGATGCTGGCGTTTTGCCGCAGTCGCGGCCTGAACTCGTTGACCAACTGCGCAGGATCGATGAGCACCCACTGGCTGACCGGCTGGCCTATGCCCTGGCCCATAGGTACGGATAGCAGGCGACGCTCGCTCGCGCGCATCGAGGGCGCCTCGCCGCAGCCCGCGCTGCCCGTGACGGAGGAACCCGGCGACGGATAGGGGCGCGCCGGGCCCTGCCGTTTGAAGCTGCGATCCGGCCGGTGCTACGATCGACACTCGCGGTCGCGCCGACGGCGGCCATGAGGGGGCCAGTCCACCACGTGCTACTCATTCGCGAGGAACTGCGCCGCGCTGTCACGCCGGGTGCGCACGCCCTGACGCTTGGCGTCTTCGACGGGGTCCACCGAGGCCACCGGATGCTCGTCGAGCGTCTGCGCGCGGAGGCCGCCGCCCGCCAGCTCGGCGCCGGCATCGTCACCTTCCACCCGCACCCGATCACCGTGCTCCGCCCCGACATCGAGATCTCCTACCTCACCTCCCTCGAAACGCGCGTCGAACAACTCCGCACCACGGGCGTCGACTTCGTCGCGGTCGTGCAGTTCACCTCCGAGCTCGCGCAGGTCTCCGCCGAGGACTTCGCGCGCATCCTCGTCGAGGAGACCGAGCTGAAGCTGATCGTCATCGGGCGCGACTTCGCCCTCGGACGCAACCGCGAGGGCACGCCGGAGCGCCTCGCCGAACTCGGGCTCGACCTCGGCTTCGAGGTGCAGCCGATCGAGCTGCTGCCGGAGGACGGCGCGCCGGTCTCCTCGACGCGCGTGCGTGAAGCGCTGGCGGCCGGATTGATGGCGGAGGCGGAAGACCTGCTGGGCCGCCCGTTCGCGCTGCGCGGCCCGATCGTTCACGGCGACGAGCGCGGCCGCACGATCGGCTTCCCGACGATCAACCTCGGCCTCAGCCCCGACCTCGCGCTTCCCGCCGACGGCGTCTACGCCTCGCGCACCGAGGTCGGCGGCCGCAGTCTCGAGAGCTGCACGAACATCGGCGTGCGCCCCACCTTCGACGGGGTGCGGCGTTCGGTGGAGACGCACCTGCTGGACTTCGAGGGCGACCTCTACGACCGGATCGCCTCGGTGGAGTTGCTGCACCGCCTGCGCCCGGAGCAGAAATTCGACGGTCCCGAGGCGCTGATCGCGCAGATCCGCCGCGACGTCGAAGAGACCCGGGCCTGGTTCGCATGAGCGCAACGATCGAGCAGCAGTTCGCCGCGATCATGCGCGGCGCGGAGTTCGGGGACGAGGCGACGCGCCGCACGATGGAGCGCGAGTTGCGCGAGCGGCTCGCCGAGGGCCGTCCGCTGCGCGTCTACTGCGGCTACGACCCGACGGCGGTCGATCTGCACCTCGGCCACACGCTGACGATGCGCAAGCTGCGCACCTTCCAGGACTTCGGCCACGAGGTGACGTTCCTGATCGGCAACTTCACCAGCCTCGTCAGCGACCCCTCGGACAAGAACAAGACCCGCCCGATGCTCTCCCCGGAGGAGATCGAGGCGAACAGCCGCACCTACGTGGACCAGGTGTTCCGCATCCTGGACCGGGAGCGCACGATCGTGCGGCGCAACGCGGACTGGCTCGGCAAGCTCAACTTCGGCGAGGTGCTGCGCCTCGCCTCGCACTTCACGGTGGCGCAGTTCCTGGAGCGCGACAATCTCGCGCGCCGCTTCGAGCGCCACGACCCGATCCACGTCAGCGAGTTCCTCTACGCGCTGATGCAGGCCTACGACGCGGTCGCGATGGAGACCGACGTGCAGATCGGCGGCAGCGACCAGCTCTTCAACCTGATGGCCGGCCGCCAGCTCCAGCGCGAGTACGGCCAACGTCCGCAGATCGCGATCACGCTGCCGCTCCTCGCCGGCACCGACGGCCACGAGAAGATGTCGAAGTCGCTCGGCAACCACATCGGCATCGACGAGCCGCCGAACGACCTGTTCGGCAAGGTGATGTCGATCCCGGACTCCTCGCTGCGCAACTACTTCACGCTGCTCACGGACCTCTCGGGCGTGGAGATCGCGGCGCTGCTCGCGGGCTCGCCGATGGAGGCAAAGAAGCGGCTCGCCTTCGAGATCACCTCCGGGCTGCACGATGCCGCCGCGGCCGAGGCCGCACGCGACTACTTCGAGTCGACGTTCCAGCGCCGCCAGACTCCGGACGAGATGCCGGTGTACGCGCTCGCGCCGGACGGCGCGCTCGCGCCATCGGGACGCCTCGACCGCGTGCTGGTGGACGCCGAACTTGCGAAGAGCGGCGCCGAGGTGCGACGGCTCGTCGAGCAGGGCGCGGTGCGCGTCAACGGCGAGCCGGTCTCGGCGTTCGACTGCACGGTCCACCCGGGCGACGAGCTGCGCGTGGGGCGCCGGCGCTTCCTGCGGCTGGTCGCGAACCCCGATGGAGTGAAGGAGTCAGGAGCAAGCGATGCTTGACGGAGGCTTCGAAATCGACATCGAGGGCATCTGCGAGAACATCGAGGAGGCCTCGGTCGTCTCGATCTACTTCCCGATGCTGCGCCGGACGCTGCTGCTGGACACGCGATCCGGCAAGTTCGTCCGCCCCTACATCGGCGTCGTGCCGATGGTGCGCAACCCGAGGGAGCGCTTCGAGTCGCTGAAGCGACTGCGCCCCCGGCTCCCGCGCCCGGACTCGATCACGCTGATCCCCTGGACGCGGCGCGTCGGAGCGCTCGAGGAGGCCGGCGTCTGGGAGCACGTGGTCGCGCGCCTCGGCGCGACAGGGGGCGAGGCCGAGTTGGCGCGCGCCCGGGACTGTCTCGCGGAGCTCTACGCCCTCGAGCAGCAGGAACTCGGCAACGCGATCCGCGGCCGCCAGTACGAGACGATCTGGCGCAACCCGGAACTCGGCCCCGCGCCGGCCTGAGGCGGCCCAAGGGTTCGCCTTACCCCCCGAACACGGCGCGCACCGGGCAGGTGAACCCGGGAAGCACATCCATGCCGTCGAGATCGTCGTCACCGGCGAGCGTCGAGACCGTGCGGCCCTCCCGGTGTATGTCGACCGTCCGTGTATCCGGGTGTACGACCCATACGAGGCGCACGCCGTAGCTCAGCCACATCAGCGCCTTGTCGTTGACCTCGCGCCGGCTGTCGCTGGGTGAAGCGACCCCCACCACGAGGTCCGGCGCCACCTCGGCGTAGCCATCAATCCACGCGTCCAACGGGATCTTCTCAGCCGAGGTGTGGGCAAAGTCGGGCTCGCGCACGGTGTCGGGGTCACGCTCCAGCCAGACACCGGCGTCCGAGCCAACAAGTGTTCCCAGCTGCCGCGGCTCGACGAAGCTCATCAGCTCGAAGCCCAGCTTCATCACGATTCTGCCGTGTGCATGTCCAGCCGGCAGAGTCTCGGAAAGCACTCCCCGGATCAGTTCACCGCGGACGCCCTCATCGTGGAGCCGCAGGAGATCGTCGGCAGTCAGGAGCCTCGTCCCCGCAGTCGTCATCTCCAGCCTCCTCGCCGGAACCGTGCGGAATACGTGCCACAGGTTACGGGCGCCCAATACAGAAACCCCGGCGCGATCCGCAGCCGCCAGTACGAGACGATCTGGCGCAACCCGGAACTCGGCCCCGCGCCGGCCTGAGGCGGCCCAAGGGTCGGGCGGCTAGGCCTCGGCGGCGGCCTGCAGCTCCTTCAGCACCTGCTCCTGCACGTGCACCGGCACCTCGGCGTAGCGGTCGACGGCGACGGTGAAGGTGCCGCGGCCGTTGGTCATCGAGCGCAGGTCGGGGCCGTAGCGCTGGATCTCGGCGAGCGGGGCCTCGCCCTGGATCACGCTGTAGTCGCCCTCGGTGTCCACGCCGTGGACCTGGCCGCGACGGCCGTTGAGGTCGCTCATCACGTCGCCGACGCGGTCGCCGGGGACGCGCACCACGAGCCGCACGATCGGCTCCAGCAGGATCGGCCCTGCGTCGAGGAAGCCCTGCTTCAGCGCCTGCGCGGCGGCCAGCTTGAACGCCATCTCCGAGGAGTCCACCGAGTGCGAGGAGCCGTCGAGCAGCGTCACGCGTACATCGACGATCGGCGCGTGCGCGAGCGGCCCATCCGGAAGCGTCTCCATCAGGCCCTTCTCGACCGCGGGGATGAACTGCCTCGGCACGTTCCCGCCCACGACCTTCTGCTCGAAGGTGAACCCCGCACCGCGCTCGGCCGCGTCGACCTCGATGACGACATGGCCGTACTGGCCGTGTCCGCCAGTCTGCTTCTTGTGCCTGTACTCGGCCTTTGCCTTGGTCGTGACCGTCTCGCGGTAGGCCACCACCGGGATCGTCACGTCTACCTCGACGCCGTAGTTCTTCTCGAGGCGCGCGGCGGTGATGTTGGCCTGCGCGTCGCCGATCGTCGACATCACCGTCTCGCTCGTATTCGCGTCTCGGACGACCGCGAGCGTCGGATCCTGCTCGACCAGCCGCTGGAGGGCCGAGGAGAGTTTGTCGACGTCGGCCTTCGTCTTCGGGTGGAGCGCGGAGCGGAACGTCGCCTCCGGGAACGGGAGGGCCGGCACGCGCTCGTTCTGCGCGTCGCTGCCGAGGAGCGTGTCGCCGGTCATCGTCTCGGCGAGCTTGGCGGCCACGCCGATGTCGCCCGCGGCCAGCTGCGGCGTCTCGATCTGCTCCTTGCCGCGCTGGATGAAGAGATGCCCCAGCCGCTCGTTGGTACGCCGCTCCGGGTTGTAAGGGTTCGCATCGGGCGTGAGCACCCCGCTCAGCACCTTCATGAACGTCAGCCTGCCGACGAAGGGGTCCGCGGCCGTCTTGAAGACGTGCACCACCAGCGGGCCCGAGGGGTCCGTGGTGCAGGAGCCGTCGGCCAGCTCGTGCTCCCTGCCGAGCGGCGAGGGCAGCAGCCTCGCAAGCTCGTTCAGCAGCGTCCGCACGCCGACGCCGCTGACGGCGCAGACCGGCAGCACCGGCACCACGTCGCCGGCCGCGACCGCCGCCGCCAGCACCGCCGCGACACGCTCGGGCGGCAGATCCTCGCCCTCAAGGTAGAGCTCGAGCAGCTCATCGTCGGTCTCGGCGATCGACTCGATCAGCTGCTCGCGCGCGGCCTCGATGGCGTCCGCGAGGTCGTCGGGAGCCGGGCCGGCCGTCGCGTCGGCGCCCATGCGCGCGTCGCCGCTGGCGAGGTGGACGATGCCCTCGAAGGAGTCGGCGGACCCGATCGGGATCGCCAGCGGGACGACCTTCACGCCGAAGCGATCGCGCACCTCGTCGAGCACCTGCTCGAAGTTTGCGTGTTCGCGGTCCATGCGCGTGACGGCAATGAAGCGCGGCAGGCCGCGCGCCTCCGCCTGATCCCAGGCGAGCTCCGCGCCGGCCTCGATGCCGCTGGAGGCGTCGACGGTGATGAGCGCGGAGTCGGCGGCGGCGAGGCCGCTGACGACCTCGCCGATGAAGTCGGCGTAGCCCGGCGTGTCGATGATGTTGAGGCGCTGCCCGGCCCACTCGACGGGCAGCACGGAGAGCGAGATCGAGTAGGTGCGGGCGTGCTCCTCGGCGTCGTAGTCGGAGACGGTGTTGCCGTCCTCGACGCGGCCGAGGCGGTTGGTGACGCCGGAGGCGAAGAGCATCGCCTCGCCCAGCATCGTCTTCCCCGCCCCGCTGTGCCCCAGCAGGACGACGTTGCGAAGCTGTTCGGACGTGTAGGCGTTCATCGTGTCGGCACCCCCCGCGCGCACGTGGTGGCGGGATGTTACACCGCACGGGCGCGCGAGGGCAGGTGGGGTCAGGCGTTGGGGACTGTGGCGGCGTGGTAGACAGGTAGTACGATCTGCGGCAAGGGTACCGGTTCGTGGCGGGAAGTCCTCTGATGCCTCTGACGCTACTCCAGAACGAGCTTCTGCTCACCTTGAACGCCTACCTCGCCGGCGAGATGGATCTTGACGCGGTTCGCGGCTGGGAAGTCTCAGTTACGGACAGCCGCGAGATCGGTCCTGCTGAGGCGGAGATGGTCGAGCGCCTCGCCCTGATTGCAGAGACCGTCGTGAGCGGGGCGGCGGACGAGGACACCTTCGCCGCCGAGGCCCGCCGCTGCGCAAGCCGCCTGGAGGCAGAGCCCACCCGCGCGTGACGGGCCCCTACCCCGCCGCCCGCAGGTCCAGCACCTCGAGCTGGAGGGTGCCGCGGAAGTTGTCCTTGCTGAACGTGTAGACGATGTCCGCCGCCTCGCCGTCGGGGACCGCGTGCTCCGCGAGGCCGAAGGCGATGGCGCGCCAGGTGACGCGGCCCTCCTTGAGCGTGAACTGGAGGTGCGACCGGTCGCTGCCCACGACGCGGCTGTTGAGGATGCGCACCGCCCTCGCGAGGAAGCGCGGCGTCGGGTTGCCGATGCCGTGCGGGCCGAGCTGCTGGAGGTGGCGCAGCAGCTCACCGTTGACGGCGGCGACCGGTAGTTCGGCCTCGATGTCGATCGTCGGCGTGAGGTCGGCGGGCGTCAGCTGCTCGGCGGCGTCGGCGACGAGGCGCTCGCGCAGCTCGGGCAATCGATGCGCCTCGATGCTGAAGCCGGCGGCGGCGCGGTGGCCGCCGAAGCGCAGGAAGAGGTCGGCGTGGCGGCGCAGCAGCGCCGTGATGTCGAAGGCGTCGATCGAGCGGCACGAGGCGCGGCACTCCCCCTCGGCGATCTGGAGCGCGATCGCGGGCCGGTGGTGCGCCTCCGCGAGCCGCCCGGCGACGAGGCCGACGATACCCGAGGAGAACTGCTCGCTCGCGACGATCAGCAGCGGCGCTTCCAGCTCCCCGGGCGTCAGCAGCTCGCCGGCCAGATCGAGGGCGGCCGTCGTCTCCTCGCGGCGCTCGAGGTTGAGCCGGTCCAGTTCGGCCGCGAGGCGCTGTGCCTCATCCTCGTCGCCGGTCAGCAGCAGTTCGAGCGCCGTGCTGGCGTGCGCCATCCGCCCGGCGGCGTTGATCCGAGGGCCGAGCTGCCAGCCGCAGAGGTCGGGATCAGCCTCGGCGAGGACGACCTTCGCCACCGCCGCCAGCGCACGCAGGCCGGGACGCCGCGAGCGCGCCAGCGCGCGCAGCCCGATGCGCACCAGGTCGCGGTTCTCGCCCAGCATCGGCGCGAGGTCGCAGATCGTCCCGAGGGCGACGAGCGCGCGGTGCTCCTCGGGCGATCCGTCGCGGCCCGCCCGCACGTAGAGCTGGTCGACGACCTTGTGCGCGACGCCGACGGCGGCGGGCTCGGATCCGTACTGCGAGCCGCCGAGCTTCGGGTTCACGAGCGCGAGCGCATCGGGGAGCTCGTCCGGCACGGTGTGATGGTCGATCACGATCACGTCCATGCCCAGCTCGTTGGCCAGCTCCACCTCGCGCAGCGCCGAGGTGCCGCAGTCCGCCGTCACCAGCACGCTGGCGCCCTGCGCGTGCAGCGTGCGGACGGCCTGCGGGTTGGGGCCGTAGCCCTCGCTGAAGCGGTCCGGGATGTAGGGCAGCGGATGCGCGCCGAGGTCGCGCAGGCCCTCGCTGAGGATCGCCGTCGAGGTCAGCCCGTCGACGTCGAAGTCGCCGAGGATCGCGACCGTCTCGGCCCCGGCGCAGGCCCGCTCCAGCCGCTCGACGGCGATGTCGAGGTCCGGCATCAGCGCGGGGTCAGTCAGCTCCCCCGGCTCGCCGAGGTACGCGATCGCCTCGTCGAGGCTGCGCACGCCGCGGTTCGCGAGCAGGGCGGAGATCAGCGGCGGCCATTCGGCGCCCTCGAATGCGCCGATGTCGGGCGCGGCGCGAATGCGCCAGCGGCGTCCACCGGAGCCCTCGATCAGCCGCGCGTCCATTGGCGGGGCGGTCGGGTTAGTCGTGGTACCTCCGGAATATCAGGGAGGAGTTGTGACCGCCGAAGCCCAGGGAGTTCATCATCGCGTACTCGATGTCCACGTCGCGCGCGCCCTCGGCGATGTAGTCGAGGTCGCAGTCGGGGTCGGGGACTTCGAGGTTGCGCGTCATGTGCAGCCGCTGGTCGCGGAGCGAGAGCACGGTGACGGCGGACTCGATGCCGCCCGCCGCGCCGAGCGTGTGGCCGAGCATCGACTTCGTCGAGGAGATGGGGATGCCGAGCGCGGACTCGCCGAAGACGGCCTTGATCGACATCGTCTCGAACTTGTCGTTGAGCGGCGTGCTCGTGCCGTGCGCGTTGATGTAGCCGACGTCGCTCGCGGCGACGCCGCCCTTGCGCAGCGCGATCTTCATCGCGCGCGCGGCGCCCTCGCCGTTCGCGGACGGCTGCGTGACGTGGAAGGCGTCGGCCGACTGCCCGTAGGAGACGGCCTCGGCGAGGATCGTGGCGCCGCGCGCCTTCGCGAACTCGAGCTCCTCGAGGATCAGCGTGCCCGCGCCCTCGGCCAGCACGAAGCCGTCGCGCTCCATGTCGAACGGCCGCGAGGCGTGCTCGGGGTCGTCGTTGCGCTGCGTGGACAGCGCCCGCGAGGCGTGGAAGGAGGCGAGGCCCATGCGCGTCACGCAGGCGTCGCTGCCGCCGGTGATCATCGCGCGCGCGTCCCCGCGGCGGATCACCTCGAGCGCGGTGCCGATCGCGTCGGCGCCGGAGGCGCAGGCGGAGACGGTGTTGAAGTTCGGCCCGCGCGCGCCGAAGCGGATCGAGACCTGGCCGGCGGCCATGTCGGAGATGAAGGCCGGCACGAGGAAGGGCGAGACGCGGTGCGGCCCCTTCTCGAACATCACCTTGAATTGATCCTCGAGCCAGGTGAGGCCGCCCATGCCGGAGCCAATCATCGCCCCGACCTCGTCGGCGATCGGCGCGATGTCGAGCTCCGACTGTTCGAGCGCGTCCTGTGTCGCGGCGATCGAGAGCTGGACGAAGCGGTCCATGCGCCGCGCGGCCTTGCGGTCGATGTAGTTCAGCGGGTCGAAGTCCGGCGCCTCGCCGGCGATGCGCGAGCCGAGGTCCGAGGACTCGCAGAGCGTGACCGGCCCGATGCCGTTCTCGCCCGCGAGCAGCGCGTCCCACGTCGCCTCGCGGCCAATCCCGACGGAGGTGACGAGGCCGACGCCGGTGACGACGATGCGGCGCTGCCCCGCCAGGGCCGCGCCGGCGGCGGGGGTACTCATCGCGTTCGGATCGAGGCCGCCCATTACACACCCTCCCAGCGTCCGAAGAGCAGGACCGAATTATGCCCCCCGAGTCCAACCGAGGTGCTCAGCGCGTGCCGCACCTCCATCGGACGCGCCTCGTTCGGCACGTAGTCGAGGTCGCAATCCGGGTCGGGCGTACGATAGTTGATCGTGGGCGGCACGATCTGCCGATCGCAGGCGAGCACCGCCACCGCCGCCTCCACCGCGCCCGCGGCGCCCATCATGTGCCCGAGCATCGACTTGGTTGAGGAGACCGCGAGGCGGTCCGCAGCCTCGCCGAAGACGGTGCGGATCGCCCGGGTCTCGACGCGGTCGTTGAGCGGCGTGCTCGTGCCGTGGGCGTTGAGGTAGTCCACCTCGCCCGGCGGCACCTCGCTGTCGGCGAACACCTGCTGCATTGCGCGCACGACGCCACGCCCGTCATCGGCGGCGGCGGCCATGTCGAAGGCGTCGCTGGCGGTGGCCGCGCCCTCCCACTCGGCGTAGATGCGCGCGCCGCGCGCCAGCGCGTGGTCGAGCTCCTCGAGGATCAGCACGCTGGCGCCCTCGGAGATCACGAAGCCGTTGCGATCGGCGTCGAAGGGTCGCGAGGCCTGCGTCGGGTCGTCGTGCACGGCGAGGGCGCGCATCGCCTGGAAGCCGGCGTAGTAGATCGGATGCAACGGGGCCTCGAAACCGCCGGCGAGGATCACGTCGGCTGCGCCGCGGCGGATGATCTCCGCGGCCTCGCCGACGGCCGCGCCGCCCGTCGCGCAGGCGGCGGTGATGGCCATGTTCGGCCCGCCCGCGCCGAGCGCGATCGCGACGAGGCCGGAGGCGGTGTCCGGCAGCGAGTTGGTGATCATGAAGGGGCTGACCCGGCGCGGCCCTCGCTGATCCAGCAGCTGCTGGTTCTCGATCAGCAGGTGCGCCCCACCGATGCCCGTCCCGAGCACGATGCCGACGCTGCCCGGAGGCTGCCGCTCCAGATCGAGCTGCGCGTCCTGCACGGCCTGCTTCGAGGCCGCGATCGCCAGCACCGAGGAGCGGTCGATGCGCCTCGCGAGCTTCGGATCGACGTGCTTGGCGGGGTCGAAGCCGCGCAGCTCACCGGCGATCGGACACTCGAACGCGGAGGTGTCGAAGGCTGTGATCGGGGCGATACCGGAGCGGCCCTCGATCAGGCCGTCCCAGGTCGATTCGGCATCGAGTCCCAGGGGCGTGAGCAGCCCGAGGCCCGTGACCACAACTCGCCGCGGCGCCTGAGCCATCAGCCCTGCGGCGCCTCGAGAGCGTCGAGCGGCAGGACGGAGATCGGGATCGGCTCAACCTCGGCGTCGTCGAGCGAGACGGCGACCACGCGGTTGGAGATGCGGCGCACCATGCGCGAGAGCACGTGCCCGGGCCCCACCTCGATGAAGGTGTGCACGCCCTGGTTGGTCATCGCGCGCACGTTGCCTTCCCAGAAGACCGGCGCGCGCAACTGCTCGGAGAACTCCTCCCGCAGCTCCGCCGCGGTGTGCAGCAGGCGTGAGTTGCGGTTCGAGACGATCGGGCGCACGGGGTCGCTGATCGGCACGTCCTTGATGATCGCGGCGAACTCCTCGGCCTGCTCGTTGTGCAGCGGGGTGTGGCTGGAGACCTTGACCTTCAGCCGGATCACGCGCCCCTGCAGCTCGCGCGCGTGCTCCATCGCGCGTTCGAGGGCGGAGACGTCGCCGCTGATCACGGTCTGCGTCTGCAGGTTGTGGTTGGCGACATCGACGCGGTCCGCGGGCGAGTGCGTCGCGCCCTCGCAGATCTCCTGCACGAGCTCGCCGTTGAGGCCGATGATCGAGGCCATCCCGACGGGGCGGCCCTCGTTGAAGCTGCTCATCAGGCGCGAGCGTTCCAGCACGACCAGCAGCGCGTCGCGGAAGGTCAGCGCCTCGCTGGCGACGGCCGCGCCGAACAGGCCGAGCGAATGGCCGCCGAAGAGGCGCGGCTGGATCGAGCGCCGCACCTCGCCCAGCTTCTCGCACATGCCGCGGAAGATCGCCGTCGAGGTGGTCAGCACCGCGGGCTGCGTCAAGCGCGTCTCCGCCAGCTCGTCGGCGTCGCCCTCGAAGCAGACGCGCGCGACATCGATGCCGGTGACGTCGCTCGCCTCCTCGAAGGCGAGCCGCGCCTGCGCCGAGTGCTGGTGCACGAGGCGGCCCATACCGGGCGCCTGCGAGCCCTGGCCGGGGAAGACGATCGCGACCGGGTCGTACTGCGACGAACCCGGACCGGCGCTCACGGCGCCAGCTCCGGCGCGACGCGCGCGCGCGCGTCAACTCCACAGAGCCCGTGTGACAGCCATGGAACGAGGTGAGCAATCACCGCGCGACGCCCCCCTTGCGGCTCAGTTCCGCTACCGCGTCTACGCGTATCCCCGACATGGTAGTGGCTACCCGCCTCTGCCCGTCAAGCGCCGAGCCCACGGCGCCACCGGCAGCCGCCGCCTTAGCCGTCGAGCGCCTTCCGCGTATCGGGCAGCACGCGCAGCAGATCCTGGGCGATCGCCGTCGACAGACCCATCGCCGACTCCAGCGCTCGACCGGACTCAGTGTGCATGTAGACCGCCGCCGCGGCCGCGTCGAAGGGGTCCATCCCCTGCGCGAGCAGCGAGACGATGAAGCCCGCCAGCACGTCGCCCGTTCCGGCCGTCGCGAGGACGGCGCTGGCGAACTCGGAGAGCCGCGCACGCCCGTCCGGGTGGGCGACGATCGTGCCCGCGCCCTTGAGCACCACCACGCTGCCCGTGCGCTGCGCGTACCCGGTGGCGTGCCGCAGCCGGTCGGACTGCACGTCCTCGACGCTCACACCGAGCAGCCGCGCCATCTCGCCCGGGTGCGGCGTGAGCACACGAGGCAGGGACAGCCGCTCGTGCCAGTCCGGGATCGTCGCCAGCGCGTTCAGCGCGTCCGCGTCGAATACGGCCGCACTCAGCCCCTCGACCGCGTCGAGGCCCTCGAGCACGCCGCTCACGAACTCGACCGTGTCCGGCGTGTCGCTGAGGCCGGGGCCGATCAGCAGGGCCTCGCGGCCCGCGAGCGCGCCCAGCAGCTCCGCGGCAGCCGTGGCGCCACCCGCCGACAGCGGGTGGTGCGTGACTTCCGGCGACAGCGCGGCGAACATCGGCTGGATCGACTCCGGCGCGGCGAGCACGACCAGCCCCGCCCCACCCCGCAGCGCCGCCTCCGAGGCGAGCCGCGCCGCGCCGGGGTAGAACTTCGAACCGGCGGCGACGACGGCCGTGCCGAAGACCCCCTTGTGCGCATCGTCGGAACGGAAGGGCATGAGCGGCTGGAGATCGCGCATCCGGATCTCCTCGTAGGGGAGCCCGTCGCCCGCGCCCTCCGGCAGCCCGATCTCGACCTCCGCGATGTTCCCGGCGATCGCGCGGGCAGGCATCGCGAAGAGCCCGACCTTGGCGAAGCCGAGCGCGACCGTCGTGTCCGCGCGCACCACCGCCGGGTCCGCCGTCCCCGTGTCCGGATTCACGCCCGAGGGCACGTCGATGGCGACGAGATGCGGGCGCAGCGTGCGGTCGGCGCGCGCCTCGGCGAGGCGGTCGAGCACGTCCTTGATCGGCCCGTCGATCGGGCGGCTCAGTCCCGTGCCGAGCAGCGCATCGACGATGCCCTGCGCGCCGCGCATCGCCTCCACCAGCTGCTCGCAGTCCGGATCGTCGGCAGCCCTCAGCGTCTCGACGCCGGCCTCGACGGCACGCTGCAGCAGCGGATCGTCGTCGCGGCGATCGCCCACGAGGTAGACGGCGGAATCGGCGCCCCACTCCTTGAGGCTGATCGCCGTCAGCAGCCCATCGCCACCGTTCTTGCCGGGCCCCACGAGGACGATCGCGGTGCGACCCTCGACCGCGCCCATGTTAATCCAGGTCTCCTGCGCGATGACGACCCCGGCGCGCTCCATCAACTCCGCTTCGCTCGTTCCCGCCTCGACGGCGGCCGCCTCCAGGGCGCGCATCTGCTCGACCGTGACCAGTTTCATGAATACTTCCCCTCGCTTACGCTCGCAGGCGCCTCGCCGCGAGCGTTCGTTTCACCGTACTTCGGCCTACTGGAGCCGCCCCGAGGCGCGCAGCCGTTCGACGAGCCGCGCGCGCGCAACATCGGGCTCCTGCTCGCGGCGCTCCTGCGAGGAGACCACGACGGCAATGGCGAACTCCGCCAGGTGGCTGAGCGAGATGTCCATCGCGTCCAGCCCGATCGTTTCCGCGCGCGCCGCCGCGCCCCCGTAGAGATAGACCAGCGGCTTGCCGCGCCGGTCCGGGAGCACTTCGATGTCGCGCCAGGCGACGGAGCGCGCGCCCGTGCCGAGCGCCTTCATCACCGCCTCCTTCGCCGCGAAGCGGGCTGCCAGCTCCGGCACGCGGCCCCGGCAGAACGCGACTTCCTCGGGCGTGTAGACACGCTCCAGGAAGCGACGGGGGTGGCGCTGCAGCACGCGCGCGACGCGAGCGATCTCGATCATGTCGACGCCAACGGCGTGCGTACTCACGGCGCGCGATTCTAGCACGCGCGGACCGCTATACTCTCCGCTCGTGAGGATTCAAGCGTGACTGCCCAGGTCATCAGCGGCGCCGCGATCGCCGCGGACATCCGCGTCGAGGTCGCCGACCGCGTGCGCGCGCACCTCGAGGGCGGCGGCGTAGCGCCGCAGCTCACGGCGGTCCTCGTCGGCGACGACCCCGCCTCCGCCACCTACGTCCGCAACAAGGCGCGCGCCTGCGAGGAGGTCGGCCTCGACGCGCAGACGCTCACGCCGCCCGCCGACATCTCGCAGGACGAGCTGCTGGAGATCGTGCGCGGGCTCAACGCCGACCCGACGGTCTCGGGCATCCTCGTTCAGCTCCCGCTGCCGCCGCAGCTCGACGAGCGCACCGTCACCGAGGCGGTCGATCCGCTGAAGGACGTGGACGGGCTGCACCCGGTGAACCTCGGGCGGCTCGTGCAGGGCGAGCCGCACCTCGTGCCCGCCACCCCGGCGGGCGTGCAGCAGTTGCTGCTGCGCACCGGCGTGGACCCCGCCGGCAAGCGCGTCGTCGTCGTCGGCCGCTCGACGCTGGTCGGCAAGCCGCTAGCGCTGCTGCTCGGTCAGAAGGCGGAGGGCGCGAACGCCACCGTCACGCTGGCGCACACCGGCACGAGCGACCTCGGGGCCGTCACCCGCGAGGCCGAGATCCTCGTCGTCGCGGCCGGCCGGCCGCACACGGTGACGGCAGAGATGGTGCGCCCCGGTGCGGTAGTCATCGACGTCGGCACGAACCGCGTCGACGACGCCACGCGCAAGCGCGGCTGGCGCCTCGCCGGCGACGTGGACTTCGAGGGCGTCTCGCAGGTCGCCTCGGCGATCACGCCGGTCCCCGGCGGCGTCGGCCCGATGACGATCGCCATGCTGCTGGTGAACACGCTGCGGGCTGCGGGGGTGGCGTAGGGGCCGGGCCCCCGGTCGTCAGGACAGGTTGCGGAGCGCCTCGCGCGGGCTGATCGCCGGAATCGGCGAGTCGGCGAAGTCCGCGAGGTTCCTCGTGACGATGTGTCTGGCGTCGCAGGCGCGGGCGGCGGCCGCCTGCAGCGCGTCCTCGAAGTCCGCCATCGGCAGCGCTGCGGCGTAGCGCACGGAATCCGCATCGGTCGGCGCGATGTCGACCCAGTCCAGCAAGCGGAGGAGGAAGTCCCTCGCGTCCACGTGATGCCGGTCCGCGACGTAGTAGACGTTCGCGATGGAGTGCCAGGCGACGGAGGCGAGTTCGTCGGCTTCCCGGGTCTGGGTGAGGAAGGCCAGAGATGGCCCGATGTGCGGTTCCCTCCGGAGCACGACATCAAGCAGGACGTCACTGTCAATGAGGATCACGGGTCAGCGAGTCGCCCGGGCGTGCTGGTCGTCCGCGACCGACGCTTCCTCCTCGTTCCCCTCCCAGAGGCGGTACTTGTACCAGTAATACTCGTAGCGAGGGTCGTCGCCCGTGGGGGGCTTGAGCTTGCCGGTGGGCGGACCTGCCTGCTCAAGCCAGCGGTCAAGCCACGATCCCCGATCGTCATCCGTGTGGTCGCCTCCCGGCCGCCTGGCGTCGCGTCCCGCGGGCGGTTCCGCGGCCGACGGTTCATCATCCTCCGTCCAACGGATGCCGTACGTCTTCCCAAGACCTTCGTCGAGGTAGCGGTACCGCGGATCCTTGCTGCGCCGGGGAGGCGGGAGTTCGCCGTTGAACCAGGCGCGCCACCGCGTAGCCCAGGCCCTGGCGACCTCTTCGGAATCCTCATCGCCCGTCCCGGCGCGGAAGTCGTGGAGGCCGTCGGCGTTGGGGCCCGCGGGCCTGCGATTGCGGCGCAGGCCTGCGAACCACGCTGCTCGTCTCGCTTCCCATTCGGCGGCCGTCGTGGGCTCCGCATCGCTCGCCGCCGCCCCGTCCTCCGCAGCCAGCTCGCGCAGCGATCGCTCGACAAGCGAAGACAACGAGACGCCGCGGTCTCGGGCGTAGCGCTTCGCCGCCGGGATCACCTCGGCGTCCACGTTGACCGTGAGCCGCTTCTTCATCGCCGCGCCGCTCCCCGTGCGCACGTCCTGCACAGCAGTATACGGGCGAGCGCCCGCGCCAAGGCGTACCACCCTGCGCGCCCCTTCGCGCTCTGCGCCTACCCGTGCGAACATCAAGGTATGGACGACCTGCGGCAGCGACTGGCCGAACTGCTCGAGCGCGTGCGCGATGTGCAGGTGCGGCTTTGACCTGCCCGCACGCGAGCGCGAGCTGACCGAGGCTCGCACCCAGGCCGCCGCCCCCGACCTCTGGAACGACTCCGAACGCGCACAGGCGCTGATGAAGCGCGTCGCCCGCCTCGAGCGTCAGGTCGAGACCTGGCGAACACTCGAACAGCGCTCCGCCGACCTCGCCGATCTCGTTGAGCTCGCCGACGACACGGACGGCGAGGATCACGACGCGCTCGAAGGCGACATCGAGGACGAACTCGGCGGCCTTGAGGCGCAGTTCACCGAGCTGGAGGTGGCGCTCACCCTCGGCGGCCCCTACGACGACCACAGCGCCGTGCTGGCGATCCACGCCGGGGCCGGCGGCACCGAGGCGCAGGACTGGGTGGAGATGCTGCTGCGCATGTACCTGCGCTGGGGCGAGCGCCGCGAGTACGGCACCCAGGTGGTCTCGATCTCCCCCGGTGACGAGGCGGGCATCAAGTCCGTCTCGATCCGCATCATCGGCGAGGACGCCTACGGGCTGCTGCGATCGGAGCGAGGCGTGCACCGGCTGGTGCGGATCTCGCCCTTCGACGCCTCGAACTCCCGCCACACCAGCTTTGCCCTCGTCGAGGTGATGCCGGAGGCGCAGGACGAGGACATCGAGATCGAGATCCGCCCCGACGAGCTGCGCGTGGACACCTACCGCGCCAGCGGCCACGGCGGGCAGAACGTGCAGAAGAACGACACCGCCGTGCGGCTCACACACCTGTCGACTGGTATCGTGGTGACCTGTCAGAACGAGCGCTCCCAGCTTCGAAACCGCGAATCCGCCATGCAGGTCCTCAAGTCACGTCTGCTCGAGATCGAGCTGGAGAAGCGCGAGCTGGAGCTCGCCCGCATCAAGGGCGTGCACGTGCAACCGGGCTGGGGCAACCAGATCCGCTCGTACGTCCTCCACCCTTACCGCATGGCCAAAGACCTGCGCACGAACCTCGAGACGAGCGACACCAACGCCGTCCTCGACGGCGAGATCGACGACTTCATCTACGCCTGGCTGCGCGAGCAGGTGGGCGTCGAGGAGGGCGCCCGCAAGTGACGCTCGCGCTGCGAACAGCGGCCTCCGTCGGCCTTGCGGCAGCGTTCGCCCTCGCGCTCGCCTGGCCGGGCGCGACACGCGCGGAGGGCATCGAGGCGTCCAACCTGCGCGTGCGCAGCGAGGATCCGACCTCGGTCACCTTCAGCGTGCGCGTCGCCGCTTCCGCCGGGCTCAAAGAGGCGGAACTCGTCTATCGCGTGCTCAACCCGAAGGAAGGGGACGTCGGCGGGAGCGTGGTCCGCGAGGACTTCGAGGGCGGCGTGGAGTTCGACATCTCGCTCACCCTCGAGACGCGGACGTCGCGGCGCTACATCCCGGTCGGGTCGCAGTTCCGCTACCACTGGCGCTTCACCGGCGCCGACGACGAGAGCTTCGTCACCGAGGAGCAGAGCTACCTCTTCCTGGACGGGCGCTACCCCTGGGTCTTCGTGCAGGGCGGCGACGTGACCGTCTACTACTACGGCACCAACCACGACCGCGCCGAACGCGTGCTGGAGGGCACCCGCTCGTCCCTCGAAGCCACCGAGCGGCTGCTGCAGGTGAAGGTTCCGTACCCGGTGCGCGTGATGGTCTGGGCCTCCGAGGACGACGGCGAGCTGGCGATGCGCTCGCGGGGCGCGGTCTTCGACCGGCTCGTGAATACCGGGGGCCAGCGGGTCAGCCCCGATCTCCTGTTCGTCTTCCACGCCACGATCGACGTCGTGCGCCACGAGGCGGCGCACATCGTTACCGCCGTCGCCGGCGACGGCCCCTTCACCCGGATCCCCTCGTGGCTCGACGAGGGCACGGCGGTCTACATGCAGAGCTCGCGGCTGGAGTACGACGACGCGGTCGCCTTCGCGATCGCCGCGGACCGCACGCTGCGCCTGCGCAACCTGGAGTCTCCCAGCAACAACCCGAACCTGATCAACATCCAATACGGCCAATCCTGGTCCGTGGTGGACTACATGATCGAGGAGTTCGGCGAGCAGCAATTCGCCGATCTGTTCCGCGTCATCCGCGAGGGCTCCTCCACCGACAGCGGCCTTGAGCAGGTCTACGGAGTCGACCTGGACGGGCTCTACAACCTCTGGCGCGTGGCCAAGGGCCTCGACCCGATCGACTACGCGCCGCGCACCGAGGCCACCGCTGCCCCGGTCGCCGAGGCGACCCGCGCCCCCCTCGCAATCCCGACCTCAATCGGCGCCAGCGGCGGCTCCGGCGACCGTGACGAGGCCTCGCCGACCGCGACCAGCGAGGCGGCGTCCCCTGCCGCCGGAGCCGGCACGGACAGCGCCGAGCCGACGGCCGCGGCAGCGAGCGCCGGCGGCGGCGGCTCGAACACCGTCGTGGGCATCGCGGTCGGCCTCGTTGCGTTGCTGCTGGCGGGCGCGCTCGCCGGCGGCGCCATCTACGTCGCGCGCCGCCCCGGCTAGCGGCCGGGGATGAGCGAGGGCTTTCCCGACTTCGATCTCTACGAGGAACTTGAGGTCTCCACGAACGCCTCGCCCGAGGTCATTCAAGCCGCCTACCGTCGCCTCGCCCGCAAGTACCACCCGGACAGCAGCTCCGAGCCGGATGCCACCCGCATGGTACGGCTCAACGCCGCGTTCGAGACTCTGTCGAGGGCAGAGCAGCGGCGCGCGTACGACATGTGGCGGGCCGGAACGCCGCGTGCTGATACGGGTGGCCGCACCTCGGGATCTGAACCGCGATCGGCACGCAGGGCACCCGGAGCAGGCCGCGACAAGCCAGCCCTGAGTCACCACCAAGCCGCTCACGATCGAGGATCGGGCCGTGGACTCTGCTACTCGCTGTCCTCGCGGTCGGCATTGTCGGTCGAGCCATCGTCGGACAAATGCAGTCGGACGACAGTTCAACACCACCGGCCACAGCGCGCGCCACGGTGGCGCCCCGCACTGCAACGACGACACCCCTGCGCCGATCGACTCCCGCGCCGACTCTCAGCCGCTCGAACGCCGTAACCGCAACACCAACCCGCGCTCAACGCGCGGCTCCGTCTGTACCCACACCAAAGCCAACGCCCGCTGCAGCGAGGGTCGCCATCCCCTCACCTACGCCCACGCCTGTGGCGGCGAGGACAGAGACGCCCACAGCGTCGAGGGCCGACGCGCACACACCTACGCCGACGCCCGCGGCGGCGACGACGGCCGCGCCCGCTCCTACGTCAACGTCCGCAGCGGCAGCGACGGCCCCGCCCACGCCCACGCCCACGGCGGCGGGGGCCGACGCGCACACACCTACGCTCACGCCCACGGCGGCGATGGCCGCGCCCACTCCTACGCCAACATCCGCAGCGGCGGCGACGCCCGCACCCACACCAACGGCTGCGGCTCCCGCAGCGTTCGGTGACGGCACCTACCTCGTGCCTTCCGAGATCGCGCCGGGAACGTACCGCGCCACCGACACGGACAACTCATGCCGCGTCTACGGCGACAACAGCCGCCTCGTCGCATCAGGCCCCGGACGGATAACCTTCGAGGTAGTGCCCGAGTGGCCCAGCATCCGCGTCAGCGACTGCGGAACGTTCGAACTCCACACTCCGAGCCGCCTCGCCTCCTTCGGTGACGGCGTCTACCTCGTGCCTTCCGAGATCGCGCCGGGAACGTACCGCGCCACCGACACGGACAACTCATGCCGCGTTTACGGCGACAACAGCCGCCTCGTGGCGTCCGGGCCCGGACGGATTACCTTCGAGGTAATGCCCGAGTGGCCCAGCATCCGCGTCAGCGACTGCGGTACGTTCGAACTCCACACTCCCAGCCGCCTCGCCTCCTTCGGTGACGGCGTCTACCTCGTGCCCTCCGAACTCGCACCGGGAACGTACCGCGCCCTCGACTCAGACAACTCATGCCGCGTTTACCGCGAGAACAGCCGCCTCGTGGCGTCCGGACCCGGACGGATAACCTTCGAGGTAATGCCCGAGTGGCCCAGCATCCGCGTCAGGGACTGCGGTACGTTCGAACTCCACACTCCCAGCCGCCTCGCCTCCTTCGGTGACGGCGTCTACCTCGTGCCCTCCGAACTCGCACCGGGAACGTACCGCGCCGCCGACCCAGACAACTCATGCCGCGTTTACCGCGAGAACAGCCGCCTCGTGGCGTCCGGGCCCGGACGGATAACCTTCGAGGTAATGCCCGAGTAGCCTAGCATCCGCGTCAGGGACTGCGGTACGTTCGAACTCCACACTCCCAGCCGCCTCGCCTCCTTCGGTGACGGCGTCTACCTCGTGCCCTCCGAACTCGCTCCGGGCACGTACGCCGCCACCAACACCGGCAACCTGTGCCGCGTCTACCGCGACAACAGCCACCGCGTCGCATCAGGCCCCGGACGAGTCGCCTTCGAAGTACAAGCGGAGTGGTCCAGCATCAGCACCAGCAACTGCGGGACGTTCGAACTCACTACTCCGTGATCGCGATCTACATCGCTCGCCGCCCCGGCTAGCGGCCGGGGATGATGAGGCCGCCCGGGGTCGTGGGCGGCTGGCGGGCGACGCCCTGCGCCTCGCGGGCGGCGAACGCCTGCGCCTGGTCGACGTCCATGAAGGGCGAGACGAGGATGCGCTCGCGGATCACCGGCTCCGAGTCGCTGGCGGCGACGCGCTTCAACTGCTCCAGCAGGTCGTTCTCGTCCCAGGCGCCCGTGAAGCGGCGACCGTTGACCAGCAGCACCGGGACCTCGGTGACCATCCGCGTCTGCGCCAGCCGCGGGAACTCGGAGATCTCGATCACCTCGAGGCGCACGCGACGCGCCTCGACGGCGAACGCCGCGGCGACCCGCAGCGTGTAGGCCGAGTACGGGTCGTAGGGCGCGACGAGCAGCTCGAGCCGCAGCTCTTCCTCGATCGCTTGCAGCGCCTCGCGCGTCTCCGGGTTGATCGGCGCGACGCCCGCGCCGACGTAGACCACGGCGTCCATGAAGGCCGTGAAGAGCAGGCCGGACCAGAGGCCCGTGAAGCGGACCTCGCGGCCGTTGCGGCCTCGCAGCACGGTCACGGGCGGGCGCTCGATGCCGGCCTCGGCGGCGCGGTCGGCGTGCTTGTCGATGTCGTAGGGCGTGAGCGAGATCAGCGGGTGCAGCGCGGCGAGCTGCCTCGCGGCGCTGGTGACCGGTTCGCAGAACATGCAGGGGTCGCGGTCCGTGCGCACGAGCCTGGATTCGCGCTGCGTCCAGGTCTCGACCGAGACGGGTCCGGCGAGGCGCTGCGAGAGGTAGTTCGCGATCGCTGGCCGTTGTTCGCGCGGGATGACCGGTTCGCTGCTCACCACCTCAATCGCCGCCTTCCGCTGACTGCGCGCGCCGCAGCGCGCCGATTGCGATCACCAGCCGCTGCAGCGCCGTCAGCACCGTGGCGATCGCGAGGATCCACAGCGTCACGCGCAGCCAGCCCGTCATCAACCCCACCGACAGCAGCAGCACGCGCTCCGGGCGCGTCGCCAGCCCCGCCGAGACGTCGGAGCCCAGCTCCCCCGCGCGCGTGCGCACGTAGGAGACGAGGAACGAGCCCGCGAGCGCGACGAAGACCAGCGCGGCTTCCTCGCTGTTGCCTCGATCCAGCTCGTAGAGGATCACGCCGAACAGCACGACCGCCTCGGAACAGCGGTCGAGCGTCGAGTCGAGCAGCGCGCCGACCGGGCCGGCGCGGCCCGTCGCCCGCGCCAGCGCACCGTCGAACAGATCGAGGGCGCCCGCGATCAGGACCACGATGCCGCCGATCAGCAGTTCGCCGTTCGCGATCAGCGCGGCGCCAGCCACGGCGCCGAGGAAGCCGGCGACCGTGATCACGTTCGGCGTGATGCGCAGCGCGATCAGCAGCCGCACGATCGGGTCGAGGATCAGCGCCGGGACGCGCGAGGGCAGCAGGCGCGGGAGCATCGTCATCGCCGCGTGCTCCTCGTCGCGCTCGTCCTCAATGCGGACCCGCGCCTAGTCGGGACGCCGCGCGGCGTCCCGCACGGCGCGGCTGTGGGTAGCGCGATCGTAGCGCAGTCGCTCGTAGTAGGAGAGCACCCGCCGCGTGACTCGCGGCCAGGAGTAGACCTCGACGCGCTGACGGCCCGCCTTCGCCAGCTCCTCGCGCAGCCCGCGGCTGCGCACCAGCCGCGTCAGTGCGTCCGCCAGCGCCATCGGATCGCGGGGGCGCACGAGCAGCCCCTCGACCTCGTCCGTGACCACCGAGGCGTAGCCGTCGATGTTCGAGGCGACGATCGGCACGCCCGAGGAGAGCGCCTCCAGCAGCACGTAGCCCTGCGACTCGTGGCCCTCCGCCGGCGAGCAGAAGATGTCGGCGCTGCGGTAGTAGCGGGGCAGATCCTCGTCGGATACGTCGTCGACGAAGCGGATGCCGCGGCGGCCCGCGTGCTCCATCGAGGCGCGGTAGCGGCGCTTGCCGCGCGAGTCCGGCCCGACGACCACGAGGCGCGTCCCCGGGTCGCGCGCGTTCACGATGCCGAAGGCGCGTAGCAGGTGCGCGAGCCCCTTCCGCTTCTCGGCGCGGCCGACGTAGAGGATGTTGACGCGCCCGTCGTCGAGGCCCTCGATCGGCTCAAGCGTGGGATCGGCGAAGCGCTCCACCTCGATGCCGTTTGGGATGATGTTGTAGAAGCCGGGGAAGTAACGCCCCACATAGCGCCCGGCGGGTGGCGAGACGGTGATCTTGCCGTCGAGCTCACGATACCAGCGCTTGAGCAGCCGCCGCCCGTAGGAGTAGAGGCGGTTGCCGCCGTCCTTCGTCGCATGGAAGGTGCCGACGTTGACGACGTCCCGGTTGGCCGCGCGCGAGTTGCGCAGCACCTGGATCGGCAGCGTCGGCATCAGCGGTTCGTGCACGTGCACCACGTCAAAGGCCTCTTGCTCCAGCACCTCGCGCACCCGCCGCCCCAGTCGTGGCGAGAGCGCGATGCGCGCCATCGAGCCCGAGGCGGGCACGGACGTCGGGCGGCCGAGCACACGCACGCGCGGGTCGTCCACCGGAGCGCTGGCCGGCGCGAGGATGATCGGCTCGTGGCCGTACTCCTCGAAGCGCGACGAGAGCTGCTCGATGTGCTTGTTGACGCCGCCGGGCGTGAGCCAGTCGTAGGGCGAGACGAGGGCTATCTTCATCGCGCCGTCTCCCCTCGCAGCCGCCGCCAGCGCTCGCCAACCACCTTGCGCGGCGTCACGGCGAGCCCGCGCACCTGCTGCGCGGCCAGCTGCCGCACGCCGAGCGTCCGCAGTCCGGGCGCGCCGTGCGTGACCCCGGAGCAGCGCCGCTCCTCGATCGCTCGCCGCAGGGCCGCCGCCGTCCAGCCCTCGAACAGCGTCGTCGCACTGCCGACGTGTTCGAGGAAGTGTGCGTCGCTGCCGCCGGTCTCCGCCAGGCCGTAGCGCTCGGCGTTGAGCCGCCGCGCCTTGGCGCCGGTCACGCGCCCCGCGATCGTCGGGTTCGCGACCTCGATGCCGTCGAGGTGCGCCGCGGGGTCGTCGATCGCCAGCAGCCGCTCGAGCGCGCGCTGACCGATCGAGCGCGTGAGCCAGGAGAACGGGTGCGGCGCGACGGCCAGCCCGCCGGCCCGGTGCACGGCCGCCACGGACTCCTCGAGCGGCCGCAGCGTCGGCAGCGGCTCGTCGATCCAGAGGGCGAGCAGGTGGCCGGAGCGGGTCGTGAGCTCGATGCCGGGGACGAACTCGAAGCGGTAGCGGCCCTGCGCGTGCAGCTCGCGCGCGATCAGCGCGCCCCGCACGTCGTCGTGGTCGGTCACCGCCAGCACGTCGAGATCCGTGTGCTGCTCGACGTGGTCGAGCAGTGCGCGCGCATCCGCCATGCCATCGCCGTGCGCCGTATGGATCTGGAGGTCGGCCTGGCCGAAGCGGATGACCGAGGAAGCGTCATCGGTCATGGCGGCATTCTACGCACATCGAGCAGCGCCTACGAGGCAGACCCGGCCGGGGTCGTGTCATCCCAGACGGGGTGCAGTGCGAACCACTGATCCGGGGACTCGCGGATGCCGCGCTCCAGCGCGCGCAGCAGCAGGTCCATGCCCGCCGCCGCGTCCGCCTCGCGGTTCCCGCTGCGCGGCAGCGCGAGCGGCGGATCGAGGCTGAGGCGCACGCCTCCCCGCTCCGTACGCCGCACGAAGCCGACGACGATGTCCGCGTTGGCGCGCAACGCCAGTTCGACGGGCCCACGCGGCAGGCGCGCCGGCTCGCCGAAGAACTGCTGCAACTGGCCGCTGCCGAGCACGTCGCGGTCGGCGAGAATGGCCAGCATCCCCCCGTTGCGCAGCTGCTCGATCGCGGCGCGCACGCCGCGGAGGTCCGCCGGCACGAAGCGCACGCCGGGCGCGGCCCGAACCTCGTGTACGAGGCGGTGCAGCGCGGGCGGCGAGAGCGGCTCCGTGAGCACCACCACGTCGAGTCCCAGCGCACCCACGGTGCGGATCATGTGCTCCGGGCTGCCGAGGTGCGCGGAGACGAGGACCACGCCGCAACCCCGGTCGTGCGCGGCGAAGAAGTGCTCGAAGCCATCGACGGCCTCGAGGCGATCGATCGCCCGCTCGGGCGGGCGGTGGGCCGACCAGGCGAGGTCGGCCCAGTAGCGTGCGGCGCTGCGCAGGCAGCCGCGCGCGGCGCGGGTGCGCTCTCGCGGCGTCGCCTCCGGTGCGCAGGCGCGGCGCATGTGCGAGCGGGCGACGTTGCGCAACCGTGGCGAGGCGTACCAGGCAACCGCCGCGCCGAGATCGGCGATGAGGTAGAGCACACGCTGCGGCAGCCGCCCGAAGAGGCGCACCCAGCACCACAGCAGGATGAAGCCAGGCACGGGCTAGCTCGCAGCCTCCGCCACAGCGTCGTCCAGCCAGAGCGGGCGGAAGATGTACCACTGCTCCGGCCGCGCGCGCACCATCTCCTCGAAGGCGTTGAACATCGCCTGGGTCAGCGCGCGCGCGTCCTCATCGCGATCGCCGCTGCGCTCGATCTCGATGCGCCGGAAGTCACCAGTGAACTCGTCGCTCCACGGCCCGAGGCGCGGCACGGTGGCCGCGACCACGTTGGCTCCCGTGCGCAGGGCCAGCCGCGCCGCCCCGTCCGGGACCGAGATCGTCGCACCGAAGAACTCGACGCCGACGCCGCCCGTGGGCTGCGGAACGTCGGCGAGCACGGCCACGATCTCGTTGTCGCGCAGGGCGCGCACGAGCTGCATCGTGAGCCGCCCGGCGGGCAGGATGCGCAGCCCAATCCCCCGCCGCGAGGAGAAGACGAGGTCGTCGAGCCGCGGGTCGGCGAACGTATCGGCGATGACGGAGATCGGGTAGCCGTGCTCCGTCATCGCGGCGGCGCCGAGATCCCAGTTGCCGAAGTGGATGGTCACGAGGAGCACGCCGTTGCCGGCGCGCGCCTCATCAAGTTGCGCCCACTCGTCGAAGATGATGCGCCGCCGGACTTCCGGGCCGGAGACGGCGGTGATGCCAAGGAAGTCGACGAGGTAGAGGCCGTAGTAGCCGAAGGAGCGGCGAGCCAGCCGCCGCGCGCGCGCCTCGTCCCCGCCGGTGACGCGGCGCATGTTGGCGATGCAGCGCCGCCGGCCGCCGCGCCAGAGGTAGAAGACGCACAGCCCGCCCAGCCGCGCGACCGCATACGAGGCACGCAGCGGGATCGCACGCACGAGCAGGGCCGCGATCCGGAACCCCCAGTAGATGGCCATCGGCGCGCAGTCTACCCCGCGGATCGCGTGACGGGGCGCCTTCGCGCGCCTGCTATCCGGCCGCGGCCGCCTCCGCCTCCCCGGCGATGAAGACCTCGAGCTCGTCGCGTGCGACGTGGTCCACCCACTGCTCCGGCGGCGACTTCATGAAGTAGGCCGAGGGGGCGAGCAGCGGGCCGCCGATGCCGCGGTCGAGCGCGATCTTCGCGCAGCGGATGGCGTCGATCACGACGCCGGCGGAGTTGGGGCTGTCCCAGACCTCCAGCTTGCACTCCAGGTTGAGCGGGACGTTGCCGAAGGTCGTGCCCTCCATGCGGATGTGGCACCACTTGCGGTCTTCCAGCCACGGCACGTGGTCGGAGGGCCCGACGTGCACGTCGGTGCCCGGCAGCTCGTAGTCGATCTGCGAGGTGACGGCGTTGGTCTTGGAGATCTTCTTGGACTCCAGCCGCTCGCGCTCGAGCATGTTGAGGAAGTCCGTGTTGCCGCCGAAGTTGAGCTGGTAGGTGCGGTCCACGCGCACGCCGCGGTCCAGGAAGAGCCGCGCCAGCAGGCGGTGCAGGATCGTCGCGCCGACCTGCGACTTGATGTCGTCGCCGATCACGGGCAGGCCCGCGTCGATGAAGCGCTGCTGGAAGTGGCCCTCCTTGGCAATGAAGACGGGGATGCAGTTGATGAAGGCGCAGCCGGCCGCCAGCACCTGCTCCACGTACCACTTCGTCGCCTCTTCGGAGCCGACCGGCAGGTAGTTGACGACGACGTGGGTGTTCGTCGCGCGCAGGATGCCGGCGATGTCGGCGGTCGAGCCCGGCGCCTTCGTGATCACCTCGGAGAGGTACTTGCCGAGGCCGTCGTGCGTCATGCCGCGGTCCACGGTGACGCCCGTGGCCGGCACGTCGGCAAAGCGGAAGGTGTTGTTCGGCGGCGCGTAGATCGCCTCGGAGATGTCGTGGCCCACCTTGTTCACGTCGATGTCGAAGGCGGCGCTGAAGCGGATGTCGCGGATGTGGTAGTCGCCGAGCTGCGGGTGCATCAGCCCCGGAATCGTCTCGTCCGCGCGCGCGTCACGGTAGAACTCGATGCCCTGGACCAGCGAGGAGGCACAGTTCCCCACGCCGATGATCGCTACGTTGATCGGATCGCCCATCGAGCAACCTCCGTTCGCGCCACTCCGCGCGGGAGCGCGGCGCGGTCTTCCAAACTACGATAGGCGCGCCGCGTCCATTACTCCAATACGAATCGATGATGAGACACAGAAGCCGTGCTTATCTATACTGCCCCCATGACACTTCCCCCCGAGGTCGCCGATGGCGACGCAGCAGAACCCATCGAGGCCATCGAGGCGGCGCCGCTCAACGTGCACATGCAGCAGCTCGCGTATCTCCGCGCTGTGGAGCGGCATGGCTCGCTGACGGAGGCGGCGCGCCGCCTCGGCGTCACCCAGCCCGCGCTCTCGCAGGCGATCGCGCAGCTGGAGCGGCGGCTCGGCGCGGCGCTGCTGGAGCGCGCGGGACGGGGGCGGCGGCTGACCGAAGCGGGCACCGAGGTCGCCCGCTTCGCCTCGGAGGTGCTGGGCCGCGCCGCCGAGCTGCGGGAATGGCTGCAGGAGCTGGAGGCCGGCGGCGGCGGAGTGCTGCGGATCGGGATGATCGACGCGGCGAGCCTCTACGTGCTGCCGGAGACCGTGCGCGCCTTCCGCGACGCCCGCCCCGGCGTGCAGGTGCGGCTGATCGTCGATCGCAGCGCCGTCCTGCTCGATCGGCTGGCGCGCTTCGAGCTGGACGTCGCCTTCGTCGTCGGGCCGCCGCCCGAGGGCTACCGCTCGACCGAGGTGCTGCGCGAGCCGCTCTACGTCTACGCGCCGCCGGACACGGAAGAGGCGCCGGATCAGGGCGAGTGGGCGCTCTTTCCGCAGGGACGCCGCACGCGCCTGCTGATCGACGAAGGCTTCGCGCTGCGCGGGCTGCGGCCACGCGTGACGCTGGAGAGCGACAACCCGGCCGTGCTGCGCCAGATGGTGGCGCTCGGCCTCTGCTGGAGCGTGCTGCCCGCCGAGATCGCCGAGGCCGGGACGCCCTCGCTGCGCCCGCAGCGGCGCGAGCTTGTCGCCGAGCGCACGCTGCTCGCGGTCCGCCGCGCGCACGCGCCGGACGACGCGCGCGTCGCCGCCTTCCTGCGCCTCGTCACCGAGCGCGCTGCGTCACCGGCGGCGTAGGCTCACGAGCGCCCTCGGTCAGTCGAGGCGTAGCGCCACGATCGCCGGCTCCTCGCTGAGGCCGACGGGCACGACGATCGTGTCGCCGGCGACCGCGGGCGAGCCGTTGATCCCGCCCTCCAGCTGCAGCGACCAGAGCTGCCGCCCCGTGGAGCGATCGAGCGCGATCACCTGACCGTGGATCAGCGAGACGAACAGCAGGTCGTTGACGACGGTGGCGCCTCCGAACGAGTCGCCGCGCAGCTCGACATCCCACAGCACCTCGCCGCTCGCCGCGTCAAGGGCGACGACCTGCGAGGGCAGCTCGCCCAGCGCCGTCGTGTAGCCGAAGGAGGTCTCCTCGGGCGACTCGTAGTAGGTGGCGGCGTTGACGGCGACTGCGTAGACGACGCCCTGCGCCGTCGCGATCGGCGTGATCACGCCGCCCACCGCGCCGGGCAGCACCCACAGCTCGCCCTCGAAGGAGGTCAGTTCGTCGTTCTTGTGGATGCCGACCGGGGTGCTCCAGAGCCGCGTGCCGTCGGACGGATCGAAGGCGGCGACGAGCCCGTGCTTGCCGGTGTTGATCACCACGGGCCGCGGACCGTCCGGGCCCTCGATCGTCGCGATCGCCGTCACGATGCTGTCGCGGTCGAAGAGGTCGTGCGGAATCTGCTGGTAGCCCCAGCGCAGCGCGCCGCTCTCGAGGTCCAGCGCGAGCACCGAGTCCGTCCAGCGGTTGTCACCCGGCCGGCTGCCGGCGTTGGGAAAACCCCTCGCGCCGGGGAACGGATACGGGCTGGACGTGCCCCAGAACGCCAGACCTGCGTCGGTGTCGACGGCCGGCGGGTACCAGGCGCCGCCGCCGCTGTTCAGCTCCGGATGCCCCCACAGGTCGGGCGACTCGATCGTGTCGAACGACCAGGCGACCTCGCCGGTCGCGGGATCGAGGGCGTACAGGAAGCCGCGGCTGCCGGGGATCGAGAGTGACGAGGTCGCCGCCAGCACCAGATCGCCCGCGACGAGCGGCTGGAAGTTGACGGCGCCGCGGCCTTCCCCGGTGAGCTTCGTCTCCCAGAGGCGCTCCCCGCAGGCGGCGTCGTAGGCCGTGATCGAGACGCCGCCGGTGGAGGCGAACACGCGCCCCCAGCCGACGGCCACGCCGTTCGGCCCGAACACCGGCGCGTCGTTGATGACGCGCCAGCGCCGCTCCCCCGTCCCGAGGTCGATTGCGTGGATGTCACTGTCGAGGTCGGAGACGTAGACGGTCCCGTCGAGGATCAGCGGGTTCGTCGCGGCGGACCCGTTGGGGCTGCCGCTCTGGTCCAGCCGGTACTCCCAGGCGACCTCGAGCCGCTGGACGGTCTTCGAGTTGATGCCGCTGTCGAAGGTCGCGCGCGTGCCTGCGAGGTCACGGTTCGCGTGCGGCCAGGCCCGCGCCTCGGAGGCGAGTTCCGGCGCCGGGCCCGTAACCGGCGCCGCTGCCGGTTCGCAGTCCTCGCCGCCCTCGCCGCCTCCTTCACAGGCGGCCAGCAGCACGGCAGTCACGAGCAGCAGCAGCGGAGCGCGCCGCAGCCAGCGCGCGAGTCCCTCCCACGGTGCTCGGGAAGGGGCCGCCTCAGTCCGCGAAGACACGGTAGGGGTGCCAGGTGCCGGGGATCGGCCCGCACTCCAGCAGCGCGACGAGCCTGCCGTGCGCGCCGTAGCCGCGCGCCTTCACGCCGACGCGCGCCGGGGGCCGCCCGTCGATCGGCCGCGGGCGCAGATCGCGGCCCTGCCGCGCCAGCGCGATCGAGCGCTTGCCGAGGATCACCGCCGGCCAGTCGTACAGCACCGCGTCCGGGGCGTGCACCAGCTCATCGCTCAGCCCCGCCTCCAGGCGCAGCACCGCGTCATCGAGCGTCGTCGCGTGCTCGAGGCGGAACGGCCCGACGGCGGTGCGACTGAGGCTCGCGAGGTGCCCGCCGACGCCGAGCGCGTTGCCAAGATCGTGCGCGAGCGCGCGCACGTAGAAGCCCTTGCTGCACTCGACCTCGATCTCCAGCTCCGGCGGCTCGCACGAGTCGAGCGTCAGCTCGTAGACGGTGACCGGACGCGGCTCGAGCTGCGGCTGCTCGCCGCGCCGGGCCGCGCGCCAGGCGCGCTCGCCGTCGAGCTTGACGGCGCTGAAGGCGGGCGGCGTCTGCATCAGCTCGCCGCGGAAGGCGTCGAGGGCGTCTCCGACGTCGGCGCACGTGACGCCGGAGGCGTCGCAGCTTGCCTGCACCTCGCCCACGGCGTCGTAGGTGTCGGTCTCGACGCCGAGCGTGATCCGCGCGCGGTAGCGCTTGCGCGCGTCCATCAGCGAGTCGATCAGCCGTGTCGAGGGCCCGAGGGCGATCGGCAGCACGCCGGTGGCCGGGCGGTCGAGCGTGCCCGCGTGGCCGACGCGGCGGATGCCGGCCGCGCGCCGCACCACCCGCACCACATCGAACGAGGTCATGTCCGGGGGCTTGTCGATGTTGAGGAAGCCGCTCAGCGCCGGGGCCTCCGCGCGCGCGGCGGCGCTCAAAGCTCGCGCCCCTCGGAGCGCGCGAGGTCGCGCATCAGCACGGTCATGCGATCCGCCTCGGCGATCGACTCGTCGAGCACGAAGCGCAGCCGGGGCACGCGCTTGATGCGGATCCGCTTCATCAGCTCGCGGTGCAGGAACGAGGAGCTGCGCTCGAGCGCGACGAGTACCTCGGCGCCGCCGTCGTCGGCGCCCATCACGCTCACGTGCACACGCGCCGTCGAGAGGTCGGGCGCGACATCGACGCGCAGGATCGAGAGGAAGGCGTCCACCAGCACCGGATCCTTGACGCGGCGCTGCAGCAGCTCGGCCAGCTCCGACTGCATGAGGTCGTTGACCTTCTCCATGCGGCGGCTCATCGTGGCGAGGTCCTCACAGGCGAATCCGATCGTGGGGGGAGTGGTGGGCCAGGCGCCCGCGCGCTGACGGCGCAAGCCGCGCTAGCGCACCTGCTCCATGTGGTAGGTGACGATCTCGTCGCCTTCCTCGAAGGCCTCGAAGCCGTCCACGGTGATGCCGCATTCGAGGCCGGCGGCGACCTCGCGCGCGTCCTCCTGGAAGCGCTTGAGCGAATCGATGCGCGCCTCGCGAATCACCTCGCCGCCGCGCATCACCCGCGCGAGCGAGCCGCGCGTGACC
Source organism: Dehalococcoidia bacterium (assembly GCA_965247895.1). Classification (GTDB taxonomy): domain Bacteria; phylum Chloroflexota; class Dehalococcoidia; order UBA2979; family UBA2979; genus VXMT01. Next base: position 3,338,042 of record OZ252046.1, on the reverse strand, counting down.
GGGCCGTCGCGCACGAGGCAGCCGGCGATCGAGTTGCGCCGTCCGCGGCGGAAGATCTGGCGCACCTCGACGACTGCGTCGCGGCGCTCCTCGTAGATCGGCTGCAGCATCCCGCGCACGGCCTGCTCGATGTCCTCGATCACCTCGTAGATCACGCGGTACTCGCGGATCTCGACGTGCTCCGCGTCGGCGAGGCGCTGCGCGCCGGTCTCGGGACGGGTGTTGAAGGCGATGATCACGCCCTGCGAGGCGACCGCGAGGTTCACGTCGGACTCGTTGACCGTCCCGGCGGCGGCGTGGATCACCTTGACGTTGATCTCGTCTACGGCGAGGGCCTCGATGGCGCGCACGAGCGGCTCGATCGAGCCCTGCACGTCCGTCTTGAGCACGATGTTGAAGTCCTGCACCATCCCGCGGTGGATCTCCCCGAAGAGCGTGTCGAGGGTCACGCCGGTGCGGACGTTGCCCTCGCGGTCGGCTGCGCGGCGCAGTTCCTCGCTCTCGGCGCGGGCGCTGCGCTCGTCCTTGATGGCCATGAAGCCCTCACCCGCGGCCGGTACCTCGCTCAGTCCGAGCACCGTCACGGGCGTCGAGGGGCCCGCCTCCTTGAGTTGCTGCCCACCCGAGTCCGTCATCGCCTTGATGCGGCCGTAGGCCAGCCCGGCGCGGATCACGTCGCCGCGGCGCAGCGTGCCCGTCTGCACGAGGATCGTCGCCGCGATGCCGCGCCGCGGGTCGGTCGCCGCCTCAAGCACGACGCCGATCGCACTGCGATCGGGGTTGGCCTTCAACTCCTCGAGTTCGGCGACGAGCAGCACGTTCTCGAGCAGGTCGTCGATGCCGTCGCCGGCGAGCGCGGAGATCGGCACGACGACGGTGTCGCCGCCAAACTCCTCGGGCACGAGCTCGGCGCCCATCAACTCCTGCTTGACGCGGTCGGGGTTGGCGTTCGGCAGGTCCGTCTTGTTGACCGCGACCACGATCGGCACGCCGGCGGCCCGCGCGTGGGCGATCGCCTCGCGCGTCTGCGGCATCACGCCATCGTCGGCGGCGACGACGATGATCGCGATGTCCGTGACCTGCGCGCCGCGCGCGCGCATCTCCGTGAACGCCGCGTGGCCCGGCGTATCGATGAAGGTGAGCATGCGGCCGTCCGGGGCGGCGGCCTGATACGCGCCGATGTGCTGGGTGATGCCGCCGGCTTCGCCCTCGACGACCCTGGCGCGCCGGATCGTGTCGAGCAGCGTCGTCTTGCCGTGGTCGACGTGGCCCAGCACGGTGACTACGGGTGCGCGCGGTTGCGCGTCTTCGCCCTCCTCGATGATGCGGCGCGACGTTGAAGCGGGCTCGTCCTCGCCGGGAGCGGCTGTGGCCTCCTCGCCGCCTTCCTCCTCGGGCGAGTACCCGAGGTCGGCGGCGACGACGGCGGCCGTGTCGAAGTCCACGACCTGGTTGATGGTCGCCATCACGCCGTTCTTCATCAGTTCCTTGATCACGTCGACGGGCGTGATGCCGAGCAGGCCCGCGAGGTCGCTGATGACGACCACCGGGGGAATCGTGACGCGCGGCGCCTCGGCCGCTGAAACAGTCTGGTCCGGAGCCTGGGTCATCGCTCGTGTTCCCCGTTCCGTGCGGTCCCGGCGGCCGCGGTACTGGCGCTCCGGTTGGCCTCGCGCTGCTGCGCGTATGCACGCAGTGTAGCGCGGTCTGCGGCGTTCACAGTGGTCCGCAGCGCCCGATCCAGCCGCCCCTCCTCGATCGCCTGCTGCCAGCAGGCGGGCGATTCGCAGAGGTAGCCGCCGCGTCCCGGCGCGCGTCCCCGTTCGTCCACGCCGACCGAGCCGTCCGCGCCGCGCACGAGCCGCGTCAGCGATCGCTGATCTCGCCGCTCGCGGCAGCTCAGGCAGCTACGCTGCGGGGGCGTCCGTGTGCGGGCCGCGGCCATTGCCTTGTATCCGTCCCATTCGCTGATCGCGTTCGCCGCGCTTGCGCCGCGGTTAGTCCTCGGACTCGTCGTACTCCCCGTACTCATCCTCGTCATCCTCGTCATCGTCGGCGTCGGCGGCGTCGTACGGGAGGTCGCCGTGCAGTTCGCTGAGCCCCTCCTCGATATCTTCCTCGGCGATCTCGAAGCGACGGCGGCCACCGCGCGGCTGGCGCTCGCGCGCCGGCTCCGCCCCACGACGGCGGCGGCGTGCGGGGCCGCGGCCCGGCCGCGCCGGCCGGTCCGGCTCGTCGTCGATGTCGCGCAGCTCCCCGATCTCCTCGGCGAAGCGCAGCCCGCCGGGCGCGGATCGAGGCGCGACCGGCGCGGGAGCGGACGCCGCCTCGGCCGTCGCAGCCTCCTCGACGGCGACCTCGGCCGCAGCCGGGGCCGCGTCGGCGGCAGCAGGCTCGGCGAACTCGGCGAGCACCTCCTGCTCTGGCGTGAGCGGGGCGGGCTCGGCAGGCGCCTCGAGCGGCTCGTGCTCGCCGGGCAGCCCGGGCCGCGCGTAGCCGGCCTGCGAGGGCGCGACCACGTCCGGCAGCGCCGGAAGCGTCGGAAGCGTCGGGGTGGGCGCCAGCGGGAGCGCGTCCATGTTCGGCTCGGGCGGCGGGTACAGATCGTCGCCGTTGCGGATCAGCACGCTCTCTGGGCTGATCTCGATGCGGCGGCCGGTCAGACGCGCGGTCAGCCGCGCGTTCTGCCCCTCCTTGCCGATCGCAAGGCTGAACTGCTTGTCCGGCACCGCGAGGAATGCGGTGTTCGTCTCCCCGTCGATGCGCACCGAGACGACCTCGGCGGGACTCAGCGCGTTCGCGACGAAGCCCGCCTCGTTCGGATCCCAGCGGATCACGTCGATGCGCTCTCCGCCGAGCTCGTTGACCACGTTCTGGATGCGCGCCCCACGCACGCCGACGACCGCGCCGATCGGGTCGATCCCGTCCTGGCGCGAGATCACGGCGACCTTGCTGCGGTAGCCGGGCTCGCGCGCCATCATGACGATCTCGACGGTGCCCTTCGCGATCTCCGGCGACTCAAGCTCAAGTAGCCGCGTCAACAGCTCCGGATGCGAGCGCGAGGCGACGACCTGCGGCCCCTTCGCCGCGCGGTAGACCTCCTTGACGTAGACCCGCAGCCGCTGCCCGACGCGATAGTGCTCGGGGCGCACCTGCTCGGCGGAGGGCAGCACGGCCTCGGTCCGCCCGAGGTCGAGGATTATGTTGCGGCGGCCGGCCTCGACACGCAGCACGGTGCCGGAGACGAGTTCGCCCTGCTTCGTCGTGAACTCGTCGAAGACCGCCTCGCGCTCGGCCTCGCGCAGCCGCTGCAGCACCACCTGCTTCGCCGTCTGCGCGGCGATGCGGCCCGCATCGAGCGAGGCTTCCAGCGGCTCGCGGATGCGATCGCCCTCCGCCGCGCCGGAATGGCCCATCTCGCCCGCGCGCTCGGGCGAGACCTGGATCTCGTCGTCCTCGATCTCCTCGTCGGGCATCACGTCCCAGACGCGCCAGGCCTCAATGTCGCCTGACTCGACATCGATCTTGACCTCGATTTCGGCGTACTGAAGTTCGTCTTTCTTGAAGGCGGAGGCCATCGCCGCCTCGACGGCCTCGAAGACCGTGCCGCTATCGAGGTTCTTCTCCGCAGAAAGCTGCGCGATCGCGGTGACGAATTCGCTCTTCATATGCTGCCGCCGCTCCTGGGGTGCCCCGGCTGGAGCCGCCCTTGCTACAAAAAAACGTGGGCGCTGGCCCACGTCTCGCAAGGAGGCGCTGGTGTCTCGGTCAGTGTAGCACGCACCCTCGCGCTCGCGCGTCCTGGGGCCCCTCAGTCAGCTCCGATGTCGGGGTCGAGGGCCTCGATCGCGGCCGCGCGCAGAGCGCTCACGCGGGCGACGATCTCGCCACGCGGCGCGTGCTCCACCTCGCCCGTGGCGCGCGTGCGCAGTTCGACGGTGCCGCGCTCCCGGTTGCGCGCGGAGACGGTGAGCCGCCAGGGCAGGCCGATCAGGTCCGCGTCGTTGAATTTCACGCCCGGCGACTCGTCGCGGTCGTCGAACAGCACCTCGAGGCCGGCCGCAGCCAGCTCGGCGTAGAGCGCCTCGGCCTCCTCGGCGACCTGCGGGTCGCGGTCCATACCCAGCGCGACGATGTGCACGTCGTAGGGCGCGACCGAGGCCGGCCAGCTGATGCCGTCCTCGTCGTGGTTCGCCTCGACCGCCGCGGCGACGATCCGATCGACGCCGATGCCGTAGCAGCCCATCGTCGGCACCACGCCCACACCATCCGGCCCGAGCACGTCGACGCTGAAGGCCTCGGAGTAGATCTGCCCGAGGCGAAAGACGTGCCCCATCTCGATGCCGCGGTGCAGCCCGATCACGCCCTCGCCGCAGACCCCGCAGCTGTGGCCGTCCTCGACGAGGGCGATGTCGGCGACCTCGCTCGCCTGCCAGTCGCGGCCGTGGTTGACGTTGATCAGGTGGAAGTCGGGCCGGTTCGCCCCGGCGACGAGGTTCGGCGAGTCGGGGATGGAAGTGTCGGCAATCACCGTCATCCGATCGCCCAGCCCGACCGGCGAAGCGGAGCCGGCGACGAGGCCAAACTGCTCCACCTCGGCGTCGCTCATCGCCCGCAGCGAGCGCCCGCCGAGAACGTTGGCGAGCTTGACCTCGTTGATCTGCAGATCGCCGCGCACGACGGCGAAGATCGGCTCGTCGGCCTCGCCGCCGCCCTCGGCCATGTAGAAGACGGCCTTCGCGGTCTGCGCCTCGAGAACATCGAGGAACGTGGCGAGCTGCTCGATCGTCGTGGCTCCCGGCGTCGCGACCTCCTCGAGGGGGAGCGGGTCCGCCGGCTCGGCGGGCGGGCGCACGAAGGCGGCCTTCTCCGTGTTGGCGGCGTTGCCGCAGTCGGAGCAGAGCGCGACGGTGTCCTCGCCGGCCTCGCTGAGGAAGATGAACTCCTGCGAGCCCTTGCCGCCGATCGCGCCCGAGTCCGCCTCGACGGGGACGGTCGGCACGCCGCAGCGCGCGAAGATGCGCCGGTAGGCCTGGAACATCGCCTCGTAGGAGGCGCTGAGGCCGTCCTCGTCGGCATCGAAGGAGTAGGCGTCCTTCATCGTGAACTCGCGCACGCGCACCAGGCCGCCGCGCGGCCGTCCCTCGTCGCGGAACTTGGTCTGGATCTGGTAGAGCGTGACGGGCAGGTCACGGTAGGAGCTGGAGTGGTCGGCGAAGAGGCGGGTGATCACCTCCTCGTGCGTCGGCCCGAGCACGAGCTCGCGCCCGCGCTGGTCGTTGAGGTGGAAGAGCACGGGGCCGAAGGCCTCCTCGCGCCCGCTCTGCCGCCAGATCTCCACGGGCTGGATGGCGGGCAGCAGCACCTCTTGCCCGCCCGCCGCGTCCATCTCCTCGCGGACGACGGCCTCGGTCTTGAGGCGGGCGCGGCGGCCGAGCGGCATGTAGCTGTAGGCGCCGGCCATGAGCTGGTCGATGCAGCCCGCGCGCAGCAGCAGCCGATGGCTCGCCGTCTCCGCATCGGCGGGCGCCTCGCGCAACGTGCGTCCGAACAGCCGTGACATTCGCATGCCTCGGAGGGTACGCAGGCAGGGCGGCGACGGCAAAGGCGGGCGGCGGCATTCGCGAGCGCCCGGCTCTTCCGCAGAGGAAGCGACACGCCTGACATCGGAGCAGGCATGAGAAAAGGCCAGCTATCCGGCTTCCGCCGGAAGAGCCCGGGGGCTCTTGTCACTGGCCAAGTTAGGAGAAGAACGCTAGCGAGACGGGAAATACCGTGTCAAGGCGGGGCGCTGGCGCGGTGTGCGTCCGAAGAGCCGTGACATCCGCACCGAGCCGCGCCCTGACGCTATACTGCTTGCTCACCGGAGGTTCGCATGGCCGTACGATCGGGATCGGGCAGACGGAAGCGGCGCTACGCGGGAAGCGCCGAGCAACTTCGCGCGGACGCCTACCGGAGAGTGTCCGTTGTTCGTCCCTCGCTCCTGGGGGGCGCCGCGAGCCTGTTCGACTTCGCGGGAGTCTTCTCTCCGCGCGTTCGCATCAGTCGGCCGGGCAGGTCCGACGCCGAAGCGCTCGCGGCGGACTGGGAAGCCGTGGGGAACGATCTCTGGGCGGCGATCGGCGCAGTGAAGCCGGAGCCGACGCCAGCAGACGAGGCGTGATACGCAGTTGCCCGATACTCCTGATGACAACGGCGGCGCAGACCAGCAGCAATCGGTGTCAAGTGCCGTAGTCGCCGTCGCGCACTCGTTCGAGGGACCGCTGCCACCGCCTGACATCCTCGCGGGCTATGAGAGCGTGCTTCCGGGCTCCGCCGAACGCATCCTGTCAATTAGCAGAGCAAGAGTCGGCGCACCGGCGCGATCTTGTCGCGAGCGTGGTCGAGGCCGGCGTATCCCGCTCGCGCTGGGGCCTCTGGCTCGGCGCTGTTGTCGCGGTGGCGTTCCTCGGGGCAGCGACGGCCATGGTGCTCGCGGGTCACCCTGTGCCGGGAACGATCATCGGCACTGCGGATCTGGCCAGCGTCGTCGGCATGTTCATCTACGGAACGTGGTTCCGCGGACGCGAACTCCGCGCGGAGGGGTTGGACTCGGACGACGCGTCCCTGCCTTGAGCCCCCCGCCCCGGCAGGTGCTACCATCCGCCGCGCCGCCTCGGAACCCCGAGGCGCGCCCACTCGCATCCGCACCGGGAGCCCGCGATGAAGCTGCATGAGTACCAGGCAAAGGAACTGCTGGCGCGCTACGGCGTGCCCACCCCGGGCGGCAAGGTCGCCCGCAGCGCCGACGAGGCCGCCGCCGCCGCCGAGGAGCTCGGCGGCAAGGTCGTCGTCAAGGCGCAGGTGCACGCCGGCGGGCGCGGCAAGGCGGGCGGCATCAAGCTCGCCAACTCCGTCGAGGAGGCGCGCGCCGCCGCCGAGGAGCTGCTCGGCACGCGGCTCGTCACCATCCAGAGCCCGCAGGGCCAGCCGATCAACTCGGTGCTCGTCGAGGAGCAGATCGACATCGCCCGCGAGCTCTACCTCGGCGCGGTCATCGACAACCAGTCCGGGCGGCCCGTCCTGATCGCCTCCGCCGCCGGGGGCATGGACATCGAGCAGGTCGCCGAGGAGACGCCGGACCAGATCCACAGCCAGGCGATCGACCCGGCCTGCGGCTTCCAGGGCTACCAGGCGCGCGCCCTCGCCTTCGCCACGGGCCTCGACGGCGACCTCAACCGCCCCGCCGTCGCGCTGATCCAGGCGCTCGCGCGGGCCTTCGAGGAGAACGACGGCTCGCTCGCCGAGATCAACCCGCTCGTCGTCACCGGCGACGGCAAGCTGCTCGCCGTCGACGCCAAGTTCAGCATCGACGACGAGGCCGACTTCCGGCATCGCGACCTCGTGGAGCTGCGCGACACCTCGCAGGACGACCCGCTGGAGGTCGAGGCGGAAGAGGCGGGCGTGCAGAACTACGTGAAGCTGGACGGCGACATCGGCTGCATGGTCAACGGCGCCGGCCTCGCGATGGCGACGATGGACGCGATCAAGTTCGAGGGCGGCGAGCCCGCGAACTTCCTCGACATCGGGACCGCGAACGACCCGGAGGCGATCGTCACCGCGCTGCGGCTGATCGGCGCCGACCCGGACGTGAAGGCCGTGCTGGTCAACATCTTCGGCGGCCTCGCGCGCACCGACGTGATTGCGGAGGGCGTGGTGCAGGCCAAGCGCAACGGGCTGATCCCGCAGCCGACGGTCATACGGCTGGCCGGCACCAACGTCGAGGAGGGCACGCGCATCCTCGACGAATCGGGCATCGATCTGATCCGCGCGGACGGCTTCGCCGACGCCGCGCGCAAGGCCGTCGAGGCGGCGGGCTAGGCCGAGCAGGCCAGGGCGAGGGAGCGTACACGTGGGCGTATTGATGGACGAGAACAGCCGCGTCGTCATCCAGGGCTTCGGCGGCGCCGGCCAGCGCGAGGCGAAGACCAGCCGCGAGTACGGCACGCAGATCGTCTGCGGCGTCACGCCCGGCCGCGGCGGCCAGGTCCTCGAGGACACGCCGATCCGCAACACCGTGCGCGAGGCCGTCGAGGAGTTCGGCGCGAACGTCTCGCTGATCTTCGTGCCCGCACCCTTCGCCGCGGACGCCATCCTCGAGTCCGCCGACGCCGGCATCCCCGTCGCGATCTGCATCACCGAGGGCATCCCGGTGCTGGACATGGTGCGCGTGAAGCGCGCGCTGCAGGGCATGGAGACGACGCTGATCGGCCCCAACTGCCCCGGCGTCATCACGCCCGCCGCCCGCGCGCGGGCCGGCATCATGCCGACCGACGTCTACCTCGAAGGCAGCGTCGGCGTGATCTCGCGCTCGGGCACGCTCGTCTACGAGACGGTCGACCAGCTGACGCGGGCCGGCGTCGGCCAGTCCTCGAGCGTCGGCGTGGGCGGCGACCCGATCATCGGCACCACGCAGGCCGAGGCGCTGGCGCTGTTCGAGGCGGACCCGGACACGGCGGCGGTGGTGCTGATCGGCGAGATCGGCGGCACCGCCGAGCAGGAGGCCGCGGCCTACGTCGCGCAGATGTCGAAGCCGGTGACGGCCTTCATCGCCGGCGCGACCGCGCCGCCCGGCCGTCGCATGGGCCACGCCGGCGCGATCATCGCCGGCAAGGCGGGCACCGCCGACGCGAAGAAGGCCGCCCTCCGCGCCGCCGGCGCGATGGTCGCCGACTCCCCCTCGCAGATCGGCGAGACGTGTCTGCAGCAGCTCCGGGACGCCGGGCTGCTGTAGCGATTCGAGCCCTGCCGTGGTGTACGCTGGTAGGGCCATGGTGAAGCAGCAGACCGAGCCACAACGCCGTGATAGCGCCGAGCCCACCTCTGGCTCCGGGCAGAAGCGCAACGGACTCAGCGCGGAACTGCGCGAGGATTTGCGCGCCCTGATCGCGCGGTGGGCGCCTGCCCTCAAGGAACTCGATAAACACTAGCAGGCGCAGGCGCCAGTCCTGACACTCGCGGGGCCGGTGCCGACGATTCGTGCTGACCACAACCCCATCGGGTACGCCGTCCATAGCCCCACGCTCGTTGGTGGCAATCGACCAAGGAAGAAATGAGCCGCCTCCACTACCTCGACGAGGGAGAGATCCACAGCATCGTCGAGGCGCTGACGCAGGATCAGTTTCCCGGAACCCCAGCCTTCCAGCTGGCCGGGCCGCAGGGAACCGCGCGTCTGGAGTCGGCCCTCGCTCAGCCGCACTGGCCGCACCACCGCACCGCTCAACAGAAGGCGGCGGCGCTGCACTACAGCCTGAACAAGAACCACCCGTACGTAGACGGGAACAAACGGCTGGCGGTCACCGCCATGGCGTGGTTCCTGTTCCGCAATGGCTTCGTGCTGTTCACGACGAACGATCGTCTCGTGGACTTCGCGCTCCGCGTCGCCGACGACCGCCTCAGCCGGGACGCGAGCGCACTCTGGATCGAGAAGCGGGCTGCCCGCGCTACCTGGACGGACGAACGTCTCCGGAAGTGGAGGAGTTCGCTCGCCCACGACGAACTCTCCGAGGTCCGGCAAGGGTCCGCGCCACCGCCGTCCGCTACCGCGGGCGATCGCACCACGCGCTTCATGGCATACGTCGCGAACCTACTCCGAGAGAGGACCGCGCAATAGCAGCAGCCACCCCGCCCGCGCACGGTTGCCGCCCCCCGCACCCCTGCCTACGCTCCGACCGCAGAGGAGGCCGCAGTAACCATGACGACCGAACGCGCACGAGGCGGCAAGCTCGAGGGCAAGGTCGCCGTCGTTACCGGCGGCACGAGCGGGATCGGCCTCGCCGTCGCCCGACTGTTCCTTGCCGAGGGCGCGCGCGTCGCCGTCTGCGGGCGTGATCCCCGGAGGATAGACGCGGCCTCGGTTGCCCTCGGTGAGCGGGCGATCGCCATCCCCTGCGACGTCACCTCGGTCGACGACCTCGATTCGCTGTTCACAGAGGCCGCCGCGAAGCTGGGGCCGATCGACATCGTGGTCGTGAACGCGGGCGGGGACAGTCCGCCGCAGCCCTTCCTCGAGGTGACCGAGGAGGACTTCGACGCGGTCGCGGCGCTCAACTTCAAGTCCGTGTTCTTCACGGTCCAGAAGGCCGCTCCGAGGATGAACGACGGCGGGTCGATCGTGATCATGACCTCGGCCGCGTCCGAAACGGGCTACGCCGCGGGCGCGGTCTACGGCGCCTCGAAGGCGGCGGCGCGGTCGCTCGCGCGCTCGCTGGGCGCGGGGCTGCTGCGGCGCGGCATCCGCGTCAACGCGATCCGCCCCGGCCTGATCGACACGCCGATCCTCGACACCACGATGGACGAGCGGACGCGCGAGTACATCCGCCGCCACCTCATCCCGATGCGTCGCGAGGGCCAGCCCGACGAGATCGCGAAGGCGGTGCTCTTCCTCGCCTCGGACGACTCCTCCTACGTGCTGGGCGTCGAGCTCGGCGTCGACGGCGGCCTGATCGACCTGTAGCGGCGCAGGCCCAACCGGCGGGCTGATCCCGGCCCGGCGGAACTCTCCGAACCCGCGAAACGTCCTACAGTCGTACACGGTGCCCGGCGGATCGGAGGGGCTGCCCTGGACGACGCACGCCTCCTCATCGAACGCATCGCCCCGCGGATGGCACGCGGACTCGCGGGAGTGCTGCTCGTCCTGCTCGCCCTGCTGACGCTCGCCTGCGAGGGCGGCGAGGACCGCGTGGCTCCCTCGCCCACCGTGGCTGCGACCACCACGCCCGCCGCGACGCCAACCGTTGTGCCTCGCGAGACGGCCACGCCAACACCCGCCGCTACCGCTACGCCGTCCACAACAGCCACGCCTGCCGCTACCGCGACGCCTCGTGCGACGGCCACGCCGCAGCCCACGCCAACGCCGACGCCGGCCCCCGACGCCGCGCCGACGCCGACCGCCGCCCCAACTGAGGTCGCGACCACCGCCGCTGCGACCACACCCACCACCCCGACGGTGACCGCACCGGAGAGTGCCGTAGCCTCCGACCGGGCGGCTCTTGTGGCGCTCTACGAGGCCACGGACGGTGCGAACTGGCGCAACAGCACGAACTGGCTCACCAGCGGACCGCTCAGTGAGTGGTATGGCGTGGGGACATCGAGGACGGGCCGCGTCACGGAACTTGGCCTTGATGAGAACGGGTTGAGCGGCACGCTCCCCGCGGACCTGGGGCGCCTTTCTGCGCTGACGTACCTCTATCTCAACGAGAACGAACTGAGCGGCGCGATCCCGGTGGAACTGGGCCTCCTCGTCAACCTCCGCGCCCTGTGGCTACAGGGCAACAAGCTCAGCGGGCCGATCCCGGCGAAGCTGCGAGACTTCTCCAGGCTCGAGTACCTGTATCTCAACCACAACGAATTGAGCGGCCCGCTGCCGGAATTGGGGCGCCTCGTCAACCTCCGCGACCTGCAGCTCGGGACCAACAGGCTCAGTGGACCACTCCCGGCAGAGGTGGGGCGCCTTGCCAATCTGGAGCGCCTGAGCCTCGGTGGGAACGAGTTGAGCGGGCCGATCCCGGCGGAGCTGGGCCGACTCGCCAATCTGGAGCACCTGTCCCTTGGTGCCAACTCGTTGAGCGGGCCGATCCCGGTGGAGCTGGGCCGCCTTGCCAACCTGACGCGGTTGAACCTCGCTGGCAACACGTTGGCCGGGCCGATCCCGGCGGAGTTGGGCGGACTTTCCAATCTGGAGTACCTGTGGCTCGGTGGCAATGCGCTGAGCGGGCCCATCCCTCCGGAGCTGGGGCGACTCGCTAACCTGAGGACGTTGAGCCTCGGTCGGAACGAGTTGAGCGGACCGATCCCGGCGGAACTGGGCGGCCTTGCCAATCTGGAAAGCCTGTGGCTGAGTGAGAATGAGTTGAGCGGACCAATTCCGGCGGAACTGGGCCGCCTCACAAGTCTGGAGAACCTGTCGCTGGCTGAGAACGAGTTGAGCGGACCGATCCCCCCGGAGTTGGGTCGCCTCGCTAACCTGCGGCAGTTGGACCTCCGTGAGAACGAGTTGAGCGGGCCGATCCCCCCGGAGCTGGGCGACCTCACCAACCTGGCGTTCCTGTATCTCCAGGACAACCAGTTCACCGGCTGTATCCCGAAGGGGCTCACCTGGTACCGCAGTGTCGCGGCTCTCGACCTCCCTGCCTGCGAGGATGGTCGGAGCAACTAGACGATGCCGAACTTGCCCCCACAGGCGAACGGCGGTTTTCGCGACTCCCGTCGCTGTGCTCGCTTCATGATGCGCGGACTCCTCGGATCGCTGGCGATACCGATGCTGCTAGTAGCGTTGTCGTGCAGTGGCGACGAGGGCATCGCGCCCGTCCCCGTTACCACGCCGCAAGTCACCCAAACGACGACCGCCACTCCAAGTCCCACTCAGAGGGAGACGCCCACCCTCGTCACGACGCCCACACCGACCCCGACGCCGTCCGCCACCGCGCCGCCGACCCCCACGCCCACGGCCACCCCGACACCCGCGGCGACAGTCACGCCGACCCCGACCCCCGAACCGGCGCCCACACCCGTGACCGTGAGTGGCCCGCTGCTCGTCTTCTACGAAGTATCGGAGGTAGACAGGAGCCGACCACCGTGGGGGCGGACGGAGACGAGACTTGTCTACGTCTACGATCTGAGCGCCGACCGGTATTGGGTCGCCTTCGACTACCCGCACACCGTCCTGGGGAGCGGTCTGGAACGGTCCGCTGCGCAGGTGGCGGGCGAGAGTCTCGTCGTCTGGGCTGAAGACGAAGTCCGCCGCGTCAGCCTCGAAGGCGAGACGGAGAGCGTCCTCTTCGAATACGACCAGATCTCCTGGCTCGAAGTCTCACCCGATGGAACGAAAGTAGCCATCGTGTACGGCGTCAACCCTTCCGGGGGCACCCGCCACGCTGCTGTGCTCGTCGTCGACATCGCCACTGGCGAGGAACTCCTGGACACCGGGAGGCGTTTTGACCCGATCTCCGTCGGTTCATCAGAAGACCTCCGGCAGCGTTGGCATGGGGACGGTACCGCACTCCTGGTAGAAGAACGGAGGCGGCCCGGGCTCCTCCGGCTGGACGGCACGTTCGATGTGCTGCCGGAGGACTGGCATGTGTCCGTTGACTTGCGCTACGCCCTGCGCGTTGGAGAAGCGGTTGGCGCCATCTCGCTCAACCCCCACCACGACCGGAGCGTGTGGGCCAGCCTGGACGTGTTCGATCTCGAGACGGGGGATGTGCTCTGGACGGTCCAGGCCCAGGACGGCGGCGGCCTGTATCAGCACGGGGACTACGCAGGCGACAGCTGGTGGGGCCCGGGCCTCCCGAAGGAGCCGGTCTGGGAGGACCGGCGCCACGTCTTCTTCAACGAACTGCCTCCCGAACCTGATTGGAGCGTGGGTTTTCAGTCCGGCCTTGGCGTTCCCAAGGTTCTCGATGTCGCCACCGGGGAAGTCCAGCCCCTCACCTCCGAAGTCGAAGCACTGCTGCGGGGGCCTATCGGGAGCGACTGTGGCCCGTGGTCCTCCGTGCGCCGGATTTGTTACGACGGCCGGGTCATCTGGGAAGGAGCAGCTGGGTGGTTCGGGTATCTTGGCTTCATCGAGCCTGCGGGTGACCTCGAGGTCCGAGGCATCTCACCGATTAGCGTCGCAGTGGAGCCCGACCCGCCGCCTCCGCCACCTCGCGAAGAGATGGTGGGCCCGCTCCTGCTCTATGAGGTATACAGGCCCCATCCAACCACGCCGAGGCTGGCGATCGCCTATGACGAGGGCACGGGCAGGGACTGGCTCGTCGTGAACTATCGAGGCGGCACTTCCGTACAGGCCGCGTACGGTGGCCTCGTCGCGGCAATCGACCAGGAGCTGGTTTGGATTGCCCCGGACGGCCAAATTGAAACGCTGCACGAAGGGCGACCGTGGCCGAACGCGTTCCGGGTATCGCCCGACGGTCGCAAGGTAGTGGTGACCTTCCACGGGCTCCATGACGGCACGACGGATCATCCTGCCCACACCACCGTTCTCCGCCTTCCTTCCGGCGACGAGACTCTGCGTCATGAGGACGACGACCTCCCCTCCGCGTTGGGTCTGAAACTTCGCAGCGACAGCTTCTACTGGGACGTGCAGTTGGGTGACTGGGGTGAGAACGCGTGGACCTCGGACTCCGAAGCGGTGCTGCTGTGGCTCATCAAGGCGGCTGGGGAAGACGGGTATGCCAACGGCGTGATCGGCACGCTCGACGGCAGGCTTCGCCTGGTTCCCTGCGTCACGGACCTGTACACGAGCAAAGGTGCTGCGCTCTCTTGCCTCTCGCCAGACGCCCGCTACATCGTCCTCGGGCAAGCTGAGGGCTCCGACGAATACACGGACCGGAGCTGGCGGAGTTTCGACATCCGCGACTTCGAGACCGATCGTGTCCTCCGGTCGGTAGAGACTGCTGCATCCTTGCAGGATTACCACTGGGAGTGGGCTTCCGCTGACCAGTTCGCCTGGTCGAGTGGAGCCTGGCCCGACCTGTTTCGCTTCGATGTCCAGCGCCTCGATCACGAAGCGGAGCGCGCCGATGTCTCCGTCCTCGACGTGAACACGGGCGAGACCGAGATGATGGACAGCGCCGACTACCTCGCGCGCTTCCACCCGCCTCCCCGCGCCACCACCGACTGCCCCGAGAACCCCGGGCAACCCTGCAAGATCCTGCTCGACGGCGAGGTCGTCGGGGAGGGGCGCTGGCTGCGGATCATCGGCTTCATCGAGCTCGACTAGGCTGCCTCGCGCGATGGGGCAACGGACCCCCTCACCCCAACCCTCTCCCGCGAGGGGCGAGGGGGTAGCAGCTAGAGGAAGACGGGCTCGCGGCTGGTGAAGCGGTAGAGGCGCGCGGGGCGGTGGGCGCCCTCGCGGCGCACGTCCTCGGTGGCCTCGATCACGGCGGTCGAGAGCATGCGCTTGCGGAAGTTGCGGCGGTCGAGGCGCGCCGCGAGGATTGCCTCGTAGGCGGCCTGGAGTTCGCGCAGCGTGAAGCGCTCCGGCAGCAGGCCGTAGGCGATGTTCGTGTAGTCCAGCTTCGCGCGCACCCGCTCCACCGCCTGCGCGATCACGCGGCCGTTGGAGAACGCCAGCGGCGGCAGCGCGTCCACCGGCAGCCAGGCCGGGCGCCAGGCGTCGTCCGCGCTCTCGCGCAGCCGCACCGCCTCCGCCTCAACCAGCGCGAAGTAGGCGATCGCGACGCCCTGCTGCGTCGGGTCGAGGCCGGACTCGGTGAACAGTTGCTCGAGGTAGACGTCGCGCGCGCCGGTCTCCTCGAAGAGCTTGGCCTGCGCCGCCTGCTCCAGCGTGCGGCCGCCGTCCCAGAGCCCGCCGGGGAGCGCCCAGAGCTCGGCCTCGGGCGGCTCGTCGCGGTAGACGAGCAGCACCTGCAGCCGCTCCTCGATGATGGCGAAGATCACGAGGATCGTGGCGACGGCCGGCGCGTTCGTCACCGCCCCGCTCGCGTCCCGGCCACGGCCGCGATCATCGTGGCGCCTAGACGACCGTGAGCAGGAGATCGCCGTCGCGACGCGCCCCCGCGCGCTGCCCGCGCAGCGACCAGGAGGTCGCCTCCGCGATCTGCACGTCGACGAGTTCACCGACGAGTCCGCCGACGGGCCCTGCGGAGTCGAAGTGCGCGATCCGCCCGCCGCGCGTGCGGCCGCTCGCGTGGCCGTCCTCCTCGCGCTCGACGAGGACCTCGACGGTCTGGCCGAGCAGCACGCGGTTGCGGGCGCCCGCGCTCTCCGCGTGGATCGCCTCGATCACCTTGAGGCGCGCCTTCTTGACCTCGCGCGGCACGTCGTCTTCGAGCTTGCGGTAGGCGAAGGTGCCGGGCCGCGGCGAGTAGGCGGCGACGTGAATCACGTCGAAGCCGATCCGCTCGAGCAGCGCGACGGTGCTCGCGAACTCCTCGTCCGTCTCGCCCGGGCAGCCGACGATCACATCGGTCGCGATCGCCGCGTCCGGCATGCGCAGGCGGATGCGCTCGACGCGCTCCTCGTACTCGGCGACGGTGTAGCCGCGCCGCATCCGCTCCAGCATGCGGTCGTCGCCGGACTGCACGGGGATGTTGAAGTGCTCGCAGACCTTCGGCAGCTCCGCGACCGCGTCGATGATGCGGTCCGTCATGTCCTTCGGGTACGAGGTGAGGAAGCGCGTGCGCGCGATGCCCTCGATCGCCTCAATGCCCTCGAACAGCGTGGCGAGGTCGGCGCGCTCGTCGAGGTCGTGGCCGTAGGCCTCGACGGTCTGGCCGAGCAGCGTGACCTCGCGCACCCCGCGGGCGGCGAGGTGGCGCACCTCGCCGAGCACCTCGGCGACGGGCCGCGAGCGCTCACGGCCGCGGCGCAGCGGCACGATGCAGTAGGTGCAGAACTTGTCGCAGCCGTGCACGACGGGCACGTAGGCCGTCGGGCCGGTCGGTTCGCCGAAGGTCTCGGTCCAGAACTCGCCCTCGGAGACGTCCCGGGCCTGCCCGGCCACCTCGAGGATCGGGTCGAACTCCTGCGGTCGCGCCCAGACGTCGACCCAGGGGAAGCGGCGCGCGAGGGCGACGCGCTCCCTGTCGCCCTCGGGCCCGACCATGCAGCCCATGACCGCGATCTGGAAGCTCTCGCCGCGCTTGCGGCGCTGGTTGAGCGCGTGGAGGCGTCCGGCGGCGCGGTCCTCGGCGTGCTGTCGGACGGCGCAGGTGTTGACGACGGCAAGGTCGGCGCGCGCGGGGTCCTCGGCCGGCGTGTAGCCGGTGCGCTCGAGGCCGGCGGCGAGGCGCAGGGAGTCGGCCTGGTTCATCTGGCAGCCGAGCGTCCAGATGTGGAAGGTGGGCACGTGGCTACTCCGTCCGGCGTGCGGGCCGCCGCGCGCGCATCTCGCCTCGGGGCGGGGCCCGGGGGCGGGTGCGGTGCGTATGGCGGAGGGGGCGGGATTCGAACCCGCGATCCCGAAAAGGGATAAGCGCTTAGCAGGCGCCCGCACTAGGCCACTATGCGACCCCTCCACGATCGATCGTAGGGGGGCGGGCCTGCGGGCGGCAAGGCGGGGGCTCCAACTTGTTGCCACACCCGACCATCTCGTAGCATCACGGGGCGTCAGTCCCGCACTTGGTCGCTTGGACGAAGTGCTGGTGCCCAGGTTGTTGTGGAGGAACCTGCCGGTGGCGGATAGGGAGACGGCTGGCGCGTGATCACGCAGCAGGAGTTTGAAACTATCCTCAATGACGCGACGAAGCGGATCGACGGCAATATCGCTTGGCGCGAGGACGCGAATCGCTGGCCCGCCTGCACGTTCCGAGTGGCCGTACTTTCATCTACAGAGCACTCTCTCGAGATCGCCGGTCGCTGGAATCCGAAGGCTGGTAAGCTCTCTTATGTCCTTCTGCGTCGAGGAACGGGACGCATCTACGCGCTCGATCTTGGGAGGTTGCACACGAACCCGAGTGGGGAGTCCGTTGGTTCGGTCCACAAGCACCGCTGGACCGATGCGCTCATGGACAAGTGGGCTTACGCCCCCTCGGACATCACTGCCCCCTGGGATCGGCCTGTAGAGGTGTGGCAAGAATTCTTGAACGAGGTCACGATTCGGCACGATGGCGAGTTGCAACTGCCGAACTGGCAGGAGGAGTTGTCGCTATGAACCCCTCCGAGTTGTGCGAGTCGCTCCGTGGCAGTCTCCCGACTCTCTTCCGATGCTCTATCGCGCCAGGGGGAGCGGTGCAGGTGCGGACTCCGTTCATGTACCCCGATGGCGACATCGTTGATGTCTTCGTGGAGGAGCGCGGCACTGAATACCTCCTAACTGATTACGGGGAGGCGTTGGGCTGGCTGCAGATGCAGTCCTTCAGCGACGAGTTGACACCAAGTCAGCGCCGTCTCGTTGAGGACGTGTGTCTGACGCTCGGCATAGAAGTGGACCGTGGGCAGTTGACGCTCCGCTGCGCGGAGGCCTCCGCTCTTGGTGAAGCCGTCCAACGTCTCGGCCAGGCTGGTGTCCGCGTCTCGGACATCTGGTTCACGC
This sequence comes from Dehalococcoidia bacterium, assembly GCA_965247895.1. GTDB lineage: Bacteria > Chloroflexota > Dehalococcoidia > UBA2979 > UBA2979 > VXMT01. The sequence continues at coordinate 3,319,999 of OZ252046.1, read as the reverse complement.
TGCAAACGCGCACGGTCGGGACGATCGCTGACGATGTAGACGAGTGGCTTCGTGGGCGAAGCTTCGACTTTGAGAGGAGCATTAGGCGTAACGGAAGGTCGGGGCGCGTCTGGACGGTCGACTACCAGATCGTCGCCGATTCCAAGACATCGCTGGTGTTCCTCCTGAGCACTGGCACGCAATCCTGGGCGAGGCGCCTGAGCGAGCGCGTTGTCGCAGAGTGCACCGACCTCAGTCACTTGACGGTCAGCCATCCAACCACGTCCTTTGTGTCGCTGTTCGACGACACCACTAACGTGTGGCGGGAAGAGGACTTTGCGCTCGTCGAGGGTGTCTCTCGAATCGCAATCTGGTCGCGACCAGACGAGTTCGAGCGCATATTGACGACAGAGTGGGTCCGCGACACGGCACCTCTAGCGCCTCTGCGGCGATCTTCGCCGACGGCAGGCGCTCTCATGCTTGACGACTCGCCCGAGTAGTTCATACCGCAGGTTTGACGCCCCGCGGAGAGTTCGCGTACTATGTACACCGTCACTTCGCGTACTTCGTACACGAAGTGTAGCGCGCTGCCGCGGCGCTCTCGCGTCCGCAGCGCCGCAGAGAGGTCCTCCCCCATGGTTTCCTCGATCGCCCGCCCCGTCCCGCAGTTGCAGTGTGAGTCTGATGTCGGCATCGAGACGCTGCCGCTCTCGCAGGAGGCGTCCTTCGGCTCCTGGCAGCGCGAGATTCCCGAGGCGTACTGGAAGCTCGGCAGCGACGAGCTGGTGGCGCGGGTGCGCGAGGCGCGCGCCAGCCTCGGCGATCGCGCCGTCATCCTCGGCCACCACTACCAGCGCGAGGACATCATCCAGTTCGCCGACGAGCGCGGCGACTCCTTCATGCTCGCGCAGTACGCGGCCGAGCGGCCGGAGTCCGAGTACATCGTCTTCTGCGGCGTGCACTTCATGGCCGAGGCAGCGGACATCCTCTCCGCCCCGCACCAGAAGGTGGTGCTGCCGAACATGGAGGCCGGCTGCTCGATGGCGGACATGGCGGCCCCCGCCGACGTGCACGTCGCCTGGCGCGAGCTCGGCGACCTCTTTGGCTCAACCGAGGACCTGATCCCGGTCACCTACATGAACTCGGCGGCCGCGCTCAAGGCCTTCTGCGGCGAGCACGGCGGCGTGGTCTGCACCTCGTCGAACGCGGTCAAGGTGCTCGAGTGGGCGTTCGAGCAGGGCAAGCGCGTCTTCTTCTTCCCCGACCAGCACCTGGGCCGCAACACCGGCCACGCGATGGGCATCCCGCTCGAGGAGATGACGCTCTGGAACTGGCGGCTGCCCGCGGGCAACCTCGGCGGCACCGCGCCGGAGCAGCTGGAGCGCTCGCGCGTGATCCTCTGGCAGGGCCACTGCTCCGTGCACCAGCGCTTCACCACGACGCAGATCGACGAGGCGCGCGAGCGCTACCCGGACGTGCGGATCGTCGTCCACCCCGAGTGCCGCTACGACATCGTGCAGGCCGCCGACGCGATCGGCTCGACGGCCTACATCGCGCGTTATGTCGCCGAAGCGCCCGCAGGCTCGGCGATCGGCATCGGGACCGAGATCAACCTCGTCTCGAGGCTGGCGAAGGAGAACCCGGACAAGACCGTGTTCTGCCTCGACCCTGTCGTCTGCCCCTGCAGCACGATGTACCGGGTCCACCCCGCCTACCTCGCCTGGGTGATGGAGTCGCTGGCCGCGGGGCACGTCGTGAACCAGATCGTCGTGCCCGAGGAGGAGCAGGCGCACGCCCGCATCGCCCTCGAGCGCATGCTGGCGCTGCGCTAGCCGCGGCCCGGCGTCGAATCGTGACCGCCCACCCCACCGAACCGCAGCGCGAGCCCGCGCGCGAGCTGCTGCGCGCGGATCTGCTGATCATCGGCTCCGGCATCGCCGGGCTGTTCGTCGCGCTCCAGGCCCACCAGCGCGGCGCCAGGGTGCTGGTGGTGACGAAGAGCGCGATCGACGAGGCGAGCACGCGCTACGCCCAGGGCGGCATCAGCGCCGCGATCGGCCCTGGCGACTCGCCCGAGCTGCACCTGCGCGACACCATCGAGGCCGGCGCCGGGCTCGTCGACGCGGCCGCCGCGCGCGTGCTCGTCGAGGAGGCCGCGGGCCGCATCGCCGACCTCGGCAGCTACGGGGTGCGCTTCGACGAGGCCGAGGGCGAAGCCGCGCTCGGCAAGGAGGGTGCGCACTCGGCGCGGCGCGTGCTGCGCGCCCGCGGCGATCAGACCGGACTGGAGATCGAGCTCTCGCTCTCCTCGCTGGTGCAGCGCGAGGGCATCACGGTGCTGGAGCACGCGCTGGCCGAGCGGCTGCTGGTCGCCGACGGTCGGGCGATCGGCGCGGACGTGCTCTGCGCCGACGACGGCGCGCGGCTGCGCTGCGAGGCGGAGACGGTGGTCCTCGCAACGGGCGGGGCGGGGCAGGTGTACCGCGTGACCACCAACCCGCAGGTCGCGACCGGGGACGGGGTCGCGCTCGCCTTCCGTGCCGGGGCCGAGGTCCAGGACATGGAGTTCACGCAGTTCCACCCGACGGCGCTGCGGCTGCCGGGCCAGCCCTCGTTCCTGATCTCGGAGGCCGTGCGCGGCGAGGGCGCGCTGCTCTTCGACACCGCGGGACGGCGCTTCATGGCCGATCTCGATCCGGCGGCGGAGCTGGCGCCTCGCAACATCGTCGCGCTGGCCGAGCTGGCGCAGATGCGTGCGACCGGCAGCGACCACGTACTGCTGGACATCACGCACCGCGACGCTGCCTGGCTGGCCGCGCGCTTCCCAAACATCTACCGCACCTGCCTCGCCGCCGGTCTCGACATGGCGCGCGACCGCATCCCGGTCTCGCCGGCGGCGCACTACACGATGGGCGGCGTGCGCACGGACACCTGGGGCCGCACGACGCTGCCGGGCCTGTACGCCGTCGGCGAGGTGACCTGCACGGGTGTGCACGGCGCGAACCGCCTCGCCAGCAACTCGCTGCTCGAATCGGTCGTCTTCGCGCATCGCCTCGCCGAGGCGCTCTACGGCGGCCCCCTGCCCGAGGGCGAGGACGGGCCGCCGGCGCTCAGCGGCGACGCGCACACGCTCGACGCCGGCGGCGCGGCGCGGCCCGCCGATCGCGCGCCCTCGCGGACGGAGCTGCGAGACCTGATGTGGAGCGAGGCCGGCCTCGAACGCGACGGCGCGCGGCTGCGCGCGGCCGCGGCGCAGATCGCCGCCTGGGAGGCCGCACTGCCCCACCCGCGCACGCGCGAGGAGCACGAGCTGTCCTCGATGCTGACGTGCGGGCGGCTGATCACGGAAGCGGCGCTGCTGCGCGAGGAGTCGCGCGGCGCGCATTACCGGCGGGACTTCCCGGAACAGCGGCCGGAGTGGCGGCGGCGGCTCGTGTTCCGCGCGCTCGCCTAGGCAGACACGTGACCTCGGCGCCCGCGTCGCTGTTCCCGGACGTCCGGGCCCTGCTCTTCGACTTCGACCACACGCTCGCCGATTTCGGCTCGCACGTGCGCTGGAACGACGCCAGGCGCGAGCTGGTGGCCTGGTACGAGCAGTGCGGCGTTCCCGGCGACGCGATCGGCCGCGGCGCTATCAGCCTCTACGCACGGATCGCAACCTCCGGCGTGCTGCGCGAAGCCGCCCTCGAGGCGGCGCAGCGCGGGGCCGCGGCGATCCTCGACCGCTCCGAGGCCGGGGGGATCGCCGCGACGAGTCTGCTTCCGCACGTGCGCGAGGCGCTGGAGGCGCTCGATGGCTCCGGCCTGCTGGCGGGCGTCGTCAGCTCGAACTCGCGCGAGGTCCTGCGCGCGATCCTCGAGCGCGAGGGCGTCGCCGCGCGCTTCGGCGTGCTCGTCGGGCGCGAGGACGTGCGGCTGCCCAAGCCCGCGCCCGAGGGCCTGCTGCTCGCCTGCGAGCGGCTCGGCGTCGCGCCTCGCGAGGCCGTCTACGCCGGCGACAACGTCGCCGACATCGAGGCCGCCCGCGCCGCGGGGATGCCCGCCTGCGGCATACGCGGCGGCGACTCGAGCGAGGAAGCGCGGCGTGCAGCGGGCGCGGAGGCGCTGCTCGACAGCATCGCCGCGCTCGTCGCTGCATCGCTGCCTGCGCCGCGCGCGGAGGGCGTCGCGTGAGCGGCGCGCCGCAGGGGCTGCGTCCACCCGATGCCGCGGCGCTGCGGGACGCCGTCGCGCGCGCGCTCGCCGAGGACCGCGTCTCGCAGGACGTGACGACGCTGGCGACGGTCCCGCCCGGGCAGTCCGGGCGCGGCTCGCTGCTGATCAAGCAGGACGGCGTGCTCAGCGGCCTGGACCTCGTCCGCGAGGTCTACCGCCAGCTCGGGGGCGGCGTCGCCGTCGAAGCGCTCACCGCCGACGGCGATGCGGTGCGCTGTGGGCAGACCGTTGCGACCGTCGCCGGGCCGCTCGCGCCGCTGCTCTCCGGCGAGCGGGTCGCGCTCAACTTCCTGCAGCGGCTGAGCGGCATCGCGACGCTGACGCGCGCCTTCGTCGAGCGCGCGGCCGAGGGCGGCGCGGCGCGCATCACGGACACGCGCAAGACGACGCCGGGGCTGCGCGCGCTGGAGCGCTACGCGGTGCGCACCGGCGGCGCGCATAACCACCGCGACACCCTCGCGGACGGCGTGCTGATCAAGGACAACCACCTGGCCGCCGCCGCCGCGCGCGGGGTCACGCTGCCGCAGCTGCTGCGCGCGGCGCGCGAGCGCGCCCCACACACCCAGCGCATCGAGGTCGAGGCGCCGGACGTGGAGACCGCGCTGCTGGCAATCGAGGCGGGCGCGGACATCGTGATGCTCGACAACATGACGGTCGAGGCGATGCGCGAGGCCGTCGCGGCGGCCGGCGGGCGCGCGCTGCTCGAGGCCTCGGGCGGCGTGAGCCTCGATACCGTGCGCGAGATCGCGGCGACCGGGGTGGACCTGATCTCCGTGGGGGCGCTGACGCACTCCGCCCCTGCCCTCGACATCTCGCTGGAGGTCGAGCCGGCATGAACCAGGTGATCGTCATCTCGGGGCCGCCGGGGGCGGGCAAGAGCGCGGTCGCGGGGGCGCTCTGCGAGCGCTTCGACCGCATGCTGCTGATCGAGGTGGACGAGCTGCGGCGCTGGGTCTGCGCCGGCTACCGCCGCCCGTGGGACGGCGACGCGCAGGCCGCGGAGCAACTGAGGCTCGGCGCCCGCGCCGCCTGCGCCGTCGCCCGCGAGGCGATCGCGATGCGCTACGCCGTCGCGATCTGCGACGTGGTCGACCCGGAGCTGGCGGCCGTCTACCGCGAGGCGCTCGAGGGCGTCGGCGCGGCGGCCCACTTCGTCACGCTGCTGCCCGACCGCGGGACGACGCTGGCGCGCGACTCGGGGCGTGCCGACCCGCTGGCCGATCGCAGCCGAGAGCTCCACGCACAGCTCAGCGCGGCGCACGAGGCGGGCGAGCTGCCCGGCGCCGTCCTCGACAGCTCGGCGGACGCGGACGCCTACGTCACCGCCGACCGCCTCCAGGAGCTGGTCGCGCGCGGCGAGGCGCTGCTGCTGCCCGAGTAGACGGGCGTCGGACGCTCGCTACGCCTCCCGCGACGCGGAGCGGCGCGGCATCAAGGCAGTGTCGAGGGTGATCGTCACCGGGCCGTCGTTCGTGCTCTCGACCGCCATCATCGCGCCGAAGCGGCCCTCCGCGACCGTGACGCCGAGGGCGCGCAGCTCCTCGCAGACGGCCGCCACCAGCGGCTCGGCGTCCTCGGGCGGCGCGGCCTCGAAGAACGAGGGGCGGCGGCCCTTGCGCGTGTCGGCGAGCAGGGTGAACTGCGAAACGATCAGCGCGCCGCCGCCGCTATCGAGCAGCGAGCGGTCCATACCGCGCGACTCGCCGGGGAAGATGCGCAGCTCGGCGACCTTCTTCGCGAGCCACTGCGCCTGCGCCTGCCCGTCGCCGGCGGCGACGCCGACGTAAACGAGCAAGCCGCGCCCGATCTCGCCGCTGACTTCGCCATCGACGGTGACGCGCGCCCGATCGACACGCTGCACTACGGCTCGCACGAGGGGTCTCGCTGCCTAGCTGCTCTTCTTGTCGCCGGAGCCGCTCTTGGAGGAGGCCTCAGCCTTCTTCTTCGCCGCGGCGGCGGACTCCTTCTTGGCCTCGCGCTCGGAGGTCGCCGCCTCGGCTGCGAGGACCTTGTCGGACTTCTCGGAGTCCTCGTCGCTGGCGGGCGTGCTGCGCTTGGAAGTGGAGCGGCTGTCGGTCGCGTACCAGCCGGAGCCCTTGAAGACGACGGGCGGCGCGTGGATGACGCGGCGGGCGGTCTCGCCGCATTCGTCGCACGGCTGCTCCGGGGGGGAGCCGAAGGGCTCGCGCTTGTCGTAGCGGTGGCCGCCCTCGCAGCGGTAGTCGTAGGTAGGCACGGTTGGGGAGTCTCCGTTGGGTTGGTCGCGCAGCAACGCCGCAGGAGAACGCTCCCACGGCGTGCGAATCAGTGTACGCAAGGGCCTATTACGCCACAACCCGGACGCCTCGGCTGCCCTTCGGAAGCCGACTCAGTCGGTAGCGTCTCCGAACCAATGCGCCGGCATCGGGGCGACGATGTCGCCGAGGATTCTGATCTTGTCCCGGTTGCGGCCGAACGCCATGCGCGGCGGCGCCAACTGCGGCGCCGGGAGGCCGCTCCCGGTGATGACGATCTCCTCGCCGCTCTCCGTCACCTCGCCCATGATCCCCTCCTGGTCCATGGATAGTCTCGACCAGCGACGCGTCTCCCGCCACCCGCATGCCCTCGCGCTCCGGGGTGCCCCATGCGGCCACAGCCGACCGCGCTGCGCGCTGGCCCCTGCGCCGGGGCTGTGGCTATACTCGGTGGCTCGCAGACACGGTCGGCTCTGGCCGGAGACGCAGCGCGAGAGGCGTACGGCAGGCTGCGGCCCGCCGCAGTACGAGGCGCGAACGCGCCGAAGGAGTGACGTGAGCGCAGCCGCAACCATGAAGCTGATGCTGGAGGCGGGCGTCCACTTCGGGCACCAGACCCGGCGCTGGAACCCGCGCATGCGACCGTTCATCTACACCGAACGGCACGGCATCCACATCCTCGACCTCGCGCAGACCGTGCGGCGCTTCGACCAGGCGCTGCAGCAGGTGCGTGAGACCGTTTCGGCCGGCCAGACGGTGCTCTTCGTGGCCACGAAGAAGCAGGCCCGCGCCGTGATCCGCGCCGAGGCCGAGCGCTGCGGGATGCCCTACGTCATCAACCGCTGGCTGGGCGGCACGCTCACCAACTGGGCCACCATCTCGCGCCGCATCGAGTACCTGCGCGACCTCGAGCTGCGGATCGCCTCCCCCGAGCACGAGACGCTGTCGAAGCGCGAGCGGCTGCGGCTGGAGAAGCAGTACAACCGCATGCAGCGCGCCTTCGGCGGCATCAGCGCGCTGGAGCGGCCGCCCGGGATGCTCTTCGTGATCGACGTGAAACTCGAGGACATCGCCGTCCGCGAGGCGAACCGCACGAAGACCCCGATCGTCGCGATGTGCGACACGGACGCCGATCCGACGCTGATCGACTTCCCCGTGCCGGCCAACGACGACGCGATCCGCGCGATCCAGCTGGTGACGGCGCGCGTCGCCGACGCGGTCCTCGAGGGCCGCGCCTACGGCGAGGTGGAGCAGGAGGCGGCCGCCGCCGGCTCGGTGGCGATGATGCCCCCCGCCGAAGCCGCACCCGCCGCCGCGGCAGTTGCCGAGGCCCCCGCCGCAGAGGCGCCGGCCCCGGCCGCGCAGCCGTCCGACAGCGCGGAACAGTAGCGAACGCTGCCTGCCGGCGCGGCAGGCAGCCCACCCGGCGCAACGCAACGAGGGAGCGGTCGTGGTCTCAGTCCAGGATGTGAAGCGGCTCCGCGAGGAGACCGGCGCCGGCGTCATGGACGCCAAGCGCGCACTCGATCAGGCGGCGGGCGACTTCGATCGCGCCCGCTCGCTGCTGCGCGAGGAAGGCGTCGCCTCCGCCGCGAAGCGAGCGGACCGCACGACCGGCGAGGGCGTGATCGAGTCCTATATCCACGCCGGCGGACGCATCGGCGTGCTTGTCGAACTGAACAGCGAGACCGACTTCGTGGCGCGCACGGAGCAGTTCCGCGATCTCGCGCACGATGTCGCGCTGCAGGTCGCCGCGATGAACCCGGACGCCCTCACGGTCGACGATGTCCCGGAGGATGTGCCCGAGAGCGAGCGCGAGCAGCGCGCGCTGCTCACCCAGCCGTTCATCAAGGACTCCGGCAAGACGATCCAGCAACTCGTCGAGGACACGATCGCGGCGACGGGCGAGAACATCCGCATCTCTCGCTTCATCCGCTTCGAGATCGGCGGAGGGTCGCCCGCGGAATAGCGAGGCGAGCAGCGCAGGCCGGCGCTTGCGCGCCGGCCGGAGGAGGCGGCGGTGGACGTCGACGATATCATGCTCGACGCCGACGACCGCATGGACAAGGCGGTCGAGTCCTGCCGCCAGACGCTTGCGGCGGTGCGAACGGGCCGGGCCAACACGGCGATCGTCGAGCGCCTGCAGGTCTCGCACTACGACCAGACGATGCCGCTCAACCAGCTCGCGACGCTCGCCGCGCCCGATCCCACGCTGGTCACCGTCCAGCCCTGGGACAAGTCCGCGCTGCAACCGATCATGCGGGCAATCCAGGCGAGCGACCTCGGGATCACACCCAGCAACGACGGCTCCATCATCCGGCTGCCAATCCCGCCGCTCACCGAAGAGCGCCGCCGCGAGCTGGTTCGGCTGGTCGGCGGGCGCTGCGAGGAAGGCAAGGTCGCGGTCCGCAACATTCGCCGCCACGGCATCGACGAGCTGCGCAAGGCGCTGCGCGCCGGCGAGCTCTCCGAGGACGAGGAGCGCCGCGCGCTCACCGACGTCGAGGAGCTGACCGGGGCGCACACGAAGCAGATCGACGAGATCGGGGCGCAGAAGGAACAAGAGCTCCTCGAAATCTAGGGGCCAGCCGAGCGCGCGGGGCATGGAGCGCAGGTCAGGGTGACGCCGCATGTCCGTGAGCCAGCCGGGCCTCCGAACGAACATGGTCGCTAAGCCCGCGGCGAGCGGCGTCGCGAGCCCGCAAAGCGAGGCGCTGCCTCGCCACGTCGCGATCATCATGGACGGCAACGGGCGCTGGGCCCGCGATCGCGGCCAGAGCCGCCAGCAGGGCCACCGCGCCGGCGCCGACCGCATCCGCCCGGTGATCGAGCGCCTCGGCGAGCACGGCGTCCCCGTCGTCACCCTCTTCGCCTTCTCGACCGAGAACTGGGGACGCCCGCGCAACGAGGTCGACTACCTGATGTTGCTCGCCGGCCGGGTGATCGACCGGGAGCTGGACTCGCTCCACGAGGCAGGCATCCGGCTGCGCCACGTCGGCGACCTCTCGCCGCTGCCGCGCTCGCTGCAGCAGAAGGTGGCGGCAGCCGTCGCCCGCACCGCCGCCAACGACCGCATCACCGTCAACCTCGCCTTCAACTACGGCGGACGCTCCGACATCGTCGAGGCGGTGCGGCGGCTGATCGCCGACGGCGTCGCCGCGAGCGAGGTGGACGCCGAGGCGATCGCGAGCCGCCTGGCGACCGCCGATCTGCCGGACCCGGACCTGCTGATCCGCACCGGCGGCGAGCGCCGGCTCTCCAACTTCCTGGTCTGGGAGGCGGCCTATAGCGAGTACTACTTCACCTCCACGCTGTGGCCCGACTTCGGGCCGGAGGACGTGGACGAGGCGCTGGGGGAGTACCGCCGCCGCCGCCGCCGCTTCGGGCTGGTCCCGGACCGACAGGCGGAGCACGCGCACCCGGACGCCTGAGTCGTGCTGCGCGCGCGTCTCCTCGTGGCCGCGATCGGGCTGCCGCTGCTGGCGCTGGCGATCGCGCTCCCGGAGCCCGTCTTCGCCGTCGCCATCTCGCTGCTGCTCGCCGCCGCCGCCGCCGAACTGTTCGTCGCCGCCGCCGGGACGCGGCCGCTCTGGCAGCCGCTGAGCGCGGCCGCCGCGACCGCCCTCGTGGCGCTCTGGATGCGGCAGGCCGCGGGTAGCTTCCCGCTCTGGACGCTGCTACCGCTGCCCGCGATCGCGCTCTACGGCCTGCTGCGCCCCGGCCCCGGCCCGCGCCGCCTGCGCGAGGCCTGGTGGCTCGGCGCCGTCGTCTACATCGGCATCCTCGGCGCGCACTGGCTGCTGCTGCGCGGAGAGCCCGAGGGCCAGCGCTGGCTGATCGTGCTGCTGGGCGTCACCTTCGCCACCGACACCGGCGCCTACGCCGTCGGGCGCTTGATCGGCCGCCACCCGCTCGCGCCGCGCATCTCGCCCGCCAAGACGCGCGAGGGCGCGATCGGCGGCCTCGTGGCCGGGGCTGCCGCCGGAGTGGCGCTGCCGATCGCACTCGGCCTCGACGCCGAGGCCGTACTGATCGCGGGGATCGCGATCGCGCTGCCGATTGCGGCGCAGGCGGGCGACCTGCTGGAGTCGGCACTGAAGCGGCGGATCGGCGTGAAGGACAGCTCCGGCCTGCTGCCGGGGCACGGCGGCCTGCTCGACCGCATGGACTCGCAGTTGCTGGCGGCGCCATTGCTATACTGGACATTGCAGTGGCTGTAGCTCCTGCTCCGGCCTCACGCCCAGCGCTTCCGTGGAGGTCCGCATGACCGAGATCGGCCTCGCGATCCTCGGCTCCACCGGCTCGATTGGCACGCAGACGCTCGACGTGGTGCGCGGCCTGCCCGACCGCTTCCGCGTCGCCGCGCTCGCCGCCGGCGGCAACGTCACGCTGCTGCGCGAACAGATCGAGGAGTTCCGCCCCAGCGCGGCTTGCGCGCGCCCCGGCCCGGAGGCGGACCGCCTCGCCTCCGACTTCGGCCGCGACGCCTGGCTGCCGTTGGACGAACTCGCCGTGCGGCCCGACGTGGACATCGTGGTTGTGGCGACCGCGGGACGCCTCGGGCTGGAGCCGACGCTGCGCGCGCTCGAGGCCGGCAAGATCGTCGCGCTCGCCAACAAGGAGGTGCTCGTCGTCGGCGGGCACGTCGTGCGCGCCGCCCTCGAGGCGAACGCACACCGCGGCGCGGAATTGCGCCCGATCGACTCGGAGCACTCGGCGATCTGGCAGTGCCTCTGGGGCGAGCCGATGGAGACCGTCGACCGGCTCACGCTGACCGCCTCCGGCGGCGCGTTCCGCGACTACGACATGGACGCGCTCGATCGCGTCACGCCGGAGCAGGCGCTGAAACACCCGACCTGGGAGATGGGTCCGAAGGTCACGATCGACAGCGCCACCCTCTTCAACAAGGGCCTCGAGGCGATCGAGGCGCGCTGGCTGTTCGATATCCCGATCGACCGCGTCGACATCCTCCAGCACCGCGAGAGCGTCATTCACTCGATGGTCACCTACTCCGACGGCTCCATGAAGGCGCAGCTGGGCGAGCCGGACATGCGCCTCCCGATCCAGTGCGCGCTCACCTACCCGGAGCGCGCGCCGCAGCAGCCCGCCCCTCCGCTCGACCTCGCCGCGCGCGGGACGCTGAACTTCAGCGAGGTGGACATGGAGCGCTTCCCGGCGCTGCCGACGGTGCTCGAGGCGGGGCGGCGCGGCGACACCTCGGCGGCCATGCTCTCCGGCGCGGACGAGTCCGCCGTCGAGCACTTCCTCGCCGGCCGCTGCCGCTTCACGGATATCGCCCGGCTGCTGATGGAGGCACTCGACGCGCACGAGGCGGACACGGACCCCGGCCTCGAGCAGCTGATCGCCGCCGAGGCGTGGGGCCAGCGCTTCGTTAACGAGCGCGTGGCCGCCGGGATTCGCTGAGCCTGGCGTGAGCGACGCCAGCGGCGGTCAGAGCGGCGACGAGCGCCCGGCGCGCAGCCGCGCCCGCATCCCCCGAGGCCTCAACACGGCGCTGGCGATCGCGGTCGCGCTCGCTGTCAGCTGGTGGTTCGCGCCCGACGCGGTCAGCTCGACGTTGTTGTTCGTCGGGATGCTCGTGGTGCTCGTCGTGGCGCACGAGCTGGCGCACTTCGCGACGGCGAAGCTGTTCGGCATCTATGTGCTGGAGTTCGGCATCGGCTTCCCGCCGCGGATCACGGGGCGGCGCTGGGGCGACACCGAGTACACGCTGAACTGGACGCCCCTCGGCGGCTTCGTGCGGCTGCTCGGCGAAGAGGCTCCGGACCACCCACGCTCGCTCGCCGCCGCCGCGCGCTGGAAGCGCTTCATCGTGCTGGTCTCGGGCTCGGTCGTGAACCTGCTGCTGCCGGTCCTGCTCTTCGCCGTCGCCTTCACGATTCCTCACGAGGAGTCGATCGGCCGCGCGGTCATCGAGCTGGTCGTGCCCGACGCGCCGGCCGAGGCCGCCGGCTTCCTCAGCGGCGATGTGATTTACAAGATCGGCGGACGCGAGGCGACGAACGTCACCGCCGCCTGGCGGCTGATCCGGCTCAACCTCGGCAAGGAGATCGACGTCGTCGTGCGGCGCGGCCAGCAGTACGAGACGCTGCGCGTCGAGCCACGCTGGACGCCACCGAGCGGTCAGGGGCCGACCGGCATCACGATCCGCGCGCAGTGCACGGTGGTTGGCGGCGTCGGCTGCGTGCCGTTCACGGAGCGGGTCTCGCAACCGCCGTGGGAATCGATTCCCGCGGGCGCGCGGGCGACCCTCGACGCGATGATCCTCGCGCGCAACGAGCTGGTGTCCTGGGCCAAGGGCGGCAGCAGCCCAGCCGTCGCCGGGCCGGTCGGCATCGCGCAGACCACCGGCGAGGTCGCGCGCGCGGGCGGCATCACGCCGCTGCTCATGCTCGCGGCGCTGCTTTCGATCAACCTCGGCGTGCTCAACCTGCTGCCGCTGCCGATGCTGGACGGCGGGCGCGTCTTCTTCCTGCTGATCGAGGTGCTGCGAGGAGGGCGGCGGATCGCGCCGGAGAAGGAGGCGATCGTCCACCTCGTCGGCTTCATCGCCTTCATCGCGCTGGCGATCGTCATCACCTTCGCGGACATCGTGCGCATCGCCAGCGGCGACTCGCTGTTCCGCTAGCGCACCTTTCGCCGGGGAGTAACTATTGTGGCGGGGCCTCGTTCGGCTCGCATGAGGGCCGGTTGACACCCCGCCTCGATGAGCCAACGATAGGCGCAGTGGAGGTCGGCTAGTGGCTCGGAATTCCACGCGCAGCGTATCCGTCGGGCCGATCACCATCGGCGGCGGCGCCCCGATCGCCGTGCAGTCGATGGCCGCAACGAAGACGCAGGACATCGAGGCCACCGTCAACCAGGTCGAACTGCTGCAGCGCGCCGGCGCGGACCTCGTGCGCATCGCCGTCGACTCGCGCAAGGACGTGGAGGCGCTGGCCGAGGTGCGCGCCCGCACCACGGCGACGCTCTCCGTGGACCTGCAGGAGAACTACCGCCTCGCCAGCATCGTGGCGCCGCACGTGAACAAGATTCGCTACAACCCCGGCCACCTCTGGCACCACGAGCGCGAGAAGCCCGTGCGCGACAAGGTCGCCTTCATCGCCGAGACCGCCGAGGCGCACGGCTGCGCGATCCGCGTGGGCGTCAACTGCGGCTCCGTGGACCCGGCGCAGATCGCGGCCCACGGCGACGACGATGTCGAGGCGATGGTCGCCAGCGCGCTCGAGCACTGCGAAATCCTCGACAGCCTCGGCTTCGAGCGCTACGTCGTCTCGCTCAAGGACTCGGACTGGCGCAAGGTCGTCGAGGGCAATCGCCGCTTCGCGGCCGAGCGGCCGGACGTGCCGCTGCACCTCGGCGTGACCGAGGCGGGCATGCTGCCGGAGGGCGAGATCAAGACGCGGCTGGCCTTCGAGCAGCTCGTGCCGGAGGGCATCGGCGACACGGTGCGCGTCTCGCTCACCCTGCCGTTCGAGGACAAGGGCACGGAGATCGACGCCGGGCGGCGCATCCTCGCCGACATCGAATCCGGGCGCTTCCGCTCGATGCCGACGGTGCTGGACGACGGCCTCAACATCATCTCCTGCCCGTCCTGCTCGCGCGTGGAGAACGAGGCCTTCATCGAGCTGGCGCAGGACGTGCGCAAGATCACGACCTGGGCGAAGCAGCACGACGTCACCATCGCGGTCATGGGCTGCCGCGTGAACGGCCCCGGTGAGACGGACGACGCCGACCTCGGCCTCTGGTGTGGCCCGGTCGCCGTGAACCTCAAGCGTGGGACCGAGACAGTCGGTTCCTTCCCGTACGACGAGGTGCTGGAGCACCTGCAGCGCGAACTAGAGTCAATAGTCGAAGAGCGCGCGACAGCGTGAGTCCCGAAGACCCCGTAGCCGAGGGGGCGCGGTGAGCGCCCCAGGGTCAGATCGTGCCTCGCAGCGGCCGCTGCTGGCGCTGAGCACCATGTGGGCGGTGCAGCCGCGCTTCGAGCGTGACCTCGGCGCCTTCATGGAGCGCGCCGCCGAGCTGGGCTACGAGGCGATCGAGATCAACCACTCGATGGACGCCGAGCAGATCGGCGCAATCCTCGGGCACGCGACGCTGCCCGTCACGGCCGTCCACGCGCCGGCCCCGCTGGAACGCGACCGCCAGCGCGGCTGGAACCGCGGCCTCAACCTCGCCTCCACGGACGAGGAGGAGCGCGCGCTGGCCGTGCACTACACGCGGCGATCGATCGACGTGGCCGCCGAGGCAGGCGCGCCCGCGGCCGTCGTGCACCTCGGTTCCGTCGGCGGGCGGGCGCTCAACGCGGCGAGCCGGCTGCGCGAGATGTACCCGCGCCGGCAGCTGGCCGCCGAGGCCTGGGAGCAGGCGATCGACGAGGCGCGCCGCGATCGCGCACAGCGTGCGGCCCCGTACCTCGCGCAGGCCCGGCGCTCGCTCGCCGAGCTGGCGAAGTACGCACTGCCGAAGAATGTCGCGCTGGGTCTCGAATGCCGGTTGCACTACCACCAGATCCCGCTGCCCGAGGAGGCCGCGGAGCTGCTGACGCCGTACGCCCCGGAGACGGCCGGGTACTGGCACGACGCGGGGCACGCCGAGGTGCTGCACCGCCTCGGGCTGGTGGAGCGCAACGCCTGGTTCGATCTGCTGGGCGATCGCGTGCTGGGCAGCCACCTGCACGATGTCGGCGGCCTGCGGGACCACTACGCGCCGGGCAACGGCGACCTGAACTTCGCCTGGCTGGCCGAGCGGCTACCGGCAGAGGCCGCGCGCACACTCGAGATCGATCAGCGCGAGCCGGACGAGGCCGTCCTCAGCGCCATCGTGCATCTCCGCGAACGAGGTGTGATCGAGGCGGAATAGCTGCCCGCCGCGGCGGCGCAGGAGCCCGGCCGCCTCAGAGCCCTCCGTGATCCTGCCGTTCCAGCGGATCCCCGAAGACCGGCGCGATCCGATCCCAGAAGATGGCGCCGAGCAGCGCGATCAGCGCGAAGGCCGCGAGGACGAGGCTGGAGCGCCTGACGCCCCCTGCGAAGTCGTCCGCGGCCCCCTCGGCGAGCTCGACCAGCTTGTCACCCATCAGGCGGACCGTGGATGCGGACTCCCCGTCGGCCTGGGCAGCGATCTCCTCGTGCGCCTGCTCGAACAACGCGCCGGAGACCCCCTCGTAGACGGGCCAGAACAGGAAGAGCACCACGACGGCGGAGGCAAGCAGGGATCCCGACGCCCACGCCACCCCACCGGGCCAGGTCGTCCCGCCGAGCGCGCCGATGGCGACAAGCACGACCGCCACGAACAGCCAGACGAACCAGATGCTCCCGCGAACCGCGTTCGACCCGTCGTGCACGACATCCAGCGCCTCGGCGAACCCACTGGCCGAGGGGTCACCGGGCGTGTGGACGTAGCCGTCGGCCAGGAAGGAGCGGAGCCGATCGAAGTCCCTCAGGACCTCGCGATCCGACGAGAGCTCGGCGCGGAGGTCGGCCTCGCTGTAGCTCCAACCCGCCGCGAACAGCTCGCGGCTGTCGTTGAGGGCATCGAGGGCATCCGCGCCGCCGTCCTCCCGCACGGCCAGCCGCAAGTCGGCGTCCGTGTAGGTGACCGTGTCCGGGACGGGATCGAGCACCAGCGGCCGAATCACGTCGGCGATGGCTGAACGCGCCTCCTCCGTCAGGTCGTCCGCCGAGACTCCCGGCGGGAGGCAGCCCGGCAGCGTGCCGCTCTCCGCAGCCGCGGCGGCGCTGACCTCGGCGTCCGTGGAACAGACGGGCAGGCCCCGCACGGTCTCGTCCACTCTCGCGACGGCCAGGTCGGTCAGGAGCCTCGCGGCATCCTGCTTGTTGCCAACCAGCGAGATCTCCGTCGAGAACCCCTCGGACCTGCCCGTCACGTAGGCGCTCACGTCCTCGATGAGCAGGTCCGCCTGCTGCTCCACCCAGGATCGAGGCGCGGCCTCGCGCAGCACATCCTTGACCTCGTCACGGCTGATCTCCACGCCGTAGGGCAGCGTGACCGTCTCGTCCAGGCCCTCGTCCACCGCCGGGTCGAGCACGTCCGTGTACACGAGCTCGGAGGCGTCCGCCTCGCGCAGGATCGACTTGAGGTCCTCGACGGCGGTCGCGACTTGCGCATCGCTCAGGCGGACCCGGATCTCGAAGCTGTCCGACTCACCGGTGAGGTACGCCGTCAGTTCGTCGAGGATGTGCTCGACCTGCGCTCCGAACCACTCGGGAGTGACGACGCCGATGATCACCTCGGCAAGCCTGCCGCCGGCATCCTCGTCGCTCCCGAACAGGCGCTGCATCCAGCCGGAGCCGTCCGCGCCCGAGGCCAGCGTGTCGCCCGCCGCCTCGCGGATTCTCGGCTCCAGCTCCCGCTCGAGCAGCCGATCGTAGACGCCGGCCTCGCGCATCAGCACCTGCAACTCGGCCACCACGCCGCGGATCGTCTCCCCGATGCGCAGATCTATGGTGAACTCGTCGCTCTCGCCGGTGGCGTAGCCGGCGATCTCCCGCAGGGCGGGAGCGACGATCGCCTCCAGATCCTCGGGAGACAGCGCGCGGTGCACCGCGTCCGTGATCTGCGACGTGGAGAGCCCGGATGTGGCGACCGGGTTCTCGCGGAGGTCGGCGCCGATATCGTCGGGCTCGCGCTCGCGTACCTCGTCGAGGGCCGACGTCAGCACGTCGACCATGACGAAGCGGTAGACATCGGCCTCCTCCAGCCGGTCCGTGTAGAAGTCAGCGTTGAGGAAGGTGCCGCGCAGGCTCAGCAGCATGAGGGCGACGAGCAGCACCGCCGTCAACGGACCACCGAGCGCAACAGCGCCCGCCCGCCTCAGCCAGATCATGACCGATCCGACCGACTGGCTAAGGCAGCAACGGGCGCGCCGACAGGCTGCCTACGCCACGGCGCGGTTCGGGATGCGGCACGCAGAGCGCTGGCCGCGCCAGCGAGGCGCGGCCGGACGCCCGCTGTGACGAGGCCGGGAGCTATCGCCCCTGCCAGTTCGGGTCGCGCTTCTCGGCGAAGGCGCGCGCGCCTTCCTTGATGTCCTCGGAGTTGACGACCGGCAGCGACAGCCACGCGCCGAGGCGGTAGGAGTCGTCGATCTTCGCCATCCGCCAGGCCTGGATCATCGCCTTCGTCGCCTGCACCGAGAGCGGCGCGTTCGAGGCGATCTGCTCGGCCAGCGCGATCGCGCGAGGCATCAGTTGATCCGGCGGATCGACGACCTCCGAGACGATGCCGAACTGCAGCGCCTGCTCAGGCTCGACGCGGTCGCCGACGAGC
This sequence comes from Dehalococcoidia bacterium, assembly GCA_965247895.1. Classification (GTDB taxonomy): domain Bacteria; phylum Chloroflexota; class Dehalococcoidia; order UBA2979; family UBA2979; genus VXMT01. Next base: position 3,302,255 of record OZ252046.1, on the reverse strand, counting down.
AGCACGTGGTTGGCGGCGGAGAGGTTGACGATCCTCGGCAGGTGGTGAATCGCGTAGCCGGCGATGATGCCGCGCCGCGGCTCGAACAGCCCGACGTAGGCGTTCGAGGCCATGATCCGGATGTCGCAGTCCAGCGCCTGCTCCAGGCCGCCGCCGACGGCGAGGCCGTTGATCGCGGCGATGAAGGGCTTCGGGCTGCCGGAGTAGACATGCCGCGGCACCTGCCCGGTCTGCCGGGCGGCGACGCCCTCGCCGGTGTTGGCGCGGTCGGCGGCTTCCTTCAGGTCCATGCCGGCGCTGAAGGCGCGGCCCGCACCGGTGAGGATGCCGACCCGCATGTTGGGGTCCTCGTTGAAGTCGTCGACGTTCTCCGCCATCTCCGCACGCAACTGACCACCGAGGGCGTTGAGCCGCTCGGGCCGGTTGAGCGTGAAGATCGCGTAAAAGTCCCGCTTCTCGTATAGCGCGTCAGGCATGAGGTTCCTCCCTGTTTGCCTTGCGGTGTTCCCTGTCTTCCTGCTTCGCCGCGGCGCGGACGCCTCAGCGCCCCTGCCACACGGGGTCGCGCTTCTCGGCGAAGGCCTGCGGCCCCTCTCGCGCGTCCTCGGAGTCGAGGACGACCGCGTCGATCCACTGGTAGAGCCGGTAGTTGTCGTCGATGTTGGCCATGCGCCAGGCCTGAATCTCGGCCTTGGTGCCGTGCACGGAGAGCGGCGCGTTCTCGGCGATCATCCGCGCGATCTCCACGGCACGCGGGATCAGCCGCTCCGGCTCGACGACCTCGCTCACGACGCCCCACTCGAGCGCCTGTTGGGCCTCGATGCCGTCGGCGGTGAGCAGCATGTAGGCGGCGGCGGTGGAGCCGACGATGCGCGGCAGGTGGTGCATCGCGTAGCCGGCCATGATGCCGCGCTTCGGCTCGAACAGCCCGACGTACGCCGTGCTCGACATGATGCGGATGTCGCAGTCGAGAGCGATCTCGCAGCCACCGCCGATGGCGAGTCCGTTGATCGCGGCGATGAACGGCTTGGGGCTGCGCGAGAAGGCCATCTGCTCGACGCTGCCGTTCGGGCGGGTGCCGGTGACGTTGTCCCCGCTCGCGGCGCGGTCGGCGGCCTCCTTCAGGTCCATGCCGGCGCAGAACGCGCGCCCGGCCCCGGTCAGGATCCCGACGCGCATCTGCGGATCGGCGTTGAAGTCCTCGATTGCCTCGTCGAGCGCGCCCATGACCCCGCCGCCGAGGGCGTTGAGCCGCTCCGGCCGGTTGAGCGTGAAGACCGCGTAGACATCGTGCTTCTCGTACAGGAGCTCACTCATCGGCGCGCCGTCGTCTCCCTCTTGGACCTCGCCGCCGTCGGGCGCTTCGCGCGCCATCATACGCCGCTCCGCCCGCGCGTGCGGCGCGGCGCGGCTGGCCGGTCCGCCGCCGCGCGATCAGGCGCCGCCGAGCTCGCGGCGCATCAGCGCGAGGCCCATCGGCCCCAGCTCGAAGGCGCGCGCGTGGAACGCCTTGAGGTCGAACTCACTGCCGAGGCGAACGCGTGCCGCCTCGCGCACCTCCAGCCAGGCGCGCTCGCCCACCTTGTAGCTGATCGCCTGTCCCGGCAGTCCGAGGTAGCGGTCGACCTCGCTGGCGACGAAGTCCATGGGGAAGTGACTGCGCTGCTCGATGAACTCCAGCCCCAGCGCCGGCGTCCAGCGCTCGCCGGGGTGGAAGCCGCCCGCCGCGGCGCCCTCGGGGATCGAGAGTTCGAGGTGCATCCCGATGTCGATCACCACGCGCACGCAGCGCAGCGCCTGCGCGCGCAGCATCCCCAGCTCGTAGTCGGGGTTGTCGAGGTAGCCGAGCTCGCCCATCAGCTGCTCGGCGTAGAGCCCCCAGCCCTCGACGTAGCCGGACGTGCCGCCGAGCAGCCGCTGCCAGCGCGAGAGCAGCCCGGTCATCCAGGTCGTCATCCCGATCTGCAGGTGGTGGCCGGGCACGCCCTCGTGGTAGGCGATGGAGACCTCGCCCCAGAGCGGGAAGCGTGTCTTGCCGCCCGTCGGGTACCAGGTGCGGCCGGGCCGGCTGAAGTCTTCCGAGGGCCCCGTGTAGTACATCGCCAGCGCGCCGCCGGGAGGCGCGATCAGCGCCTCAATGCGGCGCACCGGCTCGGGAATCTCGAAGTGTCGCCCGTCCAGCTCCGCGATCGTCGAGTCCTGCAACTCCTGCATCCAGCGCTGGAAGGCGTCGACGCCCTCGATCGCGCGATCCGGGTCCGTCTCCAGCAGCTCCTTCGCCGCCTCGACGCCTTCGCCCGGCAGGATCTGCTCGGCGACCTCCTCCATGCGGCCCTCGATGCGCCGCAACTCGTCCCAGCCCCAGTCGTAGGTCTCGCGCAGGTCCAGCGCGTCGCCGTTGTAGACGCGCACGCCGAGGGCGTAACGATCCTCGCCGACGGCGTCGCGCGGCCTCGCGAGCTGGAGGTAGCGCTGGCGCAGGTAGCGGCCGAAGGCGGCGCAGGCGCCGCTCGCCGCGCCCGCGGCGTTCTGCAGCTCGGTCGCCAGCCCCGGCGACTCGACGCCGGAGTCGCCGAACTCCTCGGCCAGCCCTCGGAAGAAGCTGGTCGTGCCCTCCTGGTGGCCGCTCCAGACCTCGGCCTGCAGCGCGCAGGCCTCGACCTGCCGCCGGGACGCCATGCGCTCGCGCACGATGCCCGCCTCGAGCGTGTCGCGATAGCGGCTGAGCGCCTCCGGCACCTTCGCCATGCGCAGCGCGATGTTGGCCCAATCCTGCTCGGTGGCGCGCGGCATCAGGTCGAAGACGCGCCGCGTCGACTGCAACGGGCTGGCGAGGATGTTGAGGCTGCGGTAGTGCTCGCCGGCGGCGTCGAGTTCAAGCGTGAGGCGCAGCCGCTCCGACATCGCCTCGCGGGCGATGCGGTCGCGATCGTCCTGCGGCTCCTCCGCCTCGAGCGCGCTCAGCGTCTCGCGATCGAGCGCGACGCGCGCCTCGTGTCCCGTGGGCGAGAAGTCGGTCAGCCGCTCCTCGTGGCCGGGAATGCCCATCGAGGTCGCGGCGTTGGGGTGCAGCCCGGCGAGCCGCTCGACGTGGTCGCTGGCGATCGCGTAGATCGGCGACGGCTCGCCGTCGGGCGCTGCTGCTTCAGGCGACACGACGCCTCCCGCCGCTACCGAACTGTCCCCTGCTAGAACGTCGCGATCGGGTTGGCGGGCGATCCCGTGCCCTGCGCGAGGCGGAGCGGGTTCAGCGTCAGGCAGAACTCCCAGCGGTTGCGCTCCGCGCAGGCCTCGGCGAGCCGTTCGAGGTGCCCGTTGTCGATCAGGCGCAGGCCCATCGCCACCAGCGTGACCTGGTGCACCGGCAGCATCGTCTTCGGGAAGTCGCCCGGCGGCGTCGCGTCCTGGATCACGTCCGAGCCGAGCAGCGCCACGTCCCGCTCGCGAATCCACGGCAGGCAGGCCGCGTTGTACCCCGAGTGGTCGTTCGGCGGCTCCTCGCCCGAGGCCGCAGCCGCGTCGACCGCCGCGCCATGGCCGGTGCGCAACAACAGCACGTCGCCCGGCTCCACGCGGACGCCCTGCGCCTCCTCGGCGGCCTCGAGGTCCTCCGGGAAGACATGATCGCCGGGCTCCAGCGTGGTGACGCCCTTCACGCGGGCGACATCGAGCAGCACGCCGCGGCTCATGATGCCGTCGCGCATCACGTCGGAGGTCTGGACGGTCGCGCCCTCGGAGGCCTTGACCAGCGAGGCGGGGCGGCCGTTGTACATCTGGCCCTTGTAGAAGACGTGCGCGAGGCCGTCGATGTGCGTGAACACCATGCCGTGGAAGACGAAGGCGACGTGCTCGGCGGCCCACTCGAGCATCTCGACGCCGGGGAACAGCGGATGCCCCGGGTTGTCGCCGAGGGCGTAGCGCTCGCCGGTCTGGACCATGTTGATCAGCGGGTTGGCGGCGCCCATCGCCATCGGCCCCGGGTAGGGGATCTGGCGCGAACAGGAGACGCTGACGCCCTCGCGCACCAGCGAGGCCGCCTGCATGCGCTTCTCGGGCGTGATCAGGTTGAGCGTGCCGAGGAGGTCGTCGTCGCCCCAGCGCCCCCAGTTGCTCAGGGAGTCGAAGTAGCCGAGCACCTCGTCCTGGGTGGGTGGCGTTCCCATCAGCCGGTCTCCTCCCGACGCCGGTCCGCGCACGCGCGCGAGCCCGCGACGATGCTACAACAGCGCCGCGCTGTGTTGCGGGGAGGGCTCGTCCCCCGCCCCCGCCCCGAGCCCTCGAAGCGCGCGTGCGTCCGCCGGCAGCGAGCCGCGGCGCTAGTCCGCAGCGGACGAGTCCGTTCCGATCCGGTTGGGGGTGTGGGGGCGTAGCCCCCATAGAGAAAGAATCCGGGGGCGGGTGGGTGGGGAGCCGCGCGCAGCGCGAGCTCATCCGGAAGCTGAGCCTAGTAACGGATGTTGATCGAGGTGCGCGTGCGGACCAGTTCGCCGTGCTGGTTCTCCCAGCGGATCTCCGTGTAGGTGAAGAGCGTGAGGCCGAGGCGGCCGGTTCGCTCATCCCACTTCGTCAGCGCGAACGTCTCCGCGATGGTGTCGCCGGGCCGCATCGGCACGCCGTAGACGTCCTCCTGCCCGCCGTTCATGCCGTGCTGGCCGGGCACGTTCGGGTCGGGCGGGAGTGACGGGCGCGGCAGGTTGTTGTCCGCGTCCCAGAACCGCCGCTCCTTCGGCGTGTCGATCATCCACGCGAAGGGGTTGAACTCGGGAGGCGCGACGATGCCGCCCCAGCGCGTCGTCTTCGCGTACTCCTCGTCCCAGAAGAGGCGCGGCGGCGGCTCCGGGTAGTAGGTCGCGATCGCCCAGCGGCGGATGTCCGAGGTCTCGATCGGCAGCGACCAGGACGGCTCGCTCCAGACGCCGAGCGCCTCGCGCATCTGCGGCGTGACCAGCGTCTCGACTCCCTCGGCCATCGTGCCCCTCCTACCCTGTAGTCTCTCGCTCGATGACGACGCGGCCGCCACTCTCGACATCGATGCATACGCTGTGACCATCGAGCAACCGCATGCCCACGAGCGGCGCGGTGTCCGACACGTAGACATCCACGTCCCTGGGTTGGCCGTCCAGGAGCACGGTGACGCTATGGATGTCGAAGGTCGCCTCGCCGCCGTCGGCCAGGATTGCCTGGCCGCTGGTTACGAAGGGCAGTCCCAGTGCCCCCACGAGCACCGGCGGCAGGGTCAGGAAGCCGTTGTACCCGGTGTCAATCACGGCCTCGATGTCACCGAGCTGCCCCCGAAACTGTAGAGCGCCCGATACCCGACCCGCACGCTCCAGACATTCGTGGCATTCGGGCACTGCTCCCGAAGGAGCTCTGCTGCCCCAAGGATGCTGTCGGCAATCGCCCAGCTTCCACTCTCCACGTCTATCGCGACGATCTCACCGTGATGGGTCGCTTCGACCCGGGGGCGGATGTCCCGCTCATAGATCTCGTCGCCGAGGCGAGCTGTCTCTTCGGCGGATCGGCGCGTGGGCATCGCCATGTCCTCCTGGCTCCAACTTCGCACGTAGAAGATAGCGCCCCATGCATCCGCGTGCCGTAGCGGGCGAGGCGGAAGCGGGTGGCGGAGGGGGTGGGATTCGAACCCACGACAACTTGCGCTGCGACGGTGTTCAAGACCGCTCCCTTAAACCACTCGGGCACCCCTCCACCCTCCATTGTAGGTCCGGTCCGCCCGTGCGAGGCGTCCGGGCCCGGCCACGCGCGCTATGCTGCGGCCCTGAGCAGGCGCTCATGAGCGAAGGGAGCCACGAAAATGCCCACGGTGCAGACCGCCCGCGGCCCGGTCGAGACCTCCGAGCTCGGCCGCACCTTCATGCACGAGCACATCGCGATCCGCGGGACCGACGTCTTCGCGCACTGGCCCGAACTCGACGAGGCCGCCGCCTGCCTCGAGGCCGCCACCACGCGCTTCGCGCAGCTCGATGAGCGCGGCGTCGGGACGATCGTCGACGCGACGCCGGCCAACCTCGGCCGCGACATCGCGCTGATCGAGCAGGTCCAGGCCTCGACGAGCGTCAACATCATCGTCGCGACCGGGATGTACTGGAACGTGCCGCTCTACTGGCAGGGCCGCGACCCGGACGAGATGGCGGACGCCTTCGTGCGCGAGATCGAGCAGGGCATCGGCGAGACCTCGGTGCGCGCGGGCATCATCAAGCTCGCCTCGCACCAGACGCTGGAGCCCGTGCACGAGGTGCTGCTGCGCGCCGGGGCGCGCGCCCAGCGCCGCACCGGCGTCCCGATCACCACGCACGCGATGCCGCAGGAGATCGGCCTCGAGCAGCAGCGCATCTTCCGCGAGGAGGGCGCGGACCTCTCGCGCATCGTGATCGGACACCAGGGCAACCAGCCGACTCCGGACTACTACCGCGAGCTGATGGACGGCGGCGGCGTGATCGGCGTCGACAACTTCGGGATCGAGCAGGCCAATCCGGCCTGGCACGGCTCCTCGGGCCGCATCGCGGTGGTCGCCGAACTCTGCGCCGACGGCTACGCCGACCGCATCGTGCTCGCACACGACAGCATCTGCTGCGTCGACTGGGCCAACGTGCAGGGAATGCGCGAGCGCAATCCGAACTGGATCTCGACCTACATCCCGGACGTGATCGCCCCCGCCATGCTGGAGGCCGGCGTGACCGAGGCGCAGCTGGAACAGATGCTCGTCGCCAACCCGCGGCGCCTGTTCGAGACGCAGGGCCCTTACTAGGGAGGTCAGTCTGGCGAGGTCGGCCTAGTACCAGATCGCGACCTCGCGCCCGTCGAGGCGCTGTGGCGGATCGGGCAGCGAGCGCGCCTCGCCACTCGCGATGCGGGCCGCCGTCCAGGCGCAGGCGACGGCGTCGACGATGTCGTCCGCCGCCCCGCGACGGCTCGCCTCGCCGACCGGGTCCGGAATCTCGAGGCCGGCCGCGGAGAGCAGCGCACGCCGTTGCATCAGCCCGTCCCACGTCTTTTTCGAGGGCAATGCCTGCCCGCCGGCGAGCGCGGCGAACGAGACCTCGGGATGCGCCTCGAAGACGCGACGGTCGGTGGCAGCCGGCGCGTCTACCTCACGGATCTTCGGGACGAGCATGAAGCTCTGCGAGGAGATGCTCTGCCTGCCTCCGCTTGCACGTTCGGACACCCGCCGCGCCTCCGCGTACGCCTCGCGATGAGTCGCGAACGCGCTCACGTCCACGTCGAGCACCGCGCGGAGCGGCGACGAGAACACGCTGCTCGCACGCTCGCCGAGGAACTCGCGCGCCTGTCCGTCGGCGTCGCGCTTCCCGTCGCTGCTCAGGCCGATCGGGATGTCGAAGGCGAACGCCTCGGCGTCCGGGTACGCCTCGAGGGCGGTCCGCGCCGACTCGCGGTACTCGACGGCGATCAGCCGCCCGTCACGGACGACGGCGGCTATCCAGCCCGTGCGACAGCCATCGAGGCCGACTGCAATGCCCATCGCGCCCCCGTGGAGGGCGCGTCTGCGCCGCCCCGGCGCAGGTTAGGCGGCGCCGGACTGCGCTTCCAGTTCCATCTCCTTGACGAGGGCGCGCACGCGGCCCTCGATGGCGTCGCGGATGGCGCGGACGGCGTCCAGGCCGGCCTCGGCGGGGTCGTCCACTGCCCAGTCGACGTAGCGGACGCCGGGGTAGATCGGGCAGGCGTCGCCACAGCCCATCGTCACGACAACGTCGGCGGCGCGGACGATCTCGTCCGTCCAGGGCTTGGGGAACTGCTGGGCGATGTCGATGCCGACCTCGTTCATGGCCTCGACGGCGGCGGGGTTGACCTCGCGGGTAGGGTCCGAGCCGCCGGACCAGACGAGTACGCGGTCGCCGGCGAGCTGCTTCACCCAGCCCACCGCCATCTGCGAGCGGCCCGCGTTGTGCGTGCAGAGGAAGAGCACGCTCGGGACCGTGGTCAGCATCTGCCCCTCGACGCGCGCGAGGGCCTTGAGCCGCTCTTTCGCGAAGCGCTCGGCGATGATCGGGACGTAGGTCGTGACTTTCGCCTCGCCGAGCCGCGCGGCGGAGTCGTAGATGAACCGCTCGATCGTCTCGCGGTTGAAGATGCCCCGGAAGTCGCGCACGAGGCGATCGAGCGCGGCGTTCATGTCGACCGTGCGCTGCGCGATGGCGACCAGCCGTTCGCGATCAAACTCGTCCACCCTCGCCGTCTCGCTGGTCATGCCGCCCCTCCCCGCTCTGGGGGCGCGCCACGCGCCCAACCCCTCGGTCCCTCGCCGGCCGCTCCATGCGGCCGGCCGATTGCTCGTCAGGCCGCGCCGCCGATGGCGGCGCTCAGCCCCTTGATGCGCTGGTGCAGCTCGTCGGCGGTCTCCTCGAAGGCGCGCTCCTCGCCCAACGCGGCCGGGTCCGGCAGCGACCAGTGGATGCGCGCGATCTTGCGGCGCATGGGCAGCTCCTCGTGCGCCTCGTCGCGGACGGTGACGACCAGCCGTGGGACGCCCTCGATCTCCTCGATGTGACGCGGGACCGCGTCGTGCAGATCGAGCCCGCGCCGCTCCGCGACGCACAGCGCCAGCGGGTGCACGTGCTGCGCGGGCCGCGTGCCGGCCGACTGCACGGCGACCGCGGAGCGCTGCCGCCACAGCGCCCCGGCAAGCTGGGAGCGGGCGGAGTTGTGCGTGCAGACGAAGAGCACGCCTCCATCGTCGGACTTCGAGTCTGTCGCCAGAGGGACGCGCGCCCGCAGCGGCAGTCCGCCGAGGCGCTTGCGGCGCAGCCGCAGGTAGCGCCGCCGCCGGTCGCCCGTCGAGCGCAGCCGCTCCACCAGCCCCTCGCGCACGAGTGTGTCGACATGGTGGCTGAGCAGGTTGGAGGGAATGCGCAACTCCCGCCCCAGCTCCCCGGGTGAGCGATCAGACAGCGCCAGCGCCTCGACGATCGCGAGGCGGTGTGGATCCCCGAGGGCGGCGTGCAGCCGCGCCCGCTTCCGGACGCCGCCCTTCGGACGGCTGTTGCGCCCCTCGCCCCTGCTGGCCAGACTTACCTGTGACAGCAGTCGATCAGGCGCGCTGCAACTCCGCGAGGTGGTCGCGGCCGAAGCGCTCGATGAGCTCCGGAACGCGTCCCGTTTCGCGAAAGTCGATGGTTGTGAGGGCGTGCTGCACGCCCTCGTCGCGGAGCGCCGCGAGCTGCTCGGCGGCGTCCGCCATGCCGTCGGCGCCGATCGTGACGTGCGAGTGGATTCCGACCGTCAGCTCGGCGGGGTCGCGGCCCTCGGCCTCGCCGGCGTCACGCAGCATCCCGATGTGCTTGCGCAGCAGCGGCGCCTCGGCGCCGCGCGAGATCCAGCCGTCGCCCCAGCGCGCCGCGCGGCGGAACTGCTGCGGGCTGTTGCCGCCCATCCAGATCGGCAGGCGTCGCGGCGGGACCGGGCGCGAGATCCAGCCGTCTACCTGGTGGAACTCGCCCTCGAAGTCGACCGGCTCGCCGGTCCAGAGCGCGCGGTAGAGCTGGAGCATCTCCTCCGTGCGCCGCCCGCGGCGGTCCCACGGCATCGAGAGCACCTCGAACTCCTCGCGCGCCCAGCCGATCCCCGCGCCGAGGATCAGCCGGCCGCCTGCGAGGTGGTCGATGCTGGCCATGATCTTGGCGTGCAGCACCGGCTGGCGCATCGGCACGACCAGCACCGAGACGCCGAGCTCGACGCGCTCGGTCACGGCGGCGAGGAAGGCGAGCGTCGTGAGCGGCTCGAGGAACGCCTCCTCGACCTTGAAGGGCGCGCCGTGTTCGCGCTCGTGCTGACGCGGCATCACGACGTGGTCGGAGACCCAGAGCGAGTCGAAGCCGTGCGCCTCGGCGGCGCGGGCGTGCGCCTCGATGTGCTCCCGCGTCGCCCGCCAGCCGAACGCCGGCACCCGCAACCCGACCTTCATGCCCGCTTCCCTTCGCCTGCGCGAGTCTGTTCCCTCACCCAGTGGCGGGCCTCGTCACGCGCGATGTCCCTCATGCCGAGCCGCAAGAATCTCCTCGGAGGACATCCCCGTGGCTTCCCAGCCAGCCCGCCGTTCCAGGAAGCTGTCCACCGCAGCCTCGCGGGCGGACTGGTCGTGGGTGTGAGCGGGCACAAGATGCGCGACGGCCTCCCCCCGGCGGTTGATCGCTACGATCTCGCCGCGTTCGATGGCCCGAAGGAGTTCGGGGAACCGCGCCCCGGGCTCGGAAGCCTCGATCTCACGCACCGGCCTGCCTTCCGGTCCGCCCCAACGATTATGGTGGAGGCTCGCCCCAACATTCAGGTCTATCCCACCGCGCCCACCTCGCGCAGCGCCTCGATCTCCGGGTCGCTGAGGCCGGCCTCACGCAGCACCTCGACTCCATGACGGCCGAGCGGCGGCGCCGGGCCGGCGGCGTGCACCGGCGAAGCCGACATCTCGAAGACCGAGGCGAGCTGCCACTGGCTGCCCGTGATCGGATCGTCGATCTCGGTGAAAAGGGGCCCCGCCTGCGGATCGTCGGCGAGCTGCGGCGAGAAGTGCATCGGGGCGACCGGCGCTCCGGCGGCGCGGAACGCCTCCACCCACTCGGCGACGGGCCGCGTGCGGATCAGCGCCGCCAGCTCCTTCCGCAGCTCCTCGATCTCGACCTGCATCCGCGGGTCCAGCGGGTCGAAGTCCGGGTCGTCCCCGCCCTCGTCCCGGGTGCCGAGGACGCCGCGGATCGCCTCGCGGTGCCCGGGCGAGGTCGCGCCGAGCACGAGCGGGCCGTCCTTGGCCATGTAGACGGACTGGTAGAGCCGCCGCACCGCGCCGAGCTGACGCAGCGGGTTGCCTTCGCCCCAGGCGCCGGCGACCTCGCCGAAGCCCGCGCCGCCGTCGATCAGCGAGCGCACGCGCTCCCAGGCGGGCATGGAGAAGACGGCGTCCGAGACCGGCTCGCGCATCACCGAGCTGCCGATCGCCGCCAGCGCCCCGCGCAGCAGCGAGGCGTCCACGAGCTGCCCCTCGCCCGTGCGCTCGCGGTGGTGCACCGCCGCCGTCACGCCGAGCGCGGTCGAGAGCCCGGCGATCAGGTCGGCGACCCACATCGACTGCGTGCCGATCGGGGTGCCCTCGGCGTCGAGGCGGCCCTCGTCGGCCATCATCCCGGAGTAGGCCTGCACGATCAGGTCGATCGCCGGGTCGTCGGCGAGCGGGCCGCTCGCGCCGAAGCCGGTGACGCGCGCGTAGATCACGTCGGCCCGCCGCGCAGCGATCGTCTCGTAGTCGATGCCGAGCGAGCGGGCGACGTTGAGCCGGAAGTTGTTGATCACCACGCCGAAGCGCGGCAGCAGGCGCTCGTAGACGAGCGCGCGCGCCTCGGGCCGTTCGAGGTCGAGCACGAGGCTGCGCTTGCCGCGATTCAGCCACTGGAAGCGCTTGCTGGTCCCCGGCGCGATGCTGCCGCTGCGCCGGGTGCGGTCGCCGTTGGGCGACTCGACCTTCACGACGTCGGCGCCCATGTCGGCGAGCAGCATCCCCGCGAGCGGCGCGGCGATGATCTGCGAGAACTCGAGCACCCGCGTCCCAGCCAGTGGCCCCGCTCGCTGCGTCTCGGCCATCCTCGCCCCCTCGCAGACTGCCGTGTCCACACCGCGGCGATTCTAGCCCGGCGCCGCCGAGGGCTCCGGGCCGCCGCCGAGGACGTAGAATCGCGCGCACGGCGCCGCCTCGCTGGCGCCGCTGGACGGAGGCCCCACCATGACCCTCTCACGCGACCTCGCAGCAGCCGTCACGGCGCTCGACCGCACGGACCTCGACGGCGAGGCGGTGCGCTGGGCGCAGATCGGGATCGCCGACACGATCGCCTGCGCGATCGCCGGATCGCTCGAGCCCGCGCCGCGGCTGGCGATGGCCGCGCTCGGCGCGGACCGGGAGAACGGGCCCTGCCTGCTGCTCGGCCTCGGCCGCCGCACCGGGCCGCTCAGCGCCGCGCTCGTCAACGGCGTCGCCGCGCACGCGCTCGACTTCGACGACGTCAACGACACGCTCGGCGGGCACCCCTCGGCGCCGCTCGTGCCCGCGCTGCTCGCCCTCGGCGAGGCGTACGGAGCGAGCGGCAGCGAGCTGCTGCTCGCCTACGTCGCGGGCTTCGAGGTGGAGTGCAAGATCGGGCTCGCCGTCAACTTCCACCACTACGACAAGGGCTGGCACCCCACCGCCACGCTCGGCGTCTTCGGCGCCGCGGCCGCCTCGGCGAAGCTGCTGCGGCTGAGCGAGGAGGAGACGGCGACGGCGCTCTCGATCGCCGCCTCGTTCGCCAGCGGCCTCAAGGCCAACTTCGGCACGATGACCAAGCCGCTGCACGTCGGTCACGCCTCGCGCAACGGCGCCTTCGCCGCACTGCTCGCGCGCGAGGGCTTCACGGCCGGCGAGGCCGCCTTCGAGCACGAGATGGGCTTCTTCGAGGTCTTCAACGGCCCCGGCGCCTACGACGCCTCGCGCGTGCTCGCGCAGTGGGCGGACCCGCTCGACGTGGTCGAGCCGGGCGTCGGCGTGAAGCCGTACCCCTGCTGCGGCAGCACGCACGCCGCCGTCGATGCCGTGCGCCAGCTGGTCTCGGCGAAGAGCATCGCCGCCGGGGACGTGGCCTCGGTGCGCGTGCTCGCCCACCCCAGCCGCATCCCGCACATCGATCGCCCGACGGTGCGCACGGGCCTCGAGGGCAAGTTCTCGATCCAGTACTGCGTCGCCCGCGCCGTGCACGACGGCGCGTTGCGGCTGACGCACTTCGACGACAGCCAGGCCAACGAGGCCGCCGTGCAGGCGCTGATGCCCGGCGTCAGCATCGAGCCCGGCGTGGCCCGCGAGTCCGACGAGCGCCTCGCCGTCCGCGTCGAGATCGCCACGCGCGACGGCGCGACGCACGACTGGCGCGTCGAGGAGGCGATCGGCACCGGCGGGTCGCGGTCGCCGATCCCCGAGGCCGACTTCCACACGAAGTTCGAGGACTGCTGCGTGCGCGTGATCAGCGCCGAGGCCACGGACCGCCTCTACACGCTCTGCGCCGACCTCGACGGCGTCGCCAGCGTCGCCGATCTCACGGAGACCGTCGCCGCGGGCGCGCAGGCGCCGGTCGCGGGCTAGCCGGACCGAGGAGGTCGAGATGGCCGCGAACCTGCCCGAGGGCTACGCGGAGATTGACAGGTGGGATCTCACCCGGATCCCGCGCTGGCTGATCGCGCTGCTCGTCGTGCTCTCGCTGGTCGCGATGGTCGTCACCGCGAACGTCGCGCTCGGGATCGAGCAACTGAAGTCCGGGGCCGCCGAGATCAACCTCGATCTCGGGAGCATGCTGCTCGGCCTGGTCGCGGGCCTGGTACTGCACGAACTGGCGCACGCCGTTGCCTTCCGGGCGCTGGGCGCACATCCGAAGTTCGGAGCGAAACTGAGGACCAAGCTCGGACCGGTGTTGTACGCGGCCGCACCCGGCTCCTACCTCAGCCGCAGCGGCTACGTCGTGGTGGGTCTCGCACCCCTGCTGGGACTGACCGTCGTGCTGCTGGCGGTCATCGCCGTGACGCCCTCGGACAGCCTCATCGCCGAGGCGGCGTTCTTCGCCGTCATCCTGAGCGTCGGCGGCTCGGCCGGCGACGCGATGATGATGCGCGCGGTGCTGTCCTACCCCTCGGACGCGCGCTTCGAGGACACGGCGGACGGGTTCACGGTCTACGGCGCGGCGCAACCCGCGTAAGCCATCGGGGGGGGTTACAGGCATGCTTACAGCATGCTACTGTCATCCCATGGCGAACCTACAGGTGAAGAACGTGCCCGACTCACTCCACGAACGTCTGCGCCGCCACGCGCGTGAGCAGAACACCACGCTCAGCGCAGCCGTGCTCTCCGCCCTGGAGCGCGAACTCGCGAGGGCGGAGTGGCGCCGCCACCTGGCGCAGCGCCCCACGACCGACCTCGGCGTCTCCGCCGCGGATCTGCTCGCCGAGGCGCGCGCGGAACGCGAGACGGAGCTCGGGTGACGGGCTACGTCGTCGACGCTTCCGTGGCGTTCGAGTACCTCCTGAAAACCCCGCTCGGACTCGCCGTCGCCGACACGATCGAGGGCGCCGCGCTCGCCGCGCCCGAGTTGCTGGACGCGGAGATCGTCCACGTGCTGCGCAGGGCTGTGCTGCGCGGCCGCCTCGAGGAGGCGCGTGCGCTGATGGCGATCGACGACCTGGCGCTGTGGCCGGTCGAGCGTCTCCCGCACCGGGAGTTCGCGCGGTCCGCCTGGCAGCACCGCCACAACGTCAGCGCCTATGATGCCTTCTACGTGGCCGTCGCCGACGCCCTCGCGCTGCCCCTGCTGACCGCCGACGGACGGCTGTCGCGGGCCTCGGGATTGGGCGTCGCCGTGCAGCACGTGCGCATGAGTTGAGCCGGCCTCGCGTGATCGCCGCACGACTGGAGGCACGATGCGCGTCGGGCTCTTCCTGACCAGCCAGCAGCACCTCGACACGGACATGGCCGCCGCCTTCCAGGATCAGGTGGCGATGGTGCGGCTCGCGCGCGACGCCGGCTGGGACTCGCTGTTCAGCGGCCAGCACTATCTCAACGAGGGCGACAACCAGGGCCTCCAGCTCGTGCCCTTCCTCGCGCGCATGCAGGCCGAGGCCGGCGAGATGACGATCGGCCTCGGCATCCTGCTGCTCAACCTGCACAACCCGGTCTACGTCGCCGAGACCGTCGCGACGCTCGACGTGATCAGCGGCGGCCGCTTCGTCTTCGGCATCGGCCTCGGCTACCGCGACATCGAGTTCGACGCCTTCCGCGTACCGCGCGGCCAGCGCGTCGCGCGCTTCGAGGAGACACTCGCGCTGGTCAAGCGGCTCTGGACCGAGGAGTCCGTCAGCCACGACAGCGCGATCGCGAAGCTGGACGGCGTGCGCATGAACCTGCGGCCCGTGCAGCAGCCGCATCCGCCGATCTGGATCGCCGCCAACAGCGACGCCGCCGTGCGCCGCGCCGCGCGCCTCGGCGACGCCTGGTTCGTGAACCCGCACGCCACCCTCGAGACCGTGCGCCGCCAGCTCGCGCTCTATCGCGAGGAGCGCGCGGCAGCCGGCCTCGGCGCGCCGGCAGCGCTCCCCGCCATGCGCGAGGTCTACTGCGCGCCGGACCGCGAGACGGCGCTGCGGCTGGCCGGTCCCGCCCTCGGGGGGAAGTACGCGGACTACTCGCGCTGGGGCCAGGACGAGGCGATGCCCGGCGAGGAGCAGTTCAGCGCTCCCTTCGAGGAGCTGCTCTCCGACCGCTTCGTGCTCGGCTCGCCCGAGGACTGCTACGAGCAGCTGCGGCCGCTCTGGGAGGACCTCGGCGTGACGGAGCTGATCATCCGCACGCACTGGGCGGGGATGCCGGCGGCGGACTCGCTCGCCAGCATGCGGCTGATCTCGGATGAACTGCTCCCCGAACTGCGGCGCGCCCAGCCCGCGGAATGGACCGGCTGACCATGCGAATCGTACGGCTTTACAGCGGCGACGACGGCGAATCCCACTTCGAGGACCTCGATGTGCCAATCGAAGGCGGGTTCTCGCTGGCATTCCCCGTAGACACGCTCGATTTCCGCGAGGCGCCCGAGGAGCACGAGCCAGGCTGGCACAACGCCTCGCGGCGGCAGTTCGTGATCACCATCAGCGGCGCGCTCGAGGTCGAGATCGGCAGCGGGGAGCGGCGTCGCCTCGGCGTCGGCGAGGTGATGCTGGCCGAGGATCTGACCGGGCACGGGCACGTCTCCCGCAGCGTGGAGTCGCCGCGCCGCAGCATCGTGGTCCCGCTCGCCGCCGACGCCGACCTCGAAGCGCTGCTCGACCTCCTCCGCACGGCCCACGGCGGGAATGGCGGCCGTGACTGACCCGCTCGAGGTCACGGTGCGCGACGCGCGAGCGGACGACCTGCCGGCGATCCAGCGCATCTACAACCGCGAGATCCTCGAGGGCGTCGCGACCTGGGACGACTGGCCCTGGAGCGACGCGCGGCGGCGCGCCTGGCTCGAGCAGCAGCGCGACGAGGTCGTGCTCGTCGCCGTCGGACCGCACTCGGTGGCCGGGTTCGGCTACCTCTCGCCCTACCGCGGCAAGTTCGGCTACCGCTTCACCCGCGAGGTCACGTTCTACGTCGATCCCGCGTTCCAGCGCCGCGGCGTCGGACGGCGCCTGCTGGCGGCGCTGATCGAGCGGGCGCGCGCGCGTAACCTGCACTCGCTCGTCGCCTGGATCGAGGCGGGCAACGAGGCCAGTCGCGCCCTCGTGCGCTCGTTCGGCTTCGAGGAGGTGGGGCGCGAGCGCGAGGCCGGCTACAAGCAAGGCCGCTGGCTGGACGGCATCGACGCACAGCTGCTGCTCCAGCCCGCCGAGGAGTTCGAGCGCCTCGTCGCGCCCGGCTTCCGCATCCTCACCATCGAGACGGCGGAGCAACTGGCAGAGGCGATCGAGGTGCGGCGCGCGGTCTTCATCGAGGAGCAGGACGTCCCCGAGGACGAGGAGATCGACGGCTACGACGCCGATCCCGCCACGCCCGGCATGAGCGAGCGCGTCGTCCACGTCCTCGGCCGCCTCGACGGGCGGCCCGTGGCGACGGCGCGGCTGCTGCTGGACCACGCGGGCGAGCCCCCGCACGGCTACCCGCACATCGGCCGCGTCGCGGTCCTCGCCGAGCTGCGCGGGCGGCGCTACGGAGTCGCGATCATGGAGACACTGCACGATGAGGCGCGGCGGCGCGGCCACCTCGGCATCACGCTCGCGGCGCAGGAGCACGCGCGGCCGTTCTACGAGCGGCTCGGCTACTTCGCGCGAGGTGGATTGTTCCTTGATGCCGACATTGAGCACCGCTGGATGGACCTCGAATTCGAGAGTTGATTGATGAGGCAGCGAAAGCTGTCGCGGGCCTTGGCTGGCAATGGAGTCCTGGGGCAATGGCACATGAGTGTTGGTACTGAGTCGCCTTGTGTTTTGTAATAATGCGAGCAAACTAGGACTGGAAGGATGAGAGGGACACCGTGAAGGGCTTCTGGCTTGGCGCACCCGGGCGGTTTGCGCTGCTACTGGCATTGGTCGCCTCGCTCAGTCTCGCCGCCGCGTCATGCGGCGACGACGAGGGCGAGCAACTCAAAATCGGCTTCCTCGCCGACTTCTCCGGCCCGCTCGCCGAGTTCGGGCCGGTGATCCGGACGGGCGTCGACCTCGCCATCAAGCACATCAACGAGGCGGGCGGCGTCAACGGGGAGGATGTCGTCCTCGTCACCGGCGACACGCGCGTCGATCCGACGCAGGGCGTCGAGGAAGCGCGCCGCCTCATCGACGTGGAGGGGGTGCACGCCATCGTCGGGCCGCTCTCCAGCACCGTCACGCTTGCCGTCGCTGAGAGCGTCGCCGGCGCCGCCGGCATCCCCGTGATCTCACCCTCGGCGACATCGCCTGCGCTGTCGTCGTCCGAAGACAGCGGCTACCTGTTCCGCAGCACCACGTCAGACGCCGCGCAGGGCGTGATCCTCGCGCAGCTCGCGGCCGACGAGGGCATCAGCAACGTCGGCGTCATTTTCCGTGACGACGCCTATGGGCAAGGCCTCTCCGACGCCTTCATCGCCGCCTTCGGCGGCACGGCGACGGCGGCGTCCTACTCGGCGGACGGTCAGACCTCGTACCTCGCCGAGCTGCAACAGGCGGCGGGCGGCGGCGGCGATGTGCTGGTCGCCATCGGCTTCCCCGACGAGGCGCTGGTCTTCATCCGCGAGTCGATCGAGAACGATATCTTTTCGCGCTTCCTCTTCGTCGACGGCACGAAGAGCCAGGACCTGATCGATGGGATCGGCGGCGAGTACCTCAACGGGTCCAAGGGCACCGCGCCGGGCGGCGGCCCGGAGACGCCCTCGGCCGAGGCGTGGAACGCGGGCTACATCGCCGAGTACGGCGAGCTGCCGACGCTCCCCTTCGTACGCGAGGCCTACGACGCCACGATTGCGATCGCGCTCGCCGCCGAGGCTGCGGGCTCGACCGACGGCGCAGCGATTCGCGACCAGCTCGCACGGATCGGCGCGCCGGGCGGCGATCTCTTCGTCCCCGGCCCCGAGGGCATCAAGGCCGCCCTCGAAGCCGTGCGCGACGGAGACGACATCAACTACGAAGGTGCTGCCACCACGCTCGACTGGAACGACGTTGGCGATGTGACCACGGGCTTCATCGAGATCTGGCAGTACGAGGGCGGCGAGATCGTCTCGCTGCGGGAGGTGCCGTTCAGCCTGAACTAGCCCTGGGCAGATCGAGGGCCACGCAGGCGAGATGAGGAGGAAGCGATGAGTGGATTCTCGATACGGGCGCCTGGGCGATTCGCGCTGCTACTGGCACTAGTCGCTTCGCTGAGCCTCGGCGCCGCGTCATGCGGCGACGACGAGGGCGAGCAACTGAAGATCGGCTTCCTCGTCGACTTCTCCGGTCAGCTGGCCGAATACGGGCGGGTGACGCAGACGGGCGTCGACCTGGCCATCAAACACATCAACGAGGCCGGCGGCGTCAATGGCCGGGACGTGATCTACGTCACCGGCGACACACGCGTTGACGCGACCCAGTCCGTCGAGGAGGCACGTCGCCTCGTCGATGTCGAGGGCGTGCACGCGATCGTCGGACCGCTCGCCAGCAGCGCCACTCTCGCGGTGGCGGAGAGCGTGACCAGTCCCAGCGGCGTTCCGCACATCTCGCCCTCGGCCACCTCGCCGGCCTTGACCACGCTCGGCGACAACGGCTACCTGTTCCGCACCACCATCTCCGACGCCGCCCAGGGCGTGGTGCTGGCGCAACTCGCGACCGATGAGGGGTACGACAACATCGGCGTGCTCTACCGCGACGATCCCTACGGCCAGGGTCTGGCCGAGGCGTTCGCCGCCGCCTTCGGCGGGACCAGTACGCTTGTTTCCTATTCGGCCGACGGCCAGCCCTCGTACCTCGCGGAGCTGCAGCAAGCGGCCGGCGACGGGGCCGGCGTGCTGCTCGCTATCGGTTTCCAGGAGACCGAGGTGTTCCTGCGTGAGTCGCTCGAGAACGGGATCTTCGCGACGTTCCTGTTCTGCGACGGGAACAAGAGCGTCGACCTGATCACGGCGATCGGCGCCGACCAACTCGACGGCTTCAAGGGCACCGCTCCGGGCAGCAACCCGGAAGCCGCCTCGACGATCGCCTGGAACGCAGCCTACGCGGCCGAGTACGGCGCCGAACCGACGCTGCCGTTCGTGCGCGAGAGTTACGACGCGGTGATCGCTATCGCACTGGCGGCGGAGGCCGCGGGCTCGACGGACGGCGCGGCCATCCGCGATCAGCTCGCGCGCATCGGCGGGCCGGGCGGTGAGGTCTTCATCGCCGGCGCCGCGGGCGTCAAGGCCGCCCTGGAAGCCGTCCGCGATGGCGACGACATCAACTACGAGGGCGCGGCGACCTCGGTCGACTGGGACGCCAACGGCGACGTGCCGTCGGGCTTCATCGAGATCTGGCAGTTCAGCGGCGACGGCTTCACGACGATCGAGAGCGTACCGTTCGATCTGGGCAGCTAGCCGTGGGCTCGGACGCACGGCGGCGGGCTGCGTAGGCAGCCCCGCCGCCCGTCCGACCCCCGACCGGCGTCGCTACGCCGCGTCCCCCCCAGGCTGCCCGCGGAAGCGCATCCGCAGCACGCGGAGCCACGAGCCGCCGCTATCTCCACCGCCTCCGCCGCCGCCCTCGCCTCGCGGCGCGAAGCGGCTGACGCGCGGCTCCTCGGCGATCAGACCCTGCGGCCGCGCGAGGATGAAGCCGACGATCAGCAGCCCGATCGCGATCCGCCGCAGCATGAAGACGCGCGTCCCGAGGAAGTCGGGCAGCTCCTCCTGGATCAGCGGCAGCCCGAACCAGACGAAGCCAACGACCAGCGCGCCGAGCATGACGCCTCGGTTGTTGCCGCTGCCACCGACCATCACCATCGTCCAGACCAGGAACGTCGTCAGGTTGTCGAACGAGTCGGGCGCGATCGTGCCGATGCGGTGCGCCCAGATCGCGCCCGCGAGGCCCATCAGCGCGCCGCCCAGCACGAAGCTCTGGATGCGGTAGCTCGTCGTCATCTTGCCGACGGACTGCGTGGTCGCCTCGTTCTCCCGGATCGCGCGCAGGACGCGGCCCCACGGCGAGGCGGTGGCGCCGCGCACCACGAGGAAGACGGCCAGCAGCGCCAGCCCGGTCATCACGAGCAGCAGCCAGTCGTAGTCGATGCCGAGATCTCTCGACATGCCCTCGAGGGGGCGGGGGATGCCGTTGAGACCGCGCGCGCGGTTGACGAGGCCTTCCTGCGTGTTGGCGATGCTGCGCAGGATCGTGGCGATGCCGATCGTGGCGATGGCGAGGAAGTCGTCGCGCAGGCGCAGCGTCGGCAGGCCGACAACGAGCGCGAGCAGCCCGCCCGCGATCGCCCCGCCGATCCAGCCGACGGGGACGGGCAACTCGAGGCCGCCGACGTAGTTCTCGAACTGGCCGGGCGGGTCGAGCGTGAGCAGGGCGCTGACGTAGGCGCCGATGCCGAAGAAGCCGACCACGCCGAAGTTGATCGTGCCCGTGTAGCCCCACTGCACGTTTAACGCGAGCGCGACGATCGCGAAGATCGCGGCCGTCGTGAGGAAGCCGACCGTCCAGTTCAGCCCTCCGCTGAAGGTGACCAGCAGCGGCAGCTCGCCCGCGAACGGCGCCAGCGACTCCAGCGGCAACATCAGCCGGCCCCCCCGATCGACGAACCGAAGAGCCCTCGCGGACGCACGATCAGCATCGCGATCAGCAGCACGAAGGGTACCGCCGGCTTGAAGCCCGTGTTGATCCACTCCGTCGAGAGCTCCTGCGAGATGCCGACGATCAGCCCGCCGACCAACGCGCCCCAGGGGTTCCCGATGCCGCCGAGGATGACCGCCGCGAACATCGGCAGCAGCAGGAACTCGAACCCGGCGTCGAAGCGCAGTTGCGACTGCAGCGCGAACATCACGCCTGCCACCGCGGTCAGCGCGGCGGCGATCACCCAGGTCGCGAGGCGCACCCGCTCGGTGTCGATGCCGCTCGCCTCCGCCAGCGGCGCGTTGTCGGCCGTCGCGCGCATCGCCGTGCCGAGCCGGGTGCGGTGGAGGAGCAGGTAGAGCGCCACGGCGAGCACCGGCATGAGCACGATGAACAGCAGCTGGTCCGCCTTGAGCTTCAGCCCGCCGGCGAACGTCCAGGCCTCGTGGATCTCGTTGTGGTAGCGCAGCGGCGCGGAACCCCAGATCATCTGCACTACGGCCTGCAGCGCGATGGCGATGCCGAGGGCGGCGATCTCGAGGTTGAGCAGGCCGGTCTGGCGCGCCCGCAGCCGCCGGAAGACGAAGCGATCCGCCCCCACCGAGACCGCTGCGACCCCCGCCCAGGCAAACAGCAGCGCCGCGATCATCCCCCAGCCGAAGGAGAACGGCCCGATGTGCCCGACGCTCAGCCCGAGGTCCACGTACACGAAGAACGCCAGGTACATCCCCAGTGTCATCAGGTCCGCGTGCGCGAAGTTCGCGAACTTGAAGACCCCGTAGACCAGCGTCAGCCCCATCGCCCCGAGCCCGATGATCGAGCCGACAATGATGCCGATGAGGATGAGTTGCGCGATCTCGATCATGCGCCGCTCCCCTCCTCGGCGCTGTCGAGGCCGAGGAACATGCGGCCCACCTCGGGGTTGGCGAGCATCTCCGGGCCCGACTGCTCGTGGGCGTTGCGGCCATCGACGAGCAGGTAGGCGCGGTCCGAGATCGCGAGCGCCTCGCGCGCGTTCTGCTCGACCATCAGCAGCGCCACGCCGCCCTCGCGCACCGCCTGCAGGCGCTCGAAGATCTCGCCGCGGCGCACGGGCGAGAGCGCGGCGGTCGGCTCGTCGAGCAGCAGCACCTTCGGATCGAGCATCAGCGCGCGCGCGATCGCGAGCGCCTGGCGCTGCCCGCCCGAGAGGTGCGAGGCGCGCGCGCCCGGACGCTCGGCGAGCTCGGGGAAGAGCCCCAGCACCTCGGCGACACGCGAGGCGACGCCGTCGCGGCGCTGGTAGCCGCCCATCTCGAGGTTTTCGCGGATCGTGAGCGAGGGGAAAACGTTCTCGGTCTGCGGCACGAAGGACACGCCCAGCCCCACCATGCGCGAGGGCATCTCGTCGGTGACCTCGCTGCCTTCGAGGCGCACCTGCCCCTCGCTGACCGGCAGCAGCCCGAAGATCGCCTTCAGCAGCGTCGACTTGCCCGCGCCGTTCGGCCCGATGATCGTCACCAGCTCGCCGCGCTCGATGCGCAGCGAGATGTCGTGCACGATCATCACGCTGCCGTAGCCGGCGCGGACGGCGTCGACCTCGAGCAGCGCGCTCACAGCGCCTGGGCTCCGAGGTAGGCGGACTGCACCTCGGCGTTCTCGAGCACGGCCTGCGGGTCGCCGGCAGTCAGCACCTTGCCGTCGGCCATCGCGATCAGCCGCTCGCTGAGGCGCAGCACCAGGTCCATGTCGTGCGCGATCACGAGGAAGGTGATGCCGAAGCGATCGCGCAGCGCGCGGATGCGCTCGATCAGCCGCAGCGTCAGCGTCGGGTTCACGCCCGCGCTCGGCTCGTCGAGCAGGATCAGGGTGGGGCTGGACATCAGCGCGCGCCCGAGCTCCAGCAGTTTGCGCTGGCCGCCCGAGAGGTTGCCGGCCCGGTTCTGCACCTCGTGGCCGAGGTCCACCTCGGCGAGCACCTCGTGCGCGCGCTCGGCGATCTCGCGCTCCTGCGCGGCAACGCGCCAGGGGCGCAGCCAGCTCTCCTGGATGCGCTCGCCAACCTGCTCCTCGGGCACCACCATCAGGTTCTCGAGGACGGTCATCGCGCCCAGCTCCTGCGGGATCTGGAAGGTGCGGGTCAGGCCTCGGCGGAAGACGCGGTAGGGCGGCAGACCGGTGATCTCCTCGCCGGCGAAGCGCACCCGCCCGCCCTCGGGCTTGAGCGCGCCGGCGATGCAGTTGAAGCAGGTGGTCTTGCCCGCGCCGTTCGGCCCGATCAGGCCGGTGATCGAGCCGCGCGCGACCTCGAACGTCGCCCCGTCGACCGCGATGTGGCCGCCGAAGCGCTTGACCAGACCGGAAACCTCGAGCAGCACGTCCACCGGCGTCGTCCCTCGATCGCGATGCTACCCGTTGCCGTGAGAGCGCGTATACGCAGCTGCGGCGGCCGACCGGATGGCCGAGGGCGCTGCGTGCCCCGGTAGCGCGGTCCCGCGTATCGTGCGCCTCGCGGCAACGCCGCACGCGGGCGCGATACGACGGGCGAGGCAGCGGATGCGGCTGATGCGGCAGGGGCGATCGTGAGCCGCGCGAGCGGCGCGTTGCGGCTGCTGCGCGCCGCGCCGAGGCCGGTCGCCTCCTGGCTGCTGCTCGTGATCGGCGCGCTGCTGCTCTTCGCCGGGCAGTTCGCGTTCTGGGCCGCCGACGCCCTCGTCGACAGCGACGGCTTCACCGAGCGGGCGGTGCGCACCCTCGACGACGAGGACGTGCAGGCGTTCGTGTCGCACTTCCTCGTCGAGGATCTGATCGAGCAGGGCGAGCCCAGCCTGATCGCCGGCCGCCCGCTGATCGAGGCGGCCGTGCAGGCCGTGATAGGCAGCAGCGCGTTCGAGCAGCTCTACGCGACGGCGTTGCGCCAGACGCACCGCACGCTCTTCTCCGACGACCCGATCGTGCTGCAGCTCGTCGACGCCTCGATCGCCGTCGAGGTCACGCTGGCGAGCTTCAGTCCCGAACTCGCCGAATCGCTGCCCTCGCTCGACAGCGCGGTAGTGGAACTCGCGGACTCGGAGCTCGTCGACACCACGCTGTCCATCGCCAGAACGATCCGCGTCCTGGCGGCGCTGCTGCCGCTGCTGGCGCTCGCCGCATTCGCGGCGTCGTGGGCGGTCGCGCGAGGGCGGCGGCGCGCCCTCATACGCATCGGAATCACCGTCGCGATCGTCGCCGCCGTGACGATCCTCGCGCTCGATGTGGGCAAGGCGGCGCTCGAGGAGTTCGCGGGCGGCGGCCTCCGGGGCGCGGCAGCCGCGGGCGTGTGGGACGCGTTCCTCGGCGACCTGCGGGCGTGGAGCTTCGCGCTCGGCGCGGGCGGACTGGTGCTGGCCGCGGCCCCCCAACTTGCCAGCCTCGACGTGGGCGAGCTGCTGATGCGGGCGTGGCGACTGGCGACCGCGCCGCAGTCCAACGCCGGGCGGCTCGTGCGCGCCATCGCCGCCGTGGCGCTGGGCTGGCTGGCGCTGTTCCGCACGGACGACCTCGTGACCGTCGTGGTCGCGCTCGCCGGCCTCGCCGCCATCTACCTCGGGCTGATCGAGCTGGTGCGCCTGCTCTGGAAGGAGCGCGCCACCACCTCGGGCGATGTCGCGAGGGCCGCCGCATCCGCCGAGCTGCGCCCGCAGCTCTCGCCGGGGCTACGCATCGCCGCGCTCGCCGTGCTGATCGCGGGCGGCGCCGTGGCCATCGTGGTGCTGCTCGCGGGCCTCGGCCTGTTCGGAGGGGGTGTCCGCGGACGGGAGGCGGTCTGCAACGGCCATGCCGAGCTCTGCAGCCGCCCGCTCAACGAGGTCGCCTTCGCCGCCACGCACAACTCGATGTCGGCGGCCTCGGAGGGCTGGCTGTTCGCCGCGCACCGCGAGGGGATCGCCGAGCAACTCGACTACGGCATCCGCGGCCTGCTGATCGACGTCTGGTTCGGATTCCCCTCGATCAGGGGCGTCGCGACAGAGCTGCTTGGCAAGGACCGCGGGGCGATGGTCGAGCTGTACGGCGCGCAGGTCGTCGACGCTCGCGACCGCATCGCGGCGGGGCTCGGCCCGCACGAGGATCGCGAACTCTACCTTTGCCACGGCTTCTGCGAGGTGGGCGCGACGCCGCTGCGCGAGGCGCTGGACGACATTCGCCGCTTCCTCGCCACCAACCCCGGCGAGGTGCTGATCGTCTTCATCCAGGACGAGGCGCCGGCGGAGGACATCGCCGCCGCGTTCGCCGAAGCCGGCCTCGAGCGCTACGCCTACGCGCACCCCGGCCGCGATGCGCCGTGGCCGACGCTGGGCGAGCTGGTCGAGCGCAACCAGCGGCTGATCGTGATGACGGAGCACGCCGACCGCGCGCCCGTCCCGTGGCTGCATCGCGGCTTCGAGCTAACGCAGGAGACGCCGTTTGCCTTCCACTCCGTCGAGGACCTCAACTGCGAGCCCAACCGCGGCGCCGCCGACGCGCCACTGTTCCTCGTCAACCACTGGATCGAGGACATCACGCCGACGCCGGAGGATGCGGAGCTGCTCAACGCGCGGGACGTGCTGCTGCCGCGGCTGCGCGACTGCGCGGCGGAGCGCGGACAGACGCCGAACCTGGTGGCGGTGAACTTCTACCGCTCGGGCGATCTCCTCGCAGTGATCGATGAGATCAACGGCGTGAGCGCGGCCGCTGCGGAGTAGCGGAGCCCGTCGCGACGTGACAGATTGCGCACGTCCACCAGCGAGCAACCGACGGACCGCGAGATGACCGACAGCCCCAGCATCGAAGACCCGGAGATCGCCGAGTACCTGGACCGCCGCAGCGAGTGGGCGGTGCTCACCACCGTGGACGCGGACGGCTATCCGCACAGCGTCGCCCTCGGCTACTACCGCATCGGCGACGTGGTCTACGTCGGCACGCCGGCGAACACGCGCAAGGTGCGCAACGCGGAGGCGAACCCGCGCGCCTCGCTGATGGTCGCGGGCTCGAAGGCGTCCGGCGACTGGAGCGGCGTGCTGCTGCAGGGCGACCTCGAGATCGTGCGCGACTATGACGAGCGGCTCGCCATCGAGCGCGAAGGCCGCCGCCAGCGCGGCGTCCCCGAGGACGAGCTGCCGGACGCGCCTCGCGAGGGCGAGGTGATCCTGCGCCTGCGCCCGGAGCGCATGATCACCTGGCGCTACTGATCGGCGCCTCGCGAGCGCGCTCGATGACCTCGCCGCCCACGCCGACGCCGTCCGCGCCCACGCGCGACCCCGCGCTGCGCGAGCGCACGCTGAGCGAGACGCTGCCGCCCTACCGCGTGATCCTGCACGACGACGACGTGAACGAGATGGCCCACGTCGTGCGCGCGCTCCTCGCCTCGGTACCGGAACTGGACGTGCGCGGCGCGACGGCGATCATGCTCGAGGCGCACCTCAGGGGCCGCGCCGACGTGATCGCCTGCCCGCTGGAGCGCGCCGAGCTCTACCGCGACCGCCTCAAATCGCACGGCCTGACCGCCACCATCGAGCGGGTCTGAGGCGCGGCCCGCGCGGGGCCGGGCAGCCACCGACGGCCGTCCCACGACACCCGGATCCGTGAGCAATGCCGAGGCCGACAGCCGGCTTGGCGATCCTGATGTGAGCCCCACCGCTTGTGAAACACATAACGTGCAATACAATTCAATAGTGGGACAATATACAGGATATCGCTATGGGATTGAGTGTCAGGAGGCGTGCGATGAGGGAGAGGAGCAGGAACTTCGGAAGGCGGCTGAGCAGACTGGCCGCGATATACAAGGTCCCCGCTGCCGTGATCCTCCTGCTCTGCGCGATCGCCCTCGCGCCCGCCCCGCATCGTCCCGCCTACGCCGACCACAACGCGATCTACACGGTCTGCCCCTCGCCGATTCCAGAGGGCGAAACCGCTCAAATGCAAGTCCGCTGGCCGGGCGAGAGATATATCGGGGCGACGATCTTCACCGTGCACGGTGGCCACACTGCCTCCGGGAGCGACTTCGTCCCTACAACGGTGTGTTCATGAGGGGAGACCGGGACAGCTCGTCCTTGTGGATCCCCGTGATCACGACGGAGGACTCGCAGCCCGAACATGACGAGACCTTCAGCATCGGCTTCTTTGACGACAACGTGTGGCACCCCTGCGTGATCACAATCGCCGACGACGACGCTCCCGAGGTCACCAGCGTGGAGCTCACCTCGGTCCCCGTCGACGGGGACACCTACCGCGACAACGAAAGCATCGACGTGACGGTGACCCTGGACCAGGAAGTCGAGGTGGAGGGGACTCCACTGTTGAGCCTGTATATCGGCGATGGCAGCGACTCCACCTGGCGCGGGGCAAGGTACTACACCGGCTCCGGTGGCAAGTACCTGGTCTTCAGGTACCAGGTGCAGGCCGCCGACAGAGACACCGACGGCGTCAGCGTCAGCTCCGCCCGCGCGGACGAGAACCACAACCCCGCCTCCGGCTTCAGCGGGAAGATCAACGCGAAAGGGACCGATGTACCGATCGAGTACACCCACGGCGGCGGCGGGACGTCGCCAGCCCACAAGGTCGATGGCCGGCCCTACGCGCAGAGCACGCGGGTCATCTCTGCTCCGCCTGGCGAGTGGACGGCCTATCGCGCCAACCAGGTCATCGAGATCTCGAGGACCTTCAACACTGACGTGCTGGTGGAAGGCGACGTGCGCGTGTCGCTGTGGGTCGGCTACGAGTCATGGGGCGACTTC
This sequence comes from Dehalococcoidia bacterium, assembly GCA_965247895.1. GTDB lineage: Bacteria > Chloroflexota > Dehalococcoidia > UBA2979 > UBA2979 > VXMT01. The sequence goes on along the minus strand of OZ252046.1, from coordinate 3,274,710 downwards.
TCGCGTTCGTGGCGCGAGGCACAGTACCTCGGGGGTTCCGCGACCGACACGCTGGTGTTCGGCTACACCGTCGCACCGGGCGATATGGATCCCCTGGGCATCATGGTCGGATACGGGAGCTTTGGCGGCGCCGGCACCATCAAGGCCGACGGAACGGCGTTCGACCGGGATCGGCACTACGCCGGCACGGATCATCTCCCCGGCCACAAGGTCGATGCAGTCGCACCGTCCGTCGAGACCGTCAGTTTCGAGTCCCATCCGGCAAACGGCGACGCGTACGCGGCCGGCGAGGTCGTCAGCGTCGAGGTGACCTTCAGCGAGCCCGTGACGATCAGCGGCGATCTGCAACTCGATCTGGACGTTGGCGGCGTGGCAAGGCAGGCGGCGCTGCGGACCGAAACCAGTCAGGGATCAGGCCGGTCGTTCGGCGGGACAGCCGTCTTCCAGTACGAGGTGCAGGACGGCGACAACGACCTTGACGGGATCGGCATCAGCGCCAACAGCCTGAGACTGAACGGCGGCAGCATCCATGACCGCGCAGGCAACGCGGCAGGGCTCTCGCACGCCGTCGTGGTCGCCGACTCCGGCCAGAGGGTGGACACCTCCCCGGAGCACTAACTCGCCCCCCAACCCCGCCGCCAGTCGGCGGGGTGTGAGGTAGGAGGCCGTCGCGACGGCCGCGGCGGCCTCCCCTCTACCCGTAGCGGACCAACCACCAGCCCCGAGTGAGCGGCCTGAGCACGCGTTGCGCCATCGCAGTAGGCTGAGCGCATGCGCAAGCTGACCGCCGGACTGGTCCTCCTGCTGCTCGCTGCGGGCGCCCTGGTCGCCGCCTCGTGCGGCGGTGACGGCGAGGACGAGGCCGAGCAACTGAGGATCGGCTACCTCGCCGATCGCTCCGGCTCGCTCGCCGAGCTGGGAGACGTGATCAGCGTCGGCGTCGAACTCGCCGTGCAGCACATCAACGAGGCCGGCGGCGTGAACGGCCGCGACGTCGTGCTCGTCGCGGGCGACACGAAGGTGAACCCGACGCAGGGCGACGAGGAGGCGCGCCGCCTCGTCGAGGTCGAGGGCGTGCAGGCGATCGTGGGCGCGATCTCCAGCACGGTGACGCTCGCGGTGACGGAGAGCGTGATCGGGCCATCGGGCGTCGTCATGATCACGCCGTCCGCCTCCTCGCCGGCGCTGTCCACCTCGAACGACAACGACTTCCTGTTCCGCAGCGCCCCCTCGGACGTCGCGAAGGGCGTGATCCTCGCCGCGCTCGCGCGCGAGGAGGGGCTCGACAACGTCGGCCTGCTCTACCGCGACGACGCCTACGGGCAGGGGCTGGCCGAGGTGTTCACGCAGCACTTCGGCGGCACGGTCTCGGCCGCGTCCTACTCGGCGCTCGGTCAGACCTCGTACCTGGCCGAGCTGCAGCAGGCCGCGCGCGGCGGCGCCGCTCTGCTGGTCGTCGTCGCCTTCCCGGGCGAGGCGGAGGTTTTCCTGCGCGAATCGATCGAGAACGGCGTCTTCACGAAGTTCGTCTTCGCCGACGCGACCCGCAGCGAGGACCTGGCCGCGAAGATCGGCCCCGAGCACCTCGACGGCTCGCGGGGCACAGCGCCCGGCAGCGGCCCCGATGAGCCCTCGACGGCGGCGTGGAACAGTGCTTATGTCGCGCAATACGGCGAGCAGCCGGCGCGCGCCTACGTGCGCGAGGGCTACGACGCCGTGATCGCGATCGCGCTCGCCGCCGAGGCCGCCGGCTCCACCGACAGCGCCGCGATCCGCGATCAGCTGCGCAGCGTGGTGCAGCCGCCCGGCCGGACGGTCATCGCCGGCCCCGAGGGGGTCCGGGCCGCCCTCGAGGCCGTGCGCAACGGCGAGGAGATCGACTACGACGGCGCGGCCTCGCCGCTCGACTGGAACGCCACGGGCGACCTCGTGACCGGCTTCGTCGAGATCTGGGAGTACCGGGGCGGCAAGATCGTCGCGATCGAGTCCCGCGCGTTCGACCTTCGCTAGCCGCTACCGCCCGCGCAGCGACGACAGCCCGTGCTCGCGGCGGCGCTCGTTGAGCGCACGCCAGGCGACGCGATCGGCCTCGATGAAGCGCGTGAGCGAGGCGTTCGTGACGCGGAGCGCCCGCGCCGCCTCGCTCGGTCGCCACTGCGCGGCCGCGAGGATGTCGAAGAGCGAGGCGAGCGCCGCCCTGTAGCGCGCGTCGCGGCGACCGAGGACGAGCCTGCGGTCCTTCGTGCGCGCGGCGGCGAGCTCGGGAGCGGGCGTGTAGCCCTCGAGGGTCACGGGCGCGCGCAGTTGCAGCGCGATCGCGTGGCGCAGGCGGCGCAGGGCGCGCGCCCGGTTCTCGTGCTGCGAGCGCGACTCGTTGGCCTCGGCGCTGACGCCGGAGGGGCGGTGCCGCAGGCGCACGGCGGACTCGGTGACGTTGCGCTTCTGCCCACCCGGCCCGCTCGCGCGGAAGCGGTCGAACTCGCACTGGCGCAGCAGCGCCGCGTCATCGAGGCCGAGGAACTCGCGCCAGTCAGGCCGCTCCGCGCTCATGCCACCATCCGCGCGTCAGCCCGTCAGGATCTCGGCGGGGTAGCGCGTGCCGACGAGGCCGCGTTCGACGAGCGCTTCGTACTCCTCGCGTGAGTAGCCGAGCAGGTCGAGGTACACCTCCTCATTGTGCTCGCCCAGCCGCGGCGGCGGGAGCCGCACCTCGTCCGAGGTGTTGCGCATCTTGAAGAGGTAGCCGGGGTAGCGGTGCGTGCCCACCGTCGGCATGTGGATCTCCCGGAACCAGTTGCGCGCGTTCAGCTGCGGATCCGCGAGGATCTCGAGCGCGTCGCGCAGCGGGGCGGCGCAGACGCCGGCCGCCTGCAACTCGTGGAACAGCGCTTCCTTGTCGCGGGCGGCGGTCAGCTCGCCGATGCTCGCCTCGAGCGCGGCGCGATGCTCCCGGCGGCTCCCCGCGCTCGCGTAGCGCGGGTCGGAGGCGAGCCCGGGGCTCCCGAGGACCGCGCACAGCGAGGCGAACTGCTCGTCGGTCGCGACGTCGATCGCGATCCACTGGTCCTCACCGCCGGCCGGGTAGACGCCGTGGGGGGCGTGCCAGCGGTGGGTGTTCCCCTGCGCCGTCGCCTCGTAGCCGTTCATCACGTAGTCGAGGATGAACTCGCCGAGCGTCGGGATGAACCCCTCCGCGAGCGGCAGCTCGATGAGCTGGCCCTCGCCGGTCCGCTCGCGGTGGCGCAGTCCCATCATCGCAGCGACCGCGCCGTGGACCCCCGCCATCGCGTCGGCGCTGAGCACGTCGCCGGAGAGCTGCGGCTCCCCGTCGATGTAGCGGCGGAGCAGCGTCTGGCCGGCCATCGCCTCGGCGTGGGTGCCGAAGCAGCGGTAGTCGTGGTAGGGCCCGGACAGGCCGAAGGCCGGCATCCGCACCATGACGAGCCGCGGGTTCACCTCGCGCAGGTCGTCCCAGGTGAGGCCCGCACGATCGAACGCGCCCGGCGAGTTGTTCTCGATCACCACGTCGCTGACCTCCACCAGGCGCAGGAACGCCTCGCGGCCCTCGGGAGCTGAGAGGTCGGCGGTCATCGACTTCTTGTTGCGGGCGTGGGAGTTGAAGTTGGCCGAGCGGTTCCAGGGGTCGTCCTTCGGATCGAGATCAGGGTAGAGCACGGCCGGGTTGGAGCCGGCGCGCACCTGCTCCTCGCACTGCTCCTTCGTCAAGGCGACCTCGGCGCCGCGAGTGTTCGGGTGGATGCGGTTGATCGACTCGACGCGGATCACCTCGGCGCCCCACTCCGCCAGCAGCTGCGTGCTGTACGGGCCGGCCCAGACCACCGTCGCGGCGGCCACCCGCACGCCCTCGAGGGGTGGTCGCAGCAGGCCGCCGTCCGCCGCCGGCCGCGGCGTCCGGGACGTTCGAGGCGATCGGGGCGCCTCGCGCGGCGCCCAGGCCGAGGGCGCCGCGATGACCGCATCGTGCTCGCCCAGCAGCGGCGCGCGCCGCGGTGCGGGCCGGGGCGAGGCGTTCATGATGAACGGCCTGCCGGGGTACTCGAGCGGCCCGGTCCGCGGATGATCGATCGTGTCCCAGGCGCCTCGACCCCGGAAGTGCGGATTCTGCAGCACCTCCCCGATGGTGAGCAGCGCTCCGCCGAGGATGCCGAACTCCTGCGCCTGGCGGAGCGCCTCGATCTTCGGCGTGCGCTGCAGGAACTCCGCGTAGGACGCCTCGAGCTCCTCGATGAGCTCGTCGGGTACGTAGGCGACGGCCTGGAACAGCTCCTGCCGGGTGATGAGATCCTCGCGCCCGATCAGGGCGAGGAAGCCCGGCAGCCGGGCGCCGAACCCGTGCAGGTTGATGTAGCCGTCCATCGCAGGCCGGATGCCGCTCGCCGGCAGCTGGCCGCCGGTCCGGCGACGCATCGTGACGCCCGCGTAGGCCGCGCCCGTCAGGTCGACCGCGCGCCGGTCGCGGAACCCGGCCTGGCACTCGTAGACCGCGAGGTCGATGTAGTCGCCGGCGCCTCCCGCCTCGACGCGGTAGCGGGCGAGCAGGATGGCGAGCGCGGCCGTCCCCCCGGCCGAGTAGTGCGCCACGTGGCCGGCGAACTTCAGCGGCTCCCGGCTGCGGTGCCCGGTCAGCAGCAGCGGGCCACCCATCGCCTGGAGGGTGATCTCGGAAGCCAGGTAGTCGCGGTACGGCCCGTCCTGGCCGAAGGGCGTGAGCGAGAGCATCACGAGGTCGTCGCGGTCGCGCGAGAGCTCGTCCCAACCCCAACCCCAGGCCGCGGCGCGTCCCGCGTCATGGTCCTCGATCACGACATCGCACTCCGCGGCGAGGCTGCGGATCGTCGCCGCCCCCTCGGCGGTCGCCGGATCGAGCGTCGCGGAGCGCTTGTTGGTGTTGAGGTGGAGGTAGAGGCCGGACGCCTCGGGGTCCTCGATGTTGCCGGGGAACGGTCCGAAGCGGCGAGCCGGGTCGCCGTCGGGCGGCTCGAGCTTGAGCACGTCGGCCCCGTAGTCGGCGAGGAGCTTCGTCGCGTACGGGCCGGCGACATTGCGGGTGAGATCGAGTACGCGGATGTCCTCGAGGGGAGCTGCCATCGCCGTCACCTCAGATCCGGAGTCTCGAGGCCCGCCATCCTCGCGAGGGTGACCACCCGGACGCGATCCATCGTGGTCCTCCCGCGGCCCTCGCCGCCCCGCGGGGCGGGTCGGGGCGAAACGCATGATACGTCGCGCCCGGCGGGCGGCAGTCGCTGGCGGGCGCCGGAGGAACTCGCGACCAGCCGGGCGGCTCCGCGCTCACGACCGCGACCGTAGCACGGCAGGGCGTGATGCGATCCGCGGAACTGCGCATCAGATGATGCTGTTTTAGTGGATGACAGCAAGTCAGACCGTCATTAAAGTAAGGAGGCCAAAACTTAACGATGGGCGGGCGGGAGCACCCCGTCCGCCGGACATGCGTGGACGCATACTGCCACATCATTCGCTCATCTGCTTACGCTACTTAAGCCGGACACACCTCACGTGGCGACATCTAAAGAATCTAGCACTATACTTAACTAACGAGTGAAGGGATCAACGCCATGGATGCCGCCGCATTCACCAACCCATCGGGCGAACTCGTGACGCAACGCCCTCGCGGCGGCGGGCGCTACCTGACGTTCGTCCCGAACCCGCTGCCGCCCCCACCCGCGATCGAGCAGGCCGCCATCGCGAGCACGGGTGCGCTGCTCGCCGATGCCGAGTACTGGCTCGGACAGCTGGTCGGCCTCGGCGGCCTGCTCCACGACTCGAACACGCTGGCCGCGCCGTACATCCGGCAGGAGGCCGTACGCAGCTCCCAGATCGAGGGCACGCGCACGTCGCTCGGCGAGCTCGCCGCCTTCGAGGCAGCCGGCGGGCCGCCGCCGGACGGTGACGCGCAGGAGACCCTCAACTACGTCGGGGCGCTCGACGAGGGGCTGGACCGCATCCGCGAAGGCGTCCCGATCGACGCCGACCTCGTTCGCGACGTGCACCGCACGTTGATGGCGGGGGCGCCCGACGAGGCGCGCAGTGCCCCGGGTGAGTTCCGGAACGTCCAGAACTACATCACCGGCGGCGGCGAGGTGATATACACCCCACCGCCTCCCGACCGGATGCTCGGCTGCCTCGACAGCCTGTTCGGATACATCGATTCGCCGCCCGATACGCCGCCGCTGGTGGAGATCGCGTGGGTGCACTACGCCGTCGAGGCGATTCACCCCTTCCGTGACGGCAACGGGCGCGTCGGGCGGATCCTGATCCCGCTGCTGCTCGCCCGGCGGCGGCGGCTCGATCATCCGCTGCTCTACATCAGCCCGTACCTCTTCGAGCACCGGCAGGAGTACTACGACCGCCTCTTCGCGGTCAGCGCGCGCAGCGACTGGGCCGGCTGGCTCGCGTACATGCTGCGCGCCTTCGCTTCGCAGGCGCGGGCATCCGTCGCGACGGCGAAACGCCTGATCGCCCTCGATGACGAGTGGCGGCTGCGGCTGGAGCAGGGAGGCGCGACGCCCACGGCGCTCCGCCTCGCCTCGCTGATCCGGCGTCAGTCCCTCGCCGTGACCGCAGCGCTGGCCAGGGAGCTGCTCGCCGGGGCCGGCCACCCGGTCACCCCGCCAACGGCCTACCAGGCGATCGCCGACCTCGAGCGGGCGGGCATCCTCACCGAGATCACCGGCCGGGCGCGCGGCCGCATCTGGTTGGCCCTCGAATTGGTGGACCTGCTCGAAGGCGGCGAGGGCGCGGCCGGCGAGGCCGGCACAGGCTAGACGGCGGCGAACCTTCCGGCAGGCGCGCCTGCCGCCTATCCTGCAAGGGTCGGGATCGGAGCAACGGAGGCCACCATGCGCGTGCAGATCGTCGGGGCGACCGGCTACGGCGGCCTCGGCATCCTCGAACTGCTGCTCCAGCACCCCGCGCTCGAGCCCTCGGCGCTGATCGCGCGCGACGACGCCGGACGGCCGATCGCGGACATCTACCCGCACCTCGCCGGCCGCACGGACCTCGTCGTGCAGGCGCCCGGCGATGCCGACATCGGCGGCGACTGCGACGCAGTCGTCTTCGCCACGCCGGACCGCGTCTCGATGGGCTACGCGGCGGCGCTCGCCGATGCGGGCGTGCGCTTCCTCGACTACTCGGGTGACTTCCGCTTCCCGGACGAGGCCGCCTACGCGCGCTACGCGGCGGCGCACCCCTCGATCGGCGATAGCGCGCACGAGGCCGCCGCGCTGCTCGGACGCGCGAGCTACGGCGTGCCGGAGCTGCGCGCCGAGGCGGTCGCCGGGGCGCCGATCGTCGGCAACCCCGGCTGCTTCGCCGTCGGCATCACGCTCGGCCTCGCGCCGCTGTTCGCCGACGGGCTGGTCGAGGGCGGGTCGGTGGTGGTCGACGGGCTCACCGGGTCGTCGGGCGCGGGCAAGAAGCCTGCGGCCGCGCAGCACTTCTCGCACCTCAACGACAACGTCGTCCCCTACCGCGTGTTCAGCCATCAGCACGTGGTCGAGGCGGAACAGACCCTCGGCGGCCTCGCGGGCGCGCCGGCGAGCGTGCATTTCGTGCCGCACCTGCTCGGCACGACGCGCGGCATCCTCAGCACGATGCACCTCACGCTGAGCCGCAGCGCCTCGCGCGATGCGCTGATCGAGCGCTACCGCGAGTTCTACGAGGGCGCGCCGTTCGTGCGCGTGCTGGACGCACCGCCGTCGCTGAAGCAGACGACAGGCTCGAACTACTGCGACATCTCGCTGGTGAGCTCGCCGGACGAGCGGCGCGTGGTCGTGATCTCCTCGATCGACAACCTGCTCAAGGGGCAGAGCGGGAACGCGCTGCAGAACCTCAACCTGATGCTGGGCCTCGATCAGACCGCCGGCCTCGAACGCACGCCGCTCTACCCGTAGCCGCACCAGCAGCCGGGAACGCCCTCGGGCGAACCTTAGTGGGGCACGTCCGGCGCGGGCAGGCGCGGGCCACGCCCGAAGCGGCTGACGCTGCGGTCGATGGCGATCGCGAGCGCGAGCAGGAAGATCGGCGAGACCGTGATCACGGTGGCCACGCCGACGGTGCTCGCGAGCGCCCCCATCAGGAGCAGCGGCGGGATCGCGAAGCCGTCCTTGAGCAGGCCCAGCAGCGCGAACGCGCGCCCCTGGATGCGCAGCGGCACGGTGCGGCTGATGTAGGTCTGCGTGGCCACCACCGCCAGCGTCACCCCCGCCCCGAGGAACATCGAGAGCAGCGCCGCCATCTCCACCCGCGGCCCCACGCCCGGGATGCTGAAGAACAGCAGCCAGCCGAACAGATCGGTCAGCGTGGCGACGAGGCCGAGCGCCGTCACCGCCGAGGAGACGAGGACGAAGCCCAGGATCGCGATCGGGCGCTCGCCGGCCCAGCGGATCAGCAGCGGCGCGAGGCCGAGGGCGGCCAGCAGGCCGATCGGCGCCGGCGCGAAGACGTAGAGCGTGTTCGCGGGGTCGACGTCGAGCACCTCGCTGACGTACTGCGGACCGAGCATCGCGAGGACGACGTTGATCGTGCTCGCCAGCGCGGCCAGCACCAGCATCCACATCACCTGGCGCTCGGCGAGCAGCCAGCGCACGACCCCCATCGTCGAGGTCGGCGCGGACCCCTCGCCCACCCCCACCGGCCCCGGATGTGGCGGCGGGCGCAGATCGAAGACGCGGGTGGCGGAGAACAGGAACAGCATCCCGGCGATGATTGTCACCGGGTCGACGCCGTACGCGCGCACGATCAGCGGGGCCAGCACCGCCTTCCCCAGCAGGTCCGCCGCCGAGGAGATCAGGCCGAGCATCGAGTTCGCCGCCGCCAGCTCCTCGGCGGTCGCGACGAGCGGCAGCGTGGACGCCTCGGACGGCTGCGAGAACTGGTGCAGGAGGCGCACGACGAAGATCACGACCAGCAGCGATCGGAAGTCCGAGCCGAACACGAAGGCGACCGCGAGCGTGAGCACGCCCATCCCCACGTAGGCGCCGGCGAGGGCGACCCGCTTCGGGAGCGCATCGGCGACGGCCCCGCCATAGAGCCCGAGCAGCAGACTGGGCAACAGGAAGGCGGTGCCCAGCAGCGCCGCTTCGATCGCGCCCCCGTCCCCGCGCGCCGTCGAGATCAGCGCGCCGAAGATCAGGGCGTTGATCGCGACATCGGTGAGGAAGCGCGAGGCGAGCAGCGCCTGGAACTGCGGATTTCGGGCTACCGAGCCGGGGGGCAGCCAGAACCAGAGCACACGGAAGACATGCGCCTGGCCGACATCGAGAGCGCGATCGATGCGCTGGAGGCTCTCGAACGCCGGCTCGTCGAACTGGGGAGGCAACGCCATCGCCGGTCCATCGTAGGGGACCGAACGTTAACGAACCGAACGAATGCAATGGCCGGCGGGAGCCCCCGCGCTACTCGAAGACCGCGAGCGCCCGCTCGACGCTGGCGCGATCGTCCGGCGAAGGCGCGAGCACGAGCGTGACGCCCTCGGCGGCCCAGGCTTCCGCCTGTTCCCGCACCTCCGAGGCCGTGCCCACGAGACAGGCGTCGGCGATGAAGCGCTCGGAGATCGCCGCGAGCCGCGCCTCCTCGTCACCGGCCGCGATGGCGGCGCGGGCGGCGGCGACCTCGTCGTGGTAGCCGGCCTCCTCGAAGTACGCCTGGTAGTAGGGCCGCGAGAAGTAGAGGAACAGCTTGTCGCGCGCCGCGGCCAGGGCGGCGGCGCGGTTGTCGTCGACCGCGGTCGGGATAAACGTCCCGACGAAGAAGTCGTCGCGACGCTCGGGCGGGATCTCGGCGAGCGAGGTCGCCATGTGCGAGCGGAGGCCGTTGGCCCAGAGCGCGCCGTCGGCGATCTCGCTGGCGAGCGCGGTCATGCGTCGACGCAGCGTCGCGAGGACCAGGCGCGGGAAGGCCGCCCCCTCGGTGTTCGCGCGCATCTCGGCGACGTACTCGCGCATGTCCGCGATCGGCCGGCCGACGCTGAGCCCCAGCTCCTGGTGCGTCGGCTGATGCGAGACGCCAAGCCCGAGCAGCAGCCGTCCCGGGTGCAGCTCCTCGATCAGCGAACCCGCCTGCCCCATCAGCTGTGGGTGCCGCAGGTAGATGTGCGCGATGCCCGTGGCGACGCTGATCCGCTCGGTGCGCTCGAGGATGGCGAGCATGAGCGCGACGTTGTCGCCGCGGCTCGGCGCCCACACGGCGGGGAAGCCGCGCCGCTCCAGCTCCTGCACGAACGCGAGTTGTTCGGCGCGCGAGCCGGCCTGATCCGAGATCCGGAGATGCGGCTTGTCCATCGCTGTCTGCCCTCGCTACTCGAACGCCGCGAGCGCCCGCTCGACGGCGGCGCGATCCTCCAGCGCGGGCGAGAGCACAAGCGTGACATCCTCCTCGGCCCAGGCCTCCGCCTGCTCGCGCACCTCCGAGGCCGTGCCCACGAGGCAGGCGTCGGCGATGAAGCGCTCCGAGATCGCGGCGAGCAGCGCATCGTCGTCGCCCGCCGCGATGGCTGCGCGGGCGGCGGCTACCTCGTCGTGGTAGCCGGCCTCCTCGAAGTAGGCCTGGTAGTACGGCAGCTCGAAGTACACGCGCAGCGCGGCGCGCGTTGAGGCGAGTCCGCTCGCTCGGTCGTCGCCGACGGCGGTCACGATGAAGGTGCCGGCGAAGAAGCCCTCGCGCCGATCGGGCGGGATTTCCGCGAGCGAGGTCGCCATGTGCGATCGGATGCCGTTCGCCCAGAGCGCGCCATCGGCGATCTCGCCGGAGAGCGCCGTCATGCGGCGGCGCAGGGTCGCGAGCACCAGGCGCGGAAACACCGCGCCCTCGGCGTGCACCCGCATCTCCGCGACGTACTCACGCATGTCGGCGAGCGGCCGCCCGACGCTGAGCCCGAGCGCCTTGTGCATCGGCTCATGCGAGACGCCGAGGCCAAGCAGCAGGCGTCCCGGGTGGAGCTCCTCGATCAGCGAGCCCGCCTGCCCCATCAGCTGCGGATGCCGCAGGTAGATGTGCGCGATGCCCGTGGCGACCGTGATGCGCTCGGTGCGCTCGAGGATCGCGAGCAGGAGGGCGACGTTGTCGCCACGGCTCGGCGCCCAGACGCCGGGGAAGCCCCGCCGCTCCAGGTCCTGCACGAGCGCCATCAGCTCCGCTCGCTTGCCGGGCTGGTCCCAGATCCTCAGATACGGCTTGTCCATCGCTGTCTCCCCTCGCTACTCGAATGCCGCCAGCGCCCGTTCCAGCCCCGCGCGGTCACCCGCCGAGGGCGAGAGCACGAGCGTGACGCCCTCGTCCGCCCAGGCTTCCGCCTGCTCCCGCACCTCCGAGGCCGTACCCACGAGACAGGAGTCGGCGATGAAGCGCTCCGAGATAGCCGCGAGCAGCGCATCGCCGTCGCCGGCCGCAGTGGCGGCACGAGCGGCGGCCACCTCGTCGTGGTAGCCGGCCTCCTCGAAGTAGGCCTGGTAGTAGGGCAGCTCGAAGTAGCGGCGCAGCCCGGCGCGCGCGGCGGCGAGAGCGGCCGTGCGGTCGTCGACGGCGGTCGCGAGCAGGTTGCCGGCAAAGAAGCCCTCGCGACGATCGGGCGGGACTTCGGAGAGCGAGTCGGCCATGTGCGATCGGATGCCGTTGGCCCACAGCCCGCCCTCGGCGATCTCGCCGGCGAGCGCCGTCATGCGTCGGCGCAGCGTTGCGAGCACCAGCCGCGGGAACGCCGCGCCCTCGGTGTGCGCCCGCATCTCCGCGACGTACTCGCGCATGTCGGCGAGCGGCCGCCCGACGTTGAGCCCGAGCGCCTTGTGCATCGGCTGGTGCGAGACGCCAAGGCCGAGCAGCAGCCGGCCGGGGTGCAGCTCCTCGATCAGCGAGCCCGCCTGCCCCATCAGCTGCGGGTGCCGCAGATAGATGTGCGCGATGCCCGTCCCGACGGTGATACGCTCGGTGCGCTCGAGGACGGCGAGCAGGAACGCGACGTTGTCGCCGCGGCTCGGCGCCCACACGCCGGGGAAGCCGCGCCGCTCCAGTTCCTGCACGAACGCGATCTGGTCCGCGCGGCCGCCCGGCTGGTCCCAGATCGTCAGATACGGCTTGTCCATCGCTGTCTCCTTCTGGCCTCCCGGGCCGGCTACGAGCCCGCCTCGCGGACGACGTTGCGCAACGGCTCGCCGCGCGCCCAGCGCCCGAGGTTGTCGAGGAAGATCGCCACCGCTCGCGGGTCGTTGCCCATCGAGGCGCCCGAGTTGTGCGGCGTGACGATCACCTGCGGCATGTCCCAGAGCGGCGACTCTTCCGGCAGCGGCTCCTCCTCGAAGACATCGAGGTAGGCGCCGCCGATCTGCCCCGTTTGCAGCGCCTCGATCAGCGCCTGCTCGTCGACGATCGGGCCGCGGCCGATGTTCAGCACGTGCGCCCCTCGTGGCATCGCCGCGAACGCCCCGGCATTGAACAGTCCGTGCGTCTCCGGAGTCAGCGGGCAGGCGATCGCGAGCCAGTCGGCGCGCGGCAGCAGCGAGGGCAGCTCGTCCGGGTGATGCAGCTCGTCCACGGGATCGCCCTCGCGGGCCGGGCTGCGCCGCACGCCGACGACGTGCATCCCGATCGCCCGGGCGATGCGCGCGATCGCCGACCCGATCTCGCCGAGGCCGAAGACGACGAGCGTTTGCTCGAGGAGATCGGGCCTCCGCTCGTCGTCGGCCTGCTCCCAGGCGTGCCGCCGCTGCGCGTCGGCGTAGGCGGGGAAGCCGCGCGAGAGCGCGAGCAGCGCGGCGATCGTCGACTGCGCGATCGGCTCGGCCGTAGCACCGGCGGAGTTGGTGAGCGTGATGCCGCGCGCCAGCATGCGCCCGAAGATCGGGTGATCGACTCCCGCGTTGCGGACGTGTAGCCACTGCAGGCGCGGTGCGCGGTGCAGCGAGGAAAAGAAGCTGCGCCTGAGCGGGCCGGAGATGAGATCAATGCTGTAGCAGGCGATCTCGATACCCACGCACTGCTCGTCGGCGAGCCGCGCATCCGGGTCGGGCGGCAGCGTGATGATCTCGGCCTCGATGCCGGCGTCGGCCACGGCGCGGTGGAACGCTTCGCCGTAGCGCTCGAGGAAGGCCTCGGACAGCAGGATCGTGGTCATCGTCCCTCCCGCAGGCACGATAGCGGGGACTGAGCAGCGTCACCAGCGCGAGCGAGACGCGGCGCCCTCTTGACAGCGCGGCGCGCAAGGCGCGAGATCGCCTCAGCATGACCACGATATACAGCCGCTACCCGGTCGAGCTGCCGCTGCGCAAGGGCGCGGTGCTGCTGCGCCCGCCCGAACCCGCCGACCGCGACGCGATCCTCGCCTTCGCGCAGTCGCTGCCGACGCACGACCTGCTCTTCCTGCGCCGCGACATCACCCGCCCCGAGGAGGTGGACGACTGGATCCGCGCGGTCGTCGCGGACGAGCTGGCGACGGTGCTGGCGCTCCGCGGGGACGCGGTCGTCGGCTACGCCGTCGTCGATCGCAGCCACCTCGAGTGGATGCGCCACGTCGCCGAGCTGCGGGTGATGGTGTCGGCCACGATGCGCGGCCAGGGCCTGGGCCGGCTGCTGACGACGGAGGCGTTCCGCATCGCCTCGGAGATGGGCGTCGAGAAGATGGTCGCCCAGATGACGACGGACCAGCGCACGGCGATCACTGTCTTCCAGAATCTCGGCTTCGAAAACGAGGCGGTGCTGCACCAGCACGTGCGCGACCGCGACGGCAAGAAGTACGACCTGCTGATCCTGCGCCGCGCCGTCTCCGGCTTCGAGTCGAGCGTGATCCTCGAGGAGTACGGCGCGAGCTCGCCGTAGCGACCGCCTCCCGGAGCACGAGGAGGGACAGGCAGCAGCGAGCGACTCCGGTCCGGACGGGGGCATGGGGCGCATCCCCCGTGGGGGCTGCGCGATCGCCCTCGGGGCTGTGTCTTGGCTGCCGGGGGCGTGGGGGGCTGCGCCCCCCACAACGGGCGCGCGCCTGCCCTCGAAGGCTTGTAGCCCGGCGAGTGTCGGACCCCCTCACCCCCGCCCTCTCCCGCGAGGGGAGAGGGGGACGGACTGCCCTCGAAACGGGAGTTACGCAAGGGTCTGGGATGGGAGTGGAGGGAACGCTGATGCGCTTTCCGATCGTGGTGCACAAGGATCTGGAGAGCGAGTACGGGGTCACCGTGCCGGACCTGCCCGGCTGCTTCTCGGCCGGAGAGAGCCTTGAGGACGCCATCGTGTCGGCTCACGAAGCGATCGCCTGCCACATCGAGGGGCTGCTCATGGATGGCGAACCGCTCCCCTTGCGGGAGCCGCTGGAGACGCACCGGGCGAACGAGGACTACCACGGAGGAGTCTGGGCGCTCGCCGACGTCGACATCTCGAAGCTGAGCAGCAGGACCCGGCGGGTCAACATCACGCTGCCGGAGCGCGTGCTCGCCATCGTCGACGAGGCCGCCGCGCGGGAAGGCGAGACGCGGTCCGGACTGCTGGCGCGCGCGGCGCTCAGCTATCTGGAGCAGCCTCGCCGTAGCGACCGCTAGAAGAAGGCCAGCGCCGCGGTCTGCACGCCGACGAGGAAGATGCCGGCGGCGAGCGCGCGCGTGAGCAGACCCTCGCCCAGCCGGTCGTGGATCCGCCGCGCGAGCGGCACGGAGACGATCACGCCGGCCGTGAGCAGCGGCATGTCGTTCAGCGGCTCGCCCGTGTGCCCCGCGAGCAGGTGCAGCGCGACGCCGCCCGTCGAGACCGCCGTGATGAGCACCTGCGCGGTCGGCACCGCGAGCGCGTGCGGGATGCGCATCACGCGCACCGCGAGCGGCGTGTAGAACAGCCCCCCGCCGAGGCCGACCAGCGTGCTCACTCCCGCGGCGGCGGCCGCGGCGAACAGGCTGCGCCAGACCGGCACGCGGTACTGGAACGTCACGCCTGCGCGATCGCGCAGTTCACGCTGCCAGCCCGCGCGCAACGGCTCGGCAAACTGCGCCACCGGCCGGCTGACGAGGTAGACGCCGGTGAAGGCGAGCAGCAGCCCGAAGGCGAGCGCGAACGCCACGCGCGGCATCAGCGACGTCGCGGCGGCCCCCACGAGCGCGGCCGGCAAGGCCGCGGCGACCAGCGCCCCCGAGAGCGGCCGGTCGACCCGCCTGTGCATCCAGGCGTAGGCGGCGGCAGCCGCGTTGGCGACCGCGACCGCCGCCAGCGTCGCCGTCGTGATCTCCTCCGGCAGGGCCTCCGGATAGCGGAGCAGCAGGATCGGCGCGAACAGGAAGCCGCCGCCCGCCCCGACGGACCCGGCGTAGATGCCGACCGCGAAGCCGATGCCGAAGAGGAAGACCCACTCAAGCACGGGCACACCCACTCACGTCCGCGACATGCTCGCCGCCGCCGAAGGCGCTACCGTACAGCCGGTCACCCACCCGGGCAGGCAGGCGACGGAGGATGCCGATGGCAGCGATTTCCACGGTGACCGGCGAGGTCGCACCCGAGGACCTCGGCGTCACGCTCTTCCACGAACACCTCGCGATGGTCTCGCCCGGCCTCGAGCTGAACTGGCCGCAGGCCTTCGACCGGCCGGCCGAGGTTGAGAACGCCGTCGAGCTGCTCTCGCGGGCGGCGGCCGTCGGCGTGCGCACGCTCGTCGACCTCACGACCATCGACCTCGGGCGCGACATCACCATGCAGCAGGCGATCGGCGAGCGCAGCGAGGTGCAGATCGTCGTCGCCACGGGCGTGCACATGCGGCCCTCGCGCTTCCTGCTGCACACACCCGAGGAACGCGTCGTCGAGCTCTTCGTCGACGACATCGAGCGCGGCATCGGTGGTACGAGTATCCGCGCCGGGGCGCTCAAGATCGCCAGCGGCGACGAAGTGACGGCGGAGAACGAGCGCCTGCTGCGCTGTGTCGCGCGCGCGCACCTGGCCACCGGCGTCCCGATCATCACGCACAGCGAGGCGTTGGCCGAGAGCGGGGCGCGGCAGCAGGAGATCCTCGCCGACGAGGGCGTGGACCTCGCGCGCGTCGCGGTCGGGCACGTCGGCGACACCACGGACCTCGGCTACCTCGAGCGGCTCGCGGCGCGTGGCAGCTTCATCGGGATGGACCGCTTCGGCCTCAACGTGCAGCTGCCGCTGGCCGAGCGCATCGAGGTGGTCGCGGCGCTCTGCAAGCGCGGCCTCGAGGCGAGCATGCTGCTCTCGCACGACGCCGCCACCTCGTACGACGCGCTTCCGCCCGGCCTCGGCCTGGCGGACCAGCCGCAGTGGACCTTCACCACGATCCACGAGGTGGTGCTGCCCGCCCTGCGCGAGCAGGGCGTGAGCGAGGCGCAGATCGAGACGATGCTCGTCGACAATCCTCGCCGCCTGCTCACCCCGGTCGCTCCCGCCTGACGCCCGCCGCGGCTACGCCTGCGGCGCCTTGCCCTCGGCGAGCAACTCGCGCAGGCCGCTCTCGACGGCGCCGGCGAGGTGATCGAGGTCGGCCTCGGTCATCGCGGTGGAGAGGCAGCCCATGTGCGGCTGCGTGAAGACGCCGTTGCGCAGCAGGTGAGCCTGCAACTGGAAGATCCAGCCGCGCTCGTCCTCGCGCCACCAGGAGTCGCGGTAGTTGCGGATCGGGCGCGTCGTCAGGTGCATCCGGAAGAACGAGCCCATCCCCGTGACCTGGCCGGGATAGCCGGCGGAGGCGAACGCGCCGCGCAGCGCCTTCACCGCGTAGTCGCCGAGGGCGTTGAGGCGGTCGCACACCTCCGGCGTCAGCAGCTCCATCGCCGCCAGGCCCGCGGTCATCGAGGTGACGTTGCCGTTGAAGGTGCCGCCGTGCGAGATGCGCGGGCGGTCGTCCGGGTCGGGGGCGAAGAAGCTGCCCTCGAAGACGCGCATGATCTCCTGGCCGCCGCCCATCCCGCCGACGGGGAAGCCGCCGCCGATGATCTTCGCGAAGGTCGTCAGGTCCGGCTCGATGCCCAGCTCGCCCTGCGCGCCGCCGTAGCCGAGCCGCAGCGAGACGACCTCGTCGACGATGAAGACGATGCCGTGCCGCCGCGTGAACTCGCGCAGCATCGCGAGGAACTCGGGCGACGGCGGGACCAGCGCCACGACGTCGGACACCGGGTCCAGCAGCACGGCCGCCAGTTGCTCCGCGTGCGGCTCGAGGATGCGCTCCGCGGCTTCCGGGTCGTTCCAGGGGATCACGATCGTGTCGTCGAGCACGCCCTGCGGCACGCCGACGGCGTTGGGCACGGGCGCCGGGTCCGGCTCGCCCCAGACATCGGAGCCGGGCCAGTAGGATATCTCCGAGTAGTCGTAGGTGCCGTGGTAGGCGCCCTCGACCTTCGCGATCTTCGGGCGGCCGGTGTAGGCGCGGGCGGTGCGGATCGCCATCATCACCGCCTCGGTGCCGGAGTTGGAGAAGCGCAGGCGCTCGCAGCTCGGCACGCGCTCCTGCAGCAGCTCGGCGAGGCGCAACTCCGCCTCGCTGCCGAAGCTGTAGGCGCTGCCCTTCGCGATCTGCTTCGAGACCGCCTCGACGATCGCGGGGTGCCCGTGCCCGTGGATCAGCGCGGTGTTGTTGTTGTTGAAGTCGATCAGCTCATGGCCGTCGGCGTCCGTCACCCGCGCCCCCTGCGCCGAGCGCGCGTAGAGCACGTACGGCCCCGGACCGGGCGCCGAGGCGACGACGCGGCTGTAGCCATTCGCCAGCACCCCGCGCGCACGCGCGAACATCCGCGCCGACCTGGAATCCGGGTCCGGGTAGCGATACGGCTGCTGCATGACTCCCCCTCGCGGCTGCGCGCGGATCGCCCGGCGATTGCGTGGGCGATGGTATCCCGCTGCGCGGGTACGATGGCCGCATGAGCAGCGAGCTGTCCGCGGACGTCGTCGTCGTCGGATCGGGTGCGGCCGGCCTCAGCGCCGCCGTCAGCGCCGCCGTCGAGCTGGGCGAGGGCGGCTCGGTGCTGCTGCTCGAGCGATCGGACCGCCTCGGCGGCACCACCGCCGTCTCCGGCGGCGTCGCCTGGCTGCCGAACAACGACCACATGCGCGAGCTGGAGCTGCCGGACTCGCCGCAACAGGCGCTCACCTACCTGCGCGCGATCTCGCTCGGCCGCGCCGACCCGGCCCTGCTCGAGGCCTTCGTCGCAGCGGCCCCGGAGGCCGCGCGCTTCCTCGAGGCGGAGACGCCGCTGCGCCTCAGCGCGGCCGGACGCGGCAACCCCGCGGGCGGCGCGCTGCCCTTCCCCGACTACCAGTCCGACCTGCCCGGCGGCGCCGCCAACGGCCGCTCGCTCGACCCCGCGCCCTTCGACCCGTCCGCCCTCGGCGATCTGGCCGAGGCGATGCGCGATCCGCTGCCCTACAGCGCGAGCTGGTCCGGCGGCGGGCTCGTGCTCGACAGCGGCGAGTGGGCCGGCGGGCGCGCGCTGGCGGGCGCGCTGATCGCGGGCTGCCTCGCGCACGGCGTGCGCATCGAGCGCGGAGTGCGCGCGCTGCGCCTGCTCGCCACCGAGGACGGCGGCGTCGCCGGCCTCGAGGCGGAGCAGGCGGGCGAGACGCGGCGGATCGAGGCGCGGCGCGGCGTCGTGCTCGCCGCGGGCGGCTTCGAGTGGGACGCGGAGCTGCGCCGCGACTGGCTGCGCGGCCCGGTCGACGCGCTGCTCAGCCCGGAGGGGCTCAACGAGGGCGACGCGCTGCGCATGGCGATGGAGCGCGGCGCGGCTGTCGCCAACCTCGGCGAGGCGTGGTGGACGCTGGCCGTGCGCCTCACCGGTGAGGGGACGGACGCCGACGACGCGCAGGGCGAGCTGCGCTTCCTCTCCGGGCCGCGCTCGCTGCCGGGCTCGATCCTCGTGAACCGCCTCGGGCGGCGTTTCGTGAACGAGGCGGTCAACTACCACGACATCGTGCGCGCCTTCCACGTCTTCGACCCCGGCGCGTTCACCTACCCGAACCGCCCCGCCTGGTTCCTCTTCGGCGAGTCCTACCGCCGCGCCTACGGCCTGCTCAGCGCCGCGCCCGACGCCCCCGACCCACCCTGGCTCGAGGCGTCACCGAGCCTCGAGGCGCTCGCCGCCCGCTGCGGCATCGACGGCGCGGGCCTGCGCGAGACGGTCGCCCGCTTCGACGAGCAGGCCGGGCGCGGGGTGGACCCGGACTTCGGGCGCGGCGAGGCGGCGTACGGCCTCGCGACCGGCGACCCGTCGCGCGAGGGACGCGCGCGCACCCTCGGCCCGATCGGCGGGCCGCCCTACTACGCGATCGAGGTCCATGTCGCCGTGCTTGGCACGAGCAGCGGGCTGCGCGTCAACGCCGAGGGCCGCGTGCTGGACGTGCGCGGCAAGCCGATCGCCGGGCTGCACGCGGCAGGCAACACGATCGCCGCTCCGACCGGCCCCGGCTACGGAGGCGGCGGCGGCACGATCGGCCCCGCCCTCACCTTCGGCTACCTCGCGGGCCGCTCCGCCGCGCGAGGCGACTGAGGGCGCGCGCCCACGAGGGAGCGAGTGCCCTTGCGCGGACGCTCGCGGGATCGCGCGGCGCGGCTCAGGTCGGGAAGCCGAGGGCGTCGGCGACCGCTCGTTGCCGCCGGTCGAGCGTGAGAAAGGCAGTACTGCCCGGCTCGTGCGTGACGAAGAGCGCGGCCGCCACATGCCAGAGGTCGGCGCCGCGCAGATACCCGGCGTCCATCACCGCCGCCAATTCCGCAGTGAGCGGTCGCCGAGGCAGTACCCACTCGATGCCGGCAACGACGTCCGGCTCGAAGTCTTGGTGCTCCCGGTGGCACGCGGCCCGCAGTTCTGCCTCAAGAAGGTTCGATGAGAGGAGCGTCGAGAACGCCTCAAGCCGACGGGCCATCGCCTGCCCAGTCGGCTCGTTGAAGGCGATTGCGATCAGCGCCGACGAGTCGACGTAGGCAACACTCACTCGTCACGTTCGGCGAGGAAGCGCTCAAGGGCTCCCGGCCGATGGGCTACGGCCCGAAACGGCTTGCGCGGCCCCTTCGCCCGGATCAGCTCGCCGCGCCGCTCAAGTTCATCGAGCCGCTCCTCGATCGTCCTGGGCGGGGGCTCGATCGGGCGGATCTCGGCGACGGGCTCCCCTCGATACGTGACGGTGACGGTCGTCCCCGTGCGGACCTGGCGCAGCACCTCGGAGAAGCGCGCCTTCGCCTCGTACGTCGAGTAGGTGATTCCCGGCATGACCACAGCCTATCTGGTCAGACTAGTCCGATACAAGGCCGGTCCGGCTCCCTCCCCTGCTGGTGGGAGAGGGCGGACGCCGCAGCGGGCGCCTGCCGCTACGAGGCGACCAGCGCCTCGAGGTCCGCGGTCGTCACCGTCCCCGGCTCGATGCCCTCGCGGGCGCAGCGGTTGGCGAGCAGGTTGAGCGCGCGGTTGTACGGCGTCTCGACGCCGTGCGTGGCGCCGAACAGCGCGACCTCGCCGTTGATGTAGTCCGTCTCCGCGGAGCGCAGGCCGCGCTGGATGCCCTGCCAGAGCGAGCCGGCGAAGGGCGGGGCGCCCTCGATCTGCGCCCAGTCGTAACGCGGCTGGCGGTTCAGCCGCAGCGCCTCCTCCGGTGTCGGCAGGTCGATCCCGGTGGCCACGAGGACCGCGCGCGTCTCCGCCACCAGCCGCTCGCGGATCGCCGCCGTGTCCGCGCCGGGGCCGAAGACGCCCGCCAGCGCGGATCCGACGTTGATCAGCAGTTTCTCGTGCTTCCAGCGCATCACGTCGGCCTCTGCTTGCCCGTCGAAGCCGCAGCTCGTGAGGTCGGCGGCAAGCTGCTCGACGACGTCGTCGACGCCCTCGGGGCAGCGCCCGAGTTCGATCTCGCCGCCGCCCTGCGGCTCGTAGTTCGCGACGACGCCGGGTTCGAGCAGCATGCCGGGGAAGCGCACGACCATGCCGTAGACGTTGCGGAAGCGGCGCAGCGCCTCGCGCTCCGTCGCCACGCCGTTCTGCGCGCAGATCACGGGCACGCCGTCGCCCGCCGCGTCGCGCAACTCATCGAGCGCCGCGAAGGCGTCCTGCGTCTTCACGGTGAGCAGCACCGCATCGCCCTCGCGGAACTCGACGTCCGCGGACCGCTCGACGGCCGTCAGCTCCGTGCGCACGGTCTCCAGCGGCGTGCGCAGCGTCAGCCCGTGCTCGCGGATCGCATCGAGGTGCCTGCCGCGCGCGATCAGCACCACCTCGCGGCCGATCCGCGAGAGCGAGGAGCCCATCACCCCGCCGGTCGCGCCCGCTCCGTAGATGACGTAGCGCACGGCGGCCTACCCGACCCGCTCGGCGATGCGCGCCGCCGCGTCGAAGCCCTCGAGGATGTCGGCGTAGTGCGCCTCCAGGTCCTTGCGCGTGTGCGGGTGGCTGAAGATGTAGCGCTGGTTCTCGCGTATCGCCTCCAGCACGCGCGGCGCGATGTCCTCCGGGTAGACGGGGTTCGGCTGGCGCGGCACGGGGTGCGGCCCGAGCGTGAACGGCCCGCCGAAACGCTCCTGGCGATGCCGCCCGGCGTCCTCGATATCCGTCACCATCCCGCCGGGACAGAAGACCGAGGCCGAGATCTCGCCGTCGTCGTCTTCCAGCTCGTTGCGCAGCGCGATCGTGAGCGCGACCACGCCGTGCTTCACCGCCTGGTAGATGCCTCGCTGGTTGCGGCGCGCGATCAGCCCGCTCATCGAGGCGGTGTTCACGATGTGCGCCTCGCCGCCCTGCGCGCGCATCCGCGGGAGGAAGGCGTGTATCCCGTTGAGCGGCCCCCAGAGATTCACCTCCAGCAACCACTCCCAGTCGAGGACCGACGACTCCTCGATCTTCTTGTGCATCGAGACGCCGGCGTTGTTGAACAGCAGGTGCGCCGCCCCGAACTCCTCGTACGTGCGGTCGGCGAGCGCCTCGACCTGCGCGCGCTCCGCGACATCGATCTCGACGGCGATCGCCTGCCCGCCGCGTTCGCGGATCGAGGCCGCAACCAGCTCGGCGGGGTCGCCCTCGATGTCGGCGACGACCACGCGCATGCCCTCGTTCGCGCACTCGTTGGCCAGCGCCCGTCCGACGCCGTGCCCGGCGCCCGTGACGACGGCGACCTTATCCCGAAATTCCCGCATCGCACCCCTCCCGTCGGCGCCCGCGGAGCGCGGGCGAGGCACAGTCTATGGGCCTGACGCGGTCCGGACTGCTAGCGCGACCGCGCGCCCTCGGACACCCTCGACCCGTGCCAGGCATCCCCTGAGTTCATTGGTCTGGCCTGGTCGGACCAACCGGTGCACAGTATTGCCATGGTGATCAACGTGTCCGAAGCCAGGACCCACTTGTCGAAGCTGCTCGACCGGGTGGCCAACGGCGAAGAGATCGTGCTGGGCAAGGCCGGCAAGCCGATCGCCCGGCTGGTGCCCTACGGGGAGCCGCGGCAACCCCGCGTGCCGGGTCGCCTGGCAGGCAAGATCTGGATCGCCCCGGACTTCGACGAGACGCCGGAGGAGATCATCGCCGCCTTCGAGGGCAACCTCGAGGCTCAGCAATGAACCCTTCTTTGTTGCGCGACCGCGCGCCCTCGGACACCCTCACCGCGTGCCTGCTCCCGCCTTCGGCCTGAACCGCTTCGACTTCCGCTCCGTGGCGGCGTTCGCCGCCGACGTGCGCCGCGCCGAGGAGTTGGGCTGGGACTACGGCTTCATCCCCGACTCGCAGCTGCGCCGCCGCGACACCTACGTGATGCTCGCCGAGGCTGCCCGCGCGACCAGCCGCATCCGCATCGGCCCGCTGATCGCGAACCCGATCAACCGCCACATCAGCGTCACCGCCTCCTCGATCGCCACCGTCGACGAGCTCGCCGAGGGCCGCACGCTGCTCGGGCTCGGTATCGGCGACACCGCCGTGCGGCTGGCCGGGCTGCGCCCGGCGCGCGTCCGCGAGCTGGAGGAGGCGACGCGCCTCGCCCGCGCCCTGCTGCATGGCGAGGCCGTCGAGACCGGCGCGCGGGCCCCGGCACGGCTGCCGCACGCCCGGCCCGTGCCCGTCTGGATCGCCGCGGGCGGTCCGCGCATGCTGCGCGCGGCCGGGCGCGTCGCCGACGGCGTCTTCATTCGCGTCGGCACGTCGCCCGCGAACCTCGAGGCGGCGATCGAGGCCGTGCGGGCGGGGGCGACCGAGGCCGGGCGCGACCCCGACGATGTCTCCCTCGGCGCCGTCTTCCACACCGTGCTCGTCGACGACCCGGAGCGCGCGCTGCGCATCGGCCGCTCGATGGCCGCCGGGTACTACGAGTACTCGCCGACGCTGTTCGAGGCGCCCGGACTGCGCTGGGACGGACCGCCGCTCGAGGGGCTGCAGCGCGAGGTCAGCCCGGACTTCCACCACACCCCGGACCTCGAGGGCGCGGGCCGCCTGCTCGACTTCCTCCCGCCGGCCGCCGCCGAGGCGTTCTGCCTCCACGGCGACGCCGAGGCGGTCGCGGCGCAACTGATCGAGCTGCTGCGCGCGCTGCCGGTGGTCGAGATCGTCGTGCTGCACCCGGTGCCCGACCCCACGCACGAGGCGCCGGGCGCGCCGCCGGACTACATGGGCCTCGTTGCGCGCGAGGTGCTGCCGCGCGTGCGCGCCGCCCTCGAAGCGCCGCGCCGCTAGCCGACGGCGCCCGCCTCGCGCAGTGCCGCGATCTCTTCGGCGCTGTAGCCGCCGAGGTCGGCCAGCACCTCGTCGCTGTGCGCGCCGGCGACCGGCGCGGCGCCGGAGACCGAGGTCGGCGTGCGCTCCAGGTCGAACATCGGACCGACGAAACGCTGCGGGCCTGTCACCGCGTGCTCGAGGTCGACAAAGTGCCGCTCGCCCTCCTCGTGGTCCGCGATGTCCTCCAGGAACAGCACCGGCGCGGCTGGCGCGCCGACCGCCTCGAAGCGCTCGATCCAGTCCGCGACCGTCCGCTGGCGCACGATCTCGGCGACCCGCAGCTGCAGGCCCTCGACGATGTCGGCGCTGTCGTCGGCGAACTGGTTGTAGTCGGGATCGTCCGTCGGGTCATCCTCAATGCCGAGCACGCCGCGGATCGCGTCGCGATTCTCCTTCGTGACCGCGCCCATGACGAGCCCGCCGTCGGACGCCGAGTAGCCGCGCCAGTAGCTGATCAGCGGCGCGCCGGAGCGAGTCGATCCCGCGCGCGCCTCAATGAGCGCGCGGTAGTCGGCGCCGGCGGCGCGTGCGCGCTGCAGGTGATCGAGGACGAGGTCGCGCCCGTAGGCGTCGTGCACGGGCTCGACGTTCACGTGGTAGCACATCATCGCCAGCACAGAGCGCAGCATGGAGACGGAGATGCGCTGCCCCTCGCCCGTGCGCTCGCGGTGGTAGAGCGCCGAGGTGAGCGCGATCGCCGCCGCCAGTCCCGCCGGGAAGTCCGCGATCACGATCGGCGGCCAGACCGGCGCGCCGTCGTCGGTCATCTTCGCGTCAAGGGCGATGCTGCCGGCGTAGGCCTGCGCGATCATGTCGGCCGCGGGCTTCCGCTCGTACGGCCCGCCGCGGTCGAAGCCGCTGATCTCGGCGTAGATCAGGTCCGGCCGGATCTCGCGCAGCGCCTCGTAGCCAATGCCGAGCCGCTCCGCGACGCCCTGGCGATAGTTGATCAGCACCACGTCGAACTCGGGCAGCAGCCGGTAGACCACCTCGCGCGCCCCGGGATTGCGCAGGTCGAGCTCGATGCTGCGCTTGCCACGGTTGACCGATTGGAAGATCTTCGAGTTCGCCGGCACGGCAGCGAAGAGGTTGCGGAACCCCTCGCCGCCCGGCGGCTCCACCTTGACCACGTCCGCCCCGAGGTCGGAGAGCTGCAGCCCCGCAAACGGTGCCGAGAAGATCAGCGAGAACTCGAGCACCCGGACCCCGTGCAGCGGCCCTCGCGGGCCCTCGGCCGTCTCGCTCATCGTCCCCTCCCGTCGCGCACGCAGCGACCGAGACGGCCGCGTCCGGCGGCCCGTCTGTCGCCGTTCTGTATACCGCATCGGGGCGCCGATCCGGCCTTCGGCGAGGGCCGGGAACCAAATCGAGGTTCGGCGCGTCTTAACCTATGTCGCGCCCGTCCGTCCGAGTGGACGAACCGCCGCGACGGACGGGGAGCGGCAGTACGCGGCCCCTCCTCCCGCGACGCGGAAGCCGGCGGGGGCTCGGCCCCCCGCCAATGAGCGAGTCCTCGCCGGCCAACGCGTCACCCCCGCCGACACGGTGCAGATGGGGAGTCCACTAGTCTGGTCGCTATGGCCGGGGGATGAGCGCATGAGACGAAGCTGCACCGGCGCTGCGACTGCCGCGCGGGCCGCCGTACTCCTCGCGATGCTGCTCGCCGCCCTGAGCCTCGGCCCCCGCGACGCATACGCCGAGGGCGGCTCGGTCGCCTCGGACCGCGAGGCGCTTGTCGCGCTCTACCACGCCACCGGTGGCCCCAACTGGAGGAACAGCACGAACTGGCTGAGCGACGCGCCGCTCGGCGATTGGTACGGGGTCACGACCGACGAGGACGGTCGCGTCACGGATCTGCTTCTCTCCACTAACAGGCTGTCAGGTCCGCTGCCGATCGCACTGGGCAGCCTCACCGAACTGACGGTGCTAAGCCTCGAGCGTAACCAGTTGACCGGCGAGATACCTCGCGAACTGGGCAGCCTGACCCGCCTGGACAGGCTGGACCTCTGGGATAACCAGCTGACCGGGGGGATACCGCGCGAACTCGGCAGCCTCTCCGAACTGACCGTGCTCTATCTCGGGTCTAACCGGTTGACCGAGGAGATACCGCGAGAACTCGGCAACCTCGGCGAACTGGAGTGGCTGACCCTCTGGGGGAACCAGTTGACCGGGGGAATACCGCGCGAACTCGGCAGCCTCTCCGGACTGACGCTGCTGAGTCTTGGGGACAACCGGTTGACCGGGACGATACCGCGCGCGCTCGGCAGGCTTTCCGAACTGGTGGTGCTTTCTGTCAACTACAACCAGTTGACCGGGGGGATACCGCGGGAACTCGGCAACCTCTCCGAACTGACGCACTTAAGCCTCGGGTCTAACCAGTTGACCGGGGGGATACCGCGCGAACTCGGCAACCTCTCCGTACTGACGAGCTTAGGCCTCGGGTATAACCAGTTGACCGGGGAGATACCGCACGAACTCGGTAACCTCGGCGATCTGGAGTGGCTCGACCTCCGAGCTAACCGCCTGACCGGGGAGATACCTCACGAGCTTGGTAGCCTCACCAATCTGACATGGCTGCGCCTCTCGGGTAACGCGTTGACCGGGTGCATTCCTACAGGACTGCAATCCGTGGAGGACGGTGACCTGGGCTCGCTCGGCCTGCAGTTCTGCGAGACGGCGCCCGAATCCCCGGACTCCGGCAACGCCGGACTGCTCCCGCCGCCACCCGAAGGCGCCGGCGCCCTCGCGCCGCTCGCACTGCTCCTGCTGCTGCTCGCCGCCTCGGCCGCCGCCCGCCGCATCGTCCGAGGCGGGCGCGCCGCACCTCCGGCCCCAACTCCGTAGTCAGCGCCACGGGCCGCTGCTAGCCTCCGCCTCGATCGGGCCACGCCAGGCCGCGACGCGAGGAGGCGCAGCATCACCATCCCCACCGAGACCACCACCACGGAAGAGCTGCAAGCGATCTTCGACCAGGTCTCCAACTGGGGCCGCTGGGGCCCCGAGGACGAGCGCGGCGCGCTCAACCTGATCACCGCCGGGAAGCGCGCCGCGGCAGCCGCCCTCGTCCAGGAGGGCGTCACGATCAGCTGCGCGCTGGAGCTGGCGAAGACCCCGCACGCGGACAACCCCACGCCCGTGCGCCACGCGATGCTCGTCGCCGGCGACATCACACGGCCTCAGAACCTGCAGGGGTCGAGCGACTACTTCTCGATCGCGCCGCACGGCGTCGCGAACACGCACCTCGACGCGCTCTGCCACATCTTCCGCGACGGCAAGATGTACAACGGCTTCGACCAGGCGCAGGTCACCAGCGTGGGCGCGCGGCGCAACAGCATCATGGCCGGCAAGGACGGCGTGGTCAGCCGCGGCGTGCTGCTCGACATCCCCGCCCTGCACGGCGTCCCCTACCTCGAGCTCGGCGAGCGCATCACCGTCGAGGACCTCGAGGCGGCCGAGGCGCGCCAGGGCGTCACCGTCTCCGAGGGCGACATCCTGCTCGTCTGCATCGGACGCGATGCCCGCCGCGAGGAGCACGGCTACTGGACGTCGGGCATCGAGGGGATCGCCGGGCTCTCGGTGACGTGCGCCCCGTGGATTCGCGAGCGCGGCGTCGCCGTGATGGGCTGCGACGGGATCACGGACGCGATGCCGCACCAGATCGAGGGCTGGGACACCCCGATGCACCAGGTGCTGATCGTCTCGATGGGCATCCACCTGATCGACAACATGCAACTCGGCCGCCTCGCCGCCGCCTGCGAGGAGCGCGGTCGCTGGGAGTTCCTGCTCACCCTCGCGCCGCTGCGCCTCGATCAGGGCACTGCCTCCCCGGTCAACCCGATCGCGATGCTGTAGCGCGAGGTGGCGGCCCGCACATGATATCTGATAGTGGTATCATCCCAGCGTGAGGCGCAGGCACCGCAGAACGCTCGCCGCCGTCTTCCGGCAGCCTGCGTCGGCGGGAATCCGCTGGGACGACATCGAGTCGCTCCTGCTGGCCTGCGGGGCCGACATCGAGGAGCGGGCGGGGTCACGAGTGGCAATCGAGTTGCATGACGTGATCGCGATCTTCCACCGTCCCCATCCTCGCAAGGAGGCGGACAAGGGGTCTGTCTCCTCCATGCGGAGGTTTCTGGCGGAGGCGGGAGTCAGGCCAGACGAGGCAGAGGAGCCCCGAGCATGATGGAGTACCGCGGATACCGGGCGACGGTTGCCTTCGATGACGAAGCCGACATCTTCCATGGGGAAGTGATCGGCACGCGCGATGTCATCACCTTCCAGGGAGAATCCGTCCCGGAGATTCGGGAAGCGTTCGCAGCGTCCGTCGACGAGTACCTCAAGGTCTGTGCCGAGAGAGGACGCGAGCCCGACCGGGCGTTCTCAGGCAAGATCCCACTCAGGATTCCCCCCGAAGTCCACCGCGTGGCAACGGCCACCGCCAGGGCCGAGGGCAAGAGCCTCAACGCGTGGCTGTCGGAGAAGATCGCC
Organism: Dehalococcoidia bacterium; assembly: GCA_965247895.1. Classification (GTDB taxonomy): domain Bacteria; phylum Chloroflexota; class Dehalococcoidia; order UBA2979; family UBA2979; genus VXMT01. The sequence continues at coordinate 3,246,538 of OZ252046.1, read as the reverse complement.
AGCGCAGTCCGGTAGACCCAGCTACCGCCGGTCTACCCCCGCGGGAGGCCGAGGCCGCGCGTGGCGATGATGTTGCGCTGGATCTCGGAGGTGCCGGCTCCGATCGTGTGCGGGATCGTGGTCAGGTAGCGCTGCGTGAAGTCGGCGCGCGCCGGCGAGCGCTCGTCCGCCGGGTCCCAGAGGTTCGAGTAGAGCCCGAACGCGCGCACGCCCGTGCGCGAGATCGCCTGCAGTGTCTCGCTGATGCGCAGCTTGCCCATTGATGCCTCGTAGTTCGGGATCAGCCCCGCCGCCTGCATCGAGATCACGCGCAGCGAGAAGTTCTCGCAGACCGCCGTGTCGATCGCGCGGTCGGCGATCTCCGCGCGGATCGAGGGCAGGTCACGTACCGAGCCCGGCGCGCGCGGCTCGCGCACCTCGTCGAGCAACTGGTTGAACTGGCGGCGCACGTTGGTCGCCTGGCGCACGCCGGAGCGCTCGAAGTCGAGCAGCGTCATGGAGACGTACCAGCCGCGGTTGACGTCGCCCACCACGTTAGTGGCGGGGACGCGCACGTCCTCGAAGAAGACCTCGTTGAAGCCGTGCTCCCAGGCCATGTTGACGAGCGGGCGGACGCTGACGCCCTCGATAGTCATGTCGTCGATCAGCAGGAAGCTGATGCCGCGGTGCTTGGGCGCGTCCGGGTCCGTGCGCACCATCGCGAAGATCGCGTCGGCGTGGTGGCCGTTGGTGGTCCAGATCTTCTGCCCGTTGACCACGTACTCGTCGCCATCGAGGACGGCGCGCGTCTGCACCGAGGCGAGGTCCGAGCCCGCGCCCGGCTCGGAGTAGCCCTGGCACCACACCATCTCGCCGCCGAGGATGCGCGGCAGGTAGGCGCTCTTCTGCGCGTCGGTGCCGTGGACGACGAGCGTGGGCGTGAGCATCTCGACGGAGTGCGAGCTGCCGACGACGGGCGCGCCGACGCGGGCCATCTCCTGGTTGTAGATGAACTGCTCCCACTTGGAGAGCCCTCCACCGCCGTACTCGGTGGGGATGTGCGGCGCGACCCAGCCGCGCTCGCCGAGGGCGTCCGCCCACTCGCGGGCGGCCTCGCGCCGCTTCGGCTCGGGCGCCTTGCGGTCGGCGACCCATTCGTCGGGCGCGCCGGGCGGGCGCGCGCGGTAGTGCTCGGGGAGGCGCTGCTCGATGAAGCCCCGCACCTCGCTGCGGAACGCGGCCTGCTCGGGGCTGTCTTGCCACTCCATGGACATCCTCCTGCCGGGCTAGGGTAGCCGAAACGCGCGAGGGCGACCGGCCGGGCCTCCGCCGTACGGGCAACGCCGCGGCTCAGGCGTGCGGCCGGGGAGTCGCGACGGCGTCCCAGGCGTAGCCCGTCTCCACCCGCCGCAGCCGCCCGAGCGTGGGGATGCCGAAGTGGCCGCTCGTCACGAGGGCGTCCTGCGTGATTGCCAGCTCGGCGACCTTGCGGCGCGAGCGCTCGGCCTCGGCGGCGTCGTGCTCGAGGAAGGTGGGCCACTCCGGCCGCACCAGGTGGGCGGGATGGTAGGCGACGTCGCCGGCGATCAGCAGCCGCTCACCGCCCGAGGAGAGCAGCAGCGAGCAGTGGCCGGGCGTGTGGCCCGGCGTGGGGACCATCGTGAGCGAGGCGGAGAGCGCGTGCTCGCCGTCGACGGGTTCGATGCGAGCGGCTTCGTGCACGGGCAGCACGCAGCGGCGCACGAACTCGAGGCGCTGCGGGTCCGCCTCGGGGCCGAGCCAGTGGTCCAGCTCGGTCCGTGAGACGAAGACCGTGGCGTTGGGGAAGGTGAGGGCGCGGTCGCGGTCCTCGTCGACGAGCCAGCCGACGTGGTCGGGGTGGAGGTGCGTCTGCACGACGGCGTCGACCTCCTCGAGGGCGACACCCAGCTCCGCGATCCGCTCCAGCAACTCGCCGCAGCCCGGCGTGCCGAGCGTGCGCCCGAAGACGCCGTAGCCGGCGTCGACGAGCGTGGTGCTGCCATCGCCGCGGATCAGGAAGCTGCCGAGATTGAACGGGACCGGATCGGACGGGCTCGTGATCCCGACCTCCTGCATCCAGTCGGCGGCGTCGACGCCGGGGAAGTGGCGGGCGAAGTCGGTGACATCGGGCGCGCTGTCGCTGATCGCGGCGACCTCGAGCGAGCCAAGGCGAACGGTCTCGCTGAGCCTCGACATGGGCGCGCGGGCTAGCCGAGCTCGGCGGCGATGCGTTCGCCCGCCTCGAAGTCGTCGAGGATCTGCTGGTAGTAGGCCTCGACCGTGGGGCGGGTGTGCGGGTGGCTGAAGATGTAGAGCCGGTTCTCGCGCACCGCCGCGAGGACGCGCTTCGCGACATCATCCACCGTCATCGGGTTGGGCTCGCGAGCGACGGGGCGGGGCCGCTGGGGGTAGGGGCCGCCGAAGCGCTCCGGCCGGTTGCGGCCGGAGTCGGACATGTTGGTCAGCATTCCGCCGGGGCACCAGCAGGAGACGACGATGCCCTCGGGGGCGAGCTCGTCGTGGAGCACGGTGCTGATGCCGACGAGGCCATGCTTGATCGAGGTGTAGATGCCGTTCACGTTCTGGCGGGCGACGAGGCCGGAGACGGAGGCGGTGTTGATGATGTGCGCCGGCCCTTCCTGCTCGCGCATCCGCGGCACGAAGGCGTAGACGCCGTACATCGGCCCCATCAGGTCGACGCTGGTCACCCAGTCCCAGTCCTCATCGGGCGCCTCGGCGATCGGATTGCGCTTGCTCACGCCGGCGTTGTTGAACAGCAGGTTGACCTCGCCGAACTCCTCGTAGGCGCGGGCCGCGAGGGCCTCGATAGCGGCGCGATCGCTGACGTCGGTCTGCACGGCGATCGCGGCTGCCCCGGCCTCGCGCACCTCGGCGGCGGCTTCCTCGGCGGGGCCGGACTCGATGTCGGCGATCACGACGCCGCGCGCGCCCTGGCGGGCGCACTCGAGCGCGATGGCGCGGCCGACGCCGCTGCCGCCTCCGGTAATCACGGCGACGCTGCCCTCGATGTCCGTCATCGTGCGATCCCTTCGAGCGCCGCCCCGGCCGCGATGCCCCGCTCGATGTCGTCGACGAACTCATCGACGCCGATCGAGCCGGGCGGGATGCCGTTGCGTACGCAGTGGTTGGCTGCCTGCTGGAGGGCGCGGTTCCACGGCGCGGGGACGCCGTGCAGCGCGCCGATCAGCACGATCTCGCCGTTCACGTAGTCCGTCTCCACGCTGCGGTTGCCGCGCTGGATGCCCTGCCAGACGGAGCTGGTGAACGCAGCGTGGCCGGGAATCTCGCCCCACTCGAAGCCGGGCGCGCGCCCGGCAGCCGCGGACTCCGCGCGCGAGGCATAGTCGATGCCGGCGGCGGCGAAGACCGCCTCCGTCTCGGCCTCCAGGCGCGCGCGCAGCGCAACGGTGTTCGCGCCGGGGCCGAAGACAGCGGGGAAGGCCGCGCCGAGGTTGCGGATCAGCTTGTGGTACTTCCAGCGCATCACCTGCTCCTCGACCTCGCCGCGGAAGCCGCTCGCCGTCAGGTCGGCGGCGATGGCGTGGACCAGGTCGTCGGCGCCCTCGGGGTAGCGGCCGAGCACCAGCGTACCGCCCCCGTTGGCGTCGTAGTTGAGCACGAGCCCGGGCTCGACGAAGGAGGTCGCGACCAGCACTTCGACGGCGTAGACGCGCTCGAAGCGGCGCAGCGCCATGCGCTCGTTCTCGACGCCGTTCTGCGTGCAGACCACGGGCAGGCCGGCCCCACCGGCCAGGCGCAGCTCGTCGAGGGCGTCCGCGCAGTCCTGCGTCTTCATAGTGAGGAAGACCACGTCGTCCTCGCGGAAGTCGACCTCGCCGGGGCTGGCGACGGCGGGGATGCGGAGTTGCAGCGTCTCGACCGGGCTCATCACGGTGAGCCCGCGCTCCTGGATGGCCTCGAGGTGCGGGCCGCGCGCGATCAGGACCACCTCGCGGCCGGCGGCGAAAAGCCGCGCGCCGAGCGCGCAGCCGATGCCCCCGGCGCCGTAGAACACGTAGCGATCCGGCATGCGTCCTCCCGCTCGCATTGGTAGGCGACCGCGCCGCGGTTGTCCAGCCTGCGGCGGCTGCGCAGGCGGGATCTCATGCGTCGCAACGATCGCCTTCGTGCTGTAGAGTGCGGCGCGGCGAACACATAAGGAAGGAAGGCACCGCTTGGCTAAAGGTCATGGCCTGCTTCGAGGCAAGTACGCAGTCGTCGGCGTTGGCGAGACCGAGTACTCGCGCAACTCCGGCCGCACCACGCGCCAGATGGGCGTGGAAGCGGTCAAGAAGGCGATCGACGACTCCGGCCTCGACTACAACACCACCAGCTGGGGCACCACCTGCTACCAGGTCGGCGACGCGGCCGGCTCGGAGATCATCTTCTCCGACCTCGGCGTGCGCATGGACTACCAGGTCGACACCGTGGGCGGCGGCTCGTCCTCGGAGACGCTGATCGGGCTCGCGATCGGGGCGCTCGAGGCAGGTCTCTGCGACGCAATGGTCGTCTACCGGACGATGAACGGCTTCACGGAGATGCGCATCGGCGGCACGCCCGTGGGCGCGCCGGCCGGGCCGCCCCCGTTCGTGACGCGCCACGGCGACCACACGATGCAGAGCCGCGTCTATGGCATCGCCAGCGCGCTCCAGAACTTCGGGCTGAGCTTCGTGCGCCACATGTACGAGTACGGCACCACGCCGGAGCAGCTCGCGCACGTCAAGGTCGCCCACAGCATCGGCGCCTCGAACAACCCGAAGGCCTACTACAAGCAGCGCATGACCGTCGACGACGTGCTCAACTCGCGCTACATCGTGGAGCCGTTCCACCTGCTGGACTGCTGCGTGGAGACGGACAACGCGACGGCAATCGTGATCACCGACATCGAGCGCGCGCGCGACCTTCCGAGGCCGGACGTCGCGATCCTCGGGACGGGCGGGCGCACCCACAAGTGGTCGCCGGACTACCACTGGGGCCACGGGCCGATCAACCAGGTCGGCGGCATCTACACGAAGGACGTGGTGTTCCCGAACGCCGGGGTCGGCCCGGAGGACGTGGACATCACCGGCTCCTACGACGCCTTCACCTTCACGACGCTGCTGCAGCTGGAGGCCTACGGCTTCTGCCCGATCGGCGAGGGCGGCACCTACGTCTCCGACGGCACCATCGAGCTCGGCGGCAGGCGGCCGAACAACCCCTCGGGCGGCCACCTCTGCGAGAGCTACACGCACGGCATGAACATGGTCATCGAGAACGTGCGCCAGCTCCGCGGCGAGGTCGACGACTACTGCGATGGCCCGCACAGCCACGACTACAGCGAGGGCAACTGCCGCCAGGTTCGCGACCCGGAGATCACGATGAACCTCGGCTGGGCGCAGCCGCCGACCGGTTCCTCGCTGATCATGACCAACCAGGTCTAGGCGAGCGACCAGCGAAGAGGAGCGACATCAATGGCTGAGTACCTCGGAGCAGGTGTCTACGTCCCGGAGAACGACCCGCAGCATCGCGAGTACCTGACGGAGGCCGACAAAGGCTACCTCCCGTTGCAGCAGTGCGACGACTGCGGCGCGAAGATCTACCCCGTGCGCACGATGTGTCCGGAGTGCCGCGGCAGCGACATGACCTGGGTCCCCGCTACCGGCAAGGGCGCGATCTACTCCTACTACATCGTCCCGCACCCGATTAACCCGGCGTTCAAGGACTTCGTCCCCTACCCCGTGATTCTCGTCGAGCTGGACGAGGAGCGCGGCACACTGGGCGAGCACCGCGCGCTGCGCGTGATCGGCAACCTGCTGGGCGATGACGGCAATCCCGCGCCGCGCGAGGACGTCGCGATCGGCAAGCGCGTCGAGGTCACCTTCGTGGACCTCGGCGACGGCTGGGCGCTGCCGCAGTGGAAGCTCTCCGGCGAGCCGGACGAGCACGAGGCCTGGCAGATCCCGCACAGCTACCCGCCCTAGGGAACACCACGCGGGCTGCGAAGCCCCAGGCACAAACTCTCGGAGGGGGCAGCACGTGCTGCCCCCTCCTTGTACCCTCCCCGCGACGCCCGGCGTGCAGGAGGAGGGACGAGCCGATGACGTCCGAGGGCAGGCGTCGGGAGCGGCCCCGTTTCGGCGCCCCGCTGCGCATCGCGCACCGCGGCGGTAACACGCTCCGGCGGCTGATCGATGCGGAGCGCGCGAACGTCGACGTCGTCGAACTCGACGTCTGGCTGCACCGCGGCCGCCTGGACGTCCGTCACGCGAAGTCGACCGGCGCCCTGCCGTTGCTGCGGGACGGATGGTCGCTGCGACCGGGCCGGGCTGGTCGGCTGCAACTCGCCAACGTCCTCGATTCCGTGCAGCCCGGCACACGCCTGATGCTCGATCTCAAGGGCAGCGACGCCAATCTGCCGAGGATGGCGATGAACCTCATGGCGGAACGCAGGCCGGGCGAGCCGTATCTGGTCAGTTCGCGGGAGTGGGACCTGCTCGCCCCCTTCCGCAGCCTGCCTCACGTCCTCGCCATCTACTCCTGCGGGTCACGCAAGGCGCTCGCCGAGGCGCTCGACATCGCGCGCCGCAAGGGGCTGCCCGCGGTGGGTGCGCATCGGCGCCACCTCGATCCGCAACGCGTCGCCGACATGCGTGAGCACGTGCCGGAGTGCTTCGCCTGGGGCGTGGACGACCGCCACCGCGCCCGCGAGCTCATCGAGTGGGGCGTGACCGGCATCATCAGCGACAACTACGAGATGCTGCGCAATCTCGGGCGTTCTGCGCGGCGTGGGCGGGCTGCGGTCGGGTAGATTGCGCCCGCTTTGGAGGATGCCGTTGCGCTTGACTGAGGAGCCGAGCGTGCCGGATAGTATGCTGCGTACAAGCATCTCCGTACAAGACGATCCGCACAAGGAGCGATCATGGCGCGGCTGGATGTACGACTCGATACGGAGCGGCGACGGCGGATCGAGGAACTCGCTGCCGAGAGGGGCGAGCCCATCTCCGAGGTCGTGCGCTACCTGATCGATGATGCGTACGAAGGCATCATGCAGGAGCGCCGCAGAGCGGCGGTAGAGCGGCTGGCTGCGCTGGCGGTGGAGGATCCTCCAGACCCCGCCACGCTCTCTCGCGAGTTGGAGGCGGCGCATGAGCCCGGCGGCCTTCCTTGACGCCAACATCCCCATCTACGCCGCCGGCGGACCGCATTCGAATAAGGAGCCGTGCGTTCGCGTCCTGAGGATGGCCGCGCAGCAACCGTGGTCATTCTTCACCGATGTCGAGGTGCTGCAGGAGTTGATGCATCGCTACCGCGCGTCCGGGCGATGGGCGTTGGGGCGCGAGGTGCTCCGCGGCTTCGCCGAGGTCATGCACGACCGCATCGAACCCGTCCTCGAGCAAGACGTCCACCTGGCGGCACGCTTGGGAGATCGTCATGCGGGCATCAGCGCCCGCGACCTCGTCCATGCGGCGGTGATGGAGCGCCTCGGAGCCGAGCGCGTCATCTCGGCGGACACAGACTTCGACCGCCTGCCCGGCCTCACCCGCCTCGATCCCGCTCGCGTCGGGGAGTGGCGTGATGCTGTGCTGGCCGGCGAGGGCGTCTAAAGTACGCACGCGGGCGGAGTACCGATCGCGCCCGGAGGACGGAGACGAGCCATGACGACCACTGCGGACACGCAACTCCTGACCGCACACTACGACGACAAGACCGTCGCCTCGCTGCTCTTCGACTTCTTCGCCGTCGACGGCGACGCCAGCCTCGACGGCTACCTCGAGGACCGCGCGCGGCCGCTGCTCGACGGCGGCGCCGCGACCGCGGCGAACATCTTCGAGTTGCGCGAGCAGGAGGTGCCGGCTACGCCGCTCGCGCGCGGGATCAACCAGGGGCTGACGGAGGCCTACGAGGACAGGCTCTGGCACCAGCTGGATCGTGACGCGGCGAAGACGGCGACTCCCGACCGGCCGCGTCCGGCCGCCGTCTATGGCGCCGCCTACCAGCTCGCCGGCGACGACTTCGACCCGCTGGTCGCTATGCCCGAGGCCGCGGGGCGCTCGGTGATCAGCACCGGCGCGTACCGCAAGATGATCGACTTCGGCCGCCCCGACCCGACGAGCGACGACGCCTTCCAGGCCGCGATGATCGTCTTCACGCACCCGACGGACCTCGGCTACACGGGTTCGTTCGATGACTGGTACACGACGAACCACATGATCGACGTGACCAAGTCGCCGCCGTTCCGCAGCGCGACGCGCTACATCCTCGAGCGCCGTCTCGAGGGGACGCCGCTGCCCTACCTCTGCATCTACGAGGTCGAGGCGCCCTACAGCGAGCGGATGCACCGCGACATGATGCAGCAGGTCGGCGTCGACCCGTGGCCGCAGCGGGAGGCGCAGCCCGTCACCGACGGCGGCCAGGGCGTGCTGATGATCGACTTCTGGGGCTACTTCCAGCGCGCCTGGCACGCCTCGTAGGCGATTCGCGGTCCCGCGCCGTTGACGCGAGGCGGGGAGCGCGGACAATAGGCACGTGACCGCCGCCGAGACGACCACACGCCCGACTCCGACGGAGATCACGACGCCGGATGCCGACGCCGGGCAGCAACTCGCGCCCCGCTACCACCTGGTGCTGCTGGATGACGACTACCACACCTACGCCTATGTCATCGAGATGCTGGGCGATATCTTCGGCTACGGGCGCGAGAAGGCGTTCGCCCTCGCCCGCATGGTGGACACGCAAGGGCAGGTGATCGTGGAGACGGCAGGGCATGAGCAGGTGACGCAACACCAGCGCAGGATTCACGGCTACGGCGCGGACCCGCGCATCGACGCCTCGCAGGGCTCGATGTCGGCGCTGGTCGAGGAAGCCCCATGACGCACGGGATGCCCAACACGTCCGGCGTGATCGCGCCCGGCACGGTCGCGCGCGCGCCCGTCGAGGGGCCGCTCAACATCGCGCGCGCCTGCCTGGAGCAGCGTGCGCTCGATCCGGCCTTCGCCGACCAGCCGGCCTTCAGCTTTCTCTACGGCGATCGCACGGAGCGCTGGACCTACGCCGAGGCCTGGGAACGCGTCGCGCGCATCGGGCGCGGGCTGCTCGCGCTGGGCCTCGAGCCGGGCGACCGCGTGCTGGTGCGTACGCCGCACTCGCCGGAGTACGCGTTCGCCTTCTTCGGCGCGAACGCGGCCGGGCTCGCGCCGATCCCCGCCTCGCCGCAGTTGACGCCCGGCGAGGCCGGGTTCCTCTGCGCCGACGCCGAGCCACGCGCCGCCGTCACCTCCGCCGGTCTCCCGCTGCCGGGCTTCGAGGGCATCCAGATCGACGCCGCGAGGCTCGACGACCTCGACGGCGACGCCGAGTTGCCGCAGACGCAGGCCGAGGATCCGGCGTTCCTGATCTACACCTCGGGGACGCAGGCGAGCCCGAAGGGCGTGCTGCACGCGCAGCGCACGCTCTACGGGCGAGCGCTGATGTGGGGCGCCTGGGAGGGCTTCCAGGCGGGCGACGTGACGCTCCACGCGGGCACCCTCAACTGGTCCTACACGCTCGGCGTCGGGCTGATGGACGTCTGGGCGGTCGGCGGGCACGCGATGCTCTACGGCGGCCCCCCGGACCCCGCGATCTGGTCGCGGCTGATCGCCGAGCACGGCGTGAACGTCTTCACCGCCGTCCCCACCGTCTACCGCCAGTTGCTCAAGTACGGGGCGCCCGAGGACATCGATCTCTCCTCGCTGCGTCACTGCCTCTGCGCCGCCGAGCCGCTGCTGCCCGCGCTCGCCGAGGAGTGGGCCGCCGTCGCGGGCACGGAGATGTTCGAGGCGCTCGGCATGACCGAGGTCAGCACCTACATCTCCTCCGGCCCGGCGACCCCCGTGCGGCCCGGCTCGCCGGGACAGCCCCAGCCCGGCCGCCGCGTCGTGATCCTGCCCGAGGACGGCGACGCAGCGGACGCGGAGCAGCCGCTGCCGCCGGGCGAGGTGGGGCTGCTCGCGGTCCACCGCTCGGACCCGGGCCTGATGCTCGGCTACTGGCGGCGGCCGGACGAGGAGGCCTCGGTCTACCGCGGCGAGTGGTTCACCGGCGGCGACCTGGCGGCGATGGACGAGGACGGCTACATCTGGTTCCACGGCCGCGCCGACGACGTGATCAAGTCGTTCGGCTTCCGCCTCTCCCCGGTAGAGATCGAGAAGGCGATCGAGTCCTGCCCCGGCGTCTCGGAGGTCGCCGTCGTCGGCGTGCCGGTCGACCCGACGAAGACGCTGGTCACCGCCTGCGTGGTCCCGCAGGACGGCGTGCGGGTCGAAGAGGACGCGCTGCGCGCCCACGCGGAGACCAGGCTCGCCGGCTATAAGCAGCCGCACGAGTACCGCCTGGTCGACGAGCTGCCGCGCACGCGCAACGGCAAGGTGCAGCGCAAGGTGCTGCTCGCCAGACTCAGGGGCGAGTCCGGCGAGGCGTAGCCGCCTCGGACCCTGTTTGGGGGACCGCTACGAGAGCGAAGCGCTCACAGCATCGCTGTGGGCGACCGTGGCCGAGAGGCGCGCCGGGTCTTTCATGCCCTCCGGATCCACGCCTCAGAAGGGGGGTGGTGGCCCATGACAGACCGTAAAGGACTCGTTGCTCAAATGAAGCCAGGGGCTCCGGTCTCTGGTCCTATCCCTGACCGGAGCCCCCACCACCGCTGATCAGTCGAGCCGCCCCCACCAGCCGCGCCGCGTGGCGACGACCATTGCGGCGAGGACCACTGCCGCGTAGACACCGGCGGCCACCAAGTTCCACGGTGGCTCGCCAGGCCACCGGTGGAGCAACAGGTGGGCGCCGATGAGAAACCCGAACAGAAAGCTGAACCTACGGCTCAATATGCCCGGAGGATACGGCAACCCCCACACGGCGACTCGCAGCTTAGAGACCACGGTTGTGTAGACGACTAATGCCGCCGCCGCCACGTACACCCCGCCAGGCGCGTATGCCCACACTCCATAGAACACCAGGAGGCCGCCGAGGAGACCGAACACGATAAGAAAGGCGTCCGCGCGCCATGTCGGCCAGCTCAAGCGGCTCACTCGATCTGCTCAATCTTAGATGAGAATCACGATGCAGACGACGGTGCAGATCGCCTGCGGTATCGGGAGGGGGATGACGCGGCAGATGTTCCGCGCCTTGCGGACCAGCTCCCGGTAGTGCTCGTCATGCAGGTTGCCGATCTCGATGATGGAGTCCTCGAGCAGGCCGTCGGCTTGTATCTGCCGGCCCAACTCCGAGCACGGGCTGCACTCAGAGTCCACTAGCAGGATTGCTCATTTCACGTTTCATCCCCTTGCGAAACTTGCCGGAGTGGCATCCTAGACGGGTGGAACAGACAATGCCATCGTTATACTCAGTCCATGCATCTCCTGAAGGTAAACAGGCCCTATGCGGTGTTTACAAATGGGGGTGGGTGAGGGTCACGGCTGAGCCTCGACGCGGGCAGCATCGTTGTGACGATGCACTGCTACTTCGGGTAGATCTCGACGGGGGTGCGCATGCTGGGTATAGCTGTCGTGGTCCTGGTGGTACTGTTCGGGGTCTTCTCGATGGTCCACGAACTCCGGCGGCGGGGATACGGGCCGAGATGGCGGGAGGTCGCGTTCGCTGTCATCGGCGCCCTCCTCACCGCAGCACTCGTGATCGCGCTCACCGAGGGCTTCGAGAGGCTGCCGACCAGTGAGGAGATCGACATTGTCCTCCCCGTCATCATCCTTCTGGCTGTGCTCACCCCCGTTGGCTACTTCGTTCAGTGGCGCTGGGGTGACGACATCAAGAGATGGTTGAGCGGGGATGATCAGCCGTGAGAGGCGATTTCGCCTTCCTGGCCGCGCTCGTCCTCGGCGCCCCCTGGTGTTCATCGTGGGGTGGGCGCTCGGCGGGTTAGACGTGGCGGCGGCTGCCACCATCATCTTCGTCCTCGCAGGAGTCGTACTGCGAATCGTCACATGGGACTGGCGGCTGTGGCGCGACTAGCCCCGCCGCGCGTCGCCAGCACCCTCGTCTGAGCAGCCAGGACGGAGAGCGAAGCGCTCACCGCGTCGCCGTGGGCGACTCGGCGAAGACGGCGGGCGGGCGGCGCAGCTGCAGCGCGACCCGATCGAGGCGACCGAACTCCTCGCCCGGGCCGACGCGCACGCGGAGCTCCTCGCCACCGGCGAGGCGCACGTGCAGCACCTGGTCGTGGCCGTAGAACTCGTGCCCGCAGACCTCGGCGGGCGTGCCCTGCTCGCGCAGCAGTACGTCCTCGGGGCGGATCACGACGGCGCAGCGGCTCGCATCGGGCGGCGCGGGCAGATCGCCGAACGGGGTCCGCACGCTCCCGTTCACGGCGGGCAGCCGCAGCACGATCGCGTCGCCGATGCTCTCCGCGACGTGCAGCGTGCCCGGCTCCAGGTAGATCTGCTGCGGCGTGCCGCACTGCTCGACGCGGCCCGCCCAGAGGAAGGCGACGCGGTCGGCGATCGAGAGCGCCTCCTCCTGGTCGTGCGTGACCAGGATCGTCGTCGTCCCCGCGCGGCGCAGGATCTCGCGCAGTTCGCCGCGCACGCGCGCGCGCAGCGAGGGATCGAGGTTGGAGAACGGCTCGTCGAGCAGCAGCAGCCGCGGCCGGGGCGCGAGCGCCCTCGCCAGTGCGGTGCGTTGCTGCTCGCCGCCGGAGAGGTCGTGCACCGCGCGCTCGCCGAGGCCGCCGAGGCCGGTCAGCTCAAGCACCTCACGCACGCGCGACTCGCGGTCGGTTCGGCGCGGGAGGCCGTAAGCGACGTTGTCCGCCACGGAGAGGTGCGGGAACAGCGCGTAGTCCTGGAACACCATGCCCACGCCGCGCCGCTCCGGAGGCACGAACGCACCCTCGCCCGCCACGCGCTCGCCGAACAGCTCGATGACGCCCTCGTCCGGTCGCTCGAAGCCGGCGATCAGGCGCAGCGCCGTCGTCTTGCCGGAGCCACTCGCGCCGAGCACGACGCAGAGCTCGCCGGCGGCGACCTCGAGATCGAGCCCGTCGAGCGCCCGCACATCGCCGAAGCGGCGGACGAGGCCGCGCGCGCGCAGGGCGGGCGGCTCGGGCGCTTCGTGCGCCGCGGCGGGCGTGCGCTCAGGCATCGCGTCTCCAGAGGGTGAGGACAGCGAGCGGGAGGGCGGAGAGCAGAACCAGCAGCAGCGCGGGCAGCGCCGCACGCGCGAAGAACGCCTCGCTGGAGGCGGACCAGACCTGCGCCGCCAGCGGCTCGAAGCCGATCGGGCTGAGGATCAGCGTGGCCGGAAGCTCCTTCATCGTGGTCAGGAAGACGAGCGCCATGCCCACGGCGATGCCGCGGCTGGCGAGGGGCAGCGTGATCGTGCCCAGCACCTGCCAGGGCCGCCGGCCCAGTCCGCTCGCCGCCTCCTCCATCGAGGGGCTGATCTGCAGCAGCGAGGTACGCGTGGCGCCGAGCGCCTGCGGCAGGAAGAGCAGCGCGTAGGCGGCGACCAGCAGCGCCAGCGACTGGTAGAGCCGCCCGCCGAACAAGGCTCCGGCGAGCGATTCGCTGTGCAGCGCAGCGAAGACCAGCGCCAGCGCCACGACCAGGCCCGGCAGCGCGAAGCCACTGTGGCTCAGCAGCTCGATCGGTTGCGTCAGCGGGAAGCGCCGGTGGCGCGCCGAGAGCACCGCGACCGGCAGCGCCAGCCCCGCCGCGACCAGCGCTGCGAGCCCGGACGCCGTCAGCGAGTCCAGCATCGAGGCGCCCACGCCGCCCAGCGCCTCCCCGGCCGCGAGCCCTCGCAGCAGCCAGTAGCCGAGCAGGGCGAGCGGCAGGGCCAGCGCGAGCGCGATCAGCGCCGACACCAGCCCAACCGCCGGCCAGCGCCAGCGGCCGAGCGGCGCGGTGGCAACGGGCCGCGAGCCGCCTCGCGCGCTGTGGTAGCGGCGCTCGCCGCGCGCCCACAGCTCGAGCGCGATCAGCGCGAAGGCGATGCTGATCAGCACGAGCGCCAGCGCCGAGGCGCCCGAGAAGTCGAACCCGGACTCGTAGCGCACGAACAGCGCCCGCGTCAGCGTGTCGTAGCGCAGCAGCGCGACCGCGCCGAAGTCCGAGATCGCGTACAGCGCCACGAGCAGCCCACCCGACGCCAGTGCGGGGCGGAGCTGCGGCAGCACCACCCGGCGGAACGTGGTCCAGCGCCCGTAGCCGAGGCCGCGCGAGGTCTCCTCGAGGCGCGGGTCGAGGCCGAGCAGCGCCGGACGCAGCGTGAGCAGCAGGTAGGGGTAGGTGAACAGCGCGAGCACGAGCATCGCGCCCGGGAAGCCGTAGATCGAGGGCAGCCGCGCCACGCCGAACGGCTCGAGCACGTCCTGCAGCAGCCCGAGCGGACCGAACGCGGAAACCGCCAGCATCGCGGCGATGTACGAGGGCACGGCGAGCGGCAGCGCCGCGAGGATCGACAGTGCGCGCCTGCCCGGCAGGTCCGTGCGCGTCGTCAGCCAGGCGAGCGGCAGCGCGATCGCGGCGGCGAGGGCGGTCGTCGCGGCGGCGAGCCCAGCCGTGCGCAGCGCGAGGCCCAGCGTCGAGCTTGCCGCGATAGCCTCCCACGCGGCCTCGGGCGACTGTCCGGCACGCACCAGCAGGTAGACGGGAGGGATGGCGCAGAGCGCGCCGACGAGCAGCGCGGGCAGCAGGATCACCGCCGGCGGCCAGCCGGGACCGAGGAGCGGCACACGGCGTGCGGGCAGTGCGATCAGCCGCGCCGTCATCGCCACCCCCGCGCCTGCCCAGGGCGCACTGGTCGTGCTGCCGGGCCTGCCCGCCGAACATCGTACGGGCAACGGCTCGATATTCGCTACACCTAACGTCGTGGGATCGTACCAGCATTGCTCGCAACGCGCCGCCCCGTATGTCCGTACCGCGTCGGGACTGCCGCGGCGGCAACGCCGGGGCTGTGCGAGGGCCGGGGCGGCCGCTCCGCACGCCCTCGATGGCCGCGCCGGCGCGCGGCGACCCCCTCACCCCCGCTCTCTCTCCCGCAAGGAGAGAGGGCGCCGGACCGCCCTCGACGCGGGTGACTCCCGCTGGCGCAGCCCGTACGCTCGGCCTCGCCGGTTCGCCGGACGCAGCCAAGCGGCCGGGCCGCCCGCCGCCGGAGATGGAGACGCCTGCAATGAACCTGCTCGAGGATCCCGGACGTTTCCACTGGAAGTGGATCGCCATCGCCTCCGGGCTGCTGATCCTCTACGCGATCGAGCGCACGATCCGCACCGGCGGGCTGTTCTAGCCTCCGCGCACGCGCCGCACCGATGCCCTCCCTCGTCCACCCCTCGCCGGTCGAGCGCTGGCTGCTGGCGAACGCAATGCCCGAGCCGCTCGACTCCGCCCGCGCGCTCTACGAGCGGATGCCGCGCCAGCGCGGCGGCCAGCTCCCGTTCGTCGACGTGCCCTACGACCCCCGACGCGAGGACCACTGGGCGGACGCCGCGAGGATCTCGGACTACCTCGCGCACCTCGCGCACGCGCCTCCCGAGCACGCACGGCGCGCCCCGCGCGTGCTCGACATCGGACCCGGCGACGGCTGGCCGTCGCTGCCGATGGCCGCGGCGCGTCCGGACGCCGACGTGCTGGGCGTCGACCCGTCGCCGCGACGCACGCAGACGTGCCGCGCAAACGCCGCGCGGCTGGGGCTGGCGAACGCGCGCTTCGTGACGGCCGACGCCGCGGCGCTACCGCTCGCGGACGGCTCGGTGGACCTCGTGACGGCGGCGTCATCGCTGGAGGAGGCCTCGGCGCCGGAGGCCGTGCTCGCGGAGCTACGGCGCGTGCTGCGACCGGGCGGGGCGCTGCGCGCCTCGTACCAGAACTGGCGGCTACCCGCCCCGGAGGTGGAGAGCGTGCTGCTCTGGGACGGTGTCGACGCCGCCGCACAGCCGATCCGCCTCTACAGCTACGTGCGGCGGCTGCAGGATCCGCCGCTGGAGCGCCGCTACACCCTCGAGCTCCCCGCCGAAGGCGAGGCGGCGTTGCTGCACCAGCAGGCCCTCGAGGCGGCCGCGCTCGGCCGGCGCGCCTACGGCGAGACGCTGCTGGCGGGCGCGGTCGTGCCCTCGCTCGGGGTGGAGCTGCTGGAGCGGCTGGCGCCCCACGCGCGCCGCAGCACCGTGGTGGAGCTGCGGCGCTGGACGACGGCCTGGCTGCGAGATGCGCTCAAGCGCGCGGGCTTCGCCGAGGTGCGCGCGACCGCGCACCCGGGCGAGCTGGCGCGGCACCTCGGGCGCGCGCTGATCGCCGCCTCTCCGGCCGCCACCGCCGGGGAGCGCGAGGCCCTCGCGGGCCTCTTCGGCTACTGGACGGCGCGGATCGGAGAGGCGGGCGGCACGTTGCCGGGCGCGGGGATGATCGCCGCGGTCGCGCCGCCCGGCCGGGGCCGCTGAGTTAGCGCGAACCCCTCAGGCGCGGGTCGATCACGTCGCGGATGACGTCGCCGAGCAGGTTGAAGGCGAGCACCGTGAGGGCGATCGCAACGCCGGCGGAGAGGGCCATCCAGGGCTGCTCCTCCATGAAGATGCGCCCGTCGCGCAGGCTGATTCCCCACGAGACATCGGGGAGCTGCGTCGCCAGCCCGAGGAAGCTCAGCGCGCCCTCGATCAGGATGGCGGAGCCGAAGCCGGCCGAGATGAGGATCAGGATCACCGGCATCACGTTCGGCAGGACGTGGCGGACCATACGTCGCAGCGGCGAGGCTCCGATCACCTCGGCGGCCTCGACGTAGACGTTCTCCCTCACGGAGAAGACGGCCCCCCGCACCACGCGGGAGTTACTGGCCGAGATGAATACCGCGATCGCCAGCACGGCGTTGGTGGTGCTGGGCCCAATCACCGCGATGATCGCGATGGTCATCATCAGCGCGGGGATCGCCTGAATTGAATCCACGAAGCGCTGCATGATCAGGTCGGTCCTGCCGCCGAGGAAGCCGCTGACGAGGCCGATGATCGAACCGAGGATGGTGCCGAACGTGACGGTGAGGAAGCCGGCATAAATTGAGACGCGCGCCCCCTGCATGATCCTCGCGAGCGTGTCTCGGCCAAGATTGTCAGTGCCCAGGAAGTGACTGGTGCTGGGGCCCTGGTATGTATCGATCGACGATTGAGTGAAGGGGTACGGGGCAATCCAGGGGCCGAAAGCCGCAACGAACACAAGCAGAGCGATGATGCTAAGCGAGATCGCGCCGACAGGCGTCCGCACGATGCTCGAGAGGGCATGGAGAATCGGGTTGCGCTCCGGGGTTGTAAACTGCTGGAATCCCCGCGCCCGGGCCGTGCTCTGGGCCACTGTCTCCTCCTCCCTAGCTGTAGCGGATCCGCGGGTCGATCAGCGCGTACGAGAGATCGACCATCAGGTTCATCAGGATGAAGGTGCAAGAGGTCAGGAGCACCACGCCCTGCACCACCGGATAGTCGCGAACCTCGACGGCATTGAGCAGTAGAGATCCAACTCCGGGGAGGGAGAACACCACCTCGATGAGCACGATCCCGCCGAGCAGGAAGCTCAACTGCGTTCCCATGATCGTGACGACCGGGATGAGGGCGTTCCGCAGCGAGTGCCTGAGGATGACTGGCCGCTCGTTGAGGCCCTTCGCACGGGCGGTGCGCACATAGTCCTGGCGCAGCACCTCAAGCATGGCGGATCGCGTCATGCGCGCACTGATCGCTGAAAGCCGGTACCCGACGATGACCGCCGGAATGGTGTACGCTTGCAGGTTGGTCCACGTATCGGACCACAGAGAGAAGTAGCCGAATGGGGGCAACCACCCAACATAGACCGAGAGGACGTAGAGCAGCACGGTCGCGGTGAAGAAGTCCGGGACCGACAGGCCCAGAACCGAGAAGAAGCGCGACGTGTAGTCAATCCAGCTGTCCTGCTTGACTGCCGCGATGATGCCGAGCGGCAGGGAGATCACGACGGCGGTGACCATCGCCATGAAGGCAAGCTGGACGGAAACCCTCGATCGCTTGGCGATTTGCTCCAGGATGTCCCGTCTGCTGTCGAGGGACTTCCCGAAGTCGGCGCGGATGAGGCCGCCGCCGTCGCACTCGCCGATCAGCGGCCTCTCGCCCAGGAATCCGAGGGTCAGGATCGAGGCATCTTTGGGCAGACCGTCGGATGTCAAGGCGTCGGGGTCCGCTGAGCCCGCCGCCCAGTTGAGCAAATCGCCGACCACCCAGCACTGGTACTGGTGCGGCCATGTGCGCGTGAGGCCGAGCTCGTAGCGCATTCGGTTGAGTCCCTCTTCGGTGAAGCTCCCTCCCTCTTCGAGGTTGGCCATGAGGACGTCGCCCGGCTGCAGGCGGATCAGCAGCGAGACCATGATCGAGATGATGACGATCGTGGGAATGGCGGCGAGCAGGCGGCGAATGATGTAGCGGTACATGCGGCCTCGCCTCGTTGTGCTCCCGGTGCGGGCGCAGCGCCCGCTGGCGGACGCCTACTGATGCCCGTCGCCCGACGCGGCAATCATAGTACGTCGCGCCTGTCCGTTTGCGGCCGCCACCTCCGATGGTCAGCGGCAGCCGTGCGCTCCCGGGATTCCATCTCAAGTGCCCAAGCTCCCCGGAGCCCGGCAATGCCCCTTGAAATGAGGGGAGCCGGCCAGCTGGCCGGCTCCCCGCGTACTGCGCTCCCGATCCGCTACTTGTCGAGCCAGATGTCCGTGAAGGAGTCACCGAAGCGGTAGAAGTAGTGGTAGCTGATGTACGGCCCGTTGAAGCGGGCGAACCGCAGCCATGGCGGGTACGACGAGAGCGAGAACGTGTGAATCGTCTCGAGCCGGTACGCCTCCTGCACCAACTTGTCGAAGATCTTCCGCTGCGTTTCGCTGCGGCTGTCCGGATCCAGGTCGATCCGCTGGGCGTCCGCCCAGGCATCGATCTCCGCGTCGTTGATGTACCAGCGGTTGTCGGCCGACTCCGAGTGGACCTGCTCCCAGTAGAAGCCGTCCGCGGCGCCGGTGCTGGACGGGGTCGCCCAGCCGTCGGCGACCTCGGGGTACTCACCCGGGACCCACTGGGTGTTGAACTCCGTGTAGTCCACGGACTTGAAGTTGACCGTGATGCCGAGTTGCCCGTACTGCTCCTGCATCAGCTCGGCGTCGCCGGTGCTGAGGTAACGGTCCGTGGTGAGAACCTCGAACTCGAGATTCTCCTGGCCCGCGGCAGCGAGCAGACTCTTCGCCTCGCCCGGGTCGAACGTCCACCACGGCCCCAGCGTGCCCGCCTCGTACGACGGAGTCTCGTCGTAGACGAACGGCCAGGCCGCCGTCGGCAGACAGGTGCCAGTCCCGTCGTAGATGATCTGGATGGCCAGATCGCGGTTGAAGCCGAGGTGCAGCGCCTGCCGCACTCGCGGGTCGGAGAAGCGCGGGTCGGTGAGGTTCATGCCCCACGATCCGCTGTTGAGCACCACCGGGTCGGCGAGGACGACGTAGTCCGGGTTCGTGTCGAGCAGCTCTGCGGCGTGCCTCGGCGTCGACGGCCAGCTGTAGCAGTAGTCGATGTCGCCGGTGCGGTAGGCCGCGATGCGCGCCGCCGAGTCCCGCATGATCCGGAACTCCAGGCCGTCCAGCCACGGCTCGCGGCCGTGCAGGTTCTTCTCCCAGTAGTCCGGGTTCTTAATGAACTTGATGTGGCTGCCTTCTTCGATCTCCGTGATGATCAGCGGGCCGGTGCCGATCGCCTGTGTGGCGATCAGATCCTGGTCCACCAGCTCATGCGGGTAGATGCTCATGAAGTGCGTGCCGAACGGAATCAGGAAGTCCGGGCTGGGCGACGAGAGCGTGAACTGGAAGGTGTTCGCGTCCGGGGTCGCCATGTCGGTGACAAGGCCGAACGCACCCTTGTTGACGCCGCCTTCGACCGTGGACTGCCGCTGCGCCCAGGACAGGACGTCCGCGGAGGAGAAGTCACGCCCGTTGAGCGGTTCAACATTGTGGAACTTGACTCCGCTGGCCAGGTTGAAGGTGATCTGCGTGCCGTCCGGCGACCACTCCCAGCTCTGGGCCAGCTCGGGCTCCAGCTCGACATCCAGCTTGGCGCCGGTGTCCGGTCCGTGCTTGAAGCCAAGCAGGCTGTTGTAGGTGGCGTCCGGCGTGGTCGTGCTGCCACCGGCCTTCTGCAGGGCGGTGTCCATGGAGCCGAGGTCCCAGGAAACGCCGACCTTGAGAGTGCCGCCGGGCTTCGGATCCCCGGCCGGCTCCGCGTAGTTGTACGGGTACAGCGAGCCATCAGCCTCGGCCTGTGTGATGTAAGCCGGCACCGGCGGCTCCGTCGGCGCCGCGGTCGGCGTAGCGGTCGCGACGGTCGTAGTCGGGGTCGGGGTCGCGACCACCGGCGCTGGCGTCGCGGCCGGCGGCTCTTCGTCGTCGTCGCCGCAGCCGATCAGGGCGGCGGCGGCAAGGCCCGCTCCGCCGATGACGCCGCCTCGCAGCACCGTCCGACGACTCAGACGGGTGTTGAGTCCTTCAAACCAGTTGTGGCTCTCGTCTGCCATGCCACTCCCCTTCGCGTGCAGTTCCCCCCGCTTGCGATGTTGATGGTACGAACGAGCGGCCGAACCGGATCACTCGTACTCCAAGCGCGCGAATGCTAGCACATCGCGCCAGCGCTTTGCGCGCGATCAGCCGCGATCCGCCATAGCGTTTGTCATGCGCCGACCCTCAGTTCTCGAGGCCCAGCACCCGCTCCAGCCACTGCGAGAGGTCGCGCGCGCTGTGCGCCCCAACCTCGTGCGCCATCGGGTATTCGCGGTAGTCGGGCTCCAGCCCGAGCGCCGCGAGGCGGTCGCGGGAGGCGCGTCCGCGGTCGACGCTCACGCTCGCGTCGGAGGCGCCGTGCTGGACGAGCAGCGGCAGCGCGCGCACGCCGTAGCCGGGAACCTCGCCGTCCGCGAAGACGTCGTCGGGCAGGCTTGTGCTCAGGGCGGCGAGGCCGACGTAGCGCTCCGGCTCGCTGAAGCCGGCGCGGTAGGCCATGCCGCCGCCCTGGCTGAAGCCGAGCAGCGCGACGCGGTCGCGGCGCACCGGGTACGCCTCGAGGGCGAAGTCGACGAACCCGCTGACCATGGCGTTGGCGGCCTCGATGACTTCGGGCGAGCCGCGGCCGTCGGGGCCGCTGAAGGCGTGCCAGTTGAAGCCATGGAAGTTGGGCTCGATCTGCAGCGGCGCCTGGGGGCAGATCATGAGCAGCCGCCCGCCCGCGAGGTAGGGGCTGAGGCCCAGCAGATCCTGCGCGTTCGCCCCGTAGCCATGCAGCGCGATCAGCGTCGGCAGCAACCCGTCGCCGTCCGCGTCATCGCTCGACCCGGGGTGTGCGACGGCGTGAATCAGTGTCATGGAGCCTCCACGCGGCGCGCTCGACCGCGCTCGCGAGGGCAGTATAGGCGGGCGGCGCGCCGGCCCCTCCGCTGGCGCGCGGCGCCCGCTGCTATCATCGCGGCGAACCGCGAGACGGGAGCGTGAAGCGTGGCCTACCACGTGTACTTCGAGGATGTCGAGGTCGGCGACAGCGTGCCGGACTGGTCGCGCACGACGGACTTCATGCACTGGAACCGCTACGCGGCGGTCAACGACGAGTTCGTCTACATCCACATGGACGACGACGCGGGCCGCCGCGGCGCCAACGAACAGGGCGCCTTCGGCATGGGCAACCTGCGCTTCGCCTACCTGATCAACATGCTGCGCGACTGGGCCGGCGACGAGGTCGAGGTGCGCGAGCTGGCGGTGCAGTTCCGCGCCATCAACCAGAAGAACGACGCGCTGACCTGCAGCGGCACGATCACGGAGAAGACCGTCGACGACGGCGAGCACCTCGTGCGCCTCGAGATCAACGTGATGAACCAGGACGGGCGGGGGACCACGCCCGGCCACGCCGTCGTCGTGCTGCCCTCGCGCGGGGGCTGAGCCGCTCTGCGGCGATCCCGCGGCCCGTCGCTCTGACGCGTCGCTGCGCCCTCGGGTGCAGCGACGTGCTCGTCACGGGAACCGTCCGGAGAGGGCAGCCAGCACCATGATTGCATCCGAGTTCATCGCCGAATCCCCGGAGCAGATCGGCATCGACCCCGAGGGGCTGCAGCGCCTGCGCGACTACGTGCGCAGCCAGGTTGCCGATGGTCTTCCCAGCGCGCAGCTGGCGGTCGGCCGCCACGGCCGGATCGTTGCGGTCGCCGGCTACGGCGAGGTGACGCGGGGCGGCCGCTCCGGCCCGGCCGAACCGGACACCCTCTACTGCATCTACTCCTCGACCAAGGGGATCGTCGGCGCCGCTGCCTGGGCGTTGATCGAGGACGGATTGCTGGATATCGATGAGCGCGTCTCAGCGATCATCCCGCAGTTCCTGACCAACGGCACCGACAAGGTCACCGTCCGCCAGGTGCTGACGCACACCGCGGGCTTCCCCTACGCTCCGATGCACCCCGACCTCTGGGAGGACCGCGCCAAACGGCGGCAGCGGATGGACTACTGGCGCCTCACCTGGGAGCCGGACAGCCGCTTCGAGTACCACGCCACCTCGGCCCACTGGACCCTCGCCGAGATCATCAGTCAGCGCACCGGCGAGGACTTCCGGGACTACGTTCGCCAGCGCCTGCTGCTGCCGATGGGCGTGCCCGATCTCTGGGTCGGCCTGCCGGACGAGCAACAGCAGCGCGCCGCCGACGTCGTCTACACCGAGCCGCCGGTGATGCCGGAGGGCGGCTGGACCGAGACCAACCCCGACACCGTGCTCCACTTCAACCTGCCATCGCAGCGGCGATCGGGCTGCCCCGGGGCCGCTGGCTTCGCGGGCGCCGGCGAGCTCGCCCTCTTCTACCAGCGGCTGGTCAGTCCGGCCGAGTCCGGCGATCGAGCGCCGCTCAAGCCCGAGACCATCGAGTACGCCACGCGGGTGCTGACGAACGATCACCACCGGGCGCCCACCGGAGTGCCGGTCAACCGCGCGCTGGCGGTCGTGGTGGCAGGCGATCGGCCGGTTGAGCGTGGGTTCGCGCCGACGGTCTCAGCACGCGCCTTCGGGCATGGTGGCGCCGGCGGTCAGATCGCCTGGGGCGATCCGGAGAGCGGGTTGTCGCTCGGATTCGTCACCAACGGCTTTGTTCCCCCGGACGATCAGGAGGCGCGTAGCCGGGAGATCAACCGCCTCGCCGGTGAGTGCCTGATCGACTGAGTCCCCCTCGACTGAGTCCCCCTCGACTGAATCTCCTCGGAAGTGGCCACGCTCCGAGGCGCTACCGGCTAGACATACCCCTACCCCCTGGGTAGGGGTATGCTGGTAGCGGAGGGTGCAGCCATGGACGCCGATACCAGGACCGACGTGCTCAAGCGGTTCGCGTACCTCGAGGGCCACCTCGCCGGCGTGCGCCGGATGATCGAGGACGACACCTACTGCGTGGACGTGCTGAAGCAGACCTACGCGGTTCGCCGCGCCATTGAGAAGGCCGAGTCGCGCATGCTCTCCGGCCACCTCCACCACTGCGTCGTCGACGGCGTGCGCGGCGGGGATCAGCACCGCGTGATCGAGGAACTCGTGCAGCTCTACGAGCTGGCGAACAAGTAGCGCGCGCGAGGTCCGAGGCGTGACGACCGACCCGCAGGGAGCAGCGATGCCGCGGCGCATTCTGATGTGCGAGCCGGTGCACTACCGGATCGAGTACGAGATCAATCCCTGGATGCGCCGCTCCAACCGGATCGACGGGCCCCGGGCGCTCGAGCAGTGGCGGCTGCTGCGCGCGCGCATCGAGGCGCTCGGCGTCACCGTCGAGCTGATCTCGCAGGCGCCCGGGACACCGGACATGATCTTCACGGCGAACGCCGGCGTGCTGGCCGGCGACCGCTTCATCCCCTCCAACTTCCGCTTCCCCGAGCGGCAGCCGGAGGAGGACCACTTCATCCGCTGGTTCCGCGCGCACGGCTACCGGATCGAGCCGGTGCATCGCCCCCACTACTGGGAAGGCGAGGGGGACGTGCTCGCGGGCGACGGCCGCATCTTCGCCGGCTACCGCTTTCGCACGGAGTTCCGCGCGCTCGACCACCTGGAGGAGGCGCTCGGGCAGGAGCTGGTGCGGCTGGAGCTGGCCGACCAGCGTTTCTACCACCTCGATACCTGCTTTGCGCCGCTAGGCGGCGGGCGGGCGCTGTACGAGCCGGCGGGGTTCAGGCGCGAGGCGCGCGCCCGGCTCGCGGAGCACTTCGACGACCTGATCGAGGTCGACCACGGGGAGGCGCTGCGCTTCGCCTGCAACGCGCTGGTGGTCGGCAAGCAGGTGGTGCTGAACAGCGGCTGCCCGAAGACGGCGCGCGCCCTCGCCGAGCGCGGCTACGAGGCGATCGAGACGCCCACGGATGAGTTCATCAAGGCGGGCGGCAGCGTGAAGTGCCTGACGCTCATGCTCGACGCCTTCCCCCCGGCGGCCGGACCAGACGGGCAGGCCCTGGCCGGAAGCGCACCCGCGGAGCGGCGGCGATGACGGCCCGGGAGCCTCCGCCCGCCGCAGCCGCGACCGAGGAACTGCGCCTGCCGATCCGCGGAATGACCTGCGCCTCCTGCGTGCGGCGCGTCGAACGCGCGCTCGCCGCCGTGCCCGGCGTCGAATCGGCGAGCGTGAACCTCGCCACCGAGGCGGCCACGGTCTCCACAAGCGGCGCGCCGCTCGCGGCCCTGCGCGAGGCGGTCGAGCGCTCCGGCTACGAGCTGCGGCTGCCGGGAGACCGCGACGAGGGCGAGGCGGACGGCGACCCCTTCGAGGCGGAGCGCCGCGCCGAGGGGGCGGCGCTGCGCAGGCGCGCGCTGCTCGCCGGGGTGGCGGCGCTCGTGCTCGTCTCGGCGATGGGCTGGACGCGGCTGCCCGGCCTCGAGGACGTGTCCGAGCGCATCTGGCATCCGCTCTTCTTCGCCCTCGCGAGCCCCGTGCAGCTCTGGGCGGCGTGGCGCATCCACGCAGCGGCGCTGCGCGCGGCCCGCCACGGCCTCGCGACGATGGACACGCTGATCTCGCTCGGCACCTCGGCGGCCTACGGCTACTCGCTGCTGGCGACCTTCGCGCCGGGGCTGTTCGAGGGCGCGCGCGGCCTCGAACCGAACGTCTACTTCGACACGGCGTCGGCGATCGTGGCGCTCGTCCTCGGCGGAAGGCTGCTGGAGGCGCGCGCGAAGGCGAAGTCGGCGCAGGCGCTGCGCAGCCTGATCGAGCTGCGCCCGCGGCTCGCGCGCGTGCTCGAGGGCGACGAGGAGTACGAGATCCCGATCGGCGCCGTGCAGCCAGGCGACATCGTGCTCGTGCACCCCGGCGAACAACTTCCCGTCGACGGCGAGGTCGTCGCGGGCGCCTCGGCCGTCGACGAGTCAATGCTGACCGGGGAGTCGCTGCCGGTCGCGAAGCGCGAGGGCGACCCGGTCTACGGCGCGACGCAGAACACGACCGGCGCGCTGCGCGTACGCGCGACCGCCCTCGGCGCGGAGTCGGCGCTGTCGAGGATCATCGCGCTCGTCGAGCAGGCGCAGGGATCGAAGGCGCCGATCCAGGCGCTGGTCGATCGCGTTGCCGCCGTCTTCGTGCCGGTGGTGATTGGTGTCGCGCTGCTGACGCTCGCGCTGTGGTGGGCGTTCGGCCCGGCGCCGGCGCTGACGTTCGCGCTGATCAACGCGGTCACGGTGCTGATCGTGGCCTGCCCCTGCGCGCTCGGCCTCGCCACGCCGACGGCGATCATGGTCGGCATCGGGCGCGGCGCGCGGGCGGGCCTGCTGATCCGCGACGCCTCCGCCCTCGAACTCGCGAGGCGCGTCGACACCGTGCTGCTCGACAAGACCGGGACGCTCACCGAGGGCCGGCCCGAGGTCGCCTCGATCGTCGCGGCTCCCGGCATCGAGGAGGACGAGCTGCTGCGCCTGCTCGCGACGGCGGAGCGCGGCTCGGAGCACCCGCTGGCCGGCGCGATCGAGCGCGAGGCGGAGCGGCGCGGGCGGGCCCTCGGGCAGCCGGACGCGCTCGAGGCCGAGCCAGGCCGCGGCATCGTCGCCGCCGTCGAGGGCCGCGAGGTCGTCGCCGGCAGCCTCGAGCTGCTGGCCTCGCGGGGCGCGGCCGGCGAGGGGCTGGCGAGGGACTTCGAGGCCGCCGCGGCGCGCGGCGAGACGCCGATCGCCGTCGCGATCGACGGCGAGGCGGCGGGCGTGGTCGGCGTCTCGGACCGGCTGCGCGCGGACGCCGCGGAGGCGGTCGCGCGGCTGCACGCGCTCCGCCTCGAGGTCGCGCTGCTGACCGGCGACCGCATCGAGGCGGGCGAAGCGATCGCGGCGCAGGCCGGCATCGGGCGCGTCGTCGCGGGCGCGTCGCCCGCGGACAAGGCGGAGGCCGTGCGCGCACTGCAGGCCGAGGGCCGCGTCGTCGCGATGGTCGGCGACGGCATCAACGACGCGCCCGCGCTGGCGCAGGCGGACGTGGGCATCGCGATCGGCGGCGGGGCCGACGCGGCGATCGGTGCGGCGAGCGTCGCACTGCTGCGCGCCGACCCCGGCGGCGTCGCCGATGCGATCGCGCTGAGCCGCTCGACGATGCGCACGCTGCGCCAGAACCTCGTCTGGGCGTTCGCCTACAACGTGCTGCTGATCCCGGTCGCGGCGGGCCTCGGCTACCTGCTCTTCGAGGGCGCCCCGGTCCCCACGCCGCTGACGCCACTCTTCGGCGAGCACGGCTTCCTCAACCCAATCGTCGCCGCCGCCGCGATGGCCTTCAGCTCCCTCTCCGTGATGGCCAACTCGCTGCTGCCGAGGCGGGCTATCGGGTAGCGGTTCACGCATGTGCTAGCATCTTCGGCGCGGCATCATGGTGGGTTCGATGGACTTCGGCTGGCCAGACCGGATAGCGGGCGTTGTGCTCCTTCGACCGACCCGCTCGCTCGTCGTCCTTGCCGTCCTGCTTGCGGCCGCCGTCAGCGCCTGCACAGGCGATGAGGCGGCACCGCCTCAGGCGACCGCCACGCCTCCGCCGACCGCCACGGCCCAGCCGACCGCCACGCCTCAGCCGACTGCCACGCCTCCGCCGACCGCCACGCCTCAATCATTCGTATCCGTCAGCGCTGGGTTCTTTAGTCACTGCGGGGTCAGGACCGACGGCTCGGTCGAGTGCTGGGGCGAGGACTTCTTTGGCCAAAGCTCGCCTCCTGCCGGTGCCTTCACATCCGTCAGCGCCGGATTTGGGCACACCTGCGGGATCAGGACCGACGGCTCCATCGCCTGCTGGGGCTACGATTCCGATGGCCAGTCCACGCCGCCCCGCGGTTCCTTCATCGCCATCGATGCGGGTGGCCGACACAACTGCGGGATCAGAACTGATGGGTCTGTTGTGTGTTGGGGCGAGGATTCCGATGGCCAAGGATCGCCGCCCGCTGGTGCCTTCACCGCCGTCAGTGTAGCGATCGGCCACACCTGCGGACTCGAGGCGGACAACTCTGTCGCCTGCTGGGGCCAGGACTCCTTTGGTCAGTCCTCACCGCCCAGCGGTTCCTTCATCGCCATCAGTACAGCTGCCGCACACAGTTGCGGGATCAGGATAGATGGCTCGGTCGAGTGCTGGGGCGCCGATTCCAATGGCAAACGATCGCCGCCCGCTGGTGCCTTCACATCCGTCACCGCCGGATGGAGGCACACGTGCGGGATCAGGACCGACGGCTCCATCGCCTGCTGGGGCTACGATTCCCATGGCCAGTCCACGCCGCCCCGCGGCACCTTCACCTCGGTCAGCGCCGGATGGGAGCACTCGTGCGGGGTCAGAACCGCTGGCTCGCTCGCCTGCTGGGGACTCACCAACAGTCAGTAGCCAGGCATCACCACCCACCGGCGCGTTCCCGCCCTCAGCGCTGGGCCGCTCCACACCTGCGGGGTCAGAACCGACGGCTCGGTCGACGTGACTCCGACGGCCAGGCCTCGCCGCCGGATGGAACCTTCACCTCCGTCAGCACCGGCGGCCTCCACACCTGCGGACTGAGGCCCGACGGCTCCGTCGAGTGCTGGGGCCGGAACTGACGAGGCGCCTCGGGCGTCCTCGGGCGACAGAGCTAGCCGACGTCCTCGACGACGTCGACTTCGCAGTGGTAGGTGCGGAACTCGTCGACGAAGTAGTCGGCGAGCGGGGCCTGCACCTCCTGCTCGAAGAGCTCGGAGTTGCGGTAGGCGTCGAGGTCCCCCTGCGAGTCCCAGATGCTGACGGCGAAACCGGCGTCCGCCTCGTCGAGATCGTGGGCGAGCCAGCGGCCGCGCAGCCCCTGGATGCCGCTGCTGATCGGCTCCATGGTCTGGCGGTAGGCCTCGGCGTATTCGGGCCACATCCCGGCCCGCACCTTGCCCCACGTGATTCGCATGATCATGGCGCACCTCCTTCACTACGAGTGTAGTGACCTGTGGTCGCCTGCAAGTGCGCCTGGTCACAAGCGGCGGAGCCGAGCCGAGTCAGCGCTGGCGCGCCGCCTGCGGCCGGTCCTCGACGCGCACGACGAAGCGCAGACCGGACCAGGTCTCGTCGATCGCGCAGACCTTGTTGTCGACGAGTCCTGCCGCGAGGCCGACCTCGCGCACGATGTTGCCGTCGAGGTCGGTCGGGACGCCCGAGGCTCGCTTCGGCCACGCGATCCAGAGGCCGCCGGCCGGGTCGAGCGCCCGCGCGAGCGTGGCGAACCTGCGGCGCAGGTCGCGCTCGCTGTCGGTGAAGTTGACGATCACGTCGAGCGGTCCTCGGGCCGTGCGGCGCAGCGCGACGCCCTCGGGCAGCTCGCCGAGCGTGGCGTCGAAGCCCTCGGGGGCGCGCAGCAGCGCCACCCGCTGGCCGGGCTTGATGCCGAGTTTCTTCGGAAGCGGCGTCCCCGAGTAGCCGACCATGGCCGGATGGTACAGGCGCTCCCCGCGCGCCGCGGGCTACCCTGCGCGCGGCGACGATCGCGCGAAGAAGGCGGGGCTGGCGATGCGCATCTCGGTCATCGGTGGCGAGCAGGCGGACAGCGAGGCCTCGCGACTGGCGTTCGAGGTCGGGCGCGAACTCGGCGCGCGCGGGCACGTGCTGATCTGCGGCGGGCGCGGCGGCGTGATGCGCGAGGTCTGTCGCGGCGCGAAGGAGAGCGGCGGGCTGACCATCGGCATCCTGCCCGGCGACGACCTCGGCGAGGCCAACGAGTACGTCGACATCCCGCTGCCGACCGGCCTGGGGTTCGCGCGCAACGTGCTGGTCGCGCGGGCCGGCGAGGCCGTGATCGCCATCAGCGGGAAGTTCGGCACGCTCTCCGAGATCGCCTTCGCGCTCATCTCCGAGCGGCCGGTGATCGGCCTCGGGACCTGGGAGCTGCGCGACGGCGACGGTCACGAGGCGCCGATCGAGCGCGTCGAGGACGCGAAGTCGGCCGTCGATGCCTGCGAGGCAGCCGTCGCGAGTGGCGGTAGCGGCTAGCGATCGACCCGGTAGCGCAGGTACAGCTCGCTCGTCTCCGGGTTGCGGTGCACCGAGAGCAGCGTGAGCCGCCGCGCGCCGACCGCTCACGCAAGCTAGTCCCCACGTTCGCGCGAACGGTCCATCCCATCAGACGCCCAACCAGCCAGCTTCCGGCCGAGTTGTGTAGCAGCGTGCACCACGCCAATGGATTGGGCAGGGGGGGCAACGCTGGCGATTGCTTGCCATGCCCGCGGACCGGCATCCTTGACGTCAGCGAAGATCGTCCGCCAGCGGAGGCTGCAGCCCACGACCCAGCCGACCGTCACGCCAAACAGCGGCAGTCCGGGCCAAGGCCACCAGAACTCTCCGTACAGCCAGAAGTCGGCTTGCCATGGGAGCGCGATGACCATTGGTGCTAAGAATGCCGAACCACCCAACAGTCCCCATCGGCGCCAATGTGGTGACCAGTCATCGTACGTCGATGCAACAAGCCAAGGGCTGACGAGAAGCGCGCCCAATGCCACGAGCACGGCAACGCTCTGGCGGGCCCTAGCGTCTTCCCCCGCAATGCTGATCGTGATCTCACCGAGGACGACCGCGGCGAGTGCCAAGGCGGCTATTGTGACTACCTTCTGGAAGTTTCTCTCCCGGTCGCGTGCTTCTTTTTCGCGAACAACTTCTTCGTACCGAACGTACTCCTCGGACGCTTCAAAAAAAGCCCGAATGTTCTCGTCAAGACTACTGGCCCTTCGCAACTCATCCATCACCGCTCGAGGCCAAGCGGACAGCCCGATACGCCAATTCGTCACTCTCAGGTATTGCTCGGAGAGTTCACGGAGCAGTGTGTCTCCGGTCAAATCTCGCCGCCTGCTATCCCTCGCGATCGCTGGCAGATTACGCGCGCTCCTCTCGAACCTGTTCCAGACTGATTGTAGCGCTACTTCTAGTGCAACAAGCTGCTGACGATGGTCCGTCCTAGTTGATGCCATCACAACCGTATCCCGTTCAGCTCGAAGCCACGACTGATTATCAGCCTCCCGAAATGTTCGCCAAGGCGTGTCGTCACTGTCCGCCGACTGCGTCCCACGCTCAGCCCCGGGCGTAGGTTGGGCATCTCGCGCCACACGGGCTCGGTCTACCATCTCAGCCGAAGCGAGATCGCGATCCAGGCCCCGCACGAGGTTAGGGAGCACGGAGCCGTGCCATTGCTCGTCAAATGAACCGGTAGCAATCTGCGATGCTCGAGCTTGTTGCTCCTCAGCACCGAGGTGAATCCCCCACGGCTGCTGCATCATCTGGGTCATATGGTGATCCAGGGGGTTTTCCCCTATTCTGCTTTCTAGCACGGAGTCCAAGACGTCCGCAGCCTCCAAGCAGGTCGTGAGAGTTCGGGCGCGCTCCAACGTGTCGAGCTGGTCATTCCCTTGAATGTCGATAAAGGCAAAAACAAAGGCAATCGGAGCATCTTGCATCATCAGCTCTGCCGCTTGCCAACGATCTGTGCTACCTTCTACTAGCCCTCCGAGATCGCTCAGCAACTCACCACTGACTACCTTGCTTGCGAGTTCCGTGCGGCCACTGCTGAACCAGTGTTGTATTCTGACCGCGAGTGTTAGAGCGTCATTCCGCCAACGTAACATCCTACCATCAAGCTGAGTCCGTGTCGTATCCACTAGGTTAATTGCAGCCCGTAAGTCAACTTGAGTTTCCCGATGGAATAGCAGGCACATTCCTTTACTGAGTACACTACCGTTGACTCTTGCCCTGTCAGCTTCGTCGTTAGCAAGTGCCGAATCGTTCGAGCCCAGGAAAACAACGTACTCTGGATCATAGTCAAGATAGTGCTCCTCGCTCCGACGGAAGCAGTGTGTAATGCGCACGCCGAGCTCGTCCAACAAATGCGCGTCGATGTGATCACACGATCCAATGGCAACATAGTTTCCCAATGAGCTTCTAATCGCCTGCAGATAAGTGTCTGCTATCGCGTCGTTGTACAATTCTATTGGCACGACTGCATATTCGTGAACTATTGCCGCGCGCTTGTGTGCTTCATCAAGCTCACGATTATCTTGGATGGATGCTAAAGATCCATCTGGTAACTGACCAGAAAGAAGGTTATGCTGGATATCCAGCCTTCTTAGGCTCGCTAGTTGCCCGAGTTCACTCGGAATGGTTCCCGTGAGTTGGTTGTTGCCGAGATCTAACCACTCAAGGCTGACTAGTTTACCGAAATCGCTCGGGATTGCACCCGTGAGCTGATTGCTGCCAAGTCCAAGCACCATCAAGTCGCTAAGTCTTCCGAGTGAAGCTGGTATCCTACCTGTGAGCTGGTTACCGCCTAAGCTTAACCGCTGAAGGTTCTCGAGTTGTCCAAGTTCACTTGGTATGCTACCTTCCAACCGATTACGGCCGAGCCCTAGCACCCGTAGATTAGCCAGCAGACCGAGCGCTGTCGGTATTTTCCCTTCTAAGTCATTGCGGCCCAAATCTAGGATCGACAGGCGCGTGAGTGTTCCCAGTGTTGTTGGTATCGTACCTGTGAGGTCATTGCCAGCTAACTCCAGACTCTCTAGATGAACTAGATTCTCGACCGCAGAAGGGATAGAACTGACCAGTTGATTGTCACTGAGGTTTAGTGACACGACGTAACCAGCGGCGTTGGTCGTGACGCCGTACCACTCGCCGATTGGAGCTTCCGTCAGCCAACCGCTGTTGTTGGTCCATCGCACCCCGCTAGCAGCGTAGTAGAACGCGACCAGGAATGCTCGGTCGGATCCTCCGTCGTTCCTCGGCCTCTTCACCGGTCAGCCTCCTGGCAACGCCCTTCCTTACGTGATGTGAGTAGCACATCACGGCGAAGGGGCGTGCAGGCGATGTGGCTGCCGTCTTCGACCGCGGTTGCAGCTGTCCGACGATCGGACGCTATTCCTGAGGAAGGAGCTGAGCAACACATCTGCGAAATCATTCTTGGCGTTTCACACGGTAACGCAAGTAGACCTCACTCGTCAGCAGGTTCGGCTCGGCGGCCAACAGCACGAGCGGAGTCGCTGTCTTGTGTGACGCGACATGCCCAAGCATCTCTACCGCGGTGGGGAGGCCGTGCCCGCCGACGACGAGCGCGCCGACGGTCAGGAACAGCTCGTCGACGAGGCCAAGGCGGAAGAACTCTCCGTTAAGCGTGGGGCCACCTTCGAGCAGCAGCAGCCGGCAGCCGAGCGCCTCGCGCATGTGCGAGAGCATTGAGGGAACCTCGGAACCCGCAGGGACGCGGTGGACGGGACGGCCCGTGGCGGCGAGCGCGGCAGCACGGTCGGCTGAGGCGCGATTCGAGAGGTAAACAACTCCCTCGAAGTCGCTCCCTGTGAAGAATCGATTGGCGAGAGACAGATCGCCCGATCGGGAGAGAACGGCGTCTAAGGGTAGGCGCGGTTTGCCTCGGCCGACGCGCAGCGCCTCGAGGCCGTCGTCGTTGAGCCGCGGCGAGTGGCCGGTGGCGCGCAGTGTGCCGGCGCCGGTGAGGATGACGTCGGCGTGGACCCGCAACTCACGCAGCAGCTGCCGGTCCGCCGTCGATCCGAGCCCGCGCTCGCTCCCCTCGATCACCGTCTTGCCGTCGGCGGACGCGACCATGTTGACGATCACGTAGGGTCGATCGGCAGGCGCCTCGGGGAACTCGATCCCGGCGTAGTCGGGGGTGCCGCCGACGGAGTCCATCGCCGAGAGTCTGCCATCACGCGCGGGGGATGCGCCAGCGCCATGCCGCGGCGCGGCTACTCGGCGGCGATGGCGGCGACGAGGGCGGCCCGTACGTCCGCGAGCGAGGCGACGCCCTCGAACTTCGCGGTGACGGCGCCGCCGCGGGCGGCGATGAAGATCCAGGGCTCGGTCTGGAGCTGCCAGTCCTCGAGCAGCGGGATGGCGACGAGGCGGCCCGTCGCGCGCACCTCCTCGAGCTCGTAGGGCTCGACGTGCACGAACTGCACCTCGCCGCCGAACTCCTCCCAGAGGGGGACGACCACCGCCTCCATGAGCGGGCCGCAGAAGCGGCTCTCGCAGTACGCGGGCGTCGCGATCGCCACGAGGACCGGCTTCCCCGTGGCGACGGCCTCGGCGACGGTCAACTCGTTCAGCTCCGGGACCGGCTCGGCCATGCTGCTGACGCTGGTGATGTCGTCGGTGTCGCGCAGCGTGAGGTGCGGAGTCTCCGGCAGCGCGTCGCCGACCTGCGGCTCGGGCGTGCGATCGAGGACGTTGAAGGGCTGCACGCGGAGGCGGCGACGTTCGCCCTCGATCTCGGCGTCGAGCTCGGCGCCCCAGTCGCCCGTGCGGTCGAAGTCGACGTTGGCATGGAAGACGGCGACCAGCTCGTCCTCGTGGACGTGCGTGGAGCCGTCGGCGTGCTCGTGGTCGGTCTGCTGGCTGAACGCCGCGCGCTGCAGCTCGTAGCTGCCGACGAACGCGCCCCGCCGTGAGTCGTCGAGGCGGTAGAGCCAGACGCTGCCGCTCGCCTCGAGGATCAGCGAGGTGTCCGAGCGGAAGAACCCGAAGGTCAGGCGGTTCTCGCCGACGGCCAGCGCCGAGTTGAGCAGGACGGGCTGCGCATCCGGGTCGAAGGCCTCGCCGACGGCGCGCGCGGAGAAGTCGAGCGACGACGGCGCGCCGCCCTCGCCGGACCCGCAGGCGGCCGCGAGGACGGTGAGCAAGGCGAGGAAGGCGGCGGCCAGCGCAGGGCGGACGGTCGCCCGCAGCGGCGCGTGCGCGGCTTGAGGGTCGCGAGGCACCGGGCCGCTAGTCGCGCGGCAGGCCGAGGCCCTGCAGGGCGATGATGTTGCGCTGAATCTCACTGCTGCCGCCCGCGATCGTGATCGCCACGTTGAACTTGTGGGTCGACCAGATCTGGCCTTCGAGCGGCGCCTCCCCCGAGGCCGGCGGCAGCGAGCCGAGCGGGCCCGCGATCTCCGTGCCGAACTCGCCCATGCGGCGCTCGAGCTCGGTCATGAAGATCTTCAGCACGGACGACTCGGTGCGCAGCCTCATGCCCGCCGCGATCTTCGAGGAGGTCATGCCCTGCAGCACCTTGCCCGCCTCCATGTCGATCACCAGTTGCGCCAGACGGTCGCGCACCCAGGGATCCTCGGAGAGCGGGCGGCCGTCGACCTTCGTCTCCTTGATGTAGGCGATCAGGTTGTCGACGATCAGCGGCATGTGGCCGTACGGGATGCCCGAGGTGCGGTCGAGGTCCAGCGCCTCGCGGACGTAGTCCCAACCGCGGTTCTCCACACCCAGCAGGTGGTCGGCGGGGACGCGCACATCGTCGTAGAACGTCGCGCCGACCTCGCCGCCATCGAGCGTCGGCATCGAGGCGACGGTGAAGCCCTCGCGGCCGTGCTCGACGAAGAGCAGCGAGATGCCGTCGCGCAGCGGCGCCTCGGGGTCCGTGCGGACGGCGAGGTACATGATCTCGCCGGGTCCGGGGTTGCCGTACATCTTCGAGCCGTTGATGACGTACTCGTCGCCGTCGCGGTAGGCGCTGGTCGAGAGGTTGGCGAGGTCCGAGCCGGTCTCCGGCTCGGTGAAGCCGAGCGTGAAGTCGACCTCGCCGTCGCGAATCTTGGGGAGCAGTTCCGACTTCATCCAGTCCGAGCCGTGCTTGATGATCAGCGGCCCCATGATGTTGACGTTGTAGAGCGAGAGCGGCGCGCCGACGCTCGAGGCCTCGTCGGAGAGGATGAAGCGCTCGACGGCGGTGAGGTCGCCCGTGCCGCCGTACTCCTCGGGCCAGCCGATCGAGTACCAGCCGCGCGCGGCGACCATCTCCTTGAAGCGCTTGATCGCACCGGCGTGCTCGGGGGAGCGGCGGCTCATGCGGTCCGCCGAGCGCACCTCGGCCGGCCAGGCGTCGTCGAGGAACTCGCGGATCTGCGCGCGGAACCGGTCCTGCTCCTCGCTCCAGGTGAAGTCCATCTCGCCCGTCCTTTCGCGCAGCGCTGCGCAGGCAGCCCCTCGCGCGGCTAGTCGCGCGGCAGGCCGAGGCCCTGCAGCGCGATGATGTTGCGCTGAATCTCGTTGCTGCCGCCCGCGATCGTGATGCCGGGGTTGTTGCGCTGCGTGTAGTGGAACCAGCCGCCCGAGGGCGCCTCCGGCGAGGCGGGCGTCAGCGAGGCGAGCGGGCCCGAGACCTCCATCGCGAACTCGCCGATGCGGCGCTCCAGCTCGGTCAGGAAGATCTTGACGACCGACGACTCCGCCCGCAGCTTCAGGCCCGCCGCGATCTTGGAGGCGGTCATGCCCTGCAGCAGCTCGCCCGCCTCGATCTCGATCACGAACTGCGCGATGCGGTCGCGCACCCACGGATCCTCGATCAGCGGGCGGCCGTCGAGCGAGGACTCCTTGACGTACCCGATCAGCTCGGCGAGGCGCATCGGCATCTGGCCGTAGGTGATGCCGCTCGTGCGGTCGAGGTCGAGCGCCTCGCGGATGTAGTCCCAGCCGCTGTTCTCCTCGCCCAGCAGGTGATCGGCAGGGACGCGCACGTTGTCGTAGAAGGTGGCGCCGACGTTGCTGCCGGTCAGGGTCGGCATCTGGGTGGCGGTGAAGCCCTCGCGGCCGTACTCGACGAAGAGCACGGAGATGCCCTTGCGCAGCGGCGCGTCGGGGTCCGTGCGCACGGCGAGGTACATCACGTCGCCGGGGCCCGGATTGCCGTACATCTTCGCGCCGTTGATGACGTACTCGTCGCCGTCGCGGTAGGCGCGCGTCGTCAGGTTGGCGAGGTCGGAGCCGGTCTCCGGCTCGGTGAAGCCGAGCGTGAAGTCCATCTCGCCGGCGCGAATCTTCGGCAGTGCCTCGTACTTCATCCAGTCGGTGCCGTACTTGATGATCAGCGGGCCGATGATGCTGACGAGGTAGGGCGGCAGCGGCGCGCCGATGCGACTCGCCTCGTCGCTGACGATGTAGCGCTCCATCTGGCTGAAGGCGGGCAGGCCGCCGTACTCCTCCGGGAGTCCCAGCGAGAACCAGCCGCGCTCGGCGGCGGCGTGGCGGAAGCGCTCGGCCTCCTCGGGACCCGCGCGACCGGCGCGCTGGACCTCCGGCGGCCACTCACCCTCGAGGAACTCGCGCACCTCGGCGCGGAACTGCTCTTCGCTCTCGGTGTATTCGAAGTCCATGTCGATCCTCCGTGTTTCCGGGCAGCGCCGACTAGTCGAGGATCGCGCTGGCGACGGCGCGACGGTGCTCGTGCGCGGTGCCGTAGGTGCAGGCAGCCGCCGTGCCGAGGCGGTAGGGGAACTGCACGAAGTGGTCGTCGATGAAGCCGACGCCGCCGTGCACCTGGATCGCGTCTCGCGTGATGCGCGCGGTGGCGTCGCCCATGAAGGCCTTGGCGTAGCGCGCGCCCAGCTCGTAGGGCTTGCCGCTGGAGTGCAGCCAGGCGGCCTTGTAGCAGAGGTAGCGCCCCGTCTCGATGTCGACCGACATGTTGGCGCACTTGTGCGAGATCGCCTGGAAGGCGCCGATCGGCTTGCCGAAGGCGACACGCGTCTTCGAGTACTCCGCGGCCAGCTCCAGCGAGCGCTGGCAGAGGCCGAGCATCAGCACGGAGTTGGCGATTGCGCCCAGCAGTGTGATGTTCGTCTGCAACCCGGCGGCGGAGACGACCCGGCCCTCGGCGCCGTCGAGGCGCACGTCGTAGAGTGGCTCGCCGCCCGAGGCGGGCATGCGCTCGGCGCTGACGCCGCTCGCGCCGGTCTCGATGACGGCCACTTCGTCCTCGTTGGCGAGCGGGACCAGCAGGTGCGTCGCGAGCTCCACCCACGGCACCACCAGCCGGCGGTCGGTCAGCGTGACCGCGCCGTCGGCGCCTCGTGACGCCATCTGCGTCGTGCCGGCGTCGGCCGTAAGCGCGGGGATGGCGACAGCCTCGCCGTCGGCGATCGCCTGTGCGAGATCCGGGTCGGCCTCGACGAGCGGGAGGCCGGCGGCGATGGTCGAGTGCGGGTAGGGGCTGACGGAGTAGCCCTTGCCCATCTCCTCGAGCAGCAGGACGGTGTCGAAGAGTCCGCCCCCGGTGCCGCCCATCTCCTCGGGGAAGGGAGCGGAGTTCCAGCCGAGCTCGACCATGTTGGGCCAGAGTTCCGTGTCGTAGCCGGCGTCGGCGCGGTAGCCGTCGCGCATGCGGTCGAGCGGGAAGTCGCGGGCGAAGAACTCGCGCGCGGTCTGCCCGAGCAGTTCCTGCAGCTCATTGAATTCGTGGTTCACGTAGACGCCGCCCCTCGTACCTTCGGGTTCCGGGGCAGCAGATCATGGTGTCGCGGCGTCGCCCCCGGCCCTCGCCCACCGCGAGCGCCAATATATGCCGCCTGCCGTGCTGGCGGTAGCGCGCGGGTTGCCGCCTCGCGCGGATGCGGGCCTAGTTGCAGTCGGGAAGGCCGAGTTCGTCGAGGTCGCTGATCGGCACCTTCCGCAGGCCCTCAGGGATGCAGCCGGTCAATCGGTTGCCGGACAGGTACACCCACCACAGGCCGGTGAGGCTGCCCAACTCAGCCGGGATCGGCCCGCTCAGCTCGTTGCCCGCGAGCCACAGTTGTTCGAGGTTGGTGAGGCTGCCCAGCCATGCCGGGATCGGCCCGCTCAACTTGTTCCGCGACAGGTTGAGGATGCGAAGGTTGGTGAGGCTGCTCAGCTCAGCCGGGATCTGCCCGCTCAACTCGTTTTCCTGGAGGGCCACGTATGCGACGTGGCCGCTGCTGTCGGTGCCGATGCCGTGCCATTCGCGGAGAGGCCTGTCGGTCAGCCAGTTCGTGCTGACACGCCAGTTCGCGCCGTCCGTGGCGTTGTAGAGCGCGACCAGCACGGGAAGCTGAAGGGCGCGCGGTGTGCCCGGCTCGTCGCAGAACGGCAGGTCAAAGTCATTCCTTGCTACGCCCCTCAAGACATCGGGTACGCAACCGCTCAACTCGTTGTCCGACACGTACAGCAGTTGCAGCTTGGGGAGGTTGCCCAGCTCAGGCGGGATGGGCCCACTCAACTCGTTCCCATTGAGACGCAACTGTATCATGCTCGTGAGGTTGCCCAACTCGGGCGGGATCGCCCCCGTCAGTTCGTTCCGAGCGAGCCACAGGAGGTTGACATAGCCGCGGGACGCAGTGACTCCATACCACTCCCCGATTGGCCTGTCGCTCAGCCAGTTAGTGCTGGTCCCCCAGTTTGCACCGCCTGTGGCCTCGTAGAGCGCGACGAGCGCTGCCCGGTCCTCCTCCGAGTCACAGGACGGAGGTTCGCCGCGACCCGGCAAACCAGCGGGTATGCACCCCGTCAACTGGTTGTCATCGAGATTCAGATGATTGAGCTTCGTGAGGTTGCCCAGCTCAGGCGGGACAGGTCCGCTCAACCCGTTGTCGTGGAGGTCCAGCCATCTCAGGTTGGTGAGGTTGCCCAGCTCGGGTGGGATAGGTCCGCTCAACTCGTTTCGCCAGAGAGACAGGCTTTGAAGGCTGGTGAGGCCGCCAAGCTCAGACGGGATCGGTCCGCTCAACCCATTTTCCGCCAGCTCCAGCGACAACACGTTGGGGAGAAGGCCAAGCTCAGGCGGGATCGGCCCCGTCAACTGGTTGTCACGGAAGTTCAGAGATATCAGGTTGGTGAGGGCGCCAAGCTCAGGCGGGACAGGTCCGCTCAACTCATTGTCCGCGAGGTCCAGCGATTGCAGGTTGGGGAGGTTACCCAGCTCTCCCGGGATCGGCCCGCTCAACTCGTTGCCCCCGAGGCTCAGGCTTATCAGGTTGGGGAGGTTGCCCAGCGCTGCCGGGATCGACCCGCTCAACTCGTTGCGCCCGAGGCTCAGACTTGTCAGGTCGGGGAGGTTACCGAGCTCAGGCGGGATGGGTCCGCTGAACCCATTGTCCGCGAGTTCCAGCGACTCCAGGCTGGTGAGGTCTACCACCTCCGCCGGGATCGGCCCGCTCAACTCGTTGCGTGCGAGGCTCAGACCCACGACGTAGCCGAGGTGCGTCGTGACTCCGTGCCACTCGCCGAGGGGCATGTCGCTCAGCCAGTTGGTGCTGTTCCCCCAGTTTGCGCCGCCTGTGGCCCCGTAGATCGCGACCAGCGCTGCCCGGTCTTCCTCCAGGTTACAGAACGGAAGCCCGGTGCGACCCGTACTCGGCAAACCAGCGGGTACACACCCCGTATAACGATCGCGGGGATCCGCGAAACCGTAGCCGAGACCCAGGTGTTTCAGGTTGGTGAGGTTGGCCAGCTCAGGCGGAATCGGCCCTGAGAAGCGGTTGCGAGTCAGGCTCAGGGTTTCCAGGCTGGTGAGGTCGCCCAGTTCAGGTGGGAGCGGCCCCGCCAACGGTGGATCGTCCGGCGATGCACCTGAGCCGCCGAAGATGGCCAGGTGCGGGCGCGACTCGGGGTGGAGGGTCAGCTCTGTGACACGCCCGGCGCTGTTCGTGGTGACGCCGTGCCACTCGCCAAGGGGCAAGTCGCTCAGCCAGTTGAGCAGCCAGGCGGGGCGGCCTGTAGCGTTGTAGAACGCGACCAGCGCGGCGCGGTCCGACGCCACACTCCCGCTTCCCTCCGGCTCGGGCAGGCTCACCGTGAGCGGGGAGCTGGCCAGCCAGCGCCCGACCGTGGCGGCTGCGGGGAAGAAGCGCGCCCTCGGCAGTTGGCGCTCGCCCCACTCCCCGTCCGGCCCGCGCTGCTGCAGCGCGAACTCCATGCGACCGTCGACGAGCAGCCGCGCGGCGACCCGCACCTCTGCTTCGCCGGCGCCGTCCGGCGCGCTCACCGTCAGCGGCGAACTCGCCAGCCAGCGCCCGAACCGGGTGCCTGCGGGGAAGAAGCGCGCCTGCGGCAGCTGACGTTCGTCCCACTCCCCGTCCGCCTGACGCTGCTGCGCCGCGAACTCCGTGCGCCCGTCGGCGAGGCGTCGCGCGGCGACGCGCACCTCGACCGCGTCCTCCTCGCCACTCGCGGAGGGGACGCCGACCGCGGTCGCACCAAGTACGGCAAGGGAGATCGCTGCCAGGAGAGCCATCAGCCGCGCGGCCATCGCGCCTCCACAGGTACTCCGCGCCACTGGAAGATACTACGTGTGCCGGGCACCCCGCGCCCGGGCGCGGTCAGCCCCCGAGGCCGGCGAGGTCCTCGATGGCGCCGTCGATGTAGAGGAGGGAGGCGGCGGCGGTGAGCTGCTCGGTGAGGTGGGCGCGGGTGGGGTCGTCGGCGACGCCGGCGGCGGCGGCGATGCGCTGGCTCAACTCCGCGATCGAGGCGACGCCGTCGGCCGAGGCGAGCATGCGCGCGACGGGGAGGCTGAGCGGCGTGCCATCCGGGCGCTGGGCGCTGCTGAGCACGTGGCCCCAGGCGAACTCGTCGCCCTCGAGCACCGGCTTGCGCTCGATGCGCACGCCCGCGTCGAGGCGCGGGACGGAGGCGGCGATCGCCGCCGGACCGGCGCGGTCGAGGGCGGCGCGGCGCGCGGCGCGCTCCGCCTCGACGGCACGGACGCCGTCGACGAAGGCGGGCGGCGCGTCGCCGTGGTTGATAACTGCGCGCTCGTAGCCGATCGGCGACTGCCCGGCGACCATGCGGATGAAGGCGTGGCGCGGGCTGAATTCGGAGTCGTCTCTGATGCGGCGCGCCTCCCAGAAGTAGGAGCCGGTGCTGCGGTTGCTGGAGTAGAACAGCTTCGCGAGCTGGTGGAAGTTGTTGTACTGCGCCAGGTAGAGGTCGCGGTAGGCCTCGGCGGCGGGGCCCTCGAGCGCCGGGTCGCGCAGCGCCGAGGCGATGTAGGCGGCGGCGAGCACGCCGCTGCTCAGCGCCAGGTGCACGCCCGAGGAGAAGAGCGGGTCGACGAAGCACCCCGCGTCGCCGACGAGCACGTAGCCGGGCCCGGCCAGCTCGCGCGAGCGGTAGGACCAGTCGCGGACCACGTGCGGCCCGTCCACGAGCGAGGCGCGCTCGAGCAGCGCGGCGGTGCGCGGCGCGCCGGCGATGCGGTCGCGGAACGCCTCGGCGACGCCCTGCTCGGCGATCGCACGCTGGCCCTCCTCGCTGTCGAGGACCACGCCGATGCTGGCCTGGCCGGTGTGCAGCGGGATCGTCCAGCACCAGCCGTGCTCGCTGGACTCGATGAAGATGTTGGTGGCGTCCGGCCCGGGCAGCCGCTCGGCGTCCTCGAAGTAGCCGTAGATGGCGAGGTTGCGGAAGAAGTCGTCCCACTCGCGCAGGCCGAGAGCGTGACCGAGCAGCGCCGTCTGCCCGCTGGCGTCGACGACCCAGCGCGCGGCGACGAACTCCTCCGCGCCGTCGTCGCTGCGGTAGCGCACGCCGCTCGCGCGGCCGTCCTCGAAGGGCACCTCGACGGCCTGGCAGCCCTCGCGGACGTCGGCTCCGAGCGAGCGGGCGTGTTCGAGCAGGATCTGGTCGAACTCGGGGCGGGTGACCTGGAAGGAACTCGGGTAGCTGCGGTTGGTTTCGCGGAAGTACCAGCTCCAGGGCTCCGGGTCCGAGCCCCAGACCATCGTCGCGCCGTGCTTGGGCAGGAAGCCCGCCGCCTCGACGGCGGGCAGCACGCCGAGGCGTTCGAGGATCGGGATGCTGGCGGGCAGCAGCGACTCGCCGACGTGGTCACGCGGGAAGCGATCGCGCTCAAGCAGCACCACGCGCAGGCCGCCTCGGGCGAGCATGGCCGCGGCGCTGCTGCCGCCCGGCCCGCCGCCGATGACGGCGACATCGACCTGGGCGGCGGGCGGTTCGCTCATCGCGGGAGCGTTCGCGCGCCGGGGCGCGTCGTCTGGATCGAGCCCTGGCTCGCGATCAGGCGGTGGCCGCGGCCTCTTCGACGACCGGCTCGTTGGTCGCCGGGTTCACCTCGTAGGGGCCGCGCAGGTCGAGCTCCTCGCCGATCTCACGCACTGCGGGGATGACCTCCTCGCCGAAGAGCTTGAGGCTGCGCATCTGGTCCTCGTGGCTCATCGCGCCGTCGCCGTCCCAGAAGAAGATCGTGCCGGGGCGCAGGTACTCGAGGACATGGCGGATCTTGGGGATCACGGTCTTGGGAGTGCCGGTGATGATCGTGTAGCGCTCCAGCTGTTCGTCGTAGGTGCCCTGGAAGCCCGCAGCCGAGAGAATCTCCTTCCGCGGAGCGCCATCTTCGCTCTCGAGGCGGCCACGCGCGATGGCGGCGGCGCGGTTCAGCGAGGTCGGCAGCAGGTGCGTGCGCGAGGTCAGGCCGGGCAGGTTCTGGAGGAAGCTGCGGACCACGCCCTGGTTGCCCTCCAGGAACGGGTTGGGCGGACCCTCGACGTACTTCTGCGCCGTCTCGTAGGCGAGCTCCTCGGTGTCGTCGACGTGCACCTTGAAGAGGTAGCCGCGGTGCTGTGAGCCGGCCTCGTAGCCCTCCTCGCGGGCGACCTCGGCGTAGTACTCGAAGGACTGCTTCGTGGGCTCGAGGTCGGTGGCGAGCATGACGTAGGGGTAGCGGTGACGGGCCGACCACTCGACGGTGTTCTTGCTCATCACGCCGGGGATCCAGATCGGCGGGTGCGGGTCCTGGTAGGGCTTCGCCCAGGGGTTCACGTAGCGGAAGTTGTAGTGCTCGCCCTCCCAGCGGTACGGGCCGGGCGTGGTCCAGGCCTTCACGACGAAGTCGTGTGCCTCCTGGAAGCGCTCCCAGTTGAACGGCGGCTGCGCGTTGTGGGAGACGCTCTCGCGCCCGGTTCCGCGCACCCAGCCGGTGACGAGGCGGCCGCGCGAGATCATGTCGATCTCGGCCAGTTCCTCGGCGAGGAAGAGTGGGTCGTCCCAGATCGGCAGGATGTTGCCGAGCAGCACGATCTTCACCTTCTTCGTGATGCGGGCGAGGATTGCGGCCTCGACGTTCATCACGGAGCCCATGCAGAACGGCGTCGAGTGATGCTCGTTGAGCATCACGCCGTCGAAGCCCATTTCCTCGGCGTAGACGCGCTCGTCGAGGTAACGGTTGTAGAGGTCCGCGCCGACGCGCGGGTCGTAGACCTCGTTGGTGATACCGAGATCCGGGATCGGGCGCGCGGTGGTGCCGAAGACGCCGGAGTTCGGATCCTGATACGGGCGCTCGGTGAAATGACCGACAAACATGGCCGCCTCCTGCCTGGGGGCGCGCCGCCCGGCGGGGCGCGCGCCTCGTCGTCATCGTACACCCCGCGGCTCAGGCCCGGCACGCGCGAGTGCTGCGCCGCCCTGCAGAGGTGCGGATCAGGCGGCCGCGGCGCGCGCCAGCCCGATCCTCCCGTCGGCGGTCAGCCTCCGAGGTGCGCGGCGACGAGCTCCGCGAGCGCCTCCGGCTGCTCCATATCCACCAGGTGGCCGCTGTCCGCGACGACCTCGATGCGTGCGTTGGGCAGCGCCGCCTCGTAGGACTGCGCGACGGCCATCGGCACGATGCGGTCGTCGGCGCCCCAGACGAGCAGGGTCGGCGTCTGCACCTCCTGCAGCAGGTGCGG
The DNA here is from genome assembly GCA_965247895.1 of Dehalococcoidia bacterium. Taxonomy (GTDB): domain Bacteria; phylum Chloroflexota; class Dehalococcoidia; order UBA2979; family UBA2979; genus VXMT01. Next base: position 3,202,599 of record OZ252046.1, on the reverse strand, counting down.
GAGGCGGCGGTTGAACATGTAGGGCTTCCAGGTCAGGCGCGCGGTCATCTCGCGGCTGAAGTCCCACAGCTCGCGGACCTCGGGCGGCGGGTCCTCGCCGAACTCGGCGGTGTAGTTCGCCTCATCGCTGAAGCCTGCCCGCACGTACTCGTCGTAGTCGACCAGCATCTGGTCGAGGATCTCGCCCTCGTCCGGCTGGATGCCGGGCGCGCCGACCAGCACGAGGCTGGTGACGCGCGCCTGGTTCATCGTGGCCATCTCGGCGGCGATCCAGCCGCCGAAGCCGAGGCCGACGATCGAGACGGCGCCGATGCCAAGCTTGTCGAGCATCTGGTGGAGCAGGATCGCGAGGTCACGGGGGTCACGCGCCCACTCGGGGCGCTCGGACTGGCCGTATCCGGGCAGGTCGGGCACGAGCACCTGTCGAGAGGCAGCCAGCTGCTCGTAGGCCGGCAGCCAGCCCGGGTTGCCGGTCGAGTGGTGCAGGACGAGCAGCGCATCGCCGCTGCCGCCTTGCAGGTACTGGACGCGGCGACCCGCGACCTCGATCTGCTCCGTCGTGTGGGTTTCGGTGCTCGTCGTCATGCTGCCACCCGTCGCCGCCCGTGTTGCGCCGCGCGCATCATACCAGCGCCCGCCGCCGGGTCGAGAGTCTCGATGCCGCTCGAACGCGCTAGCGGGCGCGGCTACGATGCCCGGGCGAGAACGGACACATGGAGGCGCGAAGGGGGTGCGGCGTGGAGGTCAAGCGACTGCGACAGGTCTACATCGTCGCGGACGACGTGGAGGCGGCTGCCCGCTTCTACACCGAGACGCTGGGTCTCGCCGAGCAGTTCCGGGACGGCGCGAACTGGGTGCAGCTCTCCGCCGGCGACATCTCGCTCGCCATCGCGAGCGCCGCCGAGGGCCAGGGCGCGGCCGCCGGCCAGCCCGTCCCCGTCTTCGAGGTGGACGACATCGAGGCGGCACTGGCAGCCGTCAGCGCGGGCGGCGGCAGCGCGGGGGACGTGCGGGATATGGGCGACCACGGCCGCACCGCCCTCGCGAGCGACCCGTCGGGGGCCTCGATCTCCTTCTTCCAGCGCTGAGGCGCGGGCGGCGGCAGCGCCGGCGAGGTGCGCCCTGTCTGGCCTCACCTGGGGGCGACCACGGCCGCACCGCCCTCGCGAGCGACCTGCGGGCGCCTCGATCTCCTTCTTCCAGCGCTGACGCGCGGGCGGCGGCAGCGCCGGCGAGGTGCGCACTGTCTCGCCTCACCTGGGGGCGACCACGGCCGCACCGCCCTTGCGGGCGACCCGTCGGGAGCCTCGATCTCCTTCTTCCAGCGCTAAGGCGCGGACGGCGGCAGCGCCGGCGAGGTGCGCACTGTGTGCCCTCATCTGGGGGCGACCACGGCCGCACCGCCCTCGCGAGCGACCCCTCGGGCGCCTCGATCTCCTTCTTCCAGCGCTGAGACGCGGGCAGCGGCAGCGCCGGCGAGGTGCGCACTGTCTGGCCTCACTTGGGGGCGACCACGGCCGCACGGCCCTCGCGAGCGACCCGGCGGGCGCCTCGATCTCCTTCTTCCAGCGCTGAGGCGCGGACGGCGGCAGCGCCGACGAGGTGCGCACTGTGTGCCCTCATCTGGGGGCGACCACGGCCGCACCGCCCTCGCGAGCGACCCGTCGGGGGCCTCGATCTCCTTCTTCCAGCGCTGCGGCGCAGGTGCGCGGGCGGCGGCAGCGCTGGCGAGGTGCGCACTGTCTCGCCTCACCTGGGGACGACCACGGCCGCACCGCGCTTGCGGGCGACCCGTCGGGGGCCTCGATCTCCTTCTTCCAGCGCTGAGGCGCGGGCGGGCGGCAGCGCCGAATCTCAGGGCGAGGCGGCGGGCAGCGACAGCTCCGGGAAGTACGTGCGATAGAAGCCCTGGTCCCGCGTGAGGAAGGCATCGGCCGCGCCGAGGGCGTGCGCGCCGATCAGGAAGTCGGTCATGATCCGCTGGCGCGGGCCACCGGCCTCGCGGTACCGCTGCCAGCGAATCCCGGCCCCCCAGGCGATCTCCGTATCGATCGGGGAGAGTTGAGCGCCCATCGCCAGCAGCGCCCTGTCGAGCGCCGCTCGGTCGCGCACGGACGGGACCAGTTCCGCGTAGACGATATCGCAAACAAGGACCGCGCCACGGTCGTAGGCGTCGCGGAGCCACTCGCGTGAAGGCGGACCGTGGATCTCGTCACGCAGCAGCACGTCCAAAATGACGTTCGTATCGACGGCGGTGATCACCTGCCGCGGATTTCCGCCATGTACTCGTCGGTATTCCAGCCGGGAACCGCGAGAATCCCGTAGACGCGGTCGACAGGGTGCTCCCCGCCCGTCCGCTTGCGGATCAGGATGCCGCCTTCGGTGGGGGCAACTTCCACTTCGACATCGTGATGCATGCCGTAGCGGTCTCTCAGCTTCTTGGGAATGGTGATCTGGCCTCGCTCGGAGATGCGCATGATCTGTCTCCGTATGAATCGCTCGGTAGTGAAATCATATTCGGACGCAGCGCGGAAGTACAGCTGACCGGCTTCGAGGACTTCCCCGCTACGCCGCCGATGAGCCGACGCGGGCGGCGCGGTAGCGGCGGTGCAGGTCGGCGGCGACCTCCGGGCGGAAGCTGAGCGCCAGCAGCGTGTCGCGGACCTCGTCCGCGTAGGGGCGGTTCTGCGCCGGGTGCGTGCGCACCTCGGCGATGAAGGCGTCGAAGCGGTCACAAAGGTCGGACGCGTCGCTCGCCTCACGGGCGAGGTCGAACAGGGCCTTGCGGAAGCGGCGTTCCACGGCTCGGCCTCCCGGGACCCGGCTCGGCCTCGCTAGCCGGCCGGCTTCCAGCGCAAGATCGTCACGTCGTCCGTCACGTCGTCAAAGACGGCTTCCATCGCCATCCCGACATCGAGGTCCTCGCTCTCGACCTCGACGGCGTTGCCGTAGACGACATTGTAGGTGGCGTTGTTGTGGACGCTCACGCTGCCGGGGTCGACCTCGTCCGGCAGCACCTGGATGACGTTGTAAGGGTCATGCCCGCGCCAGGGGCCGAGGATACTCTGCGTGACGATCACGTAGGTGTAGAGCGTGCCCTTGCCGCTCACTTCCTCCCAGCCCATCTCCTCGCCGAGGCAGAAGCGGCAGGTGCGGTCGGGCGGGTGCTGGAACGTCTCGCAGGACTGGCAGCGCTGCAGCACCATGCGGTGCTCCCTGAGCGCGTCCCAGTAGCCCTGGGTGAGGACGTCCGGCTGGGGCAGCAGGTAGGGGTAGTCGTCAGCCATCGCTAATCCGCCTTCATCATCACGAGCGCGCTCTTGCCGACCACGCCGGTGTGGAGCGCGATCTTCGGGTCGCGAGTCTGGCGACAGACTGCGCGGTCGTAGCTGTGCTCGCCCTCGGCCCAGCCGGGGCAAAGGTCCTCGGCCTCGCCCCAGAGCTGCTGCGCGGCCTCAAGGGCGTTGTTGAGGCCGTGGCAGTAGCCCTCGTTGATCAGGCCGCCCTGCGTCTCCATCGGGAGCTGGCCGTCGAGCGCGGTCGCGCCGCTGCGCACGAAGTCCGCGCACTCGCCCTTCCCGCACCAGCCGATGTCCTCGACCATGCGCATCGGGCAGTCCGTGAAGTTGTCGTAGAGCAGCGCGATGTCAATGTCGCTCAGGGTGATGTCGGCGGCCCCGAAGAGCTTGTCGCGCATGTACTTGAAGCCGGTGTCGGCGAGGTCCTCGAAGGGGCTGGGCCCGCCGATCGCGCCGCGGATCAACAGCGGCGTCTTGCGCATCGACTTCGCGCGCTCCGTGCTGGTGAGGATCATGGCGCAGGCCACGTCCGTCTCCAGGCAGCAATCGAGCAGGTGGTACGGATTGACGATGTAGCGCGAGTTCTGGTGGTCGTCGACGGTGATCGGGTCTCGCATCGTGGCGCGCGGGTTCTTGACGGCGTTGCTGCGCGAGTTGACGGTCCACTCGGCCAGATCCGCGCTGCTCACGTTGTAGAGGCCCATGTAGCGCCGCGCCTGCTGCGCGTAGGTCGAGGGCGGGCCGGCGAGGCCGTAGACGTTCTGGAACTGGCCGGGACCGCCGACGCGGTTGGTGCCTCCGCCGGCGCCCGCCCCGGACTGGCCCATGCGGTAGCCGGAGCGCCCGTTCATCGAGCGGTAGACCAGGCAGTAGTCGGCCATCCCGTGGTAGATGATCTGCGCGCCCATCATGATCGAGGCGGAGGCGTAGTTGCCGCCGCCCGTGAGGCTGGTGTCCTGATGGATGCGCCGCACGCCGAGCGCGCGCAGCGCCGCCTGCGGATCGATCGAATCGCTCGTCTGGTAGGTGACGCCTGCGTCGATGTCCTTCGGGTCCATGCCGGCGTCGGCGGCGGCCTCGCGGGCAGCGCGCACGGTGAGCGTGGTCACGCTCTCGCCGGAGTTCTTGGAGAATCCCCCGGGCGCCGACGGGCTGCGGCTATAGCCGATGCCGACGATCGCCACGCTGTCGCGGAAGTCCGCTGCGGGCATACGCTTCATCCCCTCGTCAGCCCTCGCCGAAGCCTCCGGCGAGGAGCGCCCGGACGATACCACCGGCACTGCCGCCCCGCCAGCATTGGCGCGAACGGGGCATTCGGCGGCCCACCGCACGCGCTCGTGCGGTGTTAAGGTTTGCGACGATTCCGAGGGCGTGCTATGAAGCGGAGCGCGCCCGCGGGCAGGGTTCCGTGCGCGGCGGAGGGAGCCATCTATGCCGGGTCCGGAAATCAGAGGCAAGTACGCGATCGTGGGTGTCGGTGAGACCGAGTACTCGCGAAACTCCGGCCGCACCACGCGGGCGATGGGCGCCGAGGCGATCCGCAACGCCATGCAGGACGCCGGCATGTGGGAAGACCGGAAAGAAACCAGCTGGGGCATGCTCTCCTACCAGGGCCGCGGCTCCGCCAACGCCCCGGACCTCGCCGGCGACGTCGGCGTCCGGCTCGACTTCTACTTCGACTGCATGGGCGGCGGCTCCTCGACCGAGGCGCTGACCGGCATGGCCGTCGGCGTAATCGAGGCCGGGATGTGCGACGCGGTGGTCATCAACCGCTCGATGAACGGCTTCACGGAGACGCGGACCGGCGGCACCGGCCAGCAGGCGCCGCGCTTCACCGCCGCCAACGGCCTGGACGCGCTGCAGACGGCGATCTACGGCTTCGGCACGCCGCTGCAGAGCTTCTCTCTCGCCTTCGTGCGCCACATGCACAACTACGGCACGACGAACGAGCAGCTCGCCGAGGTGAAGGTCGCCCACAGCTGGGGCGCCTCGAACAACCCGAAGGCCTACTACAAGACGCGGCTGACCGTGGAGGACGTGGTCAACTCGCGTTACATCGTGAAGCCGTTCCACCTGCTCGACTGCTGCGTGGAGACGGACAACGCGACGGCGATCATCGTGACCACGGCGGAGCGGGCGGCGAGCCTGGCGAAGCCTGTGGTCAAGATCCTCGGGCTGGCCGGGCGTGTCTGTAAGTGGCAGGCCGGCTACCCGTGGCAGAACGACCCGATCTCGCAGGTCGCCGGCGAGTACAACGCAAAGATCCTGTGGCCGAACGCCGGCGTCGGGCCGGAGGACATCGACATCACCGGCTCCTACGACGCGTTCACGTTCACCTCGCTGATCCAGCTCGAGGCCTACGGCTTCTGCCCGATCGGCGAGGGCGGCACCTACGTCTCCGACGGCACCATCAAGCTGGGCGGGAGGCGGCCGAACAACCCCTCGGGCGGTCACCTCTGCGAGGGCTACACGCACGGCATGAACATGGTGATCGAGAACGTGCGCCAGCTGCGCAAGCAGGTGGACGACTACTGCACGGGCGACCACACCTTCGACTACAGCGAGGGCAACTGCCGCCAGGTGCAGGACCCGGAGATCACCGCCAACCTCGGTTGGGCGAACCCCGGCACCGCCTCCTCGATGGTGATGACGAACCAGTAGTCAGCCGACCGCGGCCGGGAATGCGTTGGGGGCGCCTGCCGGCGCCCCTTCCGCGTCCGCCGTCAGGGCTCCCGCGCCACCTGTTCCGTGATTACGTCTTCGCGGATGCCGCGCAACACTACATACGGTCGGAGCAAGGGGTTGATGAAGCGGTAGCGCCGCCTCCAATCCTCGCCGACCACTTGCAGGACTGGCCCCTTGCCAGGTTCACAGAAGGCCTTGAGGTGGCGGACGAATTGCGGGATGTCATAGCTCCGTCCAGATATGGTCTTGAGTGGCGCCCGCACGTCCCCTGCGGCGAAGTACCCCAAATCGTCGACCGGAGCGAGCGCACACGCCAGTAGCACAGTTCCGTAGAGGCTGCCTGGACGATTGGTCGTCGCCGCCGCGTGATAGCTGGCCCGAATGCTCTCGTGCGTGAGCGTGATCGCACGCTCGATCGCGTGCACGAGATCGGGCTGGTCCACCCTCAAGCTATCGCGACCGACGGCGGCGTAGCCTGCTTCCTGTCCAAGCCTGTGCGCATAGTGGGGCAAGCCCTGTGCGAGTTGCGCCATTCTCTCGAGCAATGAGTCAACACATGCCAGGCCCACCGCCTGATAGCCTCGCGCGATGATGTCCCGCAATTCCCCCACGGGCATCCGCGGAAGTGATACTTGCACCGCGGCCCGATCAATCGAAGCATGGTCAGCAATCAAGTCGTCCACGGTGTCGGCCACGCCGACGAGGATCAGGGTCGTATCGACGAGGTAGTCCGACAGCTCCTTGACCGTGCTGGCGAAGAGCTGGGCGCACTCCTCGTCGGTGATTTGGTCGAATTCATCGATGACGATGATGAAGCGCTTGTCGGTGAGGCTGAGGAGGCGACGGACGTTGTGCGGCGTGGCTGCCTCATTGCGGATCTCGGTGAAGATCTCCGTCCACGAGTCTCCAGACGGGAACGACTCACCTCGCCTGTCGTACACATCCTGCATTAGTTCGACGATGTTGCTCCAAATCGATTCGAAGGTGCTGGACGGCGTACAGTTGGTGCGAAGCGCGACGACACTCTCTGGATCCGCGTAGTACTGCGTCCAGAGCTCATGGATGAGACTCGCGAGGGATGTCTTGCCGACACCCCTCTCTCCGAAGAGGAGCACGCTCAGACCACGCTGCTCGACTGCCGAGAACACTTCGTTGATCTGTTCGAGCCGCCCCACGAGCAGGTCGATGCGGCTGACGGGCCCACCCGGGTTGAATGCTCCCGCGAGTTGAGCGCGTATCCGTCGCGCTTCGGCCTGCTCAAGTGCTCCGCTCGCCATAGATCCGCCCCTTCGTGATGCTAGTTTCCATGATGCTAGTGCAAGTATTACAACCTTCGCAAGCAAACTAGTGCTAGTTTCTGCGCGATCGCCCTATAACAGCAGCCAGCGGCTACCCGCCCCCTACGAGGTCGGCGGCCGCCGTGGCGTGTAGGGCGGCGGGGCGGCCATGTGCGGCAAGCCGTGCGCGCCGCCGGGACGGAAGTCCAGCGGCGCATGGCGATGCGCGCGCAGCAGTCGCACCAGCGTCTCGATGTCCGGGACGGGCTCCGGAAAGCCCGTCGCGACGCGGCCGACGGCCGGCAGGCTGTGCACATCCGAGCCGGCGGTGCGGCCGACGCCCAACTCCTCGGCGAGCGTCGCCCAGTAGCCGTCGACGTGGTCCGTGTGGTCGCCGTTGACGACCTCGACCGCCTCGAACAGGTCGGGGATGGAGGACCAGCTCGGGCGCTGGTGATCGCCCTCGCGCATCGGGTGCGCCCAGACCATCGCGCCGCCCTCGGCGAGCACGATCTCGCGCAGCCGCTTGATGCTGGTCAGCTCCGGGCGGTAGCGGTCGAGGCCGAAGACGAGCACGTGCCCGGCGGTGCTGCCGATCTCCATGCCCGGCAGCACGGCGACACCGTGGCGCTCGCCGATCGCGCGCGCCTCCGCGGCATCCCACAGCGCGTTGTGCTCCGTGAGGCAGACGCCGTCGAGGCCGCGCACCGCCGCCTGCGCCACCAGCCGCTCGGCGCGCACCCCGCTGTCGAGCGAGAGATCGGAGCTGTGGCAGTGCATGTCGACCACGGCGCCGCCGGGGAAGCGCGCGTCGGCGACGACGCCGAGCTCCGCGCCGGGCTCGCGCGCCATCGAGACCGCGGCCGGCCGCTGCCGGCCGGCTGCAGCAGCGGGTGGCGTCTCCGCCCCCTCCTCAGTCACGCGGCGCGCACGGCGTGCACCCTGCCCGCTATCCCGCCGCCCGCTCGCGGGCGAGGCGGATCAGCTCCGGCAGCACCTCGAGGCAGTCGCCGGTGATGCCGTAGCGGGCGTAGCGGAAGATCGGCGCGTCGCCGTCGGTGTTGACGCCGACGAGCACGCGCGCCGTCGAGCAGCCGACCATGTGCTGGCTGGCGCCGGAGATGCCGGCTGCGATGTAGAGGTCCGGGCTGACGATCTTGCCCGTCAGACCGACCTGCTCCTCCGCCGGCGCCCAGCCGTCGTCGACGATCGCGCGCGAGGCGCCCGGCAGGCCGCCGAGGGCCTCCGCGAGCTCGCGAATCAGGCCGAAGTTGTCGCCCTGCTGCAGCCCGCGCCCGCCGGAGACCACGATCTTCGCGTCCTCGAGGCGCGGCCCGGTGAGCGCGGCGGGCTCCTCGACGGTCACGCGCGCGTCCGTCGGCGGCGCGACATCGAGGGCGACCGTCTCCGCCGTGCGGCCAGCCTCACGCTCCGGCGCCGTGGCCACGCCCGGCGCGAGCGAGACGACGCGCGGGGTCGCGGACATGCGGTAGACGGCGCGGGCGGCGCCGCCGAAGACCGAGGCGACGGCCTCGACATTCGCGCCGTCCGTGCGGAATTCGCTCACGCCCATCACGCAGCCGCCACCGAGCCGGGCGCCGAGGCGCGGCGCCAGATCGAGCGCGTTCGGGCCGCGGGCGACGATCACGCTGCTCGCGCCGGAGGTGCTCACCGCCTCGGCCGCAGCGGCGACGACGGCGTCGCCGGAGAAGGTGGCGAGGTGATCGGCGTCGGCGCTGAGCACCTGCTCCGCGCCGCGCTCGGCCGCCTCGGCGGCGGCCGCCTCGAGGCCCTGCCCGATGAGCGCGCAGGCGAGCGACTCGCCGAGCGCGTCGGCGAGGCTGCGGCCGAGGCCGAGCGCCTCGCCCTCGGCCTGGTTGAGTCCCTCGGAACCGGGTTGCGCGATGACGACCAGTACGCCGCTCACAGCACGCCCTCCTCTTCCAGCTTCGCGAACAGGGCAGCGGCCTGCTCGGCCGGAGTCGCGCCCTCGATCCGCTCGCAGTGGCCCTGCACATCGGGGATGAACAGCTCGACCAGCTCGACGCCGTGCGCGTCGCCAGCGGCGTCGAGGTCGGCGGCGGCGCGGACGGTCGGCGGGTGGCGGCGGGCGGCGATCATGCCGCGGCTGGTCGGGTAGCGCGGCACGCCCAGCTCGTTGCTGATCGTCACGACGGCCGGCGGCGCGACCGAGACGAGCTCCTCGCCGAGCGGCGTCGCGCGCTGGACGCGCAGGCGCCCGTCCTCGGCGCTCACGCCGAAGCCGAGCGTGACACAGGCGAAGCCGAGCAGCTCCGCCAGCGCGCCCGGCACGGTGCCCTGGTCGTAGTCCGAGGACTGCCGCCCGCAGAGCACGAGGTCCACGTCCCCGAGCTCGCTGATCTGCGCGCTCAGCAGGCGCGCGGTGCGCAGCGCGTCGGCGGCCCCGGCCTCCGGATCGTCGATGCGGATGATCTCGTCGCAGCCCATCGCGACGCAGTGCTTGAGCACCTGGTCGGCGTTCTCGCCGCCGGCCGAGATGGCGGTGATCTTCAGCTCGTGGCCGTCGTCGCGGAGGCGCAGTGCGGCCTCGATCGCCTGGTCGTCGTAGGCGTTGATGATCAGCGGCAGCCTGGTGCTGAAGGCTCGTCCGCTCTCGTCGACCTCCAGCTGGCCCCACAGCGCGTAGCTGTTAACGCCGTCCGGGTCGACGACCTGCTTGACGCAGATCACGATGTGCATGCGGCCTCCTCCGGTCGCGTTCCCTGCGTGTGTGTGTGCACTGGCCCGGGATCTCCCGGACGAGTGCTAAACTTATCCGAACCCTTGGTCACGCCCAACAAGCATTAGCCTATCCCCTTCATGCCCCGAACACTGACCCCATAGCAATAATCCGGAGGACTCCGTGCACTACCAGGGCTCCCACCAGCAGTACGACGTGGTATCCGAAAACAACGTCATGGTCCCGGCCAGGGACGGCGTCGGCATGGCCACCGACCTCTACTTCCCCGCGACGGCCGGACGCCGCGCCGAGGGCAAGTTCCCCGTAGTGCTCGTGCGCACTCCCTACAACAAGGCGGCCCCGGGCGCCGTCCTCGACGCCCGCTACCTTGCCCGGCGCGGCTACGTCTGCGCCATGCAGGACGTCCGCGGCCGCTTCGAGTCCGAGGGCGAATGGTACGCCTTCGCCAAGGAGGCCCCCGACGGCTACGACGCCGTCGAGTGGCTGGGCACGCAGCCCTGGAGCACTGGCCGTGTGGGGACTATGGGCGACTCCTACGCCGGGAGTGACCAGGCCGCCCTCGCGACCCTAGACCCGCCCCACCTGTCGACCATGATCGTCGCAGTCGGCGCGTCCAACTACTACCACAGCTCCATGCGCCAGAACGGCGCGCTCGAGCAGCGCTTCCTCGTCTACGTCTTCCGCATGGCCGCCACGAGCAAGGAGGCCGAGGCCGACCCCGGGCTGAAGGCCGAGATCGTGAAAGCCAACACGACCTACATGGACGAACTCATCGCACAGTACCCCCTGCGCGAGGGCGCGACCATACTCAGGCGGCTCCCCTCATACGAGCGATGGGCCATCGACATACAGACCCACGGCGACTACGACGACTACTGGAAGCAGCGCGGCTACGCCATCTCCGAGTACTACGACGAACACGCCGACGTGCCGACCCTCTACCTCGGCGGCTGGTATGACTCCTACGCGCGGAACACCTGCGAGTCCTACGTGGCCCTGAGCCGCAGCAAGAAGTCCCCCCAGTACCTGCTGATGGGTCCGTGGACACACGGCAGGTACGAGACGCCCCATTCGGGCGACCTCTACTTCGGCATCGACGCCCAGATCGACTACATGGACCTGAAGCTGGCCTGGTTCGACCAGCACCTCAAGGACCTCCATACCGGGACCTCCGGCTGGCAGCCGGTGAGGATCTTCACGATGGGGCAGGGGAGCGACGACAGGGCCGTCCCGGGGTCGCCCGGCGACGGCTCCGAGTACCCCGGCCGCGTCCATCACGGCGGCTACTGGCGCAGCGAGCCGGACTGGCCGCTGCCGGACACGGCCTTCACCCCCTTCTACCTCCACGCCGGCGGCTCCCTGGCTCCTGAAACGCCCGCAGAAGAGGGGTGCGGCGCCACGAGCTACACCTACGATCCCATGGACCCCGTGCCAACCCTCGGGGGCGGCATCTCCGCCGCCGACACGGTCATGGCCCCCGGCGGGTTCGACCAGAGGGGCCGCCCCGGGGTCATCGGATGCCGCGACACCTTGCCGCTGAACGTCCGGCGCGACGTCCTCACCTTCCAGACCGGCGAACTGGAGAGCGACACCGAGGTCACCGGCCCCATTGAAATGCGCCTCTGGGCCTCCTCGTCGGCCCTCGACACCGACTTCACCGCCAAGCTAATCGACGTCTACCCGCCCGGCGACAACTTCCCCGACGGACTCGCCTTCAACATCACCGACTCCATCATCCGCGCCCGGTACCGCAACGGCTGGGACAACCCCGAGGACCTGGAGCCCGGCGCCGCCTACGAGTTCGTATTCCAGCTCTACCCGACGTCCAACATCTTCCGCAAAGGCCACCGCATCCGGCTCGACATCAGCAGCAGCAACTGGCCCCGCTTCGACGTCAACCCCAACACCGGCGGCCCCCTGGGCATCGACAGGGCCTACACCACCGCCACCCAGACCATCTACCACGACCCCGGCCACCCCTCCCACGTCGTCCTACCCCTCCAACCGTGATTCCCTCTCCCCCCGACGACACTTACACGGACGTCGTTCCTGGGAAGGGAGACCCTTCGCAATCGTCATTACCATGAAAATAGCCAGCAACCCGAATTTGTAGGGGCGACTCGCTGAGTCTGGCCCGGGCCGCCCCTACTCCTCGTCGTCGAAGAAGACGAAGCTCTCCTCGCACCAGACGAGTTGCACACCCTGTCCGCTGTGATCGTCGATGCTGCGACCGGCGAGTTCCAGCCAGCGCCAGGGGGGGTCGCCCTGCTCGAACCTGCGGCCGGTGAGCATGCCGCGGTAGGTGACGCGGCCGGCGTAGTTCGTGCCCTCGATCTGCGCGCCGCCCTCGCAGGTGCAGGGCCTGCCCGTCAGCGACTCGTCGAAGAAGTAGCGGATGTCCTCGTCCTCGTCGACGGCCTCGGGGGCTGCGTCGTCGAGGTCCTCTGGACGTTCGTCTTCGGGCCCGCTCACCAGCCTGCCCCCCTGCCGTAGCCGCCGCCGTGCGGAGCAAGTTTCGCGTCGCCTCGTGGCGGCGTCAAAGCCCGCTGCGGCGGGCGCAATGATAGCCGCCCGCGCCGCCTGCTACGATCCGCGCCGCAGGCGCCGGCGGGCCGCACGTGCGTGCCGGCGGAGGAGCGGGAGGGCCGCATGGGACTCGCAGATCGCACGCCGCCATCGGAGGCGGACTTCTTCGCCTATCGCGAGCGCTTCAGCAACTGGGGACGCTGGGGCGGCGAAGACCAGATGGGCACGCTCAACCACATCACCCCCGAGGTGCGCGCGCAGGCCGCCGGGCTGGTGCAGGCGGGCCGGGCGATCTCGCTCGCCAACTCGCTGGACACGCGGCCGGGGCCTCGTAACCCGTTCCCGGTCTCGCACTACCTGCGCTGGCACCAGGGCATCGCCTGGGACTTCTTCGCGATCAACTACCACGGGCTGACCAACACCCATGTCGACGCGCACTGCCACATCTTCACCGACGACGAAGAGCCGCTGCTCTACAACGGCCGGCCGGCCTCGCTGGTGACGGTGACGGGCGCGAAGAGCGGATCCGTCGACCACTGGCGCGACGGCATCGTCACGCGCGGCGTGCTCTACGACATCCCCCGCTACCGCGGCGTCGACCACGTCAGCTACGAGGAGCCCGTCCACGGCTGGGAGCTGGAGGACGTGGCGAAGGCGCAGGGGGTCGAGCCGCGCCCGGGCGACGCGGTGATCATCCGCTCCGGCGCGGACGCGGTGCAGCGCGCGCTGCAGAGCGGCGCGCTGCAGGCGCCCGGCGAAAGCATGAGCGCCACCGTGCCGGGCGCGCCGCCGCGGCCGGGCGTGCACGCCTCGGCGCTCGAGTTCCTGTACGAGTACGACGCCTCGATCCTGGTCTGGGATCTCCAGGAGGCGGCGGGGCAGGGCTTCGAGGGCAGCGGCGGCGCGATCCACCAGGTCGCGCTGCCCTACATGGGCCTGCCGCTGCTCGACAACGCCAACCTCGAGGCGATCGGCGTAGCCGCGGCCGAGCTGGGCCGCTACGAGTTCCAGTTCGTGTGCGCGCCGCTGGTCATCTGGGGCGGCACCGGGTCGCCGGTGAACCCGCTGGCCGTGCTGTAGGTGGCGGCTCCGCCGCCCCGGGTGAGCACCAGGACGGAGCGGCGGACTGCGGCCCTGGACCGCTTCGAGCACGCGACCGAGTTCCCGCTGCTCGTCCTCGCGCTGCTCACCATCCCCCTGCTGCTGGCTCCGATCGTGTTCGACCTGTCCGACGGGCAGGAGCGGGTCATCTTCGCCCTCGACTGGCTCATCTGGGGCGTCTTCGCAGCCGACCTGCTGATCCGCACCTGGATCGCGCCCCGGAAGCTCAACTACCTCCGGCAGCACTGGTTCGACGTGCTGATCGTGGCGCTCCCGTTCCTGCGGCCACTGCGCGTCGCGCGGTCGGCGCGCGCCCTGCGCGTGCTCGAGGCGGCCCGGGTGCTGGCGTACGTGGCTCGGGCATCGCACGTGACGCGGACGCTCCTTGTTCGCCACGGTGCGCGGTCATCACTGCTCTTCATGGGCGCCGTGCTGGCGGTCTCGGTGATCGCGATCTACTTCGCGGAGCGATCGAGCGGTGGCCCGATCGACAGTCTGGACACGGCGGTCTGGTGGGCGATCACTACCGCCACGACGGTCGGCTACGGTGACACCTACCCCGTCACGCCGTTGGGCCGAGGCATCGCCGTGGTGCTGATGATCGTCGGCATCGGCGTGTTCGCGGTGTTCACCGCGAGCGCTGCCGCCTTCCTCTTCGAGGCCGGGAAGCCGGCCCGCGACCCGGCGTCCGACGAGCTGCTTGAGGAACTGAGGCGGCTGCACGCGCGCCTCGACGCGGCCGGGTTGGCCGAGGGCGAGGTAGGGGGCGCTACACGGATCGAGGAGAACTAATGATGGCAGGAAAAACGGTATCCGTCTGGTATGACGACGAAGGGGACATGCTCGAGGTCCTGTGGGCATTCCGGGAGGGCTACTTCAGCCCCACCGACGACGATCGCATCCTCAAGCGGCTGGACGACGACGGCGAGGTCATCGGGTTCCTCATCCACGAGGTGAGCACGCTCAAGCAGCCGAGCCCGATCGAGTTCGAGCTGGCATCCGAGGCCCCGGCCGACGACGTCAGCAACGTCACGGCGAGGGAGGCGGCGGCCCGGCTGGGAATCTCGGACCGCAGGGTGCGTCAGCTGGCCCGGGCCGGGCGCGTCCGGGGAGCAACCAAGCACGGCAGCGAGTGGCTCATCCCCACGCCGGTCGAACTGATCCCCGGCCGGCGCGGCCCCGTCGGGGTTGCCGGGCGGCCCGATGATGAGGCTGGTGGCCGAGCCGGCTGATCGCTCGGCTCCCGAGCCCGCTACGTCACCCGGATCGGGTGCGGGAGGGGCTGGTTGAAGAGGTACCCCTTGTCGTTGAAGGGGACTTCCTCCGGCTGCGTCTCGCCCGAGGCGTCCGTGGCGCGGGTCGTGATCGTGTGCTCGCCCGGCTCGGCGCTCCACTCGAACTCGAACTTCGCCCACGAGTAGTCGACCTGCGGGCCGAGGACGGCCGCCTCGCTCCAGCTCGCGCCGCCGTCGCTGCTCCACTCGACGCGCTCGATCGGGCCGCCGGGCGAATGGGCGTAGCCGTGGAGGCGGTGGACGCCGGCGGACAGCTCGGCGGGCCAGGGCAGCGCGAGGGCGCTCTTGATGTTCTGCTCCTCCGCGATCTCGCCCGGAGCCTCGCCCTCTGGCTCGTAGTTGGTGCCGACCAGCACGTAGTGAGTGGTGTTGTTGCGCGTCCAGATCTGCTCGCGGGAAACGACGATGCGGTCGAGCCACTTGATGCTGGTGCTGCCCACCCAGCCGGGCGCGATCGCGCGCAGCGGGAAGCCGTGGTCCTTCGGCAACGTCTCGCCGTTCAGCTCGTAGGCGAGCAGCGTGTCGGGGTGCAGCGCCTTCGCGACCGGAACCACGCGCCGGAAGCCGCGCTCCGGGGCGGACGTGTCGAGGCCGACCAGCATCACGCAGAGGGCATCGTCGCGGAGCCCCGCCAGCGTCAGCACGTCGCGCAGGGAGACGCCGGTCCACTCGCCGTTGGAGACACCACCGGTGCTCCACTGCGAGCCGGTCGTCAGCCAGCCGGCCAGCCGCTCGAACATCGCGCGCTGGTTACCCGCGCATTCGAGGTAGGAGACGAAGCTGCGCGAGGGCAGGCGGCGGATCTCCTCGTAGCTCAGCTCCAGCGGCCTCTCGATCGCGTCGCCCTCGATGGAGAGCCGCCAGTCCGCGGCGTCGACGGCAATGGTCGAGGGCGAGTTGTTGCGCACG
The DNA here is from genome assembly GCA_965247895.1 of Dehalococcoidia bacterium. GTDB lineage: Bacteria > Chloroflexota > Dehalococcoidia > UBA2979 > UBA2979 > VXMT01. The sequence continues at coordinate 3,186,785 of OZ252046.1, read as the reverse complement.
AAGAACAGCCGGGTCGGGGTGATCACCTCGTCCATCAGTTCCAGGCGCGCCTCGAGGCTCGTATCGGCGTGCTCGATGAACGGCTCGGTGTCCTTGAACCACGGGGAGGACCGGCCGTCGCCCTCATCGGCCGCGGCCGGATCGGGCGCGGCGACATCACGCCTCAAGGTCATGCATTCCTCCGCGGTCAGGGGAGTGGTTCCGGCTCAAGTCCATCCGGCGACGGTCCCGATGCTCGCGTACCGCGCCGCTCAGGGCAAGACCCGCGCGTGTCGGTCCTCGATCCCCGACCGACACGCGTTATTCCTCGCCGTCGATCTCGCACTCCCCGTACCATGGGTCGATGACAGGCGATCACGACCACGCTCCCGGCGCCTACGGCGAACGCATCGCCGCGGATTACGACGAGCTGCACACCCACATGGACCCGACGCACGCCGTCGAGGCGCTCGCCGCGCTCGCCGGCGGCGGACGCGCGCTGGAGCTCGGGATCGGCACCGGGCGGATCGCGTTGCCCCTCGCGGCGCGCGGGGTCGAGATCCACGGCATCGACGCCTCAGAGGCGATGGTCGCTGAGCTCCGCGCGAAGCCGGGAGGCCAGGCGATCCCGGTCACGATGGGCGACTTTGCCGATGTCGCCGTCGATGGCGAGTTCGACCTGATCTTCGTCGCCTTCAACACCTTCTTCGCGCTGCTCTCGCAGGAGGAGCAGGTGCGCTGCGTCCGCAACGTGGCGACGCGCCTGAGCCCGGGCGGCGTGTTCGCCGTCGAGGCGTTCGTGCCGGACATGTGCCGCTACGACGACAGCGGTCAGTCGCTGCGCGAGCAGCGCACCGACGACGAACACGCGGTCTTCCATGTCTCGCAACTCGATCTCGCGCAGCAGCGGATCTCCACGCGCCGCGTCTCCATCGACGGCGAGCACGCCTCGCAGTACCCGATCGAGCTCCGCTACGTCTGGCCCTCGGAGCTGGACCTGATGGCGCAACTCGCGGGGCTGCGGCTGCGCGAGCGCTGGAGCGACTGGCAGGGCGGGCAGTTCACGGCCGCGAGCCAGTCGCACGTCTCGATCTACGAGCGCGCGTAGCCCCGTCCCTACAGCCCGTGCTCGGCGACCACCTCGGTGTCGTAGAGGATGTTGCCGGTATAGGAGCCGGGCGGCTGCCGACAGATCCAGACGGCCGACTTGCCCAGGTCGTGTGCGATCTCGACGTCGAGCAGCGGCGCGTCGGGGTCGTCGATGTTGCGCAGCAGTGCGACGCCCGGCGTCGTGACCTGGTGGTCCGGCGAGAGGCAGTTGAAGGAGATGCTGTCCGCCTGGTGCTCCAGCGCGAGCTGCTGGTTGACGCGGTCGAGCGCGGCCTTGGTGGGGCCGTAGAGGTACGAGGTCGGCCGCCGCTCATCGACCGGGTACGGGCCGGGCGGGAAGTTGACCGCGCCGCGCGAGGAGATGTTGATCACGTGCCCGCCGCCGATCGCGCGCATGTGCGGGATCGCCGCCCGCATCAGCAGGATCGGGCCGCGCACGTTGACGTGGAGCATGAGGTCGATGTGCCTCGCCGCCATCGTCTCGATCGTGCCGCGCGCCTGCACGGCGGCGTTGTTGACGAGGATGTCGAGGCGTCCGAACTGCTCGACGGTGTCCTCGATGCAGGCGCTGCAGCTCTCCGGGTCGCGCATGTCGAGGCGGATCGCGAACCCCGTGCCGCCCTCGTCCTCGATCTCCTTGACCACGTCATGGATCGTCACTGGCCAGCGCGGGTCCGTGACCTCGCTGCTGCGGGCGGCGATGACGGTGCTGGCGCCGGCACGCGCGAGGTAGAGCGCGATGTCGTGGCCGATGCCGCGGGTGGCGCCCGCGACGATCGCGACCTTGCCGGCCAGCGGCTTACCGTCTTGAGACATCACTCAGCCTCGATTCGTATGTCCGCAACGTCGTGCTGCCCGCTCCGAGCGCGGGCGAGCGTAGCAGGATCCGTAGTGGCGTTCAGCCCGCGGTCGTGACGCGCTACCCGGAAGGCGGCGCCTCCGACATGAACTCGCGGAGCGCCGGCAGCACCCGCTCGGGCGCCTCCTCGGCGAGGAAGTGGCCGCAGTCCTCGAACGTCAGCACCCGCGCGTCGGACAGCGCGGACTTCCAGCGTTCGAGCTCCTTCCGGCGGAACGCGATGTCGCGGAAGCCCCAGAGGAGCAGCGCCGGTTTGCCGGCGAACGCCTCCCGCTCGTCCCAGATCGAGCGCAGCCAGTCGCTCGCTCCGACGATGTGACCGGGGAAGGCAGCGACCGCCGCGCGCGCCTCGGGCGTGGGTTGGGCATTGCGGTAGTGGCTCATCACCTCCGGCGTCAGCACGGCCTTGTCGCCGACGGCCCTCGGCATGACCTGCGTCACGAAGAAGTTGAACCGCTTGATTAAGGAACTGCCCCAGCCAGCACCTTCGAGCTACTCAACGACGGGCGCGCCGTCGCGGATGCGCAGCTCGCCGTCCTGCAGCAGGTGGCGAATGCGGCGCGTTGCGCCGAGGTCGGCGAGCGGGTCGCCGTCGAGCACCAGCAGGTCGGCGCGGCGGCCGGGCCGCACCGTCCCGAGTTCGTCCTCGAGGCCGAGGACGCGCGCGCCCTGCAGCGTGGCGGCCTGGATCGCCTCGTGCGGCGTCATGCCGAGGCCGGCGAGCTGCGCGATCTCGTCGTGCAGCGCCTCGGGACCCGTGAACGGGCTGCCCATGTCCGTCCCGGCCGCGATCGGCACACCCGCGCGCCAGGCGGCGATGATGTTCTCGCGATGTGCGGCTGCCACCTCGTGCGCGCGCTCGACGGTCTCTGCGCCGAGCGCCTCGCCCGCCGCCTCGATCACGATCCGGATCACCGCCAGCGTCGGCACGATCGCCGTGCCGCGCTCCAGCATCTCCCCGATCAGCTCGGCGGTAAGGAACGAGGCGTGCTCGACGGTGTCGACGCCGCCGAGGACGGCGTTGCGGATGCTCGGCTCGCCGTGGGCGTGGGCCGCGACGGTCTTGCCCTCGGCGTGCGCCATCAGTGTGGCGACGCGCACCTCGCGCTCGTTGAACTGCTCGGTGTTGGGGCCGTGGCCGGTGCCGATCACGCCGCCGGAGACCATCAGCTTGAGCAGGTCCGCCCCGGCGTCGAGCTGCTCGCGGGCCGCCTGACGCACCCCGTCCTCGCCCTCGGCGAGCGCGCCGACGTGCCAGCCGTGGCCTTCCGGCGCGGTCAGCCAGGCGCCGGCCGCGTAGACGCGAGGCCCGGGCGTCAGCCCGTCGGCGATCGCGTCGCGCAGCCCGAGGATCACCGGCGCCACGCCACCGACATCGCGCGCCGTGGTCACGCCCGCCGCGAGCAGTGCGCCGGCCCGTCTCGCCGAGGCGATCGCCTGGTAGCCGTGCGAGCGCTCGGCGCCGTGCTCGAGCGCCTCGGGAGTGGCGTCGAGGCTGAGGTGTGTATGCGCGTCGATCAGCCCCGGTAGCGCCGTCGCGCCGCCTGCGTCGAGCTGCGGCTCGTCGCCGGCGAGGGCGACGCCGATCTCGGCGAAGCGCCCGTCGCGCACGCGCACGTCGACGCCCTCGAGCAGCGCGCCCGTGCCATCGAGCAGGCGCAGGTTGCGGATCAGCACTCGCGTCTCCCGTTCACCACAGCCGCTCGTTGACGAGGCGCCCGGCGAGCCGTAGGGTTAGTCATGCAGTTAGCCAAGCAATCGCCTCAAGGGACTGTAGCGATGGTAACGGTGAACGTTCACGAAGCGAAGACTCATCTCTCTCGGCTCCTTGCGCGGGTCGAGGCCGGCGAGGAGGTCGTGATCGCCCGCAACGGGGCGCCGGTGGCGAGACTCGTCGCTCTTGAACGACGCAAGGGACGGCAGTTCGGCTCCATGAAGGGGCTCATCGAGATCGACGACAGCTTCTTTGACCCGCTTCCCGAGGAGGAGCTGGCCGCCTGGGAGGGAGCCCACGAAGGGCCGGAGCAGGAGACGTAGCAGTTGCGCCTCCTGCTCGACACCCACGCGTTCCTCTGGTGGTTCGCCGGGAACAGGCGGCTATCTGAAGCTGCCCGCCGGGCGATAGCGGATGAGTCGAACGAGGTGCTGGTCAGCGCTGCCACGGCTTGGGAGGTCGCGACGAAGTACCGCCTCGGCAAACTTCCCAGCGCAGCAGTGCTGGCTCTCGACATCCCCGGGACAGTAGCCAGCCAAGACTTCGAGGAACTGCCGGTGACCGTGGACGACGGTGCGCGGGCCGGCGCGCTGCCCGGTCCCCACAGCGATCCGTTCGACAGGATGCTGATCGCACAGGCCCTGTCCCGCAACCTTACTGTCGTCTCGATCGACGAGCGCTTCGATGCGTACGGCGTCCGCCGCCTCTGGTGAGCCGAAGCGCCCTCGCCGCCTCCGAGGCGCTCATGCGCGACAATGCAGCGACCGCAGCGGGGCGCGCGGACCTTGACCAGCGACCAGGGGTCGCCGCAAGAGGAAAGGAGCCGAACGTGAAGGTGATCACTGGCTACGGCGAGGTCTGGCTGGGCGACATCAAGGAGCAGGTGCAGCGCGCCGAGGCAGCCGGCTTCGACGGCATCGCCACCGGCGAGTTGAAGCACAACTCGATTCTCGCGCTCACGCTCGCCGCCGAGCACACCGAGCACATCGAGATCGCGACCAGCGTCACCATCGCCTTCCCGCGCAGCCCGTACGTCATGGCGCAGACCGCCTGGGATCTTCAGGAGTTCAGCAAGGGCCGCATCAACATCGGCCTCGGGAGCCAGGTGAAGGGGCACATCGTGCGTCGCTTCGGCGGCGCCTGGACGCCGCCCGCCAGGCGCGTCGAGGGCTACATCGGGATGATGCGCGCCGTCTGGCGCTCCTGGCAGGAGGGCGAGCGGCCCGCGTACCACAGCGACGACTACAACTACACGCTCATGACCCCGGCCTTCAGCCCGGGCCCGATCGACTATCCGCACCCGAAGATCTCCCTCGCCTGCGTCGGCCCGAGGATGGCCGAAGCCGCCGGCTACTGCGCCGACGGCCTCCTCCCCCACGGGTTCATGACCGAGACGTACCTCCGCGAGACCGTGCTACCCGCGGTGAAGAAGGGCGCCGACCGCGCCGGCCGCTCGCTCGACGAGATCAGCATTGCCGTCGGCGGCTTCAACGCCTTCGGCGAGACGGACTCCGATGTCGAGCAGGCGATCGAGGCGCTGCGCCGGCCGATCTCCTTCTACGGCTCCACCCGCTCCTACCACGGCGTGTTCCGCGCGCACGGCCTCGAGGGACTCGGCATGCAGCTCTACGAGCTCTCGCTGAAGGGCCAGTGGGACAAGATGTACGAGGCGGTCAACTTCGAGGTCGCAGTCGAGATGGCGAACGCCAGCACCTACGACAACCTCCCGCGGTTCGCACGCGAGCACTTCGAGTACGCCGACCGCATCAGCCTCCCGATGCCGAGCAGGCGAGACGGCGCCGGCACCTACGGCGGCGACGCCAGCCGCGACGCGAGAGCGCCCTTGCCCAGCGAGGAGCGGCTGCAGTGGCTGATCAAGGAGTTGCACGAGATCTAGCCGCAACCGCCCCTACCCGCCCTCGCCGCTACCGGGCGCCGGGGCGATACTCCCTCCCGCAGCGCCGGCCGCCCGGCGCCAGCCGGGAGCGCCGCTGCCGCGACGGAAGGACCGGGGATGAGCGCCGACCCGAGCGCGGCGATCGTCGCCGAGGGCCTCGTCCGCACCTTCCCCGGCGTCCGCGCCGTCGACGGCATCGACCTCTCGATCGAGCGCGGGCGCGTCTTCGGCTTCCTCGGCGCGAACGGCTCCGGCAAGACCACCACCATCCGCATGCTGACCACGCTGCTGCGTCCCACCGAGGGGCGCGCGTTCGTCGACGGGCTCGACGTGCAGCGCGAGGCCACCGAGGTGCGCCGCCGCATCGGCGTCGCGCTGCAGGAGGCCGGCCTCGACGACCTCCAGACCGGGCGCGAGCTGCTGACGCTGCAGGGCCGCCTGCAGGGCATGCCCCGCTCCGCGGTCGCGCCGCGCGTGGCCGAGCTGCTGACGATCGTCGAACTCGATGACGCGGCCGACCGCAAGATCGGCACCTACTCCGGCGGGATGAAGCGGCGGCTCGACCTCGCCTCGGCGCTCGTGCACGGGCCGAGCATCATCTTCCTCGACGAGCCGACCAGCGGCCTCGACCCGATCAGCCGCGAGGCGCTCTGGCGTTATGTCGAACAACTGAACCGCGAGGACGGCGTCACGTTCTTCCTCACCACCCAGTACCTCGAGGAAGCCGACCGGCTCGCCGGCGAGATCGCGATCATCGACGCCGGGCGGATCATTGCCTCCGGGTCGCCTTCGGCGCTCAAGGCCGAGATCGGCGCGGACGTGGTGACGCTGCGGGTGGAGCACGGCGCCGGCGACGCGGAAGCCCTCGAGCGCGCGAGCGAGCGGATCCGCGCCATGCCCGGCCTCGAGGAGCTGCGGCGGATCGAGGACTCGCTGGTGGTCTACATCAGCGAGGGCAGCCAGGCGATCGCCCCGATCGTGACGATCGCCAACGAGACCGGGCTCTCCGTGCTCGAAGTCACGCTCGCCCGTCCGACGCTGGACGACGTCTTCGTGCGCGCGACGGGGCGCCGCCTGGAGGTCGACGCGGACGTGCCGGACCCGGCGGCTGCCAGCGACAGCTCGGTGGAGACAGCGCCATGACCCCGCTCGTGACGGCCTCGTACGAGCTTTGCTGGCGCGCGGTGCGGGAGACGCTGCGGCAGCCGGGCGTGGAGGCCAGCAACCTCTTCATCCCGCTGTTCTTCTTCTTCGTGACGGTCGGCGCGATCAGCAACATTGCCGGGCCGGCGTTCGGCGTCGAGAACTACGAAGGCTTCCAGCTGCCGGTCGCGGTCATCCAGTGCGTGGCCGGCTCCGCCTCGGTCTCGGGGATCGCGATCGTGAAGGACATCGAGAGCGGCTACTTCGACAAGCTGCTGCTCACGCCCAGCCCGAGGCTGGCGATCGTGCTGGGACGGCTATTCGCGGACGCCATCCGCGCCGTCGCGTTCACCGCGGTGATCCTCGTCGTCGTCTCGTTCGTAGGCGCGGGGATGGAGGCGGGGCCGCTCGGGTACGTCGTGATCCTCGCGTTGGCGGGGCTGTTCGGGGCGGCCTACTCCGGCATCGGCGCGACGATCGCGCTGCGCACGGGCAACGCGCAGGCGGCGCAGGCGGGGTTCCTGGTGTTCTTCCCGCTGCTCTTCCTCTCGCCCGCCTTCGCGCCGAAGGAGGTCTTCGACCCCTGGATGGAGTTCCTCGCCTCGATCAATCCCGTCACCTACCTGATCGAGGGCATGCGGGCGCTGGTGCTTGAGGGCTGGCAGTGGGACAACCTCGCCGGCGCGCTCGCCTCCGTGCTCGGCCTCGGCGTCGTGACGATCGCGCTCGCGCTGCTGTCGCTGCGGAGGCGCACACGCTAGCCGCGGCACCACCGCCGAGGCCCACCCGCAGCTACCAGAACCACACGACCTCCTCGAACACCGTCCAAGACCCGAAGATCGGGAACGGCTCGGGCAGGACGCCCTCGGGGTCGTTCAGCCTGAAGGCGATGCGCCCCTCGTCGAACACGTTGCGCTCCGCGTCGAACAAGTTGCGGATCGAGATCGAGACGCCCGAGGTGTCGATGCAGTTCTCGCACGCCTCGGGGAACTGCTGCCTGGTCCTCGGGTCGGCGAAGGAGATCGTGATCTCCGAGCCATCGGGAGCCGCGCGCTCGATGCGGTAGTCGCTGGCGGCGATCTCCCACTCGCTGACGGCGTGGCCGCCCTCGGCGGACTGCGCCCGGAGCGAGACGCCGCTGAAGAAGTTGAGCACCACGGCTTTCCGCCGGTCCGCGTCCCTCAAGGGCTCGAACTGGCGGAAGGTGCGGTCGGCGAGCTCCGCCTTGATGCGCTCCGCCTCCACCTCGCTGATCGGCTCGAGCGGAGCGCTCTCGCCGCCTGCACAGCGGGCGAGGAGCGCGGTTGCGAGGAGGATGAGCGACCAGAGCTTGAGCACGCTGCATCTCCCCTCACGGCCGCCGGGCAGGTCCGCGCACGATCCGGTCACGCCTTCAGATCGTCCTGTTCGAGAATATTCGCGCGGCGATCCCGGCGCGAGGCGCAAGGCGCGATCAGCGTATAGAATCGGCCTCACTTGTCAGGAGGACTACATGGACTGGGACGACTCGGCCGAACTCGCGGCATTCCGCGAACGCATCCGCACCTTCTTCGAAGAGAAACTGCCGGAGCGCTACAAGCGCGCCGCCGCCGGCGAGTGGCTGCGCCAATCCATCACCGCACCGGACGGCTCGGTGATGTGGTTCGACGAGCCGAGCTGGGACCATGACCGGATCTCCGAGCACCCCGATGCCCGCGCCGCCGCCCGGGAGTGGGGCGACGCGCTCGCCGACGAGGGCCTGGTCGCCCCCGCCTGGGCGAGGGAGCACGGCGGCGCGGGACTCTCCACGCTGGAGCAGTTCGTCTTCAACGAGGAGCGCGAGCGCGCCGGCGCACCGCGCGTCGGCGGGACCGGCGCGATGTTCCTCGGCTCACTGCTGATGGTCTACGGCAGCGCGGAGCAGCAGGCGAAGTACATGCCGCCGATCGCGCGCGGCGACGTGCAGTGGGCGCAGGGCTACTCCGAGCCCGGCGCCGGCTCCGACCTCGGCTCGCTGCAGTTGCGCGCCAAGCGCGACGGCGACGAGTACGTGCTCAACGGACAGAAGATCTGGTCCACCCCGCAGACCGCCGACTCGATGTACGCCCTCGTGCGCACCGACCCGGACGCGCCGAAGCACAAGGGCATCTCCTTCCTCATGATCGAGGACTTCCACACCGAGGGCATCTCGATGCGGCCGATCGAGAACGCCGTGTTCGACCACGCCTCGTTCGGCGAAACCTTCTTCGACGACGCGCGCGTGCCGGCCGAGAACCGCATCGGCGAGGAGAACAGCGGCTGGTACGTCGCCATGACGCTGATGGACTTCGACCGCGCCTCGATCTCCAACACCGCCGAGGATCGCGCGCTGCTCGAGGATCTGCAGGACTACCTCGACACGCCCGAGGGCGCCGCGAAGTCGCGGCTCGCGGAGTCGCCGACGATTCGCGGGCAGCTGACGGACCGGGCGATTGAGATCGAGGTGGGGTACAACCTCTCGCTGCGCCTCGCGTCACTGCAGGCGAAGGGCCTGATCCCGAACTACGAGGCCTCGATCGGGCAGGTCTTCTCCAAGGCGCTGAACCAGCGCATGGCGCGCACCGGCACGATCATCTTCGGGCTCTACTCGAACCTCTGGCCGGGGGAGGAGCGGGCGCCGATGACCGGCAGCTTCACGCGCTCCTACGTGCGCACGATCCCCTCGACGATCGCGGGCGGCAGCGCCGAGATTCAGCGCAACGTGATCGCCACGCGCGGCCTGGGGCTGCCTCGGGGCTAGCGGGCGGGCGGCAGCCGCTTCGGCTGCCGCCGCGCGCCGGCGCTACGACTCGCCGTTCGCCGAAGCGTCGTCCTGGGCCACGCTGCGCGCGCCGCCGGAGATCCCGGCGAGGGTGCTGCTGATGTTCCCGGCGACGCTCGCGAGGTCCATCGGGATGATCCACTTCGTGGACTGGCCGTCGCCGAGCTGCTTCATCATCTCCAGGTACTGCAGGCCCATCGTGTTGGAGTCCACGCCCCGCGCCACGTCGTAGATCCGCTCGAGGCCGATCGAGAAGCCCTCGGCCTGCAGGATCTGGGCCTGCCGCGACCCTTCGGCGCGCAGGATCGAGGACTCGCGCACGCCCTCGGCCTCGAGGATGGCGGCCTGCTTGTTGCCCTCGGCGACGTTGATGGCGGACTGGCGCTGGCCCTCGGACTCGGTGATCTGGGCGCGCTTGGTGCGGTCCGCCGTCAGCAACTGGGTCATCGCGTCCTGGATGTCGTGCTGCGGCGTGATCTCGCGGATCTCGATCGAGGTGACCTTCACGCCCCAGCGAATCGTCTCGAGGGCGATCTTGACCTGCAGGCGGTTGTTGATCTCCTCGCGCCGGGCCAGCACGTCCTCCACCGTCATGTCGCCGATCACCGCGCGCAGCGAGGTCGTCGCCAGGTTGCGGACGGCGATGATGAAGTTGTTGATGTTGATCACCGCCGACTCGGGATCGACCACCTGGAGGAAGACCACGAAGTCAACGTCGACGAGCGCGTTGTCCTTGGTGATCGAGGTCTGCTTCGGCTCCTCGATGACGAACTCGCGCATATCGATACGCACGCCGCGGTCGATGAACGGGATCAGGATCACGAGGCCGGGGCCGCGCGTGCCGGCGTAGCGGCCGAGGCGGAAGACCACGGCCCGTTCGTACTGGCGCACCACGTTGATGAAGAACACCCGCCACCTCCTCGAGACTGCCGGTTTGCCCGGCTCATTCGAGTATAGCCGCGCGCAGGGGCGTCCACGCGGCCGTCGCGCAGGACGCCCTCAGGTATCATGCGCCGGGCGTGGCGGGGCACGCCCGCGGAGGAGCATCAATGTCCGAAGCGAACGGCGAGCAGGGTGCGCTGGAACAGCGCGGCGCAGCGAGGATGCTCGACGACCTCAAGGTGATCGACCTGACCACGATGATCGCGGGGCCGGTCACCGCGCGCATGTTCTCCGAGCTGGGCGCGGACGTGATCCACATCGAGCCGCCCTGGGGCGACGACGGGCGCAACTCGACCACGCCGTTCCTCGGGAGTGAGGGCGTGCTCTACACGGTATCGAACCGCAGCAAGCGCGGGATCGTGCTGGACATCCGCGCGGACAAGGGCCGCGACCTGCTGCTGCGCATGGTGCAGGACGCCGACGTCTTCATCGAGAACATGCGCATCGGCGTGCTCGACCGACGCGGCCTCGGCTACGAGGACTTGAGGAAGCTGAACCCGCGCCTCGTCTACATCTCGATCAGCGGCTGGGGCCGCGAGGGGCCGCTCAAGTACGAGCCGACCTACGACGTGATCATCCAGGCCTTCAGCACCGCGATGCGCCGCTACGACGAGCACGGCCCGCCGCGCCTCAACGGCTCGATGGTGGGCGACACCTCGACGCCGCTGCTCGCCGCCTTCGGTGCGCTGGCGGCGCTGCGCGAGCGCGACCGCACCGGGCGCGGCTCGCACGTGACCAGCTCGCTGCTGCAGGGCGCGTTCCACATGATGGCGCCCCGCAAGGTGGTCGCCGAGGACGAGACGGGCCCGCCGCACGAGCGCCAGCTGCCGGGCGGGGCGGGCGTATTCCAGACCCACGACGGGGAGTGGACCTTCATCTGCGCCTGGAACAACGGGCAGTTCGAGCGCTTCTGCCAGCTCGCGGGCTACCCGCACCTGGCCGGCGATCCCGCGTACGCGACGCGCCAGCTGCGCGAGACCGCCCAGGTGGAACTCAACGAGCTGTTCACCGCCTGGATCCACCCGCACCGCCGCGACGAGCTGATCGCCGCCCTGCGCGCGGCCGACATCCCCTGCTCCCCCGTCTACGGGGGCGTCGAGGAACTGATGGCCGACGAGCATGTCCAGGCGAACGACTTCGTCGTGGGCATCGACCACCCGACGAAGGGGCGCATCTGGCAGATGGGCGCGGGCTTCGAGATCAACGGCGAGCGCGGCGAGTTGCGCTACTCGCCGCTGTTCGGCGAGCACACGGACGAGGTGCTGCGCGAGCACGGCTGCTCCGATGCGGAGATCGCCGCGCTGCGCGAGGAGGGGGTGGTCGCGTGAGGATCGCAGTCTTCGGGCAGGCCGCCTTCGGCCTCGACACGTTCAACGCGCTGCGCGAGGCCGGCGAGCAGATCGTCGGCGTCTCCACGCCGCGGACGCCCGAGGGCGGACGCCCGGACCCGCTGCGCGCCGCCGCCGAGGAGGCCGGCCTGCCCTGGCTGGAGACACGCGCGCTGCGCCGCGCGGAGGCCTTCGAGGCCTACCGTGCCTGGGAGCCGGAGCTGATCGTCTTCGCCTTCGTCACCGACATCGTGCGCAAGAACGTGCTCGACGCCGCCACGCACGGCGCGATCCAGTACCACCCCTCGCTGCTGCCGAAGTACCGCGGCCGCTCGGCGATGAACTGGCCCGTCGTCAACGGCGACGCGGAGACCGGTCTGACGATCTTCTGGGTGGACGAGGGCATCGACACGGGGCCGATCCTGCTCCAGCGCACGGTCGAGATCCGCCCCGACGACACCATGGGCTCGCTCTACTTCGAACGGCTCTACCCGCAGGGCATCGAGGCGCTCGCCGAGGCCACCGCGCTGGTGCGAGAGGGCCGCGCACCGCGCATAGAGCAGGACCACACGCAGGCCAGCTACGAGGCGCCGTTCGATGACGAGCACGCGCTGGTCGACTGGTCGCGGCCGGCGCGCGCGCTGTTCAACCACGTGCGCGGCTGTGATCCCGCCCCGGGCGCGATCGCCGCGCTCGGCGAGACGCGAGTGCGGCTCTTCGACCCCTCGCTTGCGCCTGCCGCGCCCTCGGAGCCGATCGGCACTGTGCTGGAGCCCGACGCGGCGAACCCGCAGGCGGCGCGCGTCGCCGTCATCGGCGGCGTGCTGACGGTCGGCCGCGCGCGTGCGGACGGCGGCAAGGTCGCGGCGTCCGAGGTGCTCAGCCCCGGCGATCGCCTGACGGCGGCGACGCTGGACGCCTGACCGGCGGCGACTCCCGTTACGTCGAGTCCGCGGAGTCGGCCTCGGGGCGTTTGTTCGGGGCCCAGTAGCGCGCGGCGAAGTAGGCGAGGAAGGCCCCGAGCAGCAGCGCGATCACGCCGATCACCGCGAGCACGATCACCAGCAGGCGCTCGATGCTGAGGTCCGTCGACCCCTGGCCAACGCCGATGCCGATCGCGAACGCCAGCGCCAGCGCCGCCCCCGCCCCGAGCACGCCGCCCGTCGGCAGGAACAACTCCAGCACCACGAGCAGCACCGCGAGCACGACGAAGGCGAACGCTGCCTCGGCGGGCAGCAGCGTCCCCACGCCGAGGAAGAACAGCAGCAGCGCGAGCGCCCCGGCGACGCCGGGGACGAACGTCCCGGGCGCGAAGAACAGCTCCGTCGCGATGCCGACCATCCCGATCAGCAGCAGCAGGGTGACCACGAACGGATCGCCGAGGAAGCCGACGATGCGCTCGTAGGCGTTGAACTCGTTCTCCACCCGCGGCGCGGTCGCGAGCCGCAGCTCCACCGTGCGCCCGTCGAGCAGCTCCACCTCGCGGCCTTCGACGGCGGCGAGCAGCTCCGACTCGGTCGCGGCGACGAGGTCGATCACGTTGAGCTCGAGCGCCTCGCTCGGGGTTGCGGAACTGGCGTCGCGGACGGCGGCCTCGGCCCAGTCCGCGTTGCGCCCGCGCAACTCGGCGACGCCGCGCGCGAAGGCGACGGTGTCGTTGGTGACCTTCTTGCCGAGGTCGCCCTCGACGTCCTCGCCGGTGGCCGTGACGGGCGTGGCGGCGCCGATAGTCGTGCTCGGAGCCATCGCCGCGACGTGGCCGGCCATCGCGATAAACGTGCCTGCCGAGGCGGCCTGCGCGCCCGGCGGGCCGACCCAGACGATGACCGGCACCTCGGAGCGCTCGATGCGCCCGACGATCGACTTCATCGCGCCAATCTCGCCGCCGGGCGTATCGATGCGCAGCAGCACGGCGAGGCCGCCGCGATCCTCGGCGTGGTCGATCGCGCGGTCGATGTAGGCGGCGAGCACGCCGTCCACCTGCCGCTCGATGGTGACGACGTGCAGCGCGCCCTCCGTGCCATCGACCTCGCAGGCGGAGGCCAGCACCGCGAGGGCAAGCGCGAGCGCTGCAAGCAGCACGCGTGGGCGGGCGAGCGGAGCTCGGGCGGTGCGAATCATGCGGACGCCTCCCCCGACACGATAGCCATGCGCGCGGACTGCCGGGTCACAGCTCGCGGGCGAGGTCCTCGTCGCGGCCGGCGAAGACGAGCAGGTCGCCGGGGCCGATGGTGCGATCGCGCACGGGGTTGAGCTCCACCTCGCCGCTGCGCACGGCGATCAGCAGCCGGCGCGTGCCCTCGTTGCTGTCGAGGTCGCCCAGCCGCCGCCCATGCATGTTGTCAGGCGCCTCGCGGATGACGATGCCGTAGTCGTGGCTGACGGAGAGGTAGTCGTGGGCGCCCTGGATGCGCAGCAGGTGGGCGAAGCGCTCGCCGCCCTCGCGCTCCGGCTGGACGACACGGCGGACGCCGATGCGTTCGAGGATCGAGGCGTGCAGCTGGTTGGAGGCCTTCGCGTAGACCGCGCTCACGCCGAGCGACTGGACGTTCATCGCCGCGAGCACGCTCGCCTCGAGCACGCCGGTGGCGACGACGGCGGCGTCGACGCTGCCGACGCCAAGGTCGCGCAGCGCGAGCTCGTTGGTGATGTCGGCGACGGCGGCCTTCGCGCACTCCGGCGCGGCCCGCTCCACGCGCGCCTCGTTGAGGTCGATCGCGAGCACCTCGTGGCCGAGCGGCCCGAGGGCGCGGACGAGCTGGGAGCCGAAGCGGCCGAGCCCGAGTACGGCGATCTGCATCGTTCGTTCCTCTCGCTATGCGCGCCGCGCTATCCGATGCGCACCCGTCCGTACGGGTAACGGTAGCGCTCCTGGGGGCGGTCCGGGATGGAGATCGCGACGATCAGCGGTCCGAGCCGCCCGATGAACATCAACGCGGTGATCAGGATGACCCCCGGCGTGGAGAGATCCCGCGTGCTGCCCATCGACCAGCCGACGTTGGCGAGGCCGGACATGACCTCGAAGAGCAGCGGCAGGAACGGTCCATCCTCGAACAGCAGCAGGAGCGACATTCCCACGGCAAGGAGGAAGACGCCGAGCAGCGTGACAGCCGTCGCGCGCAGCACGATCGCCTGCGGGATCTCGCGCCCGAAGACCTGGGCGCTGTGCCTGCCACGCAGGGCGGAGAGGATGACGACGAGCGACACCATGAAGGTTCCGATCTTGATGCCGCTGGCGGTGGAGGTGGACGCGCCGCCAATGAACATCAGCGGAAGCAGTATCGCGATGCTCGCGTCCTGCAGCGCGGCGATCTCGATGGTGGACATGCCGGTCGTGCGATTGACGGCGAGGAAGTAGATGTTGGCGAGCGCCTCGAAGGGGTTGAGCCCGCTCAGCGGATTGCCCGCGCGCAGCTCGAGGCTGGCGAACACCAGCATGGCGATCAGCTGCAGTGCCGCCATCCCGATCACGACCAGCCTCGTGTCGAGCGACCAGCGCCGCGGACGCGTTCGCAGGTTGAAGACGGTGATGAAGGAGAGGCTGCCGAGGAGGGCGGCGGTCCCCATCACCATAATCGGGTAGGGCTCGTCGACCTGCCCGCTGAACCCGCGGCCCCCGCCCATCAGATCGAAGCCCGCGCAGTTGGAGGCGGAGAGAGCGTGGAAGAAGGCACGCCAGATCGCCGGGCCCGGCTCCCACTTCGTCAGCGACCAGGGCAGCAGCAGCAGGAACGTCGTAGCCTCGAGCGTGAAGACGAAGAGCGCGACGCGGCGCAGCAAGCGGCGCACGTCGCGCTCCGAGTCGCCCATCAGCTCGATGCCGAAGAAGTCGCGCCCGCGCAGTCCGAATTGGCCGCCGACGAAGAGGATCAGCATCCCCGCGTACATCGTGACGCCGAGTCCGCCGAGCTGGATCAGCACGATGACCACGAGCTCGCCGAAGAAGCTGAACTGGTCGGCCGTGTCGAAGCGCACGAGGCCGGTGACGCAGAGCGCGGATGTGGCGGTGAAGAGGGCGTCCCAGCCGTTGGTCCACTCGCCGGACTCGGACGCGATGGGGAGCGACAGCAGCAGCGCGCCCAGCGCAATCAGGAGCGCGAAGCCGGTGGGCACCATCCACGGCCGGGGCCGGAAGCTGCGCCGCCGGATGGCGCTGACGCGCACCGTTTCCGAGCGCCGCCGCGCACGCCGCACGACGACGTCGCCGGGGAGCCTGCGTCCGAGACGCCTCATGCGCGCCTGGCCCTGTCTGCCGGTCCCCGCCGGCCTGCGCGCTCCAGCCTACGCCTGCGCCACGCTGGGCGCAGCCGCGCCAACCCGCCGACGTTGACAGATCGCCCCGGCGCGGCGACGGTGCTGCGCATCGATCGTGACGGGGCGAGGGCAAGCCCCGGCGGGCGCGCTCGGCCTCGGAGCCGGCGGAGGAGTGACATCGTGGGCATGCTCGATGGACGGGTCGCGCTGGTCACCGGGGCGAGCCGCGGCATCGGCGAGGCGATCGCCATGCGCTTCGCCGCCGAGGGCGCGCGCGTGGTCTGCGTCGCCCGCACGCTGCACGAGGGCGACCATCCCCTCGATGGCTCGCTCGAGCGCACGGTCGCCGCGATCCGCGAGGCCGGCGGCGAGGCCGAGGCCGTCGCGGCGAACATCTCCGAGGGCGACGAGTGCAGCCGCGTGGTCGCGGCTGCCGAGCAGGCGTTCGGCCCGGTCGACGTGCTCGTGAACAACGCCGCCGCGAACTACTTCGCGCCGGTCGCGGAGATCCCGGAGCGCCGCTGGCAGCGCGTCTTCGCGGTCAACGTGCACGCGCCGTTCATGCTGGCGCAGGGCGTGCTGCCCGGGATGATCGAGCGCGGCGGCGGCGCGATCGTGAACATCGGCTCCGGCGGCGCGACCGGCCCCGGACGCGGCCCCTACCCCACGGTGTCCGAGGGCCGCAGCGTGCTCTACGGCACGACCAAGGCGGCGCTCGAACGCTTCACGCAGGGGCTGGCCGAGGAGGTCGAGCAGCACGGCATCGCCGTCTCCTGCGTCTCGCCCTCGGAGGCCGTGCGGACGCCGGGCGCGCTGTTCCACCTCGAGGCTTCCGGGATGGGCGACCAGGGCGCCCCGGTCGACTACATGGTGGATGCGACGCTGCTGCTGGCGACGGAGCCGCTGGAGCGGGTGAGCGGCCTCGTGACCTACGACCAGCGGCTGCTCAAGGAGTACGGCCGCCTCGAGGACGCGAAGGGCACGGGCGTCACCCGTCCGGGCTCGGGCTACTCGCAGATCTAGGAAGTCGCGCGGCCGGCGACTCGCGGGCTGAGCCGCACGAGCGGGATCTCGCGCGGGCGCGCCTCCTCGATCATCTCGTCGTAGCGCGGGTAGGCGCGCGCGGCGATCGGCCACAGCCGCTCGCGCTCCTCGCCCTCGATCAACGAGGCCAGCACCGCGATGCGGCGGCGGCGCACGTAGACCCAGGCGTGCGGATCCGCGAGCAGGTTGCGGAACCACTCGGGGTGGCGCGGACTGCCGCCGATCGAGCCGACGACGAAGTAGTCGTCGCCGTCCTCGAAGTAGAAGAGCGGCGCCTCGCGCAGCTCGCCGCTGCGCTGCCCGCTGCTGACGAGCAGCAGCGTCGGCACGTAGGCCACGCCGATGCGCCTCGTGACGTGGCGGCTGAGCAGCGAGTAGCCGCTGTAGCGCACCAGCGCACGCTCGAAGCGGGCGCGGATGCGGAGCAGGTCGAGCAGCGCGATCAGCATGCGGGGCTCCTCGGGCATGGTTGCCAGCGGCACGCAGCGCGGTCAACCGGCCCGTGATCCCGCGGGAGGACGCTGCGGGGAACCCGCGCCGTGGCCGCAGCGTCCGGGATGTACAGTGACCTGACCGGGGCACTCTGGCAGGAGATGGCGCGATGAAGCGCAGCGCCAGGCCGAAGATCGCGATCGTCGGCGCATTGCTGCTGCTTGCCGTCGCCGCCGCGACCGGCAGCGCCGTCACGGCTGCCGGGGACACCGTCCGCATCGAGTTGCGCGTCTGGCAGGACGTGCAGGACGACCGGGGCATCTCCGTCAGCGCACGACCGGCGGATGGCTCGTGGCAGACGCTGGGGATCATCCCGCTGGCGCTGGACGACGGGCACGGTCCACACGGGGTCTATCGGTACGGCGACATCACCGTCGCTGTTTCGCTCCGGGACCGGGCGACCCCCCTGAACGTCGACATGCGCGTCTGGCAGCACGTGGAGAACGGCAGGGTCATCTACATCAGCGCTCGCGCGAGCGGGGACTCATGGGCGACGCTGGGGACGATCCCGCTGCTGCTGGACGACGGCGTCAGCTCACTGCTGGGCCTCCGCTACGGCGACATCGGCATCGACGCGCCCTTGCCCGAGGAGGAAGTCTCGACACTCGCCGGGCGTGCGGGTGTGGGGGGGGGGGGTACCGGGACGGCCGCGGGGACACGGCGCTCTTCGGCCGGTACACCTCGGACATTGACAGCCTCGGAGTGGCATTCGATCGCGACGGGAGCGTTGTCGTCGCGGACCGCTGGAGCGAAGCAATCCGGCGCATCGCCCCCGACGGAACGGTCACAACCATCGCCGGTGGCAACGGACCGGGTGTGCGCGACGGCCCCGCCTCGACCGCGCAGTTCGAGGGACCGACGGACGTGGCCATCGCGCATGACGGCACGATCTACATCGCCGACTCCCCCGCACACCGCATCCGCAAGATCACGCCGGACGGGATGGTGACGACGGTCGCCGGCGGCGGCCCAACGGCCAGATCGCGGTCCAGCGAGGGCACCCGGGGCAGCTTCCGCGATGGACCGGCAGACGAGGCAAGATTCGCGCACCCACAGCGGATCGCGCTTGGTCCATACGGTGACCTCTTCATCATGGAGCAGCGCGGGCGGATCCGGCGTCTCTCACCAACGGGCACGGTCGCGACGTTCGCGGGGACCGGAACGCTTGGCTACCAGGACGGTCCCAGGCAACAGGCGGAGTTCTATCACCTGCTCGCGATTGACGTCGACGCTGAGGGGAACGTGTACGTCATCGACAACTCGCAGATCATCAACGCCGGCCCCGTCGCCACCGTCCGCAAGATCGACAGCGCCGGCGTGGTGTCCACGCTCTATCGCGATGTCCCTCTGACTCGCGGGGGGACGCTCGCGACGCCGTTAGGACTTGCGGTGGCGAGGAACGGCGCGATGTACATCGCGAACACGGGCCGGCATCAGATTGTCGAACTGACGCGTGATGGCGAGTTGCGCGCCGTCGCCGGCACCGGTGAGCAGGGCTACATCGACGGGCCCCGCGACCAGGCGATGTTCAGCCTCCCGAGCACGATCGCCGTCTCGGACGATGGCACGCTCGTCGTGGCTGATGAGGGCAACAACGTCATCCGCACGATCGACCTGAGCGCGGGCCCGCTTCCCGCGCACGCCCTCGCGGTGGCCGGCGCCGAGGAGATCCCGCGCCTGCAGGGCGTGGAGGTCACCGTCTTCGCCGGTCGGCCCGGGGGCAAGCGCACGGGTGTGCCCAGGTTCATGGACGGCGCAGCCGGAGACGCGCTCTTCTATCTGCCCTGGGGGATGGCGCTGGATGCCGAGGGGAACGTGATCGTCGCGGACTCCGGGAACGACGCGATCCGCCGCATCGCGCCGGATGGAACGGTGACCACCGTCGCCGGCGGCAGCGGGCGCGGTCTGCTCGACGGGCCGGGTGCGGATGCCCAGTTCTCGCAGCCGAAGGGTGTGGCCGTGCATCCAGATGGCTCGATCTACGTTGCAGACTCGGGAAACAACCGCATCCGCAGGATCGCCCCGGACCTGTCCGTCACGACAGTCGCGGGGGACGGCCCTCCCGCGATCGAGGGGAACCGGGGCGACTTCCGCAACGGCCCGGCGAGTGAAGCGAGATTCCGTGACCCCAGCGCACTCGCCTTCGACAAGGAAGGGAACTTGCTCATCTCCGACATCGGGAACAACCGGATTCGCTCGCTCTCGCCTGACGGCGAGGTCTCGACCGTCGCTGGGGGATCTCGCGTTTCCGCACCCGACAGCGCTGTGTGGAACCCCGGAACGCGCGATGGACCGGGAGACCAGGCTTACTTCTCATCCCCGGGCGGGATCGCCTTCGACGACGAGGGCAACATCTTCTTCACCGAGAGCAACAACGCCGTCCGGATGATCGATGGCAGCGGGTACGTCTCCACGGTGTTGAGAACACCCCAAAGCCGACACGGGGGAGCGCTCTCACCGTTCATCGACGGCATCGCCGTAGGCAGTGACGGTGCGTTGTACGTGGCGGACTCGCAGCACCCGACGTACGCCCGCGTTGTCAGGATCACTCGCGGGGGCGAGCTCTCGATCGTTGCCGACCTTCAGTTCACCAGCCCACAAGGGATCATCGCCACCACCGATGGCGGGTTCCTCGTGTCCGACCGCGTCGCGAACGTGATCTGGAAGATCACCTTCCGGGGCGCCCAATGAGCACGACCGGGCACATCCGCGAACGCGCCATCGCCCGCCTGCGCGCGGCGATGACCTACTGGATCGCGACGACGCGGCCGGACGGGCGGCCGCACTCGATGCCGGTCTGGGGCGTCTGGGTGGACGGCGCGCTCTGGTTCGGCGCCGGGGGACAGAAGATCCGCAACCTCGCGCACCAGCCCTACGCCGTCGCCCACCTCGAAAGCGGCGAGGACGTCGCGATCATCGAGGGGCCCGTCGAACGCCTCAAGCTCGCCGAGACGCCCGCCGCGGTGTCGGCCGCCTACGGCGCGAAGTACGTCGACCCGACGACGGGCGAGCCGTTCCGGCTCGTGGGTGACGGGGAGCTTCCGGCGGACGCCGCGCTCTACGTGCTCCGCCCGCGCATCGGCCACGCCTGGGTCGAGGGGGCCTTCGTGGAGACGCAGACGCGCTGGACCTTCGAGGACGGCTCGTAGCCTGCGGCCTGCCTCGCGGCGCATCGACCCCATGCACGCCGGGGCGTAGCCTGACCGGCGCAGCCGAGGGGAGCGCAAGGGCGCATGAAGGTCTACGCAGGCACCGGCACGCACACACCGTTCGCGGACATCGCGGCGCACGTGCGCCGCGTCGAGGCGCTCGGCTACGACGGCATCAAGGTGCCGGAGACGGTCAACGACGGGATGATCACCGCCGCGCTCGTCGCCGAGCACAGCGAGCGGCTGCGCATCGTGACCGCCATCATCCTCGCCTTCCCGCGCAGCCCGATGCAGCTCGCCTACAGCGCCTGGGGCGTGCAGCAGCTCGCCGAAGGCCGCCTCAACCTCGGGCTCGGCACGCAGGTGAAGGGCAACATCGAGGGTCGTTACGGCGTGCCGTGGACGCCGCCGATCGCGCGCATGCGCGAGTACCTGCAGGCGATGCACGCGATCTTCGGCGCCTTCCAGTCCGGCGAGGGCGTGCGCTTCGAGGGCGAGCAGTACCGCATCACGCGCCTCCAGCCGCGCTTCAACCCCGGCCCGATCGACTTCCCGGCGCCGACGCTCTGGCTGGGCGCGGTCAACCCGGCGATCTGCCGCCTCGCCGGCGAGTTGGCGGACGGCGTGCTGACGCACCCGACGAACTCCAGCCCTCGCTACCTGCGCGAGGTCACGCTCGCCAACATCGCCGAGGGCGCGAAGCGGAGCGGCCGCGACCCCTCGGAGGTCGAGCTGATCCCGAGCCTGCAAGTGCTCACGGGCGCGACGCAGGCGGAGATCGACAGGCAGCGCGAGGTGGTGCGCGAATCGATGGGCTTCTGGTACTCGACCCCGCCCTACTGGCCGACGCTCCAGCTGCACGGCTGGGACGAACTCGGACCGCAACTGCGTGAGTTGACGCGTGCGGGCAAGTGGGACGAGCTGTCGTCGCTGATCAGCGACGAGCTGATCGACGCGCTGATGCCGGAAGGCACCTACGACCGCATCGCCGACATCATCCTCGAGTGGTACGGCGATCTCGCCGACGGCGTCACCTTCCCGCTGCCGGAGGACCGGGCGCGGGACGAGCAGGTCGCGCGCGTCATCGAGCAGCTTCAGCAGGGGTAGGGCGACTACCGGCTACCATTGACTCGACTGTTGACGAGGTGACGCTATGCCCATGCAGAATCCTCCCCACCCGGGCGAAATCGTCAGGTGGGAATGCCTCGAACCGCTTGGCTTGACTGTCACAAGGGCGGCAGAGGGCCTTGGCGTTACTCGTCAGGCGCTGTCGGACCTGGTGAACACGCGTGCCGGGGTATCGGTCGAGATGTCCTTCCGCCTGTCCCAGGCGTTCGGCTCTTCGCCCGAGACCTGGCTGGGCATGCAGACGGCCTACGACCTCTGGCAGGCGCGGGATCGCGCCAAAGAACTCAAGGTCGAGAGGTTCGTCGAGGCGAGTCCGGGGTAGCCACACCAGCAAGAGGCAGAGGGGGAGACGATGCAGCTTTCCGGGGACGACCGGGCGGCAATCCAGGACCTGGTCTCGCGCTACAACATGGCGCACGACACGGACGACGAGGACGGCTGGCTCGACACCTTCACCGAGGACGCCACGTTCGTCACCGGCCGCAGCCGCAGCGAGGGCCACGAGGAGCTGCGGCGCTTCTTTAGCCAGGGCGGCGAGCGGCTGCCGAACGTCCGCCACATCACCTACAACGCGGTCTTCGACCCGATCGAGGGCGAGAGCGACCGCATCGTGATGCGCTCGGACCTGCTCGTCTTCCGCGCCGACGAGCCGCCGGTGCTGGTGTTGACGCGCCGCTACCGCGACACGCTGCGCCGCGAGGCCGGCGAGTGGCGCTTCGAGCGCCGCGAGATCACGGCGGACTGACGCCTCGCATCGAGGCCCTCCGGGGGGCGCACCGGAGCCTTCCGAGGCGTTACGATGCCTGGCAGCACCAGCTTGGCGAGGAGGCACACGCACCAGAACCACCTCACTCTCACGGGACTCGACGACGAACTACTCGACTACATCCGGCGTCTCGCCCGACATGAGGCGCTTTCTCTCAACGACGCAGCTCTGCAGCTCCTCCGCACGGGCGCCTGGCTGACGTACGTCCCGGGCGAAGCGGGTGTGATCGGCTCCTCACTGGACCACTTCATCGGCTCCTCGACTGCGGCCGAGGCGGATGAACTCGACTCCGCTCTGAGGGACTTCGAAGCGTTCTTCGAACCCGGGAGGATCGAGGAGTGATCGATCCTGCCCGTCCGGACGCGCCGCGCGCCCTCGTATACTCGCGAGGCGAGCGAGGAGGGCCGGCATGTTCGCGACGATCGGGCACACCTTCGAGTTGATGAAGATGAGCTGGCGCGTCCTGATGCTGGACCGCGAGCTGATCCTGTTCCCGATCATGTCCGGCATCGCGGTGCTGGTGCTGGTCGCCGTCATGGGCGGCATCGGCCTCTCCGCGGGCACCTTCGACCGCGCCGCGGAGGGCGCCTCGGAGTCTCTGGGCGCCGTGGACGCGGTGCTCGGGCTGGTCTTCGTCTTCGTGTCCTCGGCGATCGTGATCTTCTTCAACGCGGCGCTGGTGGCGGCGGCGCTGGAGCGGCTGCGCGGCGGCGACCCGAACATCGGGTCCGGGCTGCGCGCCGCCTCCGCGCGGCTGCCGCAGATCCTCGCCTGGGCGCTGATCTCGGTGATCGTCTCAATCATCCTGCAGGCGCTGCGCGAGCGCGGGGGCATCGCCGGCCAGGTCGCATCGTGGATCGGCGGCGTGGCCTGGGGCCTCGCGACGTTCTTCGTGATCCCGGTGCTGGTCGCCGAGGGCGTCGGGCCGATCGAGGCGATCAAGCGCTCGGCCGGGCTGCTCCGGCAAACCTGGGGCCGCCAGTTCGCCGCGGGCTTCGCGTTCGGGATTGTTTACCTCGTCGCGGTGCTCCTCGCGCTGGTGCCCGCGGTGCTGCTGTTCTTCGTACACCCGCTGCTCGGCATCGCCGTCGGCGTCCCGCTGGTGGCGCTGGCGCTCGGCACGGTCTCCGCCCTCGAGGGCATCTTCAAGGCCGCGCTCTACGATTTCGCGAACGGGCACACCCCGCACGGCTTCGACCGCGCGACGCTGGCGGACGCCTACCGGGCGCGATAGCCCGCACCGGCTCGCTCGGCGGCAACGCCGCGGGCGGCTATGATCGCCGCGGCTTCCGCGCCGACTCCGGGACGGCGCGCCGCCAGCCGGCGAGGCGAGACGGCCCGAGGTGTCGATGCAGCGTTCGAGGGACAGCGACGCTTCCAGCACGCCCGCCGCGACCGCTATGCCCTCGGCTCCGGACGCGCCCGCGCCCCTTGAGCCGGCGCCGGCCAACGCCTCGTTCTGGGGCCCGCTGCACAATCGCGACTACCGCTGGTACCTGCTCGGCGGGCTCACGTTTTCCGGCTCGCTCTGGGTCGGCATCACGGCGATTGGCTGGGTTGCGCTCGAACTGACCGGTACCCCCTCCGGGGTGACGCTCGTCAGCGTCGTCTGGTTCGCGCCGTTCTTCCTGCTGGCGCTGCCCGCGGGCGTGCTCGCCGACGCGGTGGACCGGCGGGCGCTGATGATCATCGCGCGAGGGCTCTCGGCGGTGCTGTTGACCGGCGCGGCCGTGGTCGCCTTCGCCGGGCTGTTGAGCTACCCGCTGCTGCTGGTGTTCGCCGCCTTGACCGGGACGCTGATCGTGCTGGAGATGCCGGCCCGCCAGGCCTACGTCGCGATGCTGGTGCCCCGCGGGCAACTGGTGAACGCGATGGCGATGCTCTCCAGCGAGGGCAGCATCTCGCGCGTCGCGGGGCCGCTGCTCGCGGGCTTCCTGCTGGACGAGACAGGCGCCGGAGGGGCCTTCCTCGCGTTCGCGGTGCTGAGCCTGCTGATCGTCGCGTTCACGCTCCCGATCCGCACGCCGGGACGGATCGAGCGGGAGCGCCCACCCGGAGCGTCGGCGGGGCGGATGCACCGCGAGTTGATGGAGGGGCTGCGACACCTCGCCGGCCACCACGACGCGCGGGCGCTGGTGGTGCTCGGCGTGCTCGGCGGTTCCGTGGCGTGGGTCTACGTCACGCTGCTGCCGGTGATGACGAGGGACGTGTTCGACGGGGACGCACAGCTGCTGGGCGTGCTCAGCGCCGCGATCGGGATCGGACAGGTGCCGTCCACGCTGCTGCTCGCCTTCTATCGCAACTTTCGCTGGACCGGCGCCGCGTACATCGGCGCGATGTTCACGCTGGGCCTCGCCATCGTCGGCTACTCGATGTCCACCTGGGTGCCGTTGACGATGGTGCTGCTGGCGGTCACCGGGCTGACCTTCTCCAGCCTGCACATCCTGCTCAACTCGATGCTGCTGCGCATTGTCGAGCCGCGCTTCCACGGCCGCGTGATCGGCGCAATGACCCTCACCTGGGGCTTCAACGTGCTGGGGCTGCTCTCGGCGGGCGCGATCGCCGAGACGCTCGGGGTGCAACTCGCCGTCGGGTTCTCCGGCGCGGCGCTGATGGTCTGCGCCAGCGGCGCGGTGCTGTTGCGCCCCCGGCTGCTGCGCATCTGAGCGCCGCGCGCCCGCCCCCGCCGCCGCACACGCCCTCGATGCGCTAAGGTCGCGCACAGACCAGACGGGGCGGGCGGGCCGCCCCACAGGCGCGAACGGGGAGCGCTCGATGGACGAGTTCGCGGGACGGGTCGCCGTCATCACCGGCGCCGCGAGCGGCATGGGCCGCGCCTACGCGCGCCGCTTCTCCTCCGAAGGTATGAGCGTCGTGCTCGCCGACATCGACTCCGAGGCCCTCGATCTCCTCGTCGGCGAGCTGCGCGAGGCCGGCCACGACGCCAGCGGCGTGATCGCCGACGTGACCGACCCGGACGCCGTCGAGGCGCTCGCGGAGACGGCGTTCGAGCGCCACGGCGGCGTCCACGTGCTGTGCAACAACGCCGGCGGGAGCGGCGGCAGCCGCGGCCCGATCTGGGAGAGCCCGCTGGACGACTGGAGCTTCGTGTTCGGCCTCAACATGTACGGCGTGGTGCACGGGGTCCGCTCGTTCGTCCCGCGCATGATCGCGATGGACGAGGAGGCCCACGTCGTCAACACCTCCTCGATGTCCGGGATCGTGCCCGGAGGCCTGCTCTACGGGGCGGCCAAGCACGCCGTGGTCAGCATCACGGAGACGCTCTACCTGCAGCTGCGCCGCCGCAACCTGAAGGTCCACGCGCACGCGCTCTGCCCGTGGTTCGTGCAGACCTCGCTCACGCAGCGCAGCGACGACCCTCGCGCCGTCGCCGCCTACCAGGGCGCCATCCAGCCGGAGGACGTGGCTGAGGCGGTGATGCAGGCGCTGCGCGATAACCGCTTCTACGTGCTGCCACAGCACGATCTCGACGACTTGATCGTCGCCCGCGCGAAGAACATCGTCGCGGAGAGCGAGCCCGCGTCGGTGACGCCCTGGGAAGCGAGCGCCGACGCGCGCGCGGGCCGCGCACCGGGCAGCGGCGCGCAGGCGCAGTAAGGGGGGAGCAATGAGCGAGTACCTACCGAGCCCCAGGGACTGGGTCGCCGAGCAGGTCGAGGTCTACGAGGCCAGCAACGGCCGCGAGGGCACGACCCTGCGCGAGACCAGGATGCCGGTGATCATCGTCACCTGCCGGGGACACAAGAGCGGCGCGATCCGCAAGGTGCCGCTGATGACGGTCGCCGACGGCGACGGCTACGTGCTGGTCGCCTCGGTTGGCGGCGGGCCGAAGCACCCGCTCTGGTACTACAACCTGCTCGCCGATCCCGATGTCGAGATCCGCGACCGCGATCGCGTCCAGCGGATGCGTGCGCGGCTCGTCGAGGACGAGGCGGAGCGGGCGCGCCTCTGGGAGATCTCCGTTGCGGCCTACCCGCCGTACGCGGAGTACCAGGAGCGCACGGAGCGCGTGATCCCCGTGTTCCGCGCGGAGCCCGTCGCCGACGGCGAGTAACGTCCGGCGGGCCGCGCCGCCCGGCGAGCGGTCGCGTTTGAGCCGCGGTTCACGACGATCGCCGATACTGGACCCGCCAGGCCGCGGGGCGCCCTCGCGGCGGTGAAGAAGGGCGTGTGAGATGAGCGAAGCCAACAGCCTGCTGAACACCGTCTACCGCCAGTTCGACCAGGCGGCCACCTTCACGGACTACGAGCCCGGCCTGCTCCAGCAGATGCGGGACTGCAACGCCGTCTACCACCTGCGCTTCCCCGTCGAGATGGACGACGGGCAGGTGGAGGTCATCGAGGCCTACCGGGCCGAGCACAGCTACCACCGGCTGCCGACCAAGGGCGGGATCCGCATCAGCCCCAACGTGAACGCCGACGAGGTGACCGCCCTCGCCACGCTGATGACGTTCAAGTGCGCGCTGGTCGAGGTGCCGTTCGGCGGGGCGAAGGGCGCAATCGTGCTGGACCCGCGCAGTCCTCGCGATGTTCGCAGACGCGTGGTCCGGCGCTACACGGCGGAGCTGGTACGCAAGAACTTCATCGGCCCGAGCGTGGACGTGCCCGCCCCCGACTACGGCAGCGGCGAGGAGGAGATGGCCTGGATCGCCGACACCTACCGCCACCTGAGGCCGAATGAACTCGACCACTGGGCCTGCGTCACCGGCAAGCCGGTCACCCTGCACGGCATCCCCGGCCGCACCGAGGCGACGGGCCTCGGCGTCTGCGACGGCATCATGGAGGCGCTCGACCACGCCGAAGACGTGAAGGCGCTGGGCCTCTCCCGCGGCTTGCCGGGCAAGCGCGTGATCGTGCAGGGCCTGGGCAACGTCGGCTCGCACGCCGCAAGCCACCTGCAGGATTGCGGCGCGCGCGTCGTCGGCGTCGCCGAGTACGAGGGCGGGCTCTACACGGAGGACGAACTCGACATCGAGCAGGTGCTGGCCTACCGCGCCGAGACCGGCTCGCTGCACGGCTACCCCGGCGCCCGCTTCATCCCCACATCCGCCGAGACGCTCGAGCAGGACTGCGACATCCTGGTCCCCGCCGCGATCGAGGGCGTGATCACCGCCGAGAACGCACCTCGCATCCAGGCGAAGATCATCGCCGAGGCCTCGAACGGCCCGGTCTACCCGGACGCGGAACCGATTCTCGCCGAGCGCGGCACGCTGCTCATCCCGGACATTTACCTCAATGCCGGCGGCGTCACGGTCTCCTACTTCGAGTGGCTGAAGAACCTCTCGCACGTCAGCTTCGACCGCATGCACAAGCGCTACGAGGAGATCTCGACGCGCCGCCTGCTGACCGCGACGGAGCGGCTGACGGGCAGCAGCTTCCCGCCGGACGAGCTGGCCCTGCTCACCCGCGGCCCGTCCGAGATCGACTTCGTGCACACGGCGCTGGCGGAGACGATGTCCGAGTCCTACCGCGACATGCACGAGGCCTGGAAGGAGCGTGATCTGCCGGACCTGCGCACCGCAGCCTTCGTAATTTCCATCGACCGCATCGCCGCGAACTATCTGGCGCTCGGCATCTTCCCGTAGGAGACCTTTGCGTAGCTCCCTGTATCGAGCAACGTAGGGACCCGATTCGACGCAATCCAGGCTACCCCACCGCCCCTGGATTCCGGCTTTCGCCGGAATGACGGTTCTGAAGAGTCTCGCCGGGTAGGGCGCGGCAGATTGGCTGGCCGCCTAGAGGACCATCTCGCACAGGTCCGGAGAGTACACGAGGGGGGCGGCCGTGGCCGCCTGCACCTGCTCCGGTGTGACGCCGGGCGCAACCTCGCTCAGCAGCAGGCCGCCCGCGACGACATCGATCACCGCCAGGTCCGTGACCACGAGGTCCACGCAGGCGCTCGCCGTCAGCGGGTAGGTGCAGGTTTCGAGGATGCGCGGCCGGCCCTCGCGCGTCGTGTGCTCCATCGCCACGATCACGCGGCGGGCGCCCACGGCGAGGTCCATCGCCCCGCCGATGCCACCGCCACCCCGCTCGGGGATCGACCAGTTCGCGAGATCGCCGCGAGCGGAGACCTCGAGGCCCCCGAGGACGGCGACGTCGATGTGCCCGCCGCGGATCATCGCGAACGAGTCGGCGCTGTGGAAGAAGCTCGCGCCGGGGCGCAGTTCGACGGGCTGGCCGCCGGCGTTGATCAGGTCGCGGTCGAAGCCGTCCTCGCGGATCGCGCCGCAACCGAGGATGCCGTTCTCCGCCTGAAAGAGCACACCGTGGTCCGGCGGCAGGTAGTTCGAGACCAGCGTCGGCAACCCGATGCCGAGGTTCACCACCATGCCGTCGCGCAGCTCCCGCGCGACTCGCAGCGCAATCAGCTCGCGAGTCAGTCCGGCCGGCATGCTAGATGCCCTCCATGCGCAGCTCGACCGGGTCACAGCGCACGATCCGGTCGACGTAGACGGCGGGCGTGCCGATCGTCTCGGGATCGAGCTCGCCCGTCTCGACGATCTCGGACACCTCGGCGATCACGAGGTCGGCGGCGGTCGCCATCAGCGGGTTGAAGTTGCGCCCGGACATCCGGTAGACGAGGTTGCCGAGCCGGTCCGCGCGGTGCGCCTGGATCAGCGCGACGTCGGCGCGCAGCGGCGTCTCCAGCAGGTAGTCGACGCCCTCGACCTCGATGCGCCGCTTGCCCTCCTCGACGACGGTGTCGAGGCCGGTGCGGGTGAGCACGCCGCCGAGGCCGGCCCCGCCGGCGCGGATGCGCTCCACGAACGTGCCCTGCGGGACCAGCTCGAGCGTCACCTCGCCGCGCTGGTACTGCTCCTCGAAGTGGCTCTTCTTCGACGATGAGGCGCGGACCGCGAAGGTCGCGATCATGTGCGCGATCTGGCTGTTCTCGCAGAGTTCGTCGAGGCGGTCACCGAAGCCGATGTTGTTGGCGATCCCCGTCAGCCGCCGCGTCCCGCGGCGCTTGAGCGCGAGGATCAGGTTCGTCGGCGATCCGGCGGAGACGAAGCCGCCGACCATCACGGAGGCGCCGTCCTCGATGCCCTCGAGGGCGGCGTCCGGCGAATCGAAGATCTCGGCGACCAGCGTGTGCCTCCCTGCGCCCGCGCTCGCGGGGATGATAGCGCGGGCGGCGGGCGGCGCTGCGCTATCATCGCGGCGCGCGAGGAGATCGGCCATGACCGCGAACCCGGCGAACCCAACTGCGGCGAACCCTCTGTATACGAGGCTCTGCGAGGAATACGGCTGCGAGTATCCGATCGTGGCGTTCTCGCACACGCGGGATGTCGTCGTGGCGGCCTCCAACGCGGGGGCGATCGGGATGCTCGGCTGCAGCACGCACTCGATGGACGAGCTGCGCGCCGACCTCGCCTGGATCAAGGAGCGCGTCGACGACCGCCCCTTCGGCTGCGACATCACCCTGCCCTCCTCCTACGTCGCGGGGAACCGCGAGCAACTCGATGAGCAGATCCCCGAGGGCCATCGTGCGTTCGTCGAGGACCTGATCCGCGAGCACGCGATCCCGGAGCCGAAGACGCCGGGACCGTGGGGCACGCAGCGCCTGCGCAGCCTCGCCGACACGCGCGCCAAGCTCGAGCTGTTCATGAACGAACGGATCCCGATCTTCGCCTCGGGGATGGGCAGCCCCGCGTTCGTGCTCGACGAGCTGCACGACGCCGGGGTGAAGGTCTGGGGCCTCGTCGGCCTCGCCCGCCAGGCCGCGCGCGAGCTGGAGTCCGGGCTCGACCTGATCATCGCGCAGGGGCAGGACTCCGGCGGGCACACCGGCCGCATCGGCACCTTCTCGATCGTCCCGGAGGTCGCCGAGCTGGCGAGGGCGTACGACACGCCGATCCTCGCCGCCGGCGGCATCACGACCGGCCGCCACCTGGTCGCCGCGCTCTCGCTCGGCGCGGTCGGCGTCTGGACCGGCACGCTCTGGCTGGCCACGCACGAGAACGGACACCTCGAAAGCTGGCAGAAGCAGAAGGTCGTCGACGCGCGCACGCAGGACGCCTGGGTGACGACCGCGATGGATGGCAAGCGCGCCCGAGGGCTGCGCGACTCCTTCGTCGAGGCGTGGGAGCAGCCCGAGGCGCCGCGCCCGCTGGCCATGCCGCTCCAGGGGCTGCTCGTCGGCAAGCTGCTCCAGGCCGCCGAGGACTGGGACCGCCGCGACTGGATCCGCACGCCCGGCGGGCAGGGCGTCGGCTTCGTGCGCGAGATCAAGCCCACGCGGCAGGTGATCTTCGACGTGATGGAAGAGGCCTGGGACGCCCTCGACGCCGTCCAACTCGCCGAGCCGCCCGGCGCGTAGCTAGGCATCCGGAAGCGATCGAGGCGATGGCGCAACCCTCCGCCGGCGGCGCCGAGGGCGGACAGCGCGGCGCGCTCTCCGGCCTGCGCGTGCTCACCCTCGGCGGCGCGCTCTCCGGCCTGCGCGTGCTCAACCTCGGCAGCTCGCTCTCCGCCGCCTGGTGCGCGCGGACGCTTGCCGACTACGGCGCGGACGCCACGATCGTCGAGCCCCCGGTCGGGGCCCCGCTGCGGCAGCTGGGGCCGCTCGGTCCCGAGGGCGAGAGCATCCCCGCCGCCTACGCGCTCGCCAACCAGCGGTCGCTGGTCCTCGACCTCGCGCGCGAAGACGACCGCGCCACGCTGCGCCGACTCGCCTCAGACAGCGACGTGGTGCTGGAGAGCCGCGCGCCCGGGGCCCTCGAGGACGCGGGCGCGAGTTTCGAGGAGCTGCGCGGCGAGCGGCCGGGGCTGATCCTCGCGGCGCTGACGCCGCACGGACTGACGGGGCCGCGTGCCGGCCAGGCGGGCAACGATCTGACCGCGTTCGCGCGATCGGGCTGGGCGGCGATCAACGGACGCGCGGGCGAGCCGCCGCTCAAGGGCGCCCGACACGTCGCATCGCTCTACGCCGGGCTGACGGGCGCGGCGGCGGTGCTGGCGGCGCTGCGCGAGCGCGCGGCGAGCGGGCGAGGGCAGCTCGTCGACCTCGCGGAGACGGACGCCCTCGCGGCGACGTTCGCCTCGGTCGCGGCGCACGCCCAGTACCAGGGCGAGCTGGAGCAGCGCAACGTCGTCTGGTTCCGCGATCCGCTCCAGGGGCCGCTGCCGGCGGCCGATGGCTACTTCCACGTCATGCTCGGTCGCAGCGACTTCTTCCGCCTGGCGCTGCACATCCTCGAGCTCCCGGAGCTGGCCGAGGATGCGCGCTTCGAAAGCCGCGCCGCCCGCCTGGAGCTCGCCGAGGAGTGGGTGCCCTCGGTACGCGAGCGGGTCGCGGCGCGCGCGAAGCTCGAGCTGTTCGAGGCGCTGACCAGCGCGCGCGTGGTCGCCGGGCCGGTGCTGGACGCCGCCGAGCTCGCCGCGAACGAGCACCTCGCCGCGCGCGGCTTCTTCATGCAGCCGGAGGGCGGCGGACCGCGCATGCCGGGCCCCGCCGCGCGACTCTCGGCGACGCCTCCGCGGCTGCGCCGGGCCGCGCCCGCCCCCGGCGCCGATGGCGCCTCGCTGCTCCGCAAGGAGCGCGAGCGGGACGCGCCCATGCCGCCCGCCGCCGCTCGCTCGAGGCCGCTCGAGGGGTTGCGTGCGCTCGCGCTGACGCAGGTCTGGGCGGGGGCGCAGTGCGCCCAACAGCTCGCGCTGCTCGGGGCGGAGGTGATCAAGATCGAGGCGCGCCGCCGGCCCGACACCTGGCGCGGCGGCTACGAGATGCGGATCCTCACCGCGCTGCAGGACCGCCCCACGGCGCGCCGCGGCTGGAACTGCCACCCCTCCTTCAACTCCGGCAACCTCAACCAGCTCGGAGTCACGCTCGACCTCCAGAGGCCCGAGGGCATCCGCCTCTTCCGGCGGCTGCTGCACTCGACCGACATCGTCGTCGAGAACTTCACACCGCGCGTCCTCGGCAGCCTCGGGATCTCCTACGAGGCGATGCGCGAGCAGCGGCCGGGCGTGATCCTCTGCTCGATCAGCGGCTTCGGCGCGAGCGGCCCTTACCGCGATCGCCCCTCGAACGGCGGCACGATCGAGCCCGCCTCCGGCATGTCCTCGCTGCTCGGCTTCCCCGGCGGGCCGCCTCGCAACTCGGGCGCGACCTTCCCCGACCCGCTCGCCGCGATGACCGCGACGACGGCGATCCTCGCGGCGCTCGAACACCGCGCCCGCACGGGCGAGGGCCAGCACATCGACATCTCGATGCAGGAGGCGACGCTCGCGCTGGTCGGCGACGCGGCGCTGGAGCAGGAGCTGACCGGGCGCACGCCCGGGCCGCAGGGCAACCGCCACCCGGACATCGCGCCTCACGGCGTCTACCCCGCGAGCGGCGAGGACCGCTGGCTCGCCTTCGCCGCCGAGGACGACGCGCAGTGGCAGGAGCTCTGCCGCATCGCCGCACGCCCCGAGTGGCTGACCGACCCGCGCTACACGACGAACGCCGCGCGCAAGGAGCACGAGGACGCCCTCGATGCCGCGATCGCCGAGTGGACGCGCACGCAGCCGCGCGACGAGCTTGCGAGGCGGCTCGCCGCCGCCGGTCTCCCCGCCGCACCCGTGCTGACGCCGGGCGAGCTGCCGGCCGACGCATCCTTCCGCGAACGCGGCGTCGTCGCCGAGGTCGCGCACCCCGAGGCGGGCGTCTGGCCCTACGTCGTCGTCCCCTACCGCCTGACCGAGACCCCGCTGCGCGTGACCGCGCCCGCCCCCTGCCTCGGCGAGCACTCGGCGCAGGTGCTCGCCCGCCTCGCCGGAGTCGACGCCGCGCGCTACGAGGAGCTCGTGCGCCTCGGCATCAGCGGCGAGGACCCGCCGGAATAGCAGCGGCGGGCGGCCAGCGCCGCGGCCGCTACAATCGCGGGTGATGGGCGAGTTGGTAGTGGTGTGCGGGCCCGCGGGCTCCGGCAAGACCGGGCAGCTCGTTCGTCACGCCGCGGGCCGTTACGAACGGGACCGCTTCGCCTCGACGCTCGTGCTCGTGCCGACGGCGCGGCACGGCGATCAGTTCCGCCGTCGCGTCGTCGCGCAGGGCGGCGTTGCACTCAACCTCGATGTCGCGACGCTGGCCCAGTACGCGCGCCGCCACGCCGGCCGGCAGACGCTGTCGAGGGATGTCGCGGGGGATCTGCTGCGGCGCGTCTCAAGGGAGCGCATCGTCTCGGGAGGCGCGAGCCGCTTCGAGCCGATCGCCACGACGCCGGGCCTGCACGCGCTCATCGCCGAGGCGGTGACGGAGCTGGTGGCTTCGGACATCGGGCCCCCGGACTTCGCCACGGCCGCCGCGAGCGCGGGGAGCGCGGACCTCGATGCGCTGGCGGATATCCATGCCGCGTACCGGTCCGCGCTGAGCGAGGGCCGCTGGCGCGATCCCGGCGAGGCGCCCTCTCTGGCCGCGGAGGCCGTCGAGGGCGGCCT
This sequence comes from Dehalococcoidia bacterium, assembly GCA_965247895.1. Lineage (GTDB taxonomy): Bacteria > Chloroflexota > Dehalococcoidia > UBA2979 > UBA2979 > VXMT01. The sequence goes on along the minus strand of OZ252046.1, from coordinate 3,152,753 downwards.
CGCCGTGCCCGGCCTCGTGCTCGTCGACTCGTTCGAGTTCCTCAACCCGCGCGAGCTGGCGCTGGTCGCCGCACTCGCGCGCCGCACCCGCGTACTCGTCGCGATCGATCGCGAGGCCAGCGAGCGCGCGCGCTGGACGGCGACGCGCCTCGAGGCGCTCGCGGGCGGCGCGGCGATCGAGGAGTTGCCGCCGCGCGACCGCTCCACCAGCGTGAGCGCCCACCGTACGTTCGATGCCGAGGCGCAGCTGCGCGGCATCGCACGGGCAATCAAGCAGCGCCTGGCGGCGGAGCCCGCGCTGCGGCCCTCGGACGTGGCCGTGGCGTTCCGGCAAGCGACGCAGCACCTCGCGCTCGCCCGGCGCGTCTTCGCGGAGTACGAGCTGCCCTTCGACCCCGCGGCCGGAGAGCGGCTGTCCTCGCGGCCGTTCGGTACCTGGGTGCTGGAGCTGCTGCGGCTGCCCGCGCGCGAGTGGCGGCTCACGCGGCTTGCGGAGCTGCTCCGCTCCTCCTTCCTCGATCGTCGCCGCTGGGGCATCGAGGCGGACACCGTCGATCACCTCCTGCGCGTCGGCCGGCGCCAGCATCTGATGTCCGGCCTCGACCAGTTGCGGAAGCTGCCCGCTGCGATCGGCGAACGCGACGGCCGCGAGGCGTACGCCGCGCGCTTGCGGGCCGCGGGCGACGGCGTCTCGCGAGCCGTCGAGGGCCTGCACGAGCTGCTCGGCGGCGGGGAGCGCTCCGCGGGCGGCTGGGCGGCGGCGCTCGACGAGGCGCTGCTCGGCCCGGCCGGACTCGTCCGCGCCAACGTCGATGGCTACGAGAGCCTCGATGTCGAGACGGCGGCGCTCCGCGCCGACCTCGACGCGATGCGCGCGAGCGACGAGACGCTGGGCGCGACGCCGCTGTCGCTCGAAGCGTTTGCCCATGAACTGGAGCGCCGCATGGAGCGGCCGTCCGTGCTGCTGCGAGAGGCCGGAGGCGTGCTGTTCGCGCCGATGCACACGCTGCACGGTCTGCGCTTCGCGCACATCTTTGTCGGCGGCCTCGTGGAGGGCGAGTTTCCCGCCCCGCGGCGCGCGGCGCGCCTGCTCGACCGCGAGGGCCGCGAACGGCTGCGCGAGGCGGGCCTCGACGTACCGCCCGAACCGCGCGCGACGGAGGAGGAGCTGTGGCGCTCGGCCGTGTCGCGCGCCGACACGCATACAGCCCTGTGGCGGCCCCGCTACGACGACTCCGGACGCCCCGTCCCCGCCTCCTGGTATTTCCAGGAGCCGGGCGTCGAGGCAGTCGATGAGCCGGACAGCGTCGCGCCGCACGACGCGGCCTCGCAGCGCGAGCTGGCGAGCGTGCTCACTCCGCGCTGGGGCGAGGGCGAGCGCCGCCGTCCGGCGGAGTCCGCGGCCTGGTCGCTGGTGGTGCGCTCGGCGGCGCCGATCGAGCAGCGGCGACGCTCCTTCTCGGGCGCGGGCCGTCACGAGGGCGCGTTGCCCGGCGTCATGCTGGAGGGGCTGGTCGGGCCGCAGGTTCAGTGGAGCGCGAGCCGCATCGAGGCGTACCGCACCTGCGCGTTCCAGTTCTTCGCCCACTACGCCCTGGAGCTCAGCGAGGTCGAAGACGAACTCGCCGAGGCGGACGCGGCGATTCGCGGGACCGTGATCCACGAGATCATGGAGGACGCGCTGGGCCCGCTGGCCGAGGGCGGCCTGCCGCTCGTCCCCGCGACGGCTGACGAGGCGCTGAGGCGCATGCGTGAGCAGGGCCGAAACCTCTGGCTGGGCGCGCCGGACCGCCATCACTTCGGCCGCGCCGCGCTCTGGCGCTTTGGCTGGGACGACACCGCCGGCGACCTCGAGCACCTGATCCGCCGCGAGGCGGAGCGGAACGAGGCGCTCGGCGTGACGCGGGTCGCCGGGCTCGAACTGCGGATAGACACCGCGCTGCCCGGCATCGAGCCGTCGCTGCGGCTGCGGGGCAACATCGACCGCGTGGACGCCGGTCCGGGCTTCGCGCAGATCGTGGACTACAAGAGCGGGCGGCCAATCAGCCGCGCGGACGTCGAGGCCGGCCGGCGCCTGCAGCTCCAGTTGTACGCACTCGCGGCGCGCGAGCAGCTCGGCGCCGAGCGCTTGATCGCCCGCTACGCCTACCTCGATCCGCGGGCCGATGAGTGGGAGCTGGACAGCGCGAACGCGCACCACGCGGCGCTGATCGAGGATGCCGCGCGGCAGGCCGAGGTCGTGCGCTCCTCGGTGGCCGCGGGCGACTTCCGGGTCAACCCGCAAGTCACGCCCTGCCCCCGCTACTGCGATTTCCAGCACATCTGCCGCGTCAATCAGTTCACACGGTTGAAGCAGTGGAACTGACCGCCGAACAGCGGGCGATCATCGAGGCGGACGCCTCCGACCTGGCGGTCACCGCCGGCGCGGGCAGCGGCAAGACCCGCGTCCTGGTCGAGCGCTACCTGCGGCTGCTGCGCGAATGCGCGATCCCGGAGATCGCGGCGGTGACCTTCACCGAGGCCGCCGCCGCCGAGATGCGCCAGCGGGTGCGCCGGGCGGTGATGTCCGAGCCTTCGCTCACGCACCACCGCGCGCTGCTCGACGAGGCGGCGATCGGGACGGTCCACTCGCTGGGTCTGCGCCTGCTGCGCGAGCACCCCGTCGAGGCGGCGATCGATCCGTCCGCAGCCGTGCTCGCCGACGACGAGGCGGAGCTGCTGCGCCGCGCGGCCTGCATCGAGGCGATCGACGCGGCCGCCGAGGCGGGAGGCGATCGCACGGCTGCGCTGCGCGCGATCGGCGTCTACCACGCCGGGATCCTGCTCCCGCTGATGGTGGCGCAACGGGACGCCGTCGGCGCCGCCTTCGGGGCGATGGGCGCGGATGCCACCGGCTGGCCCGCGCGCGTACGCGCGCTGCTCGACGAGCGCTATGGACCCCGGCAGGCCGCGATCCGGGCACGAGCAGAGGAGATCGCGGCGCGGATCAGGCGCGACGCCGCCATCGTCAGCGAGAAGCTCGCGGCGGTCGTGCACGACGTCCTGCCGCCGCTGACCGAGGCCTGCGAGGCGCAGTCCTGGCAGGACTTTGCCCCCGCCCTCGCCCAGGCGAAAACACGCACCGATCTGCGACCGGGACGCAGGAGCCCTCCCGACTCCGAGGTGAAGGATGCCTTCCGCGAGCTGCGCGACCTCGCTGACGAGGCGAGCAAGTTGCCGGTCTGGAACGAGCACGACGAACCGGCGCTCGAGGCGCTTACCGGGCTGCGCGCTCTCTTCGCGGACGCGGTGCGGCGCTACGAGGCGGCGAAGCGTGCGCAGGGCGCGCTCGACTACCTGGACCTGGAACTCGGCGCGGTCGCCCTGCTGCGCGACCACCCGCCGGTCGCGGCCACCGTGCGCGGGCGCTTCCGCCACCTGATGGTGGACGAGGCACAGGACATCAACCCGGTGCAGGCGGAACTGCTGGAGTTGATCGCGGGTGGAGACGGCGACGGGCAGCGGCCCGCGCTCTTCCTCGTCGGCGACGCGCGGCAGTCGATCTACCGTTTCCGTGGCGCGGACGTGCGGCGCTTCACGGAGTTGCAGGAACTGGTCGCCTCCCGGGCTGGGCCGCTGCTGCCGCTCAGCCGCTCGTTCCGGGCCCACGACCAACTAGTGAGCCGTATCAACGAGTTGTTCGGCGAGGTCTTCGCCGGGACGGCACGGTCCGCGGCGGCGCTCCCGCCGATGACGGGCCGGCCGAGCCCGGCGCCGGGAGCTGGCCCGCACCTCACGCTGATGCCTGTCGCGAGCCGCACCGGGGACGGCGAACGGTCGAACGACCACGACCGCCGCCGCGTCGAGGCGGACGCGGTCGCCGCGGAGATTGCGGATCTGCTCGCGGACCGGCGGATGGTGTGGGACCGCGACACGGACGAGATGCGCCCGGCACGGCCCGGCGACATCGCAATCCTGCTGCGCCGCTTCAGCAACGTCCACGTCTTCCAACAAGCCCTCGAGGCGCACGCGGTGCCCGCCGCAACGCCGAGCGGCACGGGCTTCTTCACGCGCCAGGAAGTCCTCGACTGCGGACATCTGCTGCGCTGGCTGGCTGAGCCGCAGGACGAGATCGCGCTCAGCGGCGTGCTGCGATCGCCTTTCTTCGCCCTCGCGGACGACACGCTGCTGGCGCTCCGCGAGCGAGGGCGCTCGCTGGCGGCCGCGCTGGCCGATCCGCCCTCGGGGGTCGCCGGAGAGGAGCGCGCGCGCTGCGCGCACGCCGCCGGGACGCTCGCCGAACTGCGCCGGGCTGCGGGCTCCCACCCGGCCGACGCCCTCCTCGAGCTGGCCATGCAGCGCACGGGCTTCGAGGCGTCCTGGGCGCCGCTCAGCGGTGGCGAGCAGGCTCGCGCGAACATCCGCAAGCTGCTGCGCATGGTCCGCACGCTGGCCGGGCACCCGCTCTCCGAGGTGGTCTCCTACCTCGAGCAGCGCCGCGACGAGCTCGATCCGCGCGAGGGGCCGGCCGTGCTGGACCGCCCGGACGCCGTGCAGTTGATGACGGTGCACGGCGCGAAGGGCCTCGAATTCCCGATCGTCTTCGTGCCGGAGGCGCATCTGCGGTCCTTCGCCACCTGGCCAGCGGTCCGCTGGCATCGCGAGGACGGCATCTCCGTCACACTGGAGCGCGACGACGACGACGAACGGCGCCCGCGGCCGGGCTTCTACGCGCACCTCCAGCAACGGGACCAGATCGAGGACTCCGACGAGCACCTTCGGCTGTGTTATGTCGCTGCGACGCGCGCCGGGGACTACCTCTACCTGTCCGGCGACGAGTCGGGCAGCGGCGGCTGGCTGCACGCCGCGCTCGCGGCCGAAGCAGACGGCGCGCTACGCGGCATCGAGCTGCGCGAGCCCCTCGCGCCCGATGTCGGGGCCATCGCCTCGCGGTCGGGGCCACGGGCGGTCCGGCCTCCCGCCGCGGCCGAGGAGCAGGACTACGTCCCACCGCTGCTCGCCCGGCCGCGCGTCATCCCGCTGCGCGCGAGCACGCCGGTCACGGCGCTGCGACCTCCCGAGTCGGCCCCGCGGGCACGCGAGCGCGGCGACGGCCTCGCCGCCCTGCGCGGACTGGTGGTGCACCGCGCGCTCGAGGTCTCCGGCGGCCGGCCGGGCTCCCTCGACGATGACGCGCTGGCCGAAATCGCGCTGGAGCAGAGCGAACGCGCGCTGGACGATGCGACGGCGCGCGCGCTGGCTGCCGAGGTCCGCGAGATGCTCGATCGCTTCGCGCAATCGCCGCTGGCCGCCACGCTGGCCGAAGCGGCCGTCGAGCGCTGGTTCGAGTTGCCGTTCGCCTGGGACTGGGACGGCGTGCCGGTCCACGGCAGCGTCGATCTCGTCTACCGCGACGGCAGCGGCTGGAACGTCATCGACTTCAAGAGCGACCGGCTGGACGGGACCACGGCGCAGGAGGTCGCGAGCCGCTACGCCGTGCAGATCGGGCTCTACCAGCGCGCCATCGAGGCCGCAGTCGGAGCACCGGCGAGTGCGGGCCTGCTCTTCCTGCGCAGCGGCGAACTGGCGAGGCTGGAGCCGGCCGTGATCACGGCAGCGATCGCCGAGGCTCGCGAACGCATCGACGCCGGCGCCCTGCTCGAGCCCGCCGATGCCGGGTACCTCGAAGCGCCGGAGTGAGGCCCGCGCAAGGCCCGGCAGGCTCCCGCTGACGCGCGAGCAGCAGGCCCGCGCTACTCGGCAGCCAGAAGCGCCCCGACGCGCTCTTCGTGCACGTCCGGCGACCCGAGGTAGTGGTAGAGCGAGTGGGACGCCTGCGTGTAGAGGTACAGCCCGAATTCCTTGGTCGAGCCGATACCGGCATGCACGTGGTGCGCTTCCTCGCACGTCATGTAGAAGCCCTGGCTGGTGAGCGCCTTGGCAACGGAGACGTACTTGGCCGCCTCGGGATCGTCCCGTGCGAGGAGATCGAGCGCCTCCTGCGTGGTGAGGCGGGCCGCATCGATCAGGTTGCGCTGTTCGATGACGCGGTCGGCCACCCGCTGGAAACGCGAGATCGATTGCCCGAACTGCACGCGCTGGTGTGAGTAGTCGATGGTCATCTCGTACACGCGCTCGGCTGCGCCGATCATGTAGCTGCAGAGCACGACGGCTCCGACGCGGAGCGCAGGCTCCAGCACGTCCCAGCCCTCGCCGACAGACCCGATCACGGCCGATGCGGGAACAGTCACGCCCTCCAGGCGAATCTCGAACAGTGGCTGAGCCGTCCAGCCGCTCATGCGCCGCGTCGTGACACCGGCAGCGTTCGCATCTACGAGGAAGAGCGTGACGCCCTCGGCAGCGCGTGCGGCCACGATCAGCACGTCTGCCACCGCCGCGTCCGGTACGTAGAGCTTTGTCCCGTCGAGCCGATACCCGTCGCCGGCGGGCGTCGCGCGGAGCTGGACGTTGTCGGCCGTCCAGTCGTCCTGCTCCTCGCTGATGGCCGGGACGATGACGCGGGCGCCGCGGGCGATCGCGGAGAGGAACTCGCGCTTCTGCTCCTCCGTGCCGCCTTCTTGCAGGATCTGCGCCGCGAGCACAGCGCACGAGAGGTGCGGTCCGGGCACGAGCTGCCGCCCCATCTCTTCGTAAATCGTCGCGGCGTCCTCAAGGCCGCCGCCAACGCCGCCGTAGGCCTCCGGGATCAGCGTGCCGGTCCACTGCATCCCGGCCAGTGCTTGCCAGGCCTCGAGGTCCACGCCGTCGTCGCCCTCGAGATCGGCTTCGAGCCGGCGTTCGCGCGTGAAGCGCTCCTCGATGAAGTCGCGGGCGGCGCGGCTGAGGAGTTCCTGCTGCTCGCGGCTCCCGTTGCTGGCGGCTGAGGTCATCTTCGCTCCGCCTTGATCTCCTGCAGGCTGCGGTCCGAGGCCATGCCACGGAACATGCGCGTCTTCTGCGTCTCGATGGTGCCTCCGGGGTGCGTGTTCACGATTGCCTGGCGCTGGAAGTACTCAAGCTCGCCCTCGTACGGCGACCAGGCAGTGTCGCCGATGATCGAGAGCGGCCCCAACACCTGCTGAATCGCTTCCGACAGCTCAACGGCGTAGAGCTTGCCGAGCATCGCCCCCTGCGAGCCTTGATAGGTGTTGAGCTGGTGCGTTGCTGCGCGAGGGTCGGCCTGACGCCTCTGGTTGCGCTCGAGCAGCAGGCGGTTCACCTGCCCGCCGATCCAGGCCTTCGTCACTGCCGAGCGCTGGCGCGGGCTGTCGATCAGCCGCTTCCCACCGCGGGTGGTGGTCCGCGCGTACTCCATGAGCATGTCGAGGACGAACGGCGTCCGCCCGCCGGAGGCGGGCAATCCCACCGAGCCGAACTCGGGGACGCTGATCATGAAGCAGCTCCAGCCGTCCCCCTCGTTGCCGATGCGGTTCTCGGCCGGGACGACGACGTTGTCGAGCGTGATCAGGTTCTTCTTGTGGCCCGCCATCATCTCCATCGGCATCACGGTCAGCCCGGGCGCGTCCGAAGGCGTGACGAACGCGCTGAGATTCGCATGGCGGCTCCCGTTCGGGGCGGTAACCGCGAGGACGAAGTACTGGTCGGCTCTGAAGTTGCCGCCGACGAAGATCTTGGAGCCGTTGAGCACGTACTCATCGCCATGGCGCACCGCCTGCGCCTGCATGCCGGGGAGGTCAGAACCGTGGTCCGGCTCGGTGAACAGTTCCCAGGTCACCACGTCGGCGCGCAGGATCGGCGGTACGAAGCGCTGCTTCTGCTCATCGGTACCGAGCTGCCAGGTAGCAGCGGCGAGGCTGCCGCCAATGTCCCCGGGGAGGCGGACGTTCTGGAATGCGGGGACGTTGTGGAGAAGCTCGTCATGGATGATCTCGACCTTCTCGCGAGGGAGACTGCCGCCGCCGTACTCGGTGGGCCAGCCGGGGCCGTACCAGCCCTGCTGCGCAAGTTCGCGCAGGAACTGGTGATTGCGCTGGTACTCCTCCTCGCTCGCGTCGTTGCCGTCGGGCGGAGAGCCCACACCGTCGAGGTGTCCGTCGAGCCAGCCTACGACTTCGCGGCGAAAGGCCTCGAGGTCGGCATCGTCCACAGCGCGGTCCACGTCAGTCGTCATCTCGTCCTCCCTGCGCATCACTGGCTGCGCGCTCCCACGATCGGGAGCGTACCATCGGCCGGGACCCTGAGCGCTCTAGAACCCGAGCTCGTCCCACTGGCGCCCCATCTCTTCCAGGGCGCCACGCAGCCCGCGCTTGTTCCGCTCACGCAGGAAGTTGAACTCGTCGTCCCGCCACACCAGGTTGGTGAACAGCGGGTGCGCGATGCTCGTCCACGTGTTGTAGGCCGGCACGCCCATCAGATCCCAGAACAGACGCATCGAGCGTCGCCCCAGCATCAGGTTGTCGGTCGAGTGCCACGCGACCATCTTCGCGTAGCGCATCGCCTCGTCCATCAGCTCGTCCGGCGGAACGACCGATGCGACGAAGCCCCACTCCTTGAGTTCCTGCGCCGGCATCATCCGCCCCGTGAGGATCGCCTCGCGACCGCGGTTGATCCCCAGCTTCTGCAGCATCACCACCATGTCCGGCGTAAAGCCGGCAAAGCCGATGCGCGATTCCGGCTCGCCCATCATCGCGGTCTCGCTCGCCACGACGATGTCGCACTGGATGACGTAGTGGAATCCGGCTGCGACGGCCGCGCCGTTGACGGCGGCAATCACGGTCTTGTCGCAGTTGAGCAGGTTCCTGCCCCCGCCCCACTGGCCGGGCCGATGCATCCGCAGGGACTGCGGAAGCCGCTGCCCGGGGCGAAGCCCCGAAACCTCAACCGGGGTGCGGCGCAGGTCCACGCCGGCGCAGAAGGCTCGCCCTGCTCCCGTGAGGATGATCGCCTTGATCTCGTCGTCATCCTCTGCCCGCTGGATCTTGTTGCTCAGCTCGTTGAAACTCCAGGGCGCCAACATCGCATTGAGACGCTCGGGTCTGTTGAGCGTAATCAGCGCGATGTGCTTGTCGACCTTTTCGTACAGGACAAGCTGTTCGGGATTTTCCTCTTCGCCTGTCCGGAAGTCCGCGCCTAGCTGATCACTCTGCTGCCCGGTCATACATGTCCCGCCTGTCCTGATGGCCCACGCAGCGTGCATGCACGCACACAACACAGGCCAGCTCGTGACGCTTGGCCCGAGGGGGGCGGGCATTGCCCGCCGAACGCCGGATCAGTACCATCCGGCGGCGAGCGCTGTCAATCACGAGTGTGTCCAATTCGGCGAGCCGGAGGTACTGGATCAGCTACCCTCCTCATGAGTCAAAGACAGCCAGTATGAGAGACTTCCCGCCATGCACGGACGGCGATGCTTCATGCCTTTGTCCAGCATGGTGAACAGTCGGTGAGTCCGCTGATCCTGCATACGTCCGACCTGCATCTCGGAGACGCGCTCGAACGAGACAGCGCTTCCAATCTCGATCTCCTCGCCAGCGCCGTGTCCCAGATGGAGCCGGACGTGGTCGTGGTGGCCGGCGATGTGTTCGAGAACAACCGGGTTGCGCCGTCTCTCGCCAGGCGCGTGATGGCCCGCCTCGACTCCCTCGCGGCTCCCGTCGTGCTGCTGCCCGGCAACCACGATTGCCTGGGACCGGACTCCGTCTACGAGCAGGTGGACACCGCCGGCCTGCGCAACGTGACCGTGTTCGGGATGGGCAACGCTGGCTCGGCCGTCTTCGGGGAACACGACCTGGAGGTCTGCGGCAGCCCGCATCGCGGATACGCTGACCAGGCGCCAATCGGCATGCCCGCTGCCCCGCGGACGACACGCTGGCGCGTCACCGTTGCCCATGGCCACTGGGAGCGCGGCCCTGCCGACAGACACAGGGGCTGGCTGTTCACGCTTGACGACGTGGCCCGCCTCGATACCGACTATCTGGCGCTTGGGCACTGGGACATCCCGACGCAGGTGAGCGGGCCACCGACCCCCGCCTACTACTCCGGATCGCCTTCGCTGTGCGGGAGCGTGAACCTCGTGCGCCTTGAGCCGGGCACGCCCGCAACCGTCACCATCACGCCGGTGCGACCGCTGTAGCCGCGACGAGGCGTCTCTGGAGCGGCGCGCGAGCCCCGCCGGCAGATTGACGCGGGCCGCGGCCTTGATCCAGAGTGAGCGCCTGCTCGGCAAACCGGGGGCGTCGCGGCCGACGCATCAGTCAGCATGTCATCCGCCGGATGCCTGGCCGGTGGCCGCAACCTCCGCAACAAGGACTGTCCGTTCATGCGCATCCCGGTACTGAGCAGCGTTCGTGTCCTCGACATCACCTCCGGCGATGCAGCCTTCTGCGGGCGCATCCTCGGAGATCTCGGTGCTGATGTGATCAAGGCTGAGCCGCCCGGCGGGGACGAGGAGCGGGCGCTCCCGCCCTACGCGCCAGGCGGCGACGCCTCGGATGCTGCAGGGCAGCAGCAGGTCAGCCTCCTCTGGAACTTCCTGAATCTGAACAAGCGCGGCATCACCCTGAATCTCGGCGGCGAAGATGGACGCAGGCTGTTCGGCGAATTGCTCGGCCGGGTCGATGTCCTGATCGAATCCTCTCAGCCCGGCGCCATGCATCCGCGGGCGCTTGATCACGAACAGCTCTGCAGTGAGTTCCCGGAGTTGATCGTCACGTCAATCACCCCGTTTGGAACCAGCGGTCCGTACGCGGAGTTCCCGGCTACCGACCTCATCAGCATGGCGATGGCGGGCTACATCGCCGCCGACGGCTCCCCTGATCTGCCGCCGAACCGGCTCAGCGTCGACCAGGCGGTGCTGCTCGCCGCCGCGGAGGCCTCGACGGGGACGATGACGGCCCTCATGGCACGGGAGCAGTCCGGATACGGCCAGCACGTCGACGTCGCCGTCCACGACGTGATCGTCGAGCTGTTCGGCCGCAGCACCATCGCGAGGTGGCGGGCCGAGCAAATCAACTTCGCCCGCACGGGCGATCAGGTGACGGTGTCGCCGGGGCTGACCGGGCGCAGGAACGTCTTCCGCTGCGCCGACGGCTACATCAATTTCCAGGTTCTCGGTGGCGCGAACAGCAAGTTCGTACAGAACCTCGCCGACTGGATGAGGGAGAACGGCTGGACCAGCGATGTCACCGGGATGGACTGGATCGCCTACGACTACGGCGTCCTCGACAGCGTCGGACTGGTGGCTGCGGAGGAGCAGTTCGAGCAGTTCTTCCTCACGAAGACCAGCGCCGAACTGCTGCGCGACAGCCTGCAGCACAGGCTGATGATTTTTCCGATCTCGCGCCCCTCGGACATCCTCGCCCTCGAGCCGCTGGTCGAACTCGGGCAGATGCCGCGTCAGCGCCTCGGCCGCGACGAAGACACCGAGGGCATCGCCGCGCCGGGCCAGTACTTCTTCTCCTCGCTTCTCGACTGGGGCGAGGGCCTGCGGGCGCCGGCGCCCGGCGAACACAATCAGGATGTGTACGGCGGAGAGATCGGCCTGACGCGCGCCGAGCTGGAAGCGGCTCGGCAAGCCGGCGTCATCTAGGTGTCGGGTCCGGAGACGAAAGGTCAGGAGGCGCTCGTGCCGGAAGATCGTGGCTCGTCAAGCGGCGATGGGGCGGCCTCGGCGCCGGGGGCGCTCGAAGGCATCCGGGTCACGGACTTCACCTGGATCGTCGCCGGCCCATCCGTATCGCGCTACCTCGCGAAGTGCGGGGCGGACGTGATCCGCGTCGAGAGCTCGAAGCGGATCGACACGCTGCGGGTCACGCCGCCGTTTCTCGGCGAGCGGAGCATGAACTCGAGCCTGTCCTTCAACGGCCAGAACGCCGCGAAACGAAGCGTCGCGCTGGACCTTTCGACGGAGGCCGGGCGCGAGGTCGCGCTGAAGCTGATCGCCCGCTCGGACGCCGTGATCGAGAACTACACGGGCGGCACGCTGGAGCGCATGGGGCTGGGCTACGAGGTACTCCGGAAGGTGAAGCCGGACATCATCGTCCTGAGCCTCGGCATGTTCGGCCAGACGGGTTCGTGGCGCGCCATCCCCGGATACGGGATGGGCCTCGCGAGCCTGATGGGGTTCGCGGAACTCAATGGCTGGCCCGGCCGGCCGCCGCTCGTACCGGGCGCCTACACGGATCAGACGGTCCCGCCGATCGCCGCCAGCGTGCTCCTCGCTGCGCTGCTGCACCGCAAGCGGACGGGGCAGGGCCAGTGGATCGATTTCTCGCAGTCCGCGACCGCGGCGCTGCTGCTGGCCGCGCCGCTGCTTGAGGCGTCGGCGAACGGCAACAACTGGACGCGCATCGGCAACCGCTCGCGAACGGCGGCGCCGCACGGCGTCTACCCCACGGCCGAGCCCGATGTCTGGTGCGCGATCGCCGTGGACAGCGAGGAGCGGTGGGCGGCGCTGACGCGCGTGATGGGGCATCCAGCGTGGGCCGGGGACGAACGGTTTGCCAGCCTGGCAGGCCGCCTCGGCGCGCAGGACGACCTCGACGAGTTTGTCGCGCAGTGGAGCGGCGCGCTGCTGGTGGACGACCTCGTGCGGATGCTGCGCGAGGCGGGAGTACCGGTCTCGCCGCTGTGCTCCCCCGCCGATATCGCCGAGGATCCCCAACTGCGGCATCGCGGCTTTTTCGCGAAGGTCCAGCACCCGGTCATGGGCGAGGTCATCGACTCCGCACTGGGATTCAAGCTCTCGCGGAATCCCGTGACATTCAAGCCGGGCCCGACGATGGGGGAGCACACCGAGCCCGTGTTGAGCGAGGTGATCGGGATGACCGACGAGGAGATCGCGGCGCTCGTCGCAAGCGGCGTCACCGGGTAGGCGCGCGGCTGCGCGGCTGCGGGAAGCGCCGGACCCGGGTACTCCAACGACCGTCTCGTGAACGAACAGGGCGTCTGGTGCAGTCAGTGGCGTCGCGTGCGCCGCGCGGGCGAGCGCTGACGCGTCAGGGCCGCGTCAGTTCGCGGCGGGTGGCGCCTGCACGTAGGCCGAGGACTGGAACGCGCGGATGGCGTCGACGTGCACGATGCGGACGTGCTCGGGCGCGTCCTCGATGGTCCCGGTGTAGTCCACGATCGTGCGCACGCCGGCGGCGATCAGGCGGTCCGCCACGCCCCCGGCGTACCTCGGCGGCACCGCGACGATCGCCGCCACGATGCCGGACGCGTCGAGGGCGTCTTCCAGGCCATCGACCGACTCGATCGTGAGTCCGCGGATCGTCTGGCCGGTCTGGCGTGGGTCGGCATCGAAGGCCGCGGTGATCTCATAGCCGGCCTGCGCGAGTTGCTCGCTCGCCAGCGTCGGCCGGCCGAGGCGGCCGCAGCCGACCAGCGCGATCGGGCTCAGCGGCTCGCCGCCGAATGCCGCCTCGAACGCCTCGGTCAGCGCCTGCGGGCCGCGTTCCTGCTCGATCAGCCGTCCCTCGCGCACGAGGTAGTGGAGGTGAGCGCTCGTCTCCCAGATCGCCATGTTCCGCGTGTCTCCGTTCATCTCCTGCCACGTCCCCACGTTCCAGTTGATGCGCGAGGCGATTCCCGCGGCGCTGCGCGGGCCCTCGGCGGCGGCCGCGAGGATCTCGTCGGCGCGCTCGTGGTGGTGCTCGATGATCTCGTCGACTCGGGAGCGCAGGTCGGCGAACGAGTACTCGTGGGCCGGGTGGACCATCGTCACATCGAGGTCGGCGAGCGCGCGATGGGCGTCGATGAAGTCCTGGAGCGGGTTGCCCGTGTCGGTCGGGTAGCGGCTGACGTTGGGCGTGGTGACCGGCAGCACGTGGTCGCCGGCGAAGAGCAGCCTGCGCTCGCGGTCGTGGATGCAGGTGTGGCCGGGCGTGTGTCCGGGAGTCCAGATGGTCCACAGCCCGGAGCCGGGCACGAGCTCCTCGCCGCCCTCGAGGAGCACGTCCACCTCGGGCGGGCCGGCGCCGGGATCGAAGGTGAGCACGTACGGGTTGGTCGCGTCGGCGCGGTGGATGGCAATCGGGGCGCCGGTCAACTCGCGAGCCTTCGCGGCGAGCCCGAAGTGATCCGTGTGGCCGTGGGTCACGACGATCAGCGAGAAGTCGCGCGGGTCCAGCCCGGCCTCCGGGATCTGCCGTCGCAGCGCCTCGAGGCCCGCCTCGCTGTCCATGCCTGCGTCGACCATGACCCAGCCGTCGGAGGTCTCGATGGCGTAGACCAGCGTGTAGCGCTCGCGGCTGCTGGGCCGGATCTGGCTCACCGGCATGGGGATGCGGAACTGGTAGACGCCCTCGGCCGCTGGCTCCACTCGATCCCTCCCGAACCAGGCGCTGTCAGCGCCCGCCTACAGCGCTTGCCAGGGTACGCGCCGCCGGTCCGGCGGGATCGAGGCCGCCTCCGGATGCTCCCCGCCCGCCGCCAGGCGGGAACGAGTGCAGCGGCGCGGGGTTACTCCCTCAGTCGCGGGTCCATCAGGTCGCGTATGCCGTCGCCCAGCATGTTCGCCGCGAACACCACGACGCTGAGCGCGATGACCGGGCCGATCAGCATCCACGGCGCGATGATCATATAGGTGCGGCCCTCCACGCTGAGCATCCCGCCCCAGGTTGGGTTCGGCGGCGGGATTCCGAAGCCCAGGAAGCTGAGCGACGCCTCCGCGAGAATGATCACGCCGACCAGCAGGCTCGCAACCACCATCAGCACGGGGAAGAGGTTCGGCAGCATGTGCCGGACCACCACCCGAAACGGGCTGCATCCGATGGTAATCGCGGCCTCGATGTAGGTCTCGGACTTCAGCGACAGGACGGCGCCGCGGACCACGCGCGACTGGCTGAACGCGAAGAGCCCGCTAATCGCCAGCACGACGTTCAGCCAGCTCGAGCCCATAAGCGCGATCACCGTAAGCAGCAGCACCAGCCCGGGGATGGCCTGCACCGTGTCCACGAGGCGCTGCAGCATGTAGTCCAGGGCGCCGCCGAAGTAGCCGCTCGTGACTCCGATCAGCAGCGCCCCGAGGATCGAGAGCGTGCTGCCGACGGCGGCAATCGAGAGCGAGACCCGCCCGCCGAACATCAGCCGGCTGAGCATGTCCCGGCCGAACTGGTCCGTGCCGGCCGGATAGCCGAGCGCGGGTCCCTCGAGCGTCGGGCCGACGCTGTTGAGGTTGGGCGGATACGGCGCCAGCAGCGGCGCCAGCAACGCGGCGAGCCCGAATGCGAGCAATATGAGCGCCGAGACGCCCGCGACGGGCTTGCGCGCGAGCAGCGTGCGGAGAGCCCGCAGCCAGCGCAGCGGGAGCGCCGTGGACGCCGTAGGGGACAAGGACGCGAGCTCCGCCGCCACTTCGCTACTGCCCCATCTCCGCGAGCCGGATCCGCGGATCGAGGAGGCCATAGGAGAAATCCACCATGAGATTCGTCAACATGACGAGCACACCGAGGACCAGCACAAGGCCCTGAATGACTGGATAGTCACGGCTGTTCACCGCCTCCAGCAGCAGCCGCCCCAGGCCCGGCAGCGCGAACACGTTCTCGATGATTATCGTGCCGGAAAACAGGGCGACGACCTGGAGCCCTACGATGGAGACCACGGGGATCATCGCGTTCCGCATCGCGTGCCGAACGACGACGCGGGGTTCGGTCGCCCCCTTCGCGCGGGCGGTGCGCACGTAGTCCTGTCGCAGCACCTCCAGCATCGTCGTGCGCGTCATTCGTGTGAGCGAGGCGGACAGCGCGAGTCCGAGCACGACGGCGGGCAGGATGAACTGCCCCAGATGCCCGGACACGTCGTCCTCGAGCCGCACATACCTGAGCGGCGGGATCCACCCGAACCACAGCACCGGCAGCACGATCGCCATGATCGCCAGCGCGAAGTTCGGGACGCTGAGGGCGACCAGCGAGACGGCTCGCAGCCCATAGTCGAGGAACGTATCCTGCTTCACCGCGGATATGACGCCGAGCGGAATGCCCACGGCGACCGACACCGCCAGCGTATACACGCCAAGCATCGCCGTTACCGGCGCCCGGCGCCGGATCGACTCGGCGACCGGCACCCTGGTGAACAGCGACCGCCCGAAGTCGCCCCGGAGCGCATTCCAGGAGTAGCGCAGCACCTCTTCGCCTAGCGAGCGATCGAGGCCCAGCTGCTCTTCGAGTTGATCCCGCTCATCCTCGGACAACAGGATCGGGTTTTCCTCGAACAGCGTGTCGATGATGTCGCCCGGAAGCAGCCTCAGCATGCCCGAGACGAGCACGAGCATGACGAGGATCGTCGGCAAGATGCCGACGATCCTCCTGATGATGTAACCAAGCAAGGCATCTCCCGAGTTCTCGCCCGCTCCTCAATCACGAGGAGAGCGAGGCGGCCGCCAGCTGCGCAGCGGGCCTCCCGGGCGCTATGCCTTCCAGTAGCGATCCGCCAGCAGCAGCAGGTCGAAGTCGACCAGCCCGGCCGGACCCGGGTAGTAGCCCATGATCGCCGGGTTGACGTAGTGGGTCACCGGGAGCCGGGCCACGATCAGCATCGGCGTATCGTCGATGACCATGCCCTCGGCCGATCGGATCTGTTCCCTGCGTGTGTCCGGATCGGTCTCCTGCACCGCTTTCGCCAGCAATTCGTCGACCTGCGGGTTGCTGTATTCCCGCCAGTTCCTGCTGCCGTCAGAGCCGAAGTTCTGGAGCAGGCCGAGCACCACGTCGAGCGGCCCGAACAGCCCCTGGGCGAGCGCGACGAACTCGCCGCTTCCTCGCCGCTGGCCCTGCTCGCTGCGGTCGACGACTTGGATGGTCACATCCATGGCGGGCCAGATCTGCTTCAGCGTGTGCTGGATGCGGACGGCCTGCGACGCCATGATCGCGGCGACGTTGCCCCCACCGGGCGCGACGGACGTGATCGGGAGCGAGACGCTCCCGTCGGGGAAGCCTGCCGCAGACATCAGTTGCCTGGCCTCGACGGTGTCGGCGTCCTTGGTGTCCGGGTTCCAGCCGGGCATCTTCTTGATGTCCTCGGCCTGGAACGCGTCGGGATACGCCGAACCGGCAGGCCCGCTGTAGTCCCAGAAGCCGTCCCCGTACTCCTCGGCGCCCATCCCGGCGTAATCGAGGACGCGCTGGATCGCTTTGCGAATCCGGACGTCGTCGACCGGCTTGCGCGATATGTTGAAGTCCAGGTGCTGGATGCGGTTCGAGGGGAAGCTGATCAGGTTGTAGTCGTCCGCGAGGGTCTCGATGGTCTGCCGCCCGGCCTTGGACAAGGTCGTGTAGAAGTCGATAGCCCCCGCGGCGAACGCGCTGGCGCGTGCCGTGTCGTCCGGCAACACGGACCACTCGACACGCTCGAAGTACGGAGCGCCGTTACTTCTACCTCGCCAGTAGTTCGGGAAGCGGTTGAACGTGGCGCCCTCGCCGTTCCGCAGCTCCTCGAGGACATACGGCCCCGTGCCGACGGGAGGCGCCTCGGAGATATTGCCGCTGAACCCGCCGCTCTCGGCAAAGTCCTTCGGCACCAGCGGGTTGCGGTGGTTCGCCAGGCCGATCAGGAACGGGCTGAACGGACTATCGAGCAGCACGCGCACGAACGTCTCGTCCACGGCCTCCGCCGAGATCAGTGGCCCAAGCTCCGTCCGCCGTTGATAGAGCGTGACGTTGTCCGGGTCGTACTTGCCCGTGATTCGCTCGATGCTGTAGGCCGCATCTTCCGTGGTGTAGACGCGACCGTTGCTCGGCGCGCGATCATGCGTCAATACGCCCTGCGCCATCGAGAACACGTACTCCGTCGCGCTGGGTTGCTCCCATGACTCGAAGAGCCGCGGCTGCACCTCGAACGTGTCCCGCTTGATGTCCAGAGCCACATCGCCGACGTGGGTCCAGGGCGAGGAGACCGAACCGGTGTGCGGATCGGGGTGTTCGCGCGTACCCCAGTGGACCGACAGCAGCTCGCTGAGCTGTGGCGCGCCCGCGGCGGGGGTCGGCTGCGGCGTGGCCGTCGCAGGAGCAGCCGTGGCGGCAGTGGCAGTGGCGGCAGGTGCGGCCGCCGTGGCAGTGGCGGCCGGGGCGGCCGCCGTGGCAGTAGCGGGGGCGGGCGTCGCGGCAGCCGGCGCGGCGCCGCCGCCATCGTCATCGTCATCGTCGCCACACCCGATCAGTGCCGCAGCACCGAGGCCAAGGCCCGCGACGCCCGCAGCACCGATCAAACGCCGCCTCGTCCAGCGGCTGTTCGCCGCCCACTTCTCCAAAGCTTCGTTACTCATGCTCATTCCTCCTGCTTCCGATCGACTAGCCGACTTCACGCCGTCGCCAATCGCGCCCAACCGCCATGCACCGAACCGGGGCGTGCGCCCACGGTCGGCGACCGCATGCGGATCACAACCGTTCGCCCGCTATTAGCAGCGTTATAGAAACATGTCAAGGTCAAGGGAACCAGCGCCGAGCGTGGTCGAGAGCCTCGCGCGAGGAACCTTCGGCACTCGGGCTCTCGTCTGTCAGCGCCACCCTCACAGGATGGTTCTCGTAGGAAGCCTCCATCAGGTCCTCCTTTCACAGTGTGCCACAGGACCCGGGACCACGCGACGCGTGGCGGCAGGGCGTACCGCATCGGTGCTATCATCCGCCCGGCTCGCGAGGGGGTGACGCGTGCGCGTAGCCGGTGAACACCGCTTTCAGCTCCCCCGCTCCGTGATGTGGGAGCACCTGCTGAGCCCGGCCTCGCTGCGAGCGGCGATCCCGGGCTGCGAGGCCTTCGACGAGGTCGCCCCCGACACCTGGGAACTGACCGCCCAGGTGGGCGTGGGACCCGTGCGCGGGATCTTCACCGGCCGCGTCGAACTGCGCGACCGGCAGCCGGAGACAAGCTACACGCTGATCGCCTCGGGCCAGGGGCGGCCCGGCGGCGGCACCGGCGAGGCCGCGATCGAGCTGGCGGACGACGGAGACGGCACGCACCTGCGCTACGAGGCCGAGGTGACGGTCCGCGGCGCGATCGCACGCGTCGGGGGCCGGCTGCTGACGGGCTCGGCGCGCACGATGGCGCGCCAGTTCTTCGATGCGATCGAGCAAGAGGCAAAGGCGGCAACAGAGAGGAGTGCGGCGCTATGACCGTACCGATTTCAGTGACCGTGAACGGACGGCTCCATGAACTGGAGGCAGAGCCCCGCACGCTGCTGGTGCATCTCCTGCGCGAGGAGTTGAACCTGACCGGCACGCATGTGGGCTGCGACACCAGTCAGTGCGGCGCCTGCACCGTGATCATCGACGGTTCGTCCGCCAAGTCCTGCACCGTCCTCGCGGTGCAGGCCGACGGCGCGTCCGTCACCACCATCGAGGGCCTCAGCGCCGCCGGCGAGATGCACCCGCTGCAGCAGGCCTTCTGGGACGAGCACGGGCTGCAGTGCGGCTACTGCACGCCGGGCATGATCATGTCCGGCGTCGACCTGCTGGAGCGCACCCCGGACCCCTCGGACGATGAGATTCGCCGAGGGCTGGACGGGAACCTCTGCCGCTGCACGGGCTACGAGCACATCATCAACGCCGTGAAGACGGCCGCAGGAGGTGCGCAATGACCATGTCGGCAACACCGGGCCAGCTCGTCGGGCAGCGCGTACGCCGTCGCGAGGACCCGCGCCTGGTCAAGGGCCGCGGCAACTACGTCGACGACATGAAGCTGCCGGGCATGCTGCACCTGGCCTTCAAGCGCAGTGACGTGGCGCACGGCATCATCCGCTCGATCGACACCAGCGCCGCCGAGGCGATGCCCGGCGTCGAGCTGGTGCTCACCGGCGCGCAGCTCGCCGAGATGATCCCGCCGATGCCCGTCGCCACGCCGTTCCCGGCGCCGGATCACCACTCCGTCCCGCCGGAGCGCGTGCGCTATGTCGGTGAGCCGGTCGCAGTCGTCGTGGCGACCGACCGCTTCCTGGCCGCCGACGCCGCCGACGCGATCATGGTGGACATCGAGGAACTGCCCGCGGTCGTGGACCCGGAGCGGGCGATGAACGGCGACCCGGTCACCATCCACGAGGCGTTCGAGAACAACCTCGCCGTCCCGTTCGCCCCGGCTGGCACGGGCGTGAACGCGGCGACGCTCGAAGTCGAGGACGAGTCGGCGCTCAACGAGGCGTTCGAGCAGGCCGACGTCGTGGTCTCGCAGCGCATGGTCAGCCAGCGGCTGGTCCCGAACGCGATGGAGCCGCGAGGCGTGATCGCGCGCTTCGAGCCGGGCAACGACGAGCTGACGGTCTGGTCGACGACCCAGAACCCGCACATCGCGCGCACGCTGCTGGCGGCGATCCTGGGGATGGGCCAGCACCAGGTGCGCGTCATCGCCCCGGATGTCGGCGGCGGCTTCGGCAGCAAGATCAACGTCTACGGCGAAGACTTCGTCGCGGCGGCGATCTCGCGCCGGCTCGGCCTGCCGGTGAAGTGGATCGAGGACCGCTCCGAAGCATTCATGACCACGATCCACGGTCGTGACGTGATCTGCTACCTCGACATCGCGGCCAGCAACGAGGGCAAGGTGCTGGCCGTCAAGATGCGGCTGGTGGCGGACATCGGCGCCTACGAGATGGTGCTGACGGCCGCGATCCCCACGCTGGTCGCGTTCATGATCAGCGGCGTCTACGCCATCCCCGTCGTGCGCTGCGACCTGACCGAGGTCTTCACCAACAAGATGCCGACCGACGCCTACCGCGGAGCGGGACGGCCCGAGGGCATCTACTTCCTCGAGCGCGGCATGGAGATGCTGGCCGTGAAGCTGGGCATGGACCCGGCCGAGCTGCGGCGGGTCAACTTCATCCAGCCGGAGCAGTTCCCGTACACCACCGCCGGCGGCATGGTCTACGACTCCGGCGAGTACGAGACCGCGCTCGACAAGGCGCTCGGGAACGCCGGCTGGGAGCAGATGAAGGCGGACCGCGACGCCGCCCGGGCGGAAGGCCGCCTGGTCGGCCTCGGGATGTCCTTCTACACCGAGATCTGCGGCTTCGGGCCCTCGGCGGCGATGCCGAGCGTGGGCCTCTGGGAGCACGGGAGCGTGAGCGTGGAGCGCGACGGCAAGGTGCGCGCCACCACCGGCGTCTCCTCGCACGGCCAGGGTCACGAGACGACCTTCGCGCAGATGCTCGCAGACGAGTTCAGCATCCCGATGGACGACATCACCATCGTCCACGGCGACACCGGCCAGGTGCGCGCCGGCACCGGCACGTTCGGCAGCCGCTCGCAGGTGGTCGGCGGCACGGCGCTGCTGCTCGCCACCGGCAAAGTGCAGGACAAGATGCGGCGCTTCGCCGCGCCGATGCTGGAGCTGCAGCCCGGCGACCTCGCCTTCAAGGACGGCATGATCGGGCCCGCGGGCCAGGAGGAGACCGGCGTTCCGTTCACGGACGTGGCGGCCTTCGCCTACGCCCCGATCCCGCTGCCCCCGGACACGGAGCCGGGACTGAGCGACGAGGCCTTCTGGGAGCCCGAGGGCTTCACCTGGCCCTTCGGCTGCTACATCTCCCAGGTGGAGATCGACCGCGACACCGGAGAGCTGGAACTGCAGCGCTTCGTGGGCGTGGACGACTGCGGCAACATCGTCAACCCGCTCATCGTCACCGGGCAGATCCACGGCGGCATCGCCCAGGGCGTCGGTCAGGCGATGATCGAAGAGGCGGTCTACGACGAGGCGAGCGGCCAGCTGCTGACCGCCTCGTTCATGGACTACGCGATCCCGCGCGCGCGGGACTTCCCGCGCTTCGAGCTGGACCACACCGTGACGCCTTCCCCGCTCAACCCGTTGGGCGTGAAGGGCATCGGCGAGGCCGGCACGATCGGGTCCACGCCCTGCATCGTCAGCGCCACCGTTGACGCGCTCAGCGAGTTCGGCGTGGACCACATCGACATGATGCTGCGTCCGGAGAAGCTCTGGCGTCTGATCCATGGAGGCGACGCATGATCCCCTCAGCGTTCGAGTACCAGCGCGCCGGCTCCGTCGAGGAGGCGATCGCGCTCAAGCAGCAGGCGGAAGGCGACGCCCGCTTCATCGCCGGGGGTCACAGCCTGATCCCGCTGATGAAGCTGCGCCTCGCCGAGCCGTCGCTGCTGATCGACATCAGCCGTATCCCCGGCCTGTCCGGCGTCAGCGAGGACGGCGGACGTATCTCGATCGGCGCGCTCACCACGCACGCCGAAATCGAGGACGACGCGGTCCTGCTCGCGTCCGCGCCCGTCGTCGCCGAGGCGGCGGGCGAGATCGGCGACCAGCAGGTGCGCAACCGCGGCACGATCGGCGGCAGCCTGGCGCACGCCGACCCGGCGTCCGACCTCCCGGCCGTGGTGGTCGCGCTCGACGCGTCGATCCACATCGCCGGTCCCGGCGGTGAGCGCACGGTCGCTGCCGGCGACTTCTTCAGCGGCCTCTTCGAGGTCGACCTCGCGGAGGACGAGTTGATCACCTCGGTCAGCTTCGACGCTCCCTCGCAGGCGGCCTACGCGAAGCTCCGCCACCCCGCCTCGCACTTCGCGATTGTCGGCGTGGCGGCCTCGCTGACCGTCGAGGGCGGCGTCTGCACGGGCGCGCGCGTGGCCGTGACGGGCGCCTCGACGCACGCGCAGCGGCTCGGCGCGGTCGAGGACGCGTTGACCGGCTCGGCGCTGGACGAGGACGCGATCGCCGCCGCCGCCGCGGCGGCCGACAGCCTCGGGGATCTGAACGCGGACCTGGCGGGCTCGGAGGACTACCGGCGAGCGATGACGCGGGTCTTCACAAGCCGCGCGATCGCAGCCGCGGCCAGCCGCTAACCGCACGCCGGGGCGTCTGCGCGCGCCTCGGCGAACTGATCGCACAACTCGCGCCGGGCTTGATCCCCGGCGCGAGGCGTGTCTGCGGCCGATGTGCAGGAGAGGCAGGGAGCCATGCGAGGAGTCGGAGTCGTCGAGTTCGGGGGCCCGGAGGTGCTGCGGGTCGTCGATCTGCCCGAGGTGCACGCCGGTCCCGGCGAGGTGCGGATCCGCGTCCACGCCGCCGCCGTCAGCCCGACGGATACGATGCTGCGCAACGGCTCGCGCGCCGATGCGCTCCGCGACGTGCCGCCGCCGTACATCCCCGGTATGGACATCGCGGGCGTGATCGACGAGATCGGCCCCGGCACGGAGACCGACCTCGCCATCGGCGACGCGGTGATGGCGATGGTGCTGCCGGGCGGCAGCCACGGCGCCTACCGCGAGAGCATCGTGCTCTCCGCCGACTCGGTCGTGCGGGCTCCGGCGGGCGCCAGCCACGCCGAGGCGTCCACGCTCCCGATGAACGGGCTCACGGCTCGCCAGTCGCTGGACCAGCTCGCATTGCAGCCGGGCCAGACCCTCGGCGTGACGGGAGCGGCGGGCTGCTACGGCGGTTATGTCGTGCAGCTCGCCAGGGCGGAGGGGCTGCGCGTCATCGCCGACGCCTCAGCCGCCGACGAACAGCTGGTCCGCGACCTCGGCGCCGACATCGTGGTGCCTCGAGGCGACGACATCTCCGCGCAGATCCGCAAGGTCGCCCCCGAGGGCGTCGACGGGCTGGCGGATGGCGCGGTGCAGAACGAGTTCGCAGTGGGCGCGATCCGCGACGGTGGGGCCTACGCCGCGGTGCGCGGCTGGGGCGGCACCGGCGAACGCGGCATCAACTTCCACGTCACCTCGGTGCGCACGTACGACCACCGGGCGGACCTGCTCGACCGGCTGCGGCAGCAGACCGAGGACGGCCAGCTGACCCTGCGCGTCTACGCCACGTACCCGGCGGAGCAGGCGGCGGACGCCCACGCCCGCCTCGAGGCCGGAGGCGCTCGCGGCCGCTGCGTGATCGTGTTCTAGCCGGAAGCGCGCCGCCTACTCGACGAGGTAGTCAGGCTCCTCTTCGGCGACCACCAGCGATCTCCCGCTGCCGATCCGTAGCGGGATCGCCGTCTCTACCTCGCCATCATCGAAGAGGGCGACGATCCGCAGTCGAGCGCCGAGGCCCTCGAGGTACCTGCGGAGCGAAGACAGCCGCATGTCATCGCCGCGTTCGAACTGGGACACGGCCGGCTGGCTGCTGCCCATGTTCACCGCCAGTTCGGCCTGAGAGCGGTTGAGCGCACGGCGGAGCTCGTACAGGCCGATCTCCGCCACGGTAGCCTCGCGCAGCGCGCGGAGCCGATCGGAAGCACCGGGACGGGCGACGACCTTCTCGTGGAGGTCTCGATAGTTCCTGGCCATGACACCGACTCCCTACCCGTTCTGGCTCTCGATCAATCCCTCCGCGCGAAGTTCCTCGATATGGACGTCATAGAGCACGTCCGCCTCGGGAATCGCCCGTCTGTACCACTCACTCCACTGCCCGGACTTGTCACCGCCCAGCAACAGGATGGCGTGGCGTCGCGGGTCGAAGGCGAACAACACCCGCAGCGCACCCCCCTGTGAGACCCGCAACTCCTTCATGTTGGAGTGGCGCGAGCCCGCAATCCCATCGACCACCGGCCGCCCGAGTCCGGGACCAGTCTCCGCCAGCAGCATCACCCGATCGTCGAGAGCCTCCTGCTGCGCGACGCTCAGCTGCTGCCACCAGCCCTCGAACTGCTCGGTGTACTCGACTTCCCACACGCGGAGTATAAGCCTTTTCTACTATAAGTCAAGTCTAATACGTTCGCGCCGCGGGCTACGCGTCGGCCCGCACGAACTTCTGGAGCGCGCGCGAGCCGCGGTCGATGCCGCGGTAGGTCTCCGCGAGGTCGCCGACGTAGATGCTGCCCTGCGAGTCGACGGCGAGGCCGTGCGGGCCGATCACCTGGCCCGCGTCCTGCCGCTCCGCCGGGCAGGGCGGGATCGGCGGCTGCTCCGGGCACTGGCAGCCCTCGTCGCCCCAGCCGGTGATGCGCTCGCCCTCGGGGCTCCAGATGCTGATGCGGTGCAGCAGCTCGGCGACGTAGGCGTTGCCATCCGGGCCGAAGGCGAGGTCGTCCGGCAGATTCACACCGGACCACTCCTCCTCGTACGTCCCGTCGGGCCCGAAGACCTGGATGCGGCGGTTCGAGCGGTCGCAGACGTAGACACGGCCGTCGGGCCCGATCGTGACGGCGTGCGGGTTGGAGAACTGGCTCGGCCCGGAGCCGGGACTGCCCCAGCCGAAGCGGTACTCGCCGTCGGCGCTGAAGACGTGGATGCGCGCGTTCCCGTAGCCGTCGCTGACGTAGAGGTCGCCGTTGGCGGCCACCGCCACGCGCGTCGGCTCGTTGAACGGATCGCCGCCCATGCGGGGCGCGCTCTGGTGCGGGGTCCCGAGGCTGAGCAACGGCTTCCCCTCGGGCGTGAACTTGCGCACGGTGTGGTCGCCGGTGTCGGCGAGCCAGACGTTGCCCTCGGCGTCCACGCTGATGCCGTGCGCCGTCGTCGTCACGTCGTCGCCCCACCAGTCGAGGAAGTAGCCGTCGCGGTCGTAGACCTGCACCGGGCGCGGCGAACGCGAGAAGACGAAGACGCGGTCCTCGGCGTCGACGGCGACTCCGGCGACGTCGATCAGCGCCCAGCCCCGGGGCCGCCTCGCCCAGTTGTCGACGACGTAGTAGGTGTGCTCGCCGGAGCCGAGCGGCTCCTCGACGATCCCGCGCGAGCGGGTCGCCGGGGCGCCCCAGCGCCCGTCGCTGTTCGCCCAGCCGTGGTGTTCGAGGCGCGTCACGTTGACCATCGGAAGCCCTGTCCTCCTGCGCTTGCTAGCGGCCGGGCCAGGGCACGCGCCGGTGGTCGAGGTCCGGCCCCAGCTCCGCCGGGACGCGCTCGACCAGCGCGTCCAGCGTCCACGGCCCCTCGCTGCCGATGTCGGCGACCCACTCGCGGCGGTTGAGCAGGTAGACCCGCCGGCCGACGGCCCCGAAGACCTGGCCGTTGATCGAGGCGGCCTCGTCGGTGAGCAGGTAGGCGACGATCGGCGCGACGTTCGCCGGATCCATGGCGCCGCCGATCGCCTGCTCGCTCGGCAGCGGATCGCCCTCGCCGACCTGTCCCGCCTGCTGCGCGACGATGTCGTGCATGCGCGTCGCCCCGACGGGGACGATGCAGTTCGAGGTGATCCCGAGCGGCTCGAGCTCCTCGGCGAGGCTGAGTGCGAAGCCGATCACGCCCGCCTTGGCCGTCGCGTAGGCAACGCGGGTGGCCGCGCCGGCCAGGGCGGTGCTCGACGAGAAGGAGATGATGCGGCCGCTGCCCTGCTCGCGCATGACATTCGCCGCCGCCCGCGCGCAGGAGTAGTGCCCGCGCAGGTGCACCGCGATCGCCCGGTCCCAGGCTTCGGGGCTGACCTCGAGCACGCCGCCGTCGACGAGGATGCCGGCGCAGCAGATCATCGCGTCCAGCCGCCCGAAGTGATCGAGGGCGGCCGCGACGATCTGCTGACCACCCTCCATCGTCGACACATCGGATCGGCTCGCGGCGGCCTCGCCGCCTGCGGCGATGATCTCGTTCGCCACCACCTGGGCTACATCCGCCTCGGGGCCTCCGGCGCCGTCGACCGGCCCGCCGTAGTCGGCAACGATGACGCGTGCGCCCTCCTCGGCGAGTCGCAGCGCGATCCCGCGGCCGATGCCGCGGCCCGCGCCGGTGACGGCGGCGACCTTGCCATCGAGTGGCTTCGTCATGGACGCCATACTAGAGGAGCGCGCCGCGAACTGCGTATTCACCCCTCGGTTGACGCCCTCACCCTAGGCTAGTACGTTCATCGGGTGGAGATTCGCTTCAGTAACCGGCGGTTGCAGCGGGCCTTCGAGCAGCGCAATCGCGCGGTACGGGAGTGGGGGCCTACCACCGGACAGCGGTACATTGAGCGGGTGCGCACGCCGCGGCGCACCGAGCGTGTCGAGTACCTCTACAAGATCCGGTCGCTGAACCTCCATCCGCTGACCGGAGACGGAAGAGGTCAGCATTCGCTCCGGCTCACGGGCCAAATGCGGATGATCGTAACGATCGAGGACGAACAAACGATCATTGTCGAGGAGGTGGTGGACTACCATGAGTGAGTCGACGTTGCCCTACGTGGAGTCGGACTACGCCTCGCACCCCGGCTCCTTGCTCGCTGAGGAGCTCGAGGTCCGGGAGATGTCACAGCGCGAACTCGCGCGAAAAATGGGCCGACCATACCAGGTCGTGAACGAGATCGTACGCGGGCGCAAGGCAATCACCGCCGAGACCGCGCTGCAGCTTGAGGCTGTGCTGGAGATAAAGGCGCACATCTGGCTCGGCCTCCAGACAGACTACGACCTCGTGATCGCCCGACAGAAGCTTGAGGCCGCTGCGCCGGTGTCCTAGCAGAGGCTGTCGCACGGAGTGGCGTGGGTGGAGTGCCGAAAGGGCAGCCGGTCGGCAGTCGGGGCGGAGCGGTCGCGTCTGGCGGGGCAGGCGCGCTACGCGGCAGCCGCGGCGGTAGCCCCGTCTCCTCGCCGGGGGTTGCTGTTCGCTGGCCGCGGTGACGGGCGCGCCCGGCGATAGAGCTTCTTGAGGTTGTGGGTGGCGGCGATCAGCTTCCATTCACTGGCGCACACGGCGATCCCGCGCCGCATGAAGCGGCGGATGCCGCGGTTCTCCTTGACGTCGCCGAAGACCGGTTCGACCATCCAGCGCCGCTGCTCGTAGAGACGCCGCCCACGCTGCATCGCCAGCTTGCGATCCATCCGTTCACGTACGGTGAGCCCGGCAGCGACAGCAACTCCGGACCGCTGCCTTCGGCCTGCCGCACGTTCGCCTCGGAGTAGTAGCCGGCATCGGCCAGCAGCACGCGCGGCGGCCCGCAGTGTGCGGCCCGCAGGTTGCGGTGCATCGCCTCGATCATCGGTTGCAGTTCGTGCATGTCGGTCGCCGCACGTGTCACCTCGGCCGCGACGATGATCTGCTCGCGACTCGTCACCGCCTGCACGTTGTCGCCCTGAAAGTAGCCGTGATAGTCGCGCACCACGCGGCTGTCCGGGTCGGTGACGTTCACCTTCGCACCCGGGTCGGGCTGCGGCGGCTGCGGGCGGCGCCCGCGCCGGTCCTTCTCCGCGCGGCTCCTGAGGCGCTCCTCGCGGTCCCTGAACCGCGCAGGCAACTCGTCGCCCCGCGCGTCGCCGAAGCGCGCGTGCTCCTCGGCGTCCACCCGCTCCGCCTCGGCGAGGATGCGCCGCACCTCGGCCTCAAGCTCCGCATCCGTGCGGTTGCGCTCGCGGCTGGCGTTGGCGTGCAGCCTGGTCCCGTCGAGCGCGACCACGCCGAGTAGCAACAGACCCGCCTCGGCGCACAGCCTGAGCACCCCGGCGAACAGTCCCGCCAGCGCTTGTTCGTGCTGCCGGCGGAAGCGACAGATCGTGGCGTGGTCGGGCTGCTGGTTCCCGGTCAGCACGCGGAAGGCGCTGTCCTCGCGGCAGCGCCGTTCGATCCGGCGGCTCGAGCGCTCGCCCTCGCAGTAGGCATAGAGCACGAGCGCGACCATCATTGAGGGCTCGTACGCCTTCCGCCCCCAACCGTCCTCGCGGTAGCGCGCGTAGAACGCGGTGAGGTCGAGCTGGCTTACCGCATCGAGCACGAACCACGCGAGGTGGTCCTCGGGCAGCCAGTCGCGGAGGCTCGCCGGCATCAGGTATTGCTGGTCACGCTCGCACGGCAGGAAGCGCTGGGTCATGGCGGCACCCCGGAATCACTCCGCCCCCGCCGCCATGCTCATCCTATCGCGATGTTCCCCGCATCGCGGGTTTGTGCGACAGCCTCTGCTAGGGTGAGGGGAATCCGCGCCCGGCTCCCGAAGCCCCCTACGGCTAACGCCGTGCCTCGATGAGCTGACGGGTCAGCTCGGCGTGGGCGGCGTGCTCGGCCGTGTGCTGCGCGGTGAAGATCAGCAGGTCGTGGCCGGTCACCTCGCCGCGGCGCGGGTGCTGCCGTACTGCGTCCAGCTCCTCGTCGGTCAGCGCCGTCAGCTGCTCGGCGATCTCGGCGCGCAGCGTCGCCCAGCGCGCAACGGGTGCCCCGGCCGTCGCATCCGAGGCGCCAAATTCGGCATCGCGGTCGCGCGAGCGGGGCTGGCCGCACAGCACGCCGAGCAGCGTCTCATCGAGCGCCCCGAGCATGTGGGTGGCGAGCACGAAGAGGCTGTTCGTCTCCGCTCCCCCCGGACGCCAGTTCAGTTCGTCGGCCTCGAGGCCATCGAGCGTGGCCACGATCTGGTCGACCGAGTGCTCGATGTAGGACCAGAACCGCGTGCCCGTGCGAGTGCTCATCGGTCATGGCCCCTCTCGCCAGGCGACCCGGCGGCAGTCGGCGCGCATTGTAGCGGCAGAGCCGACGCCAGAAGGCGGCGTCCCGCATCGACAGCGACGGCCAGGCGAGCCTAAGATCGCGGTCTCGGCAGGGTAGCTCAGTGGTAGAGCAGCGGACTCATAAGCCGTCGGTCGCCGGTTCAAATCCGGCCCCTGCTACCAACCCGCACCGTCGCTTCTACGTCGCCGCGCCCTGACGGCTGCGGCTACCCCGACCCGCGCCGGATCCGCCGAGGCGGGACGCGGAACTCCGCTCAGCGGCCCTTCCAGACCGGCTGCCGCTTCTCCGCGAAGGCGCGCTTCGCCTCGGCGGAGTCTTCCGTCTTCGAGAGGATCGCCGTCTGCGACTGCTCGTAGCGGTAGCCGTTCTTGATGTCCATGTTCTCGATCTGGTTCAGCGTGGACTTCACCATCCGGACGCCGAGCGGCATCTTCGAGGCGACCACCCGCGCCTCGGCCATCGCCTCGTCCATCAGCTGCTCCGGAGGCACCACGCGCAGCACCGCGCCCGCCGTCAGCGCCTGCTGGGCGTTGATGCGCTGGCCG
This sequence comes from Dehalococcoidia bacterium, assembly GCA_965247895.1. Classification (GTDB taxonomy): domain Bacteria; phylum Chloroflexota; class Dehalococcoidia; order UBA2979; family UBA2979; genus VXMT01. The sequence goes on along the minus strand of OZ252046.1, from coordinate 3,122,998 downwards.
GTCATGTTCGCCCAGCGCAGCCAGCCTTGCGGGAAGACACGCCCCATCTGGCTCGCCCCGCCGAGCAGTCCGACGTTCACCTCGGGTAGCCCGAACGTCGCGTTCTCCGAGGCGATCAGGAAGTCGCAGCACGCCGCGAGGGCCATGCCCGCGCCAAGCGCGTGCCCGTTGATCGCGCCGATCACCGGCACCGCGCACTCCACGATCGAGTTGTAGCGCTCGCGGGCGGCGCGGCTCGTCGCCATCCGCGTACCCGGCGGAGGCGTGGTGCCCGCCTCGCGCGCACCGCGCTTCACGTCCGCCCCGGCGCAGAACGCGCGCGTCCCCGCGCCGGTGAGCACGCACACGCGCACGTCGTCGCGGTCCGCGAACGAGTCGAGCAGCTCGATCATGTTCCATTCGCGGTCCATCGCGTTGACCGGCGGGTTGTCCATCGTGATCACCGCGATGTAGTCCGATACCTCAAGGTGCAATTCCGACATCTCGTCCCCCTCTCGCGCCCCGCCTGACCGCACGCCGCGGCCGTCGAGGCGCCTCGACAGCCACTATACTGATCACAAGAGGCGCCTCCGCCCCGCCTGGCCAGCGCTGGCGATCACGGGAAGCGACGGCGACCCATGACCCTGATCCATCAGCCGGAAAGCGGCCTCCAGGGCACCGATCTGCATCGGCGCATGTACCGCGAGATGCTGCTCACACGCGAGATCAACGACCGCATGCTGATCCTCAACCGCCAGGGCCGGGCCGCCTTCGCGGTCACCGGCACCGGCCACGAGGCGGCACAGGTCGGCTCCGCCCACGCGCTCAAGCAAGGCGTCGACTGGGTGCTGCCCTACTACCGCGACACCGGCGTCATGGTCGTGCTCGGCATGAGCGCCGAGGAGATCATGCTCGGCCTCTTCGCCAAGGCGGACGACCCCAACTCGGGCGGACGCCAGATGCCGAGCCACTGGTCCTTCCCCGAGCAGCGCGTCATCACCCGCTCCAGCGTGATCGCCGCCAACCTGCCGCACGCCGCCGGCGTGGCCTACGCCTCGAAGCTGCGAGGGCTGGACGAGGTCGCCGTCGCCTACTTCGGCGAGGGCGCCACCGCCCAGGGCGACTTTCACGAAGCGCTCAACTTCGCCGCCATCCACCAGCTACCCGTGATCTTCTTCTGCGAGAACAACGGCTACGCCATCTCCGAAACGAGCGAGAAGCAGATGTCCGTCCGCCACGTCGCCGAGCGCGCCCGCGGCTACGACGTCCAGGCCTCGACCGTCGACGGCAACGACGTCCTCGCCGTCTACCAGGAGATGCGCTGGAGCGTCGAGGAGCTGCGCCGCGGCCACGGCCCGAAGCTGATCGAGGCGAAGACCTACCGCCTCGTCCCCCACACCTCGAGCGACGACGACCGCCGCTACCGCCCACGCGCCGAGGTCGAGGAGTGGGCGCGCAACGACCCGATCGACCGCTTCCGCATGCGCCTCCTCGAGTCCGACACCCTCAGCGAGGACGAAGCCGGGCAGTGGGCCGCCGAGGTGCGCGCCGAAGTCGATCAGGCCGTCGATCGGGCCGCCGCGGCGGCGGACCCGACGCCCGAGTCGGCGCTCCGGCACGTCTTCCACGAAGCGGGCGGCGCATCGTGACCGAGTCGCCGCTGACGGAAGCGACCTACATCGAGGCGATCCACGCGGCGCTCGAGGAGGAGATGGAGCGCCTGCCCACGATGGTGATCCTCGGCGAGGACATCCAGGAGGGCGGCGTCTTCCGCGTCACCGACGGCTTCCTCGCGCGGTTCGGGCCTCAACGCGTCCTCGACACACCCTTGGCGGAGTCGAGCATCGTCGGCGTGGCGATCGGGATGGCGCAGAACGGCTGCGTGCCGGTCGCCGAGATCCAGTTCGCCGACTTCTCGTTCCCCGCCTTCAACCAGCTCGTGAGCGAGGCGGCCCGCTGGCGCTACCGCTCGAACGGCGCCGCGGGCTGCCCGATCGTCGTGCGCATGCCCTACGGGGCGGGCATCCAGGGCGCGCTCTACCACTCGCAGTCGCCCGAGGCGTTCTACGCGCACGTGCCGGGCCTGAAGGTCGTCGCGCCTTCGACGCCGCACGACGCCAAGGGGCTGCTCAAGGCGGCGATCCGCGACCCCGATCCGGTGATCTACTTCGAGCACAAGCGCGCCTACCGGCTGATCAAGGGCGAGCTGCCCGACGACGACTACGTCGTCCCGATCGGCCAGGCCGCGCTGCGCCGCGAGGGCGGCGACCTCACCGTGATCGCCTGGGGCATGATGCTCCACGAATCCCTCGAGGCGGCCGAGGAGCTTGCCGCCGAGGGCATCGAGGCGACCGTGCTCGATCTGCGCACGCTCGCCCCGCTCGACCGCGAGTCGATCCTCAGCGCGGCCCGCGCGACGGGGAAGGTGCTGATCGTGCACGAGGACAACATCAGCGGCGGGCTGGGCGGCGAGATCGCCGCGATCATCGCGGAGCACGCCTTCGACTACCTCGACGCGCCGGTGCGCCGCCTCGCCATGCCGGACATCCCGGTGATGCCGTTCAGCAAGCCGCTCGAGGACTACTGGCTGCCATCGCGCGAGAGCATCGCCGAGGCGATGCGGGAGCTGGCGGCCTACTGATGCGGGGCCGCTGATGCCCAGTCTGACCATGCCCAACGTCGGCGAAGGCGTGACCGAGGGCGAGATCGTCCGCTGGCTGAAGCAGCTCGGCGACTTCGTCGCCCGCGACGAGCCCGTCGTCGAGATCGAGACCGACAAGGCGATCGTCGAGATCCCCTCGCCGTTCGAGGGCACGCTCAGCAGCATCCTCGTGCCCGAAGGGGAGACCGTCCCCATCGGCACGGCGATCGCGGAGATCACAACCGCCGACAGCGCAGCACCCGAGCCCGCGCCGCCGGCCGCGCAGCCAACGCCCGAGCCCGCGCGCGCGCCCGCACCGGCCGCCGAGCCGTCGCCGGCCTCGAGGCCACCGGCCGCAGCGCCGGCGGGTCGCTACTCGCCGGCCGTCCGCAGGCTCGCCGCGGAGCACGGCATCGACCTCTCGCTGGTGACCGGCAGCGGCGCGCACGGGCGCGTCACGCGCCAGGACGTGCTCCGCTACCTCGAGCACCCGGCCGCAGTCGAGGCCGCCCCGCCGCCCTCGACTGCCGCGCCCCCGACCATCGCGTCCGCGCCACAGCCCGCGGCCGCGCCCGCCGAGGGCGAACGGATCCGGCTGAGCGCGACCCGCCGCGCGATCGCGCGGCACATGTCCGAGGCGCACGCCACGATCCCGCTCGCCTGGATGGCCATCGAGGCAGACGTGAGCGGCCTCGTCGAGTTGCGCCGCCGCGCCCGCGCCACCTTCGAGGAGACGCACGGCGTCCGCCTCACCTACCTGCCGTTCTTCGTCCGCGCGATCGCGCACACGCTGCGCGAGCATCCCGCGCTCAACGCCAGCTACAGCGAGGACGGCGTGCTGCGCCACGCCCGCCTCGACATGGGCATCGCCGTCGCGACCGACTCCGGGCTGCTCGTCCCCGTGCTGCGCGCCGCCGAGTCGAAGTCCCTCGCCCAGCTCGCCGGCGAGCTGCTGGACCTCGGTGAGCGTGCGCGCGCCCGCACCCTCACCCACGCGGAGCTGACCGGCGCGACGCTCACGATCGACAACACCGGCGCCTTCGGCTCGCTGATCTCGCAGCCGATCGTCCCGCTCGGCCAGGTCGCGATCGTCACGACCGAGGCGATCCGCCGCGAGCTGCGCATCATTCCCGGCGACGGCGGCGACGCCTTCGGCCCGCGCTCCGTCATGAACCTCGCGATCAGCTTCGACCACCGCGCCCTCGACGGCGCCGAGGCGGGCGCCTTCATGGCCGCCCTCAAGACCCGCCTCGAGGCGATCGCCCCGGAAGACGCGCTGGATGCGGGAGCATGACCGATCCCATCGTTGAGCGCCTCGCGAGTTACGCGAACAGCCTCGAATACCCGGACCTGTCGAGCGAGGTTGTGCACCAGGTCAAGCGGCTCGTAATCGATTCCATGGGTTGTGGATTGGCGGCCAGCGATGCCGCCCCTGTGCGTGCGGCCCGAGACCTGGCCATCGAGGTGCATGGTTCGTCACCGGCGACGCTGCTGGGGACCACCGGCAGGACCACGCCAGACATGGCCGCCTTCGTGAACGGCGTCATGGTGCGCTATCTGGACTTCAACGACTCCTACAACGGCAAGGACGTCGCCCACCCTTCCGACAACATCCCCGCGGTACTGGCTGCCGCCGAGGCGCATGGAGCGTCGGGCCGGCAGCTGATTGCGGCTGTCGCACTTGCGTACGAGGTGCAGGCTGCCTGGGTGGACAGCTTCCAGCTCGCCTCGGGTGGTGTCTGGGATCAGGCCGCCTATGCCGCCATCTCCGTACCGCTCGGCGCGGGCAGAGTGATCGGCCTGACGATGGAGCAGCTCGCGGAAGCACTGCGCATCTCCGTGGTCAGCAGCATGACGCTTGGCGAGGCCCGGCGTGGGACCATCTCCCACTGGAAGGCGGCGGCTGTCCCGAACGCGGGCCGCAACGGCGTCTTCGCAGCCATGCTCGCCCGGCGTGGGATGACCGGTCCGCCCGAGGTGTTCTCCGGCTCGCACGGGTTCTTCGCGGGGGTGACGGGCGCCCCTGTCGAGCTTGCCCCCCTCGCACGGGAAGATGGCAATGATCGCGCCTTCCGGCTGATGGAGTCGCGCTTCAAGCGATTCCCGGCGGGGTTCTTTTCCCAGACAGCGATCGAAGGCGCGATAGAGGCCCGGGGGGTACTTGGCATCGCCGACGCGGACGACATCGACCACGTCCAGATCCGGACATTCGAGAGCGGCAAGCGAGTCATGGCGGGCGACCCGACTCGCTGGCGCCCCGAGACGCGAGAGACGGCCGACCACAGTATGCCCTTCGTTGTTGCCTGCGCTCTTCGGTTCGGCACGCTCGAGCCCGCGCACTTCGAGGACGACGTCCTGCGCGACCCGGTGTTGCTGGACCTGATGCAACGGATCGAGGTCGTGCGGGACCCGGAATGCGACGCCGCCTGGCCGGAGGCCATACTCAACATCCTGACGGTCCGGACCTCGGACGGCCGTCAGCACACGGTGGCCGTCCCCTACTACACCGGGCACTTCAAGAGGCCGATGAGCGACACCGCCATCGAGGACAAGTTCCGAGGGCTCACGACCGGCCTGCTCGAAGAGCCCCGCCAGCGGACGGCGTTGGACCGCCTGTGGCGCCTCGACGAGGAGACCGACCTTGGTCGAGTCATGGCATCGCTCGTTATCGCGCAGCCTGCCTTACCTGACCGCTGAGCCACGGCCGCTGGACTGACGGCCTGCGGTCCGCGATGACGGCCCCGTGCCGCTCCCACTAAGCTACGTCGCGCGACGCGCCAGACATCCTGAGAGTTCGGACCGCCGATGGCCCCAGACACCGGCCCGATTACTGCGACCAGCGCCGTCCTCGTGCGGCTGTTCAGCGCCGGCCCCGCCCGCGTCTCGCTCGACGATGGCGTGCTGCGCTTCGAGGACGGCCGCGGCGCGGCTGCCTCCAGCACGCCTGTCGGCGCCATCGACCGCATCGAGGCGCGCCGCTCGTGGTTCTGGACGCGGCTCACGATCCGCGAGGCCGGCGGCGTCGAGCGCGCCATCGGCGGGCTCGACCGGCAGGAGGCCGAGCGGATCGCCGAGGGGGTGCGCGAGGACGCCGCCCGCGCCGCGGAGGCGCTGGCCCCGCAGCTCATCCGGCTCGACGCCCGCCTGAGCCGCTTCCGCGCGACGGACCGCTACATTCGCAAGTCCCTGAGCAGCGGGCTTCAGGTGGACACCGCCGATGCGCTACTGCACGGCGGCGGCGCGCTGCTGCGGGCGCATCTGCCGCTGCGCACCGTCGAGGCGCTCTCCCGCCTCGAGCGCGTCGCCGGCATTGAGGCGTTCGAGGCGGCGCGGGAGGAGGCGAACTCCCGCTTCGTCGCTGCCAGAGCTCCCGCCGTCGTCAGCGCTGCGTCGGGCGTGCTCTCCTCGCCGCCGACCGGCGAGCAGGCCGAGGCGATCGCCACGGACGAGGACACGACGCTGGTGCTCGCGGGCGCGGGCACGGGCAAGACGGCGGTGATCACCGCGAAGGTCGCCCACCTCGTGCGCAACCAGGGCGTGCCGCCGCACGAGATCATCGTGCTCGCCTTCAATCGCAAGGCCGCCGAGGAGATCCGCGAGCGCCTCCCGGACGACCTCGCCGGCGCGCACGTCGCCACCTTCCACGCCTTCGGCCGCCGCGTGATCGCCGACGTGGAGGTCGCGCCGAGCATGTCGAAGCTGGCCGAGGACGAGGCGCGGCTCGTTGCGGTCATCGACCAGATCCTCGTCGAGCTCGTGAGCGATCCGCGCCAGAGCCGGGCGGTCACGAACTTCATCACCAGCCAGCGCGCGGACTACCGCTCGCAGTTCGATTTCGCGTCGCCCGGTGAGTACTACGACCACGTCCGCCGCTCCGAGTTGCGGACGCTGGCCGGCGATCTCGTGAAGAGCTTCGAGGAGCTGGAGATCGCGAACTTCCTCACGCTCAACGGCGTCGGCTTCACGTACGAAGCGCGCTACGAGGTCGATTCCGCCACCTCGTGGAACCGCCAGTACCAGCCGGACTTCTACCTCCCCGACCATGGCATCTACATCGAGCACTTCGCGCTGGACCGGCAGGGCCGCCCGCCGCCGGAGTGGACGGGCTACGCCGAGGGCGTCGAGTGGAAGCGAGGCATCCACGCGCAGTACGGCACGAAGCTGCTCGAGACGTACAGCTGGCAGCAGCGCGACGGCGTGCTGCGCCGGACGCTGCGCGCGCAGCTCGAGGAGGCGGGCGTCACGTTCGAGCGCGTCTCGCTGCGGGCGCTGCTCGAGCGGCTGGGCCGCTGGTTGATCTCGTGGCTGGCGCAACTGCTCGCGACGTTCCTCAACCACGTCAAGACGAGCGGCCTCTCGGACGGCGCGCTGCGCGCACGCGCCCACGCGACGGACGATCGAGGGCGCAGCGACGCGTTCCTCGATGTGTTCGAGCAGGTCCGCTCGCGCTACGAGGAGCTGCTCGGCGACGAGAAGGACTTCCACGACCTGATCAACCACGCCGCGGCGCACATCAGGGCGGGCCGCTGGACGTCTCCCTACCGCTACGTGCTGGTGGATGAGTTTCAGGACATCTCCGCGGGCCGGATGGCGCTGCTCCAGGCGCTCAAGCGCCCGGGCGTCGCCTACTTCCTCGTCGGCGACGACTGGCAATCGATCTACCGCTTCGCCGGCAGCGACATCGGGCTCGTGCGCGACTGCGGGCGTTACCTCGGCCACGTGCGGGAGCGGACGCTGAGCCAGACCTTCCGCTTTGCCCGCGGGATCCTGGAGCCCTCGACGGCCTTCGTCGTCCGCAACCCCGCGCAGACACAGCGCACGCTGCGACCCGCGGACGGCGTGCGCGACGAGGGTGTCACCGTCATCGCCAGCGACGACCCCGCGCGCGGCCTGCAGGAGGCACTGCACGACATCGAGGAGCGCGAGGGCAGCGACGGCCCGCCGATCTCCGTCCTCGTGCTCGGGCGCTACCGCGGCAGCCGCAGCGCACTTCCCCGGCCCCGCCGGGGACGGCTGCTCATCGAGTTCAGCACCGTCCACGCCGCGAAGGGCCGCGAGGCGGACTACGTCGTCGTGCTCGATCTCAGGGACGCCCGGCGCGGCTTCCCCTCGCAGCACGAGGACGATCCGCTACTCGGCCTCGTGCTGCCGCCACCGCCCGGGGGCTCCTACCCGCACGCCGAGGAGCGCCGCGTCTTCTACGTCGCGCTCACCCGCGCTCGGCGCGGGACGTACCTGGTCGTCGATGAGCTGCGTCCCTCGGCCTTCGTCGACGAGTTGCTCCGCACGTCCCCCGGCCTGCGCCGCCTCGGCGAGTTCAGGCGCGACAGCACGCCTGCCTGTCCGCGCTGCCGCACGGGCCGCCTCAACCTGTCGAGAAGCGGCCGCAGCATGAACTGCCTGAACTTCCCCTTCTGCCGCTACCGCGCGCCGCGCTGCCAGAGCTGCAGGAGGGGCTTCGCGCTGATCTCGGGCGCCTCCTCGCGCTGCACGAACACCTGGTGCGACGCAAGGCCGCCGGCCTGCGCGTCGTGCGGCGCGGGGGTGCTGGTCACCCGCAAGGGGCGCACGGGCTGGTTCCTCGGATGCACGCAGTACGCCTCGGACCAGCCGTGCACGAATACCCGGAGCATCGAGGCCACGCGCCGCCGCTGAGGCGGGCCGACCCGGCGCACCCGCGAGCGAGGCGTCCGCATTCAATCGTAATCGCCTCTCCGGAGTGCTACCCTCCGGCGCGACAACTACCGCACTGCTCTGGAGGGCGTCATGAGCGAACATGGAACGGCAGTAGGGACCGCCGACCTCGGGTTGACGGTCGGAACACCCGATCTCAAGTCCGTGGGGCCGATCGCGTTTGGTCCGGGCGGCATCCTCTTCGTCGCGGACAACGCGAGCGCCGCGATCTTCGCGATCGACTTCGGTCCCGCCGGCCCCGCGCCCGACTCCCAGGCGTTCGCGATCGATGACCTCGACGCGCGCCTCGCGTCGCTCCTGGGCTGCTCGCGCGAGGATGTGTCGATCCGCGATATGGCCGTGTGCCCGTTGACGGGCGAGGCCTACCTGTCCGTGATGCGGGGCAGCGGGTCCGACGCCATCCCGGTGATCGCCCGGGTCGGCGACGACGGCCAGGTCACGGACGTCTCCCTCGAGGGCGTCCCCTTCGCCCACACCACGATCGAGGACGCCCCCGACAGCGGCGACGGGCGTATGGACGTCCAGGTGCTGCCCGACGACAGCGCCGAGGGCGAACAGATCGAGACGGGCTCCGGGGTCAGCCTGCGCATCGCTCGCGAGGGGCTGCGCACCGTGACCGTCACGGACATGAGCTACGTGGACGGCCTGCTGCTCGTGGCGGGCGCGTCGAACGAGGAGTTCTCCTCGACGCTGCGCCGCATCCCCTTCCCGTTCAACGGGGGAGCACAGTCGAACTCGCTCGAGATCTTCCACGTCTCCCACGGCAAGTACGAGACGGCATCACCGATCCGCACCTTCGTGCCCTACAACGGCGACAGCAGCATCCTCGCGAGCTACACCTGCACCCCGATCGTGCACTTCTCGCTGGGCGAGATGGAGCCGGCGACGCACGTCATGGGCTCGACGGTGGCGGAGCTGGGCTCGATGAACAGCCCGACCGACATGGTGTCGTACCGGCGCGACGGCGAGGAGTACCTGCTGGTCGCGACCGCTCGCCTCCCGCTCGTGCGCATCGCCTGCGCCGACATCGACGGGCAGGAGTCGCTGACCGAGCCCGATGAGCCCCTCGGCGTGCCTCGCGAGGCGTTGAGCCACGCGGGCGTGCTGCGCATGGCGAACCTCGACGATGGCGCCGTGCTGATGCTGCAGCAAGACGGCGACGGCGCCGTCGGGCTTCACTCCTACGAGTGCGCCTCGCTCTAGCGGGCGCCGAACAGCGGCGATGAGCGGGCGGCGGCGGCTCGAGATCGAGTTGTCGACCGCCGAGGGCTCGCACCGCGTGCGGCTCGTCGGCCTGCCTTCGGCGACGATGCGACACCTCCGATCGCTGAGCGAGCGTGAGCTCGCGCGCGAGTTACCCGTCTACCCGCGCGATCACCTCCCGAGCGACGCGCTCGCGCTCCAACCGATGGCAGGCCGCTACGAGGTCGGCCCGGATGCGGTGACGTTCGTCCCGCGCTACCCGCTCCTGCCCGGCCTCTGCTACGTGATTGTCGTGCGCACGGGTGAGGGCGGGGAGCAACGCCTCACGTTTCGCCTGCCCGCCGCTCGCGCCGAGCCGACCGCCCGCGTGCTCGCGATCTATCCGAGCGGCGACCGGCTCGTGCGGAACCAGCTCAAGCTCTACGTCCAGTTCTCGACATCCATGAGCGAGGGTCAGGCCGCTCGCTACGTGTGGCTCGTGCGCGCCGACAGCGGCGAGGCCATCGAGTCGCCGTTCGTCGCCGAGCCGGAGCTGTGGGATCGCGAGCGCCGCCGCCTCACGCTGCTCTTCGATCCGGGCCGGCTCAAGCGCGGCCTGCGGTCGCACGAGGAGGCCGGCTACCCGCTGCAAGAGGGCGTCCCCGTCCGCGTGCTGGTCGACGAGGGCTTCCGGGACGCGGACGGCGCCCCGCTGCGGGAGCGCTTCGAGCAGCGCTACGAGGTCGCGGGCGATCTGCGTGCGCGCGTGGACCCTCGAAACTGGGAGCGCCGCCTCCCGGCAGCCGGTACGACCGAGGCGCTGCGCGTGCGCTTCGACCGGCCGCTCGACCGCGCGCTGCTGCAGCACGCCCTCGCGGTCAGCGACGGCGCCGGCCGCCCCGTCCGAGGGCGTCCGCAGGTCGGCGCCGCCGAGCGCTCCTGGACCTTCACTCCCGCCACGCCGTGGCCGGCCGGCGAGTACCGCCTGGCGGTCGACCCACGGCTCGAGGACCTCGCGGGCAACTCGCTCGCTCGCGTCTTCGACCGCGATCTCGAGCGCGACGAGGCGCCTGCAGATCCGGCGCGCAACTGGATCTCGTTCGCGCTGTAAGCGCGGCCCGGTCGCCATCGATTGCAGGCCCTTGCTCCACACCCGTCCGGGTGCCGGACTCCCCCGCTCACCCTCGGGCGTGACTTCGCCTGGTGAGCTCCGTTGGAGGCACCCGTGCACTACGCCTGGGCGATTGCCGGGGCCTGGACGCAGCAGTGGTCGGAGATGGCCACCACGTTCAAGGATCCGCTCTTCTATATCCGGGACATCCCGCAGATCGCCGTCCTCGCCTGGATCGTCACGCAAGCCGAGGATCCGGTGGTTGCGACGTATGTGGTGGTCGGGGTCGTGCTGTTCACGACCTCCAACTGGTCGCTCTTCCAGATGGGCTGGTCGCTGTCACAGGAGTTGTTCTCCGGGACGCTCCAGCACATCGTGCTGTCGCGCACGCCGATGGCGTTCGTGCTCTTCGGGAAGGCAGCAGCCACCGTCAGCTCGGCCCTTTTCTCGGGGCTGATCGCGCTGCTCGTCGCGTGGTGGCTGGCGCGCGACCTGATCGAGGTCGCCGACCCGGCGCTGCTCGCCGTCTCGGTCTGCGTCGCGATCGTCGCGATCATCGCGACGGGCTTCATCTGGGCGCCGCTCTTCGTGCTGGTCGGCACCCGGCCCGGCTTCTTCAACGCGATCACGCCGTTCGCCGTGGTGTTCGGCGGCTTCATCGTCCCCATCGACCTGCTCCCGCCGACCGGCGAGGCCGTCGCGCGCCTGCTGCCGACGGCCTGGACGTCCGAGGCGATCTACTACTCGATCCGCGACGGATCGCCCGAGGCGGGGCGCATCCTCGCGAACCTCGGCGTGGCGCTGGCGATCGCGGTGTTGTACTTCGCCGTCACCTGGGCGCTGTTCCGCTTCGTCGAGCGGCGCATCCGCATCTCGGCCACGCTGGATCTCGGATGATGCGGACTCTCGTCGGCAACTTCGTCACGCAATCGTACCTCTCGTACCGGGGCCTGTTCGGCTGGCTGAACTGGCCCGCGTACACCTCGAACGTCTTCATCCGGCCGGTGCTGCTGATGGCGATGTTCTCGCTGGCGGGGCGCTTCGCCGGAGACGAGGGAGCCGCGGCGTGCTGCACTACGGCAACGCGCTGTTGAGTGCCGCGACGACGCTGGTCTTCGCCTGGCTGCTGTTCGGCGTCGCGCTTCCCGAGGCGGACTGGGCCGTCCTGATCGGCGCGATCGCACTCATGTCGCTGTCGAGCGTGGCGTTCTGGCTGATGATGGGCAGCTTCGTGATCGTGCTCCGCGACTGGTTCAGTGCGCCAGCGCTGGCGTATGAGCTGATCATCGCGCTCACCGGCGCGTTCATCCCGAGGGACGCCCTGCCCGCGCCCCTCGGCGACCTCGGGCTGCTCCTGCCGTTGACCTGGGCGCTACCCGCACTGCGCGACGCACTCGGGCAGGGCGAGACGGACGTGGCGACCGCGCTGCTCGGCGAGTTCGCCGTCGCGATCGCCTACCTGATCGTGGGTCTGTTCCTGTTCCGGGCTGTGGAGTGGCGCGCCCGCACCACCGGCACGTACGACACGGTGTGAGGACGGGACGATGAACGCGCAACCGCAGTACGCGGTCGAGTGCGAGGCGCTCGGCCGGGTCTACCGCTTCGCAAGGGGCCTCGGCCGGGGCGGCGCGCAGGAGACCGTCGCGCTCGACGACCTGAACCTCACGATCACCCCCGGCTCGGTCTTCGGCCTGCTCGGCCCGAACGGCGCGGGCAAGACGACGACCGTGCGCATCCTCTCAACGCTGCTCACGCCGACGAGCGGGACCGCGCGCGTGCTCGGCCACGACGTCGTCGAGGCGCCGAAACGGGTCCGCGAGCGCGTCGGGCTGATCCTCGGCGGCGACCGCGGGCTCTACACGCGGCTCAGCGGACGCCAGAACCTCAGCTACCACGCGGCGCTCAACCACATGGACCGCAAGCGGGCGCGCGAGCGCCGCGAGGAGCTGCTCGGCCTCGTCGGCCTGAGCGACGCCGCAGACACCGCGGTCGAGCGCTACTCGCGAGGCATGAAGCAGCGCCTGCACATCGCGCGCGGACTGCTGACCGAGCCCGACGTCGTGTTCATGGACGAGCCGACGATCGGCCTCGACCCGATCGGGGCGCAGGAGGTGCGGGCGATGATCCCGGAACTCGCCGCCGCCGGGCACACCATCCTGCTGACGACGCACTACATGTTCGAAGCCGACCAGCTCTGCGACGAGGTGGCGATCATCAACGAGGGCAAGCTGGTCGCGCGAGACACGCCGGCCGCCGTCCGCAGGCGCTTCGCGACCTTCCGCGTCGTCGAACTCGCGGTCCGCGAGGCAGACCTCGCACTGGTGGATCGCTTGCAGGCGCTGCCGGGAGTCGAACACGTGCAGGTCGGGTCCGACGGGGCGCTCCAGACCTTCTCGATCCGCATCCCGCCCGACGCCGACCTGCGCAGCGCGGTCGAGGAGGCCGTGGGACCGGAGAACATCGAGAGCCTGCCGCAGCGCGACCCCACCCTCGAGGAGGCTTACCTGGCGCTGCTCAGTTAGCCGTAGCTCCCAAAGACGTTGGTTGCACGCGGGGCGGCGGACAGCGATGCCGACGCCTCCTTGTGGTGGGTGGTGATGTCGCGCAGCCAGCGAGGAGATGGCGCGGCGCGGCAGTAGCCCGAGTAGTTGCCAATCGCCTATGTTCGCTCCCCGAGCGTCTCGCCACGTGCAACTGCGATCGGAGACTGCGGCATGCCCGCAATCCACATGGTGCCATCACTGGTTTCGTCTCACCGTCCACCGGTACTACTCATTCATGGCGCTGCGAATTCGTCGGGCGTCTGGCGGTTCTGGCAGGAGGCTTTGGCGGAGCTCGGATGGAGTAGCTACGCGGTGGATCTTCGAGGTCACGGCCAGAGTTCAGGCTCAGCCGATGGAGCAACGATGTCGGACTACGCTGATGACGTCGCGGCTGCGGCGGCTGGGCTCTCCGAGACCCCAGTCTTGATGGGGTGGAGCATGGGCGGTCTCGTCGCGATCATGGTCGCGGCGATCGGGCAGGCAAGGGCATGTGTCGGCCTGGCACCGAGCACCCCTGCGGCCCGCCGCGACGATCACATGCAGATTCGCGCGGGCGTGTTCGGACCCGAGGAGTACGGGATCACGAGTCCCGACCCCGCCAAGCAGCCATCCATGCCTGACCTGGATACCCAGGAGCGATTGATCGCGCTTGAGTCGGCGTCGCAGGAGTCACGGGCGGCGCGGGACGACCGCAAGGCGGGGATCGTGGTCGCAGAACTCCCATGCCCGCTCATGGTCGTTACAGGTAGTGAAGACCGGGCTTGGCCACGGTCGGCGTATGCGGGGATGAGCTTGCGAGCCGAATACCTCGAATCACTTGGCGCCTCACACTGGGGGCTCGTGCTCAACCGGCGTCTGCTACCGGACTTGTCGAGGCGTGTAACGAAGTGGCTGGACACCAACGCGGTTTGACGAGGGGTCCAGGCCAGTCTGGGTCCGGCACTTCGGCGCTACCAAAGCGCGCGCTCGCGGACACACCATCACCGTTATCATCGACGACACGAGCTCAGCCATGACAATGGGAGCCCTTCCGATGCGTGTGGTCATGTCTCGCGCCGACCTGACTTCGGCCCCGGCGCAAGAGCTCGTCGAACAACTGAACACTGAACTCTCAGAACGCTATCCCGAGGAAGGCGCGAACTTCTTGAGCCTCGACCCTTCCGAAGTCACCCCCGGACGAGGCCTGTTCGTTCTCGCATGGCTCGATGGAGTCGCGATTGGGTGTGGGGCCGTGAAACTCCTCGGCGGAGCCGACGCCGAGATCAAGCGCATGTATGTGACGCCCACCGCCCGAGGACGCGGCGTGGGGCGTGCGATTCTCGTGGAGCTCGAGGCCGAGGCCCTGGCGTTGGGGGCGAAGAGGATCGTACTGGAGACCGGGTTACGACAGCCGGAGGCCGTGGCTCTCTATCGGCGGCACTCGTTCGACGTGATTCCAAACTTTGGGCCATACGTTGAGTCGCCTCTGAGCCTTTGCATGGCGAAGACGCTAGTTCACGCTGAGTAGACTCCGAAGCCACCCTCGAGGAGGCCTACCTGGCGCTGCTGAGCTAGCTCACGGCGGAGGAACCAACTCCTCGATCACAACCGCGCCACCGGCCAGCGCATCTACGGTGACCCGGCTGCCCCAGAGCAGCGTCCGCCGACGTGGCTGTATGCCGCGCGGTGGCCGACGCGCACTCCGTACGTCACGGCAGACGGTCTGCGTTGCAGCAGTCGCCGCGTGGCTGCGGCGTCCCGTGCGTCGATCTCGTAGTCGCCGGTCTCAACGTCGATGACGACGAATGTGCCCTTCTCGATCGGCTCGATCCGAGGCTGAATCTCTTCCCGGTAGATGGCTTCTCCACGGGCTGCCACTTCCCCGGGCTTGTAGTCGCGGACCGCCATCGCGCCCTCCTCGGAGCCATGGTGAAGCATGCCGACGCACTGAACACAGGGTATGTCGCGCGGAGCCGCAACGGTTCGACCGCGCGGCGAAGCGTTGAAGGCGGCTGGCGGTCGGTTGCGCTGTACCTCCCCGGCGATATATGGTTACTCGGTAACTCCGTTACCCCATGTGGAGGTCAGTGTGCCGTCAGGGAAACCAGTAAAGGCCGACGCCGAACTGCTTCGGATCCTGCGCGCGACGCTCATTCGGAAACTGGACCCGCGACTGCGCCCAATCCTCAGAGGCGACGCCGAGAAGGGTCTCGCCGTCACAGGATTTAGCGATCCTGACTTCGTCGAGACGTTCGGCGTCGGGTTCGACAAGGTCCCGGACAGGGCCCTCGTCGACCAGGCACTCATTGCCGCGATTCGCATGGTCGAGTCAGCCCCGGACGGGACTTGCGGCTTCGACTTCTTCGATCAACCGGCGCGCTAGCCGCGCTGGCGGCGCATCACGCGGTAGATGTTGTTGCGCTGCACCTCGCTCGCGCCCTCGTAGACGCGGGCGACGCGGATGTCGCGGTAGAGGCGCTCGATCGGCGATCCGCGCAGGTAGCCGACGCCGCCGTGCATCTGCAGCGAGCGGTCCACCACCCGCTGCGCCGCCTCGCTGGCGTAGACCTTGCAGATCGAGGCCTCCGCCGCCACGTCCTCGCCGGCGTCGAGTTGCATCGCGGTGCGGTAGATCAGCGACTCCGCCGCCATCACCTCGATCGCCATGTCCGCGAAGGCGTGCTGCGTCACCTGGAAATCGCCGATCGTCTGCCCGAACAGCTCGCGCTCGTGCGCGTAGCGCCAGCCCAGCTCCAGCGCCTCCTTCGCGACGCCGAGGCACATCGCCCCGATGCCGACGCGCGATCCGTTGAGCACGGAGAGCGCGAGCCTGAAGCCGCCGTCCGCCTCGCCGACGAGGCTCGCACGCGGCGTGCGCGCGCCGTCGAGGATCACGTGCGCCGTCGCCGAGGCGCGCAGGCCCATCTTGTCCTCGAGGCGCGCGACCTCGAGGCCGGGCGTGCCGCCTTCGACGGCGAACAGCGAGATGCCCTCGCGCCCGCGCTCCGGCGCAGTCTTGGCGAAGACGAGGTAGACGCCGGCGCGGTCGCCGTTGGTGACGTACGCCTTCTCGCCGTCGAGGACGTAGTCGTCGCCGTCGGCGCGCGCGGTGGTGCGCAGCGCGGGCACGTCGCTGCCGCCGCCTGACTCGGTCAGGCAGAAGGCGCCGACGGTCTGTCCGGTGACGAGCGGCCGCAGCCAGCGCTCGCGCAGCGCGTCACTGCCGAAGCGCTCGATCAGCGGGGCCGCGAGGCCGCTCGAGGCGGCGATCACGAGCGCCGTCGAGACGTGCGCGCGCGACAGCTCCTCAAGGGCGACGGCGAAGCCGATCTGGCCGAGTTCGGCGCCGCCCCAGGCGGTCGGGAACCCGGCGCCGAAGAAGCCGACCTCGCCCATCAACGCGATCACGTCATCCGCGATGCGCTCCCGTGCCTCCATCTCGTCGACGCGCGGGCGCAGCTCGCGGTCGGCGAACTCGCGCGCCGTGCGGCGCAGCGCGGCGATCTCGGGCGGCAGTCCGGCGTCGGCGTCCATCGAGGTTCCTCGCTGCGCTCCGGCGGCTCAGTGCGCGCTCAGCGCGCGCGGCCGCCGCCGTCGATGTTGTAGATCGCGCCGTTGATGTAGGAGGCGTCGTCGCTCAGCAGGAAGGTGACGAGCGAGGCGACCTCCTCCGGCTCGCCGTAGCGGCCCATCGGGTTGCGCTGCTGGTACTGGCGGTAGGTGGTCTCCGGGCTGTCCGGCGTGCGGCTCGCCTCCAGGCGGCGCATCATCTGCGTCTCGATCGGCGAGGGGCAGACCGCGTTCACGCGCACGCCCGCGTCTCCGAACTCGATCGACGCGGTCTTCGTCATCCCCACCACGGCGTGCTTGCTCGCGCCGTAGGCGACGATGCCCGGCGTTGCGCCCAGGCCCGCCACCGAGGAGGTGTTGACGATCGAGCCGCCGCCGCGGTCGATCATGCCCGGCACCACGTACTTCATGCCCAGCCACACGCCCTTGAGGTTGACGGCAATCACGCGGTCGAACAGCTCCTCCGGGTACTCGGTGAGCGGGTGCACCGAGCCCTCGATGCCCGCGTTGTTGAAGAACACGTCGATGCCGCCGAAGTGCTCGGTGGCGCGCTCGACGTAGCGCTCGACTTCCTCGGCGTTCCGCACGTCGGCCTCGAGGGTCAGCACCTCGGAGCCGGCCTCGCGCACCGGCGCGGCTGCCACAACGAGGGCCACTGCGTCGAGGTCGACGAGCACGATGCGCGCGCCCTCGCGGGCGAGTCGCAGCGCCGTCGCGCGGCCGATCCCGCCCGCGCCGCCGGTGATCAGTGCCGTCTTGCCCTCGAATCGCCCGTCCATTGCGTCCTCCGCCCCAGGTGCTCGGCGCCCTCTTGTGGTCGCTCGCGGAAGCAGCGTAACGAATGTCGGCTGTTCGTACCCGCCGGGGCGGCTCGCGGCGTCCTCAGGCCGCCAGCGCGTGCACGAGCCGAGCGTCGACGCTGCGCAGCGCCGCCTCGGCGGTCGAGACGCCCTCGCGCTCGGCGAGCCGCAGCAGCTCCAGCGTCGTCGGGCCGACGCGCTCGAGGAGCTGCTCCACGCGCGCCGCGCCGCCGCCCGCGTGATCGACGCCTGCGGCGACCACGCCGCCGCAGTTCACGATGTAGTCCGGCGTGTAGAGGATCCCGCGCGCGGCCAGCAGTTCGGCGTCGGCGGGATCGTGCAGCAACTGGTTGTTCGCCGCTCCGCAGACCACGCGGCAGCGCAGCTGCGCGATCGACCGTGGGTTGAGCACGCCGCCGAGCGCGTTCGGCGAGAGCACGTCGCAGGGCTGCAGGTACGCGCCCTCGAGGGCGATCGCCTCGCCGCCGATCTCGCTCGCGAGGGCGGCCGCGACGTCCTCGTAGAGGTCCGCGACTGCGACACTGGCGCCCGCGGCGGCGGCGCGCCGCGCCACCTTGGCGCCGACCTTGCCCGTGCCCACGACGACGACGCGGCGCCCCTCCAGCGATCCGTCGCCGAAGGCGACCTCGCAAGCCGCGCGCATCCCGTTGATCACCGTGCGCGCCGTCGGTTCCGAGGTGTCCACGTCGTGCTCGCGGCCACGCGCGACGCCCGCGATGCGGCTCGTCTCACGGGCGATCTGCTGCAGGTCGCCGAGCGTCGTGCCGACGTCCGTCGTGGTGACGTAGCGCCCGCCCAGCCGCTCGACGAAGCGGCCGTACGCGGCGAGCTGTTCGGGCGTCTTCGTCGCGGAGTCGCCGACGATCGCGGCTTTGCCGCCGCCGTAGTCGAGGCCCGCGACCGCCGACTTGGCCGTCATCGCCGCCGACAGCCGGAGCACGTCGATCAGTGCCTCGCCGATGTTCTCGTACGCCCGCCAGCGCGCGCCGCCGAACCCGGGGCCGAGGACGGTCGAGTGCAGCGCAACCAGCGCACGCAGTCCGGATGCGGGGTCGTGGTGGTAGTAGATCGCCTCGTGGCCGTCGGGGTCGTAGGGGCGGCCGAGGCGTGCGGCGTCGCCGCCGGGTGTCCGCGTCGAGGTCCAGCGCAGCAGGTCCGCGGCCAGCTGCTCGGCAGGCCCGAGCAGCCCTTCGAGGGCGGCGCGATCGTCCTGGAAACTTGGTCCGGATGCCTTCGTCATGGTTAAAGGATACTGCTGCGGAGGCCGACGATCGTTACGCGTTCCCGGCAGCCGCCGCGAGGATCGAGGCGTGCGCCACGACGAAGGCGGCCGTCGCCTCACCGAGCGGCGCGCCAGCGCGCAGCAGGTCGGCGGCCTCGTCCACGTCGTCGCGCAACGAGGGCAGTTCGAGCCAGCCGACGGCCAGCCCGGCCGCCTCGCCGAGCGCGCGGTGGCGCGCGCCCGACCCGATGCCGAAGGCCGGGGCGATCGCGTCCGGCGGGCGCAGCCCCAGCAGCCCCGTCCCGCCGTCGCGCGACGGCGCGACGACGACCCCGTGCTCCGCGAGCGCCTCGATCGCGGTGCGCAGCTCCGCGGGCTGCACGCGCGGCTGGTCGGCGGGCAGCACCAGCGCCGCGCCCGCCTCGCGCGCCCCGGCGGCGGCGAGGGCCTGCGCGACAGCGGCGTTGTAGCCGCCGCCCGCGTCGGCGATCAGCTCCGCGCCGGCGCGCCGCGCCGCGGGCGCGCAGCCCTCGTCCGGCGTCACCAGCAGCAGCGGTCCGTCGTGCGCCGCGCGCACGGCGATCAGCACGTCCTCGAGCATCGCCAGCACCAGCGAGGCGCGCTGCTCCGGACCCAGCACCGAGGCCAGGCGTGACTTCGCCTCGCCGAGGCCCTTGACCGGCACGATCACGCAGAGGTCGCCCGGCGCGGCGCTCACGGCGTCGCCGCCTCGAGGACGCTCCGCGCCAGCGCCTCGCGCCGCTCCGCGCTCGTCATCATCGTGTCGCAGACGACGGCCCGCAGCCCCAACGCCTCGACGGCGCCGGCGAGCGCGGCGTCGACGGCATCGAGGACGAACACGTCCAGCAGCCCGGCGTAGAGCCGCGCCACCCCCAGCGCCGAGACCTCGTGGCCGAGGCTGCGCATCATCGCGGCGGCCGGGCCCTTCACCGCATCCCCGCCGACGATCGGGCTCACCGCGACGCGCACGCCTCCCGAAGCCTCGAGGGCTTCGCGCACGCCGGGCACGGCCAGCAGCGGGTCGATCGAGACGAAGGGGTTGCTCGGCGCGACAATCACGGCGTCCGCCTCCGTGATCGCCTCGATCACGCCCGGCGCGGGGCGCGCCTCCGCCGCGCCGGGAAAGCGCAGCCCCGTCACGGTCGCCGAGGCGCGACCGCGCACGAAGTAGTCCTGGAAGGCGAGCTCGCCCTCGGGCGTCGCGACCACGGTGGGATGCCGGTCGTCGGTGACGGGCAGCAGCCGGCAGCGCAGCCCGCGCCGCCTCGCCAGCTCCGCCGTGACCGCGCTCAGCGTCTCGCCGCCGCGCAGCCGCTCGCTGCGCCAGACGTGCGTCGCGAGGTCGCGATCACCGATGCGGAACCACGGCTCCTCGCCCAGCGCCTCCAGCTCGTCGAGCATCGCGAACGTGTCGCCGCGGTGGCCCCAGCCCTGCTCGCCCTCGAGGCCGGCGAGCGTGTAGATGACCGTGTCGATGTCGGGCGAGACGTGCAGCCCGCGCCACTGGAAGTCGTCGCCGACGTTGCAGACGACCGTGATCGTCGCCGGGTCCTCGACGCGGCAGAGCCCGTCGAGGAAGCGCGCGGCCCCCACGCCGCCGGCCAGGACCGTGATCCGCACGCTGCCGCCCCGCTCAGCCCGCGCCCGCCGCGCCGCCTAGATACCGGACTGGTAGCCGGCGTTCTCCTCGATCATCCGCACCGGCGACCCCGCGAGGAAGGCGGCGATGTCCTCGACCGCGTCGCCGTAGTAGCCGCGATAGCCCTCCTCGATCACGTAGCCGACGTGCGGCGTCAGCACCGTGTTCGGCAGCCGCCGCAGGGGGTGGTCGAGCGGCAGCGGCTCGCGGTCGAAGGTGTCGAGCCCGGCGCCGGCGATCGCGCCCGCCTCGAGCGCCTCGACAAGCGCGTCCTCGTCGATGATCGGCCCCCGCGAGGTGTTCACGATGTAGCCGCTCTGCTTCATCGCCTCCAGCTCGGGCGCGCCGATCAGCCCTCGGGTGCGCTCGCTCAGCTTGAGGTGGATCGTGATCACGTCCGAGCGCGCGAGCAGGTCCTCCAGCGGCGCGAGCTCCGCGCCCGCCTCCTGCGCGCGCTCCTCGGTCAGGTTCTGGCTCCAGGCGACGAGCTCCATCCCGAAGGCGGCGCCGATCCTCGCCACCTGCGTGCCGAGGTTGCCGAGCCCGATGATGCCGAGCGTCTTGCCCTGCAGTCCCTGGCCCAGCGCGACTTGCCAGCCGCCCTCGCGGATCGCGCGGTCCTCGCGCGGGATCTGCCGGGCCAGCGCCAGGATCAGGCCCCACGTCAGCTCCGCCGTCGCGAAGCCGAGCGAGCCGGTTCCGGACACAACCACGCCCAGCTCGCGCGCCGCCTCGACATCGATGGCGGCGTTCTGGCTGCCCGTCGTGATCAGCAGCTCCAGCCTCGGCAGCCTCTCCAGCAGTTCGCGCGGGAACGGCGTGCGCTCCCGCATCGCGACCACGATCTCGAACTCCCTCAGCCGCTCCGCGACCGCCTCGATGTCATCGAGGTGGTCGGAGAACGTCTGGACCTCGGTCCCTGCCGGGAGGACGGACCAGTCCGCCACCTCCATCGCCACGCTCTGGTAGTCGTCCAGCACCGCTACGCGCATCGGAACCTCCTCGCGGACCCTCGCCGCCGGACGCTGCTAGCCCTCGGGCGCATCCGTCTCGTGACGCTGGTGGTACTCCATACCCGCCGTCGCCGGGGCGCGGCCGTCCACGATCGCCTCGGCGCGGGCGCGCGCGATCGCGTGGCCGATGTCCGGCCGGCTGATGATGTAGAAGCGATCCTCGCGGATCGAGTCGATGACGTGCCCGGCGATCTCGTCGGCCGTCGGGTAGTCGGTGCGGCTCTGCGAGACCGCGAGGCGCACGTGGTAGCGCTCCATGTCGAGCTCCGCCTGATCCTCCTGGCCGGGATTCGCAAACTCCTCGGGCCGCCGCGTGCGCGTCACCGCGCC
Source organism: Dehalococcoidia bacterium (assembly GCA_965247895.1). Classification (GTDB taxonomy): domain Bacteria; phylum Chloroflexota; class Dehalococcoidia; order UBA2979; family UBA2979; genus VXMT01. Next base: position 3,101,253 of record OZ252046.1, on the reverse strand, counting down.
GCGGATGTGCGGGATCAGCACGGAGACGCTGACCGCCGCCTCGTCGCGCTTCAGCTCGTGCCAGAGCACCTCGCTCAGCGCCAGCACGGCGCTCTTCGTGACCACGTAGCTGCCGGTGCCCGGCCGCCCCGCGAGGCCCGCCGTCGAGGCGGTGTTGACGATGTGCCCCTCCTCGCCGCTCTCCAGCATGATCGGGACGAAGCTGCGCAGCGCGTGGATCATCCCCCAGAGGTTCGCGCCGATCGCCCACTGCCAGTCGCGCTCGCTGGTCGTCCAGACCGAGACGTCGCGGGTGTTGATCCCGACGTTGTTGACGAGCAGATGCACGCCGCCGAGTTCCTCGGTCACGCGCGCGGCCAGCGCCTCGACGCTCTCGCCGCTGGAGATGTCCGTCTCGACGGCGATCACGCGCGCGCCGCGCTCCAGCAGCTCCTCCCGCGTCGCGGCGAGGGCGTCGACATCCGCGTCGGCGAGGGCGACCGCCATGCCCTCGCGCGCGAAGTGGCGCGCCATGGCCGCGCCCAGCACTCCGCCGCCGCCCATCACGACCGCGACCTTGCCGGCGAACTCCTGCACCGCACACCCCCTCGCCTCGCGGCTCCCGCGCAGGCCATCCGTACCACGCGCCGCCCGCGCTCGTCACGCGCGGCCATCACGCCGCGGACGTGCGCAGGATAGAATCCCCGCAGCCGTCGCGGCGCGCGGCGCGCACGATCAGCCCCGGAGGGAGCCCCGATGCGAGCAGTGATCTTCCATGACGTCGGCAAGCCGATCACCATCGAGAACGTCGAGATCGACGAGCCAATGGCCGGCGAGGTGCTCGTCAAGACCGCCGCCAGCGGCATCTGCGGCAGCGACCTCCACTACTTCGACGGCACCTCCGCGATGCCCTACCCCGCCGTCTTCGGCCACGAGGGCGCCGGCGTCGTCGAGGCCGTCGGCCCCGGCGTCGAGGAGTTCAAGCCCGGCGACCACGTGATCGCCTGCCTCTCCGTCTACTGCGGGGAGTGCGTCGACTGCCTGACCGGCCGCAGCAACCTCTGCGAGATGAAGCCGGAGCGCGGCCCCGACGACCCGCCGCGCCTCTCGCGCGACGGCCAGGGCCTGCACCAGCACGCCCGCGTCGGCAGCCACGCGGAGTACATGCTGCTGCACAAGAACGGGATGGTGAAGATCCGCGACGACATGCCCCTCGACCGCGCCTCGCTGATCGGCTGCGGCGTCACCACGGGCTTCGGCGCCGCGCTGCGCACCGCGAAGGTCGAGCCCGGCAGCACGGTCGCCGTCTTCGGCACCGGCGGCGTCGGCCTCAGCGCGATCAACGGCGCCGTCGTCGCCGGCGCGCGCACCGTGATCGCCATCGACATCCGCGACGACAAGCTCGTCAACGCCACCAACATCGGCGCCACCCACGTCGTCAACGGCGCCGAGACCGACCCCGTCGAGGCGATCCGTGAGATCACCGGCGGCGGCGCGGACTACACCTTCGAGGCGATCGGCAAGCCCGAGGTCGGACGCCAGGCCTTCGACGCGCTCCGCGCCGGCGGCACCTGCACCGTCATCGGCGTGATGCCGATCGGCTCCGAGATCCGCATCCTCGGGCGCGATCTACTGCGCGAGAAGAAGCTGCAGGGCTCCTCGATGGGCTCGAACCGGCTGAAGGTCGACATCCCGCGTTATGTCGATATGTATCTTGGTGGTCAGCTCAAGCTCGATGCCATGATCACCAACCGCGGCACCATCGACGACGCCGTTGGCATGTTCGACTCGGCCATCGCCGGCGACGAAGCCCGCCAGATCTTCCTCTTCGACAGCTAGGGAGGCCGCAATGAGCGATCCCGCCGCGTTCGCCGGCCTCGAGGGCGAGGACCACGTCAGCCTCGCGACCTTCAGGCGCAGCGGCGATGCCGTCCCGACCGCGCTCTGGTTCGCCCTGCACGAGGGCGCGCTGTATGCGCGCTCGCTGGCGGCCGCAGGCAAGATGAAGCGGATCCGCAACGGCAGCGCCGTGCGGATCGCGATCTGCGACGCGGCGGGGGTTGTGAGCGGCCCATGGATCGAGGGCGAGGCGCGGATCCTCGAGGACTCGGACCCGCTCACCGCGACGGCCGACGCGCTGCTCGACGGGAAGTACGGGGAGCGACGGCGCGCGCTCGCTCGCGCACGGGCGGCGGACGTGCGCATGGCCTGGATCGAAGTACGGCCGGCCTGACCGGTCGGGTACCGAGGAGGACGCAATGCCCACCGTCGAGACCGCGCTCGGCCCCGTTGATACGGCGGACCTCGGTTTCACGCTATCGCACGAGCACATCATCAGCGGCGACCTCGCGGTGCGGCACAACTGGCCGCACGTGATCGATGTCGAGAAGGAGATCGTGGACGCGCGGGCCCGCCTCGACGAGGTCTGGAACCACGGCGTGCGCACCGTGGTCGATCTCACGACGGTGGACCTGGGGCGCGACGCCTCGATCATCCGCCGCGTCGCCGAGGGCACGAAGATGCAGATCATCCTCGCCACCGGCGTGCACCGGCGGATTCCTCGCTACTTCGAGCGGCGCACCGCTGACCCGGTCGTCGAGCTGTTCGTGATGGACATCGAGGTGGGCATGGCGGACAGCGGCGTGAAGGCCGCCTGCATCAAGCTCGCAACCGAGGAAGAAGTGACGCCGCTCAACGAGCTGATGCTGCGCGCGGGCGCGCTCACCCATCGCGCGACCGGCGTGCCGATCATGACGCACTCGAACCCCTTCCACGGCACCGGCAGGGACCAGCAGGACGTGTTCGAGGCCGAGGGCGTCGACCTGACGCGCGTCGTGATCGGCCACTCCGGCGACACGGACGACCTCGACTACCTGATGGGTGTGATGGACCGCGGCAGCATCATCGGGATGGACCGCTACGGGACGAAGATCGGCGCGGACACGGAGAAGCGCACCGACGTCATCGCGGAGCTGAGCAGCCGCGGCTACGCCGATCGCATGGTCGTCTCGCACGACGCCGGATCGTTCTCGCTCAACGTGCCGCGCCACATCCGCGACACGCGCTTCCCGGAGTGGAACTACCTCACGATCCCGACGAAGGTGATCCCCGGCCTGCGCGATCGCGCTGTGCCCGAGGACCAGATCGAGGAGATCACGACGGGCAACCTGCGCCGCCTCTTCGAGCAGCAGGGGGCCTACTAGGGTCGCGCCAAGGCGCGACCGGAAAGGGGCGAAGCCATGACACCCGAAGAAGCGGACGCCTTCCTGCGCGAACCGCGCATCGCCGACCTCGCGACGGTGCGGCCGGACGGCTCGCCGCACGTCGCGCCGGTCTGGTTCCACTACGACGGCGAGGCGGTGAAGGTCTTCGCGCGGCCGACGGCGATAAAGCTGCGCAACATCGCGCACGACCCCCGCGTCTCCATCTCCGTCGCAACGCCGGACGCGCCCTACCGCTACGTCATCGTCAACGGCACGGCTACGGTCTCGGACGCCGAGGACATCGCGCAGCTCGTCCACGCCATGGCGCTGAACTACAAGGGCGCAGACGAGGGACCGCCCTACGCCGAGCAGATCCTGTCGAGGATGAACTTCGTCGTCATCAGCGTGACGCCGTCGAGGATCAGCGGCTGGTCGGAGTAGCAGCGCTGGCAGGAGCGGGCCACTGCGCCCCGTGAGAGACGCGGGCCACGCATTGCAGTCTGCCCGGACGCCGCGTCAACTCGTGCGCGACCGGGATTGCCGGCCAGAGTCCTGCCCTTGCGCTTCCGGGGCGAGCACTGCCGTGGCTTGCTCGATGTCGGCGAGCGCCTGGCGGAAGACCACCTGCTTGAGATAGGTCTGGTAGGGCACGCCGAGGATGGCCGCGGCTCGCTTGACGACGGCGATCTGCCCCTTGCCCCAGCGCAGACTGACGTTGCCTGCTCCCAGTTCGCGGTCAGCCTCCGCCTCGAGGCGCGAGACGAGTTCGGACACGTGAGCATCCTCCTCGACGCGCTCGGACACGACCTTCATGTCGAGAGGCTTGCGCGGATTGGCCATCATTCCCTCTCCCGTTCGAAGCAACTGATCACGATCACCGAGCGGTCATGCGCGTGCCGTGTCCAGTAGAGGCCATGTGTCTCGCTCACGGTCTCGACCCGCTGTCTGGCCTCGTCCCACGGTCCGCTCTCGCCTTCGAAGAACGCGCGGATAGCGTCCCGTGGCGTGGTTCCGTGCCGCAGCGTGACATGTAGCACTTGCGGCGCCTCCGCATCGTAGTAGAAGCGGAACAGCTCGCCTCACGCCTCGATGAGGAGCGCCTCACGCGTCGGCATGACGCGAGTGTACTGCATATTGCATTACATGCGCTCGCAGTTGCCGCAGTCTGCGTGCAGCGCACACTCGGCGGCGTCGCTGTCCGCTCGCCGCCTAGCGGCGCCACTCCGCGATGTTCCAGAGCTCGCTGTCCCAGGCGTTCATGCGCACGCCCTTCAGGCTGTTCGCGTGCGCGGACACGAAGCCGCGATTCGCGAGCGGTATCTGGTAGTAGTTCTGCACGCGAATGTCGTTCAGTTGCCTGACCAGCGCCTCGCGCTCCGGCCCGAGCGTGGCCTTCGAGAGCTGGCCGAACACTTCGTCGTACTCGGCGTTGCAGGCGCGTGCGACGTTGTCGTCGCCCCAGTTGTTGTCCCGTGTCGGGATGTGATCGCACTGGAGGCCGGACAGGTGCTGCTGAGGATCGATAGCGGGGCCGGTCGTGTACATCTGCACGTCCGCGAAGAACCTGCGGTACGACTCGTTCGGGTTCGTCGCGGGATCGCCGCCGAAGAACAGGCTGGCGTCGTGCTGCACCAGCTCGGCCTCGATGCCGATCTGCCGCCACCAGTCGCGAACGAGCTCCTGCGTGGCCTGCCGGATGTCGTTCGTCGAGGTCTGGTAGACGATCCGCAGCGGCATGCCGTTGTGCTCGCGGATGCCGTCGCCGTCGCTATCGAGGACGCCGCTCTCGTCCAGCAGCCGGTTGGCGCCCTCGATGTCCCGCGTCAGGCAACCGTCGTTGGCGCTTGAGACGTAGTTTGGAGGCCCGGTGATGAGGTTGCAGGTGGGCTCCGCGGCGAAGCCGTAGAGCCGATCCGCGATCAGCTTGCGATCGATCGCCATCGACATCGCCCGGGGGATCGGCGTGAACGTCAGGAACGGGTGCGGGTTCCGTCCCTCGAGGTACTCGGAACGGTCGTCGCCGAGCGCGGGGTCCGCGTTCGTCTGGTTGATGACGATGCGCTCCACGTCGCTGGCGAAGGCGGCGACCACGGCGCCATGTCCGGCCGCCTGCATCCCGGTCAGCACCTCCGGCGCCACCTGCAGGTTCCAGGCGTAGTCGGCTTCACCCGCCTCCATCACGGCGCGCGCCGCGGAGATCGCGTCGCCGCCGCCCTTGAGGATCACGCGGTCGAAGTACGGCTCCTCGCCGCGGTAGTGCGGGTTGCGCTCGTACTCGGCGCTCTCGTTGGGCGTGAAGTCGGTGATGCGATACGGGCCGGTGCCCAGCGGGGCGGTGTTCTGCTCCTCGCAGGTCGTGGCCGCCGCGCCGATGCAGCCTGCGAACTGCTCCCGGCTGAGGATCGGCGAGCCGGCACTCACGAAGGCGCTGTACGGGTACGGCGTGGGCGCCTCGAAGGTGACCCGCACGGTGAGCTCATCGACGGCCTCGACCGAGGCGATGCCGCTGAACGCGCTATGCGCCGTGCATCCCGTGGCCTCGTCGACGCAGTAGCGCCAGGTGAAGACCACGTCGTCCGCCGTCACGTCGCTGCCGTCCGACCACTTGAGGTCCTCGCGCAGCCGCCACGTGATCGACATCAGATCCCCGGACAGGCCGCCGTTCGCGAGCGTCGGGATCTCCTCGGCCAGTGTCGGCACGAGGTCGCCGTTGGGGTCGTAGCTGGCCAGCGGCTCGAGCGTGATCGCGCCGGCGTCCCGGTCCTTGTAGCCGGCCGCCAGGTACGGACCGGGCAACGTCGGCGCCTGCCAGTAGAGGATGGTCAGCACCCGCTCCTCCGAGGACTGGAACGGGTTACAGGCAGCGAGCAGCAGGAGGAACGTCAGGCCGAGGGCGAGCGTCGGGAACGTGCGCATGAGCTCCAGCCTCAGACTCGGCGCGTGGTCAGCGGAGCGATCGTGGGCGTGCGCAGCCTGCATCGCAAGCCCGTCGGACGGACGTGCCGCTACACCGCCCGCCAGGCGACCTCGCCGCCGAGGACCGTGAGCGCCGGGGCGAGGCGCAGCGCGCCCTCAACGCTGCCGCCGGACATGTCGACCCAGCTCACCGCGCCCTCGACGAGATCGAAGACGGCGGCGTCCCCCGCCATGCCGGGAGCGAGCGAGCCGATCTCGTGCCCCAGTCCGAGGACGGCGGCGGGGCTGGCGGTACTCGCCTCGACGGCGTCCTCGAGCGGCATGCCGAGCGCGTGCAGGTGGGCGATCAGCTCGTGCATGCGGTAGGTGATGCGGCCGGGCGGCGGGATGTGGATGTCCGTGCTGATCGTCGAGGGCGGGAAGCCCTGCGCCATCGCCTGCCTCGCTACCTCGATGCCGAAATGCACGCCGGCGTGGCCGACGTCCATCACCACGCCGCGCTCGCGCGCCGCCAGCACCTCCGGGCGCAGCGCGCCGCGCCCGTCGAGGATGCCCTCGCTGTGCGGGTTGAAGGCGTGCGTCACCACGTCGCCCTCGCCCAGCACGTCGAGGATCTCCGGCAGCGGGATCGGGGTGCCGCTGACGTGCACCATCAGCAGCGAGTCGGAGTCGTCGGCCGCCTTGCGCGCCAGCGCCAGCGCCTCCCGCGCGTCCCAGTGCGAGACGGCGTCGCGCTGCATCCGCACCTTCACGCCGAACAGGAATCCGGGGTTGGCGCGGATCTCCCCGGCGGTCGCATCGACGTCGATCAGCCGCAGGTCGCGCAACTCGCCGCCGACCGCGCGCGAGGGCGCCAGCCCGACCGCGCCGATGTGCAGCAGCGCGAGCAGCCGCACGCGGTGCGCGGGGAAGACGTAGTCGCGCATCGCCCCGTAGTTCGCGAAGCCGGCGCTCCCGGCATCGAGGCCCGTCGTCACGCCCGAGGGCAGGCAGGCCTCGTCGGCAGCGACCGCGCTGCCGGTGCCGCCGTGGTAGAAGTGCCCGTGCAGGTCGATCAGCCCCGGCGTCACCAGCCGCCCGGCGACATCGACGACCTCGGCGGCCGACTCCGCCTCGATGCGCTCGGCGACGGCGCTGACCCGCCCCCCGCGGAAGGCGACATCGCGCGCACCATGCACGCCCTGCGCGGGATCGAGCAGCGTCCCGCCCCGCAGCAGCAGGTCGTGTTGTGCCGTTGCGTTGGTCATCTATGCATCCCCCTCGCGAGGCGAGGCGGGCTCCGCCGCCACACGCCAGCCCTTGTCGAACGTGTACCAGGAATCCCAGCCTGCCGGGTCGTTGATTCTCGCGATCTTGTGGCGTTCCGTCCCCGCGTGCTCGACGACGTAGAGCCAGTACGCCTCGCCCTTCTTGCGAGCGTAGTCGAATTCCGTGGGCGTGAGGGTGGCGGCGTGTGACTCCCACCGTCCCGACATTGCCTTTACTTCGACCCAGCGTACGGGCTCTCCATCCTCGCCGACCTCGTACAGATCGAAGCCGGGATTGTCGCGCCGGGTGCCCTTGAGCGAGGGCTCCTGCTTCTGGATCAGCGCGATGGCGTCGTCCTCGAGACCCGTCCGCCGCGCTTGCTCGCGGCGGCCTTCTTCCGTCGCGACGGACTCCCGCACCACCCGGATGTACGACTCGAAGACACGCTCGCCGCCACTCGACGGCTCGTCGTCTGGGTCCCGGGCCTGGCGGCCATCGTCAGCAGCGTCGGCACCCGAGGTTGCGCCCTCTGCTGCCCTCTCGCCGCTGCTATTCGCTCCGACGCCCGCGCTCCCATCGTCGCCCCGCGGCGACGGGTCGGCGAGGATGCGCTGGCGGCGGGCCTCACGACGCAGGGTTTGACGTATCGCCTCGGGGCTGAGGCCCGCATCCTGTGCCTCCTTCACTGCTTCGAGGGCACCCCGGTCCACATCCGCCGCCTTCGCGAGGACGGCAACCTCTGAGGGCGGCTCCGGTCGCCGGAACTTGATGATCGATTCGAGGAACTCTTCCCGCCTCCAACCGAGGCTCGCGAACTCGACGCGATGGGGAGGTTGTAGGTCGCCGGACCGGTCCGGCACCCATGCCGTGTTGTTCAGCAAGCGGACCGCGGTGGACTCAAAGCCACGTGACCGGGACGTGTAGTAGTGCCACTCGTAGCGACCCCTGGTCCATTGGCGCGAACCACTTGACTCGCGGAGGACGCCCCACAGCCGCTCAGCCCGGGTAACGGCTTCCTCCACTGGCAGATCTACGAGGTAATCCAGCAACGCCTCCAGGCCCCGGAATTCGTAGTCGGTCACACTCTCTCTACCGGTGCTGGATTTCCATCGCGTCGCCTCGCGCATCTTCCGCAGTTCTGCACTCGTGAACCGGCTGAGGCGGGCGTCCCTGTTGGCCGTAATCGGCTTCAACGTCCGCGAAGCTCCGCACTCCTCCAGCAAGTCGCTCATCGCCTCGCCGCCTAGATGTAGTTCCCACGTAGGTTGTTGCAGGTGAGGGGCTCCGCCTGCTGCTGTGTGTGTGTGACGAACGCACCAGTAGCAGGAGAGGAGCCTCTCGTGGCACATCCTAACGCGCGTCTGACTCCGGCCACCCGGCTGGAGCTGGTTCTGGAGGTCGAGGCCGGCTGGTCGCAGGCGGAGGTTGCGCGGCGCTTCCGGGTTTCTCGTGCGACGGTCGCCAAGTGGTGGCGCCGCTACCGGGAGGAGGGTGCGGCCGGGCTCCGCGACCGCAGCTCCGCTCCGCGTTCCAACCCGCGCCGCACCGCAGCCGCGCTCGAGCAGCGCATCTGCGCCGTGCGCCGCAGCCAGGGGTTCGGGCCGCACCGCATTGCCTGGGCGCTCGGGATCGCCCGCTCCACCGTCTACGCCGTGCTCAGGCGCTTCGGTCTCAACCGCCTCGACCGGCTGCACCGCGTCACCCGCGCGGTGGTCCGCTACGAGCACCCCGCCCCCGGCGACCTGCTGCATATCGACGTGAAAAAGCTGGGCCGCATCCCCGAGGGCGGCGGACACCGCGTGCGCGGGCGCTCCGCCCGGACCCCGCGCACCCGCGGCCTCGACTACCTCCACGTCGCCGTCGACGACCACAGCCGCTACGCCTACGTCGCCGCCCTGCCCGACGAGCGCGGCCCCAGCTGCGCCGCCTTCCTCGAGCAGGCGCTCGCCGCCTTCGGCCGCCGCGGCGTGCGCGTGCGCGGCGTGCTCACGGACAACGCGAAGGTCTACACCGTCTCCGGCGACTTCCGCCGCGTGGCTGCCGCCGCTGGCGTGGAACTGCGGCACACCCGGCCCTACCGCCCGCAAACCAACGGCAAGGCCGAGCGCTTCATCCAGATCCTGCAGAACGAGTGGGCCTACGCCCGCCCCTACCGCTCCAACGCCGAGCGGCTGCACCAGCTCCCGCGCTGGCTCTACCGCTACAATGCTCGCCGGCCACACGGCGGTATCGGCGGGGCTGTCCCCGCCTCACGCCTGTAAACAACGTTCGTGGGAACTACACCTAGACGCGGTACGGACCTGTCCACGAGCAGGGCGGACGGCACGCCCTCGAAGAGATCCCGCAGTTGCTTCGTGGCGAGGTACGCGTCCTCCGGACGGACGAACGACCGCTCGCCGGTTCCGGCGTCGACGACGCGGACGAACGGGGTCTCTCGAAGAGCCTCGACCAGTTCCCCGCGCCGCTCCCTCGATGCCTCTTCCCAGACGTCCGCAATTCTTCGCACGTCGTTGGTGTATACGGACTTCCTGACGATCTCCTGATTGCGATACCTCGGGATGACGCTGCGTACGAGTTCGTCGACCTGATCCGGTTCCGTCACTCCGAGTGACCGCAGGAACTCCCGCGCCGGCGTCGACTCACACACCGCAGGATGGACCGTGTTCGGGAACCCCGACGGCGGCTCCGTTGGGAGGAATGCGACGGGCTCGCCCCAGAGCCACTCAATGTGCGTTCCGTCCTCAAGCCGGATCAGAGGCACGCCATCAAGAAGGTAACGGTACGAATCTATGTCTTCCCTGCCGAGGAACTCGTACAGCCTCCGTATCCACCGGTCGGTCTGAGCCCGCAAGAATTTCTCACCGTACGAAAGAAGCTCCAGGAGGTCGGATGTCGCGAGTTCCTCGACGCCCTGCTCGTTCGTCAAGTAGCGATAGAGATCGGGTGTTGAGCTCTTCGTAATGTCGCGTGAGAGCCAGGCGACAGGCTTGTCTTGGCCGAGCAACTCCGCCAGTCGGTGACGTGAGAGCAGATCGCGGAGACCGGCCGATGGCGTTAGCCGCGCCTGCGAGGCGGCCACGTAGCCGCCTTTGTGCGCCGGTAGCAGCGGCTCCGACCTTATCGCCCCGTGCACCGCGGCGAACAGAGGCGCGAAGAAGCGATTGGGGCCCTCGGAGAATCGCTGCCGGCTGAGCGGAAGCGCTTCGAAGACGCGCGCCGTGAGCAGCCGGCGGTCTCCCAGATGGCGCAGCGCGTCCACCAGCAGGCTGGCGGTCTCCTCCACCAGATGGCGGTTCCAGTCATCGGCCCAAGGAATGGTCTCCCGGCTGGGCGTGGTCCGGTACGGTCCCTGGACGAGCATCCCGAGATGTGTCTCGATCACGGTCGGGAAGAAGGCCGCGAGGGGCGATTCACCGATGACGTCGATCGCCTCTGCCCCGTCGTCATCCGCCGTGATCCTGAAGGCGAGCTCGACGTACCCCGCCGACGTTCCCACGTGATGTACCTCGCGCGAGAATACGAGCCACATCTCCTCGACCGGATCAGCGCCGTCCATCGCGCTGAGCAGCTTGACGAAGCGCACCCCTTCGCTCTCGGCGGTCTCCTCGCGCCGGCAGTAGCCGGACGGCCCATCCTCGACCGACCACTCAATCTCGCTCATCTCGCGAAGGAACAGCAGCGTCCGCTCCTCGCCGAGGCGCTCGAACTGCCCGGCTACCTCGTCAGGCACATCCGCGTCGCCATCTCGGAGCGGGAGGGCGATGACCGTCTCGCCATCCGCGAGCATGATCGGGTCCATGGCGGCGGGGTGCACGTAGTCGCGGACCGCGAAGTGCTCATCGCCCGAGTGGATCTGCGGGACGTCCGTGACCGCATAGACGGACTTGAACCCGATGCCGAAGCGGCCGATTGCGATGAGATCGTCTTCCTTCGTGCCTTCGATGATCCCGCACACGGCGCGCACATCGTCGGGCGTGAACGGCAGCCCGAAATGGGAGAAGCTGACGGCGCCGTTCGCTAGCGCGAAGCGCACCCGCCCCGAGCCCTCAGCCCCGCCCCGCCGACGCAGCGCGTCCTCGGCGTTCTGGAGCAGCTCGAACACAAAGTGAGTACGGTCGGCGTAGCGGTTTCCGAGCAGGGTCGGCCCGATGCGCCCGATGTCAGTCCCGTACTTCCGCCCGTTCTCCTCGTTGATCCGCTCGTAGTCGGAAGGCATGCGTCAGTCCTCCCCGGCCATCCCGCGCGGCGCGACCGCGCTCCCCCTCACCCCCGCCCTCTCCCGCGAGGGGCGAGGGGGCCGGAAGCGACGACGCGCTAGCGCCCCTGCCAGACCGGCTGGCGCTTCTCCGCGAAGGCGCGCGGGCCCTCCTTGATGTCCTCGCTGTGCTGGATCGGCGCGAGGATGTGGCGGGCGATCTGGAGGCCCTCGTGGCGGGTCAGCGTGGCGCCGCGGTAGAGCACCTCCTTGAGCCCGCGCACGGAGAGCGGCGCGTTCTCCAGCAGGATCTGCGTGAACGCCTCGACCTCCTCCATCAGCTTGTCATCCGGGACGACGCGTGTCGCGAAGCCCATCTCCAGCGCGCGCTGCGGCGTGATGTACTCGCCGGTCAGCACCACCTCGAGGGCGTTCCCGAGGCCGATGATGCGAGGCAGGTCCACCGTCCAGGCGGGCATCAGGCCGCGCTTCACCTCGCGGATGCCGAGCGTCGCCTCCTCGGAGACGAAGCGGAAGTCGGAGAGCTGCGCGAGCTGCCAGCCGCCCGCGAGGCAGTAGCCGCGGATCGCGGCGATCACCGGCTTCCAGACGCCCTCCGGCATGCCGCTGCCCACCGTGTGCTTCTTGCTCCAGTCCTCGCCGCGCGCGTCCACCGCGGCGCGCTCCTTGAGGTCCATGCCGGAACAGAAGGAGCGCCCCGCCCCGGTAAGCACGGCGATCCAGATGTCGTCGTTGTTCCTGACCTCCTCCCAGGCGTCGGCCAGCGCCTGGTTGAGCGCGTAGCTGAGCGCGTTGTGCACCTCCGGCCGGTTCATCGTCAGCCAGGCGACACGCCCCTTGACCTCGAACTTCAGCTCGTCCGCCATGTGTCCGGTCCTTCCCTTCGACTCGTTAGCTCGTCAGCTCGTCGCTACGCTCCCGCGGCGGCGTGTCCCATCCGCTCGAGGGTGTCGTAGGCCTCCCCCATGAGGTCGAACACCACCTGCCGCGCGGGCTTGATCTCCTTGACGAAGCCGACGCCCTGCCCGGCGGCGACGGGGCCGGCCCAGTCCTCGAGGTCCCAGTCGTCCGCCGCCTGCAGCAGCTTGCCACCGACGATGTCCTGCAGCGGCATCGGCAGCGGCTCGGGCGAGCCGCCGGCCTCCCACGCCTCGTAGTACTTGTTGCGGACGCCGCGGTTGCGCTTGCCGTCCATCGCGGTCGAGACCCAGGCGTCCTGGTTCTCGGCGCGCAGCAGCCGCTGCTTCTGCCACTGCTTCGTCTCGGACTCGTGCGTCGCCTGCCAGATCGTGCCCGTCCAGACGCCGACCGCTCCGAGGGCGAGCGCGGCCACGATGTGCGCGCCGGTCGTGATCCCGCCCGCGGCGACGATCGGAATGTCGTACGCCTTCGCCAGCTCGGTCACCTCGCGCACGAGCGAGAAGGTGCCCATCCGGCCGGTGTGGCCGGCCGAGTCCTGCCCCTGCGCGATGATCAGGTCGAGCCCGGCGTCGAGCTCGCGCGCGGCCTGCCTCGCGAGGCCGATCAGGCCCCAGACCTTCACGCCTGCGTCGTGCATCTCGTCCAGCACGAAGGCGGGGCTGCCGAGGCCGGAGGCGAAGATCGGGATCTGCTCCTCCATCATGATCTCGAGCTTGGCGCGCGTCGCCGCGAGCCCGCGCAGCCGCGTGTTGCCCCACGGCGGCGGCGTCTTCGGCTCCGGGATCTGGTTCTCCTCGATCAGCCGGTCGATGAAGTCCCAGTGGCCCTGCGGGATCTGCTGCTCCAGCTCCTCGCGCGAGCCCTCGACGTAGGAGGAGGGGATGGTGATGTCGACGCCGAAGGGTCGGTCGCCGACGCGCTCCTTGACCCAGCGGATGTTCGTGCGCATCTCCTCGGCGGAGACCGTGCTCTGGCCGAGCATGCCGATGCCGCCCGCGTTGGAGACCGCCACCGTCACGTCGCGCGTGTGCGCGAAGGCGATGATCGGGTACTCGCAGCCGTACTCCTCGCAGAGCCTCGTCTGCAGCGGGTCTCGCGCCATCCGCCCACCTCCGCGCGCGCCCCGGAGCCTCCGGGTCCAGCGCCGCCGATGATAGCGCCCCGCAAGATGCCCGTGACCGCGATCCCCCGCAACGAAGGGTCTGCCACACTGTCCGGCGAGCCTCGGGGTGACGAGGGGAGCGATGTGATGCGCGTGACGACCTGGAACTGTTGGCGGTGGGGAGCGGAGATCGAAGGCTTCCTGGCCCTGCTGGGGCCGCTGGGCGGGGATCTGGTCGCGCTGCAGGAGTGTCGCCGCCCCGCCGCTGAAGACCCGTCCGTCAGTTGGCGCGGGACCGATCCGCTTAAGGGCGCGGCGGTCGTGAGCACCTCCCCGGCGTTACCGATCGAGGCCATCGAGATTCCATCCCTGCACCCCACGGTCGTGCCCGTGGTCGTGCAAGCGCCGGAACCGTTCGTGTTCGTCGGGGTCTGGACGCATCCGCCCTTCAATGCGGTGGCCTGGGAGGCGATGACCGCCTGCGTGGCCGCGGCGGACGGCATGCCGGTCGTGGCCGCCGGTGACTTCAACAGCTCGCCGAGCGTGGTGGGCCAGGAACGCGCCTCGCCGCGGTTCCTGCAACGCATGCGGGACGAGCTCGGGCTGGTCAGCGCCTATCACCACTTCCATGGCGAGGCTCCCGGCGCGGAGACCCGCGCCACCCACTACTTCCTGTTCAACGAATCTCGGCCGTTCCACCTCGACTACTGCTTCCTTCCCGAGACGTGGCTCGGCCGTCTTGCCAGCGTGGAGGTCGGGAGCTTCGCGGCCTGGCCCCAGAGCGACCACCGGCCGCTCACCGTGGACTTGACGCCCGGCAGCCCAGGCGACGCGTAGCCAGCCGGTTCTGCCCACGCTCGAGGATCGGCGCTCACGCCAACCCGGACCGCATCCTGCCCTTCTACAGCAACATGGCCCGCGAGAGCTGAGGCTCGCGCCGCGCCCGCCCGCCTGTATCCTCTCCCCCGAGGAGAGGGCACGGAAGGCCAGCAGCAGGGAGACGCGCATGACCGAGCAGCAGGCCGAACGACGGGTCGCGCTGGTGACCGGCGCCAGCCGCGGCATCGGCAAGGCGACCGCCGTCGCCCTCGCCGAGGCCGGCTACGACGTGATCGCCGCCGCCCGCACCCTCGAGGAGGGCGAGCCGCGGGAGATGTCGGAGACCGTCCACGAGTCGAACGTGCAGCCCGTCCCGGGCGGCAGCCTGCGCGACACGATCGCGCAGGTCGAGGCGGCCGGACGGCGCGGCCTCGCGGTCCGCTGCGACCTGATGAGCCGCTCCGACATGGACGCGCTGATCGAGACCGCGACCCGCGAGTTCGGCGGCATCGACGTCTTCGTCAACAACGCGCGCTTCGTGGGGCCGGGCTTCAAGGACCGCTTCCTGGACACGCCCTACGAGGTCTTCGAGGACTCGATGCGCGTCAACGCGCTCGCGCCGCTCTACCTGCTCACGAAGATCGCACCGCTGATGGTCGCGCAGGGCGGCGGGCTGATCCTGCACATCAGCTCGCTCGAGGGCGTCATGGAGACCGCGAAGCTGCCGACGGGGCACTGGACGGGCCGCGGCGGGCTCTCCTACGGGGTGAGCAAGGCGGCCTTCAACCGCATCGGGCCCGCGCTCGCCAAGGAGCTGCGCGAGGACGGCATCGCCGTCGTCAACGTCGAGCCCGGCGACGTGGCGGTGGAGCGCAAGGCCGTGCAGCGCGGCGAGGCCTACGACCCGCGCAACCACGACTCGCCGCTGGCGGCGGCGCGCACCTGCGCGCACATCGCCGCCTCGGCGCACCCGATGTTCTACTCCGGCCTGACGGTCTACGCGCCGGAGTTCGCCGTGGAGCGCGGCCTCATCGAGCCGGAGCAGACCGCGCCCGGCCGCCGCGAGGAGTGGGGCCAACCCGGCCGCCTGCTGCCCTTCTACAGCAACATGGCCCGCGAGCGCTGAGGGCCTGCCCGGACGTCTTCGGTGAGCCTGCGGCTCCCGCGATATGCTCTTGACGTCCTATGATCACTAAGTCATACCCTGCTCGCGGCCGGGGACAAGGCGGGCGTGGGCGAGCGGCGCTTCTACAACCAGTTGATCAGACGGGCCGACGAACGGTTCGACGCCCATCTTGACCGGCTGCGTGACGTACGGAGGTGATCATGTCGACACTCGGTGAGCGTTTGGACGGACTGGCCCCGGAGCGCCGCCAACGCGTGGAGGAGCGAGCGCGCGCCCTGATTGCCGAAGAGATGTCCCTGCGCGACCTGCGCAAGGCGCGGGAACAGACGCAGGCGAGCGTCGCGGCGAAGCTCGGCATCAACCAGGAGAATGTCTCCCGCATCGAGCAGCGCAGCGATCTGCTGCTGTCCACGCTCAGCAACTACGTCGGCGCGATGGGCGGCAAACTGAGCCTCGTCGCCGAATTCCCGGACCGCACGCCGATCACGCTGACCGGTATCGCGGCCCTGGACGAGGAGAGGCCGGAGACGAGCTAACTCAACCCCCGCAGTGGCGAAGGCTCGCCGCCTCTCCGCAACAGATCCCGTGATGCGATCCGCCGCGCGCCGCGCCCGGCCGCCTGTATCCTCTCCCCATGCCCGATACACCGACCGCCGCCGCATCCGAGGCCACACTGGACGAGCGCCTGACTCGCTTCGCCGAGGCGCGCGCGGCGCTGCTCGACGCGCTGCGCGGGCTCGACCAGGCGCACTTCGTGCGCCGCCCTGCGGACGCCGCCGCCGAGGGCGACCGGCGCTGGTCGATCCGCGAGGTGCTGTGGCACGTCGCCGACTCCGAGCGCTGCTGGCGCGAGTGGATCGGGGCGGCACTGCGCAGCGACGCCGTGACGCGCTTCCGCGGCGTGCGCCGCCCCGCCCACCTCAACCTGCTGCCCCAGCTGATCGAGAGCCTCGATGAGCAGCGCAGCGCCACGCTCGCGCTCTTTGCCGGACTAGCCGGCGACGCCGATCTGACGACCCGGCACCCGACGCCATCCCAGCCGCGCTCGATCCTCGAGGCGCTGGACCACCTCGCCGGACACGACCGCGAGCATGCGGAGCAGATCGTGGCGCTCGCCGCGCTGCCGCCGCAGGAGGAGCGCTGATGGGCACGCGACTGCGCCCCGAGGGCACGATGCCGTGGATGCCCGGCTTCCGCTACGGCGCGCTGCTCCCGCCGCTCGCCCTCAACCTGCTGGTGCGCGACACCGAGCGCGCCGCCGCCTTCTACCGCGACGTCCTCGACGCCGAGGTGCACTACCGCGACATCGACTTCGCCGCCGTCCGCGTCGGCCCCGCCGAGGTGATGCTGCACGCCGACCACACCCACGACGAGCACCCCTGGAGCGCTCAGCTCGCCGAGGGCGCGACGCGCGGCGTCGGCGCGCAGCTGCGGCTGCTCGGCATCGACCCCGACGCCGTCGAGGCGCGCGCCCGCGAGCACGGCGCGCAGCTGGTCGCGCCGGCGACGGACAAGGGCCACGGCTGGCGCGAGACGCTGGTGCGCGATCCGGATGGCTACGAGTGGGCCGTCGGTGTGCTGATCGAGCCGGCGAAGGGGCCGTTCGGGCCGCACGAGGTGGGTGCGTCGTGACGGAGGAGCAGCGCGCAATCCGAGCCGCGCTGTACCCCTCGCTGGCCGGCAAGCGCGCCGTGGTCGTCGGCGGCTCGCGCGGGATCGGGCGCGCGATCTCGCTGCGCCTCGCCGCCGAGGGCTGCCACGTGCTCGTCAACTACGCGCGCAGTGCCGAGGCCGCCGAGGAGACCGCCGCCGAGTGCCGCGCCAGCGGTGTCGAGGCCGAGGCGCTGCGTGCCGACGCCGGCAACCGCGAGGAGCTCGCGGCGCTCTTCGCGCGCGCCGCGGAGTGGGGCGGCGTCGACCTGCTGGTGAACAACGCCGCGCGCGGCCTCGAGCGTCCGAGGCCGGCGATCGCCCAGCGCCCGGGACACCTCCACTCGACGATGGACGTGAACCTGTTCGGCCCCTGGCAGGCCGCGCAGGCCGCCGTCCCGCTCATGGAGGAGCGAGGCGGCGGCGCGATCGTCAACCTGCTCTCGCCGGGCGCATGGCAGTACATGCCGGACTACTCCGCGGTGGCCGTGAGCAAGGCCGCGCTCGCCTCGCTCACGCGCTACCTCGCCGTCGAGCTCGCGCCTCGTGGCATCCGCGTCAACGCCGTCTCCGCCGGCTGGGTCGAGGCCTCCGAGGGCGAGCACTCCTACCGCGGCGGCGTCTCCGACGCCGTGCGCCCGCACGTGCCGGCCGGTCGCAACGTCGCCCCCGAGGACGTCGCCGCCGCCGTCGCCTGGGTCTGCTCCGGCGAGGCCCCGATGCTCGTCGGCCAGACGATCCACCTCGACGGCGGCTTCGGCCTCGCCGCCTGGAACGCAATCCTCGACCCGGACAGCGCGGCGGAGTGAGGCGCAGGCGCGCGGGCTGACCGCCGGGCCATGCCGCGCCGGAGCGACGTACAGGAGGACGCAGTGGCCCTACCACCCTCGTGAGCTGGAATATCGCCAGGCGCCAAGAGCCGTGGCGTCAACTCGTGGGGATGGGTGCCGACGTGGCGCTGCTTCAGGAGGCGGGCCCTTCCGCCGGCCGACGTGGCCGGCGCGGTCGACACGGGCCCCGCGGAGCACTGGGACTCGAGCTGGTACGAAGGCCGCGTCGATCGCCTCCTCGACCGCTGGCCGATGGTGGTGCGGCTGTCCGACCGCGTCGAGGTCGAGTGGTTCCGGCAAGTCGGCCCGATCAGCGAGACGGAGGAGGACGAGATCGCGGTCAGCGGCATCGGCACCATCGCCGCCGCACGCGTGATCCCGCGCGACGCCCCGCCGTTCATCGTCGCGTCCATGTACGCGCGCTGGATCAAGCCGCACCCGTCCACCGGCAGCCGCGCCAACTACCCTGACGGCTCGGCGCACCGCATCATCTCTGACCTCTCGGCATTCGTCGGCAGCACCGACCCGGACACGCACCGCATCCTGGCGGCTGGCGACCTCAACATCGTCCACGGCTCCACGAACCCGGGGTACGCGCGGCCCGCCCGGGACCGCACGATCACCGACCGCATGGACGCGCTCGGCTTCGAGTTCCTGGGGCCTCGCTACCCCGCGGGGAGGCGGGCCGTCCCCGCGCCGCCCGGGCTGCCCACCGATACCCTCAACGTGCCGACGTTCCACCACAGCACCGAGTCGCCCGCGACAGCCTCGCTCCAACTCGACTACGTCTTCGCCTCGCGCGGCTTCCACGAGCGCGTCGGGGTGCGCGCGCTCAACGCCGCCGAGGAGTGGGGCGCAAGCGACCACTGCCGCCTGCTCGTCGAAATCACCGGCCAGTAGGCGGCACTCCCTCTCGCATCGGGGCCTCGCGCGGGCCTCGGCATCGCAGGCGGGATGCACAGCCGAATGCCGGATGGTGATGCGAGGAGGCGAGCGCGTGAACCGGGAACCCTGCTCGATCAGCCCTCTGCGTTGAAGCGCGACGACATCCGAGCCTGCCTGTACTACGCGAGCGCGACCTTGCGAGGTGAGACGGTGGTTCCGCGCCACGTGTAATGTGGCGCAAACAACCCTCACCGTGTCACCCCCTGCGACAGGACGCATAGATGACCACCTCACACCACGAACTCGAAGGACGCGTCGCGGTCGTCACCGGGGCGAGCCGGGGCATCGGTCTCGCGATCGCGCGGCGCTTCGCAGCGGCCGGCGCGCACGTCGCCGTCGTCGCGAGGAGCCTCGATGCGTCCTCGACGTTCCCGGGGACGCTCGCCGAGACGGTCAGGCTCATCGAGGACGCCGGGGGCAAGGCGCTCCCGATCCGCGCCGACATCACGCTGGCCGAGGATCGTGCCCGCCTGGTCGAGGAGGTGCAGGCGCAACTGGGTCGGATCGACGTGCTGGTCAACAACGCCGGGACGGCCTCGTACTCACCGGCCGCGGACCTCTCGCCCGAGGACTACGACTACACCATGGCCCAGTACTTCCGGGCGCCGTTCGAGCTCTCGCAGCGGGTGATCCCGGGGATGCGGGTGAGCGGCGGCGGCTGGATTCTCAACATCGGGTCGGCCACCGTGCGTCACCCCGAGGGGCCGCCCTACACCGAATCGGCGCGCACCCTCGGCCTCGTGCTGTACGCATCGATGAAGGCGGCGCTGGACCGCTTCACCACGGGCCTCGCGGCCGAGCTGCACGCCGACGGCATCGCCGTGAACTCTGTGGGGCCCGTCTCCGCCGTGCGCACGCCGAGCGTCGAGGCCGCCGGGGTGCTCTCCCCCGACCGGCCCGGGGTGGTGGAGCCGGTGGAGTTCATGGCCGAGGCCGCACTGGCGCTGTGCGCCGGAGATCCGCGGACGCTGACCGGCCGGGTGGTCTACAGCAGCCCGCTGCTCACCGAGCTGGGCCGCACAGTCCGCACCCTCGACGCGCGCGACGTCTATTCCGTCCAGCCTGTAGCACGCTAGAGCCCGGCTCGCCACCGGGCCGGGGGTCAGACCTCGTACGCCGCGCCGGCGTCGGCGAGCGCGCGCTGGACCGCCGCCTCCTGCCGCGATCCGAGGAGGCGAGCACCTTCGCCGTCGACGAGCACGATCGTGCCGCGGCCGACCGCCTGGTGCTCCTCGATCTGCACGGAGTCGAAGCGCGTATCGACGATGAAGCCCGTCGGCGCGGTGTGCATGAGGTCCTCGAGCGACTCGGTCAGCACCGCGACCGTCGCGATGCCGTCGAAGTGCCTCAGCGTCCCGACCATCCCGGCCGGCTCCTGGTCGAGGTGCAAGCCGACGGAGAGCAGCAGATCCTTGACATCGGGATCGCCGCCGGGCATTGAGGGCGCGTCGCCGACCTTGAGTTCCTGCGGGTGCGAGGCGTTGAGGGTCGCGCCGATGCGTGCGGCGTCGTCGGGACGCAGGGTCCAGCAGAATCGAACGTTGGTGTCTTCGCTGTCTTCCCCAGCCATGCCCGGAGCCTAGCACGTCTGACCGTGGGCCCGCCGGGCTCGCTGCTAGGCTTGGCTCCGACAGGTCGCTCCCAGGCTGAGGTGCAGGCGACCGCGCGATGGCGGGCCTCCGATGGAATCCCGGACCGACGAGTTGGCCGCCCGGCTGCTGCGTTGCCCCGTGGGGTGTGCCTTCCTGCTGACCATCGAGCGCGATCCGGTGCCCGTCGCGCTCGCCGTCACTCCCCCGCAGGCGTTCGCGCGGGCCGCGGCGGCCGTGCGCACCCTCGATTCGTGGTCGCGGGACTTCGCACAGGCCGTCCCGGCAGCGCTCTCACGAGGCTCGCGCCTGGCGAGCCTGGCGCGCGAAGTGGTGGCTCATCCGGAAAGCCGCTGGCCCACTCTGGCGTGTCTCTCCCCGAGGGGGATTCCGTGCACCGCAGCGCCCTCCGATCCCCTCTCCCCTGGCGGGAGAGGGTTAGGGTGAGGGGGCTTCCGGAGGTGACTCCCGGAGTTCCAGTGCGATCGCCTTGAGCACGGAGGTCAGACGCAGCAGCACATCGTCGTTCCAGAATCTCAGGACCCTGTACCCACGCGACTCCAGCCACCGTGTTCGCCGATCATCGCCTGCCCTCGCTGGCCGCGCCGCCGCGCGGCGCCCCCTCACCCCCGCCCTCTCTCCCGCGAGGGGAGGGAGCCGGACCGCCCTCGCGGCGGCCGGGCGGGCGGTCCGAGCGGGGGCGTGGGGGCGAAGCCCCCCACATAGAAGAAAATCCGAGGGTGGGTGGGTGGGCCAGAGCCGCGCAGCGTGCTCGTCCGGTATGGGGGTGTGGGGGGCTTGCGCCCCCCACAGGAGACGCGCGCTCGCCCTCGAAGACTTGTCGCCCCGCGAGCGTCGGACCCCCTCACCCCCGCCCTAATGGGGTTCGACCAGCAGCCCGGTGTATCGGGCAGACTGGTCCCGGACCCGCCGGCCGGTGAGCACTGCCTTGCCCCGAGGCCTTCGGACCTCCAGGGAGAGACCGTGCCCCGGCTGGTACGTCCGGGTTGTCCGCAGCACTCCTGGGGTGTCGTGCCCGAGAGCACTGACCATTAGGCCGTCGCAGGACCAACCCACCGGGTCGTAACCACCAGCACGAAGCGGAGGAAGTGGAACACGATGATCCTGTACGTCGGCGACGACTGGTCCGAAGACCACCACGACATCCAGCTCATGAACGAGGCGGGCGAGCAGCTCGCCGCCAGGCGGCTGCCCGAAGGCGTCGAGGGTGTCGCCACACTGCACGAGTTGATCGCGCAGCACGCCTCCGACCCGGGAGAAGTCGTGATCGGCATCGAGACCGACCGCGGGCCCTGGGTCGCGGCCCTGCTCGCGGCCGGCTACCGCGTCTACGCGATCAATCCACGCTCGGCGGCGCGCTACCGCGAGCGTCACCACGTCGGCGGCGCCAAGTCCGACGCCGGCGACGCGAAGCTGCTCGCCGACCTCGTCCGCACCGACCGCCACAACCACCGCCCGGTCGCCGGCGACAGCGACGACGCGGGCGCGGTGCGGATCCTCGCCCGCGCCCACCAGCAGCTGATCTGGGACCGCGTCCGCCAGACCAACCGGCTGCGCAGCGCGCTGCGCGAGTACTTCCCGGGCGCCCTGGAGGCCTTCCCCAAGCTCGCGCACGGCGACGCGCTGGGGCTGCTGGCCACGGCGCCCGGCCCGCGTGAGGCGGCGCGACTGACCATCACCCAAATCCGCGCTGCCCTCCGCCGCGGCGGCCGCAAGCGCAGCATCGAGCAGCGCGCCGCCGCGGTCCGCGCCGCGCTGCGCTCCCCGCAGCTCGGGGAGCCGCCCGCGGTGAGCCGGGCGTTCGCCGCGAGCACGCGCGCCGCTGTCGGCCTGATCGGCGAGATCAATCGTCAGATCAAGGAGCTCGAGGCCGAGCTCACGAGCCATTTTGAGCAACACCCGGACGCCGAAATCTACCGTTCCCTGCCCGGTCTCGGCGTCGTCCTCGGCGCCCGGGTGCTCGGAGAGTTCGGGGACGACCCCGAACGCTACGAGTCGGCGAAGTCCCGCAGGAACTACGCCGGTACCTCGCCGCTGACCGTAGCATCCGGCCGCAAGCGGACCGTGAAGGCGCGCTTCGTCCGCAACCGCCGGCTCTCCGACGCCGCGGACCGCTGGGCGCTGTGCTCACTGCAGGCGAGCCTCGGCTGCCGCGAGTTCTACGATCGGCGGCGCGCCGCCGGCGACCTTCACCACCAGGCGCTGCGTGCCCTCGCCAACCGCCTCGTCGGCTACCTCCACGGCTGCCTGCGGACCCGCACCAGCTACGAGGAGGCCACCGCCTGGGCGCACCGGCACGACCGCGAGCAGCTCGCCGCTTGACGGCTTAGCACCCTGGGGTGTCTCGCCCGCGAGGGGAGAGGGAGCCGGAGCCCCCTCCGATCCCCTCTTCCCTGGCGGGAGAGAGGGCTTGCTCGGCGACCGTGGATTGCCGCCTGAGGCGTCCCGCCCTGGCCCTGGACCGGTCTTCCATCATCGCCTGCCCTCGAAGGTCTCGCCTGCCCTCGCTGGCCGCGCCGCCGCGCGGCGCCCCCTCACCCCCGCCCTCGCCCACGAGGGGAGAGGGAGCCGGAGCACCCTCGGAACGGGAGTTTCGCAGAGGTCTCCCGAGCGAGAAGGGACGGGAGATGGCGGCCCCCTACCCCGTGATCGCGCCCTCCGAGGCGCTCGAGACGGAGCGGGCGTACTTCGCGAACACGCCGCGCTCCCAGCGCGGCGGCGGCGGCGTCCACTCCTCGAGGCGGCGGGCGATCTCCGCTTCGTCGACTTCGAGGTCCAGCCTGCGCGCGTCGATGTCGAAGGCGATCGTGTCGCCCTCGCGGACGGCGGCGATCGGGCCTCCGGCGGCGGCCTCGGGCGCGACGTGGCCGGCCATCAGCCCGCGCGTCGCGCCGCTGAAGCGCCCGTCCGTGAGCAGCGCCACCGTCTCGCCGAGGCCCGCGCCGACCAGCGCGGCGGTCACGCCCAGCATCTCGCGCATGCCCGGCCCGCCGACCGGGCCCTCGTTGCGGATCACCAGCACGTCGCCCTCGCGGATCCCGCCCTCGAGCACGGCCGCGAGGGCGTCCTCCTCCTGCTCGAAGACGCGAGCGGGGCCGCGATGCAGCGTGCGCTCGTAGCCCGCAACCTTCACCACGCAGCCGTCCGGCGCGAGGCTGCCGTGCAGGATCACCAGCCCACCCGTCTCCTTCAGCGGGTCGTCGAGCGAACGCACCACGTCCTGGCCCGGCGTCTCGACGGCGTCCGCGGCCTCCTCGGCGAGCGTGCGGCCCGTGACCGTGATCACGTCGCCGTGCACCTTGCCGCCCTCGACGAGCCGCTGCGCGACGAGCTGGATGCCGCCCGCACGATCGAGGTCGAGCGCGACGTAGCGGCCGCCCGGCCGCAGGTCGCCGATCAGCGGCGTCTGCTCGCTGATCTGGTCGAAGTCGTCGATCTCGAGCGGCACGCCGGCCTCGCGCGCGAGCGCCAGCAGGTGCAACACGACGTTGGTCGAACCGCCCGTGGCCGCGGCGCAGGCGATGCCGTTCTCGATCGCCTTGCGCGTCACGATCTCGCTCGGCCGCAGCCCGCGCCGCAGCACGTCCATCACCAGCTGCCCGGCCTCGAAGCCGACGCGGTTCTTGCGCGGGTCGGTCGCGCCGACGGAGCCGCTGCCCATCGGCGCGATGCCGAGGAACTCGAGCACCATCGCCATCGTGTTCGCGGTGTACTGCGCGCCGCAGGCGCCCGCGCCGGGGCAGGCGGCCTCCTCAATCGCGGTCAGTTGCTCGTCGCTGATCGTGCCGGCGGCGTGCTGACCAACGCCCTCGAAGACGTCCTGGATCGTGACGTCCCGCCCGTCGAGCACGCCGGGGTCGATCGAGCCGCTGTAGAGCGCGAGGCCGGGGATATCGAGGCGCGCGAGGGCGAGCGTCGCCGCGGGGATCGTCTTGTCGCAGCCGACGAGGATGACCGCCGCGTCGAAGCCGTAGCCGACGCCGCAGAGCTCGATCGAGTCGGCGATCAGCTCACGGCTGATCAGCGAGGCCTTCATGCCCTGCGTGCCCATCGAGATGCCGTCGCTGATCGCGACGGTGTTGACCTCCATCGGCGTGCCGCCCGCGGCGCGCACGCCGGCCATGACGTGCTGCGCCAGCTCGCGCTGGCTGAAGTTGCAGGGCATCGTGCCGATCCAGCTGTGCGCCACCATCACCAGCGGGCGCTGCAGGTCTTCGCTGGAGAGCCCGACGGACTTGAGATACGAGCGCGCCGGCGCGCGGTCCGGTCCATCGACGAACGTGCGGCTGCGGTGCCGGGGATCGAGCGTCATCTCCCACCTCCGTGGATTGCGCTGCCGAGAATGAAGCCGCCGGGCCGCGGATGCTAGGGGAAGTCCTCGTCCTCGCCCTCGCCCGGTATCTCCTCCTCGTGCGAGTGGCCGTTCGAGCCGGGGCAGAAGTGCGCCCCGCCGCCCTCGAGCGGGCTGCCGCAGAGCGGGCAGCGAGGGCGTCCCGCGGAGACCACCGAGCCGATGCGGGCGACCAGCGAGCGCGCGGCGCTGCGGCCGATCTCCATGCGGAAGGCCGGGGTGGCGCCCTCCGTGAGCGCCTCCTGGTCGTCGGCGAGCAGGCGCACGCGCCCGCCGCCATCCTCCGTGTAGTCGAGGCCGAGCCGCGCGACCTGGAACTCGACGTCCGGATCGGTCCCGAACTCGCCCATCTCGGGCGGCGCGGCGGGCGGATCGTCGTGCCTCGGTGCGCGGTCGGCGAGCAGGCGCGAGATCGCGCGGCCGAGGACGGTGAGCTGCTCCTTCTCCATCCAGAGAGCGGCGCGCATGGCGCCGGAGCGGGCGCGCAGCCGGAAGGTGCGCTCTCCGGGGGCGCCGAGCGCCTCGGCGTCCACCACGTCCACGAGGCCGAAGTCAATCATCGCGCGCCCGGTCTCGTTGGTTCGCGGGTGGTCCTGGTAGCGGTCGGCGCAGCGTAGGCAGCGCGCGATCGGCGGTCAACCGGCGGCGGGCGGGGGGGAGCTACGGCGCGGGCGGTGGCGGCTGCGCCCCGCCGCCGTCCTCCTCCTGCCGGCGGCAGCCGAATCCGGTGCTGCCGTCGCAACTGTTCGAGAAGGAGGCCGTCACCGACTTGTCGTCGTTCATCGTCAGCGTGCAGGTCGTCGACCTCCCGCTGCAGTCACCCCCCCAACCGTCGAAGGAGTGGACCGGCCCCGGCGCCGGGCTCGACGATGGGGTCGCCGTGAGGGTCACCGAGGTGTTGTCGCCCTGGTTGTACGGCCCGGACGGGCTCACACTCACGCTCCCGCAGCACCCCGACTTCGTGACGTCGAGGTCCCACGTGGCGCGCTCGAAGGTGACGCTTGCGCTCTTGTTCGCGTCCATCGTCAGTTCGCAGGTGCTGCTGGTCTTGGCAGTTGAACTGCAGTCCCCGCCCCAGGAGGCGATCTCGTAGTTGGTGTTCGGCGTCGCTGTGACCGTGACGGGGGTGTCGTGCGTGTACACGTGATCGCCCGGTCGCGGGCTGATGGTGCCGTTCTCACCCGCGGACGTCGTGAGGGTCTCGTCGTTGTCGGTCACGGTGACCGTGGCTGAGGACGGAGCGCCGATCGTGTAGGTGCCGCCACCACCTGTGACGGTGGCTTTGACGCTGCCGTCCCGCTCGTCCACGCCGTCGTTGGCGGTGCTGACTCTGAATACTCCGCCCCTGTTACCAGCCCTTATGGTCCCCGCGCTTTGCGGCGTGCCCGAGATGAAGTCCCCGGACTGCGTGACGCTCCACGTCACCGGGAGGGACGCAGCCGTGCTGCCGCTGCGGATGACGCGGAAAGCGATCGTGGCGCCTTCGGTGACCGAGGCCGGCGCGGATGTCGGCCGCCCCATCGTCACGACCGGCAGCGGGGGCGGCGGGATCGCCTCGAAGGTGACATGGGCGCTGCGGGGGGCGTTCATGTCCACGATGCAGGCCGTGTCGCTGCCGCTGCAGTCGCCGCTCCAGGAGTCGACCCGGTAGTCGTCGTTGTCGGGCCTCGCCGTGAGCGTGACTCTCGCGTTGCAATCGTAGAGCTGGCCCGTCGGGTGCCAGGGGATGATGTCGCCGTTCCTGCCCGAGGTCGTCGTGAGCGTGTTTCGGCAAACAACCGGCGGGCCGGTGCCCCCCGTCACCGCAGGCAGCCTGAGCGGGACGTCCGAGCTGTTTCGCGCGTTGTCGGTGACCACGATGGTCAGGTTCACTGCGGCAGTCGTCGTCGCGTCCGGCGAGCCGCTGATCACGCCGCTCATGTCGTCGAGCGAGAGGTCCGAGGGTAGGGTCGAGCCGGTCTTGAGGGCGTAGCGATGGATGTCATCGTCCGTCGTTGTCGGCGAGATCGTGACTGCCGTTCCCACTACCAACTCGGTGGGCACGTTGTTGTAGCTGACCGATGGAGGAACCGTGTCGACCGTGGCCGTGGCGCTTGCCGAGCCAGCGGAGAACCCGGACCTGGTTGCCGTTGCGCTGATCGTGAGCTGGCCGTCGCTGACGTAGGAGGCGGCGGCGGGGACCGAGACGGTCCATGATCCCGTGCTGCCGGCCGTCACCGCCGACAGGGCTGTGGTGCCCACGGTGACCGTTACGGTCGCGCCTGCTTCGCTGCTCCCGCTGATGGCGAAGCCCGCCGCTTTCTCCGCCTCGTTCACCGTGCCGTCACCGGCGATGGCTGCCGCGTTGATCGTCAGGGAGGCAATCGGCTGCGGCGGAGGGGTGGTGGCCGTGGGGGTGGCGCTGTCCTCGTCACTCGGGTCGCTGGCGTCCGCGGAGTTGCGCGCGCGGATCCGAACGTAGTAGGTCGTGCCGTTCGTCAGGCCGGAGATTGTGTGCATGGTCGTCGAGTCTGTGGCGTCGCTGATCGGTTGCCACGAGGTGCAGGAGGCGCTGGACGTGGTCGTCGTGCAGTAGTCGTAGCCGTTGATGCTCGTGTCGCCCGGGTCGTCCCATTCGAGATCGATGCTGCCGTCGCCCGCCTCAGCCGTCAGGCCCGTGGGGGGGCCGGGCGGGTCCGGCGCGGGCGGGGGTGGCTGCGTAGGGGGAGGCTGGCCGGTGCCAGCGTAGGTGCCCGATACTCGCTTATGGCCGTGCATGATGAGCACACAGTTGGCTGTCGCCGGTGTGCCCCCACAGTCACCGCCCCACGCCGTGAAGATGTTCGTGGCCGCCGAGGGGACTGGGCTGATCTCCACCCGCGTGCCAGGCGTGTAGCGCACTCCGTCGCTCGCGTTGGGCGCGGTGACGACCGTGAAGCTGCCTCCCGTGGCTGGTTGCTCAACCGCAACGCGGTACGTCAGATTCGCGCACGTAGTGAAAGGGGTGGCTGGCGGACGCACGCCCGATGATTGAATCTTGAAGACCCAGATGCTCGAACAGAAGCTGTATCTCGTGCCACCGCGCTCTACCTCAGTCGGGAATCCTTCGCCGTCTCGCAGGCAGTCCTCTCCCGCCGAATCAACGCAGTTCGTGTAGAGATCGGTGCCAGATGAGTTGTCGCCCCACTGGTGCAGGTGCGGTCCGGTCGTCGAACAGTCCGCGTAGTCAGTGTCCCGGTCCACCGGCTGTGTGAAGTACCGGGTCGTGCCCCCAGTGACGCGTTTCAGAATACGGATGTTCTTGCCCTCTGAGGTCGTGGCATACCTGCGCTCGTTCGCCCCGATGCCCGGCCCCAATCTCCTCGCAAGCGTGAGAACGTCGCCGGTTGCTTCCGTCCAGTCAATCTGCTTGTAGTAGCTGGAACCGAGGCGCCAGACCGTGTAGAGCCTGCCCGCCACCATCAAATCCCTTCGCTCGCTCCTGGAGAGTCCCGCGTTCACCGCTGCATCGAGAATGGGCTTGTGCACGGCGTTGTCTCGGTTGAGCCAAGTCCAGGGCCCCTTCGCTACATGCCCCAAGAGCTTCGTCGTAACCACCCCTTGAGCCGTCGCGATGTCCAAGTTCGTCTTGTCGGGAAACACGCCCGTTGCTCCGTAGACGTGCGTGTACCTGATCGTCTCGTCTCGGGTACCCTTACCGTCATCGATTCTGATCACGACACGCTTGCACGTCCGATTTACTCCAAGCACGCGCCCAACATTCGTCGTCAGCGCATGGGCGTCGTCTTTCACTTCTCGGACCTTGGCGGACACCCCCGTCCGATGCTTCACGGTTCGAATCGCGGCGTAGACCGGCTTGCCCTGAGTTCCGGTGGGTGCGAGCATGTCGATCGCGCCGCCGTACGAGTCACCTGTACAGTCCTTATGCCAGCCGCATGACAGCGTCAGATTTGTCGCAGCCCCCCGGAGACCGGGCAGGATGTCGTACTCATAAGCAGGCGATGTAGCACTTTGTGGTTCGACCCTTGGCGAAGCCTGGCCGTGGCCCGGTTCGGGCGTACTGTCAGTGTCGCGACCAACAAGTACGCGAGGCCGACGAGCGCGATCAGGACGTAGCGCCTCATCAGCACCGCCTATTCATCGAGCAAGCTGCTAGCGATTTCGACTAGCGTTTCGACGTTCCGCCCTAATGTGCTGTAGGACACTCCTTTCAAGCCGTAGACGGCCTGGTTGCCCTCGTCGTAAATGTATACGGAGATGAGGGCACCGCGGTCATCCGGATCAATGTCCGGGTTGTAGCTCACGGCTGCCGGGTAACCATTGATCACGCGCAATTCGTTTACCCTCCCGCTTGCCGGATCCTTGCCGGCCGCTGGAAAAAGCCGAGCGGAAGCGTAGAAGCCACAGACCTGGACGACGTGCAGTTCGGGGAGCTCCCACTCCGAGCAGTAGCCGTGGAGCGGATCGTCACCCTCCGTACCTCCGCTGCTTGCCCATACGAGGTTCCAGCCCTGGGGAAAGTCCCGCCAGTACGGGAGCGTCCGCGCGACGGCAATGTTCTCTGTAAACAGCGGAGTCGAGTAGGACGGCGGCGGGAAGAACGAACCCTGATGGAGGTCGCTCGCCCAGTTGATCGGGGCGAGCTGGAATGCCCCGTACACGGTGGGGACAGACAGGCTCGCCCCACCGCGCACCAGGGGCTGCCGCCAGACCTGCTGCGCTGTGGCGCTCGCACGGATCGCCCCGCTGCAACCAGTGTAGGCATAGCCGTACTTCGTAATACCGAGTAGCACTCGGGGAGCGGGGCCCGCCGGATCGGGCCTCACTTCCGTTACTCGGAAACCGACCCAGCAGTCGTCCGCGTACTGCCACTCGAAGAGGTCGCCGGCCTCGACCGCGTCGTAGAGCGCGGCCTGCGAGGCGCCGTGGGCGTCGGACTTGTGGATCAGCAGCGCGGTCGTCGTGCCGTCACGCAGCGCCTCGTAGGTGGTGACGGCGCTCGTCGTGTCGGCGCTGTCGGCGAGGAAGGCGTAGCTGCCCGCCGTCGCCACGGCGCCGGTCGTGTCGTAGGAGTTGTAGCGCGGGCTCGAGGTCTCGACGGAGAAGACGGTCGTCACGACGGTGTCGCCGATCTCCGGCTTGCCGTCGGGCCGCGGGCGCACGAAGGGGCGCGCCTGCTTCAGGTCGAAGGTGATCAGCGTCGAGGCGGCCTCGTCCTCCGTCACCGTGAAGGTGTAAGTCGTGCCGACCGGCTTGATCAGCTGCGAGGCCGAGACCGGCGAGGGCGTCCCGAACTCCAGCGGGCTGTACTGCAGCCAGAAGCGCGTCCAGCCCGCGGGCAGCGGCGCCGCCGTCACCACCGTGTACTGCTGCCCGCGCTCGACGCGGTAGCGCCCGTCGCTGCCGGGCGTCAGCAGCAGGTCGGCTGGGATGTCGGCGACCTGCGCGTAGTCCGCGGGCGCGCCCCGGTAGACGGCGCGGATGCAGTCGGCTGCGGTCGTGGTCGCGCAGCGCGTGGCGGGCAGCTCCGCGGTCGGCGTGCGCGTGGCGGTCGCAATCGGCGTCGGTGCGGGCAGCGCCACGACGGTCGCCGTCGGAGTCACGGCCGGCGCGGGCGTCGGCGCAGCTGTCGCGGCCCGTGTGGGCGTGGCTACCGGGGCCGGCGTGGCCGACTCAGCCGCGGTCGCGCTCGCCGTGGGCGGCGCGGGGGCCGCGACTCGATCGTCCTCGCTACCGCCGGTGCAGGCGAGCGCCATCGCAAGCGCGAACGCGAGCAGCGACAGCAGACTCCGTCGAGCGGACACATGCATGCTTGTCACCTACTGAATACTACGTCGCAGCCCGGCCCACGGTTCCCGCGCACCCGGCCGCGCAGCCCCCAGCGCGCGCCTCGCCTACCATGGGAACCATGACCGCAGCGCCCCCTCCCGACGGCGTCGAGGTGCACCGCGACGTGCCGCTCGCGCGGCATACCTACCTGCGGCTCGGCGGGCCGGCGCGCTACTTCGCGATTCCCGAGGATGTCGCGCAGCTCGAGCTGCTGCTCGCCTGGGCGCGCGGCGAGGCGCTCTCCGTGCGCGTGCTCGGCGGCGGCTCCAACCTGCTCGTCGCCGACGAGGGCGTCGACGCGCTCGTCGTCTCGCTGCGGCGCGCGGCCGGCTCGTTCCGCTTCGAGGGCGATCGCGTCAGCGCCGGGGCCGCGGTGATGATGCCCGCGCTGAGCCGCGCGGCGGCCGAACGGGGGCTCGGCGGCCTCGAGTTCGCGATCGGCATCCCCGGCGCCGTCGGCGGCGCGCTCAACAGCAACGCCGGCATCGGCGACGGCCGCGCGATCGGCGCGCTCGTCGAGTCCGTCGAGGTGATCGGCGGGCGCGGCCGCATGACGATCCCACGCGACCAGCTCTACTTCGGCTACCGCCGCTCCTCGCTGCGCGGGGCGGGCGTCATGGTCCTCGGCGCGACGCTGCGGCTGCAGCCGCGGCCGGGCGAGGAGATCGAGGCCGAGCTGCGCTCGCTGCTCGCGCACCGCCAGGCCACGCAGCCGACCGCCGGCCCGAACGCCGGCTCGATCTTCACCAACCCGGAGGGCGACTACGCGGGACGGCTGATCGAGGCGGCGGGCTGCAAGGGCCTCGCCGCCGGCGCGGCGCGAGTTAGCGAGCTGCACGCCAACTTCTTCGTCCACGACGGCACGGCGAGCGTCGCCGACATGCTCGCGCTGCTGTCCGAGGTGCAGCGCCGCGTCCTCGATCACTCGGGCGTGCACCTCCAGCCGGAGATCGAGTGGTGGGGCGACGGCCCCCTGCCCGAGCCGTTCGTCGAGCCGGAGCCGGAGGAGCCGGACGAGCCGGAGGCGCCGGAGGCCGCGAACGGCGAGCGCGCCGTCTTCTGACGCGTGCCGCGCCCGAGGCAGGCACGAGGCCGGGCAAGACGGTTACTCGCAACCGACCCTCCTCGCGCGGCCACCTACTCCACGATCCGGATCGACGCCATGATCTGATCGAACAACGCCCCGCCATCGGGTGAGGTGGTAGCGCGACTGATCTCCCGGCCCGTGTCCGGATCGATGAAGAGCACAGAGCCCGTGTCGGTGTCGATGAGGCGTATGGCGGTGTTCGGCGGATTGCCAGGCGAGATGCCGGGGTCGCGAGCACGGTAGCTGACGATCAAGTACCCGCTCAGTGTGACCCGCTTGCCGGTGGGCACGTCGATGACGTAAGGCGATCCTTCGTAGAGACGGTAGGTTCCCGCACCCGCTGGCTCGTTACGAAGCAGCGCGTTCACCCCATCAGGATCCGGAATTCCCGGGCCAACTCCCCACACGAACTCCACATCCCTGGCTGCGCCGGGCATGCCATCGAGACCCTCGCAGTACCCCCCGTAGAGGAACACCCACTCGAGCCCGAACGTCGGAGTCGTTGTAGTCGCGACACTCGTCACCTTGAAGCGGAGACCGCATTCGAGTCCGTTGGTCCTGTAGTCGAAGCTTTCACCGACCTTCACCGTGTCGTAAAAGGCCGCGCGGGATGTTCCGCTTGCGTCCACCGGATGGATGCGCAGTTCGACGCTGTCCGCCGGCACCGCACCGAGGGTGTCGAACGCGCTCGTCGCGTCCCCGGCCGTCGTCAGGAAGGCGTAGCTGCCCGCCATCCCCGCCGCGCCGGTCGTGTCGAGGCGGTTGTAGCGGAAGTTCGTCGGCGTCGCGGTGACCGTCGGCGATAGCGTCGCTGTCGCGGTCCGCGAGGGCGTGGGCGTGGGCGTCGCGGTGGCCGTCGCCGATGGCGTTGCTGTCGAGGTTGGCGCGGGCGGCGCGGTCGCGGTCGTCGTCGCGGGGAGCGCGGGGCGCTCGCCCGGGGCGCCGGTGCACGCCGCCAGCGCGAGCGCGAGACCGGTGACGAGCAGGAACGTCAGCGAACGCGGCGTGCAGCGCACGAGCAACATGATCCCCCCTCCCTGCTGCCCCTTCAAGGTTAACGACGCCACCGCCGGGGGCGCGGTTCCCGCGGTCGCGCCGTCTACTGAGCGCTCACCCCGCCTCGCGACAGACGCGAGGCCGCACGAGACGCTAGGCTTCCCGCGAAGGCGCGCCCGACAGGAGCGAGAGAGCATGAGCGAACGACACGTCCTCTACGAGCAGAACGACGCGGTGGCGACGCTGACGCTGAATCGCGCGGAGAAGCGCAACGCCCTCGGCAACCAGTTGCGCGCCGAACTGGATGAGTGCCTCGCGCGCGCCGGCGAGGACGACTCGATATCCGTGATCGTGATCAAGGCGAACGGGCCGGACTTCTCCGCAGGGATGGACGTGAGGGCGAACATCGGCGTGAACAACGAACTCGCGGCGGCGCAGCGCGGCGTCACGAGGCTGCAGGACTTCATGCTGCGCGTGCGCGACGTGCCGAAGCCGACGATCGCGCAGGTGCACGGGCACTGCATCGGCCTCGCCACGCAACTGGCCATCTGCTGCGACATCGTCGTCGCCGCCGAGGACGCGCGCATCGGCGTGCCGGGCTGGCCGAACGACTGGATCGCGGACTGGTGGGTCTTCCGCGTCGGGGCGCAGCGAGCGAAGTTGATGAACTTCACCAGCGGCAGCCTGCTGAGCGGCGTCGAGGCGGTCGAGTGGGGCTTCGCAGCGAAGGCCTTCCCGGCGGAGCGCCTCGAGGCGGAGACGCAGCGGCTGGCCGCCTGGATCGCGAAGTCGCCGGTGGAGATGCTGCGGCTGAAGAAGCACGCCATCAACCAGGCGGAGGACCAGATGGGCTTCCGCACGGTGGCGCGCTACACGGCCACGCAGAACACCCTCATCTCACGCTCGGAGAGCGGGCATACCGGGGGCGACTACGCGCGCGCCCACGGCTTCGCCGCCGCACGCGAGCGCTACGGCCCGCCGCCGCCCGTCGAGTAGCCCTCGAGGGGCCCGGTTACCAGGCCCAGGCGTCGTTGTCCTGCGCGAGCGCGCGCAGGTGGTTGATCTTGCCCGCGTGGTAGAGGTCGTGGCGCATCAGCATGCGCCGCCGGGCGGCAGCTCCGGCGCCGCAGCGCCCTCTGATCCCCTCTCCCCTGGCGGGAGAGGGTTAGGGTGAGGGGGCTTCCGGAGGTCACTCGCGGAGTTCCAGTGCGATCGCCTCGAGCACGGGGTCAGACGCAGCAGCACATCCTCGTTCCAGAATCTCAGGACCCTGTAGCCACGCGACTCCAGCCACCGTGTTCGCCGATCATCGTGTGCCCTCGCTGGCCGCGCTGCCGCGCGGCGCCCCCTCACCCCCGCCCTCTCCCGCAAGGGGCGAGGGAGCCGGAGCCCGCGCGCCTTATACCCGAAGCGCGCTGCGCCCCGTTCCGCAGGCGTTTCGCAATGGTCTCCCCAGGGAGAGGGGACGGGGGCGGCCCCATCCGCCCCCGGGAGGACGGCGTTAGCGGCCCTGGAAGAGGGGCTTGCGCTTCTCGGAGAAGGCCTTCGGGCCCTCGGCCGCGTCGTCCGAGGTCTGGACGACGGTCATCGCTGCCTGGGCCGCCTCGAGCGCCTCGGTGAACGGGGTGCTGAGGCCCCGGTAGACCAGCCGCTTCGCCATCTGCATCGTGATCGGCGGGCCGGAGGCGAGCTTCGCGGCGTACGCGTAGACCTCGTCCAGCAGCGACTCATGCGGGACCACCCGCGAGACGTAGCCGATGTCGAGCGCCTCCTGCGCGCTGAACAGATCGCCGCTCCAGATCAGCTCGAGCGCCTTCTGCAGGCCGACCAGACGAGGCAGCAGCCAGGCGCCGCCGTCGCCGGGGATCAGCCCGACATTCACGTAGGCCATCCCGAAGCGCGCCTGCTCCGAGGCGATGCGGATGTCCGCCATCGAGCACATGTCCATGCCGGCGCCGACCGCCGCGCCGTTGATCGCGGCGATGTAGGGCTTGTCCAGGTACTGCAGCGCCTGCGGCACGCGCTGCACGCTGTAGCGCAGCGAGTTGCGCCGCATCGCCGGCGTCCAGTTCTCGTCCGAGGCGAGGATCGCGTTCTCCTCGGCGCGCGCCTTCACGTCGGCGCCGGCGCAGAAGGCGCGGCCCGCGCCGGTGACGACGACGACGCGCACGCTCTCATCCTCGGCGGCGCGGGTGATCGCGGCGGACCAGCTCGTCAGCAGTTGCGGGCTGAACGAGTTCATTCGCTCGGGGCGGTTGAGCGTGATCGTCGCGATGCTGTCGTGCACCTCGTAGGTGATGTCCCGGTACTCCACGCCAACCGCCTTTCCGCTGGTCGCGCCTGCGCTGCTCGTCTGCCGTTCGCGTCCGGGTGCGCCCCGGCTAGCGTCCCTGGTCAGCGTCCCTTGAACTGTGGCGTGCGCTTCTCCGCGAAGGCGACCGCCGCCTCCATCGTGTCCTCGAGGTCGTTGAGCTGCGTGCGCGCCTCGACCTCACGGTCGAGCATCGGCGCGTCCGGCATGTTGCGCATCGAGCGCATCAGCGCCTTCGTGCGGTAGACGTGCTGCGGCGGCAGCGCGAGCACGCGATCGGCCCAGCCCTGCGCGGTCTCCAGCAGCCGGTCGTCCGCCACCACCTCGTTGACGAGGCCGTACTGGTAGGCGCGCTGCGCGTCGATGCGATCGCCGATCAGCGTCAGCTCCGCGCCGATGCACCACGGCAGCGACTCGACGGCCGAGAACCAGTACGGGCCCATCAGCCCCGTCGGGATCTCCGCCATCCCGAACTGCGCCGAATCCGCCGCGATGCGGAAGTCGCAGCCCACGGTGATGTACCAGCCGAGGCCGATCGCGAAGCCGTTGACGGCGGCGATCATCGGCTTGTCCGTGTCCACGACGCCGAAGATGTTGTACTCGTAGGAGTAGCGCGGCAGGGTCGCCTCGCCGGCCTCGACCTGCGCCTTGATGTCGCGCCCGGCGCAGAACGAGCGGCCGGTGCCGGTGATGATCGCCACCCAGGCGTCGTCGTTCTCGTCGAAGTCGAGCAGCGCCTGCCGGAACTCGTTGCCCATCTGCGCGTTGAACGCGTTCAGCCGCTCCGGCCGGTTGAACGTGATCGTAGCTACGTGGTTCTCGACCTCATATCCGACGAACTCACCCACGCGTATCTCCTCCTCCTCAGCGCCCTCCGGCGCTACAGCTGCGCATGCTCCGCGATGCTCGCGAGCACGCGCATCGTCTCCTCCGCCGGCGGCCGTCCTCCCGCGAGTGCGGCCGCGCGAACCTCTCCCCAGCGCTCGAACGGCAGCGGCGTACCGGGGTGGTTGTACACCCCGACGACGAGCCGATCGGCGCCCGCCGACTCGTAGCTGCGCTGCGTCTCGGGCGTCGCGTCCATCGCGAAGACGGTGATCTCCATCTTCGAGGCGTCGCGTCCCAGCTCGCCGCACCAGCGCTCGATCTCGCGCCGGCCGTTCTCGACCTCCTCGGGCGACGCCATGACCGGCAGCCAGCCGTCGCCGACGCGGGCGATGCGCCGGAACGTGCGCTCCGAGGCCGGGGCGCCGATCAGCACCGGCGGGTGCGGGCGCTGTTTCGGCAGCGGGTCACAGCGCACCTCGCCGAAGCGCACGCGCTTGCCCTCGAAGCTCGCGATGCCGTGCTCCCAGAGCTTCTTCATCGCGAGGATCGACTCGTTCGTGTAGCCCCAGCGGTCGTCGAAGTCCGTGCCGTAGAGCTCGATCTCCTCGCGCAGCCAGCCGGCGCCGACGCCGAGCGTGACGCGCCCGTTCGAGAAGTTGTCGAGGGTGCCGATCGTGTTCGCCAGCGTCAGCGGGTGGCGCTCCGGGAGCAGTGTCACGCCCGTCCCGAGCCGCACCTTCGAGGTCACCGCCGCGATGAACGAGAGCAGCACG
Organism: Dehalococcoidia bacterium; assembly: GCA_965247895.1. Taxonomy (GTDB): domain Bacteria; phylum Chloroflexota; class Dehalococcoidia; order UBA2979; family UBA2979; genus VXMT01. Next base: position 3,064,534 of record OZ252046.1, on the reverse strand, counting down.
AACGGGTCCGCCATCTCCCCGTAGAGCTGGGGGATGGCCTGGCCGGGACGCCGGTACGGCGTCTCCGGATTGACCGGCAGCACCGGATGGTCCGGCACCCAGATCGACTCGAAGCCATGATCCTCGGCCGCGCGCGCGAACGTCACGGCGTCCACCGTGTAGCCGGTCACGAACATCCCGACGCCGACCTTCATCGCAGACCTCCCGGGCGCGCGCAAGCGGCGCAGAGTATACGGGAGCGCGGACGGCAGCCCGCGGACGAGCGCGCGAGGGCCGACGTCAGGCCTGCTGGAACGCCCGTCTCATCTCACGGACGGGTGGGGCTCTCGTCAGTCCAGGGTGGCCAGCCCGAACACGTATCCGTACACGGCCAGGTAGAGCATGATCGCGCCGCTGACCACCCCGTAGCACAGAGTGCGCGGCCAGACCCGGAACCTGGCTGCGAGCAGCGCGGCGGCAAGGAGCGCAACCGCGACCGCGGCTCCAGCGGTCACCATGAAGACACCCTCGGGTCCCGTAGACATCGGCCATGGGAGGGCGAGATGGCGCCCGTGATGAGCCTCAAGGCTGCGCACCAGCGATTCAGGGAAGCCAAGCGCCACTACTCCAAACAGCCCAGGCACACCGATCGCGCCAGCCAGCGTTGCCCCAAGGCGCGGATACAACATCACAAAGCCATAAGTGAAGACCGTGGCAGGGACCACCCACAGTACCCGCACGAGGAAGAAGCAGAACTGCCAGACCCGGGCGACCGTATCAGTGTTGGTGATGTACCAGGAGCTGGCGATGAGGAGAAAGAGAGCCACGAGCGCGACGGCTGCCAGTAGTGGCAGCCAGTGCCCGATGCGACTGGTCCGAAGCGCCTTGATGCGGTCAGCCGGAGGCGGCAGCACTGCGGCCACAACCGCCGCCAGTGGAATAACTGCCAGTTCGATGCCCTCACGCGCCGGAGTGAGGTTGAATGGCAGGGATGAGACGGGCGCGTAGATCACGCCAACAGAAAGCATGAGTCCGAGCATGAAGAGCAGACTGGCCACCACCAGCACCAGCAGCAGCATGCCGAGGCCCTCAACCTGCGCGCCCCAGGACAGAGACCGAGGATTGAGCAACCCAGGAGCCTGCTCGCCGAGACCCCGCTGCCTCGCCGTCACCTGAGACCAACCCGGCCGTCAGTCGCCATGCGTCACCACCTTGCGGGTTCGAGGATACCCGCTGCCGCTGCCGTTCTGCGCGGGTAAAGCCATCAAGCGGGCCGGCGATCAGGCCTGCTGGAACGCCCTCGTCATCTGGCGCGCCGACTCGGCGATGCCGCGCTCGGCGGCGTCGATCATGCCCAGCGCCTGCCAGTAGTCGTGCGGCTGGTCGTCCTCGTGTGTCACCACGACATCGACGCCGGCCTCGGCGAGCCGCTCGGCGTAGGCCAGACCCTCGTCGCGCAGGACGTCGCAGCCGGCGATGACGACGTGCGCGGGCGGCAGCCCCGCGAGGCTCTCCGCGCGCAGCGGCGCGACGCGCGGGTGCGTCATGTCGCCATCGCCCACGTAGTAGCGCCAGAACCACTGCATCATCTCGCTCGAGAGCAGGTACTTCGGGTCGCCGAACTCGTGGAAGGAGGGCCGCTCGAAGTCGCTGTCGGTGACGGGACAGACCAGCAACTGGAACCCGATCGCCGGGCCGCCCTCGTCGCGCGCCTTCTGCGCGACAACCGCCGCGAGGTTCCCGCCCGCGCTGTCGCCGCCCACGGCCAGCTGGCCGGCGTTGGCCCCGAGGTCCGCGGCGTTCGCCACGGCCCACCCGAGCGCCGCGTAGCAGTCATCGAGCGGCGCCGGGTAGGGGTGCTCCGGCGCCAGCCGGTAGTCGACCGAGACGATCACGCAGTTGGCGACGTTGGCGAGCAGGCGCTGCGCGTCGACGCCGCTGTTGAGGTTGCCGATCGTCCAGCCACCGCCGTGGAACCAGACCAGCAGCGGGTAGGAGTCGCCGGGACCGGGCTTCATGATGCGGACCGGTAGCTCGCCCCCCGGACCGGGGATCGTGCGGTCCTCCTCGGCGTGCACGGGCGGTCCGAGGCTCTCCGCCGCCGCCAGCACGTCCGCGAGGGCGTCGCGCCACTGCGCGGGGTCCCGCTCCGGGAACGGCGGGAACGCCGCTTCGAACTCCATGAATGCGTCAAGAAAGGCCTGGCCCTGGGGATGCAGCGGGATAGTTCGCCTCCTCGATCGTGCCGCCGCCGCAGTGCGACTGCGGCGGCCCGGTCAGCCGCGAGTCACCGTACGAAGGGTGCTCCGGCGCGTCAACGCGCGGCGGCGTCCGCCGGCGGCCGGCCTACGGGCGCTGCCCGCCGACCGAGATCACCTCGCCGGTGATGTACTCGGACTCCTTGCTGCAGAGGAAGCGCACGACGTTCGCCAGCTCGTCCGGCATCGCCGAGCGGTTGAGCGGGTGCTCGTCGTGGCCCTCGGGCGTCGTGCCCATCGTGCGGCCCATCCACTCGTTCCAGACGGAGCTGGGCGCGACGACGTTCGCGCGGATGTTGTGCTCGCCCAGCTCGAGGGCGATCACGCGCGTGAAGGCGATGATCCCCGCCTTCGCCGCCGCGTACTGCGCGCGGCCCTGCCCGCCTCGCCACGTCACTACCGAGGCGAAGTTGACGATATTGCCGCCGCCCGCCTCGATCATGTGCGGGACCGCCGCCTTGGTGCAGTAGTAGGTGCCGTGCAGGCAGACGTTGATCGGCGTGTGCCAGGTCACGTCGTCCATCTCCAGGAACGGCGTCTCCATGTCGCGATAGGCGTTGTTGATCAGGTGATCGATCCGGCCGTAGCGCTCGATCGTCTTCCCGATCAGCTCGGCGACCGACTCCTGGTCGGAGACGTCGCAGGGGATCGCGAGGTACTCGCGGCCGTGCTCCTCGGCAAGCGACTCGGCTACACCGAGCACGCGCTTTTCGCTCAGGTCGCTCACGACGACCTCGGCGCCCTCGGCTGCGAAGCGGCGCGCCGTCGCCTGCCCGACTCCGGCGCCCGCGGAACCGGTGACGATCACCACCTGACTCTCGAACTCGCTCATCGCGTCCCCCTCGCTTCGCCCGCGCGCCAATGCCAGCGCGCCGCACCCGCATCGGGGAGCATAGCGGGCGCGCATCGGCCGCGCCGACGGGGGCAGGCGCTAGACTGTCGCGCGGAGGCGATGTGATGAGCGTCGACGACCGGCTGGCGATCCTCGATCAGATCGCGCGCTACTCCTACGCCTGGGACGGGAAGGACGCGGACGCCTACGCCGCGCTGTTCACCGAGGATGCGGTGTTCGAGGTCTTCACCAGCGGCGACGAGCCGGTGATCCACAACGACGGCCGCGAGGCGATCCATCGCTGGGCGCGCGCCACTCACACGGGCGAGGAGCCCGGCCTGCGCCCTCACCCGCCGGGTGAGCAGACCCGCCACAACCAGAGCGGAACCGTCTTCGACGAGCTCGGCGAAGACAGCGCGCGCACACGCTCGATGCTGCTCTCCGCCAGGCAGGCCCCCGGCGACGCGATCCCGCGCCCCTCGACCACCGGCATCTACCGCGACGAGTGGCGCCGCACGCCCGAGGGCTGGCGCATCGCCTGCCGCAGCCTGCGCATCGACACCCCGCCTCGCCGCGAGGCTGCTGCCTCGTAGACCCCGGTTCTACGGGGTATCCACAGCCCGCAGATCCACGGTCACGGCGAACTCCTGCGTGGCGCTGCCGCTCCCGTTCAGCGCCGTCACCGTCACCGTGGCGACGCCCGCCGCCAGCGGAGTCAGCGCCAGCCGCCCACCAGACTCCCAGGCGTGCACCACGCCACCCGGGTCCGCGGACACCTCGTAGCGCGCGACCACTCCGCCGAAGTAGTCCGTGAGTTCGAACGCCAGCGCCTCGCCGCCCTCGGCCAGCGCCCCGACCGCGATCTCCCCGAGCACCCTCGGCGCGGCCGGCGCGACCAAGACGGCGACAGCCTGTTCGGCGCTGCCGGCGACGTTCGTCGCCGTCACGGTGACGGTCGCGGCGCCTGCGACCAGCGGCGTGAGCCAGAGCCGCCCGTCCGATTCCCAGAGGTGCACGATGGCGCCCGGGACCGTGGCAACGTCGTAGCCCGCGACCTCACCGGCGAAGTAGTCACCGAGATCGAGCTCCCGCGCGGCCCCGCCCTCGACGAGCGTGACGCCCTCGATGCTGCCGAGCACCCTCGGCGCGGCTGGCGCGACCGTAACGACGACGACCTGCTCGGCGCTGCCGGCGGCGTTCGACGCCGTCACCGTGACCGTCGCGACGCCTGCCGCCAGCGGGGTGAGCGTCAGCCGCCCGCCTGACTGCCAGAGGTGCACGACGCCATCCGGGACCGCGGACACCTCGTAGTGCGTAACCGTGCCGCCGAAGTAGTCCGCGAGTTCGGTCTCCCGCGCCTCGCCGCCCTCGGACAGCGTGACGCCCTCGATGCTGCCGAGGACCCGTGGCGGAGCCGACACTACCGTGACCGCGACGACCTGCTCGGCGCTGCCGCTGACGTTCGCCGCCGTCACCGTCACCGCCGCGGCGCCCGCTCCCAGCGGCGCGAAGCGGAGCCGCCCGCCCGACTCCCAGACATGCACGACGCCATCCGGAACCGCCGCTGCCTCGTAGCGCGCGACCGCGCCGCCGAAGTGGTCCCCGAGTTCGATCTCCCGCCCCTCGCTGCCTTCGTTCAGCGTGACGTCCGGGATGCCCCCAAGCGTCTTCGGTGCGGCTGGCGCGACCGCGACGGCGAAGACCTGCTCGGCGCTGCCGCTGACGTTCGCCGCCGTCGCGGTCACCGTGGCGACACCCGCGCCCAGGGGCACGAGGCGGAGCAGACCGCCCGACTCCCAGACGTGGACGACGTCATCTGGAACGGCCACTGCCTCGTAGCGCGCGATCACGCCGCTGAAGTAGTCCGCGAGTGCGACCTCGTGCTCCGCGCCGCCCTCGATCAGGGCCGCGTCCGGGATGGCGCCGAGCACCACCGGCGCGGCCGGCGCGACGGTGACGAGGATGTCCTGCCCGGCACTGCCGCTCCCGTTCGCCGCCGTCACCGTCACCCTCGCGACGCCGGGTGACAGCGGCGTCAGCGCCAGCCGTCCGCCCGACTCCCAGAGGTGCACGACGCCGCCCGGGACCGCCTGGACCTCGTAGCGCGCGACCATGCCGCTGAAGTGGTCTGCGAGTTCGATCTCCTCCGCCTCGGCCCCCACGGTCAGTGTCACCGCCTGGCTGCCGGCCAGCGCATTCGGCGCTTGCGGCCTCACGGTGACCTCGAAGCTGAGCCCGGCGCTGCCACTGCCGTTCACCGCGCGCACCGTGACGGTCGCCGTGCCCGCCGCGAGCGCGGTCAGCCTCAACCGCCCGCCTGACTCCCAGACGTGCACGACGCCGCCCGGGACCGCCGTGACCTGGTAGCTCACGAGTTTCCCGTCGAGGTAGTCCGCGAGTCTGATCTCAGGCGCGGTCTCGCCCTCGGCCAGCGCCACGTCGGCAACGCTGCCCAGCACCTTTGGTGCACGAGGCAGCACGATCACCAGGATGTCTTGCTGAGCGCTTCGGATCCCGTCCGTCGCGGTCAACGTGATCCTGGCGAATCCGGCGCCAACCGCCGTGACCGCGACGACATCGCCGTACACCTCGACCGTGGCCACCCCGGCGTCCGAGGACTGCGCCGTGTACGTCGCGCCCTCGGCGTCGAAGTGGGCCGCCGCCTCCACGAGGTGGATGTCGCCCTCGATGATCCTCGTAAGCGGGATCACGCCCAACGCACGCGGTGAACGCGACTTCACGGTGACGGAGAAGATGCTCTCGATGCTCCCGCCCGCGTTCGTCGCCGTCACCGTCACCATCGCGCTGCCGGCGGCCAGCGGAGTGAGCGTCAGCCGCCCACCGGACTCCCAGAGGTGCACGATGCCGCCGGGAGTTGCTGCGACGCCGTAGCGCTCGACCGAGCCGCTGAAGGAGTGCGCCAGATCGATCTCGTGCGCGTCGCCGCCCTCGGTGAGCGTCAGGGACAGCGTGCTGCCGACCGTCACCGGCACGGGCGGCAGCACCGTGACGGCGAAGGACTGCTCCGCGCTCCCGCCCGAGTTCGCCGCCGTCACCGTCACCGTCGCGCTGCCTGCGGCGACCGCCGTCACCGTCACTGCCGCGCCGCTTACCGCCACCGAGGCGACCCCGGCGTCCGAGGACTCCGCCGCGTACGCGACCCCCTCCCCCTCGAAGTAGTCCGAGGCGATGACCTCGTGCGACCCGCCCTCGGTGATCGCCGCCGCCTCGATGCTGCCGACCGTGGCCGGCGCTGGCGGCAGCACCGTGACGGCGAAGGCCTGCTCGGCGCTGCCGCCGGAGTTCGTCGCCGTCACCGTCACCGTCGCACTGCCGACGGCGACTGCCGTCACGGTGACCGCCGCGCCGTCCACCTCGACGGTCGCGACCCCGGTGTCCGAGGACTCCGCCGCATACGTGGCCCCCTCGCCCTCGAAATAGTCCGAGGCGATGACTTCGTGCGTCTCGCCCTCGGTGATCGCCGCCACCTCGATGCTCCCGACTGTCACCGGCGCAGGCGGCAGCACCGTGACGGCGAAGGACTGCTCCGCGCTCCCGCCCGCATTCGTCGCCGTCACCGTCACCGTCGCACTGCCGACGGCGACGGCCGTCACCGTCACCACCGCCCCGTCCACGTCCACGTCCACCGAGGCGACCGCCGCGTCCGAGGACTCCGCCGCGTACGCGACCCCCTCCCCCTCGAAGTAATCCGAGGCGGTCACTTCGTGCGTCCCGCCCTCGGTGATCGTCGCCGCCTCGATGCTGCCGACCGTGGCCGGCGCGGGCGGCAGCACCGTCACGGCGAACGCCTGCTCCGCGCTCCCGCCCACGTTCGTCGCCGTCACCGTCACCGTCGCACTGCCGGCGGCGACTGCCGTCGCCGTGAGTGCCGCGCCATCCACGGCGACCGTCGCCACCTCGCTGTCCGAGGACGCCGCCGCGTACATCAGCCCGTCACCTGCGAAGTAGTCCGAGGCGATGACTTCGTGGGTCGCGCCCCTGCTGAGCGTCGCCGCCTCGATGCTGCCGACCGCGGCCGGTGCTGGCGGCAGCACCGTCACGGCGAAGGACTGCTCGGCGCTGCCTCCGGTGTTTGTCGCCGTCACCGTGACCGTCGCGCTGCCGGCGGCGACCGCCGTCACCGTCACTGCCTCGCCGTTCACCTCCACCGAGGCGACCCCGGCGTCCGAAGACTCCGCCCCGTACGCCACCCCCTCGCCCTCGAAGTAGTCCGGGGCGGTCACGAGGTGCGTCCCGCCCTCGCTGATCGTCGCCGCCTCGATGCTGCCGACTGCCGTCGGCGCTGGCGGCAGCACTGTGACGGCGAACGACTGCTCGGCGCTCCCGCCCGAGTTCGTCGCCGTCACCGTCACCATTGCGCTGCCGGCGGCGACTGCCGTCACCGTCACCGCCGCGCCGCTTACCTCCACCGAGGCGACCCCGGCGTCCGAAGACTCCGCCCCGTACGCCACCCCCTCGCCCTCGAAGTAGTCCGAGGCGGTCACCAAGTGCGTATCGCCCTCGGTGAGCGTCGCCGCCTCAATGCTGCCGACTGCCGTCGGCGCTGGCGGCAGCACCGTGACGGCGAAGCTCTGCTCGGCGCTGCCTCCGGCGTTTGTCGCCACCACGGTCACCGTCGCGCTGCCGGCGGAGACCGCCGTCACCGTGACCGCCGCGCCGTCCACCTCGACGGTCGCGACCCCGATGTCCGAGGACTCCGCTGCGTACGCGACCCCCTCGCCGGCGAAGTAGTCCGAGGCGGTCACTCCGTGCGTCCCGCCCTCGGTGATCGTCGTCGCCTCGATGCTGCCGACTGCCGCCGGCGCTGGCGGCAGCACCGTGACGGCGAACGACTGCTCCGCGCTCCCGCCCGCGTTCGTTGCCACCACGGTCACCGTCGCGCTGCCGACAGCGACCGCCGTCAGCGTGACCGCAGCGCCGTTCACCTCGACGGTCGCAACCCCGATGTCCGAGGACTCCGCCGCGTTGGTGATCCCCTCGCCGGCGAAGTAGTCCGAGGCGACCACTTCGTGCGTCTCGCCCTCGCTGATCGTCGCCGCCTCGATGCTGCCGACCGTGGCCGGCGCGGGCGGCAGCACCGTCACGGCGAACGACTGCTCCGCGCTCCCGCCCGCGCTCGTCGCCGTTACCGTCACCGTCGCGTTGCCGACCTCGGCGCCGGTCAGCGTCAGCTGCGAGCCGGACCTGGAGACGTGGACGATGCCATTCGGAGACACCGCCACCTCGTAGGCGGTGACCTCTTGACCGAAGTAGTTCGCAAGCTCGATCTGCTTTGCCGCGCCGCCCTTCACCAGGGTGACAACCGGCAGTTGGACCGAGACAGCGAAGCGCTGCTCGGCCTCGCCGCCCGCGTTCGTCGCCGTGATTGTGACCGCGGCCTCGCCGACCGCGACCGCAGTCACCGTGACCACCGCGCCGTCCACCACCACAGTCGCCACCCCGGTGTCCGACGACTCCGCTGCGTACGTGACGCCCTCGCCGGCGAAGTAGTCCGAGGCGGTGAGCGTGTGCGCCTCGCGCTCGGACAGCGTGAGCGCGGAGATGCTGCCAGCTGTCGTCGGCGGCGGCGGCGTCACACTCACCGCGAACTGGTGCTCCGCGCGCTCGCCTGCGCTCGTCACTCCCACCGTGACCGTGGCGGCTCCGACGGCAAGCGCCGTGAGCGTCAGCTGCGATCCGGATATCGAGGCGTCGACAACGCCCGCCGCTGAGACCGATACGTCATAGCCGGTGACGCCGCTACCGAAGTGACCCGAAAGCTCGATCACCTGCGCGGCGCCACCCAGGGTCAGTGTGACCGGTGGGAGTTGGACCGTGACGGCGAAGCTCTGCTCCGCGCTCCCGCCGGTGTTTGTCGCCGTCACCGTCACCGTCGCGCTCCCGGCGGCGACCGCCGTCACCGTGACCGCCAGTCCCGCGACCTCGACCATCGCGACCCCGATGTCCGAGGACTCCGCCGCGTACGCGACCCCCTCGCCGGCGAAGTACCCCGAGGCGACCACTTCGTGCGTATCGCCCTCGGTGATCGTCGCCGCCTCGATGCTGCCGACGGTGGCCGGCGCGGGCGGCAGCACCGTGACCGCGAAGGACTGCTCCGCGCTCCCGCCGGAGTTCGTCGCCGTCACCGTCACCGTCGCGTTGCCTGCGGCGACTGCCGTCACCGTGACCGCCGCGCCGTTCACCTCCACCGTCGCCACCTCGCTGTCCGAGGACTCCGCCGTGTACGTGACGCCCTCCCCCTCGAAATAGTCCGAGGCGATGACTTCGTGCGTCTCGCCCTCGCTGATCGTCGCCGCCTCGATGCTGCCGGTCGCCGTGGGAGCGGGCGGCAGCACCGTGACGGCGAAGGACTGCTCCGCGCTCCCGGCGGTGTTCGTCGCCGTCACCGTCACCGTCGCGCCACCGACCTCGATCGCCGTCACCGTCACCGCCAGTCCCGCGACCTCCACCGTCGCCACCCCGGCGTCCGAGGACCCCGCCCCGTAGGTGACGCCCTCTCCGCTGAAGTAGTCCGAGGCGGTCACTTCGTGCGTCTCGCCCTCGCTGATCGTCGCCGCCTCGATGCTCCCGACCGCCGTGGGAGCGGGCGGCAGCACCGTGACGGCGAAGGACTGCTCCGCGCTGCCGGCGGTGTTTGTCGCCGTTACCGTCACCATCGCGCTGCCAGCGGCGACCGCCGTCACCGTGACAGTCACTCCACTGACCGCGACTGTCGCGAACTCCATATCCGAGGACTCAGCCGTGTACGTGACGCCCTCCCCCTCGAAGTAGTCCGAGGCGGTGACAGCGTGCGTTGCGCCCTCGGTGAGCGTCGCCGCCTCGATGCTGTCGACGGCCGCCGGCGCTGGCGGCAGCACCGTGACGGCGAACGACTGCTCCGCGCTCCCGCCTGCGTTCGCCGCCGTCACCGTGACCGTCGCGCTGCCGGCGGCGACCGCCGTCACCGTGACCGCCGCACCGCTTACCTCCACCGAGGCGACCCCGGCGTCCGAGGACTCCGCCCCGTACGTGACGCCCTCGCCAGCGAAATGGTCCGAGGCGTCCTCGTCGTGGGTCGCCCCCTCGGTCAGCGTGACGCCATCGATGCTCCCGGTCGCCGTGGGCGCGGAGACCATCGCCAAGACGGTGACGGTGAATCGCTTCCGCTCGCGGCCGCTCAGTCTCCTGCCGGTCACGGTGACGGTCGTGGAACCGATCTTGAGCGCCACGATCGTGATCACCGTTCCCGACCTCGAGGTGTGGACGATGTCGCCCGGAGATGCGGATACCGAGTAGCCATTGACGCTGTCGGTGAAGTAGCCGGCGACATCCACGGCGTGAGAGGCGCCGCCGAGGGTGAGGGCCACGTCCGGGATCTCGTCATCCGGCGTCGGCGTCACCTGCGCCGGTTGGTCATCGGAAGTCCCGAGCGGGTGATGAGCGATGGAGCCCCGCGGGAGCACGACCTCGGTCCGAGGCTCGTGCGGCGACGAGTCGCCCGCCTGGGCGACGGGAGCGCCGACCGCCAGCACGGCCAGGGCAACGATCGCCGCGGCGGCCGGGACGCTCCAGAATCCCGCACGCTGAAAAGTAGACATCCGGGCAATAGTTGGCGAAGTGGCCAATATATGCTACCCATCCTGCACCGGGCACCGTGGAGCAGGGAGCAGCTTCCCCGCCATCGCCCGGGCAGGGGACAGTCTGTTGAGGCCTCCGCTACTGCTTGCGCTGATCGTCGGCGCGCACGCGCTCGCCGCCCTCGCCGGTAGCGGCGTTCACGCGCAATCGCAGGGCGACGCGCCGAACCTGCTCCCCAATGGCGACTTCGAACAAGGCGACTTCGAACAAGACACCTTTGGCTGGGACACCGACGGCGCGACGCTCGGCGTCGTCCACGACGCCGTTCACATGGGAGCAGCCGCGGGAAAGGTCAGCTCACTCAAGGCGGGGGCGTTCTTCTTGATGACGCAGCACTGGCTCGCCCCGGCTCAGGCCCGCGCCGAGCACACGCTGCACGTCTGGCTGCGCACCGACGCGGACGATCCCGATGACACGCCAGACTCCGAGGTGAGCGAGACGGGAGTGAAGCTTGAGTTCCTCGATATGTCCCACGGCGTAGTCCTCGTCGCGGAACGGCGCGCGAGCCTGACGGCGAGCTGGCAGCTCGTCGACATCGGTCCCACGGCCGCACCGCCCGATACCGCGTATGCCCGCGTCCGGGTGACCGCCGACGCTACCGGCCCGGGCGCGACGTTCTACGTGGATTCGGTGCGGCTCACGGCAAGCCCGGCGCCACCCGCAACCACGCCTCCCGAGCCGACCGCGACTGCGCCTCCCAAGCCCATCGGGGAGCCGCCACCCGTTGACGAGTCCGTCCCGACCTTTTTCGCCTCGCTCATGAACGGAGACTTCGAGCTCCCCGGGAAGGTGCCCTGGGGCTGGCGGACCCATGCCGCCGACGCCGTCGTCTCGTCCGCGGACGGCTCGCGATTGATCGCACTCACCTCGAAGGGCGGCGCGACAGCCTGGCTGCACCAGTCCTTCGCGGTGCAGGCCGGCAGGTGGTACGAGGCACGCGGGCGGCTTCGCACGGTCTCGAACGCCTCGCTCGCTCGCATCCGCGTGGCCTGGTACGCATCGGAAGACTCGAGTGGCGCTCAACTCTCCACCGCGGACTCCGAGGAGCTGAACGGCGTCAGCGACTCCTTCGCCGACCTCTCCACCGGCGCGATCCGTGCGCCCGGCGACGCCCGCAGTGCGGAACTGCGGATCATGCTGCAACCCACGGGCGAGGCCCCGGCGCTTCTGCACGCCGATGACGTGTCGTTTGCCCGCACCGCCCCGCCGCCACCACGCGTGACCCCCGGGGCGCCAACCACGCAGCCCTCGCCCACCCGCGAGGCGGCGCCCTCGTTCTTCCCGTCTCTCGCCAACGGCGACTTCGAACTCCCCGGCGATGCCCCCTACGGCTGGCGCGCCCACGCCGCGGACGCCCTCGTCACGTCCGAGGGCGGCTCGCGGCTTCTCGCACTTACCGCGCGGGGCGGTTCGACCGCCTGGCTGTACCAGTCCTTCGCTGTCGAGGGGGGCCGCTGGTACGAGGCTGCCGGGCGGCTGCGGCCGGGCTCGAACGCGGACCTCGCCCGCATCCGCGTCGCCTGGTACGCCTCGGTCGACGCGAGCGGGGCTCAACTGTCCACGGCCGACTCCGAGGAACTGACCGGCGCCGGCGACTCGTTCCTGGCCGTCTCAACCGGCAGGATCCGCGCGCCGGACGGCGCACGGAGCGCGCAGCTGCGCATCATGTTGCGTCCTGCGAGCGGGGCTTCCGCGCTGCTCCACGCGGACGATCTGTCCTTCGCGCGCACCGCTCCGATTCCCGCGGCGGCAACGGACACAGCGTCGGAGGCGCCTTCGCCCACACCCGAGGCGGCGCGTTCCTTCTTCGCCTCGCTGACCAACGGCGACTTCGAACTGCCCGGCGACACGCCCTACGGCTGGCGCGCCCATGCCGGGCACGCCCTCGTCACGCCCGAGGGCGGCTCGCGGCTTCTCGCGCTCACCTCGCAGGGCAGCGCAACCGCCTGGTTGCACCAGTCGTTCGCCGTCGAGGGCGGCCGCTGGTACGAGGCTGCCGGGCGGCTCCGGCCGGGCTCCACTGCAGGCCTCGCGCGCATTCGCGTCGCCTGGTACGCCTCGGAGGACGGAAGCGGGCCCCAGCTCGCGACTGCGGACTCCGACGAACTCAGCGGCAGCAGCGATCTCCTCGCTGCCGTCTCGACCGGCAGGATCCGGGCCCCGGACGACGCCCGCAGCGCGCAGCTGCGGATCATGCTGCGCCCGGCGGGTGAGGCTCCCGCCGTCCTCCACGCCGACGACGTGTCGTTCGCGCGCACAGCCCCGCCGCCAGCGCCCACGACACCGCTCCAGACTCCAGGCGCGCCCTCGGCCGCGCCCGAGGCGGCGCCAACCTTCTTCGCCGCGCTCACCAACGGCGACTTCGAGCTTCCCGGCGAGGCGCCCTACGGCTGGCGCGCCCACGCCGGCGCCGCTCTCGTCGCGACGGAGGGCGGCTCGCGGGCTGCCGCTCTCGTCTCCGGAGGCCGCGCGACGGCCTGGCTGCACCAGTCGTTCGCCGTCGAGGGTGGCCGCTGGTACGAGGCCGGCGGGCGGCTCCGGGCCGGCCTCAACGCGGGCCTCGCTCGCATCCGGATCGCCTGGTACGCCTCGGAGGACACGAGCGGAGCGCAGCTCTCCACGACGGACTCCGACGAGCTCAGCGGCGTCAGCGACGGCTTCGCCTCCGTCACCACGGGCGCGATCCGCGCGCCAGAGGACGCCCGCAGTGCGGAACTGCGGATCATGCTGCAACCCGCGGGCGAGGCCCCGGCGCTTCTGCACGCCGATGAGATCGCCTTCGCGCGTACCGCGCCGCCGCCCGCCCCGGCGGAGGCGCCGGCCGTCGCGCCCTCGCCGACTCCCGAGGCGGCGCCTTCGTTCTTCGCGTCCCTGACCAACGGCGACTTCGAGCTCCCCGGCGACACGCCCTACGGCTGGCGCGCCCACGCCGGATCCGCCCTCGTCACGACCGAGGGCGGCTCACGGGCCATCGCGCTCACCTCGGCGGGCGGCTCGACCGCCTGGCTGCACCAGTCCTTCGCCGTCGAGGGCGGCCGCTGGTACGAGGCGCACGGGCGGCTCTGGCCCGGCTCCAACGCGGACCTCGCCCGCATCCGCGTCGCCTGGTACGCCTCGGTCGACGCGAGCGGGGCTCAGCTCTCCACCGCCGACTCCGAGGAGCTCGTTGGTGTCGCCGACGCCTTCGCCAGCGTCTCCAGCGGGGTGATCCGCGCACCCGACGACGCCCGCAGCGCACAGCTGCGGATCATGCTGCGCCCCGCCGGCGAGGCGCCCGCGGTCCTGCGCGCCGACGACGTGTCCTTCGCCTCGGCCGCCGCGCCGCAGCCCGCCGCGACGCCCGCGCCGGTTGAGGCGACCTCCGAAGCGCCTTCCCCCACGCCCGGGGCAACACCCTCGCCAGAAGCAGCGGCTGCGGTCGCGGTCGCGACCGCAACGCTGGAGCCCTACGACGTCCGTAGCGCCTCGGCGATCCTGCTGCGCATTACGGAACTGCTGCCCGACCCGCCGGAGAGCGGCGCCGACGCCGAATACGAGTGGATCGAGGTGAGCAACGTCGGTGTAGCCGCGATCTCGCTCGACGGGCTGTTCCTCGCCGACAACCACGGGCGGATCGCGCTGCCTGCCCTCACGCTGCCACCCGCCGGCGCGCTCGTCGTCGCGGGACCGCAGGCGGAGATCGGCGACGCGATCGCCATGCGCCACGGCCGCGGGCTGTTCAACGGCCTCGGCAACAGCGGGGACCGCGTCGCGCTCGCCACGGCCGACGGCGCGATCATCGACGCGCTGTCCTACGGCAGCGACGACAGCGTGGACCAGCCGCCGCTGAGCGCCCCTGCGCCCGGGCGCTCGCTGCAGCGCCGCTTCGACGCCGCAGGCCGGCTGACGGAGACCACCATCTCCGAGCACCCCTCGCCCGGACGCATCGAGGCGTCCGCCACGGCGGAGCCCGTCGCGCCGGACGGGCCGGTCGCGACATCGGCAGCGGCACGCGAGGTGGTCGGTCCCGCAACGCGCGAGGCGCCCTCGAGTGTCGAGTCACTGCGCAGGCAGCTCGACGATGCGGCGGACGCGAACCGCACGGCCTGGATCGTGCTCCTCGCGATCGCCGCGGTCGCCCTCGCGGCCGCTGCCGTCCACCGCGCCCGCGAGCTGCTGAGAGCTCCGCCTCCCGCGCGCAGGGCCGCCTCCCCGCGCCGCACGCGGCGCTGGCGGCGCTACGCCAGTGGCCTGCAGGTTCGCCGCCGGCGAGGGCCCAACAGACGGCAGTGAACGGTGTCGCCGTCGCCTGAAGCCCGCCCGGCCTGGTCCCGCGCTGTGGCGGAGGTGGGCGCGTCGGGGCCGACCCGGGACCTATGGTGTCAGCATGGGCCTCGACTCCCGAGCCGCTGTCACGTCCGTCGCACGCCTCGTCATCGCGGCGACCGCGCTTGCGATGCTGATCGCCGCCGCCGCGTGCGAGGACGCGAGCGAGCCGACCGCCCCTCCGAGTTCGTCGCCGAGGGCCGCTGCCAGCACGCCCGCCCGTCCAGCGACGCCGACCGCAACGTCCCCGCCGACGGTCGTGGCGACCCCACCCGCCACCTCGACACCCGAGCCGGCGCCGACGGCCACCGCCACCCCCACCCCCCTGCCGTCCCCGACGCCGACGCCGAGACCCACTCCCGTACCCACGGCGGCTCCGCCTCGTGCCACCTCGACGCCTGCTCAGACTGCGACTCCGACACCTGAGCCGGCATCCGCAGCGACCCCGTCGCCCACCCCGGAAGCCACACCGACGGCGACTGCCACCCCGTCGCCCACGCCGGAACCCACCCCGACAGCGACTGCCACCCCGTCGCCCACGCCGGAACCCACCCCAACGGCGACTGCCACCCCGTCGCCAACGCCCCATCCAGGCGTCGCGCTCATCGAGCCGGCACCCGACGCATTCGAGCACCACACCTTCGAAACGGGCGAGGACATCGACTGGACGCACGGCATCTTCGTGACGGATCCGGGGACCGGGCTCATAGACGGATACCGTGTGCCCGGTGCCGACCCGGGACATATCTACTACCGTCGCCCAGGCGGTTGGCTCACTTCATACGATCTTGAGGGGTCGCGCCTACTACTGGATCGAAAGACGGGGCGATCCTGGCGTTGGCCACGGAGCTACGGCGGCATCCGGTTGCTGAAGGCATCCGAGCAGCACCTCCTCTTCGAGGATCTCGATTCGGCCTGGCCCTACTACACGGGTCGGTTCACCGTCGTGAACCGAGACATGAAGGAAGTAGCCCGCTTCTCCCTCGACACCGAGGGCGCCGATCCACTAGTACGCTTCTCACCGGACGGCCAGACCATCGCGCTCGGCACGAAAGACAGGGTGTACCTCGTTCCCGTGGAGTCCGCGCGCCCAACAGTGCTATTCGAGGCTCAAGTCGGGGACGAAGGGCCCCAGCGGCTCCTCCTCGGAGGCCAGGGGTGGGCCCCTCCCCGAATTCGCCTGAGCGTCACCCATGCGGGTAGGACCACCTACCCATATTCGGATGTCCTCTACTTCACCTGGGATGGGATCCGGGCGCCCGGTCCAGCATGCGAAGGGCTACGGTCCCCGGACGGACGGTTCGTAGCCCAGGTAACTGGCGGCGCATTCCACTGGACAGGTCTCGTGGTCCGCGACGACGGCAGCATCTACCGGGAGGACCGCGGTTATCACCCCGGTGACGCCAGTGGGGGGCCTCCATGGTCCACCGTCGTGATCGCTGCGGCCGACACCTGCACCCCGATACTCCGCGCGCAATCGGCGCACCGGGTCTCTTCGGGAACGTGGCCTCACAACTGGCTGTCTACAGGTGACGGGCTCGTCGTCGGCGTACACGATGGATACGCGATCTTGCGCATACCTCCGTCGCCCGACCTGATCTCCCTTCCGGCTTCCCGACCAGGTGGCCCGCCGAGTGGGGCGCCCACCGAGCGAGGCCCTGCAGCCGCCCCGACGGGCGGCGGCCGCTACATGGCCTATGGCCCCGGTGTGTACGACGTCGACGAGGAACGCTGGAGCGGCCCCGGGGAGGTTTCATGGGGCGAGTCATGGTGGGGTGACACACACCGCGAGCGCTGGTTCACCATCCGTGAGTTCCGCGGAGGCGTTGAACACCGGCAGATCCTGCTCCCACCGAAGATCCAACTCCCGCCGTTCGACGACGAGATCGCGCTCCGCGTAGCCGGAACCGGCGGCTGCCTCGCGCTCCGCGAGGAGCCGGGGACGGACAACCCAACCAGGGAGTGCCTCCCTGACGGCGAGCGCCTCATCCTGGCCGAACCCGATACGCCACGTGACGACTCACGGCCGTTCCACACGTCGATCGGCGTGGCGGAGGCGGCCCTTTGGGTCCACGTCCGCACCGAGGACGGCGTCGAGGGCTGGGTGAGCCACGACTACCTGGAGCACGACTGAGGCCGAACCGCCGGGACTCAGTCCTCGTCGTCCTCGAAGAACTCCTCGGGCATGAGCACGAACTCAGGGTAGGCCTCGATGCCCAGCTCGCCGGCGTCCTGACCGAGGCGCTCGACGGCCGGCTCCACGCGGACGCTCAGCGTCCGCGCCAGCACCTGCCACAGCACCCACGAGACCCCGAAGACGAACACGCCGACCGAGACCACGCCGAGTAACTGCACCCCGATGTCGGCCCCCGCCACGATCGAGGCGGCGAGGGTGCCCCAGATGCCGGCGAAGAGGTGGGCCGGCACCGCGCCGACCACGTCGTCGAGCTGCAGTCGTTCCAGCAGCTTGAGTCCGGCGGTGCAGATGATCCCCCCGATGGCGCCGATGATCACCGCCCAGTAGTGCTCGGTGATGTCAGGCCCGGCGGTGATCGAGACCAGCCCCGCGATCGCTCCGTTCAGGCCCGCGAACAGGTCCGTACGCCCGAGGATGTACCGCGAGAGAACGAGGGCCGCCATCACGCCGGCGGACGCCGCGAGGTTCGTGTTGACCAGCACGTGGCTCATCGCCGTCACGTCGGCGGCGCTGCCCAGCGCCAGCTGCGATCCGCCGTTGAACCCGAACCAGCCGAACCAGAGGATGAAGACGCCAAGCGTCACGATCAGGATGTTCGAGGGCGGCGTGGGCCTCGGCGTGCCGTCGCGGCGGAACTTGCCCAGCCTCGGGCCGACCACGAGCACGCCTGCGAGCGCCGCCCAGCCGCCGACGCCGTGCACGATGGTGGAGCCGGCGAAGTCCTGGAACCCCAGCTCGTGCAGCCATCCGCCGCCCCACGTCCAGGCTCCGACGATCGGGTAGATGATCGCGGTCAGCACCAGCGTGAACAGGAAGAACGACCACATCTTGACGCGCTCGGCGAGCGCGCCCGAGACGATCGAGGCGGCCGTGGCGACAAAGACCATCTGGAAGAACCAGTCGGACATCGTCGAGTAGCCGTTGCCGATCACGGCGTCGGCGTCCCCGTCTCCGGACACGAGGTCAATCTCGGCAGCCGTCGGCCCGTAGAGGAGGTCGGGCGTGCCGATCACGCCGCCGATGATCTCGCCGTACATCAGGTTGTAGCCGATGAAGAAGTAGGCGAGTCCGGCAATCGAGTAGAGGCCGATGTTCTTCAGGCAGATCATCGACGCGTTCTTGGTACGCACCGAGCCCGCCTCGAGCATCGTGAACCCGGCGCACATCCACATCACGAGCGCGCCCCAGACGAGGAACGCGAAGGTGTTGAGGATGAACTGCGTCTCGTCCTCGACCCCTGCCGCGTGCGCGACAACCGGGCGGACGAGGAAGAGGGAGAGCGCCACGAGGCCGGAGACCGCCACGATCAGGGCGGGACGGCGGCGCGAGAGCACGTTCACGAGCATGGCGTGCCTCCTCCGCTTGCTACCGCATGGCGGGGAGCCTCGGAATCGCCCGATCGGGTGTCGGCTTCCCCCGGGGCGGCGACGACGGTGATTGTAGACGTTGCGACGAGGTATCGGGGGGCTGCCCGGACGCGGACCGGCTATGTCGCTCCGGGGTCAGCGAGACGCCTCAACACCTCCGCGAGGAGACGTCCGTTCGAGGCGATGCGAGGCCCCGCGCCCTCCGGCGGGCCGCCCTCGGCATCCGTGAGGCGGCCGCCGGCCTCCTCGACGATCGGGATCAGGGCGGCGATGTCCCAGGGGTGGAGGTTGGCACCGTCCAGCATCACGTCGGCGGCGCCCTCGGCGACGAGGGTGAAGCCCCAGAAGTCGCCAAAGCCGCGCACGCGCCAGGCGTCCCCGAGCAGCGCCCGCGCGCCGGGCCAGCGATCGAGGGTCGCGACCATCTCCCCGTACACGATCTGCGCCTCGGCGATCGTCTCGGCATCGGAGACACGGATGCGCTCGCCCGTCCCGGCGGCGCGGCCGCCCGCCGCGCGGCCCGTCGCACCCCGGTAGGCGCCGAGGCCGCGGCCCGCCCACCAGCGCGTCCCGAGCGCGGGCGCGGAGACGACGCCGACCTCGACGCTTCCGCCGCGCTCGCAGGCGATCAACGTCCCCCAGACCGGGATGCCGCGCATGTAGTTGTGTGTCCCGTCGATCGGGTCGAGGATCCAGCGCGACTCGCCTTCGGGGGCCTGCCCGCCGCCCTGCTCCTCGCCGAGGATGGCGTGGGCCGGGTAGCGCTCGGCGATGCGTTCGCGCAGCAGCGCCTCGATCTCGCGGTCGGCGGGCGTCACGAACGTCCCGTCCGCCTTGCGCTCGACGGCGTGCGCCGTCCGGTAGTCGCGCATCGCGACCGCGTCGGCCGCGTCCGCCAGTTCGAGGGCAAACGCGAGGATGTCGGTGGTGGTATCAGCGGAGATGGTGGTCAGCCTTCCAACAGCGTGAAGTGCGGCTTCGTCCCTTGACCCCACAGGGACTCAACAAACGCTCCGCAGCGCTCGACGAGCCGCGCGGCATGTTCAGGAGCGGGCACCACCAAGTATGTGCGCGATGTACCGCGGTGGTAGCGCAGGGCCATGACCTTCTGGTGTCGCGGCAGCCGGAAGTGCCGACGTAGCGCCTCTATGCGCTTTCCCACTTGGATCTCCACCGACTCTCCCTTAACGCTCCGGGAGGAGTGGTGGTAGACGACGATGCTCTGTCCCGCCTCCCAATGTGGTTGGAGGTCGTGATAGTAGGCGTACTTCCTGCCGTCATTGCTGCCTCGTCCACCCACGGCCACAGGCCCGACGCTTGGGATCTCGAGACCCGTGTTCGGATCAGCGAAGACGACTTGGGTGCCGGCCACTCTCTCGAAGCCATCAGCGAGCCACTTGCTGCGTTGTCGCTGCCTCTCTCCCCATGAATCGTCTGACGTTATGTTCAACTCCTCAGAGAAGCACGCCTTGCCGTCTGGTAGGGCGTCGCTCGCCTCGACGGCCGCAATAGTTCGCGTACCTCCTTGCACGATCGTCCGCATCGCTCGAAAGAGTTGGGGGTTACAACGCTCGAAAGCAGCGCTGCGTGACAGTTCGAGGTAGCCAACGTCCTTACCACCGTCGCACGACTCAAATCGGTACCAGAGCACACCTAGGCGGAGGTCGTCGCCACACAGCGCGCGGAGCAAGCCATACTTGCCGAAGTCTCCTACATCTCCGGCATAGCAGTCCTGCATCAGCCGCCGATCCCTTCGGCGAACGCGACGCCCTCGCAGGCGGCGAAACGGCGCATCATCACCTCGAAGGCCTCCGGCGAGTCGTCGGCGAGGACGAAGCGGCGGCCGTGGCGCAGCGCCGCCTCGCCCGTGGTGCCGCTGCCCGCGACGAAGTCGCACACCAGCCCGCCCGGCGGCGAGGACGCGCGCACGATCCGCTCGAGGACACCGATCGGCTTCTGCGTCGGGTAGCCGAGCTTCTCCTTGCCCGTCGGGCTGACGATCGTGTGCCACCAGGTGTCGGTCGGCAGCTTGCCGCGCGCCGCCTTCTCCGGGCCGGCGAGGCCCGGCGCCATGTAGGGGATGCGCTCGATGTCCTCGGCGTTGAAGCGGTTGCGCGCGGCGTCCTTCGCGTAGAAGAGGATGTTGTCGTGCTTCGCCGGCCAGCGCCGCTTCGGACGCGCGCCGTAGTCGTAGGCCCAGATGATCTCGTTGACGAAGTTGACACGCCCGAAGATCCGGTCCGCCAGCACCTTGGCGTAGTGCACCTCGCGGTAGTCGAGGTGCAGGTAGAGGCTGCCCGAGGGCGCAAGCAGCCGCTGCGCCTCGACGAGGAACGGCTCGAGGAAGCCGAGGTAGTCGTCGTAGGCGTCCTCGAAGGAGCGGCTGCCCAGCCGCTCCGTCTCGTAGCGCCGCCCGCCGAAGCCGGTGCGGTCGCCCGCGCCGTCCTCGCTGCCTTCGGGAACACGCCGCGTGCGCAGCTGCTCGCGCGTCTGCCGCCTGCCCGTGTTGAACGGCGGGTCGAGGTAGACGAGGTCGACACTCTCGTCCTCGAGGGTGCGCGCGACCGCCACGCCGTCGGCACAGTGGACGACACCGCGCGGCGCGGCCGGGTCCGCGCTCATGCGGCCGTCACGCTGTCAGCGTGCCCTTGGTGCTCGGCGTCTCGCCTGCGATCCGCGGATCGCGGCTCGTCGCGGCATCGAGGGCGCGCCCGAGCGCCTTGAAGGCGGCCTCGGCGATGTGGTGGTCGTTGGCGCCGGCGAGCTGGCGCACGTGCAGCGCCACGCGCGCGCCCTGCGAAAACGATTGCAGGGCGTGCGAGATCATCTCCGTCGGGGCCTGCCCGATGCGCTCGCCGTTCCAGTCGAAGTCGATCGCCGCGTAGGGCCGGCCGGAGCAATCGACGACTGCTTGGATCAGCGCCTCGTCGAGCGGCACCGTCGAGTCGCCCATGCGCACGATGCCGCTGCGGTCGCCGAGCGCCTCGTCGAAGGCGGCGCCGAGCGCCAGCGCGCAGTCCTCCATCGTGTGGTGCTCGTCGACGTGCAGGTCGCCCTCGCAGCGCAGCTCGAGGTCGAAGCGGCCGTGCTTCGCGAACGCCTCCAGCATGTGGTCGTAGAAGCCGACCCCGGTGGAGATCTCGGAGTTGCCGGTCCCGTCGATGTCGAGTTCGACGTGGATGCGGGTCTCGGCAGTGATACGGTCGAGGGTGGCGCGGCGCTCGCCGTTGGCGACTTCGCGCTTGACGCGCTTGAGGTTGGTGTTGATCGCCTGGCGTGTCACGCCGAGTTCCTCGGCGAGCCGTGTCTGCCCGCCGAGCACGTCGAGCTCGCCCGACTCGTACGCCTCGCGCACGCGCAAATAGGTCTCGCTCTTGATCTCCACGGTGGGGCCGCCCTCCCGGTGCGCCCTTCCAAAGTACGATCTTGGGTCAACTTGTGTCTACTGACACTCCAACAAACCAAGTTGACGCAAATTGACTGACGCTGTTACCGCCCCCCGCCCGCGCCTTCCACCTCAGCCCGCGCTTCCGCGAGCGCCGCGAGCAGGCGCTCGCTGTCCTCGTGCGTGCCGATCGAGATGCGGACGTGGTCGCGCAGGCGCTCGTGGCCGAAGAAGCGCACGAAGACGCCTCGACGCGCGAGCGCCTCGCGCAGCGCCGCGCCGCTGCCGAAGGCGAGCCGGCAGAGCAGGAAGTTCGCCTGCGAGGGCACCGGCTCCAGCCAGCCGCCCGCCCGCAACTCGCCCGCCAGCCGATCGCGCTCCCCGGCGATCTCGCAGGCGCGCTCATCGAGCAGCAGCGTGTCTTCGAGGGAGGCGAGCGCGGCCGCCTCGGCGGCGGTGCTGACGCCGTACGGCTGCTTGCAGGCCATCAGCAGCGCGGCCACCGAGGCCGGCATGACGCCGTAGCCGACCCGCAGCCCTGCGAGCCCGGCCCACTTGCTGAACGTGCGCAGCACGATCAGCGGCGCACCGCCCTCCCTCGCCGCGTCGCCCACGAGGGTCGGCGGTCCGCTGTGCACGCCCTCGTGGCCGCTCGCGAACTCCACGTAGGCCTCGTCAATGACGACGATCGCGCCGCTCGCGCGCAGGCGCTCCGCGGCGTCGGGGGGCAGCAGTCCGCCCGTCGGGTTGTTGGGCGAGGGCAGGAACACTGCCTTTGCGCCCTCGCAGGCCGCGGCCAGCGCGTCGAGGTCCGCCGACCAGTCGGCGCGCCTCGGCACGTCGACGAGCTGCGCGCCCGCGACTTCCGCGCCGAAGGAGTACATCCCGAACGTCGGCGAGGCGATCACGACGCGGTCGCCCGCGTCGATGAAGATGCGGAACACGAGGTCGATGATCTCGTCCGCGCCCGCGCCCGCGACGATGCACTCGGGCGGCACGCCGTGGCGCGCCGCGAGGGCCTCGCGGAGGCGCCGCTGCTCCGGGTCCGGGTAGCGGTGCGCCGCGTAGCCGCCCGCCAGCGCCTCGAGGGCGCGCGGCGCAGGGCCGTACGGGTTCTCGTTGCCGTCGAGCTTGACGATCGTCTCCGGCGCGACGCCGTAGCGGGCGGCGACCTGCTCCGGGGGTTCGATCGGCTCGTAGCCGCGCAGCGAACGCAGCGGCGGACGCTGCGCCGCCTCGAGGTCGAAACTCTGCGTGTCGGCCATCACAGTCCCTCCAGCCTGCGCTCGATCGAGCGTGCGTGGCCGGTCAGGCCCTCGGCGCGGGCGAGCCGCGCGGCGTGCGGGCCCAACTCCGCGAGGGCGTCCTCCGGCAAGGCGATCACGGAGCTGATCCTGAGGAAGTCCAGCACCGAGAGCGGCGAGGCGTAGCGCGCCGATCCGCCCGTCGGCATGACATGGCTCGGCCCCGCGACGTAGTCGCCGAGCACCTCGGGCGAGTGATCGCCGACGAAGACGCCACCCGCCTGGGTGATGAGCGGCGCGATCCGCTCCGGCTCGCGCGTCAGCAGGCAGAGGTGCTCCGGCGCGAACTCGTTGGCGAGCGCGACCGCCTCGTCGAGGCCGTCCGCGACGACCGCCCCGCCGCCCTCGACGGCCGCGCGCGCGATCGCGCCGCGCTCGAGGTCGCCGAGCTGGCGCTCGACCTCGGCCTGCACCGCCTCGGCGTGGGCGCGCGAGGTGGTGATCAGCACCGGCCTGGCGAGGGTGTCGTGCTCCGCCTGCGCCAGCAGGTCGGCGGCGCAGAGATCGGGCGCGGCCTCGTCGTCGGCGAGCACGAGCGTCTCGGTGGGGCCGTAGAGCGCGTCGATGCCGACCTCGCCGAAGAGCTGCTGCTTGGCGAGCGTCACGAAGACGTTGCCGGGGCCGAAGATCTTGTCGACGCGCGGGATCGTCTCCGTGCCGAGCGCCAGCGCCGCGATCGCCTGCGCGCCCGAGGCGCGGAAGACGCGCTGCACGCCGGCCAGCTCCGCGGCGACCAGCTTCAGCGGGTGCACGCTGCCGTCCTCGCGCGCGGCCGAGACGCCGATCCGCTCCGGCACGCCGGCGACGAGCGCGGGCAGCGCCGTGTGCAGCACCGACGAGGGCAGCACCGCGACGCTGCCGGTCATGTAGATGCCCGCCCGCGCGATCGGCTGCACGGTCATCCCCACCCCGTCCTCGAGGAAGGAGCGCGGCCCGTGCGCGAGCTGGCGCTCGTGGTAGCGCTGCACACGATCGGCGGCGAAGCGCAGCGAGTCGAGCAACTCGGCCGGCGTCTCCGCGAACGCGGCCTCGATCTCCTCGCGGGTCACCTCGAACGGCGCGTCCGCCGAGCCGTCGAAGCGCTGTGAGAAGGCACGCACGGCCGCGTCGCCCTCGGCGCGCACGCTCGCGATGATCCGCGCGACCACCTCGGAGGCGCTGAGGTCGGCGCCGAAGGTCTCGCGGATCGAGGCGCGCACGGGCGGCGGCAGCGCCGGATCGCCGAGCGGCTCGCGCCGCAGCACGCTGGCGCGGGCCGCCTCGGCGCCCTCGACGATGCGCAGCGCGGGCCTGGCGGCGCTCATCAGCGGGGCAGATATTCGCGGAGGCGCTCGGCGGCCAGCTCGGTCGCCTCCTCGAGGTAGCGTGCGACCTCGTCCTCACTGACGTGTGAGAGCGATTCCTGGATCAGCCCGCCCGGGTTCTCCGCGACGCGCTCGATCTCCTCGTCGCTGAAGCCGCCGCGCCGCAGGTGGATCTGCATCACCCGAGGAAAGCGGTCCCAGTCCGGGCGCTGGTAGGTGATCCCGCGCGTGAAGTCGCGCCATTCCGGCCACAGCTGCGACTCGATGAAGCCGACCGCGATCGCCGCCTCGGTCGCGTCGATGGCGGTGCGAATCTCCGCGAGCGCGGCGTCGTCCTCCAGCTCGCGACGGTTCATCTCGTACTGCAGCGCGCGGTCGAGGATGTTGGCGCGCAGATCGCCGCCGAGCGACGAGCGCTCGCCGAAGAAGCGGCGGTAGACGCTCTGGATGTAGTGCTCGTCCATCAGCAGGTGCGTGACGTAGCCGGCGACGAAGGCGCGCGTGCTCTCGTTGAGGCCGGCGAGGTCCTGCAGGTCCGGGTGCTCCTCGAACATGCGCGCCACCGAGTCCTGCTTCGCGAACTCGTCGAGCTCGAAGAAGTGCGTGAGGCGGCGGTCCACCCGCAGCAGCACGCGGATGTCCGGCGCCGTCGAGCCCATGTAGTAGGCCCCGCGATCGGCGTCGATGAACGGGTGGCCGAGGCGGTCGGCCAGCCCGTAGGCGCTGGCGAGGTGCGATCCGAGTGAGGGCACGTCAGACCTCCGCGGCGCCCGTCCGCAGCCGCTCGACCAGGTCGTCGCGCAGATCGCCGCGCGCGCCCGGCGGGCGCACCGTCGATCCGATCGCGCAGTTCGTCGACTCCATGATGACGTCGATCATACGGAGCCGGTTGGCGCGCAGGGTGGAGCCGGTCTCCGTGCCCTCGATCAGGATCTCCGCGTCGTCGGGCACGAAGCCCTCCGACGCCCCGGAGATCGGCAGCACCTGGTAGCGCCCGAGGCGCCGCTCGCGCGCGTAGTGATCGGCCAGCGAGACGTACTCCGAGGCGACGCGAATCGGCCGCTCCGGGTCATCCCGCCGCCACCAGGCTATCGCCTCGGCGATCGTCTCGGCGGGCACGGCCTCCGGCACGACCGCACCGAGGCGGTAGCGGCTGCGGCGCAGGTCGCACAGCTCCGCGACCGGGGAGAGCGGGAAGGCCGCGAGGTGCGCCGCCAGCCAGTCGCGCCCCGTCAGCGCGAGGTCGAAGCAGCCGAGCGCGACCGCCTGCGGCATGTCCTGCGGGCGGATCACCTTCACCTCGAGGCCCTCGACGGCGGTACGCGGACGGCGGTCCGTCGCGCCGTCGCCATAGCCCTCGAAGCGCAGCCCGGCGGAGGCGAGCGCCTCGACGGTGTGCGGCTGCGCGTGCCCGTCCGGCAGCGCGAGGCGGAAGACAGCTCGATCGCCGTCCGAGCGCCGCGCGGCGAGCCCGTCGGCGCCGTCACGGCGGCCGTTGCGGCGCGGGAGCGCGCGCGGCCCTCCGGCGGCGCCCGCGGGCAACGCGAGCAGCGGCTCCAGCGCCTCGGCGAGCCCGCGGCTCGCGAGGGCTTCGCGGTTCGCCACGAGCGTGGCGGACCCGCGTTGCACTTCGGCGACGATGCGCAGGCCCTCGCGGGCGAGAGCGGCGTCGGCTGCCGCGTCATCCAGCGGCACGCTCAGCACGGCGGCGTCGGCATCCTCGGGCGGCCAGGCCGCGGGCTGTCCCCAGACCTCGATCACACGGTAGTCCGGGACGCGCAGGTAGTTGAGGCAGCGCGTCGTCTGGTTCGGGTGCGAGGTCGTCACGCGCACGCCCGGCGTCGCCGCGAGCTGGCCGAGCGTGACGCCCTCGGGCGCGGCCAGCACCAGCCGCTCGCCTCCGAGGTCGAGCGGACGCAGCGGCACGAGCGAGTCGAGCGGGTAGCGAGCCAGCAGCTCGTCCACCCAGGTGCGGCTGGTGATGCCGAGGTCGTACTGGCCGAGGGCGACCTGGATCGGGATGTCCTGCTCCGCGAAGACGCGCACCAGCACGCCCGGCCGGCCTTCGACCGGGAAGCGGTAGGCACGCGATCCGCTCTCGTAGCCCTCGACGGCGAAGCCGGCCGCGCGCAGGCGTCCGGCGAGCGGCACGCGCAGGTCGCCTCGAGGCAGCGCGACGCGGATCACGACGCCGCCTCCGGCGAGAGCGCGGCGAGCCGCAGCAGGTCGGCGGCAAAGCCCGAGGCGGGCGCGGCGCGCCCACCGACGGCCTCCGCCATGCCGTCGTAGCGGCCTCCCAGCAGGCAGGCCTCCGCGCCCGCGAAGACGCGGAAGGTGAGGCCGGTGTAGTACTCGAAGCTGCCGCCCGCGGCGGGCGCGAGATCGAAGGCGACCCCTGCCGCCTCCAGCATCTGCACGGCCGCGCGCAGCTCCGCGATCGGCTGCGCGGCCTCCGGCAGCGCCGCCGCGACGTTGTCGAGGTAGCCCTCGCTCCCCCCGCTGATCTCCAGCAGCAGGCGCAGGCCGCTCGCCCGCTCCGGGCTGGCCGCCGACAGCTCGCCGGCGACGGCCTCGACGGCGACTTCGCCGCCCTCGATCACCCGGTCGAGGGCCTCGATCTGCTCGGTCTCGTCCAGCCCGGTCGCCGCCAGCGCGGCGCGCAGCAGTCCGGCGTGCGCGATCTCGAAGCGCAGATCGGCGAGTCCGAGGGCGCTCAGCAGCTCTCCCGCGAGGCCGAGCAGCTCGACGTCGCCCTCGGGAGCGGCGAGGCCGAACAGTTCGACGCCGCACTGCCACAGCTCGCGCTCGCCATCGCCGGCGTCGAAGCGGTAGACCGGCTGGACGTAGCTGAGGCGCGCCGGCTCGCCCTCGGGCGCGTCGGCCCGGCTCTCGAACCAGCGCACCGCCGGCAGGGTGCTGTCCGGCCGCAGCACCATCCGCTCACCGCTCCACCCGTCCCAGTCGAGGAACGAGTAGACGCGGTCGAGCAGTTGCGGCGAGAGCGCGCCCGCGCCGGTGAAGAGGTGCAACGGCTCGACGGTCGGCGTGCGGATCTCGCGGTACCCGGCGGCCGCCGTCACCTCGAGGAATCGCGCCTCGACGCCTCGGAAGCGCCGCATCTCGTCCGGCCCCAGATCGTGCATGCCGCGGCTGCGGAGGCTCTCGGCTCGGCTCGCGGCGGGGTTGCTGGTTTCTGTATCGGTCTCGGTCACGCTCGTCTCACTCTCAACGCCTGCGCTCGTGGGTCGGTCTCGTGGGGGGCCGGGACGGCGACGCCGATCTGTGGTCACACAGAAACGCCGCGACGGGAGATCCGCCGCGGCGCGTCACTGGCATCTGCGTTCCGGCTATCGATGCAAGCGGCTTCGCGGCGGCGACTCCTCGCCCCGATGAGCATGGGCATGACCGTGCGCCCGCACGCCGCTGATCTCGTATCTACGCATCACGGCGATCGTAGAAGCCCTGCCCCGGGAGGGCAAGCGTCGAGGTGACGTGGCCGCTGCCGTCGCGGCGCTCACAACGTCGTCACATCGCCCGCGGCGAAGCTGCGCGACGAGCCGTCGTCCAGCCGCAGCGTCAGCTCGCCCAGCGGCGTCACGCCGACCGCGACGCCCTCGACGACGCCCGCACCCTCGCCCTCACCCGCCTCGGGGCCGGCGGGCGCGAGCTGGACGCGGCGGCCGATCGTTTCGAGGCGGTCGCGCCAGTCGTCGAGGAAGGCGGGCGGGTCGCGCTCGAGCTGCCCGACTCGCCGCTCGAGCGCGCGCGAGAGCTCCGCGAGCAGCATCTCCGGGTCCGGCGGCGGCGCGCCCGCGCCCTCGATGCTCGTCGCGCGCGCCCGCTCGTCGGGCGGCAGGCCCGCCGTCGCCGCCTCCCGCAGGTTGACGCCGATGCCGAGGAAGACCTCGACGCTTCCACCCGGCCCGTGCCGCGCGTCGGCCAGCACGCCGGACAGCTTGCGGCCGTCCGCGAGCACGTCGTTCGGCCACTTCAGCGAGACGTCGAGGCCGCAGGCAGCCTCGACCGCCTCGGCAGTGGCGAGGCCTCCCGCGGCGCTGAGGAGCGGGGTGTGCGGGCCGGCCGCGGGGCAGAGGTGGAAGGTGACGAGCAATGCCGCCCCCGGCGTGGCGACCCAGCGACGGCCGAAACGCCCTCGGCCGGCCGTCTGCTCGCCCGCGACGTAGGCGTCACCGCAGCCTGCGGCGCCGCGCCGGTCCGCGCCCGCGCGCGCGTCGTCCATGGTGGAGGTCGTGCGCGCAACGGCGTGCACGCGCGCGCCGAGGCGCCCGCCGCCCCTCAGGGCTGCGTAGCGCTCGTGATCGAAGTCTGCGGCAGCCGCCATCGGCGGACCTCCGGACGCAGAACACCCCGGCCAGTGGCCGGGGTGTTCCGTTCAGTCTCACGGGCAGAGGTTAGCCCGCCGACACCTCCTCGGAGATGTCCCACAAGCTCGCCTCGACCTCGTGACTACGTTCATCATCCATGTGGGCATCACCTCCTTCCTTGCCTTGGACGATAGGGCCGCCGCGGCGTAATCGTCAATCGACGCGATCGCACCACCGGGTCTGTTGCCCGGATCCGGCGGGGGCATCGCAACCGGCGCTACCGAAACGGCCCTTCCGCTAGGAGCGGGGCCAGACTGCGCCCTGGCTGTCGGGAAGTGCGATGACCGCGATTCCTTCCGCCTCGCAGGTCTCGAGGAGCGGGGGATCGGCTGTGGCGAGTGGTGCATCCAGGCGGCGCGCCGTCTCGGCGGCCACGCAGTCCGCGAGGCTGATCGCGCGAGTGCGACGGTCGTAGTGGTGCGCGCGCAGCAGTCCCGCTCTCGCCGCCAGCTGAGCATCAAGCGCCGGCGGGGCAGCCAGCCCCAGTTGTGCGAGGTCGAGCCACGCCTGCTCCCCGTCGATGCCGGCGCCGCGCACGAGACGGTCGAGCACCTCGGCGATGCCGAGCAGCGTCAGCGCCGCCTCTTCGTCGCGCTCGATCAACTCCTGGACCTCTAGCGCCGCGTGCTCGTCCTTCAGCAACGCCAGCACCGCGTATGCGTCGAGGATGATCACGGCTCGCGGTCAGCGTCCTCGGCCCGGGCCTCCCGGCGAGCCTCGTCGGTGCTCGGCCCTCGCCCGGCGTACTTCCCTCGGAGGGCAGCGACGGGATCCGGCGGGAGCGGACGCATCACCACACGATCGCCCATATCGACAACGAGCATTCGATCGGCCTTCCAGCGGGCACGCGCCTCCGCCGGGATTGAAACCTGCCCGTTCGACGAAACCTTCATCACGTAGCTGCCGACCATGCGTCACCTCGCTGCGTTGTATGTTGCTTCTGTTTCATTGTATGTCACAGTGTGGATGCGCGCTACGGGTCGGAGACGCGGGCGCGCGTCCGGCTCACCGCGCCGCCGCTGACTCCTCGGTCGCCTGTTCGTCGAGCGTGTAGCCGCGGAACGAGAGGTAGCCGATGAACACGAGCACGCCGGCGACCGGGCCGACGAGCCGCACGCCGAGCGGATCGCTCGCGTTGTCGCCGGCCAGCAGCACGATCGCGAGCAGCAGCGGCGCGAAGGCCGAGGCGCTCTTCTCCAGCAGGTTCTGGGTTCCGTAGAACATCCCCTCGCGCCGCGTCGCGGTGCGCCGCGCGTCGTGGTCGACGATGTCGGCGATCAGGATGTTGGGCAGCATCAGGATGCCGGCCAGCGGCATCCCGGCGATGAACACCGCGAGCATTGCCTGCGCCACCTTCGGGGGGCCGGGCATGAAACCGGCGAAGAACAGCAGGAACAGCCCTCCCATCCCCCACAGCATCGCCGTGCGGAAGGCGTGCGCGTTGCCCTTGCGCCTCGCGAGCGGCGTGAAGACCCCGATCCCCACGAGCACGCCGACGATGACGACGACCGTGAGGCCGAAGGTGAACACGCCCGCGTCCTCGGCGCCGTTGAACCCGAACGCCTCGCTGCTGGCGAGCGCCGCCGAGACGTAGAACGGGAACAGCGCCGTCAACATCAACTGGGCGATGCGGAAGAAGATGAAGCTCGGCAGGAAGGCGACGAACTGCTTGTTGGAGAACGTCTCGCGGACCGAGCGTTTGAACCCCGGCGTCGAGGGCGTGTCATCGCTCTTCGCATGGCTCCAGCAGCCGAACAGCGCCGTGTAGCGCGTCGCCAGCGCGATCGCGGCCATGATCGCCGCCATCGACCCGAAGCCCACGAAGTCCACCAGCAGCGAGCTGATCGAGAGCCCGATGAACGCGCCGAACACGCCGAAGAGCAGCTGGAACGCGGCTACCGTCACCCGATGCTGGTGCGACTTCGCGATGTGCGGGAGCAGCGCCTCCAACGGCGCGCCCGACAGATTGCTGGACAGCCAGAAGACCTCGAGGATCACGACCAGCCAGACGAGGTTGGCCAGGCCCGCGCCGCTCTCGGGTGGGATGAACAGCGCCGCGAACAGCAGCGCCCACCACGGCGTCCCGAGCAGGATCCAGGGGATGCGCCGCCCCCAGCGCGACTTCGTGCGGTCGGTGAGGTAGCCGACGACCGGGTCGTCGATCGACTCGACGATGCGCGCGACGGTGAGCAGCAGGCCGAGCACGACCCGCGGCGCGAGCTGGTCGGGCATCGAGAAGAGGCCGAAATCGAGGTCGGGCAGCCCGATCGCCGGGATCCGGGTGACCGCGTCCTCCTCGCCGGAGGGAGGCGCGTAGAAGAAGATCAGCCACAGCGAGAAGGCCTGCGAGATGACGTTGCCGGAGACGGATCCGCTGGCGTAGAAGACCCTGGTGCGCAGCGGGCGCTGTTCGTCTGTCACGCCGCCCTCCACCCGGCTCGGGCCGGACGCCGGCATGCTACGGCATCACGGTCACTCGCCGCCGTAAGAGCCTCGCAGTTCGGGCGGCAGCAGCGCGGCGAGCGCGTCCATCACCGCCTGCGCGCCCTCCTCGTCGCTCGCTCGCTCCAGCGTGAACGGCGCGCCGAAGGTCGCGAGGAGCGCGCCGTCCTCGTCGTCGCGCACCGCAACCGGCACGAGCGGCGTGGACCCCGAGGAGAGCCACGACAGCGCCGCCCCCGACCCCGGCCAGGCCGAGGCGAGCTGCCGCCCGGACCCGCTCGCCGCTTCCGGCGTGATGCCCAGCACGGCGCCCTCGCGCAGCGTCGCGCGCGCCTCGCGCAGCAGCGCCGAGCGGGACTGCGCCTCGCCCTCCGGGCGCGAGACGAGCAGCAGCCCGTAGGCGCCGCCGATCTCGCCGAGCAGCCACGCCATCAGCCGGTCGGGCATCGGCAGGCCGGCGAAGCGGAAGCCCTCGAAGCGGTCGGTGATCAGCCAGCGCAGCGGCGGTTCGCCGCCGCGCCGGACCGAGAGTGCCGCGCTGACCAGCGCCGCGCACCACCAGACGCGCAGGCCCGGCCGCTCGTAGTGGTTCATCACCACGATGCAGGGCCCCTCGAGCGGCACGTGCTCGATGCCCTTCACGCGCGGGCGCGGCTCGATCCCTCGCAGCATCTCGCGCACGTCCGGCTCGAGGCGTCGCCGACGCCGCAGCACGGCGACGTCCAGCAGCCAGCGCACGAGGTAGCCGAGGGAGAAGTTGTAGGAAGGCGCGGCTTGAGGATCGAAGGCCATCGGAGCGGCCCTACGCGTCTTCCGCCACCACGCCCGAGGCCGCGAGCGCGTCGATCTCGTCCTCGGGGAGGCCGAACTCGCGCAGCAGCTCGCGCGTGTGGCGGCCCACCGGCGGGGACGCCCTGCGCGCGCGCGTCGGCGTTTCCGAGAGTTCGATGATCGGGCCGACGACGCGCTGCGGGCCCGTGATCTCGTGTTCGAGCTCGACCATGATGCCCTCGTCCACGACCTGCGGGTCGTCGGACATCTCCTCCGGCAGGTTGACCGGCGAGACCGGCGTGCCGGCCGCCTCGAAGGCCTCGACCCACTCGGCGACGGTGCGCTCGGCGATGCGGTCGCGGATCACCTGCTTCCAGCGCTCGGCCTCCGCGAGGTTCACGGGGTCGAGGGCGTCGTAGTCGGGGTCGTCGCAGTTCTCGCCCTCGAGGCCGAGGACGCGGCGCATCGCGTCGCGGTTCGCCTTTGTGAGCGCACCGAGGACCACGCCGCCGTCCTTCGCCCGGTAGCCGTTGTAGTAGAGCGCGAACTGCGTCCCCAGCTCGCGGCTGCCCAGGCGGATGCCGACCACCTCGCGGTAGTCCGCGCCGCGCGCCCGCGCCTCGTTGATCTGCGCCATCGTCACGTCGCGCACGACGCTGTCGGAGATCGGCTCGCGCATCGCGATGTGACTCTGCGCGAACATCGCCGAGCGCAGCAGCGAGCCGGAGATCTTCTGGCCCTCGCCGGTCCGGTCGCGGTGGTAGAGGGCCGTGGCCACGCCCATCGCGCTGGCGATGCCGGTGATGTAGTCCGCCCAGGCGCCGGCCGTCAGCGCCAGCGGCTCGCCGCCCTCGGCGACCTTGCCCTCGCCCGCCATCAGCCCCGAGTAGGCCTGCGCGACGATGTCCGAGGCGGGGAACTCCGCCAGCCGCCCGCGCGTCCCGAAGCCCGTGCTCTCCACGTAGATCAGGTCCGGCCGGATCGCCCGCAGCGTCTCGTAGTCGATCCCCAGCCGCTTCGAAACCCCGAGCCGGTAGTTCACGACCACCACGTCCGTCTGCGGCACGAGCCGGTGGATCAGCGCGCGCCCCTCGTCGCTCCCGAGGTCGACGACGAGGCTGCGCTTGCCTCGGTTGAAGGTCTGGAAGAGCTTGCCTTCGTTCGGCACGACCGCGCGGTTGCGGCGATGCGGCTCGCCGCCCGGCGGCTCCACCTTCACCACGTCCGCCCCGAGGTCGCTGAGGATCACGCCGCAGACCGGCCCGGCGACCACCACCGAGAACTCCAGCACCCGTATCCCGTCGAGCGCTCCGGCACGCATTGCAGCCTCCCATGCGGACCGGTCCGGCGCGCATCGCGCATGCCGTTCCACGCCCGCGCGCGCATGGTAGCGTGCGACTGCGCAGGGGCGGGAGAGGAGCCAATGCGGTGATCAAGGCGATACTCGCGGTCTGGGCCGAGCGCGACTCCG
Organism: Dehalococcoidia bacterium; assembly: GCA_965247895.1. Classification (GTDB taxonomy): domain Bacteria; phylum Chloroflexota; class Dehalococcoidia; order UBA2979; family UBA2979; genus VXMT01. The sequence continues at coordinate 3,030,896 of OZ252046.1, read as the reverse complement.
AACCAAAGGACTTCCAGTGGGAGCTGCTCGACCGCTGCGCCGAGGCGGCGATCGACAGCGGCGCGATTCCCCAGCCACTCGGCATCGCCATTAACCTCGCCGACCTCTACAGCGGCGACCACTGGGACCGCGGCGGCGCGGAGGGCCCGATGGCGGACGCGCTCGTCGCCGTCTGGGCCGAGGACGCGTGGGCCGAGGACGGGACGCTGGCGGGCGTAGTGGACGCCCTCGCAAGCGCCGAGGAAGTCGCGCGCATCGAGGGCTGGACGGTCTCGGAGCACCACCCGAAGCGATACGAGCGCGACTGGGTGGACGGCGAACTCTCGCCGGGCGTGAAGATGATGACGCTGATGCGGCCCGCGCCGGGGCGCACCCACGAGCAGTGCGCGCGCCACTGGCGCGAGGTGCACACGCCACTCGCGGTCAGCATCCACGTCGGCATGCAGAACTACGTGCAGAACGTCGTGCACGCGCCGCTGGCGGGCGCCGGCGGCGACCCGAACGTCTTCGGCATCGTCGAGCTGCACTTCAGCTCGCGGGAGGCCTTCCGCGAGGAGCGCTACGACTCCGAGGAAGGGCGGCAGGCGATCTACGAGGACATCCCGAAGTTCATGTCGCTGGAGCGCGCGAGCGGCGGCTACTACACGGAGCGCATCCTCCGCTCCCCGCCCGGCGAGGCGTCGGGCGGCTCGTAGCAGCAGGCCCCGCGGAAGGACACACGATGCAGCAGTTCGAGGGCCGCGTGGCGGTCGTCACCGGCGCGGCGAGCGGGATCGGGCGCGGGCTGGCGCGGCGCTTCGCCGAGGAGCGCATGCGCGTCGTCCTCGCCGACGTCGAGCGCGACGCCCTCGAGGCGGTCGCCGCCGAGCTGCGCGACACGGGCGCGGAGGTGCTCGCCGTCGAGACCGATGTCTCCAACGCGGAGAGCGTGGACGCGCTCGCCGAGCGCGCGTTCGAGGCGTTCGGCGCGGTGCACGTGCTCTGCAACAACGCAGGGGTAGGCGGGTACCGGGGCGGCGTCCAGGACGCCTCGCTCGCGGACTGGCAATGGATCCTCGGCGTGAATCTCCACGGCGTAATTCACGGCGTGCGCGCGTTCGTGCCGAGGATGCTCGACGGTGGCGAGGAGGGCCACGTCGTCAACACCTCCTCGGTCGCGGGGCTGGTCGCGACGCCCTTCAACGCCGTCTACGGCGTGAGCAAGGCGGCGGTGCTGGCGCTGACCGAGTCGCTGCAACTGGAGCTGGAGCAGCGCGGCGCGCCGCTGCGCGCCTCGGTGCTCTGTCCCGGCCTCGTGCGCACGAACATCCTCGACGCCCAGCGCAACCGGCCCGAGGCGCTGCGCAATCCGGAGCCGCTTCGCGAGGGCTCGGGCCGGGCGCGCACGCGCGCGGCGATGGAGAGCAGCGGGATGCCGCCCGCCGAGGTCGCCGCGCGGGTCGTCGAGGCGATCCGCGAGCAGCGCTTCTGGATCCTCACGCACGACGACATCGAGCCCTGGGTGCGGCAGCGCGCGGAGCGCCTCCTGACGCGTACGAACCCGAGCGCACGCCTGGACGCGCCGGAGGGCTATTCCGGGTCCGGCCCGGCTTCCGGCCGATAGGGCCGCACAGCCGGGCCCCTCGTGCAGCACCAACTCCCTGGGAACTAGCTCAACTCCCAATAGCCGTGATGAGCCAGGTTCCGTCGGCTTGCCTGCTGGCCGCGAAGTCGTACGGAACGCCGTTGACCGTCGCGTCCTGGAGGGAGATTAAGATCTCCCCTGTGACAAGGAGGAAGTGTCCGCTTCCGGCGCTGTCCACCGAGAACTCGGTCGACGTGCCCGGGTAGATGCAACTCTCTCCAGGACTGACCACCACGCCCACCTGGCAATCGCCGCTTGTGGAGGTTGTGGAGGTTGACGGCGTCTCCGTCGAAGACGTCCCCGTCGGCGGTTCGGTTGCGAGTGTCGCTGGGTTCCCGCTGTCTATGTCCGAACAGCCTGCGCTGTTGCAGCCGACTACCCAGTAATAATTCCTGTTCGCGTCCGGGCTGGCGTGAGTGTAGGTTGTGCCGGTGACGTTCCCGGCCAGCAGCTCGCAGAAGCTCGGGCTTCCCGAACTTAAGGAGCAGCTCCTGCTAAAAAAGTTGTGGTAGTAGACTCTGTAGTAATCCGTCCCTGGCGAGGCGCCCCAACTTACGACCGCCGTTGAGCCAACACGCACGTACTGAGCGTTGGTCGGCGGAGCCGGACGGTTGTCGACGAACTGGGCCGGATTGTCGTTGTCGGCGTCCGAACAGCCTGCGCTGTTGCAGGCGACTACCCAGTAATAACCCCTGTCCGGGCCGGCGTGAGTGTAGGTTGTGCCGGTGACGTTCTCGGCCAGCAGTTCGCAGAAGCCGGGGCAGCTCGTGCGAGAGTAGTAGTAGATCTTGTAGTGGGTAGCCACTGCCGACGGGTCCCAAGTGAAGACTGTTGTCGCGTCCTGCCGTGAATAGCGCTGGTTGGGCGGATTGCCGGGTACCTCGCCAACGGTTATTTTCACGGAAGATGAGCAGTTGTTGGTCGTGATGGTCTCATCGGAGTCTGCGTCCACGCACCCGCCGTAGTAGTAGTGCGTGCCGGGAATATCAGGAGCGGTCACGGTCGCACCGATCGACTGGGCGCTGGCGCCGAACGCGGCCAGGCCGCTCACGGAGTCCGTGCCCACCTGTGTGTCGGACGTCGTGATCTTCGAATCGGTGGAGCGGTAGTAGCGCAGGGTGGTGGTGCCGGACGCCACGGTGCCCTGGTTGCGCACCCTGGCGCTCAGGGTGAAGGACACTCCCGCAGGCGGGCCGCTTAACGTGAGCGTGTCTAGCACCAGGTCGGGGTCAGGCGCGGAACCTCCGCCTTTGAGCGTGGGATATTGGGTTGGTGTCCCAAACCCCCACGGGTCGTCCACTGTTCCGTCCCCGTCCAGGTCGACGTTCCAGGCGGCGTAAATGCCCGTGTAGCCGGCAGGCGATTGCAACTCCTGGGTTGACCTGACCCCTTGAAACGGGACCGCCGTTGATGAGAGTCCTTTGGCCCGCGAAGGTGGGCGGAGGAGGACATCACGGTGAAACGACGCAGGCACACGCCTGAGCAGATCGTGCGCAAGCTGCGCGAGGTGGAGCGGCTGCTCGGCGAAGGGCAGACGATCGCCGAGGCGGCGAAGCAGGTCGAGATCTCGGAGCAGACCTACCACCGCTGGCGCAACCAGTACGGCGGGATGAAGGCCGACGACGCCAAACGGCTGCGCGAGCTGGAGCGCGAGAACGCGCGGCTGAAGCGGATCGTCGCCGACAAGGAACTCGAGATCGACGCGCTCAAGGAGATCGCGAAGGGAAACTGGTAAGCCCGTCGCGCCGGCGCGAGGCGGTCTGCATGCTGCAGGACCGCCTCGAGTTGTCGGAACGGCGGGCATGCCGGGTCACCGGCCAGCACCGCTCCACGCAGCGCCGCCTCCCGGCGCGCGGCCGCGGCGACGAGGCGCTCAGGACGGAACTACACGCCTTCTCGCGTGGCCACCCCCGCTGGGGCTACCGCCGGGCCTGGGCGACCTTGCGCGAGGAGGGCTGGGGCGTGAATCGCAAGCGGGTGCAACGGCTCTGGCGCGAGGAGGGGCTGCGCGTCCCGCTGAAGCGACGCAAGCGTCAGCGCCTGGGGGACTCGGCGCAGCCCGCCAGGCGGCTGCGTGCCGAGCGGCCGAACCACGTCTGGGCGCTGGACTTCCAGTTCGACCAGACCGCGGACGGGCGGGTCCTGAAGCTGCTCAACATCGTCGACGAACACACGCGGGAGGCGCTGGCGGTGGTGGCCGCCAGGCGCATCAACGCCGACGCCACCGCCGCCACGCTCGAGGGGATCGTCGCCTGGCGCGGGACAGCGCCCGGCTACATCCGCTGTGACAACGGGCCCGAGCTCACGGCCAACGCCTTGCGCGACTGGTGCCGGTTCAGCGGCACCGGCAGCAGCTACATCGAGCCCGGCGCGCCGTGGGAGAACCCGTACGTGGAGTCGTTCAACGGCCGGCTGCGCGACGAGTTCCTGGCGGTCGAGCAGTTCGACAGCCTGCTCGAAGCGCAGGTGCTGATCGAGGACTGGAGGATCGAGTACAACACGAAGCGCCCGCATAGCAGCCTGGGCTGGCTTGCCCCAGCTGCCTACGCCGAGCGCTGGGAGGCTCAGCAACACGCTGGACTCTCATAGGCGGTGGTCTCGCGAAGGGGGTCCGGTCAGGGTGGTCTTGCCTGTACCTCCATCACTATTGGCTTGGCCGGAAGTCTCCGTATCCCAGTAGCAGTTGGTTACGGTACCATTGTTGCCGTTCGAGTCAATCAGTCCTCCTCCATTTCGAGGCACTTCGCCTGTGGAGAAGCAGACTGTTACGACACCCTGGTTCGATCCAATCAGACCGCCGTAACGGTCGGCGCTGCCGGACACTGACCCCTCAGCGTAGGCGGCAGTGATAACACCAGTGTTGCGATTGTCCCCAACAAGGCCGCCAACGTCAGCAAAGCCGCTGCCGGACACGTTGCCCGTAGCGTAGCTGTCGGTGATAGCGCCGGAGTTCACGCCGGCCAGACCACCGAAGTTGTCACCTTGCCCCGACACGCCGCCGGTAGCGTAGCTAGAGATGATCTTGCCTTCGGTCTCGTTTTCACCCACCAGCCCACCAAGGTCGGCAAAGCCCTTGCCGGACACGCTGCCCGTAGCGTAAGAGTCGGTGATAGTGCCGGAGTTCTCGCCGACCAGACCACCGAAGTTGTCCGTGAGTCCGGACACGACGCTGGTGGAGTGACTGCTAGCTATCGTTCCTTCGTTGTCCCCAACCAGGCCACCAACACTGCCAGAGCAGGCAAGACGGCTGGAGATGAACAGGGGAATGTCAATCAGGTCGCTGAACAAATCGGTGATCACTACGAATGCAGCCCTGTGGGATTTACCGGCGTTAATTACATCGACGGCGGAGTGACTGTTCGCGATGCTACCGTGATTGACGCCAACCAGTCCGCCGATGTTGTCAACGCAACCGGCAACGAGACCATCAGCAAAGCTGTCCTCAATGACGCCGTGGCCAATTCCAGCCAGCGCACCGGCAGCTCCGTACCCGGAAGCCCCCACGCTAGCGTCCACCAATCCAATACCTGAGACGGTGCTGCCGGAACCAAGAACTCCGAACAGACCGACAGTGGGCGACCTGCGAATATGCAGATTGGAGATTGTGTGGCCTCCGCCTTCAAAGGTGGAATCAAAGGCGCTGCTTTCACCTATAGGAATCCACCCGCGGCCGCTGTTCCAATAGACATCGCTCTCGTCCGCTTCACCGTTCCCGTTGGTGTCAAAATCCAGATTGGCTGTCAACTCATACCCGGCACAACTTGCGACAGAGCACAGCGTGCCGGTGCCGGCATCGGAGAAAGCGGCCGCATAGTCGGCATTGTCAGACATGCCGTCGCCGTCCAGGTCCCACCGAATAGCATCAAGCTGCGTCAGGTTGTCTACTTCAATGAGACCGTCACCATCGCGGTCACGCGCTGACGATGAAGTTGCGGTCGAGGTAGGCGTAGGCGTCGGTGTGGCCGTTGCAGTCGGCTCTGGCGGTGGAGTGGTGGTTGAAGTAGGCGTGGGTACGGGCGTGGGGTCAGTTGTGGAGGGAGTTGTCTCGACATAGCTGCCTGTTGCGTCGTCATAGACATACTCTCTGACATTGCTGGGGCTGCTCTCGTCAAAGAAGCGCAGGTGCGTCACCCTTACTCCACTCCAGGAGCTCCAGCTGCTGCTGGTAAGGCGGCACACACTCACAGACTCATACCCTGTCAAGCGTCCCAATGACTGTGTCTTAATGTACACTTTGCTGGAACGGTCAGCCTCTGCATCAGCGAAATTGCAACCTGCAAGCGTTCCCAACAGCATGTAAGCTACTGTCCCGTCGCTGGAGTCGCTAGTGAACCTCTCGGGACGTCCCCATACCCTACCGCTGTCACGCAGATCGACGCCTGTATAGCCCGCTGGCGTATGACTATTGAATTCATCTCGGGAGGTTGGCGTTGGCGTTGGCGTCGTGTCCGGCGATGCCTCCGGTTCCGGCAGACTCACCGTCAACGGCGTGCTCAGCGCCCGACCGTGACCGTGGCAGGGAAGAACCGCGCCCGCGTCAGCAGCCGCTCACCCCACTCGCCGTCCGCCTCCCGCTCCTGCAACGCGAACTCGGTCCGCCCGTCGGCGAGCCGCTGCGCCGTGATGCGCACCTCCGCGCCCTCGGCATCATCGCCGGCGCCCGGCGCGCGCACCGTGAGCGGCGTGCTCACCAGCCAGCGCCCGGCCGCAATCGTGGCCGGGAAGAACCGCGCCCGCGGCAGCAGCCGCTCGCTCCAGCCATCGTCCGCCTCGCGCTGCTGCAGCGCGAACTCGATGCGCCCGTCAACAGCCAGCGCGGCCGTGATGCGCACCTCGGTCTCGTGGCCCGTACCGGAGGAGGTGATCGCCGTCACGCCCAGCACCGCGACCAACCCCGCCACTGCCAGGACCGCCAGACGTACGCGCATCACGTAGCTCCTGCCCTTCCACGGCGGCGACCGTTCAGTCGACCGCAGGACCTGACGCTACGGGGTCAGCGAGTGGAGCGCGAGCAGCGCTCCTGGATCCTCACGCACGACGACATCACTGGGTGCGGCAGCGCGCGGAGCGCCTCCTGACGCGCACGAACCCGAGCGCCCGGCTGGAGCCGGAGCGTTATTCCGGGTCCGGCTGAGCGCTCGCCGGGCGATGTCGCGACGATCGCCCCGTAGAATCGAGGCGATCGCGGAAGGGACGCGGCGATGCAGGAGTTCGAGGGCCGCGTGGCGGTCGTCACCGGCGGGGCGAGCGGGATCGGCCGCGCGATGGCGCAGCGTTTCGCCGAGGCGGGGATGCGGATCGTCCTCGCCGACGTCGAGCGCGACGCCCTCGAGGCGACCGCGGCCGCGCTGCGCGACGGCGGCGCCGAGGTGCTCGCCGTCGCGACCGATGTCTCGAACGCGGACAGCGTGGACGCCCTCGCGGAGCGCGCCTACGAGGCGTTCGGCGCGGTGCACGTGCTCTGCAACAACGCCGGAGTCGGCGGCGCCAACCGCGCGGCCTACCGCGCCTCGCTCGCGGACTGGCAGTGGACGCTCGGCGTCAATCTCTGGGGCGTGATCCACGGCGTGCGCGCGTTCGTTCCGAGGATGCTCGACGGCGGCGAGGAGGGCCACGTCGTCAACACCGCCTCCGTGGCGGGGCTGACGCCGCTGCCCGGCAACGCTCCCTACGGCGTGAGCAAGGCGGGCGTAGTCGCGCTGACCGAGTCGCTGCAACTGGAGCTGGAGCAGCGCGGCGCGGCCGTGCGCGCCTCGGTGCTCTGTCCCGGCATCGTGCGCACGAACATCCTCGACTCCTACCGCAACCGCCCCGAGGCGCTGCGCAACGCCGGCCCGGCGCGCACGGATCCGGCGCAGGAGCGGCTGCGCGATGAGTTCGCGCGCAACGCGATCGCGCCGGCCGAGGTCGCCGCGCGCGTCTTCGAGGCGATCGGCGATCAGCGCTTCTGGATCCTCACGCACGACGACATCGATCCCTGGGTGCGGCAGCGCGCCGAGGGCATCCTGACGCGCACGAACCCGCGCGCCCGGCCGCGCGGCTAGGCCCGCGAGCCGGGCGCCGGGCGAGACTGACGAGGACGCAGCGAAGGAGGCCGCGAGTGGAGCTGGGAGCGGGATTCCCGCAACGGGCGATCGGACGCGACAGCGGCGCGCTGCGCGACTACGTGCAGGGCGTCGAGCAGCTCGGCTACGCGCACATGCGCGCCGCCGATCACGTGCTCGGCGCGGATGCGTCGCAGTACGAACTCGAGGGGCCCTACACCCACCACGCGATGTTCCGCGAGCCGTTCGTGATGTTCGGCTACGCCGCGGCGCTGACCTCCAGCATCAAGCTCGTGACCAGCGTGCTCATCCTCTCGCAGCGCCAGACCGCGCTCGTCGCCAAGCAGGCGGCCGAGGTCGATCTGCTCTCCGGCGGGCGGTTCGAGCTCGGTATCGGCAGCGGCTGGAACGAGATCGAGTACGAGGCGCTCGGCGTCGACTTCGCGACACGCGGGTCGCGCATCGAGGAGCAGGTCGTGCTGCTGCTGCGGCTCTGGGAGGAGCCGCTCGTCACCTTCGAGGGCGAGCACCACGCCTTCCGCGACGCGGGCATCAACCCCCTCCCGAACCGCCGCATCCCGATCTGGATGGGCGGCTACGCGGGCGTGATGATGGACCGCACCGGGCGCCTCGGCGATGGCTGGCTCGTGCCGCCGCGCTTCCACAGCCCCGAGGGCTTCCTGCCCCGCCGCGAGCGCGTGCTCGCCGCCGCCGAGCGCGCCGGCCGCGATCCCTCGGAGCTCGGCTTCAACCTCAGCGTCAGCACGAAGGGCAAGGACCTGGACGAGCAACTGCGGCGCGCCGAGACCTGGCGCGAGCTGGGCGCGACTCGCTTCACGGTCAGCACCAACACCTCCGGCATGGCCACGGTCGGCGAGCACCTCGAAGCGTTGCGCGCCTTCATCGAGGCGTACCCGCAGTAAGCAGCGCCACGCGAATCGGGAGGGCTGAGCCGTGAAGATCTACACGCGCACCGGAGACGAGGGCGAGACCGGACTGTTCGGCGGACCGCGCGTCCCCAAGGACGCGGCACGCGTCGAGGCCTACGGCGCCGTCGACGAGCTGAACGCCGTGCTCGGCGGCGCCGCGGCGGGACTCGACGGCGAGGCGTCGTCCGACCTCGCGGAGATGCTGCACGAGATCCAGTCGACGCTGTTCGACCTCGGCGGCGAGCTGGCCACGCCGGACGCGCGCGAGCGGGCGGCCACCGGCAAGCTGACGCCCCTGCTCGCCGAGGGCGCGAGCGAGCGCCTCGAGGGCTGGATCGACGCGCTGGAGCAGGAGCTGGAGCCGCTCACGCAGTTCATCCTGCCGGGCGGCGCGCCCGTGGCCGCCGCGCTGCACCTCGCGCGCACGGTCTGTCGCCGCGCCGAGCGGCGCGTGGTCACGCTCGGGGCCTCGGAGGAGGTCTCGGACGAGGTGCTGATCTACCTGAACCGGCTGTCGGACTTCCTCTTCGTCGCGGCGCGCGCCGTCAACCGGCGCGAGGGCGTCGAGGAGCCCCGCTGGGCCTCGCCGCGGGGGGGCGGCGGGAGCTGACGGGAGTTCGGCGTTAGGCCGGCGCTGCGACCGGCGCCGCGAGCGAGTCCGCCGCCTCGCGCAGCAGTTCCACCGTCTCGTCCCAGCCGATGCAGGCATCGGTGATCGAGACGCCGTAGCGGAGCGCGCTCGCGTCGTCGCCGAGGGACTGGCTGCCCTCGTGCAGGTGGCTCTCGAGCATCAGCCCGACGATGCCCGCGTCACCGGCCGCGCGCTGCGCGATCACGTCACGGAAGGCGATCGACTGGCGCCGGTGGTCCTTGCCGGAGTTGGCGTGACTGCAGTCGACGAGGACGGCGGGAGTCAGATCGGCGCCCTCGAGCTGCCGGTAGGTCTCGCCGACGGTGTCTGAATCGTAGTTCGGCCCGTCGCTGCCGCCGCGCAGCACGATGTGGCCGTAGGGGTTGCCGCTGGTCTGCACCGTGCAGGTCCGGCCCTCGCGGTCGATACCGAGGAAGGCGTGCGGCTCGCGCGCCGAGAGCAGCGCGTTGACGGCGACCTCGATGTTGCCGTCGGTGCTGTTCTTGAAGCCGACCGGCATGCTCAGCCCGCTCGCCATCTGGCGGTGCGTCTGGCTCTCCGTGGTGCGCGCGCCGACGGCGACCCAGGAGATCAGGTCCGCCAGGTACTGCGGCGCGATCGGGTCCAGGAACTCCGTGCCCGTCGGCAGGCCGAGGTCGCCGATGTCGATGAGCAACTGGCGCGCCCGGCGCAGCCCGGTGGCGATGTTGAACGAGCCGTCGAGGTCCGGGTCGTAGATCAGGCCCTTCCAGCCGACGGTCGTGCGCGGCTTCTCGAAGTAGACGCGCATCACGACCAGCACGCGATCCTCGATCTCGCGGGCGAGGACGGCGAGGCGTTGCGCGTACTCCATCGCCGAGCGCTCGTCGTGGATCGAGCACGGGCCGGCGATCAGCAGCAGGCGCTCGTCGCGGCCGGACAGGATCTCCTCGATGGCGCGGCGGCCCCGCACCACGGTGTCGAGGACGCCCGGCGGAATCGGCAGCTCTGCCTCGAACTCGGCGGGCGTCGGCAGCGGGATCGTGTCGACGACGTGGAGGTCGGAGATGGGGCGAGTTGCGTATTCGGTCATAGCGTCCTCCCGGGGCGGGTGATCGTGTCGGCGCGTGGCGCCGTGCTGCCTTGCAGAAGCCGGGCGGCCGGACCGTCCGCGAGGCGGGCCCGCGGGCGTGGGGAGCCGTCGGCGGAAATAATCGTAGCATCGCGTTCGTTCTGCCGATAGCGCGTGCTATGTCAAAGGACTGTGAACGACGCGTTCCTCCCAGCCGACTGTGCGCGCCCTCGCGCCCCTGCCCTGCGGCGCGCTACCCTGCGCGCGTCCCGCCAGCGCAGCGGCGGGCGGAGGGCAGGCCCGATGGCGGACAACGGCGCGTTCACGCTCCACGTACCGGTCGAGTACCGGCGGCTCGGCAACGGGCTGCGCGTCGTCGTCTCCCCGGACGCCTCCGCGCCGATCGTCGCCGTCGCCGTCTACTACGAGGTCGGCTTCCGGCTCGAACCGCGCGGGCGCTCCGGCTTCGCGCACCTCTTCGAGCACCTGATGTTCCAGGGCTCCGGGCAGCTCGCGAAGATGGAGCTGGTCCAGCTCGTGCAGAAGAACGGCGGGGTGCTCAACGGCACCACGCGCACCGACTACACCAACTACTTCGAGGTGCTCCCCAGGCCCGCGCTGGAGCTCGCGCTCTGGCTCGAGGCGGACCGCATGCGTGGGCCGCGCATCACGCAAGAGGAGCTCGACAACCAGCGCGACGTGGTCAAGAACGAGGTGCGCGTCAACGTCCTCAACCGCCCCTATGGCGGCTTCCCCTGGATCGACATGTGCGAGCGCGCCTTCAGCAACTGGCACAACGCCCACAACGGCTACGGCGAGTTCGAGGATCTCGACGCCGCCAGCCTGGACGACGTGTGGGCCTTCTTCGGCGACTTCTACTCGCCGCGCAACGCGGTGCTCGTGATCGTCGGCGACGTGGAGATCGAGGAGGCGTTCACGCTGGCCGATCGGCACTTCGGCTCGATCGAGGGCGCAGCGGCCCCGCAGCGGCCGGACCTCGCCGAGCCGCGGCAGGAGGCGGAGCAGGCGTTCACGAAGGCGGACCCGCTCGCCAGCCAGCCCGCCCTCGCCTTCGCCTACCAGACGCCGCAGCGCGACACGCCCGAGTTCCTCGCGATGGCCGTGCTGCACCAGCTGCTCGCCGGAGGCGACGACTCGCTGCTGTACCGCGAGCTGGTCAGCCGCCGCGGCTACTGCGGCGAGATCGACGCGGGGATCAACTTCCTCGGCAACATGTTCAGCGCGCGGACGCCGCTGCTCTGGACCTGCTCGCTGATCCACGACGCGGAGGCAGCGCCGCAGACGATCGTCGAGGCCGCCGAGGAGGTGATCGCGCCGCTGCGCGAGACGCCGCTCGACGCGGAGGCGTTCGACCTCGCACTCGTGAAGGCGCGCTCCGGTCTCTACTCCACGATCGGCGGCGGGATGTACCCGGCGATCGGGCGCGCCGACCTGCTCGCCTCGTTCGCGCTGTTCGACGACGACCCGGGGCGCGTCAACCGCCTTGAGGCGGAGATGCGCGCGCTCAGCCCGGAGTTGGTGCTGGAGACGGCGCGCGAGTACCTGCGCCCGGAGGCGCGCACCGTGATCGCCCTCGAGCCGGGAGCGAACGCCGAATGAGCACACGACCGACCGCCGGCGATCCGGCTCCGTTCCGCCTGCCGCAACGCACCGAGCTCACCCTCGGCAACGGGCTGCGCGCCACCCTCGTCGAGTACGGCGCCGTGCCGAAGGCCACCCTGCGGATCGCGCTGCGCGCCGGCGGGCTCAACGAGCGCGCGGGCGCCTCCGGGCTCGCGGTGCTTGCCTCGCGCTACCTCAAGGAGGGCGCGGGCGACCTCGACGCGGGCGAACTGGCTGCGCGGCTGGCGCGCTGCGGCGGGCAGCTCGACACGCACAGCGGCGACGACGCGACGACGCTCGACATCGCGGTGCTGTCCGAGTCCGCGCCCGAGGCGCTGCGGCTGCTCGGCGAGGTCGTCACGCGGCCGCGCCTCCCGGAGGAGGAGCTAGAGCGGCTGCGCGCGGAACTGCTGCGCGAACTGGCCGTCGCCGCGACGGAGCCCAGTGTGCTGGCGCTAGAGCGCTTCCACGCCGCGCTCTACGGCGACCACCCCTACGCGCGCGTGCTGCCCTCGCGCGAGGATGTGGAAGCGCTGGGCATCGAGGACGTACGCGGCTTCGTCGCCGGCGAGCTGGGCGCGGCGCGGGCGCACGTCTACGTCGCCGGCCGCTTCGACCCCGCTGCGGTGGAGCAGGCGCTGCGCGAGGCCTTCGAGGGCTGGCAGGTCGGGCCCGCCCCGTTGATCGCGCCGCCCTCGCCGAGTAGCACGCGGGCGATCCACCTTATCGATCGGCCGGGCGCGGGACAGTCCACGATCCGCCTCGGCCTGCCGGCGCCCGACCCCTCGCAGGAGGATTACCTGCCGCTGACCGTCGTCGATACCCTGCTCGGCGGTGCGTTTATGTCGCGCATCACCCTCAACCTGCGCGAGGACAAGGGCTACACCTACTCGCCTCGCAGCACCGTCGGCGTGCGCTACCGCGACGCCTACTGGATGCAGGCGGCGGACGTGACCACGGAGCACACCGGCGCGTCGCTGCACGAGATCTTCGCCGAGATCGACCGCCTCCGCGCCGAGCCGCCCTCCTCCGAGGAGCTCGAGGGCGTTCAGCGCTTCATGGCCGGCGGCCTGCTCGTGCGCAACGCGACGCCCGCGGGCCTGCTCGGCCAGCTCGGCTTCCTCGACTTCCACGAGCTCGGCGCGAGCTACGCCGAGGAGTACGTGGATCGCGTCCACGCGGTCACTCCGGAGCGGGTCCGGGAGCTCGCTGCCGAGTACCTCCGCCCCGAGGAGATGACGATCGCGATCGCCGGAGACGGCTCGGTGATCCGCGAGCAGATCGCGCCCTATGGTGCTATCACTGGGTAGCGAGGACGTTCCGTGTCGGAATCAGACAGCCGCGCGCCGCGTATCGCCGACTTCGACCCGACGTTGCGGGTCAAGCGGGTCGAGTACCACGAGGAGCTCGAGCGGCTGCAGCTTGAGCTGTTGCGGCTGCAGGTGCGGATGCGCGACGAGGAGAGCGCAGCTGCGGTGGTCGTCGTCGAGGGCGTCGACGCCGGGGGCAAGGGAGGCACGATCGCGCGCCTCGCCGGACACCTCGATCCGCGCGGGGTGCGCGTGCACGCGATCGGTGCGCCCACGCCGCTGGAGTTGCTGGGGCACTACATGCAGCGCTTCCACGCGCGCATGCCTCGGCGCGGGCGCATCGCCGTCTTCGACCGCTCCTGGTACGGCCGCGTGCTCGTCGAGCGCGTCGAGGGCCTGACACCGCGCGCGGAGTGGCAGCGGGCCTACCGCGAGATCCGCGAGTTCGAGCGCCTCTACCACGACGGGGGCACCATCATCATCAAGTTCTGGCTGCACATCTCCAGGGAGGAGCAACTGCGCCGCTTCGAGCAGCGGGGCTCGGACCCGTTCAAGCGCTACAAGCTGACCGCCGACGACTGGCGCAACCGCGAGGCCTGGGACCTCTACATGCACGCGGTGGACGATATGTTCGAGGAGACCCACGTCGACACCTCGCCATGGGTGCTGGTCCACGGAGAGCAGAAGCGCCACGCGCGGATCCAGGTGTTGCGTACCGTGCTCGCCCGCCTCCAGCAGGCGCTGGAGTAGCAAGCAGAGCGCTCCCCCGACGACTACGAGATCTCAGGCGCCGCCGGCCGGCGCACGCGGCGCGAGCGTCGTTGCGCCCTCGCGGGAGGCGGCGTACTCCCAGAGCGGCCAGGCGCCGCGCAGGCCGACATCGTCGCCGCCGCTCGCCGGCACGACCTGCGAGGGGTCGAGCAGCCGCGCGCTGTGCAGCTCCGCCAGCCGCTCGCGGAGCGGATCGAGCAGCAACGCACCTGCCGAGGCGACCCCGCCGCCGATCACCACGCGCTCCGGCATGTAGCACTCGATGGCGTTCGCGACGCCCACGGCGATCACCGCCGCGATCTCGCCGAGCCAGCCGAGCGCCGCCGCGTCACCCGCCCGCGCGCGCCTCGTGACTTCCGCGCCGCTCAGCCCGGAGAGCCGCTCCAGCGCCGGACCGGAGCCGAGCGCCTCGAGGATCTGCCGCTCGCGGTAGTCGATCGTCGTCTGGCCGACTTCGGCGAGCGATCGCTTGCTGTGCAGCAGCTGCCCGTCGATCACGACGCCGCCGCCGATGCCGGTGCTGATCGTGAGGTAGACCATGTCGTCGACGCCGCGGCCCGCGCCGTAGCGGTGCTCGCCGACGGCGGCGAGATCAGCGTCGTTGACGAGGACGGCGGGCAGCCCGCAGGCGTCGGCGAGCGGTTGCGCGGCGAGGTGGCCCTCCCAGCGCGTGAGGTTGGGCATGCGCTGCGCCACGCCGTGCTCGTAGTCCACCACCGCCGGCACGCCCACGACCGCGCCGCGCAGCTCCTCGCTCGCCCCGGCCGCGACCTCGCGCATCAGGCGGGGCAGCGCGCCGGGGTCATCGGGAGGCGACGGCTGCGCCGAGCGCGCGATGATCTCGCCCGCGTGCGTGACGACGGCGACGCGCATGTTCGTGCCGCCCAGGTCCACGCCGAGGACTGCTGCCGCGCCCATCTACGCCTCGCGCACGGCGTGGCCACCGAACTCGTTGCGCAGCGCGGCGAGCAGCCGCAGTCCGAACGTGCGCTCGCCGCGCGAGGCGAAGCGCGCCCACAGCGCGCCGGAGATCACGTCCACCGGCACACCGCGCTCGACGCCCTCGATCACCGTCCAGCGGCCCTCGCCGGAGTCCTCGACATAGGGCTGGATGCGACTCAGCGCGGGGTCGCGCGCCAGCGCGCGTTCGGTCAGCTCGAGCAGCCACGAGCGCACGACCGACCCCTGCTGCCAGAGCCCGGCGATCTCCGCCAGGTCGAGCTCGTCGTCGTAGGCGTCGAGCAACTCGAAGCCCTCGGCGTAGGCCTGCATCAGGCCGTACTCGATGCCGTTGTGGACCATCTTCACGTAGTGCCCGGCCCCGCTGGGACCGAGGTGCGCGTAGCCGCCCTCGGGAGCGAGCGCGGCGAACAGCGGCTCGGCGTCGGCGAACGCATCCGCGGCTCCGCCGACCATGAGGCAGTACCCCGCCTCGAGGCCCCACACGCCGCCGGAGACGCCACAGTCGAGGAAGCGCAACCCGCGCTCCTCGGCCTGCCCGGCGCGCCGGATCGAGTCCGTGTAGCGGCTGTTGCCGCCCTCGATCACGAGGTCGCCCGCCGAGAGCAGGCCGGTGAGTTCGGCGAAGGCGCCCTCGGTGGCCTCGCCGGAAGGGAGCATCAGCCAGACCACGCGCGGTGGATCGAGGGCCTCGACCATCGCCTCCAGGGAGTCGGCGTCGCGCAACTCGGCGTCGAGGTCGTAGCCGACGACCTCGTGCCCGGCGCGGCGCAGGCGTTCGCGGATGCCGCCGCCCATGCGCCCGAGGCCGGCGAGCCCGATCCTCACGCGCCCAGCTCCGCCAGTTCCGCGGGCGTCACGCGCGCGACGCGGCGGCCGAGCGCGCTCACGGCAGTTCGTTCAGGATCATGGCCGTCGCGATCGCGATCGCGCCGAGGATGATGACACTCGACGCGAGCGTGAGGAGTAGCACCTCGCCACCCCAATCGGGGCGGGGGCGCTCTGAGGTCGGCCTTCGTGACGATGTGCGTGTCAAGCCTTCGGCGAGCGCTTCCGTCACCTCACGCGCCGCCGCGTCGCCGAGCGGCCCGCGCAGCGCCCGCTCTACCTTGGCCGTATCGAACGCTACCATCGTCGCCAGTGTACGGCGGCAGCACGTGGTCGCGCTGATGCCACCCCCACCCCGATCCTTACGCGCCCAGCTCCGCCAGTTCCGCGGGCGTCACGCGCGCGACGCGGCGGCCGAGCGCGCGCAGCGATTCGAGGTCGCCGAGCGCCTGCGCCCGCTGCAACTCGCCGAAGCCGGCGGGCCGGCCGGGAATCGCGAGGTCGTCGTCCTCGTCGCGCACGATCTGGATGCAGATCGCGCTGTCGGGGCCGCCCTTGTGCAGTTGCCCGGTCGAGTGCAGGAAGCGCGGGCCAAAGCCCGCGGTGGCGGCGACGCGGTAGCGGTCGCGGAGGCGCACGCGCGCGGCCTGCAGCGCCTCGATGTTGGCCTCGCTGCGAGGCAGGAACGCCTGCAGTGCGATGTAGTCGCCCGGCTGCACGCCCGCGAGCAGCTCGGCGGCGCTCGCTGTCGAGGGCGCCTCGGCGCGCTCGCTGCTGCCGAGGATGCGTGCGGTCGCGTCCTTCGCCTGCTGCACGTTGGGCTCATCGAATGGCTGGACGCCGAGCAGGCAGCCGGCCACGGCGGTCGCGAGCTCCCAGCGGTAGAACTCGGCGCCGAGCCGCTCGGCGTCCTCCACCGGCAGGCGCACGACCGGGTGGCCCGCGCCTTCGAGCGCCGCGAGGCCCTCGTGGTCGCCGTAGGCGACGAACAGCCGGTCGTCGCCGTAGACCTCGGGCGGGCCGAGCGGCTCGCCCTCGACGGGCACGATGCCGCGCCCGTCCTTGCCGGTGGACTCCGCGATCAGCTGCTCGACCCAGCTCCCGAGGGCGGCGAGCGGCGGCGGCAGAACGAGCGTGAGCTTGTCGTGGTCGGCGGCGGCCGCCGCGCCGAGCACGGCGCCCAGCCGCACGCCGGGGTTGTCGGCGGGCGGCGCGCAGGCGCCGCAGGAACGCTGCATCTCCACCGCGGGCGCGAGCAGGCCCTGAAGACCGACGCCCAGCAGCGCGGCGGGCACGAGGCCGAAGTACGAGAGAGCCGAGTAGCGCCCGCCGATCTCCGGCGGGTTCAGGAAGACGTGCCGGAAGCCTCGTTCCTCGCCGAGTTCGGCGAGCGGCGTGCCCGGGTCGGTGATCGCCGCGAAGTGCGCGCCGTCCGGCAGGCGCGACCAGAAGTAGTCGAGCTGCGAACGCGTCTCCACCGTCGTGCCCGACTTGCTGGCGACCACGAAGAGCGTGCGCGAGAGGTCGAGACTCGCGTCGAGGGCGCGGATCTCCGCCGGGTCGGTCGTGTCGAGGACGCTGAGCGCCGGGTAGCCGGACGCACTGCCGTGCGCGCTCGCGATCACCTCCGCCACGAGGCTGGAGCCGCCCATCCCGAGCAGCACGACGTCGTCGATGCCGCCGACGGCCTCGACGGCGAACGCCTCGATCTCCTCGACGCGGCCGGCGAAGTCGTCGGGCGCCGTCAGCCAGCCGAGACGGTTGCTGACCCCGGCCGGGTCGTCCGCCCACAGCGTGTGGTCGCCCGCCTGGAGGCGGCCGGCGACATCCTCGCGCGCGAGCCGGTCGAGCGCCTCGCCGGCGGCGGCCTCGATCGGGCCGAGGCGGCCCTCGCTGCGGGCGCTGCCGGAGCGGATCGCGGTCAGCGCCTCGTCGATGCAGCGCAGCAGCGCCAGGAAGTCCGCCTCGAAGGCGTCGAGACCGTCGATGAGCAGTTGGTCCGTCACCGCCTCGAGGTCCACGCCCGCATCGGCCAGGGCGGCGAGCGCCGCCTCGGCCTCGGCTTCATCGTCGCGCGTGATCGCGTGCGAGGCGTCGCCGTGCTCGGCGAAGGCGTTGAGCGTCGGCTCGGGCAGCGTGTTCACCGTGTGCGGCGCGACGAGATTGTCGACGTAGAGCACGTCGGAGTAGGCGGCGTTCTTCGTGCCGGTCGAGGCCCAGAGCGGGCGCTGGACGCGCGCGCCCGAGGCGGCGAGGCCGTCCCAGGCCGCGCCGGAGAAGACCTCGGCGAAACGCGCGTAGGCGGCGCGCGCGTTGGCGACGCCGGCGCGGCCGCGCAGCGGCGAGTCGTCCGGCAGCCGCCCGTCCACCTGCGTATCGACGCGCGAGACGAAGAACGAGGCGACCGAGGCGATCGCCGAGAGGTCGCGTCCGGCCTCGAGAGCGCGTTCGAGGCCGGCGACGTAGGCGCGCGCGACGCCCTCGTAGACGGCGATGTCGAAGAGCAGGGTGATGTTGACGTTGACGCCCTCGCCGATCAGGCGCTCGACGGTCTCGGGCGCGTTCGGGGTGCCGGGCACCTTGATCATCACGTTGGGCCGCCCCACCGCCTCGACGAGGCGGCGCGCCTCGGCAATCGAGCGCTGCGAGTCGTGCTCGACTCCCGGCGGCAGTTCGAAGGAGACGTAGCCGTCCTCGCCGCCGCCCGCCTCGTAGATCGGACGCAGCGCGTCGGCGGCGCGCCGCAGGTCGGCGCCGGCGAGGCGCACGAAGGCGTCGTAGGGGTCGCTCACTCCGGCGTCGGCGAGCGCGCGCAGCTCGTCGTCGTAGTCCGAGGAGTCGGCGATCGCCTTCCCGAAGATGGTCGGGTTCGACGTCAGGCCGGAGACCCAGGCGTCATCGATCAGGCGCTGCAGCGCGCCGGAATCGAGGAAGCCGCGGCTGATGAAATCGAGCCAGGTGCTCTGACCCTGCTCGTGCAGAAGCGCCAGCGACTCGCTCATGGGCAGGGACCTCCTCGGGCGTGGGGAGCAGGCTCGCGGCCTCCGCTGCGCATCGTAATCGAGTTTCGGCTGCGGGGCAGCGCCTCCCCCGAAAGCAGCGAGGGCGCAACGAACCCCGGAGGGCGGTTCCGACCCCCCCTCCCCGCGCGAGAGGCAGGAGAGACACCCCATGGTGCTAACTGGTCAAGCGGCGAGCTGCTCGCGGTCGTGGCGGTGCGCCCAGGCGGTGGCCTCGTCGTAGGGGCGGCGTGTCCTGAGGCAGCCGTGGAGGTAGCCGACGAGGCGGTTGCCGAGGGCGCGCAGGGCCTGGTGGTGAAGGTCGCCCGCAGCGCGCCGCCGCTGGTAGAAGTCGTGGCAGCCGGGGCTCGCCTGCAGCGAGCAGAGCGCCCAGCGGTCCACGGCGTCGGCGAGCCGGCGGTTGCGCACGAAGCGGGCGCGCACGCTGCGTTTGCGCCCCGATGCTACGGTCAGCGGCGAGGTGCCGGCGTAGTTCCTGCGGGACTTCGCCGACTCGTAGCGTTCGGGGTCGTCCCCGAACTCGCCGAGCACCCGGGCGCCGAGCACGACACCGAGTCCGGGCATGGAGCGGTAGAGCGCGGCGTCCGGGTGCTGCTCAAAATGTGCTGCCAGCGCGGCCTCGAGCTCCTTGAGCTGGCGGTTGATCTCGCTGATCTGCCCGACGCTGGCGCGAGTGCTCGCGGCGAACGCCCGGTTCACCACCGCCGGCGCCCCGAGCTGCGGGGAGCGCAGTGCCTCGCGCACCTGGGCGGCGCGCTGTTCGCTGCCGCGCCTGCGGCCGCCGCGGCGGAGCGCAGCGCGGAGCTGGGTGCTGCTCAGCCGCGCCGCCTCGCGCGGGCCGGGCGCCGTGGCCAGCACGCCGAGGGCGTCGCCGTGGGCGAGGTTGGGGAAGGCCTGCAGGGCAGCGGGAAAGTACTCCCTGAGGGCGCTGCGCAGGCGATTGGTCTGCCGGACGCGGTCCCAGATCAGCTGCTGGTGGCGCGGGCGAGGATGCGCACCGCGGCGGCCTCGTCGCTGTCGCCGGCGACCGGCCGGTGGTTGTGGCGGTCGGTGCGCACGAGGTCGGCGAGCAGCTTCGCGTCGGCGGCGTCGGACTTGGCGCCGCCGAGCTGGTGGCGCTCGCTGCCTACGGATCCGGCTGACGGACGACCAGGCGCTGGTTCGCCTCGACGTCGGAGATCACGGTTTCGCTGCCGTCGGGCCACTGCACACGCAGCTCGTCGACCGTGTCATGCCCCAGTCCGAAGATCTGCTCCGTCGGATTCTGCGACACGAAATTGCTGGCGATACTGATCTCCCGCAGCTGTGTGACGCCCCCCGCCGAGAGCATGATGCGGCTGCCCGCGGCCTCCGTATTCGGAGCCCGGCCCTCGAGCCGGACACTGAGGAAGCTGCCGCCGCTGGCATCGTTTCGCCAGAGGTTCGCGCCGGTAAACGTCAACTCCAGAATGTCTATATCGCCGTCGCCGTCGAAGTCGGCGCAGACGACGCCGCGTCCTTCACCGCTATCGTCCAACCCCAGCTCCGCGGCGTTCTCCTCGAACTGCCCGGAGCCGTCGGACACGAACACGCGGCTCTTGTCCGCCTCGAACTCGTTGGCGTAGCGATCGGCAAATGGATATCCATTGGTGTGATAGATATCGAGATCTCCATCGTTCTCGATGTCGAGGAAACAGGACGCCCAGCCCCAGCCCCCATCGGCAACGCCGGCCTCGTCCGTTGCGTCCGTGAACACTCCCCCGTCGTTTCGGTACAGCCGGTTGCCGATGGCCCGGCGCAAACTCCCCTTCATGAGGATGCTCGACACAAACCAGTCGAGGTCCCCGTCGTGATCGTAGTCGCCCAGCGCGGATCCCATTCCGTTGTCATCGGTCAGCACCTCTACGTCGGTCGCGTTGCGGAACGTGCCGTCCCGGTTGTTGACGAAGTAGTGGGTGTGGTTGAAGTCCCCGACGCTCAGGATGTCGGGGTACAGGTCGTCGTCAATGCGTGCGAACGAGGGGGTGAACGTGTGGTCCCAGAACCGCAGCGTGATCATCGGATCGGGCAGGGTCAGGATGCTCGGCGAAATCCCTGCCTCGACGCTGACGCTGGTGAAGCGAATACCGCTCGCGTCCGAATCGTTCCGCCACAGATGCTCGGTATCCCCGGGCTCGCTGTAATCGCGCTCCGTACCCCAGTGAGAGATAAACAGATCGAGGTCGCCGTCCAGATCGTAGTCGCCAAACGCCGCCCCGACACTCTGTTCGGAGCGCATCGCATCGAGGCCGGATCCCGCAGTGACGTCAAGAAAGACGCCGGCGCCTTCGTTCCTGAAGATCAGGCACGGATCGCCCTCGAGGCCGCCGAGGAACAGGTCGAGATCGCCGTCACCGTCCATGTCGGCGAACATCGGTCCCGCATGGCGGTAGTTCTCACTCGCGGACTTCGTGTTGGCCAGCCCCGCCGCCGCCGCAACCTCCTCGAAGGTCAGATTGCCGAGGTTGCGGTAGAGCAGGTTCGGGCCAATGTCTCCCCGGACGATGAACACATCGACGTCTCCATCGCCGTCGTAGTCACCGGCCGCGACCCCGCCGGGAGCGTATGTCCGATCCAGGTCAAAACGCGGCAAGGGGGCCAGGAAGCCGGGGTCGTAGGCGATGCCGGAGGCCGCCGTCACGTTGCCGAAGTGCGTCGTCGGCGGCGCCTGACCACCGCAGGCGGCGATCAGGAGCGCCACGGCCAGCGCAACGCAGGATCGCTGCCAGGAGCTGTTCCAGGAGGCGCTCGCTTCGGCTCCCTGCCGCGGCACGCGTCGCACGGCTCTGCGAATCGCCAACAGTCCGTCCCCTGTCCCATGGCTGTTGCGCGGTCCCGGGTGTGCGTAGAGCGTCCATTGTAGGATTGTGACGCGTACCCCGTTTGCACCATGCGATTACAGGTCTACTCGAGGCATCGGGCCGGAACCGCCCTCGGAACCCCGGAGGGTGCTCCCTCCGGCCTCTCTCTCTCTTGGGAGAGGGGGGGGTGAGGGGAGGTCCGAGGGCCCGGACGAGCGCGCTCCGCGCGGCTCGACCCACCCACCCGCCCTCAGTGGATGCGCCCTCATGTGGGGGCTGCGCCCCCACACCCCCCATGGGCCAACGCCCGCGGCGCCGCCCTCGAGGGCGCACCCGAAGGCCCGAGGACGGATCCGGTCCCCTCGCCCCTGGCGAGACCTTTGCAGAACCCTCATCCCGGCTCGCCCTTCCCATCATCCGGCCCCTTCCCATCATCCGGCCCCTTCCCGTCACTCCGGCCCCTTCCCGTCATTCCGGCGAAAGCCGGAATCCAGGCGCGCCGGACCACCCGCGCGACCCGAGAGCCCCGATGGCGCGACGACACTCCGGCGAGGCGCCCTCACCCTCACCCTCTCCCTCGGGGAGAGGGGACCGGAGCCCCTTCCCGTCATTCCGGCGAAAGCCGGAATCCAGGCGCGCCCACCCACCGCCGAGCCCCCGAGGGGGCCGATGGCGCAACAGGCCACGATGGCGCAACGTGGCCCGAAGGCGCCTCGGTCTAACCCTCTCCCTCGCGGAGAAGGGACCGGAGGGAGGAGGCCCGAGGCGAGGGGGGCCGCTAGCCGATGTTGCGGGTGCGCGGGTCGAGGGCGAAGCGGAGGCCGTCGCCGACGAGGTTGAAGCAGACCGCGGTGATGCCGATCGCGATGCCCGGCACGGTCGCGATGTGCGGCGCCACGCCGAGCAGCGTCCGGCCCTCGGCGGTCATCAAGCCCCACTCAGGCGTCGGCGGGCTGATGCCGAGGCCGAGGAAGCCCAGACCCGCGACGAAGATGATCACCAGCCCGATCAGCGTCGAGGCGTAGACCAGCACCGAGGGGAAGGCGCCGGGCGCGATGTGCACCAGCATCAGCCGCAGCGGCGTCGCCCCGGTCGCCCGCGCGGCGTCCACGAAGTCGCGGCCGAGTTGCTCGCGGACGGCGATGTAGGCGACGCGGGTGATCGGCGCCACGAGCACGGCGACGACGACGAGCACGAGGCTGCGGTACGAGTTGCCCAGGAGGATCGCGACCACGATCGCGAGCACCACCGTCGGGAACGCGAAGAGCACGTCCACGAGGCGCATCAGGATGTTCCCGACGAGGCCGCCGACATACCCGGCGACGAGGGCGAGCGCCATGCTGATCGCCATCGCGAGCGCGACCGGGATGATGGCGAGCGGGATCGAGGTCCGGCCGCCCCAGATCACGCGACTGAGTATGTCGCGGCCCTGTCCGTCGACACCCAGCAAGCGACCCTCTGTCCCGTACCCCTGAATCCGCAGGGAGGTTTCCGCTTCGTACGGATCGAAGGGGGCAACGATCGGCGCCGCGATCGCCGCGGCGATGATTATCAGCAGCACGATGCCCGCAACGACCGCGAAGCGATCCTTGCGGAACGCCCTCCAGGTCACAGCGATCCAACGGTCACCGCCGGCTTGCGCGAGGCCGGCGGGCGCGAGCTGTCCTTCCTGTCCGGCTACCGACATCGCATGGGCTCCGATCTCATTCCAGTCGCACCCGTGGATCAAGCAGACTCTGGGCAACGTCCGCAATGAAGTTCGCCGCGACGAAGGCGGCCGCGGTGATCAACGTAATGGTCTGGACCACCGCCGGATCGCGAGCCTGGACCGACGCGAGGAGCTGTTGACCGATGCCCGGCCAGGCGAAGACCACCTCGACGAAGATCGTACCGCTGATCAGGTAGCCGAGCTGCAGCGCCACGATGTTGATGGCCGTCGGTGCAATGTTGCGCGCCGCGTGCCGCCGGATCACGGCCCGCTCGTGCAAGCCCTTCGCCCTCGCCGTACGGATGTAGTCCTGCTGCATCACCTCGATCATGGAGGAGCGCACGAGCCGCGAGATCACCGCGGTCGGCACCGCGGCGATGGTGAGCAGCGGCAGGATCAGGTGCAGCAGGAGATCGCGGAGCCCGCCCGGATTCCGGGTATCCCACATCCCGCCGGCAGGCAGCCAGTCCAGGTGCAGGGCGAAGAGGACGATCAACATCAGGCCGAGCCAGTACTGGGGCACGCTCGCCGCCAGGACCGACAGCGTCGTGATCGATCGGTCGGCCAGGCTGTTGGGCTTGGTCCCGGCGAACACGCCGGCTGCCACTCCAAGCGCCGTGCTCGGCACGGCGGCGGCCACGGCCAGCACCAGGGTGTTCTGCAGCTTCTGCCAGATGAGGTCCGCGGCGGGGAGTCGATACTGGAGGGAGAATCCGAGGTCGCCCCGGACGGTATCGCCGAGCCAGAGGGCATATCGCTCATACCAGGGCCGGTTCAGTCCCAACTCCTCCCTGAGTGCCTCGCGCTCCGCCTCGGTAGCGCCCGAGTTAGCCGGGAGGAGGATGTCAACGATGTCTCCGGGGAGGATGGCGACCAGCAGGAAGGTCACGACGCGGCGCCCAAGAGGACCGGGAGCGTGAGCAGGAGCCGCTGGGCGATGAACCGTGCCAACTACCAGACCTCCGAGCGCGCGCGTCGGGCTGCCGGAGTTCTCAACCCGGATAGGACTCACCCGGCGCTCTCGCCTGCGCCCGAGCGCCGCGCCGCTGGCGCGGACCCCCTCACCCCCGCCCTCTCCCGCGAGGGGAGAGGGAGCCGGATTCAGATCCCCTAATGGGGTTCGTCCCCTCTCCCCTGCGGGAGAGAGGGTGAGGGTGAGAGGGATTCCGGTCCCCTGCGCACCAACTCCGCAGGCTGCGGCGAGTGCCTGCGGAGTTGGTGATCCGTCGATCCGGGCGTGGCATTCGCCGACAGGGCCACCCCGGGACTCGCCCCCGGGTTCAGCCGATCTACGCGTCCTCCAGCCAGACGGTTTTGAAGTCGTAGCTGTGCTGGGCCGCGTTGACGAAGCCCTGGACCTCTTGCCGCATAGCGACGGGCGCTGAGTCGTGGACGACCGTCAAGTACCACTGCCGGTCCGTCATCAGCCGCTTCGCCTCGATATAGAGCCTCGTGCTTTCCTCCCGGTCGAACTCGACCTCGGCCCTATCGAGAATCGACGCGACCTGATCCGCGGCTTCCTTGTCGTGCTCGATCCACCCGCCCCCGGGAGCCTCCGGGGTGTACCACTTCTTGTTCCCCTGAATGCCCAGGAACGCGTCGGTGCTCATCCCGAACGACGAGCTTCCGCTGACGCCTTCACTCCAGCGCGAGACCGTCGCGGCCCCGAAGGCAGTCCACTCCTGCGTTTCGATCCCCATGTCGAAGCCAACCTCGGCGAAGTTGGCCTGCATCCACTGCGCCATCTGAACGGGCAAGATGTTCCCCGAGCCGGCAGTGGGGAACCACCACGTCTGCTGGAAGCTGTCGTGCCCGGCCGCGGACAGTAGCTTCTTCGCCTCTGCCGGGTCGTAGTCGAACATCTTGAAGTCCGGGTCGTGCGAGGGCGCGCCGGGCGCAGACATCCCATACGCCGGAATCGCGGTGTCCCGCAACAGGTCCGTTGCCAGCCCCTGCCTGTCGAGCGCCATGCTGATCGCTCGCCGCACCCGCACATCGCGGTTTATGGGGTTCCCCTGGTTCGTCCACATGAACCAGACGTGCGGAGGCCTTCCCGTCGAGATCTTGAAGCCCTGATCCAGCAGCTGAGGGATCTGGTCCGGCGGCGGTACGAAGATCAGGTCGGTCTCGCCGGTCTGCAGCGACGTCACACGCGCCGCTACCTCCTCCCGCGGAACCCAGACGATCTGGTCGAGGAAGGGCCCTTTTCCGGCATCTGCGTCCCAGTAATCCTCGTTGCGGTCCATGACGGTCCGCACATCCTTGACTTCCTCGTTCCACTGGAACGGTCCGGTCCCGACGGGGTCATTCGCGAACTCCTCGTTCCCGAGCTTCTCGACCTGCGTCATGCTGAGCATCGCGGGGAACATGTAACCCATCATCAACTCCAGGAAGTGAACGAAGGGGGTACTGTTGACCATCTTGACCGTGTGGTCGTCGATCACCTCAACGCTCTGGAGAAACTGGTTGATCCGGCCGTGCGGCCAACCGGAGATCGCGGCGTAGAAAATGTCCGAGTCTTCGTTCCACATCCGGTCATAGTTGTGCCTGACAGCTTCTGCGTTGACGTCGGTCCCGTCGTGAAACCTGGCGCCCTTGCGGAGCTTGAACGTGAACTCCGTGCCCTCGTCGTTGATCTCGATGCTCTCGGCAAGCCTGTTGACGACAGGCTGCCGGCCGTCCACGGGCAGGACCGTGAGGTCCTGCGCAACCAGCGTCTCCCCCAGCTGGTGCTTGACGCGCCACGACACCCAATTGTTTGCCTGCTGTGGGTCAACGGGGTTGATGCCGCTTTCCATCCCCCAGACGAGCGTGCCGCCGGACTTCGGTCCGGCCGGCGCCGCGGTCGCGTCGCGGTCGGCGCGGCGGTCGCCGCGGCTGCGGTTGCGGTCGCCGCGGCTGCGGTTGCGGCGGCGGGGGCCGGCGTGGCGGCATCGTCGGCGGCGTCGCCCGTACATCCGATCAGTGCGGCTCCGGCGACGCCGGCGACGCCGATCGCTCCTGCTCTCAGAAACCCCCGGCGGCTCAGGCCTGACCAGTCGCTCATGTGATGCCTCCGTCTCGCGCACGGCGAACCTCGCCGACTCTGAGTCGATGTGTAGCACCCCCTTACCTTCTTTCTGCGGCCTGGGTAGGTTCCCGGGCCGGGAGTCCGGCAGTGCCGGCATGGCTCAGTGCCCCCTGTCGCTTGACGGCCTGGGGGGTGTTGCCACCGGCACTGCTCGGTGCGTGAACCTCTGATGGGGACATGCGAGCTGATCGCTGATTCGTAAGGTGGATGACGGCGCGCGCACCTGCGGCCTTCCGGACGAGTGGACGAAGCACCCGAAAGGAGCCGCAGTGGGAACGCCCGACGACATCGACGTGTGGATCGGCCTCGACATCGGCAAGGCAGAACATTTCGCTGACGCGCTGGACGCCGCGGGCGAGCCGCTGTTCGCCGGCGCCGTGGCCAACGACGAGGCCGACATCCAGGCCTTGCTCAACCGTGCAGCGTCCATCGGCACCCCGGCGCTGGTCGTCGACCAGCCCGGCTCGCTCGCCAGCCTCGTGCTCGCCGTCGCTGCGCGCCTCGGTGTGCCGGTCGCGTACGTGCCCGGGCTGGTCATGCGCCGCGCCGCCGACCTCTATCCGGGCGAGGCCAAGACCGACCGTCGTGACGCCTTCGTGCTCGCCGACACCGGCCGCACCCGGCGCCATCAGGTGCACTGGCTCGACGCTGCTGACGACGAGCTGCTCGATCAGCTGCGCGTCCTCAACGGCTACGACACCGACCTCGCCGCAGACGCCACGCGGCTCTCGAACCGGCTTCGGGACGCGCTGACGAGCGTTTCCCCGGCCCTGGAGCGCGTTCTGGGACCGAGACTGCACCATCCCGGCGTACGGGACCTGCTCGCCCGCCACCCGGTACCCCAGGCCCTGGCTGCGGCTGGGCGTGGCCGGATCGCGCGGGCGGTGCGGAAGCGCTCGCCGCGTCTCGCGAAGCCGTTGGCCGCGGCCGTCGCCGAGGCACTCGAAGCGCAGACCGTCGTCGTGCCCGTCGAAGCTGTGACGGGGCGTGTGATCGCCGAGGTGGTCACCGAGTTCAACCGCACGCTGGAGCGCCGCAAGCGGATCGAGACCGAGATCGAGGCGCTGTTCGAGGCACACCCTTTCGGACGCATCCTCGGGACGCTTCCGGGCATCGGCCCCCGGACGGGGTCGAGGATCCTCGCTGAGATCGGCGACGGCTCGCGGTTCGCGAACGGCTCGAGGCTCGCCAGCTACGCCGGCCTCGCTCCGGTGACGCGCCAGTCGAGCTCCAGCCTCCGCGGCGAGGCCCGCAGCCGCCGCGGCAACCACCGGCTCAAGAACGCGATGTTCCTCGCCGCCTTCGCTTCGCTGCGAGACCCTGCCTCGAGGGCTTTCTACGACCTCAAACGCGCCGAGGGGAAGAGACACAACGCCGCGGTCATCTGCCTCGCGCGCCGGCGCTGCGATGTCATCCTCGCCATGCTCCGCTCGCGCACGCCGTATCAGGCGGAGGTCCCGCACGACCAGCCGGTCGCTGCTTGATGGCGTCAACTCAGCCAGCTCCAGGAGCCCGAGGGCCTTGACGAAGAAGATAGGGACACCTCCCCCGGTATTCGCATCGTGCAACCGCGCCCCGATTCCGAATATTCGTAATCTTCGGTCCCCTTTTCCCCGCCTCCGATCCCCTCTCCCCTGGTCGCGGGAGAGGGATCGGAAGCGCGGCTATACTTCCCACGAGGACGAGCGAGTGGAGGTGGGCGATGGGCGAGTTCGTGCTGTACGAGGTGGAGGGCCGCATCGCGACGGTGACGCTGAACCGGCCGGAGCGGCTCAACGCGATGAACACGCCGCTCATCAACGAGCTCGTCGGCTACCTCGATCAGGCCGCGGACGACCCCGGCGTGCACGTCGCCATCGTCCAGGGCGCGGGCCGCGCATTCTCGACCGGCTACGAGATCGGCGAGCAGCGCCAGCACGACCGCGAGTGGTCGCCTGCCCTGGACCGCGACCTGATCGAGACCCGCCTGCTCACCTGGCTGCGCATCCCGGAGATACGGCTGCCGATCATTGCGAAGGTGCACGGCTACTGCATCGCCGGGGCGACGCAACTGGCGAGCATCTGCGACGTGACCTTCGCCGCCGAGGAGACGCGCGTCGGCAGCGGGCCGCAGTTGCCCCTCGGAGCGGGCTTCGTGACGGCCTTCTGGGCCTGGCACATCGGGCCGAAGCGCGCGAAGCGCTACGCCTTCCCCTCCGGCGAGTTCATCACCGGCACCGAGGCGGCCGAACTCGGCCTCTTCAACGAGGCCGTGCCCGCGGACCAGCTCGACGCCTACGTCGCGGACTACGCGCAGCGCATCTCGCTGGTGCCCAAGGACGTGCTCGTGATCCACAAGCTCACGGCGAACCGCATCCAGGAGATCCAGGGCTTCCGCTCCGCACTCAGGGCCGGCGCCGAACTGGACGCGATCGCCCACTTCTCGCCCGAGGTCGAGAAGCTGCGCACCAGCGTGCGCGAGCTGGGCGTCCGCGGCGCCATCGACGCCTGGAAGTCGCAGCTCTAGGCGCCCGCCGAGGGCGTCCCGGTGGCGCGCAAGGAGACGCTAGTCGACGCCGAGGGCGTCGCGGTGCGCCTGTCCAGCCCGGACAAGGTGATGTTCCCCGAGCGGGGCTGGACGAAGCTCGACGTCGCGGAGCACTACCTGCGCTGCGCGCCCGGCGTGCTGCGCGCCATCCGCGGGCGACCCTGCCTGCTCAAGCGCTTCCCGCGCGGCGCGGGCGGCGAGCCCTTCTACCAGAAGCGCGCACCGAAGGACGCCCGCGAGACCGCCTGGATCACCTTCCCCTCCGCCCGGCCCGGCCGCATGGTCGTCGCGCGCGAGCTGCAGGATGTGATCTGGATGGTCCAGCTCAACTGCCTCGACCTGCACAGCTGGCCCGTCACCACCGACGACCTCGACCACCCCGACGAGTTGCGCCTCGACCTCGATCCGTCCGAGGGCGCGGACTTCGAGCTGGCGCGCCCGGTCGCCGCGCTCTGCCGCGAGGTGCTCGCCGAGCACGGACTGGCAGGCCGCCCGAAGACCTCCGGATCGCGCGGCATCCACATCTACGTCCCGATCGAGCCGCGCTGGACCTTCCACGAGGTGCGGCGCGCCTCGCTCGCGCTCGCCCGCGAGGTCGAGCGCCGCGGGCCGGGCCTCGCGACGACGGAGTGGTGGAAGGAGCAGCGCCACGGCGTCTTCATCGACTACAACCAGAACGCGCGCGACAAGACGATCGCCAGCGCCTACAGCGTGCGCCACACCGGCCTCGTCTCCACGCCCTTCGCGTGGGACGAACTCGAGACGATCGACCCGCACGCGCTCGACCTCGAGGCGTTCGCGGAGCGCTGGGACGCCCTCGGCGACGTGGCCGCGTCCGTCGAGGCGCCGCCGGGCCGCCTCGACGGCCTGCTGGCGCTGGCGGCAGCGGACGAGGCGCGCGGGCTGGGCGACGCGCCCTGGCCGCCGCACTACCCGAAGCAACCGGGCGAGCCTCCGCGCGTCCAGCCCTCGAAGCGGGCGGCCCCGAGGGCGGACGAGGCCTTGTAGCGACAAGCACCGCCTCCGCGGGCGGCACTCCCCGACGCCTGGCGAATCAGCCGAAGACGCCGCGTTCCGCGAGCCGCGCGCGCTCGTCCTCCGCGATGCCGAACTCGCTCAGCACCTCGTGCGTGTGTTGCCCGGCCGCCGGCGCCGGTCCGCGCGGTCCGAGCTCGGCGGAGCGGATCTGAAACGGGGTGGCGAGCGTCTGGTATGCGCCGGCTTCGGGATGCTCCACGTCCCGGATCCACTCGTACTCCCGCACCTGCGGGTCGGCGATCACCTCCGGCAGCTCGGCGGCCGGCGCCCAGATCACCCCGTGCTCGTCGAGGCGGCCCGACCAGTACGCAAGATCGTGTTCCGCGAAGGTGTCCGAGATCGTCGCCGCCAGTTCGCGGCCCTCCTCGGCGAAGCGCTCCGCCGCGCCGCGTCCGTCCAACGCCAGATCCGGCCGCCCGATCGCGGAGCAGAACTGGTCCCAGTAGCGGTCCGGTTGCAGCATCACCAGCACGATCCAGCGCCCATCCCTCGTCTGGTACGAGTTCCAGATCGGGTTCGGTGGAGCCTCGCGATCATGCCGCGGGGCAGCCTGACCGGCGACGAGCGCCGCGGAGAAGTCCGTACCGATGCTCCACATGCCGGAGCCCTGCAGGGTGACCTCCACGTACTGCCCCTCGCCGCTCTGATCGCGAAGCCGGAGGGCGGCGAGGACGGCGGCAAGCAGGTTGAGGCTTGTCATGTGATCGCCCTGGCCCGCCCGGTTGAGCGGCGGGGGCGCGCCCGGCGGCTGTTGCAGCGCCGCCATCACCCCGGCGCGCGCCCAGAACGCGGAGTAGTCGAAGCCCGCACGCTCGGAGTCCGGGCCCCGCGTTCCGTAGCCGGTGAGGGAGGCGTAGATGATCGACGGGCGCTCGGCACGCAGCGCCTCGTCCGTGAGTCCGTAGCGCTCCCGCCGAGGCTGCGTGAGGTTGGTCAGAAACACGTCCGCGCGCTCGCAGAGCCGCCGCACCAGGCCGGGGCCGCCTTCCCTCGTGAGGTCCACGGTGATCGATCGCTTTCCGCGGTTGTCGAGCTCGAACGCGTAGTTGAGCGCGAAGTCGTGGTCATAGCCGCTCGCGCGCTGGTCGTAGAAGCGAAAGGGGTCTCCGCCCGGCGGCTCCACCTTCACGACATCCGCGCCGAGGTCGGCCATGAGCGCGCCGGCGCTCGGTGCGGCCAGCCAGTTGGCGGCCTCGATGACGACGATGCCGCTCAGCGGTCCGGCCATGCCCGACCCTCCTCCAACCGCTCCCGGCGACGCGCCGCCTGCCTCCGCGCGCTATTCGCGTGTGCAGATGAAGCTCGCCCCCATCGCGAACGGCCCAACTTCGCAGAGCGCGACCTCGGCGTCGGCGATCTGGCGGGGACCGGCGGTGCCCATCATCTGGCGAGCGGTCTCCGCGACGTGGGCCATGCCGTGCAGGCGCCCCTCGCCGAGGTTGCCGCCGGATGTGTTGAAGGGCTGGTCCCCGTCCAGGGCGAGGCGCTCGGCTGTCGCCCAGGCGTGGGCCTCACCCTCGCCGCAGAAGCGGAAGGTCTCCATCCGCGTCCACATCATCGGGCTGAAGCCGTCGTAGAGGTGCAGGACGTCGACGTCTTCGGGGCCCAGGCCCGCACTGCGATAGAGGTTCTCCGCGTGCAGCCCGTCCATCTCGTAGAGATCCTCGAGCGACTCGATGAGCCCGCCCCGCTCGAGGTTGTGCGGCGTCATCGCGTAGCCGGCGATATAGCCGCCGGGATGGGGCGCACCGCGTGCACGGTCCTCGGTTGTCATGATTACGGCGCCGCAGCCGTCGACGGGCATGTCGTAGTCGAAGAGGGTCATCGGCCAGGAGATGATGCGGCCGTTGAGGTAGTCGTCGCGCGTGATCTCGCGCCCGTACCAGGCGGCGTTCTCGTTGAGCTGGGCGTTCTTGTGGGCGTTGAGCACGGCGTCGGCGAGCGCCTCGCGCGGCGCGCCGTATTTCTCGAGGTAGCGCTGGAAGTGGAGCGCCTGGCGAGGCCCGCCGCCGCCGTGGCCGTAGGGGACGGTGAACTGGTTCTCGCCGCCCGCGGTCGTCGCCGGGTTGTCGTGATAGCGGACGCCGGCGGGGTGGTGCAGTGCGCGGTAGACGAGGGCGTAGTCGCAGGCTCCGGCGGCGAGCGCGTTCGCGGCCTCGATCACGCTGACCGCGATCATCGACCAGTTCGCCTGGTTGAACCAGCGCACGTTGGGGAGGCCGAGCATCCGCATCATGTAGGTCGCGGGGATGACGTCGTGACCCGTGATCCCGCGGTTGACCCCGAGTGGATTCGGGTACACGGAGATGCCGTCGATCTGCGCCAGCTCGATGCCTGCGTCAGCCACCGCCTCCGTGACCGCCTCGTACGCGATGCTGCCGAGCGAACGGGGGGCGTAGCGGTGGCAGGGACTGTAGCCGACGCCGATGAAGCAGGGGCGCTTGCCGGGTGGGAACTCGATCGCCATCGAGCTACCCCGCTGAGCCTTCGCGCGCGGGACGGAACTGCGGGAACACCATGTCGTCGCTCGCCCGCTCGAAGACGACCTCGACGGGCATCCCGGACGCGATCTCGCCGTAGTCGCAGTCGAGCAGGTTCGCGAGGACGAACAGCCCCGTCTGCTCGTCGAGCTCCACCATCACCACAGGGTACGGCGTCTTCTCAGCAAAGGCGCGGATGTCGGAGTCCTGGTGGATGTAGTGGCTGTAGATGACGCCCCGTCCGCTCACATCAACGAACGCGAGCTCTGCATCCTGGTCGTGGCAGTTCGTGCAGAAGTAGACGGGCGGATGGTGGAAGCGCAGGCAGCCCTGGCACTGCTGGATTGCGAGCGCTTCACGGCGGGCCGCCTCCCAGTACGGCTCGCTCAGCGCGTCAGGGGCCGGGAGCACGCGGTATGGCGCCATCGTCTCCTTGCGCCCGCCTGGTCTGTCCACCATCGCCCGGCCCCTCCGCTGCCCCGCGCGCCGCACGATACCGCCAGCCGGGGGATTGCGCTCGCCGGGCCCACGCAACGGCGCGGGGAGGCTAGCTGTAGTTCCCACGTAGGTTGTTGCAGGTGAGGGGCTCCGCCTGCTGCTGTGTGTGTGTGACGAACGCACCAGTAGCAGGAGAGGAGCCTCTCGTGGCACATCCTAACGCGCGTCTGACTCCGGCCACCCGGCTGGAGCTGGTTCTGGAGGTCGAGGCCGGCTGGTCGCAGGCGGAGGTTGCGCGGCGCTTCCGGGTTTCTCGTGCGACGGTCGCCAAGTGGTGGCGCCGCTACCGGGAGGAGGGTGCGGCCGGGCTCCGCGACCGCAGCTCCGCTCCGCGTTCCAACCCGCGCCGCACCGCAGCCGCGCTCGAGCAGCGCATCTGCGCCGTGCGCCGCAGCCAGGGGTTCGGGCCGCACCGCATTGCCTGGGCGCTCGGGATCGCCCGCTCCACCGTCTACGCCGTGCTCAGGCGCTTCGGTCTCAACCGCCTCGACCGGCTGCACCGCGTCACCCGCGCGGTGGTCCGCTACGAGCACCCCGCCCCCGGCGACCTGCTGCATATCGACGTGAAAAAGCTGGGCCGCATCCCCGAGGGCGGCGGACACCGCGTGCGCGGGCGCTCCGCCCGGACCCCGCGCACCCGCGGCCTCGACTACCTCCACGTCGCCGTCGACGACCACAGCCGCTACGCCTACGTCGCCGCCCTGCCCGACGAGCGCGGCCCCAGCTGCGCCGCCTTCCTCGAGCAGGCGCTCGCCGCCTTCGGCCGCCGCGGCGTGCGCGTGCGCGGCGTGCTCACGGACAACGCGAAGGTCTACACCGTCTCCGGCGACTTCCGCCGCGTGGCTGCCGCCGCTGGCGTGGAACTGCGGCACACCCGGCCCTACCGCCCGCAAACCAACGGCAAGGCCGAGCGCTTCATCCAGATCCTGCAGAACGAGTGGGCCTACGCCCGCCCCTACCGCTCCAACGCCGAGCGGCTGCACCAGCTCCCGCGCTGGCTCTACCGCTACAATGCTCGCCGGCCACACGGCGGTATCGGCGGGGCTGTCCCCGCCTCACGCCTGTAAACAACGTTCGTGGGAACTACAGCTAGTGTCCTGAGTTGGGAATGCGATTGAGATATCCGGTGAGGTTGTCGAAGATTTGGTCGGCGGTCTTGTGCCAGATGAAGGGGCGCGGGTGCTCGTTCCAGTCGGCGACCCAGGCCTCCACTGCACGGATCAGGTCAGCGACGCCGTGATGAGTGCCGCGCCTGAGCCATTTGGTGGTGAGCTCCGCGAACCAGCGCTCCACGAGGTTCATCCAAGAGCTGTAGGTCGGGGTGAAATGAAACGTGAACCGGGGATGACGCCGGAGCCAGCGCTGGATCTCCGGGGTGCGGTGCGTGGCGACGTTGTCCAACACGACATGCACCGCGAGTTCGTCGGGCACGCTGCGGTCGATGAGGGTGAGGAACTGCTTGAACTCCCGGGCACGGTGTCGCGGGGTCATGTCCGCGATCACGTGGCCCGAGGCGACGTCAAGCGCCGCGTAGAGATTGGTGGTGCCGTGACGGACGTAGTCGTGGGTCTGGCGTCGCGGAACGCTCGGCATCATCGGCAGCATCGGGGCGGTGCGGTCGAGTGCCTGGATCTGGGTCTTCTCGTCAACACACAAGACGACCGCTGCCTCCGGTGGGTTGAGATAGAGTCCAGCCACGTCGCGCACCTTGTCGATGAATTGCGGGTCCGGCGACAGCTTGAAGTGCTCCACGAGGTGTGGCTTGAGGCCAAAGGCGCGCCAGATCTTGGAGATCGCCGTCTGCGACATCCCCACCGCGGCGGCCATCGATCTGGTCGACCACTGCGTCGCGTTGTGCGGTTGTTCTTCCAGTGTCTTGACGATCACCGCTTCAATCTGGGCGTCGCTGATCGTGCGCGGTGCACCGGGGCGCGGCTCATCGCTCAGTCCATCGAGCCGCCGCTGCGCAAAGCGTCTGCGCCATTTGCCCGCGGTCACCGGATGGCAACCAAGCGCCGCGGCGATCTCGGTATTCGGGGTCCCTTCTGCCGCAGCGAGCACGATCCGGCAGCGCAGCGCCAACGCCTGAGCCGATGTCGGTCGGCGCGCCCACCGTTCCAGCGTCTCACGCTCATCGTCGCTCAGTACAACCGCCACCGTCGGCCGGCCAAGTCGGGTACTCATGACACTCCAGCGTCTGCCCCACACGGGCAACACCCCGCTGTACCAACATCATACCCGCTTGTTTATCGCGTTAACAACTCAGGACACTAGCAGGGTGCTGAAAAAGTCGTCTGGGACGGTCTCGGCCCGGAATCGACTGCGTGCGGCTACTAAGAAACCCTTTGTTTTCAAGGGTTTTTCCGAGCGCCGCAGTGCCTCGAAACGCTCCGTTTCCCGACTTCAGGGGTTTTTCATCACCCTGCTAGCGCGCGACGACCGCGGAGAAGCCGGGGCCTTCGTCGC
The DNA here is from genome assembly GCA_965247895.1 of Dehalococcoidia bacterium. Classification (GTDB taxonomy): domain Bacteria; phylum Chloroflexota; class Dehalococcoidia; order UBA2979; family UBA2979; genus VXMT01. Next base: position 2,995,499 of record OZ252046.1, on the reverse strand, counting down.
GGCCGAGCTGGTCGAGGGTGCAGTCCTCGGGATCCTTGTCGGAGCGGAAGCGCTCGAAGCGGGTGGCGTGGCGGAAGCGCCCGCCGCTGATCTGGTCGTAGCTGACCTCCACCACCACCTCGGGCCGCACGGGCGTCCACGAGCTGTCGCGGCCGGCGCTCCAGCGGCTCTCCGCGCCCGGGCGGCGGGCCTCCTCGCCGAAGCTGTCTTCGGCGGCCAGCGCCGAGAACTGCTCCAGCAGCGCGACCCGCTGCTCGTCCGGGAAGCCCGAGGTGTGCCCGACGAAGTGCAGCGCGCCCGCCTCGTCGTAGAGCCCGAGCAGCAGCGAGCCGAGGCGGTCGCCCTGCTTGTGCAGGCGGTAGCCGCCGACGACGGCGTCGACGCTGCGGCGGCGCTTGATCTTCAGCATCTCGCGCTTGCCCTCGACGTAGCGCCCGTCGAGGCGCTTCGCGACGATGCCGTCGCAGCCGGCCGCCTCGAACTCCTCGAACCAGAGGCGCGCCGTCTCCACGTCCTCGGTCGAGGGCGTGAGCCGCCACGGTTCAGGGAGACCGCCGGACAGCGCGACGAGGCGCTCGCGGCGCGCGGCGAAGGGCCATGCGCGCAGGTCTTCGCCCTCGTGAGCCAGCAGGTCGAAGGCGACGAGGCAGGCGGGCGTCTCCTCGGCGAGCCTCGCGATGCGCGAGGCGGCTGGGTGAATGCGCTGCTGGAGCGCATCGAAGTCGCTCACGTCGCCGGTCACCACCAGCACCTCGCAGTCGACGACGGTGGCGGGCGGCAGCGCATCGAGGGCGGGCGCGAGCTCCGGAAAGTAGCGCAGCAGCGGGCGGCGATTACGGCTATCGAGGCGCGCCTCGTGCGCCCCGTCGCCGGGCCCTGCGCCTCGGGACCAGGCGAGGGCGCGGAACCCGTCCCACTTGGGCTCGTAGGCCCAACCCGGAGGCTCCGGCAGGCGCTCGCGCACGCGCGCCTCCATCGGGCTGATCGGGGCTTCGAAGGGCCAGTCGGGCATGACAAAACCCTAGCACGGGCGGCAGCGCTTGACGGTCCACGTTGGCGGACTACACATGCTACAGTTGTGCCAGCACGGGGAGCGCAATGACCACGCAGGCCGATTTCCTGGGCGAGCGCGTCACGCATATCGAGGCCGCAGTAGAGCACCTCGCCACGAAGGCCGATCTGGCAGCCCTGCGCAGCGAGATGCACCAGATGGAGACTCGTCTGACGCGCTGGACCGTCGGAACGATGCTGGGCGGCATGGCTGCCGCCGCTGCGATTGCCTCCGCGGTTGCCGCACTCGCTGGCTAGGAGCACGAGACCGCCGGGTTGAGCCGCGAGCGGTATTTCGAGTTGCTCGATTCGTGACTGACGGCGGAGTCAGCCCCGTGGGGTGGGACGCGAGCTCCCGCCAGCCGGGTGTGCGGACGCTCGAATCAAGACCAGCTGGAGTCCGTCGGCTTCTCATTGAGAACCGCACGGCCCAGGAACTTGACGGGTGGGGCCGCCGCCTGTTCCTATAGGGTTGCGAGGAGCCGACGGGTTCCCGCGACGCAGCCGAACCTCGTTCGCGGATGGGCGGGGGCGGGGGAACCAACCGCAGGGGTGAGTCCGGCGGCCCGAGGCATAGAGCGGCCTCGACGGCCACGGTAGGCGACCTAAGCGCCGAACCCGTCAGCTAACCCCGTAGGCGCACTTGGGGCGGCCCCCGCAGGCCTGATCGGCGCATGGCGCACGGCAGGCACTCCTGGTCGTTCCGGTATCGCCGAACCAGCACGTCGTGCGGCGTACAGCGTCGTGCGCGGAGCGACAGGAGGCCGTAGTGGCTATCGAACGATCCCCCAGCACGCCGACGCTCGCCGCCGTGAGGCCCGGCACCGACGCAGCCGCCGAGGCCGCAGCCATACTCGAGGAGCCGTACGAGGCGATCAACATCCGCAACTTCGAGAGGGTGCCGCAAATTCAGGGCATCTCCAAGGAGCTGCGCCAGGATGTCCGCGTCGTCGCCCAGGTGCTGCCGTTCAAGTCCAACCGCTACGTCATGGACCACCTGATCGACTGGGATCGCGTGCCGGACGACCCGATGTTCCGGCTCACCTTCCCGCAACGCGAGATGTTGCAGCCGGAGCACTACGACCGCATCGCCTCGCTGCTCGCGCGCGACGCGGACAACGCCGAGCTGCGCGAGGCGGCGAACGAGATCCGGCTCACGCTGAACCCGCACCCGGCCGGCCAGATGGAGCACAACGTGCCCACGCTGCACGGCAAGCCACTGATGGGCATGCAGCACAAGTACCGCGAGACGGTGCTGTTCTTCCCCAGCCAGGGTCAGACCTGCCACGCCTACTGCACGTTCTGCTTCCGCTGGCCGCAGTTCGTCGGCATGGAAGGCCTCAAGTTCGCGATGCGCGACGGCGAGTTGCTGCGCGACTACGTCGAGGCGCATCCCGAGGTCAGCGACATCCTCTTCACCGGCGGCGACCCGCTGATCATGAAGACGCGCATCCTGCGCGGCTACATCGAGCCGCTGCTGGAGCCGGGCCGCGCCCCGAACATCTCGACGATTCGCATCGGCTCGAAGGCGCTCGCCTACTGGCCGCAGCGCCTGATTTCCGACGACGACGCCGACGAGCTGCTGGACCTGTTCCGCCGCGTCGTCGCCTCCGGGCGTCAACTGGCGATGATGTCGCACTTCAACCACCCCGTGGAGGTCGAGGCGCCGCCCGCGCTGGAGGCGATCCGCGTGCTGCGCGAGACGGGAACGCAGATCCGCACCCAGACGCCGCTGCTCAAGCACATCAACGATGACCCCGCCGCACTCGCGCGGATGTGGCGGCTGCAGGCGCAAACCGGCTGCATCCCCTACTACCTCTTCGTCGCGCGCGACACGGGCGCGAAGCGCTACTTCGAGCTGCCGCTGATCAAGTGCTGGGAGATCTTCCGCGAGGCCTACTCCTCGGTCAGCGGTGTCGCGCGGACCGTGCGCGGGCCGAGCATGTCGGCCACGCCCGGCAAGGTGCAGGTGCTCGGCGTCTCCGAGGCCGCCGGCGAGCGCGTGATCGTGCTGCGCATGCTGCAGGGCCGCAACCCGGACTGGGTCGGCCGCCCCTTCTTCGCCCGCTACAGCGAGACGGCGAGCTGGCTCGACGAGCTGGAGCCGGCCTTCGGCGAGAGCGAGTTCTTCTACGACCGCGAGCTGAACGAGATGCTCGCCGACGGAGGCAGCCCCTGGTCCAGGGACGACCTCGCACTCCCGCTCGTCGGCGGCTAGCCGCGAGGGGACGAGCAGCCGCCCGGCTGGCTAGACGCGAGCGGCCCCTCCCGGCGGGTCGCCGTCCCCGAACCCGGCGACGGCCTCGGGCAACTCCAGTTCGACGCCCGTCGAGCCGGATCCAGGACGGCGCGGCTCTTGGCGCTCGAAGCGCCCGATCGGGATCGCCGGCATCGAGGTAATGTGCGCGCCGGCGCGCACTCCCAGTTCGAGTGAGAACTGCGCGATCGATTCGTTGTCGCGCGCCTCGACGACGCTCACGAAGTCGTACTCGCCCAGCACGCCGTAGAGCCCCAGCGTCTCGACGCCCTCGGCCTGGATCTCAGCCTCGATGCGGAGCAGCCGCTCGGGATCGTCGAGCGATGCCGCGCGGCCCTCGGGAGTCATCGTCAGCATCAGGAAGTAGGTCGCCATCGCAGTCTCCTTTCGGCCGGCGGCGCGGCGGCACGGCGCAGGCACGGAGTATCATCGCCGAACGCGCGCGCACGCCAGCGCCGCGTGCCGGGGAGGCGTGGATGCGGTTCGGCGGCTTCAGCTTCGGCTCATGGCACGAGAGCGAAAGCCACGGCGAGGTGCTCACCCGGATGGTGGACCTCGCCGTGCAGGCGGACCGCCTCGGCCTCGACAGCTTCTGGCTCGGCGAGCACCACTTCTCGCGGCACGGCATCCTCGCCGACACGATGGTAATGGCAAGCCACATCGCCGCGCGCACGGATCGCATCCGCATCGGCACGGCGGTCATCGTACTGCCGCTCCACAACCCCGTGCGCGTCGCCGAGCAGATCGCGATCGTCGATCAGCTCACCGGCGGGCGCATCGACGTCGGCGTCGGCATCGGCTACCAGCAGCGCGAGTTCGCCGGCCTCGGCGTCGACATCGACGAGGCGCGCGCGCGCTTCGTCGAGAGCCTCGACGTGATGGTGCAGGCCTGGACGAGCGAGACGCTGGTCTACGAGGGCGAATACACGCGCATCGCCGCCGAGGACGCGATCACGGTCTACCCGAAGCCGCTGCAGCAACCGCACCCGCCGATCTACCAGGCCGTCAGCACCACTCCCGCAAGCATCGACCTCGCGGCGAGCCGCGGGCTGCCCGTGATCGTCGGTGGGCCGACCGACGTCCTCGGGCGCGCGCCGCAGGTGATCGCGCACTGGCGCGAGCGGATGCGTGCGCACGGCAATGACCCCGAGGGCCATGACCTGCCCTGCCTGCAGAACGTCTTCGTCGCCGAGAGCGACGAGGCGGCGCGGGCGGAACTCGATCGCATCGACGGGTCCTGGAGCCTGCGCGTGCTGCGGCAGGTCGGCTCGCCGATCGGGCGCGACGGCAAGGTGCCCGAGGGCTACGAGCACTGGGTGCAGCGCTGGCAGGAGCGACAGCTTGCCAGCGGCGAGGCCTCACGCACCGACGTCCCGCAGCTGTTCGGCTCGCCGGACACGGTCGCGAAGCAGGTGCAGGCGCTGCGCGATCAGGGCGTGGAGCACATCTTCGGACGCTTCACCATCCCGGGCGTCCCGTTCGAGCGCGTCCAGCGCTCGCTCGAGCTCTTCGCGACCGAAGTCGCGCCGCGCTTCCGCGATGACGAACACACGCCCGCACCCGTCGAGGCCGCGACGGCGTCCGGCGGCTAGCTGTAGTTCCCACGAACGTTGTTTACAGGCGTGAGGCGGGGACAGCCCCGCCGATACCGCCGTGTGGCCGGCGAGCATTGTAGCGGTAGAGCCAGCGCGGGAGCTGGTGCAGCCGCTCGGCGTTGGAGCGGTAGGGGCGGGCGTAGGCCCACTCGTTCTGCAGGATCTGGATGAAGCGCTCGGCCTTGCCGTTGGTTTGCGGGCGGTAGGGCCGGGTGTGCCGCAGTTCCACGCCAGCGGCGGCAGCCACGCGGCGGAAGTCGCCGGAGACGGTGTAGACCTTCGCGTTGTCCGTGAGCACGCCGCGCACGCGCACGCCGCGGCGGCCGAAGGCGGCGAGCGCCTGCTCGAGGAAGGCGGCGCAGCTGGGGCCGCGCTCGTCGGGCAGGGCGGCGACGTAGGCGTAGCGGCTGTGGTCGTCGACGGCGACGTGGAGGTAGTCGAGGCCGCGGGTGCGCGGGGTCCGGGCGGAGCGCCCGCGCACGCGGTGTCCGCCGCCCTCGGGGATGCGGCCCAGCTTTTTCACGTCGATATGCAGCAGGTCGCCGGGGGCGGGGTGCTCGTAGCGGACCACCGCGCGGGTGACGCGGTGCAGCCGGTCGAGGCGGTTGAGACCGAAGCGCCTGAGCACGGCGTAGACGGTGGAGCGGGCGATCCCGAGCGCCCAGGCAATGCGGTGCGGCCCGAACCCCTGGCTGCGGCGCACGGCGCAGATGCGCTGCTCGAGCGCGGCTGCGGTGCGGCGCGGGTTGGAACGCGGAGCGGAGCTGCGGTCGCGGAGCCCGGCCGCACCCTCCTCCCGGTAGCGGCGCCACCACTTGGCGACCGTCGCACGAGAAACCCGGAAGCGCCGCGCAACCTCCGCCTGCGACCAGCCGGCCTCGACCTCCAGAACCAGCTCCAGCCGGGTGGCCGGAGTCAGACGCGCGTTAGGATGTGCCACGAGAGGCTCCTCTCCTGCTACTGGTGCGTTCGTCACACACACACAGCAGCAGGCGGAGCCCCTCACCTGCAACAACCTACGTGGGAACTACAGCTAGCGACGCCCGGCTAGGGAGAGGGGAGACCTCGATGCGTTACGTTGTCACCGGAGGCACGGGCTTCGTCGGCGCGTACGTGGTGCGCGACCTGCTGAAGGCGGGCCACTACGTCACCGTCTACGACCTTGCCCCCAACCTCGGGTTCCTTGAGGACGTGCTCGGGGAGCCGCCGCACGACGTGCGGGTCGTCTCCGGCGACGTGCGCGACCTGCCGCTGCTGCTGCGCATCTTCCGCGAGGCCCAGCCGGAGCGCGTCGTGCACCTCGCCTCGACCCTCGGCGCGGGCAGCGAGCTGAACCCGCTGCGCACCGTGCAGGTCAACATCGAGGGCACGATCCACGTCTTCGAGGCGGCGCTGGAGACGGGCGCGGAGAAGGTCGTGTGGGCCAGCTCGATCGCCGTCTTCGGGCCGACCAGCGTGCGCTCCGGCGAGGGCGTCGCCAACGACGACTACCACGCCCCGGTGCGCCTCTACGGCGCGTGCAAGACCTTCCTCGAGCAGCTCACCCTCAACTACCGCCGCGAGCGGCAGCTCGACGCGGTCGGCCTGCGCTTCTCGATCGTCTACGGCTACGGCAAGGCGCTGACCGTCGAGCGTGGCAGCCGCGCGGTGCACCTGACGGAGCTGATCGAGAAGCCGGCGATGGACGAGCCCGCCGTCGTGCCCTACGGCGACGACGTGCAGAACCTCGTCTACGTCGAGGATGTCGCGCGGGCGGTGGTGCTGGCCAGCCAGACGCTGGGGACCGAGCCGGCCGGGCTCAACGTCGGCGGCGAGGACGTGGTGGTCCGTGACGCCGCGGCGATCGTGCAGCAACTGCTGCCGGACGCGGACATCCAGGTGCTGCCCGGCATGCGCGACGGCTCGGCCGGCTACGACCTCTCGACGACCACGGAGCAGATCGGCTACGCGCCGGCGTTCTCCCTCCGCGAGGGCCTGCGCCGCACGATCAACGCGATGCGCTTCAAGGCGGGCCTCCCGCAGATCGAGGCGTAGGCGCCATCCAATGGACAGGCGGACCCTGCTAAGAAGAGGCTTGGTCGGCGGCGCGGCACTGGCGATCGCGGCGCTGATCGGCTGCGATGATGACGACCGCGCAGGCGACGCATCGGGAGTGAAATCGGAGACGGGCAAGTTGTCTGCAGCCTCGGCGGAGTGGGGATACGAGGGACCCGGCGGCCCAGAGCACTGGGCGACGCTCGCCGAGGCGTACGCAGGCTGCGCCGGTGAGCAGCAGTCGCCGGTCGACCTCACGGGCTACGAGCGGGGCGGCGGCGGGCCGCTCTCGTTCCCCTACGGCGGCGACGCGTCGGCCGTGCGCAACGACGGCATGTTCGTGCACGTCGACTTCGCCGAGGGGAACACCCTGCGCGCCAGCGGGCGGACCTTCGGCCTGAAGTCGGCGCACCTGCATGCGCCCTCGGAGCACCGCATCGAGGGCGTCGAGTTCAGCGCCGAGCTGCACCTGGTCCATGCAGACGGCGAGGGCGATCTCGCCGTCGTCGGCCTGCTGTTCGAGCTGGGTCAACCCAGCCCGCTCGTGCAGGCGATCCTCGACGCCACCCCGCCCTCGGGCGAGACCGCCAGCGAGGGCATCACGCTCAACGCAAGCGCCTGCGTCCCGAGTGGGACGGCTTACTACTCCTACGACGGCTCGAAGACGACCCCTCCGTGCGACGAGGGCGTCAGCTGGTTCGTGATGCGTGACCCGCGAACCATCTCGCACGAGCAGGTCGACGCGCTGCTGGCGCTGAGCGGCGGCCCCAGCAACCGCCCCGTCCAGCCGATCGGCAGCCGCGCGATCCTGCTCGGCGGTGTGTCCTAGCCCGTCCTGTCTCCCAGGACTACCGCGGCAACACGGGCAGGCCCTCGCTGGCAAAGCCTGCGTCGAACGTGAAGACCGGGGCGCTCATCGCGCGCGACGCAACCGCGGTCGTCCAGTCGACGAAGCTCAATCCCCGTCCGCGCTCCGCCATGAATCGGTCCCACGCCTCGACATGCATCCGGCTATCGATCCAGAGCACCTGGACATCGGAGCGGTGGCGCCAATCCGAGAACTCGGAGACGACCTCGAAGCCCAGCCGTCGGTGCAGCAGGGCGACCGTCTCGACGAGCGTGTACGACGTCGTCCACAACTCCTGCTCCCTGTCCAGCAACCGCTCATAGGCAACGCTGGCCTGTTGTGGAACAAGTCGGTTGCGGAACGGAGGGCGTAGAACGCGGACGTGTCAATCAGCACACGCTCAGGCGGCGCCATGAGGATCCTGCATTGCCAGATAGTGGTCGTGTCTCGATGCGACATCCGGATCGGGATCCCGGCTCGCTCCGACGAACTCCATAAGCTTGCGCCGCTCCCGTACCTTCCCCGGATGAATGCTCACTGACACAAGGCGCCCGTCCCTGTCGAGATCGAGGTACACACCCCTGATCGCGGAGACGCGTTCGAGAGAAGGACCAGCGTTGGCCTCGCCGACGGGCACCGTCGTCTTCGACGTGTACGAGCTCGGTGACTTGCCAATGGCTGCCCTCACGAGGGATTTCAGTTCCTCGTAGCCCACGTCCTCCGTCAGGCTGTCATCCCTGATCAGGTTGGCGCAGTGGCGGAGGCCCTTCGCAGCCTCCTCTACAGTAACCACACCCTCGCCCAGTTTGCCGAGCGCTTCCGACAATCCTTCCCGGTGGTAAGAAAGCTCTCGGCTGGTAAGCACCGACGGGGGCCGCATGCCGCTTGACCCTGGGGGAAGCTCGGACAAGAGTTCGCTTACGCCGGGCAGGTACTCAACGAAACCCTTCGGATCCTCGCGGCGCTTGGCCTGGAGCAACTCGACAAGACGGTCTTCCTGGGTCGTCATACGAATCGGTTCCCGCTGCTCACCTTACCGGACAGGGTACGCTAGCCCGCGGCCGCGGCCTTCTCCTGCTCGACCATGCGCTCGAGGTCCTCGACGGTGAGCGCGCCGGGCTGCTTGTGCTCGCGCGCCATCCAGGCCGAGGCGCGCTGGACCACGCGGTTGTAGGGCGTGGGTACGCCGGCGCCGATGCCGATCATCACGATCTCGCCGTTGAGGTAGTCCGTCTCGATCGTGCCGGTCGCGCGGATCAGGCTCTGCCAGCTCGAGTTGCCGAGCCGCGGGCTGTCGCCGATCGCCTCGGTCACGTAGCCGTCGACGTCGCGGTGCTCCGCCTCCTCGGCCGGGCTGGCGTAGTCGAGGTCCGCGGCGTCGTAGCAGGCCAGCGCCTCGTCGACCAGCGCGCGGCGGAAGTCGGCGACATCGGCCTCGATACCGACGCAGCCGACGAGGCCGTTCGCGAGGTTGCGGATCAGCTTGGCGTACTTCCAGCGCATGATCCGCGGCTCGACGCGCGACCCGAAGTTGCAGCACTGCAGGTCGGCCGAGACCTGCTCCATCAGCTCGTCGCTGCCCTCCGGGTAGCGCCCGACGTCGAGCAGCCCGCCGACCGGCCGGGCGTGGTTCTCGATCACGCCCGCCTGCAGGTAGGTGCCGGGCAGGCGCGCGACCATGCCGTAGACGCGCGGGAAGCGGCGCAGCGCGCGCCGCTCGTTCTCGACGCCGTTCTGCGCGCAGATGATCGGCGGCTCGATCCCGCCCGCCGACGCCTCGAGGTCGATCAGCGCGCCCTCGGTGTCCTGCGTCTTCATTCCGAGGATCACGACGTCGTCCCCGGTCCACTCGATCTCGCTCGGATGGCCGACGGCGGGGACGGGCAGTTGGACCGTCCCGAGGTCGTGGGTCACGAGGGTCATGCCGCGCTCCTGGATCGCCGTCAGGTGGTCGCCGCGGCAGATCAGCACGGTGTCGTGGCCGCCGTGGAAGAGGCGCCCGCCGATGGTCCCGCCGACGCCTCCGGCGCCGTAGATGATGTAGCGCACGCTTTCGCTCCCTTCTGTCGCCGCTAGCTCGCGACGACGCCGTCGACGGCGATCACGCCCGCGGCCAGCAGGCGCTCGTACTCCTCGCCGAGGCCGCGCGCCTCCAGCACCTCGCGTGCGTCGGAGCCCGGCTTCGAGGCCGGCGCGCCCGGCTCGGCAGGCGTCCGGGAGAGCCTCGCCGCGGGGCCGTTGGTGGTGACGAGACCGATCTCCGCGTGCTCGCGCGTGATGCTCAGCCCGTGCTCCTGGACCCACTCGTTCGTCATCAGCTCGCGCACGCCGCGCACCGGATGCGCGCCCGCGCCGAGCGCCGTCAGCAGCTCCGTCCACTCCTCCGCCGGGCGCTGCGCGATGCGCTCCGCGAGGAAGGCCTCGAGCGCATCTCCCTCCAGCCCGGCGGCGCCCTCGAGGCCCGCGATCTCGCCGATCGCGGGCAGCAGATCGGGCGTGGCGCCCAGGAAGAGCCAGCGGTCGCTGGCGCGGTAGAGATGCTGCAGCGGGTTCCAGCCGAGCACGTCCTGGCCTCGCGGCTCGTCCCAGACCTTGCCCTCGTAGTCCTGGAAGAACGGGGACTGCAGCGTGCAGGCGGTGTAGGCGAGGGCGGCCTTGACGTGCTGGCCTTCGCCGCTGCGCTGGCGGTGGAGCAGGGCGAGCGCGACGCCGTAGGCGCCCATCAGCCCCGTGCCGTAGTCGTTGATCGGGAAGGCCTGGCGGTAGGGCCGGTCGATGCCGAAGCGGGCCTGCATCCCTGCCGCCGCCTGCGCGAGCTGCTCCCAGCCAGGGCGCTCCTCCCACGGCCCCTCGTGCCCGTAGGCGTTGAGCGAGGCGTAGATGACGTCCGGGTTGCGCGTCTTCAGCTCCTCGTAGTCGAGGCCGAGCACCTCGATGCGCCCGCCGCGCAGGTTCTGGACGACCACGTCGGCTTCCTCGGCGAGCTTCCAGAACAGCTCGCGGCCCTCCTCGGTCTTGAGGTCCAGCAGCATGCTCTGCTTGCCGCGGTTGACGTCGTTGTGCATGCGCACGCCGCCGGCGCGGTTGGGGTCGTCGATCTTCACGACGTCCGCCCCGAACTCGGCGAGCGTCCGCCCGCAGGTGGGACCGGCGAGGATGATGCAAAGATCGAGCACCTTCACGCCCTCGAGGGCGGAGCGCAGCAGCCTCGTCTCCGGCGGCGGCGCCGGCTCCGGCGCGGCCTCGAGCCAGGGGCCGAGCACCTCGTCGCGGTCCGCGCCGGGCATGGAGGCGCCTCGGCGGACCGCGCCCGGCGAAGCGTAGAGGCGCGGGTTCACGCCGGGCTGCAGCATCGTGCCGTACTCGGGATCCTCCACCTCGATCACCTGCTTCGAGGCGAGCGCGTGCTCGTGGCGCATCCACTCGCTGGACTCGTAGGCGATCGAGCAGCAGACAAGGGCGTCGTTGACGAGGTCTTCCCACTCCTTCGCCGTGCGCGTCTTGAAGAGCGCCGTCATGCGCCGCAGCAGCTCCGCGCTCAGATCCGGATCCTGCGCGACCTCCTCGCTGAGGTGCAGGCCCTCCTCGCGCCAGGCGCCGAGGCCGGCCCTGTCGATGAAGCGTTCGATGAAGCGCTGGTTGGCGGCGTGGAACTGGACCCAGCGGCCGTCGCTGCACTCGTACTGGCGCACCCAGCCGTCGGCGCGCTCCGGCGAGCGCTTCGAGGGGTCGTGCACGTGGAGGCCGCGCGACCCGATCGCCGTGAAGGTGGCGTCGAAGAGCGGCGCCTCGATGCGCTGCCCGGCCCCGTCGCGCTCGCGCGCGTTGAGCGCCATCGCGATCGAGACGACGCCGACGAAGGCGCCGTACGAGGAGGAGATCGGGACCGCCGTGAGCACGGGGTTGTCGGCGGAGGCGAGGCCGTCGCCTGCCGTCGTGTAGGTGGCGGTCGCCGCACCGAGGACGCCCTCCCAGGCGGCCACGCCGGCCCGCGGGTCGTCGGCGGCGAAGCCGGGGATCGAGCAGTAGATCAGCCGCGGATTGGCCTCGATCATCGCGTCCGCGCCGAGGCCGAGGCGGTCCATCACGCCGGGCCGGAAGTTCTCGACCAGCACGTCGGCGCCGGCGACGAGGCGGCGCGCGGTTTCGAGGTCGGCCTCGTCCTTGAGGTCGAGCGTGATGCTGCGCTTGCCGCGGTTCCAGGTGGCGTTGCCGGGAGTCTGCCAGCGCGGGCCGCCGGGCGGGTCGATCTTGACCACGTCGGCGCCCTGGTCCGCGAGCAGCATCCCCGCGAGCGGCCCCGCGATGTAGTGCCCGAAGTCGACGACGCGAATGCCGTCCAGTGCTCCTGCCATTGCGCTCTCCTCTCGCCGGCGCGAGCCCGTCGGGGCTCGCCCGCGCATGATAGCCCCCCTCGACAGGTACTCAGCGCGGCGGCGCTCAGCGGCGCGTCAGCGCGGCTCCTGCGCGTGCGCCCAGGGCAGCACCTCCGCGGCGAACAGCTCGAGGGCGCTGAGGCCGTCCTCGAGGGACATGCCCTCCGGGCGGATGCCCAGCGTCCAGCCCGTGAACGGGATCGGGCCGGACAACGCCTCGATGTCCGCCTGCATCGCCTCGATCCACATCGAGGGCGTGCCGATCAGCTCGCCCTCGGTCGCGAACGAGGCGCCCGAGTCCGCCGCCACCTCCGTGACGTCGCGAGGGGACTCGTCGCGCCCGGCGAACTCGCCGGCGGCCATGTACGTCGTGCGGCCCTCGATGAACGGCGCGCCGATGCGGATCGCCTCGGCGGCGTCCGCCGCGATGTAGCCGTTGCGCACGATCGTGAAGTCGAGCGCAGCCGGGTCCGCGCCCGCCTCCTCGGCGAGCCGGCAGTAGTCGGCGTAGACGCCTCGGCCGATCGCCTCGCGGTGGAGCGTGTTGACGCCGAGGCCGAAGCGCACGGCGCGGGCGAGCGCCGGGCGGCTGCGCGCGGTGACGTAGACCTTCGGATGGGGCTGCTGGATCGGAGGCGGGGTGAGATCGATGTCGCGCACCGTGTGGTAGCGCCCCTGGTGGCTGAAGCCGCGCTCGCGCAGCGCGCCGAGCAGGATCGTCAGCGCCTCGTCCGTGCGGTCGCCGCGCTCGCGGCGCGGCACGCCGAACGCCTCGAAGTCGCCCTCGCGATAGCCGACGCCGATGCCGAGCATCGCGCGCCCGCTGGAGAGCAGATCGAGGACGGCGAGCTGCTCGGCGACGTGCACGGGGTGGTAGAGCGGGAGCAGCAGCGGCTGCGTCGCCAGGCGGATCTGCTCCGTCTCGCGCGCGAGCGCGGTCAGCGTGAGGAAGGGCGTCGGGTTGTAGCCGATCGCCACCGAGTGGTGCTCCGGCACGACGATGAAGTCGTAGCCGAGCCGGTCGGCGGCGCGCGCGTACTCGATCCACTCCTCGTAGACCTCGGACCAGCTCTGAGGCGAGTCCGGGGCGCGCTTGAACTTGACGCCGATGCCGATCTCCATGCGGCCTCCCCTTGCTACCAACGGTCTGCCGGGCGGTCTGCTACGTGGTCTCGATCGGGCGCGTGACGGCGCGGCTGAGGCCCCACGGCGGCGCGATCATGAACTGCGCGCCGATGCCGCCCGCGACGACGACGTGGAACTCCTCGGGCGTCCGCGCCACCGGCACGCGATCGGTGTGCTCGAACCAGGTGGGCGAGGACAGCGTGTAACGCTTCTCCGGAAGCTCGAGGCGGTCGATGCGCGCGTGCTCGAAGAGGAACTGGCGCACGTCGTCCTTCGTCCAGCCCTCGTCGGCCAGATTGGCCGCGTCGACGGGATTCATGATCACCAGGTGGTCGCCGGGGTAGCGGAAGGTGTTGGTTCCGAGCGTCGCGGCGACCGAGGCCGTCGCGGTGAGCATCTGCTCCGGCGTCGTGCCGATCATGCTCAGCACGTTGTGCGGCGCCTCGCACTTGAGCACCGTGACCGTGCTCGTCGAGGCGTCGGCGTGCTCCTCGTGCAGCGGCTGCCAGGGGTGGCCCTCGAGGCGCTCGGCGAAGCAGTAGGAGTACTGCGCGGGCGAGGCGTGCGTCGCGAGGCTGGAGCGGCCGGGGATCGAGCGCGCGACGTTGATCAGCGTCAGGTTGACGGCGCGCCCGATCGTCGCGTTGGCGCGGAAGCCGGGGCCGAGGCAGCCCTGCCCCGAGGCGATGCCCAGCTCCTCGGCGATCGGGCCGCTGACGACGATCGCGACGCCGCCGGGGTGCGTCGTGATCGCGGTGTGGAAGAAGCGGTACTCCGGCGCGGCCATCGCCCGCACCACCGCGAGAACTACGGGGAAATACTCCGGCCGGCAGCCCGCGAGCACGGCGTTGATCGCGAGGTTGCGGACCGTGATCGCCGACCCGCTCGGCATCGGCGGGCCGATCAGCGTCTCCTCCGGCGGCAGCGGCGAGGCGGCGAGCATCGCCTCGACGCGCTCCCCGGTCGGCGCGACGACGGGCAGGCCGTCGCCGAGCTGGAGCGGCTCGAAGCGCTCGTAGAGCGCCGCGCTGGCGTCGGTCTCCTCGACCTCGATCTCGGTCAGCCCGGCAGCGGGATCGCCGACGGCGGGGTCGGCGGCCGCGTCCGCGGCGAGGCGCTCGGGCGGCGTCGTCAGCGCCGCGACGACGGCCGCCGCGCGCTCGGCGCGCGAGGCCGCGAGGGCCTCCTCGTCCATGCCGCGCAGCCACGGCGCCTCGATGGTCGGCAGCCCGGGCACGTCGTGCGCGGCCATCGTCGCGGCGAGCGGACCGCCGAGCGCCGTGCAGAGCAGCACGCAGGGCAGCCCCGCGCGCTCAAGGGCCAGCGAGAGCACCGTCGAGGAGGCCGTCACCCCGGCGTGGCAGACCGCGATCACCAGCCCGTCGTAGCCGCCATCGAGGATCTCGGCCTGCAGGCGGGCGAGCTCGCCTTCCTGGAACTGGATCAGATCCTCGTCGCGGCGATCGATCGCCACGCCGGGCGCGACCGCCTCGAGATCCTCGGCGAGCCAGTCGAGCAGCGGCCCGTAGCGTGGCAGCGATGGCTGCACCTGCCCGTTGTCGATCATCAGCAGCCGCGCGCCCTCGAGTGACGCGGGCCGCGCGGCGGGCAGCGCGTGCTCGCGCAAGGGGCGCCCGGTGGGCGCAGCCAGCACGACACGCCTCGATTCACTCACCGCTGCTCCCTCCCCGTCCGCCGTTCCTCGCCCGCGAGGATAGCGCCTCGCGCCGGGCGGGGCGCGCCGCGTTGACGGCGCGGCGGCGAGCGCCGTAGCGTGCTGGCGCCGCACACGATGCGACGGATGCTCCCCAATAGGCAATGAGGCGTAGTCCCTGTGCCCGGCGCTCTACACGAGCAAGCGGTCGACATTCTCGAGCGTCACATGGTTGAAGCCATAGGCGGCGAGCTGATGGTCGACACCACGTGCAACGAATGCCCTGAGCGGCATCCTGTCGACCTGATGCCGGGTGTAGCCACCGTAGTGCGCGGACAGCGCGTCGGTCCCGTGATTCCTGATCTCGCGCTCTGCGACGCGGGCGGTCATCCGATCACGTTTGTCGAGGTGGTCGACAGTCACGCCCCGAACGAGAGAGTTCACCTTTATGCGGTTGAGCAAGGTGTTCAGATAGTGGAGTTCCATCTGCGTGCTGGAGATCAATCATCAGGGCGCCGACGACGCGCTGCGGTCAGTCAAGCACTGACGATCAAGGCAAGACTCGATGAATTCCGATCCGGCCACCTGCGCGCCGACGAGCACAATCTGCTGTGTCCGCGCCCTCGATGCGCCGAGTGCCACGCACCTCTGCCGCGCCGGACGATTCGCATCCAAACCAAAGACTGCTGGAGTTGCGATCAGAATGTCCGGGTAGCTGTTGGTCACATGGACTCTGGTGATCTACGAGCAGAAGACTTCACCGACGGCGAGAGAGCATTCGTGGAACTGCACGGCGTGATGCTGGATAGGCGCTACAGCCACACTGCAGAGAGGCGCTACCTCGCAAACGTCTGCCCGGCCTGCGATCAGATGCAGGGTGAGTGGTACCTGTACACCGATCCCTACCACAGCCGGTTCATCATCACTGACGCAGAACGAGAGGGATACGGTCCATGCGACGTGTGCTCCACCTACTACTGCGCCCCGCACGGCGAATACCGAGACTACGGCAGCGATCCCAACTGCCCTGAATGCCGCCACGAGGCAGAGCGAGTGTTCTGCCGGGAGGGTGTCGCGCGCGAGTGCTTCTATCCACAGACTTGCCAGGCGGAGGGTTGCTACTTCGTACGGAACGGCAGATGTCTTCATTGCGGCAGATCGAGCGACTGGCTGCGACGCGGACCTGGCGGCGCAGTCGCCTGCGGACACTGCGGAACCCTGCAGGAATGAACGGCGCCATCTCGTCAGTAAGTAGTGTGCTCTCGATTTGGGAACGATCGGCCTAACGACGACCTCTTGATGCGGCGCGCCGCGTTGACGGCGCGGCGGCGAGCGCCGTAGCGTGCTGGCGCCGCACACGGACGCCACAAGATGCGCTGCGAGGAGGTCCGGGATGTCGCCTGCGGACGCGCCCTCGGTACTGCTGGACGGGCTGCTCTTCCCCGAGGGGCCGCGCTGGCACGACGGGCGGCTCTGGTTCTCCGAGATGCACCAGCACCGCGTGATGACCGTGACCGCCGACGGCGAACCGGATGTCGTCGCGGAGTGCTTCTTTCGCCCCTCCGGCCTCGGCTTCCTCGGCGATGGCAGCGCGATCGTCGTCAACATGACCGAGCGGCGCCTGATGCGCATCGCCGACGGCGCGCTCAGCGAGTACGCCGACCTCAGCGGGCTCGTCTCCGAGAACCCCAACGACATGGTCGTCGACGCCTCGGGGCGGGCCTACGTGAGCAGCCTCGGCCGGCGCGGCCCGCCCGACACGCCGAGGCCCGACGAGCTGCGGCCGTTCGCCCCGCACATCGTCGAGTACTTCCGCGAGGCCGGCGTGGCGAACACGCCGCAGACCTCCGAGATCATCCGCGTCGACCCCGACGGCTCGACGCACCTCGCGGCCGACGGGGTGCTGTCCCCGAACGGACTGGTGATCACGCCCGACGGCGGGACGCTGATCTTCGCGGAGACCTACGGCAATCGCCTCTCCGCCTTCGACATCGACGCCGGCGGCGCACTCTCCAACAAGCGCGTCTGGGCCGAGGTCGGCGACGCGATGCCGGACGGCATCTGCCTGGACGCCGAAGGCGCGGTCTGGATCGCCTCGCCCTACACCTACCAGTTCCTGCGCGTCCGCGAGGGCGGCGAGATCGCCGACCGCATCGATCTGCCGAGCGGCAAGCTCGGCGTCGCCTGCATGCTCGGCGGCGAGGATCGCCAGACGCTGTTCCTGCTCACCTCGGTCCGGCCATCGCGCAAGATCGTGCCGGGCCGCACGCGCGGCTTCATCGAGACCGTGCGCGTCGACGTGCCCGGCGCGGGCCGGCCGTAGGCGGCGGCGTGGCGGGCAACGCAGACATCGACCCGCGGCTCGTCGATCTCGTCGGCGCGGTCCCCTTCTGGGAGACGCTCGGCATCAGGCTCGACGACGCGCAGGTCGGCTGGGTGCGGCTGCGCCTCGCGATGCGCGAGGACCTGCGCACCTTCGGCGAGCGGCGCGTGCTCCACGGCGGCGCGATCGCGACGCTGATCGACTCCGCCGCCGCCTCGGCCACCCGCACGCTGCGAGGCGAGGACGAGCCGCCGTGGCGCAGCCTCGCGACGACGGATATGCACGTCAGCTACCTCGCCGCGGTGACCGGCGGCGTGGTGACCGCCGAGGGCCGCGTGCTGCGCGCCGGGCGGCAGGTCGCGTTCCTCGACGTCGAGGTGCGCAACGAGGACGGCGATCTCGTCGCCCGCGGGATGGTCACGCTCCAGATCCGCCGGGCCGACTGAGCAGCACCACGAAGGAGCGAAGTCGTATGGCAGAGCAGCGTCCGGGCTCGCTGGAGATGATCGCGACGACGGCCCAGCCGGGGCCGGCCGTGCCGATCACCCCGTTCATCTACATGTCGGCCGGCACCAGCAACAGCTACCTCGTCACCACCGAGGACGGCGACGTGCTGATCAACTCCGGGATGGACTTCGAGGCCCCGGTGCACCACCGCAAGTTCGCGGCGGTCAGCGACGGGCCGCTGCGCTACATCCTGCTCACGCAGGGGCACGTCGACCACGTCGGCGGCGTCGGCGAGTACCGCGAGGACGGCGTGCAGGTGATCGCGCAGCGCAACCTGCGGCGCGGCCAGGAGGACGACCGGCACATCCCCGGCTACCGCTACTGGCGCAACAAGGTCTTCTTCGGCCGCGGCGTGCGCGTCACCGCACCCGAGCCGGTCGTCCCGGACATCGCCTTCGACCTCGACTATTCCTTCGAGCTCGGCGGGCTGCGCTTCGAGCTGCACTCCGCGCCCGGCGGCGAGACGATCGACAACGCCTGCGTGCACCTGCCGCAGCACGACATCCTGTTCAGCGGCAACATCCTCGGCCCGCTCTTCCCCACCTTCCCGAACCTCTACACGATCCGCGGCGACAAGTACCGCTTCGCCGACGCCTACATCGAGACCGTCGAGATGCTGCGCGATCTGCAGCCGGAGATGCTGATCACCGGCCACTTCGACCCGATCAGCGGCCGCGAGCACATCGCGCGCGAGCTGACGCGGCTGCGCGACGCCGTCGCCTACGTGCTCGAGGAGACGCTGCGCGGCATGAACGCGGGCAAGAATCCCTACGAGCTGATGCGCGAGATCCGGCTGCCGGCAGGCCTCGAGGTGGACGAGCGCTACGGCAAGGTCTCGTGGGGCGTGCGCGGGATTTTCGAGGCCTACGGCGGCTGGTTCCACTTCGACTCGACCGCGGAACTGCTGACGGACGCGCCCTCCTCGATCAACGCCGAGGTGGCCGCGCTCGCCGGCGCGGAGGCGCTGGCGGCGAGGGCGCGCGAGCTGCTCGACGGCGGCGATGCGGGCGGCGCGATCCGGCTGGCGGAGATGGCGCTGGCCGGCGATCCGCGCGGTCGAGACGCCCTCAAGGTCTACCGCGACGCCCACCAGGCGCTGCTCGCCGAGGCGGGCACCAACATGTGGGACCTGCGCTGGCTACGCCGCCAGATCCGCGGCGCCGAGCGCCTGCTCGCCGCCGAGCCGGACTCCGAGGACTGGCGCCGCACCGAGGGCGAGCCGCGCGTCGCGCGCTGGATGATGGACCCGCCGGAGGCGCCCTGACGGCTCAGGCCGCCCCTCCGATCCCCTCCCCCCTGGCGGGGGAGGGCGGGGGTGAGGGGGACTCCGGCGCAGCCAGAGAGGCGAGGGGTCCGCTGCCCTGCTCCCTAATCAGGCACATCGCGGCGATCAACCGCCGCCGCCGCCTCCTCCTCCTGCTCCTCCCGCACTCCCTCGCAGACGGAGCGGAAGCGCTCGCGTAGGTCGGCCAGTTCGAGGTCGGACCGACCCGACATCGCCGCGATCAGGTCGCGGATCGGCGAGCTGACCTGCGTGTTGTGCCTCGGAAGTAGCACTCCTACGCGATCGATGCCGTACGCGTCGTCGTAATCGAGGAGGGCGTAGCCGAGGAGTTGGTGGAGCCACCACCCCTCGCGTCGTCCCGTCTTGATCTCCCACAGGCAGGAGTCGGCGATGAGGTCCGCATCGGCACCCCCGATGTCGACGCTGCCAGCGAACTTCGGATTGAGACTCTCGTCCGCCCCCCTCCAAGAGACGTAGCGGTCAGAGAACGCCGCGCCAAGGGCGGCTGCGTCGTCCACCCAGTCGTCCGGCACGAGGTCCAGCAACTCATCCGCACTCTCCGGGGGGCTCTCCCCGAAGTACGGCGGAGGCCACGCACGCGCCCCACGTCGCCGGACGGCCTCGAAGGCGGCCAGCACGAGGCAGAGGCGGGCCAGTGTGCGCTCCTCCGCGTCCGTCGGCTGTCGGCGGTGCGCGGCGATCGCGCTCACTGCGAGGTCCAGTGTTTCGAGAAACCCGTCGACGCACACTTCCGTTAGTTGGAATCTCTCCGGTATCGACCACTCCGCTCCCGGCGGATGCAGCATCCCAGCCACGAGCAAGGCACCGGGGAATGCCACAAGTTCGCGGGGATCCGTGATCGCGAAGTGGTAACGGATCCGGTAGTCGATCGCCAGTCCGATCTGCGAGTAGGCGCCACCTGACACGCCCTCACCAAGGATGAGGGTCCGCTCCCGCATGGCCTCCCTACAGTCGGCCAACGGCGGGCGCGTGTTTGGGAACGTCTCGTGAAGGAATCGCCGGACGGGCGAGTCCTTGGATCCGAGATGGCTCGTGAGGCTCAAGGCGACGCCTCGCCGCTACGCGCTACGCCGAACCGAGTTGCATCGCATCCACGGCGTCGTAGGCCTCCTCGACCAGGTCGAGGATGACCTGGCGGACGGGCTTGATCTCGCGCACGAAGCCGACGCCCTGGCCGGCGGCGACGCCCTGCCAGTCACGCAGCTCGTACTCGTCGATCGCCTGGCGCAGCTTGTTGTTGAGCAGGCCCTGCAGCGGCATCGGCAGGTGCTGAGGAGCCTCGGCCGACTCCCACGCCTCGAGGTAGCGGTTGCGCACGCCGCGTGAGCGCTTGCCGTCGCCCGCCGTCGAGACCCAGGCGTCCTGCGCGGCCGCGTTCAGCAGCTTCTGCTTCGCCCACATCTCCGTCGCCGACTCGTGCGTCGCCTGCCACATCGTGCCCGTCCAGACGCCGACGGCGCCGAGGGTGATCGCGGCGACGATGTGGCGGCCGGTAGTGATGCCGCCCGCGGCGAGGATCGGCGTGTCGAACTCCCTCGCCAGCTCGACGACCTCGGGCACGATCGAGAAGGTGCCGATGCGCCCGGTGTGTCCGGCGGAGTCCTGCCCCTGCGCGATGATCAGGTCGAGCCCGGCCTCCATCTCCCGCCGGGCCTGGCGGGCGAGGCCGATCAGACCCCAGACCTTCACGCCGGCCTCGTGCATCTCATCGAGGATGAAGGCGGGACTGCCCATGCCGGAGGCGAAGATCGGGATCCGCTCCTCCATCATGATCTCGAGCTTGGTGCGCGTGTCGCGCAGGCCGCGCAGGCGGACGTCCTCGGGCGGCGGGCCCTTCGGGTCCGCGATCTGGTTGTCGCGCATCAGCTGCTCGACCCAGTCGCGGTGGCCCTGCGGGACTTGCTCCTCCAGCTCCTCCTGGTTGCCGCGCACGTAGGACGAGGGAATCGTGATGTCCGCGCCGAAGGGGCGGTCGCCGACGCGCTCCTTGATCCATTTGATGTCGGCCCGCATCTCCTCGATCGTGTGCGTGCTGCAGCCGAGGACGCCGATGCCGCCGGCATTCGAGGCGGCCGCGATCACGTCGCGCGTGTGCGCGAAGGCGACGATCGGGTACTCGCAGCCGTACTCCTCGCAGAGCCGGGTGTGCAGCGGATCGTTCGTCATCGCGGTGGTCCTTTCGCTTCGTGTCGCGTCAGCGCGGGGCGAGCCAGCGGAACTCCTGCGGCTTGCGCTTCGCCTGCGGGTCGATCGGGACGTGGATCAGCGAGGGGCCGTCGAGAGTCAGCGCCTCCGCCAGCGCCGCCTCGATCTGCTCCGGCGTCTCGCAGTGGTAGCCGACGCCGCCGAGCCCCTCCATCACCTTGTCGTAGCGCGTGCCGGGGTTGAGGCCGCCCGGCGGCAGGTCCTCGCGCTCGAAGTGATCGAGGGGGGTACCGCCGATACCGTTGTTGTTGACCACCACCCAGGTGATCGGGAGCTTGTGGCGCACGGCCACCTCGCACTCCATGCCGGCGAAGCCGAAGGCGGAGTCGCCCTGCACGCAGATCACGCGCTGGTCCGGGTGCGCGACCTGGGCCGCGATCGCGAAGCCGTGACCGAGGCCCATCGAGCCGAAGCTGCCCGCGTCGAGGCGCTGGCGCGCTCCGTGGTTGTCCAGCAGCGTGCGCCCGATCGCCATCGTGCCCTCGCCTTCGGTGACGTAGATCGCGTCGCGAGGGGCCGCCTTGTTCACCAGATCGAGCGTGGTGTAGTAGCCGAACGGCTCGCCGTCGCGGCCGGCGCCGATCATGCCGTTGACCAGTTCCTGATTCTTGCGGGCCTCGGAGCGCACGGTCTGGAGCCACTCGGAGTCCTGCGGGAACTGCCACGGCTCCTCATCGAGCGCGTCCAGCAGCTGGCCGAGCGTCACCTTCGCGTCGCCCACGAGGCCGACCTCGGTGGGCACGTTGACGCCGATCTCCTCGGGGTTCGAGTCGAGCTGGACGACGCGCACGTCCTCGCGCCAGCGCGGTGGCTGGCCGAAGTGCAGCATCCAGTTGAGGCGCGCTGCGGCGAGGAAGGCGAGGTCCGTGTTCTTCAGCACGAAGCTGCGCGCCGCCGCGATCGACTGCGGGTGGTCGTCGGGCAGCACGCCACGCGCCATCGGCATCGCGAGGTAGGGGATGCCCGTCTGCTCGACGAAGCGGCGCATCTCCGCCTCGGCGCGGCCGAAGGCGATGCCCTTGCCGATCACGATCAACGGCTGCTCGGCGGTCTTGAGGGCCGCGAGGGCGTCCTGAACGGCCGCGTCATCGGCGCGCAGGCGCGGCGGGTCCGGCACGCGTGGCGCCCATTCGACGCTGTCCTCGTCGACCTCATCGAAGATGATGTTGCCCGGCAGATCGAGGTAGGAGGGGCCGGGCGTGCCGTTGATCGCCTTGCGGACGGCCTCGGCGACGTAGAGCGGGAGGCGCTCGGTGCTCTCGGCGCGGCGCGCGTACTTGGCGTAGGGGGCCATCGCCGCGACCTGCTCGGCCTCCTGGAAGTCGCCCATGTCGGCGCGGGTCGAGTCGGAGGCGCCGCCGAGCATCAGCAGCGGCCAGCGGTTGGACCAGGCGTTGGCGAAGGCGCCGACGGCGTTGAGCGCCCCCGGCCCGGAGACCACGAGGCTGACGCCGATGCGGCCGTTGAGGTAGCCGGTGGCCTGCCCGGCGTAGGTGGCGGGCATCTCGTGGCGCATCCCGTAGTAGCGGATGCCCTCGCGCTGGGCGGCGGTGGCGATGCCGCTCACCGGGATGCCGACCACGCCGAAGATGGTCTCGACACCCTGCGTCTTGAGCGCGCGCGCGATAATCGTTTCGCCGTTGATCATGGCCATCGGAACCCCGCTTTCCTCTTGCGGTCGCGATGGTACGTGATCGCGCCCTTGGCCGCGCAGTCGCCGGCCCGCACGGACCCGAGGTCGCGAGGCCGTGGGCGCGTCGACTCGGGCCGGCGGGCGGCGTGGCGCCGGGGCGCACGAGGCGGAACCGGGTCAGCGCGATCCAGCCGGGTCAGTTCGGCGGCCAGCGCTCCCCGTCGACCTCCAGATACTTGATGCGCGCGACGCCGTCCCGGGAGACCGCGATATGGACGTCCGGCGGCTGCGGCAGCACCCCCGTGCCCTGGGGCACGAAGTACTCGCCCAGATCGGGGTACTCGACGCGGAGCGGCGCCGCGCTCACGACGCGAGCGCGGATCGCTACCCGCCCCCGGTCCCACTCGTCCTGATCCAGGTTCCGGGTGCTGAGGGCGGTCGGCTCCCAGTAGCGGCCCCGATCCTCGAAGGTCACGTAGACCTGCTGGCCGGCTCGCGGCCGGGGACCGGGCAGCTCATTCAGTTGCTCGGCGCGGTAGCGCAGGATCACGTAGTCGCCGCGAAGTGGATCGCGCGGGTCGATCTGCCAGGACTCGAGCACGATCTCGATGCCCGCCTGGCGCCGTTCCTCGCTGACGATGATCCCGAGCAGCAGCAGCACCTGCAGCCCGACGATGAGCGCGAAGATCGCGAGCCGGCGGCGCCTGATCAGCACGCGCATCTCAGCCACCCACCCGGGCGCCGCCTGCCGGCGCATCCATGCCGCGGCTGAGCCGGCGCCGGCTCAGCTCGAGCAGGAAGGCGAGCACGAGGCAAAGCAGGCCGGCGCCGGCGAAGAGTGCGCCGGTCTGGGCGTAGTCGCTGAAGAGATCGAAGTACCTCGACACGATGAACAGGCCGAGGAAGACGAGCGCGCTGTTGACCCAGGACTCCCGCCGCAATGCGAGCCCGAGCCGGACGATCGAGCCGGCCAGCAGGCACGCCCCCAGCCAGTAGCCGAGCGTGGTGAGGATGAACGCGTCCTCGGCGTCGCCTCGTGGGCTGATCGCCGCCAGGAGCGTCCAGGCGAGCAGCAGCAGCAGCGTGAGTTGACCCAGCAGCAGCGGCGAGCGCAGCGAATCGGGGACCGGGGGCCAGCCGAGGCGTGCCTCGGCCCGGACGCCGGTCGCAAGCAGCGCCGCAACCACGAGAACCATCGGCGCAAGGAGAAGCAGGACCGCGGGGACGACCGGCACGGCGTTATCGATGCTGAAGTGGCGGTAGAAGCCGAGCAGGTAGACCGTGCCGGCGATCAGGATCCCGCCGACGAGCTCGAGGGGTGGCGCGAGCGGCGCGTACGCGCTGCCCCGCTGCAGTGCGCCCAGCGAGACCAGCCACGCGCCGGCCCCGACCAGCAGCAGCAGGATCGTGTCGGCCTCGGCTTCGAGCGGGGAGCCGCCTCGCTGGCTCTCCATGATCAGCCAGAGCGCGAGCAGCACGGCCGCGGCGAAGGCGAAGCTGCGCGAGGCGAAGAGGAAGGCGAACGCGATCGCGGAGACGAGCACCGGCAGCAGCAGCGGCGCGGGGTTGAATGCGAAGTGGTACTGCTGGCTGATCAGCGCGAGGTCGCCGAGCAAGACGCCCGTGCCGAGCAGCAGCACCGCCTCGCCGGTGCGCACGAGCCCGAGCGGCCCGTTGCGTAGCCAGTACCCGCCGCTGAGGCAGGCGATCAGCAGCGCGATCCCCACGATCAGCTTCGGCAGCTTCCCGATCTGGTCCCAGTTCTGCGAGATCACGAGCACGAGCCCGAGGAAGACGAGCGCGGCCCCGAGGACCGCCAGGATCGTGATCTGCCTGTGGCTGCGGCCACGGCCGGCGGCCGCCTCTTCGAAGTCGAGGATGGCCTGCCGCTGATCGGCGGAGAGGATCCCGGCGTCCACCCATGCCGCCGCGCGGCGTTCGAGTCCTCTGCGCAACGGCATGTCGCGCCTCCTCGCGCCTGGGCGCCACCGTGACGCCTGATGCTTCGTCCCCAGTATGCACCCGCGCCGCCGGCCGAGCCGCCGGGCGCTCCGTCGATCTTTGCGATCAAGTCTTGCGGTCGCGATGGTGCGTGATCACGCCATTGGCCGCGCAGTTGCGCGCGCTGACGCAGCGGATTCTCGCCCCGCGACGGCTACCCTGAACGCGTGAGGAACGTAACCATCAGCCTGGACGACGAGACCGCTCACTGGGCCCGGATCGAGGCGGCCCGGCAAGACACCAGCGTCTCGCGGTTCGTGGCGGGCCTGCTACTGGAGCAAATGGGTCGCGGCGATCGCTATGAGCAGGCTCGGCGTTCCTACCTCGCACAACAGCCCGCGGATCTGAGCTCCGGGTCTGGCGGCTATCCGTCGCGCGAAGAACTGCACCAGCGTTGAGCAAGGTCGTTGACACGAACGTCCTTGTTCACGCGCGAGACACTCGTGATCCGGACAAGCAGCAGCAGGCACGCGGCTGGATTGAGCACCTGTGGTCGTCCCGCGAGGGACGCCTGAGCAGCGCCTTCACTCACGAGCCTCCCTTGAGCTGAACGGGGCGCATCGCGCGTTCCGGTACGCGCCCGGATCCCCGCCGCACGAGGCACCGGATCCCTACCGCAACGGCTCCCTCCTGCGCTATGATGCTGCTGCGAAGATTCGCAGGAGGCGACCGTGAGCTGCGAGACCGAGATCGCCCAGGCCGTCCGCGAGCGGGGACGCAGGCTGACGATCCAGCGCGCCAAGATCCTCAGCGCGCTGCGCCACGCCAGCGACCACCAGAGCGCCGAACAGATCCTCGAGCGCGTCCGCGACGACGACCCCCACGCCGACATCTCGCTCTCGACCGTCTACCGCACGCTCGAGACCTCGACCGGGCTGCAGCTCACCTCGGAGCTGCGAGGCGCCTCCGGGATCTCCGTCTTCGAGTGGAACGACCCGGACACGACGCACCACCACCTGGAGTGCCGCGATTGCGGCACCACCGAGGAAGTCGATCTCTCCTCGCTGCGGATCGCGGAGGCTGAGATCCGCGAGCGCGCGGGCTTCGAGGCCGACATCCGCCACCTGGCGATCCCCGGACTCTGCGCGGACTGTGGCCCGGCGACGGGCGGCGAGGGAGGAGCGGACGATGGCTAGCGTCGACGCGACAGCCGCGCTCACCGCCGCGCTCGAGCCCGCGCTGCACATCCCGGACGGCTTCGTCAGCGCGCCCGTCGCCGCCGCGGGCTGGGTCGCCGCCGCGGGCCTGATCGCCTTCGCGGCGCGTCGCGCGGACCGCAACCTCGATGAGCGCGCCGTCCCGCTGATGGGCGTCGCGGCCGCCTTCATCTTCGCGGCGCAGATGGTCAACTTCCCCGTCGCGGGCGGCACCTCCGGGCACCTGCTGGGCGCAGCGCTCGCGGCGATCCTGCTGGGACCGTGGGCGGCGATCATCGTGATGACTGCGGTGGTGGCGCTGCAGGCGCTGCTCTTCCAGGACGGCGGACTGGCCGCGCTCGGCGTGAACGCGCTCAACCTCGGCGTGATCAGCGTGCTCGTCGCCTGGGCCGTCTACCGAGGGCTCTCGCCGCTCGGTCGCCTGCACGCGGCCGTGCCCGCCGTCGCCGCCTTCGCCGCGGCCTGGCTCTCCGTCGAGGCCGCCGCCGTCGCGACCGCGCTGCAGCTCGCCGTCTCCGGGACGTCGGCCCTCGGCGTCGCGCTGCCCGCGCTGACCGGCGTGCACGCGCTGATCGGCATCGGCGAGGGCGCGATCACGCTCGGCGCGCTCGCCCTCGTGCGCGCGGCGAGGCCGGACCTGCTCACGCGCCCGGCGCGGGCGGGAGCGTAGCGATGCGTCGCCGCAACCTCGCGCTGCTGGCCGGCGGGATCGCGCTCGCGCTGCTCGTCGTCTTCGCGCTCGCGCCGAACGCCTCGGCCCAGCCGGACGGCCTCGAGCGCGTCGCCGAGGACGCGGGCTTCGCCGAGCAGGCGCAGGACGCGAGGATCTCGCTGCTGCCGGACTACACGATTCCCGGCGTCGAGGACGAGACGCTCTCGACGATCCTCGCAGGCGTGAGCGGGGTGCTGGCGGTCGCGGCCATCACGCTGCTGGCCGGCTGGGCCCTGCGTGCGCGCTCGGCCCGCCGCGGGCGGCGCGACGCGGCGGACACGGCCCCGCTGGGGCCGTCGTAGCCCGCCGGGCAGCGGATCCGTCAGCGTGGCCCTGCACGCGCTCATCGAGCGCTACGAGGCGCGCGACAGCGCCCTGCACCGCGCCGATGCGGGGCTCAAGCTGCTCGCCGCGCTCGCCTGCATCTTCGCCGTCACGCTGACCCGCGAGGGCGACGCGCTCGCCCTCGCGCTGCTCGCGCTTGCGACGGGCGCGGTCGTCGCCGCCGCGAAGCTCCCGCCCCTGCTCGTGCTGCGGCGCTCGCTGATCGCCGCGCCGTTCCTGCTCGTGACGCTGCCGCTGCTGTTCACCCGACCCGGCGAGACGCTCGCCACGCTGCCGCTGCTCGGCTGGTCGATCAGCGACGAGGGCGCCGTCGCCGTGCTCACGATCCTCGGCAAGTCCTGGCTCTCGGTGGTGGTCGCCGTCGTGCTGACAGCGACGACGACGCAGCCGGACCTGCTGCGCGGCCTGCGCGCGCTGCGCGTCCCGAAGATCCTCGTCGCGACCGTCGAGTTCGCCTACCGCTACCTGTTCGTCGTCGGCGACGAGGCGTCGCGGATGCTGCAGGCGCGGGCGAGCCGCAGCGGCGCCCTCGAGGGTCAGCGCGCGGGCGGCGGACTGCGCTGGCGGGCGCGCGTGGCCGGTCACCTCGTCGGCACGCTGTTCGTGCGCTCGCTCGAGCGCAGTGAGCGCGTGCACGCGGCGATGCGCGCGCGCGGCTACGACGGCGAGCCGCGCTTCCTCGCCGCGCCGCCGCTGAGCGCCGGGGCCGTCGCCCTCGCGGCGGCGCTCGTGCTCTACACCTACGCCGTGCAGATCGCGGTGCGGCTGTGACGGCCGCGGAGCCGGTCGCCGCGCCCGAGCTCGTGCTGCGCGGCGTCTGCTACGCCTACCCGGACGGCACGCCGGGCCTCGATGGCATCGACCTCGAGGTCGGCGCCGGCGAGCGGGTCGCGCTGCTCGGCCCGAACGGCGCGGGCAAGTCGACGCTGCTGCTGCAGCTCAACGGGCTGCTGCGCGGCGAGGGCGTGATCGAGGTGCGCGGCCAACGGCTCGAGGACTCGAGCCTCGCCGCGATCCGCGCGCAGGTCGGGCTGCTCTTCTCGAACCCGGACGACCAGCTCTTCTCGCCGACCGTGCTCGACGACGTCGCCTACGGGCCGCTGCACCAGGGGCTGGTCGAGAACGAGGTGCTGCGGCGGGCGCGGGCCGCCCTCGCCGAGGTGGGGATGAGCGGCTACGAGGCGCGCACCCCGCACCGCCTGAGTCTCGGCGAGAAGAAGCGCATCGCGATCGCCACGGTGCTCTCGATGCGGCCCTCGATCCTCGCGCTCGACGAGCCCGCCGCCTCGCTCGCGCCCGCTGCCCGCGCCGACCTGGTCGCGCTGCTGCGCGGCCTGCCGCAGACGCAGCTGATCGCGACGCACGACCTCGGGTTGGTCCGCGACCTCGCCACGCGCGCCGTGGTGCTGGAGGCAGGACGGATCGTCGCCGACGGAGCGGCGGACGCGATCCTCGGCGACGCGGCGCTGCTGCGCGCGCACGGGCTGGCCACCGACGGCGCGACGCCCGAGGCCTGAGGCGCGGCGCTCACGCGCTACCGCCGTCCGTCTTCCCGCTGCGGCTGCCGAAGTAGAAGCCGGTCACGGTCCCGGCCTCGAGCGCGAGCGCGCCGAGCAGCCCGATCGCCGCCTCAATGCGCCCGAGCTGCAGCAGCCAGCCGGCCGCCGCCGCGTGGGTCATCGCGAACGAGCCGACAATCCCCATCGCGAGGTAGGCGCGCACGCTGCCCGCCGGCTTCCCCAGCGGCTGCCCGCCCTCGTTCATCGCTGCCATGGCGCACCATCCCTTCACGCACCCTGCCTGTGAGCGGGGACAGCGTGGCGAGGGACCGCCGTGCCTCCAACGCCCGTCTGGCGCTGAGCGGCGCTGTGCCGGCGAGTGGACATGCCCCGCCGGTGGCGGGTTCAATGCGATCGGGCCCGTAGCTCAGTGGTAGAGCAGTGGACTTTTAATCCATCGGTCGGAGGTTCGATCCCTCCCGGGCCTACCATCCGCGATGTCAGGCGCTCCTAGCTGCCCGCGGCTGCCGCGCCCGGGGACCAACCGTAGATGCGCTCCAGGGTGCCGCCCATCAGCGCCGCGCGTTCGCCATCCGAGAGCTGGTCGGTCACGCGGAACGCCTCCACGCCCTGCTCGTAGGTGAGCACGTTGACCGCCCGCGTCCAGTCCGTGCCCCACATGCATCGATCGAACCCGAACGCCTCGAACACCCGGCTGAGCGGTTCCCAGATGTCCGGGTACGGGAAGGGCTCGTGCGCCAGCGTGCACGCCCCGGAGACCTTGATCGCCACATGCTCGAACTGGGCCAGCGACAGCACGTTGTCGAGGTCGGCCCACGGTTCGGCGGGCGCCGGCGGTTCGTGCGGCTGCGCCAGGCCGAGGTGATCGATCACGAGCTGCGTGTTCGGGTGCCGGCGCGCAACTTCGTGAAACATCGGCAGCTTGCTGGTGCACAGCACGTTGACCGGAACACCCGCTGCCGCCCCCGCCTCCATCACCTGATCGAGACCGGGATGATCGGCGGCAATCTCCTCGTATCTCAGCACGATCCGGGCGCCGACCACGCCGGGCCGGGCAGTCCACTCCTCGACTTCCGCCCCAACCGTCTCCGACAGGGGATCGAACGGCTTGATCAGGCCGAAGCGGTCCGGATGCTCGGCACCCACCGTCAGCGCATAGCTCCCGTCGTAGCCGTAGATGCGGTAGGGCGAGATCAGCAGGGCGCCGTCGACTCCTACCTCGTCCATCGCCCTGACCATGTCGTCGCCGGTAACCTCCGCGGGCCCTGTCAGCGCGCCAAGCCAGGGGTTCTCCGGGCTGTTGCGCTCGAAGGCGTGAACCTGGCAGTCGATGGTGGGTGTGCTGTTCGGCATCGTGAGTCAGCCTCGCTTTCCTGGCGGGCCTACGGTACCGCGCGAACGACTCCGTGTGCGCGGGCTGCGCGCTCGGAGTCCCGGACCGTCTGCGAGCGCCGGCATCGGGATTGGCACGATGGGGGTCACTTGTCAGGGCAGGGCAGTGGGCCCTTAATCGATCGGTCGGAGGTTCGCTCCTGCCTGGCCTGGCAGGCAAGTAGCGTGAGTACAGGGAATGGGCCGCGGCTGGCGGCGGCCCGCCTCCCGGGCCGGCAGACGACAGGGAGCACTACGCTGCAGCGAGGATAGGCAGCACCGTGATGTCGCTTCGTCCCTCGCCGGCCGTCACGGAGCAGGAGGCCCAGCGCAGCCTCCGCAACCTGGCCTTGGTCAGTCTCTTCTCCGGCGCCATGTTCAGCCTCGGCAGTGGCGGACTGATGGCCGCGTACGCGCTGGCGTTGGGGGCCAACAGCCTGCAGATCGGCGTGTTGGCGGTCTTGCCGTTCGTGGCGGAGGTGATCCGGCTGCCGGCGATTCTGCTGGTCGAGCGCTACCGCACGAGGAAAGCGCTCGGGCTACCCGCGTTCCTTGGCGCGCAGTTGGCCTGGGTTCCGATCGGGGCGGTGCCGTTCCTGATGGACACCCCGGGTTCCGCGGCGGTGGCGGTTGTGATCGTCCTGCTCGCGCTGCGAGGGCTGTTCGCACCGCTCTGGGTGACGGCTTCGACCAGCTGGATTCGCGACCTCGTTCCCACCGAGCGATTGGGCAGCTACTTCGGACGGCGGCAGGGACTCTCCACCGTCGGCGCGGCCGCGGCCGGCCTGGGCGGCGCCGTGTTCGTCGAGTGGTGGTCGAACCGGGCCGCGCCGGGCGACGAAGTGCTGGCCTACTCGTACCTGTTGATCGGCGGGGTGCTCTGCATCGGTCTGTTCGGCCCGCTGCTCGTGGCTCGCTCGGTCGAGCCGCTGATGCCGCCAGCGGCGCAGACCGACCGCTCCCTGCTGGCGATCCTGAGGGAGCCGCTCCGGGACCGGAACTTCACACACCTCATCAGGTTCCTTTTTGTCTGGAGCTTCGCCGCGAACCTGGCCGTGCCGTTCTTCGCCGTCTACATGCTGACGGTTCTGGGCCTGTCGCTGACGTTCGTCGTCGGGATGACGGTGCTCGGCCAGGTGTCGAACGTGCTCTTCGTCCGCGTCTGGGGTCCGCTCGCCGACCGCGTGGGCAGCAAGACCGTGCTCTCGCTCTCAGCCTCGCTGTACCTGTTCGTGATCATCGGCTGGGTGTTTACCCTGCCCCCGGAGCGCAGTGTGGCGACGTACCCGCTGCTGGTTGCCCTGCACCTGTTCGGCGGCGTCGCCGCCGCCGGGGTGACGCTCACCGCCAACACGCTGGCGCTCAAGGTAGCGCCCGATGGCCAGACGGTCCCGTTCTCCGGCGTGGCCGGCATCGCAGCCAAACGTCGGCGCCGGGACGGGACCGATCGTCGGGGGTCTGCTCGCCGACTTCTTCCTGGTGCGATCGCTGAACTTCAACATCACCTGGAAGTCGCCGGGGACCGCCTTCGCGCTGCCCTCGTTCTCGCTGGGAGGCTTCGACCTTCTGTTCGTGACGGCCTTCGCGCTGGGACTGCTGTCCCTGAACTTGTTGGTCGCGCTCCGCGAGGAGGGGGAGGTTCCACGTGACGAGGCGCTGGCCGTGCTGATGGGAGGCGCAGAGCCGGTCATGCGCGCGGTCTCCTCGATGCCCGGGGTCAGCGTCGTCTCGTCGCTCTCCTACGGGTACCTGCGCCGCGTCCCGGGAGCGGACGTCGCGCTGGGGGTGGCGGCGTACCAGTTGGCAGCCTCGACCCGGGCGGCGACATCCTCAGCCCTTCGCGGACGGGACCTCGTGCGCGACGTCACGCAGCGCGTGGCCGCGACGCTGGGCGAGGCCACCGAAGGGATGGAGGACATCGCCGGCAGCGGTGCGGAGCTCGCGCGCCACGCGACCCGCGGCGCGGTGCACGCGGCCGGGGACGTCGGCTCGCAAGTAGGGAACGTCGCGCGCGGCGCCCTGCTGGGCACGCTCCGGGCGCTGACGGACGAGCAGGTCGACCCGGCGGCCTCGCTGCACTGGGCCGCCTACGGTGTGATCCAGGGAGCGATCGAGGCCGACCGCGACGTTGCCGAGGCAGCGCGTGCGACGATCGAGACGGCGCGCGATGCCGCGAGCGACCTCGGAGTCGACGAGAAGGAAGCCGTGACGGCCGCAGCCGAAGGGATGGTGGCTGCGGCCCGCGCCGCGGCCGACTTCACCGTCGCCGAACTGCTCGAGGCCCTGCCCGGCGACCTGGAACTGGATGGCGGCGATCAGCCCGGCAAAGGCGGGCGCTCCCCGTAGGCGTTCCGACGCGCTCGACGGCAGCCTGGCCGGCGGACCCCAGTTCGCGCATGCGCACGCGCTACAGTGGCGGCTGGGAGGTGCGGCATGGCGTTTCAGATGGACCCCGAACAGCTCGGACTCGTCGACGAAGTGGCGCTCGTCACCGGAGGCGCGCGCGGCATCGGCAAGGGCTGCGCGCTCCAGCTCGCCCGCGCCGGCTGCCACATCGCGATCGCGGACCTCGATGAGGAGACCGCCACCGCCACTGCGCGGGAGATCGAGGCGCTCGGCCGCCAGGCCGAGGTCGTCGTCGCCAACGTGCGCGACCCGGATCAGGTCAACACGATGGTCGAGGAGGTCGTGGCGCGCCTCGGCGGCCTCGACGTGGCGGTCAACAACGTCGGCAACCCGACGGGACTCCAGCCGTTCCTCGACTACACGACCGAGCTCTGGCACGACATCGTCGATCAGAACCTGACGAGCTCGTTCCTCTGCTGCCAGGCCGAGGCGAGGAGCATGGTGGAGCGCGGCACGCCGGGCAGGATCGTGACGATCGCCTCCTCGAGCGGCATCGTCGGCGCGCCGAACATCGTCGCCTACGGGGCGGCGAAGGCGGGCGTGATCCACATGACGAAGACGCTCGCGATGGAGCTCGCGCCGCACGGCATCCGGGTCAATTGCATCGTGCCCGGCACGCACCTGACGGAGCGGGCGGCGGCGAACACGGACCCGGCGACGGTCGCCTTCCGCGAGGCCGCCGCGAAGGCGCCGCCACTCGCGCGCCTCGGCGACCCGCTGGAGACGGGCGGCCTGGCGGTCTTCTTCGCCTCGCGGCTCTCTGCCTACGTGACCGGGCACAGCCTGCTCTCCGACGGCGGCGTCACGCACACGACGGCGCGGCCGGCGGTGCCGGCGAGGTAGCCGGCCGCCTCAGACGATCGCGACCAGGAGAGGAGCGCGGCAATGACTCAGGAACTGGAGGGGCGCATCGCCCTGATCACGGGAGCGAGCCGCGGCATCGGGCAGGCGATCGCGCTGCGCATGGCCGCCGAGGGCGCACGCGTCGCCCTGATCGGCCGCGACGAAGCGACGCGGCGCACAGACCTCTCCGGCACGCTCGAGGAGGGCCTCGCGCAGATCGCCGCGATCGGCGGCGAGGCGATCGCCGTGCGCGCCGACATCGGCGACCCGGAGTCGGACAAGGGGGCGATCGTCGAAGAGGTGGTGGCCGCCTTCGGACGCTCGCCGGACATCCTGGTGCACAGCGCCGCCGCGCCGCGCGAGTTCACGATGGACTGGCACATCCCGTTCGCCGAGACCACGGCCGAGTGGTTCCTGCGCGGCGTGCAGGTCAACGTCTGGGGCGGCTGGGATCTGGCGAGGGCCGTCGTGCCCCGGATGCGCGAGCACGGAGCCGGCTGGATCCTCTTCGTCTCCTCGCAGCAGGCGTCACCGCGCCCGAGTCCCGTCAATGGCGGCGCCGCCAGCCCGATGGGCGGCGCCTGCATCTACGGCGGGACGAAGGCGTTCCTCGACCGCGTCTGCACGGGCGCGGCGATGGAGCTCTACGAGGACGGCATCGCCGTCAACAGCCTCGCGCCGACCGGCGCGATCGCGACCCCGCTCTCGGTCTCGGTTGGCGTGTCGCCGGAGGGCACGGAGCCGATGGAGACCTTCGTCGAGGCGTCGATGGCGCTCTGTACTGGCGATCCGGCGACGCTCACGAGCCGCGTTGCGCACAGCCTCCCGCTGCTCCACGAACTGGAGCGCCCGGTCCGCACGCTCGATGGCTCGGCGCTGTTCGAGGGCTGGCAACCCGACCACGACGACGAGCGCCGCTTCCACCGCGGCTACCTCGCGGCGACGGGCCACTGAGGCAGTTCGCGCCTAGCCGCCCGCTCCGTCGAGCCAGTCGAGCCACGGCTCGGAGTCGGCCTCGTGCTCCCAGAGGAACTCGAAGCCCGCCTGCTCCGCGTGCTGGCGGTCCAGCTCGCGGTCGCCGATGTGCAGGTAGCGGTCCGCCTCGAACTGCTCCCGCACGTCCTCGAGCCGGTGCTTGAGCGAGACGAAGTCCACCTCGATCTCCGCCGCACTCCAGATGCCCCGCTGCGAGGATCTGGGGCGGTCGGAGCAGCTGCCGATCACGCAGCCGCGCTCCCGCGCACGGCGCACCATCTCGAACGTGATCGGTCCCGGCGGATCGCCGGTCTCGAGCGTGCCGTCGATATCGAAGCTGATCAGCAGCTCGGCCATGACGCCTCGCAGTCCCTCCGCCCGACACCCTAGTCGGGGCTCGCGCCCCAGACGACGAAGTCGGCGTGGTAGAGCTGCAGCGGGCCGCCCGAGACGCCGATCTCGGCCGGCTTCGTGATCTGCCTCGCGCCCGCCCGACCCTGGATCTGCTGGATCGAGTCCGTGTGCATCCAGAAGCGGGTGCGCCCGCTGCCGACGTTGCCGCCGCTGGGCGAGACGGGGTGCGGGCCCTCGATGCTGATGTCCTCCTGGAAGAAGTCGAGGCCCTCGCCCTCCTTCACGCCGCCGAAGCCGAGGCCCTCCATGTGGAAGACGTGGAAGAGGCTGAACCCGTCGTACATGTTCTCGAAGGTCAGGTCGCTCGCGCTGATTCCGGCGCCTTCGAGCAGCTTGCGCCCGGTACTGGCGCAGGCCTGCTGCGCCTCTTCGAGGGGGAGGGTCAGGCCGCGCTGGATCGTGCGGTCGGAGGCGTGGTTGAGGATGTAGGCCGGCTTCTGCTTCATGTCCTTCGCGCGCTCGGCCGTGGTCAGCACGTACGCGGCTGCGGTGTGGATCGGGATGTCGTTGTCGTAGAGGTTGGCGGGCTTGGCGATCCAGCGCGACTCGAGGTAGTCCTCGGTGGTGAGTTCCTCGGGGCGGTTCTGGGCCCAGTAGCCCTCCGGGAACAGCAGGCCGTTGCGCCTGGAGTTCACCATGAACGGGGCCATCATCTCCTTGGTCTTGCCGTACTTCCAGAGGTAGCGCTGGAACTGCTGGGCCGTGCCCCATGAGTTCGCGGAGCCCCAGGGGTTCGACCACTTCTGGTTCCCGGAGATCGTCTCCGCGGCGTTGGCGCCACCGTGGCTGTAGCGGCCCTCGAGGTTGTGCCAGGCCTTCAGCACCAGGCAGGTGCTGGTCATCCCGTCGCCCACGGCCTGGGCGGCGATCGCGAGCGCGTTCGACATGCAGTCCATCCCGGCCATGACGAACTTGATGTTGGTCAGCTCCGGCATGTTCTTGAGCAGCCACGTGTCGGTCAGCTTGGCGATCCCGTCGAGGGGGTCGTCGGTGGTCTCGTAGGCGTTGACGACGTCCATCGGCACCGGCTGGCCCTCGGGCCAGTGCGCGCCCGTGGTGGTCGTCGGCAGGAAGACGAGGCCGTCGATCTCCTCTGGCGGGACGCCGGCGTCGTCGATCGCCTTGCGCAACGCCATCAGGCTCCAGGCGCCGATCGTGTTCTCGGCGGTCCCGTCCCAGCGCCGGGCCGTCGGCGAATGGCCGATCCCGACCGCGGCGACCTTGCCCTTGTGCTCCCAGACGCCGAGTCCCTCTTCGCTGCGGAAGAGCGACTCGGGGGCGTTGCTGCCAAGACGGTTAGGCGTAGGCATCGTTCAGTCCTTTCGGCCGCGGTCGCTGCGGACAGGGTGCTATTCGGCCAGCTGCCACTCGGGGATCTTCTGGCCGGTCGACGCGGTCTCCTCGAAGAACACCGTCACGGCCGCCCCGATCGGGACTTCGTCGAGCGGAAGGCCGGGCAGATTGGACACCAGCGTGATCTCCGCATCCTCGTCCAGTTCGATGACGGCGAGGTTGAACGGCTGATCCGGAATGCGCAGCGCGACGGTGTTGTCGTAGACCACGCCGTAGCTGTGGATCCGCCCGCGTCCGCTCAGCTCGCGCCACTCCAGGGAGGCGGCGGAGCCGCATGCGAAACACTCCGGCTCCGGGGGATGCTGCAGCCGGTCGCACGCCGTGCAGTTCTGGATCACGAGCCGGTCCTCGTTGCAGGCGTCCCAGAACGGCTGGTCGAGCTCTTCGGGTTCGGGAGATTGTTTCGGCATCCTCGCTCCTCGCGTTGTCACCGCCGGCCGGTCGCCCGGCCCGCTTCGCGGCTCGCGGATGGTAGCAGCGATCCGCCGTCCGGGCTCCCGCATCCGCAGGCAAGGTGACGGTCGAATGCCCGAGGCGGCCTCCACCCGGGGCAGGACTCCGCCGGAACGGCTGCCGCAATCCCTGGGGTAGTCGGCGCTGCCAGGTCATCCTGACTGCCACCGTTATTGTTGCGTTAGTCACCTGACTATGTGAACATTACAGCCATGGTCGCCCTCCCCGCCACCGTCCGCACGCTCGATCGCTCGACGGCAGCAGGCTTGCTCGCCGTCGTGGGCCTCGCGATCGTGTACCTGCTCGCCGTGCGCACGGACGCGGCGTGGCCGGTGTTCTGGATCGCGGGTGTCGCCTTCGGCGCAATCTGCCAGCGCAGCCGCTTCTGCTTCGTCGCCGGCTTCCGCGATCTCTTCCTGATGCGCCAGGGCCGGATGCTGCGAGGCATCATCGCCGGCCTCGCCGTCGCCACCGTCGGCTTCGCGATGATCATGGCCACCGTCGTCCCCAACCCCGGAAGCGGCGTGCTGCCCTCCGACGCACACATCCTGCCGCTCGGCATCGCGACGGTGCTCGGCGGGCTGCTCTTCGGCTTCGGCATGGTGCTCTCCGGCGGCTGCGTCAGCGGCTCGCTCTACCGCATGGGCGAGGGCTACCTCGGTTCGTGGGTGGCGATCGGCGGCGTGCTGCTCGGGCTCTACGCGCTGAACCGCACCTGGAACTGGTGGTGGGACAACCAGATCAGCAGCGACCGCATCTCGTGGCTGCCGACGGACCTCACCTACACGGGCGCGATCGTGCTCACCGGCGCGCTGCTCGTGCTCGCGTTCGTCGCCATCGCCTGGTGGGAGCGCCGAGGGCCCTACGCCTCGATGGCGGCGATCCCGATCAGGAGCGCCACTCCGGCGCCACCGGAGTCGGACGCCATCCTCGCCTCGCTGGCCCGGACCGTCTTCCGCCGCGAGTGGACGCCGCTGATCGGCGGCATCGCACTGGCGGCCGTCAACATCATGCTGTTCATCCGTTACCGGCCGCTCGGCGTCGTGGGCGAGCTCTCGCGCTGGTCCTCGGACCTTGCCACCAACCTCGGCGCGGGCGTGGGCGAACTGAAGGGCATCAGCGACCTTCCCGGCTGCGTGCAGCGCGTCGTCGAGGGCTCGTGGCTCACGGACGCCTTCATGCTCAACGTGGGCATCGTCGCCGGGGCCTTCACGGCGGCGCTGCTGGCGAGGGAGTTCCGGCCGCGCGTGCCGCGTGGCCCGCGGCGCTACGTGCAGTCGCTCGGCGGCGGCATCGTGATGGGCTACGGCGCCGGCCTCGGGCTCGGCTGTACGCTTGGCGCGTTCTTCTCCGCGATCCCCTCGCTCGCGCTCAACGGCTGGATCTACGTCATCGCCCTCGCGTTCGGCGCCTTCGCGGGCACCTCGTTCATCCGGCGGTTCCCGTGAGCGCCGAGGCTCCCGAGGTGCTGGACCTGCGCGGCCGCCCGCCCGCCGAGCAGATGCGGGCCGCCCAGGACGCGGTCGAGCGAGCCGCCGGCGGCGCCGAGACGCGGATCATCACGGACCTCGCCGTCGTCGCCACCTACGTGCTGCCCGCCGCCGCGCAGCGCGGCCTGCGCTGCCGCGTCGAGCCGCCGGCGGACGGCATTCACGAATTGAGTCTGTCGCCGGGCGACCGCCCGGCTTCGACAACGGAGTCAGGGACCAGGGAGGGGACCCCATGACGAACGAGAACGACGCGCCCGTGCTGGACGTGCGCGGCGAGATCTGTCCGTACCCAATGCTGCGCACTAACCGGGAGCTCGACGATGTGCGGCCCGGGGTGCCGGAGCTGCGGGTCTGGACCGACCACCCGCCCGCGCTCTCCACGATCCCGCCCGAGGCGATGAAACGCGGCTACGGCTGCGAGATCAGCGAGCGACGCCCCGGCGAGTGGGAGATCCACATCTTCAACGCCGAGGCGGCAGCCGAGGCCTAGCAGTACACGAAACCGAGTCGATCGGGCGGCGCTGGCCGACCCACGAATGAGAGAAGGATGATCATGGAACCACGGACCCGGACGAAGCGGGGAGCGAGGCTGTTTGGCCGTACGACGGGGCTGCTGGCCCTGCTGGCGCTGGCCGCGACGGCCCTGATCGCCGCCTGCGGCGGCGACGACGAGGTGGCGCAGGTCACCGGCCTCGACGATCGCGGCTATCACAACACGTCGCGGCTGGTGACGACCGAGTGGATCGAGGACAACCTCGACAATGACTCGGTCCTGCTAATCGACCTGCGCAACGCGGAGAGCTACGCCGCCGGACACATCCCCGGCGCGGTGCAGATCCCGCGCACGGCGCTCCAGGTGGAGATCGATGGCGTACCCGGCCTGATCCCGCCCGCCGCGGACGTGGCCGCCGAGTTCGGAGCGATCGGGGCGACGCCCGACACGACGATCGTCTTCTACGACCAGCGCGGCTCGATCTGGGGCTCGCGCGGCCTCTGGGTGCTCGCCGTCTACGGGCACGAGGACGTGCGGCTGCTCGACGGCGACTTCCCGCTCTGGGAGTCCGAGGGCCGCGAGACCAGCACCGAGCCGACGGCCATCACGGCCGCCGACTACTCCTTCGACTCCGCTCCGAACGAGAGCCTGGTCGCCGGTTGGGACGAGATCATCGCCTCGATCGAGGACCCCAGCGTGCTGGTCTGCGACGCGCGCTCGCCCGAGGAGTACTCCGGGCGCGACGTGCGCGCCGAACGGGGAGGCCACATTCCGGAGTCGGTGAACGTCGAGTGGAGCCGCGCCCTCGACGAGAACGGGCGCTTCCTGCCCGCCGACCAGCTGCGCGAGCTCTACGCGGGCGAGGGCGTTGAGGCGGATGGCACCATCTACACGCTCTGCCAGACGGCCGTGCGCGCCACGCACACCTGGTTCGTCCTGAGCGACCTGCTCGGCTACCCGGACGTGCGCGTCTACGACGGCTCCTGGATCGAGTACGGCAACCGCGAGGACTCGCCGATCGACTCCTAGCCAGTCCTTGTAGCGGCGCGAGTGCGTCGCTACGGCAGCTACCCGGTCCGAGGCGCCGCAGGGATCCTGCGGCGCCTCGGCTTTTCCCGGGCACGCCGCGCCCGGACGCCCTCGAGGGCCCGACGGCTGCCAACTCGCCGCTGCCGGTATACCCTCGGCTTCGCGAAGACTTTGGAGGGGGTGCGCGATGACCTCGACAGCGCAAGAGCACGGGACGATCACGGAAGAGGGGCTGGCGGCGATGCGCAGCCGCATCGGCATCCCCAACGAGGCGCGGCGCTACGGCGCGCGGCGCGGGCTGTTCACGCTGATCAACCAGGACTCGGCGCACATCTACGCCACCGGCAGCGGCGACGCCAACCCGCTGTTCCAGGACGCCGCCTACGCGCGCGCCTCGCACTGGGGCGCGGTCGTCGCGCCGCCGACGATCCTCTTCAACGCCGGCATCGTTGAGGGCCGGTCGCTGACCGCGCAGGAGCGCGAGGAAGGCCGCGGCGGCGGCCTGCCCGGCGTGCACGGCATGTTCTCCGGCGCGGATTGGGAGTGGTACCAGCCACTGCGCGAGGGCGACGAGATCTACCGCGTCGGCTACCTCTCGGACGCACAGGAAAAGTCCGGCGTCTTCGCCGGCCGCCAGGTGCTCGCCCTCACCGAGAACCTCTTCCGCAACCAGCACGGCGAGGTGCTGGCGAAGGAAGTCGAGTGGTCGATGCGCACCGAGCGCGACGGCGCGCGCGACCGCGGGAAGTACGACTGGGAGCCGCACGAGTACAGCAGCGAGGAGCTCGAGCGCATCGACGAGACGTACGCGAACGAGCGGCCGCGCGGCGCGGAGCCGCGCTACTGGGAGGACGTGCAGGTCGGCGACGCCCTCGACGGCATCGTGCGCGGGCCATACCGGGCGACGGACGCGGTCGCCTGGGACATCGGCTGGGGCGGCGTCTTCGCGCGCAGCGGCAAGGTGGACTTCGACTACCGCCAGCGCCACCCGCGCGCCTACTCGAAGAACCGCTACGGCATCCCGGACATCCCGGAGCGTGTGCACTGGGAGAGCGAGTTCGCGCGCGAGGTGGGCGTGCCGGGGCTCTACGACTACGGCCCCCAGCGCATCGCCTGGGCGAGCACGCTGGTCACCAACTGGATGGGCGACTCCGCCTTCCTCAAGCGGCTCTGGGTGCAGGTGCGCCGCTTCAACATCGAGGCCGACGTGCAGTGGTACCGCGGCGAGGTGATCGCGAAGCAGATCGAGGACGGCGAGGCGCAGGTGATCTGCGACATCTGGGCGGAGAACCAGCGCGGCGAGGTGACGGCGCCCGGTCAGGCGATCGTGCTGCTGCCCTCACGCGAGCACGGCGAGGTGCGCATCCCGGCGCGCGGCCAGCCTGCCTTCCCGACGTGGGAGGCGGGCGCGAAGGTGACGCCCGTGGGCCGCGGCCCGCTGCCGCACCACTCCACCACGCACGGCTTCCTGCTGCCCGGCGTGCAGAGCTGACCGGAGGAGCGCGCGCTGCGCGCGGCTCGTCCCACCCACCCGCCCTCAGAGTTTCTTTATGTGGGGGCTCCGCCCCCACGTGTCCGAGCGCTGGCTATGCTCGCGTGCGATGAGCATGTATCGCTGGACGCCGCCCGACTTTAGCGACCTCGACGCCCTCACGGCGGCGCTCGATCACGCCTGCCCCGCTGCCGCCCCGGTCCGCGAGTTGCGCATCCTCGGCGAGGGCTACTTCAGCGTCGCGGTCGCCTCCGCATCCGGTTATGTCTTTCGGCTCGGCACAAGTCCCGATGTCACCGCGCGCTACCGGAAGGAATGGACTGTCCTCCCATGGCTGGCGACCAAACAGCTACCGATCGCGACCCCCAAGCCATGCTGCCTACTCGATGACGGGGACTCGTTCCCCTACGGCGGCATCGCCTACCCGATGCTCGCCGGCCACGCACTACTCCCGGCTGTCCTTGCCCGCTCGGACCGCCGGGCGCTGGCGCGGCAGATCGCCACGTTCAACATCGCGATGCATCGACTCCCGATCGACGAGGGTCGCGCCGCCGGCCTGCCGGACGGGCGCGATACAGACCGGCGGTGGCTCGAGGCATACCGCAAGTCATCGGTCGACGCCCTCCGCGATGTGCTCGACCGGGTCGAGCACACGAGGCTGGTTCGGTGGTGGGAGGCTGCTCTCGCCGATCGGCGAATCGCCGACTACCAACCGGTGGTCGTCCACGGTGATGTCGGGGAGGGGAATCTGATCGTAGACCACCAGGGCCAACTCGTGGGTGCCGTGGACTTCGAGCACGCCGCTGTCGGCGACCCGATTCACGACTTCCGCCAGCTCCGCTACCTCGACGAGACCTTCATGGATGAGGTCATCGCCGCGTACGTGGCGCTCGGCGGGCAGATCGACGATGGGTTCCGCTACCGCGTGGAGCGGGAGCGCCAGTTTGCTGCGTTCGGCGCCGTCCACCGCGCGTGGGGTCGGGGCGAGCGTGACCCGATCGACCGTGCCCCGGCGCAGCTCCGAGCTCTCGGCGTCATCTAGTCACCGAGCCCAGCGACCTCCCGGTCAGAACCACCTTCTTGGTGGATCAAGAAAACAGGTCCGCCGACGGCCCTACCGGCTCAAGTCTCTTCTTGCTCCGGGTACTCCACGGCGTCAGCGCCACCGGTCGCCGGCGATTCCACACCGCAGGGTTCTGATGCCGCGGGTCAGGGAGCCGCTGCGGTGGCCTCCCGGTGGTCCTGCCGCAGCCGAGCGCGAGCGCGCGCGGGCATCGGGGGTGCGCCGGGCCGAGGGCTTCCCAAGCGGGGGCGTGGGGGCTGCGCCCCCCATCAAGAACCTCCCGAGGGCGGGTGGGTGGGGGAGCCGCGCGCAGCGCGTGCTCGTCCGGCTCCTAGCCTGCCCTCAGACTCCCGCGCCCACCATCTCCGAGCGGCCGGCGAAGGCCGGTATCACGTCCTCGGCGAAGCGCTGGAACTGCTCGATGATCACGTCCTGCGTCATGCCCGCGGGGTGGCTGATGCAGACCCGCTCGAGGCCGGGGAACTCCTCTTCCAGCTCCTTCAGCCGCTCGATGATCTGCTCCGGCGTGCCGGCAAGCACGCTGCCGCTCGCGACGGCGGTCTCGAGCTTCGGCAGCGTCGAATCGGCAATCGCGGTCTGCGTGTTCTTGAGGTTCTCGATCTGCTCGTCGCTGAGCGAGCGCAGCAGGCGCAGCGGCCCGAACATCTTGACGTTCTCTTCGTGGTACGGCCCCAGCACGCGGATCGCCTCCTCGCGACTCTCCGCGATGTAGAAGTGGAAGCCGACGCTCAGATCGGCGCCGAGTTCGGTCTCGTGGCCGGCTCGCGCGTGGGCCGCCTGCCAGGCCTCGAGGATCGGGCGCATGATGCCACTCGCCGCGACGCCTCCGCCGGTCATGCCCTTGATGCCATGCCTGACCATGAAGTCGAGCCCGCGCTCCGAGCCCCCCTGAATCGGCTGCCAGCACTCGACGGGGTGCGTCGGGCGCGGCACGACCGTGAGGTCCTCGAGCGGGTCGCCGCGGTAGTCGACGGCCGGCTGCGGCGGCAGATCGTAGTACTTGCC
Source organism: Dehalococcoidia bacterium (assembly GCA_965247895.1). GTDB lineage: Bacteria > Chloroflexota > Dehalococcoidia > UBA2979 > UBA2979 > VXMT01. The sequence goes on along the minus strand of OZ252046.1, from coordinate 2,952,444 downwards.
GTGGTGCGAGAAGCGGTGCTCACGCAGCGCCGTGAGGACGATCTCGACCTGCTCCTCGAACAGCTCGCGGTTCGCGTCCTGATCCAGCAGCGGCGAACCGAAGGTCTCGACCTCGCGCGTGTGGTAGCCGCGCCCGACGCCGAAGATGACGCGCCCGCCGGTCAGGATGTCCGCGGTGGCGAAGTCCTCGGCGAGACGCAGCGGGTGCCACATCGGGGTGATGTTGAAGCCGCAGCCGAGCTTGATGCGCTCGGTGACGTGGGCGAGGTGGACGTAGAGCATGAGCAGGTTGGGCAGACACTCGTAGCCCTCGCGCTGGAAGTGGTGCTCGGCCGTCCAGAACGTGTCGTAGCCGAGGCTGTCGACCGCCTTCGCGATTGCCTCCGCCTTGTCGAGCGCGGTGGCCAGCACCTCGTTCGGGAAGTCACGGTCCATCACCGGCGTGCCGCCGTAGCCGACGTTGTCGAGGTCCACGTGCCCGGTGTAGAGGGTGTCGAACGTGGTGAGCATGCCTGCCTCCGTTTCACCGTCGTGCGGGAGTGTAACCGAGGGCGCGTTTAGGGCGAGCCGGGGCGTGTCGCCTGCGGGGGGCTGCGGTGCCCGGAATCCCCCTCACCCTAACCCTCTCCCGCCAGGGGAGAGGGGACCGGATGGTGCACCCTCAAGGCTGTATTCCGGCAGCCGATCCAGGTGGGGCGTGGGGGCTGCGCCCCCACAGAAAAGAAATCCGAGGGCGGGTGGGTGGGCCGAGCCGCGCGCAGCGCGCTCGTCCGGGATGGGGTGTGGGGGGCGCAGCCACCCACAGGAAACCGCGCGCTGGGCTTCGAAGGACTGCTTGACGTCTGAGCACCCCGGGATGTCTCACCCCGCCCTCGCAGCAGGGAGAAGCTGTCCGGTCTCGCTAGCGGCCCTTGAAGACCGGCTTGCGCTTCTCCGTGAACGCGGCCGCCGCCTCGGTGGTGTCATCGAGGCTGAACAGCGAGTGCTGCGCCTGCGGGTAGTCGATCGTGATCTGGTACGCCGTCGGGCGCGGGCGCGCCATCATCAGCTGGCGCTTCGTCACCTGCACGTGCACGGGCGGCAGCGCCGCGATCTCGTGCGCGATCTCCAGCGCGACCGGCAACACCTCTTCCGAGGGCACCACGTGGTTCGCGAGGCCGACCTCGTAGGCGCGCTGCGCGGAGAAGCGATGGCCGCGCAGCATCATCTCGCAGCCCGGGAGCCACGACAGCCCGTTCATCAGCGGCACCAGCGCGGACCCGAGCACGCCCGTCGGCACGGAGGAGAAGGCGATCGTGGCGTCGTCGGCGAGGACGGAGATGTCCGAGCCGCAGACCATGTAGAGCCCGGCGCCCCAGGCGCCGCCGCGGACGGCGGCGATGATCGGCTTCGTCGTGTCCGGCACCAGCTGGAAGCCCAGCACCTTCGCCCGCGAATCGGCCAGCCGGTTGCCCCGTATACCGTGCTCGGCCTGCTCCTTGATGTCGCGGCCCGCGCTGAACACCCGACCCTCGCCCGTGAGCACGACCGTGCGCACCTGCTCGTCGTCCATCGCCTCCATCCAGGCGCCGCCGAGCTCGTCGCCCATCACCTGCCCGAAGGCGTTGAGGCGCTCCGGCCGGTTCATCGTGATGACGGCGACGTGGCCGTCCACCTCGTAGCGGACGTACTGCGCTTCGTAGGCCATGACTATCGCCCCCTGCTCATCAACGAGCGCCGCACGCTACCCGCGAGGCAGGCCGAGGCCGCGCGTGGCGATGATATTGCGCTGAATCTCGCTGCTTCCGCCGGCGATCGTGCGCGAGACCGAGCGCACGTAGTCCTTCGCGGGCTCGCCCTCCAGCGGCGAATAGCCGTCGCCGCCACCCCAGAGCTGCCCGTACAGCCCCAGCGCCCTGGCGGCCGTCCGCGCCGTCCGCTGGGTCGTCTCGAACACGGACATCTGCAACATCGAGGCCTCATAGTTGGGCACGAGGCCGGCGCCCTGCATGGAGACGACGCGGAACGCGAGGTTGAAGACGACCTCCACCTCGATCGCGCGGTCGGCGATCTCGTGGCGGATCGTCGCGGACTCGGAGATGCGCGACTTCGCCGCGCCCTCGGGCGACTCGATGAAGGCGACGAGGCGCTCGATCGAGCGCTGCGCGTCCACGGTCTGGCGGATGCGCGAGCGCTCGAAGTCGAGCAGCGTCACGCTCACGTACCAGCCGCGGTTCTCCTCGCCAACGAGGTTGCCGGCGGGGACGTGCACGTTGTCGAAGAAGACCTCGTTGAAGCCGTGCTCGCCGGCCATGTTGATCAGCGGGCGGACCGAGATGCCCGGCGTCGCCATGTCCACCAGCAGGAAGGAGATGCCGCGGTGCTTCGCGGCGTCCGGGTCGGTGCGCACGAGCAGCGCGATGTGGTCTGCGGCGTGCGCGCGCGAGGTCCAGATCTTCTGCCCGTTCACGGTGTACTCGTCACCGTCGCGGACCGCCCTCGTCTGCAGCGAGGCGAGGTCCGAGCCGGCGCCCGGCTCGGAGAAGCCCTGGCACCAGGCGCGCTCGCCGGAGAGCGTCTTGGAGATGTGCTCGGCCTTCAGCTCTTCCGTGCCGTGGATGATGATCGCCGGGCCGATCTGGGAGATGCCCTGCCCGCCCACCTGCGGCGCCTCCGCCTTCGCCAGCTCGTGGTTGAGGATGAACTGCTCGACCGAGGTCATCCCGCCGCCGCCGTACTCGACGGGCCAGGCCGGGGCGATCCAGCCGCGATCGGCGAGGGCGCGCGCCCAGCTCCAGGCGGCGTCGCGGACCACGGGATCCTCGGAGATGCGGTCGATCTGCCACTCCTCGCCGGAGCCGCCGGAGCCTCCGCGGGCGGCCGCACGGTAGTGCTCCGGCAAGGCCTCCTCGACGAGTTCGCGCACGGCGGCGCGGAACGCGGCCTGCTCCGGCGTATCAGCCCACTCCACGCGTCGCTCCTTCACCGTCCGCCGGGGGCGGGTCAGCCCTCGGCACGCGCGATGATACCCCGTGCCGCACGCCCACGCTGCGGCGCGTGCGCCCGGCTCAGGCCTCCTCGGGCGGGTAGAACGTCTCCAGCTCCTGGAGCGTGATCATCGCGCTGCGCGACTTGTCGATGATGGCCGCACCGCTGGCGATCAGCGCCTCGTATCCCCGGGCCGTGAAGCGGTTGGTGCACGCCTCAAGGCTCTCCCACCAGACCTCGCCGACGTAGTCGGGGAGGAAGCCCTCGATCCGGGAGGAGCGCACGCGGTTCGAGGCGAACTTGAGCACGCCGCCCAGCTCCAGCGCGTGCGCGGCGTGCTCCTCCCGCCAGTAGCGTTCGAACTCCTCGGCGCTCACGTCCGCCCGGCGGTGCACGAAGGAGAGGCTGCGCACGGTCGGCGGCGGGTCGGAAGCGCCCTCCGGCAGGAACTCGTCGAGCCGCTCGAGGACCATGCCGGTGTTGCGAGGCTGGTCGATGATGTTGTGGCCGCTCTGCAACGCTCGCTGTCCCTCGGGAATCTTGAAGCCGATCTCGGAGTCCTCGGGCGTGCGCCACCACAGCTCGCCCATCGCGTCCGGCTGCAGGCCCTCGACGGTCGACTCGATCACGAGGTTCGTCCCGAAGCGGTAGACCGAGGGCACGCGCACGACGAAGCCGGAGTGCGTCTCCAGCCAGTAGCGCTGGAACTCCTCGGGGCTCACGTCCGCTCGGCGGTGCAGGATCGCCAGGTTGCGTGTGTTCACGATTCGTCCTCTCCGCTCACCGCGACCAGACAGGTCCGCGGGCGCCTCGAACAGTACGCGGATCGAGGCGAAGCGCCCACCCCGCACGCGCCCTCACAGCCCTGTGGTGCTACGGTGGAAGAGGAGGAAAAACAGGCGTCTGGAGAAAGGCCAAGGGCCATGAATGAGCCGACACTGTTGACCTCGAATCGCGCGCAGTCGCTGCAACGGCAGCTACTGATCCTCGCGATACTCGCGGGGCTCGCGGCGAGCCTGATCGTGCTCGTCTCGCAACCGATCACCGACTTCCTGCGCGAGGGTCCGGCGCGCGTGCTACCCATGGAGGGCGGCACGCTGCGCGTCGTGCTCGGCGTCGGCACGGCACTCGCCACGATCGTCGCGGGGGCGGCGCTCTGGCGAGGCATCTCCGTCTCCGGAGTCGTCGTCGCGGCCATCGCCGCGGGCATGGGGTTCCTGCTCGTTCACGTGCTGTTCAGTCTGGCGATCGGGCTGTTCGTGCTGAGCGTCGCCGCAGCCGGCGCGGGACGGACGCCTCGCCTGCTGCTCGTCGAGGCCGGCCCGCGCCGCTACCCGCTGCGCTGGGCTGCGGGCGCCGTCGTCGTTGCCGTCGCGCTCGTGGTAGCGGGCGCAATCAGCTACTGGCTCGCCTCGCCGCTCTGGGACGAGGGCACGCGGCTCGACGAGGGCCTCGGCTTCGAGGTCGCCGGGATGCCGACGCCGGCCGCTACCGCCGACGGCGGCGGCGCGACCTCCACGCCAGCCGCGACCGAGGCGCCTGCCTCGACCGCATCGCCCGCGGCAGCCTCGCCGGCGGCGACGAGCGAAGCGACCACGCCTGCGGCGACCGAAGCGGCCACGGCGGCCGCGACCGCCGCCGGGCAGGGCTCGCTGATCTCGATGGGCGAGCTGATGGGCGCCGACATGTTCCATACCGGGAGCGGCCTCGTGCTGCTCGTCCGTGCGCCCGACGGCTCGCTGGTCCTGCGCTTCCAGGACTACGAGGTGCGCAACGGGCCCGACCTGTTCATCTACCTCACGCCCGATCCGGACGGCGACGTGCATGTCGACGGCGCGATCGAGTTGAGCGCGATCAGGGCCACGCAGGGCAACGTGAACTACGAGGTGCCGGACGGCGTCGACCCCTCGACGTTCCGCGCCGCGGTGATCTATTGCAGGGCGTTCTCGGTGCTCTTCGCGCACGCGGAGCTGGAGTAGCCCTTCCGATCCCCTCTCCCTGAGGGAGAGGGTTAGGGTGAGGGGGAAGGCACAGTCTGACCCCGAGGGCCCCGGCGTGCCCCGGTGCCTTCACCCCTCACCCCCCGCTCTCTCCCGCAAGGGGCGAGGGAGCCGGAGTGCCCTCGAAACGGGAGTCTGCAAGGTCTCCTCGGAGTGGGGCGCCTACGAGATGCTGGCGCCGCCGTCGATCGAGAGCGTGTGGCCGGTGATGTGGCTCGCGAGGTCAGAGGCGAGGAAGACCGCGCCCGCGCCGAACTGCTCCGGCGGGGCGAGACGCTTGAGCAGGCCGTAGTCCGCCTCGCTCTCGCGGCCCGGGTCCATGTTCTTCGTGCGGCCCGCGCTGTCGACGCCGCCGGGCGCGATCGCGTTGACGCGGATGCCGTGCGGCGCCCACTCCGCCGCCAGCTCCCGCGTGAGGCCGAGGATGCCCGCCTTCGCCGCCGTGTAGGCGGCAATCCCGATGCCGGTCGACTTGAAGGCGGCGTTGGAGGAGGTGCTGACGATGCTGCCGCCGTGGCCCTCCTCGATCATCGCCAGCGCGGCGGCCTGGCTGCCGATGAAGGCGGCCTTCAGGTTCATGCGCAGGATCGCCTCGAAGCCGCCCTCCGAGATATCGAGGGCGGGGAGCTGGAAGTTGCCGCCGGCGTTGTTGAACATCGCGTCGATGCGGCCGAACTGCTCGCGCGCACCCGCGACGAGGGCGCGGATCGAGTCCCCCTGGCGCACGTCGGTCGGGATGAAGTGCGCCTGGCCGCCCGCCTCGGCGATCTCGGCGGCGGTGCGCGCGCCGGTCTCCTCGTTGATCTCGCCGATCACGACGCTCGCGCCGGCATCGCCCATGCCGATCGCAATCGCGCGGCCGATGCCCTCGCCGGCGCCGGTCACCACCGCGACGCGGCCGTCCATGCGGATCCCGTCCATGACGTAGCCCATTGCTCGCCCCCTCACAGCGCACGCCACCATAGCGCCCCCACGCCCGCCACGGGCGCCCGGCTATACTGCCGCTCGCGGCTCGGAGGTGGCGATGGCTGATCGGTTCGAAGGCAAAGTGGCGCTGGTCACCGGGGGCGGCTCCGGCATCGCGCAGGCGGTCTGCCTGCGCTTCGCCCTCGACGGCGCCCGAGTCGCCGTCGCCGACATCGACGCGGACGCCGCGCGCGAGACCCTCGGCGCGATCGAGGAGCAGGGCGGCGCCGCGATCGTCATCAAGGGCGACGTGACCGTCGCCGCCGACGCGGAGCGGATCGTCGCCGAGACCGTCGAGGCCTTCGGGCGGCTCGACATCCTCGCCAACGTGGTGGGCGGGAGCCTGCCGCAGTTCAGCGTCGTCGATCTGCCCGAGGAGGAGTGGCGGGATCTGCTGGAGGTGAACCTCACCAGCGTCTTCCTGATGTCGAAGTACGCGGTGCCGCACATCGCCGAGGCTGGCGGCGGCGCGATCGTCAACGTCTCGTCCGGCTCGGGCGTCTCCGGGCAGGCGCTCAATCCCGGCTACGTCGCCGCCAAGGGCGGAGTGATCGCGCTGACCAAGGGCATGGCCCTCGATCACGCCGACCAGCGGATCCGGGTCAACTGCGTCGCGCCGGGACCGGTGCTGACGCCGCTGATGCGCCGCAACCGCACGCCCGAGGAGATCGAGGGCTTCGCGCAGTTCAACCCGCTCAAGAAGGTGGGCCTGCCCGAGGAGCTGGCCGACGCGATCACCTACCTCGCGTCCGATCAGGCCTCGTTCATCACCGGGCAGACGCTCAACGTCGACGGCGGCGTGAACCGCTAGCCGCAGGATGGAGCCGCATGGCGAGCGAGCCTGACATCGTCCGCGACGACGTGATCCGCATGGTCGAGCGCGAGCCCGCGACGCTCGAGGAGCGGATCGCACGCCTCGAGGCGAAAGAGGCGATCCACGACCTGATGATGCGCTACGGCCACTTCTCCGACGCGCGCGACACGGAGGGTGTGCTCGCGCTGTACACCGACGACGTGGAACGCGTGCTCGCCGGGACGCTCGAGGAGCGCGTGCAGGGCAAAGAGACGCTGCGCGGGCTCTATCGCAACCCGGTCCTGCCGACGAAGGACGGGCGCACGCTCGGCGAGGCCTCGCGCTACCGGCGCGGGCGCAGGACGACGAACCGGCACATGTTCGCCGCACCGCTGATCCGGCTCTCGGACGACGCGAACGAGGGCTGGCTGACCTCCTACTTCACGCTCGTGCGCAGCGTCTCCAGCGACGAGGGCTTCGAGCGCCACGTTCACGAGGGCACCTACACCTTCACGTTCGTGCGGCTGGAGGAGGGCTGGCGGATTAGCAAGATGATCGTAGACACCGAGATCGGCCACGACCGCGGCTACAACGCCGCGGCGGCCACAAAGGAAGCGAGTTCCTGATGGCAGCGATCCCCGAGACATGCAAGGCCGCCGCGATGGTCGGCGCGGGCAAGCCGATGGAACTGATCGACGTGCGCGTCCCGCAGGAACTCGAGCCCGGCGGGATGCTCGTGAAGATGTCGATGGCCTCGATCTGCGCGACCGACGTGCACGCCTGGGAGGGCTCGTCCTCCTTCGCCGAGGACGAGTTCCCGAGCATCCTCGGCCACGAGATGACCGGGCGCATCGCGCGCAGCGAGGGGCGCACGCACGACTCGATCGGCACGCCGCTGCGCGAGGGCGACCGCATCGTCTGGACGCACGGCTTCTGCGGGAGCTGCCTCAACTGCACCGTGGAGCACGAGCGCACACTCTGCCTCAACCGCCGCCGCTGGCACGGCTCGACCGAGGAGTTCCCCTACCTGACCGGCGGCTTCGCCGAGTACGGCTACGTCTTCCCCACCTCCGGCTGCGTGCGCGTGCCGGACGACGTGCCTGACGAGGTCGCCGCCGCCGTCTCCTGCGCGCTGCGCACGGTGATCCATGGCCTCGACCGCATCGGCGATCTGGACGACCGCCATCGCGTGGTGATCCAGGGCTCCGGCCCGCTCGGGCTCTTCGCGCTCACGAGGGTGGTGACGAGCGGGCCGCCCGACCCGATCATCATCGGCGGCCCGGCGCGCCGCCTGGAGCTCGCACGCAAGTGGGGCGCAGCGCACACGCTCGACATCGACGACATCCCCGACCCTGCCGAGCGCCACGCGCAGGTGATGGAGTTGACGGACGGCCTCGGCGCCGACGTGGTGATCGAAGTCTCCGGCGCGAAGACCGCCTTCCCCGAGGGCTTCGCGATGCTGCGGCGCGGCGGCCGCTACCTGGTGATCGGGCAGCTCCACGGGGAGACGTTCCCGTTCGCGCCCTCGGACATCGTGCGCAAGCACGCGCGCATCATCGGCACGTCCTCGGCGGCGGTGCAGCACTACCATCGCGCGCTGCAGTTCGTGCGCCGCCATCGCGACCGCTTCGACTGGATGGAGATGATCTCCAACCACTACCCGCTGGAGCGCATCAACGAGGCGATGGCCGGGATGCAGAGCTGGCAGGAGATCAAGCCCGCGATCACGTTCCCGGACTAGGGGACCACCCCGCCGCCCGCTCGCCACCCCCCGCGGCCCGCGACCAGCGCGGCCAGGTGGTATAACCGTGCGGGGCGCGCGAGGCGCGCGCTCGCCGAAAGGGGATCCCAACAGCAATGACGACTACCGAGGAACGACAGTTCCCCAAGATCACCGACGAAGGCCTGTCCGGCCTGCGCGCGCGGCGGGGCATCCCCGCGATGCGCGGCGACCGCCAGAAGTACACGCAGATCAACGCCGATGCCGTGCGCGGCTTCTCGCTCGGCGCCGGCGACACGAACCCCTTCTACACGAACGAGGACTACGCCCGCGGCAGCAGTTGGGGCACGGTTGTCGCGCCGCCCTGCATCCTGCTCGGCACGGGCATCCAGGAGGGGCGCGACCTGACCGCCGCCGAGCGCGAATCCGGGCGCGGTGGCGGCCTCGCCGGCGTCCACGGCATGTACTCCGGCCACGACTGGGAGTGGTACCAGCCGATGCTCGAGGGCGACCGCATCTACCGCGTCCAGTACGAGGCCGGCTTCTCCGTGAAGCAGGGCCAGTTCGCCGGCCGCCAGATCCTCCAGCACATGGAGACCCTCTACCGCAACCAGAACCACGAGGTCGTCTGCAAGGCCGTGCACTGGCGCTTCCGCACCGAGCGCAACACCGCCGCCCAGCGCAAGAGCGTCTTCCGCCCTCCGACCGTCTGGTCCGACGAGGAGCTGGCCCGCGTCGACGAGGCCTACGCGAACGAGCTGCCTCGCGGCGCCGAGCCCCGCTACTGGGAGGACGTCAACGTCGGCGACTCGATGGGTGAGATGGTGCGCGGGCCCTTCCGCGTCACCGACGCCGTCTCCTGGGAGACCGGCGCGGGCGGTCCGTACGCGCGCACCGGCCGCTCCGACTTCGAGTTCCGCCAGCGCCACTTCGGCGCCTACGCCAGGGACCCGCAGCGCGTCTGGGACATCGTCGAGCGCGTCCACTGGGACGACGAGTTCGCCCGCGAGGTCGGCGTGCCCGCGGCGTACGACTACGGCGCGCAGCGCATCGCCTGGAGCGGCAGCTTCATGACCAACTGGATGGGGGATGACGCCTGGCTGAAGCGCCTCTGGGTCCAGATTCGCAGGTTCGGCATCATCGGCGACCTCCAGACCTACGAGGGGCGGGTCATCGACAAGCGCGTCGAGGATGGCGAGTACCAGGTCGTCTGCGACTTCTGGGCGACGAACCAGATCGGCGAGATCACCGCGCCCGGCCAGGCGATCGTCGTGCTGCCCTCGCGTGAGGGCGGGATGCCGAAGCTGCCCGCGAGTGGCCAGCCGGAGTACCCGACGTGGGGTCCGGAGACGGTGCTCGAGCCGCTCGGCCTGCCCCCCGTCGAGCCGAGCCCGCAGGCGCACGACTACAAGCACGTCGGCGTCCCGGACGAGTAGCCGGAGGGGCCGCCGGTGACCGAAGCGCACGCGGCGTTGCAGCCGTCGGTCGCGGGACCGCTCTCGCATCTGCGCATCCTCGAGATCGCGGAGGAGATACCGGGCCCCTTCGCCGGACGCCTGCTGCACGACCTCGGCGCGGCGGTCACCAAGGTGGAGCGGCCCGGCAGCGGCGACTCCTTGAGGCAGGCCGGCCCCTTCCGGGACGACGAACCGGACCCCGAGGCGAGCGGCCTCTACACCTACTTCAACCGCGGCAAGCGCTCGGTCACCCTCGACTGGACGCAGCCGGACGGGCGCGAGCTGCTGGGACGGCTGCTCGACGAGACCGACGTGCTGATCGTCGACGAGCGCTTCGGCGCGAGCCATGACGAGCTGCTCGCGCTGTGCGAGGAGCACGCCGGCGGCGAACGCGCGCTGAGCGTGGTCTCGATCACACCGTTCGGCCTGCTCGGGCCGCGCGCCCACTGGCGCGGCAGCCCAGCCGTGGTCAGCGCCTACGGCGGGCTGACGCTCTACTTCGGCGAGCATGACCGCGCGCCGATCCCGCCGCCGAAGGACCTCGCGCTGACGCAGGGCGGCCTCGCCGTCGCGATCGCGACGCTGCTGACCGTGCTCGGGCGCGGCGGACAGCCGGGCCGAGGGCAGGTCGCGGACATCTCGATCGCGGACGTGCTGTCCTCGGTGCATACGGGGCTGGCGGCGACACACTGGGTGTTCGACAGCCGCCAGTTCCAGCGCCACGGGAGGCGCAGCCAGGGCGGGCTCTACCCGAACGCGATGCTGCGCTGCAAGGACGGCTTCTTCCGCATCCACGCGATGTCGCAGAAGGAGTGGCGTGGCCTGCTGGACATGATGGGCAACCCCGCCTGGGGCGACGATCCGGAGTACCAGGACCGCATCGTCAACGGCGACAAGTACGCCGACCTGCTCGACACCTACATCGAGAGCTACCTGCTGCAGCACACCAAGAACGAGCTGTTCGAGCAGGCGCGCGAGCGGCAACTGCCGTTCTCGCCCGTACGCGAGATGCACGAGGTGCTGGAAGAGGAGCAGCTACTGCACCTCGGCCTCTTCCGCGAGATCACGCACCCCAACGGCGATCAGTTCACCGCCGCCGGCTCCCCCTTCCGCTGGCGCAACGCCGGGGACGACGGCCCGCCCGGGACCGACCCGACCGGAGCCGTGGCGCTACGCGCCCCTCGCCTCGGCGAGCACAACGACGAGGTCTACGGCACGCTGCTCGGCCTCGACGACGCAGCGATCGAAAGGCTGCGAGGCGATGACGTCATCTGACGGCGAGCGCCCCGCCACCCTCGACATCCTCGAGGGCGTCCGCGTGCTGGACCTTGGCATGGTCTGGGCCGGCTCGATCTGCGGGCAGGTGCTGTCCGATTTCGGGGCGGACGTGGTCAAGGTCGAGTCTCGCTCGAACCTCGACATCGCGCGGCGGGGGCGGCCGATCATCGGCACGGAGTACGACCCGAACCAGAACCCGCTCTTCCACAACACCGCGCGCAACAAGCGCAGCCTCGCGCTCAACCTCAAGACGGACGAGGGCCGCGAGGTGCTGCGCCGCATCGTCCCGCACGCGGACATCCTGATCGAGAACTGGCGGCCCGGGGCGCTGCCCCGGCTCGGCTTCGGCTACGAGGAGCTGCGCAAGCTGCGGCCGGACATCATCATGGTCTCGCAGACGCTCGCCGGGCAGGACGGGATCGACGCCCGCCTCCGTGCCTACGGCCCCACCGTCGGCGGCATCACCGGCCTCGACAGCCTCGTCGGCTACGCAGGCGAAGCGCCGCTCGGCATGGGCCACGCCTACGCCGACCCCAACGTCGGGCTGCACTCCGCGCTGCTCGCGCTGAGCGCCCTCGAACGGCGTCGCCTCACCGGCGAGGGCTCCTACATCGACGTCTCGATGTGGGAGGCGATGGTCGCGGCGCTCGCGACGCCGCTGCTCGACTGCGAGCTGAACGACCGCGTCGCCGGCCCGCTCGGCGGCGGCGAAGTGCCCGGCGCACCCGCCGGCGTCTTCCCCTGCGCCGGCGACGACCACTGGCTCGTCCTCGAGGTCCACGATGACGCCGACTGGGCCGGCATCGTCGAGGCGATGGGGCGCCCGGACTGGGCCAGCGACGAGCGCTTCGACAGCGCCGAGGGCCGCCTCGCCGCCCGCGAGGAGCTGAACGAGCACGTCAGCGCCTGGACGGCCACGCGCGACCGCGACGAGACCGCCGAGCTGCTGCAGTCCAACCGTGTGATCGCCGCCCCCTGCCTGGCCGTCAGCGATCGGCTCTTCGACGACCACCTGCTGGCGCGCGAGGGCTTCACCTGGGTGGAGAATCCCGTGCTCGGACGCGAACCGGTCTACGGACAGGCGATCCGGCTCAGCGAGACCCCCGGCTACGTGCGCGAACCCGCCCCGATGCTCGGCCAGCACAGCGCCGAGGTGCTGCGCGAGCTGCTCGACATGAGCGACGAGGAGATCGAGGCGCTCGACGAGGCGGGAGTGCTGCGGTGAGTGCGCCGCGCAACGGCCAGCCCGGCGACGCGCTCGTCCCCGCTCCCGCGCTGTTCGACGGCCTGCGCGTGCTCGAGTACGGCGAGAGCGCGGCCTCCGCCTACGCCGCCCGCCTGCTCGGCGACCTCGGCGCGACCGTCACGAAGATCGAACCGCCCGGCGGCAGCGGCCTGCGCTGCGAGGGCTACACGCCGCCCGGCGGCGAGGCCTCGGCGCTGTTCGCCTACACCAGCGCCGGCAAGCGCAGCGTCACCCTGGACGACACGAGCGACGAGGGGCTGGAGACGCTGCGGCGGCTGATCGCCGACTGCGACGTGCTGATCGACTCGCATCGCGGCTCGCACTGGCAGGAGCTTGGTATCGACTTCGACGCGCTGCCGGGCAGCGGGCGCTGCGGGCTGGCCGTCTCGATCACGCCCTTCGGGCGCTTCGGCCCCCACGCCGAGTGGGCGGCGACGCATCTGACGGCGCACCACGCCGGCGGCGAGGCCTACTTCTTCCACGGCGGCATCGGCTACGAGCGCTACCCGGACGGGCCGCCGCTGCGCGTGCCCGCGAGCATCGCCGAGCTCGACGCGGGGTCCGCCGCGGCCGTCGGGATGCTCGGCTGGCTGGCCGGTTGGCCCGACGCCGAGCGCGAGCCGTCCGTGATCGATCTCTCGTGGCAGGAGGCGGCGATGTCGCTCTGCCGCCAGGACATCATTAAGTGGCCCAACGACCGCTACCTGGACACCCGCGCGCTGCGCGAGGTCGCCGTGCTCGGCCTGGTCGAGTGCAAGGACGGCTGGTCCGAGGTACTCCCCGCGCAGCAGCACATGTGGGAGGGCCTCATCGCCGCCGTCGGCGACCCGCCGTGGGCGACTCAGCTCGGCGGGACCGCGGACGACCGGCTCGCCCACAGCGAGGAGTTGAACCAGCTCTTCGCGCCCTGGCTGCACGAGCGCACCCGCACCGAGATCTTCGACGCGCTGCGAGAGTTCGACGTCCCCGGCGGGCCGGTGCGCTTGATGGGCGATCTGCTGACCTGCGAGCAGATGCGCACCCGCGAATTCCGCCAGGCCGTCGCCCTGGCGGACGGCACGACCGCCGAAGTCCCCGCCCAGCCCTACATCGTGCGCGAGGCGCGCGGCCCCGCCTGGCGGCCCGGCCCTGCAAGCGGCGCCGAGCCGGCCGCGACGCCCTCGGTGGGCGCGCACAACGACGAGGCACTGCGCGACCTGCCCGCCGCGCCGGCCGCCGGACCGCCGCCTCCGACTCGATCGGCGGCCGACCCGCCGCGCCCGATCGACTGGCTGCGCGGGACGCGCGTGCTCGACCTCACCTGGTACCAGGCGGGACCCTACGCGAACATGATCCTCGCCTCCTTCGGGGCCGAGATCCTGAAGATCGAGAGTCACCGCCGGACCGACCCCTTCCGCCACTCGCGACGTCACCAGTCCGTCTCGCTCGCCGATCGCAAGACCGACGACTGGATCGACATGGGCTACCGCTTCAACGAAGACAACATGGGCAAGCGCAGCGTCGCCATGGACATCTCCCAGGAGCGCGGGCGCGACTTCCTGCGGCAGCTCGTCGCCGACGCCGACGTGGTCGTCGAGGGCTTCCGCCCCGGCACGATCGAGCGCCTCGGCCTCGGCTTCGACCGCCTGATCGAGATCAACCCGCGGCTCGTCATGGTCTCGCTCTCGGCCAACGGCGCGACACCGCCGGACGGGCACATGAGCGGCTACGCAGCCGTCTTCGGCGCGACCTCCGGGCTGTCCGGCCTCAGCGGCTACGACCGCAGCGTCCCCGCCGAGTACCGCGGGCCGCTCGACCAGCGCGTCGGGACCGCCGTCGCGATGGCGACGCTGGTCGGCCTGCGCGCGCGCGACCGCAGCGACAGCGCGATTTTCGTCGACGTCGCCGCGCAGGAGGCGGGCGCCGCGCTGGTCGGCGACCAGCTCCTGGAGTGGCAGCTGCGCGGCTGCGTCGCCGAACCGCTCGGCAACCGTCACGCGCACCACGCGCCGCACAACGTCTACCAATGCCTGCCGATCGAGGGCGAACAGGCCTGGCTCGTACTCGCGGTGGAGACGGACGAGCAGTGGGCGCGGCTCGCCGAACACCTCGGCGACTGGCGGGTCGATCCGCGCTGGGACGGCCGCGCCCGCAAGGCGCAGGAGCCCTCGATCGACGAGGCGATCGCCGACTGGACCCGTGATCGCGATCGCGACGAGCTGATCGAGGAGCTGCAGAACCTCGGCGTCGCGGCCGCTGCGAGCGCGACCGCTCGCGACCTCTACGTGGACCCGCACGTCCGCGCGCGCGGCCTGTGGGAGAGCGTCGACCACGCGCGCCTGGGCCACATCGAGGTGCTCGCCCTGCCCTGGCTCGTCAACGGCGCGCGCATCGCCCTCGAGGCCGCCCCGACGCTGGGCGCGGACAACGAGTACGTCTACGGCGAACTGCTCGGCGTGAGCGCCGAGGAGCTCGCGCAACTCACCGCCCAGGGCATTGCTCACTGACCCGATGCTCCGGCGCCTCGGCCCTCTGTTGCTCGCCGCGCCGGCCATGGCGCTCGCGCTCGGCGCCGCGAGCGCGGCAGCGCAGTCGCCGCCGGAGCCGCCGGTGGACGGCTCGGCGACGATCACCACGGAGCTGCAGCCCGGCTGGAACCTGATCGGCTGGTTCGGCCCCGACACCCCCGTCGCGGACCTCTTCGAGGAGATCCCGGCGCTCCAGCTCGTCTCGGCGCGAGACGCGCACGCCGACCGCTACGTGCGCGCCCGGCGCGGCGACGGCTCACCGCCCGGCAGCCTGACGCTGCTGACGCCGGGCATGGGCCTCTGGCTGTGGATCGGCGGCGACGAGCCGGTCGCATGGGCCCGGCCCGCCGAGGCTGCGGGTGTGCTGCTCCAGTTGCAGCGAGGCCTCAATCTCGCAGCCTGGTCCGGCGGTCCGGGCAGCCTCGATGACGCTCTCGCCGGTTTCGGCGCTGCGCTCCACTCCGTGCACCGCTGGAACGCCCGGACGCAGCGCTACGAGAGCTACGTGCGAGGCGTGGCGAGTGCGGCGGGCGTGGTGGATGCGATCGCCCCCGGAGACGGGCTGTGGATCTCCCTCTCCTCGCCGGTTCGCTGGTGGCAACAGGGCGAGGGCGCTCCGCCGACGGTGTTCGTCGGGGAAGTGGACGGAGACACGGCGTCCGCCCTCGGCGCGGAGTTCCGCGACCTCAGCGCCCGCCTCGCCGAGCGCTTCGAGGACCTCGAGGGCACCGAACTCACGGCCTACATCCACGCCGGCGTGGAGACGTTGCACGCGGCCTACGAGGAGCGCTACGCGCGGGCTCCCGACGCGGACCTCTGCTGGTACTCGTCCGGATCGGTGATCGCCTACGCCGCGTCGTGCGAGGAGCCGTTCGGATCGATCGTCGGGCGGGCATACATCGCCCTCCTGCGCGACAAGGTCGCGCCGTTGGGCGAACTCCCAGCGGCGGAAGACGACTACAGCAGGCGCGGCCCGCAGTGGCTCCTCCTCGGTACCCGCGAGTACGCGAACGCGCTGTACCGGGCCGAGACCGGCAGCGAGGCGTACGAACTGCTGCGGATCGCGCAGATCGCCCCCGCCCGGAGGACCGCGCTGCCGCTGAGCAGCATGGAGACGCGGGCCGGCCGGGATGCGGCTGGG
The DNA here is from genome assembly GCA_965247895.1 of Dehalococcoidia bacterium. GTDB lineage: Bacteria > Chloroflexota > Dehalococcoidia > UBA2979 > UBA2979 > VXMT01. Next base: position 2,936,369 of record OZ252046.1, on the reverse strand, counting down.
CGGCCGGAGACGATCGCCCTCGGATTCCTCGCGACCGAGTTGCTGGCCGAACGCGCCGGGGACGAGGCGATCCTCGACTACATCCGCCTCCTTCCCTCCAGCACGGGCTGGCGTGACGCGTTCGAGGGCGCGTTCGGCCTCACGGTCGAGGACTTCCACGCAGCCTTCGAGGCCTCCCGCCTCGAACGAGCCCCGCTCCTGCCACACCTCGCCGACGACCTCGACGAGCCGGTGTTCGTGTTCGTCGGGGACATCGCCCCGGATCTGCAGGAAGAGCTGCGCGCCTCGCTGGAGGCGTCGCGGGATCTTCTCGCCGCGCAGTTCGGCGTCGAGGCGTCGGACTTCACGGTCTACGCGGGTTCGGACCTCGAGGCACTGGCGCCCGAATACCTCGCGGTCCGCGGGCGCGAGAACGCCGCGCTCTGCGGCGACCAGGACCACGACGTCATCTTCCAGGTCATCGGCTGCAAGGACCCCGCGCTCGTCCTCGCACACGAGTACGTGCATGTGCTCCAGCACCAGCTCGCGGCGGGAGCATCCCTGGGGCCGGCCTGGCTGACCGAGGGCGTCGCCGTCTACGGAGAGGCGCTGCACCGTGCGCTGATCGAGCAGGTCCTGACGCCGAGCGAGGGGCTGAAGAGCAGACGGCGCCAGGAAGCGGCGGCGCTCCTGCGCGCCGGGGACGTCGCGCCCCTCCGCAGCTTCGAAACGGTCGAGGGCGACGCGGAGCGCATCCACTATCAGCTCGGCTTCCTCGCCGCCGACTGGCTTGCGGACCACGCCGGCGTCGAAGCGCTGGCCGGCTACTACCGGCGGCTGCCCTCGTCCGACAGCTGGCAAGAGTCGTTCGAGGGCGCGTTCGGGATCGCGGTCGCTGAGTTCTACGAGAGCTTCGAGGCCTACCGCAGCGAGATCGTTCGACCCGAGGAGGCAGCTCCCTGACCGGTCGAGACCGCGCCGACTCCGGCTACAGCAGCGAGTCGACGAAGGCGCGGATCGCGGCGAAGTACTCGCTGCGGCCGATCCAGAGGATGTCGTTGTGGCCGGCGCCCTCGATCGCGACGAACTCGCGGCGCTCGTTCTCGAGCTGGTTGTAGAGTTCCGCCGCCAACTCGATCGGGGCGAGGTCGTCCGCCGCGCCGTGGATCTGCAGCGAAGGGATGCGGATCGAGCGGACCTTCGCCTCGTGCGCCTCGATGAAGTCGGCGGCGCCCGGCTCGTCTTCGAGGCCGAAGCGTGCGATCGAGCGGCGGGCGCTGGCCGCGCCGCTCTCGATGATCAGCCCGCGCACGCGGTCGCCGGCGCGCGCGGCCACCTCGAGCGCGGGCTGGGTGCCCATGCTGCGACCCATCACGAACAGCGGCCCGCCGCCGCGCCCGGCCTGCAGCGCCGCCGCGTACTCCAGGGCGGGCAGCGCGTCGCCGACGAGCGCGGCCATCGAGGGCCGGCCGCCGCTCTTGCCGTAGCCGCGGAACTCGGCGACGAAGAGGTCGAGGCCGATCTCGCGGTAGAAGCGGTCGATCCCGTCGTGGTCGCTCACCACCTCGCCGTTGCCGTGGAAGTAGAGCACCAGCGGCCTCGGAGCGTCGTCATCCGACCCGCTATAGAGGCGGGCGGAGATGTTGATGCCGGGCGCGACCTCGATCTCGTGGTCGCTGGCGCCGGGTGGCGGCGGGCCGGGGTCCGGGCGCGGGAAGAACATCCACTGCGACGCGCCCGCGCGGTCGAGCAGCGCGTAGTCGGGCCGGGGTACGTCGCGGTCCTCGAGCGGTTCGCTCATGCGCTCACGCCTCGCCTTCGTCGCGGGCCTGCACGTGCTGGAAGCCGAAGCGGCCCTTGATGCAGAGATGGCCGCCCGTCACGGAGTGGTCGGCGGGCGAGGTGACCTTCACGATCTCGTTGTCCTGCACGTGCAGTTCGAGGTTACAGCCGACGCCGCAGAACGGGCAGACCGTGGTCGTGATGGTCTGGCGCTCCTCGTCCCACTGGCCGGCCGCTCGCAGCTCGTACTCGCTCTTGAACATCAGCGCCCCGGTCGGGCAGACGGCGATGCAGTTGCCGCAGAAGACGCAGGCCGAGTCCGGCAGCGGAGCCTCGAACTCCGTCGCGATCGTGGCGTCGAAGCCGCGCCCGCTGACCGCGATCGCGAAGGTGTTCTGGGCGTCCGCGCCGCAGGCCTCGACGCAGCGATAGCAGAGGATGCACTTCGACAAGTCGCGCACGTAGAGGTCATTGTCGATCTTCACGGGCTGCGCCTGTGTCCCCGCGTGCTCGCCGTCGGGCGGCGCGTGATGCCCCGGCCGCGGCCGCTCGGCCTCGCCGTCGCCCGCGGGGGCGGGCAAGCCGTAGCGCTCCGGCGTCGCGCCGTACTCCTCGAGCCAGCCCCGCAACTGCGGCTCCGCCGTCGAGAGATCGACGGCCGAGGCGAGCAGCTCGAGCACGAGCCGGCGGCTGTGCAGTACGCGCTCCGAGGCCGTCGCGACCGCCATGCCGTCCTCGGCCTGCCGCGAGCAGGAGGCGATCAGCGCGCGCGAGCCGTCGAGCTCGACGACGCAGGCGCGGCAGGCGTTGGCCGGCGTGAGGCCTTCGAGGTAGCAGAGCGTGGGGGGATCGGCGCCGACGGCGCGGCAGGCATCGAGGACGCTCGCCCCCTCGGGCACCCAGACGGGGGTCCCGTCCACCGTCAACTCGACCAGTGGCTGCGGCTGGCTCGTCATCGTATGTTTCCGTCCCGCTCCAGCAGGCCGAGCGCGATCGCCGACTGGACTGCGATGCCGGCCGTCTGGCCGAGCCCGCAGATCGAGGCGTCGGTCATCGCCCTCGCGACATCGCCGAGGATAGCGAGTTCTTCGGCGGCGTTCCCGTTCGAGCTCGCGAGGCGGTGCAGCGCCTCCTCCTGGCGCACGGTGCCGATGCGGCAGGGCACGCACTGGCCGCACGACTCGTCGCGGAAGAAGGCGGCGATGCGCCGTGTCGCGTCCGCGAGGTCCGCGGAATCGCCGAAGACCGTGACGGCGCCCGAGCCGAGCGAGACGCCCGCGCTCCGCGCATCCTCGAAGGTCAAGGGCAGGTCGAGCGACGCGGCCGTCACGAACGAGCCCGCCGCTCCGCCGAGCAGCACCGCCGCGGGCTCGCCGCCGCCGATCACGCCGCCCGCGAGCGCGATCAGATCGCGCACGGTCGCGCCGAACGGCGCCTCGTAAACACCGGGCCGCGCGACGCTGCCCGCGAGGCAGAACAGCTTGGTGCCCGTCGAATCCTCGGTCCCCGTCTCCGCGAAGGCCGCGCCGCCCTCGAGCAGGATGGCGGGGACGTTGGCGAGCGTCTCGACGTTGTTGACGAGCGTCGGCTTGCCGAACAGGCCCGCCTGCGTCGGGTACGGAGGCTTGCTGCGCGGCTCGGCGCGGTAGCCCTCGATCGAGTTGAAGAGCGCGGTCTCCTCGCCGCAGATGTAGGCGCCCGCGCCGCGCCGGATCTCGATCGCGAAGCGCAGGCCGGAGCCCAGCACGTCGCCGCCGAGCAGCCCGGCCGCCTCGGCCTGCGCGATCGCCGCCTCGAGGCGCGCGGTCGCCAGCGGGTACTCGCGGCGGATGTAGAGGTAGCCGTGCTCCGCGCCGGTAGTCACGCCGGCGATCGTCATCGCCTCGATCAGCGCGAAGGGGTCGTGCTCCATGAGCACGCGATCCTTGAACGTGCCCGGCTCGGACTCGTCGGCGTTGCAGACGACGTAGCGAGGCCGCGCCTCGGCGCTCGCCACGTCGGCCCACTTGCGCCCCGCCGGGAACGCCGCGCCGCCGCGCCCAAGCAGCTTCGAGGCGATCAACTCGTCGATCACCCACTGCGGCCCGCGCTCCAGCGCGACTCGCAGCGCCTCGTAACCGCCGCTCGCGCGGTAGGCACCGAGGCTCGCCGGGTCCACGAGGCCGACACGGTGCAGCAGCCGCAGCCCGTCCGCGCGAGGTTCGGCCGTCTGCGGAGCCGAGGTGGCCGCGTCCACATCGTCGCTCGCGCCGTCCGCCGCCTCGCCGCGCAGCCCCGCGATCACGGCGGGCGCGCCTGCGGGCGCGAGGACGCGATCCTCGCCGCCCGCGATCTGCAGCAGCGCCGCGGGCGCGCTCTCGCAGACGCCGAGGCAGGGGCTCGGCTCCCACGTCGCGCCCTCGTCGCCTTCGAGGGCGCGCGCGACCTCCTCGGCGAGCGCGTCCGCGCCGACGTTGCGGCAGACGATGTCGTCGCAGAGGTGCGCGACGCGCGGCGGGCGCTCCCGGGTGGAGAGCAGCGCGTAGGACTCGGCGACGCCGTACGCCTCGGCGGGCGGGACCCGCAGCCGCTCGCAGACGTAGCCGAGCGCGCCCGCGCTGATCCAGCCGATCGCGTCCTGGACGGCGTGCAGCGCGGGCAGCAGCAACCGGCGCTCCTCGCGAGCCTGCTGCGGGCGGCCTCGCTCGCTGCGCCCGGGGCCGGCGGCGCCGTCCGCGATCGGCGGCGGGCCGAGCAGCGTATCGACGGCGGCGCGTTCCGCCGGCGAGGCAGCGGCGGACATGCGATGGACTTCCACGGCGCTAGCCGATCTTCTCGATCCGGATCGCCGAGGCCTTGAACTCGGAGGTGCCGGACTTCGGATCCCAGGCCTCGATCGTGAGGCGGTTGGTGTCGACCTCGTCCGGGAAGTGCAGCGTCATGAAGGCGAGGCCGGGCCGCAGCTCCGCCGCGTAGCGGACGGGCGCCTCCAGCTCGCCGCGTCGCGAGCAGACGCGCACGCGCTCGCCGTCCGCCACGCCGAGGCGCGCGCCGTCCACCGGCGAGATGTCGAGCGTCTCGGCGCGCCGCAGCGGCGATCCGTAGTCGCCGGTCTGCACGCCCGTGTTGTAGGAGTCGAGGCGGCGGCCCGTGGTCAGCCGGATCGGGTACTCCTCGGTCAGCTCGTCGACCGGCGGGGCGTGCTCGACGGGGTGGAAGGGGACGCGAGGGCCCTCGAGCGGGTCGCGCCAGAGCCGCTCGTGGAGGAACGGCGATCCGGGATCCTGCTCGTCGGCGCAGGGCCACTGGATGCCGCCCAGCGCCTCGATGCGCGCGTAGCTCATCCCGCCGTGGAGCGGCGAGAGGCCGCGCAGCTCGTCCCACACCTGCTCCGCGTCCGGGGCGCCCCAGTCCGCGCCGAGCCGCTCCGCGAGCGCGAACACGGTGTCGAGGTCGTCGCGCGCCTCTCCGGGCGGGTCGAGCGCCTTGCGCACGCGCTGCACGCGGCGCTCGCTGTTGGTCACGGTGCCCTCGGTCTCCGCCCAGGCGGCGGCGGCCGGGAGCACCACATCGGCCATCTCCGCCGTCCTCGTGAGCACGATGTCCTGCACCACGAGGTGGTCGAGGCCCTCGATCAGCCGCCGGGCGCGCTGCACGTCGGCCTCGGACTGCGCGGGGTTCTCGCCGATCACGTAGAGCGCGCGCAGCTCCTCGCGCTCCATCGCCTCGAACATCTGCGTGAGGTGCCAGCCGTTGTGCGGCGGCAGCGCGGTGTCCCACGCGGCCTCGAAGCGGGCGCGCGCCTCGTCGTCCTCGACGTCCTGGAAGCCGGGCAGCCTGTTCGGCACGGCGCCCATGTCGCCGCCGCCCTGCACGTTGTTCTGGCCTCGCAGCGGGTTGAGGCCGGAGCCGTAGCGGCCGACGTGGCCGGTCAGCAGCGCGAGGTTGATCAGCGCCAGCACGTGGTCGGTCGCGTTGTGGTGCTCGGTGATGCCGAGCGTCCAGCAAAGTTGCGCGCGCCCGGCGCTCCCATAGGCGTGCGCCAGCTCGCGGATCGCCTCGGCGGGCACGCCCGAGATCTCCTCGGCGCGCTCCAGCGTGTACGGCTCGACGGACTCGCGGTACGCCTCGAAGTGCTCGGTGGCCCGCTCGACGAAAGCGGCGTTCGCGAGGCCGGCGGCGATGATCTCGCGCCCGACGGCGTTCGCGAGCGCGATGTCGGAGCCGACATCGGGGCCGAGCCAGAGGTCCGCCCACTCGGACGTGGTCGTGCGCCGCGGGTCGACGACGACCAGCCGGGCGCCGTTGCGGATGCCGGTGAGCACGTGGTGGAAGAAGATCGGGTGCGTCTCGCGGGCGTTCGAGCCCCAGAGCACGATCAGCTCGGCGTTCTCGACCTCTTCGTAGGAGCTGGTGCCTCCCCCGACCCCGAACACCATCGCCAGACCGGCGACGCTGGGCGCGTGTCAGGTGCGATTGCAACTGTCGATGTTGTTGCTGCCGATGACGGCGCGGGCGAACTTCTGCGCGGCGTAGTTCAGCTCGTTCGTGCCCTTCGAGCAGCTGAACAGGCCAAACGACTGGGGGCCGTGCGCCGCGGTGGCGCCTCGGATGCCCGCGGCGGCGCGATCGAGGGCCTCGTCCCAGGAGGCGCGGCGCAGTTCGCCGCCCTCGCGAACGAGGGGATGCGTCAGACGCGTGTAGCGAGAACCCATCGCCGACCTCGCAGTTCCGGCCCGGCGCACAGGATACGACCGCTGGAGGGAGCTTGCCGTGCCTCAGAGGTATCATGCCCACGGCGCCCGCCCCCGCGAGCGCGGGCGAGAGGTGCGCCAACTCGATGACGAACGATGGCGCACGGAGCACGGAGGCGGGCGCCGCCCTCGATTCGCCTGCGGCCGATCCCCCAGCGAAGCCCCCACTCTGGACGCTCGCCTTCACGCTGAACGCCCTCGGCACGGTCGGCTTCTTCGGCAGCTTCTTCTACCTGGTCTCCGTGCTCCCCGAGTACGTCGACTCGATCGGCGGGGAGAAGTGGCAGATTGGGCTGATCGTCGGCGGGTTCGGGTTCGTACCGATGCTGCTGCGGCCCTTCGTGGGGCGCTGGAGCGATCGGGGGCACCGCAAGCGCCTGCAGCGGACCGGCCTGCTCACGCTCGCCGTGGCGACGGGGCTGATGGTGTTCTCCGAGGACATCGTCTCGCTGTTCCTGCTGCGGATCGCGCAGGGTGTCGGCATGGCGCTGTTCCCCACCGCGGCGGCCTCGCTGGCCGCCGAGCTGGCCCCGCCCCTGCGACGCGGCGAGGGCCTGGGCTACTTCGGGATGGCGACGGGCTTCGCGCAGATGGTAACGCCCGCCCTCGGCGTCACGATCGCCGGGCTGTGGGGCTTCGATGCCGTGTTCCTCGTCGCGGCCGCCACCTCGCTGGTGACGCTGCTGGTGGTCCAGCCGATCCGCGAGCCGGCCCGCCAGCCGCAGGCCGAGGCCAGTTCCAGGCTGATCCCACGCCGCGCGATCTTCCCGATGCTGATCTTCCTCTCGGTCACGTGCGCGTTCGTCGCGTCGATGGCCTTCCTGCCGCTGCACGGCAGCGACCGCGGGCTCGGCAACGTCGGGCTGTTCTTCCTGGTCTCCGGCGCGTGCGCGATCGCGAGCCGCCCGTTTGCGGGGCGAATCTCCGATCGCTATGGGCGCGTATCCGTGGCCGTGCCCGGGCTACTCCTGACGTGCGCCAGCATGTGGCTGCTCGCGGTCGCGCAGTCACCGCTGATGCTCTGGGCCGCCGCGGCGCTGGCCGGCAGCGGCCTCGGCGCCTCGCACACCGGCCTGCTCTCGCTCGCCGTCGATCGAGTGTCGGTCACCGAGAAGGGGCGCGCCGCGGCGGTGCTGCAGCTGGCGTGGGACATCGGCGGGCTGACCGGCGCCGTGATGCTCGGCGTCGTCGCGACGCTGCTCGGAGTCGTCTCCGTCTACTGGATGGCGGGCGCGATCGTGCTCGCCGCCGCCGCGACGCTGCTCGTCGCGGCGGCGCGCGGCATGCTCGCGCTGACCGCGGCTACCGACTGAGCGCCGCGAGGGCAGCCCGCGCCGCTACTCCAGCGCCGACTCCATCGGCGCGAGGCCGTAGACCTCCATCGCGGTGCCGCGGAACATGCGGTCCTTCTCGGACTCGGAGAAGTCCGCCACCATCTTCTTGAAGGCGTTCCAGACCACGTGGTACGAGACCGAGGGCTTGTCCGCCGGGAAGTTGCTCTCGAACATCGCGCGATCCGGTCCGAACGCCTCGATCGCGTGCAGGTAGTAGCGGCCCTGTAGCGCGACCATCTCGTCCGAGGTGCCCGGCCGCTCGCGCGTGTCCCAGCCGAAGCCGTTCCACGGCATCAGCATCCCGCCGAGCTTGATGTAGGTGTTCGGCAGGGAGGCCGCCTCCGAGATGCCCTGCTTCCAGACCTCGAAGATCTCATCGGCCTGGCTGGCGTAGGGGCCGGTGTTGAGCGGCGTCCCGAGGTGGTCGAGCACGATCTTCGTGTCCGGGAAGTCGCGGGCGAGTTCCGCCAGGTAGGGCGTCTGCGGGTGGTAGTGCCAGCCGTCGAACATCAGCCCCAGCGACGCCAGCTCCGCGAAGCTCTCGCGGAACCGCGGGTCGCGGTAGGCCTCGGCGTTCTCGAGGGCGGGCATGCTCGGGACGGTGTCGCTCTCGTCCCAGGCGACGATGTAGCGGATGCCCCTGAATAGCGAGCTGGCCTCCATCTGCGCCTCCAGGCAGCGGCGCACGCCCGAGCCGAGCATCAGGTCGGCGGTGCCGACGATGGCGCGCACCCGCGCCTTGCCGGCCGGCGCCTGCTCCGCCTCGGCGGCCAGACCGGCGACCCACTCCGTCTGACCGACGGGCTTGAGGTCCTCCGGGCCGTCCTCGCGGAACATCGCCCCGCACTCGATGAAGACGGTCTGCTCCACGTTGTGGGTGTCCGTGTCCGCCCAGTAGTGCTCGAGCAGGTAGTCCTCGAAACCGTGATCGCTGTTGTAGAAGAAGTGGTGATGCGGATCGACGATCGGCCGCTCCGGCTCGATGATCTCTTCCTGCACCAGCGCGAGCCAGTCCTCGCGGATCTCCATCGCTTCGTCCCCCTTCGCGCAGCGCCCAATCGACCGCCCGAGGGCGGCGCGCCGATGGTAGCCGATCGGCGCGCTGACGCCAGCGCCCCGCCTCGCGTGCCGCTCATCGAGCCCGCCGGGTCGCTGCGGGGAGCGCGTCTATGCGATGCTCGGCGCGCCCTCGGAGCGCCCGGACCGTGGAGGCGATCGCATGTCCGAAGCTCCCGGCCCGTTGGCGGGCCTGCGCGTCGTCGAGGTCGCGGCCGGGCTGGCCGTCGCCTACTGCGGCCAACTGCTCGCGCAGGCCGGCGCCGACGTCGTGCGCGTCGAGCCTCCCGAGGGCGACGAGATCCGCCTGCAGGGCCCCTTCCCCGGCGACCGCTTCGGCGTCGACGACGGCGGCATGCACCGCGTGCTCAACGGCGGCAAGCGCAGCGTCGCCGCCGGCGTGGCGACCGCCGAGGGCGCGGCGACCCTCGAGGCGCTCGTCGCGGACTGCGACCTGCTGATCAGCTCGCACCAGGCGGACACGGCGCTGCCGCTGGGCGACGCGGAGGAGTTCGGACGGCGCTTCCCCGGCGTGACCTGCGTCTCGATCAGCCCGTTCGGCGCGACCGGTCCGTACGCCGCCTACCAGGCGGACAGCCACGTCATCGAGGCGCTGTCCGGGTTCTCCTACATCACCGGCAACCCCGATCGCGAACCGCTCAGCATGGGCGTCGAGCTCGCCGACTACGGCGCCGGGGTCAACGGCTACATCGCCGCGATGGCGGCGCTGTTCGACGGCGGGCGCCGCTTCGTCGACGTCTCGGGCCTCGAGGCGCTCGCGCTGGCGGACGACCACACGCTGTCGGTCTACGCCGGCACGGGCGCGATCCGCCGCCGTTACTACTCGCGGGTGCTGGTCGCGTATCCGATGGATCTGCTGCCCTGCAAGGACGGATCGGTCGCCTTCATCGTGCAGGCCAACGCCGGCCCGCCGCTGGCGGCGCTGATCGAGCGGCCCGAGCTCGCCGACGCGCCGATCCTCGCCGAGGCGCGCGAGCGCACGCTGCGCTGGCAGGACTTCGAGGCGCTCGTCCGCCCCTGGCTCGACGAGCACACCGCGAGCGAGGTGCTGGAGCGCGCCCGCGAGTTGCGGATGCCGTTCGGCCCGGTGCTGAGCGCGCCACAGCTGCTCGAGGACGAGCACCTGCGCGTGCGGGGCTTCTTCGATCCGCCCGCCGGCAGCGACGAGCGCACGCTCGGGCCGCCCTTCCGCCTCAGCGAGACGCCGCTGCGACCCGCTGTCCCGGCGGCGCTCGGCGAGCACGACGCGGAGCCGTGGTCCGCGCCGCGCGGCACGCACGAAGCGGTGCGAGGGCGTGCGGGCGCCCTCGCCGACCTGCGCGTGATCGACATCACGCGCGTCTGGGCGGGACCGCACGTCGGACGCACGCTCGCCGACCTCGGCGCGGACGTGATCAAGGTGGAGCGCTCCCATCTGCCCGGACGGATGCGGAGCGCCTTCCTCGCGGGAAACGACGCGAGCGGCGATTACTGGAACCGCTCGGTCTACTTCCTCGCGCGCAACGCGGGCAAGCGCGAGATCACGCTCGACTACGCCGAGGAGCAGGGCCGCGAGGTGCTGCACCGCCTGCTCGGCGAGGCGGACGTGCTGCTCGAGAACTTCACCCCGCCGGTGCTGCGCCGCTACTCGCTCGACTACGCATCGCTGAAGGAGCGGCACCCGCATCTGGTGATGGTCTCGGTCTGCGGCTACGGGCAGTACGGGCCCCGCACCGACGATCCGGCGCTGGGGCAGACGATCGAGCCGGGCTCCGGGATCTCCTCCGTCACCGGCTACAAGGGCGAGCCGCCGATCCTCGCGGGCAACACCCTCGGCGACGCGATCTCCGGGATGCACGCCGTCGCCGGGCTGCTGACGGCGCTGATCGCCCGCGAGCGCAGCGGCCGCGGCCAGCACGTCGACGTCGCGATGCAGGAGGCGATGATCCAGATGTCCGGGCCGCAGCTCATGGACGCGCTGCTGAACGGCCGCGAGGGCGCCCCCAACGGCAACCGCCGCCCCGGTCAGGTGCGCGGCGCCTACCGCTGCGAGGGCGACGACGCCTGGGTGGCGATCAGCGCCCGCGACGAGCACGAGTGGGAGGCGCTCTGCGCGGCGATCGGCCGTCCCGGGCTCGCCCGGGACTGGCGCTTCCGCGACGCCGCCGGCCGCGACGCCTCACACGACGCGATCGACGCGATCCTCGAGCAGTGGACAAGCGGACGGACCAAGTTCGAGGCGATGGCGACGCTGCAGGCGGCGGGCGTGCCGGCCGGCGCCGTGCTGCACGCCGACGAGGTCTTTGCCAACGAGCAACTCGCCGCGCGGCGCTTCTTCGCCCCGATCGAGATACCGGACTTCGGCGAGACGCCGCTGCAGCGCTACGTGCCCGCGCTCTTCGACGGCGAGCCCTACCCGCCTCGCGGCCGGGCCGCTGTCGCCGACGAGCACACCGAGGCGGTGCTGATCGAGGCGGGCCTGTCCGCCGAGGAGCGCCGAGAGCTGTTCGACGCAGGCGTCACGGCGCCGGATGTCGGCGAGTTCACGACCGACGCCGTGCGCGCCGCGCGCGTGATGGACCTCGAGGCCTACCTCGAGCAGGGCTCGCTGCTGCGCATCGACGAGGACTACCGCGAGCGGCTCGCGGCGGCGCTGCGCGCCTCCTCCTGAGTCTCGCCGGCAGGCGCGCGCGGCGGCCCGTCTGACTGCGCGATCACGCCGCCCTCGAGCAGCGGCGCGAGGTCGGCGTCACCGAGGCCCAGCTCCTCGCCGAGCACTTCGACGGTGTGCTCGCCGAGCAGCGGCGCGGTGACGATCGGAACCTTGCTCTCCGACATCCGCGGCGGCCAGCCCATGAAGCGCAGCGTGCCGGCCTGCGGGTGCTCCGCCTCCTGCACGAAGCCGCGCGACACCAGATGCGGATCGTGATGCAGCTCGTAGGTGTCGAGGGTGGCGCCGGCCGGCACGTTTCCGTCGCCGAGGATGCGCATCGCCTCGTGCTTGGTGTGCTGGCTGGTCCACTTCGTGATTTCCTCGCGCAGCTCCTCGGCGTGGTCCAGCCGCGCCTGCTCGGTGTCGAAGCGCGGGTCGGTGAGCATGTCGGTGCGGTCCATGGCGGCGCAGAGCGTGTCCCAGTTCCGTTGGGTGACGACCATCACGTAGACGTAGTCGTTGGGCCCGAACGGCTTGCAGGGGTAGAGGTCCGTGCCGGGCCCGCCGCGGTTGCCGCGGCGCGGCGCGGGCGCGGAGCTCCACTGCGATCCATTCGCGATGACCGTGCGCATGTAGTAGGTCATCGCCTCCTGCATCGAGAGCTCGATGAACTGGCCCTCGCCGCTGCGCTGCAACTGGACGTAGGCGGCCGTGATCGCGAGCGCCATCTGCATGCCCGTCCCGGCGTCGCCGATGGTGAGGCCGGGCCGGATCGGTGGTCCGCCCTCGAAACCGGTGACGGAGAAAGCGCCGCCCATCGCCTGGGCGACCATGTCGTAGGACTTGAAGTGGGCGTAGGGACCCTCGAGGCCGAAGCCCTTGATGCGTGCGTAGATCAGGCTCGGGTGCAGTTCGCGCAGCGCGGGGTAGTCGATGTCGAGCTTCTCCATCACGCCCGGCCCGTAGTTCTCGACGAACACATCGAAGCGCGGCACCAGTTGCAGGAACAGGTCGCGCCCCTCGGGCCGGCTCAGGTCCAGCGCGATGCTGCGCTTGTTCGAGTTCCAGTTGAGGAAGTAGGGGCGCGGATCGATGCCGCGCGACACTCCCCGGCCGGGATCGCCCAGGCCCGGCCGTTCGATCTTGACGATGTCGGCCCCCAGCCAGGCGAGGGCCTGCGTGCAGGACGTGCCCGCCTCGTACTGGGTCATGTCCAGCACTCTCATACCGTCGAGCGCGGCCATGGCTGCCCCCCTCCTGCGCGGGTTCGCCCGCGCGTGCAGCGTAGCGCGTCCGGAGCCGCTACTCCTCGTCGAACGCCTCCTGCGCGATACGTACCGCCTGAGCGACCGTCGGCCAGCCGGCGTAGAAGGCGACGTGCGTCAGCAACTCGCCGATCTCCTCTTTGGTGACGCCGTTGTCGAGGGCGCGCCGGAAGTGACCAGGCAGCTGCCCCGTACGGTACAGCGCCACCAGCACCGAGACCGTGATCAGACTGCGGTCGCGCTTCGAGAGTTCCGGCCGCTCCCAGATCTCCCCGAACACCAGCTCGTCCGTGATCTTGCGCAGGTGTGGCGCTACCTCACCCATCGCGTCGCGCGGGGCCGTCATCGTGGTCTCCTCTCGTGCTCCGGTTGCGGCGAGGATACTCCCCGCGTCGAGGCGCGGGGGCGCAACGGGCCTCAGGCGCCCGCTTGCGGCGTCGGACTTCCGCCGCACTCGTGCGCCACCAGTTGCAGGAAGAGCTCGCGACCGCCGGACCGGCTCAGGTCCAGCGCGAGGCTGCGCTTGTTCGAGTTCCAGTTCAGGAAGCAGGGCGCGGATCGATGCCGCGCGCGACCCAGCAGCCGGGATCGCCCATGCCCGGCCGTTCGATCTTCACCACGTCGGCCCCGAGCCGGGCGAGGGCCTGAGTGCAGGACGTCCCGGGTATGGGCCCTCCAGCACTCTCATGCCTTCGAGCGCGGGTAGGGCTGCCGCTTCCCGCGGCCGGGATCGCGCGCGCGGCGTAGCGCCTTCGAGGCCGGCTACTGCTCGTCGAACACCTCCTGCGCGATGTTGGCCGCCTGGACGGCGGACGGCCAACCGGCATAGAAGGCGACGTGCGTCAGCAGCTCGCCGATCTCCTCCTTGCTCAGCCCGTTGTCGAGGGCGAGCTGGATGTGGCCCGGCAGCTGCCCGGTGCGGTACAGCGCGGTCAGTACCGAAACGGTGATCATGCTGCGATCGCGCTTTGAGAGCTGGGCGCGCTCCCAGATCTCCCCAAACAGCAGGTCGTCCGTGAGCCTCTTCAGCTCCGGCGCTACCACACTCATCCCGTCGCGCGGCGCCGTCATCGCGGTCTCCTCTCGTGCTCCGGTTCCGCGAGACACTCCGCACGTCGAGGGGCGGGGCGAAACCGACCCGCTTGCGGGCGTCTGGATACGTAGCACATCGCACGGGTACCCGACGTTCAGATGGCGCAACCGGCCTCAGCCACCTGCTTGCGGCGGCGGACTTCGGCCGCACTCGCGCGCCACCGCCTCCCGGTACGCCTCGATCAGCGCGCGCGTCAGCGGGCCCGGCGCCTCGAACTGGTAGCTGCGATCGCCGTCGCGGACCTCCGCGAGCGGCTGCACGCCGACGATGCTGTTGGTGAGCAGCGCCTCGCTCGCCGCGAGCAGCTCCGCGAGCGGCAGCCGCCGCTCCGCGGTCTCGAGGCCGAGCCCGCGCGCGCACTCCAGCACGGCCTCGCGCGTCACGCCGGGCAGCGCCCCTGCTTCCAGCGGCGGCGTGACCAGTAGATCCGCGCCGCCCTCCCCGCCGAGCACGGCGAAGACGTTGGCGGTCGAGGCCTCGACCACGTCGCCGTCGAGGTCGAGCAGCAGCGCCTGGTCCAGCCCCGCGCGTCGCGCCTCCTCGAGGGCGAGCAGCGGGCCGAGGTAGTTCACCGTCTTGGCAAACGGCAGCGCCCGGTCCGCCGTCACGCGCGTGCCTCGCGCGACGAGGGCGCGCGCCGGCGTGACGGTGTCCGGGATCGGCTGCGCCGTCACCAGCACGAGCGGCGCGCCCGCGGGCTCGAGGCCGGGCCGCGCACCGCCCGTACCGGCGCTCACCGTCAGGCGCACGCGCGCCTCGGGCAGGGCGTTCGCCTCCAGCGTCGCGGCGATCGCCGCCTGCAGCGCGGCGCGCGGCGGTGCCTCGACGCCCATCGCGCGAAGGCCGGCCTCGAGGCGATCGAGGTGGCGGTCGAGCCTGAAGATGGCGCCACCGTAGACGCGCAGCGTCTCGAAGCAGGCCGCGCCGTAGAGGAAGCCGCGATCGTCGATGGGCACGCGCGCCTCGGACCGCGGCAGCAGCTCACCGTTCAGCCAGGCGTAGCCGGACACGCTCAGCCGACGCTCGCTGCAGCAGCCTCGGGCTCCCGCCGATCGGGCAGCGGGTCGGCAGGCGGCGCCTCGTCCGGGAGCAGCACGCCGAGCGCCCGCGCCATCCCGCGCGCCTTGTCCAGAGTCTCCTGGTACTCGGCCTCGACGATCGAGTCGTGCACGATCGCGCCGCCAACGTGCGCGTAGGCGCGCCCGCAGGCGACGGTGATGGTACGGATCGCGACGTTCAGGTCGCTGCGGCCGTGCGCGGAGAAGTAGCCGATCGCGCCCGTGTAGACCCCGCGCACCGTCGGCTCCAGCTCGTCGATGATCTCGAGCGCGCGGATCTTCGGCGCGCCGCTGATCGAGCCGCCCGGCAGCATCGCGCGCAGCGTCGCGTCGAGGCCCACGCCGCGCCGCCGCCGCGCCGTCACCGACGACGTCAGGTGATGCACGTGCGAGTACGACTCCAGCTGCGCGAACTGCGGCACGGCCACGCTGCCCGTCTCCGCGATCCGTCCGAGATCGTTGCGTTCGAGGTCGACGATCATCACGTGCTCGGCGGCGTCCTTGGCGCTCGCGCGCAGCTCGGCGGCCAGGCGGGCGTCCTCGACGGCGTCGATGCCGCGCGGACGCGTGCCCTTGATCGGCCGCGTCTCCAGCCGATCGCCGTCGACCAGCAGCAGCCGCTCCGGCGACGACGACAGCACCTCGATGCCTCCCTCGGCGCCTACGGTCGCATCGAGGTAGGCGGCGAATGGCGCCGGGCTGGCGCGCCGCAGCCGCCGGTAGGCCTCGAAGCCGGGGATCGGCAACGGGGCGCAGAAGCGCTGCGAGAGGTTGACCTGGTAGATGTCGCCGGCGGCGATGTAGCGCCGCGCCGCCTCGGCGCGCTCCAGGTACTCGCCTCGCTCCATGTTCGGCTCGAAGCGCGCGAGGCGCCGTGGCGCCGGTTCGCATTCGGCCGGCGCGTCGGCGTCCTCGATGCCCTCAAGCTGCCGGCGCAGCGCCCCGACGGCCTCGGGCTCGCCGCTCAGCCAGCCGCGCTGCTCGATCCCGTCCCAGGCGAGCGCCGCGTCGTACCAGCCGAGCGCGAGATCGGGCGCGCCGACGTCGTCGAGGGTGGTCGCGGGCAGGCGTTCGATGTGCCGGGCCAGCTCGAATCCGAGGTAGCCGATCGCGCCGCCCGCGAACGGGAGCCACGCAGTCGCGGCGGAAGCGGGAGCAGCGGCTTCCCACTCGCGCTGACCCGCCTCGATCGCCTGCGCGACGACGGCGATCGGATCGCCCTCGAAGTCCTCGACGCCGTCAGCCGAGCTGCGGCGGATGCGGCGACCGCGCGCGCTGAGCGTCCAGCGCGGCTGCGCGGCGAGAATCGACCAGCGTCCGCGCTGCCGGTGCGGGAGTGCCGAGTCGAGCCAGGCCAGTCCCGGCAGACGACGCAAGGCCATTGCGGCGCGCTCCGGCGCGTCGCCCTCCGGCGGCGGCGTCCACGCCTCGATCGTCCAGCCTCGCTGCCGCACGGCGTCGCCCTGCCCTATCCTCCGGGGATGCAGCGATTGTACGACCGCGCGAGGCGAGAGACGCCAGCGTGCCGCGAACGGCCCGCACGATGACACGCGAGGTGCTCAGCGCCTGGGCGTCGCTCGGCGTGCTGCTGGCCGGCGCACTGATCCTCATCGGCACCCTGGCGCCCATCGGAAGCGGCGTCTCCGGTTGCCCGCTGGGCATGCCCTGCTGGGCCTGGCACGTGCTGCTCTTCGCGCTGCTCGGTGTGCCGGTGGCGCTGCGCTACGCGACCAGTCGCGCGGCGGTGCGCTCGCCTGTCCGAGTGCTGCTGATGGTCCTGCTCGGGCTCTGGCTCTTCGCCGCCCTCGACGAACTCGCACAGAACTGGATCGACGGACGCGAGCCGGCCCTCGAAGACTGGATCGCCAATATGGCCGGGGCGCTGATCGGGCTGGCGGTCGGGAGTCTGCTGCTGCGCCTCGCCCTCGGGCGTTCGCGCTAGGCCGAGACGCGGGCGGGGGCCAGCTCCGGCTCCGCCTTCGAGTCCTCCTCAAGGCTGAGGTGATAGGTCATGCTCTGCAGCGAGAGCAGCGGGTCGATGCGGCGGATGCGCACGCCGCGGGGCACCTGCACCGTGACCGGCGCGTAGTTGAGGATCGAGCGCACGCCCGCTCGTACGAGGGCGTCGATCACCTCCTGCGCAGCCGCGGCGGGGACGGCGACGATGCCGATGTCCGCCGACTCCGCGCAGAGCGAGCGCTCCATCTCGCGCACGTCGCGCACGACGATCCCACCGACCTCGCTGCCGATCTCCTCGGGGCTCGCGTCGTAGACGCCGACGAGGTCGAATCCGTCCGGCCCGAAGCCCTGGTACGAGGCGATCGCGCGCCCGAGGCGGCCCACGCCGACCAGCACCATCCGCCAGCGGCGGTTCAGCCCCAGGATCAGCCGCAGCTCCTCGACGAGCCGGACGACCGAGTACCCGCTGCCCTGCTTGCCGAAGCGCCCGAAGTAGGCGAGATCCTTGCGAATCTGCGCCGGCGTGACGCCGAGCGCGTCGCCCAGTTCCTGCGAGGAGACCGTGGAGCGGCCCTCCTCATCCATGCGCGCGAGCCAGCGGTAGTAGATTGGGAGACGGTCGATTACGACCTCGGGAATGTCGGCAGGCAACGGCAGGGTGACCCTCCACTGCGTGTAATGCGTACCTATCGGTGACGTACCCGAACCTGATTGGGAAGAGTTGCACAATCGTGCACTAGCGTCCAGCGAAGCGGCTGCCTGGCGGCGCTGCTAGCATCTCCCCGTGACCCGCCCGAAGGCTCCCGCGAACGACCACGGACTCGCCCGCCTAGCGGGAGCGGACGCCGCCGCAGCCGCGTTCGTCGAGCTGCCCGGCGGCCTGTTCCGCATGGGCTCGCTCATCCGCCCCGACGAGCAGCCGCTGCGCGAGGTGCGCCTCGATCCGTTCGCCGTCGCCGCGGCGCCGGTCACGAACGCCCACTACGCCGCCTTCCTCGAGGCGACCGGGCACGAGGCGCCGCGCTTCTGGGACGAGCCGCGCTTCAACGCGCCGGACTGCCCGGTGGTGGGCGTCTCCTGGTTCGACGCCGTCGCCTACTGCGAGTGGCTGGGCGGCATCCTCGAACGCCGCTGCCGCCTGCCGAGTGAGGCGGAGCGCGAGTACGCCGCCCGCGGCGGTGTCGAGGGCGTCGCATTCCCCTGGGGCGACGAGCCGTGGGACGAGGGGCCGTTCGCCCCCGGATCGGCGGGGATGGACCGCCCACAGCCGGTCGGCTCCTCGCCCCCGAACGGCTTCGGCCTCTACCACATGGCCGAGAACGTGCACGAGTGGTGCAGCGACTGGTACGCCGCCGGCTACGACGCCGGCGAGCTCGACAACCCGCACGGACCCGCCGAGGGCGAACGCCGCGCCTCGCGAGGCGGATCCTGGCGGCACCGGATCAAGGTCACGCGCATCGCCGCACGCTCGTCGCTGCCGCCCGACCGCCGCTACAACGACTACGGCTTCCGCGTCTACGCCGACAGAGCGGATTGAGCGAGCGAGCCACCCCGCAGCGCCGCTCGCCTACCGCGTATCGGCGATCAGGGACTCCTCCTCGGTAGGGATACTGCGCGCGATCACATCGAGGTAGTCGAGCGCCACGCTGGCGCCTCGGGCCACGCAGCGATCCGGTTCGTCCGCGACATGCACCGGCACGCCGACCTCATGCATCAGCAGCGCGTCCAGGTGGCGCAATCGCGCTCCGCCGCCCGTCAGCACCACGCCGTGATCGATCACGTCCGAGGCCAGCTCCGGCGGCGTGCGCTCCAACACGGAACGCACCGTCTGGACGATGCTCTCGAGGTGCTCCTGGATCGCCTGCGTCACCTCGGAGGCGCGCACCGTGACGGTGCGCGGCAGGCCCGTAATCTGGTCACGGCCGCGCACGGCGGCGGTCTCGTCCCGCTCCAGCGGGATCGCCGAGCCGATGGCGATCTTCAACTCCTCGGCGGAACGCTCACCGATCGCGAGGTTATGTCGCCGACGAACGTAGAGCGCGACCGCCTCGTTGAGGCGGTCCCCGGCCACGCGGATCGACTCGGCGGCGACAATCCCGAACATCGAGATCACCGCGGCCTCGGCGCGTCCGCCGCCGATGTTGAGCAGCATGTGCCCGCGAGGCGAGCCAACGGGGATCTCGGCGCCGATCGCGGCGGCGAGCGGCTCCGGGATGAGGTGCGCCGGGCGCCGGCCGCCGGCTGCCTCGGCGGCGTCGCGTACGGCGCGCTGCTCCACGCGCGTCACGCCGTACGGCGTGGAGACCATCACCTCCGGACGGACGACGCGGAAGCGGCCCATCACCCCGCCGATGAGGTAGCGCAGCAGCGCCTCGGTAATCAGGTAGTCCGCGATCGCGCCGTCGCGCATGGGCCGGATCACGCGGATCGTGCCGGGATGCCGGCCGATCATCTCGAACGCCTCGCGGCCGACGGCGGCGACGGCGTTCTCGCGCTCCGTGAGCGCGACCACGGCGGGCTCTTCGAGCACGATGCCGCGCCCCCGTTCGGAGACGAGCACTTGCGCCGTGCCTAGATCGATGCCGAGTCGTTTGGTGAACATTCGCCCGGAGGTCCGCGCCTTTCAACACCGAGGCGCTCACGCCCCCGGGCAATCGACCTTAGCGCCTGAACACCGTCGCGCCTAGCGCGGTGAGCCGCTCCTCGATCCGCGGGTAGCCGCGATCGAGGTGCGCGAGGTCGCGCACGACCGTCTCGTCGCTCGCGCAGAGCCCCCCGATCACGACCGCTGCAGCCGCCCGCACGTCGAGCGCCCGTACCGCGCTGCCGACGAGCGGCGTGGGGCCCTCGATGATCACGGACTGGCCGCCGGCGGTCATGCGCGCACCCATCGCGCGCAACTCGCCGAGGTAGAGCAGGCGGTTCTCGAAGACGCGCTCGTGGATAGTGGACACGCCCTCGGCCTGGGTCAACACGGCCGCCATGGGGGCGTGAAGATCGGTCGGGAAGCCAGGGTAAGGCACCGCCTGAAGCTGCATCGCACGCAGCGGCCCGCCGTCAGGGTGGCGATGCGCGCGCACATAGTCCGAGGTGACCTCGACGCCGACGCCGGCCTCGGAGAGCTTCGTCAGCAGCGAGTCCAGGTGGTCCGCCCGCGCGCCCTCGATAGCAACATCGCCACCGGTCGCGACACCGGCAAGCAGGTAGGTGCCGCTCTCGATGCGGTCGGGCATGATCGTGAAGTCGACGCCATGCATGCGCTCGACGCCCTCGACGGTGATCATGTTCGAGCCGTGCCCGCTGATGCGCGCGCCCATCGCCACCAGCATCTCGGCGGCCATCGCCACCTCCGGCTCGGCGGCGGCGTTGACGATCACGGTCTCGCCCTCGGCGAGCGCGGCGGCGAAGAGCACGTTCACGGTGCCGAGCACGCTCGGATAGTCGAGGAAGACGCGCGTCCCCCGGAGGCGGCCCCGCGCGACGAAGTTCTGGCCCTCGCGGCGCACGTCCGCCCCCAGCGCGCGGAAGCCCGCGAGGTGCACGTCCAGCGGGCGCACGCCGATCACGTCGCCGCCCGGCTGCGGACAGGCCGCCTCGCCGAAGCGGGCGAGCAGCGGCCCCATCACGAGGAAGGAGGCGCGCAGCGCGATCGCCAGATCGCTCGGCGCAACGGTCTCCGTGACCCCGGAGGCGTCGATTGAGACATCGCCGCCAGCGACCTCGAAGCGCGCGCCGAGGGCGCGCAGCACGCGGCCCATGCCCTCGATGTCCGCGATCTCGGGGACGTTATGCAGGGTGACGGGATCGGAGGTGAGCAGTGGCGCGGCCAGCGCGTAGAGCGCGGCGTTCTTGGAGCCGGACGCGGGCAGCCGGCCTCGTAGCGCCCGCCCGCCGTGAATGACTAGCTGCTCACCCATGGGGCCTCCGGCCCCCGCCAGCACCAAGGATACGACGCATCGAGGCTGCCCCGCGAGGCGGGGTGGGCGGAGCGCTCAATCCTGACAACGATGTGCTACACTGAACCCAGCAAGGGATGGATGGGCAGTGACCGCAACATCTGACAGTCTCGGCGAGCGTGTCGCGCGCATCGAAGGCGCCTACGAGCACCTCGCCACGAAGGCTGACATCGAACGCCTGAAGTTCCAGCTGTTCGCCGGCATGTTCGCCGCCACAGGCATCATCCTGGCGGCCATGCGGCTGTGGATGTGACGATGCGTGCGCACCGGATGTCTTGCGAGCGCTGCAGAAGCCGGGACGGCACGATGATCGTGCTTGCTCGTTCAGGCGGGCTGGCGATGCTGTGCTACGAAGACCGGATCCGCGACCTCCGAGAGGCCGCGACGCCCGAGGCGTAGGCCCGGCAAGGGCACCGGTTCGCAGATCCGCCTCTCCTCTTACTCCAGCGCAACGACGGACTGCTTCTCCCCGCCCCGTCTCCCCGACACTTCTCCCCGACACTCGCTTGCCCTCGCAGCTTGCTTGCCCGCACGTGCGTCGGACGAGCGCGCGCTGCGCGCGGCTCCCCACCCACCCGCCCCGGACTGCTTCTTCATGTGGGGGCTGCGCCCCCACGCCCCGCCGGATCGCCGCCGGGCGCGCGCGGGTATCGAGTGCGCCCCGGAGGCACCGGATCGCGAGGCACTGGCACGCGCAGATCAGGGACGCCTGGGACGACTCCCGGAGCCCGCGCACAGTGGAGTCACGCAGCACCGAGGGCACAAGAGGTTGGGAGACTACCGTGCGGGAGGGGGTTGGGGGGCGTAGCCCCCCGCAGAGAAAGAAATCCGGGTGCGGGTGGGTGGGTCGGGAGCCGCGCGCAGCGCGTGCTCGTCCGAGACGCACGAGGGCGACAGACACCGAAGCTCTGCCCCTGTCGGACGGTGTCTTCGGGAACGCGGTCAGCGCTGGGCGGCGGGCGCCCCCGAGCCGCGCCGGCGGCGGCGGATGCGGATGCGCGCCTCTGCGCGCAGCAGGGAAAGGCGGGCTCGCGCGAGATCGACGATCTCATCGGCGGCGACGCTGTCCTCGAGACGCTGTTGGGCGCGATCACGCGCTTCCTCGGCGCGTGCCTCGTCGATCTCGTCGACGCGCTCGGCGGCGTCGGCGAGCACGGTGACCTCGTCACGCAGCACCTGGATGAAGCCGCCGTGCACGACGATCTCCTCCGGGCCGTCGCTGCCGACCGCCACCAGTTCGCCGATCTCCAGACTGGCCATCAGCGCGGCGTGACTCGGCAGCACCGTGATCTGGCCCTCGCTGGTGGGCACGATCACGCGCTGCACGTCGTCCCGATCGAGGACCGGCTGCTGGGCCGTGACGATTGAGAGCCTGAGCGGGGCCAAGCGTTAGTCCTCCTCGGCCATCTCGCGGGCGTTCTCGATCGCCTCGTCGATGGTGCCGACCATGTAGAAGGCGTTCTCCGGCAGCGCGTCGTGCTTGCCCTCGAGGATTTCGGTGAAGCCGCGCACGGTCTCGGCGACGGGCACGTAGCGGCCGCCGCGGCCGGTGAACTGCTCAGCGACGAAGAACGGCTGCGTGAGGAAGCGCTGGATGCGGCGCGCGCGCGCCACGGCCTGCTTGTCCTCCTCCGTCAGCTCCTCGATGCCGAGGATGGCGATGATGTCCTGCAGGTCCTTGTAGCGCTGCAGCGTGCGCAGCACGCCGGAGGCCGCGTCGTAGTGCTCCTGGCCGACCACGTTCGGGTCCAGGATGCGGCTGTTCGAGGTCAGCGGGTCCATCGCCGGGTAGAGCCCCTGCTCCGCCAGCGCCCGCTCCAGCGCCACGACCGCGTCGAGGTGGCCGAACGTCGTCGAGACCCCGGGGTCGGTGTAGTCGTCGGCGGGGACGTAGATCGCCTGGAAGGAGGTAATCGAGCCCTGCTTCGTCGAGGTAATGCGCTCCTCGAGCTCACCGATCTCCGTGGCCAGCGTCGGCTGGTAGCCGACCGCCGAGGGCATCCGGCCGAGCAGCGCCGAGACCTCCATGCCGGCGAGCGTGTAGCGGTAGATGTTGTCGATGAAGAGCAGCACGTCGCGGCCCTCGTCGTCGCGGAAGTACTCCGCCATCGTCAGGCCGGTGAGGCCGATGCGAAGCCGCACGCCGGGCGGCTCGTTCATCTGGCCGAAGACCAGCGCCGTCTTGTCGAGGACGCCGGACTCCTCCATCTCGTGCCAGAGGTCGTTGCCCTCGCGCGAGCGCTCGCCCACGCCGGCGAAGACGGAGAGGCCGCCGTGCTCGGTGGCGAGGTTGCGGATCAGCTCGGTGTTGACGACGGTCTTGCCGACGCCGGCGCCGCCGAAGAGGCCGACCTTGCCGCCGCGCGCGAGCGGGGCGATCAGGTCGATCACCTTGATGCCGGTCTCCAGCATCTGCGCCTCGGTCTCCTGCTCGGCGTAGGCGGGCGGCGCGCGGTGGATTGGGCGGCGCACGGTGTCCGCCGGGATCGCCTCGCCGGGGTCGAGCGGCTCGCCGAGCACGTTGAAGATGCGACCGAGGGTGGCCGGTCCGACCGGCACGGTGATCGGCCCGCCGGTGTCCTCGGCGCTCGCGCCGCGCTGCAGGCCGTCCGTGGAGTCGAGCGCGAGGCAGCGCACCCAGTTGTTGCCGAGGTGCTGCTGCACCTCGCTGACGAGCGTGCGCGTCTCGCCGTTCGCACCCATCGAAATGTTGACGGCGTTGTAGATCTCGGGCAGGTCGCCGTCGGGGAACTCCACGTCGACGACCGTGCCGATGACCTGTCTCACAAGTCCGGTGGCCCCGCCGCCGGCCATGTTGCTGTCGTTGCCCATGCTGTCCGCCTTGCTCCCGCGCCGGCGCGCTCGCGCGCGGCCCCCTCTGCCTCGCTTGCTTTGTTACGCCTGGATCGCCGCCGTGCCGCCGACGATGTCGAGCAGCTCGCTGGTGACCAGCTCCTGTCGCGCCTTGTTGTAGGTCAGCGTGAGGTCCGCGACCATGTCGTTCGCCGCATCGGTGGCCGCGTGCATCGCGACCATGCGCGCCGACTGCTCGGACGCCGCGGCCTCGAGGATCGCCTCGAAGACCTGCATCTCCACGTAGCGCGGCAGCAGCGTCTCCAGCAGCGCCTGCGGCGAGGGCTCGAAGATGAAGTCCGCGCCGCCGCCCATGGACTCCCCGTCCTCCTCGGGCGGCTCGATCGGCAGCAGCTGGCGCACGGTCGGCCGCTGCACGGCGGTGTTGATGAACTGCTGGAAGCCGACGTAGACCTGATCGATCTCGCCGTTGATGTAGTCCTGCGTGACGATCCGCGAGATCGGCAGCGTGTCGCCCATTGAGGGGTAGTCGCCGAGGTCCGTGAACTCCGCGATCTGCGGGAAGCCCGCGCGCCGGAAGAAGTCGCGCCCCTTGCGGCCGACCGAAAGCACCGAAACGCGCTCGACGTGCGGCTGGCGCTCGAGGGCGAGGCTGGCCCCGGCGCGGTTCATGTTCGCGTTGAGGCCGCCGGCGAGTCCGCGGTTGGCCGTGATGTGGATGAACGCGAAGTGCCGCACCTGGCGCTGATCGAGCAGCGGGTGCAGCGAGTCGCCGTCGCCGCCGCCGCGCGCCTCGGGCGAGGCGGCAAGGCGCGCCAGCACGGTGCGCATGCGCTCCGAGTAGGGCCGCGCGGCGAGCGCGCGTTCCTGGGCGCGCCGCATCTTGGAGGCCGCGACGAGCTCCATCGCCTTGGTGACCTTGGCGGTGTTCTCGACGGATTTGATCCGCCCGCGGATTGCCCGGACCTGGCCGGCGCCTGGCATGTAGCGCTGTTCCCCGTTCCGCGCCCCCGAGGGGGCTGCTGCGTTTCGCTCTAGTAGGCGACCGAGCCCTTGAACTGCTCGATCGCGGCCTTCAACTGCTCCTCCGTATCGTCATCGACCTCGCCGGTGCGGTCGATCGTCTCGATCACGCCGGCGGCGGTCGCCTGCAGCTGCAGGTGCAGCGCGCGCTCGAAGTCGGCGATCTTCTCGACCGGCACGTCGTCGAGGTAGCCGTTCGCGCCGGCGTAGAGGATCGCGACCTGCTGGCCGAGCGAGAGCGGCTCGTACTGCGGCTGCTTCAGCACCTCGGTCAGGCGCTGGCCGCGCAGCAACTGGCGGCGCGTCGCCGGGTCCAGGTCTTCCGTGCCGAACTGGGCGAACGCCTGCAGCTCGCGGAACTGCGAGAGGTCCAGCCGCAGCGTGCCGGCCACGGAGCGCATCGCGCGCCGCTGCGCGGCGCCGCCGACTCGCGAGACGGAGATGCCGGGGTTCACGGCGGGCCGCTGCCCGGCGTTGAAGAGGTCGTTCTCGAGGAAGATCTGGCCGTCCGTGATCGAGATCACGTTCGTCGGGATGTAGGCGGAGACGTCGCCGGCCTGCGTCTCGATGATCGGCAGCGCGGTCAGCGAGCCGCCGCCGTGCGCCTCGTCGAGGCGCGCCGCGCGCTCCAGCAGCCGCGAGTGCAGGTAGAAGACGTCGCCCGGGTAGGCCTCGCGGCCCGGCGGGCGCTTCAGCAGCAGCGAGATCTGGCGGTAGGCCCAGGCGTGCTTCGTGAGGTCGTCGTAGACGATCAGCACGTCCTTGCCCTGCTCCATGAAGTACTCGCCCATCGCGCAGCCCGCGTACGGAGCGAGGTACTGCAACGCCGCGGACTCCGCTGCGGAGGCGCAGACGACGATCGTGTGCTCCATCGCGCCGTGCTGCTCGAGCGTGGCGACGGTCTGCGCGACCTTCGAGTCCTTCTGGCCGACCGCGACGTAGATGCAGATCAGGTCGCCGCCGCGCTGGTTGATGATCGCGTCGATCGCGATCGCGCTCTTGCCGATCGAGCGGTCGCCGATGATCAGCTCGCGCTGGCCGCGGCCGATCGGGATCATCGCGTCGATCGCCTTGATGCCCGTCTGCACCGGCTCGCTGACGGACTCGCGCGCGACCACGTCGGGCGCGATGCGCTCGACAGGGAGGCGCTGGCTCGTGGTCAGCGGACCGCGCTCGTCGATCGGGTCGCCGAGCGCGTTGAGCACGCGCCCGATCAGCTCCTCGCCGACGGGCACGGAGGCGACAAGCCCCGTGGTGCGGACCTCGTCGCCTTCCTTGATGTCCGTGTAGTCGCCGAGGATGATCGCGCCGACGGTCTCCTCCTCGAGGTTCAGCGCGAGGCCGCGAGTGCCTGTGCTGAACTCGACGAGCTCCGAGGCGAGGCACTGGCCGAGGCCGTGGATGCGTGCGATCCCATCGCTCGCCTCGACGACCGTGCCGACGTTGGCCTCGGTGACGTCCGCGTCGAAGTTCTCTATCTGCTCCTTGAGGATCGAGGCGATCTCTTCTGCCCGAACCATCGCGTCTCCTCCGTGGCCGTGCGGCGGGCCGAGCCCGCTGCCAGCCGGTTCCTACGCCAGTTGCGCGCGCAGCGCGCGCAAGCGCGAGCGCGCCGAGCCGTCGATCAGGCGGTCGCCGATGCGCACGACGGCGCCGCCAATCAAGTCCGGATCGACCTCTGCCTCGACCTCCACCTGCATGCCGGTGAGTTCGCCGAGTTGCGAGGCGAACCACTGTCGCCGCTCCTCGTCGATCTCCACGGCGGTGCGGACCTGGGCGCGGGCGATGCCGCGCCGTTCGTCCAGCAGTTCCCGCACATATGAGGCGATCGAGGGGCCGAGCGCGAGCCGGCCCTTGCGCCGCAGCAGCCGCAGCAGGTTCAGCTGCATCTGCCCGATCTCCGGGACGACGCGCCGCACGATTGCCTGGAAGCCCTCGTCCGTCACGCCGTCACCCTGCAGTGCGACCACGTAGGCCGGGCGCTCGGTCAGCGCCTCGAGGCCGTCGACCGCATCTTCCCAGGCAGCGGCGCTGTCCGGGTCCGCGGCGACGAACTGCATGATCGCGAGCGCGTAGCGACGTCCTGCGACATCTCGCGCGCCTGCTGCCTGGGCCATGCGCCGCCCCTCGCCTCTAGTTCTGGTCGCCGAGCTCGCTGTTGACGAGCACCTCGTCGATCAGCCGCTGGTGCGCCGCGCGGTCAAGCGACTGACGCATGACCCGCTCGGCGGCGGTAATCGTGAGGTCGGCGAACTCGCGCCGCAGTTGTGCGATCGCCTGATCGCGCTCGATGCGCACTTCCTCGCGGGCGCGCGTGACGATCTGCTCGGCGTCGGCGCGGGCGCGTTCCTCGAGCTGTTCGCGCAGCCGGGCAGCTCCCTGCTGCGCCTGCTGCACCAGCTCGCGCCCCTCGCGCTGCGCCTGCTCGATCGCCTCCCGCGCTTCCTGCTCGCTGGCCGATGCCTGCGAGGCCGCCTGGGCGGCCTGGTCCAGGCCCTCCTGGATGCGCCGCCTGCGCTCATCGAGCAGGCGCAGCACCGGCTTGTAGAGGAAGACCCGGAGCACGATCAGCAGGATCGTGAAGTTGATCAGGTTGGTGA
This sequence comes from Dehalococcoidia bacterium, assembly GCA_965247895.1. GTDB lineage: Bacteria > Chloroflexota > Dehalococcoidia > UBA2979 > UBA2979 > VXMT01. The sequence continues at coordinate 2,909,064 of OZ252046.1, read as the reverse complement.
CGAGCGCGGGCAGGCTGAAGCCCAGGGCGGCGATGCCCGAGGGCCCCTCCTCAGCGGCGAACGCCGTGGCCGGCGCCGCCGCCAGCAGCAGCCCGAGGGCCACCGCGCCCAGCCGCAGACCGCGCGGCCGCGCGCTCCTCATCCGGCTGTGTACTCGGTCGATCATGCTCGCCCCGCTTGCCGCGGCCCGCCTAGAAGACGAAGCCAATCAGGATGGCGACGACGAGGGCGTAAATGCCGATCGCCTCGGCGAACGCGATCGCGAGGATCATGTTCGTCTGGATCGGGCCGGCCGCCTCGGGATTGCGCCCGAGCGCCTCCATCGCCTTGCCGCCGAGATAGCCAATGCCGATCCCGGGGCCGAAGGCGCCGAGACCCATCGCGAGGCCGGCGGCGAGGAACTTGTTCGCGTCGGCGGTGAACACGTTGTCGCCCGCCTCCTGCGCACCGGCCACGCCGGCCATTGCCAGCCACGCCAGCATGCCGAGGCCTGCGGCGAGCGCCGCCCGGCGCACGTACGGCGATCGCACCATCGCTCCCACTGTCATTGTGGCGTACTCCCTACCAGGACGGATCGCGTCCCACCTGCTCCGGCCGCCCCGGCCCGAGCCCTTGCTCCCCTGCTCTTGCTCTTACTCATGCGCGCCCTCGTGCTCCTCGTGCGCGTCGCCGTGCTGGGCGGTCGCGGTCTGGGCGAAGACGAGCGTGAGCATCGCGAACACGAACGCCTGGATCAGTCCCACGAACAGCTCCAGGCCGTAGAAGACGTTAATCAGTACCAGCGGCACGAGGAAGCTCATCATCAGCAGCAGCACCTCGCCCGCGAACACGTTGCCGAACAATCGGAAGGTGAACGAGACCATCCGGATCAGCTCCGAGATCAGCTCCAGCAACCCGACGAAGACGTCGATCACCCCCATCGGTTTGCCTCGCAGCAAATTGCCGAAGGCGAAGAACTTCTTCAGATAGCCCAGTCCGAGCGTGGACAGCCCCCAGTACTCGACGAAGATGAACGACATGAGCGCCAGCGCGAGCGGCGCGTTCACGTCCGTCATCACCGAGCGGAACAGCGGCGCGAGCAGCCCGGAGAAGGCGTCGCCCTCCTCGCTGGGCTCGAGGGCGTGCTCCTCGCCGGTGTCGACGGTGTCCGCCTGCAGCGGGATGTAGGCGACATCCACGCCGGCGATGCTGGTCTGCTCGAAGACGGCCTGCACCTCGCCGTGGCCGGGCTCGGTGCGCCCGACGACGAAGTTCATGGGCAGCAGCCCGAAGTAGTTGGAGATCAGCACGTAGAAGAAGATCGTGGCGATCACGGGGAAGAAGCGCCGCGCGCTCGCCTCGCCAACGATGTTCTCCGTGAACTCGTAGAAGCCGCCGACCAGCGCCTCGATCGCCCCACTCAGTCCAGAGGGCACGAGCGCCATCGAGCGGCGAGCGTAGAGGGCGACGACGACGAGGAAGACGACGACGACCCAGGAGGTGAACATCGTGTTCGTGACCACGAGCGGGCCGATGTCGAGGACGTGCTCGGGCGCGAGGATGATCGCGGGCGTGGGCGGCTTGATGAAGATGAACCCGCCGACGATCAGCAAGACCAGGGCGGCGGCTATCAGCCAGCCTCGCATCTAGCGACCCTTCCGCCTGTCCCCTTCGGCGGTGCTCTGCAGCACCCGCCGCAACTGGCGATACGCACCAAGAAAGCCCGCGAGCAGGCCCAACACCAGGAACACGAGCGTCAGCAACGGATCCGTGCCGAAGTGACGATCGAGCAGACTCCCGACGATGGCCATCCCGGCAATCGACACGGCCAGATACGTGCCGATGCCGACCAGCCCCAGGGCGGGCGAACTCCAGACCGGAGCACCCTGTCCGGGCCGAGGCCGTCGGGAGCCTAGCACGGGCCGATCACGCGATCAACCGATTGTGAGAAGCCGCACGAATGCCCCTCGCACGCCGCCCGGAACTCACTCGCCCCTGGTCTCTTCTTCACCCAGATCGTCGAGATCGAGCTCCCCGATGAAGTCGCTGAAGGCGGACAGTTTCTCCAGCTCCTCCTCCGTCACCGAGGAGGCGCGATTCTCGCCGACCACCACCTCGCCCTCGGCGCTGAGCAGCACCCCGGCGCGGTCCAGCACGGACTCCTCGGCGTAGATCGGCGCCTCGGCGCGGACCGCGAGCGCGATCGCGTCCGAGGGGCGCGAATCGATCTCCACGGTGCCGCCCGCGTGTTCGACGGTGATGCGGGCGTAAAAGGTGTCGTTCTCGAGGTCGTTGACGACGACGTGCTTCACGGAGCCGCCGAATTCGCCGATCACGTTGCTGAGCAGATCGTGCGTCAGTGGGCGGGCGACGGAGTGGTTCTGCAGGCGGACCGCGATCGCGTCGGCCTCGGCGGCGCCGATCCAGATCGGCAGATAGCGCTCCGATCCCTTCTCGCGCAGGATCACGACCCGCTGGTAGTTGCGGAGACTGACGCGAATGCTCTCGATGGTCATCTCGATCATGACGCGATGCCCCACGTCCCCGCGATCGAATCGAGTCTAGGTACGGCCTTCGCGAGGCGTCAACGAACCGCGCGCCGCGCAGGCAGCCAGTCTACTCCCCGCTGCCCGTAGCCGGTGGCCTACTCCCCGCCGCCCGTAGCCGGTGGCGTGCGGCCTTCGAGGGCGGCCTCGATCGCCGGGTCCAGCGCAGGTCCACGCTCCAGCAGCTCCGCCGCGCGGCGCCGCAGCGTCGGGCGGTCCATCAGCACGCGCCGGCCGCACTCGCGGCAGCGCAGCCCGATGTCCGCCCCGACGCGCACGACGTCCCAGTCGAAGCTCCCACAGGGATGCTTGCGCCTCAGCCGCAGCACGTCGCCGACGCGCAGGTCGAGGACCATGGCCGCTCAGTCCGCCCGCCCGCCGCCGTCCGCCGTGCGGACCGCCTCGCGGATCGCATCGCGCAGCCGCAGGGCCTCGGCGCGCTGGGCCTCGGCGCTCCCCGCCTGCGGGTAGAGCACGCTGCGCGAGGCGTTGACGATGACGCCGCCGCCGCGGGCGTCGAGCGCGGCGTGGACGGCTGCCTCCAGCTCGCCGGCCTGCGCGCCGACGCCGGGCATCAGGAACAGCATGTCCGGGCACAGCTCGCGGATCGCGCGCGCCTCCTCCGGGTACGTTGCGCCGACGACGAGACCGACGTTGCCGCGCGTGTTCCAGGCGTTCGCTCGCTCGGCGACCGCCAGATACAGCGGCCCGCTCCCACCGCCCCCGCTCGCCGCGAGGGCGCGGTCCTGCAGCTCGCCGGCCCCCGCGTTCGAGGTGCGGCAGAGCACGAACGTGTGGCGATCCTCATGGGCGAGGAACGGCTCGACGGCGTCACCCCCGAGGTAGGGGTTCACCGTCACGGCGTCCGCGCCAAGCACCTCGAAGACGGCCCGCGCGTAGAACTCCGCCGAATTCCCGACATCGCCGCGCTTGGCGTCGAGCAGCACGGGGATCTCGTCCGGGATGCCGTCGATCAGCCCCCACAGCGCCTCCTGGCCGTGCGGCCCGCGCGCCTCGAAGAAGGCGGCGTTCGGCTTGTAGCAGCAGACCAGGTCCGAGGTCGCCTCGATCACCTCGCGCAGCCAGGCGTCGATGTCGACGCCCTGGGGGAGGCGCGAGGGGTCGGGGTCGAGCCCGACGCAGAGCAGCGAGTCGTTCGCCGCGGCGGCCGCCTCGTACTTCTCGCGGAAACTCGCGCGCGCCGTCATACCGCCACCCCCTCGGAGACCTGCAGCGGCGGCAGTTCGACACCCGAGGCGCGCAGCCGCTCGACGGCCGCCTCGAAGGCGGCCGGGTCGCCGCTCACGCTGCAGGGCACAGCCCCGTCGCCATCCTCCGCGATCACGATCGCGTGTTCCTCGATCTGCTGCAGCACGCGCCGCGCGACCGGCTCCGCGGTGTCGATCAGCTCGACGCCGTCGCCGAGCAGCGCGCGCAGCGCCGGCCGCAGGAAGCCGTAGTGCGTGCAGCCGAGCGCGACCTCGTCGACGCCCTCGGACGCGAGCCCGGCGAGGGCGCTTGCGAGCAGCCCCTCGACCCGCGGTCCGCCGATCTCGCCGCACTCAACGAGGTCGGCGAGGCCGGGCATCGCGATCGTGCGCACGCGGCTGTCGCCGGCGTAGCTGTCGTGCAGGCGCGCCAGGCGCGCGCCCTCGGCCGTGGCAGGCGTGACGAGCAAGGCGACGCGGCCGCTGCGGCTGCGCTCGACGGCGGGCTTAAGCGGCGGCTCCATGCCGACCACCGGCACGCTGAAGCGCTCGCGCAGCGCCTCGAGCGCGGCCGAGGAGGCGGTATTGCAGGCGACGACGAGCAGGCGCGCCCCGGCCTCGATCAACTCGCCGCCGATGGCGAGCGAGCGTTCGGCAATCTCCTCGGGCGGGCGTTCGCCGTAGGGGAAGCGGGCGCTGTCGGCGATGTAGCGCAGCGGCAGCCCGGGCCGCAGGCGATGGATCGCGGCGACGACGGAGAGGCCGCCGACGCCGGAGTCGAAGATCCCGACGGACGCGGGGACGCTCAGATGAGCGCTGGATGGATGATCCGCAAGGCGGCCTACCACGCTTCGAGAGTAGGCGGCCACGGCCCACGCAGGCAAGCAGCAGGCGCTACGGCGCGCTACGCCTCGTCTTCGTCGCCGTCATCGGCCTCGGCATCATCCTCGGGCAGCGGGTTGGCCAGCTCCCATGCCGCGAACTCGCGCTCGAGGTTGTCGAGGCGGCCGGGTGTGGGTTCATGGCGGCCGTAGCGCGCACCGTCGAAGGCGCGGGCGATGCCGGCGAAGAGCGGCGCATCGAGGCGGGCGCCGGCGGCGACGCCGAACTCGAGCGCGGTCTGTCCCGGCCGGCGCTCCACGCCCCGTGACCGTGCGGCGGCGAGCATCCGGCCGAAGAGCCGGTAGGCGCGGTTGAGGGTCAGCCAGCGGGAATCCTCCCCACGCCTCCGGCGCGGCTGCGGGATCAGCGAGCGCAGCATCGAGGCGAGCCCGCCGCCGCCCTCGCCCACGCGGATCTCGGCGTACTCCTCCGTCGTCGTCCGCTCGGAGCGGGAGAAGAGCCAGCGCGAGATGCGGTAGGCGATCCAGATTGCGGCGGCTGCTGCGAAGGCGCGCGCCACGTTGCCGGTCCAGCCGGGAATCCTGAAACGACCCTCGCTCTCCTCGGGCGGGTCCGTGACACCCTGCTGGACCTCGATGCCCACGTTCTGGAACTCAAAGTCGCTGGCCACGAGGCCTATCAGCCACTCGATCACCCAGAAGACCGGGGTGAGCAGCAGGATCAGCGTCCAGGCCAACACGGCGACCAGCCCTTCGCCGATCGGCTGCAGCAAGCGATGCACCTCGAACAGCGCGAGCAGGATGAAGAGCGCCGTGACCACGCTCAGCACGCCGATCGTGCCGAGCACGGAGATCACCCACGGCGCGTTGCGGCCCGTCGCCATCACGTCGTCGGGGGCGCGGGCGGCGTGCGCGGTTGCGAGCGAGAGCGTGCCGAGCAGGAAGTAGGGCAGCACCAGCCAGCTGGCCACATCCACATCCGAGGCCGCGGCGATGAATGCGACTGCGACCGCGACGGCGAATCCCACCCCGAAGCTGCGCAGGCTGCGCTCGAACGTGACGGGACTGCGCCCGGCGAAGAGGAAACGCAACCAGAGCAGGACGATGCCGCCGGTCGTCATCGCCCTTGATGCGCCGCGGACGCGATCGGGGTCGGGGCTGGCGACGAACTCGGCCGGGTCGATCGAGCCGCTGAACGTGCTCCCGGCCTGCCCTCGGAAGTCGGCGAGGATGCCGTCGTCCCAGGGCGCGCCGCCCGAGAGCGGGGCATCGGCGAGCGCGAACTGCAGCACGACGCCCAGCGCGACGATCGAGACCAGCAGGCCGGCGGCAGCGCGCGAGGAGACCGGCAGGCTGCTCCTCGCGAGCACGCGCATCAGCGTGTACGCCCCCATCGCCACCGCCACGATCAGCAGCAGCGACGGCCCGCCGATCGCGCTCGCGCCCGCCCGCTCGGCGACCTGCATCGCGTCGCGGGCGCGGTCGGGCTGCAGGAACTCGCCGCCGGCGATGCCGAACAGGATCTCCTGGGAGACGCCGCGGAAGGCGCTGCGCTCCACCCCCGTTGCGAGCGAGCGCAGTACGGAGAACCAGAGCAGCGCCTCCGCCGCCAGGAAGAAGAACGCCGCCAGCGGACCGCGCCAACTCATCGCGCCGGCCCCGCTCGTCGCGGCGCCGTGCGCTCCAGTACCTCGCGGGCCCGCGGCGGCCCGAGGGCGGCCTCGGCCTCCGTCGCCGCCTCCTCCTCGAGCCGCTCCATGAACGGAGCGATCTCGGTCACCGGGATGGAGCCGGTCTGCACGTCCCACGGCGCCCGCGACGTCTTCACCACGCGCACGTCGTGGCGCTCGCGGCGCAGCCGTTGCATCGAGGCCACCAGCTCGTCGGTCATCAGCGCCGCGACGACGACGACGCTCGCGCCGATCGGCAGCGCCTGGCCGCGGCGCTCCAGCTCCGCGGCCAGCGGGGCCAGCGCGAACGGATTCGCGCCCGCCAACGCCTCCAGCACGCGGGCGAGCTGATCCGGTCGCCGGCCGGCGCCGAGCCGGATCGGGCGGTCCGCCTCCGGCAGCGCACCGTTCGTCAGCAGGCCAATCGCTGCGTGCGCCTCGAAGGCGGCTTGCGCGATCGAGGCGGCGACCGTCACGCCGCGTTCGAGCAGCACCGGGTCCGTGCCCTCCCAGGTGTGCACCAGTGTCATCACATCGAGGGCGACGACCACCGCCAGCGCGCGCGAGGGCTCGTAGAGCCGGGATTGCAGCCGTCCCGCCCGCGCCGTCGCCTTCCAGTCGACCTGCTTCAGCGGGTCGCCGGCCACGTAGTCGCGCACGCCGATCACGCGGATCGGGTCCGGGAAGATGCGGCGGCCTCCGCGCAAATCGCCGAACGGGCGGTCGCTGCCCAGGCCGATGTCGGGTAGCGAGTAGGTGCGTGGGTAGACGACCAGCGTGTCCACGCCTCCCGCGTCCCGCTGGCGCTCGAACAGCCCGAAGAGATCGCCCGAGGAGAGCCGCGCCGGCCCGAAGCGGTGATAGCCGCGACGTGATGCGTGCATGGTGAGCGGCCACTCGAGGCGATCCCCGGAGCGCAGCGAGGTCGTGCGCGTCAGGTAGACCGCGCCGTGCAGCCCGGTGGGCGTGGTATGGCCGTCGGTCAGCGGTGCGGCCTCCGGCAGGCGCTCGCGCACCTCGATCCAGGGGACCGGCAGCAGCTTGTTATTGGCGAGGTGCAGCCGCAGGCCGACCTCCTCGCCGACGAAGGCGCGACGCTCCGACAGTTCGCGGCGGTACTCGACCTGTTCGAGCGCCAGGCGCGCCCAGAGCCGCGCCGCGCCACCAGCGCCCAGCACCAGCGCGCCGAGGCCGAAGAGCGGCGCGGAGCCGGTCAGCACGCCCGCGAAGACGAGCGCGATGCAGCCGCCGATCCAGGCCTCGGTGAGCAACGATCGCACGGCCCGGCCGCCCCGGTCCTAGCGGCCGGCGGCGGGGCGGCTGTCGACGACGGGTACGGGCAGCTCGCGCAGGATCTCGTCGATCAGGTCGTCCGCCCTGCGCCCTCGCAGCTGCGTCTGCGAACTGAGCACGAGGCGATGCGAGAGCACCGCGGGCGCCAGCCGCTTCACGTCGTCCGGGCGCACGTAGTCGCGGCCCTCGACCGCGGCCAGGGCGCGCAGCGCGCGGAACAGCGCGAGCGAGGCGCGCGGGCTGCCGCCGAGGTCGAACGCCGCGTGCTCGCGCGTGGCGCGCACGACCTGCACCAGGTAGCGCGCCACGTCGTCCTCGACATGCACCAGCGGCAGCGAGGCCGAGAGCGCCGTCAGCTCGCTCGCCGAGACCACCGGCGAGAGGCGGTCGAGTGGCGACTCGCCCTCGAAGCGGCGCAGGATCGCGACCTCGTCCTGCTCGGTCGGGTAGCCCATGCGCAGCCGCAGCAGGAAGCGGTCGAGCTGCGCCTCCGGCAGCGGGAAGGTGCCCTCGAGCTCGATCGGGTTCTGCGTGGCGAGCACGAGGAACGGGTCCGGCAGCCGGCGCGTCTCGCCCTCGACGGTGACGGTGCGCTCCTCCATCGCCTCCAGCAGCGCGGACTGCGTGCGAGGCGTGGCGCGGTTGACCTCGTCGACGAGCAGGATCGGGGCCATGATCGGCCCCTCGCGGAACTCGAACTCGCCGCTCTTCTGCGAGTAGTAGTGGACGCCCACGATGTCCGAGGGCATCAGGTCCGGGGTGCACTGGATGCGGTGGAAGTCCACGCCGATCGAGCGTGCGAAGGCGCGCGCCGCCATCGTCTTGCCCGTGCCCGGCACGTCCTCGATCAGCACGTGCCCGCGCGCGAGCAGCGCGACCAGCAGCAACTGGAGCGGCTCCTCGGCGCCGACGATGACCTGCGCGACGTTCTCGCGGATCGCCGCTGCCGCATCGGCGAGGGCGCGCACCGCCTCCGCCCGCGACGCGGCTGTGGTACCCCCGACTGCTGCGTCTCCGACCACGTAGCCTCCTCGCCGCACGGCGCCGCCCGCGGCGGACGCCAGAGGGGGAGGATAGCAGCCGCTCGCCGCCGCAGGCGGGGGCGGGGTCAGTCGCGCAGCCTGCCCAGCCGCAGCGACTCGGCGATCTGGTCGAAGAGCGGCCCGACGTGCTCGGCGCCCGGCGTGATCGAGCGCCCGCACTCCACGAGCAGCGCCGCGTCCAGGCAGAGCCATGAGTCCGTGTCCACATCCGTCAGGCGTACTTGGTGTGCGGCTTCGTCGTCCCAGCTCACCTTGAGCTGGAGCCCCGCGGGCACCTCGAAGGTGATGTCCGGCAAGCCGGCCGTGAAGGGGTATCGGTCGGGATCACGGAGGTAGCGGTATACGCCCGCTCCAAGCGTCTGCGCGAGGGAGGGTAAGACCGGGGCGGGACATCCGGGGATCGAGGGCAACTCGTCGAACCGCAACGACCCGAGAATCTGGTCGAACGCCGCACCCACGTCGACGCGGTAGGGCTCGGGCACCGGCAGCAGCTCCCGCTCACGCTCCTCGCCCGTTGCGAGGTCGATGACAAGCCGCGAGCCGCTGGCCGCTTCCTCGAGGTGCAGTTGCCCATATACGCGGGGAGCGTCGGTTCGATACGCTTTCAACCGGGACCCGTCGGGCCGATCTTCGAGGATAAGAGCCAGTGTGACGCCAGCCGGGATGTCGAGGATGGCGAATGGAGGCGGTACGCCGGTGCCCACGGGCCACACGTAGCTGCTTCCGCCAGTGAGGGTCGTGGGGCTGTAGGACGCGTCGAACACGGGGTTGCAGTGGGCCGCAGCGTCGTCGGAGGGCAACGGCCCCAGACGCAATGATTCCACGAGCCTGTTGAACCGGTCCTCGGTTGCGGCCAAGTCCGCGGCGTCAGTCTCGCGAGACAACGCCGCGGCGTGAATCGCGCGAGACAACTCCGCGGCGTGATGGACGTCCAGACACAGTACGGAGCCTTGCAAGACTGCCGACTGCTCCTGCACTATTTCGACCAGTCGCAGCCCCGGGCACCATCGATCGGGAGCATCCAGCATGGAACCGGTGAACGACAGGTCAAGCAGCAGCCCGGCAGGCACCTCGAAGATAAGGGGCTGCTCATCGGGGTTGAGCGCGAACTGGTAGCTACCGGGTTGAGCCTGCGCTTCGTGAACTGCCACCCGGAGATGTCTCCGGGTGGCGCCGCCGCTTCGGCCGCCTCCCGGCGGGCCCACAGCTCCGCCATGACCCGCGGATCGGGTGTCGGCATCTGGCCCCAGTGTACGAACGAGGTATCGACGGGTGTCGCCGTTGCAGTCACAGTGGATGTCGCGACCGCCGCCGGGCTCGTGGTTGCGGTCGCCGCCGGGCTCGTGGTTGCGGTCGCCGCCGGGCTGGCGGTCGCCTCGGGCTCGCCACCGCCCGTGCACCCCGCCGTGGCGGCAAGCAGCAGCAGCGCGGCGATCGAGGCGAACAAGAGCCGTGTGCTACGAGCGAGCATGACAGTTCCTCCATTGAAGAGTACGCGCGCAGCGCCGCCGCGGTTCCGCAACCTGCCCGCAACAGCCCCGATAGCGAACCTTCACCCCGCGTTCACGCCCCGGCCCCCGCGACGTAACGCCCCCCGGCGACCCTGCATGCAGCGGAGGCGAGCGTTGCCATGGCCCGAAACAAGATCGAGGAGCTGAAGAGCGAGAAGGACGGGCTCGACGTCCTGCCCGATCTCTACCGCTACGCGGTCGAGGGCGTCGAGGCGATCCCGGCGGACGACCTCGAACGGCTGAAGTGGTACGGCCTGTTCCACCGCAAGGCGACGCCCGGCTACTTCATGCTGCGAATGCGCATCCCCAACGGCGTGCTCAGCTCGGAGCAGATCGCCGCCGTCGGCGAGATCGCCAACCGCTGCGGACGCGGCACGGCCGACATCACGACGCGCCAGAACATCCAGCTGCGCTGGATCACCATCGAGGACGCACCCTGGGTGTTGCAGCGCCTCGCCGCGGCGGGCCTCAACTCGCAGCAGAGCGGCATGGACAACGTGCGCAACGTGGTCGGCTGCCCGATTGCCGGCCTCGACGCCGACGAGCTGCTCGATGCCCGCGGGCTGGCCGATCGGCTGCAGCAGGCGATCATCGGCGGCAAGCGCTTCAGCAACCTGCCGCGCAAGTTCAACCTCTCGATCAGCGGCTGCCGCGAGGACTGCGCGCACGCGCAAACCCACGACCTCTCGTTCGTGCCCGCCACCCGCGAGGAGGGCGGACGCGAGGCCGCCGGGTTCAACGTGCTCGTCGGCGGCGCGCTCGGCGGGATGCAGCCGGAGCTTGCGCAGCCACTCGACGCCTTCGTCGGGCCCGAGGGCGTCGTGCCCCTCGCGCTCGCGATCCTCGAGACGTTCCGCGACCACGGGCCGCGCGAGCAGCGCAAGCAGGCGCGGCTCAAGGTGCTGCTCGCCCAGTGGGGCATCGAGCGCTTCCGCGCGGCCGTCGAGGAGCGCCTCGGCAGCGCCCTCGCCCGCGCCGGCGAGCCGGCGGCCAGGCAGCACGGCGGCGACCACATCGGCGTCGCCGAGCAGCGCCAGCCGGGGCGCAACGTCGTCGGTTGCCTCGTGCCCGTCGGGCGCGTGAGCGGCGACGATCTGATCGAGTTCGGACGGCTCGCGGCCGAGTACGGCACGGCGGAGCTGCGACTGACGGTGCAGCAGAACGTGCTGATCCCGGACGTGGCCGACGAGCACCTCAAGGCGCTGCTCGAGGAGCCGCTGCTGGCGACGTACAGCCCCGATCCCTCGCCGTGGGTGCGCTCGCTCGTGACCTGCACGGGCAACGACTACTGCCGCTTCAGCCTGATCGACACCAAGAACGAGGCGCTCGCACTCGCGCGCGCCCTCGACGAGCGCTACGCGATCGACGAGCCGGTGCGCATCCAGATGTCGGGCTGCCCGCACGCCTGCGGACAGCACCGCGCCGGCGAGATCGGCCTGCTCGGCGACCGCGTGCGCATCGACGGCGCGATCCTGGACGCGGCGGACGTCTCCGCCGGCGGACGGCTCGGCGAGGACGCGCGCCTCGGCGATCGGGTCGCCGAGAGCGTGCTGACGGCGGACCTGCCGGAGGCCGTCGCGGCGCAACTGCGCGCGCTGCGCGGCGCGGACGCGCTGCGGCCCTGCGCGGGAGCTGTCGCCCCGGCGGGCGCTCCCACGACGGACCGCCTCGTCGCGCTCGCGGTCTGACGACGGGGCGCGGCGTCGTGCCTCGGCTCCCACTGCTCGCCGGCGACGGCTGGCGGCACTCCATCTGCTGCTACTGCGGCACCGGCTGCGGCATCCTCGCCCGCGCGCGCGACGGCGTCGTGCGCGAGGTGCGAGGCGACCCGGACCACCCGGTGAACCGCGGCAAGCTCTGCGCCAAGGGCGCGCTGCTCGCCCCGATCTTCGACACCGGCGACCGCCTGCTCACGCCGATGCTGCGCGACCGCAAGGGCGCGCACACCCGCGTCACCGGCTGGGACGAGGCGATCGAGCGCGTCGCCGGCGCGATCCGCCGCAACGTCGAGGCGCACGGGCCGGACTCGATCATGCTCTACGGCTCCGGCCAGTTGCTGACCGAGGACTACTACCTGTTCGGCAAGCTGGCGAAGGGCTTCATCGGCACGAACAACCAGGACACGAACTCGCGACTCTGCATGGCCAGCGCCGTCGCCGCCTACACCCTCGCGTTCGGCGCCGACTCGCCGCCCGCCTCCTACGACGACATCGAGGAGGCGAACACCTTCCTCATCCTCGGCGCGAACATCGAGGCCTGCCATCCGATCCTCTTCGACCGCATCAAGGCGCGGAAGCGCGCGGACCGCGACGGCGTGAAGGTGATCGTCGTCGACCCGCGGCGCACGCGCACCGCCGAGATCGCCGACATCCACCTGCCGGTGCTGCCCGGCTCGGACGTGGCGCTGCTGCTCTCGCTGCTCTTCGAGGTGCGACTCGCGGGCGGCCTCGACGCGCGCTTCATCGAGGAGCGCACGAGCGGCTGGTCCGCCGTCGAGGAAGCCATCGAGGGCTGGTCGGCCGAGCGGGCCTCGCGTGCCACGAGCGTGGACGCGCAGCAGATCCTCGATGCCGCGCGCATCATCGCGGGCAACGGGCCGCTGCTCAGCCTCTGGACGATGGGCGCGAACCAGAGCACGTCCGGCGTCGACAAGAACCTGGCGCTGATCAACCTCTCGCTCGCCACGGGCAACATCGGCAAGCCGGGCGCGGGGCCGTTCTCGCTGACCGGGCAGCCGAACGCGATGGGCGGGCGCGAGTGCGGCGGCCTCGCCACCGCGCTGCCGGGGCACCGCCTCGTCGCGAACGCCGACCACCGCACCGAGGTCGAGCACGCCTGGGCCTCGCCCGGGCTCGATCTCCGATCGCCCCGGCCTCACCGCGATCGAGATGATCGTCGCGCTCGAGCGCGACGAGCTGAAGGTGGTCTGGGTCGCCGCCTCGAACCCCGTCGCCTCGCTGCCGAACACCGAGCGGGTGCGCGCCGCCTTCCGGCGCGCCGAACTGGTGGTGGTGCAGGACGCCTACTACCCGACGGAGACGGGCCGCCTCGCCGACGTGCTGCTGCCGGCCGCGCAGTGGTCCGAGCGGCCGGGCACGATGACCAACAGCGAGCGGCGCATCTGCCTGCTCGAACAGATCGGCGAGCCGCCCGGCCTCGCGCTGCCCGACTGGCGGATCATCTGCCGCGTCGCCGAGGCGCTCGGCCATGGCGACGACTTCGGCTACGAGGACACCGAGTCGATCTTCGAGGAGTACCGCGCGCTGACGCGCGGGCGCGACCTCGACATCACCGGGGTGAGCTACGAGCTGCTGCGCCGCTCCAGCGCCGGCGTGCAGTGGCCGTACCCGGAGGTCGCGCACGGCGAGGCGGGCGAGAGCGTGGAGACGCCCTCGCCGAGGCTGTTCGAGCAGGGGCGCTTCCCGACGCCGGACGGCCGGGCGCGCTTCCACGCGCCCGCGTTCCGCCCCCCGGCGGACGCGCTCAGCGAGGAGTACCCGCTGGCCCTGCTGACCGGCCGCGTGAAGGACCAGTGGCACACGATGACGCGCACCGGCAAGGTGGCGAAGCTGATGCGCAGCGAGCGCGAGCCGTTCCTCGAGATGCACCCCGAGGACGCCCGAGGCCTCGGCGTGAGCGACGAGCAGGTCGTGCGCGTCAGCTCGCGGCGCGGCAGCCTGCAGCTGAAGACCCGGCTGACGGACCGGATCCGCCGCGGCGCCGTCTTCGCCCCGTTCCACTGGGGCGAGCTGCAGGCCCGCCACTCCGTGGCCAACAGCTCGACCAGCGAGGCGATCGACCCGCGCTCCAAGCAGCCGGAGCTGAAGTTCGCCGCTGTGCGCGTCGAACCCCTCGAGGCTCCCGCCGCGGCGCCGCGGGCGGGGACGTAGTACCGAAACAGCGCCGCAATCCGCCCGCAGGCGAGCCTTCTCGCGGGCTTCACGCGCGCGGAACGGCGCGGTAACGCCCGCCTCCTACCTTCGATGCTGAACCGTGACGAGCTGCGGAAGGAGGAGAGCGCGCATGGACTCAGGACAGATCCGGCAGCAGGCGACGCGAATCGAGTTGTTCAACTTCAAGCGTGTGCAGATGCGCGCGTTCCACATGACGTGGTTCGCCTTCTTCCTCGCCTTCTTCCTCGCCTTCTTCGGCTGGTTCGGCATCGCCCCGCTGATGGTGATCGTGCGCGAGGATCTGGACCTCACGAAGGCGCAGATCGGCAACACGGTGATCGCCTCGGTGGCGATCACGGTCCTCGCGAGGCTCGCGATCGGCTGGCTGAGCGACCGCTACGGGCCGCGCCGCGCCTACACCTGGCTGCTGATCGTCGGCTCGCTGCCGGTGATGGGCATCGGGTTCGCGCAGGACTACGAGACGTTCCTGCTGTTCCGGCTCGCGATCGGCGTGATCGGGGCCTCGTTCGTGATCACGCAGTACCACACCTCGGTCATGTTCGCCCCCAACATTGTCGGCACGGCCAACGCGACGACGGCGGGCTGGGGGAACCTCGGAGGCGGCGTGACCCAGATGGTCATGCCGCTGCTGCTGACGGCGATCGTCACCTTCGGCGTCAGCGAGGCGGTCGGCTGGCGCCTGGCGATGATCGTCCCCGGCGTCGCCCTCTTCCTTACCGGTATCGCGTATCACGTCTTCACGCAGGACGCGCCCGAGGGCAACTTCGACGAGCTGCGCGAGCGCGGCGACCTGCCGCCGGTCGCGAACACCCGCGGCTCCTTCATGGAGGCGGCGCGTGACCACCGCGTCTGGGCGCTGTTCGTCATCTACGGCGCCAGCTTCGGCATCGAGCTGACCATCAACAACGTGGCGGCGCTCTACTACTACGACCGCTTCGAGCTGAGCGTCGGCATGGCGGGGCTGATCGCCGGGCTGTTCGGGCTGATGAATCTCTTCGCGCGCACGCTCGGCGGCGCCTTCGGCGACCTCACGGGCATGCGCTTCGGGCTGCGCGGCCGGGTGATGTTCCTCGGCGGCGTGCTGCTGTTCGAGGGCGTCGCGCTGCTCGTCTTCTCGCGGATGGACGTCCTGCTGCTCGCGATTCCCGCGATGATCGTGTTCAGCATCTTCGTGCAGATGTCGGAGGGGGCCACCTTTTCGGTGGTGCCGTTCATCAACCGCCGCGCGCTAGCTGTAGTTCCCACGAACGTTGTTTACAGGCGTGAGGCGGGGACAGCCCCGCCGATACCGCCGTGTGGCCGGCGAGCATTGTAGCGGTAGAGCCAGCGCGGGAGCTGGTGCAGCCGCTCGGCGTTGGAGCGGTAGGGGCGGGCGTAGGCCCACTCGTTCTGCAGGATCTGGATGAAGCGCTCGGCCTTGCCGTTGGTTTGCGGGCGGTAGGGCCGGGTGTGCCGCAGTTCCACGCCAGCGGCGGCAGCCACGCGGCGGAAGTCGCCGGAGACGGTGTAGACCTTCGCGTTGTCCGTGAGCACGCCGCGCACGCGCACGCCGCGGCGGCCGAAGGCGGCGAGCGCCTGCTCGAGGAAGGCGGCGCAGCTGGGGCCGCGCTCGTCGGGCAGGGCGGCGACGTAGGCGTAGCGGCTGTGGTCGTCGACGGCGACGTGGAGGTAGTCGAGGCCGCGGGTGCGCGGGGTCCGGGCGGAGCGCCCGCGCACGCGGTGTCCGCCGCCCTCGGGGATGCGGCCCAGCTTTTTCACGTCGATATGCAGCAGGTCGCCGGGGGCGGGGTGCTCGTAGCGGACCACCGCGCGGGTGACGCGGTGCAGCCGGTCGAGGCGGTTGAGACCGAAGCGCCTGAGCACGGCGTAGACGGTGGAGCGGGCGATCCCGAGCGCCCAGGCAATGCGGTGCGGCCCGAACCCCTGGCTGCGGCGCACGGCGCAGATGCGCTGCTCGAGCGCGGCTGCGGTGCGGCGCGGGTTGGAACGCGGAGCGGAGCTGCGGTCGCGGAGCCCGGCCGCACCCTCCTCCCGGTAGCGGCGCCACCACTTGGCGACCGTCGCACGAGAAACCCGGAAGCGCCGCGCAACCTCCGCCTGCGACCAGCCGGCCTCGACCTCCAGAACCAGCTCCAGCCGGGTGGCCGGAGTCAGACGCGCGTTAGGATGTGCCACGAGAGGCTCCTCTCCTGCTACTGGTGCGTTCGTCACACACACACAGCAGCAGGCGGAGCCCCTCACCTGCAACAACCTACGTGGGAACTACAGCTAGGCTCGGTCGCCGGTATCGTCGGCGCCGGCGGAAACGCGGGCGCTGTGGCGGCGGGCTTCCTCTTCCGCGTCGAGAGCCTCGCGACGCAGGACGCGTTCTTCTTCATGGGCGTGGCCGTGATGGCGGTGTCCGGGCTCGTCTTGCTCGTCCGCTTCGCCCCGGAGACCGAGGCGGAGGAGCGGCGGCGCATGAACGAGGCGCTGGCGCAGCGCGCCGGCGCCGTCCCGGCCGCGGTCCCGGTCCCGATCGACGGAGGCGGATAACCGCCTCCGACTCCCACGGCGCCCACAGGCGAACGCGCTCCCACCGAGGAGCGCGTCCGGGTGTCCGGGTGGATGGCCCGGTATGCTGCGAGGGCCGTACCATTCAGGGCGTCGCAGCGACAGTTCGGTCAGGTGGAGGCGCCGTGAGCAAGCTTCGCAGCGTCCTGCTGGCCGTCGCCGCGCTCGGCGCGCTCGCGCTGTGGCTGCGCGAGCGCACGCGGCGCGAAGCCGCGGCGCAACTGCGCGACCGCGAGGCCGAACGGCCTCCGCCCGGCGCAGAGCGCCAACTGCTGATCGAACGCCTCGCCGAGTTGGTGGACGCGCAGGGCCGCGATCTCGCCGCAAGCGCGGAAGCCGCGCGCGCCGACGCCGAGCTGAGCCTCAGGGAAGCCGACCAGCACGTCTCGGACGCGGAGCGCGAACGCGCGGACGCCCGGCGCGAACGCGACTACTGGCGATCACAGGCCTCGGATCTGGAAGCGCGCGTGACCGATCTCGACAAGGTGCACGAGCAGCAGATCAAGGCCCTCGCCGAGCAACTCCATGGCCACCCGCCCGGCATGCCCGGGGACGCGATCCACGCGGTCGGGATCGCATCGGTGACGCAGGCGGTCGAACTCGCCGGGCAGCGCTTCCCCTCGCTCCGCTTCCTGCAGGAGGCCCGCGACTCAGCCGCCGCGTCCACCTACCGCGATCCCGGGAAGGTCTACACGGCGTTCGAGGCGCTGGCCGATCTCGCCGAGGTGCGCATGACGGGACCTCTGGGCAAGAGCGTCAAGGACTGGCTCGGCGAACGCGGCTTCGCCTACGCCGCGCACGAGAGCCAGACCACGATGGGCATGTACGGCGACGAGCGCACCTTCCGCTACGGCGGCGCGAAGATCACGATGGAGGAGCACGTCAAGTTCGGCGTCGGCCCGGACCCACGGCTCCATCTGCGAATCCACCTCATGTGGCACCCGGGGGAATCCCGCTGGCTGATCGGCCACGTGGGGCGGCACCTCACCAACACGAAGACCTGATCCGCCGCACTACCAGCCGGGGATGCCCGCCGGCAGCCCGAGGAAGACGCGGCCCGCGCCCTCGTAGTTGTGGGGCGCCGTCGCGGCGTGCTGCACCGCCACGTGCACGTCGCGGAAGTAGCGCTCGAGGCGGTTGGCGGTGTGGGCGGCGTTCGTCCCCGCCGCCTGGAAGGCGAGATCGACGGCGCGCGCCGCCTCGTGGCCCGCGTGCGTGATCGCCAGGCGGACGTTCGCGACCTCGCGCGACGGGTCCGGGACCTGCTCCGAAGAGGCCTCCCAGGCCTCCGCGACCGCATCGAACAGGTAGGCGCGCGCCGAGCGCACGATCGCCTCGGCCTCGCCGACCATCCGCTGCACGCGCTCGCGGTCGCGCAGCAGCGTGCTGGAGCCAGTGGACCGCCGCCCCGAGGCGAGGTCGCGCAGCTCGTCGATTGCGCCGCGCGCGATGCCGAGCGTGCAGCCGGCATGCACGGTGTGGCTCCAGATGCCGAAGAAGCGCGCGCGGTAGAGCGGGCTCTCGACCACCGGCGGATCGAGGCGCGAGACCGTCCGCTCGGCGGGTACGTAAAGGTCGCTGAGCTCGAAGTCGAAGCTGCCCGTGCCGCGCAGCCCGACGACGTGCCAGGTGTCGATGATCTCGCCGCCGCTCACGGGGACGGCGACAGCGCGGGTGCGCGGCACGCCGTTCTCGTCGCGCAGCGGCTCCTCGCCGTCCATCAGCACGCTGGTGCCGAACATCCAGCTGGAGTGCTCGATGCCGCTCTGGAAGTCCCAGCGCCCGTTGACGCGGTAGCCGTCGCCCTCGATCCGCGCGCGGCCGAGGGCGCGGTTGGAGCCGGCGGCGCGCAGCGACACGGACTCCGCCTGCATCGCCCGCACGGCGTCCGCGGCCATCCAGGCGAAGCGGCGGCTCAGCACCGAGCCGATCATGCAGACCCAGCCCGTGGAGCCGTCGGCGCTCGAGATCTCCTCGATGGCGCTCGCGGCGGACCGCGGGTCGGCCTGGAGGCCGCCGTAGGCCTCCGGCAGGTAGAGCTGGAAGAGCCCGGCCGCCTCGAGCTGGGCGTCCAGCTCGTCGGGGATGCGGCGCGTCGCCTCGATCTCATCCGAGGCGGCGCGGACGAGCGGCGCGAGCTCGCGCGCGCGCTCGACGACCGGGTGCAGCGGCGGCAGGGCCATGCGGCGTCCCTCCGTCGCGATCATAGCGGCGCGGGGCCCTACTCGCGGGCGCGCTATCATCGGCGCGTCACGCCGGGTCTGTGCCGAAGGGAGCGTCGCCGATGTCCGAGACGGGTGGATCGAGGCTGTGGGAAGACGTGAACGAGGGCGATCGTCTGCCCGATCTTGAGCTGCCGATCACCTTCCGCACGGGCATCCTCGCGGTGGTCGGGATGCGCGACTTCAACCCGGTGCACCACTACACGGACTACGCCCAGCGCAGCAGCGGCAACCGCGACAGCTGGATGAACACGATGTGGCACCAGGGCCTGTTCGCGCGCTTCGCCACGGACTGGCTCGGGCCCGACAGCGACTTCCGCAGCACCTGGCTGCACATGACCGGCTTCATCCACCCCGGCGACAGCGTCACCGTCGAGGGCGAGGTGACCCGCCGCTTCGAGGAAGACGGCGAGCCTCGCGTCGAACTCGCGCTCGCGGCGCGCACGCAGGACGGCTACGTCGCACGCGCGGGCGCGGACCTCGCGCTGCCCTCGCGCGATGGGGGCGGCGTGCGGGTGCGCGAGGGCTTCACGAAGCCCTCGGTGGAGCTCGACCCGGAGCTGCCGGACTTCGCGAAGCCGTGGATCGGCCAGCAGACGGACCCGCTCTGGGGCGGCTACCCGGTCAGCGATGCGCAGATCATGTACTGGGCGGACATGGCCGAGGACGCCAACCCGCTCTACCACGACAGCGAGTATGCGCGAGCGAGCCGCCACGGCGGGATGATCGCGCCCTTCCCCTCGCTCTTCACCTGGATGATGGGCCGCCCGAGCCACTTCGGCGAGCCGTTCGAGCTGGCCGACCCGGACGCGCCGAGCGTGAAGCCGTGGCCGCCCTCGCGCGAGACGGAAGACGGGCGGCGCCTCGGCAACCGGCTGATCACGACGCTGCTCTCCGGCGACTGGCGGCCGCCGGGGACGACGCGCTACGCCGCCCAGCGCGTGCGCCAGGACTACGGCGCACCGCTGCGGCCCGGCGACTGGCTCTACACGCGCTCCGAGGTTGCGAACTGCACCTCGCGCAAGCGCACGCGCCTCGGCGAGGGCCACTTCCTGACGCTGCTGACCTCGTTCTACCGCCACCCGCCGGACGGCGAGGACGAGCTGATCGGCGCGAGCCAGTACGCCTTCTTCTTCTACGACGCCTCGCAGGGCATCGGCACGCCGGCGGGGCGCTGAACGCGCCGCGCCGCCGCACAGCAGGCGCAGGAGATTGCTGTGCGGCGCCCGGCGGGCGGCTATTCGACGATGAACTCGACTCTCATGCCTTCCAGGTAGTGGCTCTCCCACTCACCCTCTTCGAGTTCGACGACGTTGCAGATCAGCAGGTACCTGCCCGGTGTCAGGTTGAACACCCCTGACGCCGAACTTGCTGGCGTGAACGGTTCGATCTCACCGACCAGGTCGATCTGGTCCTCGGGCACGAAGCCGGTGTCGTCCGTCGGAAGCCCATCGATCGGGAGATCCGTGCGAATGATGACGAACTCGTGCGGGTCGACCGGTCCGAGGTTGTCGACGAGGAAGTAGATGTCGCCCGCCGCAACGCTGCTCACGGACGGCGTGACCGCCCACTCGGAGAGGGAGACGCGAACCTCGGTCGACCCCGCGGGCTGCGGTTCGACGACGCCCTCCACGGCGTCCTCCGCCTCGGACGCCGCGGACTCCGGCCCCTCGACGATGAACTCGACTCTCATGCCTTCCAGGTAGTGGCTTTCCCACTCGCCCTCTTCGAGTTCGACGACGTTGCAGATCAGCAGGTACCTGCCCGGTGTCAGGTTGAACACCCCTGACGCCGAACTTGCTGGCGTGAACGGTTCGATCTCACCGACCAGGTCGATCTGGTCCTCGGGCACGAAGCCGGTGTCGTCCGTCGGAAGCCCATCGATCGGGAGATCCGTGCGAATGATGACGAACTCGTGCGGGTCGACCGGTCCGAGGTTGTCGACGAGGAAGTAGATGTCGCCCGCCGCAACGCTGCTCACGGACGGCGTGACCGCCCACTCGGAGAGGGAGACGCGGACCTCGGTCGACCCCGCGGGCTGCGGTTCGACGACGCCCGCCACGGCGTCCTCGGCCTCGGACGCCTCTTCGGCCGGCGCGGCAGTCGCCGCCGGCGCCGGGGCCTCCTCGTCATCGTCGTCGCCACAGGCGGAGAGCAGCAGCGCGAGCGCTGCCACGGCCGCGAGTAAGGCGTATGTCCAACGGCGGTTGAGTATCGATTCAATCAGGAACGTCATTGGCCCACCTCCCCGGATTCCGGCCCGTGGGTACCGCGCACTATAGCGGATCGTAATACGCGTGTGCGCATCGTGAAAGCGGACCGCCCGCGAGCCGGGCGCCGCCGGCTACTGCGCGCCGATCGCCGCAACGAGGGCGGCGCGCACCTCCTCGAGCGAGGCGACGCCCTCGAACTTCGCGGTGACCACGCCGCCCGGGGCGGCGATGAATACCCACGGCTCGGTCTGGAGTTGCCAGTCCTCGAGCAGCGGGATTGGGATGAGGCGGCCCGTCGCGCGCACGGCCTCGAGGATGAAGGGCTCGACATGCACAAATTGCACTTCACTGCCGAACTCCTCCCAGAGCGGAACGACGACCGCCTCCATGAGCGGACCGCAGAAGCGGCTCTGGCAGTAGGCGGGCGTCGCGATCGCCACCAGTACGGGCTTCCCGGTGGCGACGGCCTCGGGGACGGTGAGCTCGTTCATCTCGAGGACCGGCCTCGCCATGCTGCTGACGAGGGTGATGTCGTCGGTGTGGCGCAGCGTCAGGTGCGGGCTCTCGGGCAGCAGGTCGCCGACCTGCGGTTCGAGTGTGCGCTCCAGGACGTTGAACGGCTGCACGAGCAGGCCGCGATGGCGCTCGCCCTCGATCTCGACATCGAGCGCGACGGCCCAGTCGCCCGTGCGATCGAAGTCGACGTTGGCATGGAAGACGGCGACCAGCTCGTCCTCGTGGACGTGCGTGGAGCCGTCGGAGTGCTCGTGGTCGGTCTTCTGGCTGAACGCCGCGCGTTGCAGCTCGTGGCTGCTGACGAGTGCGCCCTGCCGGGACGCGTCGAGGCGGTACAGCCGCATGCTGCCGCTCGCCTCGAGGATCAGCGAGGCGTCCGCGCGGAAGAACCCAAAGGCGAGGCGATTCTGACCGGCGGCCAGCGCCGAGTTGAGCACCACGGGCTGCACGTCAGGATCGAACGCCTCGCCGACGGCGCGCGCGGAGAAGTCGAGCGACTGCGGCGCCGCGTCTTCCCCCGACCCGCAGGCGACCGCGAGGGTGGCGAGGAGCGCAACGAGGGCGGCGATCAGTGCCGCTCGCAAGCCTGGCTGGGAGCGCCGGCGAGCAGCAGCAGGGGCTAACGGGGAACGATCGGATACGGTCACATCACGCATCCCTTCGCGGCCCGCCGGGGCGACGAACTTGCCTCGCGGCAGCGGGGCGAATCACGCAACGGCGTGAGAGTAGGATACCGATGGATCCCCCGCGTCAACCTCATCAGATCGCAGGCGAGGGCTAAGTGGTAGTCCCGCGTGGGTTCCACACCCACGCACAGCCGGGCGGCGGTGCCAACGAACTGAGCGGTCCGGGCCAGTACGCCGTCTTCTTCTACGACGCCTCGGAGGGCATCGGCACGCCGGCCGGGCGCTGAACGCGCCACGGCGCCGCACAGCAGGCGCAGGAGACTGCTGTGCGGCGGCGGCGGGCGGTTATTCGACGACGAACACGGCCCTCATGCCCTCGCGGTAGTGGCTCTCCAAGTCCCCTTCGGTCTCGACGACGTTGCAGATCAGCACGTACTTGCCCGCCGTCAGGTTGAACACCATGGACGCCGAACTCGCGGACGCGAACTCCTCGATCTCGCCGACGAGCTCGACGGCGTCCTCGGGCACGGAGCCGTCATGAATGGTCGGGAGAGCGTCCGCCGCGAGGTCCGAGCGGATGATGACGAACTCGTGCGGGTGTTCCGGCCCCAGGTTGTCGACGAGGAAGTAGATATCGCCCGCCGCGACGCTGCTGACAGACAGCTCGAGCGTCCACTCGGCGAGGGTGACGCGGACTTCGGTCGCTCCCGCGGGCTTCGGATGGACGACGCCCATCGCGGTGTCGTCGTGCTCGCCATGCTCGCCGGTCGCCATGGCCATCTCGGCCGTCCCGGTCGCCATCGCCATCCCGGCGTGCTCGTCCTCCTCCTCGTCGTCGTCGCCACAGGCGGACAAGAGCAGCGCGAGCGCAGCCACCGCTGCAAGTAAGGCGAACGCCCATCGGCGGTTCAGAATCGATTCAAGCACGAACGCCATTGCGTCCCCCTCACGTATCGCCTCGGCCATAACACAAGACTATAGCGCATCGAGCGGCGCATGTTAACGATGAATTGTCGCCCGCGCCTTGCGGAGAGTTGCGCTGCACTCGCAGAATCAGCGTGGGAGTGGATGGTGTCCGGTGGCGCCCGCGGTCTTCAACACCGTTGTGGGGCTACGTGGTAGTCCCGGGTGGGTTCGACTCCCACGCACTCCCGCCACCAGACGCCCCGCCCGGCCGCCGGCTGGCCGATACCGTAGCGCCTCCGCGCGGCCGGTAGCGCGCGCCCCCCGGCTCGCGAGGGCATAGACTCCGCCGAGCGGCGCGGGATCACCCGCGATCACGCGGCTCGCGAGAGTGACGGAACCGGCGTTGAGGATTCCCGGCGGCCGCCGCATCGCATCGGCACGGGCGGGCGCGTCCGGCGCCGGCGGCGGCGACAACTACAAGTGGTGGGCCTTCAGCGCGATCGCGATCTCCTTCTTCACGCAGGTGATGAGCATCTCGATGGTGTTCGTCGCTCTCTCCTCGATCGCCGACGACTTCGGCGTGACGCTGCGCGAGGTCTCCTGGGTGGTGATCGCGCAGGCGCTGACGATCAGCGCGCTGATGATGCCGATGGGGCGGCTCGCCGACATCGTCGGCCGCAAGCGCATCCACCTGCTGGGGCTGCTGGTGTTCTGCGCCGGCGCGATCGCCACCGTGCTCGCGCCCACGTTCGGCGCGCTGATCGCGGCACGCGTGCTGATGGCCACCGGCAACTCGATGGGACAGTCGGTCGGCACGGCGATGGTGGTCTCGGTCTTCCCCGCCGCCGAGCGCGGACGGGCGATCGGCGCGCAAACGACGACGGTCGCAATCGGCGGCGCCTCGGGCCCGATCGTCGGCGGCCTGGTGCTGCAGTGGCTGCCCTGGGAGGCGTTGTTCGTGATCGTGCTGATCCCGACGAGCATCGCGCTCGTCTGGGGCTACCTGATCCTCGACGACCGGCGCATGAACCAGCCGGACAGCGAGCGCGCGCCGTTCGACTACGCCGGCGCGGCGCTCTCCGCGACGGCGATCGCGTTCCTGGTGCTGGCGATCAACAACCCGCTGCGCCTCGGCTGGACGTCACCCCCGATGCTCGCCGCCCTCGCGGCGGTCGTGCTGCTGTTCGCGGCGTTCGCGCGCAGGGAGCTGAGGACCAAGGCGCCGATGCTGGAGCTGCGGCTGTTCAACAACGCCGTGTTCAGCATGGCCGTGCTCGCCCGCCTCTCCGGCTTCATGTCGATGACGGTCTCGCGCTTCCTGATCCCGATCTACCTGATCAGCCTGCGAGGGATGGAGGAGGCCGCGGCCGGAGGCCTGATCTTCCTCACCTCGCTCGGCATGGGCGTCGCCGCCCAGGGATCGGGGCGGCTCTCGGACCGCTTCGGCACGCGCCCGTTCGCGATCGCGGGCTTCGCCCTCATGCTGCTCGTGACGCTGCCGATGGCGTTCTTCGACGGCGCTACGCCGATCGTCATCGTGGCGCTGCTGCTGCTCGGGACCGGTCTGGGGATGGGAACGTGGAACGTGCCCAATAACAGCGCGATCATGGGTTCCGTCCACGCCTCGCGCCTGGGCGTCGTCGGCGCGCTGACCAACCTCACGAGGAACGCCGGCAACGTGCTGGGCCAGGCGATGGCAGCCGGCGTCGTCGCTGCGGTGATGGCTGCGGGCGGCTTCGACATCCCGCTCAGCGAGATCGCCGACAGCCCAGGCGCGGCGCGCTCGTTCATCGACGGCTGGCGCTGGGCCTTCGCCCTCGCAGCCACCTTCTCGGTTGTCGCGCTGGCGCTCGCCTTCCGCACGAGGCCGGCGTTCGAGCGCGGCGGCCGGTAGCGGCGGTCGAGGATCGAATCACTTCGGCCGCGAGTGGATCAATTTGGCAGAATGCGCAGGGGCCGCGTCCGACGCGACCCGCGCTGTGGGGAGGATGCAGATGGACGCAGGAGCACTGACGGGAATCCGCGTGCTGGAGTTCTCGCAGATCGTGGCCGGGCCGTACCTCGGCTGCATCCTCTCCGACCTCGGCGCCGAGGTGGTGAAGGTGGAACGGCCGGGCGGCGACTTCCACCGCAACTGGGGCGCGGTCGTCCCGCACGAGGGCAAGCGCTTCCAGTCGCTCAACCGCGGCAAGCGCAGCATCGTCGTCGACATCGGCCAGCCGCAGGGGCGCGAGGTGATCCGCCAGCTCGTGCGCGGCTTCGACGTGGTGACGAACAACTTCCGCGCCAACATCGCCCAGCGCCTCGGGATCGACTACGAGACACTGCGCGAGGCGCGACCGGACCTGATCTACTGCCAGATCAGCGGCTGGGGCACGACCGGGCCGATGAGCGACCTCGGCGCCAACGACCCGGTGATCTGCGCCTACTCCGGCCTCACCGTCGGCGACGGCAAGGTGTCCCCGGAGGGCGTGCCGCAGACGGTCTCCTGCTCGGTGGTGGCGGACCATGGGGCAGGCCTCGCCGCGGCGGTCGGCATCGTCTCCGCCCTCTACCACCGCGAGCGCACCGGCGAGGGCCAGCGCATCGACGCGGCGCTGCTGCAGGCGGCGCTCTCCATCCAGCCGACGCAGGTGATGCGCGAGCCCGTCGAGGACGCGACCTTCCGCGACCCGATGGTCGAGCGCATCCGCGCGGCGCGCGGCGACGGCAAGCCGTACGCCGCCGTGCTGGAGGCGCGACGGAACTCGCGCCGCTCCGAGGCAGCCTGGCGCGGCTTCTCGCGCGCCTTCGACACGAGCGACGGCGTCGTGCAGCTCGGCGCGATCACCCCGCGCATCCGCGACACCGTGCGGCGTATGGTCGGCATCGAGGGCGACCGCAGCGACGATCCCGACTTCGACGTGAACGACCCCGCCAACGAGGCGTTCAATGATCGCCGCGAGGAGGCGATCGCCTCCTACCTCGCGGCGCGCACGACGGCGGAGCTGCTCGAGGAGTTCAGCGCGGCGGGCGTGCCGATCGCGCCCATCCAGGCGCCCGAGGAACTCTCCGACGACCCGCAGGTGCAGGCGGCGGGGTTCATGGCGCACCTCGAACACCCGCTGACCGGACCGCAGCAGGTGATGGGGCCCGTGGTGGACATGAGCAACACGCCAACGCGGGTGCAGGGGCCCGCGCCAGTCCTGGGCGCGGACAGCGACGACGTGCTGGTGGCCGCGGGCATGACGCCCGCCGCGATCGCCTCGCTGCGCGAGGCCGGCGTCATCGAGTAGCGGGGAGCACGACGATGAGCGACCACGAGATCGGCTACGAGTTGCGCGACCGGATCGCCTGGATCACGCTCAACCGCCCGGAGCGGCGCAACGCGCTCACGAGGCAGAACATGACGGTCGACCTGCCCGAGGCGTGGCGGCGCTTCGAGACGGACGAGGAGGCGCGCGTCGCGATCATCAGCGGCGCCGGCGCGTTCGCCTTCTGCGCGGGCATGGACGTGAAGGAGCGCGCCGCGGGCTTCGACCGCGCCGCCGACGGCGAGGAGTCGCAGCACCGCGCCGAGGTGCGCGTCTCGCCCCGTCTGAACGGCGTGACCAAGCCCGTGATCGGCGCGGTCAACGGCGTCTGCACGGGCGTCGGCATGCAGATCGTCGCCGACTGCGACCTGCTGATCGCCTCGGAGGATGCCTGGTTCAGCGACGCGCGCACCAGCGTCGGGCTCGTGCCAGCGCTGGGCGCGGCGGAGCTGGCGCGGGCGATGCCGCTGCACGAGGCGCTGCGGCTGCTCTTCCTCGGTCGCCACGGGCGGCTGACGGCGCAGCGCGCGTTCCAGGTCGGCTTCGTCGGCGAGCTGGCGCCGCCCGGCGAGCTGCGCGAGGCGGCGGAGCGCCTCGCGCGGGTGATGATGCGCAACGCGCCGCACGCCGTGCGGCTGGCCAAGCAGGTGGTCTGGGAAAGCCTCGATCACGGCCTGGCGGGCGGCATCGCGAACGCCCGCGCGATCTCCGCCGCCAACCCCACCACCGACGACGTACGCGAGGGCTCGCGCGCCTTCGTCGAGCGCCGTGATCCGGAGTGGAAACTGCGCTGAGGCGCTACGCCGCCGGGGCGCCCTCGCGGCGGGCGGCGGCGGCCGCGTCCTCGGCGTCCCAGCGGGTGGCCGGGTCGATCGGCTCGGGGATCTCGTAGCCGCGCTCGATCTGGAACTCGATCCAGAGGCGCATCGCCTCGCTGAGGTTGCGGTTCGCCTCGTCGGGCGTGTCGCCCCCGCTGAAGCACCCTTCGAGTTCGAGCACCCGCGCACACCAGCCGCCATTCTCGTCCGACTCGAGGATGCGGGTGTACGGCCGCTGCATGTAGTCGTCGACGTTCACGTCAGCCCTCCAACTCCCGGATCAGTTGGTTGATGATATCGCGCGTCGTGCCCACCTGGAGGTCATTCTGCACGACCAGCGGCCGCCGCGCCCCGCCTTGCTGTAGATGTGGTGTCCTCCGCGGATGCGGGCGAGGGTCCAGCCCTGCTCTTCGACGAGGGCCGCCACCTCGCGAAACCGCATGTTCGCCGCTCGCTGGCGAAGCGCCTTCAGTTCCGCCGCTGTCCGCATCACCGGCTCCCCCGGCTCGCCGCGAGATGGTGGCCGCCTCCGCGTTCACGCCTCGCCGAGGTGCTCGAGGAGGGCGTCCTCCCAGCGGAAGTCGAACTCGCGGGTCTCGAAGAGGCCCTCGCGGCGGTACCACTCGTAGGTGTGCTCCACCGCGGCGGCGAAGGTGTAGTCCGGCTCGAAGCCGATGTCGCGGCGCAGGCGATCGATGCTGAAGACGGCGCCCTGATTCCAGCGGTGGATGTACGGCGCGAGGCGCTGGATCACCTGCTGCAGGAAGCGCAGGTTGACGTGCGCGTCGGGCGTGCTCGTGCTCGCCGTGCGGATGTTGCGGTAGCTCGCCACGTCCTTCACGTCGAGGATCAGCTCGTCGTCGTAGAGCTGGTCCATGACCGCGGGCGGAATGAACACCTTGCGCGCCTCCACGCCGGTGACGGCGGCGAACGTGTCGACGTAGCCCTCGTCGGTCCAGGAGTCGCCGCCCGTGAGGTTGTAGCGCTTGCCGTAGGTGATCGGCTGCTGCATGAGCATCCGCAGCGCACGCGCCTCGTCGTCGACATGGCCGATCTGGCTGAGGGTGCTGCCGTTGCCCGGAATCAGCACCGGGCGGCCGGCGAGCAGGCGGCTGAACATGCGCTGCTCGCGCTCCGGGATGATGTTGTTCGGCCCGAACACCATCGAGAAGGGCACGATCGTGGCGGGGAAGCCGTTGTTGCGGTGCTCGTCCAGCAGCATCGCCTCGCACTCCAGCTTGTCGAGGCCGTACTGGCCCTGCTTCTCCGAGCGGTCGACGGGGGAGTCCTCGGTGATCGGGAGCACGCTGCTGGCGGCGTAGATCACGGTCGAGCTGGCAAAGACGTAGTGGCCGGTGCGGCCGCGGAAGATCTCGATCATCCCGCGCACGTCGTCCGGCGTGTAGGCGGAGATGTCGTAGATGCAGTCGAACTCCTCGCCGGCGAAGACCTCGGCCATGCCGGCGTGGTCCGTGCGGTCGCCGAGCAGCCTGCGCACGCCGAGCGGGATCTCCGCCTCGGTGCGGCCGCGGTTGAAGATCGTGACCTCGTGGCCGTGCCTGGCGAGTTCATGCACGAGGGCGAGCCCGTTGAAGCGCGTGCCGCCCATGACCAGAACCTTCATCGTTCGTCCCTCCCGACCGCGTCCGAGCGCAGCGGGCCGCACGCTACCACGGCTTGCGAGGGGCCGCTCGCGCGGCGCAGCCGAGTGCGCGAGGGAGGCGGCCGCGATCAGGAGCGCGGCGCAATCCAGTCCGCGCGCGGCAAGGCAGCCATGATCACGAGCGCGGCGCCGGCGCCGAGACCGCCCCACCAGAAGAAGAGGTACATCACGGCGAGACCGGCGATCGCCAGCGCGAGCCTGGTGTGCAACCGCGGCGGAAGAGGAGGAGGAGGGCGCCGTGCGGCAATCACGGACACGGGAATGATCGCCACCCAGTAGGAGGTCATGAAGTAGGCCAGCGAGGCGCCGGCGGCGTCCAGGAACTCCGGGTGGTGTGCGAACGCGACCGCAAGCGCGACGGCCGGCGGCCCGAGGAACACGGCGGATGCCCTCAGAGGATTCATGAGGCGATCGCGAAGCCTCCGGCGTGGCTCTCACTCAGGCAGTGGTACAAGCAGTGTGGGCAGGTCAGGCGCAGTGGGCTACCGCTCCTCGGAACCCCTGAGCCTTGGGTCGAGTACGTCCCGAAGAGCGTCCCCCAGTATGTTGAACCCGAAGACAGCAAGAAAGATTGCAATCCCCGGATAGACCACAAGCCCGGGCTGCTGGCGGAAGTACTGCCGCCCATCAGTGGCGAGCATCTGGCCCCACGAGGTCTCGCCCGATGGGCCAAACCCAAGAAACGAGAGACTGGCTTCCGCCAGGATCATGGCTGGAAGCGCGATGGTCGAGGTGACGATGATCAGGGGCATGATATTGGGCAGAATGTGCCTCAACATGACCCGGATCGGCCCCGCGCCTGTCGTCTCCGCCGCTTCCACGAACTGTCGATTGCGGATCTCGAGGACCGCGGAGCGGTACACACGTGTCAGGGGAGCAATGCGAAGCACACCCAGCGCAACCACCATTGCAAGTATGAGATTGGCGTCGGTCCGTCGCGCAACTCCGAGTATTGTGATCAGGATCATGAGTGCCGGCATGGCGATCATCGCGTCGACGGCTCGCCCGACGAGCATATCGGTCCATCGACCGGTGTAGACGACAATAAGCGCCAAAGCCGTTCCCACAACACCACTGATGGTGATCGCTCCGAACCCCACGGTCATCGACAGGCGCGAACCCCAGATCAACCGCGAGAGAATGTCTTTACCCGACCTGTCCGTGCCAAACAGATGATCCCAGCTGGATGGCTCGAGTGTGCGGCGCAGATCGGTCTGCTCTGGATCGTACGGTGAGATTATTGGAGCGAAAACCGCCAGCACGACAAAGCCGGTCACGATGATTGCGCCGATGAACCCGAGCGGCTTACGCCGGGCGAAGCGGGCGATTGAGGCTGGTGCACTTGCCCCCGGCACACCTCGGACCAGTCCGGCTATGGTCGACTTCCCGGCGACTTCGCCTTCCACGACTGGCCTCCTATGCGTACCGGATGCGTGGGTCGATCAGCCCATACGAGAGATCGACCAACAGGACGGTTGCGACAATCACCGCTGCAAACATGACGTTGATCCCCTGGACCACCGGGTAGTCAAGCCGGCCGATCGAGGTCACGATGTAGTTGCCCATGCCCGGCAAGACAAAGATGATTTCGAATAGCGCGGTCCCCGCAACGAGACCCGGCAGTTCCAGCCCAATAATGGTCACTACCGGAATCAGTGCGTTGGGGAGCGCATGCCGCAGAACCACCCCCGATGGCGCCAGCCCCTTTGCTCGTGCAGTTCTCACATAATCCTGGCGCAGCACCTCCAGCATCTGCGAGCGAACAACACGAACAAGCGCCCCCGACGGGGTCAAGCCGATAAGTAATCCCGGCAGGAGCATGATCTTGAAGTGCTGAACCGGGTCTTCATGAAGGAACGCAAACTCGATTGGCGGAGCCCAGTTAAACCAGATCGCTCCGTACGCGATGATCATTATCGCTATCCAGAAGCTTGGCACCGACGTGAGACTTATCGCGTAGATGCGCAGCGTGTAGTCTGGCCAGCGGTCTTGCAGCAGTGCTGCCATTATTCCCATCGGCACTGCCACGAAGACCGATGAAAACAACCCTATCAGGCCGAGCTCCAATGAGACCGGGAGGCGATGTTGAATGTCCGTCCATACTGAACGACCACTGAACAGGGAGTGTCCCAGATCTCCTCGAACCATGCCGGCCACCCACTTGCCGTATTGGGTGATGACGGGTTGGTCCAGGCCGTACAGCTTGCGCAGGTTGCGCTCGCGCTCCGCGTCGGGAAAGCTCGACTCAGCCGTGAGGACGTCTACGACGTCCCCATAGAACAAGGGCATGACAACGCGCAGCCCGAAGAACACGATCACCGTGACGAGCCAGATCGTCACAAGCCCTAGCGCTAGACGGCGAACTAGATATGCCTGAAACGACACGTCGCCACCATGCCAGGCATGCCCGGCCGATTATCTGCTGCGCTGGGACGCGGCTGCCGAGCGCCGTCTGCCAGGTTGCGAGGCCCGGCTAACGGGACTCCCGCCTCACAAACGCGCACCCAGCGCCACCACACTTCCTTGCTAGGCGTAGCCGAGCTCGGCGAGCTTCGCCTGATCGATCCACTGGTCGGTCCAGGCGTCCATCTTGGTGTGGCCCCGGAAGACTCGCTTGTTCATCACCCACGGCCAGTTCAGCAGGAAGGGCCCCACGCCGGGGTTCGGGTCGTCGATGCAGGGGGCCCACAAGGCCATGTGCCGCTGCCAGCTCTGCAGGATGTCTCTCTGTTCGTCAAGGTCGGTCGTCGCGACGGCCCTCAGCAGCATCTCCTCGTTTTCGGCATAGCCCTCAATCTGCGGGGCATCTGCGTGGATGTAGACGTTCTGAAGCGTACCGCCCTGATGGAAGTAATCGAGAGCGTACTTCAGTGCGATGGGTGCCCCGAGCGTAGCGTTGGGCGTGAAGAACGGGTGCTTCGCCTTGCCGCTGCTTACGACGTATTCGGGAATCCAGGCGGTAGTGTAGTCAGCGTGCTTGAGGTTCAACTTGAAGGCGCCTGACGCCTCCAGCATACCCTTCATCGCCTCCGCTACGGCCTCGTAGGTAGCACCATAGCGACCCTTGCAGTAGGCGAGGTCGTATTCCACCGGGGTGTCGATCCCGGCGGCAGCAATCAGCTTCGCTGATTCCTCCGGGCGATACTCGAAGGTCATCCTCTCTTCGGGGGTGTAGTCGTCGGTCTCCGGGTTGAGCCAGATGTCCTGGTAGTAGGGCGCCATGCCGACGGTGGTGAGATACCGGGTTACCGCGTATCCGGCGCTCTCGAACTTGGGGATGCCGTAGAACGTGTCCTGAATCAGCTTCCGGTCGACGAGCATGGACGCGGCCCGGCGGACGCGGGCGTCGCGGAACACGTTGCCCGGAAGCAGGCCGAACCAGAAGCGGTAGGACCAGGTCGGCAGATCGTTCTCCATCACCTGGATTTCCGGAATTTGCTCCTTGACATCGAGGAGGTCGGCTGCCGCGACCGGGGTATTCCAGATCTGGCCAGACGTATACTGCGCCAGCTGTTGCGTGTACTCAGTGATGATGTGCGCGTCGACGCCGTCGACGAACGGCCTGTTCTCCCGCCAGTAGTTGGGATTGCGGCGGTAGATCATCTCCACGTCCGGCTCCCAGCGCTCGAGCAGCATTGCGCCTGTTCCTCGCGCTTCCTGGCGGATGTCGAAGGAGTTTGACCCGGTACCGAAGGCTTCCTTCGGGGTGACGTTGAAGGACGCCGAACTGAGAGACGCGAGCCTGGGCAACACCAGCGAGTTCGGGCGCGGCATGTTGATGACCACCGTCTGGGCGTCGGGTGCATCCATGCTGCTGATCGGTGCGAAGGGGTTCAACTCGGCGTTGAAGTCCTTCCGGTACGTGTTCTGCTCCTTGAACGAGTCCCAGGTCATGAGCACGTCCTCGGAGTCGAGCACGCGCGAGTTCGTCGGTGGTCGCGGATCCCACTTCACGCCCTCCCGCAGGTGGAGGACGACCGTCTGCGGATCGGGGAACTCCCAGCTCTCGGCCAGCCCCCCGCGAACAGCGCCCGACGGTGGGGCGAGATACCCCGGCTCCGGTTCGAGCAGCGTGTCATAGACAGCTATGACAGCCGCCTGCACTCCTGTCTGCTGCAGATTGATGTCGAGGTGCGGGGGGTTGGCGTAGGCCGTATATCTCGGGACGATCCCGCCCGGTTGCGCCTGGGCCGACGTATCGACCGGCTGGGTAATGCCCGTCGCCGCCTCGGTCGCCGCAGCGGTTGCCGCCGCCGTTGGCGCCGTGGTCGCCGCAGCGGTCGCCGCCGTGGTCGGCGCCGCCGTTGCCACAGGCTGCTCGTCGTCGTCACCGCAGCCGATCAACGCAGACCCGACCGCAGCGAACCGCTGCGGTCGCTACTCCATTACGGACGTTTTGGGGCACCTTCCTGAGTCTGTCAATAACATTCGTCAGCGCGGTCACGCGGGGGCTCCGCCTTCCCCACTGCCGGCTACGCCGGTGACCGCGGGCTGCTCGAACTCCCCGATGCGATCCGCGATCGCGTCGCGGACGCCCCGGCGCGGCTATGTACGTCGTCGGGATGCTCGCGGGCATCGCGCGGTGCGTCTCGAGGGAGGTCCCGTGAGGTGCTCAACGCGCGCGATCGCCGCTCCACCGTCCCCATGCCAGCCAATTCGACTGTCATCGATCCGCCGTAACGTGCATCCTTGTGATGCGCGGCGACGGGAGGCGGCCGGTGAGTTCGCGCGCTGTGAACCTCGCGATCCTCGCCCTGCTGCTGCTCGAGCTGGCGTCCGGGCTGGGCAGCTTCCTCGTCGGCCGCCCCGAGGGCCGCTGGGTGTTCTGGCTGCACGGCCTCGGCGGGCTCTCGCTGGTCGCGCTGCTGCTCTGGAAGTGGCGCATCGTGATGCGCTCGTTCGCGCGGCGCGGCGCCGGGCCGTGGTCGATCGCGCCGGGCGCGCTGGGGGTGCTGTTCCTCGGCACGCTCGGCACGGGCATCTGGTGGGCGGCGGTCGGACGAGGCAGCCTCCCGGTCCCCTTCTACGGCGAGATGCGCCCGCTGGTGTTGCACGCGGTCCTCGCCTTCGCGCTCGTGCCGCCCTTCGCGCTCCACGCCGCGCTGCGCTGGCCGCGGGTGCGGCACACGGACTTCACGAGCCGCCGCGCGCTGCTGCGCCTGCTCGCCGTCGGCGCGGGCGGCTTCGTGCTCTGGCGCGGCGTCGCGGCGGCCTCGGCGCTGTCCGGGCCGCAGCGGCGCTTCACCGGCTCGCGCGAGGAGGCAAGCTTCGAGGGCAACGCGCACCCGGTCACCAACTGGCTCAGCGACACCCGCCAGCGGATCGCCGCCGACGCCTGGCGGCTGGAGCTGCGCGGCGCGGTCGCCAAGCCGTACGCGCTCGGCTACCGCGAGCTGGCCGCGCTCCCGCAGCACACGCTGAGGGCGACGCTGGACTGCACCGGCGGCTGGTACACACGGCAGGACTGGAGCGGCGTGCCGCTCTCGGCGCTGCTCGCGCGGGCGGGCGTCGACGCCGAGGCGCAGAGCATCGAGGCGATCTCGGCGACGGGCTACCGGCGGCGCTTCGGCCTCGGCGAGGCGGAGGGGCTGCTGCTGGCGACGCACGTGGGCGGCGAGCGGCTGAGCGCGGGGCACGGCTTCCCGGTTCGCGTGATCGCGCCGGAGCGGCGCGGCTATCACTGGGTGAAGTGGGTCGAGCGCATCGAGGTCAGCGAGCGCCCGGCGTGGTGGCAGCCGCCGCTGCCGCTGCAGTAGCGGCGCGAGGGTGAGGGTGCAGAGCAGCGCGCTGCTCGACGTGGCCCACTGCCGTCTCGACGCTCTCGAGTCGTCCGGGCACGATGACGATCGCTGCGGCTTCTTCGGGTTCGCCGACTGCCCTGAGGATCCCGTACCGAGGCCTCACGTCCGGCACCCGGCCCGCGCCAGCCCGTAGCGCAGCCCGTGGCTAGTGTCCTGAGTTGGGAATGCGATAAACAAGCGGGTATGATGTTGGTACAGCGGGGTGTTGCCCGTGTGGGGCAGACGCTGGAGTGTCATGAGTACCCGACTTGGCCGGCCGACGGTGGCGGTTGTACTGAGCGACGATGAGCGTGAGACGCTGGAACGGTGGGCGCGCCGACCGACATCGGCTCAGGCGTTGGCGCTGCGCTGCCGGATCGTGCTCGCTGCGGCAGAAGGGACCCCGAATACCGAGATCGCCGCGGCGCTTGGTTGCCATCCGGTGACCGCGGGCAAATGGCGCAGACGCTTTGCGCAGCGGCGGCTCGATGGACTGAGCGATGAGCCGCGCCCCGGTGCACCGCGCACGATCAGCGACGCCCAGATTGAAGCGGTGATCGTCAAGACACTGGAAGAACAACCGCACAACGCGACGCAGTGGTCGACCAGATCGATGGCCGCCGCGGTGGGGATGTCGCAGACGGCGATCTCCAAGATCTGGCGCGCCTTTGGCCTCAAGCCACACCTCGTGGAGCACTTCAAGCTGTCGCCGGACCCGCAATTCATCGACAAGGTGCGCGACGTGGCTGGACTCTATCTCAACCCACCGGAGGCAGCGGTCGTCTTGTGTGTTGACGAGAAGACCCAGATCCAGGCACTCGACCGCACCGCCCCGATGCTGCCGATGATGCCGAGCGTTCCGCGACGCCAGACCCACGACTACGTCCGTCACGGCACCACCAATCTCTACGCGGCGCTTGACGTCGCCTCGGGCCACGTGATCGCGGACATGACCCCGCGACACCGTGCCCGGGAGTTCAAGCAGTTCCTCACCCTCATCGACCGCAGCGTGCCCGACGAACTCGCGGTGCATGTCGTGTTGGACAACGTCGCCACGCACCGCACCCCGGAGATCCAGCGCTGGCTCCGGCGTCATCCCCGGTTCACGTTTCATTTCACCCCGACCTACAGCTCTTGGATGAACCTCGTGGAGCGCTGGTTCGCGGAGCTCACCACCAAATGGCTCAGGCGCGGCACTCATCACGGCGTCGCTGACCTGATCCGTGCAGTGGAGGCCTGGGTCGCCGACTGGAACGAGCACCCGCGCCCCTTCATCTGGCACAAGACCGCCGACCAAATCTTCGACAACCTCACCGGATATCTCAATCGCATTCCCAACTCAGGACACTAGCAGGGTGCTGAAGAAACGCCTTCCGGGGGTTTGGAGCGGTGCCGGGCTGCTTGAAGCGGCCTCCGGGTTCGTGATCGTGGCCTCCTGACCTGCCCCCGGGCGCCTCTGAGGGCTCCCTGGCGGGGCGGAGGGCGCACTGCGCCTACGCCGCGGCGGTCTCAAGCGTGGCCATGCGCACCAGGTTGTAGGCGGCAGCGGTGAGCTCCAGCCAGCCGCGGTTGCGCTCGCGGCCCACGAAACGCAGCTTGCGCCCGCCGCCCACGGTCTTCAGCCAGCCGAAGACCTGCTCCACGATCTTGCGTCGCTTCTGACTCTGCCTGTAGCCGCGATGCCGCGTGGTGCGCCCGTCCACGGCGCTGCGGCGGCGGCGGTCGTGCTGCGCCACGTGCGGCGTCACGCCGCGAGCGCGCAGCGCCGCCACGAAGTCGCGCGTGTCGTAGCCGCGGTCGGCGCCCAGCGTCCCGCAGCCGCTCACGCTGCGCTCCAGCATCGTGACCGCCGCCTCGCGCTCGGCGTACCCGTTCGCCTCGGTCAGCTCCACGTCCAGCACCAGGCCGTGACGGTTCTCGGTGAGCAGGTGCCCCATGTAGCTCAGTTTCGCCGTCTGCCCCGACCCCTTCGTGTACAGCCGCGCCTGCGGGTCGGTGCCGGAACTATGCGTATCGCGGCTGCGCCGCCGCCCCCGGAAGTCGACATCCGGGTTGCGTCCGCCCGGGGGTGGCTCCTGCTCGTCGCGCGGGCGGTAGCTCTTGAGCGAGGCCCAGGCCTCCAGCAGCGTCCCATCCACCGTGAAGTGCTCGGCGGAGAGCAGCCGGCGCCGCTTCGCCTCGGCCACCACCTCGGCGAAGAAGGCGCGCGCGACATCGGCAGCGAGCAGGCGCTCGCGGTTCTTCGAGAAGCTGGAGGCGTCGAACGGCTCGTCTGAGATGTTGAGGTCGAGGAACCACTTGAACAGCAGGTCGTAGCGCAGCCGCTCGCAGAACTGGCGCTCGCTACGGATCGAGTAGAGCGCGATCAGCAGACTCGCCTTGAGCAAGTGCTCGGGCGGGATCGAGGGCCGGCCGTGCTTGCTGTACATCGTGCCGAACAGCGGCGAGAGCCGCTGCAGCGCGGAATCGACGATCGGCTTGATGCGGCGGATCGGGTGGTCGTCTGGGATGAAGGAGTCCGGCGTCACCGCCAGCAACATGTTGGTCTGACGCTCAGCATCGCCTCGCATGGGGCAGCCTCCAGGCTATGCCCCCGCCGCCAGTCCTATCCTGCCAGACGACCGCCCCTTTTTCATCACCCTGCTAGACTCGGTGCATGGCGAGCGACCTGGCGATCATGGTGCGCGGGCTGCGCAAGTCCTACGGCGCGGTCCAGGCGGTGCGCGGCCTGGACCTCGAGATCGCGCGCGGGGAGGTCTACGCGCTGCTCGGTCCCAACGGCGCCGGCAAGACGACGGCCGTCGAGATCCTCGAGGGGCACCGCGAGCGCGACGGCGGCGAGGTCAGCGTGCTCGGCCACGACCCGGCGCGCCGCGATCGCGCGCTCCGGGAGCGGATCGGCATCGTGCTGCAGACGACCGGCGTCGAGCCATACCTCCGCGTCGCGGAAGCGATCGAGCAATACCGCGGCTACTACCCGCACCCCCGCCCGCTGGACGAGATCATCGAGACGGTCGGGCTACATGAGCAGCGCGGCCAGCGCGTGCGCAGGCTCTCCGGTGGACAGCAGCGCCGCCTCGATGTCGCGATCGCCCTCGCGGGCGACCCGGAGCTGCTGTTCCTGGACGAGCCGACGACCGGCTTCGACCCGGCGGCGCGCCGCCAGGCCTGGGACATGGTCCGCAACCTGCGCTCCTCCGGCGCGACCGTGCTGCTGACCACCCA
The DNA here is from genome assembly GCA_965247895.1 of Dehalococcoidia bacterium. Taxonomy (GTDB): domain Bacteria; phylum Chloroflexota; class Dehalococcoidia; order UBA2979; family UBA2979; genus VXMT01. The sequence continues at coordinate 2,871,243 of OZ252046.1, read as the reverse complement.
CTACATGGACGAGGCCGAGCACCTGGCCGACCGCGTCGGGGTGATCGTCAGCGGTGCAATCGTCGCCGAGGGATCGCCCGCCGAGCTCATGGCGCGCCGCCCTGCCGCCATCGTCTCCTTCCGCCTGCCCGGCGGCCACGCGGGCATCCTCGACGGCCTCGAGAGCGCGCACGACGACGGCCAGGGGCGCTACGAGCTGCGGACCGAGGCGCCCACCGAGTTGCTGCACGAGCTGACAGGGCGGGCGCTGCGCGCGGGGATTGAGCTCCCCGATCTGCGCGTGGAGCGCGCGACGCTGGAGGATGTGTACCTCGATCTCACCTCGGGGGCCGTCGCGGCCGCTCGTCCGGAGGGGCAGGCATGACGACCGCGCGGCTACTGATCCGCCAGCTCCGCTACGAGCGGCTGGCGTTCACGCGGAACCCGGCCGCGGCCTTCTTCACCTTCTTCTTCCCGCTGATCTTCCTCGTGATCTTCAACGTGATCTTCGGCAACGAGCCGATCGACATCGAGGGCGGCCGGACGAACACATCGACGTTCTACATCCCCACTATCGCAGCGTTCAGCGTGATCAACGCCTGCTACACCGGCCTCGCGATGTCGATCGCGTTCGCGCGCGACCAGGGGCAGTTGAAGCGCGTGGCCGGCACGCCGCTGCCGAGGGCTGCGTACCTCGGCGCGAAGGTGCTCTTCATGACGCTGATCGCGATCCTGCTGGTCATCGTCGTCACCGCATTCGGCCTGCTCTTCTACGGCGTCGACGTGCCGAGCGGCACGATGCCGGCCTTCCTGCTCTCGCTCGTGGTGGGCGCGGCTGCCTTCGCGGCGCTCGGCCTCGCCACGACCGCGTTCATCCCCAACGCCGAGGCCGCGCCGGCCGTCGTCAACGCGATCATCCTGCCGCTGCTGTTCATCTCGGACGTCTTCATCCCGCTGCGCGAGAACGCGCCGGCCTGGCTCGGCCTCGCCGGCGACATCTTTCCCGTCAAGCACCTCTCGATCGCGCTCCAGGCGGCGTTCAACCCGTTCGAGGATGGCTCCGGCTTACGGCTCGGGGACCTCGCGGTGATCGCCGCGTGGGGTCTGGCGGGCGCGGTCGTGGCCGCGCGCCGCTTCCGCTGGGCGCCCTCGCGCTAGCCGCTACACTGTGGCCGCACGGCGGCGGCACGCCGCGTGCGAGGGGGTGACCGATGGCGACACCGGACGAACTGCGTGAACAGATCGCTGAGGGGCGAGCGGCCTTCCGGGCCGCCCTCGAAGGCGCCACCGAGGGCTGGGACGAACAGCCCGAGGGCGACGAGTGGACGCGCCGCCAGACCGCGGAGCACACGATCGGCGTGGACTACGCCTTCGCCAACTGGGCCGTGAGCCTCGCCGGCGGCGGGGAGGCGAGCACCGAGCGCAGCGACCCGTCGCTCTCCAGCGCCGCCGAGGCAATCGAGGCGTTCGCCGCATCGAGCGCGCACGCGGACGCCCTCTGGGCGGGCGTGACGGCGGAGCACCTGGAGCGCGAGCTGCGACCGGGGATGGACGGCGAGCGCGGGATGAGCATGGTCTTCACGCACCTGCAGGAGCACGCGGAGCAGATCTCGGCGAGTTGAGCAGGCAGCCCGAGGCCACCGGCCCTCGTTCGCCCGTCGCCCGCTACCATGGCGGCGGCGGCGCGGCGAGGAAGTCCGCGCGCCCGGGCCGGTAGAGGAGCAAGCGTATGCGCGAGGCCGTGATCTGTAACCCGCTGCGCACCCCCGTGGGGCGCTATGGCGGCGTCTTCCGCGACATCACCGTGACGGCGCTGGCCGCCACCGTCATCGAGGCGCTGCTCGAACGCACCCAGCTCGATCCCACCGAGATCGACGACGTCGTCTTCGGGCAGTGCTACCCGAGCGGCGAGGCGCCCGCGGTAGGCCGCGTGGCGGCGCTGCACGCGGGGCTGCCCGTCGAGACGCCGGGGCTGCAGATCGACCGCCGCTGCGGCTCCGGCCTGCAGGCGATCTGCTACGCCGCGATGCAGGTCCAGACCGGCGTCGCGGACGTCGTCCTCGCGGGCGGCGCGGAGAGCATGAGCACCGTCGAGTTCTACTCGAGCGCCCCGCGCTGGGGCCCCAACAACGGCAGCATCGAGCTGCACGACCGCCTCGCGCGGGCGCGCATCACCGCGGGCAGCATCCTCCACCCGGTGCCCGGCGGCATGATCGAGACCGCCGAGAACGTGCGCCGCGAGTACGGCATCCCGCGCGAGGAGCAGGACGCCCTCGCGCTGCGCTCGCACCTGCGCGCCGTCGCCGCGCAGGACGAGGGCCGCTTCGCGGCCGAGATCGTCCCGGTCGCGGTCCCCCAGCGCCGCGGCGACCCGGTGATCGTCGACACGGACGAGCACCCGAGGCGCGACACCTCGCTGGAGTCGCTGGCGCGGCTGCGCGCCGTCTACGCCGCGGACGACCCGGAGTCGACCGTCACGGCGGGCAACGCGAGCGGCCAGAACGACGCCGCCGCCGTCTGCATCGTGACCACGCCCGAGCGGGCCGCCGAGCTGGGCCTGAAGGCGATGGGCAAGCTGCGCGGCTGGTCCGTCGCCGGCGTGGCGCCGAAGCTGATGGGCCTGGGCCCCGTCCCCGCCGCGCAGAAGACCTTCGACCAGCTCGGCATGGACTTCGGCGACATCGACCTGATCGAACTGAACGAGGCGTTCGCGGCCCAGGTGCTGGGCGTCACTCGCGCGTGGGGGTTGAGCGACTCCGACTGGGACCGGATGAACGTCAACGGCTCCGGCATCTCGATCGGCCACCCCGTCGGCGCGACCGGCGTGCGCATCATGGCGACGCTGCTGCACGAGATGGAGCGCGGCGACGCGGAGATCGGCCTCGAGACGATGTGCATCGGCGGCGGCCAGGGCATGGCCGCCGTGATCGAGCGCTGCTAGCACGATGGCGGTCGAACAGGTCGCAATCCTCGGCGCGGGCACGATGGGCGCCGGCATCGCCCAGGTGGCGATCACGCACGGCTGCACCGTGCGGCTGATCGACACCCAGCCCGGCGCGGTCGAGCGCGCCCGCGAGTCCGTCGCGGCGCGGCTCCAGCGCCAGGTCGACCGCGGCACGATGTCCGAGGAGGAGCACGCCGCCGTCATCGGACGCCTCATCGAGGGCTCCCTCGACGACCTCGAGGGCGTCGAACTCGTCGTCGAGGCGGTCGTCGAGGACCTCGGCGTGAAGCAGGAGCTATTCCGGCAGCTCGACGCCGCCGCTCCGGCGGACGCCGTGCTGGCGACCAACACCTCGTCGCTCTCCGTCGGTGAGATCGCGAGCCCGCTGCGCAACCCCTCGCGCGTGGTCGGGATGCACTTCTTCAACCCCGCGCCGGTGATGGCGCTGGTCGAGGTCGTCGCCCCCGAGGCGACGAGCGAGGCCGCCGCCGAGCTGGTGGCGGAGACCGCGAGCGCCTGGGGCAAGGTCCCCGCCCGGACCGCGGACGCGCCGGGCTTCATCGTCAACCGCGTCGCCCGCAGCTCATACGTCGAGGCCTTCCGGATGCTCGACGAGGGCGTCGCGGGGCCCGACACGATCGACGGCGCGATGCGCAAGCTGGGCCAGTTCCGGATGGGGCCGATGCAGGTCGCCGACCTCGTCGGCCAGGAGGTCAACCACGCGGTCACGATCTCCGTCTGGGAGCGCACCGGCCGGCCGGCGCGCTTCGAGCCGCCGCGCGTGCAGGCCGGACTCGCCGAGCGCGGCGATCTGGGCCGCAAGACCGGCAGCGGCGTCTACGACTACGGCAGCGACCCGCCGACGGCCAACGTGGCCGTCGAGGCCTCACCGCTGGCGCTGTCGGCCGACCTCGCGGCAGCCGTCGACGCCTTCGTCGAGGCTGCCGCGCTGTGCGACCCGGAGCAGCTCGCTGAGGCGAGCGCGGAGGAGCGCTTCGCCTTTGCGCGGATGCTCGGCACGGTGATGAACGAGGCCGCGCGCGCCCTCGGCGACGGAGCGGCCAGCGGCGAGGACATCGACGCCGCGATGCAGCACGCGACGAACTACCCGCGCGGCCCGGTGACGTGGGGACGCGAGGTCGGCTACGAGACGCTGGCGCGGCTGCTCTCCGCCCTCGAGGCGGCCCGCGGCGACGGCAGCTACGAGGCCGCGCCGCTGATCGCCGGGGCGGGAGGCCGGGGCGGCGCGTGAGCGACGGCCCTGCCCGCTGCGAGTGGGCCGCGGGCGGCGATGCGCTGATGCACGAGTACCACGACCGCGAGTGGGGCGTGCCCGTCCACGACGACCGCACGCACTTCGAGTTGCTGATCCTCGAGGGCGCGCAGGCGGGGTTGAGCTGGCGCACAGTGCTCGTGCGGCGCGAGGGCTACCGCGCCGCCTTCGCCGGCTTTGATCCCAGGGAGGTCGCTCGCTTCGGCGATGAGGACCGCGAGCGTCTGCTCCGCTACCCCGGGATCATCCGCAACCGGGCAAAGATCGCCTCCGCGGTGCGCAACGCCGCGGCCTTCCTCGAGGTGCAGTCAGCGCACGGCTCGTTCGACGAGTACGTCTGGGCCTTCGTCGGCGCGTCGCCGAGGCGTAACGCCTTCGAGTCGCTCTCGGACATTCCCGCGCAGACGGAAGAGTCGAGGGCGCTCAGCCGCGATCTGCGCTCGCGCGGGTTCAACTTCGTGGGCCCGACGATCTGCTACGCCTACATGCAGGCGGCAGGCCTCGTGAACGACCACGTCACGAGCTGCTTCCGCCACCTCGAGGTCTGAGCGCCGCCCTCAGTCGATCGCGCTCACGAAGAGCGCGGCGAGGGTGAGGAAGACAGCGAAGCCGAGCACGTCGGTGGCCGTGGTGAGCCAGATCCCCGCCGAGAGGGCGGGGTCCGAGCGGAAGCGCTGCAGGCCCATCGGGATCAGCACCCCGGCGATGACGCCGACGAGCATGTTGGCGGCGAGCGCCAGGCCGACGATCAGGCCGAGCGCCGCGTTGCCCTGCCAGAGCCAGGCGACCAGCCCGACCGCCACGCCGACCACCAGGCCGTTGAGCAACCCCGTTGCCGCCTCGTGCAGCACTCCCCGCCAGAGGTCGCGTCCGCGCAGGCGGCCGACGGCGAGCGAGCGGATCACGACCCGTGAGCGTCTGGATGCCGGCGTTCCCGCCCTGTCCCGCCACCACCGGCAGGAAGGCGGCGAGGACCGCGACACGCGCAACCGTGCTCTCGAACAGCGCGCCCACGAACCCCACCAGCAGCACCGTGACGAGGTTGACCATCAGCCACGGCAGCCGAAACCGCACCGAGCGGACGATCGAGCGCAGGTCTTCGTCCTCGTGGACGCCGACCTGCCGGAACATGTCCTCGGTCGCCTCGTCCTCAAGCACGTCGATCAGATCGTCGGCGGTCAGCGCGCCGATCAAGTGTCCGTCGTCGTCGACGACGGGCAAGGAGAGCAGCTTGTAGCGCTTGAGCAGGCGCGCCGCCTCCTCCTGGTCGGTGGAGGCGTTCACGGACACGACATCGTCGCGGAGGGTGAGTTCGGCGATCGGCGTCTGCGCCGGCGCGATCAGCAACGAGCGCAGGTTGACGACGCCCTCGAGGCGGCCGTCGTCGTCGGTGACGTAGATGTAGAACGGCTGCGTCGCGTCGGGCCGGATCGAGCGCAGGTCGTCGATCACCTCGCCGGCGAGGCGGCCGGGCGGCATCGCGATGCGCTGGCCCGTCATGCGACCGCCGGCGCTCTCCTCGTCGTGCGCCATGAGGTGGCTGATCGCGTGCTGCTGGCGGAGCGAGAGGGCGGCCAGCACCTGGCTGCCGATCTCCTCCGGCAGGTCCTGGACGATGTCCGTCGCCACGTCGTCGGCGACGACCTCCATGACCTGCGCGATGCGCTCCGGCGCGAGCCCGACGAGCAGGTCCTCGCGGTAGTGCGGCTCCAGGTAGGCGAGCGCAGCGCCCAGCTCCCGGGGCGCCAGGCGCTGCACCAGCAGATCGCTGACCTCGTGATCGATGCCGGCGAAGGCGTCCGCGAGCTGCGCGGGGTGCAGCTCGCGGGCGAGCGTGAGCGCGCCGAGCTGGTCCCCGGCCTCGATGCGCAGCGACATCGCCGCGACAGGGTCGAACGTCGGTGCGCGGTCGGCAGCCTCGGTGGTCATGCGGGCGGCCTCATGCGGCGATTGTACGCAGCGGGCCGCGCGGGGCCGGGACAGCCGGGCGAAGCGCGTCAGCTCCGCCCGCCGCCGAAGAAGCGGCGCACGGAGCCCCAGGCGCCTCCCCCGCCGCGCCCCCCGAGGCCGTCGAGGAAGTCGCCCCACGCCGCCTCGGCGGAGGCGGAGCGCTTCAGGCCACGCACGCGCTCGTCGATGATGTCGCGAACGCGGCCTTCCTCGCCGGCGTCGAGCCAGAAGCCGTGCTCGCTGCGGCAGGTGTCGAGTTCCAGGTCGTAGGCGCGGTAGTTGAAGGCGGCCATCTGCTCGTCGCAGACGGGGCAGGACAGATCGGAGTCGCGCTCCGAATAGCGGATCGTGCCACGGCGCACGGCCTCGTCGGCCTTCGTCGCCTCGAGGTAGTCGAGCTCGTGGTGGTCGAGCCAGCGTCCGTTGCAGGTCGCGCAGTGGTCGACCTCGATGCCATGCAGGTGCTCGACAATCAGCTCGGCGCCGTCTCGCGGACATTGCAATGCGGGGTTCGGCGACATCTCGGCCTCGATTCGGAGAGCGTCGTGGAGAACTCCGGCCGCGCCCGCCGGGGTGGCGCTCGGCGGCGGCGTCCGGTATCTCTCAGTGTAGCAGCGCGACCCGTGAGCCTCAGCGGCAAGGCGCTTGAGAGGATGCGAGCATGACTACCAGTTCCTCCGGCATCGACACCCGCATGTTCCGCGACGTCTGCGGCAACTTCGCGACCGGCGTCACGGTGGTGACGATGGTCGGCGACGACGGCCCGCGAGGGCTCACCGCGAACGCGATCTCCGCGCTCTCGCTGGAGCCGACGCTGTTCCTCGTCTGCGTCGACCTGAGGGCCACCTCGTACCCGGTGATCGACCAGGCGGGCAACTTCGCCATCAACGTCCTGGCCGATGACCAGGAGGCGGTCTCCAACTTCTTCGCCGGCACGACTCCGCCCGACAACCCGATGGGCGACACGGGCTACCACATGAGCGACCTCGGATCGCCCCTGCTCGAGGGCTCCATCGCCTGGCTGGACTGCCGCACGCACAGCATCCTCGACGGCGGCGACCACAAGATCTTCGTCGGCGAGGTCGCCAGCTGCGAGATCGTCCGCCCCGACGCGGACCCGCTGCTCTTTTTCCGCGGCAAGTACCGAGCGATCGCCCCGCAGTAGCCTCCGCGGCGGCCTCCAGCCCGCGTCCTGCGTCCTCGCCGGTGAGGGCGGCGCGCTGATACACTCGATGGGCGCGGCCCAGGGGCCGCGGCTCCGCGTGGTGGGTGTCGCCTAGCGGTCAAAGGCGCCAGGTTGTGGCCCTGGAGATCGGGGGTTCAAATCCCCTCACCCACCCCATCCATCGCACTGCTCGGCTTGCGGCGACAGGCGCCCCGCTCGGATGGACAGGACTCCTGATGCGATCAGCGCTCGCTGTCGGCGCAGCCGTGCTCGCCCTCCTGCTCGCGGCCTCGATCGCGGCCTGCGGGGGCGGCGAAGAATCCGTCGAGACAGCCTCGGCCGAGGCGGACGCGGCGGCGGGGGCCGCCGTTGCCGCGCGGCTGATGAGCGTCGGCGAGCCGCTCGGCACGGTCGTCGAATCGCGGTCCGCCGGGATCGTCCCCGGACTGCAACTCGCCCTGAACCCCACAGCCGTCACCACGATCTCAAGCGCCGTCGAGTCCGCCGACGAGCGGCTCACCTCGATCGCCGAGCTCGCGGACATGACGCCCGAGGAGTTCAGCGCGCTCTGGGAGAGTGACCGCGCGGACGCCTTCGCGCGCTTCGCCGCCAGCATCGCCGCTTCCGAAGATCCCGCCGCCACGGCCGATGACCTGTTCATCGACATGCCGGTTGCGCTGCCGGTGCATCCCGAGGGCATGCTCCTCGGATCGGTGCTCACGAGGCGGATCAGTGGCGAGCTTGCCTTCTTCATCGTCTACGACATCCCGGGGCCGCAGGTCGACGCGGAGTTCCTCGTCAGCGAGCAGCTCGATCAGTCGCCGTGGCAGGTGACGGGCGGGCGATCGAGGGAAGACCTGGGCTTCTTCCAGTACCAGAACACGATCAGCGCCGACATCAGCGGCTTCGTCTGGATCCTGCCGCGCACGCCGGATCCAGACGCAACGAGCGGCGAGGCCGAAGCGGACAGTACGGCGGACGCAGACGCGGCAAACGCGGTCCAGTCCGGCCCCGTCTCGACGGTCATCTACCTGATCCAGGCCCAGCCCGCGATCCCGGCGGACGATCCGCCGTTCGCGTTCCCGCAAGAGGGACGGCCGCTGCCCGACGGGTTCCCGGCCGCGTTCCTGCTCGAGGGCGACCAGACGGTGGTGGAGCTGTTCTGGAGCAGCCAGCCCGGCGCCACGGGATACCAGTTGACCGTGCTCACTCCCGGCTCGTCGTTCGAGGCGACCGAGCTCTACCGCGAACGCATCGAGGCGCAGGGCTGGGAGATCACCAGCGACCAGGCGGTCGGGTTCGCGACGGTGCTCGAATTCGCCTCGGAAGACGGCTCACTGCAGGGCTCGGTCTCCTTCGACACCTTCGAGGAGGACGAGGACTACACGCAGATCACGTTGCAGATCCAGAGCGCCGGCACCTCCCCGAGCTGACCCCGAGGCGCGCGCGCCCGCGCCGGCCTGTGCGAGAATGCGCGCCGGTCCCGCCCTCGGGGTCCGGACGCGTCGCCCGAGGGCGCAACGCCGGGAATCGGCGGCGTCGCGATGAGCGCACAGCCCTGCGGATTCGGATCGGGCTTTCTGCGCCGCGGCTGTGGCCGCGAGGCCGTGAGCGACTGCGTCTACTGCGGCCGCCCCTTCTGCGCCGAGCACGGCGAGCGCGGCGAGAACTACACGGACGTCTGCGCCGGCAAGCGCTGCCGCGAGAAGCTGCAGGACCTGCGCGCGCACGCGCAGTGGCGCGAGCGCGCCTCGGCATCGAACCGCGTCAGCGTGTGCGCGATCGAGGAATGTGCGGAGCGGCAGCGCCACCAGTGCTCGCGCTGCCGGCTGTTGTTCTGCAGGGACCACGTGAGCAATCGCGAGGTCCGTGACCACTCAGTCCAACCCGCGGCCACGGTCCTCGCGCTCGTCTGCGCTCACTGCCTCGAGCGCCGCAAGATCTGGGGCTGACGTGGCGGCGAGGGCACGGCCCTGCAAGTTCGGCTCCAGCTTCCTGCGACGGGGCTGCGGCCGCGAGGCCGTGAGCGAGTGCGTCTACTGCACTCGCCCCTTCTGCGAGAAACACGGCGAGCGCGGCGAGGACTACACACACGTCTGCGCCGGCAGGCGCTGTCGCGCGAGGCTGGAGGATTCGCGCGCGCAAACAGAGTGGCGCGCCCGCGTCGCGAAGTCGAACGAGCGAAACCAGTGCGCGATCGAGGGCTGTTTCGAGCGGATGGGCCCTGGGTGCTCGCGCTGCCGGCTGCTGTTCTGTCAGAAGCACGTACGCACCCCGGACATCCGCGACCGCTCAATCGGATCCACCGTGGACAGGATCTTCCGAGGCCGCGCGCTTCTCACCGCCGGACAGGCGCCGGGCGGGCGGCCGGAACTGCTCCTGCCATCTGCCGGGGGGCCTTCCCTCATTTGCGCCCACTGTGCGAAGCGTCCCAGGACGGTAGAACCAGGCACGGACTGAGTCGCCCGACGTTCCGGCCGCGTCCTGTCCCGCTCAGGCGCTCCCGCCCGTGAGGTAGCCCGCCGGCCGGTACTCTGCGATCGGATCGGTGTCCGGCGCGACGCGGCGCCAGCGCGCCAGCCCGCGATGTACGTCCGCCGCGACGGCGAGCGACTGCCCGGCGAGGGACTCAGCGGCGACGGCGCCCGATGGGTCGACGACGTAGGCTCCGCCCGCCTCCTCGGGACCGGCTGACGCCGCGAGCCAGACGCGGTTCTCCGCCGCCCGTGACCGCGCGAGGGCGCGCAACCCCTCGGGGGCGAAGCCCGGCAGCGGCTGCGCGCACCAGAGCAGCAACTCCGCGCCCTGCAGCCGCAGTCCACGCGCGGGCTCGGGGGCGAGCGCATCGCCGGCCGGAAGCAGGCCGATCCGCCCGAGGCGCGTCTCCACCAGCGGCGTCGGCTCGTCGCCGGGGCGGTAGCCCGCGGCACGCTCGGCGTCATCGAGATGCGTTTGCCGGCAGGACGCGATCAGCTCGCCGCGATCGAGCAGCGAGAGCCGCTTGTACGTCGCCTCGCCCGCGCGCTCGGCGAGTCCGACGGCGAGCATCACGCCGGCGTCCGCGGAGAGCGAGCGCAGCAGCGGCAGCAGCTCCTCCTCGCCGAGCGCGTGCGCGTCCGCGCGCGCGAGATCGGGCAACACGACGAGGTCCACGCCCTGCGTCGCGAGCGTCGTGACGAGGGCGCGCACCCGCTCCATCAGCGCGACGGCCGAGGGCGAGACCTCCACCGCCGCGGCGGCCACGCGCACGATCTCCTCGTCCCTGCCTGAGCCCGCCTCGGCGTCCTCGAGCGAGTCGCCGGAAATCGCTGCCGCGCCGTACAGCTCGATGCGCGGCGCGACCGGCGGGCCGGTCGCCTCATCGAGGTCGATGACGGTATGCACGACGCCGGGGCGGTCGCTCGGCGCCTGCACGCGCCAGCGCCCACGCGGGTCGACGACACCGCTGCGGCCGGCGTAGACGATGCTGCCCGCCTCGACGCCCACCTTGTCGGCAGCGGCGATCCAGGCGCCGTTCTCGATCGCACGCGCCGCCAGCATGTAATCGACCTGCGGGTTGGAGAGCGCCGCCGGATCGCGTCCCGAGGACACCCAGGCCGTGCAGTCGACCAGCAGGTCGGCGCCTCCCAGCGCAAGCTCGCGCGTGATCTCCGGCAGGCGGCCGTCGGAGCAGATGAAGAGCCCGACCTCCGTCGACCCGGACCCGGCCGCCTCAAGGGCGATCGGCGCGCCCGCCTCGCCGGGCGCGTACCAGTGGCGGTCGAAGTGCCAGAGGAAGCGCTTGGGCTGCCGCGCGGCGACGCGGCCGTCGCGCGCGAAGAGCACAGCGGTGTTCACGAGTCGCCCATCGCCCGCAGCGCCATCCCCGCCTCGCTGCACGAGGCCGACGGCGATCGCGCAGCCGTGGCGCGCGGCGCGCTCGCCAATCGCGCGCTCGACCTCCTCGTCGGCGAGGACCTCGGCGGCCTCGTAGGCCTCGCGGGAGTGCAGGTAGTAGGCGGGGTAGCTCGCCTCGGGCAGCACGATCAGGTCCGGCACTCCGGCGGACGAGCCTGCGGCGGCCTCGTCGATGCGCCGCAGCAGCTCCGCCCAGGCCGCCTCGTGGTCGGCCAGCTCGAAGGCGGGGAGCTGCAACAGGGCGAGGCGCAGCGTGCGGCCGCCTTCGCTCATCGCGCCCCCCTCCTCAACCGATCAGGCTGGCCTGGCAGACCGGCCGATCAGTCCGTGCGGGCGCTCAGCCCTCGACCACCGGGTTGCGCAGCACCCCGACGCCGCCGACCTCGACGGAGACGATGTCGCCCGCGGCGAGCTGGCTTGTCTCGCCGGGCGTGCCGGTGAAGATCATGTCGCCGCGCTCCAGCGTCATCGCGCTGGAGATGTGGGCGATGCAACGCCGGATCGAGTGGATCAAGTCGGCCGTCGTCGCCCGCTGGACCTCCTCGCCGTTGACGCGCACAGCGATCGGGATCGCCTCGGGGTCGAGGTCGGTGGCGATCCAGGGGCCGGCGGCGGTGAAGGTGTCGGCGGACTTGGCGCGCCACCACTGGAGATCGTCGCGCTGCCAGTGGCGCGCGGAGACGTCGTTGCCGCAGGTGTAGCCGAGGATGTAGTCCTCGACGCGCTCCTCGGGGATGTTGCGCCCGCGCCGTCCGATCACGGCGACGACCTCGCCCTCCTCGTCGACACGGCCGGCGCCGGGCGGGAGCACGATCGCCTCGCCGGGGCCGATCACGGAGCTCGGCGTCTTGATGAACGGCTCCGGCTGCGCCGGCTCCGGCCGCGCGCCAGCCGCCGTCGCCGCGCCCGAGGCGAGGTGACTGCGGTAGTTGAGGCCGATCGCCAGCACCTTCGTCGGCTGCGTCGGCGCGAGCAGGCGCGCTTCCTCGAGCGGCACGACCTCGCCGCTGCGCTCGCGCCGGCCGAAGAGGCCGCCGCGGATGAGGTGCAGCGCGCCGTCCTCGACGATGCCGTGCACCACCCTGCCCCGAACCCGTGCCCGTGCGAGCAGCACTGCGTCCTCCTCCGCCTGCGCCGCCCGTGCGCGGCCTCGATAGCGACAGCGCCATGCTACGATGCCCGGCGCTGGCCCGCGCGACCCCGATCCGCACGACGAGGAGCCGCTGCTGCTCGAGATCCACCACACGCTCTCGCGCCGCAGAGAGCCACTCAGACCCATTGAGGACCACGTCGTCCGCATGTACGTGTGCGGGATCACCCCGTACGACGTGGGACACCTCGGGCACGCCCTCACCTACGTCGTCTTCGACGTCGTGCGCCGCTACCTCGAGTTCCAGTCCTTCGAGGTCCGGCACATCCAGAACATCACCGACATCGACGACGACATGGTGCGCGTCTCGCGTGAGCGCGGCATCTCGATCGCGGAGCTGACCGAGCAGCAGCACACGCAGTTCCTGCAGGACATGGACGCGATCAACGTGCTGCGCCCCGACGCCTACCCGCGCGTCTCCGGGAGCATCCCCGAGATCATCGAGCTGATCTCGCTGCTGCTGGAGCGCGGGCACGCCTACGAGGCCGGGGGCCACGTCTTCTTCGAGGCGCGCACCGCGCCGGCCTTCGGCGCGCTCGCCGGGATGAGCGCCGACGAGCTGCGCAACGCCCCCCGCACCGACACGATGCCCGAGGAGCCCGAGGAGCTGAAGCGCGATTCGCTCGACTTTCTGCTCTGGCAGCCCTCGGACTACCCGGGCGCGGCCTTCGACGCGCCCTGGGGCCGCGGCAGGCCCGGCTGGCACATCGAGTGCTCGGCGATGGTGCGCGCCGCGCTCGGCGACCGGATCGACATCCACGGCGGCGGGCGCGACCTGATCTACCCGCACCACGAGTCCGAGATCGTGCAGTCGCAGCACGCGACGGGAGCCGAGCCGTTCGTCGGCTGCTGGATGCACATCGGCACGCTCACGCTGGACGGCGTGAAGATGTCGAAGTCGCTCGGCAACCTCGTGAAGGTGAGCGAGCTGCTCGACGCCGGGCACACGCCGGACGCGATCCGGCTCGCGCTGCTGGGCACGCACTACCGCGAGGAGCACCCCTGGCACGGCGCCGACATCGAGCGCCGCGAGGAGCAGGCGGCGCTGCTGCACCGCGCGGCGGCGAGCACCGGCGGTCCGCCGGACCAGCTGCGCGTGCAGCCGCTGCGCAACCAGTTCATGGACGCCATGGACGACGACTTCGACACCCCGCGCGCCATCGAGATCCTGCTCGCCATCGCCCGCAACCTCGAGGCCGGCGCCCTCCACGGCGAGACCGCCGTCCCCACGCTCGTCGAGCTCGCCGGTGTGCTGGGGCTGAGGCTGGGGCGGGAGTAGCTAGAAGCCGGGCAGCCGCGCGCGGCCCACGTCGTCCCGCTGGCTGATCTTCTGCCAGAAGTCCCCACCTCGCGGATCCTTACTGGCGAAGACCATGTGGTAGATGCTTGCTCCGGCCCGATTTCGCGCCTGCTGGCGATCATCAAAGACTGAGTACCCGATCGAGCGAAGTTGTGCCTCGTAGAGATCGAGCAGGGCACGGTACGTCAACCTCCCCCTATCAATGCCGGGAATGAGATCCCGCCACTCAAGCGTCCCGAAGAAGCGGTCGAGCCTTCCCTCCAGTGACGGCTCGCCAATGAAGCGAAGAATGTACCCGGTCATGAATGTGATGATGAGATCGATTCGTAGGTCTGCGGTCATCTCTCGAATAGCATCGAACGAGATTTGGAACGCCGTCGGGTCAATGACGGCCAGACCGAGAGTTCCGCTTGCGGATGTCGGCGGAAAGAGGTGCTCGCGGGCGGCAACTGCCGCTTCGTTGCAATCCAACGCAGTCAATCGGACCTTCCGCGTATCTCGCCCGCCGACCCGCTGCCTCAGCGCCGTGATTGCCTCAGCGCTGACGTCGTTCAAGAAGAGCGCGTCGAACTCCTCTCGCCGCGCGGCCAGCAGAGCTGAGCCGGGACGTTCCTCCCTCGTTGCCTCATCAACGCAAAGGCCCGGACCGGAGAAGAGATCGGCATAGACCAGTCTCCACCTTCTGCGCATGCCTACCGTGAAGATGTCGAGGTAGCGTTCGATCAGGAAGAGCTTCGTCCGCGTCCACGGTTGCAGTGGAAAGGCAGCCAGGCCGTCACCCGCTAGGAGGTCAGTCACGGCACGATCCGCACTAGTGTCCTGAGTTGGGAATGCGATTGAGATATCCGGTGAGGTTGTCGAAGATTTGGTCGGCGGTCTTGTGCCAGATGAAGGGGCGCGGGTGCTCGTTCCAGTCGGCGACCCAGGCCTCCACTGCACGGATCAGGTCAGCGGCGCCGTGATGAGTGCCGCGCCTGAGCCATTTGGTGGTGAGCTCCGCGAACCAGCGCTCCACGAGGTTCATCCAAGAGCTGTAGGTCGGGGTGAAATGAAACGTGAACCGGGGATGACGCCGGAGCCAGCGCTGGATCTCCGGGGTGCGGTGCGTGGCGACGTTGTCCAACACGACATCCACCGCGAGTTCGTCGGGCACGCTGCGGTCGATGAGGGTGAGGAACTGCTTGAACTCCCGGGCACGGTGTCGCGGGGTCATGTCCGCGATCACGTGGCCCGAGGCGACGTCAAGCGCCGCGTAGAGATTGGTGGTGCCGTGACGGACGTAGTCGTGGGTCTGGCGTCGCGGAACGCTCGGCATCATCGGCAGCATCGGGGCGGTGCGGTCGAGTGCCTGGATCTGGGTCTTCTCGTCAACACACAAGACGACCGCTGCCTCCGGTGGGTTGAGATAGAGTCCAGCCACGTCGCGCACCTTGTCGATGAATTGCGGGTCCGGCGACAGCTTGAAGTGCTCCACGAGGTGTGGCTTGAGGCCAAAGGCGCGCCAGATCTTGGAGATCGCCGTCTGCGACATCCCCACCGCGGCGGCCATCGATCTGGTCGACCACTGCGTCGCGTTGTGCGGTTGTTCTTCCAGTGTCTTGACGATCACCGCTTCAATCTGGGCGTCGCTGATCGTGCGCGGTGCACCGGGGCGCGGCTCATCGCTCAGTCCATCGAGCCGCCGCTGCGCAAAGCGTCTGCGCCATTTGCCCGCGGTCACCGGATGGCAACCAAGCGCCGCGGCGATCTCGGTATTCGGGGTCCCTTCTGCCGCAGCGAGCACGATCCGGCAGCGCAGCGCCAACGCCTGAGCCGATGTCGGTCGGCGCGCCCACCGTTCCAGCGTCTCACGCTCATCGTCGCTCAGTACAACCGCCACCGTCGGCCGGCCAAGTCGGGTACTCATGACACTCCAGCGTCTGCCCCACACGGGCAACACCCCGCTGTACCAACATCATACCCGCTTGTTTATCGCGTTAACAACTCAGGACACTAGCAGGGTGCTGAAGAAACGCCTTCCGGGGGTTTGGAGCGGTGCCGGGCTGCTTGAAGCGGCCTCCGGGTTCGTGATCGTGGCCTCCTGACCTGCCCCCGGGCGCCTCTGAGGGCTCCCTGGCGGGGCGGAGGGCGCACTGCGCCTACGCCGCGGCGGTCTCAAGCGTGGCCATGCGCACCAGGTTGTAGGCGGCGGCGGTGAGCTCCAGCCAGCCGCGGTTGCGCTCGCGGCCCACGAAACGCAGCTTGCGCCCGCCGCCCACGGTCTTCAGCCAGCCGAAGACCTGCTCCACGATCTTGCGTCGCTTCTGACTCTGCCTGTAGCCGCGATGCCGCGTGGTGCGCCCGTCCACGGCGCTGCGGCGGCGGCGGTCGTGCTGCGCCACGTGCGGCGTCACGCCGCGAGCGCGCAGCGCCGCCACGAAGTCGCGCGTGTCGTAGCCGCGGTCGGCGCCCAGCGTCCCGCAGCCGCTCACGCTGCGCTCCAGCATCGTGACCGCCGCCTCGCGCTCGGCGTACCCGTTCGCCTCGGTCAGCTCCACGTCCAGCACCAGGCCGTGACGGTTCTCGGTGAGCAGGTGCCCCATGTAGCTCAGTTTCGCCGTCTGCCCCGACCCCTTCGTGTACAGCCGCGCCTGCGGGTCGGTGCCGGAACTATGCGTATCGCGGCTGCGCCGCCGCCCCCGGAAGTCGACATCCGGGTTGCGTCCGCCCGGGGGTGGCTCCTGCTCGTCGCGCGGGCGGTAGCTCTTGAGCGAGGCCCAGGCCTCCAGCAGCGTCCCATCCACCGTGAAGTGCTCGGCGGAGAGCAGCCGGCGCCGCTTCGCCTCGGCCACCACCTCGGCGAAGAAGGCGCGCGCGACATCGGCAGCGAGCAGGCGCTCGCGGTTCTTCGAGAAGCTGGAGGCGTCGAACGGCTCGTCTGAGATGTTGAGGTCGAGGAACCACTTGAACAGCAGGTCGTAGCGCAGCCGCTCGCAGAACTGGCGCTCGCTACGGATCGAGTAGAGCGCGATCAGCAGACTCGCCTTGAGCAAGTGCTCGGGCGGGATCGAGGGCCGGCCGTGCTTGCTGTACATCGTGCCGAACAGCGGCGAGAGCCGCTGCAGCGCGGAATCGACGATCGGCTTGATGCGGCGGATCGGGTGGTCGTCTGGGATGAAGGAGTCCGGCGTCACCGCCAGCAACATGTTGGTCTGACGCTCAGCATCGCCTCGCATGGGGCAGCCTCCAGGCTATGCCCCCGCCGCCAGTCCTATCCTGCCAGACGACCCGCCCCTTTTTCATCACCCTGCTAGTGTCCTGAGTTGTTAACGCGATAAACAAGCGGGTATGATGTTGGTACAGCGGGGTGTTGCCCGTGTGGGGCAGACGCTGGAGTGTCATGAGTACCCGACTTGGCCGGCCGACGGTGGCGGTTGTACTGAGCGACGATGAGCGTGAGACGCTGGAACGGTGGGCGCGCCGACCGACATCGGCTCAGGCGTTGGCGCTGCGCTGCCGGATCGTGCTCGCTGCGGCAGAAGGGACCCCGAATACCGAGATCGCCGCGGCGCTTGGTTGCCATCCGGTGACCGCGGGCAAATGGCGCAGACGCTTTGCGCAGCGGCGGCTCGATGGACTGAGCGATGAGCCGCGCCCCGGTGCACCGCGCACGATCAGCGACGCCCAGATTGAAGCGGTGATCGTCAAGACACTGGAAGAACAACCGCACAACGCGACGCAGTGGTCGACCAGATCGATGGCCGCCGCGGTGGGGATGTCGCAGACGGCGATCTCCAAGATCTGGCGCGCCTTTGGCCTCAAGCCACACCTCGTGGAGCACTTCAAGCTGTCGCCGGACCCGCAATTCATCGACAAGGTGCGCGACGTGGCTGGACTCTATCTCAACCCACCGGAGGCAGCGGTCGTCTTGTGTGTTGACGAGAAGACCCAGATCCAGGCACTCGACCGCACCGCCCCGATGCTGCCGATGATGCCGAGCGTTCCGCGACGCCAGACCCACGACTACGTCCGTCACGGCACCACCAATCTCTACGCGGCGCTTGACGTCGCCTCGGGCCACGTGATCGCGGACATGACCCCGCGACACCGTGCCCGGGAGTTCAAGCAGTTCCTCACCCTCATCGACCGCAGCGTGCCCGACGAACTCGCGGTGGATGTCGTGTTGGACAACGTCGCCACGCACCGCACCCCGGAGATCCAGCGCTGGCTCCGGCGTCATCCCCGGTTCACGTTTCATTTCACCCCGACCTACAGCTCTTGGATGAACCTCGTGGAGCGCTGGTTCGCGGAGCTCACCACCAAATGGCTCAGGCGCGGCACTCATCACGGCGCCGCTGACCTGATCCGTGCAGTGGAGGCCTGGGTCGCCGACTGGAACGAGCACCCGCGCCCCTTCATCTGGCACAAGACCGCCGACCAAATCTTCGACAACCTCACCGGATATCTCAATCGCATTCCCAACTCAGGACACTAGGCTGGCACGCTGTCCCAGGTGCGGCCGTCGAGTAGCCGCCCAGCCCGTTTCTTGCTCATCCGCACGCCCGAGGCGTCGTGGGCGCCCCACTGCTTGAAGAAGAACGGGACGCCCGCGGCGAGGCATTGGTCGCGGATGGAGCGCGCCCACTCGGGCCGCATCGGGCGCGCGCGGGGGCCGCTCTCGCCTCCGGCGATCACCCAGTGGATGCCCTCGAGGTCGAGGTCCAGCGGGCCGAGCAGCGGCTCGCAGGAGAGGAAGCGCACGCTGGCGTCGATCGTCCGCAGTTCGTCGATGCGGGTCGTCCAGCGCTGGTTCTCGACGGAGACGCCGAGCCAGACGTTCGACGGCCAGGGCAACGACGGCGCGAGGACGGCGGCGCGTTCGGGGCGCTTGGTGAGCACCTGGAACTTGTGCCAGTGCGCGCGTTCCATGACATCGAACACCTCGGTCACGAAGGAGTCCGCGATTTCCTCGTGGAACAGGTCACTCATGCTGTTTACGAAGATGGTGCGTGGACGCTTCCACTTCAGGGGCTGCTCAAGCCGCTCCGGTCGCAGGACGACATCGAAGCCGCGCTCGTAGGGATGGCCCGGCACGCCGCGGAAGCGCTCGGCGAAGCGCTTCGCGTAGCAGTGCGCGCAGCCCGGCGAGATCTGCGTGCAGCCCGTCACCGGGTTCCAGGTCGCCTCGGTCCACTCGATCGCGCTGCGGTCGGCCATGGCACCTTTCAAGAACGTGCGTTCTACATACTGTACCCGGCGCCACCCTCGAATACTACATCCCCCCGCGCCGCTCGGCGCGCGCTGTAGTACGCTCGTCACCTTGCGGTGGCCTGGGAGGGCGCTGTGCTCGAAATTGGCGGCGGCCTGCTCGCCGTCCTCTTCCTCGTCTTGCTCAACGGCTTCTTCGTCTCGGCCGAGTTCGCGCTCGTCACCGTGCGGAGCACGCGCGTGCACCAACTCCTCGCCGAGGGGACGCCCGGCGCGCGCAACGTCGACGACGGCATCCGCAACCTCGATAGCTACATCGCCGCCTGCCAGTTCGGGATCACCCTCGCCAGCCTCGCGCTCGGCTGGATCGGCGAGCCCGCGCTGGCCGGCCTGCTCGACCCCGCCTTCGGCGCGATCGGCGCGCACGCCGCGGCCGTGGTCATCGCCTTCGTCGTGATCACCGCGCTGCACGTCGTCGCGGGCGAGCTCGCGCCGAAGGGCGTCGCGCTGCAGTACCCGGAGCGCGTCGCACTGCTCGTCACCGGCCCGCTGCGGCTCTTCCGCGCCGTCTTCCGCCCCGCGATCTGGGTGCTCAACGAGAGCGGCTGGGCGGTCTCGAAGCTGCTCGGCGTCGACCGCAGCGTCGAATCCGACGAGCATCTCGGCGCCGAGGAGCTGCGCCTGGTCGTCCGCGCGAGCCGCGACGCGGGCGAGCTGAACGCGCAGCAGGAGTTCATGCTGCAGCGCGTGATCCGCTTCTCCGGCCTCAGCGTGGAGAGCGTGATGACCCCGCGCCCCGAGGTGATCGCGATCCCCGCCGACACGCCGGTCGCCGAGGCGACCGCCTTCGCCAAGGAGCACCGCCACTCGCGCTACCCCGTCTTCCGCGACGACCTCGACAACGTCACCGGCGTGCTGCACGCGCGCGACCTGCTGCTTGTCGAGGACGACGCCTCGCTCGACGAACTGACCCGTGAGCCGCTGATGGTGCCGGCGCAGATGAGCGTGCAGGAGCTGCTGCGCCTGATGCGCGTGCGGCGCACGCAGTTCGCCATCGCCGTAGACGAGTACGGCGGAACGGACGGCATCGTCACGCTCGAGAACGTGCTCGAGGAGATCGTCGGCGAGCTGCAGGACGAGTTCGAGGCGCCCTCGGAGGCCGCCGTGCGCCGCCCCGGCGGCATCGTGCGCATCGACGCCGCGGAGAGCGTGGACGCCCTCGGCGAGCTGCTCAACATCGAGGTGGAGCCCGGCCCCTACAAGACGGTGGCGGGCCTGCTGCTGGAGCACTTCCGTGAGATCCCGGAGGTCGGCGATACCGCGGACCTCGGCGGCTATCGCTTCGCGGTCGTGGAGATGGACGACCTGCGCATCGCCGCCGTCGAGGCGCGCGAGCTCGGCGCGGACGCCGCGCCGGACGGGGCCGCGGACGGTCCGGCCGGGACCGCCGCGCCTACTCGCGAGACCGTCCCCTGAGACGGGAACTCGCCCTCCGCAGTCCGGTCTACTACGGGTGGGTAATCCTGCTGCTGGGGATCCTCTGCTCGTCCGTGGCGGCGGCTACGATGTTCTGGACGATTACGATCTACATCCCGGCGCTCGCCGAGGACTTCGGAACCGGCGGCGAGGCGCAGCGCACCCCGGTGGTGATCGCGTTCATGCTCGGATCGGTGGTCTCCGCGGTCGCGGGGCCGCTGGCCGGGCGCTGGATGGACACGCGCGGTGCGCGCGAGGTGATCCTCACCGGGTCCGTGCTCGCGTGCGCGGCGATGCTCGCGACCTCCCGGGCGGAGGAGCTGTGGCAGATCGGCCTCGGCTGGGGTGTCGTCAGCATCGCGCGCGCGATGCTCTTCCCGGTGCCCTACAGCTGGCTGGTGACGCGCTGGTTCAGCGCGCGCCGCCAGATGGCGCTCGGCGTGCTCACCATCGGCTTCGGCGCCGCCGGCATCGGGGTGCTGCCGCTCTCGATGATCGAGGAGCGCTGGGACTGGTCGGCGGTGATGGTGACCAGCGCGCTGCTGATCCTGCTCGTCAACGGGCTGACGGCGCTCCTGCTGATGCATGATCGGCCCGCCAACCTCGGGCTGCGCGTGGAAGGGATGACGGAGCTCGAGGAGCGAGCCACCACCCCTGAGACCGCCGGCTTCACCATCCGCGAGGCACTGCGCTCGCCGGCGTTCTGGCTGCTCGCCGGCGCATTCATGACCTTCTTCATCGCGCCGGCGACCTTCTCCACGCTGCAACTGGACTTCTTCCAGACGAGCGGGGTCGAGCAGGCCGCGCTCGTGGTCGCGATTGGCGCCGCCGTGCGCGGGTTCTCGCGGCTGCCGTTCGGGCTGCTGCTGGGCCGCATCCGCCGCACCTTCCTGCTCGCGATCGTGGTCGCGGCCACCCAGGTCGCGGCGCTCTCGACGGTGGTGATCTCGACATCGCCGGCGGGCCTGGCGGTCTTCGTGCTGATGTGGGGGCTGGGCGGCGCGTTCGTGCCGATGCTGGAGCCGATCCTGATCAACCGCACCTTCGGCACGCGGCAGTTCGGGACGATCACCGGCGCGATGATGATGCTCGCCTTCCCGGGGACGGCGCTGGGCCCGATCGTCGCCGGCATGATGTTCGACGCGACCGGCTCGTACCGGCTGGCGCTCACGATCATGCTGGGCGTGGTCTCGATCTCGATCATCTTCTTCGCAGTCGCCTCGCTCGTGGTGAACGGCGCACGCCACCGCCAGGCCTCCGCCGAGCGCGGGATGCGCACATAGTCCACGACGCGTGCGGCCGGCCGGGCCGGACGCGCGCTACGATGACGGTCGCGACACCACACGCCGAGCCCGGACTGGAGGCCCGATGAGCGCGAGCCTGGAAGACCTCTTCGGCGGCCAGCCGCCGGGCGAACCGGACCCGGACGAGGGCGAACTGCGCCGCGCGATGGTCATCGCCGCGCACCCCGATGACGCCGACTTCGGCGCCGGCGGGACGGCCGCGCTGCTCGCCGGAGCCGGCTGGGAGGTCCGCTACCTCGTCGTCACGGACGGCTCGAAGGGGTCCGACGATCCCGCCTTCACGCCCGAGAGCCTCGTCGCCGCCCGCGAGCACGAGCAGCGCGAGGCGGCGCGCATCCTCGGCGTCGGCTCGGTCGGTTACCTCGGCTTCACGGACGGGGAGCTCGTCTACTCGCGCGAGCTGCTGGGCGCGATCACGCGCGAGATTCGCGCCTTCCAGCCGTTCGCCGTCTACACGCACGACCCGGAGCCGGTGATCATCAACAACTCCTTCGTGAACCACAGCGACCACCGTCTCAGCGGCCTCGCCGCCGTCGACGCCGTCTACCCGACCGCGCGCGACCGCCTCAACTTCCCCGAGCAGATCGCCGAGGGCCTGCCCACGCACAAGGTGCGCGAGCTCTACCTCTGGGGCGCGAACGAGCCGACCGTCGACGTCGACGTCTCCAGCGTGATCGAGACGAAGATCGAGGGGCTGATGGCGCACCTCAGCCAGTTCGGCGGGCGCGAGGACTTCGTCGAGATGGTGCGCGAGCGCTGGCGCGAGGAGGACGGGCGCTACCTCGAGCGCTTCCGCCGCGTGGGGATGTTCCGGTGACGGCCGCCAGGTGACACAGGACCACGGCCACGGCCACGAATCGGTCGAGGGGCCCGGCTACTGCCCGAACTGCGGGACGGCCCTGCAAGCCGGCGCCGGGGCGGAGGCCGGGGACCGCCGCCCGCCGGCCTGCCCGAACTGCGACTTCGTGCGCTGGGAGAATCCCAAGCTCGCCACCGGCGTCGTGATCGAGCACGAGGGCGCGATCCTGCTCGTGCGCCGCAACCATGATCCGATGTACGGCCGCTGGTGCTTCCCCTCCGGCTTCGTCGACCGCGGCGAGGCCGTGGAGGATGCGGCGCGGCGCGAGGTGATCGAGGAAGCCTCGGTCGAGGTCGAGATCGAGCGCCTGCTCGGCGTCTACAGCACAGCCGGCGATCCGGTGGTCTTCGTCGCCTGGGCCGGCCGCATCAGCGGCGGGACGCCCAGCCCCGGCCCGGAGGCGCTGGAGGTCGGCTTCTTCGCGCCCGACGAGCTGCCGGACCTCCCCTTCCCGCACGACCCGGCGATCATCGAGGCCTGGCGGCGTGCGCGGGGCGGGGGCGGAACAATGTAGCTCGCGCGCAGAGCTGCGCCAACGGCTGATGCCGCCGGTACATGCGCTGCGCACCTATTCGAATCGCACCTCATAGCTGAGCCGTGCGGCAAGCTCCTCTACCCTGTCTCTGAGGCCGTAGACTCTCTCAGCCATCTCCCTGAGCTCCTCCGCCGAGTACGTCTCTGGCTTCTTTCCGGCTACGTGTATGGCTCCCCCCAGGTCCTCCGGAGTGGTCACTGATCTGTGGCGAGTCTGTTTTGCGTCTCAGATCTACGCCGAGCGCTGCGAGGCTCAGCTACACGCTGGACTCTCATAGGCAGTGGACTCGCGAAGGGGGTCCGGTCACAACCGCTACGCTCACCCCCATCGAGGCTGTTGTTCGCGGAACCGTGGCGCGGGCTTCGTCGTTAACCTGGAAGGGAGCGCAGGGAGGGATCCATGACGGAACGGGATGTGGAAGGATCGTCGGACTCACTGCCCGGGGAGTCTCACTCACAGCCTGGGGACCAGCACCGGGCACGCTGTCCTTTCGACCTCGAAACCGTCGAGGGGGATCCGTACCCGCTCGGCGCCATCGAGGTTGTTGAGAAGGTTGGCACGGCTGCCCTCAGGCTGGGGGTAGCTGGCACCTTGGGCCTCCTGGGTTCATGCTCACGCTTAGCGGAGTGGCCCGTCCAATCTCACTGTTCGATCAGCACTCGAGACCCCCGGAGGCACCAAATTGGTGCTCTTCCCGCTGGTGGTGGTCGCGGTCAGCGCGGCTCCTGGCGGCGCATCGCGTTGCGATCGATCGTTCCTGCAGCCGGTGCGAAGGCGCTGGCGCGGTCCTCGCCGCGGCGAGGGCTGGGGTATCCTTCGAATGGAGATCCCTAGTGACGGGAGAGCCTCGCCGGTTTAGCGAACGTCTTGCGCGCGTCGAGCTTATTGGCACCTGGACCCTCGGCGTGGTTGTGGGCGGCCTGCTGCTGATGCTGGGGTTTGGGCTGTCGGTGGGTGGCATGTGGTGGCCGCTCTCGCCCGATCCCTACTTCCACGCGAGGCCCCCTCATCGCGACGGCGTCGAACTCGTGGCGTTCCCGCTGGCCGCGCTGGTTGCGACCACCCTGCGGCTAGGCTCGCACCGTGTGGCGGCGTGGCGCGCGGGCCGCATCGGCGCGTGGTTGCCATTGCTGGCCGCAATCACGCTGATTGCGATTACTGCGTACTTCATCGTGACCTGGGCTGCGCCACCGCATGTCCCGCTGCGGCTAGTCGGTTTCGGGCTCACAGCTGCTGCCGGGTACGTCGGCGTGCTCCTGCACCCCCGGCTCACCGCAACCCTGGCTGGTGCCTTGGCAACCCCTGCGCTCTTCGGACTCGTGGCGCACTTCTCCTTCTCCGTTGAGCTGGTCCGCGGGATCAGATCGAGCAGCGACTATTGCATGGATCTCCCATGGCGCATGTGTCCCGGCGCCGAGGGTGCCGGGATCGTCCTGGCGGGAGCGGCTGCAGCACTGGCGCTGCTCGGCGCAGGTGGGGGAGCGACGTGGTTTCGGCTCTCGCCACGCGTCTCCGGTCATGCCGTCTGGAGCGGCGCACTGATGCTCTACCTGGCAGTTTATGGCTACGTGTTCATCCTCACCACGATCCACTGACGCAAGTAATCGGTTCTGCGTTCCTTATGCGGACTTCGGCGTCCTATCTCCCGCGCACTTCTGGCTGACTTAGCGGTAGCTATGCCGCGAACGGCGAGGCCACGACCGGTGGCTGCGACGCGGCCCACTCGTCGTACCCTACCGGCGGCCGTTGCTGCCGGTGTACGTGCGCAAGGCCCTTGAGGCGATCGATGAGATTGCCGACTGACAAGCGCGCTGCGTGCGCGCGGCGAGGGCGGCCCGTAGGCTAGGCGCTGCAGGGAGTGAACATGCGCATTGATCTCTACGTCGGCCGCGGGGACGCCATCGCGGAAGACGCCATCGCCGTCATCGAGGAGGCCGCGGCCGCGGCCGGGCTCGCGGATGCCACGGTCGAGACGATCGAGGTCGCCTCGGACGATGAGGCGCGCGCGCTGCGCTGCCTCGGCTCGCCGACGATCCGCGTCGAGGGGCTGGACATCGAGTACGGCGAGCGCGAGCCGCCGGAAACCACCCACGGCGAGCGCTACTACAGCACGCCGGAGGGCTGGGGCCGCCTGCCCACCGCGGGCATGGTCGCCTTCGCGATCCGCGAGGCGCGGGCGCGCCTCGGAGGCGGCTCGTGACGCCTCCCGACCGCGAGGACGCGGGAGGCGACGCTCCGAAGAGCGGGAAGAAGCGCGGACTGCGTGGACGCGGCTCGGCGCTCGGCGCCGGCGGCCTCGCCGAACAGCTCAAGCGCCGCGCGCAGGCGGCGGCAGCGGACGCCGCCCCGCACGTGCGCGAGCTGGCCGGGCAGGCGCAGCGCCTGGTGCAGGAGGGCGCGGCCGGCGCGCGCGCGGAGGCGAAGCGGCGACAGCCGGCCGCCGAGCGGGCCGCGAAGGACGCCCTCGAGCGCGTGCGCGAGGCCGCCGAGCGCGCGAAGCCGGAGGCCGAGCGCCTCGCGCGCGAGGCGCGGCAGAGCGGTGAGATCGCCGCCGAGGCGCTGAAGCCGCAGGTCTCGCGGGTGGCCTCCGACGCCGCGCAGTTCGCGCGCGATCACGAGACCGAGCTGAAGGGCGCGGCCGGCGCCGTCGCCCGCACGGCCGCCCGCCGCGCGACCCCGGCGCCGCTCCGCCCCGCCGTCGATGCCTTCGAGCGCGAAGTGCAGCGCAAGGACGCGGACGCCCGCGCCGGCGCCGCTCCGGACAGCGGCAACGACGAGGACGCCGGCGAGCCCTCGAAGCCGACCTCGTAGCCGAGCCCCCGACGCCCCTGGCAACACCCACGCAATCCCGTCCCTACCACCGGGGAAGTGCCGGGGCGCGCTTGACGGAAGGCTCAGGCAGGGGATACGTTTGTTGCGAACATATGTACCCGGCTCTGCGGCGATAACGGGGGTGTGCCGCAGCGGGCAGGGCCAGCGGCCCGATCGGCGCTTGGAGCCGGTCCGGCCGGACGGGAGCGAGGTGACCGCGATGGCAAAGATGCAGACGGATCAGGAACCGGCGCGCGATCGCCGCTCCGGGCTCTCCGACAAGCAGCAGCGCATCCTCGAATTCCTGCGCGCGTTCCTGCTCGAAAAGGACTACCCGCCCTCGATCCGCGACATCCAGCAGGGCTGCACGATCTCCTCCACCTCGGTCGTGGACTACAACCTCAAGCGCCTCGAGGAGCGCGGCTACATCCGCCGCGACCGCGAGGTCTCGCGCGCCATCGAGCTGCTCGACGGCAGCGGGCGCCGCCGCGGCTCGCTGACCGTGCCGCTCGTCGGCGCGATTGCCGCCGGCTCCCCCATCCCGATGCCGCCGGACACGCTGCCCCCCGGCTACGAGGAAGTCGCCGTGACCGAGGCGCAGACGCGCGGGCGCGCCAACGCCTTCGCCCTGCGCGTCCAGGGCACCTCGATGATCGACGCGCTGATCGACGACGGCGACATCGTGATCCTCGAGCCGACGCAGAGCTGCGACGACGGCGACATGGTGGCGGTCTGGCTGCGCGACGAGAACGAGACGACGCTCAAGAAGTTCTTCCACGAGGGCGAACGCGTCCGCCTGCAGCCGATGAACTCGGCGATGGACCCGATCTACACCTCGCCGGACAACGTCGAGGTGAAGGGCCGCGTGCTCTCCTCGATCCGCCTCTCGTAGACGGTCGCCCCTTTCGGCGCCTGAATCCCTACCTCGCCCGCGCCGCGCCCCGGCGCGCCGCCCCGCGCCGCGAGGAACGCGGCAGGCTGGTGAGCAGCAGTTCGAGCGCAAGCACATCGGAGTAACGTCCGGTCTTCACCGCGTGGTCCGCAGCCTCCACCGCGCGCAGCGCGCGCTCCGCGGCCGGACGGCCGATCGTCTCCGCCTGGGTGACGAGGCGGCCGAGCGGGTAGGGGTGCGTCACGCCGGTGGCGCGGCCGATCTCCTCGCGGCTCGCGCCCTGCTCGATCAGCTCGCCGGCGCGGATCAGGTTACGCAACTGGCGCGCGATCAGCCCCTGGAGGCGGCCGGGGTGCTCGGCGCCCCCGTCGATCAGCCGCCGCAGCCGCAGCAGCGCGCTCGCCGTCCGGCCCTCGACGGCGTCGTCGACGAGGGCGAACACGTCCTCGTCGCGCGCGGCGGTGGTGAGCAGATCGACGTCGGCGACGGCGACGGGGCGGTCCCCCGCGTGGCGGGCGAGCTTGTCGAGCTCGGTGCTGAGCGCCCAGAGGTCCGCGCCGAGCAGCTCGCTGAGGCGCTCGGCGGCGGCGCGCTCGAGCGCCGCGCCGCGCCGCTGTGCGCGCTCGATCAGCCAGGCGGCGACCTCGTTGCCGCCTGGCCCGCGGCCGTAGAGGCGCAGCGCCTCGAACTGCTGCACGTCGGCGCCCTCGATGGCGCGCAGCGCGCGCAGCAGTGGCGAGCGGCCGAGCGCCGTGCGCGCATCGCGCGTCGGCGCGGGCTCGATCAGCATCAGGTGGTTGCTCTCCGGGAGCAGCGGCAGCGCCTCGATCAGCGGCTGCCAGGCATCGGCGACGCCGCGCCCGGCGCCGAGCGAGACGATCAGGCCCTCGACCACGATCATGCGGGCGTTGGCGAGGAAGGGGACGGTCGACGTCTGGCCGACCAGCGCCTCCGGAGTGAGCCCGCGCACGGGCAGCTCCGCGGTGTTGAGCTCGAGCATCCCGTCCGTGTCGAGCCGCGCGCGCAGGGCGCGGTAGGCCTCGCGCAGCCGGAAGTCGTCCGAGTCGCGGTTGGCCTGCGTCGATCCGAGGTAGAGATGCAGCATCGTGTCGCGCCCCGCGCCTAGTCGAGGTCCAGCCGCCAGCCGAGCCAGGCGGCGATGCTGGTGACCACGAGGATCGCGGGCCCCGGCCAGAGCAGCTGCGCGATGAACTCGCCGCCTCCGCCCTCCTCGGCCGTGACGCCTCGGTAGAGCGCCCAGATCACGACGAGCGCGAGGCCGGGCAGCAGCAGCCACCAGTGGAACGAGGGCTGGCCGTCGTCGAGCAGCGGCGAGCGCAGCCGGCCGGGCTGCTGGTGCTCTTCAACCGCCTGCTCGTCCTGCGGTTCGTCGGTCATCGTTCGCGGCGTCCTCGACCGGGGAGCCGTCGCCGTGCGCGCCGATGCTACGGGCGCGGCGTGCCGTTCGCCAGCGCGCACGCCGCGAGCCGCGTCAGGGGAAGAGGTCGTCGCCGCCGGCTCGGACGATCTCGCGCGCCGAGCCCTCGCCGCGCTCGTAGGCGTAGCCGCGCACGATCACGACCGGGACGCCCTCGCTCTTCGGCATCGAGAGCCCGGCCGCGCCGGCGATCTCGTCGGCGGGGCAGGGCGTGCTGACGCGCATGATGCGGCCGTCGAGATCGGGCTGGCCCTCCAGCGGGCGCAACGGGCGCAACCCCGCGAGGCCGATCGCGATGTTCGTCTGGCCCGTGCGCCAGGCGCGCCCGAAGGTGTCGCTGACGATCACGGCGACCTCGACGCCGAGCCGCTCGCGGACGCCGTCGCGGAAGGCGCGCGCCGAAGCGTCCGGGTCGACCGGCAGCAGCGAGATCAGGTCCGCGCCGCCGACGTTCGAGGCGTCGACGCCGCTGTTGGCGCAGACGAAGCCGTGGCGCGTCTCGGTGATCAGCACGCCGTACATCTGGCGGACGACGCGCACCGACTCGCGCAGCACCGCCTCGGTCTGGCGCGGATCCTTGTCCCAGGCCTCGGACCACTCGAGCGCGAAGGGCGAGGGCTCGAAGTCGTCGAGCGGCAGCACGCGGCCCTCGGCCTTGGAGACGATGCGCTGCGCGACGACGATCGCGTCGCCATCGAGGAACGGCGTGCCCTGCGCGGCGGCGGCCTCGATCGCCTGCGCTGCGATGTCGTCGCCGTCCTGCACCATCGGCATCCCCGTGACGCCGATCACGCGCACGTCGGGGTAGGCGGCTTGCTGTTCGGTGGTCACGGTCGGCCGGCCACGGTGCGGGCGCTCATTCGGGGAGGCCCGAGACCTGCAC
Organism: Dehalococcoidia bacterium; assembly: GCA_965247895.1. Taxonomy (GTDB): domain Bacteria; phylum Chloroflexota; class Dehalococcoidia; order UBA2979; family UBA2979; genus VXMT01. The sequence continues at coordinate 2,842,200 of OZ252046.1, read as the reverse complement.
GTGGGTGCGGGCGCGGTGGCGCATGTTGATGCCGATCAGCAGGATCGTCAGCCCCTCGACGAAGCGCGAGTAGCGCAGCGGGCCGGCGTCGACGGCGCGCACGCCCTCGATCTCCTCGGCGAGGGCGCAGACCGTGCGTTTCGTCTCCTCGTCGCCGCCGGTGACGAGCACGTCGGCACGCACGGGCTCGTCGGGGTCGAGCAGGACTTCGGCCGAGAGATTGTGGAACGCGCCGGTCACGCGCGAGTCGGGCAGCAGCGCCGCGGCCTCCTCGGTGGCCGAGCCGGCGGCGACCTCGACCGGGCGCGGGCCGCGCTCGAAGCGAACCGGCACGACGGCGTCGACGACGAGCTTGCCCGCGAGCGCGCCGGCGAGGTCGCTGAGCGTCGCCGCGTGGCCCTCGTAGGGGACGGTGACGACCACGATCTCCGCCTGCGCGACGGCATCCGCGTTCGCCGCCCCGCTCAGCTCGCCCAGGCCCTCGCGTCCCTCGAGGCTCTCGCGCAGCTCGGCGGCGATGCTCTCGCCGCGCTCGGCGTTGCGGCTGCCGATCACCACGTCGCGGCCGGCGAGGGCGAAACGCAGGGCGAGGCCGCGGCCCTCCGGCCCGGTGCCCCCGATCAGGGCGATGGTGCGAGACATCGGCAGTCCTCGATTCCAGGTCCGGCGAACCGCCGGAAGGCGCGGGGAGCGCGGCGCGTCCCCGCCGCTTGTCCGTACAATGAGCCGCACGAAGCCTAGCGGCGCGCGGCAGCGAGCAGCAACCGGCCCCACCGGGCCCGCCGGCTCGACGCGGGGAGCAGCGACGATGAGCGAGCGCGCGGCGGCAGCAACTCCGGCTCGGACGGCGGCACCCGCCGTCGCGCTGCGCGCGATCTCGCATCGCTACCCCGGGCGGCGCGGCACGCCCGAACTGCGCTCGCTGGACAACGTGACGATCGAGGCCGGCGAGGGCGAGTTCGTCTCGCTGGTCGGCCCAAGCGGCTGCGGCAAGACGACGCTGCTGCGGATCGCGGCGGGGCTGCTCACGCCCTCGAGCGGCTCGGCGCAGGTGCTCGGCGAGGATCCGGCGCGGCGGCGCGGCACGCCGCCGGTCGGGCTCGTCACGCAGGAGCCGGGGCTGCTGCCCTGGCGCACGGCGGCCGGCAACGTGGCGCTGACGCACGAGCTGGCGGGCGGACGCGCCTCGCGCGCCGACGTGCTGTCGCAGCTCGCGCGCGTCGGGATCCGCGCGTTCGCGGACTTCCACCCACGCGAGCTCTCGGGCGGGATGCGGCAGCGGGTCGCCCTCGCGCGCGCGCTGGCGCACGAGCCGCGGCTGCTGCTGATGGACGAGCCCTTCGGCGCGCTCGACGAGCTCTCACGCGAGGAGCTGCGGCGCGAGCTGCTGCGGATCTGGGAGCGGGAACGCACCTCCGTGCTGTTCGTGACGCACTCGATCCGCGAGGCGGTGCTGCTCTCCGACCGCGTGATCGTGATGAGCCCCGGTCCCGGCCGCGTCGTCGCCAACCTCCCGATCGAGCTGCCGCGGCCACGCACCGAGGGCATCGAGGAGACGCCCGACTTCGCGGCGCACGCCGCGCGCATCCGCGCCGCGCTCGAGGGCGGCGCCTGATGCGGCGCGCGACCGCAGCTCCGGATCCCGCCGGCCTGGCGGACCTGCTCGACGGCATCCCCGGCGAACTCGCCGGCGGCGGGAGCGGCCCTGCGGTCTCGCCGCGGCGGCTGCCTCCGGCGCGCGAGGCCTCGCGAGACCAGGCCGATCTGCTGGACGCGACCCTCTACGTCGCGCAGCCGCCCGCGGCGCGAGGCTGGGCGCTGCCCGCCGGCCGCGAGCTGCTGCTGACGGGCGCGCCGCCCGTGGCCGCCGCGCTGCTGCTGGTGCTCGCCTGGGAACTCTTTATCCGCGTCCGCGACGTGCCGATCTACCTCGCGCCCGCGCCCTCGCGGGTGTTCGTCACGCTCACCGAGGACCCCTCGCGCTTCCTCGAGGCGGGCAGCGTCTCCGCGCAGCACGCGCTCGGCGGGCTGCTGCTGGGCGCGGGCAGCGCCTTCCTGCTCGGCGTGCTGATGGCGCACTCGCGAATGCTCGAGCGCGCGATCTACCCGCTGGCGATCCTGGTCAAGGTGACTCCGGTCGTCGCCGTCGCGCCGCTGATCGTGATCTGGTTCGGATTCGGCGTCTGGCCGAAGTTCATCGTCGCCGGGCTGATCACCTTCTTCCCGATGCTCGTGAACACGATCACCGGCCTGCGATCGATCGATGCGGCAACGCACGACTTCTTCCTGGCGCTCGGCGCCTCGCGCCGGCAGGTGCTGTGGCGGCTGCGCCTGCCCTCATCGCTGCCCTACCTGTTCGCCGGTTTGAGGATCTCGATCCCATTGGCGTTGATCGGGGCGGTGATCGCCGAGTGGATCCGGGCGGACGCGGGGGTGGGGCAGCTGATCGTGATCGCGCACGGGGACTTCGACACGCCGACGCTGTTCGGCGCGATCGTCGTGCTCGCCGTGATCGGCGTGGCGCTCACCGCCGCGCTCGCCCTGCTCGAGCGGCGGCTGCTGTTCTGGCACGACTCCTCGACCGGACCGTAAGGCCCCCAGCCCCGATGCTCGCTACAGGAGACCAGCCATGAACACACCAACAGCGACCGCGATGCGCGCACCGAGGCGGACGGCGGCAGTGCTGCTTGCGATGCTCGCACTCGCCGCGCTGCTCATCGCGGCCTGCAACGGCGATGACGACAACGGCGAGCTGCGCGAGATCACCTTCATGGCCGGCTTCCGGCCGCAGGCGACCCTGCCCTTCACCGCCGTCTACGTCGCCGCCGCGCAAGGCTACTTCGCCGACGAGGGCCTCGAGGTCACGATCCAGCACTCCACGCAGGGCGAGCACCTGCAGCTGCTGCTCGCCGGCAATGTCCACTTCACGACGGGCACCGCTGCGCAGCTGATGCGGCGGCGGGCGGCGGAGACGCCGGTCCGCTCGATCGCGCTCTTCGGGCAGCGCGGCGACCAGGGCTTCGTCGCGCACGCCGACTCCGGCATCGACAGCCCCGCCGACTTCGCCGGGCGCAGCGTCGGCTTCAAGGGCGGCGTCGTGACCGCCGAGCTGCTCGCGCTGCTCGCCAGCGCGGGCCTCGAGGCGGACGACGTGGACCTGATCGGCGTCCCCTTCGACGAGCGCGTCTTCATCGAGGGCGGCGTCGATGTCTTCCCCGTCTTCCTCAGCAACGAGCCCAACCGCATCCGCAATACCGGCGTCGCGATCAACGTCTTCGATCCGACCGACTACGGCGTCTCCACGCTCGGGCTGAATCTCCTCACCCGCGCCAACACCATCGAGGACGACCGGGACCTCGTGCAGGCGTTCGTGCGCGCCGCGATGCGCGGCGCGAACTACGCCGCCGCGAACGTCGAGGAGGCGATCGAGATCGTGCTCACCCACGCCGAGGGCGCGGACCCCGCGCACCAGCGCTTCCTGCTGGAGACGGACCTGCGCAACGCGCAGCGCGCCAACGGGATGGGCCGCGCCACGCTCGACCAGTGGGAGGCGCTGCAAACGGTGCTGCTCGCGTTCGACCCCTCCTTCGAGGGCCCGGTCGACGTCTCCACGGTGTTCGACGGCTCGTTCGTGGACGCGATCTACAACGACGACGGCACGCTGCGGTAACACGGCAGTGACGGAACGCGACCCCGAGGCGACGCCGCCGGGCATCGAGGAGATCCGGCGCGCCGCCGAGGCGCTCGCGGGACTGCTGCCGCTGCCCACGCCCCTGGTCTACTCGCCGGCGCTCTCCGAGCGCCTCGATGCGCACGTCTCCCTCAAGCTCGAGTTCGCCAACCCGATCGGCGCGTTCAAGCTGCGCGGCCTCCTGTCAGGCTCACTTGTCAGGCTCACTGCTCGCACTCGACAAAGCCGTCGCTCATGATGTGACACGTGACCGGGTCCGCGGACGTGTCGTACCTTTTACTTTCGCAGCTGGTACCGCCCCAAGTGTTGACGTACGGGCCAACGCATATCACAACCTGCGATTGGAAGGTCTCCCCTGTTCGAGTCGGCTCCGGCCACGGCGTACGCTCCGGCCGCGGCGTCGGCTCCGGTGTGGGAGACGGCGTTGGCGTTGGCAGAGCAGCTAGGACCGCCTCCGCCTGCTCATCGTGGAACGCCAGCCAAGCGTCGATCCAGCCATCCATCTGCCCGCTGGTGACGTGATGGCCGTTGCGACTCTCGAAGAAGACCTTGCCCATGGCGGCAAGAGCCCCGGCGTCGTCGCCGTCCACCTCGTTCATCGCCAGGAACACCATGCCGTGGTTGAGCCAATCGTCGACCGCGCACGGCTCGATCCGGTCCAGTATGGCGTCCCTCAGCTCCGTCTCGCGAGGGAAGTGTTCGCGGAACCACCCGCGGAGGTCGCCGCACGTGAGGCCGTCGCCGTAGGGGTCGTCCTGTGCCTGCGCGATCGGCACGATGGCGAGGACCGCGAGGATGCTGAGCAGCACGCCGACGAGGGCGTAGCGGAGTCTCATCGTGCTAGCCTCCTACGCAAGACGACAGTGTAGCAGGCTAGTTGACGATGGTGACGGCGACAGGCACGAGGACCGCCAGCCCGTTCGCGTCCGTGAGCCTGACCGCGAACTCAACGCTCTTGCGCCGCTCCGTGACGGGCACGTTGGTCACGCTGACGAAGCCGGTCGAACTGACGGCCGCCCACTCGGGCGCATCGACCAGTTCGTACCCGTAGGGCGTGACGCCGCCGCTCACGACAACCTGCTTGACCACGGAGCCCGGCCGTCCGGCCGCGGCGGACAGGGCGATTGGCTCGAAGCTGATGTGTCCGACATGCGGGAGCACGCCGCCGATGTGGCGTCGACCGGCAACCACGGGCAGTCGATCGCCTACGCCGCCGGGCTGCACGGCCTGCGCGCCGTCGTCTTCGTCCCGGAGGGCGCGAACCCCGACAAGATCGCCTCGATGCGGCGGCTCGGCGCGGAGGTGCGCGAGCAGGGCGCGCGCTTCGCCGAGGCCAACGCCGCCGCCCTCGAGTTCGCCGCCGAGCACGCGATGCGCTTCGTCGCCGTGGACGAGCCGCTGCTGCTGCCGGGCGTCGCGACCGCGGCGCTCGAGGTGCTCGACCCGCACGAGGGGCAGCAGCCGGACACGGAGCTGGTGATCGTCCCGCTCGGAGGCGGCTCCGGCGCCTGCGGCTGGGTGCTGACGCGCGAGGGCCTCGGCTCCGCGTGCGAGGTCTGGGCGGTGCAGTCGGCGCAGGCGCCGGCGGGCCACGACTCCTGGCGCGAGGGGCGCATCGTCGAGCGCCCGGACGCGACGATGGCCGAAGGCATGGCGACGGGGACCGGCTTCGAGGTCACGCAGGCGATCCTGCGTGACCGCCTGGACGACTTCCTGCTCGTCGAGGATCAGGCGATCGGGGCGGCCGTCGTCGAGTTGCTGGAGCAGGCGCACCTGCTCGTCGAGCCGGCGGGAGCGGCGCCGCTGGCGGCCGCGCTCGAGGCGCGCGATCGGCTGCGCGGCCGCCGCGTCGTGCTGGTGCTGAGCGGCGCCAACATCACGCTCGCGCAGCTGCGCACGCTGCTCGCTGAGGCCTGATCGGCCCGGGGCGAAGTCGGGGTGCGCCGAGCCGTTAGCGCGTGAGCGCGAGGCTGCCGCTGGCCAGCTTCACGTCGTCGAACCAGATCTCGACCTGCCAGGCGCCGATGCGGAGGCCGTCCTCGAAGGGCAGGCCGACCCACCAGGTGCCGTTCTCGCCGCCACGCCAGGGCACGTCTGGTGACTCGTAGGCCAGCTCGCCGTTGCGGAAGACGCGCCAGCGCAGATGCTCCACCGTCGAGGCGCCCTGGTAGTCGAAGAAGGCGAGCAACTGCGGCGACCCGACCTCGGGCGGCTCGGCCTTGCCGGGCTCGATGCGGCTCAGCGTCGAGCCGAAGCGCAGATCGCCGACCGACGGCGTGGGCGTCCACACGCCGACGAACGCGCGGCCAGAGGCGCGGAGGTGCCCGTCCACCCAGATCTCGAGCGTCCACACGCCCTCCGGAATCCCGGCGGGGTTCGGCGAGGCGAGCCGGTCCGACACGACCGCGAAGGGGCCGGATGTCCATCGGTAGGTCGAGGAGAGGTGATCCTGGAAGGCGCGGTAGTAGTACCAGATCTCCTGCACCATCGCGCCGCTCGGTATGCCTTGCGCGACGAACTCGTACTGCAGCTCCCGCGTCCGCCAGGAGAAGACGCGACCGTAGTCGAAGAGGTTGCGCTCGCCGTCCTCCTCGATCACCTCGGTCGCGAACTGCGGTGCGCTGACCACGACCCCGTCGCCGGGCGCGGCAAGCGAGGTGCCGGGGACGCCGCCGGGGTGGGAGAGCGGCGGCAGGTAGGCCGATCCCGGGCCTCTCCGCCGCGCCTCCTCGATCACCGTGGCAGCGAGATCCAGCGGGCGGACATGGGAGACGGGCGCGGCGACCCCGTACGCAGGCTGCGCGGCGATCCCGACGAGGTCTCCCGCGCTGTTGAAGACCGCCGCCCCGGCGTAGCCGTGCGGCAGCCACGCGTCGGTCTTCAGCCAGGCGCGATCGCCGAGGACCGAGTCCCCGCGCGCTCCCGTCAACTTCGCCTCGGTGACGGTCACGGCCTGCGTGGTCAGCGCGCCGGAGGGGTCCAGCCCGGGGTGCCCGAGGATCAACAACGTCTCACCGTTCGCCAGGTTGTTCGAGTCGCCGATCGCGGCGGAGGGCAGCACGAGGACCGCGCCGCCGGTACTGCTTGCGTCCCCGTCCGCTGCTGCCGCCCCCGGACTGCTCACGTCATCGAGCAGCCCGACGACGCGCAGGACCGCCAACTCCGAACTGCGGTCGAGCGCTGCCAGGACGGCGCGATAGGTCACCACCGGCTCCCTGCCCGGAACCGGGCTGACGGCGATCGCGATGTCGCTGTAGCGCCGCGAGCCGTCGTCCTCGAACGGTTCGACGACGTGGGCGCTGGTCAGGATCAAGCCATGGTCGACGTCGATGACGACGCCACTGCCGTCGCGCACGACGGGCGGGTTCGATCCCGAATCGGTCACCAATACCTGCACGACGCTGCGCGCCAGTTCGGCGCGGAACTCGTCCGGATCGGGCTCGTCCTCCTCCGCGACCTCGCTCGCGTCGTCGTCCGGCGCGACGCTGGCCCCGTCAGCACCATCTCCCTCGGCGGCGGCGACGACGTCCTCCTCGTCGGCGACGGGCTGCAACTCCGCGGGGAGGAGCAACGCCGTGGGAACGGCCGTGGGCGTGGCCGTGGCGGCGGCCGTGGGTGTCCGCGTCGGCGAGGGGGCGACAGGCGTGGCGGCGGGAGTCGCCGCCGCGGGTGTGGGTTCCTGTCCGGGGATGAGTTCCGCCGTCTGCTCGCAGCCAATGGCGGCGACAGCTAGCACCAACAATGCACCGGACAACAAAATGCAACGACGCACAACACCCCCACGGCGTCGGTACGCGTATCCCCGCAGGGACAGCGAACGGCATCAAACCTAGCGCGCGGGCGGGCGAATGTCACGTGCGCGCCGTCACGCTCGGGGCCGCAAGATGCGGTTGTCGTACACTCCCCGGTGCACGGGGAGGGCGAGCTGGTGCAGTGGCTTGACCGCATGCGACCCACGTCGGTCGCCGTCGTGGACCTGCAGGGAATGATCGGCCCGGCAGTGCGCCCGATGGAGTTCGCGCGCCTGCTCGCACGTCTGCGCGAGGACCAATCGGTGCGCGCGGTCGTGCTGAACATCGACTCGCCCGGCGGCACGGCGGTCGGCTCGGAGATGATTGCGCGCGCCGTGCGGCGGCTGCGCGAGGAGAAGCCCACCGCCGCCTTCATCGGCGGGATCGGCGCGTCCGGCGGCTACATGATCGCCGCCTCCTGCGAACGCATCGTCGCCCTGCCCTCGTCGATCGTCGGCGCGATCGGCGTGATCTCCTACCGCCCGATCGTGCACGAGGCGCTTGACCGCCTCGGCGTGCAGATGCACGTCGGCAAGTCCGGCCGGCTCAAGGACATGCACTCCCCCTTCCGCGAACCCACCGAGGAGGAGCGCGAGAAGGAACAGCGCCTGCTCGACTCCCTCTACAACCTCTTCGTCGAGAGCGTCGCGAGCGGCCGCGGCCTCGACAGCGAGCATGTGCGCGAGCTCGCCACCGGCGAGGTCTACGCCGCGGCCGACGCGATCGAGCACCAGTTGATCGACGACACCGGCGACCTCGACGACGTGATCGACTGGGCGGCGGAGCAGGCGCAGACAGCGCGGCGCGTGCGGCTGGTGCGGCCTCGCAAGGGGCTGCGCGGGCTGCTGCTGGGCCGCGCGTCGACGGCGCTGATCGCCGGTCTGCTCACCGAGCTGGACTCCTCGCTGCCGCCGGGAGGCGGCTACGCGCTCTACACCGGCGGGCGGCCGTGATCATCCCCTTCGGGGGCAAGACCCCGCAGATCGCCGAGACCGCCTGGATCGCGCCGGGCGCGACGATCATCGGCGACGTGGTGATCGGCGAGCGCAGCTCGGTCTGGCCGGGCGCGGTGATCCGCGGGGACTACGCCCCAATCCGCATCGGCGCCGACGTCAACGTGCAGGACAACGTCGTGCTCCACTGCGACGAGGCGCTGACGATCGGCAACGACGTGACCATCGGTCATGCCGTCGTCGTGCACGGACGCGAGATCGGGGACGAGGTGCTGATCGGCAACAACGCTACGGTGATGCCCGGCGTCGTGATCGGATCGAACTCGATCGTCGGCGCGGGCGCCCTCGTGCCCCCAAGGATGGAGACGCCGCAGTACTCGCTCGTGCTCGGCGTGCCGGGCAAGGTGCGGCAGGCCGCGCCCGATCGCATCGCGCGGCTGCGCCGCGAGTCCGAGGGTCCGATGAGCTACCACGAGAACGCGCTGCGCTACCGGGCCGAGGGCATCGAGGATCGCTCGGTCTGGACCCCTCCTCCAGACGCCCGTGAGGCCCAGGGCACTTAACGCTCCGGTTATGGTGCATAGCCGTAACGTGTACGTGCGGCACGCCACGACTCGCAGCCGCTGTCCTCCCGGCACTCACGGAGGTGCGCAATGCGGCCAGGCACCTGGATCAACGCCATCGCTATGGGCATCGTCATCGTTGCCTCAATGACGCTCGGCGGCCTGCTCGCCGTGAACATCGGCGGCGATGGCGACGACGCAGCGCCGCGTGCCGCCGTCGCGACCGCGCAGCCGGCGACCGCGACTTCGACGCCGACACCAACTCCGGCCACGGCGGCGGCGGCGGCGGAGACCGCAGCGGCCGCCGAGGGGCCCACCACGCCCACCTCGATCCTGGAGCAGGCGGCCAGCCTGCCCGACCTGCCGGACCTCGTCGAGCGGCTCATGCCCTCGATCGTGCGGATCCGCGTCGACAGGACGGGCGCCGGGAGCGGCATCGTGATCGACCGCAGCGGGCACATCCTGACGAACCGGCATGTGGTGCAGGGGGCAACCCGGCTCGTCGTCGAGCTGCGCGACGGCACGACGGCGACCGCCGAGGTGACAGGCATGGACGCCGGAAACGACCTCGCGGTGATTCGCGCCAACCTGCCCGCCGAGTCGCTGACCCCGGCCGTGTTCGGGGACTCCGGGGCGGTGCGCGTGGGCGAGCCGGTCTTCGCCATCGGCAACCCGTTCGGCCTCGGTTTCACCGTGACGTCGGGCATCATCAGCGGCCTCGGACGCGAGTCCGACGGCGCGCCGGGCGGCCACTCGATCCGCGGCGTGCTGCAGACCGACGCGGCGGTCAACCCCGGCAACTCGGGCGGGCCGCTCTTCAATGCCGCGGGCGAGGTGGTCGGCATCAACACGGCGCTGGAGAATCCGTATGGCCAGCGCGTCTTCGTCGGCGTCGGCTACGCGGTGCCCTCGAACACGGCGCAGCGTTTCATCCCCCGGATGATCGCGGGCGAGGAGATCGAGCACCCGCAGCTCGGCATCGCCGGTATCGCGCTCAACGCGCTCACGGCCGAGGACGCGGGCGTCGAGGTCGAGCGCGGCGTCTACATCACCCACGTCGTGCCGGGCAGCGCCGCGGATCGCGCCGGCCTGACCGCCGCCTCGACCCGGGACGGCTCCGGCCTCCAGCGCGGCGGCGACGTGATCACCGCCATCGACGGCGTCGAGGTGCAGGACGTCCCGGAGCTCGCTCGCATCATCGACAGCCACGAGGTGGGCGACGAGGTAACGCTGACGGTCGTGCGCGACGGCGAGTCGATCACGATCGAGGCCGTGCTGCGGGCCTGGATCAACTGACGCCCGCCAGGGCTCAGGGCGGGCCCGGCGCGGGTGGCAGCGGCAGCGGTCGCCCGGCGACGAGCAGCCAGGCCCGTTCCGCGGACGCGGCCACCCGCTGGTTCACCCGGCCCAGCAGATCGCGGTAGTGGCGTCCGAGCGGGTACTCCGGCACCAGGCCCGCGCCCACCTCGTTCGTGACGACGATCGTCTCACCCTCGCGCTCGGCGGCGATCGCGACCAAGCGATCCGCATCGGCCTGCAACTCGGCATCGAGGGCCGCGACGGCGTCCAGGGACGGCGCCTCGCCGAGTTCGATCAGGCGATTGCTCACCCACAGCGAGAGGCAGTCGAGCAGCACGCAGGACGCGCCGTCCACGGCCGCGAGCTCGCCCGCCGGGTCTCGAGGCGCCTCGATCGTGCGGGCGTCCGCCGGGCGATCGCGGCGGTGAGCCGCGATCCGGGCGACAAGCTCCTCGTCGCTCGCGATCATCGTGACGAGGTAGACGAGCGGGCGGCCGGTCTCCCGCGCGAGCCGCTCCGCGAAGCGGCTCTTGCCGGAGCGCGCGCCCCCGCTGACGAACCAGATCTCACCCACGCGGGATAGCCAGGCGGCGCGACCGGCTCAGCGCCGGCTCACTGGATCAGGATCGGGCTGAGCCAGCCCTCGGAGGAGGCGGCCACGAGCGCGATCAGCGTCGTCGCCTGCGCGATCTCGATCGCCGCGCCGTGGGTGTCGCCGGTCACACCGTCGATCATCCTCGCGGCGGCGGCGGAGAGGATCAGCGCTCCGCCAAAGGCCACCAGCGGCAGCACGAGGCCGGCAGCGCCGAACAGCGCGGCGGAGGCGCCGAAGGCGATCGCGGCGGAGAGCGGCGCGGCCAGCGGCCAGACACCCTGGCGCAGCGCGAAGCCCAGGCCGCGCGGGCGCGCCGGCAGGAACAGCACCACGATCGGCGCGACCGACCAGCGCGCGAGCGCCGGAGCGAGCACCAGCCCGGCCGAGCGCAGATCGCCATCGAGGGCGGCGAGCGCGGACCACTGCACGATCAGCACGATCACCAGCGCCATCACCCCGGCCGGCCCGACGTTGCCCGCGCTCATCACGCCGAGGCGTTGCGGGCGGTCGCCCTGCAGTGCCATCCCGTCGGCCGTATCGGCGACACCGTCGAGGTGCAGCCCGGCGCTGATCACCGCGAGGAAGGCGATCAGCACCGCGGAGACGACGCCCGTCGGCAGCACCTGGCCGAGCACGCGGTCGATGACCAGCATCATCAGCCCGATCAGCAGGCCTACGGCCGGGTACCAGCCCAGCGCCCGGCCAAAGCTGCGGTCGTCCCAGGTGCGGACGCTGCGCAGCCGCAGGGGCGTGATGAACTCGAGCGCAATCAGCGCCGCCGCGAGTTGCGCGCGCAGTTCCCTCAGAGCGCCCATCATTCTCTCCTGACCTACCCGGCTCCTGACCTATTCCGGCGGGGCCTCGGAGACTCCAGCCTCGCCGAAGGTCGCCATCTCGTCGAGCAGGCGGCAGGCGGCCACGCAGAGCGAGATACCGAGCGCGGCGCCGCTGCCCTCGCCGAGCCGCATGCCCAGATCGAGCAGCGGCTCGGCCTCGAGCGCCTCAAGCACCGCCGCGTGCCCCGGCTCGGGCGAGCGGTGCGAGGCGACGACGTAGTCTCGCACGCCGGGAGCGATCGCAGCAGCGACCAGCGCCGCCGCCCCGGAGATCAGTCCGTCCATCACCGCCGGGATCCGCGCCGCGGCCGCGCCGAGGTAGACGCCGGCCAGCACGCCGATCTCGTGGCCCCCGAGCGCCGCGAGCAGCGCGACGCCGTCCTCCGGGTCCACGCGGTTCGCTGCGAGCGCCGCCTCCACGGCGGCGATCTTCGCGCGCAGGGCAAGTCCCTCGACGCCGCTGCCGCGCCCGGTGACGGCCTCGGCGGGCCGCCCGGTCGCCGCGGCGATCAGCGCGGCCGCCGCGGTGCTGTTGCCGATGCCCATCTCGCCGCAGCCGACGATGTCGAGCCCCGGCCCCTGCCGCTCGCCCTCGACCAGCGCGATCCCGGCGGCGATCGCGCGCTCCGCGATCTCGCGGCTCATCGCCGGGCCGTCGGTGATGTCGCCGCTGCCGCGCGGCAGATCGAGGCGTACGAGCGCCGGGTCGCCGGGCTCGTCCAACCCGGATGTCCCGCCCCCGGCGGCGGACAGCACCCCGGCGTCGACGACGCGCACGCGCGCCCCGGCGTGGTCGGCGAGCACGTTGATCGCCGCGCCGCCCGCGAGGAAGTTCGCGACCATCTGCGCCGTCACCTCGGGCGGATAGGCGGAGACGCCGCGGGCCGCGACACCGTGATCGGCAGCCGCCACCACGATGAGCCGCTGCTCCAGCCGCGGACGCGCGCAGCCACGCATGCCCGCGATGCGCACCGAGAGCTCCTCGAGGCGTCCGAGGGCGCCCGGCGGCTTCGTCAGCTGGTCCTGGCGAGCGCGCGCGCCGGCGGCGGCTTCAGCGTCGGGGGGCGCAATCGCAGCTGCGGTAGCGTCAATGGCGGCGGCCAAGGCGTCGGTTCGAGACGGCATACGCGCTCCAGCGAGGACACCGGCGGGGCGTCCGCGGTCGGGGGCAGTATGCCGCGCGGGCCGCACGGACGGCTACGAGCGGGCCTCGATGGGCCTCACTTGTGCGAAATCGCACGATCTTCCATGGATCTTCGAGGGCCCGGATGGGTCTCATTTGTGCGAAATCGCACGATCTTCCATGGATCTGGCCGTTTTCGATTGTGAAATGCTTGACAAATGAGTCGGCGGCCGTATGATCCCGGCGTCACAATCCAATACAAACGAATTGTGACGGGCGCATGGGCTCTCAGCCGCCATGTGCTCTGCCGAATTCCCGCGATGCGGGAACCGGGGGAACCACCTACTGGGGTGAACCCTCAGCAGGGAGCAAGCTCCTTGCGAGGGCGGGTCAACTGGATCGACCCGAACCCGTCAGCTAACCCCGGAGGCAAGGCGATCCAGTCTCGGCCGGAGGAATTCCGGTACGCGCCCGCACTGACTAAAAAGGGGCAGTGCCGGGCCGAGGCAGGGGCTGGACATGATCACGAGTACGCCTCCCAAGCAGTGCCCGCGTTGCAGCGGGCTGATGATCACCGAGGACGACTGGTACGGGAAGTTCGCAAGCTGCATCGCTTGCGGCCACGTCCACGAGACCGAGGTTGCCGATCCTCAGGAGCTGCTCGAAGAAGAGCGCCTGGCCGCCGGCAAGCAGCGCCGCCGCCAGCCGTCCCACGGCAAGCTGCGGCTCTAGGCCGACTCGCCGGGGCAACGCCTCCCAGGTCCCAGGGACCTGACCCGCCCTCACCGGCCCCATCAGGCCGGTAGGGTTCTGGCGTCCGCGCGCAGCTAGGCGGAGACCCCCGCCCGGCTGTGGTGCAGCAGCCAGTACTCGTACGCGTCCTGCAGCGCGAGCCATGACGCCTCGACCACGTCGGTCGAGGCGCCGACGGTGCGCCACAAGCGTACGCCGTCGGTCGATTCGATCAGCACGCGCACGGCGGCGTCGGCGCCGCCGTCCGGATTGATGATCCGCACCTTGTAGTCCACCAGGTGCACGCGCTCCAGGTCCGGGAAGGACTCGGACAGCGCGCTGCGCACCGCCGCGTCGAGGGCGGACACCGGCCCGTTCCCCTCCGCCGCCGTTCGCGTCAGCGTCTCGCCGACCCTCACCTTCGCCATCGCCTCGGCGAGCATCTCGTTCTCGCCCTCGCCGCGCAGGTGGTCGCGGCGCTCGACGACGAGGAAGTCCTCGAGGTGGAAGGGCGGACGGTAGCCGCCGACTGCACGGCGCACGAGCAGTTCGAACGAGGCCTCGGCGGACTCGTACTGGAAGCCCTTCGCCTCCTGCTCCTTGACCTGCTCCGCCAGCGCCCGCGCCTGATCGTCCGTCAGTTCGATGTCGATGCTCTCCTCGGCCAGCTTGGCGACGATGTTGCGCCGTCCCGACAGCTCGGAGACGAGCACCCGCTCGATGTTGCCGACCGCGCCGGGGTCGACGTGCGTGTAGGACCCGGCGGACTTCATGATCGCCGCCACGTGCAGCCCCGCCTTGTGCGCGAACGCGCTGGTCCCGACGTAGGGCTGCTGCGGGTTCGGCGCCAGGTTCGCCAGCTCCGAGGCGAAGTGCGAGAGTTCGGTCAGCTTCCCGAGCTGTTCGTCGCTCACCACGTCGAGGCCGAGCTTGAGCTTGAGGTTCGCGATCACGGAGATGATGTTCGCGTTGCCGCAGCGCTCGCCCCAGCCGTTCAGGCAGGCCTGCACCTGCGTCGCCCCCGCCTGCACGGCGAGCAGCGTGTTGGCGACCGCGAGGTCGGCGTCGTTGTGGACGTGAATCCCGATCGCGCAGTCGACGGCGCGCAGCGCCTCGGCGACGCCCTCGACGATCGCGCCGGGCATCGAGCCGCCGTTGGTGTCGCAGAGCGCGACGGTGCCCGCGCCGGCGCCGGCGGCCGCGCGCAATGTGGCGATCGCGTAGCGCGGATCGTCGGCGTAGCCGTCGAAGAAGTGCTCGGCGTCGAAGATCACCTCGCGACCCTGCTCGACGAGCAGGCGCACGGAGTCGGCGATCATCGCCAGGTTCTCCTCCTCGGTGGTCTCGAGTACCTCGCGGACCTGCACGGCGGACGACTTGCCGACGAGCGTGACGGCGGGCGTCTCGCTCTCGAGCACGGCGCGCAGCGCGGGATCGCTGGCCGCGTCGCCGCCGACGCGCCGAGTCGAGCCGAAGGCGACGAGCTTGGCATTCCGCAGCGGCGTCTCGCGCATGCGCGCGAAGAACTCGGCGTCCTTCGGATTGGAGCCTGGGTAGCCGCCCTCGACGTAGTCGACGCCAATCTCATCGAGCCGCCGGGCGATCGCGATCTTGTCCTCGACCGAGAGGGAAAGCCCCTCCATGCCGAGTCCGTCGCGGAGGGTGGTGTCGTAGAGGCGAACGCCCTGCGGCGCGCCGGGGCTGCTGCTCATGGTGTCTTGCCGTCCTGTGCTGGCGCGCTCATCGGTCGCCGGGCGTGCGAAAGCTGTCTCGCAGGCCCGTGAGCGCCGTGGAGTGGGTTGGGATGCGCTAGCCGCGCGCGATGATCGACGCCGCCGGCCTCGATGGCCGGACGGCGTGCCTCGCCTTCCTGCGTGCAGTCGCAGCGTGCGTCATGCGATTCATTGTAGGCGGCGGCGGCGAGAGGGGCCAGATCGGCGGACCGGGGCGCGAGCGGCCCCTCGGCGGTCGTCAGTGGGTGTGGCGCTACCGCACCAGATCGGCTCTCGCTTCTCCGTGGACGCCGTCGGGCCCTCGACGGTGTGGGGAGCGCGGTGTGCCGGCCTCTACTCGCAGGCCGGCCAGTCTCCCAGGTCATTGATCGGCACGTCTTTCAGGCTGGCGGGAACGCAACCGGACAGGCCGTTGCCCGAAACGTAGACCACTTCCAACCGGGTGAGATCGCCCAGCGCGGCCGGGATCGCCCCACTCAATTCGTTGGTGTGCACGCTGAGCTGGCCAAGTTGCGAGAGGCTTCCGAGCGCGGCCGGGATCGAGCCGGTCAACCTGTTCGCGGACAGATTGAGCGTGAAGAGGTCGGCGAGTTCCCCGAGTTCGGGCGGTATCGTCCCGGTCAGTTGATTCACGCTCAGATCTATGAACCACACCTGGCCGAGCCTACCCAGCTCCGACGGGATCGCTCCGATCAGGCGATTGTTCGCAAGCGAGAGCGCCCCGAGCTCGGCGAGGTTACCGAGCTCGGGCGGGATCGACCCCGTCAGTTGATTGTCCTGCAGGTGCAACCACCGCAACGCGGACATGTTGCCCAACGCAGCGGGGATCGAACCCGTCAGTCGGTTGTTCCGAAGGAGGAGATCTTCCAGCTCGGTGAAGCTGCCGAGCTCGGGTGGGATCGGCCCTGTCAGTAGATTGTCGTGGAGCAGCAACCGCCTCAATGGGAGGCTGCCCAGCGAGGCGGGGATGGGCCCGGATAGTTGATTGTCGTCGAGCCGCAGGTACCGCAGCCCCTTGAGGTTGCCCAACCCAGCGGGGATCGGCCCGGTCAGCTGGTTACCGTCGAGATGCAGGCTCCCCATGTGTTCTAGGGCGGCCAACTCGGGCGGAATCGGTCCCGTCAACTGGTTATTGCTGAGTACCAGCGTGCTCAGACTCGTGATGCTGCCCAATGCGGGCGGTAACTCCCCGGTCAGCTGATTGTCGCCCAGGGACAGTCCGGCCAGGCTTGTCAAATTGGACAACGCGGCCGGGATCTGTCCCGACAGTCGGTTGTTATCGAGATTGAGAGAGTGCAGGTTCCGAAGCCCGCCCCGTTCGGCCCACGAGTCGGCCGGTATCGACCCACTCAACTGGTTCCCACCGAGACTCAACCTCCTGAGCTTGGGCAGTCTGCCCAGCTCGGGTGGAATCGGCCCCGTCAACTCATTCTCGTAGAGGTACAGATCCTGCAGGTTGTCGAGGTTACCCAGCTCCGGGGGGATCGGGCCCGTGAGCCGGTTATAGTGCAGCGAGAGTTGCCACAGACTGCGGAGCTGGCCCAACTCCGGTGGCACCGGCCCGCTCAACCCGTTCTCCGAGAGCGAGAGCGTGCGCAGCTTCGTGAGGTTGCCGAGTTCAGCCGGGATCGGCCCCGTCAACCAGTTGTTGTAGAGATCGAGTGAATCCAGGTTCTCGAGTCTTCCGAGTTCGGGCGGGATCGGGCCCGTCAACCGGCTCGACCGGATGTGCAACTCGGTCAGGTTGATGAGGTTGCCCAGTTCCGGTGGGATCGGCCCGGCAAGCGGCTTCCCGTAGAGATGCAGGCGCTCCAACGACACGAGGTCACCGAGCTCGGGCGGAATCGGCCCGTTCGGCCGGTCCCCGCCCAGGCTCAGCGTATGCAGGTCGGCGAGTCCGCCGAGTTCGGGCGGTATCGGCGCGGACAGTTGAGTGCCGCCGAGGAACAGGTACTCCAGCCGAGCGAGATTCCCCAGCTCGGGTGGTATGGGGCCCGACAGCTCGTTACCGGCGAGCCACAGCGTCTTCAACCTCGTGAGGTTGCCGAGCTCCGGGGGAATAGATCCTCTCAGGGAGTTGCTGGCGAGATGCAGGTTGATGACGCGACCATCGGTGTCTGTGCTGACGCCGTGCCAGTCATCGAGTGGCTGGTCGGCAAGCCAGTTCCTGTTGTAGCGCCAGTTCGGGCCGTCCAGCGCGTGGTAGAGGGCTATCAGGGCTGCGCGGTCCGAGGCCGCCGAGGGCAGCTCGTCCCCGCTGGGGGCGCGCACGGCCAGAGGCGAACTCACCAGCCAGCGGCCGACGCCCACCCCGGCGGGGACGAATCGCGCACGAGGGAGCGATCGTTCACTCCACACTCCCCCCGCCCCGCGCTGATCGAGTGCGAACTCGATGCGACCGTTGTCGAGGCGGCGCGCGGCGATGCGAACCTCGTGTGGATCCGGGCTGAGGCCGCCCCCGGAGGGGCCTCGATCAGATCCCTCGGCTGCCAACCCAACCGGCACGCTCACCAGCCAGCGACCTGTTTCGGCGAACGGTCGGAGGAACCGCACCCCAGCGGGCAGCAGCGCGCCCCAGGCCTCGCCGGCCTCGCGCTGCTGCAGCGCCATTTCGATGCGCCCATCCGCCAGCACACGCGCGGCGATGCGCGCCTCGGTCTCGCCTTCGGCGCCGTGGGCGGGTGCAGGCGCCGACGACATGAGGAAGAGGAGGAGCGTCACTACGGCGAGTCGCAGGCTCATGCCGCCGCTCCCCTCCCACCACGATCCGGCGGCCTGGACAGTACAGGCTCGTCGTAGAGCGTATGCGGGAAAGACACGGAAAGGGCCGCCCGGAGGCGGCCCCTCGTCGGTCGACTGTGGTGGTAGCGCTAGCGGACTACGTTACCGGCGCCGTGAACCGCCGTGAACTGGGCAAGAAGTGGGCCGACATGTGCTTCGAGCGCATCCGCGGTCGTGGGGTCATACGGCGCTGGCCCCGAGCCCAGGAACGAAACGCCCCCGCTGAGCGGGGGCGTTTGCGCGGATCCTATCCTTGAGGGGAATGCCTCGCCATCCGGCAGCCAGTTCGGATCTCCGCGCTCTTCCAACTATGATCGTCGTCCCCGACGGGACCGATTGTCAAGCGGACAGCTACGTAGACGACGGCTACCCCGCCAGCCGCTCGAGGACGGCCTCCGCCATCTCGCGCGTGCCGAGGGCGTGCTCGCCCGCGCCGGCGATGTCCGCCGTGCGCAGGCCGTCGCCGATCGCCCCGGCGACGGCTGCCTCCAGCGCCTGCGCCTCCGCCTCGAGGCCGCACGAGTGCCGCAGCAGCATCGCCACGCAGAGGAACATCGCCAGCGGGTTGGCGACGCCCTGACCGGCGATGTCCGGCGCGCTGCCGTGGATCGGCTCGTAGAGCCCGCGTCCGCGGCCGTCCTCGCGCAGCTCCCCGAGCGAGGCCGAGGGCAGCATCCCCAGCGACCCCGCGAGCATCGAGGCCTCGTCCGTGAGGATGTCGCCGAAGAGATTGCTGGTGATCACCACGTCGAAGTCCGCGGGGCGGCGGATCAGGTGCATCGCCGCCGCGTCGACGAGCAGGTGCTGCAGCTCGACGTCGGGGTACTCGGGCCGCACCTCCTCGACGATCTCGCGCCAGAGCCGCGAGGTTTCGAGGATGTTCGCCTTGTCCACGCTCGTGACGCGCCCGCGCCGCTCCCGCGCAAGCTTGAAGCCGAGGTGCGCGACGCGCGCTATCTCGTCCTCGTTGTAGGTCATCGAGTCGACCGCGGCGCGGCGACCGTCGATCGTGCGGCGCTCCTGCGGCCTGCCGAAGTAGATGCCGCTCGTCAGCTCGCGGATCACGAGGATGTCGACGCCGCTCAGCACCTCCGGCTTGAGCGTGGAGCTGTCGAGCAGCGCGGGGTCGACCGTGACCGGGCGCAGGTTCGCCCACAGGCCGAGCGAGGAGCGCAGCGCCAGCAGGCCCTGTTCCGGGCGCACGGCGGCGCGCGGGTCGTCCCACTTCGGGCCGCCGACGGCGCCCCAGAGCACCGCGTCGGCGCGCTCGGCCGCCTCGATCGTCTCGGGGAGGATCGCGACGCCGTGCGCGTCGATGCAGGCGCCGCCGACGAGTTCGTCGCTGGTGCGGAAGTCGTGGCCGAAGCGCGCGCCGATCGCTTCGAGGGCGCGCACGCCCTCGGCGGTCACCTCGGGCCCGATGCCGTCGCCCGCCAGTACGAGGATGTCGAACGCGGCCACGCTGCCCCCCTTGTGCGCGGGCGGAGTGTAGCGCGGGGCGGGCTTACGTCTATCGCCCGGCGGCGCTCGCGGCCCGCGCCGCCGCAGCCGCCCGCGCGGCGATGCGGCGCACGCCCACCTGGCGCTCCGCCCCGCCGTCGATGTCGCCGCCGTAGAACACCTGCCAGATCGGCAGCGCATCGACGTAGAACGCGGCGCGGCGGCGCATGTCGGGGTCGCGGCTCGCGGGCCCCTCGTAGGCCTCGATCACGCGCTCGGCGAAGCCGCGCGGGCACTCGGCGAGCAGCGCCGCGAGGTCGTACGCGGGGTCGGCGATGAGCGCGTCGCCCCAGTCGATGACCCCGGCGAGGCGGCCGTCGGGGCTGGCGAGGACGTGCGCGCAGCCAAGGTCGGCATGCACGAGCACGCGCGGGGCGTCGAGCGAACCGCCGCCCTCGATGAACGACGCGAAGCGGCGCTCGAGCCACGCGCGCCCGCGCGGTCCGAGGTGCGGCAGGCACGCCTCGACCATCGGCCGGTAGATCTCCTCGCCGAGATCGAGCTCGGGCACGCCGAGCGCATGTGCCTCCTCGACGGGCGTCGCGTGGAGCGCGGTGAGTGTGGCGCCGACCTCGCGGGCAAGCGTCGCCTGCGCGGCGCGACCGAGGGCGGAGACGGTGACGCCCTCGACGTAGTCGTAGGCGATGGCGGCGAGCCGCCCGTCGGCGCCGAGGACTGCCTCAGCGTTGGCGGGCGCGGGGATGCCGCGGGCGGCGAGCAGGGCGAGCAGCGCGGGTTCGCGCGCGTAGCCCACGTCGATACTCCAGGCGTATGCCTGTGGCTTGAGCACGCGGACCGTGCGGGCGCCGACGCGATAGGCCGTCGCGCCCCAGCCCTCGCCGATGACGCGCGCGCTCGCCGGGTCGGCCCCGGGAACGGACCGGGCGAGGACGGCCGCGAGGTCGGGCGTCGTCAGTCCGCCGTCACCGTGGGCAGCAGCGACGAACGCGCCTGCTCGAACCGCTCGACGTCGGCCTCGTACTCGAGCGTCATCGCGATGTCGTCGAGGCCGCGCAGCAGCCGGTACTTGCGGAAGGCGTCGATCTCGAAGGTGCGCTCCCAGCCTGGGCCCGCGCGCACCGTCTGTGTCTCGAGGTCCACCTCGATCTCGGCGGCCGGGGTCTCCTCGGCGCGCGCCATCAGCCAGTCGACGTCCTCCTGCGCCAGCTCGACGGTGAGCACGCCGCCCTGAAAGCAGTTGTTCTTGAAGATGTCGGCGAAGGTGGGCGCGATCAGCGCGCTCACGCCGAGGCCCTGGATCGCCCACACCGCGTGCTCGCGGCTGGAGCCGGAGCCGAGGTTCTGCTGCGCGATCAGGATCGGCGCGCCCTCGTAGGCGGGGTCGTTGAGCACGAAGTCCGGATCGGCGCGCCAGGCCTCGAAGGCGAACGGGCCGTAGCCGGTGCGCTCGATGCGCTTGAGGTACCTCGCGGGGATGATCTGGTCGGTGTCGACGTTGGCGCGGTTGAGCGGGATCGCGTTCCCGGCGACGCGACTGACGGGGTCCATCAGGCGAGCTCCCTCACATCGACGAAGCGGCCGGCGATCGCCGCCGCCGCCGCCATCGGCGGACTCACGAGGTGCGTGCGTCCGCCCGGCCCCTGCCGGCCCTCGAAGTTGCGGTTGGAGGTGGAGGCGCAGCGCTCGCCCGGCAGCAGGATGTCCGGGTTCATGCCGAGGCACATCGAGCAGCCGGCGTCGCGCCACTCGAAGCCAGCCGCCGTGAAGATCGCGTCGAGGCCCTCACGCTCCGCCTGCGCCTTCACGAGGCCGGAGCCCGGCACCACCATCGCCTGCACGCTGGAGGCGACCTGCTTGCCCTCGATGATGCTCGCCGCGGCGCGCAGGTCGTCGATGCGCGCGTTCGTGCAGGAGCCGAGGAAGACGCGGTCGATCGCGATCTCGCGGATCGGCGTGCCCGCCTCGAGGTCCATGTACTCCAGCGCGCGGGTCGCCGCCTCCCGGCGGGCCGGCTCGCTGAAGCTCGCCGGGTCGGGCACCACGTCGCCGATGGCGACGCTCTGCCCGGGGTTCGTGCCCCAGGTGACGAAGGGCTCGATCGCGGCCCCGTCGAGGACGATCTCGCGATCGAAACGCGCGCCCTCGTCGGTCGGCAGGGTGCGCCAGTACTCCACGGCCTGTTCCCAGTCCTCGCCCTGGGGCGCCTGCGGGCGTCCCTTCACGTACTCGAAGGTGGTCTCGTCCGGGGCGATCAGGCCGGCGCGCGCGCCGCCCTCGATCGACATGTTGCAGACCGTCATGCGGCCTTCCATGGAGAGGCTGCGGATCACCTCGCCGCGGTACTCGATGACGTAGCCGACGCCGCCGTCGACGCCGATCTCATTGATGATCGCGAGGATCACGTCCTTCGCCGTGACGCCGGGGCCGAGCGCGCCGCTGACCTCCACCGACATCGTCCTCGGGCGCGACTGGCGCAGCGTCTGCGTCGCCAGCACGTGCTCCACCTCGGAGGTGCCGATGCCGAAGGCGAGCGCGCCGAAGGCGCCGTGCGTCGAGGTGTGGCTGTCGCCGCAGACGATGGTCAGGCCCGGCTGGGTCACGCCCTGCTCCGGCCCGATCACGTGGACGATGCCCTGGCGCGCGTCGAAGATGCCGTAGAGCGGCAGCCCGAACTCGCGGCAGTTATCGGACATCACCTGGATCTGGGTCGCGGAGAGCGGGTCCGGGTTCGGCTGATCGCGCCCGATCGTCGGCACGTTGTGGTCGACGGTGGCGAGCGTGAGGTCCGGACGGCGCACCTGGCGTCCGCTGAGCCGCAGCCCCTCGAACGCCTGCGGCGAGGTCACCTCGTGCACGAGGTGCAGGTCGATGTAGAGCAGCTCCGCCGGGGTGCCCACGTCCCCCTCCGCGCCGAGCGCCTCGCGGCGGGCGGCGTCGGCCAGCGGGCTGTCGATGACGTGCGCGTCCCAGATCTTCTCGGAGAGCGTGCGCGGCTGGGCTGATGCGGTCACGGCGGCTCCTAACCCGCGGCCGCGGCGGCCGGCTGCGGCGAGGTCGTGTTGAGGTAACGGTTGAGCGCGTGCATGTAGGCGCGCGCCGAGGCCACGAGGATGTCCGTGTCGGCGGCGCGCCCGCTGTAGGTGCGGCCCCCGGCCTCGATGCGGATCGTGACCTCACCGACGGCGTCGATGCCCTCGGTGACGGACTTCACGCTGAACTCCGTGAGCTCGTTCTCGACGCCCATCACGCGGTTGATCGCCTGGTAGATCGCGTCCACCGGACCGGTGCCGATGGCGGCGTCCTGCTGCAGCTCGCCGTCCGGGTCCAGCAGCCGCACCGTCGCCGTCGGCGCCATGTGATCGCCTGCCGAGACCTGCACGAGATCCAGCTGCCACTGCTCCTGGACCTGCACCGAGGTCTGCTCCGAGAGGATCGCCTGCAGGTCGCGGTCGTCCACCTCGTTCTTGCGGTCCGCCACGTCCTTGAACGCGTCGTAGACGCGGGCCAGCGCCTCGTCGTCGAGCTCCACTCCGAGGTCGGCGATGCGCGAGCGCAGGCCGTGGCGACCCGAGAGCTTGGTCAGCACGATCGAGTCGCCCGAGGGGATGCCGATGTCGGCGGGGTCCATGATCTCGTAGGTCTCGCGCAGCTTGAGCACGCCATCCTGGTGGATGCCGGACGAGTGGCGGAAGGCGTTCTTCCCCACCACCGCCTTGTTGGACTGCACCGCCATACCGGAAACACGCTCGACGATGCGGCTCGCCTGGTGCAGCTCGGGCGTGCGCACGTCGGTGTGCAGACCGGAGTAGTCGGCGCGGGTCTTGATCGCCATGATCACCTCCTCGAGGGAGGTGTTCCCGGCGCGCTCGCCGATGCCGTTGATCGCGCCCTCCACCTGGCGCGCGCCGTTGAGCACGCCCGCCAGCGAGTTCGCCGTCGCGAGCCCGAGGTCGTTGTGGCAGTGCACGGAGATGCGCGCCTTGTCGATGTTCGGCACGTGCTCGGCTACCGAGGCGACCAGGGCGCCGAACTCCTGTGGCAGCGCGTAGCCGACCGTGTCCGGGATGTTGACCGTGGTCGCGCCCTCCTCGATCGCCGCCTGAAGCAGCTGGTAGACGAATTCGGGGTCCGAGCGCGTCGCGTCCATCGGCGAGAACTCGACGTCCGGGCAGTAGCCGGCGGCGCGGGAGACAGCGGCGCGCGCCATCTCCATCACGTCCTCGCGGTTCTTGCGCAGCTGGTGCGCCATGTGAATCTCGCTGGCCGAGATGAAGACGTGGATGCGCGGCGTCTCCGCCGCGGAGATCGCGTTCCAGCACGCATCCACGTCGGCCGGGTGGGCCCGCGCGAGGCCCGCGATCATCGGGCCGCGCACCTCGCGCGCGATCAGCGAGACGGCCTCGAAGTCACCGGGCGAGGAGAACGGGAAGCCCGCCTCGATGATGTCCACGTTGAGGCGCGCGAGCTGTCGCGCCACCTCGAGCTTGTCTTCCATCGTGAAGCCCACGCCGGCGGATTGCTCGCCGTCGCGGAGCGTGGTGTCGAAGATATAGACCTTGTCGCTCATCGTTCCGTCACTGTCCTCACCCGTGCCGTCCGTCCACTGGTCAGGCGGTGGGGCGTTCGAGCCGTCCCGCCCTCGCTCTCGGGTGGCCCTCCCGACCGCTCAGGCGGCGGAGGGCCGGAGAAGCGCGAGGCCGGCCGGTGCGAGGCTGCCGATGAGGCAGCCGATGACTACGTGCGACGTCACCGGTTCGGTTCCCCGAGCCACTTCATCATCGCCCGCATTTCCTTGCCGACCTCCTCGATCGGGTGCGCCGCGTTCTGGCGGCGCAGCGCGAGGAAGCGCGCGCGTCCGGCCTGGTTCTCGCTGATCCACTCGCTCGCGAACTGGCCGCTCTGGATCTCGTCGAGGATTGCGCGCATCCGGTCCTTCACGCTCGCGTCGATCACGCGCGGGCCGCGCGTGTAGTCGCCGTACTCGGCGGTGTCGCTGATCGAGTAGCGCATGTACTCCATGCCGCCCTCGTAGAGCAGGTCGACGATCAGCTTCACCTCGTGGAAGGTCTCGAAGTAGGCGGACTCGGGCTGGTAGCCGGCCTCGACGAGCGTCTCGTAGGCGGCCTTGATCAGCGAGGTCAGCCCGCCGCAGAGGATCACCTGCTCGCCGAACAGGTCCGTCTCCGTCTCCTCGAGGAACGTCGTCTGCAGGATGCCGGCGCGCGAG
The DNA here is from genome assembly GCA_965247895.1 of Dehalococcoidia bacterium. Classification (GTDB taxonomy): domain Bacteria; phylum Chloroflexota; class Dehalococcoidia; order UBA2979; family UBA2979; genus VXMT01. The sequence continues at coordinate 2,817,415 of OZ252046.1, read as the reverse complement.
CTGCCGATGCCCTTGCCGTAGGCGAGGGCGAGCTGCAGCGCGGACTCGCTCGCGTCCTGGTGGATGGCGACCAGCGCCGGCACGCCGAGCCCGCTCTCGTACTCGCGGCGCACGAGGTGGCCGGGGCCCTTCGGCGCGATCATCGAGACGTCGACATCGGCAGGCGCATCGATCTGGTTGAAGTGCACGTTGAAGCCGTGCGCGAACATCAGCGTCTTGCCCTCGGCCATGTGCGGGGCGATGTGGTCCTCGTAGACCTGGCGCTGCACCTGGTCCGGGACCAGCATCATCAGTACGTCCGAGTCGCGCGCCACGTCGGAGACGCTGCCGACCGCGAGGCCTGCGGCCTGCGCCTTCGCCCACGAGGGCGATCCGGGGTAGAGGCCGACGGAGACCGTGAGGCCGGAGTCCTGCAGGTTCAGCGCGTGGGCGTGGCCCTGTGACCCGTACCCGATGACGCCGATGCGGCGGTCCCGCAGCAACCCGAGGTCTGCGTCCTCGTCGTAGAAGATCCTCGCCACGTCTCGTCCTCTCCGCGCCGCGCCCCCGGTTGGCCCAGGTGTGCGGCGTCGCCCGCGCTGCGGGCTGCTAGTCGCTGACGTACGGCAGTTCGCCCTCCGGTCGGCGTCCGGAACTGTGGCGGAAGCGCTGCACCTCCTCGGACTCCGGATCGTGCATGGCGGTGGTGCGCTCGCCGCGCAGCATCGCGATCCGGCCCGTGCGGGTCAGCTCCATGATGCCGTAGGGCTCGAGGTTCTCGATCAGCGAGTTGAACTGCCGCTCCTCCGCCACGATCTGGATGATCAGGCTGCCCGGCGCGACATCCACCGCCCGCGCCCGGAAGATATCGACCAGATCGAGGATCTCGCGGCGCTGCTCCGTGGTGCACGCCACCTTGACCAGCGCCAGCTCGCGGATCACGGTGTCCTCGCCGGTCAGGTCGGCGACCTCGATCACGTCGATCAGCTTCGCGAGCTGCTTCTCCACCTGGTCGACGATGCCGTTCTCGCTGGCGACGACGATCGTCATGCGCGAGATGCCCGGCTCCTCGGTGGTGCCGACGGCGAGCGAGTCGATGTTGAAGCCGCGCCGCCGGAACAGCGAGGCGACGCGGTTGAGGACGCCGGGGCGGTCCTCGACGAGCGCGACGACGGTGTGTTTCCGCAACTCGCTCATCGGGCCACCTCGCTCGGGGTTGCGGGCTTGGGCGCCTCGACGGTCTCGGAGAGCGCCGAGCCGGCGGGGACCATCGGCCAGACGTTGCCCTCCGCCTCGACCTGGAAGTCGACGAGGACCGGGCCGTCGTGATCGTTCGCCTCTTCGATGGCGCCGTCGATGCGGTCGGCGTCGGTGACGCGCAGCGCCTTGATGCCGTACGCCTCGGCGAGCTTCACGAAGTCCGGCTGGCTGATGGCGACCGAGACGTAGTTGTCCGCGTAGAACAGCTCCTGCCACTGGCGGACCATGCCGAGGTAGCCGTTGTTGATGATCGCCATCTTCACCGGCAGGTGCTCGTCCACCATCGTGGCCAGCTCCTGCAGCGTCATCTGGAAGCCGCCGTCGCCGCAGATCGACCAGACGAGCGAGTCCGGCTTCGCCACCTGCGCGCCCATCGCCGCCGGCACCTCGAAGCCCATCGTGCCGAGGCCGCCCGAGGTGATCAGCTGGTTCGGGTAGCTGAAGCGCATGTGCTGCGCGGCCCACATCTGGTGCTGGCCGACGCCGGTGACGATCACCGTCTCGTCGTCGCATTGCTCGGAGATGCGCTTGATCACGCCCTGCGAGGTCATCTGCGGCCCGCTCGGAATCGCCATCGAGTGCGAGTGATTGTCGCGCACCTCGTCGATCCAGCGGATCCAGTCGAGGTGCGAGCGCTGCCGCGTCGCGTCGTGGAGTTGCGGCAGCACGTCCTTCACGTGTCCGAGGATCGGGACCTCGGTGGGCAGGTTCTTGCCGTGCTCGCCTGCGTCGATGTCGACGTGGATCAGCTTCGCGTGGTGGTTGAAGTCGTTGAAGCGCCCGATCGCGCGGTCGTCCATGCGGTTGCCGATGCCGATCACGAGGTCGGCGTTGGAGGCGGCCATGTTCGCCTCGTAGGAGCCGTGCATGCCCATCATCCCGTAGGACAGCACGTGCGTGCGCGGGATGCTGCCGAGGCCGAGCAGCGTGTTGAGTACCGGGACACCGCTGTGCTCGGCGAACTGGCGCAGCTCCTCGCAGGCCTCGCCGAGGATCACGCCGTGCCCGGCGATGATCAGCGGCCGCTCGGCGGCGTCGATCAGCTCGGCGGCGCGGGCGATCTCGTCCTCGTCCGCCGCACCGGGGGGGTTGTAGCCGCGGACGGAGACCTCCTCCGGCCAGACGAACTCCGCCTCGTCGATGAACACGTCCTTGGGGATGTCGATGTGCACGGGACCGGGGCGGCCGGTGGTGGCCAGGTAGGCCGCCTCGGCGAAGGTGTGCGCGAGGTTCTCGGCATGCATCACCAGGTAGTTGTGCTTGACGCACGGCATCAGGATGCCGGTCGCGTCGGCCTCCTGGAAGCCGTCCCGCCCGATCATGTTGCGCGCGACGTTGCCCGTCACGAACAGCGTCGGCACCGAGTCCATCATCGCGTTCTGGACTGCGGTCACCAGGTTCGTCGCGCCCGGCCCGGAGGTCGCGAGTGCGCAGCCGAGGCGCCCCGACGCGCGGGCGTAGCCGTCGGCGGCGTGGCCGCCGCCCTGCTCATGGCGCACCAGGATGTGGCGCACCTCGGGGTGGGAGGGCCAGCGGTCGTAGAGCGGGAGGACGACCCCGCCGGGGTAGCCGAATACGGTGTCGATGCCCACGCGCTTCAGACTCTCGAGGACGATATCGGCGCCGCTCATTCTCATCGTGGGTTCCGTCTCTTCCGCTTCGTGCGCTTCGCGCTGGCTGTGGGTAGTTGTTGTGAAGGGGCGGCAGCCCGGCACGCGGGCTGATTGGCGGCGCTACCTCTGTGGAGGCGCCGCCTAGCGCAGTACGAGCAGGAGGACAAGCAGGCGCGCCGGTGCGGAACCGGTCATGCGCCATCGGGGCAGGTGCGGTCTGGGGAGTGTTGCCCTCATCAGGCGGACAGTATCCGCGCGTCCCGCGCACACCGTCAACAGTGCGTGACGGGGATGAGACGAGCGGTCGGGCCCCCAACCATAGCGCCCGCGCGTGTAAGAATCCGCACCCGCGAAACAACAGGGACGGCGAAGGTGCGGCGATGAAGGCCGAGGACTGGCTGGAACGTCCGTACCAGATCCAGCTCCAGCAGCGCGATGACGGCGACGGCCTCCACTGGTTCGCAACGGTCGAGGAGTTGCCCGGCTGTATGTCGGACGGCGACAGCGAGGCGGAGGCGCTCGCCTCCGTGCGCGACGCCATGCACGGCTGGATCAGCGCCGCCCTCGAAGCCGGGCGGCCGATTCCCGCGGAGCGCGTGCGGACGCTGTCGCGGGCAGCCGGTGGGAGAACGGAGCCGATGAGATGAGCGGCGGGACGCGCTGGGCGGCGCTTGCGTCAGCAGCAGCGGTCCTGCTCGCCCTGGTGCTCGCCGCTGCGCCGCCCGCCCACGGCCAGGAGGGCGCGGTCGAGGTGCGGGTCGCCGCGCAGCGCCTCCTCGGCGGGAACACGGAGTTCGCACTTCAGGAGCGCCAGGCGAACGGGGAGTGGGCCGAGCGACGGCTGCCGGCACGACGCATCTTCCCGGCGAGCGCCGCAGCCGGCCGTTGGCTATCGAGTTCAGAGCTGACGATCGAGGCGCAACCGGACGGCATGACCGCTGCGACGCCCGACGCGGGACTCGAGGTGCGCGTCGCGGCGCAGCTCCTCGCCGACGGGCGCATGGAGTTCGCGCTTCAGGAGCGCGGAGCGGACGGAGAGTGGGGAGAGCGGCGACTGCCGACCCGTCGCTTCTTCCCCGCGAACGCAACGGTCGGTAGCTGGCTATCGAGTTCGCCGCTGACGGTCGAGGTGCCCTCGGACAGCATGTTGGCGGCGACGCCCACCGCTGCTTGCGTCCTCGCCGACAACGTCGATCGCGTGACAGCCGCGACCTTCGAGGTGCAAACCGCGACCGGCACCGGAACCGCCTTCTACATCGGCGATGGCGAGTGGATCACGAACCACCACGTGGTGGACACGGTGTCGAGCGCCTCGTTGGTCCACGGCGACACACGGCTGACTGCCACCGTCGCGGGTAGCCTGCCCGGCTACGACCTCGCTTTGCTCAGTGCGCAGCCGCCAACTGCGGTGGGCGCGTTGGGCTTCGCCAGTGCCCGTCCACTGCTCGCGTCGAGCGTTTCGGTGAGTGGCTTCCCGTGGGGCGTTACAAACACCCCATCGCTGACCGGGGGCATCGTTTCGAAGCACGCCCCGTTTTCGGAGTTCGCCCTGCTCGATGGCGACGGCGTCGTGCTCCAGACCGATGCCGAGATCAATCCCGGCAACAGCGGCGGCCCAATTGTCGATGACTGCGGCGCTGTGATCGGGGTCGCTACGTTCAAGCAAGCCAGCACACCGGACGGGCGCGATGTTGACGGCATCGGCTTCGGGATCGCTGCTGAGACCGTGACGGCGCAACTCCCGGGCCTGCGATCCGCCACGCATGACGCCGGCACGAGCCCAACTACACCTTCGACGCTTGAGATCATCGCGTTCTGCAACGTTGGCCCAGACGAGGGCGGGTGGGAGACGGCCGGCGCCTGCCGTGCCGCTGCCGCGGACGGCCTTGCCGCCGACGAGCTTTGGAGCATCTGGGTGACAGGTGTCGACGACTGGGACAGTGCGCGCTACAGCCTCGATGGCGCAGCGGGAGTCACGGAGGGTGAGCTTACTCTTGTGGGTCTCGCGCCGGGCTCGCACACCATCGAGATTATCGAACAGCAGGCTGCCGGGTGGACCGACTGGTCCGCGCCGTACAGGTTCGAGATCCGCAGCGACGAGCCACCTCGGGCAAGCCTCGCATCCGTGGTCAGCTTCCTGGATCAAGCATGGCAAGACGTCCTTGGCTTCAGTAGCGAGATGACGAACGTTGATACGGCGCAACCTTCGCGAGCGGCCGCCGCGTTCGACGATATCAGCGCGCGCGCGCAGGCGTACTCCGACGCCATGTGGAACGACTACGACCTCAGCAGCTACGGCTCTAGTTGCGATGCAGCGCGAATGCAGATCAGCAATGCCGCTGGTTGGTTCAGCAACGCCGCCGGCTGGTATGAGTTGATATACCGGTTCTGGCCCACAGTGGACTACTTCGACGAGGTTTCGGAGAGCGCGAGCAATGGCTCAGCGGCGCTCCAGAGCGCGATTACGTCCCGCAGCTTGTGCGCGGCCGGCCAATAGCCACTGGCGTCACTCCCAGAACGCGGCGACGCATCTCGAGCGCCGCGCCCTACGGTCGCCCGTACCGCCTCCGCGTGACCGCCCTCGCGAGGGCGCCCAGCGGGTGCACGATGTGGGCGAGGGGACCGCCCGTGCGGACTACGTCGGCGTAGCGCTCGTCGCCGCGGATCAGGCGCGCGCAGTGATTCCAGACGCGGCTGGAGCGCTGCAGCGCCCAGATGAACGGTGGCGGGTAGAGGTAGAAGACCTCCATCAGCCCCTTGGAGATGGCGATCTCGGGCAGCACCTCGCGCTCCATCGCGGCCTGGTAGTCGCGCATCGATTCGTGCTCGCCTCGCAGGTAGCGCTGCGCCGGAGCCGCAACCGCCACGCCCGAGGTGATCGCGGCGAGGATGCCCTCCCCGGAGAGCGGGTCGATCAGGCCCGCCGCGTCGCCGATCAGCGCCGATCCTCCGGCCGCGAGCACGCTGCCGTTGCGCCGCATCGGCAGGTGATGCCCGCGCAGCGATTCGAGGCGACCCGGATCGATGCCGTAGCTGCGGCAGAGCGCGTGCAGTTGCGGGCGCAACTCGCCCCCCGTGGCCTTCCAGCAACCGACCCCGACGTTGACGTGGTCCTCCTTCGGGAACAGCCAGCCGTACCCGCCGGTCATGGCGCCGAGCTGCAGCACGACCTTGCCGCGCAACCACTCCGGCGGCCCGTCCGGGCAGGGCAGATTGCCCTCCAGGCCGACGCCGCTCTCCTCGGCGTGCTCGTAGCCGAGCGAGGAGCCGACGACGCCGTTCGCGCCGTCCGCGCCGATCACGACGCGCGCGCGATGCAGCTCGGGCGCCGCGCCGTTGCCGACGGCGACCTCGTAGCTGCCGTCGCCGAGGCGCATCACCTGCCGCACGCGCTGGCCGTCGCGGAACTCGGCGCCGGCCTCCTGCGCGCGCTCGACGAGGAAGTGGTCGAGGCGGCTGCGCTGCGTGATGTAGGTCAGCGGCTTGTCGTAGCGCAGCGAGACCTTGCGGCCGTGGCGCATCTGGATCACGGCCCCGCTGATGACGTCCTCGACGACCGGGTCCAGGGAGAACGGGAGCAGCGCGTCGCAGCGGACGGTGACGCCGCCGCCGCAGGGCTTGTCGCGGGGGAAGCGCGCGCGGTCGAGCAGCAGCACGTCGACGCCGCGCGTGGCCAGCTCGCGCGCGGCGGTGCTGCCGGCCGGGCCGGCCCCGACGACGATCGCCTCGACGTCCATGGGCGGATGCTACTCCCGGTCGACGTTGCCGTCAGGCGCGCGTTGGCGCGACGGCTCAGCCGATGGCGATCGCCGTCGCGGCGAGGAAGATCGCCTGCACCACCACGGCCGCCGCCAGGACGAGGCGCCCGGCGAAGCGATCGCGGCCGTGCACCAGCAATCCGAGAACCAGTCCAATCACGAGGATCACGCTCGCGCTGCGCCCGATCTCCAGCAGCGCCGGGCGCGTGACGATGTCCGCCGCCTCGCTGGCCAGGAGGTGCAGCGGCAGGGTGGCGGGCACGGAGCCGTGACGGAGCGCGAGTTGCAGCCAGACCAGCGCGCCGCCGGCAATCGCGAGGCCGGCGAGCGCGAGCCCGAGGCGATCGTCGGTCAGCAGCGCCTGCGGGCCGGTCCGGCGCGCCTGATGCTCCAGTTGCGCCGTCGGGCCGAGTTCCTGCCGGATCAGCACCTGCCGTGCGAACTCCTGCGGATCGGTGACCGAGATCGCATAGGTCTGGCGAGGCGTCACCACGTACAACATCTCCGCGGGGGCTCGGTCCGTGGCGTAGCAGAGCACCGAGCCGAGCGAGGCGACCTCTCCCCGTCCGATCTGGCTGCCCCACCAGACGACACCCCGTACCTGCGGCAGTCCGACGGCGCTCGCCGGCACCAGCCGCTCGATCGATCCGAGAGGGATCACCTGCTGCGTGTGTCCCCAGCGGATCAGCAGCGCGTTCCGGTCCAGGTGGTAGGTGAGCGTTTCGAGCGCCCACGTCCAGTAGCCGAAGAGCAGCGCGACCGCCACCGACACGGCCGCACCGCAGTAGGCGAGCCAGCCGGTGAACCCAAGCTCTCTCTTGACTCCGAGCGCGAGCAGCAGCAGCGCGAGGGCGAGCGCCCCGAGCGTGAGGAGCCCGCCGATGCGGAGACCAAGGTCATTCGGCGGGCGGTACTGCATCGAACGTACCGAGCCGTCCCGGCGCCGGCCTCAGCGACCGGATGACGCCATCATGCGCCGACGGCGGCGCCGGAGTAGACCGGCGTCAGCCACTCGGCGTACTGCGGGAGGCGGCCGGTGATCGCCTGGAAGTAGCGGTTCTGCAGCTCCGTCGCCACCGGCCCGGGCCGCCCGTCGCCGACCGGCACGCGGTCCACCTCGACGACGGGGATGAGGTGCGCGGCGGTCCCCGTCATGAACACCTCGTCGGCGATGTAGAGCTCGGAGCGGTCGATCGTGCGCTGCTGCACCTCCAGGCCGAGCTCCTCGCGCGCGATCTGGAGCGCGGTCTCGAGCGTGATGCCCTCGAGGATGTTGTCCTGCGGCGGCGGCGTGATGATCACGCCGCGGCGCAGTATCGCGATGTTCTCGCCGGAGCCCTCGGAGACGTGGCCGTCCTGGTTGAGCAGGATCGCCTCGTCGAAGCCGCCGAGTTCCGCCTCCGTCTTCGCCATCGCGTTGTTGACGTAGAGCCCGGTCACCTTCGCGCGCGCCGGAATCGAGGTGTCGTCGACACGCCGCCACGACGACGTCATGCAGCGCGCACCCGCCTCGGAATCGAGGTACGCGCCGAAGGGAGCGAGGAAGAGCAGGTAGTCGTCCTGGAGGTTGTGCATGCGGACGCCGAGCAGCTCCGACGACTTGTAGACGAGGGGGCGGATGTAGACGTCCTCGCGGAAGCCGCTGCGTGCGGCCAGCTCCTGGATCTGGTCGACCAGTTCGTCGTCGCTGGCGTGCAGCTCCAGGCGCATGATCTTCGCGCTCTGGCGCAGCCGCTCGACGTGGTCGCGGACGCGGAAGAGGTAGAGCTCGCCGCTGTCGTCGTTCCAGTTGCCGCGGATGCCCTCGAACACGGCGGTGCCGTAGTTGAAGGCATGGGTCATGACGCCGATCTTCGCGTCCTCCAGCGGCATGAACTCGCCGCGCAGGTACGCCATCGGTATCGCCATCGTGTGCTCCAGCCGCCGCTCCGGGCTGCTGCCGGGCGGGGGGTGATCAATCGTGATGCTCAGCCCGATGATATGGGCCGCGCGAATCGGGCGGCAACCGCCGCGCGGGGCCGGGCAGTGTCGGGCGCGCTATGCTCGCCGCCGGACGCCCGCAGCGGAGCGGCCGGGCGAACGCGCAGCGAGGCGCACACGAGACCAGAAGGAGGAACGGCGATGCCCAGGCTCAGCGAGAGTTTCACCATCGGCGGACTCGAGATCGCGGCGCTCAGTGACGGCGCGCCGGATCGCGCCCTCGGCGGCTTTTTCCGCGATGTCGACCCGGCGGCCTGGACCAGCGCGATCGGCATCACGGACCCCGAGGACCCCGTGCCCTTCAACTTCGGCTCGTTCCTGATCCGCGGCGACGGCCACCTCACGCTGATCGACACCGGCTACGGCGTGCCCGCACTCGCGATGGGCGTCCCCGGCGGCGGCGAGCTGCCTCAGCGCCTCGCCGAGATCGGCGTGCAGCTCGAGGAGATCGACCGCGTGATCCACACCCACCTGCACGGCGACCACGTCGGCTGGAACATCCACGACAACGAGGACGACCGGCTGATGTTCCCCAACGCCACCTTCTACGTGCACCAAAACGAAGTGAACTACTGGACCAGCAGCGCCTCCGACGACAACCCGATGGCGGAGAACGTGCGCCGCCGCATCAACCCGGTCATCGCAGCCGGCCGCGTCGAAACCACCGAGGGCGAGTACGCCGTGAGCGAGGCGCTCACGATGATCCCCGCGCCGGGCCACACGCCCGGCCACTGCACGGTGCTGGCCGCCTCGCAGGGCACGAACCTGCTGCTGCTCGGCGACGCCGCGCATCACCCGGTCCACCTGGAGCACCACGACTGGATCCCGCAGGTCGACCTCGATCCGGCGGAGTCCACGCGCTCGCGCGGCAAGGTGGCGCGGCTGGCGGTCGAGAAGGACGCGATCGTGACCAGCGGCCACTTCCCGATCCTCTCGCTGGGCCGCATCCGCGAGGTCGAGGGCGGCTACAAGTGGGAGCTGATCGAGGAGCTCGGCTAGGGGCGCTGCTCCGCCTGCGGCTCGCGCCACATCGGCCACACCGGCGGACCGCCGTCCGGCAGCTCGACGCGTGCGACGGCGGCGAAGCCGTGCCGCCCGTAGAAGGCGAGATTGCGCTCCTTCGTGTTGATCAGGAACGCGGGAATCCCCTCCCGGTCGCAGCGCTCGAGGACCCCGCGGATCAGCACCGAGCCGAGCCCGCCTCGCTGCACCGACGGCAGCACGCCGATCATCCCGAGGTAGAAGTGCGGCGGCTCGGCGGGGTGCTGCGCCGACATCACCTCGATGAACTGCGCGAAGCGCCGCTGCCGCTCCGGCGTGCCGCAGATCTCCTCGGCCAGTCGCGTGCGATCGCCCGGCGGGTACGTCTCGATGCCGGGAGGTCGCCACACGGCCGCCCCGCTGGCGTCGTCGAGCAGGTAGCACTCCCCGTGCTCGCGCACGGCGCGGTCCGCGCCACCGCGCAACAACTGCTCGATCGCCGCCCCGCGCCGTTCGTCCTGGCGGATGAACCAGGCGAATACCGGATCGTCGTCGAAGGCCGCGGCGAGGATCCGCCCGACCGTCGCGATGTCCGCCTCGCGGGCCCGGCGCACCTCCGCCGGAGCGGCAGGCGAGGTCACGCCAGCGCCGGCTCGCGCACCACCGGCGCGGCCTGCTGTCCGTAGGGCAACACGCCGACGCTCGCCGGGCGGCCCTCGCGCGCCTCGATCTCCGAGGCGAGCTGCGCGACCGTCGCGCCCACGTCCGGGCAGTAGCGCAGGTGCGTCGCGCGCGTCCCGGGCTCGTCGAGGGAGGAGTAGAGCCAGACCGTGCCGCGCTCCTGCGCGAGCGCCTGCAACTGCGCCTGCCACTGATCCTCGACCGTCGTCCAGCCGCCGCCGCGCATCGCCTCGAGCAGCTCGAGCAGGCTGCCGTACTTCGCGAGCAGCGTGCCGTACTCGCCGTGACCGACGCCCTCGATGCACTCGGCAGCGAGCAGCAGATGCCCGCCCGGCCGCAGCGCGCGAGCGGCGACGGCGATGCCCTTCACTGCCTGGTAGAGATTGAGGTCGGCGGGGTAGCCGCCGTTCGTCGTCACCACGATGTCGTACGGCTCGTCGATCTCGACGATCGCCTGCCGCCGGCAGGCCACGATGCCCGCGTCGTGCGCGGCGACCAGGTCGCCGGCGAAGACGCCCGTCACGCGCTGCTCGGCGTCCATCGTCACGTTGAGCAGGAAGCAGTGCCCCGCGAGCAGGCCGAAGCGGCGCATCTCCTCGAAGATCGGGTTGCCTGCGCTGATGCCGAAGGTCGCATTGGGATGCCCGACCATCGAGGCGCAGTGATTCGACATCACCGTATCGCGCCCGGCGATGCCCGGCATCACGCCCTTGCCGCCGCCGGAGTAGCCGGCGAACAGGTGCGGCTCGATGAACCCGGTGACGATGCGCAGATCGGCGTCGAGGTAGTCGCGCCGGATCAGCACCGGCACGCCCCGCGGGTCCGTCGCGATCTGGCGCAGCGCCGAGGTCTCACGCGAGTCGTGGTTGACCACGCGGTAGCGGCGGACGATCTCCTCGCCGTACATCTCGATCAGTTCCTCGGTCGTGTTGCCGCGGTGCATGCCCGTGCCGTTGATGATCAGCACGTCCTCCTCGGCAACCCCGCCCGCGTGCAGCGTCTCCAGCAGCGCGTCCAGCAGCAGCGCGTTGGGCACCGGCCTCGTCAGGTCCGAGGTCACGATCGCGACGCGCTGGCCGGGCGCGGCGAGGGCGGCGAGCGGCGGCCCGGCGATCGGCTCGCGCAGCGCCTCGCGGACGGCGGCCGGCGGATCGGCGAGCGGCGGCTGCGCGTGCGGCGCGATCACCTCGGCGCCATCGGGAAACTCGACATCGAGGCCCGTGCGGCCGTAGGCGAGGCGGATCATGCGCGGCATGCCTCCATCCTAATACGCGGAGCGGGACTGGCAGTCGCCTCACCGTCTTCCCGTGGGCCCGGCGGCGCCCCTCACCCCCGCCCCTTCCCAGGGCGGAGAGCGGGGACAGGCCGGCAGTGGGCGTGCGCTCCCGGCGGGGGCGTGGGGGCGCAGCCCCCATAGAAAGAAAATCCGAGGGCGGGTGGGTGGGCCGAGCGGCGCGCAGCGCACGCTCCTCCGGGATGGGGGTGTGGGGGGCGCAGCCCCCCGCAGGGGACGCGCGGGCGGCCTCGGAGCGCCCCTCCCCCGCCCTCTCCATCGGGGCGAGAGGGTCGGAGGCGGAGCACCGTCTCCCGATCCGGGTCGGGGGCGTGGGGGCAAAGCCCCCACAGAAGAAACTCCGAGGGCGGGGGGGTGGGCCGGAGCGGCGCGCAGCGCACGCTCGTCCGGGATGGGGGCGTGGGGGGCGCAGCCCCCGCAGGGGAGAAGCGCCCGCCGCCCCTTGTTCGGCGGCCTGCTAGCCTCGACTGATGGACGACTTTGTGCGCGCGGCGCTGCTGGGGCTCGTGCAGGCGCTGACCGAGTTCCTGCCGATCTCCTCCTCGGGCCACCTCGTCGTAGCCGCCGAACTGTTCGGCGACGAACTCAACGACCTCACCTTCGACGTCGGGCTGCACCTCGGCACGACGGCGGCCGTGCTGCTCTACTTCCGCCGCGACTGGGTGCTGTTCGCCGCGAGCATGCAGCGCGACCTGCGCGCGCACGGAGGGCGCGTCGGGAGCTGGCGTCCGCGCTCGCGGCTCGCGCTGCTGATCGCCCTCGCCACCGTGCCCGCGGTCTGCGTCGGCGCGGCCTTCCAGCTGGCCTTCGAGGACGGCCTGCGCGAGCCGGTGCTGGTGGGCGTCATGCTGATCGCCGTGGGCCTGGTGATCCTCGTGCTCGACCGGGCAGCGCAGATGCGAGGCCTCGATGACCTCGGCGCACGAGGCGCGCTGCTGATCGGCGTCGCGCAGGCGGCGGCGCTGGTGCCAGGCGTCTCGCGCTCCGGCGCGACGATCGCGGCCGGCCGCGGGCTCGGACTGCGGCGCGAGGCGGCCGCGCGCTTCTCCTTCCTGCTGTCCGCGCCGGTGGTGGTCGGCGCGGGCGTCGTGCTGCTCGGCGAGGCCGTCCTCGGCAGCGAGGAGGTCGCCTGGGGTCCGCTGCTGTTCGGGGCGCTGGTCGCGGCGCTGGTTGGGCTGGCCGTGATCCGCTGGCTGCTGGCGTTCGTCCGCCACCACAGCCTCGCCGTCTTCGTCTGGTACCGGCTCGCCGCCGGAGTCGCCGTGCTGGCAGCCGTGCAGGCGGGCATGCTCTAGCTGTAGTTCCCACGAACGTTGTTTACAGGCGTGAGGCGGGGACAGCCCCGCCGATACCGCCGTGTGGCCGGCGAGCATTGTAGCGGTAGAGCCAGCGCGGGAGCTGGTGCAGCCGCTCGGCGTTGGAGCGGTAGGGGCGGGCGTAGGCCCACTCGTTCTGCAGGATCTGGATGAAGCGCTCGGCCTTGCCGTTGGTTTGCGGGCGGTAGGGCCGGGTGTGCCGCAGTTCCACGCCAGCGGCGGCAGCCACGCGGCGGAAGTCGCCGGAGACGGTGTAGACCTTCGCGTTGTCCGTGAGCACGCCGCGCACGCGCACGCCGCGGCGGCCGAAGGCGGCGAGCGCCTGCTCGAGGAAGGCGGCGCAGCTGGGGCCGCGCTCGTCGGGCAGGGCGGCGACGTAGGCGTAGCGGCTGTGGTCGTCGACGGCGACGTGGAGGTAGTCGAGGCCGCGGGTGCGCGGGGTCCGGGCGGAGCGCCCGCGCACGCGGTGTCCGCCGCCCTCGGGGATGCGGCCCAGCTTTTTCACGTCGATATGCAGCAGGTCGCCGGGGGCGGGGTGCTCGTAGCGGACCACCGCGCGGGTGACGCGGTGCAGCCGGTCGAGGCGGTTGAGACCGAAGCGCCTGAGCACGGCGTAGACGGTGGAGCGGGCGATCCCGAGCGCCCAGGCAATGCGGTGCGGCCCGAACCCCTGGCTGCGGCGCACGGCGCAGATGCGCTGCTCGAGCGCGGCTGCGGTGCGGCGCGGGTTGGAACGCGGAGCGGAGCTGCGGTCGCGGAGCCCGGCCGCACCCTCCTCCCGGTAGCGGCGCCACCACTTGGCGACCGTCGCACGAGAAACCCGGAAGCGCCGCGCAACCTCCGCCTGCGACCAGCCGGCCTCGACCTCCAGAACCAGCTCCAGCCGGGTGGCCGGAGTCAGACGCGCGTTAGGATGTGCCACGAGAGGCTCCTCTCCTGCTACTGGTGCGTTCGTCACACACACACAGCAGCAGGCGGAGCCCCTCACCTGCAACAACCTACGTGGGAACTACAGCTAGCGCCGCGGGCTACCATCGGGCGCGCGACCGCGGGGAGGCGGGCAGGACCGTGAGCGACCTCGATGCCCTCGTGATGCCGGGCGCGGACGGCTTGCTTGGCCGCCGGGCGCTGGTGATCGGCGCGGAGACCACGACGGGCACGGCGATCGCACGCGCGCTCGGCGAGGCCGGCGCGGACGTGGCGCTGGCGGTGCTGCGCCCGGACGAGGGCGTCCTGATCGCCCGCAGGCTGCAGCGTGAGCTGCGCGAGCGCGGCCGCCAGGCGATGACCTACGCGATGGACGTGACGCTGGGACGCAACGTGCAGGTCACGACGCGGCAGATCTCGAAGGAACTGGGCGGCCTCGACCTCGTCGTGAGCGCGCCGGACGAGGCGTTCCTCGCGTCGCTGGCGCAGACCTCGGACGCGCAGCTCGCGCAGACGATGACGCTCAACGGCTACGCGCACGCCTTCGCCGCGCGCACGGCCTTCGACGAGTTCCGACGTCAGGGCGAGGGCGCACGCGTCTTCATCCTCGTCACGCACGCGCTCGGCGAGCGCGCCGCGGCGGGCGCCGTCGCGGCGTCGATGGCCGGCGCCGCCGCGCTCGCGCTGCTGCGCTCGCTGGCGCGGGAGCACCCGGGCGGCGAGCACGCCGCCGCCGGCCTGCTGCGCGGCGCGAGCCTCCCCGACGGCGCGGACACCTCGATCGACGACCTGCGCGAGGCGCTGGCCGCGGCCGACGCCGCCGAGGCCGTCGCGCTCGCGCAACTCGCCTGCGCCCTCGCCTCGGCAGCCCCGGCATCGATCCACGGGCGCGTCTTCTCCGCCCTCGACGCCGCCGCCCTCGCACCGCCCGCGGCCAGCGCGAGCGGCGCGCCGTGAGCGGCAGCGAGCTCGCCGGACGGCACGCCCTCGTCGCCGGGGCCGCCGAGGGACTCGGCCGCGCCCTCGCGACCGGGCTCGCGGCGGCGGGCGCGGACGTCTCGGTGACGACACGCCGCGACGACGTCGCCGAGGAGGTCACGGCGAACTCGATCCTCAACGAGTGCTGGACCTACGGGCGCGAGGGGCGGGCACTGCGGCTGGACCTCACGGACCTCGACGCGGTCAGCGCGGCCTTCGCGCAGCTGGAGCGCGAACTCGCGCCGATCGATGTGCTTGTCAGCCTCGCCTTCGATACACCGCCGCCGCCCGGCCCGGACGCCACACCCGGTGACTGGAGCACCGCGATCGAGGCCGGCGCGACGCCCACGTTCGTGCTGGCGCGCGCCGTCGGGCCCTTGATGATCGTGCGCCGCTCAGGGCTGATCGCCGCGGTGCTGCCGCCCGAGCCGCCGGAGGCCGACGACGCGCCCCTGCGTGCCGCCCGCGCAGCCGTCGTGGGGCTGTGCGAGGGCCTGGCGGCGGAGTGGGCGGAGAGCGGCGTCGCCGTAGAGTGGCTCGACGAGGCAGCGCCGCAGCACCTGCTGGCCCAGCTGCGGCCGCCCGGCGCCGACGGCGCGACCTCGTGAGCACCGACGCCGCGAGCGGAGAGACGATCGGGGCGTCGGGCGCCATCGGGCGGCCCGGCCCCAGCTGGCGAGGCGACGCCGTCAGCCGCGCCTCCCCCGACACGCCGCGCGAACTCGGCGACCTGCTGCTGCCGCGCAGGCCCTGCACGCTGCGGCGGCGGCTCGCCTGCTTCGCGATCGACCAGGGGCTCGCCTGGACCCTCGTCCTCGTGCTGGCGAGCGTCGCGCTGGCCGTGGCGGGCATCGAGGAGGAGCCGCCGCCCGGCACGCGCGAGGCGAGCATCCTCGAGACCGTCGGGCTGCTCTCGCTCGTCGCGCCGTTCTTCTACTTCTGGACCTGGAACAGCCTGGGCTTCTCGCCCGGCAAGCAGATGCTGGGGGTGCGGGTCGTCAACGAGCAGGGCGGCGTCCCGGGTGTGATGCGAGGCTTCGCCCGTACGGCCGCCTCGCTGCTGGCGCCGCTCAGCTTCGGGTTCAGCTACGCCTGGGCGGCCTGGGACGCGGATCCGGAGCGCCCGTTCGCCACGGGCCGCGGCCAGGCCTGGCACGACAAGCTCTCGGGCACGCTCGTCGTCCGCTTGTAGCGCGGCTCAGCGCGGGGGCGGCGCGTCCGCCCAGGGCAGCGAGCGCGGCTGCAGCAGCTGCCGCACCTGGCCGTCGGCGACCAGCGCGACGAGGTCGACACCGCCGTACGTCGCCGGGCTCATCCCGCGCAGCGCCGCCGTCGCCATCTCCTCGCCGATGTGCGCGAGCGCGCCGCCGAGGGCGAGCACGGTCATCTCGAACGCCTCGCCGGCGGCCGTGGCGGCCTCGCGCTGCTCGAGGGCGCGGCGCAGCGCGGCGCGCAGGCTGCGGCGTACCCAGGCGCCGTCGCCGGCGTCGAACTGCGGCGGCGCACCGAACACCGTGACGCCGCGGGGTTCGTCCGCCGGGAGGCGCGAGACGAGCCAGTAGTCGTGTGCCTCCACCGGCGTGACCTCGCCCTGCTCCAGCAGCGCGGCGCGGTCGCGGATCTGCGACAGCACGATCTCCAACTCGGCGCGCTCCTCGGGCAGCCGCCGCAGGGAGCGGCCATCGAGGTGGAATGCGCCGCCGATGCCCTCGGAGAGCGTCGTCCACTCGCTCGCGATCGGCCCGCTCACGGACATGTAGGCGCCCTCGGCGTCTACCTTCGCCAGCGGCAGCGTCACCGGCAGCCGCACCTCGCGGCGCTCGCCCGGATCGAGGCCGCCGAGCCCGCGCGCGAGCGCAAGCCGCAGCGCGGACTGCCGTGGCTCCGCCGCGGGCAGCTCGCCCCCCGGCGGCGTCCAGACCACGTAGCCGCCCTCGTCGCCCTCGAGGTCATCCTTGAGCAGCTCCTCGAGTTCGGAGGCGCCGGGCGGCCCGCCGCCCTCCCAGAGCAGGTCGCAGCTGACGCCGATGCGGCGATCGCGCTGCGTGAACAGTGCGTCGAAGGCGCTCTCGGCGTCAGTGGGCCGGAAGGTGCGGTAGTAGCGCTCGCCCATCCAGGCGGCGACCAGCGCCGTGGTCACCGCGCGGGCGCGCGCCTCGGCAGGCTCGTTGTCGGAAGGTGGCGCGTTGCTCACGGGGGCGTGCGCGTGGTGGGCGTCAGCGCTCGGCGGCCTGGCGCGCGCGCCACGCATCGAAGCGGTCGAGCAGCGGCACGACACCGTTGTTCACGAGCTGCCAGAGCACGGCGACGTTGAGCACGACGAACGCGATCACGCCGGCCCACTTCACGCCCGTGGCCAGCCTCGTGCCGTCGTTGCCGCTGACCTGGAGCCACTTCACCGCCCCCACGACGGCGATGATCGCGACGACCGAGGCGAGCGGCACGTCCCACTTGAGGATGAAGCGCGAGAACACCGCCGCCACTCCGACGGCGATGCCGAGGTTCGACCCCATGAAGCCGAGCAGCGGCGTGCCCCGGTGCCCCCAGGTCTCGGTCGCGGCGAGGAAGAGCACCATCAGCAACGGACCCGCCAGGACGGCGATCGCGAGCCCCGGCAGATCGGATCGTGAGAATCGCATCGCGTGCCTTCCTGCGCTGTCCGCTAGATGTTGGAGCGCGACTGGCCGCCGTCAACGGTGAGCGTCGCCCCCACGACCCACGAGGCCCGCGGCGAGGCGAGGAAGACGACCAGCGCCGCCACCTCCTCGGGCCGCCCGAAGCGCCCGCCGGGGATCTCCTGCTCGACAAAGACCCGCATGCCCTCCGGGTCGTCGACCAGGCGGCGGCCCCAGGACCCGCCCTCGAAGGCGATCGAGCCGGGCGCGACGCTGTTGACGCGGATGCCCTCGCCGATCCATTCGCGGGCGAGCGCCTTGGACATCGCGATCTGCGCCGCCTTGGAGGCGTTGTACTCGACCCCGCCGCCGCTCTCGCGCCCGAAGATCGAGGAGATGTTGACGATCGCGCCCCCGCCGCCCGCAGCCAGGTGGGGGCGCGCCCGCTCCGACATGAGCCGCGCGGAGAGCAGGTTCGCATCCAGCGAGGCGCGCATCCGCCCCTCGACATCGCCCTCGCGGATCGAGCCGCCGGCGTTGTTGACCAGCGCGTCGACACCCCCGTAGGCGGCGACGGCAGCCGCGACGACGCGCGCGCAGTCGGCGTCCGTGCTCACGTCGGCGGCGACGCCCTGCGCCTCGGCGCCCGCGGCGCGCAGCGCCGCGCAGGCGGCGTCGAGGCCCTCGGCGCCGCGCGCGCAGATCGTGAGCCGCGCGCCCTCGGCGGCGAACGCCTCGGCGATCGAGAGGCCGATGCCGCGGCTCGCGCCGGTGACGATCACTGAGCGCCCTGCGAGTTCGAGGTCCATGGCGTGTTCTCCTCGCCGCCGAGGATCGCAGTCCCGCGATGCGGCGTCCAGCGTGCCGCCGGGCGCGACGCGGGTACTGGGAGACATAGTGGACTATCGCGGTGCGAGTCAGAGTTCTTGTCGGCTGCGGACGGTGTTGTGTATACTCTCTCCATGCGGCGTATACAGCTATATGTGGACGACGAGGTCGACGAGGCCCTGTCGGCGGAGGCGGCCCGACTGGGTACCTCTCGATCGGCGGTGGTCCGCCGCGCAGTGCGGGAGGCCCTCGACACCCACTTCACGCGCACCCACGATCCTATCGACGAACTCGTCGGGTGGCTCGTCGACCCCGACCCCACTGATGACATCGACGCGGTGATCTACGGGCTGGAGGAGTGAGGTTCGCAGACACCTCATTCTGGATTGGCCTCCAGATCGCCAACGACCGTCGGCATCCCGAGGCGACGGAGTTGTGGCGAGGCGAGCGCGGCCCGATACGCACCTCGAACCTTGTGATCGGCGAGACGTGGACGTGGCTGGGGCGGAAGTTCGGCCACTTCGCCGCGACGGGCTTCCTGGCATTGGTCGACAGCTCCGCCCTGGTATCAGTCGCCGTGGTGGATGAGGTGATCGACGAGCGAGCCTGGGAGTGGCTGCGCCGCCACGACGAGCGGTCGTACTCCTACGTGGACGCCACGAGCTTCGAACTGATGCGCCGCGAGCGAATCACGGAAGCACTGGCATTCGACGGTGACTTCTCGGCGGCCGGCTTCATCGAGGTCAGACCCGTTCCTTGAGCGGGCGGCGATCCGCGCGTTGACGCGCTTACGCGAGCGTCCGTACGATCACTGCAGGGCCAGGCGGCCGCCGACCGGCCGCTGCCCGCTCCCGAGGTGGCATGCCGCTGACCGCCCTGACCTTCGAAGGCTCCGTCGCCACGCTGACCATCGACCCGCCCGAGGCCGGCTACGACCGCGCGCTGCTGGACGCGATCGCGCGCGCTGCCGAGGAACTCGAGGCGCGGCACCCGCAGATCAGCGCCGTCGTCGTGACGAGCGCCGGGGCGGACTTCGGCGCGGGCTGGAGCCCGGATGCGCTCGCCGCTTCCGAGGGCGTCGCGGGGCTGATCGCGCCCGCGGGCGCGGCGTTCGACGCGCTGGCGGCGCTGCCGCAGCCGATCGTCGCGGCGATCGGCGGGCGCGCGCACTCGGCGGGCCTCGAGCTGGCGCTCGCCTGCGACATCCGCGTCGCCGCCGAGGGTGCGAGCTTCGCGCTGCCGGAGACCGGCGCCGGGCGCATCCCCCACGGCGGCGGCACGCAGCGGCTGCCGCGCGCCGTCGGCCGCGCCCAGGCGCTGCGCCTGCTGCTGACCGGCGAGCAGATCGACGCCGCCGAGGCGCGGCGCATCGGCCTCGTCTCCTCGGTCGTGGCGGATGGCGGGGAACTCGAGGCCGCCGGCGAGATCGCGCGCACCATCGCCTCGCGCGGCCCGCTGGCGACGCGCTTTGCGAAGGAGGCGATCCGGCGCGGCGCGGACCTGCCGCTCGATCAGGGGCTGCGCCTCGAACTCGAACTGACCGTGCTGCTCCAGACGACCGAGGACCGAGCCGAGGGCGTGCGCGCCTTCGTCGAGCGGCGCGACCCGCAGTTCGAAGGGCGCTGAGCGAGCGGCGGGCGCGACCGACGCCCGGACTCGCGGTAGAGTAAACGGCTGCGCCGGTGGATCTCCGCCGGCGACCACCGGACAAGAGGGCGCATCGGGGACCGGCCCCGCTGCGCGGCAAACGCGATGGGGACGGAGGGACGATGAACATCATCCTCAACCCGAACGAGGTGGCGACGGTGATCTCGCTGGTCACCGCGCAGGTGCTCGACGGGGTCGATCTGAGCGAGGAGGGCAAGGATGCGATCCGTGAGTGGCGCACCGAGCGGGTGCCCGGGCGCTCCGGCCTCGAGGACTTCACGGACGACTTCAACGATGCGCTGATGGGCTTCATCGAGGAGTCGACCAAGCGGCGTTACGCCAAGGCGGGGCGACTCGTGCGCGGCACGGTAGAGGAGCGGACACGAGCATGAAGGTCGAACTCTCGATCGACGAGGTCCTGGTCATGACCGAGGCGATCCTCGACGGGATCGGCGAGGCGGGGCTGAGCCGCAAGGACGCCGCGACGCTGAGGCGCTGGAGCAACCAGACCGTGACGGCGACCTCCCCGGAGATGAAGCTGCTCACGGAGAAGGTCAACCGCGAGCTGCAGCGCACCCACGACAGCAACCTGCGGACCGGCATCGTCAAGCCAGACTGGGCCTGAGCAGCGGCGGACCGGCGTGGGCGAGCCCGTGAACGCATCCGGCGAGGCCGCCTCGTGAGCGGGCCCTTCGTCGTCGCCGAGCGCGAGGGCGATGTCGTCTGGCTCACGCTCAACCGCCCGGAGCGGCTGAACGCGATCCACCTGGAGATGCGCGACGAGCTGTGGATGCAGCTCGAACTGCTGCGCGACGATCCCTCCGTGCGCGCCGCCGTCTTCCGCGGCGCCGGCGATCACGCCTTCAGCGCGGGCGCCGACATCAGCGAGTTCGGCACCGCCCCCTCCTACGTCGAGGCGCGCGACGCGCGCGTGCGCCGCGACCTCTGGGGCCTGATGGCAAGCCTCGACCTGCCGCTGATCGCGGCGATCCACGGCTTCGCCTACGGCGCCGGCCTCGAACTCTCGCTCTACTGCGACCTGCGCGTCGCCTCCGAGGACGCCCGCTTCGCGATCCCGGAGGTCACGCTCGGCTACATCCCGTCGGCCGGGGGCACTCAGACCGTGCCCCGCCACGTCGCCTCCAGCGAGGCGCTGCGCATGGCCACCAGCGGCGAGCCGATCAGCGCCCGCGAGGCCTACGACCTCGGCTTCGTCCAGCGCGTCGTGCCGCGCGAGCAGCTCGATACGGCCGCGCGCGAGTGGGCGCAGACGCTCGCCGCGCGTGACCCCGCCGCGCTGCGGGCGGCCAAGCGGGCCGTGCGCGACGGCCTCGACCGATCGCTCGAGGACGGACTCGCACTCGAACGGCGGCTGGCGGCGGCGGTCGCCGCCGCATGAGCGAGGAGCCGCAGGCGGAGGCGCGGCCGCCCGGCCGGCCGTTCGGGATGATCGCGCTGCTCGCGATCGTCGTGCTCGGGATCGCCGCGATCCTCTGGGGCCGCTTCGTCGTGAACCCGCAGCCGCAGGTGTTCTTCTTCGATGCCGGGCCAACGGAGCAATTCGAGGTCGGCGAGCCGGCCTGGTTCCCGGACGTGCGCATCTTCGTGATCGCGGTCGACGATGACGGCGAGCGCAAGCTGATCCGCGCCCTCGACGCGAGCGCGCGCGGGACCGGCTGCACGATCGAGCTGCACCCGGACGACCCGCGAGGCGCCTCGCGCAATCCGCTCGGCCGCAACGGCGTCTACACGGACCCCTGCTCCACCAGCGTGTGGGCGCTGGGCGGCGAGGCGATCGCCGGCACGGCCTCGCCGATGCGCACCTTCCGCATCACACGCCCGCAACCCGTCGACGCGCAGGACCGCCCGCTGATCGAGATCGAGGTGATCGGCCGATCGGACCCGAGCGCCACCGAGACACCCTGAGCGGCGAGAGCGCGCGCGCGATGCAGACAAGGCCCGGGACTCTGCCGCGAAGCTGGGGCCAGCACGGCACGGAGCCGACCGGCGTCCGGCCCGGCTGCGTCGTCGGCTTCGCCCTGATCGCCGTGGGCCTGGTGATTGGGATCGCGTATGGCGCCTTCAGCCTCAGGGGCGGCGGGATCGATCTTGGCTACGAGGACGACTATGCTCTCGCGTCGGTTGTGTATCGCAGCACGGACGGACTGTTCGTGGTGCGGCTGGCGGACGGCGAGGTGATCGCGCTTTCCAATGTCGATCCGCATAATCCGCCAGGTGGCGAGTGCCGGGTGTCGTTCCGCCCGGACCTCGCGGGGGCGGACGGGTACGGACGCTTCTTCGACATCTGCAGCGGGGCGATGTATGACATCAGCGGCCGGGGACTGGGCGACAGCCTCGATCTCCGGCGCCTCCCGCTGGAGCGAGGCGAGGACGGGACGCTCAGGCTCGCAGGCGAGCCGGCGGACGTAGACTAGGGCGGCCAGGACCGTGGCGCACAGGGACGCGCCGCACGCGCCCACAGCGCAGAGGGGGAATCCGAGCGATGAATACCGCAGACATCCTGATGATCGCGGGCAGCATGGTGCCGGACCGCGTCGCCGTGTCCGACCCGGACTCGAGCGTGACCTACGCGGAGCTGCAGTCGCGGGTCAACCGCCTCGCGCACGCGCTCAGCGCGATCGGCGTCGGCAAGGGCCAGAACGTCGGCATCATGTCGGTCAACGCCAACGAGTTCATCGAGCTCTACTACGCGACGGCCAGCGTCGGCGCCACCTTCGTCCCGCTGAACTTCCGGGCCAAGACGGAAGAGCTCCAGTACATGGCCGACATCTCCGACGTGAACGTCTTCTTCTGCTCCGAGCGCTACTGGCCGCTCCTCCAGGAGATTCGCAGCCAGCTGCCCAAGGTGGAGCACGTCTACACCCTCGGCTTCGAGGCGAGCGGCCACGAGACGTATGCCCAACTGGTGGCCAGCGGCGCCGATGAGCCGTTCTCCGCGGCCGTCGACGACGACGACCCGGCGATGGTGATCTACACCTCCGGCACCACCGCCCTGCCGAAGGGCGTGGTGCTCACGCACAAGACCCTCACCGCCTACGTGGTGAACACGCAGAACCCGGTGGACCCGACGGCCGATCAGGACGTGACGCTTGTCTCCGTGCCGTTCTTCCACGTCGCGGGCGCGACGACGATGCTCGGCTCGCTCTGGGCCGGCCGCAAACTCTCGATCCTGCCGCAGTTCGACCCCGCCGCCTGGCTCGACACCATCGAGCGCGAGCGCGTCACCCACGCCTTCGTCGTCCCGACGATGCTCAAGCGCGTGATGGAGGTCGACGACTTCGACCAGTACGACCTCTCCTCGCTGCAGCTCATCACCTACGGCGCGGCCCCGATGCCGTATGAGGTGGTGCGGCAGGCGGTCGACACCTTCGAGTGCGGGCTGATGAATGCCTACGGCCAGACCGAGTCGACCTCGACGATGAGTTACCTGGGGCCGGACGACCACCGGCTGGACGGGACGCCGGAGGAGAACGAGCTGAAGCTCAAGCGCCTGCGCTCCGTCGGGCGGCCGATGCCGGACATCAAGATCGGCATCCTCAAGCCGAACGGCGAGCCGCAGCCGAAGGGCGAAGAGGGCGAGATCTGCATCAGCGGCGACCGCATCATGCGCGAGTACCAGAAGCGCGCGGAGGAGACCGCCTCCGCTATCGCCGGCGGCTGGCTGCACACCGGCGATGTCGGCTACCTGGACCCGGACGACTACCTGTTCATCACCGGGCGGCTGAAGGACCTGATCATCCGCGGCGGCGAGAACATCTCGCCCGGCGAGGTCGAGGGCATCCTCGAGGAGCACCCGGAGATCGCCGAGGCAGCCGTGATCGGCGTCCCCGACGTCGAGTGGAGCGAGATCGTGAAGGCCGTGATCGTCTGCACCGAGGGCGGTGACCGCCCTTCCGACGAGGATCTGACGGGCTACGTGAAGTCGCGGATCGCCTCCTACAAGGCGCCGGCGCTCTACCAGTGGGTGGAGGAGCCGCTGCCGCGGAACCACATGGGCAAGCTGCTCAAGAACGACATCCGCGATCGCTGGGGGGCGACCACGGCGGCAACCTCCTGAGGGAAGCCGTCGGGCGGCCGCACGAGGGCCGCGCTGCCGGGGGGAGCCCACAGCGGCAAGCGGTGATAGGGTCGCGCCGGACTCTGGAAGGAGCTGGCATGAGCGTCTCAGAGCGGGATTCGGCCACGCCTGTCCGCCCTGACGGGCGCCGTGGCAAGCCCCGCCCGATCCGGCTCACGGGCGCCTGGTGGGCTCCGGCTGTCGGCCTCAGCGGCCTCGGCTTGATCTCGGCGATCGAGCTGGAGCGCACGAACGCCGGCCGCGAGGTCTTTTTCAACGTCCAGCAGCCCTGGATCGTCTACATCCTGCTCTCCGGGCTGGTCGGCTTGCTGGTCTACGGCTTCGTTCGCCACGCCACGCTCTGGACGGTCGGCAAGCCGACCCCGGGACTGCTGCGCGAGATCCCGATGCGCGCGCGCAACGCACTGCGCCTCGGCCTCGGCCAGGAGAAGGTGCGGCGCGACCGCTACGCCGGGATCATGCACCTCTGCATCTTCTCCTCGATCATCGTGCTCACCGCCGTCACCGCGCAGGTCGCGATCGACGACGACACGCCGCTCAGCTTCCTGCACGGCGGCTACTACCTGTTCTTCTCCTTCTACGGCGACCTGTTCGGCCTGATCGGGCTGATCGGCGTGGGCATGGCGCTCTACCGCCGCTACTTCGACGACTTCCACCGCATCCGCTGGGACGAGCGCCTCGAGGACCACGCGATCATCTGGGGCCTCGGGCTGATCCTCGTCTCCGGCTTCCTCGTCGAGGCGCTGCGCATCAGCGTCACGGAGCTGAACGGCTTCGTGCTGGAGGACGGCACGCAGCTGGCGGCGCATCCGGACTGGGCGCGCTGGTCCTTCGTCTCCTATGTCATCGCCGAGGCGCTCGGCATCCTCGATTTCACGCAGGCGCAGACGCTCACGGGCCACACCTGGATGTGGTGGAGCCACGTCGTGCTCGCCTTCGCCTGGCTGGGGATGCTGGTCTTCACGCGCCTCGACCACATGATCTTCGCGCCCGTCAACGCCTTCCTGCTGCGCACCGACGCCCCCGGCCGCCTCTCCAAAATCGAGAACATCGAGGAGCAGGAGGTCTTCGGCGTCGGCCAGATCCAGGACTTCACCTGGAAGCAGCTCTTCGAACTCGACGCCTGCGTGCGCTGCGGACGCTGCACCGAGGTCTGCCCCGCCGACATCGCCGGCCAGCCGCTCTCGCCGATGCACCTGATCCAGGACCTCAAGGCGCACCTCGCGGAGGTCGGGCCGGAGGTCCAGCGGCGCGGGCACGCGGGCGGCGACGTCCGCGCCGTCGCAGAGCTGGAGATGGTCGGCGAGGTGATCCGCGACGAGACGCTCTGGGCCTGCCGCACCTGCGGCGCCTGCGTGCAGGAGTGCCCGGTGATGATCGAGCACGTCCCCACCATCATTGACATGCGCCGCTACCTGGTGATGGACGAGGCGCGCGTGCCGGCCTCGGCGCAGGTCGCCCTCGAAAACATGGAGACGCGCGGCCACCCCTGGCGCGGCACGAACCTCACCCGCGAGTCCTGGATGGAGGGCATGGGCGATGTGCCCGTCTTCGACGGCTCGCAGGACTACCTCTACTGGGTCGGCTGCTCGGGGGCGCTGGTCGAGCGCAACCTGCCGATCACGCAGGCCGTCTTCCGGCTGCTGCGCGAGTCCGGCTCCAGCTTCGGCGTGCTGGGGCAGGAGGAGACCTGCAACGGCGACCCGGCGCGGCGCCTCGGCAACGAGTACCTCTACCAGATCCTCGCCGAGCAACTGGTCGAGACGTTCAAGGAAAAGAACGTGCAGCGCGTGATCACCAACTGCCCGCACTGCTTCAACACGTTCAAGAACGAGTACCCGCAGTTCGACAGCCACTTCGAGGTGCTGCACCACACGGAGTTCCTCGAGCGCGCACTCGCCGACGGCTCGCTGAAGCCGAAGCACTCGCTGGACTCGAGCGTCACCTACCACGACTCCTGCTACCTGGGGCGGATGAACGGCGTCTACGACGCGCCGCGCCAGATCATCGAGCTGCTGCCGGGCGTCGACCTGACGGAGATGCGGCGCAGCCGCAGCAAGGGCCTGTGCTGCGGCGCGGGCGGCGGCAACATGTGGCTGGAAGAGGTCGGCGAGCGCCGCGTCAACCACGTACGCACCGAGGAAGCCGTGGGCACGGGCGCCTCGGAAGTGGTCTCCAACTGCCCGTTCTGCATCCAGATGTTCGAGGACGGCGTGCCCGCCATCCAGCCCGAGGAAGAGGGGCGGATCCGCCCCTTCGATATCGCCGAATTGGTCGAGCGCTCCGTGCTCGGCGACAACGGGGCGAGCGGCAACGGCTCGTCCGGGAACGGGGCAGCAACCCCGCCGGGGGAGCCCGCCGCGACCCGCTAGGCGGTGAGTAGTAGCCTGAGGATTGCGCGGGCGCGGCCGAGCGCCGGACAAGCCCGCTGTTGAGGGGGTATCCCATGCATTTCGTCGTCTGCGCAAAGCAGATCCCGGACCCGGAAACGCCGCCATCGGCGTTCCGCATCGATGAGGCAAAGAACGAGGTCATCCCGGCCCCGGGCATCTCGCCGGTGCTGAGCCAGTTCGACGGCATGGCCGCCGAGGCGGCCCTGCGCATCGTCGAGGCGGCCGGCGAAGGCAAGATCACCGTCATCTCGCTCGGCAAGGAGAGCGCGCAGGCCGCCATCAAGCAGGTGCTCGCGATGGGCGCCGACGAGGGCATCCTGCTCGAGGACGACGTCCTCCAGGGCGGCGACTCCTACACCACCGCACGCACGCTGGCCGCGGCGATCGAGAAGCTCGGCGACGTCGACGCCGTGTTCTGCGGACGCCAGGCGGCCGACTGGGACATGGGGCAGGTCGGCCTCGGACTGGCCGAGTTGCTCGGCTGGCCCTCGGCGATCATCGCCAAGGACGTGCGGATCGAGGACGGCAAGATGCACGTCCAGCGCGTGCTCGCCGACGGCTTCGAGACCATGGCCATGCCGCTGCCGGCGGTGGTCACCATCTCCAACGAGATCGGCGACCCGCGCTACCCGAAGCTGCAGCAGATCATGCGCGCCGCGAGGAAGACCGTGAACCGCTGGAGCGCCGAGGAGCTGGGGCTCGACCCCTCGACCGTCGGCGACGCCGGCGCACGGCTCAAGCTGGAGCGGCTGTTCATCCCCGAGCTCGGCGGCGATGTCGAGATCATGGATGGCGAGACCCCGGCGGAGCAGGCGCAGCAGCTCGCCACGACGCTCCGCGAAGCGAAGATTCTGTAGGCCGCGCCGAGCGGTCCCTGAAGGTTCAATAGCCGGTCCTGCGGCCCTCGGAGGTCCAGGCAGGCCGGGCGGGAGGCATCAACGATGGCCAGAAACATCCTCGTGATCGGCGAACTCGAAGGCGGCGCGCTGTCCAGCACCACCGTCGAGCTGGTCGGCGGTGCGAGCCGCCTCGTTGACGGCGGGCAGGTCTCCGTGACGCTGCTCGGCAACGGCGCGGACGGGCAGAGCGGCGCGGCCTTCGCCGCGGGCGCGGACCGCGCCTTCGTGAGCGGTGACGCGACCTATGACGACTTCCGCTCCGACCAGTGGGTCGCCGCCGCCGAAGCGGCGATCAACCAGTCCGCTCCAGACGTGATCCTGATCGCCCAGTCGATCGTCGGGCGCGACCTCGGGCCACGGCTCGCGTTCCGCCGCGACAGCGCCGTGGCGATGGACTGCGTGAGCATCGAGGACAGCGGCGGCACGTTCCGGGCGACCCGCTCCTGCTACGGGGGCAACGCGCACGCGACCTACGCCTTCGCGACCTCGCCGGCGATCGCGACCGTGCGCGCGAAGTCGCAGGAGCCGCTCGCCCCGCCGCGCGAGGGCGCCGGCGGCGAGGTGGTGGAGCTGGCCGGCGCGGGCGAGAGCCGCAGCGAGATCCTCGGCCACGAGGAGGCAGTCGCCGAGGGCCTGCAGCTGCAGGACGCCTCCATCGTCGTCTCCGGCGGACGCGGGCTCGGCGCGCCCGAGGGCTTCGAGCAGGTCGAGCAGCTGGCCCAGGCGATCGGCCTGGACAAGGCGGCGGTCGGCTCCTCGCGGGCCGCGTGCGACCTCGGCTGGTACCCGCCAAGCCAGCAGGTGGGGCTCACGGGCAAAGTGGTGACGCCGGATCTCTACATCGCGATCGCGATTTCCGGGGCCAGCCAGCACATGGCGGGCTGCAGCGGATCGAAGACGATCGTCGCCATCAACAAGGACCGGGAGGCCAACATCTTCAAGGCGGCACGCTACGGCATCGTGGGCGACTACAAGGATGTGCTGCCGGCGCTGATCGAGGCGGTCAAGAACCTCGACTAGCTGCAGGGGGCGTCCGCGGGGCGCGTTTCTTGCGCGCCCTCTGGCCGGTACCTACAATCGGCGTGCAACCTGACGGCCTGCCACCGGAATCCAGCGCAACTGCCAGCGGGCGACACGCGCTTCTGGAGGATCGATGCGCGTTCTTGGACTGACCGGAGGGATCGCCTCCGGCAAATCAACTGCGGCTGCTCAACTCAAGGAGTTGGGCGTGATCGTGCTGGACGCCGACCGCTACGGCCACCGCGTCTACGAGCCGGACTCACCCGGCTTC
The DNA here is from genome assembly GCA_965247895.1 of Dehalococcoidia bacterium. Classification (GTDB taxonomy): domain Bacteria; phylum Chloroflexota; class Dehalococcoidia; order UBA2979; family UBA2979; genus VXMT01. The sequence goes on along the minus strand of OZ252046.1, from coordinate 2,788,876 downwards.
CACGCCGTGGTCAACGAGTTCGGCCACGACATCGTCGGCGCGGACGGCGAGATCGACCGCCGCATCCTCGGCGGCAAGGTCTTCGGCGCACCGGAGAATATGGATCGCCTCACGGACATCGTCTGGCCTGAGATCCGGCGCATCGCCGCCGAGGAGATCGCTGAGCTTCGCGAGCGCGAGCCGGAGACGGTGATCATGCTCGAGGCGGCGGTGATGATCGAGGCCGGCTGGCAGGATCTCTGCGACGAGGTCTGGGTCATCGCCACGGAACCGGAAGCCGCGATCAAGCGCCTCAAGGACCGCAACGGCCTCAACCCGGAACAGGCTCAGGCGCGCCTCGACTCGCAGCTCAGCAACAGGGAGCGGCGCCGGCACGCCAAGGTCTACATCGACAACTCCGGTACCGCGAAGCAGTTCCGCGCGAAGGTCGAGGAGGAGTGGCTGCGTCTCCACCGCCGCATCAAGCAGGCGGATGGGCGCGTCCGCGCCCAGGCCCGGCGCGAGGCCGAGGCGCGCGCCGCCGAAGAGGCCGCCGCCGTGGCCGAGGGCGGATCCAGCCGGTGACCACTACCGAGGCGCCCACCAGCGACGGCAAATACAAGCAGATCGAGGTCCAGGAGTTCCGGCTCACCCAAGAGCCCTTCTACCTGCCCGTCGCCGACGAGGTGGACCTCTTCGAGATCGCCTACGAGGAGCAGATCCCGGTCCTGCTCAAGGGCCCGACCGGCTGCGGCAAAACGCGCTTCGTCGAGTACATGTCCTGGCGGCTGCATCAGCACCTGGGCGACGCGACGCAGGGCGTGCCGCTCATCACCGTCGCCTGCCACGAGGACCTCAGTGCCTCCGACCTCGTCGGGCGCTACCTGCTGGAGGGCGACGAGACGGTCTGGATCGACGGGCCGATCACGCGCGCCGTCAAGGCCGGCGCGATCTGCTACCTCGACGAGATCGTCGAGGCGCGCAAGGACACCACCGTCCTCATCCACCCGCTGACCGACTACCGGCGGCTGCTGCCGCTGGACAAGCGCGGCGAGCTGCTGCAGGCGGCGGAGGGCTTCCTGCTGGTGCTCTCCTACAACCCCGGCTACCAGTCCGCGCTCAAGGACCTGAAGCACTCCACCCGGCAGCGCTTCGTCGCCATCGAGTTCAGCTACCCGCCGCGCGACCTCGAGGCGGAGATCATCCGCCGCGAATCCAACTGCAGCGCCGAGGACGCGATGGAACTCGCCAAGCTTGGCGAGAAGGTCCGCAACCTCAAGGAACACGGCCTCGCCGAGGGCGTCTCCACGCGCCTGCTCGTCTACGCCGGACGGCTGATCAGCCGCGGCATCCACGCCCGGCGCGCCTGCCAGACGGCGGTGGTCTGGGGGCTCACCGACGAGTACGAGGTTCAGCGCTCCATCGAAGAGGTCGTGACCTCGATCTTCCCGGAGTAGGGAAGCAGCCGGTGCGCCTCGGGATCGTCTCCGACATCCACTGCAACATTGAGGCGCTGGATGTCGCCATCGAGCGCATGGGCAACGTCGACGAGTTGCTCTGCGCGGGCGACGCGATCTTCCAGTTCCGCTTCTCCAACGATGTGATCGGCCGCCTCCGCGAGGTCGGCGCGCGCATCGTCCTCGGCAACCACGAGGACGTCGTGCTCGGCCCGCTCGGCGACCGCGTGCGGGCGCACCACACCACCGACCCGGAACTGCTGCAGTGGCTCTCCGAGCAGCCTCGGCGCATCGACACCGTGATCGGCGGCAAGAAGTTCACGATGTTCCACGCCTGCCCGGACGAGCCGCCCTACGAGTACATCTACGCCGACAGCCCGCGCATCAAGGAGTTCGGTGAGCTGGGCGCGGACTACGTCGTCTACGGCCACACCCACTACGAGCTGCTGCACCGCGTGAACAGCACGCTGGTGATCAACCCCGGCTCAGCGGGGCAGCCGCGCAACCCCTCCAACGGCTTCCGCGCCTCCTACGCGGTCCTCGATACGCAGAGCGGCGAGGTCACCTTCGACCTCTTCGACGACCCGCTGCGCCCGGCCATGAGGTCCACGTGAGCGCCGCCGCCGAGGTCGTCGCCCGCCATGACGCCGAGCTGCGCGGCTACGGCCCCACGCTGGCCGACGACCTCGCGAGCGGCGCGCGCGCCCTCGAGGGGCGGCTGAGCGACGAGGAGCTCGGCGAGTGGGCGAGCGCCGGGGTCGCGCTGTCGCGCCACTCGCTGCGCTCATGGGAGGCGGCCGCCGAGTACTTCCGCGCCAGCCCCCGGCTGGTGCCCGCCTTCAACTTCGAGGAGTTGCTGGACTGGGCCGCCGTCGCGCGCGAGCTGTCCGAGCAGTCCTCAATGATCGCCGCCGCCTTCCTGCGCGCGACACCGGAGGTGCTGCAGCCGCTGCAAGGCGCCGACGACAAGGACCTCGGGATCATGGGCGAGTGGGTGGGCCGCCCCGGCGAGCAGGTCCGGCCCTGGTCCGCCCTCGGACGAAAGCTCGCCCGAGGCAACTGGAAGTCCGTCGCGCTGGCCGCATCCTTCTTCGAGCAGAGCCCGGCGCTGCTGCACGCGCTGCCGCTGGACGCCGTGCGCGACCTGGTCGAGATCATCGACCGGCTCTCGGAGCGCTCGTACCAGTTGGCCGCGTCCTGCCTGGAGCGCTCGGGCGAGCTGTTCGCGGACCTCGCGCCGCAGGATCGGCGGCCCTTCCTCGAGTTCGCCGGCGCGGTCGCGAAGGCCTCGTGGGCCGATACCCGGCTCTACTTCGAGCGCGGCCCCGGGCTGCTGGCGCCGGTCGCGCAGGACGAGCGCGGCGCCTTCCTGCGCCTCGCCGCGGACGTCGCCGGCCAGACCGGACGCCAGGGCTACCCGCTCTTCGTCGAGGCCGCCGAGGCGCTCGCCGAGGTCCAGCCCACGTACCACGGCACGCTGCTCGAGCTCTCCTCGCGGCTCGCCAGCGGCAGCCCCGCGGCCGCGATGGCGTTCCTGCGCTCCTCGCCGCACGTGCTCACCCGCCTCACCGCCGACCAGCTGGAGCGCTGGCTGCAGACCGGCTGGGACCTGCTCTTCGAGCAGGGCAACGTGGACGGCGCCGAGGCCTACTTCCGACTCGAATCGGCGCGCGCCGAGGAGATGCTCGGCAACCTCTCCGCCCGCGTCGAGCTGCGCGACGTGAGCAACACGCTGCGCCTCTACTCGAAGGCGCTGACCGGCGAGCAGATCGCCATCCGCTCCACCGAGGAGCTGGTCGACGCCGGCATCGGCTGGGTGCAGGAGTCGGTCGCGACCACCGAGGGCAACGCGATCTACCTGCCGCCCTACGTCGGCACCTTCCCCGCCCAGGTCGAGAACTTCGCGAGCTACAAGGTCTTCACCACGCACCAGACCGGGCGCATCGAGTTCGGCTCGTTCCGCTTCGAGTTCGGCGCGCACGGCGCCTTCCTCGAATCCACGATGGAGCAGCGCGAGGCGTCGAGCGCCGGTCACGCCGGCAACGGCAGCGCCGCAGACGGCGGCAACGGCAGCGTCGCCGTCGCCCCGACCACGCCGATGGAGCGCTACTTCGACCTCTTCCCGGACCGCACGCTGATCGCCGGCCTGTTCACGATCGTCGAGGACGCGCGCGTCGACGCCTACATCGCCCGCGAGTACGGCGGCATCCGCCCCGCGCTGCAGCGCATGCAGGCGCACGAGGCGGAGAACCGGAGCAGCCCGTCCGGGCTGGGCCTGCGCGCCGCCTACCTCGAAAACCTGCTGCGCGCCTCGCTCGGCCAGCCGCAGACGATCCGCTACCCCGCCGACCTGATGCCGCTGCTGCGCGAGGGCCTCGACCACCTCGAGACCGCCGGCGAACGCGACGCCACGGTGCAGGACTCGGCCGAGGCGGCGGCCGCGATCTACACGATCGCCGTGCGCATCCCGAACCTCCAGGGCACCTACGACGAGGTCGACTGGGAAGCCCTCGGCGAGGAGATGATCGAGGTCAGCCCGGACGTCTCCGGCGGCCCCGGCGCCGAGGTCCCCGCCGGCGAGGAGGTCTCCTTCGAGACGCCCCCGCAGCCGGAGTTCCGAGGCGACTTCAAGCCGGAGCTGGTGCAACTGATGATGCGCCTCCAGGAGCAGCGCGACGGCTCCGACCCGGCCGGCGCGCCGCTCACCCAGGAACAGCTCCAGGCGCTGCTTGAGAAGTCCGTCGAGATCACCATCTCCGACATCGCCGAGGGCGATCTCGCGTCCTCGATGGGCATGTTCCTCACCAACCTCGAACGCGAGGCGCTGGACGCGAAGCAGGGCCCGCCCGGCCAGGTGCCGGACGGCGCCGACGCGGGCGACTCCTCCGGCGAGGGCGACGCGATGGAGGACCTGCCGATCGAGATCTCGTGGACTTACTACGACGAGTGGGACTTCCGCGCCGGCGACTACCGCCCTCGCTGGTGCCGCGTCGGCGAGCGTCGCGGCGACGAGGGCGAGCTCGAGTACTACGAGGACACGCTGCGCCGCCACCACGGCCTCGTCTCCGAGACCCGCCGCCAGTTCGAGCTGCTGCGCCCGGAGCACTTCCGCCGCATCAAGCGCCTCGAGGACGGCGAGGACGTCGACATCGACGAGGCGATCTCCTTCATCATCGACAAGCGCGCCGGCGTCGGCCCCCTCGGGCGCGTCTACTGGCGGCGCAACAAGGTGGAGCGCGACGTCGCGGTCGCCTTCCTGCTCGACATGTCGGCCTCCACCGACGAGGAGATCGACAAGCCGCAGACGAGCTACCAGCCCTCGGACGACGACTTCGACGACGACCCGCGCAAGTATTTCCAGTGGCTCGCCGAGCGCCGCGCGCGCTTCACCGCCGAGCCGCCGAAGCGGATCATCGACCTCGAACGCGAGTCGCTCGTGCTGATCGTCGAGGCGCTCGAGGCGATCGGGGACGCCTACGGCATCTACGGCTTCTCCGGCTACGGCCGTGACAACGTCGAGTTCCACGTGATCAAGGACCTGCACGACACCTTCGGCGACCGCACGCGGCGGCGCATCGACAAGATCCAGCCGATCCGATCGACGCGCATGGGCCCGGCGATCCGCCACACGATCAGCAAGCTCGACGCCTACGACGCGAAGGTGAAGCTGTTGATCCTCGTCTCCGACGGGCGCCCGCAGGACCACGGCTACGGGCGCGACCGCACGGAGAAGGAGTACGCGGTGCACGACACGCACCAGGCGCTCAACGAGGCGAAGCAGGTCGGCATCACGCCCTTCCTGATCACGGTCGACAAGGAAGGCCACGACTACCTGAAGGAGATGTGCGACGACATCGGCTACGAGGTCGTCGCCGACATCGAATCCCTCCCCCGCCGCCTCACCTCCCTCTACCGCGTCCTCGCCACCGAGTAGCGCCGCAGCGACTCCGTCCCCACTCCCATCCGCCCGCCCTCTCCCTGGGGGAGAGGGCGGGGGTGAGGGGGCTCGCCGGACCTCTTCCCTGCTCCTGAGGTACGCACCCTGCCGCTCGCTGGAACCATCACCCCAAAGCTGTCGTCTAACCTCCAAGGAGCCGGGGAGGGAACCGTGATGCGGGCACGCCGCGTACGCCGATCGCTGCCGCCCCTGCTTGCGGCCGCCCTCGCCCTCTCGCTGACGGCCTGCACCGGCGGCCCGGGCGACTCCTCGCCGACGCCCGTGGCGGCGACGCCCTCTCCAACCCCCACCACGGCGCCCTCACCTGTCGCGACGCCGACAGCCACTCTCACGGCAGCCGCAACGCCCTCGCCCACGCCCACTGCAACGCCCTCGCCCACGCCCACTGCTGCGCCCTCGCCCACGCCAACTGCTGCGCCCTCGCCCACGCCAACCGCCACCCCCTCACCCGCGCCTACCGCCACGCCGTCGCCTACTCCTACCGCAACCCCGGCGCCGCTAATCACCGCCGAGGACCTCGGTATCCGCGAGGTCGACACGGCCGAGGCGCTGGCGGCGGCGGGCCTCACGCACGTCCGCTACGCGGCGGGCGAGGAGGTGCCGTGGGCGCCCGGGCTATTCCTGCTGGACGTGGAGTCGGGAGCTGTCGAGGGGTGGGTCGTCTCTGAGGGCGATTCGGTCGATGAGGAGCGTGGAACAGCGTGGAACGTTAGCGACGACATCGCCGTCTCGCCGAGCAACCGCTTCGTGAGCTGGGCGAGCCATGGAACCCTGCACGACCGGCAAACCGGGCGCACCTACGTATGGGACCGGGGCAGGATTGAGTTCGATCTATGGTGGGGAACCGGGTCCAGCGAACGGCTCCTCTTCCGCCTCGCGAGCTCCGGCGCCTTCGTGGCGATGGATGCCGGGATGCAGCCCGTGGCGCGGTTCACGCTTCCGCCCGGAGAGCGCTTCACCAGCCCCACCGGCGGCTACATCCTCATCCGCGAGTGCGTCGATTGTGAGCCCGGCGACCGCTTCCACCTCGTGAACCTCGAGGACGAGGCCAACCCCGAGGTCCACTCGTGGGTGCTTCCCTGGAAGACGGTCCGGTACCGGGACTCGGGAGACATCCCCTACCGCACCGATCTCCTGGACGATCTCGTTGCATTCGTCGCCGATGCTGGCGACTCAACCTGCCGCGTCGGTCGCTATGACCTGAGCGGGACGCTCCTGTCTGACAGCACGATCCCGTGCCTGAGTCCCTCGCCTAGCGGGTGGGTAGGCCTCCTGCCTCGGACTTCTCCAGACGGGCGCATGCTCGCTGCTGCGACATCGACCGTGTTTGCCGACGACAGGATCTCGTCGATCTTCGACGCAACGACAGGCGAGGAGATCCTGCGCGTGAAGAGCGTCTATTCGTTCGGGCTCGCCGAGTTCGGGATCTACGGTGACGCGTCCGGCGTGTGGCTCGCCGACAGTTCCGGGATCATGGTAGACACGCGCCGCGGTCCGCGGATCGCCACGATCGAAGGGGCCTGGGAGCAGGCGTCCGGGTGGCCTTCCCGGGACGACCCCGGCCGCTTCTTCTCCCGCTACCCTCCGCAGGTCACGAACCGGGCGGGGGACGTGCTCGCATCCATCTCCTTCAGAGATCCCAGCGCACCCATCCCCGATCCTGGGTACGAGGCTTTCCTCCTCCGGGTCGAACGCGCCGACTGGGGCGCCAGCAGCGACACGCTTCGCACCCGGACGACGTTCTTCCACACGCAGCCTCACATCGATGCGTTCCCGCAGCTGCCCCTCGCGCCGGTGATCGAGCAGCCACCGTTCGACGACCGCTTGCTCGTTGAGGTCGTCGTCGATACGTGCCTGAACCTGCGCGAGGAGCCATCGCGTGACGCGACGATCCTCGCTTGCCTCCCGAACGGCGCCGTCGCCGAGACCGACGAATTCCTCCCCTACCCCCAGCCCTGGTTCCACCTGCGCACCGACGACGGCCTCGAGGGCTGGGCGAGCGCCGAGTACCTGCGCTGGCACTCCGACGGCGTGCGGCTCGAGGAGTAGCGGGGGATCGCGATGCTTGTACACCGTGCGCGACGCTCCCTGCCGCTCCTGCTCGCGGCCGCCGTCGCGCTCTCGATGACGGCCTGCACCAGCGAGCCCGGCGACGGTCCACCGACGCCCGTGGCGGCGACGCCCTCGCCGACGGCCGCTGCGACGCCATCGCCCGCGCCGACGGCCACACCAACGCCAACGCCCACCGTGACGCCCTCGCCGGCACCGACGCCATCGCCGACCGCGACTCCCGCCGGGACGCCGACGCCGACTCCCACTCCCACTCCAACGGCCACCCCCTCACCCGCGCCCACCGCAACGCCGTCGCCGACTCCCACCGCACCTCTGGCGCCGCTGTTCACCGCCGAGGACCTCGGCATCCGCGAAGTCGACACGGCCGAGGCGCTGGCGGCTGCGGGCCTCACGCACGTCCGCTACGCCGCGGGGGAGGAGGCGCCGTGGGAGGCAGGGCTGTTCCTGCTCGACGTGGAGTCCGGCGAGGTCGAGGGGTGGGTCGTCTCCGAGGGCGATTCGGTGGACGAGGAAGGAACGGCGGTTGGAACCGTATCTGTTGGAATCCGCCTGTCTCCGGGCAACCGCTTCCTGGTGCTCCCTGGCGGCGCCCTCCACGACCGGATGACAGGGCGAACGTACGAGGGCGCAGAAGTGCTTGCGCGGTCGTCGTACCCGAACGATCTGGTTGGGTGGGGATCAGGACCGGACGAACGCCTCGTCCTCCGGTCCAACGCCCGGCAGGCGTACGTGGTGGTGGATGCCGAGATGCAGGCGGTGGCGCTACTCGCGGGCTCCGGCGCTAACCTCTGGCCCGACCCCGAGGGTCGCTACCTGTTCGCACACGACAGGCGTCAGTTACGACTCTTCGATCTGACGCGTGCGAGCGGCGACGCACTCACGCCGTCCTTCACCTGGCCTCTGGACTCGGTGACGTGGAGCACGGAGAAGGAGGGCTTCGATTCGGCCTGGATCGTGCCGTTCGACGGGGGCATCGCGGTGATCAACGCGGTCGACTCCAGCACGTGCCGCATCGCGCTCTACAGGGTGGACGGGCAGCCCCCCGCCGACCATGAACACCCCTGCTGGCAGGATTACGGCCCGTTCATCGACATCTCTCCGGATGGGCACTTCGTTGCAATCGCGCGAGCGGGCATCCCGTTTGGCCAGCTCGTTCTCCCGCAGGTGAGGGAGATCTCCGTCTTCAATACGACCACGGGTGAGGAGGTGCTCCGCATCAGGGGCGCCGGTCAGCCAAGAGCGCGTGCGAGGCTTGCCGGTTCATGGCTCGCGGACAGCTCCGGCATCGTGGTCGGGACGTCGCGCGGCGTCCGGCTCGTGACGCTCGCTGGTCAGTGGGAACCGGTTCCGGGGCTTCCCGCGCCGGACGATCCGGACGGGTTTCTTGAGAGAACAACGGTCAGGAACCGCGCGGGACAGGTACTGGCAACACTGGAGTTCGACCCACCCAACCGTAAGATCCGTGGTTTGCCCGATACGTGGACCCGCTGGGGCAGCACCAGCAACGAACTCCGCGTGGGTAACGACATCGTCTATGAATCCGCCGACTTCCTGACGTTCCCGGCGGAAGCTGCAATCGAGCGGCCTCCGTTCGATGACCGGATGCTCGTCGAGGTCGTCGTCGACACGTGCCTGAACCTGCGCGAGGCACCGTCACTGACCGCCCCTATCCTCAGGTGTCTATCGAACGGCGCCGTCGCCGAGACCGACGACTTCGTCACCTACCCCCAGCCATGGATGCACATCCGCACGGACGACGGCCTCGAGGGCTGGGCGAGCGCGGAGTATCTGCGCTGGTACTCCGGCGGCGTGCGGCTGGAGGAGTAGCGGGCGCGGGAGCGCCGAGACGGTCGCGCTCAGACCGCGAACGGCACGCTCAGCGTGATCCCTTCGACTCGATCGCATCGAGGACCGCTCCGGGGGTGATCGGCAGCCTGTTGATGCGCACCCCGATCGCGTGCGATACCGCGTTCGCGACGGCGGCGAGCGGCGGGATGATCGAGGCTTCGCCAACACCGCGCAGACCGAACGGGTGGCGGGGGTTGGGCACCTCGATCATGACCGGCTCGACCATCGGCACGTCCAGCGTCGTGGGCATCCGGTAGTCGAGGAAGCTGCTGTTCAGCATCGCCCCCTCGGCGTCGTAGTAGTACTCCTCGTTCAGCGCCCAGCCGATGCCCTGCACGGTGCCGCCCTGGATCTGGCCTTCGACGTAGCTGGGATGCACCGCCGTGCCCACGTCCATGAACGCGGTGTAGCGCAGGATCTGCACCTTGCCGGTCTCGGGGTCGACCTCGACGTCCACGATGTTGCCCGCGATGACCGGGCCGACGCCCGTGGTCGGGACCGAGACCGAGCAGGTCACCGGGCCGCCGCTGCCCGGCAACTCGGCCGCCAGCTCCCTGAACGTGAAGGTCGCCGCCGGATTCCCGGCGCAGCTGAACGTGCCGTCCGCGAAGGTCACGTCGTGTTCCGGAACCTCCCGGATCGCCGCCGCCCGCGCGCTCATCTGCCGGATCACTTCCTCTGCCGCCTCGATCGCCGCGAGGCCCGTGTCGAAGGCCGTGTGGCTGCCGCTGGTGGCGCCGGTGAATGCGATGGTGTCGGTGTCGACCACCGTAGGCGTCACATCTTCGGCGCTCAGGCCCAGGACCTCGGCGGCCTGCATCGCCACGGCGGTGCGGGAACCTCCGATGTCCACCGAGCCGGTGACGAGGTTGATGGTGCCGTCGCTGTTCACATGGATCGTCGCCGCCGAGCTCTGGCCTCCCTGCCAGCGGAAGCCGACGGCCACGCCTCGCCCGCGGTTGGGGCCGCCAAGCGGCGCGCTGTAGTGGTCGTGGGCCTTCATGGCCTCTTCCATCTCCTCAATGCCCAGTCGGAGGTGCGCGACGCCGTTGGGCATCCGGTCACCCTGCCTGGCAGCGTTCAGGAGACGGAACTCAAGGGGGTCGATGCTCAGCATCTCCGCAAGCTCGTCGATGACGGGTTCAACGGCGAACGCGCCCTGCGGCTGTCCCGGCGCGCGGTAGGCCTGGGTCTTGTTCTTGTTGACCACCACGTCGTAGCCGTCGACCAGGAGATTCTCGATGTTGTACGGACCGGTGGCGCAGAGCGTGCCCCCGCCGACGGCCGAGCCGGGGAAGGCGCCGGCCTCGAAGGTCAGCGTGAGCTGCGCGGCAGTGATCCTGCCGTCCCTGGTCGCGCCGATCTTCGTGCGCGCATGGGTCGCCGAGGCGGGGCCGGTGCCCTCGAAGACGTCTTTGCGGGTCATCACGACCTGCACGGGCCGGCCGCTCCTGCGGGAGAGGATCGCGGCGACGGGCTCCACGTAGGCCACGAGCTTGGCCCCGAACCCACCGCCGATCTCGGTCGGCACGACCTTCACCATTGACTCGGGCAGGTTGCACATCGCGGCGGTGGCCGCGCGGATCGGGAAGGCCCCCTGGGTACAGGTGTAGACAGTGAGGCGGCCGTCACGTGCCCAGGTGGCGGTGGCCGCGTGAGGCTCGATGTACCCCTGATGGACAGTCTCCGTGAAGAAGTCACGCTCCACGACCACATCGGCCTGCCCGAAGCCCTCCTCGACATCGCCGAGCTTGTGCTGGATGTGGGAGGCGACGTTGCCGCGAACCCCGGTGTCGTCCCCCCGGGCGAAGCGCGCGAGCCTGAAGAAGGTCGTCATGTCCTCGTGGATGATGGGCGCGTCGTCCGCCGTGGCCTCGGCCAGCGACAGGACCGCCGGGAGCACCTCGTAGTCCACGTCAATCAGGGCCAGGGCGTCCTCGGCTACATGGGGACTGCTTGCGGCGACCGCCGCTACCGCATGCCCCTTGTACAGGGCCGTCCTGTTCGCCATGACGTGCTCGGCCATCAACCGCATGTTTCCGCGGGTGAGCACCAGGTCGAGATCCTGATCGCCAATGATCGGAACGTCGGCTGACGTCATCACGGCGAGCACGCCCGGGAGCGCCTCCGCCCGGCTCGTATCGATGGACCTGATGCGCGCGTGGGCGTGCGGGCTCCTCAGGATCCTCCCGTGGAGCATGCCGGGAAGCCGGATGTCGGCCCCGTACCGGGCTTCGCCGGTGACCTTCTCCGAGCCGTCGTGGCGGATCGGCCTCGTGCCGACGACGGCGTAGCCGCTGCTCACCCGGGATTGTGCAGCTGTGGTCATGTCGCCGTTCCTCGCCACGTCCGTCGTGCCGCGTCAGCCAGCGCTCCGATACTACGCGCTGAGCATGCGCGGAGTACCTGCGCCGGCACTCCGACGGCGTGCGGCTCGAGGAATAGCGGCCCGCATCGCCGCACCCCCGTCCGCTGCCTCCCTCCCTCCCTCCGGCCCCCTCTCCCGGGGGAGAGCCGTGTCTTGTGGGGGGAGCCCCCCCACACCCCCGCGGGTGAGGGGGCTCGCCAGACCCACGACTGACTCCGGAGGTACGCACCCTGCCGCTCGCTGGAACCATCACCGCAAAGCTGTCGTCTAACCTCCAAGGAGCCGGGAGGGGACCACGATGCTTGCGCTCTACGTGCGCCGTTCGCTGCCGCCCCTGCTCGTGGCCGTCCTCGCGCTCTCGCTGTCGGCCGCCCTGACGGCCTGCACGGGCGGGCCAGAGGAGCCCCCGCCGCCCGCGGCAGCCTCGCCCGCCGCGACGCCGACACCCACGCCCACGCCCGAGGCGACTCCATCCCCGACTCCCACCTCGACGCCATCGCCCACGCCGACGATCGTCGCGACGCCGACAGCCACTCCCACCGCAACGCCCTCACCCACGCCGACGCCCACCGCGGCGCCCACGCCGGCACCAACCGCGACGCCCTCACGAACTCCGTCGCCCTCGCCGACGGCAACCCCGGCGCCGCTCATCACCGCCGAGGACCTCGGCATCCGCGAGGTCGACACGGCCGAGGCGCTGGCGGCGGCCGGCCTCACGCACGTCCGCTACCCCGCGGGCGAGGAGGCGCCGTGGGACCCCGGCCTGTTCCTGCTCGACGTGGAGTCGGGCGAGGTCGAGAGCTGGGTGCGCTCGCTCGCCGCTCTGTCGGAGGAGGAGCGCTACGAAGCCCGCCGAGCCAGCGACTACCTCGATGTCTCGCCGAGCAATCGCTTCGTGAGCTGGGCAGGCCATGGGATGCTGTACGACCGACACACTGGGCGCACCTATGAGTTGGATTCGAGCGCGGTCGAGTTCGATCGCTGGTGGGGAACCGGCCCCGGCGAACGGCTCCTTTTCCGCCTCGCAGGCGCGTTCGTGGCGATGGACGCCGATCTGCGGCCCGTGGCGCGGCTCGACCTTCCACCGGGAGAGCGCTTCACCAGCCCCGACGGCGGCTACATCCTCATCCGCGAGTGCGTCGAATGTGAGCCGGGCGACCGCTTCCACCTCGTGAACCTCGAAGACGAGGCCAACCCCGCGGTCCACTCGTGGGTGCTTCCGTGGAAGACGGTCCGGTACCGGGATCGGCTGCGGGGGGACATCCCTTACCGAATCGAACTCCTGGACGACCTCGTTGCGTTCATCGCCGATACCGGCGACGCAACCTGTCGCGTGGTTCGCTACGATCTGAAGGGCACGCTCCTCTCCGACCGCACGGTCGCGAGCTGGTGCCACTCGCCCGATAGTCCGGCCCGTGTTCGCTCTTTTCTCTATACCCTTCACCGCATCTCCCCGGACGGCCGCCTGCTCGCCGCCACGACCTCCCTGGGGATGCCCGTCGCGTCCGTCTTCGATGCGGCGACGGGGGATGAGATCGTGCGCATCAAGGGGGTGTACCTGCCATGGTTGGACCGGGAACCCTCCAACGTGTGGCTGGCGGATAGCTCGGGGATCGTGGTCGGCACATACCTCGGCCCGCGCATCGCGACGACCGATGGAGCGTGGAGGCGCGCTCCCGGCCGACCAGCTCCGGACGATCCAGGTCTTTTCCTCGCCTACGGCGCCACGACCACCGCGACCCCGCCGGTCGTCATGAACCAACAAGGGCAGTTGCAGGCGTCGCTCCCCCTCGGTCGTTTGAGCGCTCCCATCCGCGAATGGCCGGACGCTGCGCTCATTCTCGACGAACGTGCCGACTGGGGGGCCGCCAGCACCGTCCTGCGCGTGCGGATGACGTTTTTTCACACGCAAGAACCCGATGTGGGCCATCCGCCGCCACCGCTCGATCCGCTAATCGAGCGACCTCCGTTCGACGACCGGCTCCTGGTCGAGGTCGTCGTCGATACGTGCCTGAACCTCCGCGAGGAGCCCTCGCTCGACGCGCCGATCCTCGCCTGCCTCCCGAACGGGGCCGTCCCCGAAACGGACGACTTCGTCCTCTACCCGCAACCCTGGATGCACCTCCGCACCGACGACGGCCTCGAGGGCTGGGCGAGCACGGAGTACCTGCGCTGGTACTCCGACGGCGTGCGGCTGGAAGAGACGCCAGCAGACACGGCTGCTGCCGACGCGGATCAGTCCGTGCGTCCTGCCACGCAGCCTTCGCAGAGCACGGAGCCCTCGGTTACCCCGTCAGCCACATGGGACACGCCGGCAGGCGCCTACACGGCGATCACCGTCGGAAGCGGGCACGCCTGCGCCCTGACCGACGCCGCCGAGGCCGTCTGCTGGAACTTCGGGAGCGACACGCCGTGGGACACGCCGCCCGGCGCCTACAGCTACATCACCGCTGACGGTAGTGACACCTGCGCCATCCGGGGCGGCGGTGAGATCGTGTGCTGGGGTCCCGAGGGTGAGCCGATCCGGGACTACGGGCCCGATCCCTCGAGAGATGCGCCGCCGGGCCGCTACACCGCACTCAGCATGACTGCCCGCTACGCGTGCGCGCTGACCGATGCGGGCGACGCGGTCTGCTGGGGCTCGGAGGATCTGTGGCCGGTTCCCCCCGACTCGCCGCCCGGAACGTACTCAGCCATCAGCGTGGGTTCGTTCAAGGATGGCCTCGGGTCGGCGTTCGTGCAGGCTTGCGCCGTGACCAACGCCGGCGATGTCGTCTGCTGGGAGGGCGCCCATACGAGCGGGCCAGCGCAATCCGTCGAGGAGTATCCCGGTGACTATACGGCGGTAACCGTGCATGGAAGCGGCTTCTGCGCGCTCACCGCGACCGGCGAGGTGGTGTACGGCAACCAGGGGTTCGTCTGGGGCAGTTGTGGGCTGCCCGGCCTGGAAGGCTCAGCCCGGTACGTCGCCATCAGTGCCGGTCAAAACCACACGTGCTCCATCTCCGACGCGGGTGCCGCCGACTGCGTGACTCATGGCTTTGGATGGAAGTGGGGGGGCGATCAAAGTCATGCGCCCGCCGGACATCGCGGGTGCCGATCGTTACACGACAATCAGCGTCGGTGATGGCGACGCGTGCGCCCTGAGCGAAGCGGGCGCGATCGTCTGCTGGGGGGACAGCGAGAACAAGGTCCGCCCTCCGAATCCCGCGCCCGGCCCCTACGTCGCCGTGAGTGATGGCTACGGCCATACCTGCGCGCTGACCGAATCGGGCGAAGCGGTGTGCTGGGGATGGAACAACTTTGGCCAGGTGGAGGCGCCGCCGGGTCACTACATCGCAATCAACGCGGGCGACGGGAGTACGTGCGCGCTCACGGAGGAGGGAACAGCCGTGTGCTGGGGGTGGGCCGACGCTGGCGACTTCACCTCTGGTCCCTACAAGGACATCAGCATGAGCTGGTTCGAGGGCTGTGTGTTGACCGCGGAGGGCGAAGCGATCTGCCAGCAGCGCTACCCTGCCCGCGAACCCGTGGAAACTCGTCCAGGTCGCTTCTCCAGCATCCATGTGAGCCGGTTGTCCGGAGACGTGTGCGCCCTCGCTGAGAGTGGGGAGGCGGTCTGTTGGCGCGCGGACAAAGACGCCGAGCTTACACCGCCCCCCGGCCGCTACGTGGATTTGAGCGTGGCTCACGGGTTTGCGTGCGGAGTCTCAGCCATGGGCGAAGCCATTTGCTGGAACGACACAGACAGCTGGTCTGCGGGTCTGCCGGACGGTCGCTATGTGGCGATCAGCACCGGCGCCGGACACGGCTGCGCGCTCACGGAAGCGGGAGAAGCGCGGTGTTGGGGCTCCTTCGACGCGAGGACCAAGGATGGGGGCGTCGACTACGGACCCGTTGACGCACCGCCCGGTCACTACACGGCCATCATCTCTGGACGTCACCGCGCCTGCGGCCTGACCGCGTCTGGGGACGTCACCTGTTGGGGCGATACGGGTTACGAGGAGATGCCCGAGTTCTACCTTAACTGAGGCCCCGCTCGCTGCTCCGTGGTGCGCCCATGTCGCGACCCACCGCGCGCGTCAGCGTCGCACGTTACCAGCGGCGCGTGCTGCGGCGTCACTGGCGCGCGCGGCTCTCGCGAGGCCCTACGGCGTGAGGCGGTGCACCAGCACGCCGTCGCGAGGCTCGGCGATGGCGTCGCCGCGGGCGACGAGGACGTCGAGCTGGCCGATCAGCTCCGTCAGCGCCTGCGCGAGGCGCGAGTCGGGGAGGTGCGGGAAGAGCCGCCGCACGAGGCCGAAGGCGCTGTCCGGCCGCTCCTCGAGCAGCGCGCGCACCCGCGCCTGGCGGCGCTCGTGATGCCGCTCGAAGCGTACGAACAGCCGCTCCGCCGCCTCGCCCTCGACGGGCGCGCCGTGCCCCGGCAGCACGCGCCGCACGCCCAGCCCGCGCAGCCGCGCGACCGACGCCACGAACGGCGGCAGCGAGGGCCAGCGCTCGCCCGGCGCGCCCCCGGCAGCGGAGGGGAAATGCAGCCCCGGCGTCGGCGTGGTGTGCGGCAGCAGCGTGTCGCCGGAGTAGAGGTCGCCCGTCGCCTCGACGAAGGCGACGAGGTTGCCGGGCGTGTGCCCCGGCGCGGCGACGACACGCAGCCGTGAGCCGCCCTCGAGGGCAAACTCGGCGCCGTCGGCGACCGCCTCGACGGCCTCGCGCGGGCAGGCCAGCCAGCGGTAGGCGGGGGGCCGGCGTCGCGTCGGCTGCCCGAAGCGCGTCGCGAGTTCGGGCGGGCAGCCGTGCTCGATCAGCGTGCGCAGCCGCGTCTCGATGCGGGCGTCGTTCCAGGACTGGCCGGTCGCGATCGCCTCGACGTCGGCCGCGCCGGCGAGGATGCGCGCACCCTCGGCGGCCCAGCGCCAGGCCAGCCCGGAGTGGTCGAGGTGCCAGTGCGTGATCAGCACCGCCCGCACGTCGGCGGGCGCGAGGCCGCTCGCCGCCAGCAGCGCGACGGCCTCCCCCCACGTCCCGTCGACGCCCTCCTCGGGGCCCGACTCGCCCTCGGCGCCGGGTATGTCCGGCCCCGCGTCGACGAGCAGCACGCCGCCCTCGGCGAGCGGCAGCGCGTAGGCCGCGTTGTCGCCGAGGGGGAGGGGGAGCGGGTCAGTCATGCGGGTACACTGCGAAGCGCCAGCCCCGCACGCAAGTCACCGGCATCGACAGGGGACCGCATGACGTCAATCACGCTCCCCCCAACGGCTGCCGACGTGTCAGAGGCGATCCGCGAGACGCTCGCAGGCGGCCCGGCCGACTATCGCCTGCCGGACTTCCTCGCCTCGGTGGACTGGTCCGACGCGGTGCGCCCATCGTCCGATGTCGAGGACCTGCTCGGCCGCCTCGAGCTGTGGGACTCCGAGTACCGCGAGGGCGATGTGGGCTGGGACGAGTTCGCCAGCCGACTCAATGCGATCGGCGAGGAAGCGCCGTAGCTTCCGCCCCTACGATCCTGACGCGCTGTAGAGTTCGATGGGCGGTAGCTCGCACGCTGAGACCAATTGTGAGTTGGCCAGACGAGTAGCCTGATTGAGGGCGAGGCGAGCGCCCTCCTGGTCGCTCATGGCTGCCAAAAGCGCCTGTTGGCCTCGATCAGATAGGCCGCCCGACTGCGACGCACTCCCAAGCCAGAAGTAAAGTGAACTCACGCTCGACAACCACTCCTCGGCGAGCGCATTCCAGGCGTGCATCTCCGCTGCGAGGGTCTCAGTTCGTGCGCCACCTGCAGCGAGCGGGATCGCCACATTCGCGACTGTTCGGAAGGCCTCGAACATCGCGGTTCGACCTGCTGGCGTACTTCGATCGACGCTATTGGTCTCCAACTCGAAGGTCTCAACTGCGTCCCGCCAACGACTCGCCGACGAGCACACCTCGTCGATGGACTCGGTCTCAGTACGTTCTGGGCTGCTCAGAAGCGCGACGCTCACAACGGCAGCACCGATGCCCGCGGCCAAGAGGTGCGTTAGTGCCGAACGAGTACTGATCCGCACCTCAGTTGGCCTCCGCCAGCAGCCAGCGCCGCACGAGGTCCAGCGCGACCGTGGTGGCGCGGCGCTTGGCGGCGTCGCGGCCCTGGTAGTAGGCGTACGTCTCGTACTCCACGCGCTCGCCGTCCGTCAGCGCGATGTGCATCGTGCCCGGCGGCTGGCCCTCGATCTCGTCGCCGCCGGCGATGCCCGTGAGGCCGAGACCGAGGTCGGCGCCGAGCTGCTCGCGCGCCGCCGCGGCCATCGCCTCCGCCGTCTCGCGCGAGATCACGCCGTGCATCGCCGGCACCTCGGCGGGGACGCCGTGCGCGATCTTCACCTCGGTGGCGTAGGTGACCAGGCTGCCGCGGAAGTAGTCCGAGGATCCCGCCACGTCCGTGATCGCGCTCGCGATCGCACCGCCCGTCGCCGACTCCATCACCGCCAGCGTCATGCCGCGATCACGCAGCAGCCGACCGATGCCCGCCGCCAGCGTGTCCTCGTCCTCGCCCCAGACGAAGCGCCCGAGGATGCCGCGCACGCGGTCGCCGAGCGGGTCGATCAGCCGCCACGCCTCCTCGCGCGTCGCGGCCTTCGCGCTGAGGCGCACGTGTACGCCGTCGCGGCGCGCGTAGATGCCGATCGAGGGGTTCGCGCTGTCCAGCAGGTCGGCGAGCATCTGGTCGACGGTCGACTCGCCGAGGCCGGCGGTCTTGAGCGTGTGGGAAACCAGGATCGAGTCGGCGAGCCGTTCGAGGCCGGGCGCGACCTCCTGCTCCCACATGTAGGTCATCTCCTGGGGCGGGCCGGGCATCAGCACGATCACGTGGCCGTCGCGCTCCACCCACCAGCCGGGCGCGGTGCCGCGCGGGTTGGGGATCGCCCGCGACGAGGGGATCAGCCAGGCCTGCTTCATGTTGCGCTCGACGAGCCCCGCCCCGCGGTGGCCGAAGCGCTGTTCGAGCAGCGCACGCTGCTCGTCGTCGACGTGGACCTCCTCGCCGAGAACGGCGGCGACGGCCTCGCGGGTCACGTCGTCCTCGGTGGGGCCGAGGCCGCCGCTGGCGATCGTCAGGTCCGAGCGCTCCCAGGCTCGGGCCAGCACCTCGCGCAGCCGCGCGGGGTTGTCGCCGACCTGCGAGACGTACAGCAGGTCGATGCCGAACTCCGGCAGCTGCGAGGCGATGAAGGCTGCGTTGGTGTCGACGATCTCGCCGAGCATGATCTCGGTTCCGATGGAAACGATTTCAGCGCGCATCAGGCCTCCTCGCCCGCGCCGCCGAGGATAGCAAGCGGCGCTGTTGCAGGCGGCACGGCGCCCTCTACACCCGCAGCGGCGGCGCGCCCGCCGGACGCCAGGCGATCGTCTCGACGGGCGAGCCCGCCAGCGAGGCCTCGACGAGCCGGTCGCGCTCGATGGCGACGGAGGCGGCGGTGCAGGGGTTCGGCGCGCCCTCGGTCTCGCCGATCAGGACGATCTCGGCGCGCAGCAGGTCGGGCTCCAGCTCGAGCAGCGCGATCGCGCCAAGGCGCGTCGTGCGGTGGTGCGGGAAGCTCGGGCTCGCCGGGTCGAGCAGCAGCACGCCGTCGCGGTACTCGAGCCGCTCGTAGTGCGAGTCGCCGGCGATCAGCACGTCGAGGTCGGCGTCGCCGTAGATCGCGCGAGCGAGATCGCGAGGGGTGTCGATGCCGGGCGGGATTGCCTCCACGTCGTGGACCATGCCGATCCGCCAGCCCGCGTGCTCGATCTGCTGGACGGGGGCGCAGCGCTCGTCCTCGAAGTGATCGTGCGCGCCGAGCGAGCAGCGCACCGGCGCGAACTGCTCGCACCAGTCGAGCACGGACGGCTCCGTGACGTCGCCGCCGTGCAGGATCAGGTCCACCGAGGCGAGGTGTTCCTCGAGCGTGCCGCCCAGCAGGCCGGGGTGGCGGATCGTGCTCGGCAGGTGGGTGTCGGAAAGGACGGCGATGCGCATCGCGCGATGGTACGCGCGATGCCGCTCAGTGGCGCGCAACCCGCCTCGAGGGAGGCGCGGAGCGCGCACGGCAGGTCGCCCTGAGCGACAATAGATCTGCGGGGTTAGAGGCGAACAGGAGAGGACTACGTCCATGGCGCAGCGCAGTCACGAGGTCGACTACCGGATCCACGGCGACGATCTGCAGTTCGTCGAGGTGGAGTTGGACCCCGGCGAGACGGTGATCGGCGAGGCGGGGGCGATGATGTTCCTCGAATCCGGGATCACGTTCGAGACGAAGATGGGCGACGGCGCGGAGCCGGAGAAGGGGCTGTTCGGCAAGCTCAAGGACGCCGGCAAGCGCGCGCTGGCGGGCGAGTCGCTCTTCATCACGCACTTCACGAACACGGGCCGCGGCAAGCAGCTGGTGGCCTTCTCCGCCGAGTTCCCCGGCAAGATCGTGCCGATCGACCTCGACGACCTGGGCGGCGAGATCATCGCCCAGAAGGACGCCTTCCTCTGCGCCGCGCTCGGCACGAAGATCGACATCGCCTTCCGCCGCAACCTCGGCGTCGGGCTGTTCGGCGGCGAGGGTTTCATCCTGCAGCGCCTGCAGGGGGACGGCATGGCCTTCCTGTCCGTCGGCGGCACGGTGGTCGAGAAGCGCCTCGAGGGCGACAAGCTGCTCGTCGACACGGGCTGCCTGGTCGCGATGGAGCCGGGGATCGACTACCAGATCGAGCGGGCCGGCAACCTCAAGTCGCAGTTCTTCGGAGGCGAGGGCCTGTTCCTCGCGAGCCTCTCCGGACACGGGCGGGTCTGGCTGCAGTCAATGCCCTTCTCGCGGCTGGCGAACCGCATCCTGGAGAACGCGCCGCGGGCCGGCGGCAGTTCTCAAGGCGAAGGCTCGATCCTCGGCGGTATCGGGCTCGGGCAGCGCTAAGGCCGCCCTCGCGAGGGCTCGCCGCCCTCGCAGCTGGCTGCTGACTCGGGTCTCGGAGGAGCGTGCGCTGCGCGCCGCTCGGCCCACCCACCCGCCCCGGATTGTTTTTCTCTGTGGGGGGCTGCGCCCCCCACACCCCCCGCGTGCACGCCGCGCAGGCGAGGGCGCGCGCGTCCTCGCAGCCTGGGTGCCGACTCGGACTCGGACGAGCGCGCGCTGCGCGCGGCTCGCCACTGCCCCGATTGTTTCTCTCCGGGGGGTGATGGGCCCGTGCTACCCAGGGACCCTGATGGGGCTCCGGTCGAACCCCGTTGGGGGGGCCGAGGTGCGCCCCCGGAAGTTCGGTGCGCCCTCGGCGCTTTCTCGCCCGGCGGGCGGCGGAACGCCCTCACCCCCACCCTAACGCGCGGGGAGAGGGAGCCGGAACGCCCTCGAAAGCACGTTGCACCCGCGAGGGCCACGCCGCGTGCCCTGATCCGGCGGGGGCGTGGGGGCGCAGCCCCCACATGAAGAAGATCCGAGGGCGGGTAGGTGGGCCAGAGCCGCGCGCAGCGCAGGCTCGTCCGGGATGGGGCGTGGCGGCGCAGCCCCCACAGAGGAGGGAACGCCCTCACCCGCGGGGAGAGGGAGCGGGAACGCCCTCGAAAGCACGTTGCGCCCGCGAAGGCCACGCCGCGTGCGCTGACCCGGCGGGGGCGTGGGGGCGCAGCCCCCGCATGAAGAAAATCCGAGGGCGGGTAGGTGGGCCAGAGCCGCGCGCAGCGCAGGCTCGTCCGGGATGGGGCGTGGCGGCGCAGCCCCCACAGAGGAGGGAACGCCCTCACCCGCGGGGAGAGGGAGCGGGAACGCCCTCGAAAGCACGTTGCGCCCGCGAAGGCCACGCCGCGTGCGCTGACCCGGCGGGGGCGTGGGGGCGCAGCCCCCGCATGAAGAAAATCCGAGGGCGGGTGGGTGGGCCAGAGCCGCGCGCAGCGCAGGCTCGTCCGGGATGGGGCGTGGCGGCGCAGCCCCCACAGAGGAGGGAACGCCCTCACCCGCGGGGAGAGGGAGCGGGAGAAGAGTCAGGCCCTCTTCTTCGGGGGGAGCCGGGGCCGTCAGCCCTCGAGGCGGCTCGCCCAGTCGATGATGCGCTCGGCGGTGGGGGCCGCCTGCTCGCGCGGGAGGAAGTGGCCCGCCGGGTAGAACCAGTGCAGCTCGGACTCCGGCAGCACGCGCAGCAGCTCGTAGCCGTGCTCCGGCACGCCGAGGCGGTCGTGGGTGCCGTAGAGCAGCAGCGTCGGCTGCGTCCACTTCCCCCAGTAGCGCATGCGGTCCACGTCGCGCATCGCGTAGCCGTGCCAGCTCGGGCCGCTGCGGGCGCGGCCGGCGGCGTAGTACTCGCGCAGAAAGGCGTCACCCTCGGGCGTGTCGGCGTAGCCCATGCCGGTGTAGAGCGGGCCGAGTTGCGCCTTGTACTCCTCGTACTCGACGCGCTTCGGGTTGATCCGCAGGCCCTGCTGCGGCAGGCCCAGCGGCGGGGCGAAGATGCCGACGACGCTACAGAGCACCAGCGCGCGCGCCGCCTCCGGGTGGTTGATTGCGTGGACGGCGGCGACCCAGCCGCCCGAGGCGTGGCCGAGCGAGATCACCGGCTCGTCGCCAAAGGCGGCGCCGATCACTGCCTGCAGATCGTCGGCCGCGTCTTCCATCGTGCAGCTCTCGGACAGCGCCTCGCTCTCGCCGATGCCGCGCTGGTCGTAGGTCACGAGGCGCAAGCGCGGCGCCAGCAACGAAATGAGCTCGCCCCAGAGCGACGCGGGCACCGCTTGACCCGTCGAGAGCACGAGCGCCGGCCCGTCATCGCCATGCCGCTCCCAGTGGAGGCGTGCGCCGGGTGACTCGGCGAAGGGCATCGCCGCTACGTCCCTTCCTCCGGCCAGCGCGTCGGGCCGATGCGCTCGCCGAAGCGCTCGCTGAGCACCTCGAGGTAGTCGGGCGCGGGCAGCGCGCCGCCGTCGTGGATCATCGCCTCGGTGTCGATCGGCGTCGCCCAGGCGCGGCCGAAGCGCGTGCTCGGCTGCTCGGCGGCGATGCCCGCCTCGTAGAGCGCGTCGATGCGCTCCCCGGAGTAGCCGAGGAGCTCGCCGAAGACCTCGCGGTTGTCGCGCCCGAGGTCGCGCGGCGGGTCGCGCAGCTCCGCGCCGCGCGCGCCGAGCACGCGCACGGGGAAGGCGCGGCCGAAGGGCCGCGCGCCGATCTCCGGGTCGGGGTGGCGGCAGACGGCGTAGATGTCGCGCTCCTCGAAGTGCGGATCGAGCAGGATGTCGCGCCCGGTCTGCACCGGCGCGGCCGCGACGCCCGCCGCCTGGAGCGCGGCGGCGGCCTCGTGCCGGTCGGCCGCGGCGGCGGCGTGCACGACCTCCGCGGGCGGGTCGTCCGGGTCGGCGGGCGGGTCCGGCGGGTCGGCGATGCCGAGCACGGCGCAGAGCTGCGCCCACTCGTCGGCGTCGCGGTAGCAGACGACCAGCCACTCCTCCTCGCCCGCGCAGGCGAGGATCACGGTCGAGTAGACGCGCTCGCCCGGCTGCTCGGGCGGGAGCTGGGAGCCGACCACGAAGCCGGCCGCCATCGGCATCCCGCCCTCGCGGCCCGCCATGTCGATGCGCTCACCCTCGCCCGTCAGGCGCACGCGGCGCAGCGCCACGAGGATGGAACCGACCGTGCTGATGCCGGCGTACATGTCCGCGAGCGAGGTCGTCGGCAGGTAGGGCTCCGGGCCCGGCTCGCCTATCGCGTAGGCGAGTCCGGCGGCGGCGAGCATGCCGAAGGCGTTGGCGGGCGCGTTGGCGAGCGGGCCCTCCTGGCCGTAGCCGGAGAGCGAGACGTGAATCAGCCCCGGCTTGCGCTCCTTCAACTGCTCGTACTCGAAGCCGAAGTGGCGCATCACCCTCGGCGTGTAGTTCTCGGCGATGATGTCCGAGACGTCGAGCAGGTCGTAGAAGACCTCCTTGCCCTCGTCCTGGGTGAGGTCGATGGTGATGCCGCGCTTGTTGATGTTGCGCTCCGCCCAGTAGGCCGCGCGCGTCCACCAGTGGTTCGTCGGCAGGTTGTCCGTCGGCACGAGGCCGCGCGAGACCATGTCGATGTGGCGGGCGGCCTCGACCTTGTTCACCTCGGCGCCGAGGTCCGCGAGGATGCGCGTGATCTGCGAGCCCGCGTACTGCCCCGTGAGGTCGAGCACGCGCACGCCCGCGAGCGGCTGGTAGATCGGTTCGTCGCTCATCGGGTCGTCTGTCATGAGGGCGTCTCCAACGGCTCGAGCGTGACGCCCTCGGCGTCGAACTCGCGGTAGCGGTAGGGCAGGCCCGGCATTCGCACCGGCTCGTCGAGGCCCGGCACGGCAACCTCGACGAGGCTCTGACGATGCGCGAGCTGCGTGTCCGTCAGCAGCTCCGCGGGCCGCAGCACGTAGCCGAAGGGCATCCGCAGCTCGTGCGCCTTCGTCACGATCTCCTCGGCGTCATGGGCGAGGAACCAGGGCAGGATCAGCTCGTCGAACTCGTCCGGGCGGCGGTGCCGTTCGAGGCGGTCCTTGAACAGCGGATGCTCCTCGAGCTCCGGCTGCTCGACCAGCAGCGCCATCATCTGGATCGGCGATCCGGCCATCGCGACCATCACGTAGCCGTCCTTGCACGGGTAGAGCCCGCCCGGGTGGCCGGCGAAGTGGCGGTGCATGCCGTGTCCGCGCAGGTGAATCAGCCCGAGGTGCGAGAAGAACATCGTCACGCGCTCGAGGTTGGCCGCGAGGCAGTCGGCCACCGAGACATCGAAGACCTTGCCCGCCGCCGGGTTGAGCAGCCCGAGCAGCGCCGACTGGAAGCCGAAGACGCCGCCGACGAAGTCCGCCATCGGCACGCGCACGTGGCGCGGCGGCCCCTTCGACTGGCCCAGCGTGCTCATCGAGCCGCCATAGGCGAGCAGCACCTCGTCGGTCGCCTGGTAGTCCGCATAGGGGCCGTCGAGGCCGAACGGCGTGCAGGAGACGGCGACGCGATCGCCGGGCAGGTCGAACAGCGCCTCGCTCAGGCCGCGCTCCAGCAGCTCGTCGCGCGTGAAGCTGGAGATCACGACGTTCGCGCGGAACAGCTGGTCGTGGAGCTCGGACTGGCCCTCGTCGCTGCCGTAGTCGAGCGAGACGCTCTCCTTGCCGGCGTGGAGCGCGGCGAACATCGAGCGGCGGTTCGAGCGGCGCCAGCCGTCCGCCGTCAGATCCTCGCGCCGCAGCCGATCGCCGCCTGTGGTGGCATCCTCGATCTTGATCACGGTCGCGCCGTGCAGGCGCAGCCAGCGCCCGCAGTAGGCGGCGGCGAGGCCCTCGCCCAGCTCGACCGCGACGACGTCCGAGAGCCGGGTGTTCTGGCCGCGCGCCTCGCCTACCGCCCGACCGTTCACATCGTCGCTCACCTCGATGCGCTCCAATCCCGCGGGACGCTGCTCGCGGCGCCTCGCAGTGGCGTCCGCCTGGCTAGATACGGCTAGATGATGGGGCCGCGCGGGTTGAAGCGCTCGACGGCGTCGCGGAAGCGCTGGTCGCGCCGCCGGTAGGCCTCCTTCGCGCCGTGGTCGCGGCGCTCCGTGAAGAGGTTCCAGTCGTGCTCCCCGAGGCGCTGCTGCACCTGCAGCGTGTGCGACATGTTCGAGGCCGCCAGCGTCGACTCGAAGCCGAGCGTGTTGTAGGCGAGCCGCGACTGGAGCTTGTGGATGGCGATGCCGTCGGCGGGGATCAGGCTCGCGAGGTCCGCCGCCGCCTGCGTCGTGTCCTCGAGGTCCTCGAGCGGGACGACGCGGTTGATGAGGCCGCGCTCGTAGCCCTCCTCGGCGCTGATGAAGCGGCCGAGCAGCATCATCTCCGAGTAGAGCGCGGGCCCGAGGCGCAGGATGCTGAAGGCGCTGCTCATACCGGCCGCCGCGACCATGCGCGCGGGCGGGCTGCCGATCACCGTGCCCTCGGCGGCGATCAGGATGTCGCAGCCGAGCACGAACTCGAAGGCGCCGCCCAGCACGTAGCCCTTGAGCTCCCCGATCACCGCCTTCCGCGACTGGAAGATGGCGCGCAGCACGTTGCGGCCCTCGGCGTCGACCTGCAGGCGACGGCGCTGCGAGGGGCGGCTCTTGGTGTCCTCGCCGTCCTCCCAGTACTGCGTCCCCAGCTCGGTCACGTCATAGCCACTGGAGAAGCTGCGGCCCTCGCCGCGGAAGATGACGACCTTGACGTCCTCGTGCTGCTTGCCGTTGAGCTCCTCGAACGCGCTCGCGATCTCCAGTTCCTGGCCGGTGAGCCAGCAATTGAGCCGCTCCGGGCGGTTGAGGACGACCTGCGCGACGGCCCCGTCCTTGATCACCTTCACGTACTGGCTCTCGTCGTCGATGTACCAGGTCTCGCTCATCGCCCCGCCTGTCGTCTCATCGGTCCTCGGGTGCGCGGTCGGCCACGCGGCCGGACGCGCCCCGGCATTCTGTCGCAGCACGGGGGGCGGGGCAATGCGCGGCCCGAGGGCGTCACGAGCCGCGGTGCGATCCGCGGCGTGATCCCGATGTGGCCGGCACCGGGCTACGAGCCGTCGGACGAGGAGTTGCCTCCGTAGTACGCCTCGGTCGCGGTGCGCACGCCGAGCACGCGGCGCTCGTAGATCGGCTCGCGGTTGTCGCGCGCCCACTTGTTGGAGCGCTGCAGCGCGGCGACGCTGCCCTGGAAGTGCGGCATCACGTAGCGGGCCAGCAGCTCGTAGCTGCGCAGGATCTTCTCGCGCGGCGCCCAGTCCTCGACGCGCACGAGCATGCCACCGAAGCCGCCGCTGATCTCCTGCAGCCGCTCGACCGCCTCGATCATGTCGTCCGGCGTGCCGACGATCACGCCGTGGCGCTCCATCACGTGCTCCAGCAGGCAGTCGTCCGCCACGTCCGGCGCGGCGTGGCCGAGCGTCGCGGCGAAGTACTCGCGGGTCACGCGCGCGTGGCCGCGGCGCACGTCCTCCATCGCCTCCTCGCGGCTGTCCGCGAGGTGAATCGGGATCGAGAGCCGCCACTCCTCGCGGCGCATCTCGTTGCCGTACTCCTCGGCGGTCTGCTCGGCGATCGCCCACAACTCCGCCAGCGAGGTCTCGCGCACCATCCCGCGCGGCGTGCTCAGCGAGAGCACCCCCGCGCCGTGCTTGCCCGCCGTCGTCACCCCCGCCGGCGTCTGCACGGAGGCGACGACGAGCGGGATCGAGGGCCGCTGGTAGGGCCGGATCTGGAGCATCCCGTCGTTCAGCTCGAACCAGTCGCTCTTCACGCTGAACGGCTCGGTCTCCGTGAACAGCCGCTTGATGACCCCCAGGCCCTCGTCCATCATCTCGCGCTGCCGCGCCGGGTTGACGCCCATCATGTAGGCGTCCGTGGCCAGCGCCCCCGGCCCGACGCCGAGGATCACGCGACCTCTCGTCAGGTGGTCGAGCAGCACCATGCGGTCGGCGACCATGAACGGGTGGTGGTAGGGGATGCTCACGACGCCGGTGCCGAAGCGGATGTAGCGCGTGCGCTGGGCGGCGGCGGCGATGAACACCTCGGGGCTGGCGATCGTCTCCCAGCCCGCGCTGTGGTGCTCGCCGATGAACGCCTCGTCGTAGCCGAGCGCGTCGAGCCACTCGAGCAGCTCGAGGTCGCGCTCGAAGGCGAGCGTCGGGTTCTCGTTGGTGGGGTGGAACGGCGCCATGAAGACGCCAAAGGTCATTCGCTCGGGTCGGGCCATCTCATGCCTCCCTCTGACGCGCACCTTACCGCACCAGTGGCGCTGCGTGACCGCCCGCGGCCCGGCCGCGCCCCGTGTAAGCGGGGCCGTGGGCTATGCTTCCGGGGGCGGCAGGAGGCGAGCGATGGTCGATTTCACGGACACTCCCGATCAGGCGGCGTTCCGCGCCAGGGTGCGCGACTTCATCGAGGACACGGCAGCGGTCGCCGAGCGCCCCGGCGAGGACCCGCTGATGGAGCCCGCCGGCTCCGACGCCTCCGAGCACGCGAGCCAGCGCTGGCGCAAGGCGCTCGCCGAACGCGGCTGGCTCGGGCCGCACTGGCCCGAGGAGTACGGCGGCCTCGGGCTGACCGTCACGGAGCAGTTCATCCTCAACCAGGAGCTGGCCGACCGTATCGGCACCGTCTCCGGGCTGCTCGGCATCGCCGTCATGATGTTCGGCCCGACGCTGATCATGACCGGCAGCGAGGAGCAGAAGCAGCAGCACCTGCCGAAGATCCTCTCGGACGAGTTCGAGTGGTGCCAGGGCTGGTCCGAGCCGGGCGCCGGCTCGGACCTCGCCTCGCTGCAGACGCGCGCGAAGCGCGAGGGCGACGACTTCGTGATCAGCGGGCAGAAGATCTGGACCAGCCGCGCCCACAAGGCCGACGGCATGTACTTCATCGCCCGCACGGACCCGGACGCGCCGAAGCATCGCGGCATCTCCTTCTTCTGGATGAACATGGACCTGCCGGGCATCAGCGTGCGCCCGCTGGTCAACATGGCGGACCGTCACAGCTTCAACGAAGTCTTCTTCGAGGACGTACGCATCCCCGCCGCCAACATGATCGGCGAGGAGAACCGCGGCTGGTACGCCGCCGCCACCCTGCTCGACTTCGAGCGCTCGGGCATCGGCAACTCGATCGGCGCCAGCCGCCAGGTGAACCGCATCGTCGACCTCGCGCACGAACTGCCCGAGGAGCAGACGCGCATCGCAGAGCGGCCGATGCTGCGCGCGAACTTCGCCGACCGGGCGGTCGACGCGGAGGTGGGGATGCTGTTCTCGTTCCGCATCATGACGATGCAGGCGCAGGGGCTGGTCCCGAACATGGAGGCCTCGGTCGCGAAGCTGTTCAACTCGGAGATGGCGCAGCGCATCGCGCAGCTGCACATGTCGCTGCTCGGGCTCTACGGCAACCTCTGGGACGAGCACCGCGAGGAGGGGCAGCACGGCGCGGCGGCGCAGCGCTACCTGCAAGCCGTCTCCTCGACGATCGGCGGCGGCACAAGCGAGATCCAGCGCAACATCATCGCCACCCGCGGCCTCGCGCTGCCGCGGGGGTAGCGGGTCAGTCCGGCGTCACGCTGGGACCGCCTCCGCCCAGGGGGAGCGTGTAGGCTGCACCGGGGACCGAATGATGAACGTGGTGCGCCGGACAGCAGCGCTCGCGGTCCTCGGGTTGATCCTCGTGGGCTGCACGGGCGGCGGCGGGGACGCGGAGCCGGCCCGCAGCGCCGCCACACCCGTCGCGACGCCGACTCCGACACCCTCGCCGACTCCCACACCCTCGCCGACGCCCACGTCGACCGCAACGCCTTCACCCACGCCGACTCCAACGCCCTCGCCGACCGCAACGCCTTCACCCACGCCGACTCCAACGCCCACGCCCGCGCCCGCGGCGACGCCCACTCCGACTCCGACACCCACGCCGACTCCGACGCCCGCGCCAACGCCGAAACCCACGCCGACTCCAACGCCCACCCCAACGCCCTCGCCGACGCCCGCGCCGACCCCCACGCCCACGCCTACGCCCACGCCCGAACCGACGCCGACTGTCAGGCTCACCGCCTCGCAGCAGGTCGTATTCCTCGGGGACGTCTCAGAGGAGCGGCAGGCGGAGATTCGCAGGGCGATCGAGGATGTGATGAGCTTCTTCGACGACCGCTACGGCGTCGTGGTCCCGGAGTTCACGCTTTACATGTCACCCGACCGGGAGACCGCCGCCGCTCGCTACACAGAGCTGACCGGAAGAGAGCCGCCGCTCTTCAACGAGGGCTGGGAAGGTGGGTTCGTCGCCGAGGGACGGGAAGGAAGGGAGGACGAACTGCTCGCGTTCGTTGCCGGAT
Organism: Dehalococcoidia bacterium; assembly: GCA_965247895.1. GTDB lineage: Bacteria > Chloroflexota > Dehalococcoidia > UBA2979 > UBA2979 > VXMT01. Next base: position 2,759,403 of record OZ252046.1, on the reverse strand, counting down.
GGTGGGTGCGGACCGGCGACGTTGAACTCAGGGAAGTCTTGGCCCATGAGTACTCTCATCTCGTTCAATTCAGCATTCTCCGTGTGGCCAGCGTATCCCGGTCTTCGCCCGGGTGGCTTATCGAGGGCACGGCGAGATACAGCGAAGAACTGTATTCGGAGCACTACGCGGACTCGGAAACCAACAAGACACAGAGGCTCATCCCCCTGCGAAACGCAGGGGCGTTCCGCGACATCGCGGACAACTTTGGCATCGGGTGGTATGGGATCGCGGGCCTGGCGATCGACTGGCTCGTGACTAACTCCGGAAACCCGAATGCGAGCCTCGAATACTGGCGATTGCTCGCGGACGAGCCAGACTGGAGCAAGGCGTTCGAGTCTGCCTTCAGCATCACCCCCGACGACTTCTTCGACGCGTTCGAGGAGCACCGCACCGTGATCGCGGCCGCTGCCCCACGCATCCGAGGCGTCGTGCTCGACCCGGATGGCAACGCGCTCGACGGGGTGAACATCATGGCCTCAGCCTTCGCGCGGAACGATGGGCCGAACTCAACCGACATCACAGCAGAAGATGGGACATTTGCGCTCGTGGTACCGGCTGGCGACTATGTCGTGCGGCTCGGCAGAACGGGAGCGGGCTCTCCAGGAACCCCGGCCAGCGGCGTCTTCTTCGGCCTCTCCTACAGTACGAACACAGGTTATGCCAACAGCTGCGGACCACTCACGAAGATTGCTGTCGATGCCTCCGGTCTAGAGGGCCTCGAGATCAGGGTTTTCCCCGAACTGCTGACGAGGGTGGACGAACCTCCCTGTAATGAGGGCGTGCCAGGGCACTATGTGATCGAGAGCACCGTGTTCGGACCGGATGGCGAGGTCATTCTGGGAGATTGGGGCAGGCTCGAAGGGATCCACGTCTCCGCTGATCCTCTCGCGTTCGGGCCCTTCTCCCAAGGACTCACCGGCATAGGAACGGATGGGAGAGCGAGAGTGGCGGTCCCGAATGGTCGCTACGTGCTCGAGATCACCGAGTACGACTTCGGAGAACCGCGTCGCCACGTCGGCTGGTACGGCGGCGAAGGCGGCTTCACCACCGACCGCGCGCAAGCAACCGAGATCGAGGTCGACGGCGCCGACATCGTCATCGACATCCACCTCCCCGCCGACCCCGCTGACCTGCCAACCATCGAGTAGCCCGCACCGCGCCGCCAAGCCCCCGCACGCCCCCTCCCCCGACGCGCTACCCTCGCACCAGCCCCCGAGGGCGCACGAGGGCGCACGGACGCGGAGGAGCAGCGCGATGGTCTGGCAGGACAGGATCGACGAGATCAGGGAACGCACCGAGCTGGCGCACGCCGGCGGCGAGCCGGACCGCATCGCACGCCAGCACGACCGCGGCCAGTACACGATCCGCGAGCGCCTCGACCGCATCCTCGACCCTGGCTCCTTCCACGAGGTCGGCGCCCTCGCCGGCGCCGGGCTCTACGAGGACGGCCGGCTTGCCGAGTTCACGCCTGCGCCTTATGTCATGGGCCTCGGCAAGATCGACGGGCGGCACGTCGCGATCGGCGGCGAGGACTTCACCATCCGTGGCGGCTCCGCCAAGCACTTCTCCCAGCGCGTCAAGGGCGGCGACGTCGGCGGCTTCCCCGAGGAGCTCGCCCGCGAGTACCTGATCCCGCTCGTCCTGCTGATCGAGGGCGGGGGCGGCAACGTCCAGCGCATCGCCTCGGAGGGCGCTCCCCCGCTCTTCGCCGGCAACCACCAGTTCATGCCCGCCGTCGAGGCGATGATGTACGTCCCCGTCGTCGGCGCGGTGCTCGGCTTCGCCGCCGGCGGACCCGCCGGCCGCTCGCAGCTCGTCCACTGGAGCGTGATGACGAAGGAGACTTCGGCGGTGTTCGCGGCCGGGCCGCCCGTCGTGCGTCGCGCGATGGGCCAGGATCTCACCCCTCGCGAGCTCGGCGGGCCGCAGATCCACGTCCGCCAATCCGGCATCATCGACAACGAGGCGGCCGACGAGGAGGACGCCTTCGAGCAGATCAAGGCGTTCCTCTCCTACATGCCCTCGAACGTCTACGAACTGCCGCCCGTGGCCGAGTTCAACGACGCCCCGCCCGACCCCAGCGGCCTCGGCGACATCGTCCCGCGCGACCGCCGCCGCCCCTACTCGATGCACCGCGTGCTGCGCTCGACGCTCGATGAGGGCTCGATCTTCGAGATCAAGCCGCACTACGGCCTGAGCCTGATCACCGCCCTCGCGCGCATCAACGGGCATCCCGTCGGGGTGATCGCCAACAACCCGCTCGCCTACGGGGGCGCCCTCGACGGCGACGGGGCCGAGAAGCAGGCGCACTTCATCGACATGTGCGACTACTTCCACATCCCGCTCGTCTTCTTCGTCGACGTGCCCGGCTTCGCGATCGGCCCCGAGGCGGAGCGCGCGGCGACGCTGAAGCGCGGCATCCGCGCCGCCTGGGCGGGCATGCAGGCGACGGTGCCCGCGCTCACGATCGTCGTGCGCAAGTGCTACGGCATGGGCGGCATGGTCCCCGGCGACTCGCGGCTGCGCTACAAGATCGCCTGGCCGAGCGCGGACTGGGGCATCCTCCCGATCGAGGGCGGCGTCGAGGCCGCCTACCGCCGCGAGATCGAGGCCTCCCCGGACCCGGCGGCGCGCCGCCAGGAGCTTGAGGACGAGTTCGCGCGCATGAGCAACATCTTCCGCACCGCCGAAGCCTTCGGCGTCGAGGAGATCATCGACCCTCGAGAGACGCGCACCCACCTCGAGCGCTTCGTCGAGATGGCCTACCGCGTGCTCCCGCACGAGCTGTCCGGCGGGCCCAAGTCGCGCCCCGGCGTGCGTCCGTAGGCAGGGCATCAAGGGCGATCCCCCTGGAGCGGCGAACGGAGCGCGGAACCCCAGCGGCATCGGCGGCGTTAAGCCCTTGTAGGACTCCGGGGAGGGGATCGCCTTGCTTGTGTGCCGTCGGCGGCGCCCGTTCGCGCTCCTGCTCGCGGCCAGCCTCGCACTGTCGATTCTGGCTGGCCTGACAGCCTGCACTGGAGCCACGGAAGACCGACCATCACTGGCCACGCCCACGCCCACCGCCACGCCCACGCCCACCGCCACGCCCACGCCCACCGCCACGCCCACGCCCACCGCCTCGCCGACACCCACGCCCACCGCCTCGCCCTCGCCGATCGCGACGCCCTCGCCGACGTCCACCGCCGCGCCTTCACCCACCGCCGCACCGACGCCCACCGCCTCGCCTTCACCAACCGCCGCGCCGACGCCTCCCGCCTCGCCGACAGCCACCACCACGCCGACGCCCACCGCCTCGCCGACGCCCACCGCCTCGCCGACACCCACCGCCTCGCCCACGCCCACCGCCTCGCCCACGCCCACCGCCTCGCCCACGCCCACCGCCTCGCCGACACCCTCCGCCTCGCAGGAGCCGACTCCCGAAGCGAGTGGGACCATCGTGGTGAGCGTGAACTGGCACCACACCTGCGCCGTCCGCGAGTCAGGTGAAGTGGTCTGCTGGGGCTACAACGAACGCGGCCAGGCCAATGCGCCCCCGGGGATCTTCCGCACCGTAACCACGGGTGTGCAGCACACCTGCGCGCTCCGCGAGTCGGGCGAGATCGCGTGCTGGGGATACGAGGAGGACGGCAAGACCGAGGCGCCTCCGGGGATCTTCCGCTCCGTTGACGCGGGTGGGCACCACACCTGCGCCTTGAGCGAGTCCGGCGAGATCGCCTGCTGGGGTCACAACAGTGACGGTCAGACGGACGCGCCGACAGGGAGCTTCCTCTCGATCAGCGCCGGCTGGACACATACCTGCGCCGTGCGCGAGTCGGGAGAGATCGAGTGCTGGGGGGATGCCGACTACGCGCGGACGATCGAGGCTCCCTCGGGACGCTTCGAGTCCGTGAGCGCGGGCGCGAACCGTACCTGCGCGCTCCGCGAGTCGGGCGAGATGGTCTGCTGGGGAAGCCTCAAGGGCCCACCGCCCGGGAGCTACCGCTCGGTGAGCCTGGGCTACTGGCACGGTTGCGCGGTGCGGGAGTCAGGCGAGATCGTTTGCTGGGGTCGGGACGACCACGGTCAGACGGATCCGCCCCCGGGCACATACCGCTTGGTGAGCGCCGGGCTGGAGTACGCCTGCGCGGTGCGGGAGTCGGGCGAGATCGACTGCTGGGGCGACAACGAGTACGGCCAGATCGACGCGCCGTCGGGGACGTACCGCTCGGTGAGCGCGGGCTACTGGCACATCTGCGCGGTACGCGAGTCCGGCGAGGCCGTCTGCTGGGGAGCCGACTACTTCGGCCAGACGCATCCACCCTCGGACAGCTACCAGTCGCTGAGCGCGGACTACCAGCACACCTGCGGGGTGCGGGAGTCGGGCGAGGTCGAGTGCTGGGGCTGGAACGACTACATGCAGGCGACCCCACCTGCGGGTACGTTCCGCTCGGTGAGCGCGGGCTATTACCACTCCTGCGCGGTGGGGGAGTCTGGCGAGATGTTCTGTTGGGGCTCCTGGCATGCGGGCGACTTCGGGTACCTCATGGACCAACGAGGGTACTTTGGGGATCTGGCCTACCGCGCCGTGAGCGCGGGATTCCAGTACACATGCGCGGCGCGCGAGGCGGGCGGGATCGACTGCTGGGGGGAGGGCGAATACGACTGGCCGGCTCCGCCGGAGGGCGCGTTCAACTCGCTCAGCGTCGGCGATAGCCACGCCTGCGCCTTGCGGGAGACGGGCGAGATCGCTTGCTGGGGCAAGCAGCAGTATGTCCGCGTCCCCCACGATCTTCGGTAGCCAGCCCGACGCCCCCACACCCCTCCCCCAACACGCTACCCTCGCAGCGGCCCTCGAGGGCGCAAGAGGGCGCGCGGACCGCGGAGCAGGCGCATGGTGTGGCAGGACAGGCTCGACGAGCTCCGGGAGCGCATCGAGCTGGCGCGCGCCGGCGGCGAGCCGGACCGCATCGCCCGCCAGCACGACCGCGGGCAGTACACCATCCGCGAGCGCCTCGACCGCATCCTCGACCCCGGCTCCTTCCACGAGGTGGGCGTCCTCGCCGGCGCGGGGGAGTACGAGGACGGGAACCTCACCGGGTTCACGCCCGCGCCTTATGTCATGGGCCTCGGCAAGATCGACGGGCGGCACGTCGCCATCGGCGGCGAGGACTTCACGATCCGCGGCGGCTCCGCCAAGCAGTTCAAGCAGCGCGACAAGGGCGGCGACACCGGGGGCTTCCCCGAGGACGTCGCGCGCGAGTACCTCGTCCCGCTCGTCCTGCTGATCGAGGGCGGCGGCGGCAGCGTCCAGACCATGGCCACCGAGGGCGCCCCGCAGCTCGTCATCGGCAACTACCAGTTCCAGGAAGCCGTCGAAGCGATGCTCTACGTGCCCGTCGTCGGGGCCGTCCTCGGCTACGCCGCCGGCGGGCCCGCCGGCCGCTCGCAACTCGTGCACTGGAGCGTGATGACGAAGGAGACCTCGGCGGTCTTCGCCGCCGGGCCGCCCCTGGTCCGTCGCGCGATGGGCCAGGATCTCACTCCTCGCGAGCTCGGCGGGCCGCAGATCCACGTGCGCCAATCCGGCATCATCGACAACGAGGCGGCAGACGAGGAGGACGCCTTCCGCCAGGTGCGCGCCTTCCTCTCCTACATGCCCTCCAACATCTACGAGCTGCCGCCCGTCGCCGAGTTCAACGACGCGCCGCCCGACCCGGAGCCGCTCGCCGACATCGTGCCGCGCGACCGGCGTCGGCCCTACTCGATGCACCGCGTTCTGCGCTCGACGCTCGACGAGGGCTCGATCTTCGAGATCAAGCCGCACTACGGGCTGAGCCTGATCACGGCCTTCGCGCGCATCAACGGACACCCGGTCGGCGTGATCGCGAATAACCCGCTCGCCTACGGCGGGGCGCTCGACGGCGATGGCGCGGAGAAGCAGGCACACTTCATCGACATGTGCGACTACTTCCACATCCCGCTCGTCTTCTTCGTCGACGCGCCGGGCTTCGCGATCGGCCCCGAGGCCGAGCGCGCGGCCACGCTGAAGCGCGGCATCCGCGCCGCCTGGGCCGGCATGCAGGCCACCGTCCCGGCGATCACGATCATCGTGCGCAAGTGCTACGGCATGGGCGGCATGGTTCCCGGCGACTCGCGGCTCCGCTACCGCATCGCCTGGCCGAGCGGCGAGTGGGGCAGCCTGCCCATCGAGGGCGGCGTCGAGGCCGCCTACCGCCGCGAGATCGAGGCCTCCCCGGACCCGGCGGCGCGCCGCCAGGAGCTTGAGGATGAGTTCGCGCGGATGAGCAACATCTTCCGCACCGCCGAGGCCTTCGGCGTCGAGGAGATCATCGACCCTCGCGAGACGCGCTCCCACCTCGAGCGCTTCGTGGAGCACGCCTACCGCGTGCTCCCGCACGAGCTGTCCGGCGGGCCGAAGCGGCGCCGAGGCGTGCGGCCGTAGGCGGCACCGGCTGCAGCGCCGGATTGCCGCGCTCGCCGTCCTCGCCCAGGTGCTCGCGAGCTACGCCGGCGGACGGCCGTCGATCAATCGCCGTCGCCCGCGGGCAGCCGGCCGAGGATCGCCTCGATACGCGGGTCGAAGACGGCCTTCAACCTGAGGAGGTGGTCGAGCATCCAGGTCCTGATCTCCTCCAGCTCCTCGGGCGGATCGTGGATCGCCCCGTCACGCCTGATGCTGATGCTGTGGAACGCCCATCGATCGTACCTGCGCCAGCTCCATTCAGGAACGCTGGCATCCGCGTCGGTCTGCTCCCGGTCGCCGAGCAGTTCCGCGAACTCCGACTCGATCTCCTCGCGGGCGGCGTGGAGTTCGTCGAAGATGCGGCTGGTTAGCTCCACATCGTCCGTGCGGATGTGGAGCGTGACCCATGCGTCATTCTGTCCCTGGAGGGACGCGGCGTAGCCGGTACCCTCCCCGATCCCAGGGGTGAAGAATCGCCCGGTACGGTCGAAGTACTGTCGAGCACCGGCGGCGAAGCCCGTCCGCACGAGTCTGGTGATCAGCGGCCGGAAGAAGTCGTCGTAGAGCCGGCTTTCCTCCGACTGGGCGCCGTCGGGCACCGTGGAGTCCTCATCCCAGCCGCCGGGCCACACCACCTTGCGGAACCGCGGCTCCAGTTCCGCGGAGCCGTCCCTCCTGACGACCTCGACCTTCGCGGCGTAGAAGCTGATCCCGTCACGGGTCCACTCGTTGAGCCGGTGCAGGGCCTCGGCGAGTTGACGCCGGAACTCGGGCGCGACCCACACGGCGACGCGCGCATCGCGCCCCGTCGCGTAGGTGAGCAACTGGCCGAGATGGTGGAGGTCGCTCCACTCCAGCTGGTTCTCGATCGCCACCAGCACGTCGCCGTCTTCGCCGGGCGTCCTCGCCAGGATATCGAGGAAGTACGGGCCGACCGCGACCTCCTGCCCGACCTCCTCCAGCGTCAGCCCCAACTCCTCGCCGAGGAGGTCGAGGTGGTCGGCCAGCCACGGCGTGAAGTCGTACGCCTCGTTGGGCCACTTTGAGCGGACGGCGACGAGCTGGACGCCTTCCCCGGACGCGGACATGGCGGTCTACCCTTCTCGCCGGCCGCTGTCGCCCCCGCGCACGACGAAGTCGCGGCGGTCGCGGTAGAGCAGCGCGCGGTTGAGCACGTAGTCGTCGGTCGCGAGGTCGATGTCCGCGCAGTCGGTCATCGTCCAGTACTTGTGCGCGCCCAGGAAGAGGTAGTCGCGCGTCTGGCCGAAGAAGCGGCCCTGGACGCCCTCGCCGCGCGCAATGCGGGCGCAGAACGCCGCCAACAGGGCCTGCTGCCCATCCTGCTTGACCACGACGTACTCGTGGGGCCAGGTATCGCGGTAGGTGACCGCCTCGCGCCACGGCGCGCGCGCGATCAGCGCCATGATGTCGGGGACGGACTCCCTGGGGACTTCGATGTCGTCACGCCGTGGCATCCGCGCTCCTCCGGCGTCCGGCGGCGCGACCCGCGCCGCCCCGCGCCGCCCCGCGCTACGGCGCGCCCCCCGCCATGAGCTGCGGCGGGATCGCCGGCTCGACGTCGTCCGGGATGCCCTCGATGATCGCTCGCTCGACCGTCTCGGCGGTGATGTCGATGTCGGCCTCGTTGTTGAAGGCGTGCAGCGAGAGCCGGACGCTGTTGAACTGCTTGACCGAGCGGCACACGACCTTCGCCTCGTGCTGCAGGAAGGCGTTCACCAGGTCCGCCTCGTGGCCGTCCACGCTGAAGCAGAACAGCCCCGTGCGCGTTGCGTCGTGGCGCGGGCTGACCACGCTCACGCCCTCGATGCGCCCGAAGCGCTGCTCCGCGTAGCGGTTGAGCGCGCGCACCCGTTCGAAGACGGCGTCCGGCCCTGAGTCGAGGTACCACTCGGCGGCCTCAATGGTGCCGGCGATCAGCGCCGTCGCGGTCGTCGTCAGCTCGTACTTCGTGATCTTCTCGTGCTCGGGCTCGAAGCCGCCCTCGAGGTCGTACTCCGCCGCCGCGCGCCCCGACACCTTGGAGGGCGAAACGAGCGGAATCAGGTCCTCGCGCACGTAGAGCGCGCCGAACCCGTCCGGCCCGCACAGCCACTTGTGCGAGGGAATCGCGTAGAAGTCGACGCCGCTCTCGCGCACGTCGATCGGGATGTGCCCGGCGGTCTGCGCGCCGTCGACGAGCATGTGGCCGCCGCGCCGGTGCGTCTCCTCGACCATCGCCTTGAGCGGCAGCAGCTGGCCCGTCGAATACGAGATCTCCGAGAGGATGACGAGCTTGACGTTGCTTCCGGCACTGTCGAGCGTGGTGACGAACGATTCCATCGCAGTCCCGGGCGAGTCCTGCGCGTCGATCGGCACGATCAGCAGCTCGCAGCCGCTGCGCTGTCGCAGGTAGTAGGCCGGCACGATGCCCGAGCCGTGCTCGACGCCGGTCGTCACGATGCAGTCGCCGGACTCCACGTCGAGGCCGTTGGTGACGATGTTGATGCCCTCGGAGGTGTTGCCGGTGATCGCGATCTCGTCAGGCGAGGCGCCGCCGAGCAGCCGCCCCATGAGCTCGCGGTAGCGCAGCGCGAGGTCGTAGCGGTCCTCCAGCGCGCGGCGCGTCGTCGAGCCGTGCACCAGCTCGAGGTCGAGGCGCCGCCGGAGCGCCTCGTGAACCGCGAGGCGCTCCGGTCCGGCGAAGCCGGAGTTCATGTACGCGTACTCGCCCATCGCGGGCGTCTGCTCGCGCCAGGCCTGCCAGCGCTCGTGGTTGCCCGTGGCCGCGTCGTCCGTCACCTGGTCCCCCTCGCCGAACGTCGGAGCGAGTCTACCGCGCGGTCCGGGCTCAAGCTTGCGGGTACGGTAGTGGCCGGCGGCGACGCTGCGGGGCAGACGTCGGCCGGTACGGGAGCATGGCCGCGGCCTCGGGCCGTGAAGGGAGAGGGGTTCCTCCGCTGAGCGAGCACGATGTCATGCCGGACCCCCCACTGCTGGACGAACCACTTGAGCCACGCAGGCCATCTCGCTGGACGAGGTAACGGAGATTGCCGGCGAAGTCCGGGAGCTGATCGAGGCCGGTGAGGAGCGGTTCGCCTGGGAGCGGCTGCGCCTCCTGCACCCCGCGGACACGGCGCTGATCCTGGCGGGCCTGCCTCGGGCGAGCACGGCTACGCTGCTGCGCGTCATGTCCCCCGAGAGCGTGGCCTGGATGCTGAACCAGATGAACCCGGTCGAGGCCGGCCGTCTGGGGCGACGCCTCGGCTCCCGAATACTCTCCCCGGTACTGCGCCAGATTCAACCGCAGCAGGCGCTCGCGACGCTGCGACGGCTCCCCACGCTGCGCCTCCGCGAACTGCGCGAGATCCTCGGCGAATCAGTCGAGGACAGCGAGCTGCCCGCTCACTCTCCCGACACTGCCGGGTCGATCATGGTGGAGCGGTTCCCTGCGGTCGGGACCGGCGAACGGGCCGACGCGGCGCGGGCGAGTCTGCGCGAACTCGACGAAGGGCAGGGAGGCGCGCAGCTCGATTCGACCAGGGCGTCGAGCCCTGCTAGCGGAACTTCGGGATGATGTCCTCGGCGATCTGCTGCAGGCCTTCCTTCACCGCCTCGATCGTCGGCTGGTAGGCCTGGATGAAGACGTGGTCGATCCCCGCCCCGGCGAGCTGTTCGAGGTAGTCCGGGTCCGCCGCGCCGCCGGCCGAGAGCTCGATCGCGTCGGGATCGCGGCCGGCCTGCTCGGCGGCCTCGCGCATCGCGTCCATGAACTCGAAGCCGTCGCTGGCGTTGTGGTAGCCGAGCGGCAGGTAGCCGTCGCCGTAGCGCCCGGCGCGGACGGCCGCCGCCTTCGTGTGGCCGCCGACGATCAGCGGCACGCCGCCGGGCTGCACGGGCTTCGGGTCGCAGCGGATCTCCGAGAACGAGACGAACTCGCCGTCGTAGCTGGCGACGTCGTTGTTCCAGATCTCGCGCATCGCCTCGATGTACTCGTCGCAGCGGCGTCCGCGGTTCGGCCAGGAGATGCCGAGCGCCTCGAACTCCTCGCGCAGCCAGCCGATGCCGATGCCCAGCTCGAGCCGGCCGCCCGAGAGCGCGTCGAGGGTGCCGAGCTCCTTGGCGAGGAGCACGGGGTTGCGCTCCGGCAGGATCAGGACGCCGGTGCGCAGCTTGATGCGGTCGGTCGCGCCGGCGACGTAGGCGAGCGCCGTCATCGGCTCCGGGAACGCGGTCTCGTCGAAGGGGTAGCGGCGGTACTCGCCGCTCTCGTACTCCTGGTACGGGTAGCGCGAACTGTAGGAGGCGGGGATGACGACGTGGTCCGGGAACCAGATCGAGTCGAAACCCAGTTCCTCGACATAGCGGGCGCACTCCCGCAGGTAGCCGGGCGAGGTCACGCTGGCGGCCTCGCCGCCGACCTCCTCGGTCGAGCGGCCGCCGGCGGCGTAGGGCAGATTCGGCGGGTTGATCAGATACGCGCCGAACTTCATCACTCACCTCCGCTCGCCGGGCGCTTGCTGCGCGCGATGGTAGCCGATGGCGCTGGGCATGGTGCTGCCCTCGCCGCAGCGCGCGCGTTGACGCGCGAGGCCGTGCGGGGCTTCAATGGGCCCCTGCCGGAGCAGCGATGCGGGAGTAGCTCAGGGGTAGAGCATCTGCTTCCCAAGCAGAGGGCCGTGGGTTCGAATCCCATCTCCCGCTCCATCGCCTCTCCGGCCCGCTATTCTCACCTCGCAGCCGCCCGGGCTGCGGGAGAGACGTGACCGCATGACGAAGAGGGGATCGCGCGCTGTCGGCCTGACGCTTCTGGCGTTGGGCCTGCTCGCACTCGCTCTCTCGCACTGGCCCGTTCGCGCACACGCTGCTGGCGATCACGTCGCCCTGGTGAAGATTGACGGCGTGATCGATGCGGTCAGCTCGCGCTACCTCGCACGCGCGATCAACAAGGCGGCCGACGAGGGTGCGGCGCTCGTGGTGGTCCAGCTCGATACCCCGGGCGGGCGCATCGACTCCATGCGCGACATGGTCGAGGCGATCCTCGGTTCCCGGACGCCCCTCGCCGTCTACGTCTCGCCTGCCGGCGCGCAGGCGGCGTCGGCCGGCACGTTCGTCACGGCAGCCGCCAACTTCGCGGCTATGGCGCCAGCAACCAACATCGGCGCCGCGTCGCCCGTGAGCGGCTCGGGCGAGGATCTGCCCTCGACGCTGAGGCAGAAGGTGGACGAGGACACCCGGGCGTTCATCCGGGGAATCGCGGAGCAGCGGAACCGCAACGCCGACGCACTGGAGGACACCGTCACCTACGCCCGGGCCTACTCCGCGAGCGAGGCCGTTGATCTCGGGATCGTCGACTTGATCGCCACGGACATGGGCGATCTGCTGAACCAGCTCGATGGACGCACGGCCGAGACCGCTAACGGGACCGTCGTCGTGAGCACGGCGGGCGCGCAAGTCCGCCCGGTCAGAACGACGATGCTGGAACGCTTCCTGGGGGTGATCGCAGACCCGAACATCGCCTATCTGTTGCTCTCGCTCGGGAGCGTGTCGCTGATGGCCGAGTTCTTCAGCCCCGGGGTGTTTGGCCCGGGCGTCGTTGGCGTGATCGCGCTGCTGCTCGCCTTCGTGGCGCTCGGGCAACTCTCGGTGAGCTGGGTCGGCGTGGCGCTGATCCTCTTCTCGATGGGCTTGTTCTACTTCGAGCTGCAGGCGCCCGGCATCGGCGCGTTCGGTGCGGGCGGCGTCGCTGCGTTCCTTGTCGGCTCCTTCCTGATCTTCGGCGGGTTCTTCGAGTCGTCCGCCATCCCGGAGCCGGCGGTAGAGGTGAACCGCTGGCTGATCGGCGCGATGTCGGTGGCGCTCGTCGGGGTGGTGCTCACCGTGTTTGCCCTCGCGAGAGAGGGCGGCTCGACGGACGCCTACGTCACCGCGTCCGCCACGGCGCTGCTCAACGCGCGCGGCGTGGCGCTCTCCGATCTGGAGCCGTTCGGGACGGTCCGCATCGACGACCGGGAGTGGTCCGCGGTGACCGAGGAAGGAACCCGCATCGACGCCGGGGCACAGGTCCGCGTCGTAAGCGTCTACAGTGGAGGAGTGGTCAAGGTGTCAGACACGTTCCCGGAGTCCGGCTCAAGAAGGCGGATGCTGCTCTCGGCGGCGGCAGGCCGGATCCGGCGGACGTTCAAACGAGGAAACAAGTAGCCGGCGCTCGCTGGAGTGACCGGCAACGTAAGGAGAAGCGCATATGGCTCCAATCATCAAGGTGGCAGGGCCCAACGAGGCCTTGATCAGATCGGGAGGCGGCTCCATACCGAAAGTGACGGTCGGTGGCCGGGTCATCGTCGTCCCGATCTTCTTCAAGGCGCAGAGCATCTCGCTCGAGGTCATGACCCTGCCCGTGGAGACGGCGAAGGTCTACACGAAGGAAGGCGTCGCCGTCACCGTGGACGGAGTGGCGCAGGTGAAGGTGGCGCGCGCCGAGGAAGCGATCCGCACGGCCGCCCAGCAGTTCATCGGAAAGCGTGAAAGCGAGATCGCTCAAGTCGCCCTGCAGACGCTCGAGGGAGCGCAGCGCGCGATCCTCGGGACGATGACCGTCGAGGACATCTACCAGGACCGCGAATCGTTCGCCGAAAGCGTGTCCGAGGTGGCCGGGCCGCACATGGCGAACATGGGCCTCGAGATCGTCAGCTTCACGATCCGCGACATTCGCGACGAGCAAGGCTACCTCGACGCGCTCGGCCGCAAGCGGACGGCGGAGGTCACGCGTGACGCCGAGATCGGCGAGGCCGAGGCCGCCCGCGACGCGGCGATCCGGCGCGCCGAGGCGCAGCGCGACGCCACGATCGTGCAGGCGCAGGCGAACCGTGACCAGGAGCAGGCCAGGTTCGAGGCGGACACCCTCATCGCCGAAGCTGAGCGCGACTTCTCCGTTCAGAAGGCCATCTACGAGCAGGAGACAAACGCCCGCCGGGCCGAGGCGGAGCTTGCGTACGCCCTGCAGGAGGCAGTAACCCAGCAGGAGATCCGCGAGCAGGAACTCCAGGTCGAGGTCATCGAGCGCACCAAGCAGATCGAGATCGAGCAGCAGGAGATCGCGCGCCGCGAGCGCGAGCTGGAGGCAGGCGTGAAGCGCCCGGCCGAGGCCGAGCGCTACCGCCTGGAGACTGTCGCCACCGGCGAGAAGGCCAAGGTCGTGGCCGAGGCCGAGGCCTCAGCAGAGTCGCTGACCCTGCGCGGCAACGGCGAGGCCGACGCGATTCGCGCCCGCGGCGAGGCCGAGGCCGACGCGATCCGCGCCCGCGGCTTCGCCGAAGCCGCCGCCATGCAGACCAAGGCCGAGGCCTGGAAGCAGTACGGCCAGGCGGCCATGATCGACACGCTGCTCGAATCGCTGCCCGAGGTCGCTGCGGCCGTCGCGCAGCCGCTCGCGCAGACGGACCGCATCGTCATGATCAGCGGCGACGGCTCGATCGGCGCCAGCAAGCTGACCGCCGATGTGACGCAGGTCGTGTCCCAGCTTCCGGACCTCGTCGAGAGCCTCACCGGCATCGACATCCTCAGCACGCTCAGGGACCTGCCGCGCATCGCGACGACCGACGCAGCGCCGGCCAGCAACGGGGCGCCGTCCGAGGCCCCCGAGCCGCCCGAGGAGGACGCCGCCTCCGCCGAGTAAGAGGAGGGAGCGGGCGGCGGCACGCCACGCCGCCGCCGGCTCCGCTACTCTCGATCACATGACTGACGCAGCGAGCGCCGCGCCGGCCGCGACCGTGGTGACCGTCTACCCGATGACCGGCCGCCAGCTCTTCTTCAGCGTCCCGCACGCCATCTGCGAGGGTGGGCCCGGTCTCCGCAAGCTCCTCCGGGACGATCGCTGGGCGCAACGCATGCGAGGGCGGAGGCCCAGCGAGTGATCGCGATTCCTGAGACCTGTCGGGCCGCGCTGCTGGTGGGGCGCGGCCAGCCGCTCGAGATCAGAGAGGTGCCGGTCCCGGGGCGGCTTGAGCCGCACGCGATCCTCGTCCGCCATCTCGTTGCGACGATCTGCGCCACGGACGGCCACGTGCAACACGGCGACACGCAAGCCTCGCACGACCGCTACCCGCGCATCCTCGGGCACGAGATGGTCGGGCGCGTGGTCCGGCTGGGCGAGGGCGTGACTCACGACTCGATCGGCCGGCCGCTCGCTGTCGGCGACCGCATCGTCTACACGCACGGCTTCTGCGGACAGTGCTACCAGTGCGTCGTCGCGCACGAGCCGACGCTGTGCGAGCACCGGCGCGGCTACACGCAAACCTTGAGCACGGAGTTCCCCCATCTCACCGGAGGGTTCGCCGAATACGGCTACGTCTTCCCGACGGCCGGACGCGTGCGGGTGCCGGACGTCGTGCCCGACGAGCTCGCCTCAGCCGCCTCGTGCGCGCTGCGCACCGTGGTCCACGGGTTCGATCGCCTGGGCCGGATCCGGGACACGGACCGCGTGGCGATTCAGGGCTCCGGACCGCTCGGGCTCTTCGCGACGGCGCTCGCGGTCCGGTCGGGCGCGCCGGCCGTGATCGTGATCGGCGGCCCCGCTGAGCGCCTCGCAGTCGCGCGACGCTGGGGCGCCACTCACACGCTCGACATCGGCGAGCTGCCCGATCCCTCCGAGCGCCGCACCCGGATCCTCGACTGGACGGAGGGTCGGGGCCCGGAAGTGGTGATCGAGGTCTCGGGCGCGCGGAGCGCGTTCCCGGAGGGCATCGACCTGATCGCTCGCGGCGGGCGCTACCTCGTGCTTGGCCAGCGGCACAACGAGGCGGTGGAGATGCGCCCATCGGACATCACGGGCAAGCACCTCAGAGTCGTCGGCTCGATCTCAGCCGGCGTCGATCACTACGCACGCGCGCTCGACTTCCTCGCGCACAACTGGGAGCGCTTCCCCTGGATGGACCTGATCTCGAATCGCTACCGGCTCGACGAGATCAACGTCGCCCTGGAGCGGATGCGCGAGTGGCGTGAGATCAAGGCGGCGATCGTGCTGGACGAGCAGCGCGACTAGCCTGCCTCGCCGGGGACGTCACCCTCCGCAATCATTGCTCGCAGGGAGGCGACGAGCGCCTCGGCGAGCCGTTCCAGTTCCTCCTCGCCCATCGGCGTCGAGATCGAGCAGAGCGCTTGATGCTCCCAGAGGGAGACGCCGCGGTTGAGCATGTGCCCCTGGAGGCGCCGCACGCGCGCTCGCTCTTCGGGGCTCCAGCGGGCGCTGCGGTAGCCCCGGATCGGCCGCGTGGTCAGGTGCGGCCGGAACAGCGAGCCGACGCCGAGCACCTGTCCGGGGTAACCGGTTACCTCGAAGGCCTGACGTACCAGCTCGCGAGCCCGGGCGCCGAGCGCGTTGATGCGCTCGACTTCGTCCGCCGTGAACAGCTCGAGCGCCGCCGACCCCGCGGCGGTCGACATCGGGTTCGCCGCGTAGGTCCCTCCGAATGTGAACGCCGGCCCGGTCGTCGTATCGAAGATGTCCATGAAATCGGCGGGGCCGGCGACGGCGCCAATCGGGAGGCCACCGCCGATGATCTTGCTGAGGCAGGTGAGGTCCGGCGTCACGCCGTAGAGGCCCTGGGCCCCGCCGTAGCTCAGCCGGAAGGCGATCACCTCGTCGAAGACGAGCAGACTGCCGTCGCCGCGCGTGTACTCGCGCAGCATGGCCAGGAACTCGGGCGATGGGATGGTCGGGCCCGTGCGCGGGGCGAACGGGTCGATCACCACGCAGGCAAGCTCACCGGCGTGGCGCTGGAGGATCGCGCGTGCGCGCTCCGTCTCGTTGTACGGAAGCACGACCACCGCATCGGTCACGCTGCGCGGCGTGCCGGTCTGGGCGACGGGGCTGGGGTCGCCTTCGCCCCAGTCCTCGGGATCCGGTTCAACCGAGATGTCGACGAAGTCGGAACGGCCGTGGTAGGCGCCCTCGAACTTCGCGATCTTCACGCGGCTGGTGAGCGCGCGTGCGGCGCGCACGGCCATCAGCACCGCCTCGGTGCCGGTCACGCAAAAGCGGATGCGGTCGAAGGCCGCCACGCGATCGCAGATCAGCTCGGCCAATCGCTGCTCGTGCTCGTTGGCGAAGTTCGAGCCCGTGCCGCGCGCCGCCTGCTTCGTGATCGCCTCGACGATGCGCGGGTGCGCGTGTCCGTGGACGAGAGCGGTCGAGTGGTTGTTGAAGTCGATCACCTCGTTGCCGTCGACGTCGGTC
Organism: Dehalococcoidia bacterium; assembly: GCA_965247895.1. GTDB lineage: Bacteria > Chloroflexota > Dehalococcoidia > UBA2979 > UBA2979 > VXMT01. The sequence continues at coordinate 2,742,664 of OZ252046.1, read as the reverse complement.
AGGCGCGCTCCGGACCCGCTCGCGGCGAAGAGGGGGTGCGCCCACCCGCCTTCCGCTGCCGGCGCGCGCACGCCGGCGCGGCTGGTTCCACCCGAGATCAAGCGGGCGGCGCGCTCTGTCAGCTCCGCCGATCTGGCGTAGCGCCTATCCTCGCCGCTCACGCAGGCCTCCCGGAATGCGCGGCGCAGCGGTAGTCCGCGAGTAGCACCCGCGATCCCGCAGTTCGCGCTCGCTCCACGTTCCCCGTTCTACATGGGATCGCGACTGCACGCAGCGCCTGTTCCGAGGACAGCGGGGTACATGCGACCGCCGAGGCTGACCGCGAGACCGGGCGCGAAGGCGAGCCACGGCGCGGTCTCCACGCAGGTCCGCCCGGAGATCGCCAGCATCAGCGCCCGCGGTTCGCACCTCGCAGCCGCCGCCGACTGCGGTACTCTCGATCCCATGACTGACGCATCGAACGCCGCTCCGGCCGCGACGGTGGTGACCGTCTACCCGATGACCGGCCGCCAGCTCTTCTTCAACGTCCCGCACGCCATCTGCGAGGAATGCGATCTCACGATACGCCTCGTCCAGCGCGTGGCCTCCGACCTCCCCGATGTCGAAGTGCGCATCAAGCCCTGGTTCAACCACCTCTTCGACGCGCTGCGCCGCGGCGGCTGGCACCCGCCCGTCGTGACCATCAACGGCAAGATCGTCACCCAGGGCGTCGTGCCCGACGAGGCCGATCTGCGCAGCGCCCTCGCGCGCGCGGCCCCGGCCGCACCCGCCGGCGCCGATGAGGCCTGACCAGCCGGGCGCCGCTGCACCGGGCTCCGCCGCACCCGCGACCGCGGAGGCGCCACGCACCCTCCTCGGCGGCTATCTCGCCGTCGGCTCCATCCGCGAATGGCTCCGGGCCTGGGCGGCCGTCCCCATCCTCCTCGGCCCCGCGCAGCTCGTCCTTCGCCTCGCCGCGCTGCTGCCGGAGCGAGGCCCCGCGCGCATCCGCGGCCGGGCGGCGAGCCGGGCCGCCGAGCGCTGGTGGGCCCGGCTCGCCGCCCGCCTGATCGGTCTGCGCATCGCCATCAGCGGGCTCGAACACATCGACCCGGGCGAGCGCTACGTCGTCGCCTCGCTGCACGAGGGCTTCGCCGACGGTCTCGCGCTCCTCCAGCTCCCGCTCTCGCTCACCGCCGTCGCCCGCGACGAACTCGCCACCTTCCCGCTGCTCGGCGGCCAGCTCGCGCGCGGGCGGCACCTCCTCATCCGCCCCGAGCGCCCCGTCCCCGCCGCCCGCGCCCTGCACCGCGGCGCCCGCGCAGCCATCGAGGCCGGCGACAGCGTCCTCTTCTTCCCCCAGGGCTCGATCCTCGGCATCGAGCTCGCGTTCCAGCCGGGCGCCTTCAACCTCGCGCGCCGCCTCGACCGCCCGCTTCTGCCGATCGTGGTCACGGGCGGACACCGCGTCTGGGAGCACCCGTTCACGCCAACCCTCCGCACCAACCAGTCGATGAGCGTGGTGGTCCTTCCGCCCGTCCCCGCGGACGAGGCCGTCCCGCAGCGAGCGGCGATCGAGCGGCGCATGAAAGAACTCGCCCTCGCCGGCGCCACGCCGCCTCGACACTTCGACCCCGACCGCGACGGCTACTGGGACGACTACCGCTACGAGATCGACCCTGCCTTCCCCGATCTCGCCCAACGGATCGCCGGCCATCGCCGCAGCGCCGTGCGCACCCGTGCCGCTAGCGGGTAGACCCTGCCCCGGAGTGCCGCGTACTGAGCCCCGCCCGCTGGACCCGGAGCGGGCGGCTCGCGCTATACTCCCCGGCAGGGAGCCGGATATGACGACTGCCTCCTACGACCGGCCGGACGCCCGGACCGCCGCGATGTACGCCGCCCTCGAGGAGGGCATCGTCTCGCGCGACCAGGAAACGGCGTCCGATGTCCTCTACAACCTGATCCGCGCCGGACGCCCGCTGGATGAGCTGGTCCTCGAGACGGTGCGCATCCACGGCCCATACACGCAGACGCCCTTCCACCAGCGCCTCGACGACGGCTTCGTGCGCTTCGTCAACAACGACCACTGCCTGCTCAGCGGCCGCCTCGCGATGCGCATGCCCGCCGTCCTCTCGGACAAGCATCGCTTCCTGCCGATCGCCCAGACGATGTGGTACGTGCCGACCGGGCTCGACGCCTGGAACCAGCTGCTCGGCAAGGCGCCGGGTCACTACGGGCGCAGCCGCTACGACGCGGAACGCTACCCCGTGCCACCGGCGCCCCTCGTCCACCAGGCGGACCACCCGCCGCTGGAGAACCCGGAGATCATCGGCGGCCTCGACGCGCAGCTCAACGAGTGGCTGACGCTCGTCATGCGCAGCGAGCCGGAGCCCGCCTACCGCCTGCTCAAGGCGATGCTGCGCGACCCCGCGAACCGCGAGCGCGTGGCCGCCCAGATGGTGTTCGCCGGCCTGGTCGACATCCAGGACCGCATGCTCTACGTGACCAGCTACACCACCGGCCACAAGTCCTTCCGCGCCCGCGCCACGGTCGAACTCGCCGACGCCGTCGGCTGGGACCGCGCGGAGCCGATCATTTACGCGGGCGCGCCCGACCTCGCCGTCGGTCCGCACTACTACGCCAACTACGAGATGGCCTGCCGCGTGATGATGACCGAGCTGGACGACAACCCGCCGGTCTCGACGCTGGCCGCCACGCCGGAGTCATCGCGCGACGCCGAGCTGTTCCGGCAGGAGGGCGACCTCTCGATCGCGGAGCGCGAGGGGCTGCTGCGCGCCGTACTGCGCGAGCCGGACCCCTCCTACATCCACGCGATCACCGGCCTGCTTCAGACCGGCCGCTCGCCGAAGAAGATCCTGGACACGATCCAGATCGCCGCCTCGCAGGTGGTCCTCGAGGCCGGCGAGCCCGAGAACTTCGGGATGCCCCAGCACTGCTACGAGTACACGAACACGCTCGCCTGGTTCTACAACCGCTTCACGCACCGCCACCGCACGAAGCTGCTCTTCGTGGCCGGCTCCTTCGTCAACCAGGCCTCGATGAAGCTGCGCAACACGCCGGGCAACGGCCGCCCGCTGCTGCGCGCCCCGGCCGGCTCCGACCGGCTCTCGCGCGACCAGGTGCTGCGGCAGCTGGAGGCAGCGACGGACCGGCTGGAGCCGGACGAGGCCGCATCATGGGTGCAGGCCTACCTCGACGGCGGCTACGCGCGCGGCCCGCTGCTCGCCTCGCTGGCGATGAGTGCCGCGAAGCACGGCAACGACCCGCACAACCAGGAACTCGGCATGTGCTTCCTCGAGGACTACGCGCGCACGAGTTCACCCGAACGCCATCGCCTGCTGCTGGCCTGCGCCAAGCACACCGCGGGGCACCGCAAGTACGGCGACTCGCTGGAGCTCTACTACCGCTACAGCGAGGCCTTCGGTGTCGACGCCCACGGGACGAGCCAGGGCGACGGCGACCCGATCGAGGCCGCCCTCGACGACATCGAGGAGATTCCCCTCGATGAGATCCCGTCGAACCGGCCGAGCGCGCTCCCGGCGGACTGAGCGCCGCGCGCCTCCCTGTTCGACCGGGACCAGACTCCCTACTCGACCGGGACCAGGTAGGCCTCGCGCACCCACGAGGCGACGCCGTCCCCCTCGACGTGCAGCCAGTCCTCGCAGCGGCCCTCGCCGACCTCGATCAGCTCGACCCTCGTGTTGTCGCGCCAGCCTTCTCCGCGCTCGGAGAAGCGGGATTCGTTGGTGCAGTCGTTGCGCAGCGCCACGCCGGTTCCGCCGGTGTTGCCGATGGTCCATGCCTCCGGGGCCGGCTCCTCAACTTCGATGACGACCGCGATCAGGTAGGCCTCGCGCACCCACGACTCGACGCCCTGCGAGTCCGCCGACTCCACGCGCAGCCAGGTGGCGCAGCGCTCCGCGCCCACCTCCAGCAGGCGGACCTCGGTACCGTCGTCCCAGCCCTGCCCCGGCTGGGAGACGCGAGCCTCCGTCGTGCAATCGCTGCGCCGAGCCACACCTACGCCGCCCGTGTCGCCGACGGTCCACAGGCTCGAGAGCACGCGCGCGATCACGTACTCCTCGCGCACCCACGAGGCGACCCCGTCGGCCTCGAGCTGCAGCCAGCCCTCGCAGCGGTCGCTGCCTTCCTCGATCAGATCGAGGCGCGTGTTGTCGGTCCAGCCCTCGCCACGCGCGGAGAAGCGGGCGTCATCATCGCAGTCGTCGCGCAACGCCACGCCGGTGCCGCCCGTGTTGCCGATCGTCCGGACCACGACCGGCTCGGGGGCCGGCACGGGTGTCGGGGAGGGGGTCGCGGTGGGTGTTCGGCTTGCCGTCGCGGTCGCGGTCGGAGTTGCTGTGGCGGTCGGACTCGCCGTCGCGGTGGCGACGATCGTCGCGGTCACCGGAACGGCGGCGGTCGCTACCGGCGCTTCCGGTTCATCGCCACCCAGTCGCGAGAAGACGAACGCCGATACGATCGCGGCGACGACCACCACGACGATTAGCGCGAGGGCGAGCCGCTGGAGGCCGCTGGCCCGCCGGGCCCCGAAGCCCTGCCTTGCGCGCTCCGCCTCCCTGGCGAGCGACGGCAGCTCGGCTCGCGACGTCAGATGCCAGTAGCCGCAGGCAGGCTCCCGGTACGCGCGCAGCAGGACGCGCTGCTCGCGCGCGGCGTCCGCCGCGGCCTGCGCTTCCTCCTCGCCCGCGTAGACGAGCTTGTCGCAGCGCCGACAGCGAGTCCGGCCCTGTCCGTCTCGGTAGGCTGCGCCCCCCGGAACACTCACGCGCTGCCACCCCCCAGGCCCGCCGGTGATGCCGCCGGCCGGCGTCCGCGCCTCCCCGGGGCGCGAGATTCACGCGCGCAGTGCCAGCCGCGGCTAGCCCTCGCGCGAGAGGAGCACGACGACGGCCGTCCCCGGCGCCGTCGCCGCGCCGTCCTGATTGACCACGTTGATGTCGAGGGTGACGAGGTGCTCGCCATCCTCGACACTCTTCGCGCTGACGACGCCGCGCGCGCTCAGCACGTCGTGCTTGTGGTTGATCGCGCGGAACTGCATCGAGAGCTCGCGTATCTCCGCCTCGTCGCCGATCCAGTCCTGGAGCGCGTTGATCACGTACGCCCAGCGCAGGTTGCCCATCCCGAAGGCGGCGCCCTGCCCGGCGGCCTTGCCGACCTCGTCGTCCATGTGGACGAAGACGAACTCATCGTTGACGGCAGCGTAGCGGTTCCAGTTCATGAAGTCCGTCGTGCGCTCGAACGCCGGAATCTCCTGTCCGATCTCGACATCTTCGTAGTAGACGTTGTTGGCCACGGTTTTGTTCCCTCTCGATCGCAGGCGGCTAGTAGCGGATGCCGGTCGAGATACGGCGGCGCACCAGCTCGTCGTGCTGGTTGCGCCACTCGACCTCAGTGTATGAGAAGAGTGTCAGCCCCAGGCGGCCGGTCCGCTCATCCCAGTGCGAGAGGCGGGTCCGCGAGGTCAGCACGTCGCCGGGCCGGATTGGCTTGTACCAGGTATCGGCCTGCCCGCCGTTGAGGACATTCTCGCCCTTCTTCGGCGTCTGGCCCGGCTGGGCGCCCGCCGAACCCGGCCCGGGCGGCCGGTCAACCGGCCAGGCGAAGGGATTGAAGTCGCGCGGCGCGATGATCCCGCCCCAGCGGCTGTTGCTGGCGTACTCCTCGTCCCAGTAGATGGAGGGCGGCTTCTCCGGCCAGTAGGTCGCGATCGCCCACTTGCGTATGTCGGACTCGGTCACGGGGTGCGAGCGGGTCTCTGCGCCCCATACGCCCTTGGCGGCGAGCATCTCCTCGGTGACGAGGGTCTCCAGTTCTTCGCTCATGGTCGTCAACGCCTCCATCCCGTCCGCACTACGTAGCATATCCCGCTCCGGCGCGCGGCTGCGTTCCGGGGCGGAAGCGCGCCCACGTGCTATACATACGCGCGTCCGCCCACCGATGCATGAATGGAGCCGACGATGGCAGCAACCAACGAGCGCTCGATCCGCGGCAAGGTCGCCGTCGCAGGCGTCGCCGAGACCACCTACTACCGGCAGGGCCGCGCCGAGGACTCCGAGTTCAAGATGTGCCTCGACGCGATCATCGACGCCGCCGACGACGCCGGCATCGAGATCTCCGAGATCGACGGCTTCGCCTCCTACGCCGACGAGCGCAGCCTGCCGGACCGCATCGCCACCGCGCTGGGGCTGCCGGAGCACCGGCTGAGCAACATGGTCTGGGGCGGCGGCGGGGGCGGGGGATCGGGTGCCGTCGCCAACGGCGCGGCGGCGATCCACGCCGGCTACGCCGACGTCGTGGTCGTCTATCGCTCCCTCTCGCAGGGACAGTACGGCCGCTTCGGCCAGGCACGAGGCGGCCCTCGCGCCGAGGGGCCGAACGCGCTCACGCAGCCGTATGGCTTGCTCTCGCCCGCGCAGCAGTTCGCGATGCGCGTGCGCCGCTTCATGCACGAGCACGGCGTGAAGCAGGAAGCCCTGCGCGCCGTCTCCCTCGCCAGCTACCAGCACGCGCAGCACAACCCGCGGGCGGTGATGCACGGGCGGCCGCTCGACGAGGAGACCTACAACTCCTCGCGCTGGATCGTCGAGCCGTTCCACCTCTACGACTGCTGCCAGGAGAATGACGGCGCCGCCGCGATGATCCTCGTGCCCGCCGAGCGGGCGCGCGACCTGCGCCAGAAGCCCGCCTACATCCTGGGCGCGGCGCAGGGCTCGGCATACCGCCAGGCGGCCAGCGCGCACAACGCGCCCGACTACGCGACGTCGAACTTCAAGACCCTGGCCCCGCACCTCTACGCGCAGGCCGGCGTCGGCCCCGAGGATGTCGACGTGCTGCAGAGCTACGAGAACTTCACGGGCTGCGTGATGGTCAGCATGGTCGAGCACGGCTTCTGCGCGCCGGACGAGGTCAACGAGTTCTTCACGCTGGAGAACTTCACCGCGCCGGGCGGCAAGCTCCCGCTCAACACCAGCGGCGGCAACCTCGCCGAGTGCTACATGCACGGCCTGGAGCTGAACATCGAGGCGGTCCGCCAGATCCGCGGCCACTCGACCCGCCAGGTCCCGCACGTCGAAGTCTCGATGGTCACCTCGGGGCCGATGGTGCAGCCGGTCAGCAGCGTGATCCTCGGCAGCGAGCCGGGCTAGCGCCGGCGCCGCCGGCGGGTCTCAGACGGGCGGCAGCCCGTGCCTGGCGCGCAGCTTGCCGATCGTGCTCGCGAGGCCCTCGCGCAGCGTCCAGGCCGGGCGGAACCCGATCTCGCGTGCGGTTCCCTCGCGGTCGTAGCCCGCGCGGATGCGCGGTAGCGTGTCGTTGCGCACCTCGATCTGCGTGTTTGGCAGCAGCTCGCGCACCACGTCCGCCACATCGCCGACGCGCACGTCGTCGCCCGTGACCGTCAGCGCCAGCGAGGGCGTGTCGACCGCGTCGGCGGCGAGCACGATCGCGCGCGCGCAGTCCTCGACGTATGAGAAGTCCTGCACGTCGTTGCCGTTGGTGACGAGCCCGGGCCGGCCAAGCGCGGGCTTGTCGATCAGTTCCTCCAGGTGCGTGACGGCGCTGCCGCGCTGCACCGTGAACGACTTGCCGTAGCCGTAGACGATCGTGAAGCGTAGCCCCACCACGTCCAGCCCCCGGTCGCGGCGGTATGTCGCGGTGACCCGCTCGAGGAAGGCCTTGCCCGCTCCGTAGAGATTGACCGGCGCGTGGTAGTCGTCGTTGTACACCGTGCTGCCCGGCTGGTCCGGGCCGCGCCCGAAGGCGGCGATCGAGGACGCCCACACGACCTTCTGTGCGCCGACGGCAAGGGCGGCCTCGAAGGCGTGGATCGTGCCCTCGATGTTCACGCGCACGGCGCGCAGCGGGTTCTCCTCGCTCGAGTCGGTGAGCAGCGAGGCGAGGTGGACGACCCGCTCCGCGCCTGCGTCCCGCATCGCGCGCAGCAGCGCCGGCATGTCCGTCACGTCGCCGCGGACGATGCTCGCCTCGCCGGCGTCGCCGACGATCTCGTCGAGGAACTCGGGCTGCGGGGCCAGTTCGAAGATCGTGACCTCGTGCCCCGCCTGCAGCAGGTCGCGAACGAGATAGGCGCCGATGAAGCCGGTGCCGCCGGTAATGAAGTAACGCATCAGACCTCCGGACGCAGTTCGGGGTGCTTGAGACCCGTACCCGTATTGAACAGCACGATCCGCTCCTCGTGCCGGACCGTGCCTTCCGCCAGCAGCAACTCGAGCCCGATCAGCGTCGAGGCGCCCTCGGGGCAGGCGTCGATGCCCTCGATGCGGCCGAAGCGGCGCATCGCCGGGACGATCGACTCGTCGGGCACCGCGACGGCCGTGCCGCCGCTCTCGCGCAGGGTTTGCAGGATCAGGTCGTCGGCGAAGGGCGCGGGCACGCGGATCCCGGGCGCGACCGTCGCCGCGTCCTGCCACGGCTCGGCGCGCTCCGCGCCGGCGTTCCAGGCCCGCACGATTGGCGCGCAGCCGTCGGACTGCACCACGTACATGCGAGGCCGCTCGCTGCCGAGCAGGCCCATCTGCTCCAGCTCGTCGAAGGCCTTCCACATCCCGATCAGCCCGGTCCCGCCGCCGGTCGGGTAGAGCACGACGTCCGGCAACGCCCCATCGAGCTGCTCCCACAGCTCGTAGCCCATCGTCTTCTTGCCCTCGGCGCGGTACGGCTCCTTGAGCGTGGACATCTCGAACCAGCCGTGCTCGCGGCAGCCCTCGGCGATGAGCCGCCCGGCGTCGTTGATCAGCCCGTCGACGAGCTGGAGGTCGGCACCGAGGTTCAGCACCTCCTGGATGATCGCCGCCGGCGTGTCGGCCGGCATCGCGACGTGGGCGGTGATGCCGCTGTGCGCCGAGTACGCGGCCGCGGCGGAGCCGGCATTGCCGGCGGTCGGCATACCGATGTCGGTCACGCCAAGCCGCACTGCCATCGCGATCGCGGCGGCGATGCCGCGGGCCTTGAACGAGCCGGTCGGATTGCCGCCCTCGTCCTTCACCAGCAGGTCGCTGCAACCGAGCTCCGCGCCGAGCCGCGGCGCGGCGAGCAGCGGCGTCATGCCCTCGCCGAGGGAGACCGAGCCGGCCAGATCGCTCCCCGGCATCACCTCGGCGTAGCGCCACATCGAGGCCTCGCGCCCGCCCAGCCCCTCGCGGGTCAGCGTCTGCTTCGCGGCGTCGAGGTCGTAGCGAGCGAACAGCGCGCGCCCGCACTCGCGGCAGATCGTCTGCAGTTCGTCACACTCGTGGCGGGCGCCGCAGATCGAGCACTCCAGGTGCGTCAGCGTGGATGCCGGCAGCTCTGTCACGTCTCCACCTCCATGCGGCGACCACGGTGCGGCAGTGCGCTACGCTGCGCCACTGGCAACGTCCGACGCGAAGGGATACCCCGCTCCGTGAGCGCAGCCGCCGATGACATCCTAATCAGCGAGTTCATGGACGAGGAAGCCGTCGCGGGCTTGCGGCGCGATTGCGACGTGCGCTACGAGCCCGGCCTCGCCCGGGCGCGCGACGACCTGCTGGCAGCCGTGGCCGCCGTACGGGCGCTGATCGTGCGCAACGTCACCCGCGTCGATCGCGAGCTGCTCGACGCCGCGCCCGCCCTCGAGGTCGTCGGGCGGCTCGGCGTCGGCCTCGACAACATCGACCTCGACGCCTGCGCGGAGCGCGGCATCGCGGTCTTCCCCGCCACGGGCGCGAACGCGGTCTCGGTCGCCGAGTACGTGCTGACGGCGATGCTGACGCTGCGGCGCCCCGTCTACGGCGCGACCGCGCGCGTCATGGCCGGCGAGTGGCCGCGGCAGGAACTCGGCGGGCACGAGCTGGCCGGCTCGCGGCTTGGGCTGATCGGCCTCGGCGCGGTCGCCCGCGCAGTCGCCGAGCGCGCGGGCGCCCTCGGAATGCGAGTCGCCGCCGTCGACCCGTATCTCGCCCCGGACGACGACGCCTGGGCGATCGCCGAGCGCGTCGAGGCGGTCCCCGATCTGCTGCGCATGAGCGACGCGCTGAGCATCCACGTCCCGCTCACGGACTCGACGCGCGGGCTGATCGACGCCGCCGCGCTCGCGCTGATGCCGCCGCACGCCCTGCTCGTGAACACCTCGCGAGGCGGGATCGTCGACGAGGCCGCGCTCGTCGACGCGCTGCGCACGGGACGCCTCGGCGGCGCCGCGCTCGATGTCTTCGCGGACGAGCCGCTCGACGCGGCGGGCGGCGCGCGCTTCACGGAGACGCCGAACCTGCTGCTGACGCCGCACATCGCCGGCATCACCGAGGAGTCGAACCGGCGCGTCTCGCTGGTCACGGCGGAGAACGTGCGACGCGCGCTCTTCGGCGAGTCGTCCTGAGCGTCGCGCACCGAAACGGATTGCGGCGCGCATTAGCGAGGAGGTTGATACACTCCGGCCCCTGTGCAGGGAGACAGCGGGCGAGGGAACGGCATGTCCGAAGCGAGCGCGGGGAGCGGCCTCCTCGCCGAGACGGGGCCGGAGCAGAAGCACGGCATCCTCTCGAACCTGACGAAGTTCTTCGTCCACTATCCGCTCGGCGCGGGCGCCATGTGCGTCCTGGTCGTGATCGTCCTCGCCGCGTTCCTTGCTCCCTTCTACGTTCCCAACGACCCGCTGGAAGCTGATTTCGGAGCGCTCAGGGCCGCCCCGTCGGGCGAGCACTGGTTCGGCACGGACCGGCTCGGCCGCGATGTCTTCTCGCGAGTGCTCTACGGCGCCCGCTCCACACTGGTGATCGCGTTCATCGCCGTCGCGATCGGCGATGGCTTCGGCTTCTCGATCGGCATCATCAGCGCCTATGCGGGCGGGCGCTTCGACCTGATTAGCCAGCGTGTGCTGGAAGTGCTGCTCGCGCTCCCGGCCCTGATCCTCGCGCTGCTGCTGGGCGTCGCCATCGGCAAGGGCCTGGACAGCATCATCATCGCCATCGCCGTCACCAGGATTCCCGACTCCGCCCGCGTCGTGCGCTCGCGCGTGCTCTCGATCAAGCAGGAGCCGTACGTCGAGGCCGCGCGAGTGATCGGCAGCACGCCGCTGCGCGTGGCAGCGAGGCACGTCGCGCCGCAGACGCTCAGCCTCTTCCTCGTGATCTTCAGCATTAACCTCGGCTTCGCCGTCTTCGCCGAGGCCGCGCTCTCCTACCTCGGCGTGGGCGTGCGACCGCCGACGCCGACCTGGGGCAACATGCTCGGCGCGGAGACCTCGCACGTATTCCGGCCGCTGTGGTGGATGTTCGCCTTCCCCGGCCTGGCGATCGTCGTGACCGTGCTCTCGATGAACCTCATGGGCGACGCGATTCGCGACTACGCCGACCCGCGCGCCGCCGAGCGCAGGGAGGAGAACCAGTAGTGACCACCACAGCACGCGCTGACGCTCGCACCGCGCTGATCCGCTGGGGCTCCTTCTACGGCGACAGCGACTTCGAACTCACCTTCCCCGCCGGCTGGGACGTGAACGTGCACGAGCCCGCCGGCGGCGACGACATCGGCGACGAGGGCATCGCCGCCGCCTTCGACAACCCGATCGGCAGCGCCCGTATCCGCGAGCTGGCGCGCGGCAAGCGCAGCGCCTGCATCGTCGTCGACGACCTCACCCGCCCGACCCCCGCCGCGCGCCTCGCGCCGCGCGTGATCGAGGAGCTGGTCGCGGCGGGCATCGAGGAGAGCGCGATCCTGATCCTCGGAGGCGTCGCCAATCACCGCCAGATGACGCGCGAGGACTTCGTCCGCAAGGTCGGCGAGGACATCGCGAGCCGCTTCGAGCTGCGCTCGCACTTCTCCTGGGCCAACTGCGAGTCCGTCGGCCAGACCAGCCGCGGCACGCCCATCAGCCTCAACAGCGAGTTCCTCGCCGCCGAGGTGCGCATCCTCATCGGCAGCATCCTGCCGCACAACAAGACCGGCTTCTCCGGCGGCGCCAAGCTCGTCCTGCCCGGCGTCGCGCACATCGACAGCGCCGCCGCCTGGCACGGCCCGGAGGGCCCGACGACCGGCCTGGTGCAGACCGCCAGCGAGTCGCGCCTCGACGCCGAGGAGGCGGCGCGGCTGGCGGGGGTGGACTGCATCGTCAACGTGATCCCCAACATCCGCCGCGGGATCGCCGGCCTCGTCGTCGGCGACCTCGTCGAGGCGCACCGCGCCGGCGTGGAGATCGCGCGCCACACCTACGCGACCAAGCTGCCGACCGGCGTCGACGTGTGCGTGCTCTCCGCGTATCCGAAGGACGCCGAGTACCAGCAGACGGGGCGCGGCTTCCACCCGATCCTGACCGCGGCCGAGCCGATCGTCCGCCCCGGCGGCACGATCGTCCTCGCCGGCTCCACCGTCGAGGGCGCGGGCTTCCACTCGCTCTACGGGCGCGGGATGGCGTTCTACGGCGGCGGCGCCGGACGCAGCTTCGAGGGCGAGCCGGACCTCGTCTACTTCATGCCCGGCCTGCACCGCAACGGACTCCCACCCGGCGCGCGCGAGCGCATCGTGCTCACCCACGAGTGGAGCGAGACGGAGCGCTGGCTGCGCGACAAGCACGGCGACTCCGCAAGTGTCGCCGTCTTCCCCGCCGCCACCATCCAGCTCGCCGAAGAGGTTTGCGTGTGACGCCCTCGAAGATCGTCGACGTCCGCGCCTTCGAGTTGACCGGCACGATGGAGCACCCCGGCGAGTTCTGGGAGGACCGGCTGGTCCGCCCCACCGACATCTACGAGCCCTACCGGCAAGGCGGTCCGCGCGTGCTGCCCCGCAAGGCCGAGGGCCAGTACGTGATCGAGGGCGCCTTCCTCGAGATTGAATCCGACGACGGCGCCGTCGGGCGCGCCGGCCCGATCGGGAGCCAGATGGCGCTCTCGATCATCCAGACCTTCGGCGGGCTGCTGCGCGACGAGGATCCGATGGCCACGCAGCGCATCTGGGATCTGATGCACCGCAGCGCGGTGCACGGCCGCAAGGGCAACACGATGATGGCGATCAGCGCCATCGACTGCGCGCTCTGGGACCTCAAGGGCGTGGCGCTGCAGCAGCCCGCCTACCGGCTGATGGGCGGCCCCACGCGCGAGTCGATTCCCGCCTATGCGAGCACCCTCGGATTCTCGGTCGAGCCGGAGCTGGTGGCGCAGCGCGCGCGCGAGTTCGCCGAGGCCGGCTACACGGGGCAGAAGTGGTTCTTCAAGCGCGGGCCGGCCGACGGCCGCCCCGGCATGGAGGAGAACGAGCGGCTGGTGCGCACCGTGCGCGAAGCGGCCGGCGACGACTCCGAGATCATGTTCGACGCCTGGATGAGCTGGAATCCCGACTACGCCGTGGCGATGGCGAAGCGCGTGGAGCAGTACCGCGTGCGCTGGATCGAGGAGCCGGTGCTTCCGGACCGGATCGCCAGCCACGCCCGGATCCGCAGGAACTCGCCGGTGCCGATCTCGACCGGCGAGCACGAGTACACGCGCTGGGGCATCCAGCTGCTGATCGAGGCGGAGGCGGCCGACGTGCTGCAGCCGGATACCTACTGGGCGGGCGGCCTCTCCGAGCTTACGAAGATCTGCACGCTCGCCTCGGTCGCCGATCTGCCGGTGATCCCGCACGGGCACTCGGTTTCGGCGAACATCCAGCTGCAAGCCTCGCAGCCGCCGGATGTCTGCCCGCTGGCCGAGGATCTGATCAAGTGGAACCAGATCCACGAGTTCTTCCTCGCCGATCCGATCCGCCGCGAGAACGGCCACCTGCTTGTGCCCGAGACGCCCGGCGTCGGGATGGCGATCGACGAATCGCGAGTCGAGGAGCGCAAGGTCATCACGTTTTGAGGGGTAGACGCTGGCAGACGGGCGCAGGTAATCTGCTGTGTTACAAGCCGCGTACAGTAGGTGAAGAAACCCGGAATGGGTACTAGCCGCAGTGGCACAGTCACGCGGGAGGGGGCTTCAACAGTGAGCGAAGAGCACGAGAACGGCCGTTGGTGGACGACCTCGGTCAGCCGCCGCAACATCCTGCGGGGCAGCCTCATCGGAGGCGCCGGCCTCGCTGCCGCAGCGCTGATCGGCTGCGGCGACGACGACGACGAGGCGCCGGCCCCCGCGGTGGCCCCCGCGGCGCCCGCGACCGCGGCGCCGACCGCGGCCGCAACCGAGGCGCCGACTGCGGCCGCGACTGCGCGGCCGACCGCGACCTCGACCCCAGCGCCGACCGCAGCGCCGACCGCAGCGCCGACCGCGGCGCCGACGGCGCCGCCGGTGGCAGACGACGCCGGCGTTCTGAGGGCGCCGGGCAGCCCGCAGCGCGGTGGCTCGGTGGTCACCTCGTTCTGGGCCCGCCTGCCCAACTTCGACCTCTACCACGGCGGGCACCGCGGCATCATGTCGCAGGCCTACGACAGCATCACACGCCTGAACCCGCTGGACGGCCTGAAGTCGGTCATCCCGGCGCTGGCCACCACCTGGGAGAGTTCGCCCGACGGCCTGCTCTACACCTTCACCATGCGCGACGGCGTCGAGTTCCACGACGGCACGCCGCTGACGTCCGAGGACATGGCGATGTCGGTGCGCCGCCACATGGCGCTCGGCGAGTTCACCTCGGTCGAGACAGGCTTCCCGAGCCGCTACGCCGGTGGGTTCAACTACGTGGGCAGCGCCAACGCGGCGGACGAGTCGACCGTGCGCGTCGCTCTGAAGTCGCCGCGAGGCTACTTCCTGCAGATGCTCTCCGGCCCGCAGGTCGGCGTCTACTCGGCGAAGCACATCAAGGATGACCCGGTCGACATGGCCGCCGAGGCGGCGCCCGGCACCGGCCCGTTCATCTTCAGGGAGCACCGGACCGAGGAGTTGACCGTCTTCGACGCCAACCCGAACTACTGGAACCCGGAGCTGCCGTACATCGACGAGCTCACCATGCTGCACACCACGCAGTGGGCGGACCGGGCGAACTTCATCCTCGGTGGCCAGGCGCACTACGCCAACATCGTGCCGAAGGACTTCTACACGGACCGCGAGTCCTTCAGCGACAAGGCCGGCGTCTTCCAGCACGACGGAACGGGCGCCTCGCTGACGTTCTTCCTGAACAACGACAAGCCCCCGTACAACGACGAGCGCGTGCGGCGCGCGATCTTCCTCGCGCCGAACCGCCCGGGCCTGATCGAGGTCTACTCGGAGTCGATGAGCCTCGCCGGCTCGCGCTGGGTCTCCGACTCGTCGTACGCGGCGACGCCGTTCGACCAGCTCCAGCAGACCGTGGGCTATCGTGGCGAGGACGAAGAGGCGATTACCGAGGCCAAGCAGTTGCTCGCGGCTGCGGGCTTCGCCGACGGCTTCAACGGCGGTCTGCTCGTCACCAACACCAACCAGGCGCACTCGGAGATTCTCGCTCCGGGCATGCAGGCCGAGCTCAAGAAGAAGCTCAACATCGATGTCACCGTGGACCCGCGGGCCGGCTCCGGCCGTACCGACGAGCTCAACAACGGGGGCCCCGAGGGCTTCGACATGGTGCTCACCGTGCACTTCCGCGCACCGGTGATCAGCGAGTTCGTCACCGCCTGGAAGGACGCGATCCGCAGCGACGGCTTCCGCAACTTCGGGAACTACAACAACCCGGAGATCGACGGCTTCATCGACGCCATCGACGAGTCGGGCGATGTCGACGAGAAGCTGGAGATGTACGCGCAGGCGATGGACATTCTCGACCAGAACCCGCCGTTCTACGTGGTGGCCTTCACGAAGCACAACGCGATGGCTTCGAATGAACTGATGGGCCACATGGAAGAGATCCGCGGGTTCACCGAGGAGGGCACCTGGGACCTCTTCTGGCTGGACAAGTAGCCGCGACCCGGAACCAGGAGAACTGAGAACCGACAGCAGCCTGCGGGGATCCGATGTGGAAGTACATCGCCCGCAGGCTGTTGCTCGGGATCCCGACACTGATCGGGGTCTCGCTCATCATCTTCGCCTCGATCCGGATCCTTCCCGGCGACCCCACAGAAATCGAGGACGACCAGGGGGGGTCCGTCTTCACCGAGGACCAGCGCGAACGACTGCGTGAGATCCTCGGCATCGACCGTCCACTGCACATCCAGTACCTGACGTGGGTCGGCGGCCTGGCGCGCGGCGACCTCGGCGTCTCCTTCGTCGCCAGCACGCCGGTGATCGAGATCATCCGCCACCGCGGCCCGGTCAGCTTCCAGATCGGCCTCATGGCGATCAGCGTGGGCTGGCTGATGGGCGTCCCATTAGGGATCTACGGTGCGGTCAGACAGAACACGGTAGGCGACTACATGTCGAGGTTCGTCGCCGTGCTGCTGCTCGCCATGCCCGCCTTCCTGATGGGCCTGCTGATCATCATCGTCGCGGTGATCTGGTTCGCCTGGCGGCCGCCGCTCATCTACACGCACTTCTGGGTGGATCCCTGGTCCAACTTCCAGATGACGATCGGCCCCGCCCTCGTCATGGGCGTCAACCTCGGGGCGGTCTTCGCACGCGTAATGCGCTCCTCCGTGCTCGATGTGCTCTCCAGCGAGTTCGTGCGCACCGCGCGCGCGAAAGGGCTGACGGAGCAACGGGTGCTGGTGGGTCACGTCCTGCGCAACTCCGTCATCCCCGTCGTGACGATCTCCGGGCTCGCGCTCGGCGGCCTGATGGGTGGCGCGGTCGCCGTCGAGCGGGCGTTCTCCGTGCCGGGCATCGGCCTCTCGCTGATCGTCGGCGTGCAGTCGAGCGACTGGCCGCTGATCCAGAGCCTGGTCTTCCTTTACGGGGTGTCCTTCATCGTCGTGAACATCCTGATCGACATCTCCTACCTCTTCCTCGACCCGCGCATCCGCGTCTCCTGACCGCGCGCGGGACGCAACCACGCAGCAGTAACGAGTCCGAAAAGGAGCCGCCGTGCGCGCATTGAACATCGTCGGGGAACGAGCCATCGAGGTCGTCGACAAGCCGGATCCGGAGCCGGGACCGGGCGAGCTGCTGATCGCGATGCAGGCCTCCGCGATCTGCGGCAGCGACCTGCACATCTACCGCAGCCCCAGGCAGGCCTTCATCGACAACGCCATCACGCCCGGCCACGAGGGCTGCGGCACCGTCGCCGCCATCGGCGAGGGCGTCGAGGGCTGGTCGGTCGGCGACCGCGCCGTCGTCTACTTCCGCCGCACCTGCGGCGCCTGCCGCTACTGCATCACCGGCAACAACCACGTCTGCGCCATCATCCGGCCCGGCTACGGCTTCGGCGCAGGCGGCTCCGACGCCGAGCTGATGACCGCCGATGCGAGCGCGACCCTGCCGCTGCCGGACGACATCAGCTACCGCGACGGCAGCATCCTCGCCTGCCAGGGCGGCACCGCCTTCGCGCCGCTGGTGCGCCTCGGCGCGGGCGGCCTCGACCGCATCGCCGTCTCCGGCCTCGGCCCCGTCGGCCTGCTGGCCACGCAGTTCGCGATCGCGATGGGCGCCGAGGTGATCGGCATCGACCCCGTCGCGAGCCGCCGCCGCCTCGCCTCGGAGCTCGGCGCGGCCGCCACGCTCGACCCGACGGCCGGGGCGATCGGCGCGGCGGTCAAGGCGCACTGGCCGGACGGTGCGGACAAGCTCGTCGAGACCTCGGGCGCGACGCCCGCGCACGAGGCGATCTGCCAGATCGTGCGCCCGATGGGCACCGCCGCGCTGGTCGGGCTCGGCAATCCGATCTTCCAGACCTCGCTCAACGAGATCACCCGCTGGGAGATCACCGTCTTCGGCTCCACCATCTACCCGATGAGCCAGTGGGACACGCTCACCGACTTCGTCCGCCGCAAGCAGATCGACCTCGACGCCGTGGTCAGCGAGGACCTCAGCATCGAGGAGGGCGCGCGCGGCTTCCAGCTCGCCGACGACGCCGCCAGCGGCAAGATCTGCTTCCACTTCGACCGATGAGCGCACGGTGAGGCTGCTCGTCACCGGCGGCAGCGGGCGCCTCGGGCGCTGGGTCGTCGAGGAGCTGCGCGGCGACCACGAGGTCGTCGTCGCGGGCCTCGAGGACACGCCGCCTCCGGACGCCGTGCGCCCCGGCGTGCGCTACGAGCAGGCCGACCTCACGGACGCCGAGGCCGTCGCGCGCGTCGCCGAGGGCGCCGAGGCGATCGTGCACCTCGCGGCGATCCCCTCGCCGATCGGGCGCGAGCCGGAAGATGTCTTCGCCAACAACATGACCAGCACCTTCAACGTCGTCGAGGCGGCGATCCGGCAGGACGCGCGCAAGGTGATCTACAGCAGCAGCGGCTCCGCCCTCGGCTTCGCCTTCCGCTTCCGCGAGATGGTCCCGGACTACATGCCGATGGACGAGGAGCACCCGCTGCGCCCGCAGGACGCCTACGGCCTCTCCAAGTGGCTCGGCGAGGAGATCCTCGAGGCGGCGACGCGCCGCACCGGCATCCGCACGATCGTGCTGCGGCCGACGTCCGTGATCGGCCCCGAGGACTACGCCGAGCGCGTGCCGCGCATGCTCGACAACACCGCGGGCGCGGGCATCTTCGCCTACGTCGACGCGCGCGACTTCGCCCGCGCGGTGCGGGCCGCCCTCGACGACACGGAGATCGAGCACGACCGCTTCTTCATCACCGCGGACGACGCGATGAGCCGCGAGCCGCTCGCCACCGCCTTCCCGCGCCGCTTCCCCGGCAGCGAGGCGGCCTGCGCCGGCCTCACGGGGACCGAGGGCCCGATCAGCTGCGCGAAGGCGAAGCGCATGCTCGGCTACCGCCCGCAGCACAGCTGGCGCACCGAGCTCGCGTAGCGGGCCCCGCGAGCAGCATGCCTACGCCCGACGCCCCCTCCGTCGACACCGTCACCATCGAGGACCACGAGGTCGTGCGGCTGCACGAGCCGGCGAGCGGATCGATCGCGCACGTCGTGCCCTCTCGCGGCAGCAACGTGACTCGCTTCGCGACGCGCCCCGCCGGCGATCCGGCGCGCGACGCCGTCGAGGTGATCGCCGGTCCGCCGACCCTCGAGACGCTCTCGAGGCTGCCGACGCGCTGGGGCGCGGGGATGCTCTTCCCTTACCCCGGCCGCGTCAGCGGCGACGCCTTCGAGTTCCGCGGACGGCGCATCGATCTGCCGGACGACCCGCAGGCCGGCAACGCGATGCACGGCGCCGTGCGCTGGCGCGCCTGGCGCGTCGTCGACTCCGGCGCGGACCACGAGCGCGGCGCGTGGGTGACGACGCGCCTCGCGAGCCGCGAGGACGACATCCCGCCGACGGCGTGGCCGTGGGCCTTCGCCTGCACGTTGCGCATCGTGCTGCGCGGCGGACGGCTGCGCATCGAGGTGCGCATCGAGAACGAGAGCGACGAGCCGATGCCGTTCGGCCTCGGCTTCCACCCCTACCTGTGGACCCCGCTCGGCCCCGAGGGCAGCGCCGAGGACTGCGAGGTCGCCCTCGCAGCGACGGAGCGCTGGCTCAGCACCTCGACGCCGCCCGCGGAGGTCTCGCCGGTCGCCGCGGACGAGTGGCCGCGCCGCGCGCTGCCGCTCTCGGCGCTCACGCCGAACGCGAACACCGCGGCGGGCCCGGCCCGCAACCACAAGTTCATACTCCGTGGCCAATCGGGCGACGAAGCCGGCGAGGACCCCGGCCCGCTGCGCGGTCGCCTCACCGACCGCGCGAACGGCCTCGAGGCCACGCTCGACGCGAGCGAGGGGATGCGCGCGGTCGTCTTCTACACGCCGCCGGACGCGCCGGTCGTCTCGTTCGAGCCGCACACCTGCATGCCCAACGCCTTCAACCTGATGACCGAGGGCGTCCCGGACCCGGGCCTGATCGTGCTCGAGCCAGGCGAGGCCTGGGACGGCTGGTACGAGCTGCGCCTCGAAGCACTGCCGTAGCGCCCGAGGGCGCTACGAGCGGCGGCGCCTAGACGAAGTAGTCGCCCGCGTAGGGCTGGAAGCGCCGGAACGACTCGGCGTGCGTGCAGCCCGGCAGTCCACCGATACCGGAGGCCTCCACGCCGCGCGCCTCGGTGTGTGGCGGCCAGCGATCGAGCAGCCCCGGCTGCGACTCCTCGAAGCAGCGCAACGCCTCGTACTTCTGTTCGACGACCGGGCCGATGTCGATGTAGGTGTCCGGCGTGTAGCCGAGGATCGGCTGGCTCAGGATGTCCGGCTCGAAGTGGAAGAGCTTCGCCCGCGGCAGCGACTCGCCCGCCATCGTCGCCTGCGTCCGCGCCAGTCCTGTCGCACGGATCACGGTCTCCGCGACAGTCTGGTGATCGCGGTTCGTCGGCTCGTAGGTCCAGTGCGTGAGGATGATGTCCGGCTTGAAGTCGAGGAGCTGGTCGATGTAGAGCTGCATCCGCTCCTGGTCGATCACCAGCGGGTTGTCGTCAAGATCGAGGAACTCGATCTCCACGCCCAGCGTCCTCGCGGCCGCCTCCGCCTCGGAGCGGCGGATCGCCTTCACGGACTCGACGGTCGCGCCCGGCTCCTTCCAGCGAGGCGCGGACTCACCACGCTCGCCGAAGGTGGCGCTCACCACCTTCACGCGCGCGCCGGCCTGGAGATAGCGGATTACCGTGCCGCCGGCACGGAAGCAGTAATCGGCGGCGTGCGCGCCGAAGACCATCACGCTCGCATCGGGACCAAGCATCTCGTGCCTCCTACCAGTCGCCGACGCTGCCGTCGGCGAGCACCGGGTGACCCGTGTCGCGCCCCTGGAACGGGTAGCGCTCCGCGATCGACTCGTCGAACTTGATGCCGATGCCCGGCGCCTGCGGCAGGTCGACGTAGCCATCCTTGACGACGAGCGGCTCGACCAGCATCTCGTCCCACAGCGCGTCGCCGCCGATCGGGATCGAGCTCTCCTGGATGATGAAGTTTGGCGTGCAGGCCGCGATGTGCAGGCTCGCCAGCGTCACCCCCGGCCCTCGAGGGTTGTGCGGGGCGATGCCCATGAAGTAGGTCTCCGCCGCCGCAGCGATGCGCCGCGTCTCGGAGATGCCGCCCGCGTGGCCGAGGTCCGGCTGCAGCACGGAAACGGCCTGCGACTCGATCGTCGTGCGGAAGTCCCAGCGGTTGTACATCCGCTCGCCGGTGGCGAGCGGCACGTTCGTCGCCGCCGTCACCAGCAGCATCGCATCGACGTTGCGCGGCGGCACCGGCTCCTCGAAGAAGAGCAGGTCCAGCGGCTCGAGGGCGTTCGCGATCTCGATCGCCACGGTCGGCGTCTGCTTCCCGTGCGCGTCGACCATGATCTTCATGTCGTCGCCAACGGCAGCGCGGACCGCCGAGATGTTCTCGTACGTCGCCTCGACCGTCTTGCGGTCGCTGATCCACTCCGGGGTCCCGGGGATCCCCAACTTGAACGCGCGGTAGCCTTCCTCAACGCGCTGGTGCGTGCGATCGACGATCTCATCGCGACCGCTGCCGCCGGGGTGGGTATAGAGCAGGATGCGATCGCGCACCGCGCCGCCCATGAGGCGCCAGACCGGAACGCCGAAGCGCTTCCCGGCGATGTCCCACAGCGCCTGGTCGATCGCGCTCTGCGCGGTCATCAGGATCACACCACCGCGCTGGAAACTGTTGCGGTAGAGCACCTGCCAGTGGCGCTCGATCAGGCTGTCGTCCTGCCCGACGAGGTACTCCGCGAAGTCCTCGACGGCCCCGGCGACGGCCCGCGTCTTGTGCGGGAGGGTGCCCTCACCGAAGCCCTCGATGCCGTCGTCCGTGCGGATCCGCACGATCATCATGTTGCCGCGGCCCCCGTAGCGGGCCTGGTCCCCGCCGGTGCCCTGTTGGAAATTGACCATGAACGGACGCACTTCGACGATGCGCGACATCGCTCCTCCTTGATTCCCATGCTGGTTGCTGGTCCGAGTTGTTGATACCTGCGGGCTGCCGGACAGTCAAACCGACGGAGGACGCGCCCGTGTGCCATCCCGACCTGCCACGCGACGCCGGAGCGCCCGATGTGCCGCGCGAGGAGGCCGTAGCGTCGCTGAGGAGCGGCGAGGAGATGCCCGGCCTGCTGGCGCTGCCCGACAGCAACCCGCTCCCGCCGTGCTGATCGCCTGCGACGTCGTCGGCCGCAGCCCCTACTACGAGCACCTCGCCGCGCGGCTCGCCGACGAGGGCTTCGTCGCCTTCTGCCCCGAGTACTTCTTCCGCCTGCCGCCCCTGCCCGAGCTGACGCTGGACTACGCCGGCCCGCGGCGCGCGACCTGCACATGCCGCAGACCATCCTCGACCTCTCCGACGCCTACGACTGGCTCAAGGCGCACCCCGCCGTCGAGGGCGACCGCGTCGCCGTCATCGGCTTCTGCATGGGCGGCACCTTCGCGCTGGTGCTGACCGCCGAGCGGGACGACGTGGCCGCGGTCTGCTTCTACGGCTTCCCGCAGGGCTCGGGGGCGGGCGAGCACGCCTTGCCGGTGCCGCTCGAGCTCGTGGACCGGATGCGCGGCCCGATCCTCGGCTTCTTCGGCGAGGACGACGAGCTGGTCGGCACGGAGCCGGTGCAGCGGCTGGGCGAGCAGCTTGCCGAGCGCGATGGCGTCGAGTTCGACTACACGATCTACCAGAACACCGGCCACGGCTTCATGCGCCACTCGGCCTTCGATCCGGAGCACGAGTGGTACGAGTCGGCGATCAGCTCGTGGCTGCGCATGCTCGAGTTCCTGCGCGAGCAGACTGGAGTCGCGTAGACGCCGCGTAGCCGTCGCGGCTGCGACGCCTCGCGGCGCCGTCAGGCCCCGTCGAGGGCGCGACCTACCAGTCGCCGACGCTGCCGTCGGCGAGCGAGGGGTGGGCCGTGTCGGCGCCCTCGAAGGGCAAGCGCTCCAGCAGCGACTCGTCGAACGTGATGCCGAGGCCGGGCGCGCGAGGCAGATCGACGTAGCCGTCGCTGACCGTCAGTGGCTCGACCAGCATCGCATCCCAGAGCTCGCTGCTCCCCGGGGGGATCGCCGATTCCTGGATCAGGAAGTTGGGCGTGCAGGCGGCGAAGTGCAGGCTCGCCAGCGTCACGCCGGGGCCGCGCGGGTTGTGCGGCGCGATACCCATGAAGTAGGTCTCCGCCGCCGCCGCGATGCGGCGCGTCTCAGAGATGCCGCCCGCGTGGCCGAGGTCCGGCTGCAACACGGAGACGGCCTGAGACTCGATCGTGGTGCGGAAGTCCCAGCGGTTGTACATCCGCTCGCCGGTCGCGAGGGGTACCGATACCGCGTTCCGCACCAGCAGCATCGCCTCGACGTTGCGCGGCGGCACCGGCTCCTCGAGGAAGAGCAGATCCAGCGGCTCGAGCGCGTGCCCGAGCTCGATCGCGATGGTCGGCGAGAGCTTCCCGTGGCAGTCCAACATCAGCTTGACGTCGTCGCCGACCGCCTCGCGGACGGCGGCGACCATCTCGTAGGTGTCGTTCACCAGCCATGTGTCGCGGATCGGTTCCGGCGACGGGGCGATCGTCAGCTTGAGGGCGCGGTAGCCCTCCTCGACACGGGCCAGCGAGCGCTCGACCCGCTCGGCGTGATCCCGGCCGCCGGGGTGGGTGTAGAGCAGGATGCGGTCGCGCACCGCGCCGCCCATCATCGACCAGACCGGGACCCCCAGCCGCTTCCCGGCGATGTCCCACAGCGCGTGGTCGATGGCGCTCTGGGCGGTCATCATGATCACGCCGCCGCGCTGGAAGCTGTTGCGGTAGAGCACCTGCCAGTGGCGCTCGATCAGGCTGGCGTCCTGCCCGACGAGGTACTCCGCGAAGTCCTCGACGGCGCCGGCGACGGCCCGCGCCTTGTGCGGGAGGCTCCCCTCGCCGAAGCCTTCCATGCCGTCGTCCGTGCGGATCCGCACGATCACCATGCCGCCGCGGCGCTCGCGGACGCGGCCCGTGATGTTCTCGACCTCGAGGCCCACCTTGAACGGCGTCACTTCAACGATCTTCGCCATGCGTTGCCCTCGCCTTCCCTGCGTCAGACTCTCTTGTTGCTTGCGTTCGTGTGGCGCCGCCGCCGTCAGGCGTCGAGGCGGGCGACGTTGTCGAAAAAGCGCTGCAGGCTCGGGTTGTAGCGGAAGAACTTGTCCGCGCGGTAGCCGTCACCCTGCTCGTTGCTGTGGATCGGCTCGTCCATGCTGAGGTCGAGCGAGTTGAGCGTGTGGTCGCCGGTCGCATGCCCGTTGGCGCGGATGTCGTCGACCATCGCCTGCCACATCTCCAGCGGCATGTCGATCACGAAGTCGGCCTCACGCAGCTCGACGTCGCTCGCCTCACCCACGTCGGTGCAGGTCAGCACCTCGAAGGTGAGGCGGTAGGCCGAGTCTCCGATGCGGAGCCCGACGACGGCGTCGAGGCGGCCGATCTTGCGGAAAGCCTCGTCCTCGTTCGCCAGGTCCGCAAGCGCCTGCAGCCACTCCACCGAGGGGAAGGTCAACACCGTCACTGCGCCACTCCTGCCATGCCGTTTGCCGTACTAGAAGTCGATCGGATCGCCGGGATCGTCGACGGAGTCGAACGAGGTCAGTCGCTCGAGGTGCCGCATCGGCTCCGCGTCCGGCGTGGACGCGATCAGATCGTCGACGATCTGCTTGTACTTTGGATCGAGCTCGCGGATCTGGTCGACCTCGCGACGGGTGATCGCGAACGGCGAGATCATCCGCTCGATGTCCGGCGAGCCGCACTCGCGGCAGGCCGAGGGCTCGCGACCGCCGCGCACGAGCGCCTCGAAGCGGCACGCGCAGGCGTCGCACTCGTAGACGTAGATCGGCACGCTAGCCTGCTGCCTCGCCGGCCGGGGCCGCGGTCAGGGCCTCGAGGTTGTCGCGCATCCTGGAGGAGAGCCACGGCTCGCGGTCGAGGCCGATCCAGTGCATGCGCGCGATGTAGGCGCGCGTCCAGTCGCGCCGCATCCGCCGCACCATGTCCATCCCGGCGTCCATGCCGCGCACGCCGCCGCCGAAGACGATCGCGAGCGCCTCCTGCAGCACGTGGTCGTCCTCGTCGCGGTTGACCGCCGCCTCGGCGCCGACCAGCGCGCGGTTCCAGGAGTCCCGGAACTCCGGCTCGCTGCTGAGCGCGTAGCGGGAGTGCTCCATGCCGTAGGCGATGTGCCGCGCCTTGTCGGCCACCATCCCGGCAGCCAGCGCGCGATCCGCCTCGCTGGGCCCGTAGGCCGCGAGGTAGCGGAGCAGCGTCAGCATGTAGCTGCCGCGCAGCACATGCAGCGCGAGGCAGGTCTCCGTCCAGCCGACCCGGCTCTCGAGCAGCATGCGGTTGGCCCAGCCGGGGCTCTCCAGGCCGAGCTGGTCGACGTTGAGCAGCGCGCGCTTGCGCCAGCCCTCGAAGTGGCGGGCGGACTCGAAGACCTGGCGCGAGAGGCAGAGCTTCACTTCGTGGAAGCCGTAGCTGAGCAGCTCCAGCCAGGAGGCGACGACCTCCGCCTCGATCGAGCCGATATGGCTCAGCTCGGTCGCCACCTGGCACATCGCCAGCTCGACGTCCCGAGGCAGGTCGTGCGCGGTCTCCCACGGCACGTCCGTGGCCGTCGACCAGCGGCGGGAGATCGATTCCTCGTAGAGCTCGCCGGCGTGGTCGGCCCACTGCCGCGACTTCTGGCTGATGAAGGCCGGACCCAGCGGCACCGCACCGGCGACCGGATAGGCGCCGCGAGGCATCCTCGAGGGCTCGTCCCAGTTATCCGGGAGGTCGCCGTAGACACCGATGTTGATCGCGTCGATCGTGATACCGCCCGGGCCGACGGGGGCGCGCGTGCCCCACTGCCGGGTGCGCTTCATCCAGCTGAAGTCGGTGAAGGCCTCGGCGGCGAGCGGCGAGGTGAGATCGGGCTCGCTCTCCTGCGGCGTCTCGTCCTGGCGTGGCTGTGTCGTCATGCGTGCCGCGGTCGCCTAGGCGCTGGCGTAGGCGCGGAGCATCGCGCCCGCGCCGCGGCCGTCCTCGAAGCGCTCGCCGAAGCCGGCGACGGTCACGCGCTGGACGTACTCTTTGACCTGGCGCTGCCGCATCGCGAGCGCGAGCTGCTGGCCCTCCTCGATCTTGTCCTTGCCGCCCCCGAGCAGGACGGCGAGCGCGGCGTTGGAGGGGTTCGAGTTGGCGGCGGGATTCTGGTTCGTCCCGGCGACCAGCCCGCGCTCCGCCTCGTCGAGGTAGGTGTGAATCTCCTCGCGGCGCTCCGGCATCGTCTGCCCGAGGTACTGGAGGTGCATCACGCCGAAGGCGACGTGCCGCGCCTCGTCGGAGGCGGCGAGGCGGTAGATCATCTTCTCGGCGTCGTTGTAGGCCATGCGCTCGCCCATGCGGAAGATCGTGAGCACGGAGCCCTCGCCGGAGATGTGCAGCTTCGCGGACATCTCCGTGAAGTCGCGCGCGCTGTCGATGGTGCCGGCGAAGACGTCGCTGCCCGCGCGCGGGTTGCGCTCCATCAGCCCGCCGCCGTTGGCGAGCGCCCGCTTGCGGAAGACGTCGAGGTGCCGCGCCTCGTCGACCACCTGCGAGATGAGGAACATGCGCGGCTCGTAGTAGTCGGGGGTGATCTCGGAGATCCAGCGGCCGGGCACGTCGCCCGCGACGAACTCGATCTCCGTCAGGAAGGTCGCCAGCTTGCACTCGGCGGCCTCGATGTCGTCGGGCAGCTCGGTGAGGGTGTGCCAGGGGATGTCGGTCGCCGAGGACCACTGGCGCTGGACGGCCTCCTCGTACAGCTCGGCGGCGTTGCGCAGCCAGATGTCGGACTTGGTGCGGACGCGGTAGTTGCCGACGCGCGGCGCAACCGCGCGAGGCCGCGTGCCGCGCGGGCGGCCGGTCAGGTTGTCGCTCTCATCGGGAACCTGGGCGGGGTCGCTGCCCGCCAGATCCTGGAGCAGCAGCCCGCCGCGGCTGAGGTCGGAGTCCGCGCCGGAGCCCCAGATCTCGGCCTTGCTCAGCCAGTCGAGCTTGTAGCCGCGCTCCTGCGCGAAGCTCATCAACTCGTCGAACTGCCCCTCGGGCTGCGAACCGTTCGAGGCCGCTCCGTTCCCGGTCGACGTACTTGCGGTGTGCTCGCTCGCGGTCGTCGTCATCGCTCTCGTCCCCTGTCCGGGCGCGACTCGCAGGGCGAAACCGGGGCGCTGTCACGGCTTGTGCGCGGGCCCCCGCCCTGCAGTGTCCAAGTTAGCAAGTCGGCGTGCTTCCCGCATCCCGCGGGTCGCCGGATGCGCCCGCGCGGCGACGCCCTCGAGGCGGCCTGCTAGGCGATCACGCCCTCGGCGCTGAGCTGCTCGACCTCGTCCTCGTCCATGCCGAGCAGCTCGCAGAAGACGTAGTGGTTGGCATCGCCCATCTCCGGCGCCGGGTCGATGCGGTCGGTCGGCGTCTTCGAGAAGCGCCATGGGGGCGAGAACCAGCGCGTCGTGCCGCCGTCGTGCGGCAGCTCCACCTCGCGCCAGGATCCGCGCGCCTCAAGCTGCGGGCTGGACGCGATGTCCTCGGGGTAGCCGACCGGCGTGGCGGGCACGCCGACGGCCTGGAGGCGCTCCATCAGCTCGAAGCAGTCTTGCGGCGCCGTCCACTCTCCGACGCGCCGGTCCAGCTCGTCCTGGTCCGCGAGGCGGCCCGCGGCGCTGTCGTAGCGCGGATCGCTCGCCCACGCCGGGTCACCCATCGCGCCGGCCAGCGCGCGCCACTCCTCGTCCGAGGTGACGGCGATGGTGATCCAGCGCCCGCCCTCGTGCTCGCCCGCGCTCGGGTAGACGCCGTGCGGCGCCCAGGCCGGATGGCGGTTGCCGCGGCGCGCCGGCACGCGGCCGTTGTAGGAGTAGTCGAGGAAGGCGTCGCCGAGGTAGGAGGCGAGCGTCTCGCGGTTCGCGAGGTCGATGTGCTGCCCTCGGCCCGTGCGCCGCGCGCGCAGCAGACCCGCGATCGAGACGAAGGCGCCCATCGCGCCGGCGCACATGTCGGAGGGCAGCCGGAACAGCACCGGCGGCCCGTCCTCGTAGCCCCACATCGAGCTGAAGCCGCTCATCGCCGCGAACACGGAGGCGTAGCCGGCGTCCTGGCGGTCCGGACCGTAGCCGCCGCCCGCCGACATCGAGATGTAGACCAGCTCCGGGTTGACCTCGCTCAGCACCTCGTAGCCGAGGCCCATGCGCTCGATCACGCCCGGCCGGAAGTTCTCGCCGACCATGTCGCTGACGGCGACGAGGCGCTTGGCGAGCTCGACCGCGCGCGGCTCCTTGAGGTTGAGCGTGATGCTGCGCTTGTTGAGCCCGAACTCGTCGAGGCCGCCGCGCGCGCGGCGCGCCGACATCTGACCCTGGGTGCGGTCCTGCGCCGCGGCCTGACCGGAGCGCGTGCGCACCGGGTCACGGCGCACGCTGCTTTCGATCTTGATGCACTCCGCACCGAGCGCGGACCACATCAGCGAGCAGTAGCCGCCGACCAGCACGTGCGTGAAGTCGACGATGCGCACGCCCTCGAGGGGCCGCCTCGGAGCTGCCTTGCCCACAGTGCTCGTGTCGCCGTTGGTCATCGCCGCACCTCGCTACACCACGCCGCTCTGCCGCAGCACGTCGAGCTGGCGTGCCGTGCGGCCGAGGCGTCCGCAGATCAGCTCCCGGTTGTGCTCGCCGAGCAGCGGGGCGGGACGGCGCAACCGCGGCGAATCCTCGGTCGCGCGGAAGAGCTGCAGCGGGTACTCCGCCTCGCCGGCGATCGGGTGGTAGCCGTCCACGAAGAAGCCGCGCGCCCGCTCGTGCTCCGAGGTGGAGACATCGTCGAGGTTGAGGAAGCGCCCGATCGGCGCGCCGAGGCGCTGGGCGGCTCGGTAGATCTCCTCGCCGGGGATCTCCTTCGCCCACTGCTCCATGCCGCGCTGGATCTTCTCGCCGCGGGCGGCGCGACCCGCCTGCGTCTCGAACTCCGGGTCGAGCGCCCACTCCGGCGAGCCCATGAGCTCAACGAGCATCTTCCAGTGGTGGTTCTGCGCGGCGTAGACCACGATGTAGCCGTCCGCGCAGGGTACGCAGTCGCCGTAGGCGTGCCTGTTGGTCGGCCGCGTCTCATAGATTCCGCCCGTCAGGTAGCTGCGCATCTGGAAGCGGTGCATCACCGAGACCTGCGCCTCCTGCCTCGAGAGATCGAGGAACTGACCGCCGACCAGCGGCTGCACGAACAGCGCGGCCGCGATGGCGAGCGCAGCGCTCGTGCCGGAGATCGCGTCCCCCGCCGCGAAGGGCAGCTTCACCGGCTCGCGGTCGGGGTGGGTGTCGTAGGCGAGCGCGCCGGGGTTGGTGAAGCCATCGCCGCCGTACATGTAGAGGTTGAGGTCCTCGGCGCGGTAGTCGCGCTGCGGCCCCGTCGAGCCGAACGGCGTGATCGCGGCGACGATCAGCTGCGGGAAGCGCTCCTCGAGGCTCTCGTAGTCCAGCCCCAGCCGCTCCGCCTCGGCCGGCGCCAGATCTTCGATAAAGACGTCCGCCTCCGCGAGCAGGTCCAGCAGCAGCTCGCGGCCCGCGTCCGACTCGATGTCGAGGCTGAGGCCGAGCTTGTTGGTGTTGAAGTG
Source organism: Dehalococcoidia bacterium (assembly GCA_965247895.1). Taxonomy (GTDB): domain Bacteria; phylum Chloroflexota; class Dehalococcoidia; order UBA2979; family UBA2979; genus VXMT01. The sequence goes on along the minus strand of OZ252046.1, from coordinate 2,713,146 downwards.
CATGAACGCGAGGCTGCGCTCGCGGTCCTCAAGGTCGCCCGCGTAGGGCGGGACCGCGCGCGCCGGGTCGCCGTCCGGGTGCTCGACCTTGATCACCTCGGCGCCGAGGTCGGCGAGCAGCTTGCCCGTGTAGGGCGCGGCGAAGAGGCGGCCGTACTCGACGACCGTGACGCCTTCCAGCAGGCCCCCGCCGGGCGCGCCGTCGTCGGCTTGCGAGGTCAGCTGGAGGCCCCTTGCTGCTGCTCGCGCTCCAGCTTCGTGCTCTTGAAGACGCCGCGCTGGCGCGCCTCCTTGCCCACCAGCTGCCGCTTGGCGGTGAACATGTCCGGCAGCGGCACGCCGACCGCGCCCTCCTCGGAGAGCGTCTCGATCTCCTCGCCGTCGTAGCCGAGTTCGGCGAGCACCTGCTCGGTGTGCTCGCCGAGGATCGGCGAGTGGCGCGCCGTCTGCGGGGGCGGGAAGTCGCTGAAGCGCACGGGGCTCGCCGGCATCACCAGCTCGCCGTCGCGCGGGTCGTCCACCGTCACCGCCAGCGAGTTCTCGAGGAACTGCCCGTGCGTCGTGAACTCCTCGTAGTTGAGGCAGGGGTCGCAGCGCAGCTGGCGCGCGCGGAAGCGATCCTGCCACTCCTCGCGAGTCTGCTTCGAGAACGCCTCGTCGAGCACCGGGTAGAGATCGAGGCGGGCGGCGTTGCGCTTCTCCACCGTGTCATAGCGAGGATCGTCGAGCACGTGCTCGATCTCGAGGATCTCGCAGACGATCCGCCACTCCGTGTCGTCCTGCCCGAAGATCGTCAGCACGTAGCCGTCGCTGGCCGGGTAGGCGGCGTAGGGGAAGCGCGAGCGCACTCCGCCGCGGCCCTCCTTGCGGAACTCGATGCCCTCGGAGAGGTAGTGGGCGATCGCCGGCCACTGCATCAGCACGGCGGTGTTGACGAGGTTGTTCGTCACCTTCTGGCCGCGGCCCGTGCGCTCGCGATGCCAGAGCGCGGCCATCAGCGAGTAGGCGTTGACGGCGCCGCCACCGTAGTCGATGACGTTATGTCCATTCACCCACGGCGACTGATCGCCGTCGGGGTCCGTCTGGCTGGTGACGAAGCCGGCGAAGGCCTGCGCCCACATGTCGCCGCCGCGGCGGTGCGAGAGCGGGCCGCTCTCCCCGAACATCGAGAACGAGCCGTAGACCAGCCCCGGATTGATCTTCGAGAGCTCCTCGTAGCCGAGGCCCATGCGGTCCATCGTGCCCGGCCGGAAGTTCTCGACCAGCACGTCGGCGCGCTCGCAGAGCCGCTTCACCGCCTTGAGGCCGCGCTCGTCCTTGAGGTTCACGGAGAAGCTGCGCTTGTTCAGGTTCGTGCAGATGAAGGTGATGCTGTCGACGAACGGCTCCGCGGTGAGCCGCGAGAAGTCGCCCTCGAGCGGCTCGACCTTGATCACGTCGGCCCCGAGGTCGGCCAGCAGCCGGGTGGCCACCGGGCCGAACGCGAACTGGCTGAAGTCGAGCACCTGCAGGCCCGTCAGCAGTCCCGGCGCGGCGCCACTGTCGGTGCCGTTGTCGCCGCCTTCGGTCGTCCCATTTCCCGACATGCTCGCCCCCTCGCGCGCGCGATCCGCAGGGTAGGTGCCTGTTGTACCACCTTGGGCGCGGCACCGGGGAGCGGGAACCGCGAACGGGGGGTGCGGCGTCCTACTATGGGGCGGCTTGCGCCGCCGGGGAGGCACCGATGGGGCAGCGGATCGCCGCGCTCGCGCTGGCCGCCGCGCTGCTCGCCGCCCTCGCCGCCCTCGCCGCCTGCGACGCCTCGATTCCCGAGGACGACGGGACGCCCGCCCCTACGCCCACGGCGACGATGCCCCCGCCGACGGCTGTCCCGATCCGCGCGCCCTCGCCATCACCGACGGACTCGCCGGTCCCCACGAGTACGCCCACCGTGGTCCCCGCCGCGACGAGGACTGCGATGCCCTCGCGCACGGCGACAGCCAGGCGCGGCCCTACCGCGACGAGGACCGCGACGCCCTCGCGAACGGCCACGCCCTCGCCGACAGCCGCGCCCACGCCCACGGCCTCGCCGACGCCGCCCCCGCTGCCGACCTTCGGTGACGGCGAGTACCGCATCGGCGTCGACATCTTGCCCGGCCGCTACCGCACGACAACCTTCACGAACCTGGAGGACTGCTACTGGCGGCGGGGAGACGACTTTGGCCTCTGGATGGGGGGGAGCCCCGTCGGCGGGGGGCTCAACCACCTGAAGCCCCGCTACAGCATCGTTGATATCGCCCCCTCGGACGGATCGTTCGGCAGCCTCGGCTGTGGAACCTGGACTCCCGGCTTGACGCCGATCGTCACGCCCGGCCAGCCGTTCGGCGACGGCACGTACCTCGTCGGGCCCGAGATTGACCCCGGCCGCTATCGCACAAACGGGACCCCCGACGGCCGCTGCATCTGGTGGCGCTTGACCGGGTTCGACGGGTTTCGTTGGTCCGGGACGGGACCCGACGATGACGTTGCCGGCATGGGGTACGTGGGCCTCGCTGGATTCGGGGCCGGAGCCATCGTCGAGATCGCATCTTCGGACGTTGGCTTCTCCAGCAGCAGCTGCGGCACCTGGTCCGCCGACCTGACCCGTCCGATGACTCCCGGCGAGCCGTTCGGCGATGGCACATTCGTCGTAGGTGACGACTTCGTGCCCGGCCGTTACCGCAACATCGATGGGGTCGGCTACTACTGCGAATGGCGGCGCCTGAGCGGATTCGGTGGTTCGCCTGAAGAAGTCATCGCGAACGGTGACGCCTCACCAATCGGCTACTCCGGCCAAGGCTACTACCGCGGCAGCATCCCTCCGCTCATTGTGGAGATTGCGCCATCGGACCTGGGGTTCTACAGCGTCGACTGCGGCGATTGGTCGCCGCTTGAGCCGCTTGCTCAGTCGGGTCAGCCGTTCGGCGAGGGCACGTTCCTGGTTGGGGAGGAGATCACGCCCGGTCGGTATCAGGCGACGAAGCCCGTGCACAACTGTGAATGGCGACGATTTAGCGGCTTCAGTGGGACTCCCGGAGACATCATCGAGGCTGGCTCTGCACCCGAGAACGGCCTCGCCATCACCGCGATCGCACCGACGGACATCGGCTTCCACAGCCAAGACTGCGGCACGTGGACGCCCGCGCCCCCATAGCCCGCCCTACCTCCGGACGCGGCTGCCCTTCGCGCAGTAGCGAGGGTCCGCCGAGGCGCCCGTGGCGGCGAACTCGCGCGCCGCCTCGCAGGCGCGCAGCAGCTCCTCGTCGCGGTCGCGGGGGAAGTAGTCGCTCGGCGTGCCCGCCGTGTAGGCCGCGACCAGCGCTCCTCCGAAGACCGCCGGGATCTCCGGCGAGTCGTCGATCACGAAGTCCGGCGTGAGCGGGACCCCCAGCCGCTCCAGCGCCGCCTCGTGATCCGTCAGCGGCTTGTGGTAGCAGGCCTCGACCAGGTGCTCCAGCCCGTGCTCGCGCAGCAACGCCGAGCGATCGCCGGCGCCCGACCAGACGTGCACCCGATGGCCCTCGGCCCGCAGCCGCTCGAAGACCTCGCGCGTCCACGGGCGCAGCGATCCGTCGAGACCGAGGATCGTGTAGTCCACGTCGAAGAAGATATCGAGCGTGCGCATCGCTTCCAGTCGGGCTAGTCGGCCGAGGGCAGCTCGCGAGGCGCGAGCAACACCATCTGTTTGGCGCAGCAGTTGATTTCGCCCTCGCCGCGGCGGATGCAGAGCACCACGGTGCCGCACTCCTCGCACTGGTAGCGGTGGCCGAGATCGTTGACCACGGGCGCTAGCGCCGGGTCACGGGCTGGTCGCAGCAGGACAGCTCGCCGCTGCCGCCGGTGGTGACGATGAACTCGGATCCGCAACGCTCGCAGTAGTAGCGCTTGCCCGTCTGGTTCGCCATGTCCACCCCTCGTGCCTCGCGACTGCGCCCCGCGTTCCCGTAGACGGCATTATAGTGGCCCCTGACGGAACGCTGGACCGATACCCGGCTCTCACCTGCCTGAGCAACAAAGGAGTGACTGCGTGACCACTGAGCGACGAGAACGACCGAGCACCTGGGGCAAGATCACCGACGAGGAGATGGAGCGCATCTCCCAGCGCTTCGCCTCCTGGCGACCCGATGCACCGTGGTGGCGCGACTGCACCCGCGACGCCTTCGAGCACTACGCGCTCGGCATCGGCAACGCCAACCCGCTCTTCCAGGACGACGAGTACGCCGAGAACACGCGCTGGGGCGGCCTGGTCGCGCACCCGCTGTTCCTCGACTCGTTCGGCCGGCGCGCCGGCCATGGCGGCGGGGGCTTCCCCGGCGTCCACGCGACGCACGCCTCGCTGTTCTGGACGTTCTACAAGCCGGTCACGCTGGGGCTGCGCATCCAGATGAAGAGCTGCATGTGGGACCACTACCTGGCGCCCAGCCGCTTCGCCGGGCGCATGCTGGACGTCGTCCGCCGCCACGCCTGGGTGGACGAGGACGACGGCACGATGATCGCCAACAACTGGGGCCTCGTGAAGCGCTGGGAGCGCGACGCCGCACGCGGCCGCCGCGACACCGTCGGCCCGCACCGCGACTGGCGCCGCCACGTCTACACCGAGGAAGAGCTGCAGGATCTCTGGGAGGCCTACGACAAGATCGAGATTCGCGGCGCCGAGCCGCGCTACTACGAGGATGTCGAGGTCGGCGACAAGGTCGGCCCCTACATCACGATGCCCTACGTGGGTCGCGAGATCATCTCGTACTACATGGGCACCGGCGCGCCGTTCATGATGTCCAACAGCAACATGTACAACTACTTCAAGCGCCACCCCGGCGCCAACGTGCCGGACCCGGACACGATGACGCCCGACGTGCCGGAGCGCACCCACTACGACCAGCAGTTCGCGCGCTTCGCGGGCTTCCCGGACATGTTCGACGTGCTCCAGCCGCGCAGCGGCTACGGCACCACGATGGTCACCAACTGGATGGGCGACGACGCCTTCCTGCGGGAGCTCTCGATGCTCGGCCGGCGCCCCGTGGCCTACGGCGACGTCTGCTGGATCCACGGCGAGGTCACCGAGAAGTTCCAGCGCGGCGACGAGAACCTCGTCAAGATCGTGATGGTCTACGACAGCCAGAAGTGGCGCGCCTCGTGGGGTCACGCCCTCGTCTCGCTGCCCTCGCGCGAGCGCGGCGCCGTCGTGATGCCGGAGCCGGGCATCGACCCGGAGACCGAGCCCTACGACAAGGAGAACCCGACGCCCGAGTACGCGAAGGAGATCCTCTACCAGCCCGAGCCGGACCTCGCGGACGCCGCCTTCATCAAGGACGAGGTCGGCGTCAGGTAGCGCCGGCCTCCGGCACACGGACGGCTCAGCCGTGGAGATCGCCCTCGGGTTGCCGCAGCTCGGCAGGCACGCGAACCGCGAGCACGTCATCGAGGTTGCGCAGGCCGCGGAGGAGGGCGGGTTCGACGCCCTCTCCGTGGCCGATCACGTGGTGATGCCTCGGGAGTACGTCTCGACGCACCCGGACCGGCCCGGCGGGCTGCCCGCTCGCTACCGGCCGGACCGCGACCTGCTCGAGCCGCTCACGCTGCTCGCCTTCGCCGCCTCGGTCACCTCGCGCATCCGCCTCGGCACGGCGGTGCTGGTGCTGCCGATGCGGCACCCGGTGCTGCACGCCAAGATCCTCGCCTCGCTCGACCGGCTCGCCGGGCCGGGGCGCGTCTACCTCGCCGCCGGCGTGGGCTGGGCCCGCGAGGAGTTCGAGGTGCTGTCGGCGCCCTGGCCGCGCCGCGGCGCGCGCGTCGAGGAGCAGGTCGCGCTGATGCGCGCCCTCTGGAGCGGCGAGCCGGTGGACCACCACGGCGACTTCTACGAGGTCGACGGCTGGATCTCGCGCCCCGCGCCCGATCCGCTGATCCCGGTCTGGCTGGGCGGCGCGAGCGAGGCCTCGTTCCGCCGCGCCGGGCGCATCGCCGACGGCTGGTTCGCGGGCATCTACCGCCTCCCGACCTACCGCGAGGACGCCGCCGCCGTCCGCCGCGCCGCCGAGGAGGCCGGGCGCGACCCGGCAGATCTGACCTTCGGCCTGGGCGGAATGCCGAACATCGCGCCGGGCGAGGAGGAAGCGTGCGCGCGCGCCCTCGTCGAGGCCTCGAAGCTCGGCGTGCAGCACGGCCGCATCGGCGTCGAGGCCCGCCCCGGCGAGGCCGCCGAGCTGATCGCCGCCTTCGCCGCCAGCTACCTCGACGACCTGCACGCTGCGTGAGGGCGCGGGGGGGGGGCCGGGGCGCAGCCTACATGATGGTATCCAGCGAGCAGTCCATGTCGCAGCCTTCACACCAGAGCTCGGCTGCCCGGCGCTTCCATTGCAGTCGGAGCGGTCGCGCTCTTGATGCTATTGTGTATATATTCCCGCCCATGGCGGATGAGAGCGCGTGGAGCGGCTTACTCAAGGGGCGGCGTGGGACGAGCGATGTGCGCCGACTGGTCGCTTCCATCGGCGACCGTCCGGGAGAAGGGGGCTCGGCTCCTCTTCAGATGCTCGATGCTGATGGCGCCCGATGGTGGGTGAAGCTGGAGAACAACAGGCAGAGTCCAATGGTGCTTGTCAACGAGCAAGTCGTCGCTCGCTGCGGGGCCCTCATCGGCGCACTCACGTGTGATGTGGCGATTGTCGAGGTGACGGAAGCTCTCGCTGGGGACATCCACGGGATTCAAGTCGAACCTGGCCTAGCACACGGTTCACGCCACGTCCAAGGCGCCATCAACGAAAGGAGGCTGCGTCACCGCACCCTAGATGACAATGCTCGTCGCCATGTCGGCGTGTACGCCCTCCATGATTGGTGCTGGGGCAACGACAGCCAATGGCTCTACGCGCTCGAAGACAATCACAAGACCTACTCACACGATCATGGGCACTTCTTTCCAGGAGGACCCGATTGGAATCAAGACCTCGATCAAGTCATGGCACGGGTGGACGTTCCTCATGAACTGCACACTGAATTCCCGGGTGCTGAAACAGCGGGGCTCGACGCGGCTGAGATTCGCCAAATGTCCGATGGGCTTTCCCTAGTGCGATCAGATCAGCTCGTGGAGATTCTGGCTGGTATCCCGGACGAATGGCCCGTGAGCGACAGCGAATTGGAGTGCCTGGGGTTCTTTCTGGAGAGGCGCGCGCCGCAAGTTGCCCAACGGCTGCTGAATCTGGCGGGCGGTGCATAGTGCGTCACGTCTACTCCGTCATCCGGTACGTACCGAACACGGCAAGCGGCGAGCGCGTGAACATCGGGCTGCTCGCCGGGTCCGAGGACACACGCGAATGGACCTTGCAAACCGTTAATCAGAAGACTCGAGCTCGCCAACTGGGAGGCGACGCGCTTCCCGGAGTGATCGGCTACCTGGAATGGCTGACGGCCGACTTGGAGAAGTACACGGAAGCGCACGCAGGCGGGCAGATTTCACTGATCGAAGCCATGGAGGACCATACGGAGCACTGGATCAGGGAACTCGCGAATCAACAGCGGGGCACCGTGCAGTTCTCGCAGCCGCAGCCTGTTGACGCCGACAGCGCACAGGCAGCAATCGACTTGTTGTGGGATGACTTGCTTGTGGATCGCGAGAGCCGGAGGCTCGCGTTCACGAAGAAAAATACCGCGCAGGGAGCCGTTCGCCAGGCTCTACGGAAAGTCAACATCAAGGACGAGAACTTGTGGACGGCCGCCCTCCTCGACTCGAGCGGTTACAGCGCCCCCGTGGACTTCGCTGTCCACAATGGTTCGGTCGCCTTCCTCACCAACTGCTGGTCCTTCCAAATCCCGGACAAGGATTCCTTGCTGACCGACATCCAGTCGTGGGCTTGGACCGTCAGGTCCCTCCGATCAAAAGGTGGAATGCTATCCGTCCAGGGCGAAGATGACCGTGACCACAGCGTGCCGAAGGATGTTGGGCTCTCAATCGTGTACGTGCCTCCTGTGACCAACGAAGATCGAGCCGCATTCGAAAAGGCCGCGAGGGCGTTCTCTGATCCGGCCGTGAAAGCCCACCCGATCGTGCCCTGGGAAGAAGCCAGCGCGATTGTTGCCCCCGCTCTGGACGCGCTGGGTTCGGTGTAACGGCACTCGTAGCCTCCTGCCCCCAAGGCCGAGCTGATCGCCGCCTTCGCCGCCCGCTACCTCGACGACCTCCACGCCGCCTGAGGGGTTTCCGGGGGACGGGGTGCGGGTGGCGGATCAACTCCGGTCGTGAGAGCTAATGTTCTATACTCTAGGCGGTCCCCCGGACGGCGGGGGATGCCCGAGACTTCGAGAGAGGACCGACAAGTGGATGAGCGGCAACGAACCATCTGCGCGATCGCGCTGTTCGCAAACGACTATTCGTGGGAAGAGATTGCGGCGGTGACCTGACCCCTTGAAACGGGACCGCCGTTGATGAGAGTCCTTTGGCCCGCGAAGGTGGGCGGAGGAGGACATCACGGTGAAACGACGCAGGCACACGCCTGAGCAGATCGTGCGCAAGCTGCGCGAGGTGGAGCGGCTGCTCGGCGAAGGGCAGACGATCGCCGAGGCGGCGAAGCAGGTCGAGATCTCGGAGCAGACCTACCACCGCTGGCGCAACCAGTACGGCGGGATGAAGGCCGACGACGCCAAACGGCTGCGCGAGCTGGAGCGCGAGAACGCGCGGCTGAAGCGGATCGTCGCCGACAAGGAACTCGAGATCGACGCGCTCAAGGAGATCGCGAAGGGAAACTGGTAAGCCCGTCGCGCCGGCGCGAGGCGGTCTGCATGCTGCAGGACCGCCTCGAGTTGTCGGAACGGCGGGCATGCCGGGTCACCGGCCAGCACCGCTCCACGCAGCGCCGCCTCCCGGCGCGCGGCCGCGGCGACGAGGCGCTCAGGACGGAACTACACGCCTTCTCGCGTGGCCACCCCCGCTGGGGCTACCGCCGGGCCTGGGCGACGTTGCGCGAGGAGGGCTGGGGCGTGAACCGCAAGCGGGTGCAACGGCTCTGGCGCGAGGAGGGGCTGCGCGTCCCGCTGAAGCGACGCAAGCGTCAGCGCCTGGGGGACTCGGCGCAGCCCGCCAGGCGGCTGCGTGCCGAGCGGCCGAACCACGTCTGGGCGCTGGACTTCCAGTTCGACCAGACCGCGGACGGGCGGGTCCTGAAGCTGCTCAACATCGTCGACGAACACACGCGGGAGGCGCTGGCGGTGGTGGCCGCCAGGCGCATCAACGCCGACGCCACCGCCGCCACGCTCGACCGGATCGTCGCCTGGCGCGGGACAGCGCCCGGCTACATCCGCTGTGACAACGGGCCCGAGCTCACGGCCAACGCCTTGCGCGACTGGTGCCGGTTCAGCGGCACCGGCAGCAGCTACATCGAGCCCGGCGCGCCGTGGGAGAACCCGTACGTGGAGTCGTTCAACGGCCGGCTGCGCGACGAGTTCCTGGCGGTCGAGCAGTTCGACAGCCTGCTCGAAGCGCAGGTGCTGATCGAGGACTGGAGGATCGAGTACAACACGAAGCGCCCGCATAGCAGCCTGGGCTGGCTTGCCCCGGCTGCCTACGCCGAGCGCTGGGAGGCTCAGCAACACGCTGGACTCTCATAGGCGGTGGTCTCGCGAAGGGGGTCCGGTCAGCGGCTCTAGGAGTGACCCACGACGAAGCAACGAAGCTCGCCGCCGACGGCGGAAACGAGCAGGCCGCGGGCACGATGGGCTATATGCATTCGAGAGGCAGCCCCTGTAGGTCGTAGGGGGCCTCGGCGCGGCGCTGGTATCATCGCACTCCCGGATGGCCGGGCCGCGCGGCCGGCGCGGGGAAGGGGGAGCGCGGTGGCGAATCACGTCGAGGCGTACCGCAACAAGCTGCGCACGCCCGCCGAAGCGGTCGCGCTCATCCCCGACGGCAGCCTGGTCGTCAAGGGCAACGCGGTCGGGGAGCCGCCCGCGCTCGTGCGGGCGGTGGCTGATCGCGCGCGAGCGGGCGGACTCTCGAGCCTGCGAATGTCCAGCCTGCTGCCGATGCGTGCGGCTTCCGAGTCGATCCTCGCGCCCGATCTGAGCGACGTCATCCATTGGGAATCGCTGTTCGTCAACGGCTTCGATCGCGATCCCGTGGGGTCCGGCGCCGCGCACTACAACCCGAACTACTTCCATCAGCTCCCGCGGCTGTTCACGGAGTTCATGGACATCGCCGTCGCGATGATCTGCGTCTCCCGCGTGGACCGGCACGGCTACATGAGCCTCGGCACGAACGTGGACACCAACAAGGCGGCGATCGCGGCGGCCGACATCGTGCTGGCAGAGGTCAACGAGCAGATGCCGCGCGTGCATGGCGATTCGTGGGTCCACGTCTCCGAGGTCGACGCGATCGTCGAGCACGACGCGCCGCTTCCCGAGCTGCCCCTGGTCCCCGAGCGGCCCGAGGACGAGGCGATCGGTCAGCTGATTGCCGAGATGACGCCGGACGGCGCGACCATCCAGCTCGGCATCGGCGGCGTGCCGAACGCCCTCGCCAGGGCGCTGACGGGACATCGCAACCTCGGCATCCACACGGAGATGTTCGTCGACGCGATGGTGGACCTGATCGAGACGGGCGTCGCGGACGGTTCGCAGAAGACCTTCCACCGCGGCAAGGCGCTGTACGCCTTCGCCGCGGGCTCACGGCGCATGTACGAGTTCCTCGACGACAACCCGGGCATCGAGGCGCATCCCGTCTCCTACACCAACTTCCCGCCGAACATCGCGCGCAACGACACCATGATCTCCGTCAACTCCACGATCGAGGTCGACCTCACGGGCCAGTGCTGCTCGGAGTCGATAGGGACCGCGCAGTTCAGCGGGACGGGCGGTCAGCACGACTACGCTCGCGGCGCGTTCGACTCGCGCGGGGGGAAGTCGATCATCGCGTTCTATTCGACGGCGAAGGGCGGGGAGGTCTCTCGCATCGTGCCGACGCTTACGCCAGGCGCAGCGGTCACGACGCCGCGCAACGAGGTGCACTGGCTGGCTTCCGAGTACGGGCTGGCGCAACTCAAGGGCAAGACCACGCGTGAGCGCGCGCAGGCGCTGATCGGCCTCGCCCACCCCCGCTTCCGCGACGAGCTGACCGCCGCCGCGAAGCAGCTCCGCTACATCTAGCGCGCCGTCCTCGGGGCCGCTGCCTTCGCCGCCCGCTACCTCGGCGATGTCCACGTTGCGGAGGGTGCCCGGGTGCGACAGCTGGCTTGCGCTCACTGATCGAGCGCGCTCAGATACTCATCTGCACGACGGTGCTGCTCGCGGCGGACTTTGACCAGCGCCCGTCGCAACGCCTCAGTGTCCTGTCGTACCTCCTTCGCAGCCAGATCCATGGTGGCAGCGTGTCCGCGGAACGCGAGCTGAAGGTCGGTCGAGTACTTGTTGAGGTCTTCCAGCAGATCCGTGAAGTCCCCGTACGTAATCCCGCCGGGCAGTTCAGCAGGGACATCAAAGTGCGCCAGACGCTTGTTGCGCAGAACCCGCAAGCCGCGGATGACCTCTTCCCGTTCGACAAGCCACTGGTCCACGCCGGAGGCATCGAAACCGGGGGCAAATTCAGGTGCCTCCCCCACAGCCCTCAACAGGTTCTGGAGGCTTGCCGCTTGCGAGTTCTTGTCGAGTGCCTTGGCAGCTTCGAGGAGCATCCCGTTGTGTAACGCCGCCTTGACAGGGGCAAAGAACCCGCGGTAGGTGTTCAAGACACCCTCTGTTTCCTCGTCATCCTGGATGAAGGTCTCAAGGACTGCGCTGTACATCCTTGCCATCGACACGAGTTGATCGAAGCCTTCAAGGCACTTCTCGTACTCGTCCCGGTTCATGCATCAACCGCCTCTACCAGACCAGTCGGCCCCTCGGCGACGCTGATCGCCCACGATCCTAGTAGACGCACCTCTCGCGCACATCCTCGCTGACCGCCACGACGACCGGCCCGAAGCTGCGCGATGCACTTGGTGCACGCGCGGGCGCATCCACAGGTAGCCCGCTACGCGCACCGGGGCTACATTCGAAGCATGGCGGAAACGGGCGGATCCGGCGGCGGAAGCGGGCTCACGGAGCTCGTACTGCGCGAGCGGCATCAGGCGCTCGGCGCACGCTTCGCACCCTTCGCCGGCTGGGAGATGCCGCTCCAGTACGGGGGCATCGTCGGAGAGCACGAGGCGGTGCGCGAACGCGTCGGCGTGTTCGACGTCTCGCACCTCGCGCGCGCCTGGGTGGAGGGGCCGCGGTCGGCCTCGCTGCTGCGCTCGGTGACGACCTTCGACGTGACCACGCTGCCAGTCGGCAAGGCGCACTACTCGCTCTACTGCAACGAGGCCGGGGGCATCGAGGACGACGTCTTCATCTACCACCTGCCCGGCGATCGCTGGCTGGTCATCCACAACGCCGCCAACGCCGACAAGGACTTCGAGCGCCTGCAGGCCGTCGCCGGCGACGACGCCTCCGAGGTCACGCCCGAGACCGTGATGCTGGCCGTGCAGGGCCCGGACGCCGTCGCGCTGCTGAGCAGCGTCCTCGGCGAGGGTTTCGCCGCGCTCGAGCAGCGCGACTGCGCCGAGCTGGACTGGCAGGGCACGCCCGTGCTCGTCGCCCGCACCGGCTACACCGGCGAGGACGGCGGCGAGTGCATCGTCGGCGCCGAGCAGGCCTCGGCGCTGTGGGACGCCCTGACCGAGGGCGGCGCGACGCCCGCCGGGCTCGGCGCTCGCGACACGCTGCGGCTGGAGGCGGCGCTGCCGCTGCACGGCAACGACATCGACGAGACCACGCACCCCTTCGAGGCGGGCCTCGGCTTCGCCGTGACCCTCGACGACGGGGCGCCGTTCACGGGCCGCGAGGCGCTGGCGGAGGCGAAGGCGCGGCCTCGCACGCGACGGCTCGCGCACCTCATGGCGCAGGAGCGAGGGGTGCTGCGCGCGGGCTACTCGGTGCACGACCCGGACGGCGGGGAAGCCGTCGCGAGGCTCACCAGCGGGGCCTACAGCCCAAGCTTGCGCCTCGGCATCGGCATGGCCTACCTTCCCGTCCAGCTTGCGAGTCCCGGCGTCAATCTCACGGTCGACGTGCGCGGTCGCGCACTCCCCGTCCAGGTCGTGCGACGCCCGTTCTACCGGAAGCCGAGGCAACCATGACGGAGACCCCTGACGACCTGCTCTACACCAGCGACCACGAGTGGTTGCGACGAGGCGAGGCGAGCCCGGACGAGGCCGTCATCGGCATCACCGACTTCGCCCAGGACCAGCTCGGCGACGTCGTCTACCTCGACCTGCCGGCTGCGGGCGACAGCATCAGCGCCGGCGAGCGCTTCGGCGAGATCGAGTCGGTGAAGACCGTCTCCGACCTCTACGCTCCGATCAGCGGCGAGGTGCTCGCCGCCAACGGCGAGCTCGAGGAACAGCCGGAACTGGTCAACGACTCCCCCTACGAGGACGGCTGGCTGATCCGCGTCCGCATCGCGGACGATTCCGAACTCGAGAATCTGCTCGACGCCGGCGCGTACACCGCGCAGCTTCCGGCGAGCTGACGTTGGCGTCCGCGTCGTTCGCCGGGTCGCCTCACCCCTATATCCCGGCCACCGAGGCTGATCGCGCGCGGATGCTGGAGCGCGTCGGCGTCGCGGACCTCGACGCGCTCTTCGCCGACCTGCCCGCGGCCATGCGCGACCCGGCGATCGATCTGCCGCCGGCGCTCACCGAGCCGGAGCTGATCGCGCTGCTGGAGGAACGCGCCGCCGCCAACGCCGCCGCATCGCGACCGAGCTTCCTCGGCGCGGGCGCCTACCGCCGCTCGATTCCCTCGATCACCGGCCACCTGACCTCGCGCTCCGAGTTCGTCACGGCGTACACGCCGTACCAGCCGGAGATCAGCCAGGGCACGCTGCAAACGGCCTTCGAGTACCAGTCCGTCGTCTGCGAGCTGACCGGGATGGACGTGTCCAACACCGGCCTCTACGACGTGGCCAGCGCGACCGCCGAGGCCTGCCTCCTCGCCGCGCGCGCCACGAAGCGCAGCGCCGTCGCGCTGCTCGAACCGATCCACCCCGGCACCGCCGAGGTGGTGCGCACTTACGCCCGCGGCCCGGGCCTGCGCGTCGACATCGTGACGTCGGCGGACGCGACGACCGAGGAGCACGCCTGCCTGGTCGCCCAGCAGCCGGACTTCCTCGGCGCGATCGTGGACCTCGAACCGCTCGCCGAGGCGGCACACGCCGCCGGGGCGCTGTTCGTGACGGTCGCCGACCCCTTCGCGCTGGGAATGCTGCGCGCGCCGGGGGATGCGGGCGCGGACATCGTCACCGGGGAGGGGCGCGATCTGGCGGGCGCGCCGGCCTTCGGCGGGCCCTCGCTGGGGCTGTTCGCCGCGCGCACGCCGTACCTGCGGCAGATGCCCGGCCGCATCGTCGGCCGCACCAAGGAGCTGGAAGGCCCGCCCGGCGGCGAGCCGCGCACGGGCTACGTGCTCACCCTGCAGGCGCGCGAGCAGTTCATCCGGCGCGAGCGGGCGACCTCGAACATCTCGACGGCGCAGTCGCTGATCGCGCTCGCCTTCACCGTGACGGTGCAGGCGCTCGGCCCGCGCGGCCTGCGCGAGGCCGCCGAGCTGTGCTACCAGCGCGCGCACGACGCAGCGGCGCGGATCGCGGCGCTGCCCGGCTACGAGGTTCCCGAGCGCGGGCCCTGGTTCCAGGAGTTCCTCGTGCGCGGCCCCCTGCCCGCCGCCACGCTCGCCGCGCAGCTCGCCGCGCGCGGCATCGGCGCCGGCCTCGACGTCTCGGCGCGAGCGGAGCCCGAGGCGCGCGACGCGCTGCTCTTCGCCGTGACCGAGGCGACGCCCGACGCGCACGTCGACGCGCTGATCGAGGCGCTCGCCGGGATCGGGGGCGAGGCATGAGTGCGCACCTGCCCCGCAGCGAGGACTTCGGCGCGCGCCTGAGCTTCGACCGCGGCACGCCCGGCCGCCGCGCCGTCGACGTGCCCTCGTGGGAGGGGGACGAGACGCCGCTGCCGGACGCCAGTTTGCTGCGCGACTCCGTGCGGCTGCCGGAGCTGAGCCAGGGCGGACTCGTGCGCTACTACACGGCGCTCTCCGCGCGGAACTACGGCATCGACTCCGGCACCTACCCGCTGGGCTCCTGCACGATGAAGTACAACCCGAAGGTCGACGACCTCGTGGCGTCGCTGCCGGGCTTCGCGACCGCGCACCCGCAGTCTCCGCCGGAGGACGCGCAGGGGACGCTGCGCATCCTGCTCGAGCTGCGCCGCGGCCTCGCCGAGATCACCGGGCTGCCCGCGGTCAGCCTCGCCCCCGCCGCCGGCGCGCAAGGCGAGCTGGCCGGCGTGCTGATGATCACGCGCGCCCTCGAGGATCGAGGCGAGCTCGAGACGCGGCGCCGCATCCTCGTCCCGGACTCGGCGCACGGCACGAACCCGGCGACGGCCGCGATGGCCGGCTTCACCGTCACGCAGATCCCGACCGCCGCCGACGGCTCGCTCGACCGCGCGACGATCGAGCAGGAGCTGGACGAGACCGTCGCCGCCGTCATGGTCACCGCGCCGAACACGCTCGGGCTGTGGGAGCAGGGCATCGAGGAGGTCGCGCAGCTGATCCACGGCGCCGGCGCCTACCTCTACGGCGACGGCGCGAACCTCAACGCGATCATGGGCCGCGTGCGCTACGGCGACCTCGGCTTCGACGTCGTGCACCTCAACCTGCACAAGAGCTTCAGCACGCCGCACGGCGGCGGCGGCCCCGGCTCGGGCCCCGTCTGCTGCAGCGAGGAGCTGGCCCCGTACCTCCCGACGCCCGTCGTCGAGGAGTGCGAGGACGGGCTCGTGCGCCTCGGCACGCCGGAGCGCAGCATCGGCCGGCTCCAGCAGTTCCACGGCAACGTCGGCGTGCTGATTCGCGCCTACGCCTACATGCGCGCGCTCGGCCTCGAGGGCCTGCGCGCCGTCTCCGGGCAGGCCGTGCTCAACGCCAACTACCTGCGCGCGCTGATGCACGGCCACTACGACCTGCCGTACGACCGCCCCGTGCTGCACGAGGTGGTCTTCTCCGGCTCGCGCCAGCGCCGCGAGCACGGCGTGCGCACCTACGACATCGCCAAGCGGCTGATCGACCACGGCTTCCACCCGCCGACCGTCTACTTCCCGCTGATCGTCGAAGAGGCGCTGATGATCGAGCCGACCGAGACCGAGCCGCCCGAGGCGATCGAGGCCCTCGCCGAGGCGATGATCGCGATCGCCGCCGAGGCCGCCGAGGATCCCGAGACGCTCCACGGCGCTCCCTGGACCGCCCCGATCCGCCGCCTCGACGAGGCGACGGCCGCCCGCCGCCCGGTGCTCCGCTGGCAGGACGACGAGGACGGCGGGTAGCCTCGGCAGAGACGGCGGAGAGAGGCGGGCATCGTGGTCACATCGCGCAGCGAGGCACTGGCAGGAGTCTGGAGCGCGCTCGGCGGAGACGCCGACGACCTCCAGCACGTGCGCATCTCCAACGAGCAGCCGATGTACGCCACATCGTTCGGCCTCGACACGGCGGCGGCGGCGATGGTCGGCGCCTCGGCGCTGGCGGCGGCTCGCGTCTGGCGCGAGCGCACGGGGCGCTGGCAGCGGGCGGAGATCGACGCCCGGCACGCCTCCGTCACCTATCGCAGCGAGCGCCTGCTGCGCACGGGCGGCCGGCCCGTCGGCGAGCAGTGGCACGACGTCTCCGGCTACTACCCCACGGCCGACGGCCGCTACATCCACCTGCACTGCAACTTCCCGCACTTCCGCGGCCGCACGCTCGAGCTCCTCGGAGCCGAGGAGGATCGCGACGACATCGCACGCGCCTGCGCGGGCTGGAACGCCTTCGACCTCGAGGAGGCGGTGATCGCAGCGCGCTCCTGCGCCTTCATGCTGCGCAGCCGCGACGAGTGGCACGCGCACCCGCAGGGCGAGGCGCTGGCGACGCTGCCGCTGCTCACGATCGTGCGCCACGACGACGGCTCGCCGCCCGAGCCGCTGCCCGAATCCGACGCCTCCGAGGACCTCATGCCGCTCAGCGGCGTGCGCGTGCTGGACCTGACGCGGGTGATCGCCGGGCCGCTCTGCGGGCGCACGCTCGCCTCCTACGGCGCGGAGGTGCTGCGCGTCGGCGCCGAGCACCTGCCGCTCTCGCGGCGGCTCGCCGCGGACACCGGCTTCGGCAAGCGCTTCGCCTTCCTCGACCTGCGGGAGCCGGTGGGGCAGGAGCGGCTGCGCGAGCTGGCCGCCGGGGCCGGTGTGGTGGTGCAGGGCTACCGCCCGGGCACCCTCGCCGGACGCGGCTACGGCTTCGACGCGATCCGCGAGCAGCGGCCGGGCATCGTCTACCTCTCGCTCTCGGCCTGGTCCGAGGCGGGCCCGTGGTCCACCCGTCGCGGCTACGACAGCCTCGTGCAGACCGCCTCAGGCATCGCCCTGGAGGGCGGCCTGCACGCCGGCGAGGAGGTGCGCCCGCTGCCCGCGCAGGCCCTCGACCACTCGGTCGGCTACCTCGCGGCGGCGGCGGTGATGACGGCGCTGGCGCGCCGCGCGCGCGAGGGCGGCAGCTACGAGATCCGCGTCTCGCTGGCGCAGACCGGCCGCTGGTTCGACGCGCTCGGCCGCGTCGACGAGCAGGCGGAGCGCGATCCCGGCGTCGACGACATCGGCGACCTGACCGCCCCGATGGCGAGCGACTGGGGCGACCTCGCCTACGTGCGCCCCGCGGGCGTGCTCTCCGAGACACCGCCGCGCTGGACCCGCCCGCCCCCGCTCCCCGGCGCCGACGAGGCGGCCTGGGCGGCGTAGGCCGGCACAGGCACGTTGCCGCAGTCCGTCCTCGTCCTCGGAGCGAGCGGGTACGTCGGCACGCACCTCGTGCCGCGGCTGGCGGAGCGTGGCTACCGCGTGCGCGCCGCCTCGCGACGGCGCGAGGCGCTGGAGGCGCGCGGCTGGGACGGCGTCGAGATCGCCGAGGCGGACGCGCTCGACGAGGCCTCGCTTGAGCGCGCGCTCGATGGCGTGGAGATTGCCTACTACCTCGTGCACTCGATGGCGGCCGGGCGCGACTTCGCCGCGCTCGACCGCGAGGCCGCGGACCGCTTCGTGCGCGCCGCCGAGCGGGCGGGCGTGCGCCGCGTCATCTACCTCGGCGGGCTGCAGCCGGCACAGGCGGCCTCGCCGCACCTGCGCTCGCGCCGTGACACGGGCGAGCGGCTGCGCGCCGGCGCGGCGCCCGTCACCGAGCTGCGGGCGGGCATCGTCGTCGGCCCCGGTTCCGCCGCCTTCGAGGTGATCCGCGACCTCGTCTATCACCTGCCCGTCATGGTCACGCCTCGCTGGGTGCGCTCACGCAGCCAGCCGATCGCCCTCGACGACCTGCTCGAGATCCTCGTCCGCCTGCCCGAGCACGAGGAGACGGCGGGCCGCATCTACGACGCCGTCGGGCCGGAGACGCTGACCTACGAGGAGCTGTTGCGAGAGTTCGCGCGGGTTGTCGGCAAGCCGCTCTGGATCGTCCCGGTGCCCGTGCTCAGCCCGGGGCTCTCCTCGTGGTGGCTGGACCTCGTCACCTCGGTCCCGGCGAGCGTGGCGCGGCCGCTGATCGACGGCCTGCAGCACAACCTCGTCTCCGGGCGCCCCGACGAGCTGCGCGATCTGATCCCGGCGCCGCTGATCAGCTACGAGCAGGCCGCGCGCGCCGCCCTCGAGGCCGAGACCAGCGCGGCGGTGCCGATCCGCTGGACGGAGGGCGCCTTCAGCTTCCGCCAGCAGCGACACCACCTCTCCTACTACGGCAAGTCGGCCCGCTACGAGGCGCGGAGCAGCGCGCCGCCCGAGGCGGCATGGGCGGAGATCGCCGCGATCGGCGGCGATCGCGGCTGGTACTACGCGACCGCGCTCTGGCGGCTGCGCGGCCTGCTCGATCGCCTCGTGGGCGGCGTCGGGATGCGGCGCGGGCGGCGTCACCCTCGCGAGTTGCGCGCCGGCGACCCGCTCGATTTCTGGCGCGTCGCCGCGGTCGAGCCGGGGCGGCTGACGCTGGTCGCGGAGATGAAGCTGCCGGGCTCCGCGGTCCTCGAGCTCTCGGTCGAGCCGCGCGAGGGCGGCTCGGCGGTGCTGCTGCAGGCGCACTTCCACCCGGCTGGCGCACCCGGGCTGCTCTACTGGTACGCCCTCTGGCCGATCCACCGCCGCATCTTCGAGGGCCTCCCGCGCGCAATCGCGCGGCGCGCGGAGCAGGCAGCCGCAAGCACGTAGCCGGACCGCGGGCCTCGAGGGCAGGCGCACGTCTCTCGTGGGGGGCCCGGCGGGGTATCCCCGCGTCCGGTGAAGCCGCCCCCACACCCCCATCCCGGAGGAGATCCCGGAGGAGCGTGCGCTGCGCGCCGCTCGGCCCACCCACCCACCCTCGGATTTTCTTTCTGTGGGGGCTTCGCCCCCACGCCCCCGCCCGGATCGGGAAACGGGGCGCCGCCCTCAAGGGCGCAAGCCTCCCCTGTGGGGGGCTACGCCCCCACTCCCCCCTCGACTCCGGCGCACGCGGCGTGGCCTCCGAGGGCGCACCAAACTCCCGAGGGCGTCCGGCCCCCTCTCCTCGGGGAGAGGGCGGGGGTGAGGGGATCGCCGGACCCGCGAGCCCGCACCAAACCTCCGAGGGCGCACCAGTCCGGCCCCCTGTCTCCCCGCGCGGGAGCCAGCGCGGGTGAAGGGTTCCGCGCCGCGCTAGCCCGATAGCGCGTCCGCGAAGAACTCCCCGGCGGAGCGCGTGATCGCGCCCTCGTGGCCCGACCAGAAGTGGTCGGCGCCGGGCACGATCTCGACGCGCGCGGGACCGCCCGCGCTCTCGGCGAGGGCGCGCAGGCCGTCCTCGCCGCTGCCGCCGTCCGCCGAGCCGGAGAGCATGAGCAGCGGGTTGGCGTAGGCCGCGAGGGCGTCCCGGCTCGCGTCAGCCATCGAGAGCGGCAGCGCGATCAGCGCGAGCGCGGGGATCGAGGAGGCGGCGGCGGTCGCCGCGACCGCGCTTCCGAACGAGTAGCCGGCGAGGCCGATCCGCGCCTCGTCGATCGCGTCGAGGCCTGCCGCGTAGGCGAGCGCGGCGCGTGCGTCCAGCAGCGCCTCGCCCTGGTCGCCGGGCGCGCCGCCGCTGCGGCCGACGCCGCGGAAGTTGAACAGCAGCGCGCCGATGCCGCGCTCACGCAGCCCGGACGAGACGGCCGCCACCACGTTGTTGTCCATCGAGCCGCCGTAGAGCGGGTGCGGGTGGCAGATGACGACCGCCGCGCAGGGAGCCTCGGCGCCAGCGCTGTCGGGCAGTTCGAGGACGCCCTCGAGGCTGACGCCCGAGCTGTCGATCGTGATCGTGGTACGCGGCATCGGCTCGCTCCATCACATCGAACACAGTTGCGGCCCGCCATGATGGCGGGCCGCAACGTCTACGCTCGTAGCGGGGCCTGCTCGCAGGCCCGGCTCGGTGGCGAGGTTAGTCGTCCCAGTCGATGACCTCGCGCTCGATCTCCCAGGCGTCCCAAGAGTCTCCGCCCCCGTCGTAGCGGGCCTGGATCTCCTTGCGGAGGACCATGTTCTCCGCCGCGTGCGGGGCGATCATGTCCGTGTTCACCTGGTACTCGTTGGCGAACGCCTCCTTGTGCGAGGCGAGGTCCAGGCCCTTGCCGATCGACCGCTTGATCGCCCGCAGGGTGTAGGCCGGACGGGAAGCGATCAGCGCCGCCCACTTGATCGTCTCTTCACGGAGCTTGTCGTCCGGGAAGACGCGGTTCACGAAGCCCCAGTGCAGCGCCTTGCGCGCGGTGATCGGGCGGCCATCGAGCAGCAGCTCCATCGCGCGCGCCTCGCCGATCACGCGCGGGATGCGCGAGGTGCCTGCGCCCGAAGCCATCGAGCCCATGATCACCTCGGGCTGGCCGAACGTGGCCGACTCACCGGCGACGCGCAGGTTGGCGGTCGAGAAGAGCTCGCAGCCGCCGCCCCAGCACTGGCCGTTGTTGACGGCGATCGAGACCATCGGCCCAAGACGCAGCTCGGCGCCGCACTTGGCCATGCCCACGAAGTCGCCGGTCGGGTCGCGGCCCTCGGCGATGTCGATGCTGTCCTGCAGGGACATGTGCGCCAGGAAGTAGCCGGGCGTGTCGGAGGCGAGGATCATCACCTTCGCGCCGGACTCGCGGACCTCGTCCATCGCGTCGGACATCTTCTTGGCAAGGCCGAGGTACCACATGTTCATCGGCGGGTTGTCGATGATGACCATGCCGACGCCTTCGGCCGGGTATTCGACCCTCGCCTGTCCTACTTCTGTCATGTTCGCCATTGGTTTCCTCTCTCAACGCAAACCGTGTGCCAGACGGCGGGAGCATAGCATCGAAGACGAAAGCTGGCCCCGCCGCGCATCTTGCCTCGCGCGACCGGACCGGGAAACGAGACTATTCGCGCAGCCTCGAGGTGACGTCGCCGTGCCGGCTGACATTGAACTCGCTCACGTAGAGGCGGTGCTGGAACAGCCACTCGCCGTCGACCTTGCGCAGGTGGTCGAAGTAGCGTCCGGCCAGCCGCAGGCTGCCGTCTTCCATCCCGAAGGCGATGATGTAGCACTCGACGCGGGCCTCGTCCGGCGCGCCCTCGACGGGCTCGATGGCGAGGCTGTTCGTCCAGTGGCGGTAGTCGCCGCCGGTCACGTCGAGCAGCCGCCCCATGTAGCCGCGGATCGCCTCGCGGCCTCGGAAGAGGAGATCGCTCGCCCTGAGCTCCAGGACGCCGTCCTCGGTGAACATTGCCGCCGTCCGCTCGGCCTCGCGGCGGTCGTAGGCGAGGTTCTGTCGTGCGAACAGGTCGCGGATCGCCTCGCGGTCCTCGAGTGTCAGCGTCATCGCGGCGCGCCCTTCCCTACCCGGCAGCTTCGATCTCGTCGGCGATGCGGGTAGCCGCATCGTAGTCGTCCCACATCCGGTCGTAGTACTCCGTGACGTCGGACAGGCGGTGCGGGTGGCTGATGATGTAGCGCCGGTTCGCCCGCACGCCGGCGAGGACGCGCGGGGCTACCTCCTCGGGCGCCATCGGGTTGGGCAGCTTCCCCGTGTGGGGCGCGGAGAACTCGTAGTGGCCGCCGAACTTCTCCGGGCGGTACTCGTTGGAGTTCGTCTGGTTCGTCGCCATCCCGCCCGGGCACCAGCAGGAGACGGCGATGCCCTCCGGCTCCAGCTCGTCGCGCAGCACGTTGGTCATGCCGACCAGCGCGTGCTTCGAGGCCGTGTAGACGCCGTGCTCGTTCGCCCGCGCCACCAGCCCGGACAGCGAGGCGGTGTTGACGATGTGCGCGGGGCCGTCCTGCTCCCGCATGCGCGGGACGAAGGTGCGGACGCCGTTCAGCACCCCGCGCAGGTTCACCGCGAGCGTCCACTCCCAGTCGACCTCGCTGGCGTCGACGGTCAGGCCGCGCACGGAGACGCCGGCGTGGTTCATCAGCAGGTTCGCCTCGCCGTACGCCGCGTACGTGCGATCGGCGAGCGCCTCGAGCTCGCCGCGCTCGGAGACGTCGACCGCCATCGCGAACGCCTCGGCGCCGAGCGCCCGCGCCTCGGCGGCGACCTGCTCCATGAGCGCGCCGTCGAGGTCCGCGAGGGCGAGGCGCATGCCCTCGCGCGCGCATTCGAGCGCCAGCGCGCGGCCGACGCCACGCGCCGCGCCGGTGATCACGGCGACCCGCCCCGCGAGCTGCTCCATCGTTCCTCCGCACTCCTCGACACCGTCGCGCCGCGATGATAGCCCGCAGTTTCGAGGCGTGCGCACCCGCGATCCCGCGAACGCCGCCCACAACGGGTACAATCCCGCCGCAACGTGACGACGGTGCAAGGGGGCGCACGATGCCGGACCTGCTGTACGAAAAGTTCGATCACTACGCGATCTTCACGATGAACCGCCCGGAGCGGCTCAACGCCCTCGGCGGTAGCCTGCGCGCCGAGCAGGCCGAGGCGCTGAACGACTTCACCGGCGACGACGAGATGCGCGTCGGCATCGTGACCGGGGCCGGGCGCGCCTTCAGCGCGGGCATGGACCTCAAGGAGGCGGCGGAGCGCGTCGCCGGAGGCGAGAGCGCGGCCGGGACGGCCTTCAATGGCCAGATCATGCCGCACGCCTACGGCTCCAATCCCAAGCCGTTCATCGCGGCGATCAACGGCCTCGCCGTCGGCGGCGGCCTCGAGACGGCGCTCGGCTGCGACATCCGCATCATGTCCAGCGAGGCCTACGTCGGTCTCTACGAGGCGAAGCGCGGGATCATCCCCGGTCCGGGGCTGCACCTGCTGCCGCGCCTGATCGGCCTCTCCGGCGCCAGCCAGCTGCTGCTCACCGCCGATCGCGTCGATCCTGAGCAGGCGCTGCAGTGGGGCATCGTGACCGAGGTGGTCGAGCCGGACCGGCTGATACCTCGCGCGATCGAGCTGGCACAGATGATCGCGAGCAACGCGCCGCTGTCCGTGGCGGCGACGAAGGCGCAGATCCAGCACTGGTCCTCGGCCGACCTTTCCAACAGCTTCCGGCTCTACCAGTGGATCGCCGAAAAGGTCTTCAGCTCCGAGGACTCGAAGGAAGGCCCGACCGCCTTCGCGGAGAAGCGCACCGCGATCTGGCAGGGCCGCTAACGGGAGCTGAGAGGCTCCTCCGGCCCCCTCTCCCTGGGGGAGAGGGCGGGGGTGAGGGGGAAGGCGGGCGCCTGGCTCCCGAGAGTCGGTAGCGCGCATCGAGGACGCGTTTCGATGACAACAAACCCCGACCCGCTGCGCACCCGGCTCTGCGAGGAGTACGGCTGCGAGATCCCGATCGTCGCCTTCGCGCTGACGAAGGAGGTCGTCGCCGCCGCCAGCAACGCCGGCGCGATCGGCGTGCTCGGCATCAGCCCGCTCGAACCGGAGGACGCGCGCGAGCAGATCCGCTGGATCCGCGACCAGGTCGGCGACCGCCCCTTCGGCATCGACACGCTGCTCCCCGCCTCGTTCGAGGAGGGCAACCCCGAGGACCTCGAGGCGATGATCCCGGATGTCCACCGCGACTTCGTGGACCGCCTCCAGCGCGACAACGAGATTCCCGACCCGACGAGCCCGGTCAAGGCCGTGCTCGGGGCGGACCTGCTGCAGCGCGTCCGCCGCCAGCTGGACGTGATCTTCGACGAGCGTGTGCCGATCTTCGCCTCCGGCCTCGGCAGCCCCGCCGTCGTGCTCGAACGGGGGCACGAGGTGGGAACGAAGGTCTGGGGGCTGATCGGGATGCCGCGCCAGGCGCGGCGCGAACTCGAAGCGGGCGTCGACCTGCTGGTCGCGCAGGGCGGCGACTCCGGCGGCCACAGCGGGCGCATCGGCACGTTCTCGCTCGTGCCGACCGTGACGAGGATGGCGCGCGAGTACGACACGCCGATCCTCGCCGCGGGGGGCGTGACCAGCGGCGAGCACATCGCAGCGGCGCTGGCGCTCGGGGCGGCGGGCGTCTGGTGCGGCACGATCTGGCAAAGCACGCACGAGTCCGACGTGCTGCCGCACGTCAAGCAGCGCCTGATCGAAGCCCAGACCGAGGACTCGGTGCAGAGCCGCGCCTCGACCGGCAAGCGCGCCTCGATGCTGCGCTCCAAGTGGACCGAGGCCTGGTCCGAGCCGGGTGCGCCGGACCCGTTGAAGATGCCACTGCAGGGAATGCTGGTCGCGAAGATCCAGCAGGCAATCGACGACTGGGAGGTCAGGGACTTCCAGACGGTCGCCGCCGGTCAGGGCGTCGGCCTGATCTCGGAGCAGCGCAGCGTCGAGCAGGTGCTGACCGACCTCATGAGCGAGGCCCGCGACGCCCTCGAGCGCGCCCCGCTGCGGGGCTAAGCGCGCGGGGGATAGTAGCGACGGGCGCGGGTGTTGCCCTCGGCGCGAACGAGCCCGGCGCTGGCGAGTTCGTTCAGGAACTGCCGTACCGCCGCCGTGTCCTCATCGAGCAACCTCGCGCCTTCGGATGTCGAGAGACTTCCTCGGCGGCCGATTTCGTCCAGCAGCGTCTGACGTCGCCGCCGCTGGGCTTCCATGCCTTCGCTGCCCGCGCGCAGCACGACTTCATCGGACAACACATAGCGAGTGCCGCCCCCTCGCCCAGTCCGCACAAGCAAGCCCTTCGCAACCGCTCCCGCGAGGACATCTCCGGCGTCGGACTCGGGGAGCATTTCCCGGAGCCGGCGCCGGGTGATCGACCCTCTGTTGCGGGTTTTGACGAGTGCGAAGCGTTCATCCGTCGTCATCGAGTAGCCGGCGAGCAACGCGATCCACGCCTGATCCTCGACGCTGACAAGGAAGCGATTGCGAAGGGTCACGGTGACCGAACTGGAGGTGGCCGTGATGTCCGGCGGCGTCATGAGGCGAGCTTCCATCTCTCGGAACATCCGGTCCACACCCTCGCCGTACTCCTCGACAAGGCCGAGCGCCTTGAGCACGCTCATGAGCCTTCGATTGCGGCTGTAGTGCTCGTCACGCATGTTTTCGACTGTGATGTGCCCGGGTAGCGGTCCTGGGCTTTGGACTTCGATGCGATCGTCCCAGACGGTGATGTCCGTCGTCGCTCCGGCCAGCCCGTAGTCGCGGTGCGCAAGTGCGTTAAGGACCGCTTCCCGGATGACCGTATCCGGGTATTCGGGCAGCGCTTCACGCCGCGTGCCGGTGACAACCTCGTACTGCCGCGTATGGCGCTCGATGAACCTCAGGCAGCAATCGAGGATGTCCAGCAGCGGACCGGAGCACTCCTCGCGATCAACGGACGGCCCCGGACCCGGGCCTACACCCTCTCGCCTTACGAGTTGCACCGCCGCTCCCTGGACGAACTCGCGTGGGTTCACAGCAAAGAGCATCACTGCCGCTCTCAAGACATTCGCATCGGAAGGCGGCTCAGCGGTGAGAGCTACTCCGAGGTCGACAAGCGCGCGAGGAATCTGATCGCGACGTACCGCGGGCCTGCCGCCGGCAGCGAGCGCCTCGTTCACGCGCGACAGGTCGAAGGCGTCTACTCCACACGCGACCGATTCCTCCTCACCCGATCGCTCTTCCCGCTCCCGAACGAAGCGCGCAAGCATGTCACCGCGCAGCGGCTGGCAGTCACCGCCAACGCGCCGCAGGAGCCTCCCGTCGGGTGAGGTAACGATGCGTCCGCGAACTTCAGGGACTTCGGTGACGGTCAACTCGCGCGTGCCGACCTGGATGGCCTGTACCTGGACCTCGACGTTGCATTCGTTGGCGAAGCGCGTGATGCGGTCAAGCGTGTTCTGCGAGAGAGGGCAACCGAGGATGTTGAGTTCCTTGTCGACCCCGTGAACGATCAGACCGCCGTCAGTCATCGCCATACACGGGATCGTGTCGAGAATGTCGTCGGGGACTCCACGCTTGAAGTCGAGCGCTTCATGCTCAATCCGACCGAAGCGTTCCCAGAACTCTTCAGTTGTGAGTTCCTCGGGGACTTCGCTGAGCCTCAGACCACGATCCATGTGGGAGATGATAATACAAACTAGTCCGCAAAAGCTGCGCTAGCGCACCTTTACGGGAGATGATTGTCGAATCATCCGTACACCACGGGAAACAAGCGTCCCCGCCGCTACTCCTCGTCGGCGATGCGGCGGGCGGCGCGCAATGCGTCGTCGAGGGGCATGCGGCCCGTCGAGCCGATCGTGTAGGAGGCGGCGACGACCGTGCGGTTCGGCCGCAGTACCAGTATCGCGGGCTCCGTGTGGCCACCATGTGTGCTCGCCGGCTCGGGCGTGTGCATCACGCCGTAGCGCGCGCCGACCTCGCCGCCGGGGTCGTGGAGGAAGGTGACGCTCTCAAGGCCGTGCCGCGTCTGCAGCTCGGCCAGCCGCTCCGGCGCGTCGTCGGCGACGATCACCCAGCGCGCGCCCTGCCCGGCGAAGTCATCGAGTCGTTCCTGCAGGCCCTGCAGGTAGCGGTTGCAGACGCCTCACCACTCGCCGCGGATCCAGGACAGGACCAGAGTGCTCTCCGGCTGGTCGCCCAGCCGCCACTCGGCGCCGCCCAGGTCGCGCAGCGTGAACTCCGGCGCCGCCTCGCCCACTCGCAGCATCGCGGCCTCCTCTCGCACCCGTACGATCCGCCGTAACGATACGCCCCGGTACCATCGTGCGGCACGCCGCGTCCGGAGACGCGCGACCCGTGGGGAGGCGACATGCGCAGCGCGATCATCCTGATCGGCATCATGGCGGCGATCTGCCTGCCCGCGATCGCGCTGCGCGTCAGCGGCACACACCTCGGCACGGTCAGCGACACGCTGCTGTTCGGCCTCGGGATTGTCGCGGCGGCCTTCCTGCTGAGCTGGGCCGCCGAGGCTGCCGAGGTCGACATCTCGCAGGGGCTCGCCGTCGCCTTCATCGCCTTCATCGCCGTGCTGCCCGAGTACGCCGTCGATCTCGCCTTCGCCTGGAAGGCGGGGCAGGATCCGGAGTTCGCGCCCTACGCGGTCGCGAACATGACCGGGGCGAACCGGCTGCTGATCGGCGTCGGCTGGTCGGCCGTCTTCCTCATCTTCTGGCTGCGCACGCGAGGGCGCGTGCTGCGGTTGAACCGCTCGAACGCCCTCGACGTGATCGCGCTCGGGGCGGCGACGCTCTACTCGTTCATCCTGCCGTTCAAGGGCTCGATCAGCCTGATCGACAGCGTCGTGCTGTTCGCGATCTTCGCCGTCTACGTCTACGGCGTCGCCCGCAACGAGGGCGAGGAGCATGAGCTGATCGGCCCCGCGCACTGGATTGGCCATCTGCCGAAGAAGCAGCGCCGGGCCCTCAATGCCTGCATCTTCATCTTCGCGGCCACGGCCATCCTCGCCGCGGCGGAGCCGTTCGCCGAGGGCCTGATCCACAGCGGCACGCAACTGGGCATCGACGAGTTCCTGCTCGTGCAGTGGCTCGCGCCGTTCGCCTCGGAGGCGCCGGAGTTCCTTGTCGCGGGCATCTTCGCCTTCCACGGCCGCGCGGTGATAGGGATGGCGGCGCTGCTCTCCTCGAAGGTGAACCAGTGGACGCTGCTGCTCGGTGGCCTGCCGATCGCGTTCGCGATCTCCGGCGACACCCTCGGCGGCCTGCCGCTGGACTCGCGCCAGCAAGAGGAGGTCTTCCTGACGGCGGCGCAGTCGCTGTTCGCCGTCGCCATCCTTATCAACCTCAGCCTCAACCGCTACGAGGCGGGGGCGCTGCTCGGGCTCTTCGCCGTGCAGTTCGTGATCCCGATCTCCGAGGTGCGCAGCGTGATCGCGATCGTCTATCTCGTGCTCGGGATCGCCCTGCTCGTGCGGCAGCACCGCGACCTGGTCGAGGCGCTGCGCAGCACCCGGGCGATCCTGCGACCGGGCGGCGGGGGCTTGTGAATGCGTGCACGTTCACAATGTTGCAAGGGCGTACGCGGAGTCGCATGATGATTCTTGAGACGAGGGACGGAGGAAGGGAGACCCGGTGACGGATTGGGTCAGATCTCTCCTCAGAAGCGCCAGGCGCGCTTGAGCCGTTAGGAGCAGACCCTTGGGCAGAGCAGGTTCGCACTAGGCCGGGAGGTCCCACTTCGGGCGGGCAGCCACAGCGCCCCGCCCCCGGCTAGAGCCGGCACAGGGACCAACCCCGGCGAATCCCGGGCACAGACAATAAAATCGGGCCTCGTAACGAGGCCCGATGTGCGTCCGGCGCACGCCGCCTTCCCCAGCCCG
The DNA here is from genome assembly GCA_965247895.1 of Dehalococcoidia bacterium. Taxonomy (GTDB): domain Bacteria; phylum Chloroflexota; class Dehalococcoidia; order UBA2979; family UBA2979; genus VXMT01. The sequence continues at coordinate 2,684,386 of OZ252046.1, read as the reverse complement.
GCTACGGCAGGATGCCCGCCGACCGCAGCAGCAGCAGCGTGCCGTGGAGATCCTCGAGGCCGCTCAGGTCGATCGCGGGCGGCTCGAGCGCCGCGATGCTCGGAAGGTCGGCGCTCGCGGGCACGCCCACGATCAGCGGGTACTCCGCGTTCGCCTCGGCAAAGTGGCGCTGCGCGTCCGCGCCAAGCAGGAAGTCGATCAGTTGCTCCGCCGCTTCCGCGGAATCCGAGGTCCGCAACACGCCGGCGCCCGCCACGTTGACCAGTGTCCCGATGTCTCCCGGCGCCGTGTAGTGGTTGCGCGCACCGAAGCCCTCGCCCTCCTCCGCCAGGAAGCGGTGCAGGTAGTAGTGGTTCACGAAGCCGACATCGACCTCACCACGCCCGACGGCCTCGACGATCGCGCTGTTCTTCGGGTACTCGACGGGGTCGTTCGCCTTGACGCCCTGCAGCCAGGCGAGCGCCGCCTGCTCGCCCACGCCGAGGCGCAGCGCCGTGACCCAGGCCTGGAACGAGCCGTTCGTCGGGGCCCAGCCGATGCGCCCCTTCCACTTCGGATCCGTGAAGTCGAGGATCGAACCCGGCAGCTCCGAGGGGTCGACCGCGTCCGTGTTGTAGACGACGACCCGCACGCGACCGGAGAGCCCGACCCACAGGCCCTCGCGCGATCGGTAACTCGGGGCGACCCGTTCGAGCAGCTCGCTGTCGAGCGCCGCGAACAGCCCCGCCGCCTCCACCGCCCCGAGGGCGCCCGCGTCCTGCGCGATGTAGACGTCGGCGGGCGACTGGTCCCCCTCCTCGATCAGCAGTGCGGCGAGCTGGGCGGTGCTCCCGTAGCGCACGGCGACCTCGATGCCCGTGTCTTCCTCGAACTGCTGGAACACGGGGCCGATCAGCTCCTCGCTGCGGCCGGAGTAGACCGTCAGCCGCTCATCGTCGCCGCCGCAGGCCGCGGCGAGGAGCGCGACGCCCGCGGCGACCAGGCACGCGGCCGCCCAGAGCGCGCCAAGCCATCTTCGTCCGAACAGCGGGCCATTCGTAGTCTGCACAACTCACCTCCAACAGGCTTCGGATGCTTTCTGAGCACGTCTACACGATGTACTAATACCTGTCTACACTGGCTTTAGCTTTCAGTCAAACCTAACTACGGTGCCCGGCCATGACTAAATGCCGCGCTCGCGCCATGCCCAGGCGGCGTCGAGGCAGCTCGCAGCGATGCCCGGCGATGTCAGAGGAGTGTCGCGGCCCTGTCCGACGGTCGAACGCCTGCCCTCTACCGAGCGGCCTGCGGCTCCGGGGCGGCCTCCGCCGCGCCCCCGGCGCCCTGCCCGCGGCCAAGCAGCGCGGCGAGCGGCGAGCGCCCGACGCCGATCTCGCGGCGCTCGAAGGCCGCGAGGGCGAGCGCGGCGCAGACCAGCGCGGCGACGAGCAGCACGGCCTGGTTCGGCCAGTGGGCGCCCTCGGTCAGCACGCGCTGCGCGTCGGAGTAGTGGTAGGCGCTGAAGAAGCGCAGCCAGGACAGGGATTCGGCGAGGCCGGCGACGATGTTCAGCACGTAGCTCACGGCGGCGCCGAGGGTCATCAGCCCGGCCGCCCGCCCGCGCGTCGGCGTAAGCGTGGCCACGAGCATCGTCACCGCGATCATGAACCAGGCGAACGGCAGCAGCACGAACGGCGCGATCGCCAGCTCCGCCGCCGTCACCTCGCCCTCGAGGTCCACGAACTGCCCGCTGATCAGGAAGCCGAGCCCGGCGAGCAGCAGGATCGCGACGACGGCGACCGCCGCGCCGACCAGCTTGCCGAGGAACAGCGCCCGCCGCGCGAGCGGCTGCGAGAGCAGCACCTCGAGCGTGCCCGCGCTTTCCTCGCCCGCCAGCAGCGCGCCGCCGACGATGATCGAGAAGACCGTCATCAGCACCGTCGACCAGGTGAAGAACTCGACCTGCAGGAACTGGCGCGGGTTCGAGAAGTCGTCGATCTCGCCGAAGCCGAAGTTCTCCACCTCGACGCCCTCGAACTGCGCGCCGATGACCGGGAAGATCAAGACAAACAGCGCGGCCAGCGCGCCGAGGCCGAACCCCCAGCCGACGATCCGCCAGCGCAGATCGCGCAGCGTCTTGCGCACGATCGTCGGGTCAGGCATGCGCGGGCTCCTCGTAGTAAGAGAGGAACAGCTCCTCCAGCGTGATCTCGTGGGTCTCGAGGGTGCGCACACGCTGCGTCGCAAGCGCCCGGATCAGCGCATCCATCTCGTCGTGCGTCTCGAAGACGGCGTCGCAGCCCTCGAGCGAGACGAGCCGCACGCCGTCCAGCCGCTCGAACGCCGCGGCGTCAGGCGGCTCAGCGAAGGCGACGCTGACGCGGCGCGGGGCGAGGCGGCGCTGCTCCGCGAGGTCGCTGACGGCGACGATGCGGCCGCCGCGCAGCATCGCCACGCGGCGCGCGATCTGCTCGACCTCGGCGAGCACGTGCGAGGAGAAGAAGACGCTGCGCCCGTCGGCGACGACCTCGCGCAGGATCGCCTCGACCTCGTCCTGGACGAGCGGATCGAGGCCGTTCGTCGGCTCGTCGAGCACCACCAGCTCCGGCTTCGCCATGAGCGCGATCGTCAGCCCGACCTTCTGGCGGTTGCCGCGCGAGAGCGCCCCGATACGCCTGCCCGTATCGAGCCGCAGCCGCTCGACCAGCTCCCCGCGGTACCGGGGATCGACGTCGCCACGCAGCGAGGCCACAAGATCGAGGCAGGCGTCGACGGTGAGCGAGTTGTAGAGCTCGAGGTCACCGGGGAGGTAGCCGCAGCGGCGGCGCACCTCGAGCGTGTCGCGCTGGGCGTCGAAGCCGAGCACCTCGGCGCGGCCGGCGCTGGGGCGGATCAGGTCCATCAGGATGCGGATCGCGGTGGTCTTGCCCGCGCCGTTGGGGCCGAGGAAGCCGAAGACCTCGCCGCGCGGCACGGTCAGGTCGATGCCATCGAGCGCGCGCACGTCGCCGTACGTCTTGACGAGGCCCTCGAAGCGGATCGCCGCGCCGTCGCTCATCCCTCGCGCCCTTCGCGGTGGCACCATCCAGCGTAGCGGACGAGGGCGGCGCCACTCACGCTCTCCCCCCGCATCCGGCCTCCGTCATTCCTCCGGCCTCCACGGCGTTGAGTGCTTCGTGTCATGCCGGGCTCGGATGCGGCGCGTGTGCTGGCGTACCTGGATTCCGGCTTTCGCCGGAATGACGGGGAGGGGCCGGACGGACGGAAAGGGAATGCTTCCTCTGGCCCCGTCGTTCCTCTGGCCCCGTCGTTCCTCTGGCCTCCGTCGTTCCGGTCCCGTCCCGTCATTCCGGATCCCCCCTTCCCGTCATTCCGGCGAAAGCCGGAATCCAGCCGGGTCATCGGCGGGCGCTGTCGGCGGAGATGCGTCGCAGCCCTACAGGATCTCCCGATACAGGTCCCGCCAGACCGGGTTCTCCTCCTCAATCAATTCCAGCTTCCAGGCGCGCTTCCACTCCTTCAGCCGCCTCTCGCGGACACTGGCGCTCTCCATCGTCTCGTGACGCTCGAACCAGACCAGCAGATGCGTCCGATAACGCTGCGAGAAGCCGGCCACGAGGTCGTTCCTGTGCTCCCCTACGCGACGAACGAGGTCGGACGTGACTCCTATGTCGAGTGTGCCGTTGCGCTTGCTGGCGAGGATGTAAACGCATGGGATCCTCGCGGCCAGGCGCTTCCTGCTCACTGCCACCCGTCCGTCACGCCGCGCCCCCATGTGTCATCCGCCCGCACCGCGGTCCCTGCTCGCAGGATAGGGCACGAGCTACGGCGTTGAGTGCTTCGTGTCATGCCGGGCTCCGATGCGGCGCGGTGTGCTGGCGCACCTGGATTCCGGCTTTCGCCGGAATGACGGGAAGGGGCATGCAGGAGCGAAGGGGCAACCGTGACCGCGAACCCAGTGCCGCGATACGTGCGATGCTGCAGAGGTCGCCCGACCCGAAATCGAGGAGCTGCCCGTGACGCTGCGCGGCGCCGGCATCGAGGCGGTGATCTTCGACTGGGGCGGCACGCTCTCGACGTGGGCGACGTCGGTGAGCACGAAGTCGCTGTGGGGCCCCGCCGCCGAGGCGCTCGCACCGCACGTCGATCAGGACGCGGCGGAGCTCACGGAGCTGCTCGGCGCGGCCGAGAGCGACTTCTGGGAGCGCACGGAGCACGAGCATCCATACGGCGGCACGCTTGCCGGCATCGTCGCCGAGGCACAGCGGCGGCTCGGCGCGGACGTGCCGCCCTCGGCGCTCGACGCCGCCGCCGAGGCCTACCTGGACGCCTGGGCGCCGCACATCGAGCACGACGCCGAGGCGGCGCCGACGCTGGAGGCGCTGCGCGAGCGCGGGCTGCGCACCGCGATGCTCTCCAACACGCACTGGCCGCGCCACTTCCACGAGCGCTTCCTGCGCCGCGACGGGCTGGACGGGCTACTGGACGCGCGGCTCTACACCTGCGAGCTGGACTACATGAAGCCGCACCCGAGCGTCTTCGGCGCGGCGCTCGCCGCGATCGGCGTCACCGATCCATCGAGGGCGCTGTTCGTGGGCGATCGGCCGTGGGACGACATCTTCGGCGCGCAGCGCGCCGGGCTGCGCACCGCACAGCGCACGAACCCGCTGGTCCCGACGCACGACGTGCGCCCGGACATCGAGATCACGCGCCTGCCGGAGCTGCTCGACCACCTCGGCGACTGGAGCGCGGCCGCGCGCTGAGCGCGGCGCGCCATCCCGCCACTGGGGCCTCTCTCCCCGGGAAGGGGGGGCCGAGCGCGCTCCGTATCCCGGACCGGGCGGGGGCGGGGGGGGGGCTGCGCCCCCACATGAAAGAAATTCCGAGGGCGGGTGGGCGGGCCAGAGCCGCGCAGCGTGCTCGTCCGGGATGGGGGTGTGGGGGGCGCAGCCCCCCGCAGGCGACACGCGATCGGCCTCCGGAGGCCCCCTCACCCTCACCCTCTCCCGCCAGGGGAGAGGGGATCGGAGGGTGGGCCCTCGGGGCTGTGTTCCCGCTGCCGATCCGGGTGGGGCGTGGGGGCGTGGGGGCGCAGCCCCCACAGAAGAGAAATCCGAGGGCGGGTGGGTGGGCCAGAGCCGCGTAGCGTGCTCGTCCGGGATGGGGGTGTGGGGGGCGCAGCCCCCCACAGGCGACACGCGATCGGCCTCCGGAGGCCCCCTCACCCTAACCCTCTCCCGCCAGGGGAGAGGGGATCGGAGGGCGGCTACCCGGCGAGCGCCTCCGCGTAGCCCTCGACGCCCTCGTGCGCGAGCAACCAGCGCTTGCGGTCCAGGCCGGAGGCGAAGCCGCCGATCGAGCCGTCCGCGGCGACGACGCGGTGGCAGGGCACGATCAGCGAGAGCGGGTTGCGCCCCACCGCACCCCCGACGGCGCGCGCCGCGCCGGGCCGGCCGATCTCGAGCGCGATCTCGCCGTAGGAGGTCGTCGAGCCGGACGGGATCTCGCGCAGCCGCTCCCAGACGCGCTGCTGGAAAGGCGTGCCGCGCGGCGCGAGCGGCAGGTCGGGCTCGTTCGCCGGGTCCGCGAACCAGGCGGCGAGCGCCTCGATGGCCGGGCGCGCGGCGTCCGGATCGCACTCCGCGGGCTCTCCGCTGTCGGCTTCGAGGCAGTGCACCTCGTCGGGTAGCGCGCGCTGCCCGATGAGAAAGTTGACGCGGTGCAGGCCCTCATCCGAGCCACCGACGAAGAGCGTGCCAAGTTCCGTGTCGAGCGTGTCGTACCAGGCCATCGGGTCACCTCGGAGCTGCCGCGGGGAGGCTGCGGGGAAGTGCGGCCATGGTACCGCGCGGGCGCTGTGGAGGCGCGCCTCGCTGGGCCGCCGATTGCTACGATGCGCGGGCATCGAGGAGGGCGCCATGCCGCGTTGGGTGACGGTGATGCGAGCCGAGGAGCTGCCGCCGGACCAGCCGGTGACGGTGCGCGTGAACGAGCGCGATATCGCGCTCGCGCGCTGCGGCGACGGCGGCGATCCGCACGCCCTCGACAACCGCTGCCCGCACCGCGGCGGGCAGCTCGGGGACGGCACGATCAGCGGCGAGGACATCATCTGCCCGCTGCACGGCTACGACTTCGACCTCCACACCGGCATCTCGCGCTTCGCGCCGATGGAGCGCGTGCCCGTCTACCCCACCCGCATCCACGAGGGCGAGGTGCAGATCGACGCGGACGCGGTGCCCGCGCTGCCCGAGAACCACGACGCCGGCTACCTCGACCGCTGGGCGCGCCGCCACGACGAGCAGGAGCCGTATTACGAGTACCTGCAGGGGCTGCGATGGGGCCCGCCCGTCAGCGCGATGCGCACGCGCAAGCAGCTGACGCCGCACTGGGACGACATCCTGCTGCTGCCGGGCCAGCTCGCGCACCCGCCGCGCCTGCAGAGCGAGCCGCTCTCGCTGCGCACGGTGCTCGGGCGGCGCGCGGAGCGGCCGCTGGTCCTCGACGTGCCGTTCTTCGTCTCGCACATGTCGTTCGGCGCGCTGTCGGTCAGCGCGAAGACGGCGCTGGCGCGCGTCTCCGCGGAGCTCGGCACCGCGATCGGCTCGGGCGAGGGCGGGATGCTGGACGAGGAGCGCGAGCACGCCTCGAAGGAGATCTTCGAGATGGCGAGCGGCTACTTCGGCTGGTCGCCGCAGCAGGTCGAGCGCGCCGACGCCGTCGAGATCAAGATCGGCCAGTCGGCGAAGGCCGGATCGGGCGGCCTGCTGCCCGCCGACAAAGTGACCGCCCGCATCGCCATGGTGCGCGGCCTGCGGGAGGGCGAGGCCGCCCATTCGCCCGCGCGCTTCACCGACATCCACTCCCTCGCCGAGCTGCGAGCGCGCGTCGAGGAGATCCGCGAGCACCTCGGCGGCGGACCCGTGGGCATCAAGTTCGCCGCCGGCCGGGTTGAGGAGGACCTCGACGCGGCGATCGAGGCGGGCGCCGACTTCGTGACGATCGACGGCCGGGGCGGCGGCACGGGCGCCGCGCCCGAGGTGCTGAAAGACCACCTCACGGTGCCGATCCAGTACGCGCTGCACCGCGCCCGCAGGCACCTCGCGGCGCGGGGCATCGACGACCTCGACATCGTGGCGACCGGCCACTTCCGGATCGCGGCGGACGTGACGAAGGCGATCGCGATGGGCGCGACGGCGGTGGCGCTGGCGACCGCCTCGATGGTCGCGATCGGCTGCCAGCAGTACCTCGCCTGCCACACCGGCAACTGCCCGGTCGGCATCGCCACGCAGCGCGCGGACCTCGAGGCGCGCTTCGACATCGCGGAGTCCAGCGAGAAGGGCGTGCGCACCTTCCAGGCCTTCCGCGAGGAGATCGAGCTGCTTTGCCGCGCGGTCGGCGTCGCCGACATCCACGAGCTGACGACGGAGCACCTCGCGACACTCGACTCGGAGCTCGCCGCGCACACCTCGATCCGGCACGCCTGAGGCGGGAAGCGATGACCGTACCTGAAGCCCGAAGCGGCAAGAGCCTTGAGGCGGCTGTCGCCGCCATCGGCAGGGAGCTTGGCCTGCAGGTCAGGAGACAGGTGAAGGTAGGGCGCCGGATCTGGGGAGCCGAGCGTCACATCGACGTAGTACTCACCGAGCCTGAGCTGCGGCGCTCACTCGGCATCGAGTGCAAGTGGCAGGGAACGCGAGGCACGGCCGAGGAGAAGATTCCGGCCACGATCGAGGACATCGGCGCCTGGCCGATTGAGGGCATCGTGTGCTTCTCGGGGCCCGGGTTCACCACGAACATGCGGTCATTCCTGCTGGCCAGCGGGAAGGCAATGGAACTCGAAGACCTGGAGATGTGGCTCCGGCTCTACTTCGCGCTCGACGGCGGCTCGTAGGTGATCGCGAGTTCGTCGATCGGGCCGCGGCCGTTGCCTCGCGAGCTGATCGCCCGTCGGGCGGGCGTACTCTCGATCCGATAGTGGCTGCCCTCATAGAGGCCGAGCACCCATGGGTGCGGCGAGTTGGAGAGCAGCGCCGGCGCGCCGCGCTCGCGCAGCCCGTCGATGCAGAACTTGAGCCGCAGCTGGTCCTCGTGGCCGAAGCCACCCTCCGTGTACGCGGTGAAGCTCGATGTCCGCGAGAGCGGCTGGAATGGCGGGTCGAAGTAGACGAAGTCGTCCGGCCCCGCGCCCTCGCACGCCGCCTCGAAGTCCACGCTGCGCAGCTCGACGCCGGCGAGCGCCGCCGAGGCGGCCTCAAGCCCCGCGGGGTCGAGGATGCGCGGGCGGGCGTAGCGGCCGTGCGGCACGTTGAACTCGCCGCTGCGGTTGACGCGGTAGAGGCCGTTGAAGCAGGTCTTGTTGAGGAAGATCAGCCGCGAGGCGACCTCGATGTCGCTCGCGCCGCCGTCCGCGACCAGCTCGCGGTACTCCTGGCGCACGGCGTAGTAGCAGTCCTCGCGCTCCGCGCCGTCGAGGTCGAGGTACGCTCGCTCCAGCTCGCCGAGCCGCTCGATCAGCGCCCCGGCGTCGTCGCGGACGGCGCGGAAGGCGGCGATCAGCTCGCGGTTGAGGTCGTTGAGCACGGCCTGGCGCGGCCGCCGCTCCGGGTCCGAGGCGAGGCGGAAGAAGAGCGCGCCCCCACCGAGGAAGGGCTCGTAGTAGGTATCGATACGCGCGGGGGCGCGCGCGACGAGCTGGTCGAGGATCTGGGTCTTGCCGCCGGCCCACTTGAGGAAGGGACGAGCGGCAGCAGTAGTCCGTGGCGCCTCGTCGGCGCCCGCAGCCGGGGTGGCAGCCGTCCCGTCGCTGATGGTCGCTCTCCCGCCTGGGGGCCGCGGAACTCGCCGCAGTTGGGCCGATTGTAGGGGCCGCGCGCGAAGCCCGCACGAATATCTCGCTAGATAGGCCTGCGCAACGCAATCGAAACAAATGCGTAAATCGGGCGAAACACTACAGACGCATCCTGCTCACATCCGCCAGGAGGCGGAGAGAGGGGGAGCAGAGTATGGATACCGGCCATACCGCCTGGCTGCTCATGAGCAGCGCGCTCGTGTTGTTCATGACGCCGGGGCTTGCGTTCTTCTACGGAGGCATGGTGCGCGGACGCAACGTCCTCGCGATGCTGATGAAGAACTACGTAGCCATGGGCGTCGTCACGGTCACCTGGGTCGTAATCGGTTACTCGCTGGCGTTCAGCGGGGACTGGCAGGGCCTGGGACTGATCGGAAACCTGGAGTTCTTCGCGCTCGGTGAGCTTGGCTTCGGGACGGAGATCGGTCTCGAAGACGGGGACGGCATACCGGACTCGGTGTTCCTGCTGTTCCAGCTCATGTTCGCGATCATCACGCCCGCACTGATCTCGGGCGCGGTGGCCGAGCGGATGAAGTTCACGTCCTGGGTCGTGTTCATCGCGATCTGGTCGATCGTCGTCTACGCGCCGATGGCCCACTGGGTCTGGGGCGGTGGCTTCATCGGTTCCAGCGATGGCACGAGCATCCCGGGCATCGGGGCGCTCGACTTCGCCGGCGGCCTGGTGGTGCATATCAACGCCGGTGTGGCCGCTCTGGCGCTGGTCATGGTGCTCGGTCCGCGGCTCGGCTGGCGGCGTGAGGTGATCCGACCGCACGCGCTGCCGTTCACGGTGCTGGGCGCCGGCATGCTCTGGTTCGGCTGGTTCGGCTTCAACGCCGGCTCGGCCCTGGCCGCTGACGGCGCGGCCGGCAACGCCTTCCTGACGACGCAGATCGCGGCGGCCGTCGCGGCCCTCACCTGGGCACTGGCCGAGCAGTTCAAGCACGGCCGCCCGACCACGCTCGGGTTCGCCTCGGGTGCGGTTGCCGGGCTGGTCGCGATCACCCCGGCCGCGGGCTTCGTCAGTCCGCTCTGGGCGCTGGTCATCGGCGTGGCGGCGGGCGCGATCTGCTTCCTTGCGCTGCAGATCAAGTTCCGCTACGGCTTCGACGACTCGCTCGACGTGGTTGCAGTCCACATGGTGGGCGGCATCGTCGGCGCGCTGTTGCTGGGGCTGTTCGCGGAAGCCGCGATCGGCGGCACCGACGGCGCGTTCTTCGGCAACGCGGGGCAGCTGCTGCGGCAGGCGATCTCGATCGTGGTCGCGCTCGTGTTCTCGTTCGTCGCGACGTACGTGATCGCGGTTATCATCGACAAAACGATGGGTCTGCGAGTCTCCGAGGACGAGGAGCGCCGTGGCCTCGATGTAGCCCTGCATGAAGAGCAGGGTTACGTGCTGACGGAGTAGCCGAAGATGAAACTGGTCATCGCCTACATCAACCCGTTCAAGCTGGACGAGATCCGCGACGCCCTCAAGGCTGCGGGCGTCGGCGGACTCTCCGCCAGCAACATCCAGGGCTTCGGCCGCCAGGCCGGCCACACCGAGACCTACCGCGGGGCCGAGTACGAAGTCGACTTCGTCCCCAAGGTGCGAATCGAGGTGCTGGTCGACGACGCGCTGACGCCGACCGTGATCTCCACTATCGAGGAGACCGCGCGCACCGGCTCCATCGGCGACGGCAAGATTGCCGTGCTGTCGGTGGACAATGTGGTACGCATCCGCACGGGCGAGCGGGGGGAGGACGCCCTCTAGGGAACTCCCGCCCCGCCCATACGGGGAGAGACGACGGAATGGTTCAGGTTCCGGCCATGCAGCCATTCCTGGAGGCGCGCTCGGCGTTGGCCGGGCGCGCCTTTGCTCGTCCCCCGGGCACGGCCGGGCTCGCGCTCTGCCACGAGCTGAGCGACGCGCTGGACCAGAGCCTGCGCACCCTCGCCCGGGCGCTGCCGCCCTCGGGCGTGGCCATCGTCACGCTGGGCAGCACCGGCCGCCGCGAGCAGTGCCGCCACTCCGACGTGGACCTGATGCTGCTCTGCGATCGCCAGCCGCAGCGGGCGGTCACGGACGCGGTGCTCTACCCGCTCTGGGATAGCGGGCTGCAGATCGGCCACTCCGTGCGCACGCTGCGCCAGGTCGGGACCGCCGCCCGCGAAAACATGCAGACCTTCACCGCGCTGCTCGACGCGCGCCTCGTTGCCGGCGACGAGGCGCTGTTCGAGCGCTTCCGCAGCGGCTGGCGCAAGACCGTGCGCGGCGGTCGCGACTGGATGCGCCAGGAACTCGCCGAGGTACACGAGGCGCGGCGAGCGCGCGAACCATGGCAACTGCAGGAGCCCGACCTGAAGACCAGCCGCGGCGGACTGCGCGCGCTGCAGACCGCGATCTGGCTCGCCACCGCCGAGGCGATCGCCCAGGACCGTGACCCTCCCGAACTCGCACCCGACCTCGCGGACGCGCGCGAGCTGCTGCTCTCGACGCGCAACGCGCTGCACTCGCTCGAGGACCGCGCCAACGATCGGCTGCGGCGCGACCTCCTCGACGAGGTGACCGAGCGCCTCGGCGTCGACCGCACGGAGTGGGGCCGCCGCGTCAGCGCGGCGATGCGCACCGTGGACGCCACCACCACGACGGCGCTGAGCGCCTCGGCCTCCTCGAGCCGCCGGAGCTGGCGCGGCTGGCTGCCCCGGCGGCGCTCCGCGGACGGGGACGGCAGGCACACGGACGACCCGCACGCCGAGGACGGCCGCGGCGACCTCGATCGGCTGCTGGCGGCGCTTCACGAGGCGGGCCCCGGCGGGACGCTCGATCCGCTGCCGCCCAGCGAGTGGCTGGAGCGCCTGCTCCCCGAGTGGGAGGTGCTGCGCAACCAGCCGCACGTCGCCCCCTTCCACGCCCATCCCGTCGACGTGCACAGCTGGCGCACTGTCAGCGAGGCGATGTGGCTGCTGGAAGACGGCGACGATCCCGGCATCGCGGAGCCGGCCGGCGAACTCGAGGATCCGCGCGATCTGCGGATCGCCGCGCTGCTGCACGACATCGGCAAGGGGCACGAGGGCCCGCACAGCGAGACGGGCGCGGTGATCGCCGAGCGCTTCGCCGCGCGGGCCGGCCTCGGCGACGAGGACACACGACTCCTCGCCGCCACCATCCAGCACCACCTGCTGCTGCCGGACGTGGCGACGAGACGCGACATCTCCGACGAGCGCGTGATCCGCGATGTCGCCGAGCAGGTCGGCGACGTGCGCACGCTGAGCCTGCTCTACCTCGTCTCCGTCGCCGACGCCAGGGCCTGCGGATCGGATATCTGGAACGCCTGGAAGGCCCAGCTCATGCGCTCGCTCTACACGCGCGTGCGCGAGGCGCTGTCCGACGTCTCGCTGCACACCGCCGTGGCGCGACGGCGGCGGGCGGCGATCCAGGGGCTCAGCGGCTGGATCACCCCCCAGGCCGTGGAGACGCACCTCGCCCAGATGCCCCTCAACTACCTGCTCTCGATGGAGCCGCTCGCGATCGGGCGGCACATCGAGCTGATCGCGCACGGGGTGCTGGACTCGCGCCGCGCAGGCGCGAGGCATCCGCTGACGCCGATGCTGCACCACGACCGGATCGGCTCGATCGACCGGCTGACGATCGTGACGGCGGACCAACCCGGCATCCTGCAAGCCGTGGCCGGAACGCTCACCGTGCACAACGTGAACGTGCTCGGCGGCACGGCCTTCACGCGCGACGACGGCATCGCCGTCGACGTCATGCACCTCGGCGACGCGCGCGGCCGTGAGATCGACGAGCGGCGCTGGGATCGCATCATCGAGGCCGTGCCGAGCGCGATCGCCGGCGAGTTCCCGATCGAGCAGCGCCTCGCCGAGACGCGCGCGGCCTACCGCGAGCCGCCGGCGGCGGCGATCCCGACCAGCGTCACGGTCGACAACACGGGCTCCGAGGACTACTCGATCGTCGAGGTCCGCGCCGCCGACCGCCTCGGCCTGCTCTACGCGATCACCAGCGTGCTGCACGAGCTGGCGCTGGACATTCACATGGCGAAAGTCAACACGCTCGGCCATGAGATCGTCGACGCCTTCTACGTGCGCCGCGCCAACGGACGGCGCATCGAGGACGAGGACGAGATCGAGCGCCTCGCCGCGCACGTCAGCGACGCGGTGGACGCCCTCGACGGGACGTAGCCGGGGCAGTCCGCCTCTCGGGGCAGTCCGCCTGTCGAGAGAGTGCCGCTAGCGCTCGCCGAAGGTGGCGTTGATCCAGCCCGCCAGCCGCTCCGGGACACCCTCCGGGTAGACGCGCCAGGCGCCCGCGAGCACCTCGGCGAGCGGCAGCCACTTCGCGGTGAACGGGTAGCCGCCTTCGTCCGCCGTCAGCGGCTCGAAGTCCTCGGGCGCCTCGCCCGGCGCGAACTCGACGAGGTATTCGAGGATCAGCTCGTGCCCCGGCCCGCCCTGGAGCGTGAAGCGGTTCTCGATCGCCCCGAGCTGCGCCTTGACCTCGATGGTGCGGCCGAGCTCCTCGCGGAACTCGCGCACGAGCGCCTCGGCGCCGGCCTCGCCGAACTCGATCTCGCCGCCGAGCCCGCGGTAGAAGGTCTCGCCCTTGACGCTGTCGTGGCCCTCGGCGAAGAGCAGCCGGTCCTCGTGCAGCAGCAGGCCCACGGCCAGCGGCCGGATGCGCGGCGGGGGCGCGGCGGAGAACGCTTCGTCGGTCGGGGGGGTGGATTCAGGCAGCCGGAGGCTCCTCCCGTGCGCGCGGCTCGCGGTGACCCGCGCTGCTCGGTAGGATACGCGGGCTTGCGGCCCGCGAGGGTCGTGGCGCCCTCGCAGCGACCGTACGAAGGGGAGCGTGGAACAGATGGCGACGGAGATCACGAACGTCGGCGAGGCGCCACCGCTGGGCGAGGTTCCGGCGAAGATGCACGCCAGCCTGATCCGCGAGTCGCGCTTCGGCCAGCCGCGCGACGCCTTCGAGATCGAGCAGGTGGACGTGCCGGAGCCCGGCCCGCGCCAGGTGCTGGTCTACGTGATGGCGGCGGGCACGAACTACAACAACGTCTGGGCCGCCCTCGGCGCGCCCGTCAACGTGATCGACGCGCGCCGCCGCGGGGGCGCCGAGGAGGACTTCCACATCGGCGGGTCCGATGCCTCGGGCGTCGTCTGGGCGGTCGGCGACGAGGTCACGAACGTCAAGGTCGGCGACCACGTCGTGCTCTCCTGCGGCATGTGGGACGAAGACGCCGCCGACATCCAGGCCGGCGGCGACCCGATGATGTCGAGCACCAACAGGATCTGGGGCTACGAGGAAAACTGGGGCTCCTTCGCCCAGTACACGCTCGTCGACCGCTACCAGTGCCACCCCAAGCCGCCGCACCTCAGCTGGGAGTCCGCCGCCGCCTACATGCTCGTCGGCGCGACCGCCTGGCGGATGCTGCGCGGCTGGCCGCCCAACGTCGTCAACGAGGGCGACCCGGTGCTGGTCTGGGGCGGCGCGGGCGGCCTCGGCTCCATGGCGATCCAGATCGTCCGCGAGTTCGGCGGCATCCCGATCGCCGTCGTCTCCGACGAGTCGAAGTACGAGTTCTGCCTGCAGCTCGGCGCGAAGGGCGTGATCAACCGCCGCGACTTCGACCACTGGGGCCGCCTCCCCAACATCGACGACGCCGAGGCGTTCGGCGAGTGGGCCGGTGGCGCGCGTCAGTTCGGGCGCGCCTTCTGGGACGCCCTCGGAGAGCGGCGCAGCCCGACGATCGTCTTCGACCACCCGGGCGAGGCGACGATCCCGACCTCGATCTTCCTCGTCGACAACGGCGGGATGGTTGTGATCTGCGCCGGCACCTCCGGCTACAACGCGGACGTGGACCTGCGCTACCTGTGGATGCGCCAGAAGCGCTTCCAGGGATCGCACTTCGCCAACACCGAGCAGTGCGCCGAGTTCAACGACTACGTCGTGCAGGGCCGCATCGACCCCGCGCTCTCGCGCGTCTTCGCCTTCGACGGGGTGGGCGAGAGCCACCAGCTGATGTACGAGAACCAGCACCCGCCGGGCAACATGGCGATCCTCGTCGGCGCACCGCGCGAGGGCCTGACGGACCTCCCGGTCTAGCTCTAGCCCGACCCGCTTCCCGTCCGGCCAGCGAGGACAGACCAGGCCTTCGAGGGCAGGCGATGGCGGAAGACCGGCCCAGGGTCAGGGCGCGGCGCCTCAGGCGGCAATCCACGGACGAGGCGATCGCACTGGAACTCCGCGCCTCACCTCCGGATTCCCCTCACCCTGACCCTCCCGCGCCGGGGGAGAGGGGATCGGAGGGTGCGCCCTCGAGGCTGCGTTGCGGCTGCCGATCCGGGTGGGGGCGTGGGGGCTCCGCCCCCACAGAGAGAAATCCGAGGGTGGGCGGGCGGGCCAGAGCCGCGCAGCGCGCTCGTCCGGGATGGGGGTGTGGGGGGCGCAGCCCCCCGCAGGCGGCACGCGATCGGCCTCGGAGTCCCCCTCACCCTATCCCTCTCCCGCCAGGGGAGAGGGGATCGGAGGGCCTGCGGTGCCCGGAAGCCCCTCCCTCTCGGGGAGGGCAGTGCACTGTCCCCGCCCGCGGTGAGGGTCAGGCTGAGCGCCCCGCCCCACCCCCGCCCCGGCCAGGTCGGCCGCGCCGACGCGGCCGAAGCGGCGCTCGAGGACCGCGCGGCGGTACTCGAAGATCGCGCGTACGCGCTCGGCGACAAGCAGCCTGTTCAGCACGTCGCCGAGCGGACCGAGCGGCAGCGCGTAGTGCACGATGTCGCCGATCTCGACGCCGCCATCGACCGCGCGGAAGTGGTGCTGGTGGTGCCAGAAGCGGTACGGCCCGAAGCGCTGCTCGTCGACGAACAGCTCGCCCTCCAGCAGCTGCGTGATCTCCGTCACCCAGCTCACCGGCAGCCCGAACAGCGGGCGCACGCGATGCAGGATGATCAGCCCCGGATGCATCCGCTCCGGCAGCGGCGAGGCGACCTCGAAGGCCATCTCCGGCGGCGTGATCACGGCCAGATTGCGCGGGTCCGAGAAGAACGCCCACGCCTCGTCGAGGCCGATCGGCACGAGCTGCCGCGTCTCGAAGCGGTGCAGGCCCATCGCGCGCCCTCCGCGCCCCTCGGACCGCCCGTCAGGCGGCGAGCACCGCCTCGAGGGCGCCGTCGATGTCCGGGTGGCTGAACTCGAAGCCGGAGCCGGCGAGCGCCTGCGGCACGATCCGCTGGCTGGCGAACAGCTCCGCGGGGTCCTGGCCGAAGGCGAGCTTGTAGGCGAAGCCCGGGATCGGGAACAGCGTCGGGCGGCGCAGCGCGCGGCCGAGCGCCTTCGTGAACTCGGCGTTCGTCGTCGCGCCCGGCGCGGCGGCGTTGACCGCTCCGCTCACGTCCGAGGTGATCGCGTGCTCCAGCGAGCGCAACTGGTCCTCGAGGGTGATCCAGGCCATCCACCAGCGGCCGTTGCCGAGCGTGCCGCCGAGGCCGAGCCGGAACGGCAGCAGCATTCGCGAGAGCGGCGGCCCCTGCTTCGAAAGCACGATCGCCGAGCGGTGGCGCACCGTGCGGATGCCGTGCTCCTCGGCGCGCTGCGCCTCCGCCTCCCAGTCCGCCACGAGGTCCGCGAGAAAGCCCAGGCCGCGCCCGGCGTCCTCGCCCAGCTCCGCGTCCCCGCGGTCGCCGTAGAAGCCGACGGCGGACTGGTTGACGAGCACGGCCGGCCGGTCGCCCTCGGCCAGTGAGCCGAGGTGCTCGACAAGCACGCGCGTGAGGTCGATGCGGCTGCTGCGCAGCTCGGCGCGGCGCGCTCCGGACCAGCGTCCGCCGCCGATGTTCGCGCCGCTGAGGTTCACGACCGCGTCGTGCCCGGCGAACGCGCCGCCGCGGACCCAGCCGCCGGCCGGATCCCAGTCGGCGCCGGGCTCGTCCTCGCCGCCGCGACGGATGCGCGCCACCTCGTGCCCCCCGGCCTCGAGCCGCGCCGCGAGCGCGCTCCCGATCAGCCCCGTGCTCCCGGTCATCGCCACCCGCATCCCACACCTCCTCGCCCCTTCCATCGTGGGAAGGGCCACGCGCAGGCGCAAGGTTGTGCGTTGGGGTGCGAGTTGGGGCGAGCACGGCGAACGTGACTCCGCTGGTACCCTTTGGCGCGCAACATCGCACCCAGCTGCGGAGGCCACATGCCAGCAACGTTCGGCGATGTCTACGAGATGCTCTGCAAGCGCCATCCCGACCCGCGCGAGCGCGGACGGCAGTTCGAGCCGCTCGTCGAGAAGGTGCTCAAGACGGACCGGATGTTCCGGGAGCGCTACGCCGGTGTGTGGCGTTGGAGCCGCTGGCCGGCGAGGCGCAGCGGCGACATCGGCGTCGACATCGTGGCCCAGCGCTTCGACGGCGGCCTGACCGCGATCCAGTGCAAGTGCTACGACCCCGCCAGCACGCTCTACGAGGGGGACCTCGCGACCTTCCTCGCGAACACCAACGCGGACTTCGTCGAGCGCCTGGTCATCAGCACCACCCCCAACTGGAGCCGCAACCTGCTGGCTCTGATCACGAACCAGCGGCCCTCGGTGCAGCGCCTTGATCTGTTCGGCCTCGAGGCGACCACGATCGACTGGGACGCCTACCTCGAGGACGAGGGCGCGCCCCTCGAGGAGCGGCCCCGCAAGGAGGTGCGTCCGCACCAGCAGCGCGCGCTGGACGACGTGCTCGCCGGCCTCCAGGAGCACGACCGCGGCAAGATGATCATGGCCTGCGGTACCGGCAAGACCTTCACCGCGCTCCAGGCCGCCGAGGAGGTCGCCGGGCCGGGCGGGCGCGTGCTGTTCGCCGCTCCCTCGATCTCGCTCGTGAACCAGGCGCTGCGCGAGTGGGGCCACGACGCCGAGACGCCGATCCGCGCCTTCGCCGTCTGTTCCGACCCGAAGGTAGGCCGCGGCGACAGCGATGGGGCACGCGCCTACGACCTGCCGATCCCGGCCACCACGGATCCCGAGCAGCTCGCCGCGGCGGCCGCGGCCGAGGAACCCGACCGGCTGACTGTGGTGTTCAGCACCTACCAGTCGATGGACGTTATCCGTCGCGCCCAGGACGCGGGCATGCCTGCTTTCGACATCGCCGTCTGCGACGAGGCGCACCGCACGACGGGCTACGCGCTCGAGGACGAGGAGCGCTCCAGCTTCCTCCAGATCCACGACGCCGACGCCATCCGTGCCCGCAAGCGGCTGTACATGACCGCCACCCCGCGGCTCTACAACCCCGCCGCGAGGCGGAAGGCCGAGGCCGCCGATGCCTACGTCGCCTCGATGGACGACGAGGAGACGTACGGCCCCGAGCTGCACCGGCTCAATTTCGCCGAATCGGTCGAGGGTGACCTGCTGAGCGACTACAAGGTCGCCATCCTCGTGATGGATGAGGAGCAGATCGCGAGGGAGTACCAGCGGGAACTCGCCGACGACGAAGCCGGACTAAACGTCGGGGACGTGGGGCGCGTGATCGGGTGCCTGAACGGGCTCGCCAAGCTCGACCCGGAGCACGATCAGTTCCAGAACGACCCGAAGCCAATGCAGCGCGCGGTGGCCTTCTCAAACACCATCAAGGCGTCGGAGCGCTTCGTCGAGCTCGTCGGGGTGCTGCAGGACGACGTTGGCCGTGAGCAGCGCGGGATCCAGGTCGAGGCGGCGCACGTAGACGGGAAGAGCGGCGTGCTGGTGCGCGCCGAGCGACTGGCGTGGCTCGGCGGCGAGACGATGGTCATGGAGGGGCAGTGCCACATCCTCTCCAACGCGCGCTGCCTGACCGAGGGCATCGACGTGCCGTCGCTGGACGCGGTCCTGTTCCTGCAGCCACGGAAGTCGCAGATTGATGTCGTACAGGCCGTCGGTCGGGTGATGAGGCGCGCGCCGGGCAAGAAGAACGGCTACATCATCCTCCCCGTTGTTGTCCCTGCGGGAGACGATCCCGCCTCCGCGCTCGACCGCAACAACGCCTATGCCCACGTCTGGGAGGTTCTGCAGGCGTTGCGCTCGCACGACGAGCGTTTCGACGCCTGGGTCAACAAGCTCGACCTCAACCGCGACCACGCCAATGACCGGACCCCCTTCGCGAGACCACCGCCTATGAGAGTCCAGCGTGTTGCTGAGCCTCCCAGCGCTCGGCGTAGGCAGCCGGGGCAAGCCAGCCCAGGCTGCTATGCGGGCGCTTCGTGTTGTACTCGATCCTCCAGTCCTCGATCAGCACCTGCGCTTCGAGCAGGCTGTCGAACTGCTCGACCGCCAGGAACTCGTCGCGCAGCCGGCCGTTGAACGACTCCACGTACGGGTTCTCCCACGGCGCGCCGGGCTCGATGTAGCTGCTGCCGGTGCCGCTGAACCGGCACCAGTCGCGCAAGGCGTTGGCCGTGAGCTCGGGCCCGTTGTCGCAACGGATGTACGCAGGCGCCGTCCCGCGCCGGGCGACGATCCCCTCGAGCGTGGCGGCGGTGGCGTCGGCGTTGATGCGCCTGGCGGCCACCACCGCCAGCGCCTCCCGCGTGTGTTCGTCGACGATGTTGAGCAGCTTCAGGACCCGCCCGTCCGCGGTCTGGTCGAACTGGAAGTCCAGCGCCCAGACGTGGTTCGGCCGCTCGGCACGCAGCCGCCTGGCGGGCTGCGCCGAGTCCCCCAGGCGCTGACGCTTGCGTCGCTTCAGCGGGACGCGCAGCCCCTCCTCGCGCCAGAGCCGTTGCACCCGCTTGCGGTTCACGCCCCAGCCCTCCTCGCGCAACGTCGCCCAGGCCCGGCGGTAGCCCCAGCGGGGGTGGCCACGCGAGAAGGCGTGTAGTTCCGTCCTGAGCGCCTCGTCGCCGCGGCCGCGCGCCGGGAGGCGGCGCTGCGTGGAGCGGTGCTGGCCGGTGACCCGGCATGCCCGCCGTTCCGACAACTCGAGGCGGTCCTGCAGCATGCAGACCGCCTCGCGCCGGCGCGACGGGCTTACCAGTTTCCCTTCGCGATCTCCTTGAGCGCGTCGATCTCGAGTTCCTTGTCGGCGACGATCCGCTTCAGCCGCGCGTTCTCGCGCTCCAGCTCGCGCAGCCGTTTGGCGTCGTCGGCCTTCATCCCGCCGTACTGGTTGCGCCAGCGGTGGTAGGTCTGCTCCGAGATCTCGACCTGCTTCGCCGCCTCGGCGATCGTCTGCCCTTCGCCGAGCAGCCGCTCCACCTCGCGCAGCTTGCGCACGATCTGCTCAGGCGTGTGCCTGCGTCGTTTCACCGTGATGTCCTCCTCCGCCCACCTTCGCGGGCCAAAGGACTCTCATCAACGGCGGTCCCGTTTCAAGGGGTCAGGTCACCAACGCTCCAGTCGCCGTCATAGGCGTCGGCCCGCGCGGCGGCGAAGTAAACGAGGAGCCCGGCGGTGCGAACGGCGAGCGCCGCATCCGTGATGAGACGGCGCAATACGTCATCGCCGGTCTCGAGGAGCGCGTCGAACAGTGGCGCGACGCGATCTACGCAAAGATCGTGGAGCGCTGCGGCGAGCGGCGCTACTGGGAGCAGTGGGCTGAGTCGGTCAGCGAGATCGCCAGGCGCCACCACGCCCGCATCCGCGCCCTGATCGAGGCTCCGGGCGGCGCCGGCGAGCGCTTCGGCGAATTCGTCGCCGCGCTGCGCAACAACCTCAACGACTCGATCGGCGAGGATGATGCCGCGGCGATGCTCTCGCAGCACCTGATCACCAGGCCGGTCTTCGACGCACTGTTCGGCGGCTCGGAGTTCACCGCGCTCAACCCCGTCAGTCAGGTCATGCAGCGGATGGCGGACGAACTGGAGGGACGCGGGCTGGAAGCGGAGACGGAAGAACTGGCCGGCTTCTACGCCAGCGTCCGCCGCCGCGTCGAAGGCATCGACAACGCCGAGGGGCGCCAGCGCGTCGCCGTCGAGCTCTACGACAACTTCTTCCGCAGGGCGTTCCCTCGAGACGCCGAGCGCCTCGGCATCGTTTACACCCCGGTCGAGATCGTCGACTTCATCATCCGCTCGGTGGCGGACCTGCTGCGGGAGCACTTCGGTGCGTCGCTGGGCGACGAGGGCGTACACATCCTCGACCCTTTCACGGGGACGGGCACGTTCGTCGCCCGCCTCCTGCAATCGGGGCTGATTGGCCCGGACGACCTGCCGCGCAAGTACCGGGAAGAACTGCACGCCAACGAGATCTTGCTGCTGGCGTACTACATCGCGGCCGTCAACATCGAGAACGCCTACCGTGAGGCGCTTGCCGGCGCGGAGCGGGATGCCGAGTACGAGCCGTTCGACGGGATCGTGCTCACCGACACCTTCCAACTGTCCGAAGCGGACGACCCGATGGACGAGGTGTTCTTCCCCCGAAACAACGCGCGAGCCGAGCGCCAGCGCGACCTCGACATACGCGTGATTCTCAGTAACCCGCCCTATTCGGCAGGCCAGAAGTCTCAGAACGATGACAACCAGAACATGAGCTACCCAACGCTGGACGCCTCAATCGCCAACACGTACGCCATGCGGTCATCCGCCGGCCTCAAGAAATCGCTATACGACTCCTATGTTCGTGCGATCCGCTGGGCCAGCAACCGGCTGGCGGACTCGCCAGCGGGCGGGGTCATCGGCTTCGTCACCAACGGCGGCTGGCTCGACGGCAACGCCGCAGCCGGCATCCGCGACACACTGACGCGCGAGTTCCACCACGTCTACGTCTACAACCTTCGGGGGAACGCTCGTACCAGCGGGGAGCAGCGTCGGCGCGAGGCGGGGACCGTGTTCGACAGCGGTAGCCGCGCCACCGTGGCGATCATGCTGCTCGTGAAGCAGCCGGGCCCTGTCCCGGCAGGCGGCGGGACCATCTCCTACCACGACATCGGCGACTACCTGAGCCGCGATGAGAAGCTCGCCGCGGTTGCGGCGGCCAGCATCGACGGCCTGCCCTGGCAGCGCATCACGCCGAACGAACATCACGACTGGCTCAACCAGCGCGACCACCGCTACGACCGGCTCATCCCGCTGGCCGGCAGCTCTGGAGCGATCTTTCATACCGACTCCCTCGGCCTTGCGACCAGCCGAGACGTATGGGTCTACAACTCATCCGAGGCTGCCCTCCGCCAGAATGTCGAGAGCATGCTTGAGTTCTATAATGGGCAAGTCGACGCCTTTGTCGCCGCGTCGCCAGTGCAGTCTGAGCCCAAGGCGCAGCGCGTTGAAGAGGCAAGGCGGTTCGTCACCAAAGACCCGTCGCGGTTCAGTTGGGACTACGCTGCATTCAGTCGCGTGGCAGGCAACGAGCACATCGCATTCGATGCCGATATGCTCCGCGAGTGTCTCTACCGCCCCTTCTTCCGGCAGGCTGTTGCTTTCGCCGGGGCAATCAACGCCAGAACCTACCGGCTCCCCAACCTCTATCCTAGATCCGATAGTCATAACGTCGGAATCAGCGCGCAACTGCCCGGCGTGGCAACATTCTCGTGCCTAGCTGTAGTTCCCACGTAGGTTGTTGCAGGTGAGGGGCTCCGCCTGCTGCTGTGTGTGT
Organism: Dehalococcoidia bacterium; assembly: GCA_965247895.1. Classification (GTDB taxonomy): domain Bacteria; phylum Chloroflexota; class Dehalococcoidia; order UBA2979; family UBA2979; genus VXMT01. The sequence goes on along the minus strand of OZ252046.1, from coordinate 2,662,027 downwards.
GTGACGAACGCACCAGTAGCAGGAGAGGAGCCTCTCGTGGCACATCCTAACGCGCGTCTGACTCCGGCCACCCGGCTGGAGCTGGTTCTGGAGGTCGAGGCCGGCTGGTCGCAGGCGGAGGTTGCGCGGCGCTTCCGGGTTTCTCGTGCGACGGTCGCCAAGTGGTGGCGCCGCTACCGGGAGGAGGGTGCGGCCGGGCTCCGCGACCGCAGCTCCGCTCCGCGTTCCAACCCGCGCCGCACCGCAGCCGCGCTCGAGCAGCGCATCTGCGCCGTGCGCCGCAGCCAGGGGTTCGGGCCGCACCGCATTGCCTGGGCGCTCGGGATCGCCCGCTCCACCGTCTACGCCGTGCTCAGGCGCTTCGGTCTCAACCGCCTCGACCGGCTGCACCGCGTCACCCGCGCGGTGGTCCGCTACGAGCACCCCGCCCCCGGCGACCTGCTGCATATCGACGTGAAAAAGCTGGGCCGCATCCCCGAGGGCGGCGGACACCGCGTGCGCGGGCGCTCCGCCCGGACCCCGCGCACCCGCGGCCTCGACTACCTCCACGTCGCCGTCGACGACCACAGCCGCTACGCCTACGTCGCCGCCCTGCCCGACGAGCGCGGCCCCAGCTGCGCCGCCTTCCTCGAGCAGGCGCTCGCCGCCTTCGGCCGCCGCGGCGTGCGCGTGCGCGGCGTGCTCACGGACAACGCGAAGGTCTACACCGTCTCCGGCGACTTCCGCCGCGTGGCTGCCGCCGCTGGCGTGGAACTGCGGCACACCCGGCCCTACCGCCCGCAAACCAACGGCAAGGCCGAGCGCTTCATCCAGATCCTGCAGAACGAGTGGGCCTACGCCCGCCCCTACCGCTCCAACGCCGAGCGGCTGCACCAGCTCCCGCGCTGGCTCTACCGCTACAATGCTCGCCGGCCACACGGCGGTATCGGCGGGGCTGTCCCCGCCTCACGCCTGTAAACAACGTTCGTGGGAACTACACCTAGCGTCCGCATCCCTCATAGACCTTCACTTGATTGGGGACGCCGCCTATTACGCCCGATGGCGCTACCCGGTCACGCCGACCTCGCCGGCGCTGCCCGGATTCCCTTCCCCTGTTCGCATCTCCAATCTCAACCCGGAGGCAGTCGCCCGGTTCCGAGCCGCGCTCGGAACTGACCTGACCGACGACGATGTCTTCTACTACGTCTACGGCATCCTGCACTCCCCCGACTTCCGCATCGCCTTCGAGTCCAACCTCAGGAAAGAGAAGCCGCGCGTGCCGCTCGTCGAGAACCGGGCGCTCTTCGACGCGTTCGTCGCCGCCGGCCGCCAGCTCTGCGACCTCCACGTCGGCTACGAGACGGTCGAGCCATACCCGCTCACCGAGGAGTGGGCGGCCGGAGCGGACCCAGAAACCAATCCGGACCTGATGCTCGTCGGTGACCGCAAGATGAGCTACGCGAAGGCGTCGGTCCGCGGCACGGGCCACGGCGCTCGCGACCTCGATCGCAGCCGCCTGCGCTACAACGACTACCTGACGCTGAGCGGCATCCCGCCGGAGGCGCACGACTACGTGCTCGGCACGCGCTCGGGCATCGACTGGATCATTGACCGCTACTACATCAAGACCGACAAGGCCTCGGGCATCGTCAACGATCCGAACCAGTGGGGCCTCGAGCGCGGCGAACCTCGCTACATCCTCGACCTCATCAAGCGCGTCGTCACCGTGAGCGTGCGGACCGTCGAGATCGTCGCGGGCCTCCCGAGTCTTGAGGAGACGATCGCGCGGCTCGGGGCCGCGACGGAGCTGCGGGAGACGGAGTAGGCCGCGCGCCTAGAACTCGCCGGCTTGCCAGGCCTCGATCGTGGGGCGCAGGCCGTCCTCGCGGATGCGGCGGTTGACGTCGACGACCGCCTCCGAGAGGTGGCCGATGACGTCGATCTCGAAGCCGACGGCGATCGCCTCGCGGAAGCCCTGGATGTCCTGCGTCTTGTTGATCGCCAGCTTCTCCAGCCCCAGCAGCTCCTTCGGCACGCGCGCCAGCTTGCGCGCGTAGTCGAGCACGTAGGCGTCCAGCTGGTCCGCCGGCACGGCCGCGTTGAAGATGCCCAACTCCGCCGCCTCCGCGCCCGTGATCGTGTCGCCGACGGGCAGGAAGATCTCCTTCGCCTTCTTCGGGCCGAGGTGCCACGCCCAGAAGACCGAGTTCCAGCCCGCACCGAGCGGCAGCTGCGGCGCGCCGATGATCGTGTCCTCGGCGGCGTAGGTGATGTCGCAGATCACGGCCAGCTGCGTGCCGCGCCCGAGGCAGTAACCGTGCACCTTCGCAATCACCGGGATCTTGAGGTCCCAGATCTGCATCCAGCGCCGGTACTGCGCCTCGAGGCGGTCGCGATCCTCGATCGGGGTGAAGTTGCGAGGCTGGCCGGAGGACTCGTCGCGCTTGGTGTCGGCGCCGGCGCAGAAGGCGCGGCCGGCGCCCTGCACGATCGCGCAGCGCACGTCCGGGTCCGCCTCGGCGCGCAGCAGCGCGGCGATCAGCGCCTCGTCGAGCTCGGGGTTGATCGCGTTAAGGCGCTCGGGCCGGTTGAGCGTGACCGTCGCGATCCGCTCCTCCACCTCGTACAGCACGACGTCGGGCATGGTCTCCTCCTCCTTCAGCCTTCAGCCCTCACCCCCGCACTCTCCCTCGGGGAGAGGGGGCCGGATGGCTACTCGCCGCCGTTGACGCGCGGCAGCACTTTCGTCGCGAACAGCTCGAGCGAGCGCATCAGCTTGTCGTGCGGGATCAGGCCGTTGAACTGCCAGGCGAAGAGCCAGCGCACCGGATCGTGCGAGAGCATCGCCTCGAGCTGCCTCGTCACCGAGTCGACGGAGCCGACGAGCAGCATGCCGAGGTCCATCATCTCCTGCGGCGACATCTGCTCGTCCGTGCCGGGCTTGTTGCGGCCGACGCCGAAGCCGAACGGCGAGAACCAGGCGTTGTGCGCGAAGCCGGCGCCGCGGCGCCACAGCTCGTACGCCTCCTCGTCCGTGTCGGCGATGAAGACGTCGCGGAGCAGCCCGATGCCCTCGCCGGGCTCGAGCTCGCGGCCGGCGGATTTCGCCTCGTCCTGGTAGGCCTCGAGCAGCTTGCGCTGGTTGACCGGGTGCATCGCGGTGACGACGGCGGTGATGCCCTCGCGCGCGCACCAGCGGACGGTGCCCTCGCTGGAGGCGAAGGGCTGGAAGATCGGCGGGTGCGGCTTCTGCAGCGGCTTCGGAACCACGCCGATCTGGCGCAGCATGCCGTCCTCGTCGACGCCCTTGCCGTAGAGGCGGGTGGCCTCGAGGGTCCACGGGGTGCCCTCGGTGGGGATGGTCCAGTAGCTGCTCCTGGCGTCGATCATCTCCTCGGTCCAGCAGCGGCGGACGATGTTGAAGTGCTCCTCGAAGGCCTGGCGGTTGGCGGCGTCGATCTCGTCGTGCTGCTGGGGGAGCGCGCCGTGGATGCCGTGCATCTGCTGCGCCATGATGTCCACCCAGCGCCGCTGGTAGCCGCGCGCGAAGCCGGCGATGGCGCGCCCGCCGCTCATGTGATCGAGCATCGCGATGTCCTCGGCGACGCGGATCGGGTTCTGGGCGGGCAGCACGATGCCGAGCTGGCCGACGCGGATGCGCTCGGTCTGCATCGCGATGTAGAGGTCGAGCAGGACGGGGTTGGTGGAGAGCTCGAAGCCCTCGATGTGGAAGTGGTGCTCGGTGAAGGAGATCGAGTCGTAGCCGAGGCGGTCGGCGAGCTGCGCCTGCTCGGTGAGTTCCTTGAGCATGTTCTGGTAGAGGTCGTCGCGCACCCCGGCCATGCCCTCCTCGATCTGCTCGCGCGAGCCGACGGTGGGCAGGTAGAAGAGGCTGGTCTGGAGCACGGCGTTCCTCCGGCTACCGCGTTCGTCCGGGTGCGGAGCGGATGATACGCGAGGGGGTGCCGAGCGCCACTCGCGGGGGTGGGGGTTGGCGCCTCGGAAGATCGAGCCGGCGAGGGCGGGCGGGTCGAGGGCCTGAGGCGGGACGCTCTGACGGTGCGGGTGATCACCCGGATGTTGCGATGGGACGTGTCATGAGTTTGCAATTGGACGCGACGCTACCTTTCAACCGTACGAACCACAACATTGCAATTGGACGGACTCGAAGTTTACAATTGGACGATGCCGCGCAGCGAGCTCCACCCGCGCCTCATCGAACCACGGTTCGCCGAGGCGCTTGAGGATTCCCCCGTCGTCCTGCTCGAGGGCCCACGACAGTGCGGGAAGACCACGTTCGCGCAGATGGTGTGCGCGCCCGGGTTCCTTCCCGACGGCGCCACGGCGGGCCAGACCGCCGGCCGCGGCTACACCTACCTCAACTTCGACAACGACGTCATCCGCGCCGGCGCCGAGGCCGACCCGCTGGGCTTCGTCGCCGACCTCCCGGAGCGCGTCGTCCTCGACGAGGTGCAGCGCGTGCCGGGGCTCTTCACCGCCCTGAAGCTGGAGGTCGATCGACGGCGCACCCCGGGGCGCTTCGTGCTCACCGGCTCGACGAAGGTGCTGGCGGTGCCGACGATCGCGGACTCCCTGGCCGGACGCCTCGAGACGATCCGGCTGCATCCGCTCGCCCAGCTGGAGCTGCATCCGGGCTCCCCCGCCGCCGATGGATTCATCGACGCGCTGTTCGGAGACGGGTTCCCGCACCGGGAGACCGGGCGGCTGGGGGCGGATCTGGCCGAGCGCATCGTCGCGGGAGGCTACCCGCCCGCCCTCGCCCGCCCCGCCGGACGGCGGCGCGCGAACTGGTACCGGAACTACATCGAGGCCCAGGTGCAGCGCGACATCGCCGACATGGCCCGCATCGCCGGCCTCGATGTCCTGCCGAGGCTGCTCGCGCTCGCCGCGACGCAGACCGCGCGGCTATTCAACCTGAGCCGCCTGGCGTCGCGATTCCAGTTGAGTCGCCCGACGATCGGCAGCTACATCGCGCTACTGGAGCGCGTCTACCTGCTGGAGCGGTTGCCGCCGTGGCACAGCAATCGGGGCAAACGCCTCATCAAGACTCCCAAGCTCCACATCGGCGACACGGGGCTGGCCTGTGCGCTGCTGGGCGCGTCCGCGCAGTCACTGCGCGCGGATCGCCCGTTGCTCGGACAGCTCCTCGAGACGTTCGTCCTTCAGGAGTTGCGCCGGCAGGCCAGCTGGCATCCCGGCCCGGTCGAGTTCTTCCACTACCGGGACAAGGATCAGGTCGAGGTCGACATCGTCATGGAGCAGGGCGGCCGCGTCGCCGGGGTCGAGGTCAAGGCAGCCGCAACGGTCACCTCGGCAGACTTCCGGGGCCTGCGCAAGTTGAAGGCGGCGAGCACGCAGCGTTTCGCCGGCGGGGTGGTGCTCTACGACGGCGAGACCAGCGTCAGCTTCGGCGAGGGCTTCCACGCCGTGCCCATCCGCCTGCTCTGGGAAACACACTGAGCGAGCCCGGCCGCGCGCCCTTGCGCCCACACCCGGGGATCGTGCAGATCCGACGCCACAACCTGCCGGGGACGTTGCAATCAGACGACGCCAAACGTTGCAATCGGACGGACGTCAACCTTGCAATTGGACGCCTGCCACGCTCGCCGGGCCCGGCCCCGCACCCGCCTCAGAAGATCGAGCCTGCGAGGGCGGGCGGATCGAGGGCGGCGAGCGCCTCCGTGCGCTCGCGGACGCGCTGCGCCGTCGCCTCGGGGTGGGTGAAGATGTAGAAGCGGCCCTCGCGGACACCGTCGAAGACGAGGCCGGCGACGTCATCGGGCGGGATGTAGCCGGGGCCGCCGGTCTCCGCCTGGCGGGCGATGGCGCGCTCGTAGAGCTCGCGGTCGCGCGCCGCCTGCGCCTCGTCGCCGGGGCTGCGGAACTGGTCCGGGCGGCGGTTGCGGGTGCCGCCGCCGCGGATGCGGCCGGGGCAGAGCACGGAGCAGCCGACCTTCGCGTCGAGGCGCTGCAGCTCGTGGTAGAGCACCTCGGTCAGCGCCACGATGCCGGTCTTGCTGACCACGTAGCTGCCCATGCCCGGCCGCGCGCCGAGGCCGGCCGCCGAGGCCGTGTTGACGAGGTGCCCCTCCTCGCCCTGGGCGAGCATCAGCGGGATGAAGATCCTCGTGCCATGGATCGCGCCCCAGAGGTTCACGCCCAGCGCCCAGCGCCAGTCCTCCTCGGTGGCCTCCCAGATCGAGAGGTCCTGCGGGTTCACGCCCGCGTTGTTGCAGACCACGTGGACGCCCCCGAAGGCCTCGACCGCGGCGTCCGCCAGCCGCTGCACGCTGTCAGAGCTCGTGACGTCGGTCTCGACGGTGAGCAGGCGGTCGGCGGCGATGCCCTCGCGCGTCAGCTGCGCCTGCGAGCTGGCGAGGTCCTCGGCGTTCACGTCGGCGAGCACGACGCTCATGCCCTCGCGCGCGAAGCGCCTCGAGAGCGCAAGGCCGACCTTGCCGCCCGCGCCGGTGACCACCGCGACCCTGCCCTCGAACTGCTGCATCGCCCGCTCCCTCGCCTTGTCTGACACCCTTGCCGTGCGCGGGCCGGATCGATCCGCCAGCTCGCCCCGCCTATCATCGCCCCGAAGGCAAGCGAGGGGGCGCCGATGGCCATCGAACTGACGAGGACCGCGATCGATCTCGGGATCGTCGTGGCGGACGAGGAGGCGATGCTGCGCTTCTACCGCGACACGCTGGGCCTCGAATACCTCAACCGCCAGACGACGGGGCCGGGCGGCTACATGCACCGCCTCGCCTGCGGGGAGAGCGTGATCAAGCTCGTCGTGCCGCCGGAGACGCCCGCCTCGCGCACGCCTCGCGGCGCGCGCACGCAGACCGGGCTGCGCTACTTCACGATCCTGCTCTCCAACCTGGAGGAGGTCGTCGCGCGCTGCGAGGCCGCCGGGATGGAGTTCCACTCGCCGCTCAAGCCGGCGAGCCACGGCGGGATGTACGCGCAGATCTACGACCCGGACGGCAACGTCGTCGCGTTCGTACACGAGGACGAGGAGCGTGAGCGCGCCGGGTAGGCGCGGCTGACAGCTCGGGGGACAGGGAGCGAAACGATGCGCATCGGGTTCATTGGCCTCGGGAACATGGGCGGGCACATGGCGATGAACGTGATCGCCGGCGGCCACGACGTCGTCGTGCACGACATTCGCCGCGAGGCCGCCGAACGGCATCTCGCCGCGGGCGCGCGCTGGGCCGCCACGCCGCGCGGCGCGAGCGAGGACCGCGAGATCGTCTTCACCTCGCTGCCCGGCCCGGCCGAGGTCGAGCAGGTCGCCCTCGGCGAGGGGGGCGTGCTGGCGGGCGCCGCGTCCGGCACGGTCTACGTCGATCTCTCGACCAACTCGCCGACGCTGATGCGGCGCGTCCACGAGGAGTTCGCAGCCGAGGGCGTCGCGGTCCTCGACGCGCCGGTGAGCGGCGGCTCGAAGGGCGCGGAGGCGGCGACGCTGGCGGTGATGGTGGGCGGCGACGAGGCGGCCTACGAGCGCGTCAAGCCGGTGCTCGAGCTGATCGGCGACAAGGTCTCCTACATCGGGCCCTCGGGGGCGGGGGCGATCGCGAAGCTGGTGCACAACCTGATCACGATCAGCGCGCGCGTGATCGTCGGCGAGGCGCTGACGCTCGGCGTGAAGGCCGGGGTGGACCCGGAGGCGCTGCTGGGCGCGGTGCAAAACGGCTCCTTCGGGCAGGGCAACCTGATCCACCGCACCGTGCCGAACATCGTCTACCAGGGCGCCTACGACAACGTCGGCTTCGCGCTCGACCTCTCGCTCAAGGACCTGCGACTCGCGCTCGAGCTGGCCGGGGAGTTCGGCGTACCGCTGGGACTCGGTACGGTCGCGGAGGCGGAGGTCGCCGAGGCGGTCGACGCCGGCCTCGGGGCGCTCGATTCGAGCGCCTCGATCATCCTGCAGGAGCGTCGGACGGGCGTGGAGCTGCGTGCGGCGGACGCGGTTCGCAGCTGGCAGGACGACGGGTAGTCGCGAGAGCGGATAAGCCGCGGTCACGCGACGATCACCGGGATTGTCTACACTGTTGGCGGTGGATTCTGGCCGCGAGCGCCGCGGGCCTTCGGGCCCGCATCGCGCGCTTGGCGGTCATGCAGCAGATTGGGGTGAAGCATGACAAGTCTCGTGGCGCCCGTAACCTCGAACGTAGCGACGCTGACCATCGACGGCCGGACCTGGGAGTTGCCGATCGTCGAGGGCAGCGAGGGCGAGCGCGCGATCGACGTGAGCACCCTGCGCAGCGACACGGGGCTGATTACGCTTGACCCCGGGTACGCGAACACCGGCAGCACGCTCAGCGAGATCACCTTCATCGACGGCGAGCAGGGCATCCTCCGCTATCGCGGCTACCCGATCGAGGAGTTGGCCGAGCAGAGCAGTTTCCTCGAGACCACCTACCTGCTCCTCTACGGCGACCTGCCGACTGCGGATCAACTCGCCAGCTTCGAGGAGCGGATCACCAACCACACGCTGCTGCACGAGGACATCCGGCACATGTACCGGGCGTTCCCTCTGGCGGCACACCCGATGGCCATGAGTGCGGTCGTGGTCGGCGCGCTCTCGACGTTCTACGCGGACTCGCTGGACCCGCTCGACCCGGAGCAGGTGGAGATCTCCACCCACCGGCTGATCGCGAAGCTGCCGACGATCTGCGCAGTCGCCTTCAAGTACGCGATGGGGCACCCCTACAACTACCCGCGCAACGACCTCAGCTACGCCGAGAACATGCTCTACATGATGTTCGGCCTGCCGACCGAGGACTACGAGGTCAACCCTACCTTCACGCGCGCCATCGAGACGCTGCTGATCCTGCACGCCGACCACGAGCAGAACTGCTCGACGAGCACCATGCGGATGGTGGGCAGCTCGCGGGCGAACATCTACGCCTCCGCCTCGGCGGCGATCATGGCGCTCTGGGGGCCGCTCCACGGCGGCGCGAACCAGGCCGTGATCGAGATGCTGCACGACATCGCCGAGAACGAGGGCAGCGCCAAGGTCTTCATGGACAAGGCGAAGGACAGCAACGACACCACGCGCCTGATGGGCTTCGGCCACCGCGTCTACAAGAACTTCGACCCGCGCGCCAGGATCCTGAAGGATCACGCGCACAAGGTGATGGACGAGCTCGGCGAGTCGCGGCGCCTGCTCGAGATCGCGATGGAGCTTGAGGAGCAGGCGCTGAACGACGACTACTTCGTCCAGCGCCAGCTCTACCCGAACGTCGACTTCTACAGCGGCATCATCTACGAGTCGCTGGGGATTCCGGTGAACGGCTTCACGCCGTTCTTCGCCCTCGGGCGGATGCCCGGCTGGCTCGCCCACTGGCGCGAGCACCACGCGGACCCGCGGGCGAAGCTCGGCCGGCCACGCCAGATCTACGTCGGCGAGCAGAAGCGCAACTACGTCCCGATCGAGCAGCGCAGCGCCTGAGGCGGCCCGGCGCCGCTCGCGGGAGCACTCGCCGCGACAGTTGCCTGCCTGACGTAGTGCGGCGATGCTCGCTGTGCTACCAAGCGAAGCTCGTATATCCGCCCGCCGTGGCGCCGGAGCGCGACGGCGGGCTAATTCTGTAGTGGCCGCACCATCACCGTTGCCCGCTCCCGAGCCGAGAAAGGGGGCCGGGCTCCCCAACCCGCAGCGCGGGCACCGTGCCGGGCGGGGAGCGTGAGGGGCGCAGCCTCCCGCGGACAAGACGCGCGGCTACCCTCGAACCCGCGCCGCGTGCGCCGTGCCCGACGGGGGCGTGGGGGGCGTGGGGGGCTACGCCCCCCACAGAGAAGGAAATCCGGGGTGGGTGGGTGGGCCGAGCGGCGCGCAGCGCCCGCTCCTCCGGGATGGGGGCGTGGGGGGCCCTGCGAGGTATCCTCGCGTTCGGAGCGAAACAGCCCCACACAGGCAAGACGCGCACCCTGCCCTCGAAGGCCGCGCCGAGGGCGCCGACAGCCGCCGTACAGGTTCGGCCCGTCGACGAATAGGCCTACCCGGTCCGCCACGCGCGCCTACCCGTCGAGGCGCTCGATCAGATCCGCGTACTGGCCGAGGTGGCGAACGCTGAGGAAGCGCTCGCGCACCGTCTCGCGAGCCTGGCGGCCCAGCGCCTCGGCACGCTCGGGCTGCGCCAGCAGTTCGCGCAGGCTCGCACCGTAGGCAGCGAGGTCGGATGGGTCGGCGAGGAGCGCGCCGTCGTGGCCGTCCTCGATCTGGTCCTGGATACCGCCGACGGCGCTCGCGAGCACCGGGCGGCCCTTCCACAGCGCCTCGGTGACGGTCAGCCCGAAGCCCTCCTGCAGGCTCTTCTGCACGATCACCGCGGCGTGGCGCTGCAGCGCGTTGACCATGACCGCGTTCTCCTCCACGTCATCGGTCGGCAGCGAGACGAGGTGGATGCGGTCGCGGACCGCCTCGGGCAGCCCGCGCCAGACGGCGATCGTCTCCTCGAGGACGTGCGCAGCCTCGGGGTCGTCGGCGACGCCGCTCGTGTCCGGCCCCGCGAGCACCAACTGCGCATCGGTGTCCGCCGCGATTGCGGCAAAGCCCTGCATCACGCCCAGCGGATCCTTGAGCGGATCCCAGCGCGAGACCTGCACGGCGAGCGGCACGTCCGCAGGCGGAGGCGTGCCGGAGCGCACCACCTCGGCGCGCCGCTCCACCCGCCGCGGCGAGCCGTCCTGCCCGGTGAAGCTCACCGGTCCGTCGCCCGACTCCCCGGCGATCATGCCCGTGTGCGCGAGGACGGCGCGCACGGTCCCGGCGTCGAGGTCCTCGTTCTTCGCCGTGAGCGGGTCGAGCGAGGGCGGGATCAGCATCACCTCGCGGCCGGACGCGAGCGCGGGGACGTAGGCCTGCCGCGTGAAGACGAACGCATCGACCGGCTCGAGGTACGGCGCGAGGAAGGCCCAGCCGCGCTCGACCTCCTCGTTCGCCGCGTCGCTGCCGATGTGGCAGCGCCAGATCGAGCGGATCCCGGCGCGCGCCAGGTGGGGCGCGAGTCCGGCCGTCTGCGGGTCGTGCAGGATCACGATGTCGCGAGGGCCGACGTGCGCGAGCACGCCCGCGGCGTTCTCCCCGGCGACCTGCTCGTAGACGGCGCGCTCGGCCTCGCCGAGCGGGCTCCCGTCGCCGGCGGCGCCGTGCAGGGCGTGATGCAGCCGCTTGGTGAGGCCAAAGAACGGTGCGATGCCCTCGATCACCAGCCAGCGCGTCTCGACACCGAGGTCGCGCGCGTAGCCGATCAGCGAGGGCAGCATCTCGGCGACGCCGCCGCCGGTGGCCGTGGAGTTGATGTTCCAGACGGTGCGCCCGGCGAGGCGCGCGCGCAGCGACGCCGCACGATCGCGGGCGGCCGCAACCGCCTCCGCGCCGATCACGCCCTCGAGCAGGCCGAACGAGCGCGCCGGGACTGCTACCTCGTGCGGCTCGACCATGCTGGAGACGCCCCGCTTCCCGGGCCGGCCGTGCCCGCGGTCTCGCCGCCGCTGCGACATCCGCCCGTGCGCAGATCACCGGCGCGGCCCCTTACACGCAACAGCACGCGCGCAACAGCCGCGCGAACGCGATTGCCGCCCGCGCGCACGGGCTGCTACGGTCGCTCGTGGTGGAGGCTCCCGGGACACGATGACTGCCACCCCTTCCGATAGCGCACTCCCGTCCACGGACCCCTCGGCCCTGCCGCCCGCGCTCCGCTCCGCACTGCGCGCCGTCGCCTCCGGCCCCAGCCTGCTGGCGCTCGACTACGACGGCACGCTCGCCCCCTTCCGCAGCGAGCGCTCCGAGGCGCGCATGCGCGCCGGGCTGGGCGAGCTCCTCGCTGCGCTCGCGGCCTGCGAGGCGACGCGCGTGGCGATCGTCTCCGGACGCCCGATTGTCGAGCTGGAGGCGCTGATCGACCTCGAGCCGCTGCCGGAGCTGTTCGGCGTGCACGGCTGGGAGTGGCGCCTGCCGGACGGACGGCGCGCCGACTACGCGCCCCTGCCGCAACTCGCCGCCCTGCTCGCAGCCGAGTGGCGGCGTCTCGCCGGCGAGCTGGCCGAGGAGCGGCTGGAACGCAAGTCCGCGAGCCTCGCGCTGCACGTACGCGGCATCGACGCCAGCGAGGGCGAGGCGCTGATCGCCCGCGTCGAGCCGCGCTGGCGCGCCCTCGCCGAGCAGCACGAGCTGGACCTGCGGCGCTTCGACGGCGGTCTCGAGCTGCGCTGCCGCGGCCGCAGCAAGGGCCACGTGCTGCGCGATCTGCTGGCCGGGCTGCCGCGCGGCGCGCCCGCCGCCTACCTCGGCGACGACGAGACGGACGAGGACGCCTTCCGCGCGCTCCAGGGCCGCGGCATCGGCGTGCTCGTCGCCGAGCGCCCGCGCGAGAGCGCGGCCGCCCACGTCATCGCGCCCTCGGCGGTGGCGGCGCTGCTGCGCGAGTGGCTGGAGCACGCACGAGAGGCGGCGGACTCGCGATGAACGGCCGGCGGCGCGTGATCATCGCCTCGAACCGGGTGCCGCCCCCGCCCGCCGAGGGCGCGCCCTGGCCCGCGGGCGGCCTCGTCTCCGCGCTGCTGCCGCCGCTCGCCGCCGTCGGCGGCCTCTGGTTCGGCTGGAGCGGGCAGGCCGGCGACCCGGACACGCCACCGCAGCGGACGGTCACGAGCGACATCGACTACGTCACCATCGACCTGCCCGCTCAGGAGATCGCCGACTACTACGAGGGCTTCAGCAACCGCACGCTCTGGCCCCACCTGCACGGCCTCACCGATCAGGCGACGAGCCGCCATCTCGAGTACTCGACCTACCTCACCGCGAATCGCCGCTTTGCGCGGGCGCTGATCCCGCTGCTCGGCGCCGACGACCTCATCTGGGTGCACGACTACCAGCTGATCCCGCTCGGCCGCGAGCTGCAGCGGCTCGGCTGGCGCGGGCCGCTCGGCTACTTCCACCACGTGCCCGTCCCGCCCCGCGAACACTGGGAGGCGATCCCGAACCACGAGGACCTCGCCGCCTCGTTCACCGCCTACGAGCTGATCGGCACGCAGACGCCGCGCGATCGCGATCAGCTGCGCACGCTGCTCCCCGCCGCGCACGGCGAGCACGTCTCCGCGCACCCCGTCGGGATCGACCCGCAGCGCTTCCGCCAGTTCGCCGCCTCCTACGGCTCCGACCCCCTCGCTCGCGAGGGCGACGACCGCCAGATCCTGTTCGGCGTCGACCGGCTCGACTACACGAAGGGCATCCGCCAGCGCCTCGAGGCATTCGAGCGGCTGCTGCTGCGGGACGAGCGCTGGCGGCACGAGGCGCGCTTCGTGCAGTGGGCCGCGCCCTCGCGCGACAACGTGCCGGAGTACCAGGCCGAGCGCGCCGCCGTGATCGAGGTGGCCGAGCGCATCAACGCGCGCTTCGGCGAGCCGCACCCCGTCGAGCTGGACCTCACCTCGCACCCGCCGGACGAGGTGGCCGCCGGCCTGCAGGCCGCGGACATCTGCGTCGTCACCTCGCTCGCCGACGGGATGAACCTCGTCGCCAAGGAATTCGCGGCCGTCCACTCCGCCGAGCACCCCGGCGTCCTCGTGCTCTCCGACACCTGCGGCGCGGCCTCGCAGCTGACGGGCGCGCTGCCCGTGCGCGCGACCGATATCGACTCGATCCACGAGGCGCTGGAACGCGCGCTGCGCATGCCCAGGGACGAGCGCTCGCGCCGCGCGGCGGTGCTGCGCACGACCGTCGACCTCACCACGGCGGGCCGCTGGTTCGAGGAGTTCGTGCTGGAGCTCGAACGGCGCCGCCCCGGCGGCGCGCCAACGGCGTTCCGCCCGTAGCGCCGCCCTCGCGCACCCGGTCCGGTCCCCTCTCCCCGAGGGAGAGGGCGGAGGGTGAGGGCCCTCCGAGGACGACCGCGTGTCTCCTGTGGGGGGCGCAGCCCCCCACACCCCCATCCCGGAGGAGCCTGCGCAGGGTGCTTCTGTTGACGCGGGGATACCCCGCAGGGCGGCTCGGCCCACCCACCCGCCCTCGGATCTTCTTTATGTGGGGGCTGCGCCCCCACGCCCCCCGCCGGACTGGCAGGCGGAGCGGGGCCACCGAGGGCAGTCCACCCCCTCTCTCCCCAAGAGGGTTAGGGCGTCCCTCCGGCCCCCTCGCCCCTTGCGGGAGAGGGCGGGGGTGAGGGGGACGCCGCGCGCCAGCGCGGCGCCGGCGCTATCGTGGACACGAACCGCAGCAGCGGCAGGAGCAGCGATGAGCGCGCAACCCCCACCCTCCCTCCCGAACATACCCGGCAGGGTCGAGATCGACCCCGTCGAGCAGGTGATGCACGAGTTCCCGTACGGCATCTACATCGTCGGCTCCGTCGAGGACGGCGAGCCGAACGGGATGATCGCGGACTGGGTGATGCAGGTCTCCTTCGAGCCGCGGCTCGTCGCCGTCGCCCTCGAGGACGACTCGCGCAGCCTCGCGCGCATCCGCGCCAACGGCGTCTTCACGGTCAACCTGCTGACCGAGGAGCCGGACAGCATGGAGCTCGCCCGCCAGTTCCTGCAGCCCTACGACGCCTCGAAGATCAAGGGTCGCAGCGACGCCGCCGCCGCGCAGCGCCACCACAAGCTCGACGGCGTCGAGCACTGGCTGCGCGACTCCGGCTGCCCGGTGCTGGAGGACGCCCTCGCCTGGCTGGAGTGCGAGGCGGAGCAGTTCGTCGAGGCCGGCGACCACGTCCTGGTCATCGGCCGCGTCCTCGACGGCGAAGTCCTCGTCAGCGCCGAGCCGCTGACCTCGTTGTATACGGGGTGGACGTACAGCGGCTGAGAGGCAGGGCGCGGCCTAGGGTTCGCAGAACGGCAGACCGAGCACGCGTAGGTCGTTCCTCGCGACGTCGAGCAGGCCCTCGGGAATGCACCCTGTCAGGCCCTCGTTCCCTGCGAGCCCGAGCCGTTGGAGATTGCTGAGCATCCCGAGCTCAGCCGGAATCGGCCCACTCAGCTCGTTGAGCGCGAGCTGCAGCGAAACGAGGTTGCTGAGCATCCCGAGCTCAGCCGGGATTGATCCGCTCAACTGATTCCGCGCAAGGCCAAGTTCCACAAGACTACTCAGTTCACCCAGCTCGGCAGGAATCGGACCGCTAAGCTGATTCTCACCGAGTTCCAGAAACCTCAGGCTGCGGAGGTTGCCCAACTCGGTCGGTATTGGCCCGCTCAACCGGTTCTGTTCGAGGCTCAACAGCCACAGCGGGAGCCGTCCCAGCCCGGCTGGGATCGGCCCGCTCAGCTCGTTGGCCCCGAGAGACAGCGACGTAAGGTTGCTGAGGTTGGCCAGCTCGGCGGGGATCGGCCCGCTCAACTGGTTGGCGTCGAGCCACAGCGACGCAAGGTTGCTGAGGTTGGCCAGCTCGGCCGGGATCGGCCCGCTCAACTGGTTGGCGTCGAGCCACAGCGACGCAAGGTTGCTGAGGTTGGCCAGCTCGGCCGGGATCGGCCCGCTCAACTGGTTGTCGCTGAGAGACAGCGACGTAAGGTTGGTGAGGTTGGCCAGCTCACCCGGGATCGGCCCGCTCAACTCGTTCACCCGGAGCACCAACTCTTCTAGGCCAGTGAGGTCGCCGAGCCACGCCGGAATCGGGCCGCTCAATTCGTTGCGATGGATGTCCAGCACTCTCAAGCCAGTACGGTTGCCCAGCCACGCCGGAATCGGGCCACTGAATTCGTTGCCCCCGAGGTCCAGCACTTGCAAGTCAGTGAAGGTGAAACTGCCCGACCACGCCGGAAGCGGGCCACTGAATTCGTTCTCACTGAGGTCCAGCACTTGCAAGTCAGTGAAGGTGAAACTGCCCGACCACGCCGGAATCGGGCCGCTCAATTCGTTCTCACTGAGATCCAGATGATCCAGACTCACAAGTTCGGCGAGCTCGGTCGGGATTTGGCCCTTCAATCCATTCCGCGAGAGCCTGAGAGAGGAAACGCGACCGAAGTGGTCCGTATAGACACCGGCCCACTCGCTGATTGGATTGAGACTCAGCCAGTTCGTGTTGATGTTCCAGTTGGGCCCATCGGTGGCGTTGTAGAGCGCGACGAGTGCAGCTCTCGAGCAGGACGGCAACGCGAGGGGGGAGGGACCTCGTAGATGCGCCAACCCGTCACTGATGCATCCCGTGAGCTGGTTGCCAGCAACAAGCAGAATGTCCAGTTCCGTGAGGCTAGCAAGCTCGGCCGGTAGCGGCCCACGTAAGCCATTATCGAACAGAAACAGAATAGTGACACGACCGTCGCTGTTGACAGCGACGCCTTCCCAATCCGCAATCGGCCTGTCGCTCAGCCAGTTCGCGTTCCTGCGCCAGTTCGCGCCGTCCGTCGCTTCGTAGAGCGCGACGAGCGCGGCCCTGTCCGACTCCGGCGTGCCGGTGGGCGGCGCCGGCGTTCCGGGCGGCGGTGCCGCCGTGCCAGGGGGCGGCGCCGACGTGTCGGGAGGCGGTCCGCAGAATGACAGACCGAGCCCACCAAGTTGAGTCTCGAGGTACCACCAGCCCTCGGGTATGCACCCGCTCAAATCATTGCCGAAGAGCGCCAGGCTACTCAAGTTGGTCAGGTTGCCCAGCTCGGCGGGGATCGGCCCGCTGAGCCGGTTCATCCTGAGATCCAGCGTTCCAAGACCAGTGAGGCTGCCCAATTCGGCCGGGATTGGCCCGCTGAGGCTGTTCGAAGAGAGACTCAGCGATCCAAGATTACTGAGGCCGCCCAATTCGGCCGGGATCGGGCCGCTCAACTGGTTCCTCCACAGACTCAGCACCCTCAGACGACCGAGGCTGGCGAGTTCGACTGGGATTGGCCCGCTCAGCTGGTTCCCCCTGAGTAGGAGCCAGGTAACGCGGCCATCGTCGTCCGCGACGAAGCGCGGCCCACCCGTGGTCACGCCGTGCCACTCGCCAAGCGGCCTGTCGCTCAGCCAGTTCGTGTTGTCGGTCCAGTTCGCGCCGTCCGTGGCTTCGTAGAGCGCAACGAGCGCGGCCCTGTCCGACTCCGGCGTGTCGGGAGCAGCCGGTGCGGTGGAGGGCGGCGACGGCGTGGCGGCGGGCACACTCAGCGTCAACGGCGAACTCGCGAGCCAACGCCCGACGGTCGCGCTTGCGGGGAAGAACCGCGACCGCGGGAGCTGCCGCTCGCCCCATGCCCCGTCCGCCTGACGCTCCTGCAGCGCGAACTCCGTGCGCCCGTCGGCAACGCGCTGCGCGGCGAGACGCACCTCGACCCCCGCCGCGTCGCTGCCGGCGCCGGGCGCGCTCACCGTCAGCGCCGAACTCGCGAGCCAGCGACCGACAGCCGGGGTCGCCGGGAAGAACCGCGACCGGGGCAGCCGACGCTCGCCCCACTCCCCGTCCGCCTGGCGCTCCTGGAGCGCGAACTCCATCCGCCCGTCGAGAACGAGCTGTGTTGCGATACGCACCTCGACCTGGACGACATCGACATCGACATCGAGGGTCAGCGCACGCACGGTGAGCGCCGAACTCGCCAGCCAGCGCCCGACTGCGGCGCCTGCCGGGAAGAAGCGCGACCGGGGCAGCCTCCGCTCGCCCCACTCCCCGTCCGCCTGACGCTCCTGGAGCGCGAACTCCATGCGCCCGTCGGCGACAAGCCGCGTCGCGATACGCACCTCGACTCCGGCCACGCTGAGGGCTGAACTCGCCAACCAGCGGTCGACCGTGGCACTTGCCGGGAAGAACCGCGAGCTTGGCAGTCGCCGCTCGCCCCACGCGCCGTCCGCCTGGCGCTCCTGCAGCGCGAACTCCGTGCGCCCGTCGTCGAGGCGCTGAGCTGCGACACGCACCTCGACTTCGCTGCTCTGGCTGTGGACGGTAGGTACGGCGGCGGCGGATACGACGACGATGAGCACCGCAAGCAGGACGAATATTCGTGCACGCATAGATCGGCGCTTAGCCCTTCCGGGTTGCTGCCCGTCGGATGTTATATCCGTCTGTCAAGCGACCAATCGCCGACGAGGGAGCTGGCCAAGCGCAGCGAGACGGCCCGCGCCCTCGCGCCGGAGTCAGAATGTGGCGATCGGGTTCGCCGGGGAGCCGGTGCCGCGCGCGAAGCGGAGCGGGTTGAGCGTGAAGCAGAACTCCCAGCGGCTGCGCTCCTCGCAGGCCGCCGCGAGGCGCTCCAGGTGCGCGTTGTCGATCAGGCGCAGGCCCATCGCGACCAGCGCGACCTGGTGGACGGGCATCCGCGTGCGCTTGTAGTGCGGGTCGAGGAAGCGTGTGTCCGTGGTCACGTCGGAGCCGATCACCGCGACGCCGCGCTCGTGCAGCCACGGCAGCGTCGCCGCATGGAACCCGGAGTGCTCTTGCGGCGGCTCCGTGCCCGCCATGATCGCCGCCTCGTGCTGCGCGCCGTAGCCGGTGCGCAGCAGCACCACGTCACCCTCCTGCACGCGCACGCCCTGCGCCTCCTCGGCAGCCTCGAGGTCCTCGGGGTAGACGCCGGGGGCCATCGGCAGCGGGTCCATGCCGCGCGCGCGGGCGACGTCGAGCAGGACGCCGCGGGTCATGATGCCGTCGCGCATCACCTCGGAGGTCTGCTCGAGCGCGCCGTCCGAGGTCTTGACGAGCCCGGACGAGCGGCCGTTGTACATGCGGCCGTCAAAGAAGACGTGGGCGAGGCCGTCGATGTGCGTGAAGATGCTGCCGTGGAAGGCGAAGCTGAGGCGCTCGCCGGCCCACTGCAGCGGCTCGACGCCGGGCATCGCCGGGTCTTCCGGGTTGTCGCCGAGGGCGTAGCGCTCGCCGCTCTGCGCCATGTCGATCGTCGGGTTGCCGCCGCCGAGCTGGGGACCGCCCCAGGGGATCAGCCGCGAGCAGGAGATGCTGACGCCGTCCTCGACCAGCGCGGCGGCCTGCTTGCGCTTCTCAGGCGTAATCAGGTTGAGGGTGCCGAGGGTATCGTCGTCGCCCCAGCGCCCCCAGTTGCTGAGCGTATCGAAGTACGAGAGCACCTCTTCCTGCGACGGGGCCTCTGGCATGACTCACCTCCTGCGCGTCGATGGTGCGGATGCGGCGCATCCTACGCGAAGGGGCGGCACGCCGGGGCCGTGCCCGGCGCGAGGGCAGGACGGGCGCTACGCGCCGATCGCCTCGCCGAGCTGGAGCCGGTCGACGGCGTCGTAGGCCTCTTCCATCATGTCCATCACGACCTGGCGCGCGGGCTTGAGCTCGCGGATGAAGCCGACGCCCTGCCCTGCGGGCGGGCTGATCCAGTCGTAGAGCTTGTGGTCCTCGGCGGCCTGCTTGATCTTGCCGACGAGCAGGCCCTGCAGCGGCATCGGCAGGTAGGGCGGGGCGTCCGGCTGCTCCCAGGCCTCCTTGAAGCGGCTGCGCACCGCGCGGTTGCGCTTGCCGTCGTCCGCCTCGCTGACCCAGGCGTCCTGCGCGCTCGCGTCGAGCAGCTTCTGCTTCGCCCACATTTCCGTCGCCGACTCGTGCGTCGCCTGCCAGATCGTGCCGGTCCAGACGCCGACCGCCCCGAGCACGATCGCGGCGACGATGTGCTGGCCGGTGGTGATCCCGCCCGCGGCGAGGATCGGCGTGTCGTGCGCCCTCGCCAGCTCGGCGACCTCCGGGATGATCGAGAAGGTGCCGATGCGCCCGGTGTGCCCGGCGGAGTCCTGGCCCTGCGCGATCAGCAGGTCGAGCCCGGCGTCGAGCTCGCGCTGCGCCTGCCGCGCCATGCCGATCAGGCCCCAGACCTTCACGCCGGCGTCGTGCATCTCGTCGAGGATGAAGGCGGGGCTGCCGAGGCCGGAGGCGAAGATCGGGATCTTCTCCTCCATCATGATCTCCAGCTTGCGGCGCATGTCCGCCAGGCCCTGCAGGCGCTGCGCGCCCCACGGCCCGGGTGTGGTCGGCTCCGGGATGTTGTTGTCCCGCATCAGCGCGTCCATGAACTCGCGGTGCTGCTGCGGGATCTGCGCCTCAAGCTCCTCGAGGTTGCCGCGCACGTAGGAGGACGGGATCGTGATGTCGACGCCGTACGGCTTGTCGCCCACCTGCTCCTTGATCCAGCGGATGTCGTTCTGCATCTCCTCGATGCTGTGCGTGCTGGCGCCGAGCATGCCGATGCCGCCGGCGTTACTGACCGCGGCGGCCACGTCGCGGGTGTGCGCGAAGGAGACGATCGGGTACTCGCAGCCGTACTCCTCGCAGAGTCGGGTGAAGAGGGGGGCGTCGCTCATCGTCTGGTCCTCTCCGCGCCGTCCGGCGCGCGCTGGGCGGGGGGTGCTGCGGGGTCGCCGCCTCGGTGGCGTGCCGTCATGGTAGCAAGGGCGCGCCTTGCGGCGGATCAGGCCGCCGCGATTTCGTCGAGCTCGGCTACCTCTTCGGCGCTCAGCTGCGCCTCGCCGGCGGCCACGTTCGAGGTGATCTGCTCCGGCTTGGTCGCGCCCGCGATCACGCTGCTGACCGAGGGCTTCGCGAGCAGCCAGGCGAAGGCGATCTCCAGCAGGCTGTGGCCGCGCTCCTCGCCCCAGCTCCGCAGGCGCTCGACGATGTCCCAGTTGCGGTCGGACATGACGCGCCCGGAGAAGCGCGCGTCGGACAGGCGGGCGCCCTCGGGGGCGTCCTCGCCGCGGCGATACTTGCCGGTGAGCAGCCCACTGGCAAGCGGGAAGTAGGGCAACATGCCCAGCCCGAAGGCCTCGCAGGCCGGGATCACCTCGCTCTCGATGGCGCGCTTGAGCAGGCTGTACTCGTTCTGCGCGGAGACGAACGGCGTGAGGTTGCGGTGCTCCGCGATCCAGTGCCCGCTCGCGATCTCCCAGCCGGCGAAGTTCGAGTTGCCGATGTAGCGCACCTTGCCCGAACGCACGAGGTCGTCGAGCGCGCGCAGCGTCTCCTCGAGCGGCGTCTCCGCGTCCGGGAAGTGGACCTGGTAGAGGTCCAGGTAGTCCGTGCCGAGGCGGCGCAGGCTGGCCTCGACGGCCTGCATGATGTAGCGCCGCGAGGCGCCGCGCATCAGCGGTCCCTCGCCCATCGGCACGGCGAACTTGCTGGCGACGATCACGTCCTGGCGGTTCGCGCCGAGCGCCTTCCCGAGGTACTCCTCGGACTTCGCGCCGCCGTAGATGTCGGCGGTGTCAAAGAGGTTGATGCCGCTGTCGAGGCAGGCGCGCACGACGGCCTCGGTGGCCTCGTAGTCCGCACGCATCCCGAAGTTGTTGCAGCCGAGCCCGACGACGGAGACCCGCAGGCCCGATCGTCCGAGGTTGCGGTACTCCATCGCGTCCCCCTCCGCCCCGCGCCACTGCGGGCGTCACTGCCCGGCGCGGTCGAATCTCCGGAAGTATACGGGGCGCCAGCGGACGCGCCAGAACGCAGCTCGCTGCCTCCCGACAGCTCGTCCTGCGAGCGGTCCTGATTAAGTCGGCCTACTGCTGCGCCAGTTCGCTGATCTCCGCCACCTCGTCGGCACTGAGCTGCACCGCGGCGGCGGCGGCGTTCGCCACGGCCTGCTCCGGCTTCGTCGCGCCCGCGATCACGCTGGAGACCGAGGGCCTGGCGAGCAGCCAGCCGAAGGCGATCTCCAGCAAGCTGCGGCCGTGCTCCCCGGCCCACGCCCCGAGGCGTTCGACGATCGCCCAGTTGCGATCGGTGACGAAGCGATCGGCCCAGTTCACCTCGGCGAGGCGCGTCCCCTCGGGGGCGGGCTCACCGCGGCGGAACTTGCCGGTGAGCAGGCCGCTCGCGAGCGGGTAGTAGGCCAGCATGCCCAGCCCGAACTGCTCGCAGGCCGGGATCACCTCGCGCTCGATGTCTCGCTTGAGCACGCTGTACTCGTTCTGCGCGGAGACGAAGGGCGTGAGCTGGTGGTGTTCCGCGATCCAGTGGCAGTCCGCGATCGCCCAGCCGGCGAAGTTCGAGTTGCCGGGGGGGGGGGCCACGAACGCGCCGCGAGGCGCCGGGCAAGGCGTGGGATCAGCGCTGCGGGTCGAGGAACACGTCGCGGCGCTGGAAGCGCCAGCGCCCGCCCACGCGGCGCAGCGTGTCGTGGTAGAGCCCGACCGGCCCGAGGCCGCGCCGCTCGTCCTGCGAGCGGTCCTGGAAGAGCCGCAGCAGGTAGACGCGGATCGACGCCTCGTCGCCGTCGCCCTCGATGATCGGGCTGTTCGTCATGTGGCGCGCGACGCCGGAGCGGGCGTGGTCGCTGCGCGCGAACTCCACGAGAGCGTCGCGACCCTGCACGTGCAGCCCCGTGCGGCGCAGCTCGATCACTCCGTCGTCCGTGAAGCAGTCGGCGTAGGCCTCGCCGTCCCCCGAGTCGATCGCGTGCGCGTAGCGCCCGAGCAACTCGAGGATCTCGAGGCGGTCGGCGGTGGTCAGCGGCATCGCGGCGTCTGGCCGGGGGGCTGAGGCCGCTAGATGCCCAGGAACTCGTTCTGCGCGCTGAGCAGCATCACGTCGATCTTCGCCTGAAACTCATCGACGTCCAGGCTCATGATCTGCAGGTCGTGGAGCGCGCCGTCGCGGTCCATGACCTGGTTGCGCAGGCGCGCCTCGCGCTGGAAGCCCATGCGCGTGAAGACCTTGACGGCGGCCTCCTGGTCCGTGGTCATCTGCGCCATCATCTTCTTCACGCCTCGCTGCTTCGCCAGCGCGAAGGCCTGCTCCGTGAGCAGCCGTCCGAGGTTCTTCCCGCGCATCTCGTGCGAGATCAGCACGCGCAGCTCCGCGACGTGCCGCGTCCAGCCGAGGCGATCCGTGGCCACCGAGGTGTAGCCGACGATGCGGTCGTCGTACACCGCGGCGATCGTCGTGTAGTAGCCCTCCTCGATGTCCTCGATCCATTGATCGACGTTGGAGGGTTCGGTGATGTCGCGCCTCAGGAAGAGCAGGTCATGGATCGGCAACTGGCGCGCGAAGTCGAGCATCGACTCGCGGTCGCCGCGCTCCAGGAAGCGCAGCGTCAGCGTGACGCCGTCAAGCGAGATAGCGGCGGGATAATCCAGGGGCTCCGCGCTTTGCGCCGCCACCTGATCAGCAATCTGCCCACCGAACAGCCGTCCGAGCCCTTGCAGCAGTCCCATGTCGGTCCCCCTTGAGCCGCAATCGCTCACGCTGGCCGCGCCGCTGGGGTCCGGGCGACCAACTCTTCCCTCACAGTCTCCGCCTAAGGGCCGCCCCTTTCAACCCTTCAACCCCCTGCAACGATCGCCGAGGCCGGCGCTGCGCTCCCGCCGCCCCGCACGTACCATCGGCTGATGCCGCCTCCGGCCTTCCATCTGCGGGCCACCGTGCTGCCCTACGGCGATGCGCCGTCCGACCTCTGGGTTGCCGGCGGCCGCATCCAGACGCGCCCGATCGACGGCGCCGAACCGCTTGCGCCCGAGGGCGGCTACGTGCTCCCGGGCCTCGTCGACGCGCACGTGCACCTCGTCGGCAACCGCGGTCACAAGGAGTTGCCGGCCGGCTCGCGCGAGGTCATCGATCGCAACCGCGGCGACTTCGCGCGGCGCGGCATACTGCTGCTGCGCGACATGGGCGCGTTCACGCGCCGCGACGCCGAGCTCCCGGCCACGCTCGGCCTGCCCCGCGACGACGGTCTGCCGCCGGTGATCGCCTCGGGGCAGCCGCTCGCTCCGGCCGGCGTCTTCACCGGCGTGCAGGAGCCGACCACGCCCGAGCAGCTGGAGGCGCACGCCGCGCGGCGCGCCCGCGATCAGCATGCGCCCTGGGTGAAGGTGATCCTCGACAACTTCCCGCCGCAGTTCGAGCCGGCCGTCGATGGCGTGCCGGGGATGGTGAACTACCGCGAGCCGGAGCTGCGCGCGGCGACGCAGGCCGTCCACGCCGCGGGCGCGCGCTTCGCCGTGCATGCCTTCACGCCGGAGGCCGCCGCCGCCGGGGTGGCCGCGGGCGTCGACTCGATCGAGCACGGCTGGGGCCTCGACGAGCGGCTCGTCGAGGAGATGGCGCGACGCGGCATCGCCTGGACCCCCACGCTCACGCTCGACTCGCTGATGCTCGGGATGGCGGCCGGGGAGGGCGGGCACGCGCCCAGCGCGGCGGTCGACCGCTGGGTGCACGACGCCATCGATCGCATCGAGCCGCTGATCGTGCGCGCCCGGCAGCTCGGCGTCCCGCTGCTTGCCGGCACGGACGGCCTCAAACCCGTCACGCGCGAGGTCGCGCGCCTGCAGCGGGCGGGCCTCGAACCCGCGGACGCGCTCGCGACCGCCTCGAGCGGCGCGCGCGAGACGCTCAGCGAACCGGGCCTCGAGGACGGTGCGCCCGCCGATCTCGTCTGGTTCGCGAACGATCCGCGCGAATCGCCGGAGCTGCTCGAGCGGCCCGGCCTCGTGCTGCTGCGCGGCGAACGGGTCGCCCTCGGGCGCGGGTAGCGGCGAGGCGCGGCGGGGCGCAGACTCGGACGCACACGAGGGCAGCGCGCGAGCGGGAGCACGACCGTGAGCTGGTGGCCGAGCGCCGGAGGCGCAGCCTGGGACTGGGGCTGGATCCCATACCCCGCCGTCTGGCTGCTGCTGGTCGTGATCGCCGTCGCCTACGCCGCCTGGGTGCGCTCGCTGCGCCCGGGCCGCCGCCGCACGGGCGACCCCGAGGTCAGCACGGACCAGATCGCACTCTTCGCCGCCGGGCTGGTGGTGCTCTGGGCCGCCCTCGACTGGCCGCTCGGCGCGCTCGCCGCGGGCTACCTGGCGAGCGCGAACGCGCTGCAGGACCTGCTGATCACGCTCGGCGCGGCGCCGCTGCTGCTGCTCGGGCTGCCGCGAGGACGCCCGCGCCCGGAGCAGGCGCCGCGCGGCCTGCGCGGCCACACCATGCTGCGCCTGCGACGCGCCCTCGGCTCACCGCTCGTGGGCGGCGCGACGTTCGCGATCGCCCTCGCGGTCACGCACCTGCCGGCCGTCGTGGACGCGCTGCGGCCCTCGCCCTGGGGCTCGTTCGCGATCACGGCCGCCTGGCTCGTCGCGGCCGTCGCGCTCTGGTCGCCGCTGGTCGGGCCGCTCGCCGGACGCCACCGGCCGCCCTACCTGGTGGGGATGCTCTACCTCGTCGCGCCGTTCATCTTCCCGAAGGTCGTCGGCGCCTTCTACCTCTTCCGCGACGACCCCCTCTACGACGTCTACGCGGGCGCTCCGCGCGTCTGGGCCGACGTCACCGCGCACGGCGACCAGCAGGCGGCCGGCCTGCTGCTCTGGATCATCGGCAGCTTCCTGGTGATCTCCGCGCTCGGCGTGCTGTTCTTCCGCTGGTACCAGGAGGACCGGCGGATGAGCACGCCCGACAGCCTCGAGGTGCCCGCCGACCCGCGAGCCGTCGATGCGCTGTTCGACGTGCCGGGCGGCTGGGCCGCGCTGGAGCGGCTGATCGCCAGCGTGCAGACGGCGCTGCCGCCTCGCTGGTCCGGGGCGGAGCTGGCCTTCGCCTACCGCGAGCTGGGCGGCGCGGCGAACGAGACGCAGGTAATCCTGGAGTTGCACGTCGCCCTCGACGGCCGCGCCGAGGCGCAGCTTGCCCACGCGATCGAGGCGGACTACGAGGCGCACCTCGCGACGCTCGCGCCCCTGCGCCGCGAGCAGATCGCCCGCCGCGTCGCCTTCCGCATCGTCGGCTACGGCAGCCGCGTCAGCTGACGCAGCGCGGGCGGCGAGGCCGCGACCGTGCCAACCGCGCAACCATTCGGGTAGACTGAAGTTGCGGGCTGGCGGGCTCAGGCAAGCGGACTTCGGGAGCGACGGCGATGCGCCTTCGCATGCTTGCCCTCGCGGCCTCCGGGCTGCTCCTCGCGGCCTGCCTCGGCGGCGACGACTCGGACGCGCCGCCGGTTACTCCGCCGACTACGACGGCGACCGCTACGCCCTCTGCTACGCCGTCAGTTGCCGCGACCCCATCGCCGACGGTCGAGCCCGTGCGCACCGCGACTGCGACGCCCACGGCCGCATCGACGGCTACGCCGACACGAACACCGTCGCCGACCCCGACGGCCACGCCATCACCGACGCCGACGCCCTCGCCAACTCCGACGCCAACCGCGACGCCGGCAGCCACGCCGACGCCCACGGCCACACCGACGCCGACACCGACAGCCCCGGCCGAGCCGCTGACCGCCTTCGGTGACGGGGAGTTCCGCGTCGGTGTCGACATTGCACCGGGGCTCTATCGCGCGGTAGCGCCCTCCGTTGATTGCAAGTGGAGCCGCGAGGTCGTTCCCAAGAACAGGCGCGCCGCGATGGGAAGGATTTCCGCCGAGGCGCCAGTCACGATCGTCGCGATTGCCGCGTCCGACAGCAGCTTCGTGAGCAGCGGATGTGGCGGCTGGTCAGAGGCGCTGACGCCAGCGGTCACGCCCGGTCAGACCTTCGGCGACGGCACCTTCCTCGTCGGTTCCGAAGTCGCCCCCGGTCGCTACCGGGCGACCGGGGGGACGGACGCCTGCTACTGGTTGCGGCTGGGCAGCGTTGGGTCGGTACTCAGCAGCGAGCGCCCCGACGGCTGGACAACTACCCGCGTGATGGCACTGGACGAGTCCTCGGGAACGGTCGTAGGCGACCGCTACCCGATCGTCGACATCGCGTCCTCCGATGGCGGATTCTTCAGCGACGGCTGCGGGACGTGGTCCAGTGACCTGACCGTTGTGGCGACGCCAGGCCAGGACTTCGGCGATGGCTTGTTCCTCGTCGGCTCCGAGATCGCGCCCGGCCGCTATCGCGCGATCGAGCCGTCGAATCGCTGCCACTGGGTGCGTCTGAATCATTTCAGCGGTGAACTGTCCGACTGGATCGGCTGGGACAACTTCGCCATTTCACGGGGGAGACGAAGCGATGTCCGGCCTGTCGTGGACATCGAGGCATCCGATGCCGCGTTCCACAGCAATGGCTGCGGGACGTGGTCCGACGACCTGACGCCGATCGCCGAAGCGGGTCAGGCGTTCGGTGACGGCACGTTCATCGTCGGCATCGACATCGCACCGGGCCGGTACCGCGCGGCTACGGTGACGGAAGATTGCCTCTGGTTCCGTCTCTACGACTTCGGCGGCATCTACGGGGCCTACGAGGGGTTCAACGCGACTGCACGCGATCGTCTCGAGATCGTGGACATCGCGCCGACCGATGCCGGGTTCACGACCCGCGGCTGCGGGACCTGGTCCCCGGACCTGACACCGAAGGTGACGCCGGGCCAGCCGTTCGGGGACGGCACGTACCTCGTCGGCGCCGAGATCGCACCCGGGCGCTACTACGCGAGTTCCCCAACGAACGCCTGCTACTGGACCCGGTTGGGCTCGTTCGACGGCGATATGCACTTCGGGTACGACCTCTCGGACGACATCCTCGGGTACGGAAGGTTAGCCATCGTCGACATCCTCCAGATGGACGTGGGGTTCAGGTCGTCCGGCTGCGGCAACTGGTCGGGAGCCAACCCACAGGTTTCCGAGCCGAAGCGCTCGTTCGGGGACGGCACCCACATCGTCGGGACGGACATCGCTCCGGGCCGCTACTTTGCCAACGCGCCGCCCGGACAGTGCGAGTGGGACCGGCTCGATGCCTTCGACGGCTACGACCGCCGGGGTGACACCGGGATCGGCGGCGGGCGTACGTGGGATCTTCCGAGCAGGCTCGCGGTCGTAGACATCAGGGCATCCGACGCGGGGTTCCAGAGCGCGGGCTGCGGCGAGTGGACGCAAACCTTCGAGCAGCGCGTCACCTCCGGCGAGCCACCCGGCGACGGGTTCTTCCTCGTGGGCATCGAGGTGGCGCCCGGCCGCTACCGCGCGACGACACCCGAGTCGTGCATGTTCGAGCGCCGGAGCGCATTCAGCGGGGAGTACCTCGATGGAAATCGCTACATCGACGAGGGCCGGGCAGGCGACAGCAGAGTGCTCGCCATCGTGGACATCGAGCCGACGGACGTGGGCTTCGAGAGCACGGGCTGCGCCTGGAGCGCAGATCTGACGCCCAGCAGCCGGCCCGGGCAGGCCTTTGGAGACGGCACCTACGTGGTCGGCTCGGAAGTCGCGCCCGGGCGCTACCGCGCTTCGCCATCCGGTGGCTGGTGCTCGTGGACGCGGCTGAGCAAGTTTGGCGGCTCGTACGGCAACGACACCGGCGTCGTAGGTCGCTGGTGGGTCCGCGGCCGAAGCGAAGTCGTCGACATCGCGTCCACCGACGCCGGCTTCTACAGCTCCGGCTGTGGCACGTGGTCGCCGGAGCTGGTCCCCGAGCTCTCACCCGGCGAACCATTCACAGGGGGGACGTATCTCGTGGATACCGATCTGCCGCCCGGCCGCTATCGGGCAACGACCGTGGACCCACGGTACAGTTGCTACTGGGCACGGCTCAGCGGCTTTGGCGGTACCGAGAGCGACTTGATCGCCTCAAGC
The DNA here is from genome assembly GCA_965247895.1 of Dehalococcoidia bacterium. Classification (GTDB taxonomy): domain Bacteria; phylum Chloroflexota; class Dehalococcoidia; order UBA2979; family UBA2979; genus VXMT01. The sequence continues at coordinate 2,633,650 of OZ252046.1, read as the reverse complement.
GAATTCCTTGGCACATCCTTCATCGTCGAGATCGAACCCTCGGACGCCGGTTTCAGCACGGACCCCGACTGCGGTGCGTGGCTGCCCGATGGCGGGACGCCCGTGCGCTCGATCAGTGAGCCGATCGGCGCTGGCGCCTACTACGTGGGCGCTGAGATCACGCCCGGCCGCTACCGCGCGACCTCGCCATTCGGAGAGGCATCGTGCCGGTGGTGGCGGCTGGGCGGATTTGGCGGAACTCCCGAGGAAGTGCTCGGCTCGTACGAACTGGGCCTGATTTTCGCCCGCAGCTTCATCGTCGACATCGCGGCGACGGACGCCGGCTTCGCGAGCACTCGCTGCGGAAGCTGGACAACGGACCTGACGCCGATCGTCTCGCCCGGCAACCCCTTCGGATCGGGCTCCTGGCTCGTCGGCGCGGAGGTTCCGCCGGGCCGCTACCGCAACACGCCGGGAGACACGGACATCAAGGGGAACGAGATCGAGGATGAGTGCGAGTGGCAGAGGGTGAGCGGCTTCGGCGGTTCCGAGGCCGAGACGATCGAGGCGGGCAAGGCCGAGCCGGGCGCTGTCATCGCCGTCGAGATCGCGGCCTCGGACGCCGGCTTCGTCAGCCGCGGCTGCGGTACCTGGACCCCCAACCCGCCGTAGCCCGCGGCCGCCCGAGGCGCGCCCAACTGCCCGAGGCGCGCCCGAGGCCTCAGCGATCCGTGCGGTAGAGGTAGCGGATGTCCCAGAGGCCGTAGAGCGTCGGGGTGGTGTTGCCGAAGACGTTGCGGACGGCGCTGAGGCGCTCGGTGAGCGTCGTGTAGATCAGCGGGACCTGCTCGGCGACGATCGCCTGGGCGCGGCGGTAGTGCTCCACGCGCTTCTCGCGATCCAGCTCCTGGCTGCCGAGGATGTAGAGCTCGTCGATCCGCGCTTCCCAGTCCGTCGCCGGCTCCTCCTGGTTCGGGTTCCAGAGGTGCAGGTCGGCGCTGCTGTGCCAGACGCCAATGCCGCTGTGCGGCTCCGTCCCGCCGGTGAGGCCGATCACCACCGCCTCCCACTCGTAGGAGCCGGTCAGCCGGCCCACGAGGTCGCCGAACTCGATCGCCTGGTAGTTCGCCTTGACGCCGATGTCGTCGAACCCCTCGGCGATCAGCATCGTGATCCGCTCGCGGGCGCCGTTCCCCGCGTTCGTCACCAGCGAGAACTCGATCGGGTTGCCCTCGCCGTCCTCGCGCACGCCGTCCCCGTCGCCGTCCGTCCAGCCGAGGCCGTCGAGGATGTCGTTGGCCGCCTCGACGTCGTACTCGTACTTGCGGACGTCGGGGTTGTGGAAGTCGCCCGCGGCCGGGCTGATCGCCGCCCACTGCGGGTAGCCGATGCCGTCCATCACCTCGGCGACGATCCGCTCCTTGTCGATGCTGTGCGCGAGCGCCTGGCGGAACTGCTGGCTGCTGAACCAGCCAAGCTTCTCCGGGGCGACGTAGGGCGCGCCGCTCTCCGCGCTCGAGCCGGGGTTCATGTTGAAGACGAGGAACGTGGTGCCGAAAGAGGGGCCGCGCCGGTGGATGACGAAGTTGCCCTCCTCCTCGGGCGGCTTGAGGCCGGCGTACTCCTCGCCCGTGACGCCGTGCAGATCCGTCTCGCCCGCCTCGAACAGGGCGAGCTCGGCCTCGACGTCCTCGACGAGCAGGTGCACGATGCTGTCGAGATAGGGGAGGCTGTTCCCCTCGCCGTCCGTCATCCAGTAGTTCGGGTTGCGCCGCAGCACCACCCGCTCGCCGGGGACGTAGCGCTCGATGGTGAAGGGCCCCGTGCCGATCACCGTCGACGGGTCCGCATCGACGCCCCAGACCGAGCTGAACGTCCCGTCCTCGACGTGCGGCTCGAGGATGTGGCGCGGGAAGATCGCCGTGCCCATCGAGCGGATGAAGGGCGCGAACGGCGTCGGCAGCACCACCCGGACGGTGTAGTCGTCCACCGCCGTCACGGTCATCGTGTCCTCGACCCACTCGCCGTCCTCGAGGAAGCGGAAGATGAACGCGTCGCGGGAGCTGGCCGGGATGTCCTCGTTGTAGATGATGCGATTGAAGGTGAACTCCACGTCGTGCGCGGTGAACGGCTGGCCGTCGTGCCAGGCGACATCGCGGCGCAGGGAGAAGGTCCAGGTCAGCCCGTCCTCCGAGTGCTCCCAGGACTCGGCCAGCGACGGCTCGACCTCGTCGGTCAGCCACGACGGCTCGGTCAGGCCCTCGAAGAGCAGGCTGAGCAGGCCCGAGGAGTAGGCGTCGTTCGCGAGCGCGAGGTTGAAGGTCAGCGGCTCGCCGATCGTCGACGAGGTGATCGTGCCGCCCGGCTCCCCGATCTCGTACTCGAACGCCCCGGCATTCTCCTTGAGCGCCCCGACGATCGCCTCCGGGGTGTCAGGCGCGCCCTCGGCGGGCTCGTCGCCGTCGTCGCCGCAGGCGGCGAGGGCGAGCGCCGCTGCGAGCAGCAGCAGCGCGAGGAGCGGGAGGAACCTCAGGCGCGTCGTCAGCAGGATCGACATCGGTTGTCTCCTTCGCCGGTCCGCAGCTGAGACAGCATATCGTGAATCCGTGCCGGAATCGTCTGCGTAGACTGAACAGTGCAGGCTCGCGGGCGTAGGCAGGCGGACCTGGGGAGGGGAACGGCGATGCGCCTTCAGGTGCTTGGACTCGCGGCCTTCGTCCTGCTCCTCGCAGGCTGCCTCGGCGGCGACGGGGATGCGCCGCCGGCTGGGACCGCGACGCCCGCGGCTACGGCGACGCCTACCCCGGCCGCGCCCACGCCCATTGTGACGTCGACGCCATCACCGCCCCCGACCGCGACGCCAGACCCTTCTCCGGCGGTCGAGGTGAGCGCGGGCAGGAATCACACCTGCGCTCTCCTGGAGTCGGGCGCCGTGTTCTGCTGGGGAGCGAACGGAGATGGTCAGGCAAACGCGCCCTCGGGGCGATTCCGCTCGGTCAGTGCGGGCGAGTCGCACAGCTGTGCGTTGCGGGAATCGGGCGGGGTGGTCTGCTGGGGGTCGAACTCCCAGGGCCAGGCGAGCGCGCCGCCCGGGATCTACCGCTCGGTGAGTGCCGGTTGGAGGCATTCGTGCGCCGTGCGCGAGTCGGGCGAAGTGGTCTGTTGGGGAGCGAACTACGTCGGCCAGACGAATGCACCGAGGGGAAGCTTCCGCTCCGTCAGCGCGGGCCACTACCACTCGTGTGGGGTGTGGGAGTCGGGTGGAGTCGCCTGCTGGGGAGTGAACGGAGCGGTGTTGGGCGAACCACCCATGCTGGTCGATCACGGCCAAACCTACGAACCCCCGGGCAGCTACCGCGCAGTGAGCGCGGGCGAGTACTACACGTGCGCGCTGAGCGAGTCTGGCGAGATCGTCTGCTGGGGGGAGGGTTACGGCGATCCGAATCCGCGAGCGGGGACCTTCAGCTCGATCAGCTCGGGCTGGGGGCACGCCTGCGGCGTGCGCGACTCCGGTGAGGTGGTCTGCTGGGGCGACGGACGCAAGTCAGCCGCACCGCCCGGGCACTACCTGTCGGTGGGCGCGGGTCGGGCGCACACCTGCGCCGTCCTCGAGTCGGGCCAGGTGGTCTGCTGGGAGGATGAGGACCACCGCCAGACGTATGCGCCGCCGGGCCGCTACCTGTCGGTGAGCGCAGCTTGGCAGCACTCCTGCGCGTTGGGCGAGTCGGGCCAGGTGGTCTGCTGGGGGTCGAACGATGGCGGTCAGACTGATGCGCCGGCGGGAATCTTCCGCTCTTTGAGCGCCGGCGTTCACCGGACGTGCGCACTGGACGAGGCGGGGGACGCCGTCTGTTGGGGAAGCGGATTCAACGGCGAAGGGACTGCGCCGCCGGGTCCCTACCTCTCGCTGAGCATAAGCGGCAGCTACGACCACGTCTGCGCCCTACGCGAGTCCGGCGGGATCGAATGCTGGGGGTCGAACTACGAGCGACTGACGGCCACCCCACCGCTGAGCTACGTAGCGGTCAGCGCGCGCCCCTTCGGCGCCTGTGGGCTGCGCGAGTCGGGCGCGATTGATTGCTGGAGGTATGGCGAAGACGGCAAGACCGATTCGCCTCCCGGGTCCTACCTCTCGGTGGCGGCCGGTGACAAGCACTCCTGCGCGGTACGTGAGGACGGGACCATCGCCTGCTGGGGGGACAACGAACATCGTCAGTCGGACGCGCCAGAGGGACTGTTCCGCTCGGTGAGCGTGGGCTGGCAGCACTCCTGCGCCATCCGCGAGTCAGGCGCAGTCGTCTGCTGGGGGGCAGCAATATACGGAAGGACGGCGGCGTCGAGCGCCTACCGCTCGATAAGCGCGAGCTGGTACCACACGTGCGCGATCCGGCATTCGGGCGAGATTGACTGCTGGGGCAACGACTACGGTGGCCGAACGGATGCGCCGGCGGGAACGTACCGCTCAGTGAGCGCGAGCACCGACCGCACCTGTGCGCTGGACGAGTCGGGCGAGGTGGTGTGCTGGGGGAGAGTCGGCGCCAGCGACATCCCGCCCGGACCCCACCTATCGCTGAGCCTGCCCCTGGGCCCGTACGCGGGTACCTGCGCCGTCCACGAGTCGGGCGAGGCGGTCTGTTGGGGCCTGAGGGACGCGCAGCCAGATGTGCTGCCCGGTCGCTACCAGGCGGTTGCCGCGGGCACACTCGGAGCCTGCGCGCTCAGGGAATCGGGTGAGCTCGACTGCTGGGCGTACGGCAACACCGACGGCGCGGACGTCCTCCCAGGCCCCTATCGGTCGGTGAGCGCCGGCGTTGGGCACTTCTGTGCAGCGCGGGAGTCAGGCGGCATCGACTGCTGGGATCCGAGCTTGGACGCGCCGCCGGGGCGCTACCGTTCGCTGGGCGCTGGCGGCTTGCATGTCTGCGCGGTGAACGAGTCGGGCGACCTGGTCTGCTGGGGTGGAACCAACCGCGAGGGTGAGTTGAACGCGCCCCCAGGAAGCTTCCGCTCGGTGAGTTCGGGCTGGGCGCACTCCTGCGCGCTGCACGAGTCCGGCCGAATCGACTGCTGGGGAGCAGGCGGGCAGTACGACTATGGCGGGCAGTACGACTATGGGCAGATTCGCGCGCCGGGAGGGCGCTACCAGTCCGTGAGCGCCGGCTTCTTCCACAGTTGCGCGTTGCGCGAGTCCGGCGAGGTGGTCTGCTGGGGCGCCACGTCGCCCGCAACCAGGGTTCCGTCGTTTCTTCAATGAGGCCCCGTCGGCGCCGAGAGAGCGCGGACCCCTCACCCCCTCCCTCTGCCCCAGGAGAGGGGGCCGGACTCCCGTGAGCGCCCCGCCTACCCCCGAGGGAGGCCGAGGCCGCGGGTGGCGATGATGTTGCGCTGCACCTCGGAGGTGCCGCCGCGGATCGTCGCGGGGACGGCGCGCAGGTAGTTGTACGGCGGCGCGCCGCGCTGCGCGGCGTACGGGCTCTCCGGCCCGTCCTCCGTGCCCTGCCCCCAGAGCTGCCCGTAGAGGCCGAAGGTCTTGATGCTCGTCGCCGAGAGCCGCTGCAGCAGCTCCGAGTTGTAGAGCTTCGCCGTCGAGGCCTCGTAGTTCGGGACCATTCCCGCCGCCTGGATCGAGATGATCCGCGCCGAGAACTGGAACATCACCTCCGTCTCGATCCGGCGGTCGGCGACCTCGGCGCGCAGCGTGCCGTCGCGCCCCAGGCGCGACTTCGCCGCGCCCTCCTCGCTCGCGCAGTAGGAGAGCAGCGTCTCGATGCCGAGCCGCATCGAGACGGCGCCCTCGATGTTGGAGCGCTCGAAGTCGAGCAGGTTCATCGCCACGTACCAGCCGCGGTTCTCCTCGCCGACGAGGTTGGCGACGGGCGTGCGCACCTCCTCGTAGAAGGTCTCGTTGAAGTAGTGCACGTCGCTCATGTCGACCAGCGGCTGGACGCCGATGCCCGGCGTCTTGGCGTCGACGAGCAGGAAGGAGATGCCGCGGTGCTTGGGCGCCGTCGGGTCCGTGCGGGTGAGCAGGAAGAACCAGTCCGCCGTGTGCGCGGCCGAGGTCCAGATCTTCTGCCCGTTGATCACGTAGTCGTCGCCGTCGCGGCGCGCGCTGGTGGTGAGCGAGGCAAGGTCCGAGCCGGCGCCCGGCTCGGAGAAGCCCTGCGCCCACGTCACCTCGCCGGAGAGGATGCGCGGCAGGTGCTCGCGGCGCTGCTCCTCGCTGCCGTTGAGGATCAGCGTCGGCCCCAGCATGTTGGTGCCGGAGCCGCCGACCGCCGGGGCGCCGGAGCGCGCCAACTCCTGCTTGAGGATGAACTGCTCCATCGAGCTGAGCCCGCCGCCGCCGTACTCCTGCGGCCAGTGCGGCGCGACCCAGTTGTGCTCGGCGAGCGCGTCCGACCAGGCGACGGCGGCCTCGCGGCGCGCGGGATCCTCGGACTTGCGGTCGAACTCCCACGTCCGCTCGAGGCGATGCGCGGCGACGCCGCCGCCGCGGTAGCGCGCCGGGAGGCGCTCGGCGATCAGGCTGCGGACCTTCTCGCGGAAGTCCTGCTGCTCCTCGGTGTCGCTCCAGTCCATCGTTCGCTCCCGCCTTGCGGCCGTCCCGGCCGTCCTGTGCAATTCCGTCGCGTGCGATTCCGTCCTATGCGATGACGCCGGCCTCGCGCAGCGAGGCCAGTTCCTTCGTGCTGAGTCCGTGCTCCTGCAGCACCCCGTCCGTGTCGGCGGCGTAGACCGGGGCCGGCCCCCGCACGGCCGTCGGCGTCTCAGACATCTGCACGACCGGCCCGGCGACGCGCTGCGGCCCGGTGATCGGGTGCTCCAGCTCCCACATCAGGCCGAGCGCCCGCACCTGCTCGTCCTCCGGCAGGTCCTCGGGGAAGCGCACCGGCGAGGCGGGGACGCCGCCCTCCTTGAAGCGCTCCATCCACTCCGCGACCGTGTGCTCGCGCATCATGCGCTCGATCTGCGACTTCCACTCCTCGAAGCGCCGCTCGTTCTCCGGGTCCGTCGAGTCGTAGTCGGGGCTGTCGCCGTCGTCGTCGATGCCGAACACGGCGCGCGCGGCGGCGCGCAGCGGCGGCGTGAGGCAGCCGATGGCGATCGCGCCGTCCTTCGCCTGGTAGGAGCGGTAGTAGAGGCGCGGCGGGCCCGCCTCGGTGATGCGATGGCGGTCGCGGATCGCCATCTGATCGCGATAGGGCCGGCCGCTGGCGCGCGCCTCCTCGATCTCGGCGAGCATCGGGTCGCGCGTCACGGAGTCACTGACGGGCTCCTCCATCACGTGGTAGTCGAGCAGCGAGAGCGCGGTGCGCAGCATCGAGGCCTGGATGAGCTGCCCCTTGCCGGTGCGCTCGCGGTGGTAGAGCGCGCTCGCGATCGCCATCGCCGAGGTCAGCCCCGTGGTGTAGTCGACGATCGGGGGGCGGGTGTACTGCGGCGTGCCCTCGTGGTCGGTGCGGCCGATCACGGACATCAGCCCGGTGTAGGCGGTCATCGCCCCGTCCGTCGCCGGCTCGAACGCTCGAGGGCCCTCGCTGCCGTAGGCGCTGATCTCGCAGTAGATCAGGCCGGGGTGGAGGGCGGAGAGCAGCTCGTAACCCACGCCGAGGCGTTCCGGCACGCCGGGGCGCATGTTGTGCATCAGCACGTCGAAGCGCGGGACGAGGCGCTGGATCAGCGCCTGGCCGCGCTCGTCCTTGAGGTCGACGGCGATCGCGCGCTTGCCGCGGTTGAGCGACTGGAAGCGCTTGCCCTCGCGGGGTACGACGGCGCCGACGTTGCGGTAGTGCTCGCCCTCGCGCGGCTCGACCTTGATCACGTCGGCGCCGAGGTCGGAGAGGTTGACGCCGCAGTACGGCCCTGCGGCGATCTGCGAGAACTCGAGCACGCGTACGCCATCGAGGGCACCGGGCGCCATCGTCGCTCCTCCGTCTGCCGGTCCGCTGCGGTCCGGTCCGTGGTCGCGAGACAGCCTACCGGAGCCGCGCCGCGCGAGGTAGGCGTGGGGCTATGGGGGGACTGGCGTCCACGTGCCACAGCCGCGGCTCGCGAAAGCAGCGTCGGTGGCCTCGATCTCGACAACGACGGGTGGCCCAGGCGTGCGCGTCCCGCCCCGCGCGATCACCTCTGGCGTTGTCCGCTCCAAGTTGCCAAGCCGCTGCCACTCGCAGTTGCGGTACCCGGACTTCGCTCCTTCATACCGGCCCGGTGCGATCTCTGACCCGACGAGGAACGTGCCATTGCCAAAGGGCTGCCCGGGCGTGGCGCGTGGTGTCGTAAGGTCCGTGGTCCAGTCCCCACAGCCTCTGCTGGAGAACACGACTCCGGCTGGCTGAACGTCCACGATAGTCCCGTAGCCCGAGTCCAGCAGCGAGAGTTCAAGTCCGGTCACTCGCCGCCACTCGCAAGAGTCCGACGGAGCGGTGGCGCGGTAGCGCCCCGGCGCGATCTCCGAGCCGACAAAAAACGCTCCCTCCCCGAATGAGTCGTCCGGTCCGCCTGTCGGAGTAGGGTCATCCGACCAGATGCCGCACCCGCTGCTGGAGAACCCAGCATCGGATGAGTGGATGTCCACGATAGCCCAATGCCCCCCTTCCCCGGACGGCCCGGACTCGGCGTCGCCGAATCCGGTCAATCGCACCCACGAGCACTCGTCCGTCGCCGACATCGTGCGGTAGCGTCCGGGCGCGACCTCGCTCCCAACGAGGAACGCCCCGTCACCGAACGGCTCTCCCGGTTTGACGATCGGGGTGAGGTCATCGGACCAAACCCCACACCCACGGCTGTGGAACCCCACGTCGCCCGCGCCGATGTCGATGATGGCGCTGCCGCTGGGCTGCCCGTTCGCGATCAAGCTGCCGGTCCAGTAGACCCGCGAGTACTGGCTGAAGTCGCGAAGCCGCTCCCACCAGCACGCCCTAGTGGCCGAGGTGGTGCGGTAGCGGCCGGGCGCGATCTCGCTTCCGACGAGGAACGTACCGTCGCCGAACTGCTCCCCCGGCCTGATGACCGGCGTGACGTCCGTCGACCATGTTCCGCAACCCTGACTGGTGAACGCTTCGTCGCCGGGGCCAATGTCCACGATGGTGCGGTCACCTACGTGGTAACTGTCGATGCCCCCACCGATCCCGCCCTTCCAGAGATGCCAGCGGCACGAGTCGGCGGACTCGCTCGCGCGGTAACGCCCGGGCGCCAACTCAAGACCGACAAGGAGCGTTCCACTTCCGAACGGCTCACCCGGTGTGATCAGAGGCGTAAGGTCGGTCGTCCAGGTTCCGCAACCGCTGCTCGAAAAGGTGTGCTCCCAATCGGGGATGTCAACCAAGGGCACGACGAAGTGCTTCCCTGCACCGTGGCGATATTGGTCCTCGAAGTCCAGTGGTCCGGGATCGCTGAACACCGCGTCGTTTAGTTCCCATCTGCAACTGTCCGAGTATCCGACTGCTCGATAGCGGCCGGGCGGGACCTCGGCCCCGACAAACCACACTCCGTCCCCGAAAGGCTGCCCGGGAGGGATGAACAGCGCATTCGTCCACGTTCCGCACCCCTGACTGAAGAACGCGACATCCGTCGGGTATATGCGCGCTATGCCCTCCGGAAGTGTCAGAGACCCGTGGACACGCTGACCCCCCTCAATCTGTCGCTCCCACGCACATTCAGCCGCAAGCGGCACCGAACGGTAGACGCCCGGCGGGACATCGACGCCGACACGGACCTCGCCGTCGCCGAACGAGATCAGCGGCGTGGGTGGGGCGGGCGGTATGAATGTCGGAACCGTCGGCGTGGGTGTGGCTGTCGGAGTCGCCGTCGGCGTGGGTGTGGCTGTTGGAGTCGCCGTCGGCGTGGGTGTCGCCGTCGGTGTCGGCGTGGCCGTCGCCGACGGCGCGAGGGCGAGCTGCTGCTCGCCGCCATCGAGGCTGGCGAGGACGATGAGCACGACCGCCACTACGGCCACCGCCACCGCGCCAGCCGCCGCCACGCCCGTCCACACAAGCACGCGCCCGACCGGTTCGAGCGCCCCGGGCAGCGCGAGGAGCCCGAACAGACGTCGCCGCGGCTCGGGGCGCCAGGCGGCGAGCTGGTGGCGGCTGTCGAGCTGGAGCTTGCCGAGCATGTTCGAGACGTGGAACTTGACGGCGTCGAGTGTGACGCCGAGTCGCACCGCGATCTCGGCGTTCGTGCCACCTCGACGCAGTTCTTCGAGCACGCGCCGCTCGGCCGGGGTGAGGATGCCGGGATGTGGCGGGCGGCCCCGCCCTCGCTGCGTCATGCAGCGAGCCTACGAGTCAGCAGGGCGATTATCACTACCCGATGTCTCGCTCCATGTCCTCAGGTATGACCTCACGACGCCTTCCGATCGCGACGATGGTGATCGGGAGCAGTTCCGGGTCACCGAACCGCCCCGCCGGGTGTCGACTCCGGCACGGAGCGAACAACCGCGCGAGGCGCGAGCGCATGGCGATCCCCCGGGTGTCGCTTCGATGTCAACGCCGCCGCCGGAGCCTCGGTTCCGAGACTGCCGCTCACGGCGCGGGCCTACTCCACGCGCCGGATCGACGCGGCGATCTGATCGAACAGCGCATCCGCCTCATCCGAAGTGATAAAGCGGTGGAAGGCCCTGCCCGTCTCGGGATCGATGTGAAGCGTCGAGCCTGTCGCCACATCCCTGAGTAGAGCGGCTGTATTCGGCAGGTTGCTGTCCTCCACAGGCGCGTTGATCCAGATCCCCTCGAAGACGATCTCTGTGTCCGGGGGAACGTCGATGACCCATGGCAGGTTCCTGGCAATCCGGTACGTTCCCTGGCCTGTCGGCTCATCGGGAATCAACACCCGCACGCCGTCTGCGCCCGAGAGGCCGGTGCGCACTCGCCACACGAACTCCACATCTCTCGCGGCACCGGGATCGTCGACGGCATCCCCGCACCTGGTGCCATATCTTCGTATGCGCTCGATCCCGAAGGTCCTGGGAGTTGTCGGCGCACCGAGGCTCGTCACCTTGAAGCGGAACCCGCAATCGAGGCCGTTGGTCCGGTAGTCGAAGCGGTCGCCAACGGTCACCGTGTCGTAGAAGGCCGCGCGCGAAGCGCCGCTTGCGTCCGCCGGATGGATGCGTAGCTCGACGCCGCGCCCAGGGAGGAAGCCGAAGTTCTCAATGGCGCTCGTCGCGTCCCCGGCCGTCGTCAGGAAGGCGTAGCTCCCGGCCGTGGTCGCCGCCCCGGTCGTGTCGAGGATGTTGTAGCGGAGCGTCGGGACCAGGAACTCCGTCGTCACGACGGTGGCGCCGATCTCCGGCTTGCCGTCGGGGCGGGGGCGCACGAACGGGCGCGCCTCCTTCAGGTCGAAGGTGATCAGCGTCGAGGCGGCCTCGTCCTCCGTCACCGTGAAGGTGTAGGTCGTGCCCACCGGCTTGATCAGCTGCGAGGCCGAGACCGGCGACGGCGTCTCGATCGGGTCCTGCTGCAGATAGAAGCGCGTCCAGCCCGTCGGCAGCGGGGCCGCCGTGACGACCGTGTACTGCTGCCCGCGCTCGACGTGGTAGCGACCGTCGGCGTCCGCCGTCAGCAGCGCGCCGACGGGGATGTCGGCGACCTGCGCGTAGTCGCCTGGCGCGCCGAGGTAGACGGCGCGGATGCAGGTCGGATCTGCCGATGTCTTGCAGACGGCGGGCGTGACCGCCGGCGCGGGCGTAGGCGTGGCTGTCGCTGTCGGCGTCGCTGCGGGCGTGGCCGTCGCCGTCGCGGTAGCCGGGGGCGTCGCGGTAGCCGGGGGCGTCGCCGCGGCCGTTGGCGTGGGCGTGGCCGTCGGCGCCAACGCGAGCTGCTGCTCGCCGCCATCGAGGCTAGCGAGGACGATGAGAACGACGGCCACCACGGCCACCGCCGCCGCGCCGGCCGCCGCCACGCCCGCCCACACAAGCAGGCGCCCGATCGGTTCGAGCGTCCCCGGCACCGCGAGGAGCCCGAACAGACGTCGCCGGGCCCCGGACGCCAGGCGGCGAGCTGCTCGCGATTCTCGAGCTGGAGCTTCCCGAGCATGTTCGAGATGTGGAACTTGACGGCGTCGAGGGTGACGCCGAGCCGCGCCGCGATCTCGGCGTTCGTGCCGCCTCGGCGCAGCTCCTCGAGCACGCGCTGCTCGGCTGCGGTGAGGATGCCGGGATGTGGCGGGCGGCCCCGCCCTCGCCGTGTCATGCAGCGAGCCTACGAGTCAGCAGAGCGATTATCACTACCCGATGTCCCGCTGCCGGTGAGCCCCGGCAGGCGCCCCCCGGACTCAAGACGTAACCGGAGCCGCGCCCGCGCGAGGTAGGCGTGCGGCTACGGCGGGGACGGGCAATCGGGGGTCCGGCAGTCGGGGCGGTCAGGCGGTCTCGACGGGCCTCAACTCGGGGATGAGCGATCTGATGTGATCAAGATCGATGGACTCCCCGTTCCCGGAGCGCTTCCGCCCGATGAAGTAGCGCGAGTGTGTCTTCCGCAGATCGTCCTCGGACTCGCCGTAGAAGAGCACGATCTCGTGTTCCGTCCCCAAGGCTTCGCCCTCGCGCTCCGAGTAGGCGGCGAGGGCTTCCGCAGCGTCCTCGATGGGCGCGACGTGGACATCCCCGCTGGCGTGGTTGAAGTCGAGCAGGAAGTACTTCATGTGTCAGCCGCGCCTCATCTCCACGATGGCTCGTTGTAGGCCGCCAACGCCTCGCTTAGAGCCCGCCGCTGGTCGTCACCGATGTCTGCCGCGAGCCGCCCCGATGGTACATCACGGTCAATCGCCGCGATCGCGTGGAGCATCAATCTCGCCAACTCGATTGCGGGCCCGGGGTGCGGGGCGCCGTTCCCCCACGGGCCTCGCTGGATCGGCACAAGCCCGCAGCGAGCAGCTTCGAGAGTGTCGACTTGCTCGCAAAAGCTCGACATGCTGTCCAGAAGCCCGCGGACGTCCGGCGGGCCGCCTCCGTACTTGAGCTCGGGATCCAAACGCTCCGCGAGCGCCTCGGAGACGTTCGCCCATAGGTCCTCCAGTTCGGTTCGTAGCTGCACTTCGACAGGCCGGCCCTGTGCTCGAACCACAATGTGTAGCGCGCGGTAGCCGTCACTCGCGCTCCTCCGATAGTCTCGCTCGCGCACTACTTCCCACCCCGAACGAATCCGATCGAGTACCTGACGCTGTTCACGCATCGGCGGCACGACGCGGCATCCCGCGATGTCCTCGAGACGCGAGAGGTCGCTCGTTCCGCGACGGAGCTTCTTGACGACCGTTTCGAAGCGCTTGAGGCGGGACTGCACGGGTGCGCCCTCGGCCAATTCCTGTATGGCCTCGGCGACTTCGCGCAGCGGCTCGGCGAACGTATCCCTGTACTCGCTGTAGATCTGACGATCAGCTTCGGTTGCCGCTCCGGCCCTGCGCAGGCGCTCGCCTGCGCGCCGGACCTGACTGCGGCTCACCATTGCAGATCCAGCGCTACGCGCATTGAGTCGACGTGTCCGGGCGGTGGGCGGTCCATAGCGCCCACGCAAGCCCAAGACGGCGCGATCCTCGTTGGCGTCACCGCTTCATCTTACCGCCGCCGCGATGCATCCAGCATAAGCCCGCAGCGCGCCCCCCCGGCCCCAACCCGCCCCGGTGGTAGCATGGAACTCGCGGCGCCGAGGGCGCGCGAACGGCTGGGGGCGGCATGCACGACGTGGTGGTCGTTGGCGCTGGAAACGCGGCGCTTTGCGCGGCGCTGGCGGCGCAGGAAGCGGGCGCGAGCGTGCTCGTGCTCGAGAAGGCCGGCGAGGACGAACGCGGCGGCAACACCTACTTCACCGGCGGCGGCTTCCGCTTCCCCTACAACGGCATCGACGATATCCGCGCGCTCATCCCCGACCTCAGCGACAGCGAGGTCGAACGCATCGAGGTCGGCGCCTACACCGAGGCCGATATGCGCGAAGACCTGATGCGCGTCAGCGAGGGCCTCGCCGACGAGCAGCTGACCGACCACCTGGTGCGCAACGCATTCGATGCGATGCGCTGGATGCGCGACCGCCTCGATGTGCGCTGGGTGCTGATGTACGGGCGCCAGGCCTACGAGGTGGAGGGCAAGCTGCGCTTCTGGGGCGGCCTGATCGTCGAGGCCGTCGGCGCCGGCAAGGGGCTGTCGGACTCGCTGTTCGCCGCCGCCGACCACCACGGCGTCGAGGTGCACTACGGCACGAAGGCCGTCGGGCTGGTCATGGACGACGCCGGCTCCGTGCGCGGCGTGCAGGCGCGCGGCCCCAACGGCCTCGAGACCTTCGAGGCGCGCTCCGTCGTGATGGCGGCCGGCGGCTTCGAGGCGAACACGGAGATGCGCACCCGCTACATGGGCCCCGGCTGGGAGCTGGCCAAGGTGCGCGGCACCCGCCACAACACCGGCGAGGGCATCCGCATGTCCCTCGACATCGGCGCGCAGTCGCACGGCCACTGGTCCGCGGGGCACGCGGTCGCCTGGGATCTGAACGCACCGCCGACGGGCAACCGCATCATCGGCGACCTCTACCAGAAGCACTCCTACCCGCTGGGGCTGATCGTCAACATCGAGGGCGAGCGCTTCGTCGACGAGGGCGCGGACCTGCGCAACTACACCTACGCCAAGTACGGGCGCGAGATCCTGCGCCAGCCCTACGGCGTCGCCTTCCAGCTGTTCGACCAGAAGACCGTCCCGATCCTGCGCGACGAGTACCGCATCCGCGAGATCACGAAGGGCGAGGGCCAGACCATCGGCGAACTCGCCGACGATCTCGGGATCGACCGCGAGGGGCTGGAGCGCACCGTCGCCGAGTTCAACGCCGCCTGCCAGCCGGGCGAGTTCAACCCGGCGATCCGCGACGGCGTCGGCACCGAGGGCATCGAGCCGCCGAAGTCGAACTGGGCGCTCCCGCTGGATGAGCCGCCCTACTTCGGCGTCGCCGTCACCTGCGGGATCACCTTCACCTTCGGCGGCCTGCGCATCGAGCACCGCAGCGCCCAGGTGCTCGACACCGAGCTGGAACGGATTCCCGGGCTCTACGCCGCCGGCGAGCTGGTCGGCGGGCTCTTCTACCACAACTACGCCGGCGGGACAGGGCTGATGTCCGGCTCGGTCTTCGGTCGCACGGCCGGACGCGCCGCGGCAGAGGCGGCGCTCGCCGGGGAGGAGTAGGCCGATGCTCTACTTCCTCGCGATCATCGCGCCGCCGATCGCGGTGCTGGCGGTCGGCCGTCCCTGGCTGTCGCTGCTCAACCTGGTGCTGACCGTCGCCGGCTGGATCCCCGGCGTGATCCACGCGGTGCTCGTCATCAACGAGCACAAGGCAGACCAGCGAGCCGCTCGCTTCGGCCCGCAAGAGTAGCCTCGGCGACGACTCGCCGGGGCCCGAGGAAGGACCACGGCGATGAGCAACGCCCCAACCGACCGGCAGCCCTCGGCACTCGCCCGGCTCTGGAGGCAGGCTGCGACAGCGCTCGCGGCGCTCGCGCTCGCGGCAGCTCTCGCCGCCTGCTCCGGCGGCGACGACGAGGCCCCCGAGGCCACGCCGACCGCTACGCCGGTTGCGGCGACGCCGACCGCGACCGCGACGCCCACACCAACCCCGACGCCCGAGCCTCCCACAGCGACCGCGACGCCGACGCCAACGCCCACCGAGGATGCGACTCCGTCCGGCGGCGGGGACGTGCTGCCGCCCGAGCTGATGGGGCAGGTGATGGAGCTGCTCCTCGAGGCGATGAGCGACCCCGACTCCGCGCTGTTCACGGGCTCGATCGATGCGCTGCCGCCGGAGGTGCTGGCGCTGCTCGACGTGATCGGCGCCGATCTGCTGCTGGGCGTCGTCACCGTGGACGTGGGCGCCGGGGCCGGCGTCGTGCTCCTGATGCCCGCCTCTCCCGCCGCACGCGCCGGCGTTGCCGAGGGCGACCTGATCACCGCGATCGACGGCACGCCGGCCGGCGGCGCCGCGGAACTGCGCGCGGCCATTGAGGCGATCGCCGAGGGCGCTGCCTACACGCTCACGATCGACCGGGGCGGCGCGGCCCGGACGCTCGAGGTCGAGCGCGAGGCAGCGTCCGCCGGCAACGCCTGGCGGGCGGAACTGCTGCGCTCGATCGCGCTGCTGCTGGCCCTGCAGGAGGCGCCGGGCGGGCCGGACCTGCCGCCCTCGCTGCTCGGCGAGATGGTCGAGGAGACACCGGACGGCCTGCTCGTCTTCGCCGTCTTCCCCGGATCGCCGGCGGACGTCGGAGGCGTACGCCCCGGCGACCTGCTGGTCTCGGTGGCCGGGCGCGCACTCACAACCCTCGCCGACCTCGAGGCGCTGATGCGCTCCTTCAACCCCACCAGCGGCAAGGTGGAGGTCGTGCTGCTGCGCGACGGCGAGGAGCTGACGCTGGAGATCGACCTCGCGGTCGGCGGCATCGGCGGCGGCGGCGCGGCGACGCAGTAGGCGGGACGGCTCGGCTATGGCACGGGCGCCCACGTCCCGCAGTTGCGGCTGTAGAAGCCCGCATCGGAAGCTGCGATGTCGACGATGCCTGGGCCGCCGCCCGGGCCGTACCTCACCTGCATCGCGCCGCCAGCACGAGAGAATCCACCGAACGAAGTCAAGCGGATCCAGTGGCACGATGCCGGGTCCGAGGCGCGGTAGCGGCCGGGGCCGATCTCTGAGCCAACGAAGTACGTCCCGTCGCCGAACGGTTGCCCGGGCAGGACTACGGGCGTCAGGTCGTTGGTCCACGTTCCGCAGCGTGCGACGGCTCGATGTCGACGATGGGGAGCGCGCCCCGTTCGGTCGATGAGAGCGTTCGTGTGAAATCGAACATGAAGGCCCACCTGCACGAGTCCAGGGCCGAGTTCGCGTAGTAGCGGCCGGGCGCAACTTCGGAACCGACGAGGAACGTACCCCCGCCGAAGGGTTCTCCCGGCGTGACGATCGGTGTCAGGTCGGCCGTCCACTCGCCGCAGCCGCTGCTGGAGAACCCAATGTCTCGGTCGGAGATGTCGACCACAGTGAGCGAACGGCCCGTGGCGAAGGTTCCGTCCGTACTTCTGCTATCGGGCCTGAACGCGCCCCGGAACATCGCCCATTCGCAGTCGTTCGTGGCCGAGGTCGTGCGGTAGCGGCCTGGCGCAATCTCCGAAGCGATGAGATAGAGGCCGTCTCCGAAGGGCTCGCCCGGCGTGATCACGGGCGTGAGGTCCATCGACCAAACGCCGCAGCCGCTGCTCGTGAAGCTGGTGAGTGACGGTTCGATGTCGACGATCGTGCGGTGGCCGCCGATCGTCGACACATACCTGGTCATCCTCGATATCTCCCAGGCGCAGTCGGTGGAGGCCGAGGTCGTGCGGTAGCGGCCGGGAGCGATCTCGGCACCGACGAGAAACGTCCCGTCGCCGAAGGGCTCGCCCGGCGCGACAATGGGTGTCAGATCGGTGGTCCAGGCGCCGCAGCCGCTGCTCGTGACGAGGGCGTGCGATGGCTCGACATCGATGACGGTGCGGTGGCCGTCGACAGAGAACCGTTCAGGCCCGGTCAACCAGCGGATCTCCCACTCGCAGCCGTCGAGGGTCGAGGTCGTGCGGTAGCGGCCAGGCGACACCTCGGCGCCGACGAGGAACGTGCCGTCGCCGAAGGACTGTGCCGGCGCGGTGATGGGCGCCGGATCGGCCGTCCACATCCCGCAGCCGCTGCTGACGAACCCGGAGTCCATCGACCCAATGTCGACGACGGGCAGCCGGGGCAGGTCCGCGTAGTATCCGCCGGCGCCGCCGCGGCTGAACGGTCCGAAGTCGTCCTCGATCTCGATCCTCATCCACCAGCAGGAGGCCGTGGGTGCAGCCGCGCGGTAGCGGCCGGGCGCGATCTCCGGGCCAACGAGGAACGTGCCGTCGCCGAAGGGCTCCCCCGGCGTGACAGTGGGCGTCAGATCGTTCGACCACGTTCCGCAACCGCGGCTGACAATGGAGTCATACCACGGTTCGATGTCGACGATGGTGCCGAAACCCTCGCGGTTGGACCAGCTACTCTCGTCCGACCACTGGACCCGCCACCGGCAGTCCGCCGGGGGCGAGCTCGCGCGGTAGCGTCCGGGCGCAATCTCCGAGCCGACGAGCTGCGTCCCGTCGCCGAACGAGGCGAGCAACGCAGGCCCCGCTGTCGCCGTCGGTGAGGGTGTTTCCGTGGCCGCTGGTGACGGTGTGACCGTGGCCACAGCCGTGCCCGCCGGTGACGGTGTGACCGCGACCGTGGCCACAGCCGTGCCCGCGGGCGGCGGTGTGACCGTGGGCGCAGCCGTGCCCGTGGGCGGCGGCGTGACCGTGGGCGCAGCCGTGGGCGGCGGTGTGACCGTGGGGGTGGGCGTGCCCGCGGGCGGCGGTGTGACCGTGGGCGTAACCGTGGGCGGCGGTGTGACCGTGGGGGTGGGCGTGCCCGCGGGCGGCGGTGTGACCGTGACCGTGGGGATGACCGTGGGCGGCGGTGCAGGCGTCGCCGCAGCCTCAGGAGTGGCAGGGGGCGTCGTGGCGCGGGGCTCCGGCGTGTCGCCGCCGCTCAGGCAGCCCACGACGAGCAGGCCGGCGACGACGATGGCAAGCGTACGAAGGCTCATCGCTCGCCTCGCTTCGCGCGGCGTACGCCCGGCGCGATGCTTGCAGCCTAGCAGCGCACCCGGGATTGATATCGCCGGGAACCGGGCCGAAGCGCGCGCCTCCGCTCTTCGTCACCACGAGGACGGCGGCGGGCGAGAGTTGCCACGTGCTGTCCGGCCGGAGGCTTCGCCGATCCTCGAGGCGGGCGCGGCGCCAGCCGCGGAGCAGCGCGCGGACGAACCGGCGGCCGGGGAGGGAGGGGAGCAGGCTCCGGCGGGGCGGGACCGAACCGGATGGCACTGGGCGTTCCTCCCCCGGCAGCTTCGCGGGTCGTCCGCGAGCCCCCGCCGTGTTCGAACAGGGAGGAGTCTGCGAGCGCTACGTTAACGCCCGGTTCAGATGAGATTAGCAACGCGTTTAAGGATTTGTGATCGGCTGCATCCGGTCGCTGCCACAGCGCCGTGCCCACCATGCGCAACCCGACCGCTTGACAGCCCCGCGCCGCTTGCCGAGGCTCACGCGGGAGCGGCTCCACGATGCGCGGCCGCGACGGAGAGGACCGATGGCGGACAGCGACGCGGACAGCGACCGTGCCTACGACGAGCGACCGCGGCCACTGGCCGGGGTGCGGGTCGTGGATTTCACCTGGATCGTCGCCGGGCCGCAGGCGACGCGCATCGTCGCCGACCTCGGGGCCGACGTGATCCGCGTCGAGAACGAGGGGCACCTCGACTCGCTGCGCGGAGGGCTGCCGCCCGACGACGGCCCGCCGACCGTCAACCGCTCCGGCATCTTCAACAACTTCAACCGCAACAAGCGCGGCATCACCGCCAACATCCACCACCCGCGCACCCGCGAGTTGCTCGAGCAGTTGATCGCCGGGGCCGACGCGGTGACGGAAAACTACAGCCCCGGCGCCTTCGGTCGGATGGGCTTCACGTTCGAGCGCCTGCGCGAGCTCAACCCGAACATCATCTACCTCTCACTCTCCGGATTCGGGCATTACGGCCGCGACAGCTCCTACGTGACGTGGGGCCCGACGGCGCAGGCCGTCTCCGGGCTGACCTACCTCTCGGGCCTGCCCGACCAGCCCCCCGCAGGCTGGGGCTACTCCTACCTCGATCACTCGGCCGGCTACTACGGCGCGATCGCGCTGCTGCTCGCCCTGCGCCGGCGCGAGCGGATCGAGGGCGCGCAACGTATCGACCTCTCGCAGGTGGAGACGGGCATGGTGATGTGCGGCGTCAGCATGCTGGACTCGCAGATCAACAACCGCCCGTCCGAGCGCATCGGCAACCGCACGCGTCACCCCGCGCTCGCGCCCCACGGCGCCTACCGCTGCGCGGGCGACGACCGCTGGATCGCGATCGCCGTCGAGAGCGAGGCGCACTGGCGCGAACTTTGCGACGAACTGGGCGCGCCCGAACTGGCCGCCGACGAGCGCTTCTCCAGCCTCGAGGCGCGCCTCGCCGCGCAGGACGAGCTGGACGCGGCGATCGAGGCGCGCACGCGCGAGCGCGATCCGCGGGCGCTGATGTACGCCCTGCAGGCGCGCGGCGTGCCCGCCGGGCTGGCGCAGCAGATGCAGGACAAGATGGAGCATGACGAGCAGCTGGCAGCGCGCGGCTTCTACCGCGCCGCACCCAGCCCCGAGCTGGGCGATCGCTACTTCGAGGGCCTGCCGTTCCTCCTCCGCCAGCTCGGCTGGGACGTGCTGCGCGGCGCGCCCACCCTCGGCGAGCACATCGACGAGGTGCTGACCGAACTGGGCTGCACGCCGGAGGAGATCGCCCAACTGCGAGCGGAGGCCGCCGTATGAGCGACGCACCGGCCCCTCCGGAGTTCGCGGCAAGCCTCGACGACGCGCCGATGCTCGATCGCGTTCGCGTCGTCGAGATCGGCGACCTCGGCGAGACCGCCGGGAGGCTGCTCGCGGACGCGGG
The DNA here is from genome assembly GCA_965247895.1 of Dehalococcoidia bacterium. Taxonomy (GTDB): domain Bacteria; phylum Chloroflexota; class Dehalococcoidia; order UBA2979; family UBA2979; genus VXMT01. Next base: position 2,613,145 of record OZ252046.1, on the reverse strand, counting down.
CGCGGACGTGGTCCGCGTCGAGCCGCCGTCGGGCGCGGCCTCGCGGCACATCGGGCCCTACCCGGCCGACGAGCCCGGCGTCGAGGCGTCACTGCGCTTCGCCGCCCACAACGCCAACAAGCGCAGCGTCACGCTGGACCTCGCGAACGCCGAAGGCCGCGATCTCTGGCGGCGGCTCTGCGAGGGCGCCGACGTGGTGATCGACGCCGCCGGACACGGTGTCCTCGACGGCCTCGATGCAGGCTGGGAGGCGCGGCTCGCGGACGGCGCGGCGGGCCCGCGCGTGTGGTGCTCGATCACGCCCTTCGGGCGCGAGGGGCCGTGGGCGGAGTGGGCCTCGAGCGACCTCGTCCAGCTCGCGCTCGGCGGACCGATGATGAGCACGGGCTACACGGACCACGAGTTGCCGCCTATCCGCGGCGGCTTCGACCACTCGCACTGGATGGCGGGCGAGTACGCGGTGGTCGGCATCCTCGGCGCGCTGATCGGGCTGGACGTCGGGGCGGCCGAGGGGCCGGAGCTGGTGGACCTCGCGATCCACGAGGCGGTGAGCGCCACGACCGAGGGGGCGTTCCCCAGCTGGGAGTACCGCCGCGAGATCAACCAGCGCGCCACCGGCCGCCACTCCGCGCCCGGCCCGACCCCGGAGATCCAGTTCCCCACCGCGGACGGGCGGCACATGAACGTCATCGGCGCCGGCATGCCTCGCTCGATGCGCAACCTCGACGGCCTGCTCGATTGGATGGACCGCTACGACGCCACCGAGAACCTGCGCGAGCCGCGCTTCCGCGAGGCGATCCACGCGGCGCGCAACGAGGCGCAGGAGGAGCGTCAGCACTTCGCGGAAGTCTCGAAGCGCTTCGTCGCACGACTTACGACGGAGGAGGCGTACCGCGGGGGGCAGGGGCTGCATCTCCCCTGGGGCATCGTGCGCCGGCCGGAGGAGAACCTCGACGACCCACACTGGACGGACCGCGACTCCTTCGCCCCGATCGAGCTGCCGGACGGGCAGCAGGCGCGCCTCCCCGTCGCGCCCTACCGCTTCGAGGGCGTCGCACGCGCCCAGCCGTGCCGTGCGCCGCTGCTCGGCGAGCACAACCATGCCGTCTACCACGGCGAGCTCGGCGTCCCCGCCGAGGATTTGCCGCAGTTGGCCGAGCGCGGCGCAATCTAGCCTGTCCCACGGAAGACGGCGTCTACCGCGGGGGGGGGGGCCTGCGGGGTATCCCCGCGTCCCGATCGAAGCAGCTCCCACACCCCCATCCCGGACGAGCACGCGCTGCGCGCGGCTCGGACCCACCCACCCGCCCCGGATTTTTCTTCCTGTGGGGGGCTTCGCCCCCCACGCCCCCCATTGGTCCGCTGCACACACCGCAACCCACAGGGGCGGTCCGGCCCCCTCTCCCTGCGGGAGAGACACCCCAGGATGCTAAGACGTCAAGCGGCGAGCGGCTCGTGGTTGCGGCTGCGCCCCCACAGGAGAAGCATGCGCCCTCGAGGGCCACCGCCCCGTTTCCCGATCCGGCCGGGGGCGTGGGGGCGCAGCCCCCACATGAAGAAAATCCGAGGGCGGGTGGGTGGGTGGGCCGAGCGGCGCGCAGCGCACGCTCCTCCGGGATGGGGGTGTGGGGGGCTGCGCCCCCCACAGGGAGACGCGCTCGACCCCGGCGCTGTCACCGGGTGCGAGCGGGTGTGCTCAGTGCGTATCACCAAACGTCAACGCCACATCAGCCCCGGAAACACGCCCTCGCGCTTGCGGGGGTGGGGATGCGGCGGCGAGACTGGAGGTATGGCTCGAGTGCTGGTGGTTGAAGACGACGCCGCGATCCTCGAGACGGTCGCCTACAACCTCGGACGCGAGGGTCACGACGTGATCACCGCCGCGGATGGCGTGTCCGGCCTGCAACTCTCGCGCGAGGCCGAGCCGGACCTGATCGTGCTCGACCTGATGCTGCCCCGCATGTCCGGCCTCGATGTCTGCCGCGTGGTGCGCGAGGAGCGGCCGGTGCCGATCCTCATGCTGACCGCGCGGGCGGCCGAGGGCGACAAGATCGCCGGGCTGGACCTCGGCGCCGACGACTACATGACCAAGCCGTTCTCGATGCAGGAGCTGGTCGCCCGCGTCGGCGCGATCCTGCGCCGCGACCGCATCTCGCGCGAGGCCGCCGGCGGGGTCTCGGGCGGCACGCTGCGCGGCGGCGGGATCGAGCTGCGGCCCGATGCGCGCGAGGTGCGGCGCGACGGCGAGGTCGTGCGGCTGCGCCCCAAGGAGTTCGACCTGCTGGAGTGCCTGATGCGCCACCCGCGCCAGGTGCTGACGCGCGATCGCATCCTGGAGCAGGTCTGGGGCTACGAGTTTGGCGGCGGCACGCGCACCGTGGACGTGCACATGCGCTGGCTGCGCCAGAAGCTCGAAGCGGCGCCCTCGAAGCCGCAACACCTGGTGACGGTGCGGACCGTCGGCTACAAGTTCGTACCCTGATCCCATGCCCCAGCGCCGACCCGTGTGCGGCGAACGATGATTCCCGGCTGGCGCTGGCTCGCCGTCGCAGCGCTGGCGCTGCTGGCTGCGGCCTCCCCGCTGCTGCTGCCGCGCCCGGTCGCCGCGCTGGCAGCGCTTGGCGCCGTGCTGGCCGGCGCGCTCCTCGCGCGGGCCGCCTCGCGGTCGGCCGCCGTGGCGCTGCGCATCCCCGACCCCGCCTCGACGGACCGCGCGCCGCTTGACGCCGCTCCGCTGCTCGCGCTGCTGCCCTGCGGCGTCCTGCTGCTGGATGACGAGCTCAACGTGCTCGCGGCGAACGACGCGCTGGCGCGCATCGTCGAGCACCCGCTCGAGACGATGGTGGGCGTCTCGCTGATCCGCGCGACCCGGGAGATCGAGCTGGTCGCGTTCGCCCGCGAACACCTCTACGGCTCGCGCGAGGCCCATCTCACCAACGGCGTCGAGGCGCGGCTCTCGGCGGCGCCGATCGATCTGCCGATCGCGGGCGGGCGGGCGACGCAACTGATCGCCGTGGAGGACGTCACCGCCCTGAGCAGCGCCCGGCGCGCGCGCTCGGACCTCGTCGCGAACCTCGCGCACGAGTTGCGCACCCCGCTCGCCGGGGCGCGCGCGATCGCGGAGACGTTCCAGATCGCCGCCGAGGAACCGGCCGAGCGCGACCGCTTCCTGCGCCTGTTGAGCGACGAGATCGAGCGCATGAGCCGCCTCGTAGAACGGATGCTGCTGCTCGCGCGGATCGAGTCCGGGGACGAACCGATCGAGCTCGAGGCGATCTCGCCGGCGGAGCTGCTGGAGCGGGCCGCCGCCCGCGTCGCGCCCGTCGCCGCGCAGCGGCGCATCCGCGTCGATATCGACGGGGCCGCGAGCACGCCCGTCGAAGCGAACCGCGAGCACGTCGGAGAGGTGTTCGCGAACCTGCTGGACAACGCGTTGCGCCACAGTCCGGACGACAGCCGGATCGCCCTCGCCGCGTTCTCCGGCAGCGGCGAGGTCCGCTTCGAGGTCCGGGACGAGGGCTCCGGGATCCTCCCCAGCGAGCGCGAGCGCGTCTTCGAGCGCTTCTACACGGGCGACGACGCCCGCGGGACGGGGGGCGGCGCCGGTCTCGGCCTCGCGATCACGCGCCAGTTGGTCCACCGCCTCGGGGGCCGCATCTGGGTCGCCGATCGCTCGCCGGGGGCGACCGTCTGCTTCACGCTCGCGCTCGCGCAGGACGTGGATTCGGGCTCAGGAGGGGCGGGCGAGGCGTAAGTCGAGCGGACTACGACTCAGCGACCACAGGCGTTGCCGGCCGCGGGCGGAACGCGCCGCTGCGCACCAGCGATCGCACCTCCGGCAGCATCGCCGCTGCCGTGAGGAAGGACAGGACCCAGATCATCGCCGGGAAGATCAGCAGCACGCGCACGCCGAGCCCGTCCGCGAGCCAGCCGTAGCCGAAGTTCGCGAAGGCCATGTGGCCGGCCGCGAGCATGAGGTAGATCGACATCACGCGCCCTCGCACCTCGTCGGGCACGGTGCGTTGCACGAACGTCGCCGAGAGCGCCATGTAGCTGGCCTGCGTGACGCCGGACAGCATCCCGCCGAAGACCGCCATGTACGGCGTCGTTGCGAAACCGATCACGAGCATCGCCACGCCGCTCCCGATGCCGGCGAGCAGCATCGCGCGACCCTGCGCCCGTTCCGAGCGCAGCATCGAGATCGTGAGCGTGCCAGCGATCGCGCCCACGCCGACGCCGACGATGATCGCGCTGTAGGTCCGGGACGCCCCGCCGACCGAGGTCGCGAGTGTCGGCATCATCGAGTCGAACGCCATCGTCAGGCCGCAGTGCAGCCCGACGAGCGCCATCACGAACGCGACGCGTGCATCGCGCTCCAGGTAGGAGAAGCCGTCGCCAATGTCGCGAAGGATGCGGCGCGCGTCGAGGAGCGGGCCGTCCATTGCGCCGGCCGCCGGTGGCGAGCGGAACTCGAGCTTCGAGATCTGGTAGAGCGCGAGCGCGACGAAGCAGGCGGAGAGCAGGAACACCGAGCCCGGCCCCAGCGTCGCGAGCATCGCGCCGCCGATCGAGGGGCCGAGCACGCGCGAGCCGTGGCGCGTGATGCCGGCGAGCGCGACGGCGTTGAGCAGGTGCTCCTTCGGCACGACGTTCGGGATCAGGGCCTGCTCGGCCGGCGTCCCGAAGGCGCGCGCCGTCCCGCCCAGCGCCGCGAAGGCGATCACGTGCCACGGCTCGACGTAGCCCGGGATTGTGATCGCCGCGAGGCCCAACGCCGAGATGATGCTCACCGCGTCGGCGCCGATCGCCATGCGGCGGCGGTCCGCGCGATCGGCCAGCGCGCCGCCGAACGGGCCGGCCAGCAGCAGCGGAATCATGCCCGCGAACGTGACCGCGCCCACCCACCCGGCCTGACCGGTCAGCTCCCACACCAGCCAGCCGCGCGCCAGCAGCATCGTCCAGTGCGAGGCCGAGGCGAAGAACGCGTTGAAGAAGATGCGCCGGAAGTCCCGGGAGCGTAGCGCGGGGTGCCGTTCGGCGATGGCCGCCCGTGTGATCATCGGACGAGTCTACAGGAGAGCACCGTGCCGCAACGCGGAATCGCGGCCGGCGCTACGCGTCGGCGTCCTCGAGCGCGCGGGCGACGATCGCGCGGCCGCGCGCGCTCAGATCGAGGTCCAGCGCCGCCTCGCGGCCGCGCGCGCTCATCTTGCGCCAGGTGCGGCGCACGATCGCCACGAGCTTGTCGTCGTCGCCGAGGCGCTCGCGGAACTCATCGAACTGCGTCTGCAGGAAGACGAGATTGAGGCCGTCCTCCAGCGTCTGCACCTCCGGGTCGCTGAACAGCCCCTCCTTGCGCACGATCTGCTGGACACGCTCGACGAGCGGCTCGTCGTAGCCCTCGGCGCGGAGGATGCGAGCGACCTCGTCGGCGTGGAAGGCGCGCAGATCGCGCCGCCAGCGCAGGTAGCCGTCGCGGCCGGGCGGGTAGCTGGCGCGCGGCACGGTCCAGCGCCGGATGTGGTGCCCGCGCGCCGCCAGCAGCAGCGCCTCGCCCGGCGCGGGATCGAGGCGCGCGACCCACTGGCTCAGCAGCGCGGCGTGGGTCAGCTCCTTGGGGCGCGGCTCGCCGTCCACCGTGATCGTCGCCGGGTCGGCGGCGTTGGCGGCGTCGATCGCCGCGATCGCGCGCGCGAAGCGCTCGGCGTCGGCGCAGTCGCGAGGCGCCTCGACGGTCATCCGGGCGGCTCGCGGGTTGCGATGGCGGGTGTGCGCCGGAGGCCCTGCGCGTAGTGCATCAACACGAGGCGTTACCCGGATCCCCGGCGCTCTACCCGCGACCAGAGGATGGGCACGGTGTAGCCCCTGATGAGGCGATCGGGAGTGACGATCGTGAGCCCATGCACGATCGCCTGGGCAATGAGGAGCCGGTCAAACGGATCGCGGTGGAGGTCCGGCAGCTTGCCCGCCTGCAGTGTGGCGTCCTCGTCGATCCCGAGTGTCTCGATACGATGGAGGAGGCGCTGCTCTGGGACGTATTCGTCCGGGGGCATGTGCAGGCGGAGGCGTCCCAGACCGTGCTTGATGGCGATCTCCCACGCCGAGGCTGCGCTCAGGAACACATCGTTGGCCGGGTCGACGATCGCCTCGCGCGCCACCGCCGACAGGCGCGCATCATCCTCGGCCAGCCAGAGGAACGCCACGGTGTCGAGCAGGAGCCGCATATCTCCTCGCGGCTCAGGCGCCCCGCCCTTCGAAGAGAGCAAGCATCTCTTCGGGGAGCGGGTCGAAGAAGGAGTCGGGGATCTCGGCGAGACCCTTGCCGAGCCCGACCGGGCGGGGCTCGTCCAGGCGTTCATCCAACGGCCGGATCTCGGCCACGGGGCGGTTCCGGCGGCAGAGAATAATGCAGTCGCCGGGCTTCAAGCGTGCGATGTGCTCCGACAGATGGGTCTTCGCCTCGTGCATGTTGAGTCGCGTCGTTGTCATGGCTATATAGTAACCTAAGTAGTAAGGTCATACCAGTCGGACAGAGTGGCGCCGACTGTGTTCCGGGCCTCGCCGCCGACGGCAAGCCGTCGCCATCTCTCCAGTGACACGGGCCCGCGCCTCATCTCGCGCGCCGGTAGTGCATCGCTCCGGTCACACCTGCGAGACGGCCCCTGAAGGGCGTCGTCGCATCAAGGCGCCCGCTCGGTAACGGGGTTGCGACGCGCAGCGGACGATTTCGGTAACACCGCCTCTGCTGCGAGCCGCTGCGTTGACACAATATCTCCGGCTGTTACGATAGCGGCCACCAAATTGTCTGTGATGTTTACCGGGTTTGCCGACAATAGCAGGCCCCTCCTCAGGAAGGCAGCGCGATGACCACGGATGTCCGAGTCGATACCCCCGGCCACGTGATCCCGATCCTCGCCGACGAACTCGCCGACTTCACCACCGAGGCGACCGAGTTCCTCTCCGGCAACCGCGACATGCTGGACTTCACCAAGTTCCGCCTGCGCCAGGGCGTCTACGGACAGCGCCAGGCCGACCGCCAGATGATCCGCGTCAAGCTGCCCTTCGGCGGCGTCACCTCGGACCAGCTCGACGCCTTCGGCGAGGTCGCCGAGCGCTTCACGCCGCTGCTCAAGGGCCACCTCACCACGCGCGAGAACGTGCAGTACCACCACGTCCCGCTCGACGAGACGCTGGAGCTGCTGCGCGTGCTCGGCCGCGCCGGCCTCTCCACCCGCGAGGCCTGCGGCAACACCGTGCGCAACGTCACCGGCGACCCCTGGGCCGGCATCCGCGACGACGAGCCCTTCGACGTCACCCCCTACGCCGGCGCCTTCGTGCGCTACTTCGTGCGCAGCGAGCTGACCCAGCTGCTGCCCCGCAAGTTCAAGGTCGCCTTCTCCGGCAGCGAGGAGGACTCCGCGCTCACGCAGATCCACGACCTCGGCTTCATCCCCGAGATCCGCGAGGTCGACGGCGTGCCCACCAGGGGCTTCCGCATCGTCGCCGGCGGCGGCCTCTCGATCATGGCGAAGCACGCCGTGGTGCTGCGCGAGTGGGTCTCCGTGGACGAGTACCTCAAGCACTCGCACGCCGTGCTGCGCGTCTTCAACGCCGCCGACGAACTTCGCAAGAACCTCGCCAAGGCGCGCATCAAGTTCCTCGTCCACCGCGTCGGCGAGGAGGCGTTCCGCGCGATGGTGGACGCCGAGCTCGAGGGCGAGTGGGCGCAGGCCGACGCCCGGCCCGACCCGCTGCTCTTCCTGGACGACGAGGAGGCCGACGCCCCGGCCCCGCCCACGGACGCGCCGCAGCCCACGGACGCCGACCGCCCCGCCTTCGAGGAGTGGGCGCGCACGGCCGTGAAGGCACAGCGGCAGGCAGGCTACGCCGCCATCGAGGTGCAGGTGCCGCAGGGCGACCTCTCGCCGGAGCAGTTCCACGGCCTGGCCGCGGTCATGCGCGAGCACGGCTCCGGCCGCGCCCGCACCACCCCGTGGCAGAACATCGTGCTGCGCTGGATCCCGAACGAGTCCCTCTACGCCGTCTGGCTGGCGCTCGGCGAGCTCGGCCTCAACGGCACGGGCGCCCTCGAGATCGAGGACGTGGTGAGCTGCCCCGGCACGGACAGCTGCAAGCTGGGCATCACCAGCTCAATGGGCCTGAACCGCGCGGTCTCCGAGCACGTCCGCTCGCTGCAGCTGACGGACCCGCTGACGCGGCGCATCCTGATCAACGCCAGCGGCTGCCCCAACTCCTGCGGCCAGCACCACATCGCGAACATCGGCTTCCACGGCGCCGCCATCAAGTCCGGCGACCGCCAGGCGCCGGCCTACCACGTCTTCGTCGCCGGCAACCGCCGCCCCGGCCAGGATCTGCGCCTCGGCACGCTGCTCAAGGTGCGCCTGCCCGCCAAGCGCGTCCCGGACGCCGTCGAGCGCTTCGTGCGCCTCTACGAGGCGGAGCGCAACGACGGCGAGGAGTTCAACGACTACTTCGACCGCGTCGGCAGGGATCCCTTCGAGGCCGCCGTCAAGGATCTGACGCTCCCGCCGGAGTTCTCGATCAAGACCATGGACGAGTTCATCGACTGGGACCGCGAGGACCTCTACGTCCTCGAGCGCGGCGAAGGCGAGTGCGCGGTCTAGACGGGGCCCGGATTGCGTCGCGACAGGGCGCGGGCGTGCGCCGGCGCCTGGAGCAAGGATGAAGGCGCCGGGCAGTTCCCGGCGCTGCGGAGAGCGCGAATGGCGAGCCTGACCGGCGACGGGTCTACGTCGGGCAGCGCGGAGCGGCTTGCCGAGCCGCTCCTGGACGACCTGTCGAGGGAGCAACTGCGCGCCCTCGAGTCCGAGGCAATCCACGTCATGCGCGAGGTCGCGGCGGAGTTCGAGCGGCCCGCGCTGCTGTTCTCCGGCGGCAAGGACTCGATCGTGCTGCTGCGGCTGGCGGAGAAGGCGTTCTGGCCGGGCCGCATCCCCTTCCCCGTGATGCACGTCGACACGGGGCACAACTTTCCCGAGGCGATCGCGTTCCGCGACCGCCACGTCAAGGAACTCGGCGCACGACTGATCGTCGCCTCCGTGCAGCAGGCGATCGACGACGGGCTGGTCGTAGAGGAGACCGGCCCGCGCGCCTCGCGCAACCAGCTCCAGACGCGAACGCTGCTGCGCGCGATCGACGAGCACCGCTTCGACGCCCTCTTCGGCGGTGCACGCCGCGACGAGGAGAAGGCGCGAGCCAAGGAGCGCATCTACTCCTTCCGCGACGAATTCGGTCAGTGGGAACCGCGCGCCCAGCGCCCAGAGCTGTGGAACCTCTACAACGGGCTCCACCGCCGCGGCGAGCATATCCGCGTCTTCCCGCTCTCCAACTGGACCGAGCTCGACGTCTGGCAGTACATCGACCAGGAGCAGCTCGAGATCCCCTCGATCTACTTCGCCCACGAGCGCGAGGTCTTCCGCCGCGACGGGATGCTGATGGCGGCCGGGCCCTACCTCGAGCTGATGCGCGGGGAGGAGCCATTCCGGGCCAGGGTGCGCTACCGCACCGTCGGCGACATGTCCTGCACCGCCGCGGTCGAGTCCGACGCCGACACGCTCGAGCTTGTCGTCGCGGAGATCGCCGCCGCGCGCATCACCGAGCGCGGCGAGACCCGCGCCGACGACCGAACCTCCGAGGCCGCGATGGAAGACCGCAAGCGTCAGGGCTACTTCTAGCCATGGAACTGTTGCGCTTCGTCACCGCCGGCTCCGTCGACGACGGGAAGAGCACCCTGATCGGGCGGCTGCTCTACGACTCGAAAGGGATCTTCGAGGACCAGCTCGAGGCGGTCCAGCGCACCAGCCGCGAGCAAGGCCTCGACCACGTCAACCTCGCACTGCTGACCGACGGTCTCCGCGCCGAGCGCGAGCAGGGCATCACCATCGATGTCGCCTACCGCTATTTCGCGACGCCGAGGCGGAAGTTCATCATCGCGGACACGCCCGGCCACGTGCAGTACACCCGCAACATGGTCACCGGCGCCTCCACCGCCGATCTCGCGCTGATCCTCGTCGACGCCCGCACGGGCGTCGTGGAGCAGACGCGGCGCCACGCCTTCCTCGCCTCGCTGCTCGGCATCTCGAAGCTGGTGCTGTGCGTGAACAAGATGGACCTCGTCGGTTACGGGCAGGCCACCTTCGAGGCGGTCCGCGACGAGTTCGCGGCGTTCGCGCGCGGCCTCGACGTCCACGATGTCGCTGCGATCCCGCTGTCCGCGCTCACCGGCGACAACGTCGTCGCGCCGACCGCGAACATGCCGTGGTGCGACACGCCCCCGCTGCTGCGCTACCTCGAGGAAGTCGCCGCCGGTCCCGACCACAACCCGAACACCGCCGCTTCCCCGTGCAGACCGTGATCCGCCCGATGACCGCCAGGCACCCCGACTACCGCGGCTACGCCGGCAGCGTCGCCGGCGGCGTCTATCGCCCGGGCGACGAGGTGGTCGTGCTGCCCTCGGGCCACACGACCCAGGTCGCGGCGATCGACACGCTCGATGGGGAGCTCGAAGAGGCCGCGCCGACCCGCGCCGTGACCCTGCGGCTCCGCGACGACCTCGATGTCTCGCGAGGCTGCATGATCGCCGACGCCCGGCATCCTCCGGCGGTCGCGACAGCAGTTCGACGCGACCGTCTGCTGGATGAGCGAACACAGCGCGTTCGCGCCCGGCCGGACCTTCTGGCTCAAGCACACGACCCGGCGCGTGCGCGCTCGCGCCTCCGCGATCGAGTACCGCTACAACGTCAACACACTCGAACGCGAACCGGACGTGAGCGGCCTCGCGCTCAACGAGATCGGCCGCGCCTGCCTGCGCACGACCGAGCCGATCTTCTTCGACGCGTACGGCGACAACCGCACGACCGGCAGCTTCGTCCTCATCGACGAGGCGACGAACAACACCGTCGGCGCCGGCATGATCGCCGCGCCCTGCGCCGGGCACGAAGGCAACGGACAGGGGAACGGACACGCCGCATGACGCTGGAACTCGCAGGAATCGAGCGCCTGGCCGAGGAGCTGCAAGGAGTGGAGCCCGCCGGAATCGTGCGGCTCGCGATCGAGCGCTACACGCCCGACGTCGCGATCTCGTTCAGCGGCGCAGAGGATGTCGTGCTGGTCGAGATGGCCTCGCGCGTCGGGCTCCCGTTCCACGTCTTCACCCTCGACACGGGCCGCCTGCACGCGGAGACCTACCGCTTCCTCGAGACCGTGCGCGAACGCTACGAGGTGGCCATCGAAGCCTACTTCCCGCAGCCGGCGGCGGTGGAAGAGCTGGTGCGGTCGAAGGGGCTGTACTCCTTCTATCGCGACGGTCACGAGGAGTGCTGCACGATCCGCAAGGTCGAGCCGCTTGGACGTGCGCTCGCCGGCAAGCGCGCCTACCTCAGCGGGCAGCGCAAGGACCAGAGCCCCAGCACCCGCAACCACGTCCCGCTCGTGCAGCTCGATCCGAGGTTCGCGGAGACGGGCGTCGAGTTGGTGAAGTTCAACCCGCTCGCCGACTGGACCGCCGAGCAGGTCTGGCGCGAGATCCGCGATCGGGACATCCCCTACAACCCGCTGCACGACGGCGGCTTCCGGTCGATCGGCTGCGAGCCCTGCACCCGGCCCACCAACCCCGGCCAGCACGAGCGCGAGGGCCGCTGGTGGTGGGAAGAGGCCACGAAGCGGGAGTGCGGCCTCCACGTCAGCCCCGACGACAAGCACCAGATCGAGATCCCTGCGCTCCCTCGAAGGAGCTGACCGCCCGCGCGCCTCTCGCCACCGCCTCTTGTCTCCTGAGGGAGAGAGCGAGGTTGAGGGGCTCCCGCCGCGTGTAGGCTTGAGGGCGTGACCGCGCCGCTGCTCCTCGGAACCGCGTCCTGGACCGACAAGCCGCTGATCGACAGCGGCCGCTTCTACCCGCCGCAGGCAAAGAGCGCCGAGGCGCGCCTCCGCCACTACACGACGCGCTACCCACTCGTCGAGATCGACGCGCCCTACTACGGCCTGCCCACGCCCGAGCAGGCCGCGCGCTGGATCGAGCGCACGCCGGAGGGCTTCACCTTCGACGTCAAGGCGTACTCGCTGTTCACCGAGCACCCGACCCCCGTCGCGCGCATGCCGAAGGCGATCCGCGCGCTGCTCCCGCCCGACCTCGAGGCGAAGGGGCGCTTCTACCGCCGCGACGCGCCGGACGAGATCCTCGACCTCTGCTGGGCCAGCTACACCGACGCGCTGCTCCCGCTCGACGATGCGGGACGCCTCGGCGCGGTCGTGCTGCAGTTCCCGAAGTGGTTCGTCCCCGGCCCGCGCGCCTTCGCCACGCTCGAGGAGACCCGCGAGCGGCTGGGGAACTTCCGCGGCGCGGTCGAGTTCCGCCAGCGACGCTGGCTCGAGCCCGAACAACGCGAGGAGACGCTGGTGCTGCTCGGCGACCTCGATCTCTCGCTGATCTGCGTCGACGCGCCGCAGGGCTTCGACTCCTCGCTGCCGCCGTTCGCCGCCGCGACGAACGCGCTGGCGTTCGTGCGCTTCCACGGCCGGAACACGGAGACGTGGGAGCGCCGCACGCGCACGTCCTCGGAGCGCTTCGACTACTGGTACGGCGCGGACGAGCTGGACGAGTGGGTACCGCGCATCGCGGCGCTCGCGGCCGAGGCGGAGGCGGTGCACCTGATCGTCAACACCAACAACCACGACCAGGGCCCGGTCAACGCGGATCTGCTGCAACAGCGCCTCGCGGAGCACGGCCTCACCGTCGAGCCGGGCTTCGAGCCGGCCGAGGAGATCGCGCGCGGCGAGCCGCAGCAGCAGGGGTCACTGCTTTAGGCTGAGGTGACAGAGGCCCGGTCAGGATTCAGGCCATGACCCGCTCGCCAGCCGCATCGCACAGCCGCCGCCGCTTCCTCCAGCTCGCCGCCGCGGGCGGCCTCGGCGGGCTGCTGCTCGCCTGCGGCGCAGGCGGCGACGAGGGCGAGCGCGGCGCTGTCCCGGAGGCCAGCCCGACGCCGGCCGCGACGCCACCTCCCACCCCCGTCGCGACAGCAACCCCTACCGCCACGCCGGCGCCCAGCGCCTCACCCACACCGGTCGCCGCGACGGCGACGCCGCCGCCCGCACCCGCGACGCCCTCACCCACGCCGACGCCAACCCCAACTCCGGAACCGACGCCGTGGGCCGCGGGGCGCGAGGAGATCGCGCTGCTGGAGGGTACGGAGTGGGAGACACCGCTGATCGCGCAGCACAGCGGCGAGCAGGGGCCGGCCGTGCTCGTCCTCGGTGGCGTGCACGGCAACGAGCCGGGCAGCTGGCTCGCGACGGAGGAGATCGCGGACTGGCAGCCCGTGCGCGGCAGCCTGATCGTGATCCCTCGCGCCAACATCGTCGCGACGCGCGTGGGAGAGCGGACGCTGCCCGAACTCGGCGACCTCAACCGGCTCTACCCCGGCTCCCATGACGCGGAGCTGCCGATGGCGCGCATGGCCGCGCAGATCGTCGAGGCGGCGCAGCGCTACCGCGTCTCGCTCGTCCTCGATCTGCACGAGTCGTGGGGCTTCTACGTCGAGCGCGGGTCGAACAGCGGCACGGCGTTCCTCGGCCAAACGATCACCGGTGGGCCCGGCGGGGACGGCGAGCCGGTCGCCACGCGCATCGCCGAGGACTTCAACGCGCAGGTGGAGACCGAGCGCGATCACCTGATCGCGCGAGACCGGGGGAGCTGGGGGTTCACATCTTCGCAGGGTGGGTCGCCGATCGACGACACCAGCAGCTGGGGTTGGCGGCCGGGGCGCGGAGGCAGCTCGCTCTCACTCGGCAACTACGTAGAGGGCCTGACGCCGATCCTCGTGGAGATGGGGCAGCAGCGCCAGGCGCTCGAGCGCCGCGCCGAGTTGCACCAGATCGTCGTGCAGGTCGCCCTCACCCAGCGGGGGATGCTGTAGCAGCCCTCGCGACGCTCAGCAGACGACGCGGCGCACGATCTCGTACATCAGCTCGCAGCCGCTGTTCAGGTTGTCGACCGAGAGGAACTCGTTGTGGGCGTGGAAGCCCGCGCGCTCCTCGGCGCTGAGCATGCAGGGGATGAAGCCGTAGGAGGGCACGCCGATCTCGCGCAGGAAGCGGTTGTCGGTGGCGAACGGGGCCACTGAGGGCACGACCACCGCGCCCTCGAAGGCTTCTTCGACCACCTCGCGGATCGCCGTGAACAGCTCCGTATCCCAGTCCGAGGAGGGCGGCGCGGTGAAGTCGTCGAGCTCCGGCCGGACGGAGACGAGCGGGTCGTCGATGCGCTCGCGCACCTGGGCGATCCAGTCATCGAGGGTCTGGCCGGGCAGCAGCCGGCAGTCGATCACCGCCTCGCTGCGCGGCGGGATCACGTTCGCCTTGAAGCCACTGTCGATGACGGTGACGTTGAGCGTGTTGATGAACATCGCCAGTGCGGCGGGGTCGCTGTGCAGCGCCTGCTCGAAGGCCTCGCTGTCTTCGGCGGGCGGCATCAGTCCGGCGCGCGAGAGCTGGTCGACGAGGCGGGCGGTCCCCGGCTCCAAGCGCAGCTCGCGTTCCCAGCCGGCCAGCCGCAGCAGCGCGCGGATCAGCCGCAGCGCCGAGTTGTCCTCCGCCGGCAGGCTGGCGTGCCCCGTGACGCCCTCGACGCGCAGCCGCAGCCAGCCGATCGACTTCTCGCTGACGCTGGCGAGGAAGATACGCCCGTCCTCCCGGCCGGCGAAGTCGCTGATGCCGCTGCCGCCCTCGTTGAGCGCGAACTCGGCATCGACCACGTCCGGGCGGTGCTCGCAGAGCCAGCGCATGCCGAAGGCGCTGCCGACCTCCTCGTCGGGCGCGGCGAGGAAGATGACGTCGCGGCGCAGCGGCTCGCGACGGCGCTGCAGCAGCAGCACCGTCAGCAGCTGCATCACGCCCGCGCCCTTCATGTCCACCGCGCCGCGGCCGTAGATGCGCCCGTCGCGCACGACGCCGCCGAACGGCGGCACGTCCCAGAACTCCTCCTCGACCGGCACCACGTCGAGGTGATTGCCGAGCAGCAGCGGGCGGCGGCTGCCGTCGCCGCGCAGCCGCGCGACCAGCGCCTCGCGGCCCGGCGCAATCTCGATGTACTCGCAGGCGATGCCCTCCGCCTCGAGCAGCGAGCCGAGGAAGCGCGCGGCCGGGGCCTCGTTGCCCGGCGGGTTGGAGGTGTTGATGCGCAGGTAGCGCTGGAGGATGTCCAGCGCCTCGGCGTGGACGGCGGGCCAGTCGATCGCTTCGGCCATCGTGTCCGCCGTGCCCGCCGCTAGAAGATCACGTTGGTGAGGCGCTGACGGTAGCCGCGCGTCAGCTCGTGGCCGTCGCCCAGCAGCACGAAGGCGTCGAGCATCCGCAGCCGCCCGCCGTCGTTGGCGACACCGCGATCGAGCCGCACCGTCGCCAGCAGGTGTTCGAGGGCGTCCCGCCACTCGCCGTCCGCGGCGAGCAGGCAGCCGAGCCGGTAGTGCGCCTCGGCGTCATCCGGGTCGGCCTCCAGCCGCGCTTCCAGCGCCTCGCGCGGCTCGTCCCCTGCTTCGTCCCGGAAGGCAAGCTGCGCGAGCACGCGCGCGGCGACGGGATCGCCGGGGAAGCGCGCCGCCAGTTCCCGCGCGCGGTCCGTCTCGCCCTCGGCGAGCAGGATCGCGGCGAGCGCCATCAAGGCGCCACGGTGGTCGGGATTCTCTTGCAGCGCCTGCTCCAGGTGGAGCCGCGCGGCGCCGCTGTGGCCGGCCTGCACGGCCTGCACGGCGGCGGTGACCGCGAGGTCGGCGGCGCTCGGCACGAGCGAGTCGAAGAAGCCGCGCACCTGCGGCTCCGGGAGCGCGCCGACGAACTCGCTCACGACCTCGCCGTTGCGGAAGGCCTTGACCGCCGGGATGCCCTGCACCTGGTAGCTGCCGGCGACGCCGGGGTTCTCGTCCACGTTCACCTTGACGAGCTGCACCTCGCCGGCGCGCTCTGCCGCGATCGCCTCGAGGGTCGGCCCCAGCACGCGGCAGGGGCCGCACCAGGGCGCCCAGAAGTCTACCACCACCGGCAGCTCGCGTGAGCGCTCGATCACGTCCGTCGCGAACGTCGCGTCGCTCGCTTCCAGCACCGCCTCCGCCGTCATCGCG
Organism: Dehalococcoidia bacterium; assembly: GCA_965247895.1. Classification (GTDB taxonomy): domain Bacteria; phylum Chloroflexota; class Dehalococcoidia; order UBA2979; family UBA2979; genus VXMT01. Next base: position 2,596,988 of record OZ252046.1, on the reverse strand, counting down.
CTGCTCCTTCCGCCCATGCGCGCTCGATGCGCCAAGCCTACCGCGAGGGCGCGCCAGACGGCAGGCCGTGAGCGCAGCGGAGCGCTCCGCTACGATGCGCGCACGACACGGACGGCGGGAGACGGGGGACGCAGATGCGCTTCGGAGTGACGGTCGACTTCAACGACCAGCCGGTGACCTCGCCCGAGTTCCTCGCCGGCTTCGCCCAGGCCGCCGAGGAGTTCGGCTTCGACACTCTCTGGACCAGCGACCACGTCGTGATCCCGCAGGGGCACAACTCGGTCTATCCCTACGCGGAGCGCATGCCCTACGAGGACGCGCCGCTCCCGGACCCAATCGTGACGCTGACCTTCGTCGCCGCCAGCACGAAGACGCTGCGGCTCGGCACTTCGGTACTCGTCCTGCCGCAGCGCAACCCGGTGGTGCTCGCCAAGCAGCTCGCCACGCTCGACGTGCTCTCCGAAGGACGCGTCGACCTCGGCATCGGCATCGGCTGGCTGCGCGAGGAGTTCGAGGCGCTGGGCGTGCCCTGGGAGCGCCGCGGCAAGCGCACGGACGAGCACATCGAGGCGATGCGCGCGCTCTGGACGCAGCCCGTCGCGAGCTACGAGGGCGAGCTGGTGCGCTTCTCGAACGTGGTCTGCGACCCGAAGCCGGTCCAGCCGGGCGGGGTGCCGTTCATCATCGGCGGGCACTCGATCCCAGCGGCGCGGCGCGCCGGGCGGCTCGGCAACGGCTTCTTCCCGCACGTCTTCGGCCGCGCCTGGTTCGAGCTGATCGAGGAGATGCGGCGTACAGCCGAGGCGGCTGGCCGCGACCCCGATGAGATCGAGATCAGCGCCGGCGTGCCGCCCGACCTGGAGCTCGCGCAGCGTCTCGAGGAGCTCGGCGTCTCGCGCCTCAACCTGCTCATGACCGACCCGGACATCCCGTCCGCGCGGCGCACGCTGGCGCGCATCTCGCGCGATCTGATCGCGCGCATGTAGCGGCGGACGGGCGAGGATGCGACCGCCGGCAGGGTAGACCAGCCATGACCCATTGGTGCTAGACTAACGCCATGGCGACTGCGTTCGACACGCTCAGGGCTGCCACGCAACTCCAGGAAGCCGGCTTCGAGGAGGCGCACGCGCGCGCCCTCGTCACCTTCGCCGAAGAGATGAGCGAGACGCTCGCGACGAAGGACGACCTGGAGAAGACTGCGACGGCGCTGGATACGAAGATCGGCCAACTCGAGGCGAAGATGGACGCGGAGTTCGGCAGGGTGCGCACTGAGATGGGCGCGGAGTTCGGCAAGGTGCACGCTGAATTCAGCAGCGTGCGCACCGAGATGGGCACCGAGTTCGGCAAGGTGCACGCTGAATTCAGCAGCGTGCGCACCGAGATGGACGCGGAATTCGCCAACGTGCGCGCCGAAATGGGCGCGGAGTTCGGTAAGGTGCAAACTGAATTCGGCAACGTGCGCACCGAAATGGCCCTACTCAAGCGGGACATCATCATCTGGCTCGGCGGCCTCATGGTCACCCTGGCCGGGCTCGTCATCGCGGCCACCAGCGTACTCGGCTGATACCTCGGGCCCCTGCACCCGGCCAGCACGACCGCGCCCTCGCCGATTCGCCCGCCGACGGCGGGCCTACCCGTGGCGTCAGGTCGGCTGGTGGCGGTGCTGAGTGAGGACCCTGAAGCGGCGCCAGAAGTAGAGGAAGCGCTCCGCGTCGACGAGCACGGCGCTCGCCCACTGCAGCAGCGCGGGCGCGACGTGGACCGTCAGATCGGCCTGCCGCACGGTCTGGTAGCGAGTGAGATTCTTGCCCTTGAGGTAGGTGTCGACCGGCACATCAAGGACGCCGCCTCAGCCGATCGGCGTGATGAAGTCCAGCGCCAGCTCGCCGCCCCTGCGGCGCGCCAGCTCGGCGGCTGCCGCCGTGATCTCGATTTCCATGAGTCCCTGGAGCTGTCCCGTCCGCGCTCAGTCCGCCTTGGCCTCGGCGAGGTAGTCCTCCCCGAAGCGCCGCATCAGGTCCGGCGCCTCGAGCAGCTCGGCGGGGTGCAGGCCGACGATCGCGTGATCGACGCCGGCCTCGCGCGCTCGGCCCAGCCGATCGCGCACCTGCTCGATGCGGTCGCTCGCCAGCAGTGCGATCCCGGTCATGGCGATCGTGAGCGCCTCGGGATCACGGCCGGCGCGCTCGGCCGCCTCGCGGGCGGGTTCCATCCCCTCCCGCGCGTTGTCGAGGTAGTTACCGTGCGTCAGCCAGCCGTCGGCCATTTCGCCGATGCGCCGCATCTGCTGCGGGCTGTCACCGCCGAGCCAGATCGGCACGTGCCGCGGCGGCTGTGGGCGCGAGGTCCAGCCGTCGACCTCGTAGGTGTCGCCCTGGAAGCCGTCCACCCAGTCCTCGGTCCAGAGTTTGCGGGTGAGTTGCAGGCTCTCCTCGAAGCGCGCGCCGCGGCGGTCCGAGGGCATCCCCAGCACCTCGAACTCCTCCTTCGCCCAGCCCATGCCCGCGCCGAGGATGAAGCGCCCGCCGGCGAGGTGGTCGAGCGTGGCCATGATCTTCGCGTGCAGCACGGCCTGCCGCATGTTCAGCACCAGCACCGCCACGCCGAGCTGCACGCGGCTGGTCGCGCCGGCGACGAACGCCAGCTCCGTCAGCGGCTCCAGCAGCGAGGCGTCGATGTGCACGCGCCCCGGCAGCTTGCCGTCCGCGCTGTAGGGGTAGCGCGAGCGGTACTCGCGAGGGAAGACGACGTGATCGTTGGTCCAGAGCGAATCGAAGCCCGCCTCCTCGGCGGCGCGGGCGTGGCGCAGCACCACGTCGCGGGTCGCTCGTTCGCCGGCCTGGGGGAGCAGGATGCCTACGTCCATGCGCGCTCGGCCTCCGTTCGCGCGCCGCCGGGCGGCGCGATCGGCGCTAGCGGTGCAGCGCCGCGTTCGAGGACAGATGCTGACCGATCTCGCCCTGATGGTCGAGCAGGATCACGCGCGAGCGGAAGCGCCAGGCGCCATCGACGCGCTCGAAGGCGTCGTGGTAGCGGCCCGCGGCGATGAGTTGCAGCGGCAGCTCGCGCGTCGCCTGAGGCACGGTGAAGTAGGAACGCGCGGTCGCCGTGCCCGCCTCTTCGTCCACGTCGATCAGCACGTTCGTCGTCACGTGCTTCGTGCGCGGGCTGCCGTCGTGCATGCGGAAGCTGCTGCGCAGCGCCTCGGCCAGCGCCGGGCCGCCGAGCGGCGTCCCCTCCGGCCCGAAGCGCCGCTCGCCGTGCGCGAACACCTCGCCCGCGCCCTCGAAGTCGCCGAGGTCCACGCGCTCGGCGTAGCTGAAGATCAGCGTCTCGACCGCCGCGTGCGCGTCCTCGGGCACGGGCAGCGGCGGCAGCTCCTCGAGCGGCGGCCCGCCCGCGTTGAGGTCGTACGGCAGCTCGCCCGGGCGGTAGCCGAGGATGTGCTGCGAGAGGTCGCCGCGCGTGTCGAGCAGGCTCAGCCGATCGGCGAAGCGCCACTGGCCGTCGACGCGCTCGAGGCGGTCGTAGTAACGGCCGCAGCCGACGACCCGCAGCGGCATCGAGGGCGTCGCCTGCAGCAACGTGTAGTAGGAGCGGGCGCGCGCGGTCCCGGCGTCCTCATCGACATCGATCATCACGTTGGTCGTGAGGTGGCGCGTGCCCGGCTTGCCGTCGTGGCTCAGGATCCGCTGCTTGCGGTTCGCGGCCAGTTCGGCGCCGCCGAGCGCGGCCCCGAGCGTCGAGCGGAACGGGCCGTGCTCGAACAGATCGCCGACCGCGTCGTAGTCGCCGCGATCGCTGAGGCGCGGGTAGTGCATCATCAGATCGCGGATCGCGTCGCGGCTGTCGGTCATGGTCCGTGCACCCCGGCGGGACCGTATGAGCGCGCCGCGAGGGGCGTCAAGCGTCCGCGCCGCCACCCCCGCGCAGGTGCGCGCTGAGGTCGCCCAGGTGGTCCGTGCGCACCCGCCGCTCCGCGAAGCGCCAGACGCCGTCGACGCGCTCGAAGCGGTCGCGATAGCGCCCGCCCACGATCGGCTGCAGTGGCAACTCCGGCGTCTGCTGCAGCACGACGAAGTACGAGCGCGCGAGGCCGCTCCCCGCCGCCTCGTCCACCTCGACGGCGACGTTGGTCGTGAGGTGCTTCGTGCGCGGGTTGCCCTCGTAGAGCCGGATCGCGCCGCGCAGGCCCTTGGCCAGCGCCTCGCCGCTCAGCGCGTAGTCCTCGCCCTCGGCGCTCTCGCCAATGAACGGTCCGTGCGCGAAGAGCGCCCCGACGCCCTCGAGGTCCGCGAGGTCGATCCGCTCGGCGTAGGTGTAGATCAGCGCCTCGATCGCGTCCGTCGCGTCCGGGGGTGGGGGCAGCGGCGACAGCTCGTCCGCGGAGGGGCCGCGCAGCGCCAGCGAGGGCTGCCGCCTCGGCGCCGCTCGCAGGAAGCCGCCGACGTCACCCGAGAGATCGAAGAGGCTGACGCGCTCCTCGAAACGCCACTCGCCGTCCTCGCGCACGAAGTCGTCGTAGTAGCGGCCGGCGCCGACGACGCGCAGCGGCTCGCCGGGAGGCTGCTTGAGCATCGCGTAGTAGGAGCGGGCGCGGGCGGCGCCGGCCGCGTCGTCGATGTCGATCAGCAGGTTCGTGGTGAGGATGCTGGTGCGCGGCGTGCCGTCCTCGTGCAGCCGGATGCCGCGCGCGCGGTCGGCCGCCAGCTCCGCCCCGCCCAGCGAGCGGCCCATTGTCGAGGTGAAGCGGCCGTTCGCGAACAGCTTCCCGATGCCCTCGAAGTCCGCCGCGTCCTGCAGCCGCGGGTAGGCGTGGACGAGCGCGACGATCGCGCTGCGGGCGGCGGCGAGGCTGGCGGACGGCATCGGGCGGCACGCTAGGCGGCGGCGCGCGCGCTCGTCAACCTCGCTGATCCGGGCGTCGCCGCACGGCGGCGGCGGTTGCGGGTCTTGCGCGGTACGATGTGGCCGCCGCGCGGACGCGCGTGCGCCGGAAGGGTGATCGCGATGCCCGAAACCGCCGACGCAGCGCCGATCGTGCTGACGAGGGGCGCGGACGCGCCCTGGTCCGGGCACCGCTCCGGCATGAGCATCCAGTTCGGCGTCTCCGGGGAGCTGAGCGGCTCGCGCAACGTCTTCATGACGCATCAGCGCATCCCGCCGGGGATGGAGAGCACCCCGCACGTCCACACCAACTGCGAGACGGCGATGTTCGTCCTCGCGGGCCCAGTCCTGATGCGCCACGGCCCCGCGCTCGAGCTCGAGCACCACGCCGCGAGCGGCGACTTCCTCTACGTGCCCGCGAACGCGCCGCATCAGATCGTCAACCCCAGTGAGTCGGAGGAGGCTGCGGTGGTGCTCTGCCGCGACGCCGCCGAGGAGATCGTCAGGGAGCTGTAGCCCGCCCGCCGGGCGCCACGGATCGGAGCAAGTGATGGAGCAACTCGAAGGCCGCGTCGCCGTGATCACCGGGGGAGGCTCCGGCATCGGCGAGGGGTTCGCCCGCGCCTGCCACGACGCCGGGATGCGCGTCGTCGTCTCGGACATCGAGGAAGAGCAGGCCATGCGCGTCGCGAACTCGATTCGCGAGCTCGGCGGCGAGGCGATCGGGTTGCGCACGGACGTCTCGGACGCCGCATCCGTCGGCGAACTCGCGGACCGCGCCTACGAGGAGTTCGGCGAGGTCAACCTGCTCTGCAGCAACGCCGGCGTGATGATGGTCGCGCCGCTGCTCGAGACGCCGATCGAGGACTGGCAGTGGACGCTCGGCGTCAACCTCTACGGCGCGATCCACTGCACGAACGCCTTCGTCCCGAGGATGCGCGAGCAGGACGGCGAGGCGCACGTCGTGTTCACCGCCTCGGTCGCCGGCACGCGGCCGATCCACGAGACGCCGATCGGCGTCTACGTCGCCTCGAAGTACGCCGTGACCGGCTACGCGGAGATGCTCCGCACGGAGCTCGAGCCCGACGGCATCGGCGTCTCGGTCCTCTGCCCCGGCGGGGTGGCCACGCAGATCTTCACCGCCACGCGCAACCGCCCGGAGGAGCTGGGCGGCCCCGTCGCCCCTCCCCCCGCCGCGGAGGCGCGCATGGCCGAGCGCGAGCAGCCGACCAACTACCCGCCGCCGATGGAACCGGTCGAGGTCGCTCGCCGCACCATCGACGGCGTGCGCGCCAACCGGCTGTTCATCTTCAGCCACCCCGAGACGCGCGTTCAGTACGACGACCGCCACGCCCGCCTGAGCGCGGACTACGACGCCGTCTCCTGAGCCACCCAGTCGCGGGCCGCGTCCGGTGAGCAGCGCCAGCCCCGAGGGCGAAGACCCGCGCGCGCTGCTGCGTCGCGCCATGCAGCTGCACAGCGCCGACGAGATCGACGAGGCCCTCGCCAGCGCCGAGCGGGCCGTCGCGCTCGACCCGGACTTCTGCGAGGCGCACGCCTACCTCGGCAACACGCTGGTCACGCGCAAGCGCCGCTTCGCCGACGGCCTCGCCGCGCTGGAGCGCGCGGTCGCGCTCTGCCCCGGCGACGCGGCGATCCTCTACACGCTCGGCTGGTGCCGCGAGTTCGCCGCGCACGCCCTCGAACACCCGCGCCAGCGCCAGCCGCATCAGCCCGTCGCGCAGGACGCCCCCACCCTCTACGCCGCCACCACCGACATCCTCCGCCGCGCCCTCACCCTCGACCCCGACCCACAACTGCGAGGCGACATCGAAGACATCCTCGACGTCGTCGCCAACGCGACGGGCATCCCGTGGGACGAGGAGGAGTAGGGCCGGCGGCGCATAGCGACGCGACGCGCGGGTCGATACCGGCGCTCAAGGCGAAGCCGCGAGGACCCCGCAACCTCCTCCGGGCAGAGCGGTCCCTCCCGATCTCGGCGCTCCGAGCTAACGCCGGAGGGTGCCGCCCCACCTCCCTCCGGAGTGGGGGTGTGGGGGCTTTGCCCCCACAAGAGCGGGGCGCGGGGCGCAGCCCCGCACCGAACGGGCGGGTGGGCGGGTCCCCTCCCCTCCCCTCGCGCCGGACCGCCTCGACGCCGCCACGCGACCCGACCCGACGGACGCAGCCCCGCACCCGAGCCCCTACCCCCCGCTCCGAGGCCACACGCCAGCCAGCCGCCCCGACCCCGCACCGGACAGCGACGCCCCCCGCCTGTACCGTGTCCCCCGCAGACAAGGACCGCCCGACGTGCCGCACCTCGAACTCGACGACGGCTTCCGCCTCTACTACGAACGCCACGGCGAAGGCCCGCCCGTGATCCTCGCCCACGGCGCCGGCGGCAACGCGATGTCCTGGTGGCGACAGGTCCCGGTCTTCAGCGAGCGCTACAGCATCATCACCCTCGACCACCGCGCCTTCGGCCGATCACCGGATGTCGAGGGCGGCCCGGGCCGCACGGCCTTCGGCCCGGACGCCGCCGCGCTCGTCGACGCGCTCGACCTCGGGCCGGTGCACTTCGTCGGACACTCGATGGGCGCGCGCACCGCGATCGGGCTGTTGCGGCACAACCCGTCGGCCTTCCTCTCGCTCACCATCTCCGGCTCCAACGCGGGCTGCGTCAGCGACCGCCTGCGCGAGCGCAAGGCGGTGTTGCAGGCCTCGGGCGCGCTCGCGGGCAGCCTGCTGCAGCGCGCGCTCGCCGAGGACTTCCGCGAGCGCGAGCCGGCGCTCGAGTGGCTCTACCGCCGCATCCGCTCGATCAACCCGCCGCGCCCTCGGGACTTCCTCGCGCCACCGCCGGAGATGCGCAACTACCGAGGCTCGACGCGCGATCGGCTGCTGGAGAGCGGGACGCCGCTGCTCTGGATCGTCGGCGCGCAGGACCGCGTCGTCCCCGCCGAGCTGGTCCGCATCTCGCACGAGATCACCCCCGGCTCCCGTTATGTAGAGATCGCCGACGCCGGCCACTCCGCCTACTTCGAACGCCCGGAGGAGTGGAACGCCGCGGTGCTGGGGTTCATCGAGGAGGCGGGCGATTGAAGCGGCAGGGCGGAGCGGCGTACGATAAGGCTCTCCCCCGCTAGCGGAACGTCTGTGCTAGAATCTCCGACCGAGGGCCGCCGCCGCAACATGGCGGCCATCCGGAGCAAGGACACGAAGCCTGAGTTGTACGTGCGTCGCCGCGTCCATGCGGCGGGATTCCGCTACCGCCTCCACCGCCGCGATCTCCCCGGTCGCCCGGACCTCGTACTCCCTCGCTACCGGCTCGCGGTTCTCGTACACGGCTGCTTCTGGCATGGGCATGATTGCGAGCGCGCGGGACGGCCGCGAAAGAACACCGCGTACTGGGGACCAAAGATCGAGGGCAACATGATCCGGGACCAGCGGAATACCTACTCCCTCGAACAGGAGCAGTGGGACGTGTTCACCGTCAGGGAATGCACATTGCAACGGGATACCGCGCGGCTGCTCCGCCGGCTCGAAGGGCTGCGCGGCGTACGAGAGAAGGCCAGCGCATGAGCCGTCTCAGCGTCCTCGAGATATGCGCCGGCGCGGGCGGCCAGGCCATCGGCCTGGAGGCTGCGGGATGGGGTCACGCTGCGGCGGTGGACAACGACCCGCACGCATGCACAACCCTCCGCTGGAACCGCCCGCTGTGGCGCGTCATCGAGGATGACGTGGCGGAGATCGACGCCAAGCAGTTCCGTGGCATCGATCTCTTGGCTGGCGGTGTCCCTTGCCCACCGTTCTCGATCGCTGGCGACCAGTTGGGCGCCGACGACGAGCGCGACCTGTTCCCGCAGGCGCTTCGGCTCATTGAGGAATCGCGCCCGGCGGCGGTCATGCTTGAGAACGTGCGAGGCTTCGCCACGCGGCGATTCGAGCAATACCGGGACTGGCTGCTTGGCGAATTGCGGGACCTCGGTTACGAGCCGGATTGGCGACTACTCACCGCCTCGGACTTCGGGGTCCCGCAGTTGCGTCCGAGGTTCGTGCTGGTCGCCCTACGGCCGAAGCACGCGAAGCGATTCGCCTGGCCCGAGGCGACGGCGGGAGCTCCCACCGTTGGGGAGGCGCTGAAGGATCTCATGGCAGCTGGCGGCTGGCGCGGCGCAGCAGCGTGGGCCAAGCAGGCCAACGCGATCGCGCCCACCCTCGTGGGCGGCTCAAAGAAGCACGGCGGCCCCGACCTCGGCCCGACGCGCGCGCGCGCGCAGTGGCGCACCCTCGGAGTCGACGGGCTGGGGCTGGCGGACGCACCACCGCCACCGGATCACAGCCCGGATGTCCTCCCGCGGCTGACCGTGCGGATGATCGCGCGCCTCCAGGGGTTCCCGGATGACTGGATGTTCGCGGGCCGCAAGACGGCTGCATACCGGCAGGTCGGCAACGCCTTCCCTCCACCCGTCGCCTGCGCAGTCGGCGCGGCCATTCGCCAAGCACTCACCGGGGAGCGCATCAACGGTCACACTGTTCTGCGCGCTCAACATCGGCTGCTGGAGGAATCGGGCGCCTACGAGGTGACGCATGCCTAGGCGTGGAACGACTGACGATCACGCCGAGCTGGCGGTCGATCTCTACGGCGAGTTGCTCGCTGAGCACGGCTGGGAATTGGATCAGGCATGGCTGGCGATCGCGGTCTTACTGATGACGTGCGAGATCTGGCGTGACGAGTGGCGCGCGTTTCACGATGCGCCCGTGCTGCAGGAGTCCAACAACTACCGCCTCACAAGGAGCGGGAACCCGAACAAGGCACTCTCGGAGGCCCTGCTGGTCAAGGAGTGGATCGCGGCCGAACTGGACGCCGATCCAGACAGTCTCTGCGCTGTGTTGGGCCAGTTCTTCCGGCATCCGGAGATCGTCGATTTCCAGCCCCACAACCTCCGTGGCCACGCCTTCCGCTCGCTCGTCGCGGAGACGCTAGCGAAGTTCGGTGATCCCGGACTCGAAGTTAGCGAGGAGGTCTCGCCCTACCGCCTCTTCCCAGGCTTCGATTTCCCCACGCGCAGCCCAGACGCCCGGATCGACATCGTCGTGCAGCGAGGCCCGCGCCTCGTCGCCTTGATCAGCGCGCGATGGACGTACCGCCACGACCGCGTCGAGATGATCGATGAGGCGATGGCGTACATGCCGGCCGCGCACGGCCAAAACCGCGATTGCCGGTTCTTCGGGGTGACAGCGGAGTTCGTGACGGCGCGACTCAAGAAGGTGATCGGGGAGACGTCGCCTGTGATGCAGCGCGCGGCGATCAGTCGGCTGGTGCACCTCAACCGCGACCTGCCCGGTGATCTGATCGGCAGGAACGGCGATTTGGGCCACATGTGGTCGCTTGCAGAGATGGTGCGGGACTCCTTCGGCTGGCGCTAGCGCGGCGAGGCCGCGTGCTACCATCGGAGATGCGAGGGGAGCCGGAGCGCATGGCGAACGAAGCGAAGGCGGGGATGTCGCTGGCCGAGTTCGTCGAGGCGACCGGCGGCGAAGAGCGCTGGAGGCTGATTGACGCCGATCGCGACATGGCCTGGGACTTCGTCAACGCGCATCGCGACGAACTGCTGGCGAAATACCCCCGCGAGAGCATCGCGGTGCACCGCGACCGCGTCGTGGTACACGGCGTCGACAAGGACGAATTCAGCCGCCTGCTGGACGACTACGTCACGAGGACGGGCATGGACCGCAGCAGGCTACACCTCACCTACCTGGACCCCGATCGACAGTTGTGGGCGCTGTAGCGCTCCGTCATGCCGAGAGTCCACGGCTTCCGCGACGATGCAGGACGCCCGTACGTGCGCGTCCGGGTGCTCCTCCCGCGCTTGCAGGAGGACGCCTCGATCGACTTCCTGCTGGACACCGGAGCCGACTTGACATCGATCCACAGGGACGACCGCGATCTGTTCGGTACTGAGGCAGTCCGCACGGGGTCCGGGCTCAGCCCGGAGGCCAGCATGTCCGGCATCGGTGGCGCTGTGCACACCTACGCCGTCGAGGGGGCCGAGTACGTCTTTCAGAGTGAGGACGGCCCGCTCCAACCTCTGACCGGGCGCACCCTCATCGCGCTGGATCCGGGAGCGGAGGGAGTCCCATCGCTGCTGGGCCGCGATATCCTCGACCTGATGCTGTTCTGCATCTCGGAGCGCGAGATCACCCTCGACTGGTAGGGGAGCAACGGCGGGACGGACAGCGTAATGACCATCCTCCAGACCTTCGAGGACACCCACCCCGGCTCGCGGCGGCTGGCCGAGCGCGCCGCCTCCGTCTTCCCCTCCGGCGTGACGCACGATGTGCGCGCCTTCGAGCCGTTTCCGATCTACGCCGCCAGCGCGCAGGGGCCGCGCAAGCAGGATGTCGACGGGCACGAGTACGTCGACTACATCGGCGGGCACGGCGCGCTGCTGCTCGGCCACAACCGGCCGGAGGTGGCCGCGGCGATCCGCGAGGCGCTCGAGCAGGGGACGCACTTCGGCTCCTCGCAGGCGCGCGAGATCGAGTGGGGCGAGCTGGTGCTGCGCATGGCGCCCTGCGCCGAACGCGTGCGCTTCACCTCCTCCGGCACCGAGGCGACGATGATGGCGCTGCGGCTCGCGCGCGCCTTCAGCGGCCGCAACCGCGTGATCAAGCTCGCCGATCACTTCCACGGCTGGCACGACCTCGCCGTCGGCCAGCTGCGCGAGAGCGAGACACGAGCCAGCGCCGCCGGGGTGCCGCCCGGCTTCTACGACGATCTCACGATCGTACCGTCGGGCGACATCGAGGCGCTCGAGCAGGCGCTCGCCGCACGGGACGTGGCCGCGATGATCCTCGAGCCGACGGGGTCGCACTGGGGCCTGCATCCGATCGGTCCCGACTACCTGCGGGCCGCGCGCGAGCTGACCGCCGAGGCCGGGACGCTGCTGATCATGGACGAGGTGGTCACCGGCTTCCGCATGGCTCCCGGCGGCGCGCAGGAGCGCTGGGGCGTCACGCCGGACCTGGCGACCTACGCGAAGATCCTCGCGGGCGGCCTGCCCGGCGGCTGCGTCGCCGGCCGCGAGGACGTGATCTCGATGCTCGAGTTCCGCGAGGGCGACGCGGTCTGGAACCGCCGCCTGCGCGTGCCACACCAGGGCACCTACAACGCGCAGCCGCCCGCCGCCGCCGCCGGCATCGCCACGCTGCGCATCATCGAGGCGGGCGGCCAGACGGAGCGCGCCGATGCGACGACGGCGGCGCTGGTGCGCGGCCTCAACGCGCTCTTCGCGGACCGCGCCGTGCCCGGTTCGGCCCTGGCGGTCTCCTCGATGTGGCATCTCAACCTCGGCTACGACGCGCCACGGCCCGCCGATGTCGAGTGGGACGCCGACGAGGAGGCGCGCGGCGTGGACGCCGCGCTGGAGCGTCCGCTGCGGCAGGCGCTGCTCAACCACGGCGTGGACCTGATGGGCACCGGCGGCATGGTCTCCTCGACACACGGCGAGGCCGAGGTCGAGGACACGCTCGCCGCCTTCGACGCCGCGATCTCCGATCTCCGCGCCGAGGATCTGCTCGGCTCCAGCGCCTGATCGCGACCTCCCCACGCATTCGCGGTCGTCCACGCCGTGGCTGAGGATGCGGAAATATTGCGGACATATTGCGCACAGGCATAGGGCGTCCGATAATGCATTGTGCAAGATTGCACAATTGCCACTGAGTCGGGAGCGACTGGGCTTCCGGTACACCGTGGCGACATGGAAGGAGCGGGATCGCGATGCGAAAGTCAGGGAGCCTGGAGCACCGGGCCAAGCTCGGCCATCAGTTGCGGACGCTGCGCCACAGGGCCGGCCGATCGCAGACCGATGTCTCGAAGGGCGCCGGCATTACCCAAGCCTCACTCTCCAACTATGAGACCGGCAAGCGCGAGGTGCCGCTCTCCACAGCCTTGAACATCGCAGCTGAACTGGACGTGCCGTTCAGCGAGATCGTCGAGACCAACGACGTGATCGTCGTCCGCGACTCCCGTCTCGGGCGCGCCGTGCAGGCGCTGGCTGCCTCGCCGGCCCTGATCGAGGCGGTCGCGAACGGCCACTCCGAGACGAACGGGTACGCTACCGCTTCCTAGAGCCTCCAGCACCGCTCAACAGCGGGCCGTCTCCCGGCCTGCTGCTTGTGATGCCCAGCGCAGCCGCGAGCCGTGCGCGGCTCGGCGGCCCCTCGCCGCCCTCTATGACACGGCACGTATACTGAGGACCGCACGAGGCAACATGCGGAGCTCCCGTCCGGGGCGGCGTACCATGCGCCGCAGCCGTGCGGTGTAGCCCGGCCCGCAGCCTCGCGCCGGAACATCCCCGAAGCGCCCTCGCGGCGTGCATCGGCAGGGAGGCCCAGGTGGCGAGCAAGCGAGCGACAACGCTGGGCGCCCTGCGCCGGTCCGGCTACCGCGAGCGCAGCGTGCGCGAGGAGCTGCGCGAGAACCTGATCGCGGCAATCGAGACCGGCGCCGACCTCTTCCCCGAGATCCAGGGCTACGACCAGACCGTCATTCCGCAACTGCAGAACGCGATCCTCTCCGGCCACGACGTGATCATGCTCGGCGAGCGCGGGCAGGCGAAGTCCCGCCTGATCCGTGCCCTCACCTCCCTGCTCGACGAGTGGATCCCCACGCTCGCCGGCGCGGAGATCCCGGAGAACCCGTTCGCCCCGATCAGCGAGCAGGGCCGCCAGATCATCGGGGAGCACGGCGACGACGCGCCGATCCACTGGATGCACCGCGACGAGCGCTACAGCGAGAAGCTCGCCACACCCGACATCACCATCGCCGACCTGATCGGCGAGGTGGACCCGATCAAGGTCGCCGAAGGCCGCTACCTGAGCGACCAGCTCACCATCCACTACGGCCTGATCCCGCGCACCAACCGCGGCATCTTCGCGATCAACGAGCTGCCGGACCTAGCGGAACGCATCCAGGTCGGTCTGCTCAACGTGATGGAAGAGCGCGACATCCAGATCCGCGGCCACAAGGTGCGGCTCGCCCTCGACGTCTTCATCGTGGCGACGGCCAACCCGGAGGACTACACCAACCGCGGCCGCATCATCACCCCGCTCAAGGACCGCTACGGCTCGCACATCCGCACGCACTACCCGCGCGACATCGACGAGGAGCTGGACATCGTCCACCAGGAACGCGTCGACATCGGCTCGGCCGGGCGCGAGCTGCACGTCCCGCGCTACATGGAGGAGATCATCGCCGAGGTCACGCGCCTCGCGCGCCGCTCGCCGGACGTGAACCAGCGTTCCGGTGTCTCCGTGCGCGCATCGATCACCAATTACGAGTCGCTCGTCGCCAACGCGCTGCGTCGCGCCGTGCGGCTCGGCGAGCCGGAGATCGCGCCGCGCATCTCCGACCTCCGCTTCATCCGCGCCTCGCTTGAGGGCAAGGTCGAACTCGAGACCGTCGAGGAGGGCCGCGAGGATCAGATCATCGAGCGCCTGATCCAGGGCGCGGTCGTCGCCGTCTTCAACCGCCACTGCAGCATCAGCGACATGGAGCCGCTGATCGAGGCGTTCAAGGCCGGCGTCACCGCCGAGGTCGGCGAGGGGATGCCCTCGGACGGGTACCTGGCGCTGCTCGGCAGCGTGGACGGGCTCGCCGAAGCCGTCGCGGGCGTCGCGACCGGCGAATCCGCCGCCGAGCAGGCCGCAGCGATCGAGTTCGTGCTCGAAGGGCTGCACCTCAACAAGCGCCTCAACAAGGACAGCATCGACGGCGAGGCGCACTACCGAGGCTAGACGACAGCGCGGCTGACGGAGCCCGGGGACGGCGGAGCACGAAGGATCGGGAGGCCGGACCATGACGCAGCTTGCGCGCTACTCCGCCTGGGACGGCAGCCAGGAGATCCCCGAACTCGAGGCCGGTGACATCCTCGAGGCCCTCTCCGACGACCTGATGAACTTCGGAGACCTGCAGCACGCGCTGCGCAACCTGATGCAGCGCGGGATGCGCAGTCCGGACGGGGCACGCGCGCCCGGGCTGCGCGATCTGCTGCACCAGCTGCGGCAGCAGCGCCGCCAGCGCCTCGACCAGTTCGACCTCGGCGGCACGATGCAGCAGATCGAGGAGCAGCTGCGCGAGATCCTCGACCTGGAGCAGAGCACGCTGGACCAGCGGCTCGCCCAGGCCGGCGGCCCCTCGCAGCCGCAGCCGCAGGCCGCGGACCCGGCGGACGGCGCGAGCGGCGAGGCCGGCGAGGGCGCCGAGGCGGATGGCCAGCCCGGCGAGCAGGGCGAGGCGGGCGAGCAGGGCGACGGAGCCTCAGGACAGCAGCAGGGCGGCGCGGGCGGCGAGATGGCTGGCGGCGCGCCCTCGCAGGCAGGCGGCGGCGAGGGCGGCGCCTCCGGGGAGCAAGACCTCTCCGAGATGCTGCGCCGCATCGTCGAGCGCAAGCAGCAGTTCCTCGACGAGATGCCCGAGGAGCCGGCGGGCCAGGTCAAGGCGCTGCAGAGCTACGAGTTCCTCAACCAGGAGGCGCGAGACAAGTTCCAGGAGCTGCTCCAGCAGCTCAAGCAGGCCATGACCGAGTCGTTCTTCAAGGACGTCTCGAAGATGGTCGACGAGATGTCCGAGGGCGACATCGAGCGCATGAAGGAGATGCTGCGCGACCTCAACGACATGCTGATCCAGCGCATGCGCGGCGAGCAGCCGGACTTCGACTCCTTCATGGACAAGTACGGCGACATGTTCGGCGACAACCCGCCGCAGTCGCTCGACGAGCTGATCGCGCAGATGCAGGCGCAGACGCAGGCGATGCAGTCGCTGATGGAGTCGCTGCCCGGCGACCAGCGCCAGCAGCTCCAGTCGCTGATGGCGGACAAGCTCGGCGACCCGGAGCTCGAGGGCGAACTGTCACAGCTCGCGGCCAACCTCGAGTACCTCAACCCCGGCGGCGAACGCGCGCCCGCCTACCCCTTCCGGGGCGACGAGGAGATCGGCCTCGACGCCGCGATGCAGCTGATGTCGGAGATGCAGGACATCGACGGCCTGGAGCGCCAGCTGGAGCGCGCCCAGTACGACGGCGACATCGACGGCATCGACCTCGAACACCTGCGCGAGCTGCTCGGCGACGAAGCTTCCGAGGCGATCGACCAGCTGGGCGAGCTGCTTGAGATCCTCGAGCGCGAGGGCTACATCCGGCGCGAGGGCGACACGTGGGAGCTGACGCCGCGCGGCACGCGGATGATCGGCCAGCGCGCCCTCACCGAGATCTACGCGCAGTTGAAGCGCCAGGGCATCGGCAACCACCCGATTCCGGAGGTCGGCCGCCACGGCGAGCGCACCGAGGACACCAAGGAGTACGAGTTCGGCGACCCGTTCCACCTGCACATGGGCCGCACGATCATGAACGCCATCGAGCGCGAGGGGCCGCAGACGCCGGTGCGCCTCATGCCGGACGACTTCGAGGTGTACCGCTCCGAGCAACTGACGGAGACGGCCACCGTCGTGATGGTGGACCTCTCCTGGTCGATGGCGCTGCGCGGCTCGTTCCAGTCCGCGAAGAAGGTGGCGCTCGCCCTGCACAACCTGATCAGCACGCAGTACCCGCGCGACCAGCTCTACGTCCTCGGCTTCTCCGCCTACGCGCGGGAGCTGCGCATCGCCGATCTGCCGTACGTGCGCTGGGACGAGTCCGTGCTCGGCACCAACATGCACCACGCACTGATGATGGCCCGCAAGAAGCTCGCGAGGCACAGCGGCGGCACGCGCCAGATCATCATGATCTCGGACGGCGAGCCGACCGCCCACCTGGAGCGCGGGCGCTCGCAGTTCTCGTACCCACCGAGTCCGACGACGATCCGCGAGACGCTCAAGGAGGTCCGCCGCTGCACGCAGGCGGACATCACGATCAACACCTTCATGCTGGACCGCAACTACTACCTCAAGGAGTTCGTCAACCAGCTCGCGAAGATCAACGGCGGCCGCGTCTTCTACACGACTCCGGACAAGCTCGGCGAGTACATTCTGGTCGACTACGTGCAGCGCAAGCGGAAGCGCATCGGCCGCAGCGCCTGAGCGGCGCCTCCCCCGCCCGCGCGCGCCTCTGCGGACAGGGACGCGTCGGCCGCGAGGTCGTGCGCCTGCTGCGCGACATCGACATGCGCGTAGTCGCCATCGACGTGGTCGAAGATCGGCTCGACTTCGCGCAGTCGCTCGGCGCCGTCCCGTTCCTGGGCGACGCTACCGAGCAGGAGATCCTCAAACGCGCGCAAGTCGAGCGGGCGCGGGCCCTGGTCGCCGCCGCCGATACGGACGCGGTCAACACGTACATCGTCCTGACCGCCCGGACCGTCACTCCGGGCATCCCGATCGTCGCCCGGGCAGCCTCTGATGAGGCTGTGTCCCGTCTGAACGCGGCGGGCGCGAACCGCGTCATCTCGCCCTACCAGATCGCCGGCCGCCGCATGGCCGTCGCCGCGACCGATCGGGAAGTGCTCGACTTCATCGACACGCCCGGACGTGTGGGCGCGCATGAGACGCATCGGCTCGTCGCGCAGATCCGCATCGGCGAGGGCGCCGGGCGCTCGATCGGCGACCTCTTCAGCAACGCCGATGTCCAGTTGATCGCGACCGTGCAGGCCGACGACGACGTGACCTTCTCGCCTCCCGCCGACACGATGGTCGCCGAGGTCGATCGCCTGGTGGTCTACGGCGACGAGTCCGCAATCCACCGCTTCGCGGAGCAGCACCACCAGTAGCCGCTGAGCCCTGGCTCCCCGGCCCCGCTCAGCCGGGCAGACCCCCCGACGTCAGAGCGGCGGCTGGCGGAGGCGCCAGTCCGTGGACTGTTCGTAGGCGTAGGCGACGCGGTAGAGCAGGCCTTCCTCCAGCGGGCGGCCGTGCAGCATCAGCCCCACCGGCCAGCGGCCGCCGTTGCCGAACCCGCAGGGCACCGAGATCGCCGGGTGCCCGGTGACGCTGGCGACGCCGTTGCGGTAGACGCCGCGTGAGCGGGCGGAGACCTCGCGGCCGCGAATGACGGACGTCTCGGCGTCCCAGGCGTCGCCGTACGTGCTGCCCGTCGGCATCGCGATCACGTCCACCTCGCGCAGCACCGCGTTCGCCTCCTGCGTGATCCGCGCGCGGAACTGCTGCGTGTGCAGGTACTGCTCGAATGTCTGCGCCTCGCCCGCCGCGATCTGGGCGTGGATCTCCGTCCACGCCTCGATCTCTTCCTCGCTGAAGTGGTCGCGGATGAAGACCGGCCGCTCCGAGGCCAGCGAGAGGCCGAGCGCGCGGTTGCGGGAGTGCTCCGCGAGTGGCATCCGCACCTCCGAGAGCACCGCCCCCAGTTCGCCGAGCCGCTCGATCGCCGCGCGCACGATCTCCTCTTCTTCCTCGCTCAGCCAGTCGCGCCAGATCCAGTCGTCCACCGGCACGCCGATGCGCACGCCCGCGATGGAATCGCCGAGGCCGGCGCGGTAGTCCGAGGCGGGCTCGTTGACGCTCAGCGGGTCGAGCGGGTCGTAGGCGCCGATCGCCTCGAGCGCGGCGGCGTTGTCCTCGACGGTCTTCGTGAGCGGGCCGGCCGTGTCGTCGCTCCACGAGGCTGCCCAGATGCCGTGACGGCTGATACGCCCGAACGTCGGCTTCATCGCCACGAGGCTGCTGTTGCTGCCCGGGTGGCGCACCGAGCCGCCCGTGTCCGTGCCGACCGAGAGCAGGCCCATCGAGGCCGCCGTCGCGGAGCCGGAGCCGCTGCTCGAGGTGCCCGGGCTGCGCGACGGATCCCAGGCGTTGCGGCAGCCGACCGGTCCGCTCGTGTCGCGACCGATCTCGGAGACCACCTTGCCGACGAGGATCGCGCCCGCCTCCTCGAGCAGCCGGTGCAGCGTCGCCTGCTCCGGCGGGCGGTAATCCACGCCTCGAGGGTTGCCGAAGGTGGTGCGCACGCCGCGCGTGGCGATCACGTCCTTGAGCGTGTAGGGGATGCCGTGCAGCGGGCCGCGATAGCGGTTCGCGGCGATCTCGCGCTCCGCCTGCCGCGCCCGCTCCAGCGCGTAGTCCCCGCTGTGCGTGACGAACGAGTGCAGCAGCGGCTGCAGCCGCTCGATGCGCGCGTTCGTCGCCTCGATCAACTCGACGGGCGAGAGCTCGCGGCGGCGGATCCGCTCGCCGAGTTCGATGATCGTCGCCGCGCCGAGGTCGAGTTCTGCCGCCACGACTGCGTTTCCGGGGCCTAGATCCAGACGCCCGGGTGCTCTTCCCAGAAGAGCTGCACCAGCATGCCGCCGGCCTGGCGGGGGTGGAGGAAGGTCTCGGCCCAGCCCCAGCCGTCCCTCACGCCGTCCGCGCCGCCGAAGGTGGTCACGCCGTAGGCCTCGCAGGCGGCGATCGCACGCTCCCAGTCGCCGACCTGGAAGGTGACGTGGTGGATGCCGGGACCGCGGCGATCGAGGAAGCGATGTATGAACGAACGCTCGCCGACGGGCTGCAGGATCTCCCAGTGCATCTGCTCCGTCGGCGTGTCCAGCGCCGTCGTCACGAACGGGCGCTCGTCCTCCTGCCCGCGGTGGTCGAGCCGCATCCCGAAGACGCGCTCGTACCAGTCCGCGAGGGCGTCGCGCTCGCCGTGCGCGTGCGAGAGATGGTCGAGCGCGACGATGCCGAGTGCGCCCTCGTGATCCTCGGTCGGCGGGGGCCGCTCGCCGCCGTCGTCCGGCCCGCGCAGGCGGAAGAGGAAGCCCTGCCCCTCGCGTGCGGGGTGGATGAAGCACTCCTCGCCCGGCTCGCTGCCGTCGCCGGGGTCGCCTCGCCACGGCTCGATCTCCAGGCTGCGCAGCTCCTCGACCGCGCCATCGAGGTCGGCCACGCGCAGCACCACGTTGTGGATGCCCGGCCCGGCCGGGCCGTCGATGAAGCCCTGCAGGTGCGACGACTTGAGGGTCGGCGCGGCCACCTCCCAATCGACGTCGGAGCGGCCCGGCATCGAGAGCCGCACGCGCAGCGCGCTGCCGTCGGCGTCGATCGTCGGTTGGCCGGCGCGGAAGCCGAACAGCTCCTCGAACAGCGCCACCTGAGGCGGCAACGCCGCCACGACGACGCCGACCCGGTCGATGCGCGTGATCTCGAGCATGCGGCCTCCGTCCGGCGGCCATCATACGGAACCGCCGCCCTGCGACGAATACGCAGCGCCGCAACGACCCGATGAGCCGCGGCGTCCTGCTAGCATCGAACGGTGTTGCCCCGCAGCCTGCTGATCGTGCGCAACCCGCGAGCCCGCCGCGCGCCCTCGGAGGCTGCGCTGCGCGAGGCCGCGGAACCGCTGCGCGCCAAGGGCGTGGCGATCGAGCTGCGTAGCACCTCGGCGCCCGGCCACGCGCGCGAGATCGCCGCCGAGGCGGCGCGCGACGGCGTCGACCTGCTCGTCGCGGCGGGCGGCGACGGAACCATCCACGAGGCGATCAACGGCCTCGCCGGCAGCGACACCGCGCTCTCCGCCATCCCCTCCGGCACCGCCAATGTCTGGGCGCGGGAAGTCGGCATCCCCCGCGGCAGCCGCGCGCTTGCATGGATCGAGGGCGCACGCCGCGTCCGCATCGACCTCGGCCGGGCCGAGTTCGAGGACCCCGGCGGCGCGCGCTCGGAGCGCCTCTTCCTGCTGATGTGCAGCACCGGGCTGGACGCCGAGGTCGTGCGCCGCATCGGCGGGGGAGGACGGGCGAAGCGCCGGCTCGGCCCGATCCTGTACGCCCTCCACGGCGGCGAGCGCCTGCTGCGTGCGCCGTCCGTGCGCACGCGAATCGCCATCGAGGGCCCACCGGCGGACGCGACGATCGAGCGCTCGCTGCTCTTCGCCGTGGCGGGGAACACGCGGCTCTACGGCGGCATCTCGCGGCTGACCGGCGACGCGCGCGCGGACGACGGACTGCTGGACCTCGCCGCCTTCTGCGGCGGCGGCCTCGCCTCGCGCCTCACCCTCAGCGCGCGCGTCTATCCGCGCGCCCTGCGCCGCGGGCTGCGCGGCAGCCTCGCGCCGCGCGCGGGCGGAGCCGCCGAGTACCTGCGCGGCGCCGGGTTCCGCATCGAGCCGGAGACGCCGCTCGCCGTGCAGGCGGATGGTGAGTACCTCGGCGAAACGCCGCTCACGCTGAGCGTCGCGCCACGAGCGCTCGACGTGCTGATCGCCCCCGGTCCCAGTCCGCTGCTCGGCGAGTAGCGGATCGCCGTCAGCCCTCCGGGTGCAGCTCGCCGCCCTCGATGCGGTAGCGACGCGCGTTGCCTCTATACGAGCCCTCCGAAGGCCTGGAGCAGAAACCCGAAGACCATGATGGGAATCCCTACCCGCAGCAGCCTTCGGTTCTTGAACAGAGCCTTGCGCAGAGGCGGATTGCCGTCCCAGTACGTTCCGGACTGATCTTCCAGAGCTTCGCCGCCCTCGAACAAGCCGGGGAAGCTGATCACGAGAAGGCCGACGATGTCCAGCCCAAGGCCGGCAATCGTCAAGGATGTTCCCACGTCCCAACCCATCATTCCTCCAGTGGCCAAACTGCGGCACGGAGGACTGAGCCTAGGGAGCATGACTGCCTTCGTCGATTGGCGCGTCAGCCCTCCGGGTACAGCTCGCCGCCCTCGAGGCGGTAGCGACGCGCGTCCGGCAGTTCGCCGGCGGCCGGGCGGTCCGGGTCCGGCGTCGTGATCACTACCTGGTCCACGCCGTAGGCGGCGGCAAGCACACGCTCGCGGCGGGCCGCATCCAGCTCCGAGAGGATGTCGTCGAGCAGCAGCAGGGGCGGATCGCCGGTGCGCTCGTGCGAGAGCGCGACCTCGGCCAGCCGCAGCGCCAGCGCCAGCGTGCGCTGCTCCCCGCGCGAGGCGAATGCGCCCGCCTCCTCCCCGCCGATCAGGAAGCGCACGTCGTCGCGATGCGGCCCGCTGCGCGTCATGCCGGCGGCGATGTCGTCGCCGCGCCGCGCCGTCAGCGTCTCGCGCAGCGCCTGCTGCGCCGCCCCGGTCGCGTCACGCGCGAGGTTGCCCGCGTCGCCGGACGCCAGACCGCCCGCCTGCTCCGGCGGCAGCCGCGGCTCGTAGTGCAGCTCCAGCGGCGGGGACGAGGGGGCGAGCTGGTTCCAACGCTCGGCGGCGCCCTCGGCGAGCGCGTCCAGCGCCGAGGCGCGGCCCGCGAGGATCACGCCGCCCGCCGCCGCCAGCTCGGTGTCCCAGAACTCAAGCTCGTCCGCGCCTCGGCCGCGGCGTTCCTGCAGCCGCCGCAGCAGCCCGTTGCGCTGCGTCAGCACGCGCTGGTAGCGCTGCAGCGCCCGCACGTAGCGCACGTCCAGCTGCGAGATCGTGATGTCGAGGTAGCGGCGGCGCTGCGTCGGCGATCCGGAGATGATCTGCAGATCGTCCGCGGAGAAGGGCACGACGCGCAGCTGGCCGATCAGGTCCGAGGCGCGCCTCGCGATGCCGTTGACGCGGAAGCGCCGCCCCGTCGCCGGCGGGCGGCCGCCCGCGCCCGCCGGTTCGCGCGCCGTCACCGCCAGCTCGACGCTGACCGGCTGGGCGGCCGTCGTCACCTCCGCGGCGAGCCGTGCGCCGGGCAGCGGATCGTCGCGCAGCGACTGCCGCGAGATCAGCTCGATGTCGGCGCGCGCGCGCGAGCTGCGCGCGGTCGCCAGCAGCGTGATCGCCTCCAGCAGGTTGCTCTTGCCGCTCGCGTTCGGGCCGCCGACGACATAGCAGCCCGGCTCCAGCGACAGGTCGAGGTCGCGGAAGGTGCGCATGTTGGTGAGCGTGAGGCGATCGAGATGCATCGGCGCCCCGCGGGCGGGCTACTGCAGTTCGAGCCGCAGGCTGCGCTCGGGTTCCGAGACGTCCGCCGCCTGCACCGTCACACCGAGGCGCTCGCCGAGCGCCGCCCCGAGCCAGGCGACCTCGAGCGCCGAGTCGAACGTGAGCCGCAGTTGCGCCTCGCCCTCGGCGTAGCCCTCGACAAAGGCCTGGCGCACGCCCGGCAGCTGCGCGAGCATCCCCTGCACGCGCAGCAGTCCCTGGAATCCTTCGACCGGCGCGACACGCAGCAGCACCGAGCCGTCATCCGGATGAAAGCGCACGCTCGATGGGCTCTCATCCTCGCTCCACGCCACCGCCTCGACGCGCTCCGCCTCGCCGGCGTCCTCCACGGCCGCCGCAGGCTCCTCCGGCTCCTCCAGCTCCTCCGCCTCCGAGGTAGCGGCGGGCGGCTCCTCCGAGGGCGGCTCGGGCTCCCCGGATCGCTGCAGCGCCTCGATGTCGCCGAGCAGCTCCTGCAGCGAGCGCAGCTTCTCGTCCAGCGCCCCGGTCTCCGAAGACGGCGGCTCCGCGGGCGGCGGCTCCGCGGGCGGAGCGCCCTCACCGGCGAGCCGTTCGAGGCGCGCGCGCGCGTCCGCGAGTGATTCGTCGATCAGCTGCTGCGCCCGCGCGCGCGCGTCACCGAGGAACTGCTCGATCTCCTCCATCGGAGACGGGGTCCGAGGAGGCGCCTCGGGCCGGGGTGGCGGCGCGCCGGCGGCGGACTCGTCCCCGGAGATGGCGACCAGCAACTGGCCGACGGCACGCAGCAGCGCCGACACCTCCGCCTGCGACTGGCCACCGTCGCGCTGCTGCGTCATGACCCTCCGCCCCACGAATTGCGCCGCGCAGCCGCTGTGTCTGGCGCGCTGCCGCCGGCACGCAGAGGATACGCTGGCCGCCGCCGCCCTGCCCCCCGGCGGCATGGCGCGAAGGCTGTACCCAGGGAGGTAGCGCCCGAGGAGACGAGCATGACCACTGACAGCAACGGGGACACACTGCGCATCGGCTTCATCGGCGCGGGCGCGAACACCCGCTCGCGCCACATCCCCGGCTTCCAGGCGATCGAGGGCGTCGAACTGGCCGCGGTCTGCAATCGCTCGCGCGACAGCGGCCAGCGCGTCGCCGACGAGTTCGGCATCGCGCGCGTCGTCGAGGACCCCGGCGCGATCTTCGACGACCCCGAGATCGACGCCGTCTGCATCGGCACCTGGCCCTACCGCCACCGCGAGTACAGCGTGCGCGCGCTGGAGGCGGGCCAGCACGTGCTCTGCGAGGCGCGCATGGCGATGGACGCCGCCGAGGCGCGCGCGATGCTGGACGCCGCGCGGGCGCGCCCGGACCGCGTCGCGCAGCTCGTTCCCGCGCCGTTCGACCTCGCGAGCTGGCGCACGATCCGCCGCCTCCTCGCCGAGGGGGTGCTCGGGGAGCTGCGCGAGGCGCACGTGACGCTGCTCGGCGGCGGCGCGCTCGACCCCGCGACGCCGCTGCACTGGCGCGAGCGCAGCGAGTACTCCGGCCGCAACACGCTGATGCTCGGCATCGTCGCCGAGACCGTGCAGCGCTGGCTCGGCCCCACCGAGCGCGTCACCGCCGACGCCGCCACCTTCGTCACCTCGCGACGCGATGCGGAGAGCGGCGAGGACTACGAGATCGGGATCCCCGACAGCATCGGCGTCTTCGCGCGCATGGCGAGCGGCGCGCGCGCCAGCTACCGGCTGAGCGCGCTCACGCACGCGCCCGTCGCCGCCAACGGCATCTCGCTCTACGGCAGCGCCGCGACGCTGCACTGGACGCAGGCCGGCGACCGCATGGCGCTGGCCCCGATCGGCGAGGAGCCGCAGCCGCTCGAGCCGGACCCCGGCACGGCGGGCGCCTGGAACGTCGAGGCCGACTTCGTCGCCTCGATCCGCGAGGGTGCGCCCGTCGAGCTGACCAGCTTCGAGGACGGCCTCCGCTACATGCAGTTCACGGACGCGGTCTGGCGCAGCTGGTCGGAGGGCCGCGCGGTCGCCCTCGACGAGGTATAGCCGCAGAGGTGGGCGGGGCGTAGCGTGACCACCTCGATGGCAACCCGACGCACCCGCGCCGCGCGCCGATGAGCGCCCCGCCCGTGAAGCCGGAATCCGGCGGCGGGTTCGGCGGCGCGTTGCGACGCGGCGCCCTCCAGCCGCTCGGCAGCAGCGCCTACCGGCGGCTCTGGACGGCGACGCTGATCCAGTTCCTCGGGATGATGACGGCGGGCGTTGTGCGCGCCTTCCTCGCCTACGATCTGACCGGGTCGAACACGGCGGTCGCCGCCCAGCTCTTCGCCTTCGGGCTCGCGCTGTTTCCCTCGATGTTCGGAGCGGGCGTGATCACGGACCGCTTCTCGCGCAAAACGGTGCTGGTGGCCGCGCAGGTGCTGCTGATGGTGCAGGCGCTGCTGCTCGGCGTGCTCACGGTCAGCGGTCTGCTCTCGTACTGGATGCTGTTCTTCCAGTCGATGATCGAGGGCGTCTCCGTCGCCTTCCTCGTGCCCTCGCGCCAGGCGATGACCGGGCAGCTGCTCGGCGCGCACGGCGTCGGCCGCGGCGTCATCCTGCAGCAGGGCGCGATGGGCGTGGGCCGCATCTTCGGCCCGATCAGCGGCGGCGCGCTGGTCGGCACGTTCTTCGGTGCGGGCGGCGTCTTCCTGCTCGTCGCCGGCTGCTACGGCATCGCCGCGTGGATCACAGTCGGCGTGCCCGGCGCCTTCCGCAGCGAGGAGCAGTCGCGCGAGTCGTTCATCCAGAGCCTGGCCGCCGGCCTGCGCTACGTGCGAGGGCGGCCCGCGCTGCTCGTCACCGTGATCACGGCGTACGTCGTGGCCTTGACCTCCATCCCCTACTTCGTGCTGCTGCCGGGGATGGTGATCGACGTCTTCGGGCGTGACGCCCTCGAGTTGGGGGCGATCACCTCCGCCTCCTCGCTCGGAGCGATCGTCGTGACCGTTGCGGCCGCATCGGTCGTGCACCGCCCGGCGGCGTGGAGCCTGTTCCTCGGGACCTCGTTCGTGTTCGGCCTGGTCGTGATCGCCTTCGGCCTCGCGCCGAACTTCCCGATCGCGCTGCTGATCATCGTGCTGCTCGGCGCGGTCGAGATGGGCTACATCTCGTTCGTGCTGGGGCTCGGAATGGCCTACTCGCACCGCCGCTACGACGGCCGCGTGCAGGCGCTGATCGTCTCCAGCTTCAGCTTCCTCGGCTTCGTCTCGCTCCCGATCGGGCTGCTCGCCGACACGATCGGCGTGCGCGCGACGCTCATCTTCGAGGGCGCGGCGGGCAGCATCCTGATCGCCGTGGTGTGGCTCTACTCGCGACGCATCAACGCCGCCGCCGACGCCCGCGTGCCCCCCGACGAGGAGCGCATCCGCGCACTCACCTCGGAGGGCACGGGGTGAGCCCGGAGTGAAACGAGACATCCGCGTCAGGGTCTTCGACTTCGGCGACTCGGTGCCGAAGTCGCCACGCGAGATCCTCGTGCGCTTCGTCGTCAACGCCGCCGGCCTCTGGCTCGCCGCCGCCCTCGTTCCGGGCATCGAGGTCGGCGATGCCGCCTCGCTGGCCGCGGCGACGGCGATCTTCGGCCTGCTCAACACCTTCGTCCGGCCGCTCGCCTACCTCGCGTCGGCCTGTCTGATCGTGCTGACCTTCGGGCTCTTCATCTTCGTGATCCACGCCGGCGTGCTGGCGGCGACGGCCTGGATCTGCGGGCAGCTCGGGCTCGACTTCAGCGTCGCCGGCTTCTGGTCCGCCCTCTTCGGCTCGCTGATCATCTCGCTCGTCTCGCTGCTCGCCCACGTCCTGCAGCGCAACCGCAGCAAGTCCTAGGGAGCCTC
This sequence comes from Dehalococcoidia bacterium, assembly GCA_965247895.1. Classification (GTDB taxonomy): domain Bacteria; phylum Chloroflexota; class Dehalococcoidia; order UBA2979; family UBA2979; genus VXMT01. The sequence goes on along the minus strand of OZ252046.1, from coordinate 2,570,409 downwards.
CACCGCCGCGAGGGCGCCTGCCGCCTGCGGCGCGCGCGAATCGCGGATCGTGCTGACCGCGCCGTTGCGCACCACCTCGATGCGGTCCGGGAGGCGCTCGGCGACCTCGGGGACGTGCGAGATCACGCCGATCAGGCGCCGCCCACCGGCGAGCGCCTCGAGGCCGCCGATCGCCACGTCCAGCGACTCCTGGTCGAGCGAGCCGAAGCCCTCGTCGAGGAACAGCGACTCGAGCGACATCGCCCCGCCGCGGCCGGCGATCTCGGGCAGCCGCTCGGAGAGGGCCAGCGCCAGCGCGAGGCTGGCGAGGAAGGTCTCGCCGCCGGATAGCGTCCGGACCGAGCGCCGCTCGTCGCCGTTCAGTTTGTCGATCACCGCGAACGAGTCGCCGTCCGCCGCCAGCCGGTAGCGCCCGCTGGAGAGCGTGAGCAGCCGCTCCGCGGCGTCCGAGGCCAGCAACTGCATCGCCTCGCGCTGCACGTAGGCGATGAAGCGGTTGCGCTGCAGCTCCTGGGCGAGCGTGCCCGAGGTCCGCGCGCTGTCGTCGTAGTCAGCCGCCTGGGCCTGCATCTGGCGAGCGCGCTCCGCATTCTCCCGGGCCGTCTCCACTCGCTGCGCCGCCAGCGCCTGCTCGCGCGCGCACTCGCCGTGCGCGGCCCGGTGCGCCGCGAGCAGCGCGGACACCCGGTCCGCCGAGGGCTCGCCCTCCGCGTCCGCGACCGTCCACGCCTGCGCGAAGCGCCGCTGCGCCTCACCCGCCGCCGCGCGCGCTTCATCGAGCTCGCCGGCGAGGCGTCCGACGGCGGCCTCCGCGCGATCGAGCGCCGCGCGCGCCGCCTCGCGGGTCGCCCCGGCGCCGGCGACGGCCTGCCCGGCCTCGCGCAGCGCCGCCTCGATCTCGCGATGGCGCCTCGCCTGCTGCTGCGCCACCGTGAGCGCCTCGCGGACGGCGGCGGGATCGGCGTCATCGCCGCCGAGCGCGGCCAGTTGCTCACGCGCGCGATCGAGCGCGGCGTCGGCGCGCTCGCGCCGCTCGTTCGCCCGCCCAACGTCCGAGGCGGCCTCGCGCGCCCGCTCGCCCGCGCGGCGGGCGGCCTCCTGGCTCCGTGCGGCAGCGTCGCTTGCCTCGCGGCGGCCCTCGATCGCTGCCTCGAGCGCAGCGCGGACGGCCTCGGGCTCCCCCGCCGCGCCCGGCTCCACCACGCCGAGCGCCTCGCCGATCGAGGCGCGCAGCAGCGTCAGCTCGCGAGCCGACCGGGACGCGAGGTCGCGCGCCTCGGCGGCGGCCTGCGCGCGGGTGCGCTCCGCCTCGGTGGCGGCGGAGGTCTGCGCGATCGCCGCGCCGAGGGCGTCCGGGTCGGCGCCGGCCTGTGTGGCCTCCGTACGCAGCTCCGCGAGCGCGGCCTGCGAGCGCTCCAGCATGGCGGACGCCTGCACCTCGCTCGCCCCCGCCGCCGCGAGGGCTGCCGCGGCCACCGCCTGCTCCTCGCGCGCCTCCGCGAGCGCCGCCTCCGCCTCGTCGAGAGCCGCGCTCGCGGCGTCGAGCGCCGGGGCGGGGTGCAGCTCGATGTGGTCGATCGGCTCGCCGCAGACCGGGCAGGGGTCTCCGGGCTGCAACGAGCGCTGGAGCGTCAGCGCGGCGTCCTGGCGCTGCGCGGCCTCCAGCGCCTCGGCACACGCAGCGTGCGCCGCCCCGGCCTCCCGCTGGCGCTCGTCCGCGGCCTGCGAGGCGTGCCCGGCTGCCTCGCTCGACTCGCGCGCCTGCTCGTGCTCGCGCGTTGCCGAGGCGACCGCCTCCCCCTGCGCACTCAGTCGCTCGGCAAGCGCGGCGAGCTGCCGCGCCTCCTCCGCGCGCTCGACGGCGGCCTGCTCCGCGGACGCGCGCTCCTCGTCGACCGCGTTCGCCTGCTCGCCGAGCGCGCGCTCCGTAGCCAGCGCCGCACCGGCGGCAGCCGCGAGGGCGTCCCGCGCCGCGTGCTGCGCCTCGTCTGCCTCCGCGCGCCCGGCCTCCGCGCGCTCCGCCTCCGCCTGCAGCGCGGCCGCCTGCTCCGAGGCGCGCCCCGCCTCCTCGATCGCCGCGCGCTGCTCCGCCTCGGCGTGATCCACGGCGCGGACTGCCGCCTCGCGTTGCTCCAGCAGCGCGGCCTCGCGTTCGAGGCGGCGGTGCGCCTGCTCGTCGTAGCCGAGGGCCGCGCGCTCGGCCTCGAGGCGGTCGTGTTCCGCCTGTGCCTCCGTGCAGCTGCGCTCCGTCTCAGCCAGGGCGTCACGCGCCATCGAGGCGTCGCGTGCGGCTCCGGCGCTCGCGATCTCCGCACGCGCGGCCGCGGCCCCGGCCTCGGCGCTGGCGCGCGCCTGCTGCTCCAGTGCTTCGAGCAGGCCCGTGCGCGCCACGAGTGCCGCGACCCGCGCGGCCAGCGCCGCGTGCTCGCGTTCGAGACTCGCGATCGCCTCGGGTGTGGCCGCGTCGAGACGCTCGATCTCCACGCGCAGCGCGTCCGCCGCGGCCCGCGCGCCCGCCGAGCGGTTGCGCGCCTTACTCCCCGCCTCCTCGTAGCGCTCGAGCCCGAGCAGGCTCGTCAGGATGTCGCGGCGCGACCGCGCTTCGCCCCTCAGGAACGCATCGAACGCGCCTTGCGGCAGCAGCACGGTCTTCGTGAACGTCACGAAGTCGAGCCCGAGCAGGACCGCAATGCGATTGTCGATGTCCTGTGCGCGATCGGCGAGCGGCTGCCACGAGCCGTCCGCGCGCTGCTGCTCCAGCCGGGAGCCGAGGTTGCCGGGCGCCTGCCGGCTGACCCGGTAGCGCTGGCCGCGCACGCTGAAGTCGAACTGCACCGCCATCGCGCGCGCGCCGTGCGTGATCAGCTGGTGGGTCCCCTGCGCCCCCTGCCCGATGCGCGGCACGCGGCGGTAGAGCGCCCACGTCATCGCATCGAGCAGCGATGACTTGCCCGCCCCCGTCGGGCCGGTGATCGCGAACAGCCGCCGATCCTCGAAGTCCACGACCGCCGTGTCGCGGAAGGAGGTGAAGCCTCGCAGTTCGAGGCGCAGCGGTCTCATCCGGGGACCGCCGCCCCGGCCGGCGACTCGCCCGCCGCCTCCGCCGCCTGCACGTCGTCGACCTCGGCGAGCAGCTCTTCGAAGAGCGCGATCAGCTCCGGCACCGGCTCGGCGCCGTGCTGCGCCCGGTAGTAGCGCGTGAACAGCTCGGCGGCGCTGAGCTGGCCGAGCGCCTCGACCACCCCCTCGTCCTCCGCCGAGCTGTTCACGAGCTGCACGTCGACGGCGTTGGGCAGCGCCTCGCGCACGCGCTCCGCGATGCCCGGCTCCGGCTGCTCGACGTCGAGGCGCACTCGCAGGTGCGCGTCGCCCGCCTCCTCGCCCTGCAGCAGCACCTCGTCGAGGCTGCCGCGCAGCTCGGCGAGCGGGCGACCCTTGCTCAGCGGCACGGCCTTGTGCGTCACGGGCTGCCCGGGCACGGCGTCGATGATGCGCACGACCTTCTGCTGCCCGCGCTCGCCGAAGTCGAGCTGCAGCAGCGAGCCGCTGTAGGCCGTCGGCACCGGGGCAGCGAGGAGTTCCTGCGGCTCGTGCACGTGGCCGAGCGCGATGTACTGCGGCGTCGTCGGCAACTGCGGCGCGTTGATGCCGTAGGTCTGCCCAATATGCAGCAGGCGCTCGGAGCCGTCGATCCGCGCCACGCGCGACCCGTCGACGAAGATGTGCGTCGCGAGGATGTTCACGGTGCGCTCGTCGCCGAAGCCGTCGCAGATCGCGCGCAGGATGCCCGCCACGCCGTCCGCGTACGCGCCGAACCAGTCCTCCTGCAGCCCCATCACCTCCGCCGCGCCCACGTAGCGGCCCTCGGTGATGAAGGGCACCGCGGCGATGCGCGCGACGTGCTCGCGGCCCTCGATGGTCAGCACGCCACCGGCGTTCGGCCGAAGCACCGCGTGCTGCGTCTGGACGCCGAGCAGCTCCGAGAGCAGCCCCAGCGCCTCGAGCTTGCGAGGGCTGTCGTGGTTGCCGGCGAGCAGCACCGCCTGGATGCCGTGCCCGACGCACTCGCGCAGCGCCTCGAAGACCAGCCTGTCGGAGTCGGGCGTGGACGTGGCCTTGTCCCAGATGTCGCCGCAGACGAGCATCGCCTCGACGTCATCGTCGCGCGCGATCTCGATCAGCTCGGCCAGCACGGCCTCGAACTCGGCGGCGCGGCTGCGGCCGCGGATCGTGCGGCCGACGTGCCAGTCGGCGGTGTGCAGCAGCCTCACTCGAACCTCGCGAACGGGTCCGCGGTGACCGCAGCTTCCGAGGGGCGCGTCGCCCAGGCGGGATACGGGAACTGGAGCAGCAGCGGCACCGGGATCTCCGGCTGCTGGAGGATCATCGTGCCCGGCTTGAGCAGCGAGGCGCGCGCCCGCGCCGCGGGTGTCAGGAAGCCGTACTCGCCGCGCTGCGCCTCGGCGGCGTCGAGGCGCCCGACCACGCGCAGCGAGCAGTTCGCGACCACGCGCGGCTCCACCTCGCTGGCCGTCTGCTGCGCGCCGATCAGCACGATGCCGAGCGAGCGGCCGCGCTCGGCGATGTCGAGCAGCACATCCTTGATCGGGCTCCGCCCCTCGCGCGGGGCGTACTTGTTCAGCTCGTCCAGCACCACCAGCATCAGCGGTCGCGGCGATCCGCTCGCCTCCTTGCGCTCGAACTCGCCCTTCAGCATCACGCCGACGACGAAGCGCTGCGCGCGGTCGTGGAGGCGGTGGATGTCGACGACCGTGACCTGGGCCTGGCTCGTGTCGATGCGGTGCCTCTCCGCATCCTCCGAGGCCAGTCCGCGGATCAGCTGGCCGACGTGCGGTTTCGCCGCCTCCAGCCGCCGCATGAAGGCGTGGACCGTGCCGGGGGCGGCGCGGCCACCCCAGCCGGCGCCGTCGTCCGGGTTCGTCATGCGCGCGATCGCGTCGACGAGCTCGTCGAAGTCCGTGACCAGCTCGCCGCCGATCTCGACCGTCGGCGCATCGAGGGGCAGCGAGAGTTTGGCGGCCATCGCCAGCTCGGACTCGACACGCTGCACGACGAAGCCGAGCTGCGAGCGCTCGTCGTCGGCGTCGGCGAAGAGGAAGCGCAGGTAGCGCTCGGCGCAGAACTCGCGCAGCGTCCAGTAGAAGCCGGTCACGCCGTCCATCCTCGAGCCCGTCTGCGGGACCGGCTGATCGCCGCGCGCCGCGGGTGCAAAAAGACTCAGCGAGGGGAACGGCGCCGCCTCCAGCCCGAGCTCCGTGTAGCGCGCGCGGTCGCCCTCGGGCAGCCCCGCGTTCGGCTTGTCGAGGAAGAGCAGGTCCTCGCCCTTCACGTTGAAGACGAGCGCCCGCGTGTTCGCCGTCTCGTGGCCGAGCACGCCGCTGCCGAACAGCGAGTAGAGCAGGAACATCGCGTACGAGGTCTTCGTCGCGACGCCGGAGACGCCGGAGATGTTGACGTGCGCCCCCCGCTGCCCATCGAGGAAGTCGAGGTTCGCGTAGATCGGCTCGCCGCCGCGCGAGAGGCCGACCGGGAGCCGCCGCGTCATCGCGTCGAAGAACAGCGCGCGGTCACGCTCGGCGCCGTGGGCGCGCCGCACGGCCTCGCCCGGCCGCGGCGGCACGAAGATCTCCGGCTCGACGCGCGTGACGGAGACGTGCGCGCTGACCGCCGTCTCCGCCGGCAGCACGCCGCTGCTCGCCAGCGCCACGTCCGAGGCGAAGCGCACGCCCTCCTGCACGGCGCGCAGCTCGTCGACGACGCCGTAGAAGTCGACGTCCTGCCCGTCCGGCAGCGGCGAGGTCACGTGCACCACGTCGTCGAGCTGCAGGTAGCGCGACGGATCGACGTAGGTCCAGAAGGCGAGCGGAGTCGAGGCGCCCTGCTCTGTCCCGAGCACCAGCCCTTCGGGCGTCTGCGCGTCCATCCCCGGCTCCTGCCCTACCATCGCGCACCCCCGGCCCCGTTGCTGGACAGCAGTGCGTCCTCGAGGGGCTCCGGCGCGGCGCGCAGCGCGCTCGCGATCAGCCGCCGCACCCACTCGCGCTCGCCGAGCCGCCGCGTCAGCAGCGACTCAAGCGCGCCGACCGGCGTCAGGTTCTGCGGCGCGCGCGGGTCGCGCACCGGCGAGGAGGCGAGCCGCGGCAGCGCCAGCGCGCACTGGTCGGCGAGCCGCACCGCCTTGCCGAGCGGCAGCACCGGCGCCTCGAGGCGCACGATGCCCGCGAGGGCGTGGACGTGCGGCCCGAGGTCGGCGATGCGCAGGTACCAGGCGTAGCGATCGGGGCGTCCGCGGCTGCCGGCCTCGCCCCCGCCGGGGATGCGGAACAGCGGCGTGCGCTCGCCCACGGCGAGATCGGGCAGGAGCGAGAACTCGCTCGCATCGATGTACCAGTACTGGATGCGCTTGACGTAGCCCGCCACCCGCTGGCCGACGGAGCGCAGCCGCAGCGGGCCGTCCACGATCGTGAGCGCGCTCTCGTCCTCGGCGAGTGTCTCGGCGAGCCGCGCTTCCTCGGTGAGCATCGAGTCCTGGAGGGCGTTGACGAGGTGGCTCGATGTGCGGGCGGTCGCCTCGACCCGTGCGCGAAAGCGCAGCCGCGAGGCGCCTGCCGCGATCTCGTGATCGCGCGGCTCCCCGCCGCCCTGCAGGTAGACACGATCGACTCGCAGCCGATCTCCGGCGGCCGCGTCGCCGTCCAGCACCCAGGAGCGGGAGCCCTCGCAGCGCACCGCGCCGACCGCGTACGAGCCGAACAGCCCGAATGCAGCCGTGCCATCGGGGAGGTCGTCGATCGCGTGCGCGTCCACCCGGCGCACGCCGTCGACGATCTGTATCGCGGACGGCGGGTCGGCCGACGGGCGCACCGCCTGCCACGGGCACTCCACGGAGGTATCGACCTCGATCGCCGAATCGTCGTCGTACGGCTCCGCCTCGGCCTCGATGCCGCTGCCGTACTCGGGAGACCAGGGAAGCAGGCGCAGCGGCATCGCGGAAACCTCGCGCGGGCGCGTGGAGATGCGGACAGATGCCGGGGAGTGCACGCAGTATAGCCACGGCGCGAGGCAGAGTTCCTGCTCGGCGCGCGCACGTCGTAGGCTCGCCTCATGCCAGCACCAGAGGATCGAGGCGAGGCAACGCTGTTCGAGGACGACGCGGCGCGCGCCGGGTACGTCCGCTCGATGTTCGGCGAGATCGCCGGGCGCTACGACGTGATGAACACGGTCATGACCGGAGGGCGCCACAGCGCCTGGCGGCGCGCCACGGCGCGCGCCCTCGTCCGCCCCGGCGACAGCGTCCTCGATGCCGGCTGCGGCACCGGGGACCTCGCGTTCGACTGTGCCGCCCGAGGCGCCGGGCGCGTGCTGGGCGTGGACTTCGCCGAGCCGATGCTGGCCATCGCGCGAGACAAGGCGCGCTCGGGCCGTGCCTCGCGGCTGGCGACGTCCGTCTCCTTCGCCGCCGCCGACGCGACCCGGCTGCCGCTGGCCGACGCGAGCGTCGATGTCTGGTGCGCCGCCTTCGTGCTGCGCAACGTCCCCGACCTCGACGCAGCACTCGCCGAGGCGCGGCGCGTGCTGCGCCCCGGCGGACGCCTCGGCGTGCTCGAGATCACGAGGGTCGAGCGCGGCTGGCTGCGGCCGATCGCGCGCTTCCACTTCGAGCGTGTGGTGCCGCTGCTCGGGCGCGCGATCACGCGCCACCCCTCCGCCTACCGCTACCTGCCGGAGTCCGTCGACCACTTCCCGGCCGCCTCGGAGCTGTCCGAGCGCATCGAGGGCGCGGGTTTCGAGGCGGCCTCGATCCGCCGCTTCGGCCTCGGCACGGTCGCGCTGCACGTCGCTACCCGTCGAGGCGCGTAACGACCTCCAGGGTGTTGACCATGCGCAGCGCCAGCGGGCGCAGGCCGTCCATGATCTCGCGCGCGAGCGCCTCCTCGACGCCATGCTCGTCGAGCGCGGCGGAGAAGTGCTCCAGCCAGCGCTCGGCCCCGCGCTCCGTGATCGTGAACGCGCGATGGCGGCGGCGCAGCGCCGCCTCCCCGTAGATCTGCGCGTAGCGCGGCTCGCCGCCGAACAACTCCTCGAGGAACGCCGCCTGCTTGTCGCGGCCCGGCCGCAAGTCCGGCGGAAAGATCGGACGCAGCTCCGGATCGGCATCGATCCGGTCGTAGAACGTATCGACGATCCTCGCGAGGGCGGCGCGCCCGCCGAGGCGCTGGAATCGCGTAAGCGGCTGTTCCGGCATGGCTCCAGTATCGGCGATACGGGCGCTGCGGGCGGCGCTGCGCCCGGCTACGGCTGCGCCGGACTATCATCGAGGCCGTGAGCGACACTCCGACCGAAGGGACCGCGCGCCTCCTGGTGCAGTGCCCGGACCGTCCCGGGATCATCGCGGGCGTCTCGCACTTCCTCTTCCAGCACGGCGCGAACATCGTCCAGGCCGACGAGTACGCCAGCGGCGGCGATGAGCCGAGCTTCTTCCTGCGCATGGAGTACGAGCTCGCCGGCCTCGACGACAGCCCTGACGCCATCGCCGAGCTGTTCGGCCGGGAGGTCGCGCCGCGCTTCGGAATGCACTGGCGCATCTCCTACAGCGAGTACCGGCCGCGCATCGCGATCCTCGTATCGAACGTCGGGCACTGCGTGATGGACCTGCTCTGGCGCTGGCGCTCCGGCGAACTGCACGCGGACATCGATCTGGTGATCTCCAACCACGAGCGGCTGCGCGGCGATGTCGAGGCGGCCGGTGTCCCCTACCACCACCTGCCGGTCACGCCCGAGACGAAGCCGCAGCAGGAGCGCGAGATGCTGTCGCTGCTGCGCGGGAACGTGGACCTCGTGGTGCTGGCCCGCTACATGCAGATCGTCACGCCGACGATCCTCGATGAGTTCCCGCAGGCGGTGATCAACATCCACCACTCGTTCCTGCCCGCCTTCATCGGCGCGGACCCCTACCGCCAGGCCCGCGAGCGGGGCGTCAAGATCATCGGCGCCACCGCCCACTACGCCACCGAGGATCTGGACGAGGGGCCGATCATCGAGCAGGACGTCGCGCGCGTCTCGCACCGCGACACGCGCGCCGATCTGGTCCGCCGCGGCCGCGAGATCGAGCGCGTCGTGCTCGCCCGCGCCGTACGCTGGCACATCGAGAACCGCATCCTCGTCCACGGCAACCAGACGGTCGTCTTCCCCTGACCGGCCTCGTGATCTGCGCCCGGGCCGAGGCGCGCGCCGGACGAGGATGCCCGGTGGCGGAGAAAGACTGACGGCGATGTGGACGCGCTCGTTCATCGTGCTCTGGTTCGCAATGTTCGTCGCGATGATCGGCATCGCGATGATTTCGCCGCTGATCCCCGTGTACGTACGCGAGGAGCTGGGCGGCCCCGAGATCGCCGTCGCCCTCTCCTTCGCCGGCGTGACTCTGCCGATGTTGTTCCTCTCGCCGATCGTCGGACGCCTCGGCGACCGGTTCGGGCTCAAGCCGTTTGTCGCCGGGGGCTTCCTGGTCTACGGCCTGGGCGCGTCCGGCTACATGATCGCGAGCACCTGGGAGCACGTCGTCCTCTTCCGCATGCTGTCCGGAATCGGCGCCGCCGCGATCTTCCCGATGACGCTCGCCTACGTCGGGCGGCTCGCGCCGCCGGGCCGCGAGGGCGCCTACGCGGGGGCGTTCGCGGTCTCGCAGGTGCTCGGCTTCGGGACGGGCCCGCTGATCGGCGGCGTGATCCGCGACGCCGCGGGCACCTTCACGGTCTTCGCTGCGATGGCGCTACTGCTCATCGGCACCGGCCTCGCGACGTTCGTGCTGCTGCCTTCTGCCGAGCGGGGCGCGGAACCCGGCGCCGCGAGGGGCGGCGACGGGTCGCCCACGGCGACCGACCAGGCGGCGCGGGGCCCGGAGCGCTCCTGGGCGCAGCTGCTGCGCTTCGCGCCGGTCCAGGCCGCGATGACCGTGCAGACCGTCGTCGCCCTCGGCTGGGGCGCGGGCGCGACCTTCCTCGCGATCTATGTGATCAGCGAGGACGGACTGGGCACGGAGAGCGCCACGTTCGTCGGTCTGCTGCTCGCCAGCCGCGCGCTGATCGGCGGCGTGCTCCAGCCCTGGTTCGGCCGCCTCGCCGATCGGGTCAGCCGCCTCCGGCTGGTGATGATCGGGCTGATCGTCTCCTCCACGGGGCACTTCCTGATCCCGAACGTGCCGAGCGCGACGTTCGAGGTCGGCACCCTCGTGCTGGCGCCCTGGCTGCTCGGGACGTTCGTGCTGATCGGGCTCGCCGAGGCGATCGCCTTCCCCGCGCAGCAAGCGATCTTCGTCGATGTCGGCCGCCGCGTCGGCATGGGCTCGGTGATGGGGTTGACGCAGATGGGCAGCTCGCTCGGCTTCCTCGCGGGCTCGCTCGTCGGCGCCGGCGTCGTCGAGTTGTTCGGCCTCGCGGCGATATTCCGTTACGCGGGACTGGTGGTGCTGGCGGGGGCGCTGCTCTTCTTCGTGCTGATGCGGCGGGCCCGCGAGGACTTCGCGGAGCTGCGCGCCGCAGCGCGCGAGGACGCCCGTTTCCTCGCGCCGGGACCTCCGCCCCGTTGACGTCGGGAACGTCCGGGATGCGGCTCAGGCCAGCGCTTGCTATGCTCGTCGCGATGACGCAACACACGGCGTCGCCCGTCGGCATGCACCGCGGGGACTACACCGGCACGACAACCCGGGCGTTCACACCAGCGGCACCCCTCGCGCTGCCTCGCGCCGCCGTCCAGGCGACGCCACCCGCGACGGCAGCGCGCCGATGAGCCTGCTGCGCCGCATCCGCGGCCTCATCGGCGGAGGCGAGAGCGACCCCGAGGCGTCATCAAGCGCAACACCCACGAGCGAGGACACAGACGGCCAGCGCTCGCGGCGCAGGCGCGGACGGCGCGGCGGGCGCGGCCGCAATCGCGGCGGCGACTCCAACAACGCCCAGTCCCAGCAGCAGAACCCACAGCACGGAGGATCCATCACACCCACCGCAACGGAGACACCGACCACCACGCGCGCGCAGGACGGCAATCGCGACCGCTACCGCGGCGGACGCGACGGCGGCACTCGCCGCCGCAACGACCGCAACGACGGGCGCGACCGGCGGCGCGCAAACCTCGACGCGCCGCTGCCCGAGGACGTGGCCTTCCGGCCCACCTCCGAGGGCGGCGACGGCTCGATCCTGCCGGGCCGGCGACGCCCCCCGCCCGGCGCGCGCACCACGCGGCGCGTGCTCGTCACCGGCAATCGCAACCTGCCAGTCTTCCACGATGACGACAGCGCCGAGGACGACGCCGCCACGCCCGAGGCCGCCGACGGTCTCCGCCTCGACCCGATCGAGCCGGAGGCCGCCACGGCCGCAATCACGGACGGCGAGACAGGCGACGAGGCAAGCGCGGCGGGCCGCCGCCGCCGCGGGCGGCGCGGCGGACGCGGGCGCAATCGCGGCAGCGACGAGAGCGGCACGCCCTCGGCCAACGGCAGCGCGACGAGCGAGCCCGAGGACGACGCCGCCGATGCAGACACCGCGCTCGAGGCCAGGGACGCCGCCGGCCTCGAACTGCCGGAGGCGTTCGCCGCCCTCGGCATCTCGGAGCGCTCACTGACGGCCGTTGCGCGCATGGGCTTCAGCGAGCCGACACCCGTGCAGGAGCGCGCGATTCCGGTGCTGCTCGCGGGCCGCGATGTCGTCGGCATCGCCCAGACCGGCACCGGCAAGACGCTCGCCTTCGGCATTCCGATGGCCGACTTGATCGACCCCGCGCGCGGCGACGTGCAGGGCCTCGTGCTCGTGCCCACCCGCGAGCTGGCGCAGCAGGTGCTCGCCGTGCTCGCCGACCTCGCGGAACCCTTCGGGATGCGCGCCGTCGGGCTGCTCGGCGGTCACGCCCTCGAGGGCGACTTCCGCGCGCTGGAGCAGGGGCCGCAGATCGTCGTCGGCACGCCGGGGCGGATCAAGGACCACCTGCGGCGCGGCACGCTCTCGCTGCGGCAGGTGCGGCTGGCCATCCTCGACGAGGCGGACCAGATGCTGGACATCGGCTTCCTGCCAGACATCACGCACATCCTCGGGCGCACCCCGCGCAGCCGGCAGACGGCGCTCTTCTCGGCGACGATGCCGCACACCGTGACGCGCCTGATCCGCCGCTACATGGAGAACCCCGAGCGCATCGCCGTCGCCTCCGACCTCGAGACCGTCGAGTCGATCGAGCACATCTATTTCGAGGTCGCCCAGCGCGACAAGGTGAACGGCCTGCGCGAGCTGATCGACCGCGAGCTGCGAGGGCGCACGCTGGTCTTCTCGCGCACCAAGCGCGGCGTCGATCGCCTCGCCAGCGAGTTGCAGGGCCGCGGCGTCAACGTCGGCGCGCTGCACGGCGACCTCGATCAGCGCCGCCGCGACAGCATCGTGCGCCGCTTCCGCAACGGCGAACTCGACATCCTAATCGCCACCAACGTCGCCGCGAGGGGCATCGACATCCCCGAGATCACGCACGTCGTCAACTACGACGTGCCCGACAACGCCGAGGAGTACGTCCACCGCACCGGCCGCACCGGCCGCGCCGGCCGCGAGGGCAAGGCGATCACCTTCGCCAGCGAGATGGACATCGACCGCTTCGATGTGCTGCGCGAGACCTTCGGGGACCTGCTCCGCAGGGAGCGCCTCGATCTCTACGTGTAGGCGCCGTCTGGAACAGCCTGTGCCATGAGCGGCGCGGCGCTCCCGGAGTACGTCCAGGCCCTGCTCGACCCCGCGCCCTACCCGCACGCGCCCGCCGGGATTGAACTGCGCCAGACGCACATCTCGTGGGTCTTCCTCGCCGGTGACGTGGTCTACAAGACGAAGAAGCCGGTCGACTTCGGCTTCATCAGCCAGCTGGACGCGGAGACGCGCGAGCGCTTCTGCCACGCCGAGCTGCGGCTCAACCGCCGCCTCGCGCCCGGCGTCTACCTCGGCGTCGTCCCGATCGTGCGCACGCCCGACGGCCGCTACGCCGTCGAGGGCGACCCTGCCGCGGGCGAGGTCATCGAGCACGCCGTCAAGATGCGCCGCCTGCCCGACGCGCGCACGCTCGACCGGCTGCTCGCCGCGGGTGCGGCGCCCGCGGACCTCGCGGAGCGGCTCGCGCGGCGGCTGATCGCCTTCCACGAGTCCGCCGCCGTCGTCGCGAACGACCCCGACTTCGCCGGCGCGTCCGCCGAGCGCGCCTGGTGGGCGCGCGAGTACGGCGAGGCAGCCGGCTTCATCGGCGACACCTGGCGGCCCGGGGACGCCGCGGCGACCCGTGCCTTCATCGAGGACACGCTCGCGCGCGACGCCGCGCTCTTCGACGAGCGCCTCGCCGCCGGGCGCGTGATCGAGGGCCACGGCGACCTCCGTGCCGCGCACGTCTACCTGCTCGACGGCGACCACGCCGAAGGCGAGGCGATCACGATCGTCGACTGCATCGAGTTCAACGAGCAGTTCCACTTCCGCTACCTCGACGCCGGCTACGACGTGGCCTTCCTCGCGATGGACCTCGAGGCGCTCGGTCACCCGGATCTCGGCGACGAGCTGGCGGGGCGCTACCTCGCCGCCGCCGGCGACGAGACGCTGGGCCCGCTGCAGCCGCTGCATCGCGCCTACCGCGCCTTCGTGCGCGGCAAGGTGGAGTCGATCGGCGCGCGCGCGCCCGAGACACCCGAGGAGCAGAGCCGCGCCCTTGCCGCCTCCGCCGCGCGCTTCTTCCGCCTCGCGGCGAGCTACGCAGCGCGCCGCGCCGCGCCGCAGCTGATCGCGCTGAGCGGCCTGCCCGCGAGCGGCAAGTCGACGGTCGCCGCCACGCTCGCCTGCCGCATCGGCGCCGCCTACCTGTCCTCGGACGTGGTGCGCAAGCAGCTCGCGGGCATCGACCCGCGCGAGCGAGTCCGGGATGAGTGGCGCGCGGGCCTCTACGCACCGGAGATGACGGAGCGCACCTACGCCGAGCTGCGCGCCCGCGCCTCGAGGCTGCTCCGCGACGGGCGCGCGGTGGTCCTCGACGCGATGCACGGCCGCCGCTTGGAGCGGGACGCCGTCCGCACGCTGGCGGAGGAGCACGGCGTGCCGCAACTGATCGCCGAGCTGCGCATCGACGACGCGTCAGCGCACGCGCGCATCGCCGGCCGCGAGCACGACCCGCTGCGCACCTCGGACGCCACATGGGCGGTCTACGAGTCACAGCGCGACGGCTTCGAGGCGATCGCCGCGGACGAGACCCCCCGCCTCGCCCTCGACGCCACGCGCCCGCCCGCCGCCCTCGCCCGCGAGATCGCGGACGCGCTCGCGGGGGTGTGAGGCGCCTGCTTCCGGCCCCTCTCCCTGTGGGAGGGAGCGGGGGTGAGGGCCCGTCGCTCACACTGAGGGCCTCGAGGCCAGGCGCGTGTCCTTCGTGGGGGGCTGCGCCCCCCACACCCCCATCCCGGACGAGCACGCTGCGCGGCTCTGGCCCACCCACCCGCCCTCGGATTTTCTTTCTGTGGGGGCTGCGCCCCCACGCCCCCCTCGGAAACCCTCGAGGGCGCACGCAACCTCCAGGGGCGGTCCGGCCCCTCTCTCTGGGGGAAGACGGCGGGGGTGGGGGCGGGGGATGAGGGGGCACGACGGAGTCCCGAGGTCACACCTGGCCCGCGAAAGCGCTCCGGCTCCTCACGTACTCCCTTCGCCCGCACCCAACCCCGCTCCGCGATAGACTCAGCACGGGAGGGCGAGGCGTGGCGATCGCGAGGCTGCGGAGGCTGCTGCGGCGCGACCCGGAGGCGCGGGCGCTGCGCGCGCTGGCGCGCGGCCTGGAGCGGCTGCCCGCGCGCCGACGCCCCGAGGACTCCCTGCAGGTGGTCGTCGACCTCGCGCGCGAGGCGACCGGCGCGGACTACGCCGCCCTCGCCGTCACCGACGAGCACGACACCACGCAGGGCTTCGTCACCTCCGGCCTCACCCCGATCGAGTTGCGAGGACTGAAGACGCCGCCGCAGGGGCACGGCCCGCTCAGCTCGCTGCGCGCCGACGGCCGCCCCGTGCGCTTCAGCAACGTGCAGGAACACCCCCGCGCCTTCGGCTTCCCGCCGCACCACCCGGAGATGCGCGCCCTGGCCGGCGTCCCGATCTGGTCGCAGGGCCACGTCCGCGGCTCGCTCTACGTCGCCGACCGTCGCGAGGGCCGCACCTTCGGCGTGGACGACGAACGCATCCTCGAAACCCTCGCCGTCCACGCCTCCCGCGTCATCAAGGAGGAGTGGTACTAGCAGCCCGGACTCCCCCTCCGGACCCCTCTCCCCGAGGGCGAGGGCCGGGGTGAGGGCCTCCCTGAGCGTGAGGGTCCGAGCCGATCACTCAGTCGGGAAGTCCGCGAGATCGAAGGCGAAGCGCGCGCTGTCGCCGACCTGCACCCCGTTCGCGGCGTACCAGCCCGAGGGCGCCTCGACGGCGTACTGGTAGGCGTCGGCGGGCGCACGGATGTCGAGCGACTCCGCCTCCATCCCGAAGATCTCCTGGACCACGAAGTCGGAGCCAATGAAGGCGATGTCCAGGTCGATGTGCGTGTTCTTCATCCAGAAGGAGCGCCGCACCATGCCGTCGTCCCAGTGGAAGAGCATCCCCCGCTCACCCAGCTCGTAGCGCCCCGAGAGGCCGATCGTGTACTCGGTCCGCGGCGGGATCTCGATCGGCAACGAGGCGGCCGTACCGTCCCCGCGCACGAACTCGATGCGGGGCAGCGCCTCGAGCGGCAGCGCGCCGCTGGTCGCGGTCGGCTCCGGCGGGGCGGTCGCCGTCGGCGTGGCGGTGGGAGTCGGATCCGCTGTCGCCGCACGAGTCGGCTCCGGAGTCGGCGCGGCGGTGGGAGTCGGCTGCGGCGCCGCGGTCGCCGTCGGCGTCGCGCTGGGAGTCGCCCGCGATGACGTGGCCGAGGCTGGCGTCGCAGGAGGAGCGGCCGGCGTCGCCGTGGCGGGCGCAGTCGGATCCGGTGGCGCGCTCGCCGTTTCCGAGGCAGTCGCCCCGGGCACTGCGGTCGTCGCGCCCGGCGTGGCCGGCGAGACCGCCAGGGCGAGCGCGACGCAGGCGACCGCCAGGGCGAGCGCGACGCAGGCGATCGGCAAGCGGAAGCGGGCGGCGAATCGCATCGCCGGGATCGTACGCTACGCGTGGCCGCCCGGCCACGCGTGGCTCCCGAGGTTGACCGCGAGGGAGCGCGTTCGTAGCGTGCGGGGCGTGTCCGACAGCGCAACCCTCGACCTCGCACTGCAACTCTGGCCCGGTGTTCGGGACGGCGCGCCCGTCGGCGATCCCGCTGCCCTCGACACCCTGCTCGCCGCGCAGGGCCAGCCGGGCGCGCCCGGGCGCGACTGCGGCCTGACCACCACCTTCGCCTGCTTCGCGCCCGGCGAGGCCGCCGCGCTGACGCTGCCGAGCGGCGAGCGCAGCCGCTCCGACGACGAGGCGCGCTTCCTCGGCCACCTGCTCGTCACGCGCACGCTGCTGGCCGCCGGACTGGCGATCGACGAGCGCGTCGCGCGCGCCGCCGCCGCCGCCCACGCGCTCTCCTGGACCACCGAGGGCGGCGCGCCCTATCACCAGACTCCGCTCGCCCTCGCGGTCTCGCTCTGGCTGATCGCGCTCGACCCGCAGGCGAGTTCGGACAACCCGCTGCCGATCGACTGGTCGCCGGCCTGCTTCGAGCGCGACTGGTGGGACCACGAGTACCGGCTGTTCTCGCACTACGACGTGCGCGAGCGCGCGCTCGACTGGTGCGCCTTCGCGAGCCTCGACGCCGCGCGCCACGCGGGCTGCGCCGGCTGGACGATCGCCGAGCCGCTGCTGAGCATGGAAGCGGACAGCCGCGCGCGCATGGCGCTGCCGCAGCTCGCCGCCCACGCCGCCGTCACGGCGACGGGCGGGGACGCTAGCGAGCCCCTGCCCGCCGCCGCCGCGCTCGAGCGCGGGCGCATCGCGCTGCTGGTGCTGGGCTACCTCGAGGCCTCGCGCCCGGCCGACGACGGCTCGATCCGCCCCGCCGACCACCACGCCCGCTAGCGGACTCCCGCTCCCTCTCCGGCGCCCACTCCCAAGGGAGAGGGTTGGGGTGAGGGGGATGCCAGGGCGGCTCGCCTCGCTCAAACGTGGAGTCCTTCGCGACCGGCCGGAGGTTGTGACCGGCGACCTGACCGTGGTACCAGAGCCGCATGGCGCTTCCGGCCTGGCTCACAGTTCGCCCGGTCAAGGCGGCAAACGGCGTCGCCTTCGGCGGGGTCCACGCCCGAGGCCTCCTCGCCTTCGGCGGCGTCAACGCGATCGGTCTCGTCGCCATCGGCGGCGTCAACGCGATCGGCATCGTCGCGATCGGCGGCGTCAGCGCGATCGGTCTCGTCGCGGTCGGCGGGGTCCACGCCACGGGACTCGTCGCCGTCGGTGGCGTCCGGGCCCGTGGGGCAATCACCCGCACGCGCCGAGGTCAGCGGGAGCAGCACCCCGCTTCCTGATGCAACAGGCGCCGGAGATCGGCCCGCCGCCTTGCCGGCCGTTTGACGCGCCCGGCGGCGCGTGACCATCATCGCGGCCCCGCCCACGCGGCGGGGAGCGACCGCCGGGAGCGCCGATGACGGCTTCGCAACCCGCGCCCACCGTCCTGCCCGACGTCCGCGTGGTCGAGATCGCCTCCGGCGTGGCCGTCGCCTACTGCGCGCAACTGCTCGGACAGCTCGGCGCCGAGGTGATCCGCATCGAACCGCCCGAGGGCGACGCGGTGCGCCTCGCCGGGCCCTTTCCGGAGACCAGGCCGGATGCCGCGCCGGACCTCGACGCCGGCGGCCTGCACCGCTACCTCAACGGCGGCAAGCGCAGCGTCGTGCTCGACCTCGACTCCGAGGACGGGGCCGCCCTCGCCGCCGGGCTGATCGCCGGCAGCGACCTGCTCGTCGGCTCGTGGCGCGAGGGCGGCGCGCTGCCCTTCGACGACGCGGACGCGATGCGTGCGCGCTTCCCGGACACGACCTGCGTCTCGATCAGTGACTTCGGGATGGACGGGCCACGCGCCGGCTGGCGGGCGGACTCGCTGATCCACGAGGCGCTCTCCGGCATCACCTACGTCAGCGGCGCGCCGGACCGCGAGCCGCTCGCGCTCGGCGTCGACGTCGCCGACTACTTCGCGGGGCTGATGGGCTGGATCGCCTCGCTCACCGCGCTCGCGCAGGCGAGCGTCGACGAGCGCCCCGGCTTCATCGACGTCTCGGAGCACGAGGTGCTTGCCTCCTCGGACGACCACAGCCTCTCGATCTACGCCGGGACGGGGGCAGTGCGGCGGCGCTACTACTCGCGGGTGCTGGTCAGCTACCCCTCGGACGTCATGGCCTGCAAGGACGGCCATATCGCCTTCGTCCCCACCCAGCCCGACTTCGCGGCGAAGATCGCCGCGCTGGTCGGACGGCCGGAGATCATCGACGACGTGTTGCTCACCGACCGTCGCGAGCGCGTCACGCGCTGGCGCGAGTTCAAGGCGCTGGTGGACCCCTACCTGCAGGCGCACACCTCGGCGGAGTTGCTGCGCCGCTCGGACGAGCTGCACCTCGCCTTCGCGGCCGTGCCAAGCGTCGCCGATCTGCTCGCGGACGAGCATCTGTGGGCGCGCGGCTTCTGGATCGAGGGCCCGGACGGCGAGGCCGTGATCGGCCCGCCGGTGGGCCTCTCCGCCACCCCGCTGCTGGCGGGGCGGCCCGCCCCCGCGCTCGGCTCCTCGAGCGCCGGGGAGCTCGGCGGCGCGGAGCGGGAGGCCTGAGATGCGCTTCTTCGAGGACCTGCGCGTGCTCGATCTCACCCACGTCTGGATCGGGCCGCTGGTGACGCGCGTGCTCGCCGACCTCGGAGCCGACATCATCAAGGTCGAGCACGCCTCGCACCCGGACAACACGCGCGTCGGCTTCGTCACCGGCAACGACGCAAGCGGCGAGTACTGGCACCACAGCCCGTACTTCACGAAGCGCAACGCCGGCAAGCGCGCGATCCAGATCAACCTGCGCGACCCCGAGGGCAAGGAGCTGTTCCTGCGCCTGGTCCGCGAGGCGGACATGGTCGTCGAGAACTTCACGCCCGGCGTGATGGCGCGGCTCGGCCTCGGCTACGCCTCGCTGCGCGAGCACGCGCCCTCGATCATCATGTGCTCGCTGTCCGGCTACGGGCAGACCGGCCCGCACGCGCAGCGCGCCGCCTACGGCATGAGCATGGAGCCGGCCTCGGGCGTCTCGGCGCTGACCGGCTACCGGGGCATGGGCCCGATGAAGACCGGGCAGACCTGGATCGACCACTATGGCGGCTTCCAGGGCGCGGGGGGCGCGATTGCCGCACTGATCCACCGCGCTCGCACCGGCGAGGGCCAGCACGTCGAGATCGCGATGCAGGAAGCGGCGATCCCGATGCTGGCCGCGCGCGTCGCCGAGTACCAGCAGCACGGCCGCATTCACGGCCCCAACAACCCGCGCCGCGAGGGCATGGTGCGCGGCTACTACGAGTGCGCCGGCGTGGACGCCTGGCTCGCGATCTCCGTCCGCGACGAGGCCGAGTGGCGCGCCTGCTGCCACGCCGTCGGCCACCCCGAGTGGCTCGATGATCCGCGCTTCGCCTCGGCGGCCGATCGCTACGAGCATCACGACGCCCTCGATGCGCTGCTCGGCGAGTGGGCCGCGAGCCGTTCGAAGTTCGAGGCGGCGCAACTGCTGCAGGAGGCGGGCGTGCCCGCCGCGCCCGTGCTCGCCGCCGACGAGGTGCTCGCCGACGAGCAGCTCGAGGCGCGCGAGTTCTTCGACCCGATCGAGATCGTCGACTTCGGCGAGATCCCGATCGAGCGCTACTTCAGCCCGCGCGTCGATGGCCGCGGCGTGCCCGCCGCGGGGCGCGCACCGAAGCTCGGCGAGCACACCGACGACGTGCTGCGCGAGGTGCTGGGTCTGAGCGACGAGGAAATCGCCGGACTCGCCGAGCGCGGCGTGACCAGCGGCGAGCCCGATGCCTGGACGGCGCCCGAGGCGCGCGCTGTCACGCCGATCCCCTTCGACCGCTACATCGAGCAGGGCTCGATCCTGCGCATCGACGAGGACTTCCGCGAGGCGATCGACGCGCAGGTCGCGCGCCTCAAGGAGCGCGACGCGGGGCGCTGACGCGGGTCGGTCGCGGTGCGGGTTCGCTTACCCCCTCGGCAGGCCGAGGCCGCGCGTGGCGATGATGTTGCGCTGGATCTCGCTGGTGCCCGCGCCGATCGTGCGCGCCACGCTGGACATGTACATCTGGCAGAACCCGCCCTCCAACTTCGCGTAGGGCGAGGCCGGCTTGAGCGCGCCGGCGAGACCGAGCATGTTCAGGGCCACGCGCGCCGTGCGCTGCGTGAACTCCGTGCTGAACACCTTCGACATCGAGGCCTCGTAGTTGGGGACGAGGCTCTGCGACTGCATCCAGGCGACGCGGTAGGAGAGGTAGCGCGCGACCTCCGTCTCGACGTACTGCTGCGCGAGCGCCGCGCGCGCCATCGGCTCGTCCACGATGCGCACGCCCGGGGAGCGGCTGTCCGGCTGCTTCGCGTAGTCGATCAGCTTGTCGATCTCGCGCTTCGCGTTGGCGAAGCGCTGCACGCCGGAGCGCTCGAAGTCGAGGGTGGTCGTCGCCGCGTACCAGCCGCGGTTCTCCTCGCCGATCATGTTGCCGGCGGGGACGCGCACATCCTCGAAAAAGGTCTCGTTGAAGTTCGCCGCGCCGTGCATCTGGACCAGCGGGCGGACGGAGACGCCCGGCGTCTTCATGTCGAGCATGAAGTAGGTGATGCCGCGATGCTTCGGCGCGTCGGGGTCCGTGCGCGTCAGGACGTGAATCCAGTCGGCGTGCCGTGCGCCCGAGGTCCAGATCTTCTGGCCGTTGATGACGTACTCGTCGCCGTCGCGCACGGCGCGCGTGCGCAGCGAGGCGAGGTCCGAGCCGGAGCCCGGCTCGGAGAAGCCCTGGCACCACATCGCCTCGGCCGAGGAGATCCTCGGCAGGTGCTCGCTCTTCTGCTCGTCGGTGCCGTGGATCATCAGCAGCGGGCCGACCATCTGCACGGACTGCCCGCCAAGCGGCGCGCCGATGGCCGAGCTCTCCTCGGCGAAGATCAACTGGTCGAAGTACGAGGCGCCGAGGCCGCCGTACTCCTCCGGCCAGGCCATGGTCAGCCAGCCGCGCTCGTTGAGCGCCTGCTCGTACTCCCGCGTCCGCCTTGCGGCCTCGGTGTCGTCGCCCTCGGCGTCGTCCGTCGTCTGGCCGCTCCAGCGGCTGCCGACGAACTCGCGCACCTGCCCGCGAAACTCCTGCTCCCGGTCCGACCAGCCGAAGTCCATCGCGATCCTCCTCGAGCGTCCAGCCGACGGCTTCGCGCCCATGCTAGCGCACTCGCGCCGGCTGCGAGGGCGGGGCGCGGGGCTCAGGCCGTCGTGCGCCGTTCGCCGCTCCCCTGCGTGAACAGCGCCTCGTAGAGCGAGACCTCGGGGTGCTCGGCGAGGATGCCCTGCAGCGAGCCCTGGCGGTGGCCGGCCGTGAACGCCTCGCTGCGCGTCCAGGCGTCGAAGGCGTCGCGCGACTCCCAGGTGCTGTGGCTCAGGTACTCGCCCGCGCGGTCGCCGCGCAAAAGCGCGAAGCGCACGAAGCCGGGCACGTCGCCGAGGTACGTCTCGCGATCGCGCCAGCGCGACTCGAAGGCCTCTTCCTGACCGGGGGTGACGATGAAGCGGTTCATTGCGACGAACACGGCAAGCCTCCTCGGTCCCCTTACCCTAACCCTTCGCCCGGTGAGAGGGGACCGTCGGTAGGCTACCAGTGGAGCCCGGTGGGCCAGGATGGCCGGACGTGATGACCCGGCGGAGAGGCGCGAATGCGGCTCGGACTGCGTAGCGGGGTGTGGAACCGGACGCTGGGGCGGCTGCTCCTCGCACGCCTCGCGCCGGCGCTGGCGGGAGCGGCGGTGCTGGTCGCCGCGGCGCTGGCCGGGCCCCTGTCCGCGCAGGAGCCCGATGGCTCGGCCGAGACGGACCGGGCCGCGCTGATGGCGATCTACGAGGCCCTGAACGGCCCCGAGTGGGTGGATACGCGGTGGGGTGACGAGGCCGTGGGGCTGGACACGAACTGGGGGAGCGAGGAGCCCATCGATACCTGGCTTGGCGTCACCACGGACGCGGACGGACGCGTCACGGGCCTGGAACTCTCCCGCCGTCTCGGGGATCTGACGGGGACACTGCCGGCCGAGTTGGGCGACCTCGGCGAATTGCAGACCCTGACCCTGTCCTCGCTCGAGGTGAGCGGACTACCACCCGAGCTGGGCACCCTCGCCAACCTGCGATCCCTGACGCTCTCCCTCAACGAGTTCAGCGAACCGCTGCCGCCCGAGCTGGGCAACCTGGCCAACCTGCAGTCTCTGAATCTGTCCTTCAACGAGTTCAGCGGACCGCTGCCGCCCGAGCTGGGCAACCTTGCCAACCTGGAGTCCCTGGCCGTCTCCTTCAACGTGTTAAGCGGACCGATCCCGCCCGAGCTGGGCAACCTCACCAGGCTGGAGTCCCTGACCGTCTCATTCAACGAGTTGAGTGGACCGATCCCGCCCGAGCTGGGCAACCTCGCCAGCTTGCAGGAGTTGACTCTGTCCGAGGGCGGGTTGAGCGGGCCGATCCCACCCGAGCTGGGCCAGCTCGCCAACCTCCAGACGTTGTCCCTCTCAAGCAGCACGCTGTCTGTCAGCACCCCGCTGGACGACCTGCTGCGCCCGCTTCAGGTCGACAACGGACTGAGCGGGTCGATTCCGCCCGAGCTGGGCAAGCTCACCAACCTTCAGTCCCTCGCGCTGTCCTACACCGTCTTGAGTGGCTCCATCCCGCCCGAGCTCGGCGACCTCGCCAAGCTCCAGACCCTCGTCCTGTCGGACAACCGGTTGAGCGGGCCGATACCACCCGAGCTGGGCAGCCTCGCCAACCTTCAGTCCCTTGCACTGTCGAACAACAGGTTGAGCGGGCCAGTACCACCCGAGTTGGGCAGCCTCGCCAACCTCCAGGCCCTTGCGCTGTCGAACAACCAGTTGAGTGGCCCGATCCCGCCCGAGTTGGGCGACCTCGCCGCGCTCCAGTACGTGCGCCTCGCCGGCAACCCGGGGTTGAGCGGATGCGTGCCCAGCAGCCTGCGCAACCTGCTGGGCACTCCGGGGTCTTCCGCCGCAAGCCACGACTTCGTCGGGGTCGACGGGAACGGCGACGGCGACACCGACGACGCATTCGAGGGCGACATCCCCGGCCTGGGCCTGCCGTTCTGCATGCTGCGCGATCTGCAACTGAGCGGCGCGGCCCTCGAACCACCCTTCGAGCCCGCCACGGCGGCCTACACCGCCTCCGTGGACAGCGGCGTCGCGGAGATCGTCGTGACGGCCACGCTCCTCGACGCCCACGCCCGCGTCGCCGCCATTCGCACGGGCGGGCGGAGCTACGCCAACGGCGAGGCGGTACCGCTCAACCTGGGCCTGAACACCATCACCGTCGAGGTCGCACCCCTCGACGCTACCCCCTGGCAGACCTTCACCGTGGCGGTGACGCGCGCCGCGGGGCCGCTCACCCTGACCGCGCGCGAGGGCGGCGACATCGTCGTCGTGCCCGCCGGCGCGTCCACCACGGCGGACCGCCTCTTCGGCGGCACGGACGTGACAGTCGTCTGGAAGTACAACCGGCCCACGCAGGCCTGGGACCTCTCGTACCTCCCCGCCCTGGGCTTCGGAGGCTTCCCGATCGAGGCTGGCGATGTCCTCTGGGTCGTCGCTCCTGGCGCGCAGACGCTCACCGTGGAAGTCACGCCTCCCGCCTCCACAGCGCCGGTCGGCGAGATCGCGCTGACTCTGCGCGAGGGCGGCGACATCGTCCTCGTACCCGCCGGGGCGCCCACGACGGCGGACGACCTCTTCGGGGGTACGGACGTGACGGTGGTCTGGAAGTACAACCGGCCCACCCAGGCCTGGGATCTCTCCTACCTCCCGGCGCTGGGCTTCGGCGGCTTCGCCGTCGAGCCCGGCGACGTCCTCTGGGTGGTCGCGACGCGCGCGCAGACGGTCGGCGGACCGCCCGCGCCGGAGCCCGCCGAGCCGAGGATTGCGGATCCGGTGGTCCAGCTGAGCGCGAGTGCCGACTACGGGGACGGGCACACCTGCGCCGTGCGTGAATCGGGCCGGATCATCTGCTGGGGAGCGAACGAGTGGGGTCAGGCCGACGCACCTCCGGGCGAGTACCGCTCGGTGAGTGCGGGGCGGGAACACTCGTGCGCCGTGCATGTCACGGGCGAGATCCGCTGCTGGGGCAGGAGCGACAACCTGAGCGCGACCGCTGCCCCGGAGGGGAAATACCGCGCAGTGAGCGTGCGGAGCAGCTACACCTGCGCCGTGCGGGAGTCGGGCGAGATCGTGTGCTGGGGAGACGGCACCGCTGGCCGCGACGTGCCCCCCGGGAGCTACCGGTCGCTGAGCCTGGGAGTCAACTACGCCTGCGCGCTCAGCGAGTCCGGCGAGGTGATCTGCTGGGGGAGCAAACTCGACCCAATCCCACCCGGGACGTACGTGTCCGTGAGCTCGGGCGTGACGTACAGCTGCGGGCTGCAGGAGTCTGGCGAGCTGGTGTGCTGGGGAGTGTCCTATTACGAAAGCCCGCGGCCGCACCCGCCCGGAACGTACCGATCGGTAAGCATCGGTCGTCGCCATGCTTGCGCGGTGCGTGAGTCGGGCGAGGTGGTCTGCTGGAGGGACAACCGCCGGGCCGTAGTGGATGTCCCGACGGGGCGCTACCTGTCGGTGAGCGCCGGCGAGCACCACACGTGCGCGATCCGCGAGTCCGGCGCCGTGGACTGCTGGGGCGGCGCCGAGCGGGACTACGGCCAGGCCGATCCGCCGCCGGGCCGCTACCAGTCCGTGAGCGCCGGCAGATGGCACTCCTGCGCGCTGACGGAGTCGGGCGAGCTGGACTGTTGGGGCACGGGGCGCTCGGGCGTCGGGCAACCCGACCCACCGCCGCCAGGACCGTTCCGATCGGTGAGCGCGGGGGCTCGACACTCCTGTGCCCTCAGGGTGTCCGGCGAGATCGAGTGCTGGGGAGACAACTCCTACGGTCAGGCAGCAGCGCCGGCGGGCCGCTACCAGTCGGTGAGCGCGGGTGACGACTACAGTTGCGCGGTGCGCGAGTCGGGTGAGCGGGTGTGCTGGGGCTGGAACAGGCTTACTTCCAGCTTGGACGCTCCCGAGGAGTCGTACCCGCCCGTGACCGTGCACGACGGCGCCTGGCACAGCTGCGAGGTCCTGGAGTCGGGCGAGTTGGCCTGCTCGGGCGACAACGAATACGGTCAGCTCGACGCGCCGCCGGGCCGCTACCAGGCCGTGGACGACGGCACGTGGCACATGTGCGGGCTGCTGGTGTCCGGCGAGGTGGCCTGCTGGGGCGCGGGGGTGGCCTCCGGCCCCGCAGCGGTGCCGGCGGAGCTGGCCGCAGCCGAATTGATGTTTGAACCCGAATCGAGTGGCGAACCGGCGGTCGCACCATCGAGCGGAATCCTCTCGGTGCACGCGGGCACCGAGCACACCTGCGCGCTGCTGCCGTCGGGCGACGTGACCTGCTGGGGCGAGGCGGGCCAGCGCGTTCCGCTGCCGGCGGGCCCGTACCGCTCGCTCAGCGTGGGTGGACACCGTTACACCTGCGGAGTGCAGGCATCGGGCGCGGTGGTGTGCGCGGGGATCCATGATGCGTTGTTCAACCAGGCCCCGGGAGCACAGGACCGCTACCGCTCGGTGAGCGCGGGCGAGCGGCACGGCTGCGCGTTCCGCGAGTCCGGCGAGCTGGACTGCTGGGGGTGGAACCGGTACGGCCAGGCCGTGGCGGTGCCCGGTCCCTACGTGTCGGTGAGCGCGGGCGACTTCCACACCTGCGCGGTGCTGGACTCGGGGCAGGTGGTCTGCTGGGGTCGCAACAATCACGGCCAGGCGCTGGGGATGCCGGGCCGCTACACGGCGGTGAGCGCGGGTACGACGCACAGCTGCGCCCTCGCCGAGTCCGGCGAGGTGGTCTGCTGGGGCAACAACGAGAGCGGCCAGACGGATGCGCCCGCGGGACGCCACCAGGCGGTGAGCGTGGGCGAGGCGCATAGCTGCGCGCTCACCGAGTCCGGCGAGGTGGTCTGCTGGGGCAACAACGAGAGCGGCCAGACGGACGCGCCCGCGGGACGCTATCGGGCGGTCACCGCCGGTGGGCTGCATACCTGCGCGGTGACCGACTCGGACGAGGTGGTCTGCTGGGGCGACAACGAAAGCGGCCAGACGGACGTACCGAGGATCCTCGCTGCGTCCGGAGCGGAGTGATCGGGCCGACGGCCCGCGCCTCGCCTCGCCCGGAACGCCGCTCGCCCGCCTACCCCTCGCGCGCCAGCTCGGCGTTCTCCGCGAGCACGCGCTCGACGTCCTCGCGGTAGAGCGCGCCCAGCAGCTTGCCGCCCTCGTGGTAGCCGCGCGAGGTCACGGGCACGCTCGGGAGGGGGTTGCGGCGCAGCCGTTCGGCGAGGCTGTGTAGGAACGTGTCGGGCTTCTCGGTCGGCGGCTGGGGCTCCATCGCGTCGCCGGCACGGGCGGCCGGGTCGCCGTCGAGGGCGTCGCCGTCGATGCGGCCGAGCAGCACGCCGGAGTGATCGATCACCGCGCAGAGCGGGTCGCCGCTCGCCTCGGCGAGCGCGCGCGCCTCAGCCAGCGTCGCGTCCGGTCCGCAGGTCGCGGGCAGGCGCATGATGTCCATGGCGCGCCGCTGCCCGGCGCTGCGCCCCGTGAGCGGCAGGCCCTCCAGCGCCCAGTCGGACTTCCCCGGCACGTAGTCGTAGACGGCCTCGAATCCCAGTTGCTCGAGCCGCGCCGCGGCCCTCGGGGAGGCGTCTCATTCGAGGTCGTAGCAGTAGACGATGACCGGCCGGTCGCGCCGCAGCTCGCCGACGGTGTCCGGTCCCAGCGCCGTGGCCGGGACGTTGACGGCGCCCTCAAGGTGTTCGTCGGCGTACTCGCGCTCGGGCAGCACGTCGACGAGTTGCGCGCCCCCGGCGAGCAGCGTTTGCACCTCGTCGCGCTCGATTTGCTTGACCATGGGGTTCTCCCTCGTGTGTGTCCGGCCCTCACCCTAACCCTCTCCCACGGGGAGAGGGGACCGGATGGCCCGGCGCGATTACGGCGTCTCGCGCTCTCCGTAGATGATCTCGCGGAGGTCCGGCCACGAGTACGCCTCAAGCGGGTCGCGTTCACTCGCGTGGCCGACGCTGAGGTCGGGTAGCTGGTAGGCGGCGCGGGGCGTAGCTGCGGGGAGCACCCGTCGCAATCCCTCCTCGACGACGGCGCGCAGCGGCTGCCCCGTCCGCCGCGCGTGCCGCCTGGCCTGGAGCAGCAGTTCGTCCTGGATATCGAGCGTTGTCTTCATGACGCCACACTACCAATGCCGCTGATGCTGGTCGGCCACACCATCGGCGTTCGCCGTTAGGTTTGGGTGGCCAGATCGAATACAGTCATTGCGATGAACATTCGTGCCGGGAAGATAAAGGGGCTGCTGACGAACATCCGTGGTCGGCTCGGAGGGCCGCACTCCACTCGCTGGGGCGGCACGGGCCGACTGCGCAAACTGGTACCCGCGCTCCCGTGGATCGCGCTTGCAGCGCTAGCACTTCTTGCGCTGGCAGCGGTGACTCTGCTCCCACCGCTTATCAGCCCCGATCTCGACGATCCTCAAGCGCAGTTCGAGGTACGCGACCGCGCACGCCTCACCGTGGCGGCGATCATTGGCGGGGTCGTCGTGCTTGTCGGCGTATACATCAACTGGCGTCGGGTGAGCGCACTGGAGCGGCAGGTCACCACATTGCAACTCGGCCAGATCACCGAGCGGTTCACCCGTGCGATCGACCAGTTGGGCACCGTGCGTACCGACAACGAGCCTGCACGTGAGATCCGTGCTGGCGGAGTCCGCTCCCTCGAGCGAATCGCTCGGGAGTCGGCCGAGGACTTCTGGCCGGTCCTCGACATCCTGACCGCGTACCTCCGCTCCGAGAGCCCGACGGCTTCCCCGGACGTCGAGGCCCTCGGTGCCGAGGAGATATTCGAGATTGACGCGCATGAGATTCGCAACCGGATGGATGTGGCGTTCACGGTTGATGCGATTCAGCGGCTCTGGCCCTTCGAACGCCAGCCGGTGCCTGAGCCGTTGAATCTGGCCTTCACGTTCGCTCCGCAGCTCTCTCTCCCCGAGAAGAATCTTGAGGGCGCGGACCTTCGGTACGCGTATCTTCGGGGCGCGAACCTCCGGGGCGCAGACCTCCGGGGAGCAAAGTTCGAGGGGGCAAACCTCGAGGAGGCGAATCTCGCGCAGGCGAACCTCAAGCAGGCCAACCTCGATGGTGCTCGTCTCGATCGGGCAAGCCTCGAGCAGGCGCACCTTGAGCAGGCGAACCTCTCGCGCGCGAGCTTTCGGCACGCCGATCTGGCGGGTGCGGACCTTCGGTTCGTGGACCTCCGGTACGCGCACCTTGAGGGCGCGATCCTGATGCACGCGAACCTCGACGACGCGCTCCTCGATGGGGCCCGCCATGATAAGCGCACGCATTGGCCCAAGGGCTTCACGCCCCCGGCCGCGGCTGAGTAGCTGGAGACCGTTCGCCCTCACCCTGACGCTCTCTCAGGGAGCGGCGACCGAATAGTAGACGCCTCCGCCAGACGCCCCCACCGCTCAGTCCGTGCCCCAGCGCCAGTAGACCGCGATTGCGGAGGCGACGACGGCGGCGGAGAGCAGCAAGCCCGCCTCGAGGCCGTCGACGATTGCGAGGGCGCGCAGCGGGTTGTCCGCACCGGCGGCCACGAGGTTGGCGCCCGCGGCGGCGGTGAAGACCGCGCCCGAGACCGCGATGCCGCCCGCCTGGCCGATGCGCCTCGCGGTGACGATCGCGGCCGAGGCCATGCCGAGGCGCTGTGCCGGCACGGCGCCCATGATCGTCGAGTTGTTGGGCGACTGGAACAGCGCCATCCCGAGGCCGATCAGCGACAGCCTCGCCGCCACGTCGGGGACCGACGTGCCGCCGTCGACGAGCGCGAGCAGCGCGATGCCGAGGCTCGCCGAGGCGAGGCCGAGCGGCACGAGCAGCCTCTGACCGGTGCGGTCGGCGAGGCGGCCCGTGAGCGGCGCGAAGACGAACAGCGTGAGCGGCTGCGCGGCGAGGACTGCGCCCGCCTCGAGGGTGCTGAAGCCGCGCGCGTCGACGAGGTAGAAGGGCATCAGCACCAGCACCGCGCCGAAGCCCCAGAAGAAGAGGATCGCCGAGCCCACGGAGCCGCTGAAGGCGCGGATGCGCAGCAGCTCCAGCGCGACCACGGGGCTCGCCGCGCGCCGCTCGATCAGCACGAACAGCGGCGCGAGCACCAGGCCGAGCGCGAACAGCCCGATGATCGGGGGGCTCGACCAGCCCCAGGCGTGGCCACGGTTCACGGCCAGCGTGAGGCTCGCAAGCGAGCCGAAGAGGGTGAGCGAGCCCGCTATGTCCAGCCCGCGGTCGCGGCCCTCGCTGGAGGTGTCGCGCAGCACCAGCCAGAGCAGCGCGGTCAGCGTCAGGCTGAGCGGCAGCCGCGCGAGGAAGATCGCCCGCCAGTTGAGCAGCTCGATGAAGATCCCGCCCAGCACCGGCCCCGAGGCGAGGCCGATGCCGACGACGCCGCCGATGATGCCCAGCGCCTGTCCTCGATGCTGCGGTGGGACGGCGGCGGTGACGATCGCGTTGCCGTTGGAGACGACCATCGCGTTGCCGACGGCCTGCAGCCCTCGCGCGGCCACGAGCGTGGGCAGCGAGGGCGCGAGGCCACAGGCGAGCAGCCCCAGCGCGGCAACCGCGTTGCCGGCGACGTAGAAGCGCTTGCGCCCGAACAGGTCTCCGAGCCGCCCGAATGGCAGCGCGAGCCCGGTGCCGAGCAGCACGAAGATCAGCACCACCCAGATCACCGCGTCGATCGTCGTGCCGAACTCGGAGGCGAGGGTGGGCAGCGCGATGTTGATGATCGAGGCGTCCATCGTGCTCAGCAGCACGGAGCCCGCGACGAGTGCGAGCACCACCCACGGCGCGCGCGGCTCGCCGGACCGCGCGTCTGCGCCGTCCTCGCTGCTACCTGCTGCGCTCTGGCCGGACATTCGCGCGATGATACGGGGAGCAGGCCGCGCGGGCTGCCGAGCGTCGTGTCACCGCGGTCGCCGGGCGATCCGAATCACAACCAGGGGTCGCCGGGCACTGGCTCCGGACTCAGGCTCGTTGTCACTGAAGCGGATGACGTCTGCGGTGGCACGCGGCGCATGTGTATGATGGGTACACATCGGAAAGCGGGTGCAGGATGGCGCGCGTACAGCTCATCATTCCCGACGAGGATCGCGATCGGTTCTTCTCCCAGGCGAAACGAGAAGGCATGACATTGAGCGCGTGGCTGCGCGCGGCCGCGCGCGAGTGCCTCGAGTCCCGGGAGCAGGTGAAGCAATTCGGATCACCGGCGGAACTCGAGGCATTCTTCCGCGAATGCAACGCACAGGCTGGGCCCGGCCGCGAGCCGGACTGGGAGGAGCATCTGGCGGTGATGCGCGAGTCGCGGCTCCGGGGGATCGCCGGCGCGTGATCTTTGTCGACAGCAACATCTTCGTCTATGCGGTTGGACGCGAGCACCCGCGCCGTGAACCGGCGCAGGCATTCTTCGTCGATGCCAGCCGCAATCGGGTGCCGCTCTACACGTCTGCGGAGGTGCTGCAAGAGCTCCTGCACGCGTACCTGCCGGTCGGGCGCTCTCCTGAACTCGACGAGGCGCTGGCGCTGGCGTCGGGCGCGATGGCCGAGATCTGGGCGCTGGAACCGGCAGACGTCGACCTGGCTCGGCAGCTGGAGAGGCTCCATCCCACGCTGGCTGCCCGGGATCTCTGCCATCTCGCGAGTTGCCGCAGGCGCGGCGTGAGACGGATCGAGACCGTTGACCGCGCCCTTGCCCGCGCCGTCGCCGAACCCACCAGCGGGAACTGAACGGATCACGCGAGCCGCTGCTCAGACCCGTCGCGCAGCGACAATCCCTTTTGACGCTGATCGCCGGGTTGCCACGCCGGGCGCGGGAACCCACAATCCGCCGATGCGCGACCGATCCGCCCTCTGGTACCTCGATGTCGCGATCAAGCTCGTGATGGTCGCGCTGCTCGCGTTCGGCGCGTTCAGCGGCCTCCAGCAGTTCGAGGGCAAGGCGTTCGGCGGGCGGCTGGTCTTCTACCCGCTCGCCGTGCTCATCCTTCCGGTGGCCTGGCGGGCCTTCGCCTCGGGACGGCCGTTCCCCTACCTCGCCGATGTGCTGATCACGATCCCGTTCCTGATCGACGTGGCGGGCAACGCGGCCGACCTCTACGACACGGTCGTCTGGTGGGACGACGCGAATCACTTCGTGAACTGGGCGCTGCTCTCCGGCGGCGCCGGGCTGCTCATCCCTCGCCGGGGCCTCGAGGCGTGGGCGCTCGCCGGCCTCGTGATCGGGTTCGGCGCGGCGAGCGCGATCGGCTGGGAGTTGATGGAGTACCTGACGTTCATCCGCAACTCGCCGGAGTTCGCGACCGCGTACGCGGACACGCTCGGCGATCTCGCCCTCGGCACGCTCGGCTCGGTGGTGGCGGCAGGCCTCGTGACGAGGTGGGCGCGCTAGCGGTCCTGCTCCATGCGGCGGTGGGCGAACTTCCAGGCGCCGTCCACGTTGCGCAGCGTGTGGCGGTACATGCCGGTGTGGTGGATGCGCGGGCCCTCGTGCGGCCGCAGCAGCATCAGGTAGCAGGTCACTTGCGCCTCGTTCGCGTCGCCCTCGATCAGCACGTTGTTCAGCCAGTGGCGCGAGACCGCCCGGTCCGGGTCGTTCGCGCGCGAGGCTGCGACCTCGCGCAGCTGCTCGATGCCCTCCCAGCGGCGGTCGGGCGGGAACTCGTAGACGGCGTCCTCGGTGAAGCAGTCGAGCCACGTCTCCGTGTCGCCGCCGTCGATCGCGTGGTTGTAGCGGGACAGCAGATCGAGGATCGCCATCCGGTCTTCAGTGGAGATCGCCATGCCGCCTCGCCGCCTCTCGTGCGCTATTCGCCGTCGCCGTCGCCGGCGACCGTCGTGCCGGCGGCCAGCGCCTCGATCTCCTCGAGGATGTAGAGCAGTTCGCGGTCGTCCCTGCGTGCGATGTCGGGGATGTGGTAGCCGTGGTCGAAGGCGGCGACCACCTGCGAGTGGTCGTCGATGACGTAGTCCGGCATCACGGTGACGTCCATCTCCTCGAGCCGCTCGCGGTAGCGGTAGAGCGGCTTGACGAAGTAGTCGTCAACGTAGCCGTCGAGGCCGTGGAGGCGCATGTCGAAGCGGCGGATGCCGACGCCGGACCAGATGTAGAGCGAGTGGCCGGCTTCCTTGAGGCGGCTGAACACCTCCTCGGTGTGATTGCGCAGCCGCCCGTCCGCCATGATCAGCGTGTAGTCGACATCGAAGAACACGTTCAGACATCGATGCTCGGCCATGGCGCCTCGTTCACCGCAGTGGCGGCGCCGTCCGGCGCCTTGCCCGGCCCCGTCTGCCGGGACACGCGCGCTAGCATAACGCGAGGCTGCCTCAGGCTCGATAGCCCTCACGGAGAGCGTGCGGCGACGCAGGACCGTCCCCCCTCGGCACAACCGTCTTCCGGGGAGAGCGGAAGTCTTCCCCCTCACCCCAACCCTCTCCCGCAAGAGGAGAGGGGCCGGACCGCCCTCGAGGGTCGCGCGCGTGCGGCGGACCGTTGGTGGGGCGTGGGGGCGCAGCCCCCACAGAAAGAACATCCGAGGGCGGGTGGGCGGGCCAGAGCCGCGCAGCGCGCTCGTCCGGGAGGGGGTGAGGGGGGCCTGATCAGCTGCGCGCGGCCTGGGCGGCGACGGCGGCGAGGACGCGCTCGCCGGCCTCGCTGAGCGCGAGGCGGCGATCGATCGAGGCTTCGGCGGAGCGGATCTGCGCCTCGTTGCCCCAGCGCGCGCCGATCGAGAGCGGGAGCACGGTGTTCCACAGCTCGGCGGCGGTGATCAGCGGGGCGATCAACGCCGCCTCCGCCTCGTCGAGCCGCGGCTGCGCCAGGTTCGCGTAGCCGGCCAGCCAGGCGCCCGCGCGCTTCGCCGAGACCCCGCAGTCCACCGCGAGGCTGCGCGCGATGTCGGCGGCGCGTGCGTTGCGATGCGTCAGGTCGAAGTCGAGCATCGCCGTCACCGTGTCTTCCCGGAACAGCACGTTCGCGCCGAGGCATTCGTAGTAGACGAGCTGGTCCGGCAGCTCGGCGAAGCCGGCCGCCGCGAGCGCCTCGCGGTTACGCGCGAGGGCGTCCGCGAGCGCCACGGCCCGTGCCTCGTCGCGCCCCGCATACCAGCCGAGGAGGGCCTCGACGTCCTCGTGCCCGTCGGCGCGCACGCAGACATCGAGGTCGTCCGCGCGGCCGAAGCCGGGGCGCTGACCGAAGGCGGGGGCTTCCGCGAGGTCGGAGTGGAGCAGCGCGAGCAGCGCGCCCTTGCGCTGCAGGTAGAGCAGCGCGTCGGGCGGGGGCGGCTCGCCGGAGCGCCAGCGGAACAGCGCCCACAACCCCGCGTCCGTCTCGGCGAGCGTGCGGCCGCGGCCGTCCGCGATCGGCGCCGCCACCGGCCAGTCCCGTGCCTCGAGGAAGGCGAGCACGCGGTGCTCGTAGACGATGTCGTCCGCGCCGTGCCGCGGGTGATAGCGCCGCAGCACGTACGGACGTTCCTCGCCGATGACGGAGATGCGCCAGTGCTCATTCCCCGCGCCGCCGCCGAGCGGCTCGGCCTCGCCCGCGAGGTCCCAGCGCGAGAGCGCCTCGACGATCGCCGCGCGCAGCGCGGGCTCAAGGCTCATCGCGCGCGCGCTCCATCCGTCGCGGTGTGGTCGCGGATGGCGCCGGCCTCGAGGAGATCCGCGCGATCCTCGGCGCCGACGCCCAGCTCCTCGAGGATCTCGTGGGTGTGCCGCCCCAGCGGCGGGGCGGCGTGCGGCACGCGCGTCGGCGTGCCCTCCATCTCGACGATCGGGCCGACGACGCGCTGCGGGCCGGTGATCTCGTGCTCGATGTCCCAGATCATGCCCTCGGCCTGCACGTGCGGGTCGTCCGACATGTCCTCGGCGAACTGCACCTGCGAGACCGGCGCGCCGCCCGCCTCGTCGAGGATCGCGCGCCACTCGGCGGCGGTCTTCGTGTGGATGCGCTCCTGGATCGTGCGCTTCCACTCGCGCGCCTCGGCGATGTTCTCGGCGTCGTAGACGTCGTAGTCGGGATCATCGGAGCGCTCGGCCTCGGCGCCGACGGCGCGGCGGATGGTGTCGCGTCCGGCGGGGCTGAGCGCGCCGAAGAAGAGCCCGCCGTCCTGCGCCTGGTAGCCGCCGTAGTAGAGGTTGAAGCCCGCGCCGAGGCCGCGCCGCTCGTTGTGCGCGGCGACCTGCTCCGCGTAGTCGCCGCCGCGCTCACGGATCGCCTCGAGCTCGGCCATCATCACGTCGCGGCTGGAGGCGTCCGTGACCGGCTCGCGCATCACCGCCGAGCCCTGCGCGAACAGCGTCGAGCGCAGCAGCGAGCCGCGCACGAGCTGCCCCTCGCCGGTCTGCGCGCGGTGGTAGAGCGCGGCCGCGATGCCCATCGCCGACGCCGCGCCCGTCATGTGATCGGCGAGGGCGATCGAGAGCGCCGAGCGGGGCGCGCCATCCTCATCGACCTGTCCGCCGCCGGCGATCAGCCCGGCGTAGGCCTGTACGACCACGTCCGAGCCGGCGCGCGGGGCCTCGGAGCCGTGGAAGCCGAAGGCGTTCATCTCCAGGTAGACGAGGTCCGGGCGGTACTGTCGCAGCGTCTCGTAGTCGATGCCGAGGCGGGCGGCGACGCCGGGGCGGTAGTTGGTCAGCACCACGTCGAACTGCGGGATGATGCGATGGATCAGTTCGCGGCCGCGCTCCTCGCGGAGGTCCACGACGAGGCTGCGCTTGCCGTGGTTGTAGGCCTGATAGTGCTTGCTCTCGCCCGGGACCACGCTGCCATTGCGGCGCTGCGGGTCGCCCATCGGCGGCTCGATCTTGACGACGTCGGCGCCCATCTGCGCGAGCAGCATGCCGCAGACCGGCCCGGCGAGGACGACGGTGAACTCCATCACGCGCACGCCGTTCAGCGCTCCCCAATCCGCCGTCCCGTTCATCGGCCGTCTCCCGTCCCGCAGCGCCCGCGCGCGCCCTCGAGGCCGCAGCGGCGCGAGCCGCTCCGCCACTATGGCGGAGCCGCCCGCTCGCGTGAACCTCCAGCGGGGGCGGGGCGCTAGACTCGGCGGCGATGGCCTTCACCACGCGGCCGACCGTTCGCGGCTACGGCGGCGCCGTCAGCGCCGGCCACTACCTCGCCACCCAGGTGGGCGCGCAGATGCTCGCCGAGGGCGGCAACGCCGCCGACGCCGCCTGCGCGATGGGCTTCGCGCTGCAGGTGATCGAGCCGCACATGAACGGCTTCGCCGGCGAGGCGCCGATCCTTTACCACGACGCCGCCAGCGAGCAGACCCACGCGATCTCCGGGCAGGGCACGGCCCCGGCCGCCGCCACGATCGAGCACTTCCGCTCGCTCGGCCTCGATCGCATCCCGGGGGACGGACTGACGGCCGCCGCCGTCCCGGCGGCGCTCGACGCCTGGCGGCTGCTGCTCGAACGTTTCGGCACGCGCACGCTCGCCGAGGTGGTCGCGCCCGCCCGCGCGCTCGCCGAGCGCGGCTTCCCGATGCACCCCTCGCTGCGCCTGCTGCTGCGCCTCGCCGGCGATCGGATCGCCGCCGAGTGGCCGAGCACGGCCGCGATCTGGCTGCCGGCGAAGGCGATCGGCGAGCGCGTGCGCAACCCGGCGCTCGCCTCGCTGCTCGCAAGCCTCGCCGAGGCCGAGCGCGCCGCCAGCGGCAGCCGCGAGGCCGGCATCCGCGCCGCGCGCGACGCCTTCTACCGCGGCGAGCCCGCCGAGTGGATCGAGGCGCTCCTGCGCACCCCCGTGCGCGACGCCTCGGGCGAGGCGCACGCCGGCCTGCTCAGCGCCGCCGACCTCGACGCCTACGAGGGCGCCGTCGAGACGCCCGTCTCGGCGACGTATCGAGGCGTCACGGTCTGGAAGTGCCCGCCCTGGTCGCAGGGCCCGGTGATGCTCCAGCAGCTGCGTCTGCTCGAGAGCTTCGACCTCGCGGCGATGGGCCACAACAGCGCGGACGCGCTCCACACCTGGATCGAGTGCGCCAAGCTCGCCTTCGCCGACCGCGAGGCCAACTACGGCGATCCCGCTCACGTGGACGTGCCGCTCGACGAGCTGCTCTCGGACGGCTACAGCGAGCGCCGCCGCGCGCTCGTCGACCCCTCGAGCGCCTCGCTCGAGCTGCGTCCCGGCCTCGGGCGGCTGCCCGAGGGCTGGCCGCTGCTGGCCGATGAAGGCGCGGACGGGCCTGACGGCGAGTGGCTGAGCGAGGCCGGGCTGCCGCGCGCCGAGCCGGAGGCGCTGCTCGGCGCGTCCGGCCGCGGCGACACGACGCACTGCGACGCCGTCGACCGCTGGGGCAACCTCGCGAGTTGCACGCCGAGCGGCGGCTGGCTGCAGTCCTCGCCCTCGATCCCGCAGCTCGGCTTCCCGGTCGGCACGAGGGCGCAGATGTTCGTCCTCGACCCCGCGCACCCGAACGCGCT
Organism: Dehalococcoidia bacterium; assembly: GCA_965247895.1. GTDB lineage: Bacteria > Chloroflexota > Dehalococcoidia > UBA2979 > UBA2979 > VXMT01. The sequence goes on along the minus strand of OZ252046.1, from coordinate 2,533,576 downwards.
GGCGCCGGGCAAGCGCCCGCGCACCACGCTCACGCCCTCGCTGGCGCAGCTGCCGGACGGACGGCGCATCGCCTTCGGCACGCCCGGCGGCGATCAGCAGGACCAGTGGTCGCTGCACTTCCTGCTCAACCTCGTCGACTTCGGCTTCGAGGATCTGCAGGAGGCGATCGATGCGCCGACGGTGCACAGCGAGCACTGGCCGGAGTCGTTCTACCCGCGCCTCGCCAACCCCGGCCTCATCGACGCCGAGACGCGCATCGAGGAGGGCGTGCTCGCCGACCTCGAGCGGCGCGGCCACCGCGTGCGGCGCAGCGGCGCGTGGCGGCACGGGCGCGTAATGGCCGCCTCCTACCGCCCCGGCGACGGCCTCTGCGAGGCCGCCGCATCGCCTCGCAGCGCCATCGCCTACGCGATCGCGCTACCCTGACGCGAGACTGCCGCACCCAGTGCTGCTCCATGGGGGGACGCCATGTCCGATTCGACTTCCGATGCCGCACCGAGCGCACTCGCCGCACCGCTCGCCCAGCTGGTCGCCAGGGTGATCGGCGACCTCGACGCCTCGATCGAGGAGCTCAGCAGCGAGGAGCTGAACGCCCACCCGCTGGAGGGCTGCCCCTCGATCGGGTTCCACGTCTGGCACGTGCTGCGGACGATCGACAACATCGTCAACTTCGTCTTCCACCGCGAGCGGCCGGTCTGGATCACCTCGGGCCTCAACGCGGAGTGGGACATGCCGCGCATCGACCAGGGCACCGGCATGGCCGGGGACGAGGCAGGGGCGCTGCAGTTCCGCGACTCGGCTGCCCTCGCGGGCTACGGCCAGCTCGTGCGCGACGCCGTGCTGCCGAAGATCGAGGCGATGGAGGAGGCCTTCCTCGTCGGCACGACCCCGGCCCGCATCGCCGGTGAGATGACCGAGCGGCCGCGCATCGCGACGCTGGGGCAGGCCGTGATCGCGCACGGCAACGAGCACTACGGACAGGTGCAGGTGCTGCGCCAACTGCTCGGCAAGGAAGCGCTCGGCATCTAGCCCCACGAGGCCGAGGTCTGCCCCCGGAGGCGCTACCCGCCCGTGAGCTGCTCGAGCGGCGCCCAGTGCTGCCAGCTGCCGAGGCGCAGCTCCGGCCCGTACTTGCCGTCGCCGAGCAGCGCCTGTCCGTTGACATTGGCGGCTTCCTCGCGGCAGAGCCAGACGGCGGTGTCCGCGATCAGCTCGGGCGGGTTCACCCGGCCGCCCGAGAACGCCAGCGTGCGCTGCGAGTGCTCCGAGTCGTAGCTGACATGCCGGCCGCGCATCGGCGTGTCGACGAGGCCGGGGCAGACCGCGTTGACGCGCACGCCGTGCTCGCCGTACTCGATCGCGGCGCTGCGGGTGAGGCCGATCACGCCGTGCTTGGCGGCGGCGTAGTGCGCGATGTTCGCCGAGGCGAAGACGCCCGCGCCCGACGAGGTGTTGACGATCGCCCCGCCGCCCCCGGCGACCATCAGCGGCAGCTCCTCGCGCAGGCAGTAGAAGACCGAGGTGAGGTTGATCGCGATCATCCGGTCCCAGCGCTCGTCGCTGAGCTCCGGCAGCAGCGAGGGCGCGTCGTTGATGCCGGCGTTGTTGTGCGCGAAGTCGAGCCGGCCGTGCGCCTCGGCGATGCCGCGCACCAGCTCCGCGACGGCTGCCGGGTCCGTCAGCTCGACCCGGACGGCGCTCGCGGCGCCGCCCTCCGCCTCGACGAGGCGCACGGTCTCCTCGGCGCCTTCGATGTTGATGTCGGCGACGACGACGTGCGCGCCCTCGCGCGCGAACGCCACCGCCGAGGCGCGCCCGATGCCCGAACCGGCGCCCGTGATGAGCGCCACCTTGCCCTCGAACTCGCCCATCGCCGTCCACCTCCCCGTGAGCGCCGTCGCGCCGAGCAGCGTACCCTAGCGGCCATCCGCGGGGAGAAGGGGCGTCGGCGTGGACATCGGGCTCGTGCTGCCGCAGACCGGCCCCGACGCCACCCGCGAGCACCTCTCCACCTTCGCGACGACCGCCGAGCAGTCGGGCTACGCCTCGCTCTGGGTCAGCGACCACGTCGTCTTCCCCCGCGAGTTCACGTCCCGCTACCCCTACGCCGCCGACGGCCGCCTGCCCGCGCGCTTCCAGAGCGACACCGAGCTGCTCGAGCCGCTCACGCTGCTCGCCTTTGTCGCCGCGATCACCGAACGCGTCCAGATCGGCACGGCGGTGATGGTCCTGCCGATGCGCAATCCCGTCCTCCACGCGAAGGTCATCGCCTCGCTCGACCGCCTCGCCGGCGGGCGCTTCGTCTTCGGCGTCGGCGTCGGCTGGTGCCGCGAGGAGTTCGAGGTGCTCTCCGCGTCCTTCGAGCGCCGCGGCGCGCGCGTCGACGAGCAGATCGCGCTGATGCGCGCGCTCTGGAGCGGTGAGGAGGTCACCCACCACGGCGAGTTCTACGACATCGACGGCTGGATCTGCCGACCCACGCCGGCACGGCCGATCCCGCTCTGGATCGGAGGCGCGAGGCCGCCCGCGCTGCGCCGTGCGGGACGCCTCGGCGACGGCTGGATCGCGGGCGCGCATCGCCTGCCGACGTTCCCCGAGGACATCGTCGCGGTCCGCCGCGCCGCCGAGGACGCCGGCCGCGACCCGGACGCGCTGACCTTCGGCATGGTCAACCTCCCCTCGCTCGCCCCCGGCCGCGTGGAGGAGACGGCGACCATGCTCCGCGAGGCGGGCGAGCGCGGCGTGCAGCACGTCCGCCTCAGCGTCGAGGCGGACGCCGGCCAGTCCGCCGAGCTGATCGGCGGCTTCGCCCGCGCCTACCTGGACGACCTCCGCGAGGTCTGACGCGCCCCGGCCGGCGGCGGTTGCTATCTTGCCCTCGCCGCACTGACGCGCGAAACGCCCCGAGAGGAGTCCCCGATGCCACTGAGCGCCGCCGACATCACCGAGATCGAGCAACTGGTCGCCGCCCACTACCACCACTACGACCGGCGCGACCCCGTGCCCTTCGCCGACACCTTCACCGAGGACGGCGTGCTGCAACTGGGCGGACGCCGCCACGAGGGTCGCGAAGCCCTCGAGGCCTGGGCGAACGCGCTCATGGAGCAGCATGGCACCGACCGCTACCGCCACTGGGTCAACAACATCTGGATCGAGGGCGAAGGCGACGAGGCCGAGCTGCGCTGCTACCTCGTGATGTTCGACAACACCGGCGACGGCCGCGTGACCCTGATCGGCCAGTACGACGACCGCCTCCGCCGCGTCGGCGGCAAGTGGAAGTTCAGCCTGCGTCGCTTCACCGCCGAGTGGTGGAACCGCTGACGCTCCGGCCCGCTCTCCCTCGCCTGTGGGGGGCTGCGCCCCCGACGCTCCCATCCCGGAGGAGCGTGCGCACGGTCGTGTCGTAGACGCGAGGGATACCTCGCAGGGCCGCTCCGGCCCACCCACCCGCCCTCGGATTTTCTTTCTGTGGGGGCTCCGCCCCCACGCCCCCGCGGGATCAGCGCACGCGGCGTGACCTTCGCGGGCACACGGAACTCCCGATGGCGTCCGGCTCCCTCCCCCTGGGGAGAGAGCGGCGGTGAGGGCGTTCCGCCGCCCGCCGGGCGAGAAGGCGCCGAGGGTGCGTCGGCACGACCGCGAGCAGCTCGCCGCTTGACCAGTTAGCACCCAGGGGTGTCTAACCCCGATGGGAGGGCGAGGGTGAGGGCCAGTCGCACTCCCGGAGGACGGCATGCCACTCCCCGCCGCCGACCGGCTCGCGATCCAGCGTCTCCTCGCGCTCGGCCTGCGCGCGCTCGACGCCGGCGACGGTGAGGCCGTCGCCGCCTGCTTCGCCGCCGACGGCTGGTTCGACGCCGCCCCGCACGGCCGCTTCGAGGGCCATGAGGCGATCACCGCATTCGTGCGCGCGCACGAGGCGACGAACGAGCAGAGCCAGCACTGGACCAACAACGTCACCCTCGAACGCGACGAGGGCGGAGACGTGCGGCTCTCCTGCTACCTGCTCGGCTTCGACCTGGGGGCCGCAGAGGACGGCGGCCCGAGGATCGCCTGGCTCGCGCTGGTGGACGCGGAACTGCGCCGCGAGGACGGCGGGTGGCGCTTCGCCAGCTTCAGGCGCTCGCTGCTCGATCCGCGGGCGGGCTAGCGGAAGCGGCTAGCGATCCGGGCGGGCGGATCGCCTTACCCCGGCCCTCTCCCCAGGGAGAGAGGCCGGACGCCCTCGTCACCGCGCTGCAGGCGCCGATCCGGCGGGGGGCGTGGGGCAAGGTCCCCACAGGGCAGGCTGGCGCCCTCGGGGCCGCGCCCCGTTTCCCGATCCGGGCGGGGGGCGTGGGGGCTGCGCCCCCACGGAAAGAAAATCCGAGGGCGGGTGGGTGGGCCAGAGCCGCGCGCAGCGCGTGCTCGTCCGGGATGGGGGTGTGGGGGGCGCAGCCCCCCGCAGGGAGGAGCGGGAGGGCTAGCAGCCCGGGCTAGCGGACGCCGGCGCGGCGGCGGTAGGGGTCACGCACGCGCTCGGCCTTGGGGGCGCAGTCCGGGCAGAGCACGGACTTCACGCGGAACATCGTGCCGCCCCGGATCACGTAGGAGCCACAGAGCGCGCACTTGCCCTCGATGCTGCCGCCGTCGCCGTACTTGTAGGCGCCTCGCGAGGGCTCCTCGGCCGCTTCGGCGGCTGCCTCCTCGCCGGCGGCGGCCGGGGTGGCAGCGGCAGCGGCGGCGGGTGCGGGCGCCGGGGCGGCTTCCGCCTCGGCCTCGGCCGGGGCGCTGCTCGCGGCGGCCGCCCCCTCGAGGGCCGGGATGTCCACCACCTTCGCGCGGGCCGCGGCGGGGTCGCTGAACCAGAGCGTGTTGATCTCCAGGAAGTGCTCCTGGTCCTCGGGCAGGTCCGCCTCGGCGAAGATCGCGCTCACCGGGCAGGCCGGCTCGCAGGCGCCGCAGTCGATGCAGACTTCCGGCTCGATGTAGAGCATCCGGTCCGAGCCGTCCTCGTAGTGGATGCAGTCGACCGGGCAAACCTCGACGCACGACTGGTCCTGCACGTCGACGCAGGGCTGCGTGATCACGAACGTCATCTGGCGAGACCTCCGCCACCGCGACGCATGCTTCCGTCGCTCCGAGGGCTACGGTACCACTCCCGCGGCGGATGTTCCCGGCCCGGAGCCCCGATTTGTGCATGCATCGTTGGCGGATCGCACGATTGATCACCCGCGTACCCACTCGCACAAACTCACTGCGGGCGTTAGGCTAATCGAGGCCGGGTGGAATATCACAGCGTGCCAACCCGGCGGGGCAAGACAGGAGCGAGGCATGAACAAGTCCGATTTGGCGCAGCAGGTGGCGCAGCAGGTGGACGGCCTGAGCCAGGCGGATGCGGCCGCGGCCGTCGATGCGATCTTCGGCGGCGACGGCATCATCGCGAGCGCGCTCGCAGACAGCGATGCCGTCACCATTGCCGGCTTCGGCAAGTTCGAGGCGCGCAAGCGCGCCGCGCGCGATGGCCGCAACCCGGCGACCGGCGAGTCCGTGACGATCGCGGCGAAGACGGTTCCCGCCTTCAAGGCCGCCCGCGCCCTCCGCGACCGCGTCGACGGCTAACCCGCCGACACCAACCCGGACAGACGAGCCGCCGACCGCATCCGCGCGGCCGGCGGCGCAGACCCGCGTGAGAGCCGCGGCCCGTCCGCAGCGGTAGCGGCCCCGGCGGCAGCACGTAGCCCGACCCGGCAGCGGCGAACGTTGTAGCATCGCCCGCGCGGAGCAATCCGCACGGAGCGATGGAGTTCGGCGTGACCGCAACCGGCATCGGGGCGCTCGAACACTTCGGGATCGTCGTCGCCGACGCGCCGCAATGCGCCGGGGCGTTCGCCGCCCTGAGCGGGCTGCCGGCCCCGCAGATCCGCGACAACCACGGCGAGGGCATGCGCGCGCGCGGCGTCCGCTACCGGGGCGAGCCGATCGGCGGCGGCACCTACGCCGCCTGGTTCAGCCTCGCCGGCGCCGGCGTCAACCTGATGGCCCCCAACGGCAGGCCGAGCCCCTGGAGCGATCACCTCGAGACCCTCGGGCCGGGGCCCTGCTACCTCGCGTTCGCCGTCTCCGACCCCGCCGCGACTCTCGAGGCGCTCGACGCGCTCGGCTACCCGACCGTGCAGACGGGCACGACCGGCAGCGGCGCGCCCTACGGCTACGGCGACGCGCGCGAGGCGCTCGGCGCCTACCTCGAGATCCTGCCCGGGCGCGCGGCCCCGGGCGGCATCGCCACGCCGGATGCGGCAGCGGACGCGCCGCGGCTGGCGGCGATCGGCTTCGCCGCGGCGGATGTCGCCGCAGTCGCCGACGGCTGGGCGCGCGTGCTCGGCCTCGCAACGCCCGAGCTCTGCGAGGGCGAGGCGGCGCTGACGATCGAGGGCGGCGTACGGATCGAGTTGCGCACGGAGGCCGGGAGCGCGCCCACGATCCGCGACTGCACGCTCTCCGTCTCCGATCACGCGAGACTGCCCGCGGACGCGGGGGCCGAGGCGGAGAGGCTGCTCGGCGTGCGCTTCCGCGCGGAGTAGCGAGGGAGGACGATCGCGATGCCGTTCCATGAGTCGCCGGACGGAACCCGGCTGCACTACCGCCTCGTGGGCTCGGGCGAGCAGGGGCTGATCTTCATCCACGGCTGGTGCGGCAACACGGAGCACTGGGAGCCGCAGGCGCGCGCCTTCGCGCGCACGCACCGCGTGCTGCGCGTGGACCGCCGCGGCGACGGCCGCTCCGACGCGCCCGCGAACGGCTACCACCCACGCGATCAGGCCGACGAGATGGCCGGCCTGATCGAGGCCCTCGGGATGCGCGACCTCGTCGCCATCGGCCACGCCGGCGGGACGCCGGCAACGCTGCAGCTCTCGACACGCCACCCGGATCTGATCAGCGCCAACGTCGTCATCGACTGGGGCCCGGACATGCGCCCGGTGAGCGAGCGACGCGGCCGCGTCGGCCAGCTTCCGAGCGAGGACGAGGGCTACGAGCAGAACCTGACCGAGCGCTACAAGGGCTTCTTCGGGCCCTATGCCGATCCCGACAAGGTGCAGGCCTGGGCCGCCACGGCCGCTCGCACGCCTCGGCACGTGGCGATGGCCAACCGCGTCGGCTCATCGGAGATCAGCCACACGGCGCTGCTGCGTCGCATCAAGCAGCCGACGCTCTGGATCAACTCGACGCCTCGCAACATGGGGTTCCTGCGCGATCTGGCGCCGCACGCCGAGCAGGCGTGGGTGATCGGCGCCGGGCACTTCCCGCAACTCGAGACGCCCGAGCAGGTGAACGTCCTCCTGCGCAACTTCCTCGGGCGGCTCGAGCGGGGCCAGGTGGCGAGCCGGAGCTGACGCTCCTGCGCTCCCGGGTGAGACGAGGCAACTCGATGGCTGCGGAACTGCGACGAGTCGTGACATCCACGCTTGAGGACCGCGACAAGGCGATCGGGATCGGCTTCCTGATCGCCTTCGTGATCACCGTGGTCGGGGCCAACTGGGCGCTGCTGACCTACGGCATCGTCCCGATCGGCTTCGGGCTGGACGCGCCGGCAAGCGTCTACTTCGTGGGCCTCACCTTCACCTTCCGCGATGGGTTGCGCGAGCGGCTCGGCTTCAAGGGCGCGCTGCTCGCGATCGCGATCGGCGGCATCCTCAGCTACATCCTCGAGATCCGGCAGGACGGCGATCTGTTCGCGAGGATCGCGCTCGCCTCCGCCGCGGCGTTCGCCGTCTCCGAGTTCGCCGACTCGCTCGTCTACGAGCGGATCCGCGAGTACTCGCGGCTGCTCGGGATCATCGGCAGCAACACCGTCGGGCTGGTCGTCGACTCGGCGCTGTTCCTGACGCTGGCGTTCGGCTCGCTGGAGTTCCTCACCGGCCAGGTCGTCGGCAAGTTCTACATGACCGTGCTGGCGATCATCCTGATCGTCGCCTGGGAGCGCGGACGGCGGATGCGCACCGCCACCGCCTGACGCCGCGCGTCAGCCGCGCGAGGCGCGGCCTCGGCTCAGCCCAGCGAGGCCGCGCCGATGGCGTGCACGACGCCCTCGATGTACGAGGAGCGGAACTGCACGCCCCAACGGCCGTCGATCAGCGTGAAGATCCAGAGCGCCTGGAAGGTGTGGTAGGCGCCGCCGTCCGCGCCGACGCGCGCATTGCGCAGCGAGAGGTGCACCTTGTCCTCCGAGGCGTGGACCAGCTCGACGGAGAGGTTGTCGGTGCGCGCCCAGCCCTCCTCGGCAAGGCGCGCCGTCATCCGCTGCTGGCCCTCCGCGAAGTCCTCGCCGCTCTCCCAGGTGTGGAAGCCCGCGCCGGCGAGGCGCACGTGCGGGAAGTGCATCCGCGCGAGCATGCCCTCGATGTCGCGCTCGTTGAACGCCTCCTGCCAGGCGCGGTAGGCCTCGATCGCCGCGCGCCCGGGGTCCGCTGACGCCGACTCGCCCACCTACGGCTCCACGGTGATCGAGATGGCCGGTTCGCCGGTCTCACCGGAGAGCGTGCGGATCGCGCGATCGAGTTCCTCGAGGGGGAACTCGTGCGTGTGCATCCGCTCCAGCGGGTAGCGCCCCGAGGCGATCAGCCGCAGCGCGCGCACGAATGACTCGCGGTCGACCCCGCGCACGCCGCGCACGTTCGCCTCGTGACGGATGATCGAGTCCGAGTCGAACTCCGCGACGCGGTGCGTGCCCTTCAGCCCGGCCAGCACCATCGTCCCGCCCGGACGCAGCATCTCGATGCCCTGCACCACCGGCTGCGTCGCGTACGGCGTGAGGTCCACGACGACATCGACGCCCTCGCCGCCGGTGCGATCGAGGACGGCATCGACGGGGTCCTCGGCGTCGACGTTGATGGTCGCGTTCGCGCCGAACTGGCGCGCGAGCGCGAGCTTGTGCTCGTCGCGCGCGAGGCCGGTGACGGCGATGAAGTCGGCGCCGGCGTGGTGCGCGGCGACCGTGGCGGCGAGGCCGCGCTGCCCCGCGCCGAGGACGGCGATGCGGTCGCCGGCCTGCAGCCCGCCCGCTCGGACCGCCCAGCCGAATCCGGCGGCGATCGGATTGGTCAGCGCCGCGAGGTGGAGCGGCACCTCGGGCGGCACCCTGTGCAGCTTCGAGCCGCGCGCGAGGTACATGTACTCGGCGAAGCCGCCCCAGAGCGAGGGAGCGACCGCCACGGGCGTCGAGCCGTAGCCGCCGTCGACCAGCGGGCAGCGCGCGCCGTCGTTGCAGCGGCGGCAGGCGCCGCAACCGTGGTTCGGCTGGACGACCACGCGGTCGCCGACGGCCACGCCCCAGCGCGCCGCGGCGCGATCGCCGATCTCCTCGATCACGCCGATCGGCTCGTGGCCGAGGATCACCGGGTAGGGGCGCGAGTACTCGCCGCTGAGCGACTCGTAGTCCGTGCCGCAGATGCCGCCCGCCTCGATGCGCAGCAGCGCGCTGTCCTCGTCCACCTCGGGGCGGGGGAAGTGCTGCAGTTCGATCTGGTTCGGCCCCATCAGCACCATCGCCCTGACATCGCTCATCGCCCGTTCCTCCCTGCGCCTCGCAACTCGCCGCCAGCCTACCCGGATCGGCGTGTGCGGGGGCAGGGCTCGCCTACCGCCCGTACAGTGAACGAAGGGGTCAGACCCCCTCTCCCTGAGGGAGAGAGCTGGGGTGAGAGGTAAGAGGGTCAGGGTGAGCTGAAGGTCAGGGCAGAGCCAGTCCGATCCCCTCTCCCTTGAGGGAGAGGGTTAGGGTGAGGGGGAGTCCGGCGCTGGCTGCTACAGCTCCACCCTGATCGCCTCAACCACTGAGTCGATACGCCCGAGAACATCCCCGTTCCAGAACCTCAAGACTCTGAGTCCTTGGGACTCCAGCCACTTCGTTCTCCGGCCGTCGTAGTCCCGTTGGTCGGCGTGTTGCCCTCCGTCGAGTTCCACAACCAAGTTCCGTTCGAAACTCATGAAGTCAACGATGTACGGGCCCATCGGGGCCTGTCGGCGAAACCGGACACCCTCAAGGCGACGGTTCCTCAGCCTGAGCCAGAGGACGTGCTCCGCTTCCGTGGACTGCCGCCGCAGGCGGCGCGCCCGTGCTGTCAGGCTGTCTTCCGTCACTGCTGCGCCCACCCCGATCCGTTCCCCCTCACCCTAACCCTCTCCCTCAAGGGAGAGGGGACCGGACTGCCCTTCGGCGCGCGCGGGCGGGGATGCCCCAACGGGCGAGGCATGTAGAGTGCGGGCATGGCGTTTGATACGGCTCGAGGCGTCGCGCGGCCCGGGGAGGCGCGATGACGACGCTGGCGGCGCGCGTGGAAGCGGCGCGCAGGATCGCGACAGGGCGCACGCCGATCTTCTACGGCTGGTGGATCGTTGCCGCCGGCTTCGGGACGCAGACGCTCAACGGCGCGCTGCTCTTCCACGCCTTCGGCACCTACGTCGTGCTGCTGCAGGACGACTTCGGCTGGAGCCGCACCGCCCTCGCGGGCGCGTTCGCGATGCAGCGCGTGGAGAGCGGGCTGCTCGGCCCGCTGCAGGGCTGGATGATCGATACCTGGGGCCCGCGCCGCGTGATGGTAGTCGGCATGGTGATCTTCGGTATCGGATTCATCCTGCTGAGCCGCATCGAATCGCTCCCGGGCTTCTACCTCGCCTTCCTTGTGATCGCGATCGGGTCCAGCCTCGGGACGCACTTCGGCGTGACGGTGGCGGTGGTGCACTGGTTCCAGCGCCACCGCGCGATGGCGCTGGCGCTGCTGATGACGGGCACGGCGGCGGGCGGGCTCATGCAACCGATCGTCGTGCCGGCGATGGAGGAGTTCGGTTGGCGCAGCGCCGCCTTCGTCTCCGGGCTGATCGTCATCGTCGCCGGTGTCCCGCTCGCCCTCGTCGTGCGCCACCGCCCCGAGGACCACGGCTACCGGGTCGACGGCGGCCCGCCGCCCGAAGAGGCAGGCGCGACGCACACCGCCACGCCCGAGGTCAGCTTCACGGTCCGGCAGGCGCTGCGTACGCGCGCGTTCTGGTTCCTCGCCATCGGCCACGGCATGGCGGCGCTCGTGATCGGCTCGATCTTCGTGCACTTCCAGGTCTACTCGAACGATTCGCTGGGCTTCTCATTGAGCGCGGGAGCGTTCGTGATCCTGCTGATGACGATGACGACGGTGGTCGGGCAACTGGGGGGCGGCTACCTCGCGGACCGCACCAACAAGCGGCTGACGATCGTCTTCGCCCTGCTCGCGCAAGCGGTCAGCCTGGTCGTGCTCGCGCTCGCGAGCAGCTACTGGATGCTGATCGTCTTCGCGATCTTCGCCGGCATCGGCTGGGGCGCGCGCGTGCCCGCGATGCAGGCGATGCGGGCCGAGTACTTCGGGGGCAAGGCCTTCGGGACGATCATGGGCTTCTCGTCGCTGGTGGTTATGTTCGGGATGATCCTCGGTCCGCTCTTCGCGGGGTTCGTCTATGACGTGACGGGCAGCTACCGGGGCGCCTTCATGGTGCTGTCCGGAGCGGCCCTCGTGGGCGCGGTGTTCTTCTGGCTTGCCGTCCGCCCCGCCCCCCCGGTCGCCCAGGGCGACGCCGCGGGCGCTTCGGTCGCCCAGGGCGACGCCGTTGGCGCTTCGCCCTCCTAGCGACGCGCGGCAGGCGCTACACGGATCGAGACGGCCCGAGGCACTGGCTGGGAGCCGGAGTCAGCCGAGGCTGGCGAGGAACTCCCGGAACTTCGGCAGCGCGATGTCCTGGTGCGTGACGTGCAGCTGCGTCGGCGCGCCCTCGATCTCCACGAGCTGCGCGCCGGGGATCTGCGCGGCGATGAAGCGCGAGTCGTCCGGCGGCGTGATGCCGCTCTCGAGGCCCGCGAAGACGAGCGTCGGCACGCGGATGTGCGGCAGGATGTCCGTCAGGTCCACCGTCGGCACGTAGTCAAACAGCGCGATCAGCGTGCGCGCCGAGGTCTTCCCCATCTCGTGGTGGTACCAGCGCACCATCTCCGGGTCGGCCTTGTCGCCGAAGCGGCGCGAGCCGTTACCGGTCGCCCACGCCTCGACGCCCTGCTCATGGATGATCTCGGCGGAGTGCAGGAAGTGGTCCGGCAGTGCGTCGAGGCGGTACGGCGCGCCGCAGAGCGTGAGGCTGCGCGTGCGGTCCGGGTACTCGTAAGCGAACTGCAGGCAGATCGGCCCGCCCACCGTCTCGCCGACGAGGTGCACCTTCTCGATGCCGAGCGAGTCGAGCAGCAGCCGCAGGTCGTTGGCGAGGCCGCTGAGGCTGTAGCGGTAGCCCTCGGGGATGGGCGAGGAGTGGCCGAAGCCGCGTGCGTCGGGGCGCAGCACGCGGTAGTCGCTGGCCAGGCCGGGCACCCAGAAGAACCACAGCTGCCCGCTCTTGCCGGCCCCGTGGTGGAGCAGGATCGCCTCCGCGTCGTCCTCCCAGGGCGGCGTGAAGTCGTCCAGCTCGTAGTGCATCTCCAGCGTGTCGTCGATACGGGCTGTCGGCATCTCGTCCTCCTCGATCCAGGTGGCGCGCGCTCGGTTCGTCTGGCTACGTGACTCGTGCGAGGAAGCTCGCGTAGCGGTCCAGCGTGGGGTAGCCGAGGTCGCGCTTGGGGCTGCCGAGGTTGAAGAGCAGCCGGTCGACGCCCCCCTCGCGCAGGCGCTCCACCTCGGCGGCCGCGGCGTCCAGCGCGGCCGGGTCGGTCTCGGCGGGGTCGTCTCCGGCGGCGGCGGGGATTGCGGGGCCGTTCATGCTGACGTGCAGCGCGGCCGGATCGCGGCCCTCGCCGGCCCACTGGCGGCGCAACTCGGCGATTTGCGGGAGGATCTCCGGGTCGCCGATCGGGATGCGGTAGGGGATCCAGCCGTCGCAGTAGCGGACGATGCGCTCGAAGGTCCTCGGGCTGTTCTGGCCGAGCAGGATCGGTGGGCCGCCCTCCTGGACAGGCTTCGGGTAGCACCAGACCGGGTCGAAGTCGACGGTCTCGCCGTGGAACTCGGCCTCGTCGTCGGTCCACAGCGCCCTCATCGCCTCGACGCGCTCGCGGGTGACCTTGAAGCGGTCCTTCCAGGCCACGCCGTGGTTGGCCATCTCCTCGCGGTTCCAGCCGCTGCCGATGCCGATGATGACGCGCCCGTTCGCGATCTGGTCGAGGGTCGCGATCTCCTGCGCGAGCGTGATTGGGTCGCGCTCGGGGATGAGGCAGATCGCCGTGCCCAGCTTGATGCGCTCCGTGACCGCCGCGGCGGCGGCGAGCGCGATGAAGGGGTCGTAGAGGTACCAGAAGTTCTGGCGCAGGTCCGGGCGGCGCTTGCGCAGCTCGTCGGCGCTCTCGCCCGGCAGCGGCGCAGTGCGGTCATCGATGCCGATGTAGGCCGTCTCGCGCTGCACGGGGATGTGCGTGTGCTCGCCGAGGAAGAGCGAGTCGAAGCCGCGCTCCTCGACGGCGCGGCCGACCTCGACGGGCGAGAGCGTGAGGTGGTTGATGATGATGTGGATCCCGAACTGCACGCTGCGCCCCTCTCGTCCCGCTCGCCGCGCAGTCTGCCACACCCCGGCGCTGGGCGAGGGGTGGACAGCGTGCTCATCCCTGGCACAACGGTGTATGGTAGACAAGGCCACCGTGGTTCTACCCCGAAGGATGCTCCGTGAGCCTCAACATCAAGAACGAGCGGACCTGCCAGTTGGCGGATGAGCTCTCGCGCCTGACAGGCGAGACCAAGACCGGGGCGATCACGGTCGCGCTCGAGGAGCGCCTGGAGCGCGAGCAGCGCCAGCGGAGCGCCGAAGCCCGTCTCGAAAGGATGCGGGTCATCGCCGAGCGCTGCGCTGCACTGCTCCGCGAGGGCGGGCCACCGATCGATCACGGCGAATTCCTGTACGACGAGCGTGGTCTGCCGAAGTGATCGTCGATACGTCGGCGATCATCGCGATCCTGTTCGGCGAGAACGACTGGGCACGGTACCACCGAGCGATGGCGGCAGCCTCGAGTTGTCGCATGTCCGTCGTCAGCTTCATTGAGGCGACGATCGTCCTCGAGAGCCGCAGTGGCGTCTCGGCCGGCCAGGAACTCGATGCCTACCTGGAAGAAGCGGCGGTCGAGTTGGTCCCGGTGACCGCCGAACAGGCGCAGGTCGCACGCCGGGCCTGGCGTCGCTTTGGAAGGGGCAACCACCCGGCAGCGCTGAACTTTGGCGACTGCTTCGCGTACTCGCTGGCGGAGATGAGCGGGGAACCGCTGCTATTCAAGGGCGAGGACTTCGCGCGCACCGACATCGCCGCCGCCTGACGCCACCGCGCCACCGCGGACGCCGCCCCCGCTGCGCCCCCCGCCCGCGCGCGGTAGGATGCCGGGAACGGCGCGCGACGCCACTCTCCGCCTCGCCGCCGCACCGGAAGGAGGCGCCCCGATGCCCGCACTCGACGGCATGCGCGTCCTCGACATGACGCAATACGAGGCCGGTACGTCCTGCACACAGGCGCTCGCCTGGCAGGGCGCGGACGTGGTCAAGGTGGAACCGCCCGGCGTGGGCGACCCCGGCCGCGGACTGAAGACCGAGGGCCGGCCACCCCAGTACTTCCTCAACTACAACAGCAACAAGCGCAGCATCGTCATCGACCTCGCCACCGAGCGCGGGCGCGAGATCCTGCTCGACCTCGTGCCGCGCTTCGACGTCTTCGTCGAGAACTACGGGCCGGGCGTGGTCGAGAAGCTCGGCATCGGCTACGAGGTGCTGCGCGAGCGGCACCCCTCGATCATCTACGCGCGCATCAAGGGCTTCGGGCTGAGCGGGCCCTACGCGGACTACAAGTGCTTCGACAGCGTCGCGCTGGCGGCGGGCGGGGTCTACTCGATCAACGGCGAGCCGGACGGGCCGCCGATGCGGCCTGGGGCCTCGTTCGGCGACACCGGCACGGGCCTGCAAATGGCGCTCGCCATCGTCTCCGCCTACGTGCAGCAACAGCGCACCGGCGAGGGCCAGCTGATCGAGCTCTCGATGCAAGAGGCCGTGACCTACTTCATGAAGACGATGGGCCGCGAGGCCTGGGGCACGGATCGGGAGGCGCAGCGCCTCGGCAACGGCCTGGGCGCACCAACGAACGTCTACCCCTCGAAGGGGGGCGGGCCGAACGACTACGTGCACATCTGCGTGGTGACCTCGCGGATGTGGGACACGTTCTGCGTGGCCCTCGATCGCCCCGACCTGGCGACGGACCCGCGCTACGAAACCGCGGCCAGCCGCCGCGAGCACCAGGCCGAGCTCTATGCCGAGGTCGAGCAGTGGACGCTGCAGCGCACGAAGTACGAGGCGATGCACGTCCTCGCGAGCGCGGGCGTGCCCTGCACCGCCGTGCTCTCCACCCGCGACCTGCGGACCGACCCGCACCTCTGCGAGCGCGGCCTGTTCGAATACCACGAGCACCCCGAGCACGGCACGATCGAGCTGATGCGCTCGCCCGCGCGGATGTCGGGTTCCGAGGTCCCCATCGAGCTGGGCCCGGGCCTCGGGCAGCACACGGGCGAGGTGCTCGCGGACGAGCTGGGCCTGGCAGGCGATCAGATCGAGCAGTTGTACGCGGAAGGCATCGTCACCTGACGGGGCCGGAGAGCGGAAGGGAACACGCATGAAGCTGGCATTGGGGCTCGGACACCTCGGGTCGACGTCGATCGACATCCCCTGGGAGCGGATCAGGCTCGCGGAGGAGCTGGGCTTCGACATGGTCTGGTGCGCCGAGATCTGGGGGCACGACGCGGTCGTGCCGCTGACCTGGATCGCCGCGAACACGGAGCGGATCGGCCTCGGCACCAACATCCTGCAGCTGCACGGGCGCTCCCCGGCGCTGGCGGCGAACACGATGACCACGATCGACATGCTCTCCGGCGGCCGCGTGCGCGGCGTCGGCATCGGGCTCTCCGGCCCGCAGGTGATCGAGGGCTGGCACGGCGTGCCCTTCGGCAAGCCCGCGAAGCGCGTGGCCGAGTACCTGCAGATCATGCGCATGGTCTGGGACCGCGAGCAGCCGCTCGCCTTCGACGGCGAGGAGTACCGGCTGCCCTACGACGGCCCGGACGCGACCGGCCTCGGCAAGCCGCTCAAGTCCGTGCTGCACCCCCGGCGGCTGCCGCTCTACGTCGGCGCGATGGGGCCGATCAACGTGCGCAACGCCGCCGAGTTCGGCGACGGCTGGGTCACCTCGCGCTGCCCTCCGAAGCGGCTGGGCTTCTTCGAGGAGTACATCGACGAGGGCCTGCGCCGCGCCGGCAAGAGCCGCGACGACTTCCAGATCGCCGCTTCCACCCAGGTGATCGTCACGGACGACGTGCAGACCGGGTTCGACAAGATGAAGGAGAACCTCGCGCTCTACGTCGGCGGGATGGGCGCCCGCAACATGAACTTCCACAACGACCAGGTCAGCCGCTTCGGCTACGCCGAGGCCGCCGCGCGCATCCAGGAGCTCTTCCTCTCGGGTCGCAAGCGCGAGGCCGAGGAGGCCGTCCCCGACGAGCTGTGCGACGAGATCGCACTCGTCGGGCCGCCGGACCGCATCCGCGAGCGCTACCGCGATTGGGAGGACTCCCGCGTCACGATGCTCAACCTCGGGCTGAACACCACGGACGAGGCGATGCACCTCATGGCCGAACTGACCGGCTCGGCGCAGCGCGTCGCGGCGAGCGTCTAGCCGAGGGCGCCACGACCGCGCGATGAGCAGCGCGCCGGGCTGGGACGCGCGCGCCTACGACGAGAGCTTCCGCTTCGTCTCCGATCACGCCGGAGACCTCGTGGCGCTGCTCGATCCGCAGCCGGGGGAGCGCATCCTCGACCTCGGCTGCGGGACCGGGCGCCTCGCGGCGGCGATCGCCGAGTGCGGCGCCTCGGTCACCGGCGTCGACAACGACGCGGCGATGATCGAGGCGGCGCGGGCGCAATTCCCGGCCGCGGCGCATCCGACGCTCGAGTTCGCCCGGGCCGACGGCGAGGCGCTTGAGCAGACCGCGCTGGCGGGGCCGTTCGATGCCGTCTTCTCCAACGCCGCGCTGCACTGGATGACGCGACCGAAAGCGGTGCTGCGCGGCCTGCGCGAGCTGCTGCGCCCCGGCGGGCGGCTCGTCGCCGAGCTGGGCGGACACGGCAACGTCGTCACCGTCGAGGGCGCGCTGCGAGACGCCCTCGAGGCCGAGGGTATGGCGCGCGAGCGCCAGCCGCGGCCGTGGTACTTCCCGAGCCTCGCCGAGTACGCCGCGCTGCTGGAGCAGCACGGCTTCGAGCCGCGGCTGATGACGCTCTTCGACCGCCCGACCACGCTCGCGGACGGCGAGGCTGGCATGGCCGCGTGGCTGCGCATGTTCGGACACCCCTGGCTCGCGCAGCTGCCACCCGAGCGCGCCGTCGCCGTCATCGCGCGCACCGAGCAGGCCGTCCGCGCGCAGCTCTGGCGCGAGGACGAGGCCGAGGGCGGGCGCTGGGTCGTCGACTACCGGCGGCTGCGCCTCGTCGCCGTGCGCGGGGACGCGCCTGCAGTGGTAGACTAAGTCCACCAGATCGGACTAAGTCTGCGGAGGCTGCCGTGCGCGTCGTCAACATGCATGAGGCCAAGTCGCAGCTGTCGAAGCTGGTGCAGGCCGCGGTAGACGGAGAGCCCTTCGTCATCGCGCGCGCCGGCAAGCCACTGGTCAAGGTCGTGTCGCTCGAGGCGCCGACCAGCGGTGCGCGCCGGACCGGGTTCCTGCCGGGCATCTCGGTGCCGCCCGACTTCGACCGCATGGGCGCCGGGGAGATCGAGGCTCTCTTCGGAGAGTCGCGGTGAAGATCCTGCTCGACACGCACGTGCTGCTGTGGGCCGCGGGCATGCCCGAACGCCTGAAACCCGGCGCCCGCGCGCTCATTGAGGATCCGGAGAACGAGCTGCACTTCAGTGCCGCGTCGTTGTGGGAGGTTGCCATCAAGAGCGGGCTGGGTCGCGACGACTTCAGCGTCGATCCTCGCCTGCTGCGCCGCGCGCTGCTGGAGCACGGCCACATGGAGCTGGCGATCAGCGGCGCCCACGCCGTGGCTGTGGACCTGCTGCCGCCGATTCACAGCGATCCGTTCGACCGCCTCCTCGTCGTGCAGGCACAGATCGAGGCGCTGACGCTGTTGACCGCGGACGAGGTCGTCGGGCGCTATCCCGGCCCCATCCAGCTGATCTGAACGGCGGGCCGGAGGCGCGGTAGCGCCGCTGCGAGTCCCTCAGGACGAGGCGGCGGCGGCCGCCGCCTCGCCGAGGATCGCGATCGCGCTGCGCAGCTCGCCCGGCGGCTGCGCGGGGAAGGCGAGACGGACATGGCCCTCGCCGCCCCCGTTCGCGAAGTAGAGCGGCCCCGGCGTCACCGCCACGCCTCGCGCGGCGGCCTCGCGGCCGAAGTCCACCGCGTCCAGCCGCTCGCCGAGGTGCAGCCAGAGGTAGAAGCCGCCGCCCGGAGGATCGAAGGTCGCGAAGCCGTCCAGCGCCTCGCTGGCGGCCTCGACGGCGGCGTCGCGGCGCTCTCGGTAGATCGTGCGCAGGCGCTCGACGTGTGCCTCGTAGCCGCCCGCCCGCAGGTACTCGAGCACCGTGCGGTGCACGAAGGGCGAGGCGCCGTTGTCGAGGCGGGCGAAGACGAGGCGGCGGACCACCTCGGGCGCGGCCACGGTCCAGCCGAACCGCAGGCCGGTCGCGATCGTCTTCGAGGACGTGCCTACGTACATCACGCCGCGCCCCCGCGCGAGCGAGAACAGCGAGGGCGGCGGCGGGCCGTCGAGGTCGAGCCCCGCATAGGCGTCGTCCTCGACGATCAGCAGGCTGTGCTCCTCGGCGATGCGCAGCAGCTCCTCGCGGCGATCGAGCGGCATCGTGCTGCCGCTCGGGTTGTCGTAGGTGGGGATCAGGTAGAGCAGCTTGGGCGGCGGCCCCTCCTGGCGGGCGAGCGCCTCGCGGAGCGCGGCGGGTCGTAGTCCCTGCGCGTCCTGCGGGACGTCGATCAGCTTCGCGCCGCGCGCACGGAAGGCGCGGATCGCGCCGGGATAGGTCGGCGCCCCGACGACGGCGACATCGCCGGCTCCGAGGAAGGCGGCGGCGATGTTGTCGATCGCGTGCGCGCTGCCGGAACAGAGCGTGACGTGTTCCGGCCCGACGGCGAGCCCCTCGCTGCAGTGCCGCTCGGCGATCCAGGCGCGCAGCGGCTCGTAGCCCTGGGCCCCGCCGTAGGTGAGCGCGCCGGCCGGATCGTCGCGCAGCGCGCGGGCGGCGGCCTCGGCGATCTCTTCCGCGGGCAGCGAGGCGCGGTCCGGCACGCCGGCGTTCAGGTCGTAGCGCAGCGCGGACAGCGAGGTCGGCCGGGCGAGGTCGCCGAGATAGGGCGCGACCAGCCGCTCGATTCCAGCCTCGTCCCACGGAGAAGTCTCGGACTTGCCCACGGCGGTCAGCCTACGGCGCGGCGGCACGCTGCGACAACGGGTAGGGGAGCCTGGGCGCTCCTTGCTTCTCTGCCCGTCGCCCCTCTCCCTGGGGAGAGAGGGCAGGAGTGAGGGGAGCCCGCTACACCGCCAGGACGCCACGCACCACCAGCCCCACCGCAAGCACGGCCAGCAGCACGCCCGTGAGCCGCGCGAGGGCGTCGAGGACCGCGCGGCCGGCGCGTGAGCTCGGCTGCGGCGCCCGCGCCAGCCACAGCGCCGAGAGCGCGACGAGCACGATTGCGGCTGCGGCGGTCTGCGCCTCGCCGGCGCGCTCGCCCCAGGAGAGGGCTGCGGCCAGCGCGGCGGGGGTCGCGAGCAGCGGGACGGCGAGCGGTGCGAGGACGGCGCGGCGTCCGTCGCCGGCCGCGGACGCGATGCCCTCCTCGATGGCGCGGCCGCGCAGCAGCGGGCGCGCCGCGCCCGCGAGCATGACGAGGCCGGCGGCGATGTCGAAGCTGGCGGCGGAGACGTCCAGCAGGTCGAGCAGCGGCCCGTGCAGCACGGCGGCGAGCAGCAGCAGCGCCGCGGCGATCACGCCCGCAGCCGCGAGCAGTCTGTCCGTTTGTCGTGAGGGCGGAAGGGTCGCCGAGGCCAGCGAGGCTGCCGAGGCCGGCGGGTTCAGCGCCGCCCAGAACACGATCAGCAGCAGCGGCAGCTCACTCATCCGGCGCGTTCCTCCTTACCCCTCACCCTAACCCTCTCCCTCAAGGGGAGAGGGGATGCATTGCGTCTCGATCATCGCGCCGGCCCGGGGAGCAGCACGTCGGGCGAGCGGTTGGTGCGGCCCTCGATCGCGTCCGAGGCGTAGAGCAGCCCGGAGAGCGCGTGCTGCTGGTCGTCCATGCGCGTCAGGCCGGCGCTCAGCCAGGCCCCGCGCACGCGGTCGGGGTTCGCGTAGCCCCGCGCCTCGCCCTCGTCGATCTGCCGCCGCGCCAGCAGGCCGGCGCCGATCGCCAGCCGCTCCTCGATCGCGGGGCGCAGGTCCGCCATCCGCGCGTCGGCGCTGGAGAGCCGCCAGAGCGCCGACATGCCCTCGATCCAGGTGCCGAAGGCGGAGGCCGGCACCTCGTCGCGGAACAGCCGTCCGGGGCCGCCGAAGAGGCCGTGCCGGCGCTGCGTCTCGACGCGGATGAGCAGGCCGAAGCGTCCCGCGAGGCGACGCGCGTACTCGATCTCCGGCTCGCTCAGGCCCCACTCCGCCATCTCGGCAAGCCCGTACGCCGCCCAGTGGTCGGGGAGGGGGCGGAAGAGCACGCCCTCCACCTCGTCGCGGCGAGTGGTGATGAAGATCGAGGCGGCGCGCGCGTGCTCGTCCCAGCCCTCGCCGGGGAAGGCTTCGTGCAGCAGCGCGAGCGCCCAGAGCGCCTCGCCGGGGTAGTAGCGCGAGGTGCCGGCGCGGTCCGGCTCGCCCGCCGCGATCTCCCATGCGACGAGGAACCCGCCGTCCGGGCGCTGCATCGCCGCGAGGAAGGCGCCGAGCTCACGCATCAGCGCGTCGTGGCGTGTGTCGCCGGTCGCCAGCCGCCGCTCGGCGAGGGCGACGACCATCAGCGCGGTGCTGCCGACCTTCGCGCGCGCGCCCGCCTTGTCTGCGAGCGCCGCCCAGCCGTCGCGGCGGTGGAGGTGCGCGGTCATCCACTCGACGGCGCGGTCGGCGGCGGCGAGCGCCTCGAGGTCGCCGTCGCGGCCGGCGGCCTGGAAGAGCGCCATCGTGACGCCGGCGTGGCGGACCTCGTTGTAGTCGTCCGGCGTGATGTCGTGGGCGGCGTCGTAGATGTAGAGGTAGCGCCCCTCGCTGCTGACGGCCTGCGCGCGTTGCATCCAGCCGCTGGCCGCGGAGACGGCGGTGCGCAGCTCGGCGGCGCTCGCGGGGTCGCGCCCCTCGGCGGGGACGACGGCGAGCCGCAGCGCGATCAGCAGCAGCAGCCAGCCGCCGAGCCGCAGCCAGCCGCGGCGCGGCCAGCCGAGCCAGCGAGCTGTGCCTGCATCCGGCGCCGTGGCTGCGTCGCTCGTCATCGCGAGCGCAGCCTACCCGCCTTCGCGGCCGGGAGTAGAGGGCATCGTCAGCCGGAGCGCGGCGCGGGCGGCCGCCAGTCGGCGGGGGCGGCCTCGGACAGCTCGCCGTCGGCCATCTCCAGCACGCGCCCGACGTGCTCGATCATCAGCGGGTCGTGAGTGGCGGCGATCACGGTGGTGCCCTCGGCGGTGATCTCCTGCAGCAGGCCGAAGATCTGCGCACCGGTCGCCGAGTCCAGCTCGCCGGTCGGCTCGTCGGCGATCAGCAGCGGCGGGCGGTTGGCGATCGCGCGCGCGATCGCGACGCGTTGCTGCTCGCCGCCGGAGAGCTCGTAGGGGCGGTGGTCCGCTCGCGGCCCGAGCCCGACGAGGTCGAGCGCCTCGTTCGCCCGCTGCGAGGCGGCGCGGCCGTGCACGCCGGCGATGCGCAGCGCCAGCTCCACGTTCTCGCGCGCCGAGAAGAGCGGCAGCAGGGCGAAGGACTGGAAGACGAAGCCGATGCTGTGGCGGCGCAACTCGGTCAGCCGCGGTTCGCTCGCGCTCGAGATCTCCTCGCCCTCGAGATAGATGCTCCCGCTCTCGGGGCGGTCGAGGCCGGCAATGAGGTTGAGCAGCGTGGTCTTGCCGGAGCCGGAGCGCCCGCGCAGCGCGACGAACTCGCCGCTGTAGACCTGCAGCGTGACATCGCGCACCGCGTGCACGACTGTGCCCGCGCCGCGGAAGCTGCGGTTCACCTCGCGCACGTCGACCAGCGCCTCGGTCATGGCGCCTCCTCGGGGGGCGCGCTGGGCGGCGTGGGCGGCGGCACGTTCGAGGGCGCGCGTGGCGGCGGGCCGACAGACGCGCCCTGGTCGGCGCGCACCTCGATGTGGTCGCCGACGAGGTCGACGCGTGCGCGCCTGCCGAGGCCGAGCGCGTCCGCGATCTCGCGCGGCACCTGCAGCCGCCCGCTGCGGTCGACGACGGCGTACTCGTCGACGTCCGACTGCTCGTGGCGGGAGAAGCGCGTGCGGCGCACGATCTCGGCGCTGGTCTTGCCGTCGCGGAAGGCGACGACGCGGTGTACGCGATCGATGATCGAGGCGTCGTGCGTGACGATCACGATCGTGACGCCTGTCCGCTCGTTGATCTCGGCGAAGACATCGAAGACCTCGCCGGCGGTCGCGCTATCCAGCTCGCCCGTCGGCTCGTCGGCGAGCAGCAGCGGCGGGTCGTTGGCGAGGGCGACGGCGATGGCGACGCGCTGCTGCTCGCCGCCCGAGAGCTGATCGGGGCGGTTGCGCGCCTTGTCCCCCAGCCCGACGCGCTCCAGCAGCTCCTGGGCGCGCTCGCGGGCCGCGCCACGCGAGGCGCCCTCGATCATCAGCGGCATCTCGACGTTCGCGCGCGCGCCCAGGTAGGGGATCAGGTTGCGCCCCGTCTGCTGCCAGACGAAGCCGACCTCGGTGCGGCGGTAGTCGACCAGCTCCTCGGTGGGCGTGGTCAGCAGATCGCGCCCGCCCACCTCGACGCGCCCGGCCGAGGGCTGGTCGAGGCCGGCGAGGATGTTGAGCAGGGTGCTCTTGCCGGAGCCGGAGGCGCCGACGAGGGCCATCATCTCGCTGCGGTAGACCTCGAGGTCGAGGCCGCGCAGGGCGACGACCTCGAGCTCCTCGGACTTGTAGATCTTGAACACGTCTTCGCAGCGGATGTAGGGCTGCTCGCCGGGTGCGGCGATGGCCTCGGGAGTGCCGCGCCCGGCGGGGCGTGCGGCGCTCACGCGTCACCCACCCGCAGCGCGCGGTGCAGCGCGAGGCGCGCATAGAGCAGCACGACGGCGAGCACGGTCAGTACGAACACGCCTCCGAGGATGCCCCAAACGAGCGTCACTTCCAATCGCGAGACCGCCAGCGCGAACGGCGGCAGCACCGCGACGCCCCGTTCGTCGAGCCCGAAGAAGTCCATCATCAGGCGTCCCACCTGCAGTCCCACGATCGTGCCGAGGCCCATGCCCGCCAGCACCACGAAGAGATGCTCCAGCAGCACCACGCCGAAGATCTGGACGCGCGAGAAGCCGAGCGTGCGCAGCACCGCGAACTCCAGTCTGCGCTGCTGCGCCGTCAGGTACGAGTAGATCAGGAACCCGATCGCGGAGAGCAGCAGCACCGCCGCGAACGAGATCGCCAGGATGCCCTCCCAGCCCGCCGCGATCAGCGGGTCCTCCTCCTGGCGCTGCCGCTCAGTCTCGATGTCGATCGCGATGCGCGGCCGCAGCTCCTCGATCGCCGCGCGTGTCGCCTCCGGATCGTCCGATCTGAACCAGGCACTGTTGTAGACCAGCGCCTCGCCGGGGAGGGCGGCGTTCGCGTCCACCTGCAGGCGGCTGGCGTGGAGTAGCGCGAAGCCCGTGTTGCCGTTCGCGTTGAACGTCGGAAACAGATCGAACGAGCCGGCGTAGCGGACTTCGAGGTACACGCTGGAGACGGTCAGCTGCGCCTCGTCGCCGGGCGCCAGCTCCAGCCGCTCCGCCGTCTCGCTGTCGAGGAAGACGAGGGTAGGCTCCTCGGGGATCGCCTGGCGCACGCCGCGCTGCCGCGGCGGCCGCTGCTCATCCAGCCACTCGTAGCGCAGCGATGTGGCGAAGCCGGGCGGCGCGTCGGCCTCGGCGCGGATCTGGTCGCTGAGGCGGCGGCCGATCGCGCCTTGCAGCACTTCGAAGCCGGGGTCCGTGAACTCGTGCACCAGCCGCGCGCCCTCGAATGCCTCGACGGTCGGCTGCACGTTGCGGCGATCGAGCGGCGCCGAGGGCGGCAGCGGCGAGATCATCGCGGGGCCGAAGAGGACGACGCCGCGCTGCGCCCCGATCGTGCTGCGCGTGCGCACCATCACCCCCAGCAGCGCGATCGGCGGCTCCAGCCGGATCGGTGAGGCGCGCCCCGAGTTTCCGCGTGGCTGCTCAAGGTCGATCGAGAAGAAGCGCCACTCTTCGGTCGCTGCGTCATTCGGACGGACGGTGCCGAGCCAGCTGGTGACCAGCAGCCCGCGGGAGTCGCGGAAGACCGCGACCAGGTCCATCGCGGCGCGGATGTCCGGCATCTTCGCCCACATCCCGAACTGGCGGGCGGCGGCGGGCAGCGGGGTGTAGCTCACCGCGGTCACGTTGCCGGCGAGCTCCTCGAGCATCGAGTCCAGCGAGCGATCGGCGAAGTCCGAGCGGAACCAGGCGACCTCGCCGAAGGATTCCGGGTCGACGGCGAGCAGCTCGATGCGCGAGATGTCGCCGTTCGCGTTGATCGAGGCGCCGCGCCGGATCAGCGGGCTGGCGGCCTCCGCGGGGATCGCCTCGATCGCCTCGAGGAAGGCGGGGTCGCCCGCGCGGTAGAGCGCGCGCAGGTCGGTGCCGCGTGCGTCGGCGCCGGCGGCGTAGTAGGTGCGGTCGTCGTAGGAGCGGTCGAGCGTGGCGGAGAAGGTGGCGCCGAACATCCCGACGCCGGTGGCGAGCATCAGCATCAGGATCAGCCGCGAGTAGTGCGTCGGGTTCCTCGCGAGGGCGCGCGTGCCGACGAGCAGGGCGACGCCGCGGCCGCGCGCCACCAGCCAGGCGACGAGCCTCAGCACCAGCGGGAAGAGCCGCAGGAAGACGATCCCCGCCGTGAGCATCGCGACCGCCGGGGTGGTCAACAGGAAGGGGTCCGCCTGCGGCTCGCCGAAGAGCGGCTCGTCGAACAGATCGTCCTCGCGCCGCAGCCGCCAGAACACGATCGCGAGCAGCAGCACCAGCGCGACATCGAGGTAGTAGCGCAGGAAGAGCGGTGCGCGCTTCGGCCGAGCCGCGCTGCGCTTGAAGCCGATCACCGTCTGCCGCGTCGCCTGCCAGGCGGGGACCATGAAGGCGAAGAAGGCGATCAGCGCCCCCGCGCCGGCCAGCGCGAACGCGAGCCCCGAGAGGTGCACCTCGAGCGGCGCTCCGCCGGAGAGATCGGCGAATGCGGGCGTCGGTCCCAGCGCGGCGATCACCAGCGCCGCGAGCGGCGGCCCGGCGCCGACGGCGAGCGCGGCGAGGATCGCGGCCTCGACCCCGTACTGCGCGAGCAGCTGCGAAGTGGTCGCGCCGCGGCTGCGCAGTGTCGCGATCTCCTCGGCCTGCCGCTCCACCAGCATCGTGGAGACGACCAGCAGGTAGTAGGCGACGACGCCGCCGATCTGCAGCAGCAGCACGAAGAGCGGGATGCGCACGAAGAACAGCTTCTCGTCGAAGGTGTCCAGTACCGTCACCAGCTTCGTCTCGACGCGCACCAGCCGCTCCGTCGCCAGCAAGCGCCCCTCGAGGAACGTGAGCGACGAGGCGACCGGGGCCGCGACGCGCGAGTCGAGCCGCTCGAGGTCGACCTGGTAGACGTTGCGGTAGCGCGCGGTGATCGAGGGGATCGCCCGGGCGGGCTCTCCGAAGAAGGCTTCCTCGGTTACGAACAGCAGGTAGGTGGGCCACCTCGCTGTCTGCGAATCGAGCAGGTTGGTCTGGCCGTTCCAGTAGCGGTCAGAGAGGTCGTTCGGCTCGAGCAGGCCGACGATCTCGGCGCTGATGGGTGTGACGTCCTCGTCCCAGAACGGGTGCAGCGCGATCCGGTCGCCGAGGGAGGCGCCAAGCGCCTGCGCCGTCGCGGCGCCGAGCAGCACCTCGATCGCCCCGTCCGGCGTCACGCCGGGCTGGGGCAGGCGGCCGGAGGTCAGCGTGGTGTGTTGCAGCAGATTCGTGCGGAAGCGGAAGTTCCCGCGTGCCCGCGCGGGATCGTCGAGGTCGGGCGAGCCGCCGGGTTCGGTCGGGTAGAAGGTCGCGCTCGTTCCCTGCCGCACGATTGCGCCACCGGTGCTGCCGAGCGCATCGCGCACGGCGCCGTCGATGCGTTGCTGCGACTCGGCGTAGAGGTGCGCGCGGATCGCGACATTGGTCTGCGTGATGCGCAGGTCGAGATCGTGGACGGACTCCTGCTCGAGCGCGTGCTCGAGGCCGAGGTCGCGGATCGCATCGGCGTAGACGACGGTGGCGGAGAGGATCGCGCCGGCGACGAGCGTGCCCACCACGACGCTGGCGAGCAGCCGCCAGTTGCCGAGCATGCGGCGGATCGCGAGCACCGGCAGTGAACGATAGTGCCGCACGGCCCTGATTCTACGTGCGGTGCGGCCGTCGCGCCCCTCCCGGCGGGTGCGAGAGGCCCGTGCCCGCTAGACTCGCGCCGTGGGCGAGCTCTTTTCCGTCTGGCGGTTCGCGCTGCGGCGCTTCGCCGCGAACTGGCCGCTGATGCTGCTGGTCGGGGCCGGCGCGCTGCTGGCGACCACGCTGCTGGCGGCGGCGCCGATCTACACCGACACCATGTCCGACATCGGCCTGCGCTTCCGCCTGGAGCGCGAGCTGGACGCGCCACGCGAACGCGTGATCAGCCTCAACGCCGACCGTCTCCGCCTCGGCGACCCGGTGCAGCTGGCGCAGACGCGGGCCTTCGCGGAGATCACCGAGGCGCGCGTGGGCTGGATGGGCCCGGAACTGCTGGTCGAACAGCGCTCCGATCCGCTGCAGGTCAGCTTCGTCTCCGCCGCGGACGGATCGGAGCGGCGGCCCTGGCCGGGCCGGCTGGTCCACCTCAGCGGCTACCAGGACCACGTCGAGGTCGTCGAGGGTCGCCTGCCCTCGGCGCAGGCGGTGACCGCCGAGGTGGTGCTCCCGGACGGCTTCCAGCGCGAGGCCGCCGTCGGCGACCGCGTCCTGCTGACCGCGCGCCGCTACGACGACTGCCGCCGCGTGCCGCCCTCGGAGGACGAGGAGGTTGCCGCCGATGAGGTGATCTGCCGGCCAAGCACGTTCGTGAGCGCGAGCCTCAACGCCGAGATCGTTGGCTTCGTGCGGCCCAATGACCCCGACGATCTGCGCTGGCAGTTCTTCGAGGACGGCTGGGCGGTACCCGATGAGCCGCCGCGAGGCCGCTCGCTCTTCGGCCCGAGCGGGGGAATGCCGCTGCTCACCTCCGGCGCGTACTACTCCGGTGCGCTCACCACGCAGCTGCCGGAACTGCTCTCGCGCTACCGCGCGGGCGTCGTCCCGGACCTGCAGGGGTTGGCCGTGCGCGACGTGCCGCGTGCGCTCGACGACCTCGCGGTCTGGCCGGGCGATCTGCGGGACGGTCTCGGCCTGGTCGTCGGGGGACGCCTCGAGTTCGAGGCGGCGCTCGCGCAGTTCCGCAACGCCAGTACCTTCTCGCAGATCCCGATACTGCTGCTGCTGCTGCAGGTCGCCGGTGTGGTCGCCTTCTACATCGTGGTGCTCACGGCGCTCGCCCGCGAGCGGGAGGCGCAGGAGATCGCGGTCTACCGCAGCCGCGGCGCCAGCACCTCGCAACTGCTCGGGCTGACGCTGGCCGAGGGCCTCCTGATCGCCGTGCCGGCGGCGCTGCTCGGCCCCCTGCTCGCCGTGCTCGCCGTCTCCGCGCTCGGCTACACGCCGGCCTTTGCGCAGATCACCGGCGGTGACGCCTTGCCGGCGTCCTTCAGCGAGGACGCGCTGCTGCTCGCCGCCGCCGGGGCGGTGCTCGCCCTCGTCGCGATGCTGCTGCCGGCGGTCGGCGTCGTGCGGCGCGCGATCGTCGACGCGAAGCGCGAGCAGGCGCGCCCGCCGGGGCGCACCTGGTTCCGCCGCTACCACCTGGATCTCGCGCTGGTGGCGCTCGCGCTGCTGCTCTACTGGCAGCTCGAACGGCGCGGCGCGGTCTTCGACCCGCAGTCGGTCGGCGGCTGGCAGGCGGACCCGCTGTTGCTGCTCTCGCCGCTGGTGATGACTGTGGCCGCGGCGGCGCTGGTGCTGCGCTTCTACTCGCCGCTGCTGAGGCTCATCGCCTGGCTGCTGCGTCCGCTGCGAGGCACCGCCGTCACGCTCGGCATCGGGCGTGCCGGGCGCGATCCGGCCGCCAGCGCGCGGCTGCTGCTGCTCGTCTCCACGGCGGTCGCCGTCGGCGCCTTCGCCGCCTCCTACGCCCCGACGGTGGACGGCTCATACGAGGACCGTGCGCGCTACAACCACGGCGCCGACCTGCGCGCCCGCATCGGCGACTTCGGCCTGCCCGAGGCTGCCGAAGGGCTGGAGCGGCTGCGCGCCCTCGAGGGCGTCGAGGGGGCGGTGGTCGTGCATCGCAGCCAGGCCGGCCTGCCCGGCGGTGGGGCCGTCACGCTGCTGGCGATCGACGATCGCTCGGCGGCCGCCTCGATGCTCTGGTTCCGCGAGGACTTCGCGGACGAGCCGCCCGCGCGGCTGCTCTCCCGCCTCGACCTCGGCGTGCCGCTCGATCGCGGCCTCGCGCTGCCGGACGACACGGTGGCGATCGAGATCCAGGCTTACACGGCGATCTCGCCGCGGATCGGCAGGCTGCGCGCCTGGGTGCGCGATGGAGAAGGCAACTACCACGAGGCGGTGTTCAGCGGCCCCGTCACCGGAAGCTGGACGGTGCTGCGGGCCGAACTGCACGCGAGCCGGACGCCGCCGCCGCTCACGCTGGCGGGCGTGCGCTTCACCGACCGCCGCATCCTCGTCAACAACGATGGCGCGCTCTTCCTCGACGACGTGACGGCCGTGCGCAGCAGCGGCGAGCGCGTGCTCATCGAGGGGTTCGAGGAGGAGTTCGGCTGGACGATGTACTCGGAGCGCGGCTCCACGGAGACGTTCGGGCCCTCGGCCGAGCGTGCGCAGTCCGGCCAGGCGTCTGCGCGCTGGACCTGGACGCGCGAGGTCGGCGAGCGCTCGCGCGTGCTGGCGCCCAGCAACCCGGCGATCCCGCTGAACGCGATCTTCAGCGAGAGTGCGCTGGCCTTCTTCGGCGTGCAGCCGGGCGAGCGGACGTCGGCGTACTTCGACGGATTCGAGGTCCCGCTGATCGTGCGCGGCACGGCGAGGCTGTTCCCCACGCTCAGTCCGGGCGGCTTCGTGATCGTCGACTACGAGCAGCTGCGCTCGGTCGCGGGCGCGCTTGGAGCGCCGCTCCAGCAAAAGCCCACGGAGCTGTGGATCGACTTCGCCGAGGGCGTCACGCTCGCCGGGCAGGAGGCGATCGTGGCCCGGACCATGGACCACGAGTGGATGGGGTTCGGGGTCGGCGAGCCGCTGCTGCTGGCCGACCGGCTCGACGAGATCGCCTCGGATCCGACGCTGCAGGCGTCCGGCGGGGGCATCCTGCTGCTCGCCTTCGCCGGCGCGATGGGTGCGGCGCTGCTGGGCTTCGTGGTCTCGCTGGCGATCACGCTGCGCGGGCGCACCGTGGAGGTTGCCGTGCTGCGCTCGCTCGGCGCCTCGCGGCGCGAGTTGCTGCGCGCCTTCGCCTTCGAGTGGGGCGTCGTGCTGCTCTTCGGGTCGCTGATTGGCGTGCTGCTGGGCCGCTGGATCTCGCGGCTGATGTTGCAGTTCCTGGAGGTGACGGAGACGGGCGCGCCGGTGGTGCCCGAGTTCTCCGTGCAGACGGCGTGGCCGCTGCTCTCGATCGGCGTCGCGCTGCTCGCACTCGCCGCCGCGCTCACGCTCTGGACGGCCTGGCGGGCGGTGCTGCGGCGGGCGGGCGCCGCAGCGCTCCGACTCACGCAGTAGGAGGCGGCCCGGCGAGCGCCGTGGACGGCCGCGCGGGGCGCGGCGCATAGTGCGAGGATGGGCCCGGGCGGCCTCGAGGGGCATCCGAGGAGGACGGCAATCGCGATCCCGACGTGGCGCTGGCGCTCCGTGGCGACGACGGCGATCGTGCTCGCCGCCGTCTTCGCGCTGAGCGCCGGCGGCGGCTTCCTGCTCGAACACGAACCCGCGCCCGACGAGCGGCGCATCTCGATCGACCGCGAGGCGCCCCCGCCCGGACCGCCCGGGTTCAGCGGCGGCGAGGTGACGGGCATCGGCGGTGGGCGGATCGCGCTGCGCACGGCCGAGGGCGTGATCGAATTCGAGCTCGGTCCCGGCGCCTCCAACGAGCAACTGCGGCGCGTCGCCGAGCCGCGCTTCGCCCCCGGCAACACCGTCAACCTCGGCGGCGAGCAGAGCGAATTCGGCCTCGTGCTCACGGGCGTGGTCGCGCTTGAAGCGGCGAACGCCGGGGGCTCGTGGCCATGAGCGCGCGCGAGGGCTCCGCTCCGCCGCGCCTGCCCTGGGCGCTGGTCGCCACGATCACGATCGCGGCGATCGCCGCGGCTGCCTTCGGTGGGCTCTCCCTCGGCCGCTGGGCCGGCGCGCGCGCGAGCGAGCCGGCGGTGGTGCACCTGGTGATCGAGGACCCCGCGCTCTCGGCGGCTCCGGTCGTCGAGGGCTGGATCTCCGAGGGTGGGTTCACGGGCTTCGGCGGGCTCCCGGCGCTGCCCGGCGAGGTCTGGCGCAGGGCGCACGTCGTGGAGTCGGCGCCGGGCCGCCTCGTGATCTCGTCCGACGGCGGGACGACCACGATCAACTTCAGCGCGCCGCTGCGGCTCTTCGAGATCGCGCCCCTGGATGCGATCGAGGTGGGCGACATCGCCGTCGTGCGCCTCGCGGACGGGCTCGTCCAGGCCGTGCTCGTCGTGCCTGCGGACCTGGAGCAGGGCAGCGGCGCCGGCCCTCCCTAGGATCGGGATCGCGACGTGACGCCCTCCGCGCCGACCGCCAACGCCTCGGGCGCCGTCGCGCTCAGCCCGCAGCGGCTGGGGCGCATCCGCTCGAAGCTGCTCGCCTGGTACGACGCGCACGGCGCGGACTTCCCCTGGCGCGACGCGCGCAACCCCTACTGGGCGCTGGTCGCCGCCGTCTGCTCGCAGCAGACGCAGATGTCGCGCGTGCTCCCGCTCTGGCAGCGCTGGATCGAGGCCTTCCCGACGCTCGAGGCGCTCGCGGCGGCCGATCGCGCGGAGCTGTTGCGCGTCTGGGCCAACGCCGGCTACCCGCGGCGGGCGCTGCACCTGCAGCAGGCCGCGCGCCGCTGCGCGGACCACCACGGGGGGCGGCTGCCGCGCGACGAGGCCGCGCTGCTGGCGCTGCCCGGCGTCGGCCCCTTCAGCGCCGCGATCGTGCGCTGCTTCGGGTTCGGCGAGGATGCACCCGCCCTCGACACGAACGTCGCGAGGCTGGTCGGCCGGCTGCTGCACGGCGATCTGCAGCCCGCGCGCGAGACGCCACCCGCGGCGCTGCGCGCGGCGGCGCGGCGGCTGCTGCGGCCGGGAACCGGCGCGCGCTGGAACCCCGCGCTGATGGACTACGGCGCGCGCGTCTGCCTGCCGCGCCCGCGCTGCGAGGTCTGCGTGGTCGCCTCCTGCTGCGCGGCGCGGCCGCGCTTCGCGGCGGGCGAGCAGGCCGCGCCGCTGCGCGCGCAGCCGCCCTTCGAGGGCTCCGACCGGCAGTGGCGCGGCCGCATCCTGGCCGCGCTGCGCGAATCGCCGGAGCCGCTGCCGGTGGCACGGCTGCTGGGCGGGCTGGCCGCGAGCGGAGGGCGGCGAGCCCCGCCGCCGGAGCGGCTGCGGGCGCTGCTCGACGCGCTCTGCGCCGAGGGCTTCGTGTGGCGGCGCGGCGGGCGCTGCGGCCTCGGCGCGACGCCTGCGGAGGACGCGACGGGCGCGGACGGTGTCAACTCTGCTAGCCTGCCCGCCGCGAGCGAGGAGAGGTGACGATGTCTGAGTCCGGCGACGCCACGGTCTACGCCGACAGCGAGGTGACGATCGAGATCGTCGAGGGTATCGGCCCGTTCTCCAACAACGCCTATATCGTGCGGCCCGTCTCGGGCGGGGCGGGCGCGACCGTGATCGACGTACCCGGCGGATTCGAGCAGGTGATCGAGGCGCTTGGCGGGGAGCCGGTCGAGCGTGTCGTCGTGACGCACGGGCACCGCGATCACTGGGACGGCTTCGACGTGATGCGGGCGGCGATCGCCGCCCCCGTCTTCGCCGGGGCCGAGGAGACGGACATCGACCCCGCGCGCGGCGCCGAACGCCTGGCCGACGGCGCGGAAATCGCGGTCGGCGGGGCCTCGATGCGCGTGATCCACACGCCCGGACACACGCCGGGTTCGATCTGCCTGCTGATCGGCGGCGCGCTGTTGAGCGGCGACACGCTCTTTCCCGGCGGGCCCGGCGCCTCGCGCTCCAACGAGCTGCTGCAGCAGGAGATCGGCTCGATCACCTCGCGGCTCTACCCGCTCCCGGAGGAGACGCGAGTGCTGCCGGGACACGGCCCGGGCACGACGATCGGCGAGTCGCGGCGTGAGTACGAGGTCTTTGCCTCGCGCGAGCACGACCCGGATCTGCACGGCGACGTGCTCTGGCTGGAATCCTGACGCCCTCGCTACGATGGACCGCTGGCGATCCGCTCCCTAGGATTCGCCATCGCGCCGCGCGACAGCCGCGGCGCCGCGGGCGAGGAGCCTGGCGATGAGCGTTGATCCCCGGCCGCAGGTCTCGACGCTCGACAACGGCCTCCAGCTGGTGCTTACCGAGCTGCCCTACGCGCGCTCCGTCTCGATCTCGATCTACCTCCGCGCCGGACAGCGCTACGAGGCGGCGCCCGAGGACGCCGGCATCTCGCACTTCGTCGAGCACCTCTGCTTCAAGGGCACGGAGCGCCGCCCCGGCCCGCGCCTGGTGGCGGCGGAGATCGATAGCCTCGGCGGCTCGTTCAACGCCGCCACGGACCGCGAGCTGACGGTCTACTACGGCAAAGTCACGCCCGACCGCTTCCCCGAGGCGCTCGACCTGCTCGTCGACATGCTGCGCGGCTCGCAGTGCCGCGACGAGGAGATCGAGCGCGAGCGCGGCGTAATCCTCGAGGAGCTCGCCGCCGTCGAGGATGCCCCGGACGAGCACGCGAGCGTGCTGCTGGACGGGCTGCTCTGGCCGGGGGAGCCGCTGGGACGCGACATCGCCGGCGCGCCGCGCTCGATTGACGCGCTCTCCGGGGAGCGGCTGCGCGGTTACTACCGCAGCCAGTACGTGGCCAACGCCGTCGTGATCTCGATCGCCGGGGCGCTGCCCACGGCCGAGGCGCGCGAGCGGGCCGCGAACGCCGTCGCCGACTGGCCCGCGGGCGAGCCGGCGGGCTGGGTCCCCGCCGGCGGCCAGCCGCCCGGTCCGCTGCTGCGGCTGCTGGAGAAGGAGACGGAGCAGGCGCACCTGGGCCTGGGACTGCGCGGTCTGGACTCGCGCGACGAGGACCGCCATGCGCTCGCCCTGCTCTCGATCGTGCTGGGCGAGGGGATGTCCTCGCGGCTCTTCATCCGCCTGCGCGAGGAGCTGGGGCTCTGCTACGACGTGCACAGCTCCGCCGCGTACCTGCGCGACACGGGCGCATTCTCCGTGCATGCGGGTGTTGATCCCACCAACGCGGCGGAGACGGTGCGCGAGATCGTCGCCGCGCTCGCCTGCCTGCGATCGCCGATCGAGGCGGCCGAGCTGGCGCGCGCGAAGCAGCTGGTGCGCTCGCGCATCCAGCTGCAGCTGGAGGACACGCGCTCCGTCTCCGCCTGGCACGGCTCGCGGCTGGCGCTCGGCCTGCCGCTGCGCCAGCCGGAGGAGGCGATCGCCGGCTTCGAGCGGGTCACGCTCGAGGACGTCGAGCGGGTCGCGCGCCGCCTCGTGCGCGCCGATCGCCTGCAGCTCGCCGTGGTCGGGCCGATCGCCGACGCCTCCGTGCTGGAGGACGCACTGCAGCTCGCGGACTGACCCGCCCGGCCGCGGGCAAGCGAACGGGCCGCCCGCAGGCGGCCCGTCGTCGTAGCTGGTTCCGGGGGTGAGGCTACATGCCGGGCATGCCCATGCCGGGCATACCGCCGCCCATGCCACCACCGGCCATTGCGGCCGCCATCTCCGGGTCCATGGCGCTCCTCGGCCCGGTCTGGGGGATCTCGGCGACGACGCTCTCGGTCGTGAGCATCAGCGCCGCGACCGAGACCGCGTTCTCGAGGGCCGCCCGCGACACCTTGACGGGGTCGAGGATGCCGAGCTCGAACATGTCGCCCATCTTGCCGAGGGCGACATCGTAGCCCTCGTTCGGCTTGGCGCGGCGCACGTCCTCGACGAGCACGGAGCCTTCGAGGCCGGCGTTCTCGACGAGCAACCGCAGCGGAGCCTCGAGGGCGCGGTGCAGGATGCGCGCGCCGGTCGCCTCGTCCGCGTCGCCCATCGACTCCGCCAGCTCGGTGATGTCGTCCTGGATGCGGATGAAGGCGACGCCGCCGCCGGGCACGACGCCCTCCTCGACCGCGGAGCGGGTGGCGGAGAGCGCGTCCTCGACGCGGAACTTCTTCTCGCGCACGGAGGACTCGGTGGCCCCGCCGACCTTGATCACGGCGACGCCGCCGGCCAGCTTGGCAAGCCGCTCCTGCAGCTTCTCGCGGTCGTAGGTGGACGAAGTGTCGGACACCTGGGCGCGGATCTGGCGGATGCGCGCCTGGATGCCCTCGTCGGTGCCGTAACCGTCGATGAGCGTCGTCCGCGCCTTGTCGGAGACGATACGGTGGGCGCGGCCCAGGTCGGCGACCTGCGCGTCCTCGATCGAGCGGCCCATATCGGAGGTCAGGAAGGTGCCGCCGGTGAGGGCGGCGATGTCCTCGAGCGAGGCCTTGCGGCGGTCGCCGAAGGAGGGGGCGCGCACGGCGAGGAAGTTGAGGGTGCCGCGCATCTTGTTGACGACCATCGTCGCCAGCGCGTCGCCCTCGAAGGAGTCGCAGAGCACGACCAGGTTCTTGGAGATCTGCAGCGTCTTCTCGACGATCGGCAGCAGATCGCTGATGTCGGAGAACTTGTGGTCGGTGATCAGGATGTAGGGGTCCTCGATCACGGTCTCCTGGCGGTCCTGGTTGGTGACGAAGTGCGGCGAGATCCAGCCGTGCTCGATCTGCAGGCCGTCGACGAACTCGGTCTCGTCGTCGATGCCCTTGCCTTCCTCGACCGTGATCACGCCGTCCTTGCCGACCTTCTCCATGACATCGGCGATGAGGTCGCCGATCTGGCGGTCGTTGCCGGCGATGCCGGCCACGGCGGCGATGGTCTCCTTGCCGTCGACCGGCGAGGAGGCCTCCTGGAGGCGCGCGGCGGCGACGAGCTGTGCGGCGTCGAGGCCGCGGCGGATCGCCATCGGGTTGGCCCCGGCGGCGATATTGCGGATGCCGTCGTGCAGGATCGCCTGGGCGAGGATGGTGGCGGTGGTGGTGCCATCGCCGGCCACGTCGTTGGTGCGGATCGCGACCTGCTTGACGAGCTGCGCGCCCATGTTCTGGAAGCGGTCGGTGAGTTCGATCTCACGGGCGACGGTCACGCCGTCCTTGGTGATGACGGCGGGGCCGTAGTTCTTGTCCAGCACCACGTTGCGGCCGCGCGGGCCGAGCGTGACGCCGACGGCGCCCGCGAGGATGTCAACGCCCGCGCGCAGCGAGCGGCGAGCGTCCTCGTCGAACTTGATCGTCTTGGCGGTCATGCGGGCGTGCTACTTTCCGTCGACGAGCTTGGCGAGCACGTCCTGGAAGCGAATGATGATGTACTCGGTCTTGTCGACGGTGATGTCCTGGCCCGTGTACTTCTGGTAGAGCACGCGGTCCCCATCGTCCAGCTCGAGGGTCTCAACGACGCCGGCGTCGTTGAGCTTGCCCGGGCCCACGGCGACGACAAGCCCGTGCTGCGGCTTCTCCTTCGCGGAGTCCGGAATTACCAGGCCAGAGGTGGTGACCTCCTCCTCCTTGACCGCCTGCAGCACGATGTGGTCCGTCAAGGGAACGACTGAAGTTGCCAATTCACTATCCTCCCGATTGCCTGTTTTCTCTTTCTGTCTCCTGTTCGCGCCGAATCTTAGCACTCTCCCCGTTAGAGTGCTAGCGCTACCGGGAGTACATGATTTCATGTATCCTCGGTGCGTTCCGCCTGGTCGGGTGGAGCCGCTGGAGGGCGCTGGGGCGCCGCGAGGAGC
The DNA here is from genome assembly GCA_965247895.1 of Dehalococcoidia bacterium. Lineage (GTDB taxonomy): Bacteria > Chloroflexota > Dehalococcoidia > UBA2979 > UBA2979 > VXMT01. Next base: position 2,497,179 of record OZ252046.1, on the reverse strand, counting down.
CGCTGGAGGGATGCTGGCGCGATGACCGAACGCGAGCCGCGCTACCGCGTCGGAGCGCGCGGCGAGACGCCGGGCGGGGGCGAGTGGGACGCGGCGCGCGTGCGCGCGCTGCGCCGCCACCTCGGCGAGACCCAGCGCCAGTTCGCGGACCGCATCGGCACCAACCAGCAGACCGTCTCCGGGTGGGAGCGGCGCGCGCGTGAGCCGCGCCGCATGGCGCGGCGGCTGCTCCAGCTCGTCGCCGAGCAGGCCGGGTTCTACCGCGTCGACGGCGATGCCGGGCCGGACGGCGGAGCGCAGTCGTGAGCGCGCCGCCGATCGCGCCCGCGCTGCGGCAATACCGCCTGCGCGAGCCGGCGCCGCCGCCGTACCGGCTGGGGACGGGTGCGCCGGCGCGGCCCGGCGCGGCAGCGCAAGACAAGCTGCAGGAGCACGAGCTGGTCGCGCTCTGGCTGCTCGGGCGGACGCCGCCGCAGGCGCTGCCCTGGCCACTGCTGCGGCCCGGCCGTGCCGGGCGCGGGCCGGGGCCGGACGTGCGCGAGGCGGCGTTCCTGCTGCCCGAGGGCGTCGTGCGCAGCGGTCCGCTGGAAGTACACCTCGCGGCCAGCGACTTCGTGCGCCACGGCCACGACCGTGATCCCGCCTACGGCGCGCTGATCCTGCACCTCGTCTGGATCGACGACCGGCCGCAGCCGGGCGGGCCGCTACCGCTGCCCGGGGGCGGATTCGCCCCGACCTGCGCCGTCGGCCCGGCGCTGGGCGGAGATCCGGGACGGCTGCGCGCGCTGCTGCGCCTCGGCCCGAGCGGCGCGGAGCCCTGCGCCGCGCTCGCCGCGCAGCGCGGCGCCGAGGAGACCACGGCGCTGCTGCGCGCCGAGGGGCGGCGGCGCATGGCGGAGCTGGCCTGGCGCGCGGACGCGCTGGCGGCCGGGCAGGGCTGGCATGGCGCCTGGGTGCGGCTGCTGCTGCGCGCACTGGAGGCCTCCGCCGGACGCCGCCGCGAGACGCCCGATGAGCGCCTCGAACTCGCCGCCGCGATCGGCCGCGCCCTTGGTGGCGAGCCGCTGCGCCGCCTCGCCGAGCTGGCGGCGGGCATGCGCCCCGGGCCCGTGATCGAGGCGCTGCGCGGCGGCGGCTGCGATGGGAGTGCAATCGGGCGCGGGCGCGCGGCGGAACTGGGCTGGAACGCGGCGCTGCCGCTGCTCGCCGCGCAGGCCGCGGCTTTCGGGGACCTCGAGCTGGCGCGCCGCAGCGCGGCGCTGATCGAGGCCTGGCCGGCCCCGCGCCCCTACGGCCGCACGCTGGCCTTGCGCCGCCTGCTCGGCGAGCCCGCGCCGCGGGCCGGCGCGCTGCACGCCCAGGGGCTGCTGCACGTGCAGGACCTGTGGTGCCGGCGCGGCGGCTGCGGCGTCTGCCCACTCTCCGCGGATCAGGCTGGCGGCGGCGCGGGCTGAGGCGCTCGCCGCGGCCTCACGGCCGCCTCACCGCGGCCTCAGTCGGGGCGCAGCACGAACTCCTCGATCACCCGGTCCACGATCTCGGCGCGGCCGAGCAGCTCGCGCTCGGCGAAGCGCTGCGCCTCGTCGGCCAGCCCGCGAGCGGTCGCGAGGTCGCCGGAGACGACGGCGAAGCCGATCTGCGCGCGTTGCGGCTGATCCTGCGCGCCGACCTCGGCGGCGCTCAGCTCGAGCCGCCCGCGCAGCCGCGCGGTCAGCGATCGCACCACGGCGCGCTTCTCCTTGAGACTGCGCGCGCCCGGCAGGCGCAGCGTGAGCAGCACGCTGATCGTGACCATCGTTCCGCGCGCCGTCCGCGCCTAGAGGCCGAGCGAGGGCTGATGCGGGACCGTTGACCCGGACCGCGGCAGCGCGTCGCGTCTGCCCGGCGCTGCGCCGGCATCGCGCGGCAGCGCGGGCGCGGCGCTCGCCGGGCCGGCGCTCTGCGCGCGCGCGAGCTGCCGGCCCGCAGGCGACGCCGCGCCGTCCGCCACCGGCTCCGGCCGGTCGAGCAGCGACGGCTGCTCCGAGGGCGGCGGGACGCCGAGGCGTGCGGCGAACTCGTCCAGCCCCGGCAGCTCCGCGGCGCGTCGCAGCCCGAAGTGCTCGAGGAAGCGCTGCGTCGTGCCGTAGAGCGCGGGGCGGCCGGGGCCGGCGGCGCGGCCGATCCGTTCGATCAGCGCACGCGCGCGCAGCGTGGCCAGCACGGCGTCGCTGCTGGTCCCGCGGATCGCCTCGATCGCCGCTCGTGTCACCGGCTGGCGGTAGGCGATCACGGCGAGCGTCTCCAGCGCCGCCGTCGAGAGCCGCCGCGCCGACTCCAGCCCGAGGAAGCGCTCGACCGCCGCGGCGGCCTCTGGCGCGGTGATCAGCTGCGCGCCCTCCGGGCCGCGCTGCAGCTGCACGCCGTGCTCCCCGAGCAAGCCGTCGAGGTCGTCGAGGGTCAGCTCGATGCGGTGCGGCGTCACGTCCAGTGCGCGCGAGAGCGCGCCGCTCGTGACCGGTCCGTCGGAGACGAACAGCAGCGCCTCGACGAGCGCGCGCAGCGTGAGGGCGTCGGGTTCGGCGTCCGCTTCGGCGGGTGCGGGTTCGTCAGCCATCGCGGTCCCGGTCGGGCGGCGGGGAGAGGCGGCGCAACGGACAGTGCGGCGGATTGCCGTCGCGTCCATCGTACGATGCCCCGGATGATCGTCGATGTCCATAGCCACGTCTTCCCGCCGGCGATGATCGCGCGCCGCGCCGAGCTGGCGGGCGCCGACGCCGGCTTCGCCGAGCTCTACGGCGACGGCCGCGCGCGGATGGCGAGCGCCGGTGACTTGATCGCCTCGATGGAGGGCGCGGGCGTGGATCGCGCCGTCGCCGCCGGCTTCTGGTGGCGCGCCGCGGGGCACGCCGCGGAGCACGCCGAATACCTGCTGAGCGCCGCCGCGGAGGCAGAGGGAAAACTGCTGCCGTTCGTGCCGATCGCCTTCGCGGACGGCGGCGCGCGGGCGCTGGCGCGCGACTACGCCGCGGCGGGCGCGCGCGGCCTCGGCGAGGTGCGCCCCGGCGAGCGCGACGAGGACGAGGCGGCGGCCTGGCTGGCGGAGCTCACGGCGGGGCTGGACCTGCCGCTGCTGGTCCACGCCTCGGAGCCCGCGGGGCACGACTACGGCGGCAAGGGCGGCGGCTTCACGGCGGGCGGGCTGTGGCGGCTCCTGGGCGAGGGGCACCTGCGTCTGATCGCGGCGCACTGGGGCGGCGGCTTCCCCTTTTACGCGCTGATGCCGGAGCTGCGCGCGCTGCTCGAAGAGGGCCGGCTCGCCTTCGACTCCGCCGCCAGCGCGCTGCTCTACGAGCCGCGCGTCTTCGAGGCGGTCGCGGACCTCGTGGGTCCGGAGCTGGTGCTGTGGGGTTCGGACTACCCGCTGCGCGCGCAGGACCGCGATCTCGCCGAGGCGCGGGCGGCCGTCGCCGATCCGGCGCTCCGCGAGGCGCTGCTCGGCGGCAACGCCGCGCGCTTCCTCGGGCTCGGCTGATCCGCCGGGGCCACTGATGGAGTTCCGCTATCTCCAGCAGCCCGCGGGCCTGCCAGTGGCCCCTTGCAGCGGGAAAGGCTCGGCTAATCCGCCGGGGCCACTGATGGAGTTCCGCTATCTCCAGCAGCCCGCGGGCCTGCCAGTGGCCCCTTGCAGCGGGAAAGGCTCGGCTAATCCGGCGGGGCCACTGATGGAGTTCCGCTATCTCCAGCAGCCCGCGGGCCTGCCAGTGGCCCCTTGCAGCGGGAAAGGCTCGGCTAATCCGGCGGGGCCACTGATGGAGTTCCGCTATCTCCAGCAGCCCGCGGGCCTGCCAGTGGCCCCTTGCAGCGGGAAAGGCTCGGCTAATCCGGCGGGGGCACTGATGGAGTTCCGCCATCTCCAGCAGCCCGCGGGCCTGCGCAGTCGCCCCTTGCAGCGGGAAAGGCTCGGCTGAGCGTGCGCCTCTTCCTCGCGATCGAACCGCCCGAGGCGTGGCGGCTGTCCGCCGCCGACGCGGCCACGGCGCTTGATGAGCAGCACCCCGGGTTGCTGCGGCTGGTGCGGCCGGAGTTGCTGCACCTCACGCTGCGCTTCCTCGGCGAGGTCACGGAGGAGCGGCTGGAGCCGCTACAGGCGGCGCTGCGCGAGGCCGTCCCGCCCGTCGAGGTTCCGCTCGAACTCGGCGCGGCGGGGATGTTCGGCGGATCGCGCGGCGGCGCGGTGTGGCTGGGAGTCGGCGGGGACCTCGAGGGCCTGCGCGCGCTGGCGTCGCGCGCCGAGACGGCGGTCGTCGCGGCGGGGCTGCCCGGCGAGCGCCGCGAGTTGCGCCCGCACCTCACGATCGCGCGCGTCCGGCGGCAGGCGCGGGCCTTGGAGCGGCGCGCGATCGCCGCCTCGGTGCGCGCGCTGGCCGCGTCCGAGGCCGCGCCGTTCGTCGCGCGAGAGCTTGTGCTGGTGCACTCGCGGCTGCGTGCGGACGGGCCGCGCTACAAGCGGCTGGCGGGCTTCTGAGCGCGCGCGGACACCAAGGCTCGGCATTGCGTGGCTGCCGGTCGGAGTCGTGAGAGACTGGCTTCATGGTGCAGAAGCCGGACCCCGAAAGCCAGCCGGTGCCGTCGTTGCTCAAGGTGGTCGAGGCGAAGGTCAACACCTCGGAGCCGTGGACCGACGATGTGCTCGACCGCAAGGAGATTGCGGAGCGCCTGACGAGCATCGTCCGAGGGCAGGAGGCGCCGTTCGTCATCAGCCTCGACGGCCACTGGGGGACGGGGAAGACGTTCCTGCTCAGGCGCTGGGCGCAGGACCTGCGGAATCAAGATCCCAAGTGGCAGGCGATCTACTACAACGCCTGGGAGGACGACTTCGCAGGCGACCCGCTGCTCTCGATTACCGGCCAGCTCTCAGAGCACCTGGGCAAGGAGAAGTTCTCGGAGAAGGTTCGCGGTGCGCTCGGTCAGCTCGTGCGGCCCGCCTACTTCGCGGGCTCCGTTGCGTCCATGGCGACGACCGGGATGCCGCTGCCGGGCCTGCCCGGCGGAAGCCAGACCGACCTGGATGACCTCGGCGGCTACCACCAGATGCGGGCAGCCAGGGACGAGCTGAAGCAGAGCCTGACGGAACTGGCCGCCGAGGTCCGCAGCGAGACCGGGCAGCCACTCATCTTCATCATCGACGAACTCGACCGCTGCCGACCGACGTTCGCGATCGAGCTGCTGGAGCGTGTCAAGCGCATCTTCGACGTGCCCAACATCGCTTTTGTCTTCGGCATCAACCGGCGCGAACTCGTGAAGTCGCTGGAGTCGGTGTACGGCGACATCGACGCAGGCACCTACCTCCGGCGCTTCTTCGACATGGAGTTCGTTCTGCCGGATGCGGACCCCACCCGATTCTGCACTCATCTGTTCAACAAGTTTCGGCTGCCAGAGTTCTTCCATGCGCTGAGCAAACGCGGGGGCGGCAATCAACGCTTCCGTGAGCTCCGAATGATCGAGGAGTACTTGCCGGTCCTCCTGGGCAACATGGGCCTGTCGCTCAGGGATATGGACTACTGTCTCCGGCTGCTGTCCCTGGCCGGGAGGGACCCCGTGGGCCGCTACCCATTGCACCCGGTGCTGCTCGCTCTTCTGGTCGCGGTGAAGATCACAGAGCCGGCGTTGTATCGCCGCTTCGTCGAGGGGAGTGCACGCGGCGGCGAAGTCATCGACTACCTGAATGGTCGAACTCCTGCCGGTGTGGGTGGTATTGAGCGCACCCTGCTCGACAGGGGAGACCTGCTCGAGCGGGTACATGCGGCTGTCTACGCTGCGGATAATGCTGGGGTTGTCCGGGCGCTGCTTGAGCGCATGGCAAACGACATACGGCCGGACCAGCCCGAGTACCTATCACGAGAACATGCTCGTCTGACTATCGAGGATTCTGAGCGCCTACTACGGATCGCCGGGCTGGTACAGCAATACGGGAGCGATTCTAATCAGTACGGTGTCGGCCTCGGCTATCTGGCTGCGCGGATCGACCTCTACTCCGGCTTCGCGAGGCGCTAGCCGTGCGACTCGGCCGCGCTTCTGAGCGCGCGAGCGGCGGGGGCGGTTGACGGGCGGGGGGCGGCGATCCTAGGCTCTGGGTGATGGGTGAGACATGCCGACGGAAGACCCTCAACGCGCCGCGGCCTGGCCGCGGCGCTCGTGCGTCCGGACGCCCCGCGACGAAGGAAGGCACATGGACTCAGGGATGATTGGGAAGGTCGCAAAGGCGCACCGCTACGCACGCGAGCGGGACCGCCTCCATGTCACGCAGCTGACGGTCTCGGTGACCGGGGACAACGGCACTCACGAGGTGCGCCTCGACGACGGCCGCTGGGAATGCAGCTGCGACTTCTTCGTCCGTCGCCGGGCCTGCGCCCACACCATGACCATCGAACTTGTCCTCGAGGGCGCGCTGCTGCAGCCCGAGGCCGAGGCCGACGCCGTCGCCTGAGCCTTTTTCCGCTGCTCCTCCCCAGGAGGTTCAGGGTGTCTGCTGGCGGCAGAAGAGCCTGCTGCGCCCTCCTACAGAGAGGCGAGAGCCATGCAGACGTTCGTCGACGCCGAGGACGCGTACCTCGCATGGGTCGGCCGGCACACCGACGGATACGTCCTGAACGCCGGCCGGACCGAGGCGCCGTCGACCTCGGTAGTGCTGCACAGCGCTACGTGCTGGAGCATCAGCGGCGCCTACTCGAACTACACGACGCGGGACTACATCAAGGTCTGCTCGCTGGATCGGGGCGAGTTGGAACGCTGGGCCGGCCGACGCGCGCAGAGCGAGTTCCGCATCTGCCCCTTCTGCCTCGATTGATGCGCCGATGACGAACCTGCCCCGGCTGCTGATCGCCACCGGCAACCCCGGCAAGGCCGCCGAGTTCGCGCTGCTGCTCGAGGGCAGCGGCTGGGCTCCCGTCACCCCCGCCGACCTCGGCCTCGCCCCCGTCGACATCATCGAGACGGGGCGCTCCTACCTCGAGAACGCCGTCACCAAGGCCGTGCGTCACGCCGAGGCGTCCGGGCTGCCCGCGCTCGGCGACGACTCCGGTCTGGAGGTCGATGCACTCGAGGGGCGGCCGGGCGTGCTCTCCGCCCGCTACGGCGGGTCGCGCGCGCCCGGAGCCGCCGAGCGCAACGCGCTGCTGCTCGCCGAGCTGCGCGGCGTGCCGCCGGGCCGGCGCGGCGCGCGCTTCCGCGCGGTCGTCGCGCTTGTGCTGCCGGGCGGCCGCACCTGGGTGCGCGAGGGCGCCGTCGAGGGCCGCATCGCCGAGGCCCCGCGCGGCGCCGCCGGCTTCGGCTACGACCCGCTGTTCGAGCTGCCCGACGGCCGCACGATGGCCGAGCTGGGCGAGGAGAAGCACGACTTCAGCCATCGCGCCCGCGCCGTGCGCGCCCTCTTCCCGTTACTGCAGCGCCTGAGCGCGTAGCGCTCGATCGCGAGATGGGCTCAGCGCCGGGGGCGCGACCCGCGGGTAGCCGCACGCAGCGCCGCGAGGGCCCCGCGTGCGATACTTAATGGCCGAAGGAGCCCGCATGAGCACCGAGCTTCCTCCAGCCGACCATCCGTCCGCCGAAACCCCTGGCGGAACACTCGCCGATCGCTTCGGGCGGCCGCTGCGCGATCTGCGTGTCTCCGTCACCGACCGCTGCAACTTCCGCTGCCGCTACTGCATGCCGCGTGAGGTCTTCGGCGCGGACTTCGAGTTCCTGCCGCGCGGCGAGATCCTGAGCTTCGAGGAGATCGCGCGCCTCGCCGGCATCGCCGCGCAGCTCGGCGTGCGCAAGATCCGGCTGACCGGCGGCGAGCCGACGCTGCGCGCGGATCTGCCCGCGCTGGTGCGCCTGCTGCGCGAGGCCGCGCCCGACGTGGAGCTGGCGATGACCACCAACGGCTCGCGCCTGACCACGCTCGCCGGCCCGCTCGCCGAGGCCGGGCTCGACCGCGTCGCGGTCTCGCTCGACACGCTCGACGATGCCACCTTCCGCGCGATGAACGACGCCGACTTCCCGGTGGCGCTGGTCCTCGAGGGCATCGAGGCGGCCGCCGCGGCGGGGCTGACACCGATCAAGGTCAACGCCGTCGTCAAGCGCGGTGTCAACGACGACGGCGCCGTCGACCTCGCGCGCCACTTCAAGGGCACGGGCGCGGTGCTGCGCTTCATCGAGTACATGGACGTCGGCGTCACCAACGGCTGGCGGCTGGACGATGTCGTCCCGGCGCGTGAGCTGATCGAGCGGATCGACGAGGCGCTGCCGATCGAGCCCGTCGAGCCCTCGTACCGCGGCGAGGTGGCGAAGCGCTGGCGCTACCGCGACGGCGAGGGCGAGATCGGGTTCATCACCTCGGTCTCGACCCCGTTCTGCGGCGACTGCACGCGCGCCCGCATCTCCGCCGACGGCAGCCTCTACACCTGTCTCTTCGCCGTTGCCGGGACGGATCTGCGGGGGCCGCTGCGCGAGGGCGCCGGCGACGCCGCGCTGGCGGCGCTGCTGACGGGCGTCTGGAGCGCGCGCGAGGACCGCTACTCCGAGATCCGCGCCGCGGGCACCGAGAACCTCCCCCGCATCGAGATGTCGTACATCGGTGGCTGAGTCCGCGGCGGACGATCGGGCGCTGTCCCACCTCGACGAGCGCGGCCACTCGCGGATGGTCGATGTGTCCGACAAGGACGTGACGCGCCGCGAGGCGACGGCGCGCGGGCGCGTGGCGATGAGCGCCGAGACGCTGGCGTTGATCGGCGAGGGGCAGCTGCCGAAGGGAGACGTGCTGGCGGCGGCGCGCATCGCCGGCATCATGGCCGCCAAGCGCACGCCCGACCTGATCCCGCTCTGCCACCCGCTGCCGATCAGCGGTGTGGAGGTGCAACTCTGCCTCGACCCCGAGGATCCCGCGGTGGAGATCCAGGCGACCGTGCGCACGACCGCGCGCACCGGAGTGGAGATGGAGGCGCTGACCGCCGTCTCCGTCGCCGCGCTCACGATCTACGACATGTGCAAGGCCGTGCAGCGCGACATGCAGATCGAGGCCGTGCGCCTCGTCGCCAAGTCCGGCGGCCGCTCCGGCGACTACCGCGCGGAGTCGTAGCCGCCGGCCGCTGCCCTCCAGGGGGGCGCTGAACCCTCCCCCGCCGGTCCGCCTCCGGGGTTGATGCGCCCTCGGGAGTCCGTCGTACCCCTCACCCCCCGCCCTAATGGGGTTCGACCAGCAGCCCGGTGTATCGGGCAGACTGGTCCCGGACCGGCCGGCCGGTGAGCACTTCCTTGCCCCGAGACCTGTGATCTCTCGGGAGAGACCGTGCCCCGGCTGGTACGTCCGGGTTGTCCGAAGCACTGCTGGGGTGTCGTGCCATCGAGCACTGACCATTAGGCCGTCGCAGGACCAGCCCACCGGGTCGCAGCCAGCAGCACGAAGCGCAGGAAAGCGAGGCACGATGGCCCTGTACGTTGGCGACGACTGGTCCGAAGACCACCACGATGTCCAGCTCATGAACGAGGCCGGCGAGCAGCTCGCCGCCCGGCGGCTGCCCGAAGGCGTCGCGGGTCTCGCCGCACTGCACGAACTGATCGCCGCGCACGCCTCAGACCCGGGCGAGGTCGTGGTCGGCATCGAGACCGACCGCGGACCCTGGGTCTCGGCCCTGCTCGCGGCCGGCTACCGCGTCTACGCGATCAACCCGCGCTCGGCGGCGCGCTACCGCGAGCGCCACCACCTCGGCGGCGCCAAGTCCGACGCCGGCGACGCGAAGCTGCTCGCCGACCTCGTTCGCACCGACCGCCACAACCACCGCCCGGTCGCCGGCGACAGCGACGAGGCCGCCGCGGTGCGCATCCTCGCCCGCGCCCACCAGCAGCTCGTCTGGGACCGCGTCCGGCAGACGAACCGGCTGCGCAGCGCGCTGCGCGAGTACTTCCCGGGCGCACTGCAGGCGTTTCCCAAGCTCGCGCACGGTGACGCGCTGGGGCTGCTGGCGACGACGCCCGGCCCGCGTGAGGCGGCGCGGCTGAGCAGCACCCAGATCCGCGCTGCCCTCCGCCGCGGCGGCCGCCAGCGCGGCATCGAGCAGCGCGCCGCCGCGGTCCGCGCAGCGTTGCGCTCGCCGCCGCTCGGGGCGCCGCCCGCGCTGAGCCGGGCGTTCGCCGCGAGCACCCGCGCCACGGTCGGTCAGATCGGCGAGATCAACCGTCAGATCAAGGAGCTCGAGGCCGAGCTGGCAGCATATTTTGAGCAGCACCCGGACGCCGAAATCTACCGCTCCCTGCCCGGACTCGGTGTCGTGCTCGGCGCCCGGGTGCTCGGCGAGTTCGGGAACGACCCCGAACGCTACGAGTCGGCGAAGTCCCGCAGGAACTACGCCGCTACCTCGCCGCTGACCGTAGCATCCGGCCGCTGCGCGCCCTCGGCAATCGCCTCGTCGGTTACCTGCACGGCCGCCTGAGGGCCCGCGCCTGCTACGACGAGGCCACCGCCCGGGCGCACCGGCACGACCGCGAGCAGCTCGCCGCTTGACGTCTTAGCCCCCTGGGGTGTCTCTCCCGCAAGGCGAGAGGGGGCCGGACCGCCCTCGAAGCGGGAGTTTTGCAAAGGTCTCCTGAGGGAGAGCGCGGGGATGAGGGCCGCCCGTCCGCGCAGACAAGCAAACGGACCGCCCAGCTCCAGCTGTGGCGGCCCGCTGCGTGTTCGCGATGCGCCTGCCGGCGCCGCGGCTAGTCCTCCGGGTGGAGCAGGTCCAGCAGCACCCGCGGCGAGGCCGGCAGCGAGGTGACGCGCAGGTCGATGGCGTCGTGGATCGCGTTCGCGACCGCAGCCAGGGGCGGCACGATCGGCACTTCGCCGACCCCGCGCACGCCGTAGGGGTGCCCGGGGTTCGGGACCTCGACGAGGATCGTCTCGATCTCCGGGAGGTCGAGCGCCGTCGGCATCCGGTAGTCGAGCAGGCTGGAGTTCGCGAGGCTCCCGTCGTCGCGGTAGAAGTACTCCTCGGTCAGCGCCATGCCCGCGCCCTGCGCGGCCCCGCCCTGGATCTGCCCCTCGACGTACGAGGGGTGGATGGCGGTGCCCACGTCCTGCACGGCCGTGTAGCGCAGCACGTCCACCTTGCCCGTCTCCGGGTCCACCTCGACGTCCACGATGTGGCAGCCGAAGGCGGCCCCGACGGTGGTCGGCGCCACGTCGGCGCGGCCCTGGATCATCCCGCCGCTCCCGCCGAGCTTCGCGCAGATCTCGTTGAAGGTGATCGAGGGCGCCTCGCCGTCATCGCCGGCGGGGCCGCGGATCACGGCGTCGTCGCCGTAGCTCACGTCGTCGCGGTCGAGCTCCCAGATCGCGGCGGCGCGCTCTTCGAGCTGGCGACGAATGTCCATCGCCGCCTCGTAGACGGCCCAGCCGGTGGCGAAGGTGGTGCGGCTGCCGCCGGTGACGCCGTTGAAGCCGACCGAGTCCGTGTCGACGACCAGCGGCTTCACCTGCTCGTAGGTGATGCCGAGCGTCTCCGCGAACTGCATCGCCAACGCCGCGCGCTGGCCGCCGATGTCGACAGAGCCGAGCACGAGGCTGGCCGTGCCGTCGGCGTTGAGCGAGCCGTAGGCGCTCGATTCCATTCCGGCGTTGTGCCAGAAGCCCATCGAGACGCCGCGGCCCTGGTTCTTGCCCTGCAGCTCGGAGCGGTAGTGCGGGCTCTCCATCGCCGCCCGCATCACCTCCTCGGAGCCGATCCGGCCCTGCGCGACGCCATCGATGCGGCGCGAGCCCTGGGTGGCGGCGTTCTTGAGCCGCAGCTCCATCCCGTCCATCTCGAGGCGCTCCGCCAGTTCGTCGATCAGCGACTCCACCGCGAAGGTCCCCTGCGGCGAGCCGGGGGCGCGGTAGGCGGCGACCTTCGGCTTGTTCGTGACCACGTCGTAGGCGTCGGTGATCAGGTTCGGGATCTCGTAGGAGGAGAACATGCAGCCCGCGCCGGCGCCGACGGGGGAGCCGGGGAAGGCGCCCGACTCGTAGGCGAGGTAGGCCTCGCCGGCGATGATCGTGCCGTCGCGCTTGGCGCCGATCTTGCAGCGCACGTAGGTGGCCGAGGTCGGGCCGGTGCCGACCAGCACCTCCTCGCGTGTCATGATCATCTTGACCGGGCGGCCGGTCTTGCGGGAGAGGATGGCGGCCATCGGCTCCATGTAGCTGTTGATCTTGCCGCCGAAGCCGCCGCCGATCTCCATCGGGACGACCTTCACCTTCGAGACCGCCACATCGCACAGCTTGGCGACCTGCTGGCGCACGGCGAACGGGCCCTGCGTGCTGACCCAGACCGTGATCTCGCCGTCCCTGTTCCAGAACGCCGTGCCGTTGTGCGGCTCGATGTAGCCCTGGTGGGCCGTCGCGGTCTCGAACTCGCGCTCGAGGATGATGTCGGCGTCGGCGAAGCCCTGCTCCACGTCGCCGAGCTCGAAGCGCAGGTGGCTCGCGGTGTTCGAGGCGCCCTCGGAGCGGTTGGCGCTGGGCACGAAGCGCGCGGCCATCTCCGTGGTGCGCATGTGCTCGTGCACCTGCGGCGCGCCGTCCGCCATCGACTCGTGGACGCTCATCACCGGGTCGAGCGGCTCGTAGACGACGTCGATCAGCCCGAGCGCGTCCTCCGCGATGTGCGGGTCCGTCGCGCAGATGGCGGCGACGGCATGCCCGGCGTAGAGCGCCTTGTCCGAGGCGAGCACGTTGTCGCGCACGTACTTGTACGGCGCGAACGTCTCGCCGAGGTCGACGAGGTCGTCGCCGAGCCGCGGGAAGTCCGCGTTGGTGACGACGGCGTGCACGCCCTCGAGGGCGAGCGCCTTCGAGGCATCGATGCTGACGATGCGGGCGTGGGCGTGAGGGCTGCGCAGCACGCGGCCGAAGAGCATGCGGGGCAGGCGCACGTCGGCGCCGTACTCGGCCCGGCCGGTGACCTTGTCCGCGCCGTCGGGGCGCACCGGCCGGGTTCCGATGACCTTGTTTCGCTCGGTCGCGACCACGCTGTACTCCTTCACATAGCGCGCCGCCTCCGGCGCGCGGGTTGCCTGTTGCCGCGCATGATACCGCGCCACGCGCCTGCGCGACGCCTCGCGCACGGAGAGCGGGGGAGCAAACCGCCGGGGTTGCGGCAGTGCGTATCTTCTGCCGGAGGAGCGTGAACGTGCGGCTCCGTGTCGACCCGCACCCGAGCACCGTGCACGCAGGAATGGACCTGCATGTTGGCGAGCGCGTACTCAACGGCAGCGCGGCAGCCTGTAAGGGGCTGGCAATGCACGAACCCGGGCTGACGCATCGCCTCGGCCTCCTCGATCAGTGCTCGCGTTCTACGACTTCCCGTGACGAGCACAGTCGGCGGAACTGGTAAGTCTCCCGGCCCGAATCACCGGCCTGGGGGCGCGACGAGCGCGGCCCTGATCGTCTTCCGCTGGAACAAGGCTCGTGAACGCACCGTGCAGCCTGTAATCCGCGAGAAGACTCTTCGAGAGCTGCGCCTGTCAGCCCGTCCCCTGGAGACGCCCGACCCTCGGTTGGCAAGCGGATCGCCAGCGACGCTTCGACCGCGATCTCCAAGCTTCAGGCGCTCGCGAGGAGCTTCCAGGAGTCACAAAAGAAGGTCAGAGGCTCGCTCTTGGCGCAGGCGGAGGAACGTACACTTCCTGCTGATCGAACGATCATTGAGTTGTTCGGGGCTGCGGGCATCATCCCCGTGTCCGACGAGCATCGTTCCTCGAAGGCGGAACACCGAAGGATGTTGCGGGAACCCACTCGGGAAAGAGCAGCACGCTCGGCGACCAGATTATCTGGGAGACGCTGCTAGAGCACGTTCCGGATGGAACTGACTTGCATGTCGTCGCGGGAGACGGTGATTTCCGATCGCTACTCGATGACGCTGCGCCGAATCCGTTTCTTCGTGATGAGTGGGCTACCAAGAAGCACGCCTCTCTCTATTACTGGCCGGCGTCTCCGTGACTTTGCTCGGGAGCGTTCTGCCGAGGATGCGCTCGACCTCAATATCCCCGATAGCTTTGGCGAGCCGGAGATCTCATCCGAGATTGCCCGACTCACCTCAAGCCGGAACTTTCAGGAAGCCCATCGTTCGATCGCTGACCTGAATCGGATTCGGGACTTCACTCACCGATGAACTGCGCGAGATTGTCGACAGGTCTGGCCACGAACTCGCAGATCAACTGGATCAAAGATGACCCTGACGTGCAGGCGTTCTACCAGCGGCTAGCTGACTGAGAACTGGCCGCGCTCCTGGGGCCAACGGATCGACGAAGTCCTCATCCGGTCGAAGGGTTTCGGCCCACTCGGGTTGATCGAGGGTAGTAGCGCTCGCAACGAGCGCAGCGCGCACCTCACACCCAGCGCATCGAGGCGCGGGCGGCGGCCTGCTCGCGGCGGCTCTTCTCCGCCCAGCGCTCCAGGAACTCCGCGCCCACGACCTGCTGCGCCTCCGGCCAGCGCATCGCCGGCTCGGCGCTCAGCGTCTCGCGCTCGCGGACGGCGCAGAGGAAGGCCGTCGCGTCGCCGAGGTCGTGGCGCTCGATCACCTCGCAGCCGAGGTAGCCGACGGCGCCGGGGAACCACGGGTCGCCCGCCGCGGTGAGGGCGACCTCGAGGCCGGCGAGCTTGTCGCCATCGCGCCCGGAGCGCAGGCCGAGCGGCTCGAGCAGCGCGCAGCTGCGAGGCCGCGAGCGCGGTGACGGCGAGCGTGCCCGAGGCGATCACCAGTTCGTGCGTGTAGTTCGTCTTCGAGAGCGAGACGAGCACGCGCGGCTGCTCCGGCACGATCGAGGCGCCGAAGACCGAGACGCAGATCTGTGCGTTCGGAGGTGCACTCCGAGGTACGTTGGGCGGCGCGCCCGCTCCGCCCTCGCCGCGCGCGCCGATCGCGCACAGCGGCGACCAGAACGAGGACAGCACGTCGCGCGGTGCTCCACTCCCCTGCTGCGTCATCGTGGTCCTCCTCAGCTCGCCGGGCTCGCCCGCCCTCGCACCCATCATGCCAGCCATGCCCCGCGCGCCCGCCATGCTGTAGCCTGACCGCCGTCGAGCGCGCGCAGCGGGCGGGGCGATGAAGGCAACCTGGTTCACCGAGACCGGCCCGCCCGAGGTGCTCAGCTACGGCGATCTGCCTGATCCCGTTACGCAACCCGGCGAGGCGCTGATCCGCGTCGCCGCCGTCGCGCTCAACCACCTCGATGTCTGGCGCCGCTCCGGTTCGCGCGGCGCGGCGACCTTCGACGAGCCGCACGTGCTCGGCGCGGACGTCAGCGGCGTCGTCGAGGCCGTCGAGGGCGAGAGCGACCTCGCAGCCGGGGACGCGCGTGCTGCTCGACCCGAGCATCGTCTGCAACACCTGCGACTACTGCCAGACGGGCGAGACCAACATCTGCCGCCGCTACCGGATGCTCGGCACCGGCGCGCCGGGCGGCTACGCCGAGTACACGAAGGTGCCGATCGAGAACGTGCACCCGATCCCGGACTCGCTCTCCTTCGAGGAAGCCGCGTCGCTCCCGCTGACCGTGCAGACCGCCTACCACATGCTGGTCACGCGGGCGGGCCTGCGCCCCGGCGATCGCGTGCTCGTGCAGGCCGCCGGCAGCGGCGTCGGCAGCGCCGCGATCCAGATCGCGAAGGCCCTCGGCGCCTGGGTCGTCACGACCGCCGGCAGCGACGAGAAGGTGCAGGCCGGGCTCGACCTCGGGGCCGACGCGGGCATCAACTACCGCGAGCAGCCGCGCTTCAGCGAGCGCGTCAAGGAGCTGACCGGCGGCGAGGGCGTCCACGTGATCGTCGACCACATCGGCGCCGAGGTCTTCGAGGAGAACCTGAACTCGCTGCGGCGCGGCGGGAGTTACGTTAACTGCGGCGTCACCGGCGGCGACGAGGCGCCGATGAACATCGCGCGCATGTTCCGCGACCACCACGCCTACCTCGGCTCCTTCATGGGCACGAAGCGCGAGGTGCGCGAGTGGATGCGGCTCGTCGACGACGGCAAGCTGCGCGGCGCGGTCGGCGAGACCTTCGCGCTCGCGGACGCCGCCGAGGCGCATCGCCGCATGGAGGCGCGCGACTTCTTCGGCAAGCTCGTGCTGCTGCCGCCGGGCTCGACGGGAGGCTGATCGGTGACCACTTCCGCCGGAGGACAGGTCGCGATCGAGGAGGGCGTGCCGATCGGCCACGGCGGCGATCGCGAGCTGCTCGTCGACATCTACCGCCCGCCGGAGCACATCGAGACGCGGCCCGCGGTGCTGCTGATTCACGGGGGCGGCTTCCGCATGGGCGACCGCGAGCAGCTCAAGTGGTACGGCCTGATGCTCGGCCGCCGCGGCTACCTCTGCGTCACCTGCGAGTACCGCTACACGCAGGACGCGGACTGGCCCGCCCAGGTCCACGACATCAAGACGGCGCTGCGCTGGATGCACGCCAACGCCGACGAGCTGGACATCGACCCGAACCGCATCGCCGCCTGGGGCCACTCGGCGGGGGCGCACCTCGCCCTGTTCGCGGGCGGCACGCAGAACGACCCGGCGTGGGAGGGCGAGGGCGGCAACGCCGGCGCGGGCACGGACGTCGCCGTCGTCGTCTCCTACTACGGCCCGGCAAAGCTGTGGCGCTCCGGGACCAGCTGGAGCCCGATCGAGCAACTGTTCGGCGAGAACGGGAGCGACGAGCAGGCCCGCGCCGCCAGCCCGCTCACGTACTTCAGCGAGGCGTACCCGCCCACGCTGCTGATCCATGGCGCGGCCGACGCGACCGTGCCGGTCGCGCAGAGCACGCTGATGTACGAGACACTCACCGGGCTGGGCGTGACGGTGGAGCTGCTGATCCTCGCCGGGCAGCCGCACTCGTTCGACCTCGACCGCACCATGGGCCGCCATGGCATGAACACCGGGGCGCTGTTCCTCGACCGCTATCTGGCCGGCATCGTGCCGGTCGACGGGTCCGAGGTGCTGCGCAAGATGGCGGCCATGGGCGCGGCCGCCCGGGCCGCTTCAAAGAAGTCCTGAGAAGGGCTGCCCTTCCGCCCGAGACAGGGTAGCCAGCCGTTCCCGTTCGACCCTCATGGCTCTACCTCCCCTGCGAGGGGTTGCGCCGCATTGCTCGCACCCAGAAGTAGATACCATGAAAAATCCAGAACTTGTACGTCACCTCTTCAGTGTACATTAGCGCTTCATTGTCCATCGGCTCTTCATCGTACGTCACCCTCCATTGTACGTCACCTCATAATATAGACTCATTGTTTTCGTCAGCGCATACATTGGCGTCATCGGCGGCGCAAGTACAATAGGCCACGATCACCGTAAGCGTGACCTCTACTTCAGCAGCTCCGTCACAGGTCACTTCGGTTCTGAAGCCTGGGAGCGCGAGCGCAGTTCAGCCGCCGGTACATCGTCAAGGTTCCTCGAACTTCGCCACTGCCCGGATGGGACTCTTTTAGCTCTGTTGGGATGGGTCTGTCCTCGTCCATGGGTACCGTAGTCTCAGGCTCGTCGGCTCCTTGGAGATTGTCAACGGCCTGTCTTGGGCGAGCAACTGCCCGCTTCCCGGTATCGCACCAACGACGACTTTATCGCGTCTGGCTCCGATTTGGAACAACCGATTTCAGTGACGGCCCCTGCCACAGCACTCTCGAATGCCTCTGCCTCCCACTCGTCACTCCTGATGCAGCGCACCTCGAACCAAGCATTGTCAATCTACCGTCAGCACAACCAGCGAGAAGCTTCTAGGCACGCAGCCGCGCACTGCTGAGAGCCTCGGCGTATGCAGCCGGCGAATCATCGCCCTTTTCAGCCAATCCGCGCTGGATCCACGAATCGGCCTGTTGCTCAGTTGAAGGGGCGCTCAGATTTGCGGTCTTTCAGGATTGCCCAGCCCGTCACGTGGGTCCATTTGGCGTCCCCCTCGCAGTTCCCCGGAGTCTCCATCTACGGATACGGGATCGGCCAGTACAGCAGTGCCGTCATACCAGATATCGCCAGTATCTTTGGCCAGGTCCAGGCCTGATCGGAAGCGGTCGACTTATCGCAGTTATCCCGATGCGCCACGCCAAACGGGACGCTCCGGTTGCTCCCGTCGATGGTCCACAGTTTCGGGGGCTCCGCCGGGACGACTGCGGTTGCAGCCGTCGTGGCGGTCGGGCTCGCGGCGGCGGTCGGGGGCGCGGTTGCGGCGACGGTCGGGGGCGCCGTCGGGGTGGGAGTGGGCGCCGCGGCGGCAGTCGGGCTCGCGCTCGCCGCGGCGGCGGTCGGGCTGGCGAGGGCGCAGCTGCGGCTCGCTCCGCCGGACTGGCGGGAGCCTCGCTCCCCCCGGGTGAGACGATGAACCACGCTCCGGCGCCGACTACCAGGAGAAGTGCTACGGCCAGGAGCCCGACTCCCAGGCGGATACTCACGAGCGAGCCGCCGGCCCGCTTGAGCGCACCGCTCAAGAGCCCTGGTCCCCGCACGGGCACATGGACACCGCGCTCACGCATTGGCTGCGCTGCCTCCGGAGCCGCTTCGCGAGTCAGCGAACCAAAGAGTGCATCGATCCGGTCCGCTGCCGGCCGGTCAAACCTTTCAAGCAGGTGCTTCATGGCGAGAAGACTCAGTTGAACAAAGTCGCCATTCAGATCTCCCGTCGGGGAGTGGCCCGGACCCTCGTTGCGCGCGTCGCCTGCGTCGGACAACCGCTGGCGCGTTAGCCTCTCGTTCCTACTGCCTGTCCCGAACACGTCATGGAACAGCTCATAGTTCCTCATGACTAGATTCAAGAAGTGCGGCGCATCGACAAGATCGATGAGATCCTTCTCGTGATGTTCGCGGGTCTTCTGCTCGATAGACGACCGTTGCCCACTCTCCAGTCTTCGCAGCACGAGAGTGTCCCACCAGTCATCTGGTGAGATCCCGCTGAGTCTGTCGCGAATCAATCGGCGCATCGCGTCCGTGTAGATCTTGGATCCGGTGCTGAGTGCGTCATAGTTCGGGTACGAGTAATCCGGCAGCGCTGAACCTTGACGAATCTGGACCTCCACCGGCGGCGCGCCGGCGCGCCCCAATAGCTCCGTTTCGGCCTGAACGGGAGGCGTCTGCGCGCGAGCAGCGTGCGAGTCCGTCCCCGTTTCTTCGATCTGTGCGGACACGGGGGCTGGCGCCGCCGGCCCGCCGTCGGACAGACCTGCCCTGATTCGTCCCAGGGAAGCGGCGGCGTCGGCAGCCCCCACGCGTTCAAGCATCCCAGCGAGGTCAGAGAGACGCGCCCTGACGTATTCCGCATCGAGATCGCTCTCGGCGCGCTGCGTCTGGTTCCGCGCCTCGTTTGCCAGCAGCAATTCGTTCCGTATCGTTTGAAGGTCGCTGGCGAACTGCCGGGAGAACGTCTGACTCCAGCGCCTATCGATTAGGTATCGGATGTCGCCGAACTCTATCGAGCCCCTGACACTCGTACCGTTACGCAGACTCTCGCGGAACGGTTCCTTGCGCCAGTTGATCAGCGCACCCTCTATGGCGTCGGCGGCACTCTCGCCGGAACCGCCCCCCAGGCAGCGCTCGATGAATTCGCGCATGGAACCAAGGTATATCTCGAGCGCTTCCTCTAGCGCAGCCTTGTTGGGATACCCCGAGGCCATCATCGAGATAGCCGATTCCTATGTCCTCGCGCTCACCCAACGCTCTCCGCCCCATACCGGGGGGCTCATGGGATCGCTCGCTCCTGGTCGTCGCATCATAGCCACCAGCCCGTCCCCTCACACCCTTTCTTCACGCAGACGCGACAGCCGGGCGCCGGGTGCCGTAGCCTGTCGCCACGGGAAGGGCAGGGAGCCATGAGGGTCGAACGGGAACGGCTGGACCGCACGATCAACCCGCGCACCGTCGCGGTGGTGGGCGACGCGAAGATCCGCAACTACCGCTGGCTGAAGAGCATGTCGACCTTCCAGGGCACGGTCTACTCGGTCCAGGTCGACCCCAACGAGATCCCGGAGATCGAGGCGATGGGCATACCCAACTACAAGAGCCTCCTCGACATCCCGGAGGAGATCGACTTCGTGCTGGTGGCCGTGCCGCGCAACGTCGCGCCCTTCATCCTGCGGCAGTGCATCGAGAAGAACGTGGCCGGCGCGGCGTTCTTCACCTCCGGCTTCGCGGAGACGGCCAGCGAGGACGGCCTCGCGCTGCAGGAGACGCTGACCGAGCTGGCGCGCGACTCCGGCCTCGCGCTGATCGGGCCGAACTGCATGGGCCTCTACAACCCCGGCGTCGGCGTCCGCTTCGGTCCCGCCCAGCCCTCGGGCTTCGAGGGCCGCATCAGCTTCGCCGCCCAGAGCGGCGCGCACACCGGCGACCTGATCGAGGCCGCCTACGACTCCGGCGTGCTGCTCGGCAAGGCCGTCAGCTTCGGCAACGGCATCGTGCTGGAGAACGCCGACTACCTCGAGTATTTCGCCGGCGACCCCAACACCGACGTGCTCGCGATGTACGTGGAGGGGCTGCAGGACGGGCCGCGCTTCTTCCGCGCGCTGCGCGAGACCACGCCCCACAAGCCGGTCGTGCTCTGGAAGGGCGGCCGCACCGAGGACGGCGGGCGCGCGACCCGCTCACACACCGCCTCGCTGGCCGGCTCGTCCGAGGTCTGGGACGCCGCCTGCCGCCAGGCTGGCGCGATCCAGGCGCGCACGCTGGTCGAGCTGGTGGACATCCTCAAGGTGCTGACGATCCTCCCGCCGTTCACCGGCGACGGCGTCGGCATCGCCGGCGGCTCGGGCGGGCAGTCGGTCGCCATGGCGGACGCCTTCGCCACCGCCGGCATGCGCGTCCCCACGCTCACGGACGAGTCCTACGCGCAGCTGGAGGAGTGGTTCAGCCTCGTCGGCGCGAGCTTCCGCAACCCGATCGACATGGGTTCGAACCGCACGGAGCTGGAGCAGATCTTCGGCATCCTCGACAAGGACGAGAACATCGACGTGGTCGTGATGCAGATCCGCCCGCGGCCCCAGGACGACCCGGACCGCGAGCTGCTCGAGGAGTTGGTGGAGGCGCTGGCGCGGGCGAACGAGCGCTCCTCGAAGCCGCACATCGCGCTGCTGCACTCGCCGAAGCCGCTCGCCCACGCCGAGGCGCTGCGCGAGATCTCCGCGCGCCTCGCCGAGCAGGGCATCGCCAGCTTCGAGACCTACGATCGCGGCGCGCGCGCCCTCGCCGCCGTGCGCGCCTGGCACGTCGCGCGAGCCGCCGGGGAGTAGCCGCAGCGCCTCAGTGCGCCTCCGCGACCAGCCCCGCCTCGACGCGCTGTACGAGCGTGCGCAGGGCGGCGTGCGGCGGGGCTTCGAGCTCCGGGTCGGCCTCGAGCAGCGCCTCCGCCTCCTGGCGGGTGGCGTCGATCAGGCGGACATCGAGCAGCGAGGCGACGCGCAGCGAGGGCGCCCCCGCCTGACGCGTGCCGAACAGCTCGCCGGGCCCGCGCAGCTCCAGGTCCGCCTGCGCGAGCGCGAAGCCGTCGCGGTTGCGCGCCACCAGCGAGAGCCGCTCCTGCGCCTCCGCCGACGGGTCGTCCGCGAGCAGGAAGCAGGCCGAGGCGTGCTCGCCGCGCCCGACGCGCCCGCGGAACTGGTGCAGCTGCGAGAGCCCGAAGCGGTCCGCGCCCTCGATCAGCATCACCGTCGCGTTCGGCACGTCGATACCGACCTCGACGACGGCGGTCGAGACGAGGATCGAGGCCTCGCCCCGCGCGAAGCGCTGCATGACGGCGTCCTTCTCGCGGCCCGGCATGCGCCCGTGGAGCAGCGCGATGCGGTCCGCGAGGTCCGGGAACTGCTCGCGGCAGAGCCGCTCGTACTCCTCGGTGGCGGCGCGCGATACGACGGCGTCCGAGCCCTCGACGAGCGGGCAGATCACGAAGCCCTGACGGCCCGCCTCGACCTCCGCGCGCAGCGCGGCGAACGCCTCGGCGCGGTCGTGCGGCGGCAGCCAGTGGGTCTCGATCGGCGTGCGGCCGGGCGGCAGCTCGTCGATCACCGTGAGATCGAGGTCGCCGTAGACCGTGAGGGCGAGCGAGCGCGGGATCGGGGTGGCCGTCATCACCAGCAGGTGCGCGCTCGATGCGGCCTCGACTACACCATCGCCGGAGCGCTCGGGTTGGCGCAGGGCGGAGCGCTGCATCACGCCGAAGCGGTGCTGCTCATCGACGACGGCGAGGCCGAGGCGGTGGAAATCGACGCCCTGCTGGATCAGCGCGTGCGTCCCGACGATCAACTGCGCGCCGCCGTGGCGGATCGCCTCGAGGGCGTCGCGGCGCTCCTTCGCACGCGTCGAGCCGGTCAGCAGCACGACGCGCAGCGGGAGGGGGAGGAAGGGCAGGCTGACCAGGCCGTTGAGCGGCGGCTCGGGCTCGCCCGAGAGCAGCGCGCAGAGCGTGCGGAAGTGCTGCTCCGCGAGCACCTCGGTGGGGGCCATCAGCACGGCCTGGTGGCCGGCGGCGACCGCGCCGATCATCGCCGCGAGGGCGACCACGGTCTTGCCAGAGCCGACGTCGCCCTGCAGCAGCCGCGACATCGGCTGCTCCTGCGCGAGGTCCGCGATCATGCCGTCGAGGGCGTCCCGCTGCGCCTTGGTCAGCTCGAACGGCAGCGTCGCGAGGAACGCGTCGATCGCCTCGCGCCCGGCAAAGACGGGCGCGTCGCCCAGCGAGCGCCACTCCTGCTTGCGCCGCACCACGCCGAGCTGGATTGCGAGCAGCTCGTCGAAGGCGATCCGCCGCCGCGCGTCGTCGAGCTCGGCCTTGCTGTCCGGGTAGTGAATCTGCCGCGTCGCCTCGATGATGCCGGGCAGGCGGTGGCGCTCGCGCAGCTCCGGCGGCAGCGTCTCCGGCAGCCGCTCGGCGAAGCGGTCGAGCAGCCCCGCGATCGTCGTGCGCAGCGTCCGCTGCGCCAGCCCCGTCGTCGAGGGGTAGACGGGCACCAGGCGGCCGGTCTCGCGCTGCTCGCCGCCGAGCTTCTCGAACGCGGGATTGTCGATCGTCGGACGGCCGCGATAGGCCTTGACCGCGCCGGAGAGCGCGATCTCCGTGCCCGGCGGCAGCTGCGCGGCGAGCCACGGCTGGTTGAACCAGACGACGCGCAGTCGCGCGCCGGTCTCGTCGCTGATTGTCGCCTCGCAGACCTGCATGCGGCCGCCGCGGCCCATCCGCACCGGGCGGGCGCGGTCGACCGTGCCTCGCACCGTCTGCTCCTCGCCGATGCGCAACTGGGCGATCGGCACGGTCACGGAGAAGTCGTGGTAGCGGTGCGGGTAGTGGCGCAGCGCGTCGCCGACGGTGTTGAGGCCGAGCCGTTCGAGGCGCTTGAGGTTGGTGGCGCCGAGCCGCGTCCCGGAGCGCGCGATCGGCCACTCGAGGGCGGCCTCGCCCTCGGGGACCGGATCGCGGGGAGCCTTGGGCTGCGGCGTCTTGCGGCGCGGCGTCGCGCCCTCGGGGGCCGGGGGCTGATCGGCGGCCGGGGCGCGCTTGCGGGGGCGCGCGGGCGCGCGCGACTTCGCAGGCTGTGTGGCGCGGCCCTGCTCGTGCGCGATCGTCGCCAGCGCGCGGCGCAGCCAGCTCCTGCGCTCCTCGAGGCCGAGCGAGCGGTAGCCGGCCGCGGGCAGCGCGGCGACCATGCGCAGCAGCGGCGAGCGGGGCGGCTCACCGCGAGCCTGGAGGCGCAGCAACTCGTCGAGGCCGCCCTCGACGAGCGTGTCGGCGCAGCCGGAGCGGAGCTCGCGATCGAGCACCACCGCGAGCCGCTCGAGGTCGGCGGTCATGCCGAGGCGGAGTCCGGGGAGGTGACTGCGACGACGGCGAGCAGCCCGGGACCGACGTGCACGCCGATCGCGGGCCCGACCTGTCCCTGGAGCACCGGCGCGCCGGGCGCGACCTCGCCAAGCCGGCGGGTGAGGTCGGCCGCTTCGTCCGGGGTCGTCGAGTGGAGCACCGCGAGCCGCTCGATGGAGCCGAGCGCAGCCACGCGCCGCACGACCTCGGCGACCGCCTTCTTCTTCGTGCGCACGCGGCCAATCGGGACGATCACGCCGTCCTGGATGGAGAGCAGCGGCTTGAAGCGCATCAGGCCGCCGATCATCTCCTGCGCCCGCCCGATCCGGCCGCCGCGACGCAGGTACTCGAGGGTGTCGACGAGGATGAAGTCGTGCGTGCGCGAGAACTGGTCGAGCGCGAGGTCACGCGCCTCGTCGAGGCTCGCGCCGTCCGCGACCGCCTGCGCCGCGGTCATCGCACCCATGCCGAGGGACAGCGTGACGCAGCCGGAGTCAACGGCCTCGATGCGCCCGCCCTCGACCTGCTGTGCGCCCTGGCGCGCCGAGGCGAGCGTGCCGCTCAGCTTCTCGGAGATGTGGAGCGAGAGGATCTCCGTGGCGCCCTCGTCCTTGAGACGCTGGTAGGTGTCGCGGAACGCGCCCGGCGAGGGCTGCGAGGTCGTCGGCAGCTGGGACTCGCGGGCGAGCCGCTCGAAGAACGTGTCGGAGTCGATGTCCACGCCGTCGAGCAGGTGCTCGTCGCCGAAGAAGACGCTCGCCGGAACCACGGTGATCCCGAGCTCCTCGGCAAGGTCGCCCGGGATGTCAGAGGTTGAGTCGGTGACGATGCGGATGCTCATGGGTCCGTGCCTCCTTCCTTCGCTCCCTGCGTCGGACTGCTTACTCGAGGCTCACGAGGTACGGGTAGTGCGGCTGCCCGCCCGTGAACACCTCGACTTCCAGTTCCTCGTGCGCGTCCTCGAGCAACTCGGGGATCCGCTCCGCCGAGCCGGCAGGCGCGTCCACCCCGAGGTACACGGTCGCCAACTCGAGTGCGTCGTCGGACTCGAGCGCGTGCCCGATGCCCGCGAGCAGCGCTTTGTCGATCTCGTCCGCCCGCGCGACGAGGCGGCCGTCGAGGATCGCGATCGCGTCGCCCGCCGTCACGCTCACGCCATCGGCGACGGCGTCGCGGACGGCGCGGGTGACCTCGACGCAGCGCACCGACGCGGCCGCGGAGGCGAGCGACTCGGCGAGCGACTCGGGCGACTCGCTGGGCACGAAGCTCAGGGCCGCCGCGAGGCCGGCGGCGACGGTGCGTGCGGGGACGACGCGGATCAGGTCCGGCTCCTGCTGCGCCGCCTGCTCGGCGGCGAGCAGCACGTTCGAGTCGTTGGGGAGGATGAAGACGCGCTCCCGGCCCGCGCGGCGCGCCGCCTCCAGCAGCTCGCCGGCGCTCGGGTTGTTCGTCGCGCCACCGCTCACGATCCGCGTCACCCCGAGGTCACGGAAGTGCGCCGTCAGCCCCGGCCCCTGGACGACGGCGACGAGGCCGATCGGCGGCGGGGGCGCGTCGTCGTCCTCGGCGTCCTCGTGAGCCGCGGCCCAGCTCTCGTGCTGGGCCTGCATGTTGTCGACCTTGACCATCTGTAGGCCGCCGTGCGCGGCGCCGGCGGAGAGCGCCACGCCGGGGTCCTCCATGTGCACGTGCACGCGCAGCGCCGAGGGGTCGCCGACGACGAGCACGGACTCGCCCGCGGCCTCGGCCAGTTGCGCGGCCAGCACGGCGCGCTCGAGGCCCTGCCCCTGCACGATGTACTCGACGCAGTAGCCGTGCCCCTCGTGCTCGACGCCGCCGAGATCGACCTCGCCCGCAGGGGCGGGCGGCGGCTCCGGCAGCGGCTCGCCGCGGACGCCGTACAGCAGGCCCGCCAGCACCACGGCGACGCCCTGGCCGCCGGCGTCGACGACGCCGGCCTCGCGCAGGCGCGGCAGCAGATCCGGCGTGCGCTCCACGCTCGCCTCGGCTTCCTCGACCGCGACGGCCAGCACCGCGTCGAGGGCGAGCGCGGCATCGGCCTCCGCCGCGACGGCGGCGGCCTCGCGCATGACCGTCAGCATCGTGCCCTCGACGGGCTCGGGCACGGCGTCGTAGGCCGTCTCCGAGGCGCCCGTGAGCGCGGAGCGGAGCTCCGGGGCGCCGAGCGCATCGACGCCCTCGAGGGCGTCGGCGAAGCCGCGCAGCATCTGCGAGAGGATGACGCCGCTGTTGCCGCGCGCGCCGAGCAGCGCCGCGTCGGCGAGCGCCTTGCTGATCGCGCCCGCCCCGCCGGATTCCGGCAGGGCCGCATTCGCGGCGCGCAGCGTGAGCAGCATGTTGGTCCCGGTATCGCCGTCCGGCACGGGGTAGACGTTGATCGCGTTGAGCGCCTCGCGGTTGGCCTCGAGCCAGAGTTCGGCGACCTGGAGGGCGTGGCGCAGATCAGCGCCGCTGAGGGCGGTGTCGGTAGCTGCGTCTGGAGACGTCATCGGCTGTTGCGTCCTTATGTGTCGCCGGCGGCGGCGTGGCGCAGCACCCTGTCCGGTGCTACGCTTTGACTCGCTCAAGCATAGCGCGAGCTTCACCGACTGAGAGAGACGGCGCGGTATGGCCTCCGGACAGTGCGACCTCTGCCCGAAGCACACACGCTTCGGCCGCAACATCCGGCACAAGCACTCCGGCCGCTGGGAGCGCAAGGCCCAGCGCACCAACCGCGAGTTCCGCCCCAACGTGCACAAGAAGCGGCTGCTGATCGATGGTCGCTGGCGCCGCGTCAACGTCTGCACGCGCTGCCTGCGCACGCAGATGAAGCGCCTCTCCGAGGGCAAGCCCGCAATTCCCTCCGCGAGCAACGCCGCCGCCTGACCGTCCGCCCACTCGCGAGCGCAACCTTGAGGCCGCCTCCGCGCGCCCGTCAGCCGTGGGCACCTCTTCCACTGATTTGCCCTGGTGGAACCGATCGTGATTCGCCAGCGTATTGTTCGGTGAGGGTGCCACACTCGAGGAGCCACGGGCGCCGTCGCTGACGCCGCGGTGTGGCACCCGACGGGGAACCATGAACGCACGACTGACGGCCTTGCTGGTGGCGCTGCTGCTCGCCGCGGCGGCGCTCGTGGCCTGCACGGGCGATGGGGACAAGGCTGGCCGAGGCGAGGCGAAGCCGACCGCCACGCCGACCATGATCACCGTTCGGACCCGGCCCGTGAACCCACCCCCGCTTGCGACCGTGATCCCGACGCCAGAGCGGACGCCGGAGTCGGCGGGGGTAGCTGCGGACCGCGCCGTCCTCACGGCGCTCTACCACGCCACGGGCGGCAGGGACTGGAAGGAGAGCAAGAACTGGTTGACCTACGCACCGCTCGGCGCGTGGTACGGGGTCACGACTGACAGCGACGGCCGTGTGACGGAGTTGGCCCTCACGGTTGGACTGACCGGGTCGATCCCGCCCGAGCTCGGCATGCTCACAAGCCTGAAGGAGCTGGTCCTGTCGCACAACGGTCTGAGCGGGCCGATCCCGCCCGAGCTCGGCATGCTCACAAGCCTGAAGGAGCTGGTCCTGTCGCACAACGGTCTGAGCGGGCCGATCCCGCCCGAGCTCGGCATGCTCACAAGCCTGAAGGAGCTGGTCCTGTCGCACAACGGTCTGAGCGGCCCCATCCCGCCCGAGTTCGGCGGCCTCGTCCGCCTGGAAGAGCTGCATCTCAGCGCGAACCAATTGAGCGGCCCTATCCCGGCTGAGTTGGGCGGCCTCACCGGGCTGAAAGAACTGTGGCTCAGCGGGAACCAATTGAGCGGCCCTATCCCGGCTGAGTTGGGCGGCCTCACCGGGCTGAAAGAACTGTGGCTCACCGCGAACCAATTGAGCGGCCCCATCCCGGCTGAGTTGGGCGGCCTCGTCCGCCTGGAAGTGCTGCTTCTCGGCTGGAACAATTTGAGCGGCCACATCCCGGCTGAGTTGGGAAGCGCTATTGGCCTCCAACGGCTGTGTGCGATGGGCAACGGCTTGAGCGGGCCCATTCCTCCCGAGCTGGGAAACCTCACGAACCTGGACTACCTGGGGCTTGGAGTGAACCAGCTCAGTGGCCCCATCCCGCCCGAGCTAGGCAACCTCACGAGGCTGGATGATCTCATCCTCGAGTCCAACGAGTTGAGCGGGCCCATCCCGGCTGAACTTGGCCAACTGACGGACCTGCGAGAATTGAGTCTTTCGCTCAACCAGTTGAGCGGCCCCATTCCGCCCCAACTGGGTAACCTCGCGAACCTCGATGACCTGCATCTCGATAGGAACCAGTTGAGCGGCCCCATCCCGCCCCAACTGGGTAACCTCACGAACCTCTCGAGCCTGCGGCTCAGGGAGAACAGACTCAGTGGGTGCATCCCCATGAGATTGCGAGGCGTTACCAACGACTTGGTGAAACTCGGTTGGCCCTATTGCTAAATCGCCTCGGTGGGGCGTCGGATCGGTAATGGAGTCGACCAAGGCAGCGACAGCCCCGCCTGCCGCTTGAGAAGACGGCCTGCGCAGACGTAACGACACTGGGGCGCCGCTTGGGTTGAATTCGAGCGAGAGCACGGCCAGCGGGGTGGGCGGGCGCACGGAGACACCCCTGAGCCTGGGCGTCACGATCGGCGACTCGGACCCGCTCGACGTGAGCCCGGTCCAGGGTGTGCGAGCAGCGCCTGCGCGGGCTCGATATCCCGCCCAGCGGACCACGATCTGACGCTGCCACCGGCGTGTACCCCATGAGAGTCGCGCGCTCGCCGCGACGGAGCTGAGACGGCGAGAGCAGTGGTTGAGGAACTGGCCGCGGAGCGCAAACCGCGCGCCCGTCAGCCCTCGAGGGCGGCTCGCAGCGTGGCGAGCGCGGCCTGCGGCGTCTCGCGCGGGTTGTAGACAGCGGAGCCGGCCACGAGCAGGCTCGCGCCCGCGTCCGCGCACTGCCGCGCGTTGTGCGCCTTCACCCCGCCGTCGACCTCGATCACCGCGTCCAGGCCCGCCGCAGCGAGGGCGGCGCGCAGCTCGCGGACCTTGTCCAGCAGCTCGGGCATCAGCTCCTGCCCGCCGCGGCCGGGGTGCACGAGCATCACCGTGATCTCGTCGAGCTGTGGCAGCCACGGCTCCAGCGCGGCGGCGGGCGTCTGGGGGCTGATCGCGATCCCCACCTCGCAGCCCAGCTCGCGCGCCCTCTCGATCTCGCGCTGCGGCTGGTCGGTCGCCTCGAGGTGGAAGATCAGCCGGCCCGCGCCCGCCTCGGCCAGCGGCTCCAGCTGCTCGAGCGGGTCGGCGACCATCATGTGCGCCTCGATCGGCAGCGAGCCCGCCTGCCGCACGGCCTCCACGATCAGCGGGCCGAAGCTGATCTGCGGCACGAACTGCCCGTCCATCACGTCGATGTGCATCACGTCGGCGCCGCCCGCCTCGGCGGCCGCAACCGCATCGGCGAGCCGCCCGAGGTCGGCCGTCAGGATCGAGGGCGCGATGCGGGCGCGCCGTGGCGCCTCGCCGCTCACTCCGCCTCCTCGGCCGCGAGCCGCGCGCGGGCGGCCTCGCGCGCCCGCGCCACCGCCTCCGGCGCGGTGCCGCCGGTGGCGCTGCGGGCGGCCAGCGCCGCCTCGAGGCCGAGCGCGGGGGGCTCTTCCGCGAAGACCGGATGGGCCTCGCGGAACTCGTCGGGCGTGAGGTCCTCGAAGGTGCGTCCCTCCTGCTCGCAGCGCGCGACGAGGGCGCCGATCACCTCGTGCGCCTCGCGGAAGGGCACGCCGTTGCGGACGAGCTGGTCGGCGAGGTCGGTCGCAAGCGCGAAGTTCTCGACGGCCGCGGCCCGCCCGCGCTCGGCGTCGAAGCGCAGCGAGGGCAACATCGCGGCCACCACCGCCAGCGAGGCGAGCAGCGTGTCCACCGTGTCGAAGAGCGACTCCTTGTCCTCCTGCAGGTCGCGGTTGTAGGCCAGCGGCAGGCCCTTGAGCAGCGTCAGCGCCTGCACGAGGTTGCCGATCACACGCGCGCTCTTGCCCCTCGCCAGCTCCGCGACGTCCGGGTTGCGCTTCTGCGGCATGATGCTCGACCCCGTGGAGAAGGCGTCGTCGAGCCGCACG
Organism: Dehalococcoidia bacterium; assembly: GCA_965247895.1. GTDB lineage: Bacteria > Chloroflexota > Dehalococcoidia > UBA2979 > UBA2979 > VXMT01. Next base: position 2,467,262 of record OZ252046.1, on the reverse strand, counting down.
AGGCCGAACTCGGCCGAGGCCCAGAGCACGATCTCCTCGGACAGCCGCGAGAGGTGCGTCATCGCCAGCGCCGCCGCCGCGTGGACGTCGACGACGAAGTCGCGATCCGAGACGGCGTCGAGCGAGTTCGCCGAGACCGCCTCGAAACCCAGCTCGCGTGCGACGAACTCGCGGTCGATCGGGTAGCCGACGCCGGCGAGGGCGCCCGAGCCGAGCGGCAGCACGTTGACGCGCCGCCGCGCCTGCCGCAGCCGTTCCGCGTCGCGCGTGAACATCTCCTCGTAGGCGAGCAGGTGGTGGGCGAGCAGCACGGGCTGCGCGCGCTGCAGGTGCGTGTAGCCGGGCACCACTGTCTCCGCCTCACGCTCCGCGAGGTAGATCAGCGCGCCTCGCAGCGCCCGCAGGCGCGCGGCGGCCTCGTCGCAGGCGGCGCGCACGAACATCCGCAGATCGGTCGCCACCTGGTCGTTGCGCGAGCGCGCGGTGTGCAGCCGCCGCGCCGGTTCGCCGATGCGATCGGCGAGGGCGGCCTCGATGTTGAGGTGGATGTCCTCGCGGTCCTCACGGAACTCGAAGCTCCCGGCCTCGATCTCCGCCTCGATCGCGCGCAGCCCCTCGACGATCGCGTCGCGGTCGGCGTCCTCGATGATGCCTTGCTTCGCGAGCATGCGCGCGTGGGCGATCGAGCCGGCGATGTCCTCGCGGTAGAGCCGCCGGTCGAAGCCGATGGAGGCGCTGTAGGCCTCGACGAGCGCGTCGGTAGGCGCGCTGAAGCGTCCGCCCCAGAGCTTGCCGGCCCCCTGCTGTCCGTCCTCGTCCGCCATCGTTCGAGGCTAGCACCGCGCGCCCGCGACGCGCGAGCGGGGGCGGGCTACGTGCTCGCGTGCTTTCGAGCTCGCACGGACTGGCGGACGAGATCGAAGTGCGCCTGCAGGCGTTCGTACTCAGTCCTCAGTTCGGGGGTGCGCTCCGTCAGATCGCGCAGGTGCTCGAGTGCGTCGCTGCCTTCCGCCATCGTTCGAGGCTAACACCGCCCGCGCGAGATGTGCGCCGCTCGGGAGCGGGCGTCAGGTCTGAGCGGCGGTTGTCCTGCGAGCACCTTATGCTGGTAGCGTCGAACGAGGCGAGCACTGGCGATTTCGCGGGAGCACGGTCGTGACCGAACGCATGCAGGCGCAGAAGTGGGTCGAGGCAGCGATCCTCCTATCGCTGTGGACTCGGTCCGCGAAGAAGCCCTGGGAGGATGCGGGCGATCGGCTCAGGCTCATGAAGCTCGCCTTCCTGACCACGCATGACTTGTACGAACAGCGTTTCAAGGCGCTCGATTTGACCTTCTACCGTTGGACCTGGGGGCCGCTGTCCAACGAGGTATACGAGGCATGGGAAACCCTGATTGCCTCGGGGCTGATGGAGGAGGAGGAGCGTTTCCTGGTGACAGAGGATGGCGTGGAGATCGCCAGTTCCTTCGAGGAGGAAGTCCTGGGCGACGAACTGAACCATCCCGTGCAGCGCACCATCGACCGCATCGCTGAGGCGTGGGCGGGCCGCATGGCGACGGAGCCTATTCTGGATCACGTCTACGGCATGAAGATCCGACCGGTGGGCAGCGAGCGGAAGACCACCGTGAGAGCTACCGGGCTCAGCGCGTGGCTCACCGCGCCACTGGACGGCCTTGACGTATCCGGGTCGTTCTCTATCAGCAATGCCTGGATCGAGACGCTGGGACAGTACTTCTCTCCGTCCAACGACGCCGCACTGCTCAAGGCTGAAGAGGACTTCCGTGAGCGACGCTTCGTCGTTTCCCGATCCGCCTGACCGGCCCGCTCGGTACTCGGCGCAGTTCACCAGGCAGTTCGCGTCCCGCCAATACCGCCCGCTGCAGCATCTGATTCGCACTCGACTTGAGGTGTTGTTCCGCGATGTCTACCGGGCGGCCCGAGCGGAGAGGCTCAGGGCCCGCTATCGGGGCCTCCGCAGTGCGAGAATCGACGATCGAGTTCGCATCATCTACCGACTCTGCGAGGAGTGCCGGAGAGACGCAGAGCAACATCTGCGACCCCTCGATTGCTGCATGACCGGCTCTACCGAAGAACGGACTGTGAACGTGCTGTGCCTCTCGGCGCACTACGGCGACATCCCGGAGGACTTTGCGTTCTGACGCAGGGCTCCCTTACTCCGCGCCGGGTGCGGCGAGGCGGAGCGGGTCCGGGGAATCGCGCAGCAGCTGCTGGCGCGCCTGGACCTCCAGCGGCAGGCCCCAGAGCTTGATGAAGCCGAGCGCCGCCTGCTGGTCGAAGGCGTCGTCGGAGCCGTAGGTCGCCAGCTCGAAGTGGTAGAGGCTGCGATCCGAGGCGACGCCGACCGCCTCGGCGTGGCCGCGCCAGAAGCGCAGCCGCACCTCGCCCGTGACGTGGCGCTGCGTCGAGTGCACGTAGGCCGCGAGATCCTGGTGGTGGGCGCTGAACCACAGGCCGTCGTAGACCAGGTCCGCATACTCCTGGGCGACGCGCTCCTTCATCCGCTGCTGCTGCTTGCTCAGCGTCAGCGACTCCAGCTTGCGGTGTGCGGCGAGCAGCGCGACGGCGGCCGGGGCCTCGTAGACCTCGCGCGATTTGATGCCCACCAGGCGGTTTTCGACCATATCGATGCGCCCGACGCCGTGCGCGCCGGCGATCTCGTTGAGCCGCTCGACGAGCGGGACCGGCGCGATCGCCTCGCCATCGAGGGCGACCGGGATGCCCTGCTCGAAGCTCAGCTCGACCGTCTCCGGCTCGGCGGGCGTGTTGTCGAGCGGCTGCGTCCAGGCATAGGCGTCCTCCGGCGGGATCGTCCACGGATCCTCGAGCACGCCCGACTCGATGGCGCGGCCCCACATGTTCTCGTCCACCGAGAACGGCGAGGACTTGCCGCTCTCGACGGAGATGCCGTGGCGGCGGCAGTAGGCGAGCGCCTCGTCGCGGGTCCACTCGTTCTCGCGCGCCGTGCCGACGATCGCGAGGTCCGGCGCCAGCGCCCGCAGCGCGACGTCGAAGCGCACCTGGTCGTTGCCCTTGCCGGTGCAGCCGTGCGCGACGGCGTCGGCGCCGCTCTCGCGCGCCTTGTCGACGAGCAGCTTCGCGATCAGCGGCCGCCCGAGGGCGGTCGCCAGCGGGTAGGCGCCCTCGTAGACGGCGTTAGCCGCCAGCGCGGGGAAGGCGAAGTAGCGCAGGAAGTCCTCGCGCCCATCGACGACCGCGAACTCCTTCGCACCCGCCTCGCCCGCGCGGCGCTCGGCGCCCTCGATGTCGCCGACGTTGCCGAGGTCCGCCAGCAGGCAAACGACCTCGTAGTCGCGCTCTTCCTGCAGCCATTTGACGGCCGCCGAGGTGTCCAGCCCGCCCGAGTAGGCGAGGACGATGGTGTCGCTCAAGGTGTGGCTCCGCTCATGCGTCGACCACCAGCGGCGAGGCGATCTCGATCATGACGCCGTCGGGATCGCGCACGCAGGCGGTGGTCTGGCCCCAGGGTTGCACGGTCGGCGGCGACAGCGCCGTGGCGCCGGCGCCGATCGCTCGCTCGTAGTCGGCCTCTACGTCGTTGCTGCGGAAGGAGATCGTGAATCCGGGGGCGGGCTCGTCAGGGTCGCTCTCGCGGATCGGCGCGGGCATGTGCATCGCGGCGAAGCGGTTGGAGGCGAAGGCGAGCGCCGTGGCGCCGGTCTCCATCTCCGCGTAGTCCTTCGTCTCGGCCATGAAGCGCAGCTCCAGGCCGAAGGCGCTGCGGTAGAAGCGCACCGCCGCCTCGACGTTCTTGACGTAGACGATCGTCCAGCCCAGTTCCACGGATCGAGGCTCCCAGCGGCGATCCCGGCTACGCGGTCACCTCGGCGATCGCGCCGTCGATGATCTCGACGCAGCGGTCGATCTCGTCCGCGCTGACCGTCAGCGGCGGCATCAGCCGCACCACGTCCGGGCGCACGGGGTTGAGCAGCAGCCCGGCGTGCATCGAGGCCACCACCACGTCCCCCGCGATCGCCTCGTTCAGTTCGAGGCCGATCAGCAGGCCGCGGCCACGCACGCCCTTCACCGCGGCGTGCTTCTCGCCGAGCGCGGTCAGGGCGCGCGCCGCCTGGTCGCCGCGCGCGCGCACGTTCTGCAGGATGTCGCCCTCGAGCACGCGCCGCAGCACGTGGGCGGCGGCGGCCGTGGCCAGCGGCTGGCCGCCGAAGGTGCTGCCGTGGTCGCCCGGCTCGAAGACGTTGGCGTGCTCCTTCGCGAGCAGCGCGCCGATCGGCAGTCCGCCCCCGAGGGCCTTCGCGCTGGTCATCACGTCCGGCTCGATGCCGGCCTGCTCGTGCGCCCAGAGCGTCCCGGTGCGGCCCATGCCGACCTGGATCTCGTCGAGGATCAGCAGCATCTGCTGCTCGTCGCACCACTCGCGCAGCGTGCGCAGGTAGTCGTCGCTGGGAACGATGATGCCGCCCTCGGCCTGGATCGGCTCCACCATCACGGCCGCGGTCTGCGGCGTCGTCGCCGCCTGCACCGCCTCGATGTCGTCGAAGTCGACGTGGATGAAGCCGGGTACCAGCGGCTCGAAGGGCTCGCGGTAGGCGGGCGTCCCGGTCGCGGCGACGGTAGCCATCGTGCGGCCGAGGAAGCCGTTGTGCATCACGATGATTTCGTGCGCGCCGTTCTTGCGGACGCGGCCCCACTTGCGCGCCAGCTTGAGCGCGCCCTCGTTCGCCTCGGCGCCCGAGTTCGCGAAGAAGACGCGGTCCATCGGCGAGTTGTCGATCAGCATCTGCGCGAGCTCGATCTGCGGCTCGCTGTAGAAGATGTTGGAGCAGTGGATCAGCTTGCCGGCCTGCTCGCTGATCGCCTGCACCAGTCCCGGATCGGCGTGGCCGAAGATGTTGGTCGAGATCCCGGCGACGAAGTCGAGGTACTCCTTGCCGTCGATGTCCCAGACGCGGGTGCCCTCGCCGCGCACGAGCGTGACCGGCAGCCGCCGGGCGGCCTGCATGTAGAGCTGTGCTTCGAGGGCCTGGATGTGATCGCTCACGCGTACGCTCCCGTACTGATCGCTCCCGTGTTCGCTTCCGCTATCGGCCCGCGGCAGGGCGCTCGCTGCGCCCTACTGGCCTCCGCTCTGTTCGATCTGATCGAGGAGCGCGCGCAGCCGCTCGAGCTCGGCTTGCGCGGCGTCCGCCGCGTCCTGCGCCTGCCGCAGCAGCTCCCCGAAGTCGCCGGCGGGCGCCACCGGGCGGGTGCTGTCGTCCGAGTCGCCGTCGCCGGCGTCAGGCTGGGTGGCGAGCGTGCGGTCGGCGCCGGGCAGCGACGAGGGGCGACGGCCGAAGACGACGTCGAGTGCGCGCTGGAAGGTCGGCTCGAGGGCGATGTTGTTGCCGTTCGCCACCATCACGCGCTTGAGCTCGGGGATGCGCGAAGTATCGGCCTGCAGGTAGATCGGCTCGATGAAGAGGAACGACTCGCCGATCGGAATCATCAGCAGGTTGCCGCGGATCACCTCGGAGCCCGCGCCCTCCCAGAGCGTGAGCTGCGAGGAGATGCCCGGATCCTGGTCGATGCGCGCCTCGATCTGCGCCGGACCGAAGACGAGGTCGTCGGTGGGGAAGCGGTAGGCGCGCAGCTTGCCGAGGTTTTCGCCGTCCGAGCGTCCGGCGAGCCAGGCGATGGTGTTCTGCTTGTTGCGAGGCGTGAACGGCAGGATCAGCGAGAACTCCGCGATCTCCTCGCCGGGCAGCTTCATGATCACGTAGTACGGCTCGAGCGGCTGCTCCTGCTGGCGGAACTTCTCCGTCGGCACCGCCCACAGGTCCTCGCCGATGAAGAAGGTTCGCGGATCCCGGATGTGGTAACGCAGGTACTGCTCCGCCTGCAGCCGGAACATGTCCTCCGGGTAGCGCAGGTGCGCGCGGATCGATTCCGGCATCTCGCTGGCGGGCGTGAACATGTCCGGGAAGATCTGCGCCCAGGTCGCGACGATCGGGTCGTCGGGGTCGATCAGGTAGAAGGTCATGTCGCCGGTCTGCGCGTCTACGACGACCTTGACGCTGTTGCGCACGTAGTTGATGGACCCCAGGTGCTGCGAGTACGGGAAGCTCCCGGACGTGGTGTAGGCGTCCTGGATCCAGAGCAACTCGCCGTCGATCACCACCAGGTACGCGTCCGAGTCCAGTTCGAGGAACGGCGCGACCTTGCGGATGCGGTCGTCCAGCGAGCGGTGCATCAGCAGCCGCGAGTCCGAGCTCAACTGGCCTGAGATCAGCAGGTTGCGGTCGCCCAGCTGCCAGGCCAGCGAGAGGCGCTGCAGGATGTTGGAGAGTTCGATGCCGCGGTCCGGCTCGTAGCGCGTCCCCTTGGTCGTGTCACCCTCCGGGTAGTCGAACTCGTCCTCTTTCGCGTTGACGATCACGTAGTGGTCGGTCAGCTCGCCGAAGTAGATACGGGCGCCGTCCTCGGAGATCGGGATTTCCTCGCCGACGGGCGGGATGTCGCGGGTGATGAGGACCGGCAGGCCCTCCGTGGTGATCTCGTTGACCCGGGCCACCACCGCGCCGTAGCCGTGCGTGAACTGCAGCCGTTGCTGCGTCCAGCCCGATGATCCGCTGGTCTGCGTGGCGCGCCGCAGATCGAGCTCCCGGGGCGCAAGCATGACCTGCTGCAGCTTCCCGTCGATGACGTAACGATCGACATCCACGTCGTCGAACTGGTACAGCGGGCGGATCGACTGGATCTGGTTGAAGGTGTCGCGCATCGGCCGCGGGTCGAGCAGCCTCACGTTGTCGAGCGTCGCCTGGTTCGCGGCGAGCTCTTCCTCGGTCACCGCCGGCTCGGCCGGGAATTCCGTCTCGACGATCTCGTCGAGGCCCCAGGCGTGGCGGGTGCCCTCGATGTTGCGCTCGATGTAGAGCTGCTCCTTCTCGAGCTCGTTGGGATCGACCTGGAAGGACTGGACGAAGGAGGGGTAGATGAAGCCGCCGAGGATGCCGGCGATCACCCAGAGGCTGACAGCGAAGGCAGGCGCCCGCCAGCTGGAGCTGAGCAGCGAGTTGACGATCGTGACAAGACCCGCGAACGCCCCGAGGGCGATCAGCGCGTAGCGCGCGGGCAGCCGCGCGTTGATGTCCGTGAACGTCGCCCCGGTCACGATCCCACCCGGCGACGTCACGAGGTCGAACACGCCGAGGTAGGAGCCGAGGGCAATCACGAGCAGGATCAGCCCGCCGAGCATGGAGAGGTGGATGCGCATCCCGCGCGTCAACTGCACCTCGAAGCGCTGTAGCGAGAACGTCAGCCCGTAGACCGCGCCCGCCCCCAGCACCGAGAGCACCAGCAGCGAGAGCACCCAGCCCTGGATCAGGTGATAGGCCGGAAGATCGAACAGATAGAACGAGACATCGCGCTCGAACGCCGGCTCGGTGACGCCGAACTCGACCCCGTTCAACCAGATCAGGATCGTTTCCCACGACCCCGCCGCCACGCCGCCGAAGAGGATCGCGATGAAGATCGTCAGCGCCGCCAGCGCAACCGTGACGATGCGCCGGATCGCCGGAGCATCGACGTCCTCGATGAAGGACTCCTCGACGCCCTGCGGGGCGAGGCGGCGCGCCAGCCAGAGGTTGACCCCGAGCACGAGGCCGGCGATCAGCGTGCCGGCCAGCAGCAGCGAGATGCGCGCCGAGAGGACGCGCCGGAAGTTGCCTTCGTAGTCGACCGACTCGAACCAGAGGTAATCGACGTAGATCGCCTTGGCCCAACTCGCGATAACGAACAGCACGACAAACGCGGCAGCGATGCCGAGCCAGCGCAGTGGCACCGGAGAACGGAACCCCGAGCCGCCGATGCGGAACGGCTCGGGCGGCGGACCAAGATCGTCTCGGTCGTCGCGGTCGTCGAAGAAGCCCAGCTTCAGTTCCTCACCCGCGTACCGGGGGCGTCCCCGGAAGCGATTCGTTCCAGCGTATGCGGTAGACGGCCATTGGCCACGTGAGCAGCGACGCCGCGCTCCGCTGCTCGCAGGGCGGCGTCGATCTTCGGGATCATACCACCGTCCAGCACGCCCTCCTCGCGCAGCGAGGCTGCCCGCGCGGCGTCGAGCTCCTCGATCAGCGCGCCGTCGCCATCTAGCACGCCATCGACGTCGGTCAGGAAGACGAGGCTGCTCGCGCCGGCGGCCCGCGCGATCTCTCCGGCGACCGTGTCGGCGTTGATGTTCAGCGGCTGTCCCGGCGGCTCCAGTCCGATCGGTGCGATCACCGGTGTGGCCTCGCCCTCGACCAGCGCGCGCAGCGCCTCGCCGTCGATGCCCGTGACCTCGCCGACGAAGCCGAGCCGCTCGTCGCTGCGGCGCGCGCGCACGAGCCCGCCGTCGACGCCGGAGACGCCCGCGGCGAGACCGCCGAGACGCTCGATGGCGGCAACGAAGCGCGTGTTGATCACGCCGCGCAGCACGCCGATCACCACGTCCAGCGCCTCCTCGCTCGTCGCGCGCAGGCCATCGATGAACACGGACGGCACGTCGAGCCGATCCAGCCAGTCCGTGATCATCGCGCCGCCGCCGTGGACGACGATCACGCGCTCGCCTCGTGCGCGCAGGGCAACGACGTCCTCGAGCGTGGTGTCCTCTTCGCCGAGTGTGGAGCCGCCGATCTTGACCACGATCGGGCCCCTCCGACCGGGCTGCCCGTGGCCCGCGCCGGCGCTCACGTCGTGTAGTCCGCGTTGATGCGCACGTACTCCTCGGTCAGGTCGCAGCCCCAGGCGGTCGCGCTCGCCTCGCCGCTGCCGAGGTCGATGCGGATCTGCACCTCCTCGCGGTCCATCGCCGCGGAGATGTCGGCTTCCGGCGTCGTCGTGGGCGCGCCGTCCTCGAAGGCGCAGTGCTCGCCGATCCAGACCCGGGTGCGCCCGAGGTCGAGCGCGGCGCCGGAGCGGCCGGCCGCCATCAGCACGCGGCCCCAGTTCGGGTCGCGGCCTGTGATCATCGTCTTGACGAGCGGGGAGGAGCTGATCGTGCGGGCCGCGATGCGCGCGTCCGCGTCCGAGGCCGCGCCCTCGGCGACCACCTCGATCAGCGTGCGCGCACCCTCGCCGTCGCGCACCAGCTCGCGCGCGAGCCGCACCGCGACCGCCTCGATGGCGCTCGCCAGCGCCGCGGCAGCGGGGTGGCCGGCGTCGATCGGGTCGCCGCCGGCGGCGCCGTTGGCGAGGGCGACCACCATGTCCGAGGTCGAGGTGTCCATGTCCACGTCGATCATGTTGAAGGAGCGGTCGGTAACCTCGCGCAGGGTGTCCTGCAGCCAGCCGCGCTCGACCGGGGCGTCCGTGGTGAGGAAGCCGAACATCGTCGCCATGTCCGGGTGGATCATGCCCGCGCCCTTGGCCGCGCCGCCGACGATGTAGGCACGTCCGCCGGCCTCGATGCGCAGCGCGGCCTCCTTGGGCCGCGTGTCGGTCGTCATCATCGCGCGCGCGAACTGCGCCCCGCCCTCGCGGCTCAGCTCGATCTCGGCGATGCCGGCCTCGATGCGGTCCATCGGCAGGCGACGGCCGATCACGCCGGTCGAGCCGACGAGCACGTCGGCGGGATCGACGCCGAGGCGCGCCGCAGCCAGCTCGGCCATGCGCTCCGCGTCGGCCTCGCCGGCGGGGCCGGTGGCGACGTTGGAGTTGCCGGAGTTGACGACGAGTGCCCGCGCGACGCCTCGGGCGACGCGATCGCGCGTCAGCACCAGGGGCGCGCCGACGACGGCGTTGCGCGTGAAGAGCGCGGCGGCGGTCGCGGGCCGCTCCGAGAGCAGCAGTCCGAGGTCGAAGCGCGGCTCGGGCCCGTAGCTGCGGACGCCGGTGTAGGTCGCGCCGGCGAGCCAGCCCGCAGGCGCGGTCAGGCCGCCGGGAAGCTCCTCCGGATCTGGCTGCGAGTCGAGATACACCACGCCCTGCGCCCTCACTCCCGTCCGGGCGGCGAGTGTATCGGAGCCTTCGGCAGGGGGCGACAGCGCGAGCGACCGAGGGCGCGCCAGCGGGCGGCTATGCGCCCTCGCCGGCGAGCGGCGGCAGCCCGACGCGCGGGCAGCGCTCCAGCAGCAGGCAGCGTTCGCAACCGGGCGAGCGTGCGTGGCAGGTGCGGCGGCCGTGCTGGATCAGATCGACGTGGAAGGCGTAGACCTCGTCCGGCTCGAGCTGCGCCTCCAGCTCGTCGTGCACCTTCACGACCGGCATCCGCGCGGGCGCCAGGCCGAGGCGCTTCGCGACGCGCTCGACGTGCGTGTCGACGGGCAGCGCGGGCCGTCCGAGGGCGAACAGCAGCACGATCGCCGCCGTCTTCGGCCCCACGCCCGGCAGCGCGCGCAGCCACGCCTTCGCCTCCTCCATCGGCAGCGTCTCGAGGAAGCCGATCTCGTAGCCGGGAGCCTGTTCGCGGACCTCGGCGAGCAGCGCCTGGATGCGCGGGGCCTTCGTCGGCGCGAGCCCGCCCGGCCGGATCGCGTCCTCGACCTCGGACGTGGGCGCGTCGATCACCTCGTCCCAGCTCTCGAAGCGCTCGAGCAGGCGGTGGAAGGCGTGTCCGGAGTTGTGGTCCGAGGTGTTCTGCGAAAGCAGCGTCAGCACCAGCTCGGAGATCGCGTCGTGGTGCGGCCGCGCCTCGACGCGCCCGTACGCCTCGCCGAGGATCGCGATCAGCTCGGAGGGCCGCCACCGCGCTCCAGTCACCACGTCTCCTCCGGCGATCGGCTGCGGACGGCCATCGTAGCGCCCGCGCCCGTCGTAGGATGGTCGCGTGCGGCGTGATCGCGCGTGCGGCGCGGGACGGAGGTCCGGGCGTGACTGGGGAGCAGATTCGGCTCACCGACCTCGCATCCTGCGGCGGCTGAGCGGGCAAGCTGGGTCTTTCGACCCTGGCGCAGGTGCTGCGCCCGCTGCAGGAGACGTTCGCCGCCGAGCAGTATCCGGAGCTGCTCGTCGGCCTCGCGCACCCCGATGACGCCGCGGTGTACCGCCTGAGCGACGATCTCGCCGTCATCCAGACGCTCGACTTCTTCCCGCCGGTGGTCGACGACCCCTACGACTACGGACAGATCGCAGCCGCGAACGCGATGTCCGATGTCTACGCGATGGGCGGCGAGGTGAAGCTCGCGCTCAACATCGCGGCCTTCCCCGACGACCTCGATCCCTCGCTGCTGGCGGAGATCTTCCGAGGAGGCGCGGACAAGGTCGCCGAGGCCGGCGGCGTGATCGCGGGCGGCCACACGGTGATCGACGCGGAGCCGAAGTACGGCCTCTCCGTGATGGGCGTGATCCACCCCGACGCGATCCTGCGCACCGGCGGCGCGCAGCCTGGCGACGCGCTGCTGCTGACCAAGCCGCTCGGCACCGGCATCGTGATGAGCGCCGCGGGACAGCAACAGCCCGGCTTCGAGGAGGGCCTCGAGGCCGCGGTCGCCTCGATGACGCAGCTCAACCGCCACGCGGCGCACCTCGCGCGGGCGGCGGGCGTGCACGCGATGACCGACGTCACCGGCTTCGGGCTCGCCGGCCACGCCGCCGAGATCGCGAGCCAGAGCGAGGCCACGCTCGCCCTCGAGATCGGCGCGCTGCCGCTGCTGCCCGGCGCCGAGCGCTTCGCCGCGCTCGGCGGCGCGACCGGCGGCGGCGCCCGCAACCGCGACGGCCTCGGCGATCGCGTGCGCATCGAGGGCGCTCCGTCGGACGCGCTGATCGATCTGCTCTACGACCCGCAGACCTCGGGCGGCCTGCTGATCGCGCTGCCGGCGGACGGCGCCGAGGCGCTGCGGCGCGAGATCGAGGCGCAGACGGGCGGCTGCTGGCTGATCGGGCGCGTCGAGGCGGGCGCGCCGCTGGTGGTGGCGCGGTGAGTCCCCTCGTGCGCGGCGTGGCGCTCGCCCTCCTCGCTACGGCCTCGCTGCTGCTCGCGACGGCCTGCCCCGGCGGCGAGGAAGAGGCGACGCCGACGCCGACCGAGGAAGTGCCGGACCCGACGGCGCTGCTGCGCGGGGCCGCCGACCGGATGGCCACCGTCGAGCGCTTCCACTTCCTGCTCGAGCATGTGGACGGCACGAGCGAGATCGTGCGCGGCATCGAGATGGTGCGCGCCGAGGGGGACATCGGTGGCACGGAGCGGCTGCAGGCGGAGATCGAAGGCCGCTTCGGGACGCTCACCTTCGAGACCGCGATCGTCGTGCTCCCCGACCAGGGCTGGCTCCGGAACCCGCTGACCCGGCGCTGGGAGCGCGAGAACATCACCGTCAGCGCGCTCTTCGATCCTCAGCAGGGGGCCGTCGCCCTCATGCGCACCGCGACCGCAACCGGCCTCGGCGGACGCGAGCACATCGGCGACATCGAGTGCTGGATCGTCGAGGCGTCGACCGACTCCGGGGAGCTGGCGTTCTTCGAGAACGCCGAGGCGGGGCGCACCATCGGCGCGCGGGTCTGGATCGGCGTCGACGACCCGCTCGTGCACCGCATCGAGCTGAGCGGGCCGATCTCCGCAGGCGAACTGGACACGATCGTGCGGCGGCTCGAGCTAAGCCGCTTCGGGCAGGACGTGGACATTGTCCCGCCGCGCTGAGGCGCACGACGGCCGGCGCACGGGACGGGACCGCCGAGGAACCTGGCTGCTGATCGCCGTCGCGGGCGGCGTCTTCATCGCGGCCGATGACCAGACCGCGGTGGTCACGGTGCTGCCCGCGCTGATCGGCGACATCGGCCTCAGGGTGGACGACCTCTACCTCGCCTCCTGGGTGGTCAACGGCTACCTGCTCGGCTACATCGCCGCGCTGCCGATCGTCGGGCGCGTCGCCGACGTCTACGGCCGCGCGCGCGTCTACGCCGCCGCGCTGGCGGTGTTCATGGTGGGCAGCGCGCTCGTCGCCGCTGCGCCGGGCTTCGAGTGGCTCGTCGCCTCGAGGGCGCTGCAAGCGGCGGGCGGCGGCGCGGTCGTGCCCGTGGCGATGGCGATCGTCGTCACCGAACTCCCTCCCGAGCGGCGTCTGCTTGGCCTCGGCGCGATCGCCGCGGCCTCCGAGGCCGGGGCGCTGTCCGGCCCGCTCTGGGGCGGGGCGATCACGGAGCTGATGGGCTGGCGCTGGGTGTTCTGGCTCAACCTGCCGCTCGCGCTGCCCTTCATGTACGGCGCCTGGCGGCTGGCCGGACGCGAGCGAACGGGCGGCGCGATCGACTGGCCCGGCGCGGCGCTGCTCGCCCTCGCGCTGGCGCTGCTGACGATCACCCTCGCCGACGACCCGCTCGAGCGCCGTCCCTGGGCGCTCACGATCCTGCTGTTCGCGCTCGTCGCGGCGCTCGGCGCGGCCTTCCTGCTGCGCCAGCGCTCGGCCCCCGAGCCGATGCTGCGACTGGCGATGTTCCGCCCGCGCGCGGCCTGGGCCTCGAACGCGGCGACGCTGCTGCTGGGCGCGGGGCTGATCACGGCGCTGATCAGCGTCCCGCTGTTCGTGAACCTCGTGCTCGCGGAGCGCCCGATCGAGGGCGGCCTGACGCTGCTGCGCTTCACGATTGGCGTGCCCCTCGGCGCCCTCGCCGGCGGCTGGCTCGCCGGGCGGCTCGGCCTGCGCGCGACGGCGACGATCGGGATGTGGCTGGGCGCGGCCGGCTTCGCCGGCCTGCTCGCCTGGGATCGCGAGCTCAGCGAGGCCTGGCGCAGCCTCCCGCAGCTCGTCGGAGGCTTCGGCTTCGGGCTCGTGATCGCCCCGCTCAGCGCCGCCGTCCTCGCCCACGTCCGCGAGGGCGAGCGCGCCACGGCGGCCTCGTGGCTCACGCTCAGCCGCGTCGCGGGGATGCTCGTGGGCGCGGCGCTGCTGACCTCGAACGGCCTCGGCCGCTTCTACGCGCGCGCCGGCGCGATCGAGTTCGGATCGCCGGAGTTCACCGCGCTCGTCGCCGAGGCGCAGGTCGCCACCTTCCGCGAGGTCTGGGCGGCGGCCGTCGTGGTCATGATCGCCGGCGGCGTCCTCACCTGGCTGATCGGCGCCCGCCCCCGCGAGGCCGGCGAGGCGCTGACCTCGTGGTGGGAGGCGCGCTGAGGCGGTCCAAGGGACCACCCCACAGACGTAACGCAACTGGTATTGTTGTGTCACTCGGGACGACGGGCTGGGTTCCGAGTGCATCGGGAACCCGGGTGCCCAGCGCTCCAGGACGCGACGTGCCGGTACCGCTTGAGTTCGTTGTCGACGGCCCTCCCGTGTCCCAGCAAGCCCGACGGCGAGAGCTGGTACGTGAGTGGATCGATTACGTGAGAGCTGCTGCCCAACGGTATTGGGACACTCGGGAACTCTTCACCGATGAAGTCGCCGTCACCATCACCTACTTCTTCGATGGAACGGGCCTTGATGTCGACAACATTCCCAAGCCGATTCTCGACGCCCTGACGGGGCTGATCTACGCCGATGATGGTCAAGTCTCGGATCTCCTGTGTCGGAAGAGAAGGCTGGAGAACGTGCGGACGCGGAATCCCTCACGGATGGTGCAGGAGTCGATCGGGAATGGGGAGCCGTTTACGCATATCCTCGTGGAAGAAGGACGGATCGACGAGGTCGTGTTCGCATGAATGAGATCGCCATCAAGGAACGCGTCTGGGTGCAAGCGACGGCGGAACAGTACCGACGCGAGGGCTACGACGTGGAGATCGAGCCGCACCTCGATTTCCTGCCGGGCCTGCGTCCGGACCTCGTGGCCCGCAAGGATGGTGAAAACCGCGTCATCGAGGTCAAGTCCCGGTCAGCCCTCGCGAGTCGCTCGGCGAGCGACATCGCCCGCATCGTTCGCGCGCAGCCCGGCTGGAGCTTCGACCTGGTGCTCGTGGGCGAACCCGAGCGGGTGGACTCCCCCGATGGATCGCTCCCGCTCGACCGCGACAGCGTCGCGCGGCGGGCCGACGAGGCGGAGCAGGCGCTGGTGTCCGGCCACATCGCGGCGGCGCTTCTGCTGGCGTGGGCCGCATGGGAGGCCGCCGTGAGGGTACTGATCGACGCGGAAGAACCGGGAAGCGTCGCCGCGACCGGACTGGGCGAGGTGCTCGATCAGGCGCGATTCCGCGGCTTCGTGTCCAGCGACGAGTACGACCGGCTGAAGGAGATGCGCAGGTTCCGTAACGCAATCGCGCACGGCTTCAGCGTCAGCGCCTTCAGCGAAGAGCTGGTTCGGGAACTGATTGCGATGGCGAGAACCATCGCTGCTATGGATGCCGAGCCCGGCGAACTGTGAGCCTTGCGGCCGGAGCGGCCGCTAGCCAGCAACTGGGTCTCGACACCACGTAGCACGAAACACCGGATCGCAGACAAAACGAGGGGCCGGCGATGCCGGCCCCTCGGGGTACTCGAACCCGGGTTGGACCCTAGTACATGCCCGCAGCGGCCGCCGCTGCGGCGCCCGCGGCGTCACCCTCGGGCCTGTCGGTGACCAGGCAGTTGGTGGTCAGCACCATGCCGGCGATGGAGACCGCGTTCTCGAGCGCGGCCTTCGTCACCTTCGCCGGGTCGATGATGCCGGCCGCGACCATGTCACCGTAGTTGCCGGTCGCGGCGTCGTAGCCCTCGCCCTTGGGCAGGCCCTGGACCTCACGCACGATCACCGAGCCGTCGGCGCCGGCGTTCGCGGCGATGCGGCGCATCGGCTCCTCGAGGGCGCGGCGCAGGATGCGCACACCCGTGGCCTCGTCGCCCTCCAGCTCCACGCCGTCCAGCACGGGCAGCGCGTTGATGAAGGCGACTCCGCCGCCGGGGACCATGCCCTCCTCGACGGCCGCGCGGGTCGCCGAGAGCGCGTCCTCGACGCGGTGCTTCTTCTCCGTCAGCTCGACCTCGGTGGCCGCGCCGACCTTGATGACGGCCACGGAGCCGGCCAGCTTGCCGAGGCGCTCCTGCAGCTTCTCGCGGTCCCAGTCGCTGGTCGCGCGGTCGAGCGCGGCCTTGACCATCGAGATGCGGTCGGCGATGCCCTCGGGCGTGCCGTGGCCCTCGATGATCGTCGTCTCCTCCTTGGTGGAGACGATGCGCCGGGCCTTGCCGAGGTCCTCGGGGGTGGCCGAATCGAGCGAGCGGCCGATCTCGGGGCTGATCAGCGTGGCGCCGGTGATCGAGGCGATGTCGCCGAGGTTGTCCTTGCGGCGGTCACCGAAGCCGGGGGCCTTGACGGCGATCACGTTGAGCGTGCCGCGCAGGCGGTTCACGGCCAGCGTGGCCAGCGCCTCACCCTCGATGTCCTCGGCGATGATGATCAGGTCCTTGGACACCTGCAGCTGCTTCTCGAGCAGCGGCAGGATGTCGTTGACGGAACTGAGCTTCTGGTCCGTGATCAGGATCGCGGGCTCGTCGACGACGGCCTCCATGCGGTCCGGGTCGGTCACGAAGTAGGGCGAGATGTAGCCGCGGTCGAAGGCCATGCCCTCGACGTACTCGATCTCGGTCTGGATGCCCTTGGACTCCTCGACGGTGATGACGCCGTCCTTGCCGGCGGCCTCCATCACGTCGCCGATGAGGTCGCCGATGTCCGGCGAGGCGGCCGAGATCGCGGCTACCTGCGCCATCTGGTCGCGCGTGGTGACCGGGGTCGAGTCCTTGCCGATCTGGTCGACGATGGCGCGCGAGCCGGCCTCGATGCCGCGCTTCAGCGCCATCGGGTCGGCGCCGGCGGCCACGTTCTTGAGGCCCTCGTGCACGACCGCCTGGCCGAGGACGGTGGCGGTGGTGGTGCCGTCACCGGCGATGTCGTTGGTCTTGGAGGCGATCTCCTTGGCCAGCTGCGCGCCGATGTTCTGGAACTCGTCGGCCAGCTCGATCTCCTTGGCGATCGTCACGCCGTCGTTGGTGATCGTCGGCGGGCCGAACTTCTTGTCCAGCACCACGTTGCGGCCGCGCGGCCCCAGTGTGATGCGTACGGCGTCGGCCAGCTGGTCGATGCCGCCGCGCAGCGCCGCGCGGGCCTGCTCGTCAAACAGTAGTTGCTTTGCCATGCGTGTCCATTCCCTCTCACTCGCTGCCGTCGAGGGCCGTCCAGCGTCGTCGCGGGCCGCCCTCTCAGCCGTGCGACTGTCTATGCTCCATCACTGTGCGCAGCTGTTAGCACTCTCACCTGCCGAGTGCTAATTGTTTGTACCTAATCCCGCCCCACTGCGCAAGTGCCACAGCGATCCGCCCCTCTCCCGTGCGGGGAGGGTTGGGGCGAGACGACTACAGACTGACTGGCCTAGCGCTGGAGCAGCGGCACGCCTCCGGAGCGGCGCTCCGGGTCCTCGAGGCCCGGGTAGGGCGGGAACAGCGACTCGAGCTCGCGGCGGATCGGGTCGCCCTCGGGCAGGTAGGGGGAGAAGTCGCCGTCCGGCTGGAGGCGGTCACGTTGCCCCTCGATGCCGAACGCGTTGATCTTGTCCTGCAGCATCATCAGACCCTGCAGCAGCGACTCCGGCCGCGGCGGGCAGCCGGGCACGTAGACATCGACGGGGCAGACGAGGTTGACACCCGGCAGCACCGAGTAACCGAAGGCGAACGGCCCGCCCATGATCGCGCAGCCGCCCATCGAGATGACCCACTTCGGCTCGGCCATCTGCATGTAGACCCGCCGCACCGCCGGCGCCATCTTCCAGGTCACCGTGCCGGCCACGATCATCAGGTCCGCCTGCCGCGGCGAGGCGCGGAACACCTCGGACCCGAAGCGCGCGATGTCGTAGCGCGAGGTCGCCGACGCGATCATCTCGATCGCGCAGCAGGCCAGCCCGAACATCGCCGGCCACAGCGAAGACGCGCGCGCCCAGTTCAGCATCCCGTCCACCGAGGACAGGAGCACGTTCTTGCGCACCTCTTCCTCGAGGTCGAGCGGGGCCATGTCGCGCGTCGAGTCGAAGAGCGCGAGGCGCTGCCGGGTATCCGGGCCGTCGTTCGTCGTTACCACGGAGTACTCCCGCCTTCGCGCTGGCGCGGCGATCGTAGCGGAGGGGCGGGGGCGCGGCAAACGCCCTCGGTGCTCTCGAGGCGCACGGGCGCTACGCCGCGCCATCCAGCCACGGGCGCCAGCCCGGCAGCGGCTCCGTCGCCGGCACGGGCGAGAGCGCGCGAAGGCGCGCGACCGCCCCCGGCAGCACCTCGAGCAGGCGATCGACGTCCTCGTCGCTGTTGTCGCGCCCGAGGCTGAAGCGCAGCGACCCGCGCGCCAGCTCCGGCGGCACGCCCATCGCCACCAGCACGTGGCTCGGCTCCACCGACCCGGTCGTGCAGGCCGACCCCGAGGAGGCCGCGATGCCCGCGAGGTCGAGCGCGAGCAGGATCGACTCGCCCTCGACGAAGGCGACGACGACCGAGACGTTGCCCGGCAGCCGCTCGTCGAGGTCGCGCGGCCCGGTCACGCCGATCATCGGCACGCGCTTCGGCAACTCCTCGATCAGCCGCTGCTGCAGCGCGCGCTCGTGCGCGAGGTCGCCCTCGCGGCGCTGCTGCGCGAGCGCGGCCGCGCGGGCGAGGCCGACGATCGCGGGCGTGTTCTCGGTGCCCGCACGCCGCCCCTCCTCCTGGCCGCCGCCGAGGATCTGCGGCGTCACGGGCGAGCCCGCGCGCTGGTAGAGCACCCCCGCGCCGCGAGGCCCATAGAGCTTGTGCGCCGTCGCGGTCAGCAGATCGACGCCGAGTCGCCCGGCGTGCACCCCGAGGTGCGCCGCCGACTGCACGGCGTCGGTGTGCACCAGCGTGCGCGGGTTGCGCGCGTGCACGCGGCGGCTGATCCCGGCGATGTCGTTGATCGCGCCGACCTCGTTGTTGGCGTGCATCACGGAGACGAGCACGGTGTCGTCGCGCACGGCCGCCTCGATCTCGGCGGGGTCGGCTCGGCCCTCGGCGTCGACGCCGACGATCGTCAGCTCCGCGCCCTCGCGTTCGAGCTGCTCGGCGCTGTCGAGCACGGCGTGGTGCTCGACGGCGGTGGTGACGAGGTGCCGACCGCGCGCGCCCCCCGCGCCGAGCGCCCCGCGCAGCGCGAGGCTGTTCGACTCCGACCCGCCCGAGGTGAACACGATCTCCCCGGCGCTCGCCCCCAGCCAGGCCGCGACCATCGCCCTCGACTCATCGAGCGCCTGCCGCGCGCGCTGCGCCTCCACATAGATCGAGGACGGATTGTGCCAGCCCTGCTCGAACCACGGCCGCATCGCCTCGACCACGGCCGGGTCCGGCGGCGTGGTGGCGGCATGGTCCAGGTAGACGCGTCGCGCGGCTGAGGTCATCCGTACCAGAATACCCGCCCGGGGTCCGTCCGGTCCGCTCGGCGCGGTCCGCGCGGCGCCCTCGGCCCGGGGGAGGGTGGGGGTGAGGGTCACGCCAGACTTCCGAGAGCAACGAGCCCTCGAGGGCGAGCGCGCGTCTCTTGTGGGGGCTGCGCCCCCACACCCCATCCCGGACGAGCGTGCGCACCGTCGTGTCGTGGACGCGAGGGATACCTCGCAGGGCCGCTCTGGCCCGCCCGCCCACCCTCGGATTTTCTTTCATGTGGGGGCTGCGCCCCCACGCCCCCGCCGGATCCGGCAGGCGGCACACAGCGATCGCGGCCCTCCGGCCCCCTCGCCCCTTGCGGGAGAGGGTGGGGGTGAGGGGTTCCGGCGAGCGGCGCGGGTCAGGCGGGGCGGGCGGGGGCGAAGCGATCCTTGAGCGACTCCACGCGGCCGTCCTCGTCGCTGATGCGGATCTCCTTGTAGGCGCGCCGCAGCGGCGATGGAGCCATTGAGCGGGCCAGGGCTGGGGCCAGCGGATGGCGCTCGGGCAGCGGAGCGCGGTCCCAGGGCCGCGAGAAGCCGAGCGTGACGCGCCAGGTGTCCGAGCACTCATCGAACTCGACCTCCTCGAGCCCGAGATGCTCGATGGCCTCGTCCGTGTACAGGTTGGTCAAGTAGCCCTTGGCTACGGCGACCGCTTCCCTGACGTCCATCGCCAACCTCACTCCTGTCTGGACGGCGCGGCGACCTTATCACCCGCCCCGCGCCAGATTGAGCGCCAGCAGCAGCGAGAGCAGCTCCTCCTAGGACATAGCCGGCGGGCCGGGCGGCTCGAAGTACAACTCCAGCGCCTCGCGGAGATTGGCGAGCGCGCCGTCGATCGTCTCGCCCTGGCTCACCACGTCGACCTCGAGGGCCTGCGCGACGTACCAGTCGCCCTCGTTCCAGACGCTCGCCGTGAACACCCGGGTCATTGCCCCGACCCCCAATGCGGCGCCGCCCTCCCTCCGGCCCCCTCGCCCCTTGCGGGAGAGGGTGGGGGTGAGGGGTCCCGGCGCGCGTCAGGCCGGGCCGGCGGCGGGCGCGCGTTCGAGGGCAGCGCGCAGTTGCTCGACATCGAACTTCTTGGACGCCCACTCGATCTCGATGCCGACGACGTGCTCGTCCGCGTCGAGGTCGATCACGATCCCGTCGCACAACTCGAACGACTCGGTGCTCGGCTGCGGCTCGAACTTGATGTACGCGGAGTCTGTCTCGGGGTCGTGGTTGAGTCTCACCGTGCGGGTGCGGGCTTCGCCTGGATCGGGTGGAACACCTCGTCGCCCTCGATGCGCAGGTCGGGCGGGCCGTGCGCGAGCAGCGCCTCGCGGATGCGTTCCGCTTCCGGCAGCCCGAGCAGGCTCACCCCGCCCGGCAACCCGATCAGCTCGACGCCGATCAGCCGGCCCTCGCCGTCGTAGTCCAGGTTCCTCCAGTCGCCGAACTCGCGACAGGAGGCGACCTTCGCGTTCAGGAACTGCAGATACAGGATGTCGCCCACGTCGTTGACGCGGACCTCGGTCGTGTCAGGCATCGCTCAGCCCCACTGCTCCCGCCCCGGACCTACTCTCCATGCCACGCAGCGGTCGCGACGAGCATCGGATCGGAGGCAATGCGAACGTACACCTTGCAGCGGCGTCCACCGATCCAGCGCAGATAGATATTACACGGGCCCGTGGGCGGACGGTCGAAAGCGGGCCGGATCTGGTCGGGGTGCTCAAGAGTCGCCCGCACGTGGTCCTCGGTGATTCCGCGCCGCTCCATTCGCCGACGCGCGTGGGGGGCATCGTACTCAATCTGGCCGCCCGGCTGCAGTGGCTCCATACGCGCTCCTCGTCCGTTGGCACGGCATCGGCCCCCACTTCTTGGGGCGGGGGTCCGGCACGCGAAGCGGCGACGGTAGCGCAGGCTCGCACGGATGGTCAGCGACTCAGAGCGCACGCGACGGGTGGGGCGGTCGGTTCGGACTGCACAGCGAGGCAGGGGAACGGCAGGGGCGTAGGCGTCGATCACCCCGGACGCATCAAGCGCACGCTGCGTCTCAGCGATGTCAGAGGCGAGGGAGGCGATCGCCAGCGCCGCCGCACGCTGCGTCTCGGCGGCGCGCATCACCTGGTCGAGCGCTACCGGATTGCGAGCGAGGAACTCCACCGCGCTCACGGCCTGTTCGATCGCAGCCACCGCGCTCGCGTGCTGCTTGATCGCAGCCACCGCGCTCACGGCCTGGTCGATCGCAGCCACCGCGCTCACGGCCTGTTCGATCGTAGCCGAGTCCGCCCGCCCAAGGACGCCTTGCAACACCCGACTAGCCATGGAGAATCACCCTTGCTGCTGTCGCCCATCTTTGGGGACGCGCACCCGCGTGAGCGCTTGTCTGGAGAGTCTACACCGATACGAACGCCAGTTCTACCCACCCCGCCCCAGATTGACCGCCAACAACCGCCCCAACAGCTCCTCCTCCCCCAGCTCCGAGGGCGACACCGACTCCGGCCAGCCGTAGGCGGCGAAGACGGCGCTGTCGAGGGCGCTGTGGAGGTGGGAGAGCCAGGCCGGGCGGGCGTTGTAGAGGTTCGTCAGCGTGCGGCGGCGCAGCTCGCGCTCGGCGTCCTCGCCGGCCGGGAGCAGGCGCGGGGGCAGCGAGGGCAGCACGTCCGGCTCCTCGCGCACCAGCTCCGGCGGGTTGAGCCAGCGCCGCCGCGCCTCGTCCAGCGCCCGCGCCGCCGCGCCGATGGCGTCGCGCTGCCCTCGCTGCTGCGCCGTCAGCGCCTCGTCCGGCGTGTCGAGCGGCCACGGGAAGGGGAACGTCTCGAACGTCGTCGTCGGCGTGTAGCGCGGGTCGTTCCCGACGCCGAGCCACGTCCCCATCCGCAGCGACCAGAGTTCGTGCGCCCGCGAGTGCAGCACGCCGAAGGTGTAGTCGTCCTCGCGCGCGATGACGATGAGTTGGTGATCGGGAAGCGTCGGCGCTGAGAGCCATGCAAACAGGCGATGCTTCGCGACCGTAGGAGTGCCAATGAATCGGGGAAGTGGAGCCAATGCGTTCCGCATCGCCGGGCGCGGCTCGACGTGCAGCCACCACCGATCCCGGTAGGCCTTTCGCCGGTTCCTCGCGCGCGTTGGCTGCACATGTTCCGCCACATACTCAAACGGGGTCTCGTACGCAGCGGCTTCGGACTCGGACAGCCCAGTACCAAAGTCAATGATGAACATGTCGCGCGGGCGCCGGGTGACATCCAGCCCGTTTACCCACGGCACGACGACACCGGCGTTGGTGCGGCCGTTGACGTTCGTTGGCTGCGACAGCATCTCGCGGGCCGTGTCGCCGGAGATGTCGAACGCTCCACCCTTCGTGTCGCCCATGAAAGAGACGCCCTGGTTCTCCGGGAGGACGCGGGCCTGCGTGACGTCAACGCCGCTGGTCAGGTTGCTGTTGATCTCGCCGACCGGCTCGCCGTCCAGCGCACGCTCCGCCTCCGAGCCGTCGTCCTGTGCCACGATCGAGACTCGCACGGCGGCGCCATCGACGATCCACGGCTCGTCGGACCACGCCATGAAGATGTCGCCGCTCGCCTTGACGTGATCGAGCGTGACGCGGTTCGCGCCGCCGCGGATCGAGTTCGTCGCCAGCAGCCCGGCACGCCGCGAAGCGCCGGCGGCGATCTGCCGCCGCGCCAACTCGTGCCAGTAGCAAGCCAGATCCGACTCGCGGGCAACTGCGCCTTCCCACGCCGCGAACATGTCGTCGACGTACTCGTCGCCGAGGGACAGCCGCACCCGCTTGGTCCCCAGGAACGGCGGGTTGCCGACGACGAACTCGGCCGCCGGCCAGGTGGCGGGGATTGGGAAACCCTCGGCGTCGCGGGCGAGGATCGCGTCGCGCAGCTCGATGTTGTCGAGCGGCTGCAGCACCGGATCGCGCGGGAAGCCGTAGCCGTGATCCAGCATCCACTGGATGTGCCCGATCCAGATCGAGACGCCCGCCAGCTCCTTCGCGTACGGGTTCAGCTCGATGCCCAGCACGTTGTGCGGGTCCAGCCGCGGGAACTCGCCGGGGACGCGCAGCCGCTCCCCGCCCCAGCGGATCGCCTGCTCCTCCAGGTCCTTGAGCAGCCGCAGCGTGACGTAGAGGAAGTTTCCGCTCCCGCACGCCGGATCAAGCACGCGCAGCGCGCGCAGCCGCTCCAGGAAGGCGCGCCACTCGGCCTCGGCGTCGCGCTCCCACGGCGGCAGCCGCTCGCGGCGGCGGCCCTCGCGCGTGAGCGCGCTCGGCGCGCGCCCGGCCGCCAGCTCCTCGACGCGCTCGCGCATCGCGGCGAACTCGCGGCGCAGCGGGTCGAGCACGACCGGCTCGACGACCAGCATGATCTTCGCGTGGTCGGTGTAGTGCGCGCCGAGCTGGCCGCGCTTGTCCGGGTCCAGCCCGCGCTCGAAGAGCGTGCCGAGGATCGCCGGCTCCACGCGCGACCAGTCGAGCAGCGCCGCCTCGTGCATCGCGTCCAGCTCGTCGCGGGTGCAGGGGATCACCTCGGCGCCGTCGAAGAGCCCGCCGTCGAACCACTCGACGCGCTCGTTGCCGAAGAAGCGGCCGGCCGCGCGGTCGGACATCAGCCGGAACAGCTCGGAGAGGCCGCGCGTGAACTCGTCCGGGTCGGTGCGGCGCGACTCGATCATGCCGGTGACGATGCGCTCCGGGAGCAGCCGCGCGTCCTCGGCGAAGAGGCAGAAGACGACGCGGTTGAGGTGGTGGGCGACGGCCTCCGGGTGGTAGCCGCGGTCGCGCATCGAGCGGGCGATCGCGGCGAAGCGCGCCGCGGCGATCTCCGTGATCTCGTCGGGCGTCTGCTCCGGCCGCAGCGCCTCGGGCTCGAGCATGACGGCGCGGAGCACGCGCAGCGCCTCGGCCGTGCGCTCGTCGCCGGCGGCGAGGTCGTCGAGGGTGATGCGGTGGACCTCGGGGCGGGTGCCGGTGAAGTTGGTGTGGACCTCGATCAGGTCCATATCGCTGACGACGAGCGCGGGCGGGTTCTCGAGGTCCTCGCGGTAGTCGAGCAGCTGCCGATAGGCGGCGGCGAGGTTGGCGTGCGCGCCCTTGTACTCCCAGCCGAAGCAGCCGCGCCTCCAGACGTCGGCCCAGCCCTTGCGGCCGGTGCTGGTCCGCTCCGCGCCGGCCTCGAAGGTATACGACTCGCCGCCGGGGTCGCCCTCGTTGGGCGTGGGCACGCCGAGCAGGCGGCAGAGGTCGATGAAGTGCTCCTGCGACGAGGCCCGCTCGCGCCGCGCGCTCTCGCGCCACTTCGCGGCGAAGTCGGCGGCGGACAGGGTTGGGGGGTCTGCGGTCATTCGGCGTCCTCGTAATGCGCGGGCGCGGGCTATGCTATCACCACTAGAATGTTTGTACGCATGCGAAGTCGCTCCGGCCCCCTCTCCCCTGGCGGGAGAGGGCGGGGGTGAGGGGGCGCCGCGCGGCAGCGCGGCCAGCGAGGGCAGGCGAGACCTTCGAGGGCAGGCGATGACGGAAGACCGATCCAGGGCCAGCGCGCGGCGCCTCAGGCGGCAATCCACGGACGCCGAGCAAGCCCTCTAGTCGAGACTCAGGGATCGCCGCCTCGGAGGCGTCAGATTCCGCCGCCAGGAGCCGATCGGCGCGTACATCGCCGACTTCGCGAGTCACGAGCGGAAGCTGATCGTCGAGCTGGACGGAGGGCAGCACGCCGGCCGACAGGCATACGATGATCGGCGAACACGGTGGCTGGAGTCGCGTGGCTACAGGGTCCTGAGATTCTGGAACGACGCTGCGCTGCTGCGCCTGACGCCCGTGCTCGAGGCGATCGCACTGGAACTCCGCGAGTCACCTCCAGAGTCCCCCTCACCCTAACCCTCTCCCGCCAGGGGAGAGGGGATCGGAGGGTGCTGCGGTGCCCGGAATCCCCCTCACCCTAACCCTCTCCCGCCAGGGGAGAGGGGATCGGAGGGTGCTGCGGTGCCCGGAATCCCCCTCACCCTAACCCTCTCCCGCCAGGGGAGAGGGGATCGGAGGGTGCTGCGGTGCCCGGAATCCCCCTCACCCTAACCCTCTCCCGCCAGGGGAGAGGGGATCGGAGGGTGCTGCGGTGCCCGGAATCCCCCTCACCCTAGCCCTCTCCCGCCAGGGGAGAGGGGATCGGAGGGGCCTTGATAGCTGCGGTCGTGCGCCGATCCGGTGGGGGCGTGGGGGCGTGGGGGCGTGGGGGCGAAGCCCCCACATGAAGGAAAATCCGAGGGCGGGTGGGTGGGCCAGAGCGGCCTTGCGGGGTATCCCCGCGTCAACAGAAGCACCCCGCGCGTGCTCGTCCGTGATGTGGGTGTGGGGGGCGCAGCCGCGTAGGATCGCGGCATGGCTGTGAACGTCAAAGTCCTTGATGCCTCAAGGCACTTGATGCCTCAAGGCAGTTGCGCGACGCGGGTTTCCCCGGAGCGCAGGCCGAGGCCATCCTCACGGCTGTTGCCGCTGTCATGCCCGACGACCTCGTGACGAAGGGCGTCCTCGCGACCGAACTGAAGGCGTTTGAGCAGCGTATGACCATCCGCCTGCTCGCGACGGCCGGCGGCGTCGTCGGCATCATCCTCGCCGGGATGGGCATCGCCACCGCGTTCGTCCTGGAAGCCGCCTAGCCGCCCTCGCCGCCCCTGCGCGCGTTGCCGCGGCCCGCACGGGGCGCGTAGGATCGCCGCATGACGCCGAGAATCGACAGCCTCAAGAACGCGAAGAACTTGCGCGCGGCCGGGTTCCCCGAGGATCAGGCCGAGGCGATCGCCACGACCATCGCCGAGGGCGCGCCCGACACCCTCGAGGCCTGGAAGCGGCTGCGCGCCGTCGGCTTCCCCGAGGATCAGGCCGAGGCCATCGTCCGCGTCATCGCCGACAGCGCGCGGGCCACCTCGCAGCGCACGTAGCGGCACCGGCCCCCCCTCACCCCCACCCCCAATCTGCTACGCTCGATCCGATGACTGCGCGCCCCATCGCCACGCGCAGCCGCGCCGGCGGCACGCGCGAGGCGATCCTCGACATCCTGCGGCGTCACGACGAACGCTCGGTCGACGATCTGGCAGGGGAACTCGGATTCGCCGGGGCCACCGTGCGCCGCCACCTCGACGTGCTGCTGCGCGACGGCTACGTCGCCGTCAGCCAGGTCCGAGGGCGGACCGGGCGCCCTCGCTACGCCTTCTCGCTGAGCGAGCAGGGCGCCGAGCTGTTCGGCCGCCACAACGTGCGCATCACCCGCCGCCTGCTGCACGAGATCGCCCAACTCACCGCCGAGGAGACCGCCGGACGCGGCGGCGAGGCGATCGCCGACCTCGTCTTCGCCAAGCTCAGCAACCGGCTCGCCGCCGAGTACGCGCCGCGCGTCGGCGGTCGCAACATCGAGGAGCGCGCGCGCGCCGTCGCCGCCCTGCTCGAGGACGAGGGCTTCGAGGTCGAGGTCGACGCGTCGGCCGGCGGCGCAGCGGGGAAGAGCGGCGGCGATCTGCGCCTGCTGGCGCGCGGCTGCCCGAGCCGGCGGCTGCTCGGCGAGCCGCTCGACTGCGAGCGCGATCGCGAGCTGCTGGCCGTGCTGATCGGCGCGCCCGTCGAGGCTGATCCCGAGGCCGCTGCGGGGGGCGCCTCCGTCTGCGCCTTCCTCGTGCGCGCGGGCTGAGCGCCTCACGGCGCGCTCGTGCGCCCTCGCTGGCCGCGCCGACGCGCGGCGGCCCCTCACCCCCGCCCGCTACCGCAAGGGGCGAGAGAGCTGGAGGTGCTATGATGGGGTCCAGGAAGTTCCGGGGGATGTGATGACCACCACGTTCGAACCGATCAGCGCCCTTGTCACGATCACCGACCGCGCAGCCGAGAAGGCGCGCGCGCTGCTCGTGGAGAAAGAGATGCCGGACGCCGCACTGCGCGTCTTCGTCGTCGGCGGCGGCTGCTCCGGCTGGCAGTACGGCATGGCCCTCGCCAGCGAGGCCGAGCCGGACGACATGGAGATCCGCGCCGCCGAGGGCGTGCGCATCGTCGTCGACGAGGAGTCCGTGCCGATGCTGCACGGCGCCGAGGTCGACTACGTCGAGGATCTGATGAAGTCCGGCTTCACGATCTACAACCCGAACGCCACCGCGGCCTGCGCCTGCGGCTCGTCCTTCCAGACGCAGTCCGGCCAGCCGCAGGGCACGCCCCGCGCCTGCACCTAGGCGTCGGACCCCCTCACCCCCGCCCTCTCCCACCAGGGGAGAGGGGGCACGGATCCTGAAGCCGTCCGGCGCATCCAGCCGCCCGGCGCAACCAGCGAAGGAGCAACGCATGCAGGCCTGGATCGCCGTCGGCTCCGCGGAGAACTTCGAGCTGCTGCGCGAGCGCGGCTTCGACATCGCCGCCTTCAAGTCCTCGCGCCGCAAGCAGTCCTCGGACATGCAGCCGGGCGACCGGCTCGTCTTCTACCTCACGAAGGTCGTCCAGTTCGGCGGCATCGCCGAGATCACCTCGGAAGCCTTCGAGGACGAGTCGGACATCGGGCTGCGCTCGGAGTCGAACGGCGAGGACGAGAGCTTCCCCTACCGCGTGCAGACGAAGCCGCTCGTGATCCCCGAGCCCGGGGACTACGTCGAGGTGCGCGAGATCACGGAGCTGCTCGACAAGACGCGCAACTTCGGCCCGAAGAAGCTCGGTATGGCCTTCCGCGGCAACCTGCACAAGATCTCCGACGCCGACTACCGGCAGATCGAGAGCCTGCTCGAGGAGCGGGCGGCCGTCAGTTGAGCCGGCGCCCGGCGCAGCCGCCGCCGGCCCGCCGCAGCCGCTGAGCGGACCGCGGACAGGACGCACCGTGGCCCATCCCTTCATCGAGGCGATTCGCGAGCGCGTGCTGCTCGCCGACGGGGCGACCGGCACGGAGCTGCGCGCCCGCGGCTGGCGCGGCCACGGCCCGCTCGCCGCCCTCGAGGATCGCGACCGCGTGCGCGCGCTGCACGAGGAGTACCTGCGCGCCGGCGCGGACCTGATCCTCACCGACACCTTCGAGGCGACGCGCATCCAGCTGGCGCGCCACGGCTACGGCGATCGCGTGCGCGACGTCAACTTCCAGGCCGCGCGCATCGCCCGCGACGCCCGCGAGATCATCGGCGCGCCCGCCTTCATCGGCGGCTCGATCAGCCCGTTCGGCCGCGACCTCGCCGTCGGGAGCCTCACGCCGGAGGCGGCCGGCGCGGCCGTGCGCGAGCAGGTCGGCGCGCTCGTCGAGGGCGGCGTCGACGTGCTGGTGCTGGAGACGTTCCCCTCGCTGCTCGAGGTGCGGATCGCCCTCGAGGCGGTGCGCGCGGTCACGGACCTGCCGGTGATCGCCGCGCTCGACTTCGTGTCGGCGCTGACGACGCCCGCCGGGGAGTCGCCGAGCGAGGTCGCGAGGCTGCTCGCCGGGCCCGGCGGCGCGGACGTGGTCGGCGTCAACTGCGGCGTCGGCCCGCGCGCGACGCTCGACATCCTGCAGGAGCTGGCGGTCGCGGGCATCGAGGCGCCGCTCTTCGTGAAACCCAACGCCGGGCTGCCGCGCATCACCGGCGGGCAGCCGCTGTACCCCTCGTCGCCCGAGTACTTCGCGAACTTCGCCCTGCGCGCCAAGGACCTCAGCGCCGCCGTCGTCGGCGGCTGCTGCGGGTCGACGCCCGCGCACACGCGCGCGATGCGCGAGGCGCTGGACGGCGCAGGCGCGGGCAACGGCGCGGACGGAGCCTCCGAGGGCGCCGCCACATCACTCGCCGTCAGCGACACCCGCGGCGGCGTCCGCGACATAGCGGTAGAAGCGGGGTCAGTGTCGTGGAGCTTCTCGCTCCCGCAGCCGACCGTCACGCACACCCGGGCGCTGCGCAACAAGCTCGCCGATGGCTCCTACGTCGTCTCGGTCGAGATCGATCCGCCTCGAGGCATCAACCCGCGCAAGGCCGTCGAGGGCGCACGCCTGCTGCGCGAGGCGGGGGCGGACGCGATCAACATCGGCGACTCGCCGATGGCGCGCGTGCGGATGAGCGCGCTCGCCCTCGCGGTGGCGATCGAGCGCGAGGCGGGCATCGAGACGATCATCCACCAGACGACACGCGACCGGAACCTGATGGCGCTGCAGGCGGACCTGCTGGGCGCGCACGCCCTCGGCGTGCGCAACGTGATCGCGCTCACCGGCGACCCGCCGCCCGAGGCCTCGCAGTCCTCGGCGGTCTGGGACGTGGACGCGATCGGCTTCATCCGCATCCTCAAGCGTCTCAACGAGGGCGTGGACGTCGCCGGCAACTCGCTCGGCCGCCCGACCGACTTCTTCGTCGCCTGCGCGGCGAACCCGACGGCGGGCGACGTGCCGATCGAGCTGGGCCGCGTGCGCGCGAAGCTGGACGCGGGCGCGGACCTGCTGATGACGCAGCCGGTCTACGACCTCGCGACGATCGAGGAGTTCTTCGAGCGCCTCGGCACGATCGAGGTGCCGGTGCTGCTCGGCATCCTGCCGCTGATGTCCTCGCGCCACGCGGAGTTCATCCACAACGAGCTGGAAGGCGTGGTCGTGCCGGACGCGATCCGCGAGCGGATGCGCGCGGCGGGCGAGGCCGGCGCCGACGCTGGCCTGGAGATCGCCGCCGAGCAGATCGAGGAGGCGCGCGGCTTGCCCTGGGTGTCCGGCGTCTACGTCATGCCCTCGTTCGGCCGCTACGAGGTCGCCGCCGCGCTGGTGCGCCAGATCCGGTCCGGGTGAGCGATGGCGAAGATCCCGATAACTGTCATGGGCTGCCGCTGTGACCGGTGCGACCACGAGTGGGTTCCGCGCAACCGTGAGCGGGATCCCCTCGCGTGCCCCAGGTGCAAAAGCACACGTTGGAACACACCAGAACCGCCGGTGACCACTTACGAGGACTTCAAGACTCGCGTCGAGTCGATCCTTCGCAAGGCAACGGAGGGTCTCACGTGGACACAAATCAGGACCGCAGGCCGACTGCGGCAGAAGCTCCCGAACAATCAGTGGGTCCGGCGGCTAGAGAGCGATATAGGCCTGATCCGCGAACGCAAGCAGAGTGTTATGGTTTGGCGAGTGGTGGGGAGAGAGGATTCGTAATTGCCGCCCCCCACCGAAGACACCGACTTCTACACGACCAGCTACCAAGGGCGAGACATCGACTCGTTCGTCTCTTGCTTGGTTATGGCGGGAGTCGAGACTCTGCTCGACATACGATTCAACCCCGTGAGCATGTACAAGCCCTCGTTCTCCCGGAAGAACCTCGAAGCGAGGCTTGCCGAGGAGGAGATCGAATACCTGCACATGCCTCAGCTAGGCGTTCCAGCCGACGTCAGGCAACAGGCGAAGGCATCGGGACAGCAGGACGACATCTGGGCGTGGTACGACGAGCATGTGCTGACACAATTCACAAAGAACGTCGACTGGTTCTTCAACAGGGCCAATCACCCGATCGCGATGATGTGTCTAGAACGGGATCCGGGCGACTGCCATCGACAACGATTGGCACAAGCCCTGGAGCGACAGGGACTCGTCTCACGGGACATCTAGGTGGCGCATGACTCCGTCGGGGACGATAGAGACCCTCGTAGTGGTGCGGACGTACCCTGTGCCGTCGAGCAAGACGGTCGAGACGTCATGCACGGCCGGAATTACCCGAGACGGCGAGTGGGTCCGACTGTACCCAGTTCCGTACCGGCTGCTAGATGGCGACAAGCAATTCCACAAGTGGCAGTGGATCAGCGTTGATGTACGAGCCGCAACCAACGATCCGCGCCCAGAAAGCCGCCGGATTGACGAAGAGTCCATCCAGATTCTGTCGCCGCCGCTGAGCACGA
This sequence comes from Dehalococcoidia bacterium, assembly GCA_965247895.1. Classification (GTDB taxonomy): domain Bacteria; phylum Chloroflexota; class Dehalococcoidia; order UBA2979; family UBA2979; genus VXMT01. The sequence continues at coordinate 2,436,157 of OZ252046.1, read as the reverse complement.
AGCACAAGTGGGCTGAGCGCAGGCAGATCGTGATGCCGTTGAAGGCCCAGTCGATGTGCTGGCTCCGAGCGGAGCGCAACCGAGTACGACACCCGACGCTCGGCCTCGTCAAGCCACGCGATGTCGTGGCCTTCAACATCCAGGAGGACGAGAGGCGTGAGTGGTCTCCGTCGGAATGGGCGAAACTCCGTCAGCGCAGCATGCTCTACGATCCGCCGAGGCACGAACTCGAGAAGATCCCGTTCAAGTTCATGTTCCGATACTTCTGCGAGGACAAGGACTGCAACTCACACGAAATGATGTGCTCCGACTGGGAGTTGGCCGAGCTGTATCGAAAACTGCAGCTCGGAGACTGGAAGTCAGGAATCACCGAAAAGGTCCGGTGGATGATCGAGGAGCGCGACCTGCACTTCTTTGTTGGAACGCTGAGCGACCACCCGAGCAACTGGATCATCATTGGCCTGTGGTATCCGCCTCAGCAAGGCGTCCTTCTCTAGCTCCGCGACCGCCACCTGATCAAGGACGACTCAGTCATCGAGGACGCGCCGAGGGCGACGCGGCTGCTCTGACGGAGGCTACCCGCCCGCAGCGTACGAGCGGGCCAGCAGCTCGATGACGTGCTGGGCCGTCGTCGACGAGCCGGTGGAGCGCAGGCCGGACTGGATCTGCAGGGTGCAGCCGATGTTCGCCGTCGCGACGATCGAGGCGTCCGTGTGCGCGATGTCGGCGAGCTTGGCGTCGAGGACCGTGCGCGACATCTCCGGCTGCACCACGGAGTAGATGCCCGCCGATCCGCAGCAGCGATCGGGCGTCGCCAACTCCCGCAGGTCGAGGCCGGGGATGGCGCGCAGGATGCGGCGCGGCGCCTCGCGGATGCCCTGCCCATGCGCCAGGTGGCAGGCGTCCTGCAGCGTCACCGAGGCCGCGACGGGCCCCAGGCCATGCTCGAAGTCGCGGTCGGCGACGAACTCCAGCACGTCGCGGACCTTCGAGGCGAATTGCTCGGCGCGCTCCGCCCAGCGCCTGTCGTTGCGCAGCAGCCGGCCGTACTCCTTCATCGCCGCGCCGCAGCCGGCGGCGTTGACGATCACCGCGTCCACGCGCGCGTGCTCGAAGGCCTCGATGTTGCGCCGCGCCAGATCGCGCGCCGTCTCCGCGTCGCCGGCGTGGGTGTGCAGCGCGCCGCAGCAGACCTGGCGCTCCGGCGCGACCACCTCGCAGCCGAGGCGTGCGAGCACGCGCACGGTCGCCTCGTGGGTCTGCGGGTAGATCTCGCCGTGGACGCAGCCGAGCAGCAGCGCGACGCGCTCGGCCGGCTCCGCCGGGCTGGCGAGCGTCCCACGCCGCCGGAAGGGCGCGCCCCGCAGCACGGGCCCCTGCGCCTCCAGATCGCGCAGTCGCTGCGGCAGGTAGTCCCCGACCCGCCCTCGCACCAGCGCGCGCAGGCCGAGGCGCTGCGAGACCCGCGCGCCTCCCAGCAGCAGGCGCAGCAGCCAGGGCGCGGTCAGCACCCGGCGCAGCAGCAGCGTGCGCCACGTCCAGCTGCTCGGGCGCACCGCCGGGTCGGCGACGATCGAGGCGCGTGCGTCCTCCATGATCCGCCCGTACGGCACCGAGGACGGGCAGGCCGTCTCGCAGGCGCGGCACTGCAAACAGAGATCGAGGTGCGAGATCAGTCGCTCGGTCGCCTCGACCTTGCCGTCGAGCACGCCTCGGATCAGGTGCAGCCGCCCGCGCGGCGACTCCAGCTCGTGGCCGGTCGCGATGTAGGTCGGGCAGGCGGGCAGGCAGAAGCCGCAGTGGATGCAGTTCTGCAAGTCCTCGAGGGAGGGCGCGTCCTCGCCGGAGAAGCCGAGCCGCATGACCTCCGGGGCCGGCGCCTCGCTCATGATTCGGCCTCCCAGCGTCCGCGGTTGATGGTGCGGCCGGGATCGAACTGCCGCCGCAGCGCCCGCACCAGCGCGCGCTCGCCCTCGCCGAAGGGTTCGGCCTCGGCACGAAGTTCGGGCGGCCCGGCCTCGATCTGCAGGAAGCCGCCGCGCTGCTCGGCGCGGGCGCGCAGCGCGAGCACGTCCGAGGCCTCGATGGCCCCTCCCACCGCGATCACGCTACCAGCCGTCGGGTGCCCCCAGGCCACGATGCCTCCAGTGTCCCCGGAATCACTGTCGCCGGTCGCCTCGATCGCTTCCATCGTCGCAGCAACCTCGCTCGCCGGCACGCCGAGGCGGAGCACGACACCCCGCTCGCCGCCGGCGAGGGCGCGCAACCGCTCCCACGCGCCCGCCGGCGGCTCGATCGCCGCGCCCCCGGCCCGCTCGTCGATCGCCGCCGAGCAGCGGTCGAGCACCGCCTCGTCGCCCATCGTCTCGATCAGCGCGTGCGGGCGCTGCTCGAGGCCGGCGACGGCTGCCGCCTGCGGCGAGAGCACGGACAGCGCGCGCAGCGGCAGCCCCAGCTCCCGCAGTTCGAGCGCGAGCGCCGAGGCGTCCTCGATGCGCTCGCGCGGCACGGCCAGCGTGCGCGTCCCGGGGGGCAGCGTGGCGAGCTTGAAGGAGGCCTCGACGATCACGCCGAGGACGCCGAGCGCGCCGGTGTGCAGGCGGTGCAGGTCGTAGCCGCTGACGTTCTTGACGACGCGCCCGCCCGTGCGCGCGAGCTCGCCCGAGGGCGTCGCGACCGTCGCGCCGAGCAGCAGGTCGCGCGCCGCGGGCAGCTGCCCGCGCCAGGCGCCCGGCCGCGCCGTCGCCAGCAAGCCGCCGATCGAGACGCGCCCGTCCGGCGGCGGGTCGATCGGCAGGTACTGGCCGTACTCGGCGAGCATCGACTGCAGCGCGCGCAGGCTCATGCCCGCCCCGACGGTCACCGTCAGGTCGTCCGGCTCGTAGGCGACGGCGCTATCGAGGCCGGACAGGTCCAGCGCCACGTCGTAGCGGTCGAGCGGCCGGCCGAGCGAGAGCGCCGTGCGCCCACCCTGCGGCACGACCACCTGCTCGGCCGCGGCGGCCTCGGCGAGCAGCGTCGCGACCTCCTCGGCGGAGCCGGGCCGCCGGGCCTGCTCGGGCGTCTTGCCGTCAATCGGGTACGCCGCCGGGTCCGGCGCTGCGCCGCTGCTCATGCCTCGCGGCCTAGATGTAGACGCCGGGCGTCGCGAGGTACTGGCGCACCTCGGCGGCGTGTCCGGAGGCGCAGCCGTGTCCGGACGGCATGATCTTGCAGGGGTTGAAGGTGTCGCCGGTGCCGAACGCCACGCGCAGGCGCTCCATCGCCTCGAGGTCCGCGGGGGCGAAGATCCAGTCCATGTAGGAGCGCTTCTCGAGGCCGACCCCGTGCTCGCCGGTGATCGAGCCGCCGGCGTCGACGCAGATGCGCATGATCTCGCCGCCGAGGTCGAGCACGCGCTCGGTGGCGCCCTCGTCGAGCTCGTCGAACATGATGTTGGGGTGCAGGTTGCCGTCGCCGGCGTGGAAGATGTTGGCGCAGCGGAAGCCGTACTCGTCGGCGAGGCCGTTCACCGCCGCCATCACCTCCGGCAGCTTCGTGCGCGGCACCACGCCATCGAGGATGTAGAAGTTCGGCGAGCTGGCCCCGATCGCGCCGATGCCGCCCTTGCGACCCTCCCAGAGCCGCGCCCGCTCCTCCTCGGACTCGGCGACGCGGATCTCTCGCGCGCCCGAGCCCAGGCACGCCGCCTCGACGCGCTCCACGTCGGCGGCGACCGACTCCGCGACGCCCTCGACCTCGATCAGCAGCACCGCGCCGGCGTCGAGCGGGTAGCCGACGTGCATCTGCGGCTCGATGATGCGGATGATCGCCTGGTCCAGCATCTCCATCGCCACCGGCAGCACGCCGCCGCGGATCACCGCCGAGACCGCCTCCGAGGCGTCGTCGATGCTGTCGAAGATCGCGAGCATCGTGCGCACGTCGGGCGGCAGGCTGACCAGCGAGACGCAGACCTTGGTGACGATGCCGAGCGTGCCCTCGGAGCCGCAGAAGACGCCGCGCAGGTCCGGCCCCGGCACGTCCGGCTGGCGCCCGCCGAGCCAGGTCAGCCGCCCGTCCGGCAGCACGACCTCGATGCCGAGCACGTGGTTCACCGTGCTGCCGTGGGCCAGCGTGTGCGGCCCGCCGGCGTTGGTGCCGACGTTGCCGCCGATGGTGCAGATGCGCTGCGAGGACGGGTCCGGCGCGTAGCGCAGCCCGTGCTCGGCGCAGGCGTCCTGCAGCGCGAGGTTGATCACCCCCGGCTCGAGCACCGCGACGCGGTTCACCGGATCGAGCTCAAGGATGCGGTTCATGCGCGTCAGCACCACGGCCACGCCGCCGAGGATCGGCACCGCGCCGCCCGCGAGCCCCGTCCCGGAGCCTCGAGGCACCACGGGCACGCGGTGCCGGCTCGCGATCGCGACGGCCGCGGCGACCTCCTCGGCGCTGCCGGGAAGCACCACGGCGTCCGGGAGCGCGCGCTCGATCGTCGCGTCGTACTCGTAGCCGAAGAGATCCTCGGGCAGGTGCAGCACGTGCGCCTCGCCGAGGGCGTCCTGCAACTCGCGGATCAGCGCGTCATTCGCCATGAGGCGAGTCTAGCACCGGCCGCCCGATCGCCCCTCCCTCCCTCGTCTGCGGGGGGCTGCGCCCCCCACGCCCCCATCCCGGAGCGAGCACGCGCTGCGCGCGGCTCCGGCCCACCCACCCGCCCTCGGATTTTCTTTCTGTGGGGGCAAAGCCCCCACACCCCCGCCCGGATCGCCTGCCGGCCGCCGCGAGGGCGGCGCATGGGCGCATCGGCACGGGTTAGCACCCGGGGGTGTCTCTCCTGGTGAGACGAGGGCGAGAGTGAGGGGTCCGCTCGAACCTACCCGCCCGCGAGGCCCGGACCGGCCACCTCGCCGGCGGCCGTCACGACGACGTCGGCGTAGCTGCCGCCGCGCAGCCGCGCGCCCGGCTCGACGAGGGCGCGAACGAGCTCGGCGTCCTCGATCACGGCGTTGGCGCCGACGACCGTCTCCGCGAGGCTGCAGCCCTCGACCGTCGCGCGCGCGCCGATCAGCGCCGGGCCGGCGATGCGCGATTCGCGGACGCGCGCGCCCTCGGCGACGGTCACCGCGCCGCTGACCTCGTTGCCGCCTTCCGCGAGCACCGAGGCACTGCCCGCTCCGGAGTCCGCCTCGATGCCCGGCAGCAGCCGCGACTGGGCGTGGAGCAGGCCTTCGAGCGTGCCGCCGTCGAGCCACTCGCCGTCGAGCGTCCAGCCGCGCAGGTCGCGGCCCTCGCCGAGCAGCGCCGCGACGGTCGCGGTGAGGTCGGACTCGCCCTTCGCGTTGATGTAGGGGTTCGTGCGCACCCGCTCGACCGCCTCCGGCGCGAGTAGCCAGAGCCCGACCAGCGCGAGGTTGGAGCGCGGCTGCTCCGGCTTCTCCTCGAGGTCCACGATCCGCTCGCCCTCGAGCAGCGCGACCCCGAAGGCGCGAGGATCCTCGACGGCCTGCAGCAGCAGCCCGGCGGTCGCGCCCGACTCCTCGAAGCGCCGCAGCAGCTCCGGGTCGGCGCCGCTCAGCACCGTGTCGACCGCCAGCACGGCGACCGTGCGCTCCTCGAGTGCCGCGCCCACCGAGGCGACGGCGTCGCCGGGCCCGTTCGGCTCATGCTGCACGGCCTCGGAGACCTCAACGCCGGGCGGCGCATGGCTGCGCGCGACCTCGGCGGTCGTCGCGTCCTCGGGGCCGACGACGACGGCGATCTCGCGCAGCCCGAGCGACGCCAGCAGGTCGAGCGCGTAGACGATGAGCGGCCGGTTGAGCAGGGGGACGAGCGGCTTCGGGGTAGCGGGTGTGATCGGACGCAGCCGCGTCCCCAGCCCCGCGGTCAGCACCACGCCGAGCGGCTCCCGCGCCATCGTCCGCCCTCCTCGGCGCCAGCATGGCACCGGGGCTCCCGCCCGTCGAATGTCCGCGCGTAGGGCCAACAGGGTCGCGCGCGTACAATCATGCCGATGCCGCAAACGACCGAACCGGCCTTCAACAACGAACTCGCGAACGCGCTGCGCGGCAAGCACCCGCGGTGGCGAGAGAGCAATCGCATCGGCTCGGAGCAGACCGCCGTATTCCTGGACCATCAGGGACTGCAACCCGACATCGTAGTCCACCACCCCGGCGGCGCTGCGGTAGTCGTAGAGACCGAGTTCGAGCCTGCGCGCACCGTCGAGGACGACGCCCGCGCCCGCCTTGGCCTGGTCATCGCGGAGACCGGAGACGCCGTCGAGCAGGCCATCGCAATCCGCGTGCCGCTCGCTATGCGCGGCGATCAGAGCCACCTCCCCGAACAGATCGCCGCCGCGGAGTTCCGCTACTGCGTCTTCACCCACCGCGAGGGCGAGCCGGACGATCCCCTGCGCTGGCCCGAGTCCGGCTGGCTCAGCGGCGGCATCGACGACCTCGCGGGTCTGGTCGAGCAGATCGCGCTCTCCGAACGCCGCATCGCCGAGGGCATGCGCATCCTCGAGGAAGGCGTGGGCCAGGCCGCTGCCCGCCTCCGCTCCGACCTCGAGGACCATCACCCCGACGTCCTCACGAGGATCGCCGAGGCGCTCCACCAGGAGGACGGCGAGCAGACCTCGCGGATGGCGATGGCGATCGTCGCCAACGCGCTCACCGTCCACACCGCCATCGCAGGCGCATACGAAATCCGCACGCTCGACGAACTGCGCGGCGCCCGCGGCCGGTTGCTGAAGAGCAAGGTCCTGGAGACCTGGCGCTACATCCTCCGCGAGATCAACTACTGGCCGATCTTCAAGATCGCTTCGGATGTGCTGCTGCCCATTCCGAACGGCACGGCGCAGGCCGTGCTGGATCGTCTGCACGGGGTCGCCGGGGAACTCGACGGCATCGGGGCGACCAGTACGCAGGACCTCGCCGGGCAGATGTTCGGCCGCCTGATCGCGGACCGGAAGTTCCTCGCGACGTTCTACACGCTGCCCTCCTCGGCGGCCCTGCTCGCCGAGCTGGCCGTGTCGAGGCTCGACGTGGATTGGGCTGATGCGGAGGCAGTCAAGGAGCTGCGCATCGCAGATCTGGCATGCGGCACGGGCGTCCTGCTCTCGGCGGCCTACCGTGCGGTCGCCGCACGTCACCGCCGCTCCGGGGGCGACGACGCGGCGCTGCACCGACCGATGATGGAGCACGCGCTGATCGGCGCGGACATCATGCCGGCGGCGACGCACCTGACCGCCTCGATGCTGTCGAGCGCCCACCCGACCGTGACGTTCGGGCGAACCCGCATCCACACCATGCCGTACGGCCGACAGGACAAGGAGGCTGGCGACGCCATCGCTATCGGCTCGCTCGACCTGATCGAGAGCGACACGATGCTGAGCCTGTTCAGTACCGGCCCGCAGATCGTGAGCGGGACGGGCAAGGCCGAGGAAGCCAAGGGCTTCGGGGAACTCGTGCTGCCGACCGCTACGGCCGACCTCGTGATCATGAATCCGCCCTTCACGCGCTCCACCGGCCAGGACGCAGAGAAAGTTGGCGTGCCGGTCCCAGCGTTCGCTGGCTTTGCCAACAGCGAGGACGAACAGCGAGAGATGTCCAAGGCGCTGGCACGAATCCGCGATCGGCTATCGCAACCAGTAGGACAAGGCAACGCGGGGCTCGGATCCAACTTCATCGACCTCGCTCACCAGAAGCTGAAACCGGGTGGTGTGCTCGCTCTCGTGCTCCCGCTCACTGTGGCACAGGGTTCTTCTTGGGCGGCGGCGCGCAAACTGCTGGCAAGTGAGTACTGCAAGGTCATCGTGATTTCGCTCGCGACGGCTGGTCAGTCAGACAGAGCATTCTCGGCGGACACCGGAATGGGCGAGGCACTGATCGTCGCCGTGAAGCGGGAGTCCCCGATCGACGCGCATGAACAAGACGCGGAGGCGTTGTACATCAACTTACGGCAGCGCCCGCGAACCGCAGTCGATGCAGCGGAGACCGCTCGTCTGATCGCCCAGGTTCCAGACCAAGAGACCGGCTTTCTTCCGACCGGGGACGACGAGATCGGCTGCTTCATACGCGCGTCCCTGGGAGATGGCGGATGCTCCTCGCTTATGGGGCCGGACGCCGTTCGTGCCGCCCTCGCACTGGTGCGTGGTTCACTCCGACTGCCGCACCTGAAGGAGCCGGAGTCCATTCCCATCGGGAGGTTAGATGACCTAGGCACAAGGGGCCTGTACCACATGGACATCTCCGGAACCGAGACGAACAAGGCTGGAGTGCCGCGTGGTCCGCTGGATGTGGTGCTCCGCCTCGACGACCGCGCTACGTATCCGATGCTGTGGGGACACGATGCCAATCGCGAGCGGCGGCTCGTGGTGCAGCCAGACGGCCAAGGCAGAGCGCGGCCCAGGCAGAACGAGCGCGCTGATGACGTCTGGGAGACCGCGACGAGGCTGCACTTCAACCGCGACTTCCAACTGAACTCGCAGAGCCTCGCCGCGTGCTTGACGCCGGAGCCTTCGATCGGCGGCAGGGCGTGGCCGAACTTCAGCGTCGAGGGCGACGCGCGGCGCGAGGAGGCGTTGGCGCTCTGGGCGAATACCACGCCGGGGCTGATCTGCTTCTGGTGGGTCGCCGGGCGTCAGCAGCAAGGCCGCGCCATCCTGACGATCTCCGGCCTCCCCGCGCTCCCCGTCCTCGACGTACGCACGCTCGATACGCGGCAACTCGGGATCGCCGAGCGCATCTTCGAGGACTTCCGCGACTGGACCTTCCTGCCCGCCAACGAGGCGTACCGCGACGAGACGCGGAAGGCGCTCGACCGCGCGGTGCTGTGCGACCTGCTCGGCCTGCCGGAGACGATCCTCGAACCGCTCGACGTGCTGCGCGGAGCCCACTGTGCACGGCGGCAAGTCCACCCGGCCCACGTAGTCCGGCACCGGACGCACCCGTGCGGCGCACAAGCGGCTATCATCCGCCCGGCAGCGCCACGCGGCGCAGGAGCGGGGGCGGCATGCTGCTGCGAGGCCTCAACGTCGTCGAGATATCTGCGAGCGGGGCCGCTGCGTGGGCCACGAAGGACCTCGCCGACTGGGGCGCGAACGTCGTCGTCCTCGAGCCGCCCGAGGGCAGCCCGCTGCGTAATGAGCCGCCCTGGTACGAGCGCGAGGGCGAGCGCCGCAGCGCCACCTGGCAGTGGCTCTCGCGCGGCAAGACCGTCGTCGCCGCCGGGCCCGATCTCCCGACGACGCCCGAGGACGCCCTCGCCCTCTGCCGCGAGGCCGATCTCGTCGTCGCCGAACACGAGCCGCTGGCGGCGCTGCTCGGCCTCGACCACGCCGGGGTGCGCGCTGCCTTGGCCGGGCACAGCATCGTCGTGCGCATCGCCGCCTTCGCGCCGGACGGGCCGTACGCGCACTACCGCGCGACGGACCTCGGAATCTGCTCGCTGGGCGGCTGGACGGGGATGCTGGGCGCGCCCGATCGCTACCCGCTGCGCCCGGCGGGCGACCTCGGCACGCGCGCGACGGGGCTGCACGCCCTCGCCGCGGCGCTGTTCGCGCTGCGCCACCGCGAGCGCGGCGCGGCGCCCTCGTTCGTCGAGGTCTCGGCCCAGGCGGTCGCCGCCTCGCTGCTGACCAGCCCCTGGCTGGCCTACAGCATGTTCGGGACGACCGGCTTCCGGCGCACGGCGAGCTGGCCGAACGCCTCGGTGCGCTGCAAGGACGGCCACGCCGGCATCCTCCCGCTCACTCACCAGCACTGGGCCTCGCTCTGCGAGCTGACCGGCATCGCCGACGTGCTCGACGAGCCCGGCGGGCGCGAACTGAGCTACCGCCAGCTGCACGGCGCCGAGCTGTGGGAGCGCGTCCGCGAGTGGTACGAGCTGCGCACGCGCGAGCAGGTCTACTTTGCCGGCCAGGCCGTGCGCGTGCCCTCGGGGCCGGTCGACAGCATCTCGCAGCGCCTCGGCGACGAGCAGCTCGAGGCGCGCGGGTTCTTCGAGCGCGCCGTCGTCGACGGCGTGATGCTGCGCGTGCCGCGCGTGCCCTACCGCATCGCGGGCGCTCCAACGCTGCCGCGCGGCGCGGCTCAGGAGGAGCAGCGCGCGAGCTTCACGCCCAGCAACGCCGGCGCTGCTGCCGGGTTGGATGCCGAGCCGCCGGAGCTGCCGATGGAAGGCGTGCGCATCATCGACCTGACGTGGTTCTGGTCCGGTCCCCACGCCACGATGAACCTCGGCGCGTTCGGGGCGGACGTGATCAAGGTCGAGTCGGTGAGCCGGCCGGACTCCTACCGCTTCACCGGCGCCGCCGGCGGGGGGTCGCAGCCCTGGGAGCGCAACTACCTCTGGAACGACTCCAACCAGAACAAGCGCGGGCTCACCGTGGACCTCAACACGGAGACCGGCCGAGGGCTCTTCGAGCGGCTGCTGCGCGAGGGCGACGTGATGGTCAGCAACTTCTCGAACCGCGTGCTGCCGAACCTCGGCTACACGGCGGAGCGCCTGCACGAGATCAACCCGCGGCTGATCAGCGTGACCATGCCGGGCTACGGCCCGGACGGCCCCTGGGGCGACTTCGTCGGCTTCGGCAGCACCTTCGAGCAGGCCGTCGTCAGTTCGATGAACGGCTACCCCGATGACAACCAGCCGCGCCTGATCGGCGGGGCCTGCGACCCGCTCGTCGGCATGAACGCCGTCGTCGCGATCCAGCTGGCGCTGCGCCATCGCGAGCAGTCCGGCCTCGGCACCACCGTCGAGGTGCCGCAGTGCGAGGTGCTGGACGCGATGTTCGGGCCCGAGCACATCGCCGTGCAGCACGGCGCGCCGGACCCCGGCCTGCGCGGCAACAAGCACGACCGCATGGTCCCGCACGAGGTCTACCAGACCGCCGGCGAGGACGACTGGATCAGCATCGCCGTCGACAGCGACGATCAGTTCGCCGGGCTCGTGAGCGTGCTCGGACAGCCCGCGCTGTCGGACGACGAGCGCTTCACGAGCGCGGAGACGCGCAAGGCCAACGAGGACGAACTCGACGCGCTTGTCGCCGCCGCCGTGCGCGAGCGGGAGCCGGTCGAGCTGGAGGCGGCGCTGCAGGCCGTGGGCGTGGCCGGCTGCCGCGTGACGCCGGCGTACCAGCTGACGGAGGACGTGGGCCTGCGACACTTCGGCTTCTTCCAGGAACTGACGCGCGAGGTGACCGGCACGCACCTCTACAAGACCTTCCCCTTCCGCTTCAGCGGCTTCCCGGCCGCCCACCGCCGCACCGCGCCGCTGCTCGGCGAGCACAGCCGCGAGCTGCTGTCGGAGCTGCTCGGCCTCGGCGAGGACGAACTCGACGCCCTCGAGGCGGCGGGCGAGATCGGCACGACGCCCTCCTGGTCGCCGACGCCGACGTAGGCGCGCCGGGCGCACGGCGTACCGTCGCGGTATCCTCCGGACATGGTCAGCGAACTCGCGAATCCGGGGCTGAAGGAGTGGGCCGTCGTCGTGCGCGCGCTGCGCGACGGCCGGCAGATCATCGACCTGCGCAAGGGCGGCATTCGCGAGGAGGGCCACCGCTTCCGCGTGCGCGCCTCGCGCTTCTGGCTCTACGAGAGCTACGAGCACCAGCGCCCGGAGCTGATCCGCCCCTCCGAGCGCCCGCTGATCGAGGCCGTCGCCGCCTCGGCGCCCGCGGCGGGCGAACTACGCGTCGATGCGTGGGCGGAGATCGCGGAGACGGCGGCGCTGACCGAGCCTGAGCAGGTCGCGGCCCTCGACGGGCAGCACATCTGGACGGCCGACTACGCGGAGCAGCGCTTCCGCTGGCGGCCGAAGGCGCCGCTGATCGTGCTCGTGCTGCGCGTGCACCGCCTCGCCGAGCCGCTCACCGTCCCGATCCGCGACCACTACGCCGGCTGCACCTCGTGGACGCCGATGGCCGACCTGCCACCGGACCCGCGCGAGGCCGACGCCGCGCCGGTCCTCGACGACGCCGCGTTCGAGCAACGCCGCGCCGCCCTGCACGCCGCGCTGCCGGGCGTCGCCTTCGGCCCGCCCCGGATTGAGGACGAGTAACGGCCGCGTACCCGAACCACTGGAGGAGTGGAGGGTGCTCCGAGGCCGATCGCGTGTCGCCTGCGGGGGCTGCGCCCCCCACACCCCCATCCCGGACGAGCGCGCTACGCGGCTCTGGCCCCTTACCTTCTTCAACCGGGCTCAGTAACCTCTGAGCCCAGGAAGCCCAGCAGTGCCGGCATGGCTCAACTGGCCCTGCCGCAACGGACGGCTCGGGTGGTGTTGCCACCGGCACTGTTCGGCGCGTGAACCTCTGATGGGGACATGCGAGCCAATCGCTGATTTGTAAGGTGGATGACGGCGAGCGCGCCTGCGGCCTTCCTGCTGGAATGAGGGGAAACCCCGGAAGGAGTCGCAGTGAGTACGCCCGACGAAACCACCGTGTGGATCGGCCTCGACATCGGCAAGACCGAGCACTTCGCCGATGTGCTGGATGAGGCAGGCTCGCCGCTGTTCGCCGGCGCCGTCGCGAACGGCGAGGCCGACATCGAGGCGCTCCTCGCTCGCGCGGAGTCCTTCGGCTCCCCGGCGCTGGTCGTCGACCAGCCCGGCTCGCTGGCCCGGCTCGTGCTCGGTGTCGCCGCCCGCCGCGGCGTGCCGGTGGCGTACGTGCCGGGGCTGGTCATGCGCCGGGCCGCCGACCTCTACCCGGGTGAGTCCAAGACCGACCGCCGCGACGCGTTCGTGCTGGCCGATACCGGCCGCACCCGGCGCCACCAGGTGCACTGGCTCGATGCCGGCAACGACGAACTCCTGGAGCAGCTGCGCGTTCTCAACGGCTACGACACCGACCTCGCCGCCGACGCGACGCGGCTCTCCAACCGCCTGCGGGATGCGCTCACCAGTGTTTCCCCGGCCCTGGAGCGCGTACTGGGCCCCAGGCTCCACAATGCGGGGGCACGGGACCTGCTCGCCCGCTACCCGACACCGCAGGCGCTGGCCACGGCGGGTCGCGGCCGCATCGCGCGGACGCTCCGGAAGCGCTCGCCGCGCCTCGCGACGGCGCTCACCGAGGCCGTCACCGGGGCCCTCGACGCCCAGACCGTGGTCGTACCCGGCTCGGTCGCGATGGGTCGGGTGATCGCCGAGGTCGCGACCGAGCTGGAGCGCACGCAGCAGCGGCGGGAGCGGCTCGGCGCGGAGATCGGGAAGCTCTTCGAGGCCCACCCTTTCGGCCTCATCCTCGGCTCCCTGCCCGGGGTCGGGCCGAGGACGGGCGCGCGGATGCTCGCCGAGATCGGTGACATCTCTCGCTTCGCGAACGGATCGAGGCTGGCCAGCTACGCCGGACTTGCCCCGGTCACCCGCCAGTCCGGCAGCAGCATCCGGGGACAGACCCGGAGCCGCCGCGGCAATCACCGGCTCAAGAACGCGATGTACCTCTCCGCCTTCGCCTCGCTGCGCGATCCCGTCTCGCGGGCGTTCTACGACCGCAAGCGAGCCGAGGGGAAGAGACACAACGCCGCAGTCATCTGCCTCGCGCGTCGTCGCTGCGACGTCATCCTGGCCATGCTCCGCTCGCGCACGCCGTATCAGGCGAAGGTCCCGCACGACCAGCCGGTCGCCGCTTGATGGCGTCAACTCAGCTGGCTTCAGGAGCCCGAGGGCCTTGACGAAGAAGATGGGGACACCTTCCGCCCGCCCTCGGATTTCTGTTCTGTGGGGGCTGCGCCCCCACGCCCCCACGCGGATCAGCAGCCGGGACGCAGCCTCGATGGCGCACCCTAACCCTCTCCCCTGGCGGGAGAGGGTTAGGGTGAGGGGGATTCCGGGTGCCGGAGCCCCCTCGGAACGGGAGTTTCGCAAAGGTCTCCCGCGGGAGAGGGGGGCGGACGGTCTCGCGGCGGCCGCCGGGCGATCCGGGTGGGGGTGTGGGGGCTCCGCCCCCACAGAAAGAACATCCGAGGGCGGGTGGGTGGGCCGAGCGGCGCGCAGCGCGTGCTCCTACTGGCCCTGCCAGACGGGGTCACGCTTCTCGGCGAAGGCCTTCGGGCCCTCCTTCGAGTCTTCCGAGGCGTGCACGACCTTGCTGACCCAGGTGCCGAGGCGGAGCGCCTCGTCGACCTTCGCCAGCCGCCACTCCTGGATCTGCGCCTTCGTGCCCTCCACGGAGAGCGGGGCGTTCTCGATGATCATCTCCGCGATCTCGATGGCGCGCGGAATCAGCCGGTCCGGCTCCAGCACCTCGGTCACGATGCCCCACTCCAGCGCCTGCTGTGGCTCGATGCGGTCCGCGGTGAGCAGGATGTAGTTGGCCGCCGACAGCCCGATCACCCTCGCGAGGTGCTTCGTCGCGTAGCCGGCCATGATCCCGCGCTTCGGCTCGAACAGGCCGAAGTAGGCCGCCGATGAGCAGATCCGGATGTCGCAGTCGAGCGCGGTTTCCATCCCGCCGCCCACGGCGAGCCCGTTGATCGCCGCGATGAACGGCTTCGAGTTCCCCGAGTAGGGATAGGTCGCTCCGAACTGCCCCTTGAAGGTGCCCTCGGCCATCTCCCGGAGGTCGCCGCCGGCGCAGAAGGCGCGCCCGGAGCCGGTCACGATGCCGACGCGCATCTGCGGGTCGTTGCTGAAGTCCTCGATCGCCTCGGTCAGCTGGTTGATCAGCTGCCCGCCCAGGGCGTTGAGCCGCTCGGGGCGGTTGTAGGTGAAGATCGCGTAGTGGTCGCGCTTGTCGTAGATCAGGTCCGGCATCGCCGCAGCTCCTCGCTCGCGCGCGCAGGGTACCCTGTCGGGGCGGCCAATGGGCAGGCCGCACGCGGGGGGATCGCGGCGCGGAGCCGCGGGACCACACGGGGCGGACGGAACAATGGCCGATACGACGGACGTGGCCCTCCACCTGGACCTCGAGCGCCTGGAAGCAGGCCTCGAACACATTCGCCGCGCCCCGGCGGACGGCGGCCAGCTCCTGATGATCGTGCGCCGGCCCGCTGTCGACCGGCGCGAGGTCGTCGAGGAAGGCGGCCTCGACGTTGCCGTCGGCCTCGTGGGTGACAGCTGGAAGGACCGCGCAAGCTCGAGCAGCGCCGACGGCGGACCACATCCCGAGGCGCAGGTCACGATCGTCAACTCCCGCACGATCGACCTCATCGCGCAGTCGGAGGACCGCTGGCCGCTCGCGGGCGATCAGCTGGTGATCGACATCGACCTGAGCGCGGAGAACCTGCCGCCCGGCACCCACCTCGCGATCGGCTCTGCAGTGATCGAGATCACCGCGAAGCCGCACACCGGCTGCCTGAAGTTCGCCGGCCGCTTCGGCAACGACGCGCTGCGCTTCGTCAGTACCCCGCTGGCAATGGAGCTGCGCCTCCGGGGCGTCAACACCCGCGTCGTGCAGTCGGGCGCGATCCGCGCCGGAGACGCGGTCGCGAAGATCGCGACGCCATGACCGACGAACGCGCCGACAGCGGCCCGGAGAGCGGCGCGGACGGCGGGCAGGACGCGGTCCTCGAGGCCAACGCGGCCTTCTACCGCGCCTTCGCCGAGCGCGACCTGGAGGCGATGGACCGGCTCTGGGCGCGCGAGGCGCCCGTCGCCTGCACGCACCCCGCCTGGACGGTGCTGACCGGGCGCGAAGATGTGCTGAAGAGCTGGGAGGGCATCCTCACCAACCCGGACGCGCCCACCATCGAGGTGCGGGACGCTGTCGCGCACCGGCTCGGCGACACGGCGATCGTGCTCTGTCGCGAGCTCGTCCAGGGCGCGCCGGCCGAGGCGACCAACGTCTTCGTGCTCGAGGGCGGCGAGTGGCGCATCGCGCACCACCACGCCAGCGCGATCGCGCGCTTCCTCGTCTCCCGCTCCGTGGAGACGGACCCCTTCCGCGATCGCCGCAACTAGCCGGACGCCCTTCCGACTAGACATATTGATGCAACCCTGTGATGCTTTGATGCATGAGAACGACGGTACGGCTCGACGACGGCCTGCTGCGAGAAGCGAAGGAGCACGCTGCCCGCAGTGGGCGCACCCTCACCGCGCTGATTGAGGATGCGCTGCGCCGCGCGCTCGCCGAGGCGAAGCGTCGCCCCGAACGTCCGCCCCCGAAGCTCCCCACCTTCCGCGGCGATGGGCTCCAGCCGGGCGTCGATCTCGATGACTCCGCCGCCCTGCTCGACCTGCTGGAGGGCCGGTGATTCTCGTCGACGTCAACGTCCTCATCTACGCGCACCGCGAGGAGGTCGACCGGCACGACGAATACGGGCGCTGGCTCGAGGAACAGGGGAACGCCGAAACAGCCTTCGGGATCAGCGATCTGGTCCTCAGTGGCTTCATCCGAATCGTGACGCATCCGCGGATATTCAAGACCCCCAGCCCGCTCCCCGACGCGCTCGCCTTCGCGAACGCGCTCCGCGCGCTTCCGAACGCCGTGCCGGTCTCGCCGGGTGAGCGGCACTGGGGGATCTTCGCGGGGCTCTGCGAGGCGACCGGCGCTCGCGGGAACCTGATTCCCGATGCGTATCTGGCGGCCCTCGCGATCGAGTCCGGCGCCGAGTGGATTACCAGGGACCGCGACTACAGCCGCTTCCCCGGTCTGCGCTGGCGTAGTCCCCTCGCTGGCTGAACCGGGGCAGCTGTCCGCCCCTCTGACCGTTCCCGCCGCACGCCCCCCCTACACCGCGAGGCCCGACACGATCTCCGCGTTCGGGAGCCGCAGCAGCGCCGAGGGCGAGACCGACAGCTTCGTCGAGCGGCCGCCGCCGCCCACGATCACCTCGTCGAGGTCCATGACGCGCTCGTCGATGTAGAGCGGCAGGCCCTCGGGCAGGCCGAACGGGGTGACTCCGCCGATCAGCATCCCGGTCAGCTCGCGCGTCTCCTCGGGCGAGGCGAACGAGGCCTTGCGCACGCCCAGCAGCGGGCGCACCGCGTGGTTGACGTCGAGCCGCGTGGTCGCCAGCACGAGGCAGGCGCAGTAGCGCAGCTCGCCGCGCCTGGAGACGACGATGATCGTGTTGCCGGAGGTCTCCAGCGGGTAGCCGTAGTGCTCGCAGAACGCCGCCGTATCCGCCAGCTCCGGATCGACCTCGATCAGCTCGTAGCGCTCGCCGAGGGCATCGAGCGCCGCGAGGGCGCGCGCGGCCGGGTCGTCGTTCGATGTCATCGCTCGCTCCCCTCGCTCAACCGGCGGCCCTCGACACCTTGCTCGTTAGCTCGTCTGTGCTACTCTCCGGGCCCGCACTCACCAGGAGGAATCATGCCAGACATCCAGCCCATCCCCGACGGCTACACCGCCATCACGCCCTACCTCGTTGCCGAGGACGCATCGGGCCTGATCGAGTTCCTGACGAACGCCTTCGGCGCCGTCGAGCGGATGCGCATGCCCATGCCGGACGGCTCCGTCGCCCACGCCGAGGTCGAGATTGGCGGCGCTGCGGTCATGCTCAGCTCCGCCATGCCCCCCGAGTTCCCGCCCACCGCGGCGCAGATCCACCTCTACGTCGAGGATGTCGACGGCGCCTACGCCCAGGCCGTGGCCGCCGGAGCCGCCGGCGTGGCCGAGCCCGCCGACCAGTTCTACGGCGAACGCATCGGCCGCGTCGTCGACCCCGCCGGCAACACCTGGTCGATCGCCACGCACGTCGAGGACGTGACCCCCGAACAGATGATGGAGCGCATGGCCGCCGCGATGAGCGAAGGCTAGCCGCCGTCCGGCCGCGCCGCCTCCATGAAGGTACGCAGCGCGTCGATGTGATCGCCGGGCGTGTCCAGCCCGGCGTCCATCGTGAGCACGTGGATTCGGTCCGCGCCCGCCTCCTGCAGCCGGCCGGCGAAGGCAATCTGCTCCTCGGGCGCGCCGTGGACCGCGACTGAGGCGCCGATCCCGATCTCCGAGGGGTCGCGGCCCGCGCGCTCCGCGGCCTCGTGGATCGCCTCGACGCTGCGCGCGAAGTACTCCAGGCCACCCCGCCCCACGAGCCAGCCGTCGCCGATGCGCCCGATGCGGTCGAGCACGACCGGCGCCGTGCCGCCCATCCAGATCGGGATCTGGCGGCCGGGACGCGGGTTGATGCCCACGGTCGGGATCCGGTCGAAGTCTCCCTCGAACTCCACGATCGGCTCCGACCAGAGCCGCCGCAACAGGCCGACCTGCTCCTCGAGGCGCCGCCCGCGCGTGTGGAAGTCCTCGCCCAGCGACTCGTACTCGAGGTAGTTCCAGCCGCTGCCGACGCCGAGGATCACCCGCCCGCCGCTCAGGATGTCCGCCTCCGCCGCCTGCTTCGCGACGAGCGCCGTCTGGCGCTGCGGGAGGATCACGACGCCGCTGACCAGCTCGATGCGCTCGGTCAGCCCGGCGAGGTAGCAGAAGAGCGCGAGCGGCTCGTGGAAGGTGCTCATGTAGGTGTAGGGCCACGTCCCGCCGCGTCCTTCGGGATCGGCGCCGAGCACGTGGTCGTAGGCGAGCAGGTAGTCGTAGCCGAGGCCCTCGACCGCCTGCGCGTAGTCGCGGATCGCGATCGGGTCGATGCCAATCTCGGTCTGGGGAAAGACTGCTCCGTAGCGCATCGGCTGCTCCACTCCCTGTGTCATGGTCTCGCTGTCCTCGCCGTGTTCGCTGCCGTTAGCCGCTGTAGTCCTTGTGCGGGAAGGTCGCGTCGTGCGTCTCCTCGCAGGCCTCGCAGACAGGGTGCGCGCAGCGCATGCAGGCGCGCGCGGTGGTCGCCCCGCAGTGGCGGCAGTTCGCGCTGATCGGGACGCTGCGGTACGGCATGGGCGCACGATAGCAGCCCCGCCGATCGGGGGCGGGGTTGCCCAAGACGCCGCGAGCGGCAAAGATTCCGGCAGGAGGTCGCCGATGGTCATCCACGCCACCAGGGTCGACTACCGCAACGCGTTCGCCGGGCTCGTCTTCCCCGCCTCGAAGGACGAGATCGTGCGCCGCTCGCGCATGATCGGCGGCATCGACCGCGAGGTGTTCGCGATCCTCGACGCGATCGCGCCGCGCCGCTACGCCGACAGGGACGACCTCGACGCCGCGATCCGCGAGGTCTACGTGGCCCGCGGCGAGGACTCCGAGGCGCTCCCCGTCTAGCCGCCCGGACGCCGCCGCCCTACTGCTGCGAGTAGCCCGACCCGGTCGAGTCGACGCCCGTGCCGTGGCCTTCCTCGATCCAGCCGAACTCCTGCAGGATCTGCTGGCTGTAGCAGACGCGGCCCGTGACGCGCTCCGGCGGCTCCGTCGCCAGCAGCAGTGTCGCCTCCGCCATCGTCGCGGCGGGCTCGCTCGGCAGGTCCGGTGGGGGCTTGTTGAAGAGCAGCGCGCCCTCCGTGAACACGGCCTGCGAGGGCGAGAGCGCGCTGACGGCGATCTTGTCGCCCCACAGCTCCGCCGCGAGGCCCTGCGTGAAGCGCTCCAGCGCCGCCTTCGTCGAGCCGTAGAGGACGCCCATGCCGTCCCAGCCGGTCGACTCGTACGGCCCGCGGCCGGGCCCGATCGCCACGCCCGAGGAGATGTTGACGATCGCGCCGCCGCCCTGTGCCTGCATGTCCGGGATCGTCTCCCGCGCGAGGATGAAGGGCGCGTGGATGTTGACCGAGAAGCCGATCATCCAGCGCTTGGTCGAAAACTCCGAGACCGGGTGCGCGAAGTTCGTGACCGCGTTGTTGACGAGGATGTCGATCGGCCCGTAGGCGGCCCGCGTCTCCTCGACGAGGCGCAGGCACTCCTCCTCCTCGCCGATGTTGGCGACCACCATCCTCGCCTCGCCGCCGGCGGCGCGGATGCCCTCGAGGGTCGTCGTCAGCGCGCCGGGTGCGCGGCTGTCGCCCTCGTTGACGGTGCGCGCGACGCAGGCGACGTTCGCGCCCTCGGCGGCGAACAGCTCGGCGATCGCCTTGCCGATGCCGCGGCTCGCGCCCGTCACGATCGCGGTCTTCCCGTCCAGCTTGCCCATCGCACTCCTCCTCCGCCTCGCGCGCTGCGCGCCTCACGATGCCCCACCGGCGCGCCGTCGGCAACGCGGGCGGGCGCGGCTGCCTCCCGCGCTTGCGTCCGCGGCGCCGCACCGGGACGATCGCGGCGAAGGAGCGCGCAGATGGCCACAGGCATAGGCCCCGTAAACGGCGTCATCGTCTGGACCGAGGCCGCGCGCTTCCCGGCGCTGCGCGACTTCTACGCGGACACGCTCGGCCTCGTGCCGCACGCCGACCGCGCGGGCCACGTCAACTTCGAGTGGGGTAGCCTGCGCCTCACGATCGCCGTCCACGACACGGTCGGCGGACCGGCCCGCGACCCGCTGCGCCTGATGATCAACTTCGCCGTCGAGGACATCGAGGCCGAGCACGCGCGCCTGCGCGAGGCAGGCGTCGCCTTCAGCCGCCCGCCCGGGCGCGAGCCGTGGGGCGGCCTCGTCGCTACCTTCGCCGACCCGGACGGCAACACGCTGCAGTTGCTGCAGCTGCCGGACGGACGCTAGCCGTCAGGCCGTCATGCCGCCGTCGATGACGAACTCGGAGCCCGTGCTGTAGGCGCTGTCGTCCGAGGCGAGGAACAGCGTGAGCTTCGCGACCTCCTCGGCCTCCGCGACCCGGCCCAGCGGGACGCGCCGCAACATCTCGTCGAGTTTGCCCGCCTCGATAGCCGGGATCTGGTGCAGCATCGCGGTCTCGATCGGACCCGGGTGGACCGAGTTCACGCGGATACCGTAGCGGCCCAGCGCGACCGCCGCCGACTTCGTCATGCCGCGCACCGCCCACTTGCTCGCGGTGTAGCCGAACGCGACGCCACCGCCGCGCAGACCGCCGACCGAGGAGATATTGATGATCGAGCCGCCCCCGCGCTCGATCATCACCGGCGCGACCTCGCGCATGCCGAGGAAGACGCCCACCTGGTTGACCTCGACCACGCGCCGGTAGTCGCCGAGGTCGCCGCCGATCAGCGGCGTCGGGATGTAGATGCCGGCGTTGTTGATCAGCACGTCGATGCCGCCGTGCAGTTCGACGGCATGCGCGACGGCGGCGGCCCAGTCCGCCTCGCTGGTGACGTCGTGGTGGAGGTACGCGCCGCCGACCTCGGCCGCCGTCCGCTCGCCCTCGTCGTCGAGCACGTCGGTGAGGACCACGTTGGCGCCTTCCTCGGCGAACAGCCGCGCCTCGGCGGCGCCCTGCCCGCGCGCGCCGCCCGTGATCAGCGCCGTCTTGCCATCGAGCCTGCCCATGGCGGCCTCCCTCTCGCGCGGCGCCTATGCGCCGGGCGCAGGCTACGCCACGCGTCCAACGGCCCGCGAGAGCGCGTCAGGCCATCAGCCCGCCGTCGACCACGAACTCCGAGCCCGTGCTGTAGGCGCTCTCGTCCGAGGCGAGGAACAGCGCGAGCCTCGCGACTTCCTCGGGCTGCCCGATCCTGCCCAGTGGTACGCGCTCGACCAGCCCCTGGAGGACGGCCGGGTCGGCCATCCGGGTGTCTCCGAGCATCGGCGTGTCGATCACGCCCGGATGAATCGAGTTGACGCGGATGCCGTGCCGGCCGAGGGTCACCGCCGCCGACTTGGTCATGCCGCGCACCGCCCACTTGCTCGCCCCGTAGGCGAACCCGCTGGCGCCGGCGCGCATGCCCGCGACCGAGGAGATGTTGACGATCGAGCCGCCTCCGCGCTCGATCATCGCCGGCGCGACCTCGCGCATCCCGAGGAAGACGCCCACCTGGTTGACCTCGATGACGCGCCGGAACTCGTCGAGCTCGCACTCGATGAGGAAGGACGGGCCGTAGATCCCGGCGTTGTTGACCAGCACGTCCAGTCCGCCGTGCAACTCGACGGCGCGTGAGACAACGGACGCCCACTCCTCCTCACTGGTCACGTCCTGGTGGAGGAAGGTGCCGCCGATGATGTCGGCGGTCCGCTCGCCGTCCTCGTCGAGCACGTCGGTGAGGACGACGTTGGCGCCTTCCTCGGCGAAGAGCCGCGCCTCGGCGGCGCCCTGCCCGCGCGCGCCGCCTGTGATCAACGCCGTCTTGCCCTCGAGCCTGCCCATGGCGGCCTCCCTCTCGTGCGGCCCGCTGCGCCGGGCGCAGGCTACGCCACGCGTCCAGCGGGGTGCGCGAGGGCGGCGAGGCCAGCGAGTGGAACCCGGTGGCGACCGCGCCGGTCAGGCCATCAGGCCACCGTCGACGAGAAACTCCGAGCCCGTGCTGTATGCGCTGTCGTCCGAGGCGAGGAAGAGCGCCAGCTTCGCGACCTCCTCGGGCTGCGCGATCCGGCCCAGCGGGATCTGCCCCAGCATCTGCTCGAGGGTGTCCGGATTGGCCATCCGGGTCTCGCCCAGCATCGGGGTGTCGATCAGCCCCGGGTGGATCGAGTTCACGCGGATGCCGTGAGGGCCAAGCCGGACCGCCGCCGACTTCGTCATGCCTCGCACCGCCCACTTGCTCGCGGTGTAGGCGAACGACCCGCCGCCGCCGCGCATGCCCCCGACCGAGGAGATGTTGATGATCGAGCCGCCCCCGCGTTCGATCATCACCGGCGCGACCTCGCGCATTCCGAGGTAGACGCCGATCTGGTTGACCTCGATCACGCGCCGGTACTCCTCGAGATCGCCCCCGATCAGCGTCGTCTGCGCGTAGATCCCGGCGTTGTTGATCAGCACGTCCACGCCGCCGTGCAGTGCGACGGCGTGCGCGACCGCGGCAGCCCACTCCGCCTCGCTCGTGACATCGTGATGGAGGTAGTCGGCGCCAATCGCGTCTGCGGTCCGCTCGCCGTCCTCGTCGAGCACGTCGGTAAGGACGACGTTCGCGCCCTCCTCGGCGAACAGCCGCGCCTCGGCGGCGCCCTGCCCGCGCGCGCCGCCCGTGATCAGCGCCGTCTTGCCCTCGAGCCTGCCCATCGCTGCCTCCCTCTCGCACGGCGCCCCTGCACGCCGAGGGCAGGCTACGCCACGCGTCCAGCGGGGGTGGCGATTTAAGCGAGGGGTCAGTAGCCCGGATCGATCAGAATCACATGGCAGTTGCGAGCGCGGACTTTCCCGATGGCTACCGTCTTGACGCGCGCGCCGAACAAGTTGTTTGCGCTGTACTCCATCCGGACCAAGTGATATCCGTCGGCATCCGGGTCCCGACTGAACCGCGTCTCGTGCGTCTGCATGGAGCCCTCGTCATTGAGTCCGGGACGGACAAGGTCCTCCAGCGCATCAAGATTCCCGTCCCATGGCGAGAAGCAATCTTCAACGTCAGGCGTCGGCGTTGGCTCGGGTGTGCGCGTCGGCGTTGGTTCCGGTGTGCGTGTCGGCGTTGGTTCCGGTGTCGGACTTGGTGTCCTAGCGACCGTTTCTTCACACACGAGCGCGACCTGGTCGAGGCGTGCTGGATGCACCAGACCGGACCATGAGATCCATACCATGTCGTCGGTCTTGCCCACGGTCCGCCCGTCGTGCGGATAGACCTTCACCCGGATCTCGCCTGCATCGTTGGGGCGCGTATGGATGCGGATGTAATCGCCTTCCTCAAGATCGCCGCTCACGCGCGGATCGCCGGAGTAGGCCAGCCCAGGAGCCTGCCCCCACTTCATGCCCAAGTCCACGCGCAGCCGCTCACAGAACGTGAACGCGATTAGAGCCTCTCCAATCGTCGGCGTGCCTGTAGGCGTCGGCTCTGGCGTTGCCGTGGACGTTGGTACAGGGGACGGCGTCGTGGCGGGCACCGGCGTGCGCGTTGGCGTTGGCTCCGGTAGCGCGGGCGTCGCCGAGTCAGCGGGTTGCGCCGCCGGGGCGGGCGCTGGCTGATCAGCCTCATCGCCTGCGGCGCCTGCGGCGATAGCCAAGACGAGAATGACCGCAGTGGCCACGCCCAGGTAGGGCAGCCATGTGTAGCGTGCCGCCTGCCAGAGCATGAATGGGAGCGTGACGATCCAGACCCCGCTAACCACGATCGCCGTGATCCGCAGCCAGTCCGGCCATCGAGCTGGGTTGACTACACCTTCCCCGGGAGGGTCCGGCTTCGGCTGGTCTTCCGGCAGGCTGGATGCCGTCGCGATCTGATCGCTGGGCCGATCCGCGGCCGATCCGTCGGGGCCGTCCGTGCTGGAGCCGGATGCCGTACCCGCCTGTCCTGGACCAAAGGCCTCGTCGAGGATGCGGGCACGCTGCGCCTCGAACTCCTCGTCCGAGATCAAGCCGTCGTCATGCAGGCGCTGGAGTTCACGCAGGCGCTCCGCAGCGGGCCTGCCGCCGCCCGAGGCATCCGTGGTCATCCGACGCTCCAGCGGATAGTTCGCCTAAGTCCCGGCGGTTGGCGCACCTACAACTCTTCCATGATGGCTGCGCGGCGCTCCTCGTACTGCTCGGGGGTGATCAGGCCCTCGTCGCGGAGGCGCTGCAGCTCGCGCAGGCGGTCGGCGGTGCTGCTCTCGCGCGTGGTGGGCGAGTCGGCAAGGGCGTCCGCACTCAGATCGCGCTCCAGCGGGTCCTCCGTGCTCCTGGAGCGGGCGCGCGGGTAGTCCATCAGGCCGGAGGGCGGGGCGGACGAGGCCGTGGTGCGGCCGGAAACCGCGGGCGGCTCCTCGCCTCGCATGCGCAGCTCCTCGGCCGTCGGCGGGCGGTAGCCCTGAGGCGAGTGCGCGACGTAGGTGGAGATGACCTTGTCCCAGAGGCACTGGCGCTCGCGATCCCACGTGCACCACAGCGCAGCGGGTATCCAGAGCAGGCCGCCGACGCCGTTCGTCGCCCCGCTGATCGCGGAGATCACGGTCCCGAACAGCAAGAACTTGACGCCGATCTCGCGGAGCACCGTGTACCAACCGCCGGCGCGGCTGCCGTCCTCGCGCATGATGTACATGCCGAGCATCTGCTTGCCCGGCGTCTGCCCCCGCTGGGCCACGATCAGGAACCAGATCAGCCAGCCGACGGCGAATGTCGCACCAAAGACGAGCCCATCCAGCGCCCAGCCCCCGAGGCGGCGGCCCTGCGAGGCCGTCTGCAACTGCTCCGGCGGGTAGAACGCCTCGATGCGGCGCATCGGCTGCATGGCCATCGGGGGCCTCCTTGCACGCCTGCTCCCAGAGCAGGCAGGCGCACGCTACCCGAAGACGCCGGACGCCGCGAGGCGGGCGATCTCGTCGTCGCCGAGGCCCAGTTCGGCGAGCACCTCGCTGGTGTGTTCGCCGGGCGCGGGGGCCGGTCCGCGCACCGCCGTCTCCGCCCCGCTGACGCGGAACGGCGCGGCCAGCGTGCGGTAGCTGCCGGCCTGCGGATGCTCGACATCCTCAAGCATCGCGTTCGCCTCCACCTGCGGGTCGGCGAGCGCCTCGGGGAGCGTCGCGACCGGCGCCCAGACGAGCTCTGCCTCGTCCAGACGCCGCCCCCACTCGTCGAGGTCGGCCGAGGCGATCAGCGTCTCGATGCGGTCGCGCAGCTCGCTGGCGTGGCGCTTGCGCCCCTCGATCATCCCGAAGCGCGGATCGAGCGCCCACGAGGGCTCGCCGATCATCGCGACGAAGCGCGGCCAGAAGCGGTCGGCCTGGGTCATGCCGAGCAGCAGCCAGCGTCCGTCGCGGGTGCGGTAGGAGTTGCGAATCGGGTTCCACGGCTGAGTGCGGTCGTAGCGCCGCGGCTGCTCGCCACTGGCGAGGGCGACGGCGACATCGGCGCCGATCGTCCACATCCCGGTCTGCATCAGGCTGACCTCGACACTCTGGCCCTCGCCGCTCTGGTCGCGCAGCCGCAGCGCGACGAGGATCGCGCTGAGCAGGTTGAGCGCGGTGGCGTGGTCGCCTTGCCCGGTGCGGCAGAACGGCGGCGGCGAGGAGGGCTCGCCGCTCAGCCCCATGATGCCGGAGCTGGCCCAGAACGCAGCGTAGTCGAAGCCCTCGCGGTCCGCGCCGGGGCCCCGTTCGCCGTAGCCGCTGACGGCGGCATGGATCAGCGCCGGGTTGGCGGCGCGCAGCGTCTCCGCGTCGATGCCCCAGCGCTCGCGTTGCATCAGGTTGGTGACGAAGATGTCGGCGTCCGCGCAGAGCCGCCGCACCAGCTCCGGCGCGCCGGGTTGCCGCAGGTCGACGGCCATCGAGCGCTTGCCGCGGTTATCGAACTCGAAGCCGTACTGGATCGCCGAGGGCTCCTCGAAGCCCATCGAGCTCGTGTCGAAGTGCCGCCAGGGATCGCCGCCCGGCGGCTCGATCTTGACCACGTCCGCCCCGAGGTCGGCGAGCAGCGCCGCCGCCGAGGGCGCCGCCAGCCACGTTGCCGCCTCAATCACGCGGATGCCCGCCAGCGGAGCCGTCATCGCACGCCGCCTGCGGCGGCGGCGACGCCGCTGCCGGCGAAGCGCGCGGCGAGATCGGCGCTGGGCCGGAAGACGAACTTCTTGCCGATGCGCGTCTTGGTGAAGAGGCCGAGCGCCTCGAGTCCGAGCAGGTCGGCGCGGGCGGTGGCGTAGGTGACGCGGTGACGCCGCGCCTGCGCCTGGATCGTGAACCAGGCATCCGGGTCGCGCATCGCGTCACTCACGAGCACGATCTGGCGGTGGTTGAGGTGCGGGCTGTCGCGCAGCAGCCGCTCGGCCCGCCGCTGCTCCTCCATCTTCCGCTGGAGGTAGCGATTGAGGCTCTCGATCGCGCGCTCGATGACCGCGAGCTGGTAGAGCACGAAGTAGGTGACGTCCCCACCGTCGGTCTCGACGTGCAGGTAGGACCTCGCGTACTGCGCGGGCGCCTCGCGGAGGATGCTGGAGATCGTGACGTACTGCGTCAGCCAGTAGCCGGAGCGCAGCATCGACCAGTAGAAGAGGGCGCGCGCCGTCCTGCCGTTGCCGTCAGCGAAGGGGTGGTCGTAGGCGAGCGCGAAGTGCAGCACGATCGCCCGCACCACGGGGTGGATGAAGCCCTCGCCGCTGAGTCCGTTGGCGAACTCGCACAACCGATCGAGGCGTGCAGGAAGATCCGCGGCAGGCGGCGGGCGATGGATGACCGTCCCGTCAGTCCACTCGACGACCACGCGCTCGTCCTCGGGACTCTGAAGCCTGCCTGCCTCGCGCTCGTCATCCAGCGTGTCGAACATGACGATGCGATGCAGATCGAGAATGTCGTCCGGCGTCAGGAGACCGCCATCCTCCGCCAGCGAGGCAGCGGCCTGCAGCACCTCGAAGTTGTTAACGATCATCTGCTCGCTGCGGTCGCGAGGCTGGCGGCCGCTGCGCAGCATCTCCCTGGCGACACGCCTCGTGGTGCTCGCGCCCTCGAGCTGGCTCGACGTGATCGCCTCCTCGTGGAGCGAGCTCACGAGATAGCGGTCGCTCGACTGGAGATTCGTCACCACCTCGCCTGCGATGATCTGGCCGCTCGCCTGTTGATCGATGCGGTGAACCAGCTCCTGGATCTGGTCGGTGTTGCTGAAGTGGAAGGGCCGTCCCTCGATGTCGGACAGCGGCAGGGAGCGGGCAAGCGCCTGACGCGCCATCGACATGCCGAGCCACCACACCTCGTGGGTGAGGCCCTCGGGCGGGGTGCGGCGGCGCAGTTGGTCCCAGTGCAGGTAGCGGCCCCTTGTATCGACCGGGCGGCCCTCACTGAGCACCGACATCAGTTGGTCACCGCTGCCAGCGAGCTCCTGCAATAGTTCTGTGGTCGGGGGCGGCGCCTGCGGGATCTTCACGGCAACTCTCAACTTGCTATCAGTTCACCTTTGATTGATAGCAATCTATCACAACTCGCCCGGTCGCGCAGTTCTACGGGATCCAACGGCGAGCGGCCTCGCCTCCGCGGCAACTCTCAACTTGCTATCAGTCTCTCTCAAATTGATAGCAAATTGAGAGGAAGGCGCCCGCTGCGCCGCCTACCCGACCAGCGTCAACAGCACCGTCAGCGTCGCCACGCTCGCCAGCGTCGAGGTCACCACCGCGCGCGTCACGAACTGCGGGCGCACGTCGAACTCCGTCGCCACGATGATCGCGATCACCGCCGTCGGCATCCCGCCCAGCACGATCACGACGTCCCGCGTGACGCCCTCGAGGCCCAGCGCGAGCGCCGCGCCGACGGCGACGAGCGGGCCGAGCAGCAGCCGCAGCACGGAAGCCGCACCCACGTCCGCCAGCTCGCCGAGGTCGCCGAGGCCGCGCCCGAGCTGCAGCCCGAGCACCACCAGCATCGCCGGCACGGCGGCGTCCGCGAGCGTCGCGACCGGCGCCTCGATCGTGACGGGGAGATCGACGTCCAGCCCGTTCGCGGCGAAGCCCAGCGCGGCCGCGTAGAGCGCCGGGTAGGCGAACGGTGCGACGAGCGCACGCTTCGACGAGCCGCTCGGCAGCGTCGCGATCACGATCCCCGCCGAGGTGACCAGCGTGGCGTTGACCACCCAGGTCAGCACCGCGACCTGCACGCCTACCTCGCCGAAGGCGAGCAGCGCGACCGCGATGCCCATGTTGCCGGTGTTCAGCGAGGTCACCGCCAGCGCGAATGCCGAGCGTTGCAGCGGCTCGTGCCTCACCAGCATCGACCAGGCGCTCGCGGCCGCGAAGCCGACGCCGTAGATGATCACGGCGACCGCCACGATCTTCAGCGAGAGCCCCGCCGCCAGCTCGGAGTTCGCCAGCGAGTCGAAGACCAGCGCCGGCGTGAAGAGGAAGAAGACCACCGCCGAGAGCGGCTCCGCCGGCACGCCCCGCCAGCGCCCGACCAGCGCACCGAGGGCGGCAACGAGCATGACGGGCAGCACGACCTCGAAGAAGACGCTCAGCACGGGGAGCCTCCGCAGCGCTTCGCAGGCGCCGCCCACCACGCGCGATCAGGAATCAGACGCGCCGCCCCCGTCAGGACGCGCGCCCCGGCGCCCGAGCTTGCGGGTGCGGGCAGGGGCGCTCCTCAGCGAAAGGCCGGCAGCACCTGCTCGCCGATGGCGCGCAGGGTCGCGTTGTGGTCCTCGAGCGACTCGGCGTTGATGCCGATGCTGAGCTTGGTCGCGCCGAGCGCGAGCTGCTCCTCGATCAGGCGCGGCGCGTCGTCGATGGTGTCCTTCGAGACGCGGACGCTGAGCCACAGGCCGAGCGGCTCGTCGCGCGCCTCGATCGCCTCGCGCTCTCGTTCCAGCACCTCGGCCATCCAGGCGTAGTCCTTGGAGTGCGGCACGTGGATGCCGGGATGCTCCTGCCCCAGCGCCTGGACGAGTTCGGCGTAGGGATCGTCGGCGACACCCTCGTCGGTGCTGCCGATCTTGAAGTCCGTGCTGCCGGCGTCCCCGGAGAGGCCGGGCCCGACGATCGGGCCCCAGCCCGTCCCGTAGCGGATCGCGCGCCGCAGCGCGCGCAGGTTGCCGCCGTGGATCCAGACCTCCGGGTGCGGCTTCTGGACGGGGAACGAGGCGAGCTTCACCTCGTTGAAGCTGACGTGCTCGCCGGAGAACGAGGCGTACTCGTTGCTCCACAGCTCGATCATCGCCGCGAGGTACTCGTCGGCGATCGCGCCGCGTTTCGCGAAGTCCAGCCCGAGCGTGTCGTACTCCTCGTGGAGATAGCCGGCCGCAAGGCCGATGCAGAGGCGGCCGCCGGAGAGCTTGTCGATCGTGGCCAGCTCGTTCGCCATCACGGCGGGGTTGCGGTAGGGGATGTTGATCGTCGCGGAGGCGATGCCGATCCGCTCCGTGTGGGCCGCGAGGAAGCCGAGCAGCGGCATCGGGTCGTAGCTGTTCGTTGCGTAGGAGGGTTGCCACTCGGGCGGCTCGAGGAAGTGGTCGTAGACCGCGATCTCGTCGAAGCCGACCTCCTCGCCGATGTGGGCGATCTCCACCAGCGACTCCGGGCTGATCCAGTCCGGGTTGAAGAACTTCAGGTAGATCGGCGTCGTGAAGGAAAACTTGAGCGCCATGCGAACCCCCTTGCGCGGCGTCACTATACATGGCGCACGAGCGCCGCCGGCGAGGCGCACGAGGAGCGCCGAAGCAGCGTCGAGGAGTGCTAGAGTGAGCAGCGGCCCCGGGGAACGCCTCGTACCCTGCGGGCGAGCCGGAGGTTGCGGTCATGCGCACGGAGATTCAGTACAGGGGCGACGGCATGGCGCGGGTCTCGCTGCTCTTCCGGCACGAGGGTCGCGACCCGGAGGACATCTGGATCCGCTCCGAACTGGAGCGCTATCCCGTTCCGCCCAAGCGCATGCTCGAGTGGGAGCGCGACGGCGAGCCGTTCGATGTCATGCAGTACGGCCAGTGCGTCATCGGCGAGCTGATGTACGACATCGAGAAGCACCAGCTGCTCTGCGACCGCATCGGCGAGCTCTGCGGCGACGAACTGGCCTCGGGCGTGCCGGACGCGGATGAGCGCGAGCTGCTCGTCTCCGAGGCGGCGAAGGAGTTCCACGGCGCGGCGAAGATCAGCTGGGACGAGCACGACCGGAAGTCCGTGGCGATCGACGATCCGCCGCTGCGCGCGCGCGTGCTCGAACTGATCGAGACGGGCGTGGCAAGCGAGGACGCCCCGGCGCCCGCATAGGCAGGCGCGGGCACGCACACGGAGACAGGAAACGGAGGACGGCATGGCGATTCAGGTGCAACTGAGGGACGACGGACCCTACATGATCCGCGGCACGGACATCGAGGTGCTGGACGCGGACGGCAACGCACTCGCCTATGAGGGCAGCGCGGTCGCGCTCTGCCGCTGCGGCCAGTCGGACAACAAGCCGTTCTGCGACGGCACGCACCGCCCGGCCGGCTTCGAGAGCGCTCCCCGCGCCGAAGCGTCCTGACCCCCGCCTCGCAGAGGTGGGCGTAGGGAGCGAGCGCCCTCACCCCCACCCTCTCTCCCTCGTCTGCGGGGGGGGGGGGGGGGGGCTGCGCCCCCACGCCCCCATCCCGGAGGAGCGTGCGCACGGTCGTGTCGTAGACGCGAGGGATACCTCGCAGGGCCGCTCCGGCCCACCCACCCGCCCTCGGATTTCCTTTCTGTGGGGGCTCCGCCCCCACGCCCCCGCCCGGATCGCCAGCCAGCCGCCGCGAGACCGCCCGGCGCCCTCTCCCCGAGGGATAGGGCGAGGGTGAGGGCGCTCCGCCGCCCGCCGGGCGAGAAGACGCCGAGGGCGGCGCACCGGCACGACCGTGAGCAGCTCGCCGCTTGACCAGTTGGCCCCCTGGGGTGTCTCTCCTCGGGGAGAGGCGGCCCGGGCGCGCTCGCTACTTGCGGACGCCGCCGAGCGGGAGGAACGGCGACCGCGGCAAGCGCAGGAAACCGGGGTCAGGCGAGGCGAGCGTGCCGATCGGCCGCTCGGCGCGCTCGATAGTGACGAAGGCGCGGGGGGCGATCCAGCGGATCGCGCCCAGCACACGACGCAGCCCGCGACGGCGCACCAGCAACGTCGCGACCTCGACCGGGCCCTGTAGCCCGTGGCCCTCGATACGGGTCACGCGGTAGCCGCGCTCGCGCAGGCGCGCGGCGACGTTGATCGCCGGGTCGTTGTTGATCACCTGCACCTGGCGGTAGCCGAGCGCGATCCGCTCCTCCAGCCAGCCGCCGAGCAGCACGCCCGCGGCGAACCCGCCGGCATAGCCGACGATCAGCAGCGGGTTGTGAAGGTGCGTCACCACGCCGCCCGTGGCGGCCAGCCAGATCGCCACCTCGATGAAGCCGAGCAGCGCCGCGATCCAGCGCGATCCGGCGACGAGCAGCACGATCCGCACGGTCCCGATCGTGGTGTCCACGATGCGGGCCCCGAAGATCAGGAGGGGCAGGACCAAGAGTTCGAATTCCACGGGTGCTTCTCGCCGGAATGGGCTACTGCGAAAGGCGCTATGAATACGATCGCGCTCCCGGCAGCGTCGCGCAAGGGGCGACGCGCAGACCCGGACGCGGCTAGACTGCGCGCCGCGTCAGACGTGTCCTGCGAGAGGGGCGAACCGGGTGTCGGAGCGATCTCCCGAGGGGCCGATCGAGCGGATCAGCGCGGTCACCCTAACGACCGCGGACATGGCCCGCGCCGCCGATTTCTACTCCTCGCTCGGCTTCGTGTTGCGCTACGGAGGGCCGGACGCGGGCTTCACCAGCTTCATCTTCGCCGAGGGCTACCTGAACCTCATCGCCGAGGGTCCGCGAGCCGGCTGGTGGGGGCGCGTCATCTTCTACGCCTACGACGTCGACGCGCTCTACGAGCGGGCGCTGGAGCTCGGCTACGGGCCCGAGGCGCCGCCACGCGACGCGCCCTGGGGCGAGCGCTTCTTCCACCTCACGGATCCGGACGGGCACGAACTGAGCTTCGCCTCGCCCCTGCCGCGGGCGTAGGGGCCGCGGGCGGGGGCTAGCGCCCCTCGTGCTCCACGATCAGCCGCGCGAGATCGTCCGGACGCTCCAGCTCGAGCCAGTGACCCGCGCCGGCGAGGACCTCGAGGCGCGCGTTCGGCAGCTTCTCGGCGTAGAGCGCGCCGCTGTTGACGGGCACGATCGCATCCTCGCTGCCCCACGCGACCAGCGTCGGCGTGTGCACGCTCGGGAGCAGATGGGGCAGCGCCATGTTGTGCATGTACGGCTTCCAGCCGACGCGGGTGGTCATCTCGCGGTTGATGTCCCAGATCATCAGCTGATCGATGTCCGACTCCGCACCGAACATCTCCTCGAAAGAGCCTTCGGCTGCGAAGCCCGTGCGCACGTAGTCCTCGTGGCTGACGAGGAACTGGTCGAAGATCTCGCCCTGCTCGGGCTTCACGCCCATCGCGCCGGCGAGGGTGAGCTTGTTGATGCGCGCCTGCGCCGTGGTGGCGAGCTCGGCGGCGACGTAGCCACCGAAGCCGAGGCCGGCGACGCTCGCCGTCGGGAGATCGAGTTCGTCGAGGGTGAGGCCCGCCAGGGCCACGATGTCGCGCACGTTGCGCGCCCACTCCGGGCGCACCGACTTGCCGAAGCCCGGGAGATCCGGGAGGTAGACGGTGAAGCTCTCGGCAAGGCGCTCGTAGAAGCTGGTCCAGGCGTGCGCGCCGATGTCGTGATGGATCACGAAGAGCGGGGCGCCGCTGCCGCCGCTGCGGACGAAGACCTCGCCGCCGGCGACCTCGATCGTGAGCTCCTGGTGCGTCATCGAGGCAGTCGTCATTCTGCTTCCCCCAGCCTGCGCCGCCACCATCGCGCCCGTACGTCTCCGGGCCGGGCGGCTGCTGCTCATCGTGCCGCGCCGGACCGCTTGGCGCGAGCCTGCCGATGCGGCGCGGCCCACGTTGTACGCGCGTGCGCCCGCCAACATACACTGCCGCGGGGGCTCACGAAGCGCCCTCGTGGCGATGAGCCCAGGGAGGCGACATGGAGAACATGGCACAACGCTCGTTCCTCGCGCGGGTAATCGGGGCGGCGCGGCTCGACCGCAGCGTCTACGAGGAAGTCGAGCACGACCGCGACGGTACGAAACAGGCCGCGGTGCTCGTGATCCTCGGCGCGATCGCCGCGGGCATCGGCGCGATCGCCGACGGCGGGATTCTGGGCCTCGTGTACGGGGTCGTGTTCGGACTGCTGGCCTGGGCGGTCTACGCCTGGATCACCTACTTCATCGGAACCCGCCTGCTGGCGGGTTCGGAGACGAGCGCGGACTGGGGCGAGCTCGCGCGCACCCTCGCCTTCGCGAACGGGCCGCGCTTGCTGCTGGTGATCGGCATCGTGCCGGTGCTCACCGAGGTTGTCAGCACGATCGTGGGCCTCTGGGTGCTGATCGCGACGGTCGTGGCGGTGCGCGCCGCGCTCGACATCGGCACGGGGCGGGCGATCGCTGTGGCGCTGATCGGCTGGATCCCGTTCGCCATCATCATGAGCATCGCGTACGCGCTCGCCGGCGGCGTCGCGTAGCGCCGCGCGGCCGCGCGCGGACCCGCGCGCGAGGAGGCGCCGACAGGACGGAGATAGCGATGAGCGCGAGCGAGCAAGCGCAGAGCGAAGGCGCGCGCGCCGCCACGCGGGCGAAGGAGGCGCGCGCCGCGGCTGCGGTGCAGACCGGCGCGACCTGGGAGGAGGCGTGCGACGCCGTCCTCGCCGCGCTCGACCTCGACACCAAGCCGGACCTCGCGCTTGCGTTCATCGATTCGCGCTTCGCGGCCGACTATGCCGCCGTGCTGGAGCGCCTGCGCGCCGGCACCGGCGCGCGGCGGCTGGCCGGGGCGAGCGGGATGGGCGTGATCGGCCCCGGCCACGAGGCCGAGGACCAGCCCGCGATCTCGCTGCTTGCGCTCAGCCTGCCCGGCGCAACGATCACCACGGTCGCGATCGGCTCGAACGACGACGCCTCCGCCGCGCTCGACCGCATCGAGGCGGCGTCCGCGCAGGCCTGGCTGCTGTTCGCCGATCCCTTCACCACGGACGCCGAGTCGCTGGTTGGCGCGATCGGCGAGCGCAAGCCGGGCGCGACGGTACTCGGCGGCCTCGCCTCGGCGCAGCCGATGCAGCGCGACAGCGCCGTCTTCCTTGACGGTGAGGTGCGCGAGTCCGGCGCCGTGCTGGTCGGCATCGGCGGCGCCTTCGGCATCCACACGATCGTCGCGCAGGGCGCGGAGCCGATCGGCCAGCCGTGGACGGTCACGGAGTGCGAGGGCAACGTCGTGCGCAGCCTCGGCTCGCGCCCCGCGCTGGAGGTGCTGCAGGAGACGCTCGCCGCGCTGGACCCGGCGACGCGCGAGCGGGCGCAGCGCAACCTGCTGGTCGGCCTCGCGATGGACGAGTACCGCCACCAGCATGCGCGCGGCGACTTCCTGATCCGCAACATCCTCGGCGGCGACCGCGAGAGCGGAGCGATCGCGATCAACGCGACGCCTCGCGTGGGGCAGACGCTGCAGTTCCAGTTCCGCGACGCCGAGGCCGCCGACCTCGATCTGCGCGAACACCTGCGAGTGTTGCGCGTGCGTCTGGCGCCCGGCGAGCAGGTGCTCGGCGCGCTGCTCTGCTCCTGCAACGGGCGCGGACAGGGCCTCTTCGGCGAACCGCACCACGACGCGCAGGCGCTGGAACAGGCGCTGGGCCCGACGCCGACCGCGGGGATGTTCTGTAGCGGCGAGATCGGCCCCGTCGGCGGCAAGACCTTCGTACACGGCTTCACCGCCAGCATCGCGCTGCTCACCCTGCGCGGATCCGACAAGCGATGACGCGGACCGTCGTCACGTTCGCCCTCGAACCCGAGCACGCCGAGCGGATCCGAGCCGTCGATCCCAGCCTCAAGGTCTCCGTCCTCGGCCAGGATCTGCTCGCCGCGCTGCGCGGCAAGCGACGCTTCCCCAGCGAGCGCCAGGCGGTGACGCCCCTCGCTGACCTCGAGGCGGCGCTCGCGGACGCCGAGGTGCTGTTCGGGTTCTGGGGCGGCGCGCTGCCGGAACTCGTGCGGCCCGACGCGCTGCCCCGGAAGCTGCGCTGGATGCAACTCACCTCGGCGGGCGCGGATCGCGTCGACCCGGCGCTAATCCGCGCGGGGCTGACGTTCACGACCGTCAGCGGGCTGCACGCCACGCCAATCGCCGAGTCCGTGCTCGGCTACATGCTGATGTTCGAGAAGGGCTGGCCGGCGCTCTGGCGCAGGCAGGCAGAGCACAACTACGACCGGATGGTCATGCCGAGGAACCTCGCCGACAGGACCGTCGGCGTCGTCGGCATGGGCGCGATCGGCCTCGAGTGCGCGCGCCTCGCAAAGGCAGTCGGCTGCCGCGTCCTCGCCATCCGCCGCTCGGTCGGCGAGCGCGGGCCGGACGCCGTCGCCGACGAGGTGCTGCCGCCGGGCGACCTCGACGAGCTGCTGACGGAGAGCGACTACGTGGTGCTGGCCGTGCCGCTGACCGAGGAGACGCGCCGCATGATCGGCGCGGCCCAGCTGTGCACGATGGGCGCGCGCAGCGAGCGCTCCTACCTGATCAACATCGCGCGCGGCGAGGTCGTCGACGAGGCGGCGCTGATCGAGGCCCTGGGCGAGGGCGTGATCGCCGGCGCGGCGCTCGACGTCTTCGAGCGCGAGCCGCTGCCGCCGGAGAGCCCGCTCTGGGAGCTGGACAACGTGATCATCACCCCGCACATCAGCGGTGGGAACGAGAACTACAACGAGCTGGCGACCTCGATCTTCTGCGACAACCTGCGGCGCCACCTCGACGGCGAGCCGCTGCACAACATCGTCGACCCCGATCGCGGCTACTGAGGAGGTTCCGGATGGCCGGTCTGGAGTTGACCGGGTTCGAGGGCAAGGTGGCTGTGGTCACCGGCGCGGGTCGCATGCGCTCGATCGGCCGCTGCATCGCCGTGGAGCTGGCGAAAGCCGGTGCGGACATCGTCGTGACCGGCAGCGGCCGCCCGCCCGAACGCTACCCGGACGACGAGAAAGCAGTGGGCTGGCGCGACATCCACTCCGTCGCCGAGGAGATCGAGGCCGCCGGGCGGCGCGCGCTGCCCCTCGTCAGCGACGTCAGCAACCCGGAGGCGGTGCAGACGCTGCTCGAGCAGGTGATCGACGAGTTCGGGCGCGTCGACTTCGTGATCAACAACGCGGCCTTTGCGCGCGGGCCGGACCGCATGCCCGCGGTCGAGATCCCGATCGACGTCTGGCAGCGAGTGATCGACGTGAACCTCAACGGCACGTTCTACATGTCGCACTACTTCGGGCAGCGCCTGATCGAGCAGGGCGAGGGCGGCGCGATCGTCAACATCTCCTCGGTGGCGGGGAAGCGGCTGAGCGTGAACGCCTCGGCCTACGCCTCGAGCAAGGCGGGCATCCACGCGCTGACGGGCTGCATGGCGGGCGAGATGGGGCGTCACAACGTCCGCGTGAACACGATCTGCCCCGGCACCGTCGACACCTTCCGCATGGACGACATCCCGCGCGGCCAGATCTGGGACGAGCGCATCGCGGCGAGTACGCCGCTGGGGCGCGCCTCGGACGGCTCGGACATCGCCAATATGACGGTCTACCTGTGCAGCGAGCAGGGCAACTGGATCACGGGCCAGAGCATCAACGTCGATGGCGGCGCGGTGGTGCAGCACTAGCCCGTCCTGCCGCCGGGCAGCTGCGACAGGCCAGCGGCTACCTCGTGCCGCGCAGGCGAGGATCGAGCACGTCGCGGAGCCCGTCCCCGAACATGTTGAACGCGTAGACCGTGAGGGCGATGGCCAGCCCCGGGAAGAGCGCCAGGTACGGGTGCCGCGTCATCTCCTGCTGCGCGTCCTGCAGCATGCGCCCCCAGGACGGGAACGGCGGCGGAATCCCGAGGCCGAGGAACGAGAGCGTCGACTCGATCAGGATCACGAACCCGATCTGCACGGAGATGCTGACGATCACGACGGCGAACACGTTCGGGTAGATGTGCCTGAGCAGGATGCGCAGGTCACTCGCGCCGATCGATCGCGCCGCCACTACATAGTCGTTCTGCGCCACCGAGATCACCTGGGCGCGCACGATGCGCGAAGAGCCGGCGGCGAAGAGCACACCGAGCGCGACGCTGATCGCGCCGGTACTGGCGCCGACGATCGAGACGACGAAGATGATGAAGATGAGGCCGA
The DNA here is from genome assembly GCA_965247895.1 of Dehalococcoidia bacterium. Classification (GTDB taxonomy): domain Bacteria; phylum Chloroflexota; class Dehalococcoidia; order UBA2979; family UBA2979; genus VXMT01. The sequence goes on along the minus strand of OZ252046.1, from coordinate 2,398,719 downwards.
GCAGGCCCTGGATGATATCGATGAGCCTCTGGAACAGCAGGTCGAACAACCCGCCGTAGTAGCCGGACGTCGTACCGATCGTGCTGGCGGCCGTGGCCGCGATGGCCACGGCCCCGAACCTGATCAGGATCGAGGTCCGCGTCCCGAAGATCACCCGGCTAAGACATCCCTGCCCTGGACGTCGGTCCCGAACGGGTGGGTGGGGGATGTCGACGGTCAGCGATTCTGTCAGTAGCTAACTGGTCAGATGGCATGAGGGCCGGTCTCCTCCTCAGGGGGATACTCGTCCCCGAAACAGCGGCCTCGATTGGGCCAGTAGCGGCTCTGCGGAGCCTTGACGAGGTAGGAGACCGGCCATGCAGCAGGATATCGCAACGACGCGGAGCATTGAGGGCAGGGAAGGGTCAGGGGTCACCATCGGCCTCGACGTGGGCGACCGCTACACACACATCCACGCCCTCGGCGCCGGCGGGGAGGTGATACGCGAGCGGCGCGTCCGCACCACGGCGGCGGCGCTGGGCGCAGCGCTGACCGGCCTCCCCCCGGCGCGGGTCGTGCTCGAGGCGGGGCCGCGCTCGCCGTGGCTGAGCCGCGTCATGGCGGACCTCGGCCACGAGGTCATCGTCGCCAACCCCCGCCAGGTCGCGCTGATCGCCCGCAGCCAGCGCAAGACCGACCGCCTCGACGCCGCGTGGCTGGCGCGGCTGGGGCGCTTCGACCCGGAGCTGCTCGCCCCGATCCGCCACAGGAGCGAGCAGAGCCAGTATGACCTCGCTGTGGTGCGCGGCCGCGACGCGCTCGTGCGCTCCAGGACGCTGCTCATCAACCACGTGCGCGGGGCCGTCAAGGCCTGCGCCGCCGCGCTGCCGTCATGCACGGCCCGGGCCTTCCACCGCAAGACGGCGGAGCACATCCCTGACGGGCTACGGGCGGCGCTGCTGCCGCTGGTGGAGGCGATCGGCGAGCTCACCGCGCACATCGCGCGGGCCGACCGGGAGATCGAAGCACTGTGCGAGGCTCGCCCCGAGACCGCGGCGCTGCGCCAGGTCACGGGCGTGGGGCCCATCACCGCGCTCACGTTCGTGCTGACGGTCGAGGACCCGGGGCGCTTCCCGAAGAACCGGGAGGTGGGGGCCTACCTCGGGCTCGTACCGCGGCAGCGCGAGTCTGGAGAGCGCGCGCCACAGCTCCGGATCAGCAAGAGCGGCGACGCGGGCCTGCGGCGACTGCTGGTGCAGGCCGCGCACTACATCCTCGGCCCCTTCGGGCCCGATACCGATCTGCGCCGCTGGGCTGAGCGCTACGCGGGAACGGGAGCCCGGAACGCGAAGAAGCGCGCGGTCGTGGCCGTCGCGAGGCGGTTGGCGGTGCTGCTGCTCGCGCTGTGGAAGACAGGCGAGGTCTACGAGCCGCTTCGCCACGCCGCTGTCCGGGAGGCCGCGTAGCGGGGAGCGGCTGCCGCAGGCGGCGCCGCTAGCGACGACCGAGACCGAGCGGAAAGCGGCAACCCGGACAGGAGCGAAGCGTTCGAAGCCTTGCGCGTGATGCCGAACCACCGGGCGACTGCGAAGATTCGCTTGTCCCATCGAGGACGTTGGTCAGCTGGCAGCGCCCCCTGGAAGCAGGATGTGCCTTCATGCACCGGGCCCGATGCGCGGCCCACGGAGAGTGCGGATAGAAGCTCGGCACAGGCTCCGCTCCCGGACATCACGAGCAGCTCAGCATGGACCAAGTGTCGCGCCACGGCGCCACGCCGGACGAGGCCGCCACGTCGGCCTTGCAGAAAGACCGTCCCTCATAGAAGCGAATCTGTCCTTCCATGAAGGAAGTGACATTGCACCAGCAGGAACAGGCACGGCTCCATGTACTCAACAGCGTCCTCGCCGAGGAGATCACGGTCGGGCAGGCGGCTGAGTTGATGGACCTCAGCGAACGCCACGCCCGCCGCCTCCTCGCCGCATACCGGGAGCTCGGTGCCGAGGCGCTCGCCCACGGCAACCGCGACCGCCGCCCCCACAACGCCGTCCCCGAGGCCGTCGCGGCTGCCGTCGCGCGCCTCGCCGCCACGCGCTACCCGGGCGCCAACCACACCCACCTCACCGAGCTGCTCGAGGAGCACGAGGACCTCGTACTCAGCCGCCCCACGGTGCGGCGCATCCTGACGCGGGCCGGCATGCCCAGCCCGCGGCGGCGCCGCCCGCCACAGCACCGCGTGCGGCGCGAGCGCATGCCACGGGCGGGGATGCTGCTCCAGGTCGACGGCAGCCATCACGCCTGGCTCGAGCAGCGCGGCCCGCGCTTCGCCCTGCTGCTCGCCGTCGACGACGCCACGGGCGCCGTCGTGCACGCGCTGTTCCGCCCCGCCGAGGACGCCCGCGGCTACTTCCTGCTCATGGAGCAGGTGCTGCGCCGCTCAGGCATCCCGCTCGCCCTGTACAGCGATCGCCACGCCGTCTTCCGGGCCTCCGCCCAGCAGCGCGCGGGAGGCGAGGCGTCGACCCAGTTCGCGCGGGCGCTGGCGGAGCTGGGGGTCCGCCTGATCTTCGCCCGCTCACCGCAGGCCAAGGGCCGGGTGGAGCGTATGGCGGGCACGTTCCAGGACCGCCTCGTGACCGAACTGCGCCCCGCCTCGGCCACCACCATCGGCGAGGCGCAGGCCGTGCTCGAGCGCTTCCTGCCGCGCTTCAATGCGCGCTTCGCCGTCGCAGCCAGCCAGCGCGAGCCGGCCTGGCGCCCGCTCGACCCCGCGCTCGACCTCGGCGCCGTCCTCGCCTTCCGGCACACCCGCACCGTCGCGCGCGACAACACCGTCAAGTACCACTGGCGCACGCTGCAGTTGCTGCCCTCAGCGCAGCGGCCCAGCTACGCCGGCGCGCGCGTCGAGGTGCTGGAGCGCCCCGGCGGCGAACTCGCGGTTCGTCACCAGGGCGAGACCATTCCCTCCCGGCTCGCCCCGCCCCGCTCAGGTGTGCTGCGCGAGCGCCGCTCCGAGCTGGCGCGCGACCCGGCGCTGGAGCGCGTCGCCTCGGGCCTCGGCCCCAGTGGCGGTCCACCCCGCCCGCAGGCGCACCCGGCTACGACCAACGGCACGATGGTCAACGCCGCTGCGCCCACCGTCCTGCGCTCGCCGACCGCGAGGCAGGCGGCGCGCTGGAAGTCGATTCAACAGGCCCTCCTGCAGGGACTCTCGATGCGCGCCACCGCCCGGCTGCTCGGCATCTCACGCAACACCATCAGGAGGTACGTCCGCGCCGACGGCCCACCCGGGCGCCAGGGTGCGGCATCATCTACCATCAGCGACCACCCAAACGGACATTTTCGCTGAACCGTTAACCGGACAAAGTCGCTGACCGTCGACAATGGGGGACGGCCCGATCAGGCGATTCATGATGTCGTAGTCGTCATAGGCGTACGGGGCGACGAACCCTCCGAAGAGCCCCATCAGCAGCAGCACGAGGATGATCGCGCCGTCGAGCGCTCCGAGCTTCGCCGGGCGAAGCGCAGGGGTATTCCCCAGCGACTCGGCGCCGCCGGGAGGGGGGCGGCGCCCTTTGCCGGCGCCCCGCTCTGCCGAACGTCCGCGCCGGCCATCAGTTGTACTTAATCCGCGGGTCGATCAGTGCATACGAGAGATCGACCATGACGTTGACGAAGATGACGACGGCAGCCACGAGCAGGGTGACGGCCTGAACGACCGGGTAGTCGCGCCCGTTGATCGCGTCGAACAGGTACGTCCCGATTCCGGGGAGCGAGAAGATCGTCTCGAGGACCACCGTCCCGCCGATCAGGATCCCGGTCTGCAAGCCGATCGCCGTGATCACCGGGAGCACGGCGTTGCGCAGACTGTGCTTGATGATGACGCTGCGCTCGCTGAGCCCCTTGGCGCGAGCCGTTCGCACGTTGTCCTGCCGCAGCACCTCGAGCATCGTGGAGCGCGTGTAGCGCATCACGCTGCCGGAGAGCGCGCCCGCGAGGATGAGCGTGGGCACCCAGAGGATCTGCAAGTTGACGAGCGGATCGTCCCACAGGTAGTCGAAGCGGATCGCGATCAGCCCCAGCCAGAAGCTCGGGATCGCGATCAGCGCGACGGCGAAGCTGCGCAGGGCATAGTCAAGGTACGAATCCTGCCAGATGGCCGAGAACACCCCGATCGGAACGGCGACGAGCGCCGACAGCACCATCGCCATCGCGCCGAGCTGGAACGTCACCGGGAGCCGGTGGCGGAGCGCGTCCGAGATCTCCCGGTTGCTGAAGAAGGACTCGCCGAAGTCGCCGCGCAGCACCTCGCCCACCCACTGGATGTACTGCCTGGGGAGGTTGCCGTTCAGGTTGAAGCGCTCCTCCAGCACCGCGCGGTAGGTCGGATCGCTTGGACCGAAGTCGGCCAGCATCTGATCGACCACGTCGCCGGCAGGAAGCGGACGGCGAAGAAGATAAAGAGCGAGAGCCCCAGTCGCCGATCGCCGCCGCGAACTGGCCGCGCTCCGGCGCGGGCTCGAGGCCGTCGAGGCCCTGGTGGTGGTTGAACGAGTACAGGACGTCGCTGGAGTCCATCGGGCGGTTGATCGGCTCGGTGATCATCGCGTCGGGCCGGATCTGGAACGTGTACTTCAGGCCGTCGGGCTGGATCTCCCAGCTGTCCGCGAGGTCGGGCTGCACACCGAGCAGCGGCTGGTTCGCGAACGTCGATCCGATCACGCCCACCACGCCGCCGTAGACCCCGGCGGAGAGCACCTTGGTCGTGGGGTCGCGGGTCGTCATCGGATCCAGCGAGGCCCGGGGGCGGCTCAGCGTCTCGCGGAAGATCCCGCCGCGCTTGCCGTCAAGGCGCGCGGTCGGCTCCAGCCAGAACGGCCGGTCGCTGCTCGAGGCCGCGGCCGCGGTCGGCGTGGCTGCCGCCGCCGTTGCAGCGGCGTTGGGCAGCCGGCCACCAGCCGCGGATGAGTCATGCGCAGGTCGTCCGCTCGCGGTATCGTCGTCTCCACGCACTGCGCTGCCCTTTTGACTCGACGGGCGGGTGGTGCGCCACTAGGCCGACCGGGAATCGGGATATGGAGATGCGGATGCGCAACCGAACGCACACCAGCACGGGGACCTGGACCGGAACGCACGCACTGGCGGCGCTCTTCGCCGTCATCGCGCTGATCGCCGGCGTGCTGGTCCTGGAGGGGCGTCGCCCCGTCCAGGCGCAGGAAGCGCCGGATTGCGAGGCCATTGACCTCGGCGCCCTCAGCACCGAGGGGGACGGCGGACTGCACGCGAGCGGGCGCTGGACGACCGAGGACTGCGACTCGCGCTTCCGCATCGACAGCGATGCGCATAGCTACCGCTTCCAGGTCGCCGAGGGTGATCGGATCAGAATCGACCTGGCGTCGGACGACGCTGATCCCTACCTCTACCTGCTGGCTGAGGACGGGAGCCGCATCACCGACAACGACGACGGCGGCCCCGCCCTCGACGCACGCATCGAGCGCGACCTGGCGGCGGGCGCCTACCTCGTCGAAGCCACGACGGTCGGCGGACGCGCACGCGGCCCGGCGGACTTCACGCTTTCCATCACCGACGTCGCCGGTTGCGAGCCGGTCCACCTGGGGACACTCGAGCCGGGCGTCGATCTGACTGCATCCGGCTCCTGGACGATCGACACGTGCGGCGCACGCGTCGTCGCGGAGCATCCCGCCTACGCCTACTCCTTCACCCTGCCGCAGGGCGGCCGTGTGCTCATCGACCTGCTATCGGCAGACGGCGACCCGGTTCTCTCGCTGGCGTCGTCCGACGGGCGCTTTATCGGCGCCAATGACGACGGTGGCGGCGTTCGCAACTCCCGCATCGAGCAATACCTGGCGGCGGGTACCTACCTGATCGAGGCGACCACGTATCTGCAGCGTGACCTCCAGCCTCTGACGGCTGACTTCGACCTCGTGATCCAGCTGGTGGACGAGGAGGCGAGGCAGCACCGCTTCAAGCTCAAGATCGAGGAGACCCACGCCCCGGACCAGGTGATCGCGGGCGTGCCCTTCGCCGTTCACTACCGAGCCGGCAATCCGGGCGGCGGCGACCTGGCTGACGCCGGCGGCAGGGTCGTGGTGTACGCCGTAGCGCCCCGTGTGTTCGAGCGGATCCCCTCGATCCCCGCAACGCCGGAACGGTGGCAGGCCGGTGTCTCCTACCACTCCGGCGCCCAGACGGCGAGCGCGACAAGTGTCGCGACCGCCGAGGTGACGCCGCTTACGGTCACACTCAACGAACCCGGCCCTCCGTGGGTGTTCGTCGCGATCATCGCGTTCGACGAAGCCGACGAGGAGATCGCATTCCACGGCATCTGGCGGAACCTGATGGTCCTCAGTGGCCCGACGTTCGACCCGGTCACGGTGACCGTCGACGGCGCGGACTACACCGTCGCCGCCGAGGCGGACGACGAGGGCTGGGTCCTGAGCTCGGTCGCCTCCGTCGCCGACCCGGACGCCGAAGTCGACCCATCTCAGGAGGCGAAGGCGATCTACACCGCGGGCGTCCAGACGCAGCTGCTGGACGGCATCTTCGAGCGACCGGCGATCGCCGCGCTCGGCGAGCCCGGCGAGGCAGCCGGGGAGCCGGTCGCACTGGCGAACCCCTCCTCGGAAGCGCTGCTCGCGAGTGTCGGGCTGCTCTACCGGGACGTGACCGCCACGTCCGCACTGGCGCAGTCGGTAGCTGCGGGTGAGCTGGTCACGCCGGCGGCGGTCGAGGGACTGACCCTCAGCACTGCCGAGGCAGCGGCTGCTCGCTACGCGCCGCTGGCCGCTTCCTGGAGCGCGCTCCATGCGCGGATCGACGGCGGCGAGGCGCTCTCCTTCGAGGACGCGTTCCGCCTCCACACCGATCTCGCGTACGCCGAGGCCGTGCTCTCGCCGGCAGCGATGGCCGGAGCGATCGTGAGCGCGGCACGCGCCGCCGATGGGGGCTGGCAGGCTCCCGCGGTTCAGGCGATGGTTGCGGACCTCGGGGAGCGCGCGCGCTGCGGCATCGGCTTCGCCGAGCTGCGTGGCGCACTCGAGGCGGCGGGCGCCGACGACGTGGACGGGTTGCTCACGCTCGAGGACGAGCTGCGCTGGGCGGAGCCGGTCCTCGGTATGGCGACCGACGCCGCGCTCTGCGCCGCGCTGGACTCCAACATCGAGGTCGCGCGGTTCATGCGCCTTCTGGCGATCGACCGCAGCGAGGTACACCTGCGGCTGGTGCCACCGCTTCCGCCGGCTCCGCCGGCGGACCCGGCGATGGCCCCGGCCACGCACCCGCTGTGGATCATGGTCCGGCTCGCTGACGACGGCCGGCACGAGCACGGCGTGCTACTTGCCGACGGCCGATCGATCTTCCCCACGAGGCGGTTCCTGGACAGCGCCGCCGAGGTCGACCGCTGGAAGATCAGCACTGTGATCGAGGCGGAGGACGGGCAAGCCATCGGGCGGATCCGCGCACGACGCCTGGCCGATGGCCGCGTCGAGCTCGGCTTCCGTGACGCCAACGGCATCGCGATCGCGCCCGATATCCGCTACGTGCCCGCGGAGCTGCCGCCCGGCGTCTGGCTGCGCAGCAGCCAGATCGTCGCGCCGGCGGCCACCCCGGCCACCGAGTAGCGGTAGCCCCGGCAACCAGAGCAGGGGAGGCGGACCCGGGCCCGCCTCCCCGCTTTGACTCGACGGGCGGGGCGGCGTAGCGTTGCGCAGCGCCCTCGTGCGGCGAGGGGATACGACGAAACGAACGAGGACACACAAGGAGACTGCACGCATGGCCGTACTCGAAACCCGCATGGAGGGCTTCACATTCGTGATGACCCTCAACCGGCCCGAGTCGATGAACGCCTTCAACTCAGAGCTGATCGCCGCGGTCGGCGAAGCCTGGGTGCAGGTGCGCGAGGATTCCAACATCCGCAGCGTGATCATGACCGGCGCCGGCGACCGCGCCTTCAGCGCGGGCGCTGACCTGAAGGAGATGGCGATGCGCAACGCCGCCTCTGACGGCGCACCTCCGCGCAACACCTTCTGGGACCAGGCCGACCCGCAGCTCTACCGCGGCCTTGAGATGTGGAAGCCGATCATCGCCGCCGTCAACGGCTTCGCCCTCGGCGGCGGCTGTGAGACCGCGATGGCCTGCGACATCCGCGTCGCCTCGGAGACCGCCAGCTTCGGCCTCCCCGAGGTCTCCCGCGGCATCATTCCGGGCGCCGGCGGCACCCAGCGCATCCCGCGCCTCGTGCCCTTCGGGATCGCGCTCGAACTGCTGATGACCGGCCGCCGCATCCCGGCGGCGGAGGCCCACCGCATCGGCCTCGTCAACCACGTGGTCCCGGCCGACCAGCTGATGGACAAGGCGCTCGAGATCGCCGCCGAGATCGGCGCGAACGCCCCGCTGGCCGTGATGGCGGCGAAGGAGTCGGCCTACCGCGGCCTCAACACCACGCTGCAGGAGGGCCTGCGCATCGAGAACTTCGAGTCGCAGGCGATCCGCTACACGGACGACGCCAAGGAGGGCCCGCGCGCCTTCTCCGAGAAGCGCGAGGCCAACTACCAGGGCCGCTAACGCCCTCGACCCCAGGCCGAGCACGATGGGGCCGCCCGCATGGGCGGCCCCGTTGCTGTTAGTGAGCGCCGAGGGCGGCCCGGCCCGCACGGCGCAGTCGCGTATCATGCGGCGGGCGCTCGCCGGTGCGGGCCCGCAGCTACGGAGTGTGCGCGCGTGAAGTTCTACTTCTTCCACCTCATGCCCTACCGCCACCTGCCGGACGACTTCAGCGACACGCACCACAGCGTCTGGGTCGACATCCCCTCGAACCTGCTCGACCCACAGAAGACGGGCGACCTCTACAACGAGTACATCGATGAACTCGTGCTCGCCTCGACGCTCGGCTACGACGGGGTGTGCGTGAACGAGCACCACCAGAACGGCTACGGGCTGATGCCCTCGCCGAACATCATCGCCGCGACGCTCGCGCGGCAGACGAAGGACGTGGCGATCGTCCTGCTCGGCGACAGCATCGCGCTCTACAACCCGCCCACGCGCGTCGCCGAGGAGATCGCGATGCTCGACTGCATGAGCGGGGGCCGCATCGTCGCTGGCTTCCCCGTCGGCACGAGCATGGACACCAACTACTGCTACGGGCAGAACCCCGTGACGCTGCGCGAGAAGTACCGCGAGGCGGAGCAGTTGATCACGCGCGCCTGGGCGGAGCCGGAGCCGTTCGCCTTCAACGGGCGCTACACGCAGCTGCGCTACGTCAACGTCTGGCCGCGCCCGATCCAGGAGCCGCGCCCGCCGATCTGGATCCCCGGCGGCGGCTCCGTGGAGACCTGGGACTGGGTCTGCCAGCGCGGCCACATGTACGCCGCGCTCTCTTTCTCCGGCTTCAAGCGCTCGCAGAAGACCTTCGAGGAGTTCTGGCCCGTCGTCGACTCCTACGATCTGCCGCGCAACCCCTACCGCGCGGGCATCATCCAGTTCATCGGCGTCGGCGACAGCGAGGAGCACGCCGAGGAGCTCTACGCGGAGCACCTCGAGTGGTTCTACAACAAGACGCAGCACGTCTACGGCGGCTTCATCGACGCGCCCGGCTACCGCACCGAGAAGACGATCGCCGGCGGCTTCACCACCGAGTACACGGATGTCCGCATCACCGAGCGCAAGTGGCCTCAGCTGATCGACGAGGGCGTGATCATCCATGGCTCGCCCAAGCAGGTGACCGAGAAGCTCGAGTGGTTGGCCAACGACATCAACCTCGGCGCGATCATGGTGATGGCGCACTTCGGCTCGATGCCGCGCGACACCGCCGAGTACAACATGACGCGGATCGCCCGGGAGGTGCTCCCGAACCTGCGACACATCCACTCCGAGTGGGAAGACGAGTGGTACCCGCAGCACGCGCGGAGGGCGCCCGGTGCCTGAGCCGGAGCAGCGCCTCGTCCGCACCTTCGACGGCAGCGTCGAGGTTCCCGTCCGCATCGTCGGCGACGGTCCGCCGCTGCTCTACCTGCACGGCACGTTCGGCCTCGTCGAGGACGAGTTCATCGACGCGCTCGCCGCGGGCGCGACCGTCTACGCGCCCACCCCGCCCGGCTTCGAGGGCTCCGAGGGCGCGGAGTTCGTCTACGAGAACGTGACGGAGATCACGCTGCACCACGACGACCTGCTGACCGCGCTCGGCCTCGAGGGGCCGATCGACGTGGTGGGACACTCCTTCGGGGCGTTCCTGGCGCAGGAGATCGCCGCCTTCTTCCCGGCGCGGGTGCGGCGGCTGGCGCTGATCAGCGCGCTCGGCCTCTGGCTGGAGGAGGCGCCGCAGCCCGATCTCTTCGGGCTCACGCCCGGCACGCTCGCGCGCACGATCTTCGCCGACATCGAGAGCCCGGCGGCGCGGCGCATGTTCACGCCTCCACCGGATCGCGAGGAAGCCCGGCTCTGGAACCGCGCCCGCCGGCGCGGGCTGATCGGCGCCGCCAAGTACCTCTGGCCGCTGCCCGACAAGGGCTTCGCGCGCCGCGCCTACCGCGTGCGCGCGCCCTCGCTGCTGCTCTGGGGCGCCGAGGACGCCCTCGTCCCGCCCGGCCCCTACGTCGACGCCTACCGCTCGCTGCTGCCGGACGCGACCGCGGAGCTGATCCCCGGCGCGGGCCACATGGTGGTCGAGGAGCAGCCGGCCGAGGCCGCCCGCGCCGTGCTCAGCCACCTGCGCGGGGCGTGACGACGCCCATGCAGGAACTCGAAGCCCTCGAACGGCTCGCGAGCGCGGACTCGCTGCGCATCGGGTTGATCTCGGACACGCACATCCCGGAGGCGATGCCCAGGCTCTGGCCGCAGGTCTTCACGGCGTTCCGCGACGTGGACTGCATCCTGCATGCCGGAGACATCCACGACCTCTCGGTGATCGACCAGCTCTCCGAGGTCGCGCCCACCTACGTGGCGCGCGGGAACGGCGACGACGGCTCGGGCGGGCGTCCCGTGCAGCCCGAGGACCCGCGCCTGCGCGAGGGCTGGGCGCTGGAGCTGGCCGGACTGCTCGTGGGCATCGCACACACCATCCCCGTCCCCCCCGAGGGCGCGTGGACGCTGGAGCGGGCGATGCAGCGCTACTGCGGCCGCACGGACATGGACGTGATGATCTTCGGCGACACCCACTCCGAGTGGGTCGAGTGGGTCGACGGCGTGCTCTGCGTGAATCCGGGCTCCCCGACGTTGCCGAGGAACCTGCGGGCGCGCCTCGGCACGATCGGCTTCCTCGAAGTCGCGAACGGCCGCCCGCACCCGAGCATCTGGCAGCTCACCGAGCACGGTATCGCCGCCTTCGACTGGGCGCGCTGGCGGCGCCCGGTCTAGAGGCAGCCCATCGCCGCGAGCTACGCGGCGGCGGGGGTGCGCTCCATCTCGCCGTAGGGCGGGATCGCCTTGATCTCCGCCATGAGTTCCTTGATGTGCTCCTCGTCGTCGGGATCCTCGATCTCGGCTCTGAGGTGGATCTCGGTGTTGAGGCCGCCGTAGACCTCGCGCATCTTGCCGGCGATCTCGTCCCAGGTGCCGACGATCGCGAACTTCTCGAGGAAGTCGTCGTCGATGATCTTCACCATCTCCTCCCACTTCTGCTCGATCGAGAGGCGGTGCAGCAGCATCGCCTCGTCCTGAAGGCCGGCCATGTTCATCGCGTCGTGGTAGCTGCGCGTCGAGGCGTAGAAGGACATCCAGCGCTTCAACTCGGCCATCTCGTCGACGAGCTTCTCCTCGTTCTTCGCCGTGACGACGAAGCCGCCGCCGGAGATCACCATGTCCTTGAGATCCCTGCCAGAGCGCCGCGCGCCCTCCTCGAGCGCGGGGACCAGCACCTGGTCGCGGTAGGCCCAGCTCATCATCCTGTGCCAGAGCACGCCGTCGCCCACCTCGGCAGCCAGCCGCGTGTTGAGCGGCCGCACGGCCGCCAGCACGATCGGCGGATCCGGGTAGTCGATCGGGCCGGGATTCCAGTTCCAGGCGTCGAGGGTGTAGCGGTAGTACTTGCCCTCGTAGTTGGGCTTTTCGCCGGTGCGCCAGGTGTGCCAGCAGGCGCGCATCATCTCGATGTACTCGCGCAGCCGCGGGTTGGGCGGGCCCCAGGGGACGGAAAAGCGGCGCTCGTTGTGGCCCTTGACCTGGGTGCCCATGCCGAGGATGAAGCGCCCGCCCGAGTACTCCTGGAGATCCCAGCCGTGGTTCGCCATCACGTAGGGCGAGCGCGCGAAGGCGACCGTCACGTTCGAGCCGATGCGCACGTGCTCGCTGTGCTCCGCGACGAGCGCGAGCGCGGTGAACGGGTTGTGCTGGGCTTCGGGCACCCAGAGCGTGTCGAAGCCCATCGCCTCGCGCTGGCGCGCGAAGGCCGGCGCCTCCCCCATCTTCTTGTGGGGGTGCAGTCCGCACGTCACCCTCATCGCGCTACATCCTTTCGCACAGCTGCGCCCGCCTCCGGCGGAGTCCGGCCCGCGGGAGGCGAGTCAGCTCGCGCTACGCGGCGGCGAGGGTGCGCTCCATCTCGCCGTACGCCGGGATCGCCTTGATCTCCGCCATCACTTCCTTGATGTGCTCCTCGTCGTCGGGGTCCTCGAGGTCGGCGCTGAAGCTGATCTCGGTGTTGAGACCGCCGTAGACCTCGCGCATCTTCGCGGGGATCTCGTCCCAGGTGCCGATGATCGCGAACTTCTCCAGGAAGTCGTCGTCGATGATCTTCACCATCTCCGCCCACTTCTGCTCGATCGAGAGGCGGTGCAGCAGCATCGCCTCGTCCTGGAGGCCCGCCATGTTCATGGCGTCGTGGTAGCTGCGGGTCGAGGCGTAGAACGACATCCAGCGCTTCTGCTCAGCCATCGCCTCGACCAGCTTCTCCTCGTTCTTCGCCGTGACGACGAAGCCGCCACCGGAGATCAGGATGTCCTTCATGTCCTTGCCGGCGCGCCGCGCGCCCTCCTCGAGGGCGGGGACCAGCACCTGGTCGCGGTAGGCCCAGCTCATCATCCCGTGCCACAGCACGCCGTCACCGACCTGGGAGGCCAGCCGCGTGTTCAGCGGCCGCACGGCGGCCAGCACGACCGGCGGGTCCGGGTAGTCGATCGGCCCGGGGTTCCAGTTCCAGGCGTCGAGGGTGTAGCGGTAGTAATTGCCCTCGTAGTTGGGCTTCTCGCCGGTGCGCCAGGTGTGCCAGCAGGCGCGCATCATCTCGATGTACTCGCGGAGGCGCGGGTTGGGCGGGCCCCACGGCACCGAGAAGCGGCGCTCGTTGTGGCCCTTGATCTGCGTACCCATGCCGATGATGAAGCGCCCGCCGGAGAACTCCTGGAGGTCCCAGCCGTGGTTCGCCATCACGTACGGCGAGCGCGCGAAGGCGACCGTCACGTTGCTGCCGATGCGCACGTTCTCGCTGTGCTCCGCGACGAGCGCGAGCGCGGTGAACGGGTTGTGCTGGGCCTCGGGCACCCAGAGCGCGTCGTAGCCCATCTCCTCGCGCTTGCGCGCGAAGGCCGGGGCCTCGCCCATGTTCTTGTGGGGGTGCAGTCCGCATGTGACCCTCATCGCGTTGCATCCTTTCCTGCCGGCTGCGCCGGCGCACTGCGGAAGCCGGCCCGCGAGCCGTCCACCGTGATCTTGCGATACGCGATGCGCCAGCCGGCGGCGTCGCGCCTCAGCCTGTCCTCGTACACCCCGCTCGTGCCCGGCCGCACGTCGCCATCGTCGAGGTGCAGTACGAGCAAGTCTAGCGTCATCGAGGCCTCGTCCCCGTCGCCCTCGATGACGGGGTTGCTGGTCCAGTGCTTGCGGGTGTGCGCCTGTGCGGCGCGCGCCCGGAACTCCTCGACGATCGCGTCGCGCCCCTGCCGCGCGCCACGCGCGGAGGACTCCCAGACGGCGTCCTCCGTGAACACGCCCTCAAGCGCCTCGGGGTCGCCGCGGTCGAGCGCCCGGCAGTAGCGGGCGGCCACCTCGAGGATGTCGAGCCGGTCATCGCAGGAGAGCGGCACGGCGTTCCTTCCGGTCTGGTCCGCGGTCCGTCCGGCGCTCCGCCGCCGTCAGGCAGGCGGCGCGTCGCTGTGGACCTTGCGGTGCGTGAACTTCCATTGCCCGCCCACGCGCTTGAGCGTGTCGTGGTACACGCCGGACACGCGGATCGTGGGCGGGCCGGAGACATCGAAGGTGACGAGGTAGACCTTTGCCGTCGCGTCGTCGCCGTCGCCCTCGATCAGGACGTTGTTGTTCCAGTGGCGGATGCGGTTGCTCTGGTCGCGCCCGCGCACGAACGCGAGCATCTCCTCGCGTCCGCTGACGACGCCGACGCTGCCCTCGAAGACGCCGTCGTCCGTGAAGGTGTCGGCCCAGGCCTCGGGCTGGCTGCCGTCGATCGCGTGGTTGTAGCGGGCCATCAACTCCATGATGTCGAGCTGGTCCTCGATTGAGAGCGGCATGGCGTCCTCCGTCCTTCCTTGCGAGGCGATGCCTCGCGTCTGCGTTCCTACTGGTCCGGGTGAACCTTGCGATGCGTGAACTTCCACTCGCCGTCGCTGCGCACGAGGGTGTCGTGGTAGGTGCCGCTGGCCAGCAACTCCACCGCCCCGTCCTCGCCGACGCCGGTGCGGACGAGGTAGACCCGGGCAGTGGCGTGGTCGCCGTCTCCCTCGATGATCGGGCTGTTCAGCCAGTGCTTCCACTGGCCGCCGCCGCTGCCGATCACCTTCACCAGCTCCTCGCGGCCGCGGGCGCTGCTCATGCTGCCCTCGAACAGCGCGTCGTCGGTGAAGGTGTCGGCGAAGCCCTCGCCGTCGCCGCCGTCGGCGCGGTGGTTGTACTGGTTCATCAGATCCAGGATCGCGAGGCGGTCGTCAACGGATAGCGGCATCGGCGTCCTCTCCCGGTTCCTCGCGGCGCTCAGTCCTGGCGCGCGTGCACGCGCAGCTCGCGCTTCGCGAACAGCCAGCCCTCCGGCTCGCGCCGCAGCGTGTCCGTGTACGTGCCGACCATCCGCGGGCGGAAGGGCCCATCGAGGCCGACCAGCAGCAGGTACTGCCGGACCGTCGCCGCGTCGCCGTCACCCTCGATGATCGGGCTGTTCGTCCAGTGCCTCCACGTGTGGGAGTGCGGGGCGCGGGTGCGGGCGTGTTCGCGGATCGCCTCGCGGCCGCTGATCACGCCGGAGGTGTCGGAGTCCCAGACGCCGTCCTCGGTGAACGTCTCCGCCCGCGTGTCGACGTCGCCGCTGTCGACGGCGTGGTTGTAGCGCGTCACGAGGGCGAGAATCGCCATCCGGTCCTCGACAGACAGCGGCATGGTTAGGGCCTGTCTACATTGCGAAAGTCAATGGCGGCAAGGGAGTTTTGAATCACGATGATGGCCGTTTGTGATCCAATCCCGCTGGGTACTCCTCTTGGGCGATCATCAACATCTTGTCCAGTTCATCGGGGAGATAATACCCCTGAATCAGATCGTCGCGCCTGTGAGCTTCTACAAACTCTCGAAGACGACCCCACTGCCTACCCGAATATCCGGAGGATGCTGGAGGCATCACGACGCGCGACCGCCGCTGCTCGTCGGCGCGATGAAGATCTCCGACAGCCGTCATCACCCGCAGGAATGTGCTCGAGTTGATCCGTTCGGGCGGGAGCCGGTCGAGGCTCGCGACTGCCGCACCCAGCGCGTTCCAAAACACTGTCTCGTCCGCCATGCTCACCCCCTAAGCTAAGGCACCGGCCCCCGAATCCTCTCCTCGCAGAGTTCGTAGTCCGTGGTGACGCCGATGCGCCAGTCCCGCCAATCTTCGGCGTCCCATTCCTCTCCGCATATGGTCCTGACCTGATAGTCCTCGTAGGCCTCGCAGGCATACACCCCGCCGACCAGCAGGACGACACCAATGAGGAAGCCAACCCACTGGAGCCACTTGTTGCGAGTGTATTTTTCGAAGCGGATGCGCCCGCCGAACAGGCGCACCACGCCCCATTCCTCATACTCCCGGTCGTGGCAGTCGAGGCAGAGGCGACGACCTTTGGGTGTCGCGTAGAGCTGATCAGCGATGATCTCGCACGAGGCGCAGACCCTGGGCGGGGCGGTCATGGTGGCAGCCTCACCCAGCGAGCGCAGGACCGCCAAGGCACGCGGGAAGTCGAGGAAGGTCTCGGCGCAGACCCTCCGCCCGGCGTCCGCTGGCGCCGGCCGCGTCGACGACGATACGCCGCCGGCTGAAGCGCCAGGCGCCGTCCACGCGCCGCAGCTCGTCCTCGTAGCGCCCGTAGAGGCGCGGCTGGACGCTCTCGCGGCGGCTCAGCACGAGCAGCGACATCGTCAGGCTCGCCGCGTCGCCGTCGCCCGGGACGCCCTCGATGATCGCGTTGCTGTTGAAGTGGCGGCGCCGCCGCCAGCCGTCCGGTCGCGAGGCGATGTAGTGGGCGATGGCGGGCCGGCCGGCGATCGGCCCGGTGGCGGTCGCCTCGATCACCCCGTCGTCGGTGAAGAGCACGGCGACGCCCTCGTGGTCGCCCGAATCGACCGCGTGGTTGTAGCGCGCGGCGAGATCGAGAATCTCAAGCCGGTCGTCGACGGATGGCGGCATTCGCGGACCCCCCGAAGCGGGGCGACGATAGCACATCGCGCACTCGCTCCCGCGTCCCGCGCCGCCCCCGCCCCGGCGGCCCGCTATCCTTGGCGGCGAACTCCGGGGGGAGGCACGATGGCGGACTACGACGAGCGGACGGCGCTGCTGGTGGTGGACGTGCAGAACGACTTCGCCCACCCCGAGGGCAGCCTCTACGTCGACGGCGCAGCCGGCGCGATCGCGCGCACCAACGAGGAGATCGCACGCACCCTCGAGGGCGGCGCGTTCGTCGTCTACTCGCAGGACTGGCACCCGCAGCACACCCCGCACTTCGCGCAGGACGGCGGCGTCTGGCCGGTGCACGGCGTCGCCGGCAGCTGGGGCGCCGAGCTGCACGCCGACCTCGTGGTCGCCGAGGGCGCACCGCGCGTGCGCAAGGGCGCCGACGGCAGCGACGGCTACTCCGCCTTCAGCGAGCGCGACCCGCAGAGCGGGGAGCAGGCGGCGACGGAGCTGGAGACGCTGCTGCGCGATCGCGGCGTCGAGCGCGTCGTGGTCGCGGGGCTGGCGACGGACTACTGCATCAAGGAGACGGCGCTGGACGCGCGCCGCCTCGGCTTCCCGACGACCGTGATCGCGGACGCGATCAGCGCCGTGAACCTCGAACCCGGCGACGGCGCGCGCGCGCTCGCGGCGATCCGCGAGGCGGGCGCGACGATCGAGTGAGCGCCGCGTGAGCACGACGCAGCGCCTGCCGCTCGGCGGCGGCCTCGACGAGACGGGCCGTGCGCTGTTCACGGACCTCTACCAGCTGACGATGCTGCAGGCCTACGCCGAGCACGGGCTGACGGCCCGCGCCACGTTCGAGCTGTTCGCCCGCTCGCTGCCCGCGAATCGCAGCTACCTGCTGGCCTGCGGCCTCGACGACGCGCTCGCCTACCTCGAAGGGCTGCGCTTCGGGGACGAAGCGCTCGCGGCGCTGGAGCGCGGCGGACACTTCCCACGGCGCTTCCTCGAGTGGCTCGGCGGGCTGCGCTTCAACGGCGACGTGTACGCGATGCCCGAGGGCACGCCCGCCTTCGCCGGCGAGCCGCTGTTGACCGTCGAGGCGCCCCTGCCGGAAGCACAGCTCGCCGAGACGTACCTGCTCAACCAGCTGCACCTGCAGACGCTGATCGCCTCGAAGGGCGCGCGTATCGTCGAGGCGGCTCGGGGGCGGCCGGTGGTGGACTTCGGCACGCGGCGCGCGCATGGCACGGACGCGGCACTGAAGGCGGCGCGCGCGCTCTACCTCGCGGGCATGGCGGCCACCTCGAACGTGCTCGCCGCCGACCGCTACGACATCCCGGCGACCGGCACGATGGCGCACAGCTACGTGCAGGCCCACGACGACGAGAGCGAGGCCTTCCGCAGCTTCGTCGCGACCCACCCCGACACCGTCCTGCTCGTCGACACCTACGACACCGCCGAGGGCGTGCGCCGTGTGGCGCGGCTCGCCGCGGAGCTGGGCGATGCCTTCCGCGTGCGAGCCGTGCGGCTCGACTCGGAGCCTCTCGCCGAGCTGGCGCGGGAGGCGCGCGCGATCCTTGATGCGGCGGGGCTGGCGCAGGTCGAGATCGTCGCCAGCGGCGGCCTCGACGAGACGCGGATCGCGGAGCTCGTCGCCGCGGAAGCGCCGATCGACGCCTTCGGCGTGGGGACGCGCGCCGTGTCCTCGGCGGACGCGCCCACCTTCGAGGCCGTCTACAAGCTGGCCGCCTACGACGGCCGGGGGCGGATCAAGCTCTCGGCGGAGAAGGAGACGCTGCCCGGCCGCAAGCAGGTCTTCCGCCAGCGCGACGCCGCCGGCATCGCGAGCGGCGACATCCTCGCGCGCGCCGACGAGCGCCTCGACGGCGAGCCGCTGCTCGAGCCCGTGATGCGCGGCGGCGAGCGCCTCGAGGCGGGAAAGCGGACGCTGGCGGAGGCGCGGGAGCGGGCGGCGACCGAGCGCGAGCGGCTTCCCGCCTCGCTGCGCAGTCTGCAAGCGGCGGCCGAGCCGTACCCGGTGGAGGTCAGCGCCGCGCTGCAGGCCGAGGCGCAGGCCCTGCGCGACGAGCTGCGCGGGACCTCGACCCCGTAAACCGGGTGCGCCACCCGCTACTCCCGAGAGCCCTCTGAGGACCTCTCGCGCAGATCGACGCGCGCCTCCGCGCCGGGGAGGGCGCGCAGCAGCGCATCCGCCTCCCGGAAGGACGGCGAGGCGAGCCACGCCTCGGCGGCGGCGCCGCTGCGCCACCACGTGGTCAGCAGCAGCGAGCGGCGCGAGGCCCAGCGATGGACGTGCAGGCAGCCCTGCTGCGAGCGGGTGCGGCGATCGAGGGCGCGCACGGTCCAGAGGGCGCGCGGCATCGAGCGCATCCGCGTCAGATGCCAGGAGGTCAGCAGCAGCACCCGCGCGTCATCCATCCACGGACCCTACCAGCACGCCGAGTGAGCAGGTGCGGCGGCTCAGCGCGCGTCCTCGAGGATGCGCACGACCAGGCGCAGTATCCGCGAGCCGTCGCGCAGCATGTGCTCGACGTTGCCGGGATCCGGCTCGACGTGCTGGAAGAGGTCGAGGCGGTGGTAGATGGCTGGCTCGTGCGCCTCGGCCATCGCCTCGGACTCCGTCCAGGGGATGAACTCGTCGCTGCGGTCGTGGAGCAGGTAGAGCGGGGCGCGCAGTCCGTCGATCGCGTAGCGCGGGCTGACCGCCTCGAGGTGCGCGCGCTGCTCCGGATACAGCGCCTCGATCAGCTCCTCGGCGCGATCGAGCGTGGGACGCTGCAGCAGCTCCGCCACAGCCGCACCGCCGGCGCCCTCCGGCGTCCCGCCGGCATCGATCGCCGCGCGCTCGGCCTCGGGCAGGCCGGCGAGCAGCGTGTTGCGCACGACGCGGCGCGCGATGCCCGCGGGCTCCCAGTCCTCGACACCGTCTGGACCGCGGAAGCTGTAGGAGGACACGGCGGCCGTGAGCGACTCGGCGTCGTAGTAGGGCCCGAGCGCGACGACGTAGGCGACGCGATCGGCGATCCGCGGCTGCGAGGCGGCGACGATGGCGAGCGAGCCACCCGCGGAGAGCGCGACATAGCCGACCTCGTCCGCGCGCACGCGCGGATGCGCGGCGAGCGCCTCGAAGGCTCCGGCCAGCCTCGGGATCTCGCTAGGCAGCACGACCGCGGCGTTGAGGTCATCGGACTCGGTGAGCAGCACGGCAAAGCCGATGCGCGCGAGGCCGCCGGTGAGGCTCAGGACGCGCTCGTCGTCCGCGGGGGCGGGATCGGCGCCGAGGACGAGGATGATCGCGGGCTGCTCGTCATCGCCGGCGGGCAGCGTCAGCTGCCCGTGGCCGCTGCCCTCGCCGCCCCACTCGAAGTCCTCGATGGTGGGCGCGTGGGTCGCCCAGGCGAGGGGCCGCACGGGCAGTTGCAGGACCACGTCGGCGGTGAAGGCGCCCGCGCGCAGGTAGGCGTGCGCCGTGGGCAACGCGGCGACGGCGGCCAGCAGCGCAAGCAGCCACACGACGGCCCTGACCCGCCGCCGCACGCTCCAGCCATCGATGCGCCCCGGATGCAGGCGGTGCATGGCCCGATGGTACGCGGGACAGGGGCGGAGTGCGGCAGATCGCTAGCGGTCGAGGAGTTCGGCGATGTCTACGGACGGCACATGCATCCGGCCGAGTCCACTAACCCCGGTGACAGACTCGATCACGCCCCTCGCCGCGCCGAACAGGATCGCCGAGCCGTTGAACTCCAGCATCCGCAGCGAGTGGCCGCGATCCCCGTCCTCGGCTTGGAGCCGGAAATCGCCGGCGATTGAAAGGTCGATCGAGCGGACCTCGCCTTGCGTCACTCTCAGCCGCAGCGTGACGAAGTACTCACCCTCGTTCGCTTCGAGGATCTCTGGGCGCGAGACACTGACGGTTGGAGCCGGAAGTTGGTCCGCAGTCTCTTCGTCTTCTTCGTACTCAAGCCGTTCGATCCAGAAGCGCCGAAGGTCGAGTGCCGCCTGTTCTGCCTGGCGCACGCGAGGTTTGGGTACCATGTGCGCTAGGCGGCGGCGGCCAGCACGGATGCCTGGACCGTCTCGCCCTGCTCGATGATTCCGGGAGCCGAGACCGGTCGGCAATCGCGACGGGAGAGGCGCCGGGCAGACTTGGCGTGCTTGAGTTGGAGATCAACGCGGCAGTCGAGGCCGAGCGCCACGGCGACGATGCTCTTGAGGGTCAGATTGTCGTTACCGCGAAGGATCTGGCTGACGCGGGCGCGGCTCACTCCCATCTTCCGCGCAAGGTCGGCCTGCGTCATGCCTAGCTCCTCCATGCGCGCCACGATCTGCTCGCCGACAGCAATGGCGACTCCATCGAACTCGTAGTCGGGGTCGCCCTCGAACTCGTCGATCCAGTCCTGCAGCCTGATCATCGTCACCCCCTTCGACGATCCTCGTTGCGCACCGCTTCGCGCACCTCTTCGCAGAGCGTCCTGCCGATCGCCAGTTCGTTCTTTGGTGTGCGGCTTCCCTTCTTGGTGAATCCACTCAGAAGAATGATTCGCCTGTCGGGGGCATAGCACCAGAATAGGCGTTGCTGTCCAGACTTGAACTCAAAGAAGTCCTCACCGGTGAGAGGAGCGGACTTCTCCCCGCTTGACAGCGGACCATGTTCCGCGACCCGCTCGAGCAGTGCCGTGACACGAACACGATCCCTTCGCTGGAGCCCTTGTAGGAATTCCGTGATGGGGCTGGCACCGCTGCTCCGCACATAGATCAGCAGCGCAAACCTGCTTCCTTCGTGAAACGGGCTTAGTGGCACGTTAAGTCCTGACTTGACAATCGTCAACCACGCGATGTCACCGCACCGGACGAGTTGGAGCTGGCCGCAGCCCCCTACCCGGAGATCAGCGCGTCCAGGGAGAGCGGGCCGGAGCCGCCGAGGATGAGCGCGACGAGGATGGCGATCAGCAGGAGGTCGAGTTCGTAGCCCTGCGCGTTCTCGTTTCCGGAAAACGGCAGGTGCAGCTTCACGGCGTTCGTGTACGTCGCCACCACCATCATCAACGCCAGCGGGATCGCGACCCAGTGCGTGAACAGCCCGAGGATCAGCGCGAGGCCGCCGAGGATTTCGAGGCTCGCGACCAGCCGCGCCGCCGGCTGCCCCAGCGGGTAGCCGAGTTCGCCCAGCCACGAACCGAACCCGCTGATGCCGCGCTGGAACTTGCCGTAGCCCGCGTGCACGAAGACCACGCCCGCAGCAAGGCGCAGCGGCACCGTCACCCAATCGAGCATGCAGTCGCGGAACGGCTCGGTCAGCAGGTCCACACGGCCCTCGCTTCGGCTAGCCGTCCGCCTGAGCGCCCTCGCGCGAGGGCAGCCTGACGACGGCGACGCCCTGCAACGGGCGCTCGCCGCGATCGTTCTCGAAATAGACGTCGATCCGCACGCGCCCGCCGCTCTCGGCCGACTCGGCGTCGATAATCAGGCCGATCGTGCGCAATCCGTCCTCTTGCAGCACGGGACGGCGAAAGTTGATGTCGATCGACTCGAGGGCGCCTTCGGGGCCCATCCAGTCGGTCACCAGCCGCGTGAGCACGGACATGCTCAGCGCGCCGGGCACGATCGGGCGCTCGAAGCCGAGCTTCTTCGCGCGCACGGGATCGGTGAAGCGCCCCTGTGCGTCTTCGGACGGGCCGCCCGGCTCAAGGTCGATGTATTCGAGGACCTGCGCGCGCGTGGCGAGCCACTCGTCCTCGATCTCGTCGCCGACGTCGATGTCCTCGAAGTATGGCTGGCTCATTCGCCGACCTGCCGATGGACGACGGTCTGGTCCGCGTAGGCGACATCGACGCCCTGCTGGTTGCGGTAGGTGAGGCGGCGGACGCTGAACACCATCGTGCCGCTGCGGCCGGTCTTGGCGTAGACCTCCTTCGCCTGCGCGTAGCCGGTCAGCGTGTCGCCCACGCGCACCGGCTCAAGCAGTTCGAGGCGTGAGCCGGCGTGGAAGGTGACGTTGCCGAAGCGCACGCGCGCGTCCGGCCCTGGGGCGAAGCGCATCCGCTGCAGGAAGCTCGGGGGCGCCTCCTGCTTCTCGACGTAGCGCGAGTTGGTCTCGCCGACGATCTCGCAGTAGCGCGCGAGCCGCTCCGCGGTGACCTCGACGCTGCCCACGTTGTGTTCGACGCCGATCACGCTCTCGTCGTATTCGAAAAGGGGTTCGTCGCTCATTCGCCTGCCATCCTGCCGGAAGCCGCCTGCCCGGACCCACCGGGCGGCCCGGCCATTCTTGAGTGTGGCCGCGAAGGCGTCAACGTGCGCCGCGCTCAGCGGCTCAGCTCGACCCAGTCGCCCGTCGCGACGGCCTCAAGCGCGGCCTCGTCCGGCTCGACGCCGAGGCCGACCGCCGAGGGTACGCGCAGCACGCCCGCGTCCGGGACGAGCGGCCTCGCGACGAGGTCGGCGGCGAGGTGCTCCGCCGTGCCAAGCCCGTGCGCGAAGCCACCCCACGGGGCGAGCGCATCGACCGCCGCGGCGAGGTGCAGCGCTGCAGCCAGGCCGAGGCTCGAATCGAAGGTCGTGGTGACGACGCAGGCGATGTGCTCCCACCTCGCGTTCCAGGCGAGATCGAGGGCGGGCCGGATCCCGCCGAGGCGCATCGGCTTGAGCACCAGCACGTCGGCGGCGCCGGCGTCGAGGACTCGCTCCCCGTCCGCCGGATCGGCAATCGATTCGTCGGCGCCGATGCGGCAGATCCCTTCGGCGCGCAGGCGAGCGAGGCCCGCGAGGTCGGTGGAGGGCAGCGGCTGCTCGACGTACTCGATGTCGTACCGCGCCAGGCTCTCGATCGCGGCTGCGGCGGTTACGGCGTCCCAGCCGCCGTTGGCGTCGAGGCGCAGGAGCGCGTCCGGCGCAACCTCGCGCACGGCTTCGACGCGCAGGCGGTCCTCGGCGAGCGGGCCGGCGGCGACCTTGAGCTTCAGCGTGCCGTAGCCGGCGGCTACGGCGGCTGCGGCCTGCTCGCGTACCCACTCGGGCGGGCCGTCGCCGATGACGGCGTTCACGCGGAGCTCGCGGACCGCGCCTCCGCCAAGGATCGCGCCGACTCGGAGGCCCCTGCGCTGCCCTTCGAGGCCGAGCCGCGAGCAGTCGAGGGCGCAACGCAGCGCCGCGGCAGGGACCGAGCGCGGCCTCGCGGGCGGGCCCTCCTGGGCGAGCAGGCGCGGGGCCCACTCGCCGAGCAGGCGCAGCACCTCGGACGCCGCTCCGGGGCCGTTGGGGAGGAGCGGCGAGGCCTCGCCGAAGGCGCGGCGGTCCTCGGCGTCGCGCAGCTCGACGAGGAC
Organism: Dehalococcoidia bacterium; assembly: GCA_965247895.1. Taxonomy (GTDB): domain Bacteria; phylum Chloroflexota; class Dehalococcoidia; order UBA2979; family UBA2979; genus VXMT01. The sequence continues at coordinate 2,374,800 of OZ252046.1, read as the reverse complement.
GCCGTCGCGCGCCTCGATCGCGCCCGCGGCGGTCCCGATCGGAGCTCGCAGCGGAAGGCGGAAGGGCCGCCAGCGGACGGCCACGAGCGGGGCCTCGCTGGGTGGCTTCGGCGCCGGGGAGCCGCTGCGTTCGGAAGTCACGAGGGCGACCGTTAGAGTGCGGCGCCGACGGCGATCAGCAGGCCGAAGGCGAGGTGCAGCCGCGCGGTCGCGCGCAGCGCGGTGTTGAGCGTCGGGCCATCCTCGCTGCGCAGCACCGCGCGCAGCGGTCCGATCGCGAGCGGGAGGGCAAGCAGCGCGAGCAGCGCCTGCGGGCCGAAGCCGATCGGCCAGAGCGCCACCGCCACGAGCCAGGCGAGGGCGAGCGTCGCGCTGAACTGCCAGCGCGAGAGCCGCCGCCCGAGCATCACGGCGAGCGTGCGCTTGCCCGCGACGGCGTCCGTCCCGATGTCGCGGATGTTGTTCACGATCAGGATCGCGGAGACCGTGAAGCCGACCGGCACGGCCGCCGCCAGCACCTCGAAGGTGAGCGTCTCCGCCTGCACGTAGTAGGTGCCGCCGACGGCGACGAGGCCGAAGAAGAGGAAGGTGAAGACCTCGCCGAGACCGCGGTAGCCGAACGGCCACGGCCCGCCCGTGTAGGCAATCGCCGCGAGGATCGAGCCGACTCCGGCGGCGATCACGGGCCAGCCCGCGACGGCAGTGAGGTAGAGGCCGATCAGCGTCGCGACGGCGAAGGCGACCCACATCGCGGTCAGCACCTGGCGCTGGCTGAGCAGCCCGAGCTGCGTGACGCGCGGCGGGCCGATTCGCTCCGCGGTGTCGGCCCCGCGGCGGAAGTCGGAGACGTCGTTCGCGAGGTTCGCGCCGATCTGGATCGCGAGCGCTCCGAGCAGCGCAGCCAGCGCCGGCCAGAGGCTGAAGCGGTCGTCGTGGAGGGCGACCCCCGTGCCGACGGCCACCGGCGCGATGGCCGCTGTCAGCGTCGGCAGCCGCGCCGCCAGCACCCAGACCTTGAGGCCGGACGGGCCGCCGATGGAGGACGTCACGCGCGCCGCCTCGCCGCCTCGCTGCTCAGGGGAGGCGCGGGAACTTCGAGAAGTCCGGCTGGCGCTTCTCGAGGAAGGCGTTCTTGCCCTCCTTGCCCTCGTCCGACATGTAGAACAGCGAGGTCGCGTCGCCGGCGAGCTGCTGGATGCCCGCCAGCCCGTCCGTGTCGGCGAGGAAGGCCATCTTCAGGAAGCGCAGTGCCGTCGGGCTGAGCTCGAGGATCTCATTCGCCCAGCGCACGCCCTCCGCCTCGAGCTCCTCGGGCGGGACGACCTCGTTCACGAGGCCCATGTCGAGCGCCTGCTGCGCGCTGTACTGGCGGCAGAGGAACCAGATCTCGCGCGCCTTCTTGTGCCCCACGATGCGCGCCAGCTGCGTCGCCCCGAGGCCAGCGTCGAAGGAGCCGACGCGCGGGCCGGTCTGCCCGAAGATCGCGGTCTCCGAGGCGATCGAGAGGTCGCAGATCACGTGCAGCACGTGCCCGCCGCCGATCGCGTAGCCGTTAACGAGCGCGATCACCGGCTTCGGCATCGAGCGGATGTAGCGCTGCAGCGGCAGCACGTTGAGGCGCGGGACGCCGTCGTCGCCGACGTAGCCGCCCTCGCCACGCACGCGCTGGTCGCCGCCGGAGCAGAAGGCGCGCGAGCCCGCGCCGGTGAAGAGCACCACCCCGATGTCGGCGTCGTGGTGCGCCTCCATGAACGCATGCAGCATCTCGTCGACGGTGAGCGGCCGGAACGCGTTGTGCACCTCCGGGCGGTTGATCGTGATCCTGGCGATGCCGCCGGAGATCTCGTAGAGGATGTCGGTGTAGTCGCCGGCCTTCCGCCACTCGACCGCGGCTGGCGCGTCTGCTGTCTCGCTCATCGCCTCCCCCTGCCGTGCTGCCTCGTCAACCGGCGGCGGCGTCCGCTCGCCGGGCGGGGGCGTACGTGCGGCGCAGGTGATCCTCGACCAGCCGCGCGAACGCCTCGGGCCGTTCGAGGTGCGCGGCGTGTCCCGCGCCCTCGACCATGCGCATCGTAGCGTCCGGCAGCGTGCGCGCCATATCCCGCCCGATCGCGACGTACTTCTCGTCGAGCGAACCGGCCAGCAGCAGCGTCGGCACAGCGATCGAGGGCAGCCGATCGTGCAGCGGCGCCTGCGCGCCCGCGCCCATCCCGCGCAGCGAGTTCGCGAGCCCGCGCGCGCGCTGCGCAAGCCGCGTCGCGCGCACGGCGGCGCGCGCCTCCGCGGGCAGCGCGAGCTGCGAGGCGAAGAGCGGCACGCGCTCCCACTCGCCGACGAAGGCCTCGACGCCGTCGCGCTCGATGCGCTGCGCCAGCGCCTCGTCGGAGGCGAGCCGCGCCGCGCGCTCGGCGGCGTCGGCGATGCCGGGCGAGGCGCCCTCGAGCACCAGCGCGGCCACGGCCTGCGGGTGGTCGGCGGCGACCTGCAGGGCGACCCGGCCGCCGAGTGAGTAGCCGAGCCAGGCGGCGCGCTCGTGGCCGAGTTCGCGCAGCAGCGCCACGAGGTCGGCGGCGGCGCGGCGGATCGCGTAGCGCTCGACCGCCTCGGGCGCGTCGGAGCGGGCGTGGCCGACGAGGTCCGGGGCGATCGTGCGGTACCCGCCCGCGAGGCGGCCGGCGAGATCCCGCCAGGTGTCCGAGGAGCCCGTGAAGCCGTGCAGCAGCACCAGCGGCCGACCCTCGCCCGCGGCATCGACGTGGATCGTGAGGCCGTCGATCGCGACGGAGGCTGCGCCGTCCATCAGCGCGTCGTGGCGGGAGCAGCCGGCGCGGCGTCGAGATCCCGCTCGCGCAGGGCGGCGTCCGCGCGCGCCCACAGCTCGCGATGCAGCTCGACGTTGCGCTCGCGCTCCGTGCGCAGCTCGAGCACGGTCAGGCCGGGTGTCGCGAGGGCGCTGCCGATCGCCTCGTGCCACTCGCCGAGGGCGGGCCGCAGCAGGCGTCCGCCGAAGGTGCGGATCGCGCCCTCGAAGTCGAGGCCGTGCGGCGTGCCGAACCAGTCCTCGAACTGCCCCGCCGCCTGCTCGCGCTGGGGCAGGAAGTGGAAGATCCCCCCGCCGTCGTTGTTGACGAGCAGCACGAGCAGCGAGAGGCCGTACTGGCGCAGCGGCCAGAGCCCGTTGAGGTCGTGCAGCAACGAGAGATCGCCCACCAGCACGGCGACCGGCCCCTCGCCCGCCGCGGCGGCCCCGACGGCCGTCGAGACCACCCCGTCGATGCCCGACGCTCCGCGCGTGCCGGCGATGCGGATGCGGCGCGAGGTCGCGGGGAAGAACGAGTCGAGATCGCGTACGGGCATCGAGTTGCCGGCGACGAGCGTCGCGCCGTCCGGCAGGGCGGCGGCAAGCACGGCGGGCGGCAGGCCCTCGAACGGCTCGTCGAGTTCGGCGATCGCCTCGCCGAGGGCGCGACGGACCGCGGCGTTGGCGCCGGTCCAGCGCTCGAGCCAGGCGCCATCCGGCGGGGTGCGCGCCGCGCTGCGCGCTGGGTCGTCGGCGGTGCCGCGGAACGCGCCGGGCCGGCGCGCGGCCAGCGCCGCGACGGCGGCCTCGCACAGCGCGGCGGGATCCGCCTGGAGCATCGCGGTGGCGTTCGCGTCGGGATCGCGCCAGCCGCCGGGCACGTCGACGGCGAGCTGCGGGACGCCCTGCAGGCCCGCGAGGTACTGCGCGAGCGGCTTCGAGGTCGGCGCGGCGCCGAGGCGCAGCACCACCTCGGGCGCCTCGCTGGAGGCGGCGAAGTGCGGGGAGCGCAGCAGCACGTCGTAGGTCTCGACCACGTGGGTCAGCGGGTGCGTGCCCGCGCGCAGGCCGGAGAGCGGGTCGGCGAGCACGGGCCAGCCGAGCGCCGCCGCCAGCTCCGTGATCGCACGGGCGGGCAGATCGCCGTTCGCCGGACCGCAGACGATCAGCCCGCGCCGCCCGTCCGCGGCCTCCAGCAGCGCCCCGGCGGCCTCGCCCGCGTCACGCCGCGGCGGCGACGAGACGGCGACCGCCGGCGCGGTCGAGGCGTCGAGGGCGGCCTCCCAGCCGGGCTCGATCAGCGGCTCGCGCAGCGGGATGTTGAGCTGCACCGGGCCGGCGGGCGGCCCGCCGGCGACGGCGACGGCGCGGGCCGCGCTGCGCCTCGCGTACGCCTCGAGGGCGGGCGAACCGTCGGCGACGGGCAGCTCGGCGAACCAGCGCACGTGGCGGCCATACAGGCCGTGCTGCTCGATCGTCTGGTTCGCGCCCGTGTCGCGCAGCTCGGGCGGCCGGTCGGCAGTGAGCGCGATCAGTGGGACGCGCGAGAGGGACGCCTCGGCGATCGCGGGGTGGAGGTTCGCGGCGGCGGTGCCGGAGGTGGTGACGATCGCGACCGGCTCGCGCAGTTGCCGCGCGAGGCCGAGCGCGAAGTACGCCGCCGCCCGCTCGTCGAGGTGCAGCCAGGTGCGGATGCCCTCGATCCGGTCGAGCGCCAGCACGAGCGGCGTGGAGCGCGAGCCGGGCGCGATCACGGCGTGCCGCACGCCGCTCTCGCGCAGCTGCCGCACGAGCGCGCCGACGAGGCGGAACGCGGCGTTCGCGGACGGCCCGCCGCTCACATCGCACCGCCGCTGAGGGCGCTGGTGAGCGGGCGGAACTTGAGCTCGATCTCGGCCAGTTCGGCGTTCGGCAAGGAGTCGCCGGTGATGCCGGCGCCGGAGAACAGCCAGGCGCGCCGCCCTCGGATCAGCGCGGAGCGCAGCCCGACCGCGAACTCGCCGTCGCCCGCGCCGTCCATCCAGCCGACCGGCCCGGCGTACCAGCCGCGATCGAAGCGCTCGTGCCGCGCGATCACCTCGCGGGCGTGGGCGACCGGCCAGCCGCAGACGGCGGGCGTGGGATGGAGCCGCCCGATCAGGTCGAGGATGTCGACGCCCGGCAGGGCGCGCGCCCGCACCCGGGTGGCGAGGTGCTGGATGTTGTGCAGGCGCAGCAGTTCCGGCCGGTTGGGCGCCTCCAGATCGGAGACGAGGCTGGAGACGCCCTCGCGCAGCGCGCGGACGACGATCTCGTGCTCGATGCGCTCCTTGGCGTTGCGCAGCAGCTCCTCGCCGAGCCGCTCGTCCTCCTCGGCCGTGCGGCCGCGGCGGGCGGAGCCGGCGAGGCCGAGCGTGGTGACGGCGCCCCCGCGCAGCCCGGCAAGCTGCTCCGGGCTGGCGCCGAGGAAGATCGCGTCGCCGCGCCGGAAACTGAACAGGTAGCAGTGCGGATAGTCGGCGCGCAGCTGCGCGAGCGCCGTGCCGGGGTCGATCGGCGCCGCCGCCTCGATCTCACGCACCGAGGCGAGGACGGCCTTCTCGTAGCGCCCCTCCCGGACCTCGGCGGCGATCTCGGCGACGGAGGAGATGAGCGCCGGGCGGTTGATGTCCCAGATCACGCGCAGCACCGTCTGCGGGCGTTCGTCCCTGGAGTTGAGGTCCGCCCGCGCACTGCGCTCCAGCAGGTAGTCGACCTCCGCGGGATGGCTGCCCGGGGCCAGCACGACGCCGCAGGCCTCGCCGTCGCGGACGAAGAGCAGGCGGGGCAGGCTCAGCCATCCGTAGTCGAAGCCGCCCCACGGTCCGCCCGCCGGGGCCGCCGGATCGAAGGCGAAGCCGCCCAGCAAGCGAGGACGCAGCGGGCCTGATGCCCCGCCCGTGGGATCGTTGTGCCGCAGCAGGCGCAGCGCGGCATCGCGGATCGCCTCGGGACCGCCGAAGGGGGGCGCATTGACGCGCGCGGCCTCGCCGATGCCGACGAGCACGAGATCGCGGTCCGGGCGCTCGTAGCAGACGCTCACGTCTGTGGCGTCGGGCCCGGTCAGCAGGATGCGAGGGTCGAAGTCGCCGGACAGGTCAACCACGGAGAAGCGACCGCCGTCCGCCGGCGGGGCGGCGGACGCGAACTGCCTCGCCCGCGCGGACGGGCGGCTCACCTGCTCCCGTTCGGACGGCGGCCCGCCGCGTTCGGGCATGTCCTGCTCCACTCCCGGCCGGTCAGTTCGTCCAGTATATGTCCACACGCTGGCGGACTATGTCCACAGGGCGCGCGACGGCGCTCGGCTAGCGGACCGTGATGTGGTGCTCGATCGTCGGGGTGTTGAGGCGCTCGCTGCGGATGGCCAGCACCGGTCCCTGGTCCCGCACGTTGAAGTCCAGTATCCCCCAGCAGAAGCCGGTATTGGGATGGGCCCGGCAACTGCCCATCGAGGTCCGGAACGGATCATCGGGCGGACCGTTGCCGAACTCGAACTGGCGCGCGGTGTCGGCGACGTTGACCAGAGCCACGAACGTGAACTGCGCGAAGGTCACGTCCAGGGAGATCACGATGAAGTCGTAGTCGATGCCCCACTCGGCCCAGCGCAGTCCCCCGGCGAGCGGGCCCTCGGACACTCTCGAGCACCCACCCGCGTTGCAGGACCGGATGCTCGTGGCGCGCCAGCCGCTGGTGAGCCGCACGACCCCCCCGGCGTACCCCACGTCGTCGAGGACACGATCCCAGGTGATCGGGATCGAGGGCGCGCCGAACTGGTAGAAGCAGTCGCGGTCGCTGGCGTTTCCGCCGACTGCAGCGGGCTCGCCGGCCCTGGCGGGCGACGAGCAGAACTCGTAGAGCGTGGCGTCCTCGACGGCGGACCAGCCGAGCACAGCGGTTGCCTCGGGAGCGTCCGGCACGTAGCGCGACGACTGGAACGACTCGAGAGCCGGGAACCCCTGCGGCCGATCGCCGGCGCGGGACACCTCGATCGATACGCGGTCCGTGGCGCTGTGCAGGTAGCGATCGCGGGCGGTGACCTCGAAGAAGTAGACGGCCTCCTCGTCCGGCGGGATGAACGACAGTTCCGAAGTCGCGCCTCCGTCCGTGATCGAGAGCGCCGGCCCGCCGCTCTGCGTCCACTGGAAGGTGAGCGGGCCAGCTTCGGGATCGCGGGCGGACGCGGTCAGCGCGACCTCCTCGAAGAAGCCCGCGGCGCGGTCGGGCCCGGCGTCGACCGAGGGAGCTTCGTTGCGCCCGTAGAGCGAGCGCAGCAACGCGACCTCGGCGAGGCTGGGCTGCAGCAGGCAGGCCCCGGGACGCCCCGGCTCGTAGCTGGGGAACATCAGGTCGCGCGGGTCGTCGCTGTGTCCCAGGCCGAGTACGTGCCCCAGTTCGTGGATCACCGTCGACGCGAAGCAGGCGCCGGTCTCCACACGGTCCGGATCCATCACGATGTCGGCCTCGGCAAACTCGCGGTCGATCACCCTCCGGGGGTCCTCGTCGTCGTAGATCGTGTCCCAGAACCCGCTGGTCAGGGCGGCGTCCGGACCCTGGACCAGGTTGCGGGAGTCATCGAAGCCGATCTCGTTGCGGCCGTTGCCTTCCTCCCACGCGGCGTCGGGACAGTCTCCCGTGTAGTCGATGCCGACTGCCGCGCCGGAGTCCTTCCAGGCGAGCGCGCCCTGCCTGGCCGCGTTGCGAAATGCTTCAGCGCTGACCCAGGGTGGGCGGTTGGCCTGGGCGGTGCAGATCTCGACCGGGTTGGAGTGCGAGGACCACTTCGCCGGCGGGGAGCCGCAGCGCGGCGGCGAGGAGCCCGGCACCTCCGAGCAGTCGGTGAAGTAGGCGATCGCAAGCTCGATCGGCAGATCGTGCACCGCTGCATCGCGCGCATACTCCAGCCATCCGCTGTCCCGGGGCGACTCGCCGCCATCACCGTGTACCGGCGGCGGCTGGCTCGCGACGAGCAGCAGCGCGACGAGCGCCAGCACGATCGGCGCGGCCAATCGCGTCGCGAGACGCGCTACTGCATGCTTGAGCACCGTGCTCGCTTCCCTGAAAGAAACTCTGTCTCGACGTAGTTCCGGTCGCCATTGTACGGCGGATGGGTCCGCGCACCGGGCGTCGAACATGGGGGCAGTGGCATACTGCCTACCATGAGGCTGCCGGACCGCCAGCTACTCACGATGACCGTCGTCGTCGCCGCGCTGGCCAGCGCGTTCTCGTTCTTCTCCAGCGGCGGCGACTGGGCCGCGACGCTGATCGTGCTGCCGCTCTTCGTCACCGTCGCGTTCTGGTCGATCCTGCTCTCCCGCTGGATCTCGCGGCGCTTCACGAAGCGGCCGGAGCCGGTGCTGCCCGAACAACCTACCGAGCCGACCTCAAGGCGCCCGGATCACGCGCAGCGCCGGCGACGGCGACGGCGTCCGAGAAGCGGCCGGGGGCGCGGCTAACGGCGGTCCGAGGCCTCGCAGGCGGCGATCAGCGCGTGCGCGATCTCGCGGTAGCGCTGCTGCACCTCGACCGGCCCGTGCAGACCGTTGGTCAGGTAGCCGACCGCGAGACCGCGCGCCGGGTCGGCGTAGCCGATGGTCGACTGCGCCCCCGGGTGCCCGTACACGCCGGGCTCGTCGAAGGGCTCGAAGACGCCCCCGGCAATGAAGCCGAGGCCGTACGAGGAAGGCAGCGTGAAGGTGCGATCGTAGTCATCGGTCCACTGCACGCTCGTCGCCAGCGCCACGGTCTCCGGCTGGAGCAGGCGTGCGCCCTCGCGCGCGCCGCCCTGCAGCAGGCAGTCGTAGAAGCGCGCCAGCGCTTCGGCCGTGCCGATCCCGTTCGCGGCCGGGAGCTGGCCGCGCAACGTCGGCGCGGCATTGAAGCGGCCGACGATGTCGGAGGTGCGGCGCTCGCTGCCCGTGGGATCGAGCAGCGTGACCTCCGACATCGCCCGCAGTGGAACGACATCGCCGAGCGCCTCCTCCGGCACGCCGAGCGAGGCCTCCATGCCGAGCGGGCCCAGGATCTCGTCGGCGAGGAAGTCACGCGGCTCACGCCCATCGAGGCGGCGGACCAGCTCGCCGAGCGCGAAGCCGTAGGTGACGGGGTGGTAGCCGGTGGCCGTGCCGGGCGGCCACTCCGCCTCGATCGCGGCGGTCGCCGCGGTGACGGCGTTCCAGTCGTCGAGGCGCTCCCAGTCGAAGTCGCGGGGGAAGACGGAGAAGCCGCCGCGGTGGGTGAGCACGTGCCGCAGCGTGCAGGCCGCCTTCCCGCCTTCCCCGAACTGCGGCCAGGCCGACGCGATCGGCAGATCGAGGTCGAAGGCGAGGCGCTCGACCATCATCAGCGCGGCGACGGCGGCCAGCGGCTTCGTGGCGGAGAACCAGAGCATCCGCGCGGACGGCCGCGCCGCGGGCCCGAGCCGGAGATCGATCTGCAGCTCGCCGTCGCGGTAGACCGCGAGCTGCGCGGCGTCGTGCAGGCCCTGTTCGATGTGCGAGCGCGCGACATCCTCGACGGACTCGCGGGCCGATGGCGAGAGCGCTCGCGGTGCGGCCATCAGGGCCGCCTCGGTGCGGTCGCGGCAAGGTCGGCACGGGCGAACGGCACGGCGGCACTCCTGTTCCGGCGACAGTATTGCAAGCGAGGCGTCGCGCGCACCGTAACGCAGGGCGCGCCGCACCGCCGCGCCTCGCCGCTGATGGTAGGATGCACGGCGCGGAGCGGCGACGACCTCGGGAGGGACGGCATGGAGTACGGCTGGACCGAGGAACACGTGGCCTTCCGGGCGCAGGTGCGCGAGTTCATGGAGACGCACGCCACGCCCGCGCTGTTCGAGGAGCTGCACGCGGCGGAGCGCGACGGACTCGCGCGCGAGGCCGGCGAGGGCGAGTTCGGCCAGAGTCGCGGCCCGGAACTGCGCGCCTTCCGCAAGGCCATGAACGACACCGGCTACACGAACATGGGCTGGCCCGTGGAGTACGGCGGCCAGGGCAAGGACGCGCTGCACGCCTTCATCCTCGCCGAGGAGCTCTGGTACCGGAGCATTCCGCAGGACCACCTCAGCGTCGGCTCCGTGGGGCGCACGATCATGCGCTTCGGCAGCGAGGAGCAGAAGCGCGAGTGGCTGCCCGAGATCGTCAGCGGCGATATGACCTTCGCTCTCGGCTACACCGAGCCGAACGCCGGGACGGACCTCGCCTCGTTGCAGACGAGGGCGACCCGCGACGGCGACGAGTGGGTGATCAACGGGCAGAAGATCTACGGCGGCTTCGGCGGCGCCACGCACGGCTGGCTGGCCGCCCGCACGGATCCGGACGCCCCCAAGCACCAGGGCATCTCCGTCTTCATCTTCCCCACCAACCTGCCGGGCATCACCGTCCGGCCGATGGGCACGATGGGGCGGATCATGACCAGCGAGACCTTCTTCGATAACCTGCGCCTGCCCGCCGACGCGCTCTTCGGCGAACTCAACCGCGGCTGGTACTACATGACCAACGCGCTCGACCTCGAACGCGTCATGATCGAGCCGCACAGCCTCTACCAGCGGCGCGTCGACGCGCTCGTGCAGCACATCGAGGAGGAGCGCCCGGAACTCATCGACGACAGCGTGGTGCGCATCAAGCTGGCCGAGGCGACGGTCGACGGCGAGGTCTCGCGCGCGCTGGCGCTGACCAACGCGGTCATGGTGCAGAACGGCATCACCCCGACCATGGAAGGCGCGATGGTCAAGGTCTGGGGCTCCGAGGCGCGCTTCCGCATCGACAGCCTCTCGCTCGACCTGCTCGGCCCCGAGGGCGGCCTGCGCCGCGAGAACGAGGACGCACCGGCCCGCGGCAAGCTCGAGGAAAACTACCGCGGATCCTCGGTGCATCGCTTCGCCGGAGGCACCAACGACGTGCTGCGCCGCATCATCGCGGCGCGCGGCCTCGGGCTGCCGAGAGGGTAGGGGGCGTCACGATGGCCATGGACCTCCGGCTGAGTGACCTGCAGGAGCTGATCCGCGACAGCGCGGACGACTTCCTCGAGCGCGAGGCGCCCGCCTCGCGGATGCGCCAGATCGAGTGGGCGGGCGAGCCCGACGCGGAGCTGTGGAGCCAGCTGGTCGAGCTGGGCTGGACCGGCCTGCCGATCGCCGAGGAGCACGGCGGGCAGGGCGCACAGCTCGTCGACCTCGGCGTGCTGATCGAGCAGCTCTGCCGCCACGCCCTGCTCTCGCCGTACCAGCAGACGATGCTCGCTGCCGCGACCGTGCAGCGCCACGGCGACGCGGCGCTGCAGGCCTCGCTGCTGCCGCGCATCGTGGCCGGCGCGACCTGCGCCCCCGCGCTGGTGGAGGGCAACGGCGGGCTCTTCGGCGCGATCGCGACGACGACCGACGGCGCGACGCTGAGCGGCTCGAAGCGCTACGTCGAGTTCGGCGCAAGCAGCGACCTGCACCTCGTGGCCGCGACGCGCGAGGGCGAGCCCGGGCTCGCCCTCGTCGCGCGGGAGCAGGCCGGCGTCTCGACGCGGGCGCTGACCGGCATCGGGCTCACGCCGCAGGCAGAGGTGAGCTACGACGGCGCGAGCGTCGAGGGCTGGATCGGCGGCGCCGAGGCGGTCGACTACCTGCGCGTGCTGGGCTCGGCGATCTCCTCGCTGGAGTGCTACGCGCACGCACAGAAGGCGCTCGACATGACCGTCAGCTACGTGCAGGTGCGCGTCGCCTTCGGGCGGCCGATCGGGACGTTCGAGGCCGTCCAGGGCCGCGTCGCGGACGCCGCGGTCGGCGTCACCGCCTCGCGCTTCCTCGCCTACGAGCAGCTCTACAAGCTGGACCAGGGCGAGCTGGACGCGCTGCACGCCGCGAAGGTGAAGTCGGTCGTCTCGCGCTCGGTGACGGACGCGACCAACTGGGGACACGTGCTGCACGGCGGCGTGGGCTTCATGGCGGAGTACGACCTGCAGTTCCACACGCGCCGCGGCAAGGAAGCATCGCTGCGCTGGGGCGACCCGCGCGAGTCGCTCGGCGCGGTGGCGGCGTCGGTCTTCAACTAGCCGGCAGGACGAACGCGGAGGACGAACCATGGCGAAGGTGCTGGATCCGGTCTCGGGCGAAGAGATCGACACTGACGAGGTGAACCGCACGGTCAGCGAGACCGCCTCCGGGGCCGGGCAGTCGGACCCGGACAAGGGCACGAAGTACTTCCACAACGGCCAGTGGTACTACTTCGCCAGCCTCGACTCGCGCGTGCGCTTCATGGCGGATCCGGAAAAGTACGCCTAGCTCCGGGTTCTGCCGTCTGACCTGCCCCCTCTCCCTTCCGGCCCCCTCGCCCCTTGCGGGAGAGGGTGAGGGCGAGGGGGATTCGGCGTATCGCAGCGCTCTCCGGTCCCCTCTCCCCGAGGGAGACCTGTTTCGCCCGCGTTTGAGGGTGAGGGAGAGTCCGGGGATCGCTTCTCGACCTCCACCCAGATCGCATCGAGTACCAGGTCCAGGCTGGCGAGAACGTCACTATTCCAGAACCTCAGAACCGTGAATTCCCGTGACTCCAGCCACCGCGTTCTTCTGTCGTCGTAGTCCTGCTGGTCACTGTGTTGCCCACCGTCCAACTCGACGATCAACTTGTGCTTTGGGCTCACGAAGTCGACGACGTACGAGCCCATCGGTTTCTGCCTGCGGAACTTGACACCTCGAAAGCGGCGATTTCGGATTCTCGCCCAGAGTAGTCGCTCGGCCTCTGTAGTCTCCCGCCGTAGCCGGCGAGCCCTGTCTCTGCGGTTGTCGCCTGCCACCGCGGTCCCTCTCGCCGCCGCCTCCCTCACCCTAACCCTCTCCCTCGGGGAGAGGGGACCGGACTCTCCCTCACCCTAACCCTCTCCCTCGGGGAGAGGGACCGGACTCCCCCTCACCCCCTGCCATCTCCCGCCGCCACGGGAGAGGCGATCGGAGGGCGCTTGCCCTGACCGCAGGCGGCGCGCCCGCTACTGCTCGACGCTCAGGATGATCTTGCCGAAGTTGGCGTTGCTCTCCATGTAGGCGTGCGCCCCTGCCGCGTCCTCGAGGGGGAAGACGCGATCGACGACCGGCCGTAGCCGCCCGGACTCGAAGTGGTGCAGGTAGCGGGCCGCGAACTGCTGAATCAGGATTAGCTTCTCCTCCAGCGGGCGCGCGCGCAGCACCGTGCCGTGCACCCGCAGCCGCTTCGGCATCAGCGCCCCGATGTTCGTCTCCAGCCGTCCGCCGGCCATCGTGCCGACCAGCACCAGGCGGCCGCGCACGGCCAGCGAGGCGATGTTGCGGTCCCAGTAGGGCGCGCCGACGACATCGAGGATCACGTTCACGCCGCGCCGGCCCGTGCGCTCCGCGATCACCTCGGCGAAGTCCTCGCGCTGGTAGTTGATGCCGACGTCGAGGCCGAGTTCGGCCGCACTCGCCAGCTTCTCGTCGCTGCTCGCCGTGCCGTAGCTGGGACAGCCGGCGAGGGCGGCGAGCTGCACCGCGGCGGTGCCGACGCCGGAGCCGACGGCGTGGATCAGCACGGACTCGCCGGAAGCCAGATCGCAGTGGCCGAAGAGCGCGTCGAAGGCGGTGAGGTAGACCTCCGGGATCGCAGCGGCTTCCTCGAAGCTCAGGCCGTCCGGGATCGCCATCAGCTGGCGCTCGTGTGCGACGGCGCGCGAGGCGTAGCCGCCGCCGCCGAGCAGCGCCATCACGCGGTCGCCTGGCTTCCAGGCCTGGACGCGCTCGCCGACCGCCTCGACGACGCCGGCCATCTCCAGGCCGGGCACGTCCGCGCGGATGCCGGGCGGGGCGGGGTAGCCGCCGCGGCGCTGCATCAGATCGGCGCGGTTGAGGGCGCTCGCGTGGACGGCGACCAGCGCCTCGTCGGGTCCGGGGACCGGATCCTCGATCTCGGCGACCTGCAGCACCTCCGGCCCGCCCGGCTCCGTTACGACGGCAGCGCGCATCGCCTGGCTCCTTCCGCCCGCGTCATCCTCGCTGGCGTGCAGGCTAGCACGGAGGCGGCGTCCCGCCGTGCTACGATCGACCCGCGATCGCGCCCTGCGCGGAGGCGACGGGCGCGACGACGCCGGCCTCGCGGAATGGAACAGACGATGAGCGAGCGGCGAGACGCCTTCGAGGTCAGCGCCTCGGCGCTGACTGCCCGCTGCGACCCCGCCTCGCTGCCGTTCGCGAGCACCGGAGACCTGCACGCGCTGGAGGCCGTCTTCGGCCAGGAGCGGGCGGTCCGCGCGATCGAGTTCGCGCTCGGCATGGGGGCGCGCGGCTACAACCTCTACGCCTCCGGGCCGGACGGCATCGGCAAGTCCTCGATCATCGAGTCCTACCTGCAGCGCTTCGCGGAATCGCGCCCGCCCCCGCCGGACTGGGTCTACGTCCACAACTTCGAGGACCCCGACCGCCCCGGCGGCATCGCGCTCGCGGCCGGCGAGGGGCGAGCCTTCGCCGAGGCGATGCGCGGCGCCGTGGAGCACGCGAGCACGGAGCTGCGCGAGGCCTTCGACGGCGACTCCTACATCCGCCAGCGCTCCGCGGTGCTGCAAGAACAGGAGCTGCGCCGCGCCTCGATGCTCGAGCAGCTGCAGCAACAGGCCGTGCAACTCGGCTTCGCGCTGCAACTGACCTCCGGCGGCGTCGCCTCCGCACCGATCATCGAGGGCCAGCCCGCCAGCGACGAGGCGGTCGCCGCGCTCCCCGCTGAGCAGCGCGAGCAGATCCAGACCCGCTCGCGCGAGCAACTGGAGCCGCTCGTCCAGGACTCGCTGCTGGCGATGCGCGGCCTCCAGCGGGAGGCGCAGGAACGCCTCGAGCAGCTCGACGAGCAGGTCGCGCGCTTCGCGATCCAGCACCTCTTCGAGCCGCTGCGCGAGCGCTGGAGCGAGGAGCAGGAGGCGCTGAGCTTCATCGAGGCGGTCTGCGCGGACATGCAGAGCGAGCGCGGTCGCTTCCGCGAGGCGCCGTCCGGCGGACAGCCCGCCGTCCCGCAGCCGCCGGGCCTGCCGGGACCGGCGCAGCAACGGGCCGCGCTGCTGCGCCGCTACCAGGTCAACGCCTTCATCAGCAACGACCCGGACGGCGGCGCGCCGGTGATCAGCGAGCCCAACCCCAACTTCGGGAACCTGCTCGGACGCATCGAGTACGTCGGGCAGTTCGGCACGGCGGTCACGGACCACACGATGATCCGCCCCGGCTCGCTCGCCCTCGCGAGCGGCGGCTACCTGATGCTGCGCATGCGCGACCTGCTGCAGGATCCCGCAGCGTACGAGGGCCTGAAGCGCGCGCTCGGCGCCGGCGAGCTGATGCCGGAGTCGCGCGCGCAAGCGATCGGCGTGGCGCCGCCCGCCGGACTGCGCCCCGCGCCCTCGCCGGTTGAGACGAAGGTCGTGATCGTCGGCGATCCGGGGCTTCACTCCTACCTGTTCCGGATGGACCCGGACTTCCGGGAGCTGTTCCGCGTGAAGGCCGACTTCGAGGTGGACATGGAGCGCAACGCGCACACCATGCTCGGGCTCGCCTCGGTCATCCACCGCCAGTGCCACGTCGCGAGCATGCGACGCTTCCGCGACGAGGCAGCGGCGCGGATGATCGAGCACGCCTCGCGACGCGTCGAGGATCAGCGGCGGCTCTCCGGCAACATGGGCGAACTGCTGGACCTCGCGCGCCAGGCCGACTTCTGGGCCGGCCAGGACGGCGCGGAGGAGGTGCTGCGGCGGCACGTCGATCGCGCGCTCGAGGAGCGCGAGTACCGCTCCTCGCTGGTCCGCGACCGCATGCAGCAGATGATCGACGAGGGCTCGATCTACATCGACACGGAGGGCGGGAAGGTCGGGCAGATCAACGCGCTCTCCGTCTACAACCTGGGCGACATCACGTTCGGGCGGCCCTCGCGCATCACCTGCATCACCTCGGCGGGGCGGGGCGCGATCGTCAACATCGAGCGCGAGACGGACATGGCCGGGCGCACGCACAACAAGGGCTTCCTGATCATGCGCGGCTTCCTCGCGGACCGTTTCGGCCAGGACAAGGCGATGGCGCTGCACGCCAGCCTCACCTTCGAGCAGCTCTACGGCGAGATCGACGGCGACTCGGCCTCCTCGACGGAGCTGTACGCGCTGCTCTCCTCGCTCTCCGGGACGCCGATCGACCAGGCGATCGCGGTCACCGGATCGCTCAACCAGCGCGGCGAGGTGCAGCCGATCGGCGGCGCGACGGCGAAGATCGAGGGCTTCTACGAAGTCTGCCGCGCGCGCGGCCTGGACGGGACGCAGGGCGTGATGATCCCTCGCACGAACGTCCACAACGTGGTGCTGCGACCCGATGTGGCGGAGGCGATCGAGGCGGGCGAGTTCCACGTCTGGGCCGTCGCCACGATCGAGGAAGGCATCGAGGTGCTGACCGGCGAGCCGGCCGGCGAACGCGGCGAGGACGGCCGCTACCCGCCGGACACGATCTTCGGCAAGGTGCAGGCGCGGCTCGAGGGCTTCGCCCGCGCGCTGCCCTCCGGCGCGGCCGGAAGCGGCGAGACCGCCGTCTTCCCCGTCGAGCGCCTGCCGGCGGCGCCGGCGCCCGGCATCCCGCCGACGCCGCCGCCCGCGCCGCCGATCGAGGTCTGATCGGCGCGGCGATGGCGGCACCGCTGCGCGACGGGCTTCCGCTCCTGACCATCGACATGGACGGCGTGATCTGCGAGCCGCCGTTCGGGCGCAACCTCGGCATCCACCGCGACTTCCTCGACCCCGACGCGCCGCCGCCCACCGCAAGCGTGCCGCGGCGCTGGTTCTCGCGCATCGCCGACCCGCTGCGCTTCGAGCTGCGCAGGCCGCTGCCCGGCGCGCGCGAGGCGCTCGTGGAGCTGCGAGGACTGCGCACGCTGCTGCTGCTCACGGGGCGGCGCAGCCCGCCCGATCGCTGGCTGCGCCGGCATGGCTTCGCCGGACTGCTCGACGGCGTGGTGATCAACGAGACCTCGTTGCGCAGCCCCCACTTCAAGCTGGAGGCGATCGCCGAACTCGGCGCCGTCGAGCACATCGACGACGACGGACGCACCGTACAGCTGCTCGCCCAGCGCTCCGAGGCGCAGCCGTACCTGCGCGACTGGCCGCGCAACCGCGGCCTGCCCTACGAGGAGCGCGTACTGCGCGTCGCCGACCTCGGGACGCTCGCGGCCCTGCTCCGGGACGAGGCCTGAGGCTCGTCGTCCCGCGGGATCGAAGCCGGGCCCGCCCGGGTCGACCCCGCACCGACGCCACCGCGCGCCCGCGATGTCCGCGTGCGCTCGGCGCGAGTACCGCCGCCCCGCAGCAGTGCACACGCAACCATCGAGGGCGTGGGGGCTGCAGGTTGCTGCGCGGGGGCGTGGGGGGCTGCGCCCCCCACATCAGAAGAATATCCGGGGCGGGTGGGTGGGGAGCCGCGCGCAGCGCGCGCTCGTCCGGGATCCGCGAGGGCACGCAACGGCGCGGGCAAAGAACGTCGTCGCGCTCGGGAATCGGGGCGCTGGCGGCGCTGCTCAGGGGCGAGGGCCGGCCTCGCTAGACTCGCCCGGCAACGCGGGGTAGCGTCAGGGCATGGCTGACGGGAGCGGCGAGGACCGGGAGGAGCAGCCCGGCCCGGGCGCGCCCGCGTCCGGCGAGGGCATCTTCTCCTCGCTGCGGATCCGCGACTTCCGGCTGCTCTGGTTCGGCGTCGTCAGTCACGCACTGGCGCTCTGGATGGAGCAGATCGCCCGCCCCTACCTGATCTACGAGCTGACCGGATCGCCGCTGCAGCTCGGCGGCGTGATCGTCGCGCGGACGCTGCCCCAGTTCGGCTTCGGCATCGTCGCCGGGGTCATGATCGACTGGTTTGATCGCAAGCTCGTGCTGCAGCTCTCGCAGTACGGCGCGCTGCTGCTCAACGTCGTCTTCGCCTCGCTGCTGATCTTCGACCTGCTGGAGCTGTGGCACATCTACGCGGCCGCCGCCGTACGCGGGACCACGATGGCGTTCGATCAGCCGGCGCGGCAGGCGCTGGTGCCCACGGTCGTACCCAAGAACCGCGTCACCAATGCGATTGCGCTGTTGAGCGCCACGCAGAACTCGATGCGCATCTTCGGCACGGCGGTCGCCGGCTTCACGATCGCCGCGATCGGCGTCAGCGGGGCGTTCGTCCTGATCGCCGTGATCTACGTCGGCGCGGTGGTCCCCACCGCGCTGCTGCGCGTGGCGACGCACATCCGGCCCCCCGAGAGCGGCGCGGCAGCGATGCTCGCCGGCCTCGGCGACGCGATGCGCTACGCGATCGGCACGCCGGCGATCCGCGGCGCGATCTCGCTCGCGCTGATCCATTTCGCCTTCGGGCTCTCGTTCCTGCACCTCTTCGCCCCACTGTTCGCGCTCGAGGTGCTGGACATCGGCCCCTTCGGGTTCGGGATCATGATGTCGATCACGGGCCTCGGATCGCTCACCGGGGCGCTGATCATCGCCTCGCGCTCGCCGCGCCGCCTCGGGCGATTGCTGCCGCTGATGATGGCTGCCATGGGCGTGCTGCTGGTCGTCTTCGCGCTCAGCACCTACGTGCCGGGCGCGCTCGGACGGCCCTGGGTGGTGCTACCGCTGCTGCTGGTCTTCGGCGTCGGGCTGTTCCAGTCCGGCATCTTCGCGCTGGTGCAGGTGGTGGTGCTGGATGCCGCACCCGACCAGATGCGAGGCCGCCTGATGGGCCTGCTCGCCTTCGACCGGGCCACGATGCTGATGGGCGCTGCCGCCGGCGGCGTGATCGCCGAGGCGATTGGCGTGCAGCGCGCGCAGATCGTCTACGCGACGCTCGTCGTCATCGGCGCGCTCGCGATCTTCGCCTTCGCCCACCGCTTCCGCCGCACCGTGATCGGCGCGAGCGTTCCGACGGCCGAGCCCGGGAGCCGCAGCCACACTGCGGCCGGGGTGCGCAGCGCGAGGCGACGCGACGCGCCGTAGTCCGCGCTACTGCGGCCCCGCGCCGATCGCCCGCAGCAGCGCGATCGCTCGCTGCGGCGACGCGGCGGCGAACGGCGGGATCTGGATCTGCTGCGGCGAGAGCCGCAACGGCTCCCCACGCGCGTCGAGCAGCGCGCCCCCGCAGGCCTCGACCACGGCGGCCCCGCCGGCCACGTCCCACACCGAGCGCGGCCGCGTCGAGAGGTAGACGCCGGCCTCGCCGAGGGCGACCTGCGAGAGCTTCAGCACCGACGAACCCGCCGGGTAGACCTCGAACGGGATCTGGTACTGCAAGCGCCGCCGCTCGTAGTCGTGCCGCGAGACCACGATCCGCCCCATATCGGGGCCGTCCTCGATGGGCGGCATCTCGACGCCGTCGCGGCGGGCGGCGCTCCGTTCGCCGTCGAGGAGGCCCGAGAGCACCGTCCACTCGCTCCCGTCCGCGCCCCTGCTGGCGGGCGGCAGCGCGACCGCGCCGAGGACCAGTCGCCCGCCCTCGAAGAGCCCGACGGAGACGCCGAACTCGGGCAGCCCGAGCAGGAACTCGCGCGTGCCGTCCAGCGGATCGACGACCCAGGTCGGCTCGCCGGGGACGAGCGGTGTGGACTGTTCGGACTCCTCGGAGAGCCACTGCGCGCCCTCGATCAGCGGCATCAGGCGCGCGTGCAGCACGTCGTCCGCAGCGTGATCGGCGTCGGAGACGGGGCCCTCGCCCCACTTCATGCCGACGCGCACGCGCCCGCCGGCGACGATCTCGCCGATCGCGATGCCCGCGGCGTGCACGGCGTCCTCGAGCGCGTCGCGCAGCTCCTCCAGCGGCAGGGCGCTCACAGGGCGGCCACGCTGCCTGGTGCGCGCGAGGCGCTGCTGCTGCGGATCCGCCAGCGGGCCGCCTGCCAGGTCTCGTTGAACTCGTGGGTGTCCCACGCGTAGCCGGCGATGCGGGACGAGACGGCGACCTGTTCGATCGGCTCGGGCAGCGGGATCAGCGCGGGCACGTCGTCGAGCAGCAGGCGCTGCGCCTCGCGAGCGAGGCGGCCGCGTTCGGCGGGGTCGAGGGCGCTCAGGGCGGCGCTGAGCGCGGCGTCGTAGAGCGCGTTGGAGTAGCCCCACGGCGAGAAGTCGCCTTCGAGGCCCAACGAGCTGTGCAGCCGCAGCCCCACGTCCGGCGTACGCACGGGCTCCAGCTCGAACAGGATCGCCTCGAAGTCGCCGGCGACGAGATCGCGCCGCCATGCGGCGTCGGGGACGAGGGCGAGCTTCGGGCGGAAACCTCCGTCCCGCAGTTGCTGGTCCAGCACCCGGACCAGGGCGGCGAATGGCGCGCGGTCCGGCGCCTCGAGCGAGAACGCGAGGCCCGGAACGCCCGCGGCAGCGAGGAGCCTCTGGGCCTCGGCGGGGTCGTGGCCGAACAGCGGGTGTGCGGCAAGTTCGGCCGGGGGCAACGCATCCGAGGCGAACGACGGGCTCACCGGGCCAGTGGGGTACTCGGCCGCGACGCCCTCCCGGGCCGAGATCCGCCGATAGTCGAGGGCCAGGAACAGGGCGCGGCGGACGCGCTCGTCCCGGAAGGCCGGTTGATAGCGAACGCGCTTGCCGCCCTTCGTGCCGGCGAGCGAGAGCCCCACGCCGCGCGCGCGCCGCGTCGAGCGCGTCAGCGTCCGTGCATCGGCGCGCTGCGACGCCCGGATCACGCTGTCCCGTTGATTGAGCTGGATGATATCGAGCGCGCCGCTCTCGAATGCGGCGTCGAGGGCGGCCTCGCGCTCGGCGGAGACGATGCGCAGCTCGCTGAGCAGCGGCAGCCCGCGCTGGTGGTAGCGCGGGTGCGGCCGCAGCGAGACACCGCCGTCCATCCGCGGCTCGGCGACGAACGGTCCGCATCCCAGCGGCTGTCCGGACTCCGAGCGCGTATCGGAGCGGATGGCGGCGGCGGCCGTATCCCCGAGCAACTCGAAGAACAGCGCGAAGGGAGCAGCCAGGCGCAGCCGCAGCATGTCCGCCTGCGGCGTCTCGATGGTGTCGATGACCCCGCCGAAGAGGAACTCGCCTCGCTGCGCACGAGCGGAGAACTCGCGCGCGACGGCCTCGGCGTCAACGGGCTCGCCGGGCTCGCCCGCGGACGCGGGGTGGAAGAAGGCGTCCGGCCGCAGCTGCACGACCAGGTCGAGCGGGCCGGCCTGCTCGACACGCATGGCGAGGTCGCCGTGGATCGCGCCGCTGCGAGGATCGACGGCGACCAGGCGCGCGTGGCTGAGCACGGGCGACGGTGCGGCCTCGCCGACCACGCCCTCGCGCATGATCCCGCGCTCACCGTCCGAAGCGGATTGGTCTGGCGCAAGCAGCGAAGGAACCGGAGTCCCGGTGGCAGTGGGCGTCGCCGTCGCGGGTCTCCCGGCGCCGCGTTCGGCGGCGTCCTCACCGCCAGCGGTCGCGCCGCTGGTGTCCTCGCCGCCGGCGTCCTCGCCGCCGGCGTCCTCGCCTTTGCCGTCGCCGGGGATGCAGGCGGCGAGCAGCAGGCCGCCGGCCGCCGTCACGCCCGAGCGCAGCACGGCCCGACGGCCGTGCGTGGGGGCGGAGGGCTGGTTGGGGCTGTCCATGCGGCGCTGTCTGCTGTACCGGGCGCTTGCGCCGGGTGGCACGGCGCTACACGGCTCGGCGAGTGGCACGCGGGACCAGGCCGCCCTTGAGGGCGGGCGCAGCCTCGCCTACCAGATGCCGAGCTGCATCCGCACCTCTTCGGAGGCCATCGTCTTCGGATCCCACGGGGGATCCCAGACCAGGTTCACCTCGACGTCCTCGACGCCGTCCATCTGCGTGAGCAGGTGGTAGGCCTGACCCTGCAGCATCGGCCCCACCGGGCAGGCCGGGCTGGTCAGCGTCATGTCGATGGTGACGAGGCCCTCGTCGTCGATGTTCACGTAGTAGATCAGGCCCAGCTCGGCGATGCCCATCCGCAGCTCGGGGTCCTCGATCTGGCGGAGCACCTCCCAGAGCTGCTCCTCGCTCGGGCGTTCCTCGGCGGCGGCCTCGGGGGCGTCGGTTGCCGGATCAGCCATTGGGGGTGCTCCTCTCATCGGTCGTGACGGCGGCGCGCGCTGCGTCGTCCGCGCCGTGCTGTGCGAGCGCAAGCTCCAGCGTCTTCCAGCCCAGCGAGGCGCATTTTACGCGCATCGGGAACTTCCGCACCCCGGCCAGCGCCTCGATGTCGCCGAGTTCCGGCGGGGCGTCCTCGCCCTCGACCATCATCGCCTGGAAGGCGTCGATCGCGGCGGAGGCGTCCTCGGAGCTGCGTCCCTTGACGTGCTCGGTCATCAGCGAGCTCGAGGCCTGCGAGATCGAGCAGCCCTGGCCGGTGAACGCCACGTCGGCGATGCGGCCGTCGTCGTCGAGCAGCAGCTCCAGGGTGATTTCGTCGCCGCAGAGCGGGTTGGAGCCCTCGGCGCTCGCGTTCGCGGCCTCGAGCGGCCTGCGGTTGCGCGGCCTGCGGTAGTGGTCGAGCAGAATTTCGCGGTAGAGGTCGTCGAGGTCAGCCACCGAAGCCTCCGAAGAAGTCGGACGTCTCCCGCACCGCCGCCTCCAGCACGTCTACCTCCTGGCGGGTGTTGTAAAGGTAGAACGAGGCGCGCGCGGTCGCGGCCACGTCGAGCTTTCGCATCACGGGCTGCGCGCAGTGGTGCCCGGCACGGATCGCCACGCCATGGCTGTCCAGCACCTGCCCGATGTCGTGCGGGTGCACGCCGTCGAGGCCGAACGAGACCACGCCGCCGCGCAGATCGGGGTCGAGTGGCCCGTAGAGCGTGACCCCGGGCACGTCGATCAGGCGGTCGAGCGCGTAGGCGGTCAGGTCGCGCTCGTGTCGGCGGATCTCGTCCATGCCGACCGCCTCGAGGTAGTCGAGCGCCACGCCGAAGCCGATCACGCCGGCGATGTTCGGGGTGCCCGCCTCGAACTTGTACGGCAGCTTGTTCCAGGTCGATTCCTCGAGGCTGACGCTGGCGATCATGTCGCCGCCACCGAGGAAGGGCGGCATCTCCTCCAGCAGCTCGCGGCGGCCCCAGAGCACGCCCACGCCGGTCGGGCCGAGCATCTTGTGCGCGGAGCAGGCGAGGAAGTCCGCGCCCAGCTCACCGACGTCGATCGGCAGGTGCGGCGCGGCCTGTGCGGCGTCCACCAGCACGCGCGCGCCCTGCGCCCGCGCCAGCTCGGCGAGTTCGGCGACGGGGACGATCGTGCCGAGGGCGTTCGACATCAACGTGATCGAGAGCAGCTTCGTGCGCGGGCCGATCAGTCGCCGCGCCTCGTCGAGGTCCAGCGTGCCGTCGGGCAGCATCGGGATGTGGCGCAGCGCGATGCCGCGCTCCTCGCGCAGCATCTGCCAGGGCACGATGTTGGAGTGGTGCTCGATCTCGCTGATCAGCACCTCGTCGCCGGCTTCGAGGAAGGCGCGGCCAAAGGCGTGCGCGACGAGGTTGATCGACTCGGTCGTGTTGCGCGTGAAGATGATCTCGGACACATCGGGCGCACCGAAGAAGGCCCGCACCCGCTCGCGGGCGGCCTCGTAGCGCTCGGTCGCCTCCACGGACAGTGTGTGCACGCCGCGGTGGATGTTGGAGTTGATGTCGCGGTAATAGCGCGTGATCTCGGCCATCACCTGGACCGGCTTCTGCGAGGTCGCGGCGTTGTCGAGGTAGACCAGCGGGCGGCCGTTCACCTCGCGCTTGAGGACCGGGAAGTCGCGCCGGATGCGCTCGATGTCGAAGACGCCCGCAGCGCCGCCGGAAGCGACGTTCGAGGTCACGACGACGCCTCCCCATCGCACTCCACGTACGCCGCATCGCCCTCGACGCTGACGGGGTAGGTGCTGACGCCGCGGATGGCGGGAAGCGTGAGCGCGCGCCCGCTGCGCGCGTCGAAGGCGGCGCCGTGGCGCGGGCAGATCACGCGCCCGTTCCAGAGCCGCCCCTCGCCCAGCGGTCCGCCGTCGTGTGTGCAGACGTTGTCGATCGCGAATAGCTCGCCCTCGACGTTGCTGAGGGCCAGCGAGCGCCCGCCGCACTCGACGACGAGCACCTCGCCCTCGGGAACGTCGGAGACGGCGGCGACGCGTTCGCGGCTCACGAAGCCGCCATCAGAGCACGGACTTCGCGAGCTTCGCGAAGACCGTGCGCTCCAGGTCGTCGGCGATGCCCTCGACGGCGAGGCCGCGCGCGACGGACTGGAAGAAGCCGCTGACCAGCAACTGCAGCGCCGTGCGGCGGTCGAGGCCGCGACTCTGCAGGTAGAACTGCGCCTCCTGATCAACCGGGCCGACGGTCGCCGCGTGGCCGCAGCGGATCACATCGGCGGTCAGGATCTCGAGGACCGGGTCGGAGTCCGCCTTGGCGTTTCCGGAGAGCAGCAGGTTGCGGTTCTGCTGGTTCGCCGCGGACCCGCTCGCGCCTTCCTCGACGCGCGTGATGCCGTAGTAGATCGAGCGCGAGGAGCCCGCGAGGGCGGCCTTCACCTCGACATCGGAGATCGTGCGCGGCCCGACGTGGTCCTGCAGCGTCACGAAGTCGAAGTGCTGGTCCTCGTCGCCGAGCGCGACGGCGCGGATCGAGGAGTTCGCGCCCTCGCCCTCGAGCGTGACCTCGACGGTCTGCTTGAGGATCGCGCCGCCGATGGCGAGCGAGGCGACCTGCAGGTCGGCGTCGCGGCCAAGCCGGGCGCGGATCGTCGTGAAGTCCTGCGTCGCCGCACCCCAGCGGTCGTCGATTAGCAGGCGCACGCGGGCGGCCTGCGCGACCTCGATCTCGACCACGCCAGCCGCGAGCAGCGGGGCGTCGCCGGAGCGGATGCGCAGCACCACGCTCACCTCGGACTGCTCCCCCGCCTCGATCAGCAGCCGCGGGTACAGCGCCGCATCGGCGAGGTCGCTCGCGTCGATGGTGATGACAACGGGCTCCTCGAAGGCTGCGCCGGCCGGGGCGTGCACGAGCGCGCCGCCGCTCCAGAGCGCGGCGTTGGCGGCGACGAACTTGCCTTCGGTCGCCGGGATGAGCGCACCGAGGCGGTCGGCGACGAGGCGGCCGTGGCCCTCGAGGGCGCCGCTGAGCGTGCCGGCGTAGGCGCCGCCCTCGTCCCTGCCGCCCTCGATCGCGATCGGCGTCTCCGCCGGCGCGAACGCGCCGAGGTCCAGCCGGGTCACGTCCGTGTAGCGCCAGGGGCGCAGCGCGGGCGAGGGCAGTGGCGTCGCGGCGAAGGCGCGTGCGGCCTCGGCGCGGCGTTCCAGCAGCCAGCCCGGCTCGCCGCGCTCGACGGCGGCGGCGAGCACGGCCTGCTCCGCGTAGGGCGCGGCGACCTCTGTGGTGGTCTCGCTCATCGTGATCCTTTGCGACTCCGCCGGAGCCCTAGCCGACGGAGCCTTCCATCTGGAGCTCGATCAGGCGGTTCAGCTCGATCGCGTACTCCATCGGCAGTTCCTTGACGATCGGCTCGACGAAGCCGTTGACGACCATCTTGGAGGCCTCTTCCTCCGTGATGCCTCGCGACATCAGGTAGAAGAGCTGGTCGTCGCCGAGCTTGGAGACCGAGGCCTCGTGGCCGATCGTGACCTTCTCCTCGTCGACCTCCATCGTCGGGTAGGTGTCGGAGCGGGAGTGCTCGTCCAGCAGCAGCGCGTCGCAGCGCACGGTGGAGGTGGAGTCCTCGGCGCCCTCGTGGACCTTGAGCAGGCCGCGGTAGGAGGTGCGCCCGCCGCCACGCGAGACGGACTTGGAGACGATCGCCGAGGAGGTCCGCGGCGCGACGTGGACGATCTTGCCGCCCGCGTCCTGGTGCTGCCCGTCGCCGGCGAAGGCCAGCGAGAGAATCTCGCCGTGCGCGCCCGGCTCCATCAGGTAGACAGACGGGTACTTCATCGTCAGCTTCGAGCCGATGTTGCCGTCGACCCACTCCATGACGGCGTTCTCGTAGGCGGCGGCTCGCTTCGTCACCAGGTTGTAGACGTTGTTCGACCAGTTCTGGATGGTCGTGTAGCGGACCCGCGCGTCCTTCTTGACGATGATCTCGACGACGGCCGAGTGCAGCGAGTCCGAGCTGTAGGTCGGCGCGGTGCAGCCCTCGACGTAGTGCAGGTACGAGCCCTCGTCGGCGATGATCAGCGTGCGCTCGAACTGGCCCATGTTCTCCGTGTTGATGCGGAAGTAGGCCTGCAGCGGGACGTCCACCTGGACGCCGGGCGGCACGTAGATGAAGGAGCCGCCGGACCAGACCGCGCTGTTCAGCGCCGCGTAGCGGTTGTCCCCCGGCGGCACCAGCGACCCGAAGTACTCGCGCACCAGGTCCCCGTGCTCCGCCAGCCCCTGGTCCATCCCGAGGAAGATGACGCCCTGCTTCGCGAGGTCCTCGCGGATGTTGTGGTAGACGACCTCGGAGTCGTACTGCGCACCCGCCCCGGCGAGGAACTGGCGCTCCGCCTCCGGGATGCCGAGCTTGTCGAAGGTGTCCTTGATGTACTCCGGCACGTCATCCCAGTTGCTGGAGTCCTTGTCGGTGGCGCGCACGTAGTAGGTCATGTCGTCGAAGTTGATCGCGGCGAGCAGCTCGGGGCTGCCCGCCCACGTCGGGTCATCCTTCTCGAAGAAGGTGCGCAGCGAGTCGAGGCGGAACTCGAGCATCCACTCGGGCTCGTCCTTGATCGCCGAGATCTGGCGCACGACCCCCTCGCCGAGGCCCTTGTCCGCGCGGAACAGCGGCACCTCGTCGTCGTGGAAGCCCCACTGGTACTCGCCGACGGTCTCGCGTGCTTTTGGATTGACGATCGTCATGGGCTTGTTCCCCCGTGTGCGCCTGTTTCTCGTTCGGTCCTCAGGAGGCGGCCGGAGCCGCCGCGGTCTCGGCGAGCCCGACCTCCTGCAGGATTGGGTCGTATCCGCCGGCCTCGATCTGGTGCGACAGTTCCGGACCACCCGAACGCACGATGCGCCCGTCGAGCAGCACGTGCACGCGGTCCGGCGTGATGTAGTTGAGGATCCGCTGGTAGTGCGTGATCAGCAGGATGCCCATCCCCGGGTGGTGCAGCGTGTTGACGCCCTCGGCGACGGTGCGCAGCGCGTCCACGTCGAGGCCGGAGTCCGTCTCGTCGAGGATCGCGAGTTCCGGCTTGAGCATCCCGAGCTGCAGGATCTCGGCGCGCTTCTTCTCACCGCCGGAGAAGCCGTCGTTGACGTAGCGGCGCGCGAATTCCTCGTCCATGCGCAGCGTCTGCAGCGTCTCGCGCAGCTCGGCGAGGAACTCGCGCGCGGAGGGCTCCTCGCCGCGCCGCGCCTTGATCGCCATGCGCAGCATGTTGACCATCGTCACGCCGGGAATCGGCGTCGGGTACTGGAACGAGAGGAACATCCCGAGGCGTGCGCGCGCGTCCGGCGTCAGCCTGGTGACGTCCTCGCCGCGGTAGCGCACCTCGCCCGAGTCGATCACGTAGGCCGGGCTGCCCGCGATCGCGTTCGCGAGCGTGCTCTTGCCGGAGCCGTTGGGGCCCATCAGCGCGTGCACCTCGCCGGCGCCCACGGTCAGGTCAACGCCCTTGACGATCTGCAGGTGCGGCTCACCGGCGATACTGACGTGCAGATCACGCAACTCGAGGATCGGTTCGCTCATTTCGGCTCCACTCTTCGCGCCCCCGCCGTGGCGGGCTTTCGCACCTGGTACTCGCAGCAGGCTCCGCCTCCCGCGATCGTCGCTACCTGCTCGACGGGTCTGCCGACGAGCAGTTCAATGCTGTAACGGTCCGCCTCGCAGGCGGCGTTCGTCTCGCTCGCAGTCGAGGGGCAGGGGCAGCCGACGTTGCTCAGCCGGTAGACCTCGCCCTCGTCGCGGACCTCGGTGAGGATGCCCTCGTCGCTGAGTGCGGCGACGACTTCCTCGAGGCGCGTTCCCAGTTCCTCGCTGCGCACGGCGCCGCCGCGCTCACGGGCGACATCCTCGGCGACGCGGCTGTAGACGCGCCCGAGGATCACCTCGCCCGGCCGGCCCGAGACCTCGTCCTCGGAGAGGCTGGCGAGGGCGGGCAGCAGCCGTCCGATCAGGCTCGTGTAGTGATCGGCGCCGGAGCGCTCCTCGCCCGCCTCGCTGAGCGAGTAGCGGGTGGCGGGCCGTCCGCGCGGCTGGCGCACCAGCGTGGTGTCGAGCAGGCCCTCGGCGACCATGATGTCGAGGTGGCGGCGGATCGAGCCCTGCGAGACGCCGATCTCCAGCGCCAGTTCGGCGACACTGCAGTCGCCGCGCTCGTAGAGGATGCGCGCAAGTTCGTCGCGTGCTCGTTGCAGAACGACCCGATGGGCCACTCGCTGCGCCTTCCTGCACCGGGAGCGCCCTCGGCGGGCTGCGCCCGGCCCCTCTACAGTCGCGTCGCGGTCTTGTGAAGCGCCTGTTCCCGCTCGCCGCAAGCGGGTGTGCTCTCTGCTTCCATTATCGCCGACTTGCGGCCAGCGTCAACATTCTTTCACATTTTTGGTCAATAACTGCCCCAATTCTCCGCCGGCCTCGCCCCGGCAGGCGATGGACGCGCCCGGAGCCGCCCTCGTACGATGCCGCCGCGTCGGGCTGCGCACCAGAGCGCGCCGGCGAGCGAGCGAGGGGGCGAGATGGCCGACGGAGTCCAGGGCATCGTCGAGGGCACGACCGTGAGCTTCGAGAAGACCGTGACCACGGAGGACATCGCGATGTTCACCGAGGTCTCCGGCGACACCAACCCGCTGCACAGCGACCCCGACTACGCGGCGCGCACCCGCTTCAAGGAGCCGATCGCACACGGTATCCTCGCTGCGGGAGTGATCTCGGCCGCGCTCGGAACCCGGCTCGCGCCGGACAGCGTGGTGGTCTACCTGCGGCAGAACCTGAGCTTCCGCGCCCCGGTGAAGCCGGGCGACACGCTCACCGCAACCGTCGAGGCCACCTCGGTGGACACGGATCGCAGTTCCGTCGCGCTGAACACGACCGTGAGCAACCAGGACGGCGTCGAGGTCATCCGCGGCGACGCGCTCGTGCTGGTCGAGGCGCTCGCCTGACCCGCGGCTCGGGCACGAGGGATAGCAACGGAGCAGGCCGATGATGAAGCCTCAGCAGCACACCGCCATCGCGGAGGCGAAGGACGCCTGGGAGCAGGACGCGCTCGCCAAGGTGCTCAAGCGCTTCCCCGAGCGGCGCGAGGAGTTCCGCACCTCGTCCGCCCCGGCCCGGCGCTTCTACACCCCGAACGACGTCGACTCCGTCGACTACCTCGACGACATCGGCTTCCCGGGCCAGTACCCGTTCACGCGCGGCGTGCAGCCCACGATGTACCGCGGGCGGCTCTGGACGATGCGCCAGTACGCCGGCTTCGGCACGCCCGAGGAGACCAACGAGCGCTTCCGCGAGCTGCTCGCAAACGGCCAGACCGGCCTCTCCGTCGCCTTCGACCTGCCGACCCAGACCGGCTACGACTCGGATCACCCGATGGCCGCCGGCGAGGTCGGCCAGGTCGGCGTCGCCATCGACTCGCTGGCGGACATGGAGACGCTGTTCGAGGGCATCCCGCTGGACGGCATCTCCACCTCGATGACGATCAACGCGCCCGCGCCGATCATCGTCGCGATGTACATCGTGGCGGCGGAGAAGCAGGGGCACGAGCCGAGCGTGATCACCGGCACCGCGCAGAACGACGTGCTCAAGGAGTACGTCGCACGCGGCACCTACATCTTCCCGCCGGGGCCCTCGGTCCGCTTCGCGGCGGATCTGATCAACTACTGCGCGCGCGAGGCGCCGCGCTTCAACTCGATCTCCGTCTCCGGCTACCACATCCGCGAGGCCGGCTCGACGGCCGCGCAGGAGGTGGCATTCGCCTTCGCGAACGCCTTCGCCTACCTCGACCGCAGCATCGCGCAGGGCGCAACGGTCGACGAGGTGGCGCCGCGCATCTCCTGGATCTTCAACACGCACAACTACTTCTTCGAGGAGGTCGCGAAGTTCCGCGCGCTGCGCCGCATGTGGGCGCGCGCGATGAAGGAGCGCTACGGCGCGACCAACCCGAACGCGATGACGCTGCGCACGCACACCCAGACCGGCGGCTCCACGCTGACCGCGCAGCAGCCGCTCAACAACCTCACGCGCTCGGCCGTGCAGGCCCTCGCGGCGGTGCTCGGCGGCGTGCAATCGCTCGCGCTCTCCTGCTACGACGAGGCGCTGGCGCTGCCCACCGAGGAGGCGCAGCAGCTCGCGCTGCGCACGCAGCAGATCATCGCCGAGGAGACCGGCGCGGCCGACACCGTGGACCCGCTCGCCGGCTCCTACTACGTCGAGTGGCTGACCGGCGAGCTGGAGACCCAGGCGCAGTCCATCCTCGACCGCGTCGAGGACATCGGCGGCGCCGTCTCTGCGATCGAGGGCGGCTACATGCAGTCCGAGATCCAGGAGGCCTCGGTCGCCTACCAGCGCGAGGTCGAGAGCGGCGAGCGCGTCGTGGTCGGCGTCAACCAGTACGTCGACCAGGACGAGAACGCGACGCCGATCTTCCGCCCCAACCCCACGGTGATCGGCGCGCAGCTGACGCGGCTGGCGCGAGTGCGCGGCGACCGCGACGAGGCCGCCGTCGGCGCCTCGCTGGCGGGGCTGCGCGAGGCGGCGCGCGGCGACGTCAGCCTGATGGACCCGGTGCTCGACGCCGTGCGCAGCTACGCGACGCTGGGCGAGATGTGCGGCGTGCTGCGCGAGGAATGGGGCGAGTACATCCCGCCCACCGTCGTCTAGCAGTCGTCCACAAGCCGACCCTGCGTTACAACACCACCGCAAGCGGATCGGAGCCGCGAGGGGCAGCGGATCGCTGCGTCCGGTAACGGGAGGTCTGACATGGCGGGTGCACTCGAGGGACAGGTGGCGGTGGTGACCGGCGCAAGCCGCGGCATCGGGCGCGCGTGCGCCATCGAACTGGCGCGCAAGGGCGCAAGCGTGGTCGTCAACTACCTGTCGAACGCCGACGCGGCCGAGGCGACCCGCGACGCGATCCATGAGTTCGGCGGCGCCGTCGTGCTCGTCAAGGCCGACGTGTCCGACGCCGAGGAGGCCTCGGACGTGATCGAGACCGCGGTCGAGGAACTCGGCAAGATCGACATCCTCGTCAACAACGCCGGCATCAACCGCGACCGCACGATCGCGCGGCTCTCCGTCGAGGACTGGGACGATGTCATCCAGACCGACCTGTCGTCGATGTTCTACTGCACGCGCGCCGCAATACCTCACATGCGCGAGGCCAACTACGGCCGGATCATCAACATGTCTTCGGTGATCGGGCAGATGGGCAGCGTCGGGCTGGCGAACTACGCCGCCGCGAAGGCCGGGATGATCGCGTTCACGAAGACAGCCGCAAAGGAGCTCGCGCGCAACAACATCACCGTCAACGCGGTGTGCCCCGGCTTCATCGCGACGGACATGGTGACCTCCCTGACCGAGGACATCCAGGACAGCATCCGCAGTCAGATCCCCCTCGGCCGCTTCGGCGAGCCCGAGGAGGTCGCCGCACTGGTGCGCTTCCTCTGCACCGAGGGCGGCTGGTTCACCGGCTCCCAGCTCAGCCCCAACGGCGGCCAATACATGTAGGGTCGCTCCCACGACGGGGTCGCTCCCACGACGGGGGGTGCGCGGCGCAGGATGTATCGCGGACGGCGGTCGTCTGGTGAGGCGCCGCACGCGGAGTCGCTGCAGCCAGGCGGTGGCCGGCGTTCCGAATCATCGGAGGGCGGAGATGGTCGGCGATGCGATCACGCCGGCGGGCCTCGAGGTCGCGCTCACGCGGCGCCGCATCCGGGACGGCCAGAGCGCCGAGGCGGACCGCTGGATGCGGATGCTCAACGATCGCCGCGAGGAGTGCATCGCGACCCTCGCGCGTGACGGAATGGCGATCGAGGTCGTCTTCCGCACGCAGGAGGGCGGCGATGACGTGCTCTACTGGTTCGAGTTGCGCCGCGCGGGCAGCCCGGGCGACCTGGAGCAGGTAAGCGCCGACGAGTGGACGCCGCTCGACGAGGAACACCTCGCGTTCACCCGCCGGGCCAAGGTGCGCGGTCACACCCGGCTGGATCCGCAACTCGTCCTGATGCCGCCTGCGGTGGAGCGCGCGATCATCGAGTGGCTGGATTCCGGAGGCGAATGAGCAGCGAGGTCGGCGAGCGCATCGTTGTCGTCGGGAGCACCGGCGCGGGCAAGAGCGTGCTCGCGCGGGAACTGGCCGAGCGACTCGGCTCGACGCATGTCGAGCTCGACGCGCTGCACTTCGCCAAGGACTGGATCGAGGTCCCGGACGAGGTCTTCACGGAGCGCACCGCGACAGCTACCGAGGGCGACGCATGGGTCGTCGACGGCAACTACTCGGCGGTGATGCGCGATCTCGCCTGGGATCGCGCGCAGACCTATCGTCTGGCTCGAGTACCCCTTCCTCGTGAGCGGCTGGCGGCTGTTGCGCCGCACGGTGCTGCGCTCCGTGAGGCGCGAGGAGCTGTGGCAGGGCAACCGCGAGACCTTCCGCCGGTCCTTCATGAGCAGCGAGTCGATCCTGCTCTGGTTCCTGCGCACCTTCCGCCGCCGACGCCGCCAGTACGAGGCGGCGATGGCGGACCCCGCGAACGCGCACCTCACCTTCGTGCGCCAGCGCTCGCCGCGCGAGGCCGAGCGCTGGCTGGCAGGCATCCCCCGCCGCGAGGGCGCGCCGCCCTGACGGGGTAGGATGCGCCGATGCCGCGCCGTCTGCGCTTCTCCGCCCGCGCCGCCTACGTGCATCTGCGCGAGGCCGACCCGGTCGTCGGCGCGCTGATCGAGGAGCACGGGCCCTACCGCCCGCGCCCCGGCGGCGACCCCTACGCCTCGATGGTGCGCTCGATCCTGTTCCAGCAGCTCGCGGGTGCGGCGGCGCGCGCGATCCAGCGCCGCTTCTTCGCCCTCCACGGCGACGAGGAGCGCACGCCGGAGCCCCTGGCCATCCTCGCCACGAGCGACGAGGCGTTCCGCGGCACGGGCGTCTCGCGCCAGAAGGCGGGCTACCTGCGCGACCTGGCGCAGCACTGCGTGGACGGCGCGCTCGACTTCGCCGCGATCGCGGACCTCGACGACGCCGACGTGATCGAGCGGCTGACCGCGGTGCGCGGCATCGGCGAGTGGTCGGCGCACATGTTCCTGATGTTCGAGCTGGGCCGCCCCGACGTGCTGCCGACGGGCGACCTCGGCGTGCGCAAGGGCATGCAGGCGGCCTACGGCCTCCCCGAGACGCCGACGCCGAAGCAGGCGCTCGAGATCGGCGCGCCCTGGGCGCCCTACCGCACCGTCGCCTCCTGGTACATGTGGCGCGCCGTGGAGACGATCACGCCGGGCGGGTGACCCTCACCCCCACCCCACCCCGAGTCGCCGAGGGCCACACCGCCCTCAAGCGTTGCTTGGGGTGCAGCGGAGCTGTTGGGGGGTGTGGGGGGCTCCGCCCCCCAGAGAAAAAGAATTCCGGGGCGGGCGGGCGGGCCCGGGCGGCGCGCAGCGCCTGCGCGTCCGGGATGGGCGTGTGGGGGCCGCGGCATCGCGGCTACAGGCAGAGTCAGAAGCGACGCAAGTTAGTGGAGCAGGTCTTCGGCTGGATGAAGACCGGGGGCGGCGGGCGCAAGCTGCGCTTCGTGGGCCGCGAGCGCAACCGCGGCTGGCTGGAGCTCACCGCCGCCGCCTAGAACCTGGTGCGCATGGCCACGCTCGATACCGCCGCGGCGTAGGCGCAGTGCGCCCTCCGCCCCGCCAGGAAGCCCTCAAAGGCACCCGGAGCCGGGTCTCAGGAGGCCGCGATCACGAAGCCGGAGGCGGCCTCAAGCCGCCCGACGCCTCTCGCCGCCGCCGGAAGGCGCTTCTTCAGCAGCCTGCTAGTGTCCTGAGTTGTTAACGCGATAAACAAGCGGGTATGATGTTGGTACAGCGGGGTGTTGCCCGTGTGGGGCAGACGCTGGAGTGTCATGAGTACCCGACTTGGCCGGCCGACGGTGGCGGTTGTACTGAGCGACGATGAGCGTGAGACGCTGGAACGGTGGGCGCGCCGACCGACATCGGCTCAGGCGTTGGCGCTGCGCTGCCGGATCGTGCTCGCTGCGGCAGAAGGGACCCCGAATACCGAGATCGCCGCGGCGCTTGGTTGCCATCCGGTGACCGCGGGCAAATGGCGTAGACGCTTTGCGCAGCGGCGGCTCGATGGACTGAGCGATGAGCCGCGCCCCGGTGCACCGCGCACGATCAGCGACGCCCAGATTGAAGCGGTGATCGTCAAGACACTGGAAGAACAACCGCACAACGCGACGCAGTGGTCGACCAGATCGATGGCCGCCGCGGTGGGGATGTCGCAGACGGCGATCTCCAAGATCTGGCGCGCCTTTGGCCTCAAGCCACACCTCGTGGAGCACTTCAAGCTGTCGCCGGACCCGCAATTCATCGACAAGGTGCGCGACGTGGCTGGACTCTATCTCAACCCACCGGAGGCAGCGGTCGTCTTGTGTGTTGACGAGAAGACCCAGATCCAGGCACTCGACCGCACCGCCCCGATGCTGCCGATGATGCCGAGCGTTCCGCGACGCCAGACCCACGACTACGTCCGTCACGGCACCACCAATCTCTACGCGGCGCTTGACGTCGCCTCGGGCCACGTGATCGCGGACATGACCCCGCGACACCGTGCCCGGGAGTTCAAGCAGTTCCTCACCCTCATCGACCGCAGCGTGCCCGACGAACTCGCGGTGCATGTCGTGTTGGACAACGTCGCCACGCACCGCACCCCGGAGATCCAGCGCTGGCTCCGGCGTCATCCCCGGTTCACGTTTCATTTCACCCCGACCTACAGCTCTTGGATGAACCTCGTGGAGCGCTGGTTCGCGGAGCTCACCACCAAATGGCTCAGGCGCGGCACTCATCACGGCGTCGCTGACCTGATCCGTGCAGTGGAGGCCTGGGTCGCCGACTGGAACGAGCACCCGCGCCCCTTCATCTGGCACAAGACCGCCGACCAAATCTTCGACAACCTCACCGGATATCTCAATCGCATTCCCAACTCAGGACACTAGTCGAACTGCAGCGCACGCTCCCGGATCTCGTCGATTGAGAGAATCGGCGCGTCCGGCGCCATGTCGCCCGGCGTGTAGGTGACCGACGTGAGCCCGCCGCTGTACGGGAACGGGCCGTGCCGCTCGTAGAGATCCCAGGAGACCGGCGACCGCCGGTCGATGCCGATGTCGATGCCCTCGAAGGGCGCGAGCGGGTGGAGCTGCACCAGCTCCCCCAGCGTGCCGCGCGACTCGCCGTTGACGCGCAACTCGACCGAGCCGCCGTTCCTCGCGAGGGCCGTGAACTCGAACACGACCTCGAGGTCGCCTTCGGGCAGCGCGCCGCCGGCCAGCTCCGACATCGCGCCGTAGCCGTTGTAGACGAAGACGATCTCGCCATCCTCGACGTAGAGCACGTAGCCGCCGCCCTGGGCGCCGTGCGCGACGATCACGCCCGCGTCGCCCGCCTCGTAGTGGAACCGCGAGGTGACCGTGAACGAGCGCTGGCCGGTCAGCTTCAGCGAGCGGGCGCGCTCGAGCGTCGGGGTTCCGGGGTAGATGGTCAGCGGCTCCGCCATGACCTCGTCCTCCGGCGGCCGCAGCAGCTGCTTCAGGCCGCTGTGGTCGTCGAGCGGGAAGACCTGATTGTCGAGGGCGGCCTGGTCCCACGCCTCGGCGAGTTCCTTCACCTTCTCGGGGTGCTCGTCGGCGAGGTCGCGGAGCTCCGTGGGGTCATCGCGAAGATCGTAGAGTTCCCACTCCTCGTCGCTGTACGGCCCGCCGCGGCGATGAAGCGTGACCGCGCTCCAGCCGTCCCGGTAGTAGCCGCGGTGCCCGATCATCTCGTAGAGCTGCTCCGGGTGCGTCGAGGCGGCCGAGCCGTCCGCCAGGCTCTCCGCGAAGCTCGCGCCGGCCGCTGGAGGCGTGGGCTCCGCCTCGGGCTCGGTCGGCGCGTCCGCGCCCGCCAGCTCGAGGATTGTCGGGAGCAGGTCGGTGATGTGGGCGTACTGCGCCCGCCGTTCGCCGCCCGCGCTGATGCCCTTCGGCCAGGAGATGATGAACGGCACCTGGTGGCCGCCCGCGTGCGTGTTCACCTTGTACAGCCGGAACGGCGTGTTCCCGGCCATCGCCCAGCCGCGCGGGTAGTGCGGCCACGACTGCGGCCCGCCGAGCAGGTCCAGCTTCGCGTAGTCGCGGTCGATCTGACCCGCAGCGCGCGCGAAGACGCTGAGGTACTCGGACGTGCCCAGCACCTCGCCCTCGCGCGATGCGCCGTTGTCCGAGGTGAAGATCACGATGGTGTTGTCGCGCTCACCCAGCTGTTCGAGCGCCTGCATCAGCCGGCCGAAGTTCTGGTCGATGTTGTCGACCATCCCCGCGAAGAGCTCCTCGTAGCGGGCGAACAGCGTCTGCTCCCGTGCGGAGAGTCCGTCCCACGCTTGCACGTCGTGGCCACGCTCCCAGTTCCTGGGCGCCAGCTCGGTCCCTTCCGGGATCACGCCGAGCTCAAGCTGCCGCCGGTAGCGAGCCTCGCGAATGCGGTCCCACCCGCCGTCGAAGACCCCTCGGTACTTCGCGATGTCGTCCGGCCTGGCGTGCAGCGGCGCGTGCGGCGCGCCGTGCGCGAAGTAGAGGAAGAACGGCTGGCGCGGGTTCGCGGCCTTCTGCTCGCGGATCATGCGGATCGCCCGCTCGGTCGCGTCGTCCGTGAAGTAGTAGCCGTCGGGGTAACGGTCGATCTCGATGCGGTGGTTGTCCTCCATCAGCTCGTTGGGCATGTGCAGGTTCGTGAACGGCCCGAGGAAGCCGAAGTAGCGGTCGAAGCCGCGTTGCACCGGCCACGAGTGCATCCGCTGGAAGGGCGACAGCGCGGTGTCCTTCGAGAGGTGCCACTTGCCGACCATCATCGTGGCGTAGCCGGCATCGCGGAGCAGTTCGGCCATGGTCGGTGTGTTCCCCGCGAGCTCCATCGCGTAGCCCGGGAAGCCGGGGTCGGCGTGCGCCACCCAGCCCACGCCGACGGCGTGGGAGTTGCGCCCCGTCAGCAGCGCCGCCCGCGTCGGCGAGCACATCGGCGTGACGTGGAAGTTCGTGTAGCGCAGGCCCTCGGCGGCGAGCCGGTCGAGGTGCGGCGTATCGACCTCGGAGCCGTAGCACCCGAGATCGGAGAAGCCGAGGTCGTCGGCGAGCACGATGACGACGTTCGGCGCGCCCTCGGGCGGCGTGGGGCGCGGCGGCCACCACGACTGCGACGCCGCGATGGTGCGGCCGACCGTGCCCTCGAATCCCGCGTAGGCGCTCGGGTGCAGCGCGGCGCCTCGCGGCGTCCGCAGGTCATCCGTCGTCATGTTCGCCTCCCGCCGCTACGCCGCGCCCGAGCTGGTCGCGTCCGCCTCGCAGAGGCGGCGGAGGTTCCACATCGCCTCCAGGTCGCGCTCGTTGATCTCGTGCACGAACTGGTTGAGCGTCACCTCGCCGCGGTGGCGATGGACGCCGTGGTGCCCCCAGGCCGCCTCGGCCCATTGCAGCGTCCAGAGGAGCTCCTCGCGTAGCGAGGCGAACCCCCACAGCAGGTCCTGGAACTGATCGAGGCGGTAGCTGCGCTCACCGGGCCCGAGGTGCGCGCGCCGCTCCGGCAGCCGCGCGCCGGAGCGCGCACAGATCGCCTGCACCGCGCGCAGGTCCTCGGCCTCGGAATCCCGCAGAAAGCCGACGATCTCGAGGATCGACCAGTCCTCGCGCAGCCCGGTCTCCGGAGGGGGGCGGCGCGTGAGGATCGCGTCGTCGATGTTCCAGGTCAGTTGCTGGACCTCGTGCGCGACCTCGCGCAGGGCCTTGAGCAGCCAGCGCGGGTTCGAGCCGTAGCGCCGAGATGAGGTGGGCACGCCGCGATCGTTAGGTGCGCGGATCGGCCTGTCAACCTCTCGAGGCGGGCGGGGGCGCGTTGACCGCGGGGGCGATTCGGGCGAGGCTCGCGCACGGGGCCCCAACGTCGTGAGCGCGGACTCGCTGCCCTACACGGTGCTGATCCTGATCGCCGAGCTGGCCGTCGGCTCGCTCGTCTTCGTCACCTGGTTCGATGCGCGCGGCATGGTCACGCGCGGCTACGTGCAGACCGGCGCGGCGATCGTCGTGCCGTCCGCCGTGCTCGCGCTGCTGGTCGTCTTCCGCCTGGACCCGCAGACGGGCATCGACGGCTACACGCTGCGCGGCGGCGTCCTCGATGGGCTCCGTGCTGCGCTGGTGCTGTTCACGGCGGTCTCCGTGCTGCACCTGGTGGCGGCGTTCACGGAGCGCGCCCGGCTGGCGCGCGCGCTCGGCTGGGCCGGCGGCGGCGTGGGCATAGTCGCGATCGTGCTGCTCGCGGCGCTGGTCTCGGCGCCGGCCTGGTCCTACGCCGGCGTGCTGGGGAGCATGCTCGTCTCGGCGCTGGTGCTGGGCGGCTCGTTGATGGCGATGAGCTGGGGGCACTGGTACCTCACGAACTCCGGATTGCCGAAGGAGCCGCTGGAGCAGATGGCGCTGCTGGTCCTCGGAGCGCTGATCGTGCAGGCGCTGCTCGTCGTGGCGGGGGCGGCCGCTCCGGTGCGCG
This sequence comes from Dehalococcoidia bacterium, assembly GCA_965247895.1. Lineage (GTDB taxonomy): Bacteria > Chloroflexota > Dehalococcoidia > UBA2979 > UBA2979 > VXMT01. The sequence continues at coordinate 2,336,363 of OZ252046.1, read as the reverse complement.
AGACGCCGCTCACGCAGGGCGCGTTCGGCGTCTCGCTGGGCGAGAATCCGGCGTTCTGGTTCCGCGTCGGCGTGGGTCTGCTGTTCCCGCTGGTGCTCGCCTGGCTGGCCTGGCGGGCGGCGATGATCCGCGGAATGATGTCCGCCACCGGCCTGCTCTACATCGCCGTCGGAGCGGTCCTCGCGGGCGAGGTGCTCGCGCGCGGACTGCTCTTCGCCACCGGCGCCGCCGTCTAGCCTCCCCGCCCCGGGAACCCTCCGGCTCCCCGTGGAGTCCTACAATAGTCGGCACGCCCGGCAGCCGATCGGAGGGGGGCTACCCTTGGCCGACGCACAAGCCGGCAGCGAACCTCTCCCCCTGCGGCTCGGCCGAGCCGCAGCGACGCGCCCGCAGGACGCCTCGTATGCGCGCGCCGTCGACGATCTGCTCATGGAGCGGCTGGCTGCGGGCGAGGGCCGCGCGCTCGAGCAGCTCTACGACCGCTACCACATCCTCGTCTACTCCGTGGCGCTGCGCTTCGTCCGCGACGAGATGCTGGCCGAGGACATCGTGCAGGAGGTGTTTCTGCGCGTCTGGCGCCGCCCCGAGTCCTACGACCCGTCGCGCGGGCGCTTCCTCAGCTGGCTGATGTCGGTGACCCGCAATCGCGCGATCGACGAGGTCCGGCGGCTCAGCCGCCGCTTCCGCATCGAGGACCGCCGCCAGGATGCGGCCGAGCAGGTGCGCAGCACGGACCGCTTGGACGCTCCCGAACTGGCGGCGGCGATCGGCGACGAACGCCGCGAGGTGCGCGCCGCGCTGGCGTCGCTGCCGCCGCCACAGCGGCGGGTGCTCGAACTCGCATACTTCGAGGGACTCACGCAAACTGAGATCGCGGCGCTTACGGAGACGCCGCTGGGCACGGTCAAGACGCGCACGCGCCTGGCGATGAATCGCTTGCGCCGGCAGCTCGGAGGAAAGCGATCGTGACGCCGCAGGAACGCGAGGAGCTGCTCGCCGCCTACGCGCTCGGCGGCCTCAGCGGCGGCGAGGCCAGCGCCGTCGAGGATCTCGCTCGCAACGATGCGAGCGCGGCGCGGGAGCTTGCCGAGTACCAGGAGGTCGCCGACCTGATCGCGCTCGACGCGCCGCTGACGCGCGCCGACCCGCTGCTGCGCGCGCGCGTGCTGCGCGCCGCCCGGCAGGAAGAGCGCCCCGGACGCCGCCGCTTCCCGATCCCGCGCACGCTTGCCGCCGCCGCGGTGATCGCCGCGCTCGTCGTCTCGGCCGGTTGGGCGCTGCGGCTGCAGGGCGAACTCGACACGCTGCGGCAGGAGGCGGCGGTCCTGCAGGCCGCCGTCGTCTCCGATTCGCGGAGGATCGACGTGCTGGACCGCGAGCTGGTTGCCGGGGGTGACGAGGCGCTGCGGGCGGAACTGAACCGCGTGCGCGATACGCAGCAGCAGATCGTCGCCATTCTCGCCGATCCTGACGTGTGGACGGCCGAGCTTGCCAGCGCCGGGGCCGGCCACGGCGCAAGCGGGCGTTGCGTCTGGAGCGCCACGCTGCGCAGCGGCGTGCTGATCGCGCAGGGCCTGCCGACGCTCCCGCTCGGCACCCTCTACGAGGTCTGGCTGGATGACGGCGAGCGCCTGATCTCCGTGGGCCTGTTCCTGCCCTCCACGGAGGGCGAGGCGCAGATGCTGATCGAGCTGGATTCCCCGTTCGAGCCGCGCTCCGTCACCGTCGCGACCGCGCCGGCCGGCGGCGCCGACTCGCTGCAGCCGCCGATCGTTCTCAACGGCGACGTCGAGCGTTAGCACGTGCGCCGGCGCCGCGGCTCTGGCGCTGCCGCACACGTGGCCGGGGAGTGACCCCGGCCGTATCGCCCGGTTGTGCCACGGGCTCGCCAGCGCAACACCGCACCGCGGCCGGGCTATCCCGCGCGCGGAGCTTGAGTCCACGGGAGGGGCGACATGGAGGCAGGCAACGTAGTGGCGATGTTCCTCGAGGAGACGCGGTTCAGCTCGCGGGAGGAGTGGGAGCGGGCATGCGCCGGCGTCTGGGACGACGCCCTGGCGGAGCTGCGAACGAACCCCGGCTTCAGGGGGCTCGCCGCGTTCTGGGCCGACGACGACACGGCGCGCGGCGGCGTCATGGGCCTGTGGGATTCGCTGGAACACCGGCTTCGCTACGAGGCCCGGTCGGCGGGCAAGGTGCGCGCGCTCTTCGATCCCTTCTTCACACGCGGCCCGCGCCGTCCCCGCCTCCACGTCACCAACGCCACGATGGAGTAGCCGGGCCGCCCGGCGACGTCGAGCGCTAGCCGGCGGGAGTCGCCGTCGCGGCGGTCTCGCCCTCCTCGGGCTCGTCGTCGGGCGGCGTGTCGGGCGGCGTGTCGGGCGGTAGGAGATCGAACGGTGGTGCGAGGCCGAAGTGGCGCGCGAGGTGGGACTGGGCGAGCGCCTCGGACGCGTCAAGGCCGCGCAGGCGCCTGTCGACGTACCAGAAGATCTCGCGCAGCAGTGCCGTCAGCGGCACGACCACCAGCAGCCCGATGAAGCCGAAGACCGCGCCGGCGGCGACCAGCAGCAGAATGATGATCGCCGGGTGCAGGTCCACGGCCTGGCTCTGGATGCGCGGCACCAGCAGGTTGTTCTCCAGTTGCTGCACCAGCACGAAGAGCAGCGCCACCCAGAAGACTTTCTCCGGATCGCCGCTTGCCGCCACCAGCAGCAGCGCCGGCAGCGCCCCGATCCACGGCCCGATGATCGGGATCAACTCCGTGATGCCCGCGAAGATCGCAAGCGCGATCGATAGATCGACGTCGATGATCGTCAGCCCGATGAACGTCATCACGGCGACGACGCCTCCGAGCAGGAGCTGGCCGCGCAGATAGCGACCGAGCAGGGCGTCGGCGATGCGGATCCCGTTGAGGATGTCGGGGCGCGCGCCGGTCGGCACCGCAGCCTGGAAGTTGTCCTCGAAGCGGTGGCGGTCGCGCAGCGCGTAGAACAGCCAGAAGGGGACGATCAGGAAGCCGAAGATCACGCCGAGCGTCCTGGTCAGCACGGAGAACGAGTCCGTCGTGTGCCCGGCGATCGCCACGCCGATCCGGTCGGCGTTGTCGGCGATCGCGGTGTCGATACGCTCGCGGACGTTCTCCGGCACGCGCTCCCGGTACTGTTCGAGCCAGGAGTTGATCTGATCCTGCGCACGCATGCGCAGCTCGGGGAACGAGTCGACGAACTCCGTCCCCTGCTCGAGCGCGACGGGGACGATCGACAGACCGATCCCGACCAGCACGCCGAGGATCACGAGGTAGACCAGCAGCACGGCCAGTCCGCGCGAGATTACGTTCTTCTCCGGCGTGCCGCCGGGCAGGAACGAGGCGAAGGAGGCAAGGTGGTCCACCACGGGCGTGAGCACGTAGGCGAGCAGCCCACCGACCGCGAAGGGGAACAGCGCCCAGCGCGCGTTCCACACGATCCAGAACACCACGGCCAGCATCAGCAGCCACAGCGCCACGCGCATTCGTGATCTGGTCATGGCCTGCTCACCTGCCGCCACGCCCCCCGCGCCACAGGGGCCCGCACACGCGCGGCTCGCCGCGCGCGCCCATTGTGCCTGATGCGCCGCACGCTGGCAGACGCGGGCCGTGCCAGCCGCGCCCCGTCCATTGACAGGCCACGCGGGCAACCCGACCATAAGCGCAGCGGGAAGCCGGATCCGCGCACGAGGGGTTGCGATGGTCTCCGCACAGACGCTCGAACGCCGAATCTCCGACAGTGGCCGCCGCCTCACCGAGCCGCGCCGCCAGCTCATCGAGGCGATGCGCAACCTCGGTGACCACTTCACCGCCGATCAGGTGGTGCAGGCCGCACCCGGCGTGGGGCGCGCCACCGTCTTCCGCACGATGCGGCTGCTACAGGAAGTGGGCGTGCTCTGCCAGGTGGTGCTGGACGACGGCGCCGTCGGCTACCGCCTCACCGACAACGCGCGTCATCACCACCACCTGATCTGCTCCCAGTGCGGCGCAACCGACGACTTCGCGAGCACCGACATCGAGGATCTGCTCGCCGAACTCGGACGCCGCAGCGGCTTCGACATCCACGGGCACCGCCTCGAGGTCTACGGCCTCTGTGCGAGCTGCAGCGGGCAACTCAGCTCCGACTGACCTCTACCCCTTCAGACCCGGCGCACAAGCGCAGTGCGCGGCACCGTCTATCAACTGAGATAGAGTATCTTGCGTGCCGTGCTGAGACGGAGTATCGTGCGTTAGGTAATCTGCGACGGAGTATCAGGCAAGGGACTGGTCATGCGTGACATCTTCGCGCTGCGGAGGCTCTCGGCCGCGCTCGCTGTCGTGCTCGCGCTCGCCGTCGCGGCGGCGTGCACGGGCGGGGACGAGGGCGATGACGATGGCGGCCGGCTCCAGGTTGTCGCCTCCACCGGCATCATCGCCCACTTCGCCGAGCAGATCGCCGGTGAGGACGCCGACATCGTCGCCGTGATCCCGGCGGGGGCGGATGCGCACAGCTTCAGCGCCACCACCACCGACATCCGCAACATCTCCGCCGCGGACATCGTGATCGTCAACGGCTTCAACCTCGAGGAAGGCGCCCTCGGCACGATCTTCGAGCACCTCCCCGATGACGCCCACCTCGTGGTCGCGGCCGAGGGCATCGACCCGCTTGAGGGCGGTCACCACGAGGAGGAAGAGGAGGAGGAGATCGAGGGCGGCGGCATCGCGACCGCCGATGGCGACCCGCACATGTGGCTGACCGTCCCGAACGCGATGGTCTACGTCCGCAACATCGCGAACGGGCTCGTCGCAGCCGACCCGGACAACGCATCCGCCTATCGCGAGCGCGAGGAGGCCTATCTGGCCGAGCTGCAGGCGCTCGACGAAGAGGTACGCGCCACGATCGCCGGAATCCCGCCCGAGCGCCGCGTGCTGGTCGTCTACCACGACGCCTTCCAGTACTTCGCCGCGGAGTACGGCCTCGAGCTGGCCGCCGCGGTGCTGCCGGCCAGCCCCTCGCAGCAGGCGAGCGCCGCCGCCGTCGCCGAGATCATCGATATCGTGGCCGGGCGCAATGTGGGCGCCGTGTATCGTGAGCCGCAGTTCGCCGCCGCCGCGCTCGAGGCGATCGCCGGGGAGGCGGGTGTGCGCGTGCTGACGCTCTACAGCGGCGCCTTCACGGATGAGGTGAGCACCTACATCGAGGCCATGCGCGCGAACGCGAAGGCGCTGGCCGAAGGACTCGGCGGCGGGTAACGTTCGCGGGCGAGGCGAGGGAGAGGCCAGTGGCAGACGATCACAGCCACAGCCACAGCCACGGGCACGGGGCCCACGGGCCCGTTGGCCACGAGGATCCCTCGCACGAACACGAGACCGCCGGTCTCGATGGCGCGGGCCACCCCCAGGCGCGCGCGCGGCTCGCAAGCGGGCACGCTCACGGCCCGCTCGCCCTCGAGGTAAGCGGCCTCTGGGCGGGCTATCCGGGCAAGCCCCCTGCCCTGGAGGACGTCAGCTTCGTCGTCCCCGAGGGGGAAATGGTCGGCCTCGTCGGGCCGAACGGGGCCGGGAAGTCCACGCTCTTCAAGGCGATCCTCGGCGTCGTGCGTCCGCTGCTCGGCGAGGTTCGCGTCTTCGGTCGCCCCGTCTCAGAGGCGCGAGCGGACGTTGCCTACACGCCGCAGGTCGAGGAGGTGGACTGGGAGTTCCCGGTCAGCGTCCGCGAAGTGGTGCTGATGGGCCGCTGGAAGGGCTCCAGCCCCTTCCGCCGCTGGTCTGGCGAGGACCGCGCCGCCGCGGAGGACGCAATCGCGCGCGTCGGTCTCTCCGAGTTCGCCGGGCGGCAGGTCGGCGAGCTCTCGGGCGGGCAGCGCCGCCGCGTCCTGATTGCGCGCTCGATCGCGCGCGGCGCCCGGTTGCTGCTGCTCGACGAACCGTTCGCCGGCCTCGACGCGGGCGTGGAGCACGACCTGCTCACGATCCTCGACGAGCTCACGCACGAGGGCTGCAGCATCCTGATCGCCACGCACGACCTCTCCTGCGTCGCCACCTCCTGCGACGAGGCGTTCTGCCTCAACCGCCGTGTGCAGGGCTACGGCGCGCCCGCCGACGTACTCACCGAGGAGGTGCTCTCGCGCACCTTCGAGCGTCCCCTCGTCCCCATCGGCGCGGATCGCGAGGTCATCGTCACGTAGGGCAACGGGAGCGCCGGGGCGAACTGAGGGCGGGCCGATGGTCGAAATCGCGGAGTGGCTGATCGAGCCGTACGAGTACGCGTTCATGCGGCGGGCGCTCGCCTCGCTCGTGATCGTCAGCCTCGTCGGCTCGGTCGTCGGGACGTTCGTCGTGCACAAGGGGCTGGCGGCGTCCGGCAGCGGGCTCGCGCACGCGACGCTTGCGGGCGTTGCGATTGCCTTCGTCAACGGCGCGAGCGTCGCGCTCGGCGCACTCGCCGCCGCCGTCGCCACGGCGCTCGGCATCGGCTTCGTGCGGCGCACCTCGCGGGTCAGCTACGACACGGCGATCGCGATCTTTTTCGTCTCCGCCTTCTCGCTCGGCATCCTCGTGATCTCGCGGCGATCGAGTTACACGCCGGACCTGGTCTCCTTCGTCTTCGGCGACATCCTCGGCGTGTCACGGGCCGATCTGCTCGGCGAGCTGGTGCTCGCCGTCGTCGTGCTCGGCTTCGTGATCGCCTTCTACCGGGAGATGGTGATGGTCGCCTACGACCCGGCGATGGCGGCGGCGGCGGGCGTGCGCACGATGTTCTTCGAGTTCGCGCTGCTGGTGCTGATCGCGCTCGCCGTGGTGGTGGCGCTGCAGGCGATCGGCATCGTGCTGGTCACGGCAACGCTGATCATCCCGCCGGCCACCGCCAGTCTGCTGCTACGCCGCATCCCGCAGATCATGGGGGTCAGCTTCCTGATCGGCGTGGTGTCCTCGATTGTCGGCCTCTACGCGTCGTTCCACGCGGGCGTAGCCGCCAGCCCGGCCGTCGTCCTCGCCGCCACCCTCGCCTTCGCGGTCGCGCTGGTCGCCACCTCGCTGCGGCGCACGCGCCTGCCGTCGGCGGCGACGGAGTGAGGGCGGCCTGGCGCCCTGAGGGCTCCCTCACACGCCCGTAACGAAGCAGTGCGACGCTGTGCGCACTCCCGCCGCCGGTTGAGCGGCGGCAGGGGCCGCCGTAGGCTGAGTGTGCTCCCCGTGTCCGGCGAGAGCGCGCACGGGGTCGCTCGATCGGGGCAGCTGGCGAGGCGATGGTCGCAAAACTTGTAGACAGCGAGGCGGAGCCGTTGCCTGCGGCGGCATCGCCACCCGCGTCGCCCTCCGAGCCCCCGAAGCGCCCGAAGCGCCCTGAACGCCCCAAGGTGGACCGCAAGGCGCGGCTGCTGCTTGAGCTGAAGCTGCCGGACAAGCAGCCACCCGAGGTCCGCCGCGGCAACTGGGACGAGGTCTTCCACCTCTTCGACCCCGAAACCGCGAAGGCCGAGGCGACCCGCTGCATCCAGTGCCCCGCCGCCCCCTGCCAGGTCGCCTGCCCCGTCGGCAATGACATCCCCGCCTCCTTCTGGCTGCTCGAACAGGGCGACTTCGACGGCGCCGCCAACGTCTTCCGCGAGACCAGCGAGCTGCCCGAGATGTGCGGACGGCTCTGCCCCCAGGAGCGGCTCTGCGAGGGCCATTGCGTCGTCGGCAAGAAGGGCGAGCCGGTCGCCATCGGCAAGCTGGAGACGTTCGTGACGGAGTGGCAGCTCGTCCACGGGAAGCCGCCGTCCGCCGTGGCTGCGCCCGCGACGGGCAAGAGCCTCGCGATCATCGGCTCCGGGCCGGCCGGCATCGGCGTCGCCGAGCGCGTCGCGCGGGCCGGCCATCGCGTCGTCGTCTACGACGCCTGGCCGGTGGCGGGCGGGCTGCTGCACTACGGCATCCCCAACTTCAAGCAGAACAAGGCCACCGTCGCCGACCGCATCGAGCGGCTGCGCGACCTCGGCGTCGAGTTCCTCCTCGGCGTCCGCGTCGGCGAGGACGTCGCCTTCGAGGAGCTCGAGCGCGAGTTCGACGCCGTCTTCGTCGCCGCCGGGGCGATCGAGGGCGTCCAGCTGGGGCTGGAGCACGAGGACGCCCCCGGCGTCTACGCGGCAACCGAGTTCCTGGTGCGCGGCAACCTGCCGCCTGAGGATCTGCCCGAGGGCCTGCGCCAGCCGCTGCCGCAGCTGCGCGGCGTGGTGGTGATCGGGGGCGGGGACACCTCGATGGACTGCGTGCGCACGGCGGTGCGGCTCGGCGCGGAAGAGGTGCGGCTCGTCTACCGCCGCACCGAGCAGGAGATGCAGGGCCGCGAAGAAGAGCGCATGCACGCCCACGAAGAGGGCGTCATCTTCGAGTTCCTGACGGCGCCCACCGACATCCTCGTCGATGACCAGGGCGCCTTCCGCGCGCTGCGCTGCCAGCGCATGGAGCTCGGCGAGCCCGACGAGAGCGGGCGCGCCCGCCCGGTGCCGATCGGTGGCAGCAGCTTCGAGATCGAGGCCGACGCGCTCGTGCTCGCCATCGGCTACAACGTCGAGGACGGCTGGGGCGAGATCGCCCCCGCGGTCGAACGTGACCCCTGGGGCCGCCTCACCGTCGATCCGCGAACGATGCGCACGAACCGCAGCGGCGTCTTCGCCGGGGGTGACGACGTGAACGGCGCCGACCTCGTCGTCACCGCCCTCGCGGACGCCCACGTCGCCGCCGCGAGCATTGAGGAGTGGCTCGGCGGCGGCGACTGGTAGGCGCTCGCCTGCCGATCAGGGTGCGGCTCCGATTACCGCTGCGTTAGAGTGCGTGAGCAACGAGCAAGCGAAAGAACAGGGTGCCCGACGGCGCATGACGAGGGGGATTGAGATGGCGATCGCAGTGGGCCAGGAGGCCCCGGACTTCACGTTGCCCAACGAGGACGGCGAAGACGTCACGCTCTCCGCACTGCGCGGCTCGCCGGTGGTGCTGGTCTTCTACACCTTCGACTTCTCCGGCATCTGCACGGGCGAGCTGTGCGAGATCCGCGACGACTACTCGGAGTGGATGGACCTCGGCGCGCAGGTGTTCGGCATCAGCCGCGACAGCCGCTTCTCCCACGCGGCCTACAAGGAGGCGCACCAGCTCCCCTACTCCCTGCTCGCGGACATCAAGGGCGAGACCGCGAAGGCCTACGACACCTGGAACGAGGGCCTCTGGGCCGCTGAGCGGCTGACCGTGGTGATCGACAAGGGCGGGACGATCGGGCACATCGTCAAGAACCCGATCCCCGATGCGCGCGACCACTCGGCGATCGGCGACGCCGTCAAGGCCGCGAGCTAGCAGCCTCCGCCGCGCACGCATGGCCCTCGACTTCCACTCGCTCTCGCGAGGGGATGCGTTGCCGCCGATCGCGCTCAATGTGAGCGCGGACGAGGCGCGCGCCTACCTCGACGCCACCGGCGAGCCGGCCGAACGCTGGACTGACGCCGTCCCGCCGCTGGCGCAGGGCGCGTTCATCCTCGGCGCGCTGATGGAGCAGATGGCGCTGCCGGCGGGCGCGCTGCACACCGGTCAGGAGTTCGCCTTCCTGCGCGCAGTTGCCCCCGGCGAGCCGCTCGAGGCGCGCATCGAGGTGGCGCAGCACAGCGAGCGTCGCGGCTCGCTGATCGTCGCCTTCGACCTCGAGCTGCGCGACGCGGACGGCGAGCCGGTGCTGCGCGGCCGCAGCACCGTCATCGCGCCCGCCCGCGCGGAGGGTGCGGCCTCGTGAGCGCCGAGGCGCCCCCTGTCGCGCCCGTGACGCGGCTGATCGACCAGGACCGCGTCGATCGCTACGCCGCCGCGGCGCGCGACCCGAACCCGATCCACACCGACGCGGAGTTCGCCGCGGCCAGCGACTTCGGCGGCCGCATCGCGCACGGGATGCTGGTGCTCGCCCTCGTCTCCGAGGCGATGACGGGCGCGTTCGGGCGGCGCTGGGCGGAGAGCGGCGCGCTGCGGGTGCGCTGGCGCGCCCCGGCCGTGCAGCCCGTGCAGGTCACTGCGCACGCCGAACCGCGCGGCGTCGCCGACGGCGTCGCCAGCTACGACGTGCGCTGCGAGGCCGCGGACGGCTCCGTACTGCTCAGCGGCACGGCCACGGTCGCCCTCGGCGACGCGGACGCGTGAGCGAGCACGGTCCGCTCGCTGTCGCGCCGCTGCGCGTCAGCGACTCGGTGGTCCTGCGTGCGCTGAGGCCGGACGACGACCGGCCGCTTCTGCGACTGGTCGAGGAGAACCAGGAATTCCTCGCGCGCTGGCTGCCCTGGGCGCACGGGTACTCGCTGGAGACGGCGCGCACGTTCATCGTCAAAGTGCGCGAGGGCTACGCCAGCGGCTCATCGCTTGAGCTCGCGCTGGAGATCGAGGGGCAGCTTGCGGGGGTGGCCGGCTTCAACCGGATCGATCGGGGACTCCTCGAGGCGGAGATCGGCTACTGGCTGGCGGAGCGCCACAACGGCCGAGGCATCATGACCCGCGCGTGTCGAACCCTGATCGATCACGCCTTCGGATCGCTGGGCCTGCGGCGGATCGTGGTCCAGGCGGCGGCCGGCAACGGCCCGAGCCGCGCGATCGCGGAGCGCCTCGGCTTCCGCCTGGAGGACGTCGCGCAGGAAGCCCGCTACGCGCTGTCCAGATGCGACGGGACGTCCGATGACTGACGAACGTACCGAGGGCATCGACCCGGCGCTGCGCGATCAGTACTGCTTCGGCTGCGGGCGGCACAACCCGCTCGGCTTCCACCTCGAGTTCGAGCGCGACGGCGGCGACGTGGTCGCCAGCTACACGCCTCGACGCGAGGACAGCGGCTACCCCGGCCTGATGCACGGCGGCCTCGCCACGCTGCTGCTCGACGAGGCGATGGGCTGGGCGATGTACGCCGACCGCGTCTTCGCCGTGACCGCGCGCATGCAGACCCGCTTCCGCCGCCCCGTGACCCTCGACCGCCCGCTGCTGGTGCGCGGCCGCATCGACCGCTCCCGCGGGCGCCGCATCGAGGTCAGCGCCGAGCTCTACGACGAGGACGGCGAGCGCGTCGTCGAGGCCTCGGGCCTGTTCCTGCGGATGGACGCGGAGGCGGAGGCGCAGGCCCTCGACGTGATGCGCCGCGAGTTCGGTACGACTCTGGACTGAGCCGGTCCGGCGCCCTCTCCCTCTGGAGACCTTTGCGTAACCGGGGGATGGGCCTGTGGAGAGCGCTTTGTGGGCGGATCGAGGGTGCGGGGAGGGGGAGTGCGCGGATTCGGGGATGTGTCGGGGGACTGCGAGGCCCGCTTGCGCTTCCCGGCAGGCCGCTAGGGCACTCCGGCCCGGGACGGCGGCGTCAGCGAAGAGCAGACGCTCCGCGCGCCGCAGGTTGTACGCGAGGCACTTGAGCCAGAGCTCGGTGGCGTTCCGTTCCAGTCCCATGTAGCGCACTTGCCGGTACACATAGGAGCGCTTCAGCGTCCCGAACACCTGCTCCACCGGCGCGCGCACGCGGGAGATCAACCCGTTGCGCCGCTTCTGCCAGTGCGGCAGTCCCCGTTGGTTCTTGTGCGAGCGTGCATGATCCGGTCCTTGACCCCCGTGATTTCAGCCGCGCACGCCGTTCCTTCGACTCGTACGCCTTGTCCGCGTAGACCGCCGCCTCGTCTCCGCTCAGCAGGCGGTCCGCCAGCTCCGTGTCGTTCACGTTCGCAGGCGTCAGCAGCGCCTTGCGGATCAGCCCCGAACCCTCATCCATCGCGACGTGCGCCTTGTAGCCGAAGTACGCGCCACCGCCCTTGCGGGTCCATGCCGCGTCGCGGTCGGTGGCGCTCCGCGCTCCCGGGCCTTGCCCCATCGACGGCCGCCGCGCCTCCGCCTCTACGATGGTCGCGTCGATGAGCGTCCCCTGCTTGACCAGCAACCCCCGCTCCTCCAACTGGCGGCTCAGCTCGGCGAACAAGCGCTCCCCAAGACCGCGTTCCGTCAGTTCCTTCCGGAAGCGGCTGATCGTCGAGTGGTCCGGCGTCCCGTCCGTCCAGCCCAGGCCCACGAAGCGGCGGAAGGAGCTGCGGTTCCGCAACGCCTCCTCCATCGCCGGTCCGACGCCGTGTACCACTGCTGCAGGATCGCAATCTTCAGCATCGTCAGCGGCGGGTAGCTGGGCCTGCCCTCGGGCGCCGCATGCACTGCCTCCAGCAGCGTCCCGATCCGCCCCCGGTCCAATACGGCAGCGATCCGCTGTCGTTGAGCAGCGATTCGGTCAGTAGTTAACGGAGCAGCGATTCTGTCAGTCCCCAGCCAGCGAGCAGGGGGTGACAGTGCAGCAGTCCGAAGAAGCACGACGCTACGTACTCGAAGGGGTGATGGCAGGGGACCTGCGGGCCTCGCAGGCCGCCGAGATCCTGGGCATCAGCGAGCGACACGCGTGGCGGCTCCTCGCCGCCTACCGTGCGCGCGGAACCGCCGCGCTGGGGCACGGCAACCGCGGGCGCCGTCCGCACAACGCCGTCACGGCCGACGTCGCCTCGGCCGTGGTGCGCTTCGCGAGCACCCGCTACCCGGGAGCGAACCACACCCACCTCGCCGAGCTGCTCTGGGAGCACGAGGGCCTGGACGTGAGCAGTTGGACCGTCCGCCGGATCCTGGCGCGGGCCGGCATCGCGAGTCCCCGCCGCCGCCGGCCGCCCGGGCACCGTGTCCGGCGTGAGCGCATGCCCCGCGAGGGCATGCTGCTCCAGGTCGACGGCAGCCATCACGCCTGGCTCGAGGAGCGCGGCCCGCGATTCGCCCTCCTGCTCGCCGTCGACGATGCGACCGGCGCAGCCGTGCACGCGCTGTTCCGCCCCGTCGAGGACGCGCGCGGCTACTTCCTGTTGCTGGAGGAGATCGTCCGGCGCTGCGGCATCCCGCTCGCCCTGTATAGCGACCGCCACGGCGTCTTCAAAGCCTCCTCCGACGGACGGCGGGGCCTGAAGGTCGCAACCCAGTTCGCGCGGGCGATGCGCGAACTCGGGGTCACCCAGATCTTCGCCCGCTCACCACAGGCGAAGGGCCGCGTGGAACGTGCTGCGGGGACGTTCCAGGACCGGTTGGTGACCGAACTCAGCGACGCCTCGGCCTCCACCATCCCCGAGTCCCAGATCGTGCTCGAGCGCTTCCTGCCACGCTTCAACGCCCGCTTCCGGGTCCCGGCGGCAGAGCCCGAGGTGGCCTACCGCGCGCTCGACCCCGCGCTTCCGCTCGGCTCCATCCTCGGCTTCCGGCACCCCCGCAGCGTCGCTCGCGACAACACGGTCAAGTATCGCTGGCGCACGCTCCAGCTGCTGCCCGGGCCTGAGCGGACCAGCTACGCCGGGGCGCAGGTCGAGGTGCTGGAACGGCCGGGCGGCGAGCTCTCCGTCCTGCACCAGGGGGCAACGATCGCCTCACGCGAGGCACCGCCGCGCGCGGCGGTGCTGAGGGCGGCGCGCTCCGAGCTGGCCCGGCGCCCGGACCACGAGCGCATCGCCTCCGGGCTCGGCTCTGGAGGAGCACCGCGGCGGCTCCCCGCGCTCCCCGCTGCCTCTACCGCGGTCGAGGTGGCGAGCAACGGTGCTATCACCAGACCCGAGCCCGGGAGCAAGCAGCTCCGCCCACCCACGCCCCGACAGCTGCGCCCGCTGGAAGGCCATCCAGCAGGCGCAGCTACAGGGACTCTCGATGCGGGCGACCGCCAGGCTGCTCGGGATCTCCCGCGACACCGTCAGCAGCTACGTCCGGGCCAACGGCGTGCCTGGACGCCAGACCGGCGCCGCGGCATCCTCCGACGGAGACGGCGGCACTGACAAAGTCGCTGCTCTCTTGCACTGACAAAATCGCTGCTCGCCGACACTCCGCTCCAGCGCTTCGTTGCCTCCAAGCCCCTCGGGAATCAAGGCGTCCACGAACGACGGCAGAGCGGTTCGCTGATGCATGGCAACCCTCCCTGTGCAGTTCGTCAGACTGTGCCGCCCCCAAGGAGTTCTGCAAAGGTCTCCGTCGGAGGGGCGTGGAGAGGGTTAGGGGGAGGGGGATTCCGGAGGTGACTCGCGGAGTTCCGGTGCGATCGCCCCGAGCACGGGGGTCAGACGCAGCAGCACATCGTCGTTCCAGAATCTCAGGACCCTGTAGCCACGCGACTCCAGCCACCGTGTTCGCCGATCGTCGTATGCCCGTCGGCCGGCGTGCTGCCCTCCGTCCAGCTCGACGATCAGCTTCCGCTCGTGACTGACGAGGTCGGTGATGTACGCGCCGATCGGCTCCTGGCGGCGCAATCTGACGCCTCCGAGGCGGCGATCCCTGAGTCTCGACCAGAGGGCTTGCTCGGCGTCCGTGGATTGCCGCCTGAGGCGCCGCGCCCTGGCCCTGGACCGGTCTTCCGTCATCGCCTGCCCTCGCTGGCCGCGCCGCCGCGCGGCGCCCCCTCACCCCCGCCCTCTCTCCCGCCAGGGGAGAGGGAGCCGGAGCGCCCCCGGAGAGTTACGCAAGGTCTCCCAGCGGGGCGAGGGTTGGGGTGAGGGTCCGGCTCCTCCGTCGGCAGGGCCAGGGATGGTCCGAGGTCCGCTCACGGATTCAGGGCGAGGGCGCGGTGCCTGCGGGCAGCAGAAAGGGGGCGCGCGAGGCGCCTCGATTTGGGGACGGAACCCGCGAGCCGTGTCGGCGACGGCGGGTTCCGGGCGTTCTCGGGCTCGCTAGTTCTGGCGACCCGTCGGGCGTTTCTTGGCCAGCCCCCGCAAATATGGGTTGGAAGGATTCGCGGGGAATCCGCGCTCCTCGCCGCACCCCTTGCAGCGGCCCGGCACCTCGCCCCCTGAAGGCTCTGAGAGCATCCAGTGATGGACGTGGCTCATGCCGGTCGCACCCCTCGCCTCTGATGTCATCTGTGCCCCCCTCGCACGATGCATCAGCCCGCCAATCGGCGGACCATGGGACTCGGACGCCGGAAGCCCATGCCGCGAGGGCATCCGGCTCCTTCCGCCGCATAGTGCCACATCGTGTCCAGTCCCCGCAGCGCCTCAGCAACAACTGCGGCTGCCGAGCGGACGAACTGTGTACCAATACCCTACCCGAATGAGGCGCTGAGGCGCGTCCCCGCGTCAAGGCGCGGGCGGGACAAGGCTGGAGGACTCGGCAATGCGCAGCAGCTCTTCGAAGGACACGGAGTCGCTCTCAAGGAGGGCGACGACGTCCCCGTCGCGCCAGAGGAGGCTGAGGACCGCGCCTTCGGAATTCCGGTAGGCGCCCTCGAGGCTGGAGTCGACAGGCTGCCACGAGCGCGCCGCCCGGGGGATGCCGCCGGGACGGAGGCGCTGGCGGAGCAGGATGTAGCCGCCATCGGGCGCTTCGAGCAGGGCGGAGACGGCTATCGAACCGCAGCCGCCGGTGGCGTCGCCCTCGTAGCTCACGCCGACGCGGTCAAAGCCGGGTGGCCGGTACGAGGGGCTGAGGAAGCCGGGCTCGGCGAGGAAGGCCGCTCCGCCGGGGGCAGGCGGGATACCGCACACGGGTCTCTTGAGTGGCAGGACTACAACCTCGCGGGTGCCGGGAGGCGGGTCGAAGGTGAATCGGCCGGCGTCGATTTCGGTGTCGTAGTCGAGCGCCGTGACCTCGGAGCTGTAGGACTGGCCGCCGCCTTCGCCAGCGGCGGCCCAGCGCATGATGAACATGCGCTCCGGGTCGACGAACGCACTGACGACGCCGCCGCCGGGTGACCGGATTTCGACGATCTGCGTGCGACGGCCGAGCAGCGTCGCCTCGCCCGCAAGGCCGACCTCGGGGTCGTCGCCACGCTCGCGCCACTGCTCGATGAGCGCGTCGATGGTCTCGGCGTTGGCCGGGCCGATCAGTGCGTTGTAGGTCGGGAGGAGCATCACCCAATCCGGGACTACGACAAGGGTGCCCCGCCGGTAGGTGTTTGAGCGATCGTCGTATTCCCAGGAATCCATCTCGTTGACGACCGTCAGGACCACGCCGTCGTCGATGATCGAACCGACAGTTTCGAGTTCCCAGCGCCAGCGAAGCGGGTCCGGGGCGTACCACCAGCGGATGACGCTCCGGCGCTCAGCGGAACCAAGGCGAGCGCCCGGGCTGTCGGGTGCGTGCTCGACCTCGACAGCGACTTCGGCGTAGAAGCCGGGGATGCGCGCTGGATCGTCGGCGGAGGTGCAGGCGAGGGCGAGGGTCGCCGCGAGCAGAGCCGGGAGCAGGATCGCGAGCTGGCGTTGGGTAGCGATGAACATGCTTGCCGGGTCTCTCGTACCGGGCGTGCGGGATGGCCGCTACTCTACGCCCGCGTCCGCCATCACGCCCTTGACGCGATCGAGGATCGGCGTCGGCAGCGGGTCCACCCCGTGCAGCAGCGCGGCGTAGTAGGAGACCCAGTCGCCCAGCTGGCAGGCCTCGAGGACCGCGCCGAGCGGGTCGTCCGCCTCGATCGCCACGATTTCGCAATCCACGCCAGCGGCGGCGAGCTCGGCGGCGGTCAGCTGCGCCCGCAGGCGGTTGCGCGCGTCCACGGCGGCGCCCTCCAGGAGCACGACGTGGAGCTCACGCGAGGCCCCCTGCCGCCGGTCGAGCGCGACGATCGTGTTGTGGTCGAACTCGGGGAGCGCGCCCGCGAAGGCCCACTGCTTCGCGTTCTCGGCCAGCTGTCCCGCCCAGCGGCGCGCGGCCACCGCGAGCACGTCGCCGCCAACGACGTACGGCAGCCGATCGCGCAGGCGCAGCGCGATCTGCTTCGCCGCGTTCGAGGCGGTCGGCTGCTGCGGCCCCCACGCCGCGGCGCGGCGTTCGAGGCCGTGCAGCGCGCGCTCGACGGCGGCGGCGTCGAGGTCCACCACGCCCAGCCGTCTCAGCACCTCGAGCAGCGGGAGCACGCTGTAGCCGAACGCGGTGCGGGGCGGGCCATCAAAGTCGTAGGCGATCAGCGGGAGGTCGTGCGCTTCGGCGAGCTCCGTCAGCGTCCCGCCCGTCGTGAGCGCCAGCCTCATCCCGGGGCCTCCGAGTTGCGCCGAGAAGGCTGCGACTACCTCCTCCGTGTTACCGGAGAAGGAGCAGGCGACCAGGAGCGCGCCCTCGCCGACCGAAGGCGCGGCGTAGTCGCGCACGACCTCGACCGGCGTCGAGCCGAGGCGCGAGGCGACAGTCGCGACCACGTCGCCGCCGATCGCCGAGCCGCCCATGCCGAGGACCACGACGCGATCCGGGCGAGTGAAGCCCTCCGGCAGCGGCCAGCTGCGGCCCAGCGCGCAGGCCGCGCGCGCCTGCTGCGGGAGATCGGCGATCAGCCGCCAGAAGCCGCTCGGATCGACGCGATCGCGCAGGGCGGGATCGTCGAGCATGCTCGCGCCTCTCTCGTCCTGCGCCGCGCCGCGACGCCCTATCCTGTCCGCATCGTGTGCATGACGGCATAGGGCGCTGTAGCGCCTCGACGCCAGGTCACAGGGTATCGACCGCCCGGCGCGAGCACGAATGCGGGGCCGGCGGGCATCGTTCGGGCAGATGGAGCAGACGTGAGCACTGGACGGCAACGGAGCGCGCTCGTCACGGGATCGTCGGGCTTCGTCGGCGGCCACCTCGTGCGGCGGCTCGCCGCCGACGGCTGGAGCGTCAGCGGCCTCTCGCTCGCGCCGCCCGCCGCAGCGGGCGAGCCGCCGCCCGACGGCGTTCGCGAGTACCTCGGCGACATCCGCGACCACGAGGCGACGCGCGCAATCGTCGCCGAGGCGCAGCCGGAGGTCGTCTTCCACCTCGCCGCGCAGGCCTCGGTGCCCGTCTCGATGCGCGACCCGGCGTCGGACGTGCTGACCAACGTGCTGGGCAGCGTGCACGTCGCGCAGGCGGCGGCTGAGGCGGGCGCCCGGCGCATCGTCTTCTTCTCCAGCGGGGGCGCGCTCCACGGCGCGCCGCGCTCGCTCCCAGCGAACGAGGACACGCCGATCGCGCCGGACGCCGTCTACGGCGCCTCGAAGATCGCCGCCGAGCACGAATTGGGGGCGCTCTGCCGCCATCTCGGCCTCGAGCTGTCCGTGCTGCGGCCGGGGAACATCTACGGGCCGGGGCAGGACGCGGCGGGCGAGTCCGGCGTGGTCGCGATCTTCAGCTCGCGCATGCTCGCCGGCGAGCCGGTGACGATCTTCGGCGACGGCAGCCAGCAGCGCGACTACGTCTACGTCGACGACATCGTCGAGGCGGCCCTGCTGGCCGCCGGGCGCGAGCCGGCCACCTGCGTCATCGGCACCGGCGAGGGCACATCCACGCAGCGCATCTTCGACACGCTGGCCGCGCTCACCGGCTACGGGCAGCCTCCCGTGTACGCCGCCGAGCGCCCCGGCGACCACGCCGCGATCTACCTCGACCCCTCACGCGCTGGTGAACTCTGGGGCTGGGCGCCACGCACCGCCCTCGAGGAGGGGATGGCGCGCACGGTCGAGTGGTTCCGCGAGGCGTCCGGGTAGATGGCCGTGCTCGCCGTGATGCGGACACTCATCGGGTAGGGTCGCGAGATGCCACCGCCGACGCCCGAGTCCGTCGTCACGTTGCGGGAGATCACCTCCGAGAACGTCAATGCGATCCTCGCGCTGTCGGTACGCGACTCGCAGAAGCACCTGGTGGCGTCGAACGAGCGCTCCCTTGCGCAGGCGCACTTTGAGGAGGCGGCCTGGTTTCGGGCGGTGTACGCCGACGAGGAGCCGGTCGGGTTCGTCCTGCTGCATGACGAGAGCCTGCGCGCCGCGCCGCGCGAGCGCGGTTACCTCTTCCTCTGGCGAATGATGATCGACCAGCGGTTCCAGGGCATGGGCTTCGGCCGGCGCGCCATGCACCTCCTCACCGCGCACGCGCGCACGCGTCCGGAGGCGACGCGGCTGCACACGAGCTGGGATCCCGGCGAGGGAACCGCCGAGGGCTTCTACCTCAAGCTCGGGTTCACGGCAACAAGCGTTAACGATGAAGGCGAGATGCAGGCGTACCTCGACCTCTGAGCGTGAGGGCTCAAGGCGCAGCCCTTGCAGCTCGCGGGTGACGGTTCCGGCGGCAGGTCTGAGCGGGGTGGCCGCTCGCTACTCGTACCAGCCGGAGCCGAACAGCAGGCCGCCGCGGCGGATCGCCCAGGTGTGCTTGGTCTGCTGCTCTCCCGTCGCCGGGTTGTGGAAGACGTAGCTCACCCAGCGCCCGGACTCGCTCGCCGCGGCCATGTGCGGCCCGAACGCGTAGCCGGTGATGTCGACGCCCACATCCCCGACCAGCGACTCCCCGAGAAGCTGCGGCGCCGCCGCGTGCGCGAGCAACAGGTCGTTCTCATCGACGATGAAGACGTACCACTGCCCGTCGATGCTCTCGGGAGAGTTGTAGTAGTCGAGCGTCGCCTGCCGTCCCTCCGCCTCGAGGCGGTCGAGCGCCTGCTGGACGACGTACTTCGTGTAGACGTCGGGCTGGACCCTGGAGGGCACATGGGCGCCCACGCCCGGCGTCACCTCGTACCAGCCGGAGCCGAACAGCAGGCCGTCGCGGCGGACCACCCAGGAGTGCTTGGTCTCCTCCTGGCCGCTCTCGGGGTTGCGGAAGACGTAGCTCACCCAGCGCCCGGACTCGCTCGCCGCGGCCATGTGCGGCCCGAACGCGTAGCCGGTGATGTCGACGCCCACATCCCCGACCAGCGACTCCCCGAGGAGCTGCGGCGCCGCCGCGTGCGCGAGCAACAGGTCGTTCTCATCGACGATGAAGACGTACCACTGCCCGTCGATGCTCTCGGGAGAGTTGTAGTAGTCGATCGTCGCCTGCAACCCGTCGTGCTCGTAGCGGTCGAGGGCCTCCTGGACGAAGTGCTTCGTGTAGGCGTCGGGCTCGTCTTTCGAGGGTCCCCCGCCGCAGCCAGCGGCGAGGAGCAACGTGAGCAGCGCCGCGCCGAGCGCGGCAGCGCGAAACAGCGGGTTCTTGCGCACTCGATCAATCACGGGATCGGCCCTTCGTCACGCGCCGGGATTGCCTCGCGGGTTGCTGTACGGGCGCCCTGCCGCGCCGGCCGCGGCTCGTGCAGGACGGCTACTTGCGATCTTATCCCAGTGTGATCTCACGCACATCCGCGGGAACCACCAGCTCGACGCCGGTGATCGCCTGGATCTGCTCGACCGTCCAGCCCGGGGCGTACTCGAGCAGCGTGACGCGGCCGTCCGCGATCTCGAACAGCCCCACGTCCGTCACCACACGATCGACGCAGCCGAGGGCGGTCAGCACCATATCGCAGCGCTCCACGATCTTCGGATCGCCGTTGGGGGCTGTATGCCGCATCACGACCAGCACCTGCTTCGCGCAGGTCGCGAGGTCCTGACCGCCGCCGAGGCCGGGCGCGGGCTTGCCGGGCACGAGCGCGTTGGCGAGATTGCCCTGCGCGTCCACCTGCAGCGCGCCCAGCGCGGAGACGTCGATGTGGCCGCCGCGGATCATCGCGAACGACTCATCGTGGCTCATGTAGCAGATGCCGGGCGGGCGCGTGACCGGCTCGCCGCCCGCGTTCATGATCAGCGGGTCGACGTCGGCCGGATCGGCGCGCGGACCGAAGCCGAGGACGCCCTGCTCCGAGTGCAGCAGCACCTCGCGGTCCGGCGGGATGCAGTCGGCGATGGCGAGCGGCAGGCCGAGCCCGAGGTTGACGACCGCGCCATCCGGCAGATCGCGCGCGGCCAGCAGCGCCATCACGGACTCGTCGAGGCGCTCCGGGGTCTCGCTCATGCGGGCGCCCTCCAGTCGTCATGCGGCGTCGAGGGCCGCACCACCACGCGCTGCACGTAGACGCCGGGCGTATGGATCGCGTCCGGGCCGAGCTCACCGAGGGGGACGACCTCGTCAACCTCGGCGACGGTGACACCGGCGGCGCCGGCCATGGTCTCGTTGAAGGTGCGGGGGCCGCGGTAGACGAGGTTGCCGAAGCGGTCGGCGCGGTGCGCGCGGATCAGCGCGAAGTCCGCCTTCAGCGCCGTCTCGAGGAGATGTGGAACGCCATCGAAGTCCCGCACCTCCTTGCCCTCGGCGACGAAGGTGCCCACGCCGACGGGCGTGTAGAAGGCGGCGATGCCGGCGCGGGCGCAGCGGATGCGCTCCGCGATCGAGCCCTGGC
Source organism: Dehalococcoidia bacterium (assembly GCA_965247895.1). Lineage (GTDB taxonomy): Bacteria > Chloroflexota > Dehalococcoidia > UBA2979 > UBA2979 > VXMT01. Next base: position 2,315,223 of record OZ252046.1, on the reverse strand, counting down.
CCAGCACCTCGACCTCGGCCTCCCCGCGCCGCAGCACCTCCTCGAAGGGGTAGAGCAGCTCGCGGGAGTTGCCGTTCGGGAAGCTGGTGATCAGCTTGTGTAGCCGCCCCAGCCCGGCGATCAGGCCCAGATCCCAGCCGTCGACCGGGACCGGGAGGCCGCGCCGTCCGAAGAGGGCGCGCAGCACCTCCTCGCCGTAGCCGGCGAAGGTGCTCACCCCGGTCAGATGGTCCGCGCCCTGTCGTGCGAGGGCGGCGAAGAGGTAGTTCGGGGTGTTGTGCGGGTTCGCGAAGCCGCCGAAGTGGACCATCGAGCCGGAGGGCACGTCCGCCACGGCCTCGTCGAACGACCCGACGACCTTGTTGATCATCTCGCCTCCGCGCGCCGCCGTGGACCGCCCACGCTGCGCCCCTGCGAGGATGGTACGTCCGCAGCTGCACTGACAACCCCGCTACGGCCAGCGCTGCGGGCATTCGTACCAGCGGGCTGGATGTGCTAGATTTCGCCGCGCCGACACAGGAGCCAACGCAAAGGAATGCCATGACCGATTACACCTTCGTGAAGACCGAGAAGATCGGTCACATCTTCCGGATGATCCTCAACCGCCCCGAGCGCCTCAACGCGCAGGGCGCGCAGATCAGCTGGGATCGCCGCCGTGCCTGGCACGAGGCGATGAGCGACCCGGACGTGCGCGTGGTGGTGCTCTCCGGCGAAGGCCGCATCTTCTGCGCCGGCCGCGACATCCGCGAGCAGGCCGGCGGTGCCCCCGAGGTCGTGGGCGCGGGCGAGCCGGTCGCCGACCTCGGCTTCTACAGCGTGCCGGAGACCGACATCCCGCTGATCACCGCGGTGCAGGGCGGGGCCTGGGGCCTTGGCTTCTACATGGTCTGCGCCTCGGACATCTGCGTGGCCGCCGAGGGCGCGCGCTTCGCGATGTCGGAGATCCCGACGGGCATCATCGGCCCGGCGCTGTTCCCGATCCTGAACAACCTGCCCTGGCTGCCGGGCTCGGAGATCGTGATCCGCGGCCACCAGTTCGACGCGCAGCGCGCGTACGAGCTGGGCCTCGCCAACCACGTCGTCCCGGCCGACCAGCTGGAGTCGACGGCGATGGACCTCGCCGAGGAGATCGCGGGCCTGCCGCCGGTGCACGTGCGCGTCACCAAGCAGCAGCTGATGATGGCGCGCCCGCGGCCGAACACCTACCAGAGCGCGATCGGCTTCCCGCAGGCGATGGCCGGCCTCCGCAAGCTGGACGACACGATGGAGGCCGCGCAGGCCTTCGCCGAGAAGCGGACGCCCGTCTTCAAGGGTCGCTAGCGCAGTCCCGCATTCGAGGCCTGTAGCGCAGGCCGCAAGCACACAAAACCGGCCACCATCAGGTGGCCGGTTTTCTTGTGTCGGAAGGCAGCGCCGCCCGGACCCTGCCCGGCTCCGGCGCGGCGCGGTGGTGTGAGCTAGCTGCCCACGCGCTTCCAGAGCAGCACGCGCTGGTTCTTGTCCTCCCACGTGGAGCGGACACGAATCCCGGTGTCCTTCGAGGCCTCGGCAAGCAGGCGCTTGATGCGGGAGGCCTTCTCGCCGCGCGACAGCTCGATCGTACCTGCGTTAGAACCCTGCAATGCCTCCGCGTACATCTGGCGCTCCTGCGCCGACGCACGCTCTCGTCCGATCAGCACCTCGGATGCTTCTTTGGGAGTGAAGATCGCCACGTTCAACTAGCCTTTCATCCGCAACTCATGTCCTGAACGAGCATACTCTAACCGCATCCAAACAATCGATCCAGAGTGCCATTAGGTCCTCGTTCCAAGCGCACGCTACGCGGCAGCAGTGATACCACGTTCCAAAACCCGTTGATCCACGTCCCCGGAGGGCCCTGCACCGACCATGAGAAGCGGCTAGGATAGCTCCCATGACAGTCGATGCCGGAGCACTGGCGCGAGCCGCCGATCTGCTCGCAAGTTCCTCGTACGCTATCGCGCTCACCGGCGCGGGCGTTTCGCACGAGTCCGGCGTACCAACGTTCCGAGGCAAGAGCGGACTCTGGACCAAGATCGGCGAGCCACGCAGCGACGGCTTCGAGCGCTTCCTCAGCGACCCCGAGGGGTGGTGGAAGGAACGGCTCTTCGGTGAGCGCGATCCGGACATCCAGGACCTCATGGACAAGCTCCACGCCGCCAAGCCGAACGCCGGCCACTACGCCATGGCCGAACTTGAGGCGCTCGGCGTCCTGCGCCACGTGATCACCCAGAACGGCGACGACCTGCACCGCCAGGCGGGCACCACGTCCCTGACCGAGATCCACGGCAACATCTACTGGCTGCGCTGCCCCCACTGCGGCGGACGCTGGCACGAGGACGACCTCGCCGTCGACCCGGAGGCGCTGCCGCCATGGTGCCCGGAGCCCGGCTGCCCGAGCCCCCTGAAGACGGACAGCGTCGGCTTCGGCGAGCCGGTCCCGAGATCGCACCTGGAACGCTGCGAACGGGAGACCTCGAAGGCGGACGTCTTCCTGCTCGCCGGCACCTCGGCCGTCGTGTACCCCGTCGCCCACTACCCGCGACTCGCCGCGCAGCGCGGCGTCCCGCTGATCGAGATCGACCCGGAACCGACGGCGCTCAGCGACCTCGCCACCGTGATCCTGCGCGGGCCCTCGGGCGAGGTGCTGCCGCAGCTGGCCGAGGCCGTGCGCGAGCGACGCGCCGCCTAGGGCGGCCTGCACGCCGACCATGACCGACAACCCGCTGCGGCTCCTCGACGAGCAGAAGGCCTACTACCACGCCCGCGCCCCCGAGTACGACGAGTGGTGGCTGCGCAGCGGCCGCCACGACCGCGGCCCCGAGTTCCGCCGCCGCTGGATCGCCGAGACGAACGAGGTGCGCGCCGCCCTCGCCGCCTTCGGCGCCTACGGCCGCATCCTCGAGATCGCCTGCGGCACCGGCTGGTGGACGCAGCAGCTCGCCGAGGGCGCGAAGGAAGTGACGGCGCTCGACGCATCGAGCGAGATGATCGAGCGCTGCCGCGCACGCGTCGAGACCGCCGGGCTGGGCGCGGAGCGCGTGCGCTACCTCCTCGCCGACATCTGGGAGTGGACGCCCGAGCGGCGCTACGACGAGGTGTTCTTCGGCTTCTGGCTCTCGCACGTCCCGGACGAGCGCTTCGACGCCTTCTGGGCGCTGGTCGACGCGGCGCTCGCGCCGGGCGGGCGCGTCTTCTTCGTCGACTCCGCCTCGCCGGGAGGGTCGAGCGGCGCCAGCGGGCAAGGCGACGCGCGGGAGACGGAGCAGCGCGAACTCTCCGGCGGACGCCGCTTCGAGATCGTGAAGCGCTACTACCAGCCTCGGCAGTTGCGTGAGCGGCTCGCCGCGCTCGGCTGGGACTTCGAGGTGCGGGCCACCGCGGAGTTCTTCCTCTACGCGCAGGGACGGCGCACGGCGGAGGCGTGACCGCCCGGCCTTAGCACTCTCGGCGGGAGAGTGCTAAGATCACCGCATGACTGACTTCGTCCGCTACGAAGAGCACCTGCCGGATCCGTCCGCGCTGCGCGATCCCATGTTGATCGCCGCCTTCGGCGGCTCCTGGGGCACGAGCGCGGCCACCGCCTTGCGTGAGCTGGTGGATCACTGGGAAGCAGAACCCCTCGCGTCCATCGATCCGCAGCTCTTCTTCGACTTCACCGTGCGCCGCCCTCGCGTCCGCGTCGCCGACGACGATGACGCGGAGCCCGGCGTGCGCGCGATCGACTGGCCGGGCAACGAGTTCTACCTCGCGCGCCCCGAGGGCTCCGATCGCGACCTCGTGCTGCTGGTCGGCGCGGAGCCGCAGCTGCGCTGGCGCCAGTTCATCGACGCGATCGTCGAGGTGATGGAGCGCGTCGGCGTGAGCGAGTCGCTGATGCTCGGCGCCTACCGTGCGGCGACGCCGCACTCGCGGCCCCTACCCGTGCAGCTCTACTCGCGCGACGCGAAGCTGGCGGCGCGCTTCGGGCTCGTCCCCGAGCCGTGGAGCTACGAAGGCCCGGCCGGGATCACGACGCCGCTGGCCGTCGCCTGCGAGGAGCGCGGCTGGGGCAGCTCCAGCCTGCTCACCGCCGCCCCGTTCTACGTGTCGGTGGAGCCGCACCCGTTCGCCGCCCGCGCGTTGATCAAGGCCCTCGGCGATGGCCTCGGCGCCAAGGTCGACCTGTCCCCCTTCGACGACCAGATCGAGGAGCTCTACAACGAGGCCGAGGACGCACGCGGGCGCTCGGACGAGTTCGGGCGCTTCATCGCGACCCTCGAGCAGAACTACGACGAGCTGCACCCCGCCCTCGATGCGATCGACACGTCCGCGGTGCCGGAGGCGCCGGAACTGGTCGAGTCCGTCGAGTCCTTCCTGCGCCAGCTGCGCAACCCGGAGGACAGCGGCCAGCCGCCGAGCGAAGCGGCCTCCGGCTCCCCGTAGGCTGCTTCGAGAGCCTCAGACTCGGCCGGATGGTGTGCGCTGGTGCTGGAACTGGCTCACGCCTCGCGTGGGCTCTCCGGAGACTTCCTCGATGATCAACTGGCAGATGGGGAGGCCGGGGTAGAGCTTGAGCGGCATCGCTCCCAGGCACATCATCTCCAGCGTGATCCGTCCATCCCAACCTGCGTGGATCGTCGGCGCGGTGAAGTGCACCAGCAACCCGAACCGCGCCCGTGAGCTCTTCCCCTCGACGCGCGCTGCGAGCGCCGGCTTGCCGGCCGCACTGCCGCCCAGGTCCGCGGGCAGGGGCAGCCTCACAACCTCAATTGTCTGGCCGAGGATGAAGTGCTCCGGGCCTGGCTCCAGCTCGTAGCCGCGATCGTCGATCTCGAACTGCTCCGTCACAGCGTCGAGCGTGGCTCCGACGCTGCCCGGCCGTCCGAGATCGATCACCGCGTGCGGCATCCGCCTCGGTTTCGAGAGTAGGGGGCCAAGGTGCAGATCGACCGCTGTCGTCGAGTACGGGCTGCCCCGCAGGTTTCCGCGCTCACGCGGAGGCTCGGGGTCGATGACGAGCCGGCCATCGTCGATCGCCTCGACGATGGCTGTGTTGCTGAGGATCATGCCGAGACGAGATCTTCCTCGCTCACCCAGGCAAAGCCGTTACCGAACAGGTGCTCACCAGGGACGAACACGAGCGCGCGACCGTCCGAGCGTTCGAACAGCACCACGTGAACCGTGGAGCAGCCGTCCCGTTCCTCCACGGAACTATCGGGCACGATCACGCAGTCGGGTTCCCCCTCCCCGCCTTCATGCTCGACGAGGAACACTCGCTCGTTCGAGAACATCCCCGGCTTGATCTGCCCGCGGAGCCTCATGGTCGGGTTCTGCGCCACACTCGTCCCCCAATACACACATCCGTGTCATGCCAATCGCACCCTACATGGCCCAGGAGTAGAACACAAGTGCCCCTGACCTACCCGGCCGCTGCCGGTGTAGCATTCGCTGGTGCGAAGGAGCGGCCATGACCACCGCCGAACGCGACTCCGCTGCATCCGGGACGAGCCAGCCGGGCATCATCGGCATCTTCGTGTCGACCGAGGCCGGCGCGCCCATGCAGCAGCGCCCGTGGGTCGAGGTCGTCCCGGACGTCGGGATCCTCGGCGACCGCTACGCGACCCGCCGCGGGCACTGGAGCGACCCGCGCTGGCGCGAGCAGCAGCTCACGATCATCGAGGCGGAGACCGCTGACGACCTCGGACTGGAGCCGCAGCTGCTGCGCCGCAACCTCGTGACGCGCGGCGTGCAACTGCAGGGCCTGCTCGGCCTCGAGTTCCGGATCGGCGGCGCGCGGCTGGCGGGGATGCTGCCCTGCGACCCCTGCAACTACCTGCAAGACCTGCTGGAGCGGCCGGGGCTGCTGCACGCGCTCGTCGGGCGCGGCGGGATCCGCGTGCGCGTGCTCGAGGGCGGACGGATCAGCGCCGGCGACGAGATCGTCGTGCTCGGCGTGCACGAGCCCTCGCTCGTATTCGACGACGAGGCGGACGCCGGCTCGTGAGCCGCGAGGGCGACATCGCCGCGGCGGCGGCGCGCCTCTGGGCCGGCCGCGATCCCGAAGCGCTGCTCAGCAGCGGCGCGCGCGACTTGAACCCCGGCACCGCGACCGATTGGGGACTGCCCGCCAGCGCCTGGCAGCTGGCCGCCAGCGGCACGGCGATCAGCCTCGCCGGCGGCATCCCGGACCCCTCGACACTGCCGAAGGCCGCGCTGCTGGAGGCGCTGGGCGAGACGCTCGGCGGCGACGACGACGGCGCGCTCACCTACGGCGGGGGACTCGGCTTCGAGGGCCTGCGCGAGCAGCTGGCCGAACGCTCGACGCACGAGCTGGGCCTGCCCGCGACGGCGGCGCACTTCATGCTCACCAACGGCTCGTCGGGCGGCATCGCGACCGTCTGCGCGGCACTGCTCGACCGCGGCGACATCGTCGTCAGCGAGTCGCCGACGTTCTCCGGCACGATGCGCACGTTCCGCGGCCACGGGGCCGCCCTCGTGACCGTGCCGGTGGACGAGGACGGCTGCCGCACGGACGCGCTGGCCGAGGCGCTGGCGAGGCTCGAGTCGGAGGGCCGCCGCGCGAAGCTGATCTACACGATCCCCAACTTCCACAACCCGACCGGCGCCTCGCTCGCCATCGAGCGGCGGCGCGAGCTGGTGCGGCTCGCCGCGGAGCATGGGGCGCTGCTGCTCGACGACGACCCCTACGGCGACATCCACTTCGGCGAGACGCGTCCGCCCGCGCTGGCGGCGCTCGCGGGCGGCCACGGCGTGGTCACCGTCGGCACGTTCTCCAAGACGATCGCGACCGGGCTGCGCGTCGGCTGGATCGAGGCCGAGCCGGAGCTGATCGAGCGCTTCACGCGGGTGCGCTTCGATATGGGCGGCAGTCCGCTGCTGCACCGCATGATCGCCGGGTTCATCGAGAGCGGCGGCTACGCCGAGCACGTCGCCCGCATGCGCCCGCTCTACGCGCGCAAGGCCGAGGCGCTGCAGCGCGGGCTGCGCGAGTACGCGGAGCCGTACGCGGACTTCCGCGCTCCTCGCGGCGGGTTCTTCCTCTGGGTGCGGCTGCGCGGCGGTCTGACCGCCGACGCGGTGCAGCGCGAGGCGCTGCACGAGGGCGCCGTCTTCCCCGTCGGCCGCGCCTTCTTCCCGGACCATGGGGAACGAGACGACGATCCTGGAGGCGACTACATCCGCCTCGCCTACTCGACCGCGAGCGTCGAGGAACTCCGGGAGGCGGCGGCTCGGATCGCGCGCGCCTGCGAGCGCGCCGCGGGGTAGGCCCGCAGCACGCCCGAGGCGACGCCTACTCCATCATCATCACCTGGCGGGTGACCTCGCCGGCCTTCATGATCTCCAGGAAGTCGTTGACGTCCTCGAGCGAGCCGCGGGTGGTGATCATTTCGTCGAGCTTGAGCCGGCCCTGCATGTAGAGGTCGACGAGCATCGGCAGGTCCATGCGGAAGCGGTTCGAGCCCATCATGCAGCCCTGGATCCGCTTCTCGCCGCTGAGCCGGCGCCAGCCGAAGTTGAGCGGCTGGTCCTCCGGGATCACGCCGATCAGCGTGGCCGTGCCCTGCGGCCGCAGGCAGTCGAGCGCCTGCATCGCCACGCTCGCCAGCCCGATCGCGTCGAACGAGTAGTGGACGCCCTCGCCGTCGGCGATCGCGCGGATCGCGGCGACGGGGTCCTCCTTCGATCCGTTGACGGTGTGGGTCGCGCCGAACTCGCGCGCGACCTCGAGCTTGCTGTCGAGCAGGTCGACCGCGATCACGCGCTGGCAGCCGGAGACGACGCCGCCCTGGATCGCGGACAGCCCGATGCCGCCGCAGCCGAAGACCGCGATCGAGGAGCCGGCCTCGACGTGCGCGGTGCGCATCACCGCGCCGAAGCCTGTAATCACGGCGCAGCCGAGCAGCGCGGCGGCGTCGAGCGGCATCTCATCGGCGATCTTCACGACGCCGTTCTCGTGCAGCAGCATCTGCTCTGACCAGCCGAAGATGTTCGACCCCCACTGGTTAAGGCGCTGGCCGTTCCAGGACATCACCGGAGGGTCGTCCGCACTGCGCCCGGGGCGGCTCGTACAGACGTTGAGGTGCCCCGTCAGGCACATCTCGCAGTGGCCACAGAACGTGCCGCGCGCGATCACGTGGTCGCCCGGCTGCACGTAGCGCACGCGGCTCCCGACGCGCTCGACGACGCCCGCGGACTCGTGGCCGAGCACGGCGGGCGGAGGCACGGGCGAGTGGCCCTCGACCATATGCAGCTCGGAGTGGCAGACGCCCGCGGCGGCGGTGCGCACCAGCACCTCGTAGTCGCCGGGCTCGTCGATGTCGATGTTCTCGATGGTCAGCGGCTGGTTCACGCCGTGGAAGACGGCTGCTTTCATCCCGTACCCCTCTCGATGTGCGCGATCGGGCGCGGGCGGACGCTACACGACACCAGCCGCCGATGCCACACGGGAGGCCGGGTGGAGCGAGGGCAATGCGGTCCCGCTCCCCTCGGGGCGGGCGGCTCCATCTCGCCGCGCTGGCGCGCGGCGGACCCCTCACCCCCGCCCTCTCCCGCAAGGGGAGAGGGAGCCGGACCGCCCTCGCCCGACATCGAGAGGGCTGAGGCTACTCGTGCGGATGGTGCGGATGTTCGTGGTGGTCCGCCGAGCCCGCACCGGGCTCCTCGGAGTCGCTTCAGCAGCCGGGCTCGCCGAGGTTGCCGCAGCAGAGCGAGAGCGTGCGCGCCATGGTCCACTTGTTGCGGGCGAAGAGCCGGAGCTTGACCGGGAACGGCGCGTCGTAGCGGCGGAAGTTGAGGTAGGTGGTGCGCCAGCTCCCGAGGAAGCCGGCGATCAGGCCGCGCAGCCACTGCCAGCCGTTCGCCATGCCACGCCCCTCCGGTCCGCCGAGGCGTCCACAGTGTAGCGCGGGGGACGCGATCGACTACCTCGACGGCCCTCGCGGGTCGCCGATCGAAACGCAGTTCGCTGGTATGCTCCCCCGGATGCGCCCGCCGGTGCGCAGGCCGCCGGCCTGCGCACCGGCGGGCGGCACGGGCGAACACCGAACGGGGTCCGACGATGTTCATCATGTACTTCACCGAGCAGCCGATGTCCGCCTACCCGGAGGAGGAGGCCCGAGAGCGCGACGGCCTCACGGTGCTCCGCTTCTCCAACGAGTTCTATGACTCCGATGCGGGCAGCGCGATCTACCAGGACCGCCTCGCCGAGTACAAGCTCGTCGACGAGGTCGGCTTCGACGGCATCATGCTCAACGAGCACCACAACGCGCCGTTCTGCATGCAGCCGCAGATCCAGATCTGGGCCTCGATCCTCGCGGCCGTCACCAACAACGTGAAGATCGTGCTGCTCGGCGTGCCCCTGCCGCTGCGCGACAACCCCGTCGCCACCGCCGAGGAACTCGGGATGATCGACATGATCTCGCAGGGCCGCCTCGTGCCCGGCCTGATCCGCGGCGGCGGCACCGAGCAGTTCGCGATGAACGCCAACCCCGCCTACAACCGCGACCGCCTCGAGGAAGCGCACGACCTGATCATCAAGACCTGGACCGAGCCCGGCCCGTTCCGCTGGGAGGGCGACCAGTACCACTTCCGCGTCGTCAACCCGTGGGCGCTGCCGGTGCAGAAGCCGCACCCGCGCATCTGGGTACCCGGCACCTCCAGCCTCGAGACCGTGCAGTGGGCGGCGGCGCACCGCTACCCCTACATCGGCCTCGGGACGGACGAGCGGGCGCAGAAGCGGATCATGGGCACCTACAAGGAGGTCGCCGCCGAGAAGGGCTACGAGGTCGGCACCTGGAACTTCGGCCAGACCATCCACTTCCACGTGCAGGACACGATGGAGCACGCGATGCGCAACGCGCGCGAGTTCATGTGGATGGCGGGCGAGTTCACCGGCCTCGGCCACCCCGTGTGGAGTTCGCCCTCGGGCTACCTCTGGGGCGCGCCGGACTCCCCGGCCGCGATCGCGCGGCGGCGCGGCGCCGTGGCCCGCAACAACCAGCGCACCGGCGCCAAGGGCCTCAAGTCCGCCGGCGGCGGCGCCGATTCCGGCGCGACGCTGCAGAAGCACCTCGACGATCTGACCTGGATCATGGGCGACCCGGACCACGCGATCGCGCAGCTCCGCAAGGTGCTCGAGCAGACGCGGCCCGGCATCGTCAGCTTCTACGCCACCGACGGCCACATCAGCCACCGCGACAACATGCGCAACATCGAACTGATCGGTAAGGAGGTCATCCCGGCCATGCGCGAGATGGCCAAGGAACTCGACCTCAAGAGCCCCTTCGAGGTTGACGCGCCGATCAGCCTCGCGACGACCCCGCCCGAGGATCTCAAGCCCTACGAGTACTCAATCGAGGACGACCCGATGTTCGCGAACATCGCCTAGTACGCGGCGCGCGGCCGGTTCAGACGATCGGGCGGGAGTTGGGCAACCGGGTATGACGGGCGCCATCGCCGGCCTGCGCGTTGTCGAGGCCGGCGGAGGCAAGGCGATCGCCTACGCGGGCAGATTGCTGCGCGGCCTCGGCGCCACGGTCATCAAGATCGAGCCGCCCGAGGGCGATGCGCTGCGGCAACACGGCCCCTTCCCGGCCGACCAGCCGGACCCTGAGCACAGCGGCCAGTTCATCTACCTCAACGGCGGCAAGGATGGGGCGCGCCTCGACCTGACGACCGGGGACGGTCGCGCCGCCCTCGAGGCGCTGCTCGCCGACGCCGACGTGCTGCTGCACTCCTTCCGGCCGCGGGAGGCGCAGACAGTGGGCCTCGACGGCGAGCGGCTGCGGGCGGCGCATCCGCGGCTCGTCGTGACGGCCGTCACCACCTTCGGCCACAGCGGGCCCTACGCCGAATGGAAGGGCGCGCCGCTGCTCGCCTACTGCGGCGCCGGCGTCGCCTACCGCATCGGCGACCCGGAGCGCGAGCCGCTGACCGCGCCGCTCGACGCCGCCGACGTGCAGCACGCCGGGGTGCAGGCGACGCTCGCGACGCTGCTCGCGCTGCATCACCGCGACCGCATCGGCCGCGGGCAGTTCGTCGACATCAGCGCGCTCGTGGCGGTGAACGTCGCCGTCTGGGGGCACGGCATCCCGCAGGCGGTCTACCTCGGCAACCCGATCCCGCAGCGCAACGGGCGAGGGCTGAGCGGCGGCGTCTGGGGCGTCTACGGCGTCAAGGACGGCGACTTCGTGCTGATGACGCAGGTGGCGCGGCACTGGACGGCGTTCGTGGACGGCCTCGGCAACCCCGAGTGGTCGCGCGATGAGCTGATCCGCAGCCTCGGCAGCCCGCACGTCCGCCGCAACCTCGACCCCGAGCAGGCCGAGCAGGTGCAGCGCGCGCTGCGCGAGGGCATGGCCGCGCAGTTTGCGCGGCTGACCAAGGCCGAGATCTGGGAGATCACGCGCCGCGAGCGCATCCCCTTCCAGCCCGTGCTCACCATCCCCGAGGTCTGCGAGTCCGACCACGCCGCCGAGCGCGGCCTGCTCGTCGAGGCGCCGGGCGACCATCCGCCGCTGCGCACGCCGGGCGCGCCCTACCGCATGGCCGGGACTCCCTGGGCCGCGCCCGCCCCGCCGCCGCGCCTCGACGAGCCGAACGCCGAGGGCTGGAGCGCGCCGCCCTGGCCGCCCGCGCGCGAGGACGCCTGGCGTCCGGCAAGCGCCTCGGACTTCCCCGGCGCGGCGGATCCGCGGAACGCCCCGCTGGCCGGCCTGCGCGTGCTCGATCTCGGCCAGGTCTGGGCGGGGCCGCTCGTCAGCCGCTACCTCGCCGACTACGGCGCGGACGTGATCAAGGTGCAAACCACGAAGCGCCCCTGGGGCTCCGGCGTGCCCGGCAGCTTCGACCCGTCCGAACCGCTCGCCTGGGAGTGGATCCTGCGCAACCGCCGCTCGATCGCCCTCGACCTCAAGGCGCCGGGCGGCCTCGATCTGTTCGAGCTCCTCTGCGGCGTCGTCGACGTGGTCGTCGACAACTACGCGCCGCGGGTGATGCGCTCGTTCGGCGTCGACTACGCGCGTCTGACGGCCGAGCACCCGCGGCTGATCATGCTGGCGATGCCCTCGGCGGGCCTCGATGGGCCGTGGGCGAACCTCGTCAGCTACGGCCCGTCGCTGACCGGGCTGTTCGGGATGAAGAGCCTGAACGGCTACCCGGAGGACGGGTCCGTGATGGAGGAGGCCGCCGAGCTCGACCCGATCGCCTCCGCCTACGGGGCGCTCGCGGTCCTCGCCGCCCTCGCCTCGCGATCGCGCACCGGGCGCGGCCAGTTCATCGAGCTGGCGCAGGGCGAGGCGGGCTTCGCGGGCCTGGCCGAGGCGGTGATCGAATACACCTGGAACGGCCGCGACCTCGGCCCCGTCGGCAACTCCCACCGCTACCTCGCGCCGCACGGGATCTACCGCTGCATGGGCGAGGACCAGTGGATCGGCATCGCCTGCGAGACGGAGGAGGAGTGGGGCGCCCTCGCGCGCGCCGCGGGCCGCGAGGACTGGCTCGCGCGCGAGCACTTCGCGACACGCGAGGGGCGGATCGCGGCGCGCACGGAGCTGGACCGCGAGATCGGCGCCTGGACCGCCTCGCAGGACAAGCGCGCGCTTACCGAGACATTGCAGGCGGCTGGCGTCGCCGCGTTCCCCGTCCTCGATGCTGCCGAGGTGATCGCGGACCCGCATCTCGCCGAGCGCCGCCGCCGCTTCGTGCTGCACGAGGACTACCCCGGCAGCGAGCTGCTCAACGGCAACCCGTGGAGCCTCTCCGAAGCCCCGCCGCGGCTGCGCCTGCCCGCGCCCGTCTTCGGCGCGCACAACGTCGAGGTGCTCGGCGAGTACCTCGGCATGTCCGAGGCGGAGGTGCGGCGGCTCGAGGAAGCGGGGGTGCTCGAATAGCCGGCGAGCCGCCCGCAGCGGCGCCGCTCTGGCGCAACGACCCCGCGCTGCCGCTGCCCTACGTGCTGGCGGAGCCGCCGGGCGAGCCGCGCGAGGGTGGCGTGCTGCGCGTCGGCTGGCACCAGGATCTCGTCTCGTTCGACCCGACGTTCTCGACGAGCGCGGGCACGCTGATGCTGCCCAACCTGGTCGCGAACCGGCTGCTGCGCTTCGCCGGCGGGGCCGCCTTCGACCCCTTCGAGCGGCGGCTCGAGCCGGAGCTGGCGCGCTCCTGGGAGCGCTCGCCGGACGGGCTGACGTACACCTTCCGGCTCACGGACGAGGCGCGCTGGCAGGACGTGCCGCCGCTCGACGGCCGCCCGCTCGTCGCCGAGGACGCGCGCTGGGCGATCGAGCGCTACGCGCGCGAGGGCGCGCACCGCGGCTACCTCGCGGCGATGGCGCGCTGCGAGGCGCTCGACGAGCACACGCTGGCGATCACGCTGCGCCGCCCGCAGGCCGACTTCGACCTGCCGCTGGGGAGCCGCTCGTTCTGCATCTACCCGCGCGAGCTGCACGAGAGCGGCGCGCTGGAGGCGATGCGCGGCCTCGCCGGCAGCGGCCCGCTGATCCTCGAGGAGGCGACGCCCGGCAGCCGCCTGCGGCTGCGCCGCAATCCGGCGTACTGGGAGGGGCCGGTCCACCTCGACGGCCTCGACGTGGAGATCGAGCCGGACCCCACGCGCCGCCTCGACGGCTTCCGCGCGGGCGACTTCGACTACGTCAGCAACCCGCTGGAGCGGCTGAGCGAGGCGCGGGCGCTGATCGAGGAGCTCCCGGAGACGCGGATGCACCTCGTGCCCGCGTTCAGCTCGCAGTGGGGGATCGCGCTCGACCTCGCGGACGCGCGCTTCGCCGACGAGCGCGTGCGCCAGGCGCTGATGCTGGCGATCGACCGCGAGGCGCTGGCCGGGGAGCTGCACGAGGGCCTCGCGAAGGTGCTGCCGAGCACGCCCTGGGTCTACCTCTTCGACCGCGAGCCGGAGGGCGAGGCGCTGGGGCCGTGGCTGCGCCACGACCCGCGGGAGGCGCAGCGCATGCTCGAGGCCGCGAACGCGCTCCCGCTCGCCTTCGAGCTGCGCTATCGCAACTACCACGACGTCACGAACCGCCGCGCCAACGAACAGATCGCCGAGCAGTTCGCCGCCCTCGGCGTGACGATGACGCTGCATGAGCTGGACATGACCGCCTTCAACCGCAGCTGGAGCGGGAACGACTACGGCGCTGCCGCCGACGGCTACGCCCCCGCCGGCTTCACGACCGATGCCTACTTCCACGACTCGCTGGTCACGGGCGGCGCGCTCAATCGCTGGGGCATCAGCGATCCGCAGATCGACGGCTGGGCGGAGCGGCAGTCGCGCGAGCTGGACCCCGAGGCGCGCCGCGAGCTGCTGCGCCGCATCTGGGACCGCGTGCTGGAGCGCGCCTACCGTGTCGAGAAAGTCGGCGCGCTGCGCTTCGAGGTCTACCAGCCATGGCTGCGCAACCTCCGGCTCTACGACGCCACCGGCGATCTCGGCCTGCAGATCGCCCGCGTCTGGCTCGACCGCGACGGCGAGCCGGACGGCGTGACTGCGACAGGCTGACGTCTCCCTCCCCCTTGTGGGGGGCTGCGCCCCCACGCCCCCATCCTGGACGAGCGCGCTGCGCGGCTCTGGCCCACCCACCCGCCCCCGGATTCTTCTTTCTGTGGGGGCTCCGCCCCCACGCCCCCTCGGAACCCTCGAGGGCGCACCGTCCGGTCCCCTTTTCCCGAGGGAGAGGGAGCCGGAAAGGGAGCTGCTGGAACGGCCCTCCCTGACCCGGTCCCTAGCGTGAGTGCGGTCCGGGCCGCCGAAGGCGAGGCGGACGGCGTGACTTCAGCGGGTAAGCTGAGAAGTCTCGCGAGCGCAAACAACGTCCACCCCCTCACCCCCGCCCTCTCCCTCAAGGGCGAGGGAGCCGCACCGCCCTTGAAGGCCGCGCGGGTGCGACGGAGCCGAGGGGGGCGTGGGGGCGCAGCCCCCACATGGAAAGAAATCCGAGGGCGGGTGCGCGGGCCAGAGCGGCGCGCAGCGCGTGCTCGTCCCGGATGCGGGCGTGGGGGGCGCAGCCCCCCACGGGAGACGCGCGCTCGGCTTCGGAGCGCCTTGCCCCCAGGAGAGAGGGGTAGGGTGAGGGCCCCTCCGGTCCCCTAACGCGAGTGCGGCCCGATGCCCGTGACCGCCGTCTCCACGCGGTAGATCGAGGTGTTCGCCGTCAGGTAGAGCGTCGTGCGGTCCGGGCCGCCGAAGGTGAGGTTGGCGGCGTGCTCGGCGGTCTCGAAGACGCCCAGCAGCTCGCCCTCCGGGGTGAGCACCCAGACGCCGCCGGCGCCCGTGCTCCAGAGCCGCCCATCCGTGTCCACCTTCATCCCGTCCGGGACGCCGACGCGCTCGTCGTGCTCCATGTCCGCGAAGAGCGTGCGATCGCCGAGGCTGCCGTCGGCGTTGACCTCGTAGCGCCAGACCTTGCGCGCGATGCTGGAGTCGGCGATGTAGAGGAGCGACTCGTCGGGGGAGAACGTCAGCCCGTTTGGCTTCTCGAGCCGGTCCTCGACGACGCTGACCGACCCGTCCGGCGCGACGCGGTAGACGCCCTGGAAGTCCAGCTCGCGGACGGCGTCCGGATGGCGGTTGTAGCCGTAGTCCGGGTCCGTGAACCAGGTCGCGCCGGAGCTGTCGACGACGATGTCGTTCGGGCTGTGCAGGAGCTTGCCCTCGAAGGAGTCGATCAGCGTCTCGGTGCCGCCCCCGTAGGCGGTCTTCGCGACACGGCGGCCGGCGTGCTCGCAGGTGAGCACGTTGCCGTCGAGGTCGAGCGTGTTGCCGTTGCCGTGGTTGCTGGGCTCACGGAAGACCTCGGCGCTGTCGTTGCCCGGCCGCCAGCGGTGGGTGCGATTGGAGTGGATGTCGCTGAACACCAGGCAGTTGTCGGCGGCGATCCAGACGGGGCCCTCCGTGAAGTTGAAGCCCGTGCAGACGCGCTCCTCCTCGGGCGAGAGGAGCAGCGCCGAGAGCCCGTTGTCCTGCTGGATGTCCATCGTCTGCCTCCTTCGCCGCGCGGGGCGGCCCTAGATCTGCGCGTAGCCCGAGCCGGGCTCGTCCGCCATGTGTCCCCGAGGGTGCTCGAGCCGCCCGTACTCGGCGAGCAGCTGCTGGCTGTAGCAGACGCGCCCGGCGACCCGATCGACGGGCTCGGTCGCGAGCAGCACGACGCAGTCCGCCATGTAGCTCGCGGGCTCCGAGTCCGGATGGCCCTCGCTGATCACGTTGTGCAGCACCGTGCCGGGCGTGGCGACCGGCAGCGAGGGCGAGACGGCGGAGACGGCGACGCCGAAGCGCGTCACCTCCTGCGCCAGGCCCTGCGTGAAGCGCTCGAGCGCGGCCTTCGTCGAGCCGTACTCGACACGGCCCTTCGGCGGCGGGCCGGGGTACGGGGCGCGTCCCGGCCCGATCGCCGAGGCGGAGGAGATGTTCACGATCGCCCCGCCGCCGCGCTCGATCATCGAGGGCAACACGGCCTTGCTCAGCAGGAACGGCGCGTGGACGTTGACCTGGAAGGCGCGCTGCCAGCGGTGCAGCTCGTAGTCGACGATCTGGGTGAAGTAGGTCAGCACGGCGTTGTTGACCAGCACGTCGATCGACCCGTACGCCTCGACGGCCCGCTCGACGAGGCTCGTGCACTCGTCCGGGTCGGCGAGGTTTGCGGTCAGCGGCGTCGCCTCGCCGCCCGCGGCGCGGATCGCGCCGACGGTGCGTTCGAGGGAGCCCTCGAG
The DNA here is from genome assembly GCA_965247895.1 of Dehalococcoidia bacterium. Lineage (GTDB taxonomy): Bacteria > Chloroflexota > Dehalococcoidia > UBA2979 > UBA2979 > VXMT01. The sequence continues at coordinate 2,298,477 of OZ252046.1, read as the reverse complement.
CATGTGGTCGCCCTCGCTGAGCGTGCGCGCGGCGCAGGCGATGCGGCCGCCCTCGGCGCCGAGCCGCTCGGCGATCGCCTGGCCGATGCCACGGCTCGCGCCGGTCACGAGCACGCTCTTGCCGTCGAGCAGACCCACGGGTGTCCTCCTTACGGATGCCGCGCGAGGAAGTCCGCGACGGCGGCGTTGAAGCCCTCGGGGTTCTCGAAGTAGACGGAGTGCCCGCAGTCGGCGAACTCGCGGAACTCGGAGCCGGGAATCGCCTCGTGCAGCTCGCGCATGATCGCGGGCGGCGTCAGCGGATCGTCGCTGCCGACGATCAGCAGCGTCGGCACGCCGAAGCTGTCGAGGTCGGCGCGCGTGGCCGGGCCTCGAGGGACCGTGCGCGCGGTCGCGGCGGCGTCGGGCGGGTTGAGGCCGGCGATCTGGCGGTAGAGGAACGTGCGCTCCCGGTCGCGCTGCTGGAATTTCTCGCCCAGCGCCGCCACGACGAGCGGACCCTGCGCGAGCCCGATCGCGGCGCGCTGCTGCTCAAGCCGCTCGTTGAACTCGGGCCAGTCGACCGCGGCCGAAGTGTCGGCCAGCACCAGCGCGCTCACGCGCTGCGGGTGGCGTACGGAGAAGCCGAGCGCCGTGCGCCCGCCCATCGACTGCGAGACGAGCGCCGTGCGCTCGATGCCGAGCGCGTCGAGCAGCGCCTCGAGGTCATCGACGAAGCGCGCCGCGCTCTCGCCCTCCGGGTCGGTCGAGCGGCCGAAGCCGCGGTGGTCGATGGAGATGCAGCGGAAGCGGTCGCGGAAGGCGGGCAGCTGCTGCCACCAGGAGATGTGGTTGCCCGCCGCACCGTGGAGGAAGACGAGGCCCGGGCCCTCGCCCTGCTCCTCGTAGACCAGTTCGATGCCGTTGATCTCCGCTACAGGCACGCGCTTATCCGTTCCGCAGGCCTGTTCAGCGGCCCGCTGCGTCCGGTCGCGGATGATACACGCGAGACGGGCGGGACGAGCGGTGCGACGACCGACGCCCAGTGCCTACCCCGCGTGGTAGGCGTCGTGGAAGGCGCGCAGCGCCTCGAGGTGCTCGTCGAGGTCCTCCATGCCCGCACGGGTCGTGCGCAGCGCCAGGTGCGTCGCCCCGCGCGCCTCCCACTGGCGCGCCAGCGTGACCTGCTGCTCCAGCGTGTTCCCGACCACGTCGATCGCCGCGCCCAGGTCGATCTCCGAGGGGTCGCGATCGACCGAGCGCGCGGCCGAATGCACCGCCTCCAGCCGCTCGGCGAAGTGGGCGTCGGCGTCCTCGGGCGAGAGTTCGGTGTAGAAGGTGCGCTGGATGCTCCAGCCGTCGCAGACGCGGCCGATGCGATTGAGCACGGGCTCGCTCATGCCGCCGGCCCAGATCGGAATCGAAGCGGCCGGACGAGGATTCAGCCCGCCGCTCTGGATGCGGTGGAAGCGGCCCTCGTAGTCGACGAGCGGCTCGGTCCAGAGCCGGCGCATGAGGTCGATCTGCTCCTCGGCGCGCCGTCCGCGCGTGCGGAAGTCCTCGTTCATCGCCTCGAACTCGAGGCCGCTCCAGCCGACGCCGATACCGAGGATGAGGCGGCCGCCGGAGAGCACGTCGACCTCGGCGGCCTGCTTCGCGACGAGGGTGGTCTGGCGGATCGGGAGCACCATGACGCTGGGCATGAACTTGATGCGCTCCGTGACCGCCGCGAAGTAGCCGAAAAGCACGAGCGGCTCGTGCCAGACCCAGTCGGGGGTGTAGGGTCGGGGCTCCTCGCGCGTCTGCGGCGCCTGCGTCGCGGCGTCGTGGCTGAGGATGTGCTCACCCATGATCATGTAGTCGTAGCCGATCGCCTCGGCGCCGACCACGTAGTCGCGCAGCGCGGGCACGTCGTCGCCGAACTCGTTCTGCGGAAGGTGCGCGCCAAGCTGCAGCATCGTCTCGCCTCCGTCCTTGCCTGCCCTCGCAGGCCCGCGTGTCGGGGCCGATGGTAGCGGCGGCGCGGGCTATGATGCGCGCGCACCGGGATTCGGAAGGCGGGCGGCCATGACGTACCGGCCGGAGCGCATGAAGTTCGGCATCTTCCTCGCCCCCTTCCACCGGGTCGGCGAGAACCTCACGCTCGCGCTGCAGCGCAACCTGCGGCTGATCGATCACCTCGACGAACTCGGCTTCGACGAGGCCTGGATCGGCGAGCACCACAGCGGCGCGAGGGAGACGATCGCGGACCCGGTCGCCTTCATCGCGGCCGCCGCCGAGCGCACCCGCCGCATCCGCCTCGGTACCGGCGTGCTCAGCCTGCCCTACCACCACCCGTTGATGGTCGCCGACCGGATGCAGATGCTGGACCACCTCACCCAGGGCCGCGCGATGCTCGGCGTCGGCCCCGGCGCGCTCACCTCGGACGCCTACATGATGGGCATCGACCCGACCGAGCAGCGGCGCATGATGTACGAGTCAATCGAGGCGATCCTCGGGCTGCTGCGCGGCGACGAGCCGGTCACGATGGAGACCGACTGGTTCACGCTGCGTGACGCGCGCCTGCAGATGCCCAACTTCACCCAGCCGCACCTCGAGGTAGCCGTGACCACCACCTTCACGCCCTCGGGCGCGACGGCCGCCGGGCGCCACGGCATCGGCCTGCTCTCCGTCGCCGGCGCGAGCCACGACGGCTTCACGCGCACCTGGAGCTGGGTCGAGGACGCGGCCGCCGCGCACGGCAACGAGGCCGACCGCGGCGGCTGGCGCGTCGTGCTGCCGATCCACATCGCGACCACCCGCGAGCAGGCGATCGCCGAGGTCGAGGACGGTTACAGCCGCCGCGCCTACATCGGTGACCTCGCCGAGGAGCACAAGAGCAAGGCGTTCGGCGAGGCCTTCGGCGCGACCGGCCTGGACGTCCGCGCGGCGATCGACGATGGCGGGCTCGCGATCGGCACGCCGGACGACGTGATCGAGCAGATCGAGGGCGTGCTGGAGCGATCGGGCGGCCTCGGCGGCATCCTCTGCCTCGCGCACGAGTGGGCGGACACGCAGGCAACGTTCCGCAGCTACGAGTTGCTGGCGCGCTACGTGATGCCGCACTTCCAGAGCCAGCTGCCGCGCCTGCTGCAGAGCCGCGACTGGTTCGAGGCGAGCTTCGAGCACGCCTTCGGCGGCGGCGGCCCGGCCACCCGCCGCGCCTTCGAGGACGCCGGCCAGGAGCTGCCCGAGGAGCTACGGCCACGCGCCGAACGCTTCGAGCGCTCCGGCGCGAGCGCCGACGGCGGCTCGGCGTGAGCGGCGCCGCGCAGTGACAGAGACCGTCGGCGCCCGGCTCGCGCGCATCCTCGCCGCCGGCGAGGTCGGCGCGGTCTTCGGCGTACCGGGCGGGCAGACGCTGCCCTTCTACGCCGCCGTCGAGGACGCCGGACTGCAGCACGTGCTGATGCGCGACGAACGCGCCGCCGCCTGCGCCGCCGATGCCCATGCACGGCTCTCGGGCAGCGTCGGGTTCTGCGACGCCACGGTCGGCCCCGGCGCGACGAACCTCGTCTCCGGCCTCGCCGAGGCGCTCGGCTCCTCGATTCCCGTGATCGCGATCGTCGCCGACATCCGGCGCGACCGCGCGCACCTGCGGCGGCGCGCCGCGGCCTCGCAGGCGCTCGACCAGGCGGCACTGCTCGCACCGGTCACGAAGTGGGTCGGCCGGGTCGAGACGGCGGACAGCCTGGAGCCCGTGCTCGCGCAGGCGCTGCGCGTCGCCACCGGCGGCCGGCCCGGCCCGGTCGTCCTCGAGATCCCCGAGGACGTGTTCTCCGCCGAGGCGGTCGATCCGCCCTCGGGGTCACCGGCCTGGAGTCCGGCGGACTTCGCCTACCCGCGCCACCGCAGCGCTCCGCCGCCGGACGCCGTCGAGCAGGCCGCCGCGCTGCTCGCCGGCGCCGAGCGCCCGCTGATCCTCGCCGGCGGCGGCGTGACCTTCAGCGACGCCTCGATGGCGGTCCGCGAGCTGGCGGAGGCACAGCAGATCCCGGTCACGACCTCGATCAGCGGCAAGGGCACGATCGACGAGACGGGCGCGCTGGCAGCCGGGGTGGCGGGCCAGTTCGGCACGGTGCGCGGCAACGCCGCGCTGCAGGCCGCCGACGTGGTGCTCGTGCTGGGCTGCAAGCTCGGCTCGCTGACGACGCACGCCTGGCAGATCCCCGGACCCGGCCAGAGCGTCATCCACGCCGACGTGGACGGCGAGGAGATCGGCCGCACGGGGCCTGTGGCCGTCGGCATCGTCGCCGATGCGCGTGAGACGGCGAACGCCCTCGCGCAAGCCCTCGAGGGCAGCGCATCGCGCGCCAACTGGCTCGACTCGCTCGAGGGCGAAGGCGGCGCGGCGCAGCCCGACCCGGCGGGCGCGATCCCCCCGCATCTGCTCGCCCGCTCGCTCGGCGAGGCGCTGCGCGAGGACGACGTGCTGGTCTGCGACGCCTCGCTCTCCTCCGGCTGGGGCGCGGCCTTCGTGCCCGTGCGGCGGCCTCGCTCCTTCATCGCGCCGCGCGGCCTCGCGGGCATCGGCTGGGGCGGCGGCGGCGCGGTCGGCGCGCGGCTCGCGACGCCGCCCGATCGGCGGATGGTGCTGCTCACCGGCGACGGCGCCTGGGGCTACTGCCTGAGCGAGTTCGAGACGGCCGCCCGGCTCGGCCTGGACCTCACCTACATCGTGCTCAACAACGCGGCGCTCGCCTGGATCACGCACATCGAGGCGCGGCGCGAGCAGCCGCTGCGCTCGCTCTTCTCCGATGTCGATTTCTCCGGCGTCGCGCGCGCGATGGGCGGCGGGGGCGAGCGCGTCAGCAACCTCGAGGCCTTCGAGGAGGCGCTGCAGACGGCTCTGAACTCGCCCGGGCCGTACCTGATCGACGCGCTGACGGCGCAGGACGCCTCGCCGATCCTCTCGCTGGCGGACCTGCCCGACGCGGGCGCGCGCGACGCGTACACTTAGCGCCGCGAGGCGTCCGCCCGGACGCCGGCAACCGGCACGGGCAGCCGGGAGGCGAGCCGCCGGAACGCGAGGGCGAGGCTGACGATGCAACTCGGCGCGGTGTTCCCACAGACGGAGATCGGCAGCGACCCGGGGCCGGTGCGCGACTTCGCCGTGGCCGCCGAGGAACTCGGCTACGACTACCTGCTCGTCTACGACCACGTGATCGGCGCGGACCCCTCGAAGCACACGCTGGTCGGCCCCTACACGCACGAGTCGATGTTCCACGAGCCGTTCGTGCTGTTCGGCTACCTGGCGGCGATCACTGAGCGGATGGACCTGGTGACGGGCATCCTGATCCTGCCCCAGCGCCAGACCGCCCTCGTCGCCAAGCAGGCCGCCGAGGTCGACCTGCTCTCCGGCGGGCGCATGATCCTCGGCGTCGGCGTCGGCTGGAACCAGGTCGAGTTCGAGGTGCTGGGCGAGGACTTCCACCGCCGCGGGCGCCGCACGGAGGAGCAGCTGGAGCTGCTGCGCCGCCTCTGGACCGAGGAGCTCGTCACCTTCGAGGGCCGCTTCGACACGGTGCGCCACGCCGGCATCAACCCGCGGCCGGAGCGCGAGATCCCGATCTGGTTCGGCGGCATGTCCAGCCCGGTGCTGCGCCGTTGCGGACGCTACGGAAGCGGCTGGATTCCGCGCGACCAGTTCCCCGAGGACCCCGCACGCAACCGCGACGACATCCTCTGGCGCCTCGATCGCATCCGGCAGCACGCCAGCGAGGCGGGCCGCGATCCCGACGCGATCGCGCTCAGCACCCGCGCCGCCGTCACCGACGGCGACCTCGACGCTCAGCTCGCGATAGCCCAGGGCTGGGAGGACGCGGGCGCGAGCCACGTCTCCTTCAACACCATGAACGCCGGGCTGACCTCGCCGCAGCAGCACATCGACGCGATCACGAACTTCATCGAGGGCTACCGCCCGTAGCGCTCGGCAGCGAGAGCCACGACCGGAAGGAGACGCAATGGACCTCTTCGAGGCGATGGACACCAACCGCGCGATGCGGCGGCTCAAGCCGGACCCGGTGCCGCGCGAGCTGCTTGAGAAGCTCGTGCACGCGGCGACGCGAGCGCCCTCGGCGGGCAACACGCAGCACTGGAGCTTCGTAGTCGTGACCGGGCGCGAGGACATGCGCTTCCTCGCGGACATCCTGCAGCGCCGCCTCGGCCAGTTCAGCAGGCCCACGGAGGACGACGCGCAGGGACGGATGATGCGCGCCGTGCGCTACCTGATCGCGCACTTCCACGAGACGCCCGCCGTGATCTTCTGCTGCATCCGCAACGCCTACCCGAACGCCGAGGCCCCGATCCGGGCGACCATGTGGTCCACCATCTACCCCGCGACCCAGAACCTGCTGCTGGCCGCGCGCGGCCTCGGCCTCGGCGCCGCGATGACCACCTTCCAGGCGGGCGCCGAGGACGAGATCAAGGCCCACTTCGGCATCCCCGACGACGTCTACATCGGCTCGACCATCCCCGTCGGCTACCCGATGGGCCGCTTCGGCCCGCTCGGGCGCAAGCCGATCGACGAGGTGCTGCACTGGCAGCGCTGGGGAGGCGAAGCATGAGCGACTCACCCTCGTACGCACGCACCGAGGTCCGCGACGGCGTCGCCGTCGTCACCATCGACCGCCCCGAGCGGCTCAACGCCTGGGGCAGCGAGGTCAGCGCGCAGACCGTCGAGGAGCTGCGCTCCGCCGAGGCCAACCCGGACGTGGGCGGCGTCGTGCTCACCGGCGCGGGGCGCGCCTTCTCCGCCGGCGCCGACCTCAAGGAGGAGTCCACGCACAGCGTCGACGACGCCGAGCGCTACCTGGAGGAGCACCAGGGCAGCCCGATCTTCGACGTGCTCGGGGCCTACACGAAGCCGGTGATCGCGGCCGTCAACGGCTTCGCGATTGGGGTCGGCTGCCTGATGTGCTGCTGCACGGACTTCATCCTCGCCAGCACGGGGGCGAGCTTCCGGCTGCCCCAGACCAGTCTCGGCATCCTCCCCGCCTACGGCGGCACGCTGCGCCTCGCGCGCTTCGTCGGCCGCGGCAACGCGCTGCACATGGCGCTCACCGGGCGCGCGGTCGGCGCCGAGGAGGCGCGGCGCATCGGCCTCGTCGTCTCCGTGCACGAGCCGGACGAGTTGCTGCCGGTGGCGCGCGAGACGATGCAGGAGATCATCTCCTACCCGCCGCAGGCGCTGCGCCTCGCGCGCGAGTCGCTGCGCTACGGCTACGACGCCGGCCTCGCCGCCACCGAGCAGGCCGACCTCTTCCGCCAGATGATGCTCTACCAGACGCAGGGCAGCGCGAAGCAGCACGAGCCCTGGCGCGGGCGCGCGGAGGGCAGCGCGTGAGCGGAGCGCTCGCCGGCGTCCGCGTCCTCGAGTTCTCGCAGGTGGTGGCGGCCCCGTTCCTCGGCTGCGTGCTCGCCGACCTCGGCGCGGACGTCGTCAAGGTGGAGCCGCCGGCCGGCGATCAGCACCGCCGCTGGGGCGCGATCGTCCCCAACGAGGGCAAGCGCTTCCAGTCGCTCAACCGCAACAAGCGCGGCATCGCGATCGACCTCGGCCAGCCCGCCGGCGCGGACCTCGCGCGGCGGCTCGTGCCGCACTTCGACGTGGTGACGCAGAACCTGCGGCCCGGCGCGGCGGCGCGCTACGGGCTGGACTACGAGACGCTGCGCGAGCTGCGCGCGGACCTCGTCTACTGCGAGATCACGGGCTGGGGCCACGGCGGCCCGCTCAGCGACCGCACCGCGACGGACCCGACGATGACCGCCTACGCCGGCCTGATCGCCGCCGGCGCGAAGATCGGCGGCGAGGGCGAACCGCTGCACCTCGCCGCCTCGGCGCTGGCGGACTACTCGGCGGGCTTCTCCGCGGCCGCGGGCATCCTGGCGGCGCTCTTCCACCGCGAGCGCACGGGCGAGGGCCAGCGCGTCGAGGCCTCGCTGCTGCGCTCCTCGCTCGCGATCCAGGACACCGTGGTGATGCGCGAGCCGGTCAGCGACGCGCGGATGCGCGACCCGATGATCGAAGAGGTGCGCACGATCCGCGCCCGCGGCGGCAGCTATCAGGAGATCCTCGATGCGCGGGCGGGGCAGCGACAGTCGGACACGGCGGCGCTGCGCGGCTTCAGCCACGCCTACCGCACCACCGACGGCCTGATCATGCTCGGCGCGATCACGCCCCGCACGCGCGCGCTGGTGCGCGAGGCGCTGGAGATCACGGACGACCACGCCGACGAGCCGGACTACGACGCCTCGGACCCGGCGAGCATCGCCTACGGCGACACGCGCGTGGCCTACCTGACCGCCCGCATCGCCGAGCGCAGCAGCGCCGAGTGGATGGACGCCCTCGGCGCCGCGGGCGTCCCGATCGCCCCCGTCCAGCTCCCCGAGGAGCTCTCCGACGACCCGCAGGTCGTGGCCGCCGGCCACATGCGCGAGATCGAGCACGACATCACCGGCCCGCAGCGCGTCGTCGCCCCCGTCGTCGAGCTCTCCGCCACGCCCACGACGATCGAGCGCGCCTCGCCCCCGATCGGCGCGCACACCGCCGAGGTGCTCGCCGAGGCGGGTCTTGCGGCCTCGGAGATCACGGCGCTGCGGCGGGACGGGGTGATCGGGGGGTAGGGCATAAACTTGCTAGACTACGCGGGCGACGCGGGCGGGGGAGCAAGCATTGGCCAGCGGCGAGCCTCAACCAGCAAGGGAGTACGAGGGCGCCGGCGCTGCCCTTGAATTCGCCCTCTGGCGACTGGACGAACAGCTACAGGCAATCAGGAGTATTGACGCCAAGTCGGAGCGAGCGGTCACGATTGCTGCTGCGATCCTCGCGCTGTTGGCGGGAGCCGGAACCTTCCAGCTGAGTAGCTCGGGCGAGCGCCACATATGGCTCCCGGTAATCGTCGCACTCTCCTCGTTCTTCATCATCCTTGTGGTCGGCTTCTTTTTCCGCACCCAGGAGACAACGAACCTCCACCTGGGCCCCGACGGAGAGGAGTTGCTCGATGTTTCTGCCGGGCATCCGGAGCCCCGGGTAAGGCAGTGGTTGGCCGAAAACGTCTTCGTCGCAATCGAATACAACGAGAAGCAGATAGAGGCAAAGGACCGGAGATACAAGATCCTCGCCCTTGTGGTTCTTGGGTGGACCGTCCTGACCTCCTGGGTCTTGGTCGCTCTGGCCCTCGTGTAGCTGCGCTCGGCTACAGCCCGCGCTTCACGATCCGAGGTTCGGCGAGCGGAATCCCCGACGGCCCCGACGACCGAGGGGGCTTCGGCTGAGGCGCGGGTCGGCTTGCCTTCTTCTCGTTCTTGCTCATGCTCCAAGTATACCGCCACGGCGCCGCGGTGCCGCCTGACACCGCCGCGCCGCCCACCCGCCCCTCGCGCCCGACGCGCTGCGCGATAGACTGGGCGGGACGTGATTCGCGAAGAGCTGCGGGAACTGGTCGAACGGGCGCTCGTCGCCGCACAGGAGGCGGGCGACCTGCCCGCCTTCGCCGCGCCCGAGGTCACACTCGAACACCCCCAGCGCCCCGAGCACGGCGACTTCGCCGCCAACCTGCCGCTGCGCATCCAGGGCCTCGCCCGCATGCGCGCGCTCGATGTCGCCGAGGCGCTGCGCGCGCGCATGCCCGCGCATCCCGCCGTCGGCAAGGTCACCGTCGCCCCGCCCGGCTTCCTCAACCTCTACCTCGACCCCGGCTGGGCCGCCGATCAGGCGCGCGCGATCGCCGAGGCCGGCGAGGCCTGGCCGCAACTCGACCTCGGCGGCGGGAGCAAGACGCAGGTCGAGTACGTCTCCGCCAACCCCACCGGGCCGGTCCACGTCGGCAACGGGCGCGGCGCCGCCATCGGCTCCACGCTCGCCGCCGTGCTGCGCGCGACGGGTCACGAGGTGGAGGAGGAGTACTACATCAACGACGCGGGCCAGCAGGTCGCGATCTTCGCCCGCACCCTCTACGCCCGCTACCAGCAGCTCTTCGGCCGCGACACCGAGATCCCCGAGAACGGCTACCCCGGCGAGTACGTGCGCGAGATCGCCGAGCGCATCCAGCGCGACCACGGCGACGCCTTCCTGCGCCCCGAGGGCGAGGAGCACGACGGCCGCCTCGGCGACGAGGGCATCCGCCTCATGGTCGAGCAGATCCGCGAGGACCTCGAGGCGATGGGCGTGCGCTACGACCGCTGGTTCGCCGAGCGCTCGCTGCAGGTCGAGGGCGGCCCCTACGACCGCGTGCTCTCGCTGCTGCGCGAGGCCGGCCACGTCGTCGAGCGCGAGGGCGCGGTCTGGTTCGCCTCCTCGCAACTCGGGGAGTCCAAGGACAACGTGCTGATCCGCTCGGACGGGCAGCCGACCTACTTCGCCACGGACATCGCCTACCACTACGACAAGTTCATCGAGCGCGGCTTCGACCGCGTGATCGACGTCTGGGGCGCGGACCACCAGGGCCACGTCTCGCGCGTCAAGGCGGGCGTGACGGCGACGGGCGGCGACGGCGACGCGCTCGACGTGCTGCTCTACCAGCTCGTCACGCTCAAGCGTGACGGGGTGGTGGTGCCGCTCTCCAAACGCGCCGGCGAGATCATCACCCTGCGCGAGGTGGTCGGCGAGGTCGGCCGCGACGCCGCGCGCTTTTTCTTCCTGCTCTCCTCGGCGGGCTCGGCGATGGACTTCGACCTGGAGCTGGCGAAGCAGCAGTCCGACGAGAACCCCGTCTACTACGTGCAGTACGCACACGCGCGCATCGCCGGGGTGCTGCGCAACGCCGAGGCGCAGGGCCTGTCCGCCGAGGGCGCGCAGCCCTCGCTGCTGACGCATGAGGCGGAGCAGGCGCTGATCCGCAAGCTGCTGCTGCTGCCCGAGGTGATCGAGGAAATCGTCGACGAGCTGGCGCCGCACCGCCTGCCGCACTACGCGCAGGAGCTGGCGCAGTCGTTCCACGTCTTCTACACGCAGTGCCGCGTGCTCGGCGACGACGAGGCGCTGAGCCGCGCGCGCCTCCTGCTCCTCGAGGCCACGCGCCTCACCCTCGCGCGCACGCTCGGCCTGATGGGCATCTCGGCGCCGGACCGGATGTAGCCCTCCGGGCTGACACCCTTCATCGGCCCGTCTTGCGCGTCCTCGTCGCCTTCTGCGCGGTAGTTGTCCACAACATATACAAGCCGAAGCCGATTTTAGTCCGTGAGAGCGCAGTTTCCGTGCTGGGCTCTCAGAGTAATCGCTTGTTCGCCTTGACAAACAATGGTGCTCTCTTCAGGATCGAGTCTAGTGGAGGTCAGAGTGGTCACAGCAGCAGACACGGTGATCGAGTCAATTGAACGTCCAAGCGAACGCATTGAGTGGTTCGAGGGAAGCGCACGTGGTGCCCGCTCGTTCCCAACTTGCTCCGTCACGAGGTCAGGGTCCATGACCCTGAACGACGTGGCAGTGCGCGAACTTGGCAGTCCCCCTGCAGTGGCACTTGGATACGACGCGCAAGGGATGCAAATCGCACTGCGCGCATGTCTGAGTACCGGCGCTGGGGCGATGCAGCTCAAGCCATCGCGAACAGCGGAAGGTCAGGCGACGGGCAGTTGTTCCATATTCGCCCGGAGCTTCCTGAGCTACTACGGCATTGAGCCAGCGGAGAACAATGTCTTCCGACTGGAGGAGATCGGCGATGGCGTGTACGTGCTGTCGCTGGACGAGCCTTTGCCGAAGGGCCGAGCCGTTCGGCGAGAGGCAGGCCCATAGCGAGTGGGCCAACGAGATAGCCAGGCACAGGAAGGGGGCTGGTTAGGTCAGCCCCCTTCCGGCAGAAACGGAGGCGCCAGCGACCCCTGGATTCGGAGAGGCCAACGCATGCCCCGTGTCAACGTGGCGCATGATGGCCAAGTGTTTGGCGGTGGTCAAATCTCCGAGTGACGGTCGACCAGGGCGAGGCGTCGCAGTCAAGGGATCGATTCGTGAGATCACTCCAGACACGGACCATCCGCATCCCCATCAGGGTTACGGTGAAAGCACGCACATCCGTCCGCACAACGCGGACGGCGAGGGTGCTCCAGCGGCGCACTGTCGTGCGGAGGCGGATCAAGCCGTAGCAGGTAGCTCGGTAGCCGGCCGACCACTCGCTGGTGGGCTGGCTACCGACCACCACCGGAGCACATCGCGAACCGGCCCTTGGGAGACTCTAGCCATGGCTGAACGGGATACCTATCGGTATCACTACATCAAGAGCAGGAAAATCGTTCACCGGGGCATCACGAACGACCTCGAACGCCGAGAGCAGGAGCATCACCAGAACTACGGTGACGGCTCGATGAAGCAGATCGGCCTCAAGGTCACGCGTGATTCCGCTCTCAAGTGGGAGCGGGACGGCGGCAAGCGGATCTAGGCTGTCGCCTACGAGGCGGGGGGCGTCCGCCCCCGCCTCCCGCTCCCGTCCTTCGATGTGCCGAGGAGGCAATAGCCAGCGCCGGGCCACGTCACCCGATGAAGTCGGATAGCGGGCGGTACTCCCGCAGATCCACCGGTCGCCTGAGCGCGGCCGCGATCTCAGGCGACGCGGTAACTCCCGCAGTGGCCTCCCAGCCTTCGATCACCTCGGTCAGCGTGCTGTAGTCACCGGTTCCCACCGCGTCACGCACGGCGTCGGCAATCTCGACGGCGAAGAGGCGGACCTGCGCGGGCGTTAGATCGTCAGTCCAGTGCGTCACCCCGACAGTCTACCCCCGCGCCACGCTCCCCTCCCTCGCCCCCCTCCCCTACTCGCGATACCCTCGCCGCGCGCGAGGCGGGCCCGAGGGCGAGGCGAGGCGATGAGCGAGGCGGGCGAGGAGCGGCGGCGGATTCTGACCGGGGTGCGGCCCACCGGGGCGCTGCACCTCGGGCACTACGCGGGCGCGCTCGAGAACTGGCTCGCCTGATGGGCATCTCGGCGCCGGAGCGGATGTAGGGGCGCGCGCCGCTCTGATGCCGGGCGAGGAAACCGAACCACCCCTCTACGAGATCCGGCTCCGCCGCAGGGACCGGGCGGAACTCCGAACGTGGAGCGAACGTGAGAGGGAAGTGACTCTCGCCTTCCTGCGAGACTTCGCGAGCCGCACGCCGACTGCTCCGATTCCCGGCAGGCTCAAGCAGCTCAATGCGCCGTTCGAGGACCACTACCAACTGCGCGTGAGCCGACGCCGCAGGCTCATCTATCGCGTGGATGAGGAACGCAGGAGGGTGCGAGTCGTCTACCTCGGCCCGCACCCGGATTGGCGGCAGAGCCGACCCGGGAGCATCACTCGGTGAACTCAGACAGCGGCGCGTACTCGCGCTCGTCGATGGGCCGCGTGAGCGCCGCGATCATCTCGGGGGAAGACATGACCTCGGCCGTCGCTTCCCAACTCTCGATCACCCGGCACAGCGGGCGATCGTCGCCGGTGATCAACGCGGCCTTGAGCGTGTCGGAAAGCTCGACTGCGAAGAGGCGCAGTTGCAGCGGGTCGAGATCGGCGACCCACCACAGGGCCTCCGGCAGTTCCTCTTCACGGAAGTACTGGATCGCCGCTTCCCGCAGTTGCTCCGGCGCCTCGGCAACCATGATTCGCCCTCCGGCGCGCGGCGGCGGCCCGCGGCCCCATCGCCACTCGCACGCCCTCGCAAGCAGTCTAGCATCTCCGCCCTCGCCCCCCCTCCCCCACTCGCGATACCCTCGACGCGCGAGGAGGCAGGCGCCAGCGAGCGGGGCGAGCGAGAAGCGGCAGGGGGTTCTGGCCGAGGCGCCACCCACCAGGGGCGTGAGCGCGGGAGGGGCATCATGGCGACGAACAACTCGGGTGCGCCCGCGCCGGGCGCACATCGGCAGTACGAGATCCTGATCGCCCTCATCGATGCCGGCCTGGATATTGAACGGCGCGTGGTGATTCCGGACCAGACCACGCTCGCCGACCTCCATCTGGTCATCCAGGCCGCCATGGGCTGGACCAACTCGCACCTGCATGCGTTCACCGCGCCCGATGGAGTCACGTACGGTGACTCCAGCCTCGATGAGCTTGGCTATGCCGACGAGTCCGATGTGGTCGTGGCGGACGTCCTGCGCATACCGCGCGATACGCTCCGCTACGAGTACGATTTCGGTGACTCCTGGGAACACCATGTTGAGCTCATGGCGGTCCGGACCGGCGAGCAATTGCGACCGGACGCGCCTGCCTGCATCGCCGGACGAGGCGCGTGTCCGCCGGAAGATTGCGGAGGTGTCTACGGCTACCACGAGTTGCGCGAGGCGTTGACCAACCCTTCCGCGGAGCACGACGCGGAACTGAGGGAGTGGGCCGAAGAGTTCATCGACCTCCCGCTCGACGTGGACGCCTTCGATCTCGCCGCGGCGGATGCCGCGGTGGGCGGCCTCGTCGGCGACGACGGCCGCATGCACTGGCCCGATCCCGGCATGTAGGTCCGCGCCTCGCGATCACGGGCGCCGGCGAGAGGACCGACGTTCACCGGCTCGCCGGCGCCCGGCAGCGATCGGCAGCGTGGCGCACCGCCACGCACCCTCTCCCTCGCCCCCCTCCCCCACTCGCGATACCCTCGACGCGCACGAGGCGCAACGACACAGCGAGGCGAGGCGATGAGCGAGGCGGGCGAGGAGCGACAGCGGATTCTGACCGGGGTGCGGCCCACCGGGGCCCTCCACCTCGGGCACTACGCGGGCGCGCTCGAGAACTGGCTCCGCCTCCAGGATGAGTACGAGTGCTTCTTCCTCATCGCCGACTACCAGGTCTCCGACCACGCCGACGACATCGATCGCGTCCGCTCGGCCGTGTTCGAGGTCGCCACCGACTGGCTCGCCGTCGGGCTCGACCCGGCGCGCTCGCACTTCGTGATCGAGAGCCTGGTGCCGGAGCACGCCGAGCTGACGACACTGCTCAGCTGGTTCATCGGCCTCGGACGGCTCGAACGCAACCCGACGCTCAAGGCCGAGATGGACGAGCTCGAGGAGCGCGGGATGTCGTTCGAGGACGCCGAGCGCCCGGGCAAGCGGCAGGTGGTGCGCGAGCGCGGCGCCGTACCCGTCGCCTTCTTTACCTACCCGATCATGCAGGTCGCCAACATCCTGATGCCGCGCGCGCACCTCGTGCCCACCGGCGAGGACCAGCTGCCGCACATCGAGATGACGCGCGAGGTCGCGCGCCGCTTCAACCGCCGCTTCGGGGAGGTCTTCCCGGAGCCGGACGGCCTCGTCGGCCGCTTCCCGCGCCTCGTCGGCATCGACGGCAACGCGAAGATGAGCAAGTCGCTCGGCAACACGATCGATCTCAAGGACGACGCCGAGACCGTCGAGCGCAAGGTGATGCGCATGTACACGGACCCGACGCGGCTGCGCGCTACCGACCCCGGCCACGTCGAGGGCAACCCGGTGTTCATGTACCACGACGCCTTCAACCCCGACACGGCGGAGGTCGACGACCTCAAGGAGCGCTACCGCGAGGGGCGCGTCGGCGACGTCGAGGTGAAGCGCAAGCTGGCGGCCGCCCTCAACGCCTTCCTCGACCCGATCCGTGAGCGGCGCGCGTATTACGAGGCGAACCCGCGCGAGGTCCGCGCGGCACTCGCGCGCGGCACGGAGCACGCCCGCGGCGTCGCGCAGGCGACGATGGTGGACGTGCGCTCCGCCCTCGGCCTCAACTACCTCGACGACTGAGGGGGTTCGGCGCTACTCGCCGTCATCCGGGCTCGGCAGCGTCTTCAGGAACGCCTCGATCTGGTCAAGGCGCGCGTCGAGGTCTGCGCCGGTGAAGTGCGCTCGCGGATCGTAAGGACCGATGGCGCTCGTGGCCTCGGCCTCGGTGAGCGGGGGGAAGAACTCGGCGAACTTGGCGGGGCCTGCGTGCATGTGGATGCCGCCTCGTTCGGGCGTGGCGAGCATCAGGTAGCGATTGCGTTTCGAGGGTGGCGCAATCATCACAGCGAGCTTGTACGGGCGCACTGCGAGCCCGGCTTCCCGCGACATCTCAAGGAAGCGGTCGAACTCCACCGCGACACCAGCGTCGCGAGCGCGCTGGCGGATGGTGTCAACACTATGCCCCGGTCCCCTTGCCTGACGTTCAGTCTGCTCCTCCGTGACCTCGCGGATCAGCAGGCGCGGGCCATCCTGCGGCTCGAAGACCTCGAAGCTGACGATGCTAATCGGCACGCCGTAGCCACCGAGGTGCGTCACGATGCGCTCGAGCCCTGAGTCGACACCGACGCCGGCGAGCAGCACGGCGACCTCGCGGGGCCCGTCCTCGACCTCCAACTGCCGCCGGACCGTCTGGGACAACTCTTCAGCGTCGCCGAGCGCCGCGAGGCCGGGGCGCAGCAAGGCTTCGAGGTCCTCGGAGTCCATCTGCGCAATCGAGGACGTGTAGTCGAGTGCCTGAGTGATCGCGTCGCGGTACAGCCGGGCGCGCTTGAGCTCGATCACAACCCAGCGGTCCTGCCAGTCGATCGCGAGAAGGTCGAGGGGACCGCCGTCGAGCCAGACCTGGCGGCCTACGACCGTCAGTCCGTCCGCGAGCAGCGAGGAGTCGTTTGCGATCCAGTCCTCGAGATCCTTCTCGAGGTCGACCCCCGATCGGCCCACGCGCCGGGGCGCGTCGCCGTCGACCGTCCAGACGCCCAGATCCGCCATCGCTCGACCCCATTCCGCGTCACATGCGTGCACGACCTTAGCAGCGCCCTCGTTCCCGAGGTATCGTGGCGGGCGCTCCGGCACGGCCCGCGAGTTCCTCGCGAGCAGCGAGCGGAAGGACGGCCCGGTGGCCAGCAGCGAGGCGATGATCGTCATCCCCCGGCGCTTTCGCGGCCCGCCGCAGTCCGGCAACGGCGGCTACACCAGCGCGCTGCTCGCACGGCATGTCGACGCTCCCACGGCCGAGGTGACACTGCGCAGCCCGCCCCCGCTCGACCGGGCGATGGAGGTGCGCCACGAGGGCAATCGCGCGCTGCTGTTCGACGGAGAGCACCTGGTCGCGGAGGCCGCGCCCAGCACGCTCGAACCGGCGACGCCGCTGCGAGTGAGTCCAGCCGAGGCGATCGAGGCGGCGCGCCGCTTCCGCGGGTTCGAGCAGCATCCATTCCCCAGCTGCTTCGCGTGCGGCCCCGAACGCGCAGCCGGCGACGGGCTGCGCATCTTCACGGGCCCCGTCCCCGATGGCTCCGAGGTCGTCGCCGCACCGTGGACGCCCGCGGCCGACCTCGCCGGCGCGGACGGCATCGTGGCGGAGCCGATCGTCTGGGCCGCGATCGATTGCCCGAGCGGCTGGGCGCATGTGGACGACCGCCTGAGCGCGGTGCTGGGGCGGATGACCGCGCGCATCATCGAGCCGGTGCGCGCCGGCGAGCAGTACGTCGCGGTGGCGCGCCGGACCGGCGCCGAGGGCAACCGCCGCCACGCGGAGTCGGCCCTGCTCGCGCCGGGCGGGACCGCGGTCGCGATCGCGCGCGCGACCTGGATCGTGGTGCCGTCGCCCGAGGCGATCGCGCCGCTCGGGGGCGTCTAGCAGGCCGGTGGCGCTTCGGGAGCGGCGCCGCTGTCAGGCCCGCTATCGCCGAGGTCGCCGGCGGCGTCGCTGATGAACTGCGTGAGCAGGGTGTGGACGTCGGCGGCGACCTCGCGCAGGGAGTGGCCGCCGCCCTCGAGGATGACGAGGCGCTTCGGCTGCTGCGCGCGCTCGTAGATGTCCTCGGAGGCCTGGGGCAGCAGCACCGTGTCGTCTGATCCGTGGATCAGCAGCAGCGGCTTGCCGAGGCGCTCGACGGTCTGCGTGCCGAAGCGCTGCGGCGAGAGCGCCGCGACCGCGCTCGCCAGCGGCGCCAGCTCGCCCGCCCTGATCGCGACCGCCCCGCCGAAGGAGTGGCCGACGATCACCGCCCGCTCCGCGCCGAGACCGCGCAGGAAGGAGCAGGCCGCGAGCGCGTCCAGCACGCACTCGTCGAACTCGCCGGCGTTGCGGTAGCCGACGCGCAGCGAGGTGACGCCCTGCGCGACCAGCTCGCGGCTGAGGCGCAGGTAGACGCCCCCGGCGGGCCCGTCGCCACCGCCCATCGCGCCGCCGAGGAAGATCGCGCAGCCGGTCTTGCCCTCGCAGGGACTCAGCGCGGCGAGGATCGTGCCGCGCGTGGTGTCGATCTCCAGCGCCAGCTCGCCGGGCTCCTCGGCCGGTTGCGCGCGCACGTCGCGGATCGAGAGGACGAGGTCGTCCGGACTGCCGGCGGCGGACTCGCTCACCGGTGCGCGGCTCGCGCTACTTCGGGCCCGGGGCGGCGATCCGCCGCGCGACGAAGCGCTCCGTGCGGTTCATCGCCTCCTCGATGTCGTCGTAGTCGGCGGCGTAGCAGATGCGCACGTAGCCGCGCCCGCTCTCGCCGAAGGCGGAGCCGGGCACCATCGCGACGTGCTCCTCCTCGAGCAGCGCCTCGGCGAAGGCGAGGTCGTCGAGGCCGGTCGGGCGGATATCGGGGAAGGCGTAGAAGGCGCCGCGCGGCTCCACCGTGGGGAGGCCCATCGCGCGCAGCCGGGTCACCACCATGCGGCGGCGGCGGTCGTACTCGGCGACCATCCCGCGCACATCTTCCTCGGCCGAGGCGAGCGCCTCGACGGCGGCGTACTGGGCGGCGGTGGGGGCGCTCATCATCACGTACTGGTGGATCTTCATCATCGCCTCGAGCAGGTGCGGCGGGGCCGCCACCCAGCCGAGCCGCCAGCCCGTCATCGCGTAGGCCTTGGAGAAGCCGCCGAGCAGGATCGTGCGCTCGTGCATGCCCTCGATCGAGGGGAAGCAGACGTGCTCGGCGCCGTAGATCAGCCGGTCGTAGAGCTCGTCCGAGATCACGAACAGGTCGTGCGCGTCGGCGAGCGCCGCGATGTCCTCGAGCGTCTTGCGGTCCAGCACCGCGCCCGTGGGGTTCGAGGGGTAGCCGAGCAGGATCGCCTTGGTGGCGGGCGTGATCCGCTCCTCGATCGCCTCGGCGGTCACCATGAAGGCGTCCTCGGCGTAGGTCGGCACGGGGACGTAGCGCGCGCCGGCCATGAGCACCACCGGCTGGTAGGCGACGTAGGCGGGCTCCGGCACCAGCACCTCGTCGTCGTGATCGACGAGGGCGCGCATCGCGATGTCGAGCGCCTCGGAGACGCCGGTGGTGAGCATCAACTCGCTGGCCGGGTCGTAGCGGACGCCGTAGAGGCGCTCGAGCTGGCTGCTCAGCATCTCGCGCAGCTCGGGCAGGCCGTAGTTGCTGGTATAGCCGGTGTGCCCGGCCAGCATCGCCTCGGCGGCGGCGTTGGTGATCTGCGCCGGCGTGGCGAAGTCCGGCTGCCCGACGGCCAGCGAGATCACGCCCGTGGCCTCGTCCAGCAGCTCGAAGAAGCGGCGGATGCCCGAGGGCGGCAGGCCGGCGACCGTCTCCGAGTGCAGCCCGCGACGCGCCTGGTGGCCGAGGCCCGCCGTAAACCCGGAGTGAGCGTCACTCGTCACGAGGGCGCTCCGATCTCCGCCAGCGGCGGGCGCCGCGTGTGCCAGTCGGTCAGCGCCTCGCAGGCGTGCGCGGCGCCGAGCAGCGTCGATTCCTCGAAGGGGCGCGCGATCAGCTGGATGCCGACGGGCAGGCCCTCGGAGAAGCCGCCGGGGATGCTGATCGCCGGGTTGCCGGAGATGTTGACGGGGATCGTGAGCAGGTCGTTCAGGTACATCGCGAGCGGATCGTCGAGCTTCGCCCCGAGCGGGAAGGCAACCGTCGGCGCGGTCGGCGTGAGCAGCAGGTCGTTGTCCGCGAGGGCGGTTTCGAACTCGGCGCGAACCAGCGTCCGCACCTGCTGCGCCTTGCGGTAGTAGGCGTCGTAGTAGCCGGCGGAAAGCGCGTAGGCGCCGATCATGATGCGGCGCTTTACCTCGTCGCCAAAGCCGTTGCCGCGGGTCCGTTCCATCTCGTCCCACATGCCTTCGCCGCCCCTGAAGCGATAACCGTACTTGACGCCGTCGTAGCGGGCGAGGTTCGCCGAGGCCTCGGCGGGCGCGATGATGTAGTAGGCGGAGAGCGCGACCTCCAGCGAGGGCAGCGTGACCGAGCGATCGATGACCGCACCCTCCCGCTCGAAGAGCGCCAGCGCCTGCTCGAACGCCTCGCGCACGCCGTCCTCGAGGCCCGTGGCGAACGCCTCGCCGGGGACGCCGACGCGCAGGCCCTCGAGGCCGCGATCGAAGCGCTCGGTGTAGACGGGCACGGGCTCGGGGGCGGTGGTCGCGTCGCTGGGATCGTGCCCGGCGATCGCCTGCAGCAGCGTGGCCGCGTCGCGCGCGTCGCGGGCGAACGGCCCGACCTGCTCCAGCGAGGAGGCGAAGGCGACGACGCCGTAGCGGCTGACGCGGCCGTAGGTGGGCTTGAGGCCGACGATGCCCGTCAGCGCGGCCGGCTGCCTGATCGAGCCGCCCGTGTCGGTGCCGAGGGCGATCGCGACACCTCGCGCCGCAACGGTGGCCGCCGACCCGCCCGAAGAACCGCCGGGCACGCGCGTCAGATCCCACGGGTTGCGCGTCGCGCCGTAGGCCGAGTGCTCCGTCGAGGAGCCCATCGCGAACTCGTCGAGGTTCGTCTTGCCGACGAAGACCGCGCCCTGCTCGCGCAGCCGCGCCACGACGGTGCAGTCGATGATCGGCGTGAAGCCCTCGAGGATGCGTGAGCCCGCGGTCGTCTCGACGCCGCGCGTGGAGAGCACGTCCTTGAGCCCGACGGGGATGCCGGTCAGCGGCGCGGCGTCGCCGGCGCGCAGTCGCTCGTCGGCGGCGTCGGCCTGGGCGAGGGCCTGCTCGGGCGTGACGCGGATGTAGGCGTTGAGATCGGGCTCCTGCGCGCTCACCCGCGCGAGCGTCGCCTCGGCGAGGACGCGCGCGCCGTACTCGCCCGCGCGCAGCGCCGCCGCGTGCTCGTGGGCGCTGCGATCGAGGTCGATCGCCGGTCCGTCGGACAGGGCGGAGTCAGCCATCGGGACCCTGGTCGAGCACCGCGCGGACGCGGATGTAGTCGCCCTCGCGCTCGGGCGAGTTCGCGAGCACCTCGGAGACGTCCTGCGAGGGACGAGGCTCGTCGGACCGTTCAACGTTGACGAGGGAGAACGACTGCGCCGTGGGCGGCACGCCGGAGGTGTCGATCGCGCTGAGCGCCTGGCAATGCCCGAGGATGCTCGACAGCTCGCCGCGGAGGCGCTCCGCTTCCTCGTCCGTGAGGGCGATGCGGGCGAGCCGGGCGATGTGGCGGACCTCGTCGCTGCTCAGATCCACGGGAACCTCCGGCCGCCGCGCGGCGTCTGGATAAGTGGCGGCGATTGCGCCTCGCGGGTCGTGCCGCCCGCTATTCGCCCAATGAGTACGCACTATATGTGCGGTCGGGCGCGACGCACCACAGGATCGCGGGCTGGCGCAGCGGACGCGAGGCAGGATCTTGATCGCCCTCGGTAGCCGCGGGGCGAGCGGAACGGATACGATCGAGACGTGGGTAATCCTGTCCCCGTGTCCACCCTGGCGTCGCGTCGGCGCCCCGTCAGCCGGGCAGGAGGCGGCCCGATCGCGAACGCACCTCCCGACGGCATGATCCGGCGCGGCAGGCCCGAGGGCTCCCCATGACCATCAGCCAGCGCGCGCGGCGGCAGCGGGCCCGCCGACTCCGGCGAGCAGCGGCGTCGGGCGGCGGCCCCCGCATCAGCCTCTGGCTGCTGCTGTTCGCCGGCCTGTTCGGCGTGATGCTGATCGCGACTGGCGCCGCGGCGGCCACGGGGGCGCTCTACGGGAAGCAGAAGTACGACGAGTTCATCGCCTACGTCGCGCCGCCGGACGAGCTGCTCGCCTCGCTGCCGCGCGGCGGTGCGCGCATCTACGACCGCAACGGCGTGCTGCTCTACGAGTTCGTCGACGAGTTCGGCGGACTGCGCCGGCCGGTACCGATCGAGAAGATCTCCGACTGGTTGATCGCCGCGACGATTGCGACCGAGGACGCGAGCTTCTACACGAACAACGGCCTCAACGTGCGCGGCCTCGCTCGCGCCGGCGTCGAGAACTTCAGCCCGTTCGGCGACAGCGAGTTCCTGGAGGGCTCGGGCGGGTCCTCGATCACCCAGCAGCTCGCCAAGAACATCTACATCCCCAAGGAGCAGCGCACGGCGCGCACGGTGGAACGCAAGCTGCGCGAGGCGGCGATCGCGCTCGAGCTGACGGAGCGCTACACGAAGGACCAGATCCTCGGGTGGTACCTCAACTCGATCTCCTACGGCGGCATCTACGTCGGCATCCAGGCCGCATCCGAGGGCTACTTCGGCAAGCAGGCAAGCGAACTCACGCTCGCCGAGGCGGCGCTGCTGGCCGGTATCCCGCAGTCGCCCTCGCTCTACAACCCGCTGGAGAATCCCACCGCCGCGCTCATCCGCCAGCGCGTCGTGCTGGACCTGATGGTGCGCCACGGCTTGATCACCCCCGCCGAGGCCACCGCGGCACGCCGCGAACAGCTCGTCTTCAAGGCCAACCGCTTCGACATCGAGGCGCCGCACTTCGTGCTCGGCCGCATCGCCGAGGAGATCACGCTGCGGTTCGGGGAACGGGCCCTCTACGAAGACGGCCTCGAGGTCGTCACGACCCTCGATCTCGCCCTGCAGCACGAGGCGCAGCGCATCCTGGAACGCCGCATCTCGGCTGTGGAAGACGACGTTCAGGGCCACAACGGCGCCTTCTACGCCCTCGATCCGCACACGGGGCAGATCCTCGTCTACGTCGGGAGCCGCGACTACTTCCGCGTGGACATCGAGGGCCGCAACGACAACGTGATCGCGGAGAACTCGCCGGGATCGACGCTGAAGCCGTTCACCTACATGTCAGCCTTCATGAAGGGCTGGAGCACGGGCGCGGGCATCCTCGACACGCCCGTCAAAGTGATTGACCCGGCGACCGGCGAGTTCTTCGAGCCGACCAACCCGGGCGGCCGCTTCGTCGGCACGATCAGCGCCGCGAACGCCCTCGGCAACTCGCTCAACATCCCGGCGTTCAAGACGATCCAGTTCGCCGGCGTCGGCGACACCACGACATTGATGCGGCGGGTGGGGCTGACGACGCTCGACTCGCCGCGCGGCTACGGCCCGGCGCTCACGCTCGGCGGCGCGGACATCACCCTCGAGGATCTGACGTACGCCTACAGCGTCCTCGCCAACGGGGGCGTGATGCGCGGGCAGGAGGCGCTGGAGCCCCACGGCGCGGGCGAGCGCACGCTCGATCCGGTCGCGCTGCTGCGTGTCACCGACGCCGAGGGCACGGTGCTCTACGACTTCCAGGCGCCCGTCGAACGCCGCGTGGTCGAGGAGAACTTCGCCTACCTCGTGACCTCGATCATCTCGGACCCGGACACGCAGTGCGTCATCTTCGGCTGCGGCGCACTGGAACTGGAGGGCCGGCCGTCGGCGAAGAAGACCGGGACGAGCGAGCCCTTCGAGGACTCGAAGGAGATCGGCGAGACCTGGACCTTCGGTTACACACCGGACCTTGTCGCCGGGATCTGGGCGGGCAACTCCGACAACTCGCCGCTGGTGGACATCTACTCGACGACGGTCGCCTGGAAGGCCTGGCGCGACTTCATGGAGTACGCCCACCCGTACTACGGCCTGGAGCCGCAGAACTTCGTTCAGCCGCCCGGCATCGAGTCACGCGAGTTGTGCTGGCCCTCCGGCCAGCTTCCCAGCGCGCTCTGCCCGGAGATCTACCGCTACAACGGCCTCTACGCCCTGGACGTGCTCGTTACGTACGAGATCGAGGCGCTCCAGGACGACTGGTGGCAGGTGATCGAGCTCGACTCCCGCAGCGGGCTGCGCGCGACCCCGGATACCCCTCCGGCCTTCGTCACCCGCGAGCTGCGGCTCGTGCTTCCCGAGGAGGAGATCGAAGAGTGGGATGACATTGCCGGGTGGGCCCGGCAATACGGCGTCACACACCTGCTCGCCCCCTCCCACGACAGCGCCGCCGGGGCCGACCTGCTCCAGGTCTCCTCACCCGCGACAGGACAGACGGTCTCCGGCTCGGTGGACGTAGTCGGGCGCGCCGACTCGCCCGACCTCGAGCGCTGGGTGGTGGAATGGGGCCGCGGTACCAACCCGCCCTCCTGGGTCACGTTCGCGAGTTCGACGCAGCCGCTCGCGGACGGCGCGCTGGCGCGTTGGGACACGACCCGGCTGGCGGACGGCGTCTACACGCTGCGCGTGCGCCTCGAGGACTCGGAGCTGGGCGCGCTGCGCTTCGAGGTTCCGGTCGTCATCGACAACGATCAGGCCGCGGCTCAGCAGGACGCCGCGCCGATCGCGCGGATCACCCGGCCGGTGGTGGACCAGGTCGTGAACGGCACCCTGCCGATCGACGGATTCGCCTCGTCCGGTCGCTTCCAGGAGCGACGCATCGAGGTGGGCGCGGGCTTCGAGCCGGACAGTTGGACGCAGATCCAACGCTCGGACGACCCGGGCCTGAGCGGCGCACTGTTCTACTGGGACACCACCAGCGTCGACAACGGGCGCTACACGATCCGCCTCACCGTCAGCGACGAGCGGTTCCCCGACGCCGTCGCCACGGTGCGGGTGATGGTCGACAACGGCAGCGAATGACGGACCGCCACGAATCGGGCCGCTCCTACGAGGGCCCCGCCGGGGCCTCCAGCAACGCCTCCACCTCGGCCCGGGTCGTCACACTTCGCACGAGCGCGAGGAAGCGCGCGAGCGAACCGGCGCGCTCGCGCAGCTCTCGCAACTGGTTGCCGAGCGGATCCACCGCGTCGGCGCGGGCGGCGTATGTGCCGTACCAGGCGAAGTACGCCTGGTTGATGCGGCGGATCGAGACGCCGTGATCCGCGAGCAGCAGACGCACCTCCTCCATCCGCCGTTCGGCCTCCTCCACCTTGCCCTCCTCGAGCAGCGCGTCCACCTCCAGGCGCAGCTCGCGCAGCACCGTGGAGCGGTCGATGTCCGGCGCCGGAGCGGCTGCCGGAGCGGGCGCGAGAGGCGGCGTCGGGTCGCCGAAGCGCTCGATCACGGCGTCGCGCAACTCCCAGCCGACGAGGCTGGCGACAGTCTCGTTGATCGTCTGCGCGTCGTCGTCCGTGAAGTAGGCGCGCCCGAGCGGATAGAAAGTGAGGTAGTGGTGCACCCACTCGTGCGCCGCCGTGCCGACCGCGCCGCGGTAGCTGTTCGTGTCGCTGACAATCGCGGGATAGAACGCCACGCCGCCCGTCGGCGCCACGAACGCGGCGATCGAGGCGTCGCGCTCCTCCGCCTCCCGCTCGATCTCGAGCAACTCGTCGCGTCCGAGGTCGAACTGCAGGACGCGCTGTTCCTGGCGGCGGATCTCGGTGCGCGGCGAGATCACCAGCACGTGCGGCGATGCGGTCAGCTCGATGTCCAGCGGCGGCCAGACCTGGAGCGCGCCCGGCAGCGGCAGCGGGAAACTCAGCCCCTGCTCCCGGATCGCGGCGTCGACGCGGCCCTCGATGGCGGCCTCGGCGACGTTCTCGAGGCGCCGCCCCTCGGCATTGCGGCGATCGCCGAGCGCGAACCAGGCGGCGAGCGCCTCGTCCGGCTCCGGGTCGTCGCGCAGCGGCGCGCCGGCGGCGAACAGCCACTTGTTGGCGAGGGCGCCCAGCTCCCAGCGAACGAGCTGCGCGACATCGAACTCCTCGTGCGCTTCCGCCTCGCGCAGCGCGAACAGCCCGGTCCAGAGCAGGAAGGCGAGCAAGCCCACGGCGAGTGCCGCGAGCGAGGGCGACGCCGCGCTCATGCGCCTCGCCACCGGGACGTCAGCCGGTTGAGCACTCGATCTCACCAGGGATCCAGCGTAATCGTTGACCGGACGCCGTCGTATAGTCGGTGCCGATGAACGGCGAGCGGCGGCCGGGGCGCCTCGTGCGATTCTCGGCCGTCGTGGTCGATTTCGTGACGCTGCTGCTGCCGTTCCTGGCCGGGCTGGCCGTGGCGTTCGTCTGGCTGCTGGTCCGCAGCTCGGCCGGCCGCTACGACGCGGAGACAGGAGACACGCTGATCGCCGCCTCACTGGTCGGAGCGACCATTCCCGCATGGACAGCCTGGCAAGGCACGCGGCTCTACCGCCTGGGCGCGACGTTCGGCCAGGCGCGTTTCGGCCTCGCCGTGGACGGCGCCCCGTGGCGGCGCACGCTGCGACTGCTGGCGCACCCGCTTTCGATGCCGCTCTGGGCGTGGCTGGTGCTCACGCTGCTCATCGCGGGTGCACCGCCCTGGTGGCTGCTCGTGCCGCCCCTCGCCTGGCTGGCGCTTCTCATCTGGGGGCTGGCGAAGGTAGCGACGGACGCATGGCAGGAGCGCTCGTGGAGCGCGGTGCTGCGTGGCAAGCCGCTGCCGCACGACTGGCTGGTCAAGACGCAGCTGGCGCGGCGACCGTGAGCCGTATCGATCCACCCGCGCGGAGGGAAGCGGCCCCGATGGTGAGCAGGGGCGGTCCCTGGAACGTGATCCCGGACCCCTTCGACGAATTCAGCGCGACCGCCGGCATCCGCGACTTCGCCTTCGGCGCGGCCAGCCTGCTGCTCATCGCCGCGCTCACCGCCTGGCTCTCTGCCTTCAGCCTGGCGCAGGCCACCACTCCCGAGACCGCACTGCCCGCGATCAGGCGCGCGGTGATCGTGATCACCGGCATCGACGGCCTGCTCGACGTGCACGCCGCGGACCTCGAGGAGCAGGCGAGCAGCGGCGATCCGATCACCGTGCCCGGCTACTCGCTCGACGTGTCCGTCCCCGCCGCCGATGCCACCGGCGCCGACGGCGCCCTCGATCGACAGCTGCTGCGCGACGCGCTCGTCGAGCGCAGCACGCTGCTGATCCGCGAGCAGGGCCTCGCCGCCTTCCGCGACCCCGACGGCGAGGTCACGGCGCCCTCGCGCTTCTCGAGTGCGGGTCTGATGGACCAGCTGATCGTGCGCCTCGGGGAGAGCGAGCACGAACGCTGGAGTTCACTGCTCACGCCGCTCGGCTACGCCTCGCTGGCGCTGGCGGCGGCGGTGCTGCTGCTGGGCGTGGGCTTCGCACGGTTGATCCGGCTCGGCGGCGCGATCCTGATCTCCGGGGCGCTCATACTCGTCGGCGCGCTGCTGGTCCGCTTCGTGTTCGGCCTGCTCGGCGACGACGGCGCGATTGGTGACGAGGCGCGCGCGATCGCAAACACGCTCGTCGGCACTCCGATCCGCAACGGGCTGCTGATGCTGATCGGCGGGTTGGCGATCTATCTCCCCGCGATCGCGCTCGACCGCCTCTTCGAGAGCTCCGACCGGCGAGCGGCCCGCCGCGCCGCCAACCCCGATCGCTAGGCCCGCCCCACCGCTGGCGTGCCGCAGCCGCCCCGGCTAGGCTGACGCGCGACGCTTCGACGGGTCCGGCAGTCTGGACGGGAACGCAGCCTTGAACACCGGGAGCTACCGATGAGCGCGACACGTACACCCCGCGAATGGCGCAAGCCGCTGGCGCTCGGCGCGCCCGCTCCGCCCGACGAAATCCCCGTCACGCCGACGCGGATGCTGCACTTCTTCGACCCCTCCAACGAACGCATGCGCGCGCGCGTCGCTGGCATGGCCGCCCAGGTCGACGTGCTGGTCGGCAACCTCGAGGACGCGATCCCGTCCGACAAGAAGCTCGAAGCGCGCGCCGGTCTGATCGAGGTCGGCCAGAGCGGCGACCTCGGCGAGACGGTGCTGTGGACGCGCGTGAACAGCCTCGACAGCCCCTGGGTGCTCGACGACCTGATCGAGCTGACGGCCGCGCTCGGCGACCGCCTTGAGGTGATCATGTTCCCCAAGGTCACGGGGCCATGGGACATCCACTACGCGGACCAGCTGCTCGCGCAGTTGGAGGCGAAGCACGGGATCACGCGGCCCTACCTGATCCACGCCGTGCTGGAGACCGCGGGCGGCGTCAACCTCGTGAAGGAGATCGCGCAGGCGAGCCCGCGCGTGCAGGGCATGAGCCTGGGACCGGCCGACCTCGCGGCCTCGCGGCGGATGAAGACCACGCGCGTCGGCGGCGGCCACCCCGGCTACCTGGTGCGCAGCGATCCCGTCCCCGATGACGACGACGCGCCACGCCCGACCGCGCAGCAGGATCTCTGGCACTACACGCTCGCGCGCATGGTCGACGCCTGCGTCGAGGCGGGCGCGCTGCCCTACTACGGGCCCTTCGGAGACATCGCAGACCCGCTGGCCTGCGAGGACCAGTTCCGCGGCGCATTCCTGATGGGCTGCGTGGGCGCCTGGACGCTGCACCCGAGCCAGATCGAGATCGCCAAGCGCGTCTTCAGCCCCCCGCCGGACGAGGTCGCCTTCGCCCGCCGCATCGTGGAGGAGATGGGCGACGGCTCGGGCGTGGTCATGCTGGACGGCAAGATGCAGGACGACGCCACCTACAAGCAGGCCCTCGTCATACTCGATCTCGCGGAGTTGCTGGCCTCGAAGGACCCGGAGCTGGCGGCGGCCTACGGGCTGGAGTAGCGCGCGCGGCGCGCTCCGCGCCCCCTAGATGCCTCCCGTCGGCGTCAACAGCTCAATCCCGTCGCCGCGAGCATCACATCGGTGACGACCAACTGCTCGTCGCCATCGACGATCAGGGCACTGAGTTCCGGAGGAAAGGCCGAATCGCCGGTGATGTAACGGACGATCACGGAAGTGTCGAGCAGGGCGCTCATGCCGTGTCTGGCGTCTCCCAGCCATCCTCAGCGGCCTCGGCCCAGGCGCGCTCCCTGGCCTCATGCCACTCCTGCGGCGACACGGTGGCCTCGGAGCGAAGCGGCCCAGGATCGGGCGGGATGAAGAGGATTTCGACGTGCGCGCCGACGACGCGCTGCCGCGCGATCCAGCCGGGCTCGATGCCGATCCGCTCGCGGATTTCGCGCGGGATCAGCACCCTCCCGTCCGCTCCCAACTCCACCTCGATCACGATGGATTCGAGCGCAACAGTTCCGGCCGCCGGTGTCTCGGTCACGACATTGCCTCCGCGATCAGTATAGCCACCGGCACATGCTCCGCGTCGTCTCCTTCCGTTCACCCCTGCCCCCGTAGCCCGCGCCGTGGCATAGTGCGCGTCGAGGCGAGACGGGACCGGAGGAGCGGCCAATGCGCTTCTACGAGCACGAGGCGAAGGATCTGCTGGCGCGGCACGGCGTGCCGCTGCCGCAGCGCCGCGTCGCCCTCGACGCCGCGGAGGCCGCCAGCGCCGCGAGCGAGCTCGGCGGGGCCGTCGTGCTCAAGTCGCAGGTGCTCAGCGGCGGGCGGATGAAGGCCGGCGGGGTGCGCTTCGCCGACACGCCCGAGGAGGCGGCCGCGGCAGCCGAGGCGATCCTCGGCATCGAGATCAACGGGCAGCAGCCGATGGGCGTGCTCGTCGAGGAGCGCGGCGCGGTCGAGCAGGAGTACTACGCCGCCGTCACCTGGGACGCCGCCGCGCGCCGCCCCGTGGTCATCTTCAGCGACATGGGCGGCATCGACATCGAGGAGGTCGCGGAGCAGCACCCGGAGCACCTCTCGCGCACGCACCTCTCCAACCTGCGTCCCGTCTCGGACTTCGAGGCGAAGCTGGCGGTCTCGCGCACCGGCGTCACCGGCAACGACCTCAACCGGCTCAGCCGCATCGTCGGCGCGCTCGTGCAGGTCTTCCTCGCCTACGACCTGACGCTGGCCGAGATCAACCCGATCGGCCGCCTCGCCGGCGGCGCCTTCGTCGCCCTCGACTCGCACATCGACATGGAGGAGGAGGCGCGCGGCACGCACGCGCGCCTGCTCGCCGACCTCGGCATCCCCGAGGAGGACACGCGCCAGGCGCGCCCGCCGACGCCATTCGAGATCGCCGGCGCGCAGGTGGACGCCGCCGACACCCGCGGCGTCGCCGGCCGCGTCGTCGAGTTCGACGGCGACCTCGGGTTGATCATCGGCGCGGGCGGTGGCTCGCTGACGCTCTTCGACGCGGTGCGCGCGGCGGGCGGCAATCCGGCGAACTACTGCGAGATCGGCGGCAACCCCTCGGTCGCCAAGGCCGCCGCGCTGACGAAGCTGGTGCTGTCCAGGCCCGGCGTCGAGAAGATCGCCGTGATGATGAACGTCGTCTCCAACACCCGCGTCGACATCATGGCGCGCGGCGTGATCAAGGGCGTGATCGAGGCGGGGCGCGACCCCGCCGAGGCGATCGCGATCTTCCGCATCCCCGGCTCCTGGGAGGACGAGGGCGTCAAGATCCTCGAACGCTACGGCGTCGAGTACGTGGACCGCTCCGTCTCGATGCACGAGGCGGCTCAGCGCGCGGTCGAGAAGGCCGCCGGCCGGGCAGGCGGGTAACCCGATGTCCATCCTGATCGACAGCGACAGCACCTTCATCATCCAGGGCATCACCGGCCGCGAGGCCGTGACGATGACCCGCGAGCTGCTCGACTACGGCGCGCGCGTCGTGGGCGGCGTGACGCCCGGCCGCAAGGGCCGCGACGTGCACGGCGTGCCCGTCGAGGACACCGTGCGCGCGCTCACGGAGCAGACGCGCGTGGACGGCTCGATCGTCGCCGTGCCGCCTGCCTTCGCCGCCGACGCGGTGCTCGAGGCGATCGAGGCGGGCGTGAAGCTGATCGTGGTCGTGACGGAGCGCATCCCGCGCGCGCAGGTCGCGCGCGCCATCGAGTACGCCTCGCAGGAGGGTGCGCGCATCATCGGCCCCAACTGCCTGGGTCTGATCTCGCCGGGCAAGTCGAAGATGGGTGGCATCGGCGGCGCCGCCGACGCCACCCGCCGCGCCTTTGTCCCCGGCGTCGTCGGCGTGATGTCGCGCTCCGGCGGCATGACGACGGAGATCGCGAACGCGCTCTCCGCGGCCGGCCTCGGCGTCTCAACGGCCGTCTCGATCGGCGGCGACGCGATGATCGGCTCCACCTACGCCGAACTGATGCCGCTCTTCGAGGCGGACGAGGAGACACAGGGCATCGCGATCTACTCGGAGCCGGGCGGGCCGATGGAGGCGCAGCTCGCGGCGCACATGGCCGAGCACGGCTCGCGGTTGCCCGTGGTGGCGTTCATGGCGGGGCGCTTCATGGACGAGATGCCCGGCATGCGCTTCGGCCACGCCGGCACGATCGTCGAGGGCCGCGCCGACACCACCGCCGACAAGATCGCGCGCCTCGAGGCGGCCGGCATCGCCGTCGCCGAGCGCATCGAGGAGATCCCGGCGCTGCTGCGCGAGCGACTGGACGCCTCGGACGGGGGAGCAGCGTAGCCATGGCGATGTTCATCCGCGTCGACATAGACGAATCCGTCCAGCAGGACGCAGACCTGCGCGCGCGCCTCGTCGAGGTCTGCCCAGTCGACATCTTCGCCCTCGAGGGCGGGCGCCTCGAAACCGTCGAGTCCAACCTCGACGAGTGCACCCTCTGCGACCTCTGCATCGAGGCCGCGGGAGACGCGGTGCGGGTGGTGAAGCTGTACGAGGAGTAGGCGGCCCACCTTGCGGACGGAACTTGTGTTCTATAGACTCACGCCTGCTCCCCGTCGATTGAAGGAGAGGCTGACGGATGATGAAGGCTGAGCACCGGCTCCTCTACGGCACCATGTCGGATGGTATGTTCCCGACCGAGCGAACCATCGTCTTCAAAGACTACGAGGGCAACACCGTTTCCGTGATCGTCTCCGAACGCCTCGTGATTGAAGAAAAGGACGGCGGCTTCATGCGCGTAGTACTTGTCGAGACCCAAGACGAGTCCGGGCGTGCGGTCGTGCTGCTCCCAGGAGACGTCTACGGAGCCGGGCAATACGCCGCCGTGCGCACCTCGGATCTAAAAGAAGAAGCCGCAGCATAGCCGGGCAGCTCGCCAACTGAGCCCGCGTCTGTGATTCTCAGTAACGCTTCCATCGCAGCAGCACTCGACTCGGGCATCTTGATCATAGATCCCCGCCCACCGGACCCCGACAGCGCAGATTCGACAGGTCGCTACAACACAACGTCTATCGACCTAACCTTGGGAGACGCGCTTCGCGTACCGAGGCGCGGGCTCTCCCTAATCATTGACCCACGCGCCGGAGACACTGCGGCGACCCTGTCCACACTTTACGAGCCGGTGCTGATCGACCCGGCACAGGGATACCGCCTCGACCCAGGACCCGATCGATTTGTGCTCGGAGCGACGCGAGAGTACGTCGCACTCCCGCGCCCGGCCGACGTACCTGGGGCCGATCCTGATCAGGCATGCTTGGCTGCACGTGTGGAGGGCAAGAGCACACTCGCCAGGTACGGGCTGCTGGTTCATTTCACCGCGCCCACAATCCACGCGAGCTTTGCTGGGACGATTACGCTCGAGATGATGAACTTGGGCTCGGCGCCGATCACCCTCTACCCGGACATGCCGATCTGCCAGCTCGTTATCGAACAGGTGGAGGGCGATCCCGTCCAGACATCGAGCCGGTTCCAAGGCCAGAGAGACCCCGCAGGGCCAGCCTGACTCACGTCCCAGCGCTCCACCTCAGACTATGCGATCACTGACCCGAGTCGCCGTGCATCGTCCTCCACTGCCGACGGCGGTAAAATGGATACACAGACTCAGAGAGGACAGGCCAGTGCTGATCTCCGAACGGATGGCGAAGGCGCTCAGCGACCACCTGACGAACGAGTACTGGGCCGCGATCCAGTACACGATGATCTCCTCCTACTTCAGCCGCGAGGCGCTCCCGCAGCTCGCCGCGCTGTTCCGCGTCCAGGTCGCCGAGGAGCTGATGCACGCCCAGAAGATCGTCGACTACGTGACGGAGACGGGCGGCATTGTCGAGGTGCCCACCATCCCGCAGGGCGATGCGGACTTCGACTCCGTCGAGGTCGCCGTCCAGCTCGCGCTTGACGCCGAGCTGCGCGTCGCCAGGGCATTCAACGACCTCATGGACCTCGCCATCGAGGAGCGCGACCACCTCGCGCGCGGATTCCTCCAGTGGTTCGTCGACGAGCAGCTCGAGGAGGTCTCGACGATGGACGACCTGCTCAAGGTCATCCGCCGCGCGGGCGACAACCTGCTCTACGTCGAGGACTACGTGGCCAACCGGCCTCCGCCGGTGGTCGCGCCTCCCGCGTAAGCGCCGCTCAGCCCGCCTGCCTCACACGCCGTCCGGCGCGAGGTCGTCCACGTCGGGACGCCGCGCTCGCGCGAGGTACTCCTCGTGGAAGCGATCGACGAGCGCGGCGCGCCCGGCGACGTCCAGGAACTTGTCGCGGAACGCCTCGGCGGTCTCGTGGCCAATGCGGCGCGACCAGGCCGCCATCACGCGGCTCGCCTGGATCGCGACGGCGGTGAGCGGCTGCACCTGCGACGCCGTCCACTCCAGCCGCGGTTCAAGCTCGTGCGCGCTGCCGAGGCCGACGCGCAGGTGATGGGTGTGCAGCTCGTTCCAGAGGCCGTGGATGCTGTCCGCGCCGAGCTGGTGCATGCGGTGCGCGTCCGGCTCGCCGATCGCCGCCAGTTGCTCGTCCAGCGAGGGCCACCCCGACACGTCCCTCTCGGGCGCGTCCCCCTCCGGCGCGTCCGGGTCGACGCCGGCGAGCTCGAAGGAGCGTGCGAGCCGTTCGCGCATGCGCTGCTCCATCGGCAGCGCCTCGCCGCCACGCAGTTCGAAGTTGCCATCGAGGTGTCGCCAGACCGCGCGGTCCGCGCGCAGGCCGTCGCGCACGAGCGCCTCGAAGCGATCGCCGCCGCCGCGCAGCAGGTAGGCCATCGCCGCGGTCGAGACGAAGATCTCGCGGTCGAGCAGCAACTGCAGCTCGGCGCGGCCCTCGTAGGTCTCGGCCACCAGGCGGCGCGTCAGCTTCACGATGCGCACCGCGAGCGCGCAAAGGATCGCCTCGTTGCGCGCGGACGCCGCCGCAGCGGAGGGCGGCGCCCAGGCCCCGACCAGCAGGGCGGCCAGCTCGCCGAACTCGGCGACCAGGCTCGCGGCGCCCTCGAGGAAGGGGCGCTCCTCCTGCGCCAGCTCGAGAAGCTCACGCTCGATCAGCGACCAGGTCGGCCACTCGCCCGGGCCGGGGAGGTGCGGTCTGCGCGGCTCGGACACGGCGGCCCGGCTCAGGCCAGCGTCGGGTGACCGTGCTCGGCGATCTCGGCGTCGCGCTCGGTCTCGCGACGCGCCTCGCCGGAGCAGCCGATCACGCGCAGCTGGCGCTCGAAGCGCTCACGCTCGTGGCGGGCGAGCAGCTGCTGCTGCCGCGTGAAGCGGCCCGCCGGGTCGATCACCGCCGCGTGGTAGCGACGCCACTCGAGGTAGAGCGCGTCGCACTCCTCGCCGTGCTCATGCGGCGTCGCGGCCGCCTCGGCGCCCTCGATCGGCACGCCGCCGATCTGCACGCCATCGATCTGGCCGATGCGGCGCGCGTGGCGGCCGCCGTCGAAGGGCACATCGAGCCAGGTGCGCACGATCGCGAGTGCGGTCTCCTCGCTGATCATGCGCTGGCCGATCGAGATCACGTTGGCGTCGTTATGGCGGCGCGCCAGCTCCGCCGACTCCACGCTCCAGCACAGCGCGCAGCGCACGCCGGGGATGCGGTTCGCCGTGATCGCCTCGCCGTTGCCGGAGCCGCCGAGGACGATCGCACGGTCGCACTCGCCGCGCGCGACGGACTCCGCGGCGGGGCGGATGAAGAGCGGGTAGTCGCTCGACTCTTCCGAGTCCGCGCCGAAGTCGACGACCTCGTGACCCTCGCGCTCGAGCAGCGCGCTGATCGACTGCTTGTAGCGGAACCCCGCGTGATCGGAGGCGACCGCAATCCGCATCGACGGCTCCCCTTGTCCCGATGTCACCGGCCCGCGGCGGCCGCGAGCAGCTGGCGGCCGACGACCTTGAGTTCGAGGATCGGCTTCACGCCCTCGAAGATCGGGAGCACGAGCGCGTCCGAGACGTAGCGAGAGATCGGATCCTCCTCGGAGTAGCCCCAGCCGCCGTGCAGCTGTTGCGCCGCCTGCGAGACGGAGACCGCGACATCGCAGGCGAGCAGCTTCGCCATCGGCGCGGGCAGGCCACGCGAGTCGAAGTCGTGCGCCGCCGCGTAGGTGAGCTGCCGGGCGGCGGCGAGGCGGGCGACCATCTCGCCGATGCGGTACTGGGTGAGCTGGTACTCGCCGATCGGCTTGCCGAACTGCTCGCGCTGCGCGACGTACTGGCAGGCCTTCTCCAGCGAGGCCTGCGCCACGCCGCAGGCGCGCCCGCCGGTCTGCAGGCGCCCGACGGCGAAGCCGCCCATCTGCAGCGCGAAGCCGCGGCCCATCCCCGCGTCCTCGCCCACGAGGTTGGCGTGCGGGACGAAGTAGTTGTCGATCGCGACGGTGAAGGAGTGCATCCCGCGGTAGCCCGGCGTCGGGTTGGCGGTGGCGCTCATCGAGCCGCCCTCGGGCTGGGTTTGCGCCCACTCATGGCCGTAGTGCGGGTCCTTGGGGACGATCAGCACGGAGAGCCCGCGACCGGCGGCCTCGGGGTTCGGGTTCGTCCGCACGAGCATCGAGATCACGTTGGCGCGGCCGGAGAAGGTGCTCCAGGCCTTCGCGCCGTTGATGCGCCAGCCGCGCACGCCGTCGACGTCGGTGAGGGTCGCGCGCACCTGCAGGTTGGCGTTGTCCGAGCCGACATCCGGCTCCGTCACCCCGATCGCGACCAGCACCTCGCCGGAGGCGAGCTTCGGCAGCCACTCTTCCTTCTGCGCGTCGGTCCCTCCCGCCTGCAGCGCGTGGGCGAGGATCTCGGGCCGCGTGTGCAGCGATCCGGCCGCGCCGAGCGAGGCAGCCGACAGCTCCTCGGTCATCACCACCATCGGCAGGTAGCCCATGCCGGTGCCGCCGTACTGCTCCGGGATCGAGGCGCCGAAGAAGCCGAGGGAGGAGAAGCGCTCGATCAGGCTATCGGGGACGAGCAGATCCTGGCGGTGGATGTCCTGGGCGATCGGGGCGACCTCGTTGCGCGCGAAGTCGCGCGCGGTCTCGCGCGTGAGCATCGCCGCGTCGTCGCGCAGATCGAGGTTGTTGACGCCAAGCGAGGCGATCGCGCGACGCCCCAGCTCGCGCACGCGCGACTCGTCGAGGCCCGCGCGCACCGCCGCGCGCAGCTCCGCGTCGTCGAGCGCGTCCGCGGCGTCGTCGATGCCAAAGTCGTCGCGTGAGGCCTCGATCGCCGAGCGCAGCGCGTGTGTCGCCTCGGCGGCGTAGACGAGGGCGGCGTCCTCCTGCTGCTCGTCGCGGACGCCGACCTCGCGCAGGCTCTCGCTGGAGGCGACGAGCGCGCGGGCCGCGCGCACCTGCGTCGCGAGGTAGGCGATGCGCTCGGTGTGCACCTGGTGGTCATCGATGTCCGCGCCGCCGTCGGTGACCTCGGCCGCGTGCGCGACCGCCGCGTCGATGGCGTCCCCCGCCGCGTCGACGAGCCTCCGCGCGACGGCGACGGCGTTGATCCCGGTGCTCACTCCGCTGCTGGTCACGTGCGTGCTCCGTTCGCTGTGAGGGGCGCGGCGGCCCCTCGGAGTTCCTGTCCCGCGATCATCGCGCGCTGGGCATGAGCACGGTGTAGTCGAGGTCGAGGACCACGTTCGGGTGGTAGCGCTCGCGCCCGTCCTCGGAGGTCTGCCTCAGATCGACCTGCTCCGTCGCCGGGTCGGCGTTCTTGACGGCCGCCAGGCGCAGCCGCAGCGCGCCGCAGTCGGAGCGGCCGAGGTCGATGCGCTCGAGCACGTCCGTCCAGGCGAAGACCGTGTCGCCGGCGAAGGTCGGGTTGCTGTGCGTCCCGCCGTTGAAGGCGAGGATGCCGAGGGCGTGCTCCAGCCCGTTGAAGGAGAGCGCCCGCGCGATCGAGATCACGTGTCCGCCGTAGACGACGCGGCGGCCGAAGCGCGAGTCCGCCAGGGCGTAGGCGTTGAAGTGCGCGCGCGCGCTGTTGTGGTACATGCGCGTCGCGATCTGGTGCTCGGCCTCCTCGATCGCCATGCCGTCGACGTGGTGGATGCGCTCGCCCGGCTCGTAGTCCTCCCACCAGGCGCGTCCGCCGCTGACGTCAGCCGGGAACGCCGAAAGATCGAGTTGCTCCGGCGCGCGCAGCGCCTCGGGAGCGACGGCGTCGGGCGTCTCGGGCGCGTCGTTCGCGCCGGTCGGCGTCAAGGGGTCACGCTTGTTGACCAGCACCCAGCGGATCAGCGTCAGCACTTCCTCGGCGCGCTGGTTCACGCCGGTGGTGCGCACCCAGACGACGCCGGTGTCCCCGCCTCGCGACTCGCGCCGGCCGAGCACGGTGGTCGTCGAGCTGATCGTGTCGCCGGGCAGCACCGGCACGCCGAAGCGCACGTCGGCGTAGCCGAGGTTGGCGACGGCGTTGAGCGAGACGTCCGGCACGGACTTGCCGAACACCGTGTGGAAGACCAGCAGGTCGTTGATCGTCTCGCGCGGATAGCCGAGCGCGCGGGCGAACTCGGCGTTGCAGTGCAGCGGATAGCGGTCGCCGGTGAGGGCGATGTAGAGCGCGGCGTCGCCCTCGGTGAGGGTGCGCGGCACGGCGTGGCGGCTCTCGAGGCCGGTCTCGAGATCCTCGAAGTAGTTGCCGGTGCTGGCCTTGTCGCCCATGTACCCCCGCCGGGCCTATTGTAGGCGCGCGCCCGCCGAGCGGAAGCGGGCGGCGTGGCTGGCGGAGGTGCGACATGGGCGCGAAGGAGCTGGAGGCGCTGATCGAGGTGCTGCGCGGGCAGACCGAGCTCGGCCGCGAGGGGCACGTCCTCGGCACGTGGGTCATCCGCTACAACAAGGAGCGTGGCGCGTTCAGCTTCGACAAGTGCGAGAGCGAGATCTACTGCAACGAGCGCCCCAGCCTGATCGCCATCGACGGCGCCGTGCTCGACCCCGGCGGCCCCCTCGGCGAGGGGTTCTAGCCCGCCACGGCTCGACCCCTCTCCCGCGGTCCCCTCTCCATGGGGACCGGACGGGCTCCGCCGCCAGCCGCCTCCGGCTCCCTCTCCCCTTGTGGGAGAGGGCGGGGGTGAGGGGTTTGAGACGCGCTGGCGCTGTATGCTGTCTGCCCTCGCGCACGTGCGCTTCGCTGACACGGAGGGCCTGATGACATCCGATCGGCGACCCGCCGGATCGCGTCCTCCGGTCATTCCTGACGGCCAGGAGTACTACTGGACGAAGGAGTGGCAGGCTGGAGAACTCGAAACTCTGGCAGAGTTGCAGGCTGGCGGCGGCCAGAGCTTCGAAAGCGCCGACGAAGCGTTGCGCTTCCTCTTCGAGGCAGATCCCGACTAAGGGTGCCATCGATCATCACCGAACGGCGATTCAAGCGGCGCATGCACCGAAAGCCGAGGCGCATGCAGGCTGCGATCGCCAGAACCATCAAGCTGCTCGCGGATGATCCGACACATCCCGGCCTGAACGCCCATCGTGTGCAGGGAACAGATGGAGTGGGGGAAGCCTACGTCGATCGCAGCAACCGCCTGACGTTCGGGTACGGCCATGATGGAGCGATCGTCCTCCGCAACCACTGCTCGCATGACATCATCAGCCGCTCTCCGTAGCCTGAGGAGAACGCCGTGACCCGACCGACGATCTGCATCGCCGCAGCGCTCGAGGACGACCTCACCGCGCAGATCGCCGCGGTGGCCGAGGTCGTACACGTCGCGCCGGGGGCGTCGCTCGATGAGTTGATCGCGGCCCTGCCCGGCGTGGATGGCATGATCAGTCCGACGCACTTCAGCCTCGGCGAGGAGTTCTTCGCGGCGGCGCCCGGCCTGCGCGTCGTCTCGCAGCACGCCGTCGGCTACAACAACATCGACATCGACGCCGCCACGAGGCACGGCGTCGCGATCTGCAACACTCCCGGCGTGCTCAACGCCGCGGTCGCCGACCTGACGATGGCGATCATCATCATCCTGGCGCGGCGGCTGTTCGAGTTCGAGGCCTTCTCGCGCAGCGGCGCGTGGGCCCGCGGCGAGCCGCTCCCGCCGATCGCCCACGAGATCAGCGGCAAGACGCTCGGCGTGATCGGCTTCGGGCGCATCGGGCGCGAGGTCGCGCGGCGCATGCAGGCGATCGGGATGCGCATCATCTGGTACGACGTCTTCGAGGGCGCATCGACCGCGACCATCGACGACGTGTTGGACGCGCCCTTCCGCCCGCTCGATGATCTGCTGCGCGAGTCCGACTACGTGACGATCCACACGAACCTGACGGCGGAGTCGCACCACCTGATCGGCGCGCGCGAACTCGCGCTGATGAAGCCGAGCGCCTACATCGTGAACACCGCGCGCGGCCCGGTGATCGACCAGGTGGCGCTCGTCGCCGCGCTCGAGGGCGGCCAGATCGCCGGCGCGGGCCTCGACGTGCTCGAGGCGGAGCCGCCGGACCCCGACGACCCGATCGTCCGGCTGCCGAACGTGATCACCTTCCCGCACATCGGCACCGCCGCCGAGGAAACGCGGCGCGCGATGCGCGAGCTGGCGGTGCAGAACCTGATCGCCGTGGTCAGCGGCGAGACGCCCCCCGCGATCGTGAACCCCGAGGTGCTCGGCTAGCAGGTGCGGGCGGGCGGGGAAGCATGACGGACGAGACGAACGAGGGCCTGTCGGGGGCGCGCGCCGAGGCGGAACGGCGCGGTGTGGGCGGCTACGGTCGCCACGTCTTCATCTGCACGGGTCCGGATTGCTGCACGCCGGAGGAGGGCATGGCCGCCTGGAAGCGGCTGAAGCGCGCCGTCGGCGAACTGAACGCCCGCGGCGACGCGCCGCCGATCTATCGCACGAAAGTGGGCTGCCTGCGCATCTGCGAGAGCGGGCCGGTGGCGGTCGTCTACCCCGAGGGCCGCTGGTACGCGGGCCTGGTCCCGGAGGCCCTCGATCGCGTCATCGCCGAGGACCTGGGGCAGGGCCAGCCGGTGCCGGACCACCTGATCGGCGAGAACCCGCTGCCGCTCGACGACGGCGCCCCGTCACCCTGACCTGCTCCTTGCTCTCCTCAGCCCGCCACGATGGCTAGCGCGATGATCAGTAGCGTTGAAGGCTCTCGATGGACGTAGGCCGCTTCATTGCGATGGTCGGCATGCTGGTGTGGCGCCGGTCCGACGACAGGTACCTTCTGGTCAGGCGCTCGGCCTCAAGAGACTTCGCCCCTGGAGAGTGGGAGACGGGTTCCGGCAGGCTCGAACAAGGCGAAGGCTTCCTGGAAGCCTTGCGACGGGAGTGCATGGAAGAGCTGGGCCTGGACGTGCGCATTGAGTGCATCCTGGGCGTCACTCACTTCTACCGCGGGGTATCGGAACCCGCCAATGAGATGGTCGGGGTCAGCTTCGGCTGTTCTGTGGGCGACGCATCGGGGCTCTCGCTGAGCGACGAGCACTCCGAGCACAGGTGGGTGACGGCGGAGGATGCTGCGGCGTTCCTTCCCCCGGGCCACTGGCTGAGTGCACTGATCGATCGAGCCGAGGCGTTTCGCACACTGATGCCGGAGGAACTTCGGCGGCTGCACTGGACCGGCGACATCGAGTTCTAGCCCTCGAGGATCGCCCCGTCATACGGACCGACGCCGACAGAGGCGGCCGCCTCGGCGATCTGACGCCAGGTCTCGTCATCGAGGGGGATGCCGCCGCGGCGCTCGGCCATGCGACGCCGTTCCGGCTCGCCGGGCGTCAGGATCTCGTCGAAGCCCTCGGCGTACGGAGGCTGCTTCACGTAGTCGAGCAGGCTGGCGAGCTCGCCCTCGAATGGACCGAGGCCAACGAAGCGCTCCGGGTCGATCGCGATGAAGAAGAAGCCGTTGCCGCGGCTCGGCCCGCCGCTGCTCGCTCCCGCTCCCGTGAGCGCCCCGGCAAGCAGATCGACGGCGAGCCCGAGGACGTAGCCCTTGTGCCCGGCGCCCGCGTCCCCACCCGCTCCGTATCCGATCCCCGTGCCGAGCGGCAGCAGCGCGCCGACAGGCCTCGATCCCGGCGGCTCGCCGCCATAGAGGTCGAGCGGGTCCGTCGAGGGCGCACCGTCGCCGTCGACGATCAAGCCGGGCGCCAGCTCCGTGCCGCGGTTGCGCGCCACGCGCACCTTGCCCTCGGCGACCACGGGCGTCGCCATGTCGAGCACGAACGGCGCCTCGGGATCGCCCGTGGGCGCGGCAACGAAGAGCGGGTTGGTGGCGAGCCGCCGCGCCGTGCCGCCGAACGGCGCGACGAAGGCGCTCGCGCCGTGCCCGTTGACCCAGCCGAGCGCGACCATGCCCTCCGCCGCGGCCTGCTCGCCGTAGGCGCCGGCCCGTCCGATGTGCGCCGATTGGTACCCACCGACAGCCGCGAGGCCCTGCGCGCGCGCCTTGGCGATGGCGATCGCCATCGCCTCGCGGGCGACGACCTGGCCGAAATTCCAGTTGCCGTTGACGACCGCCGTCGTCTCCGTCTCGCGCTCGACCTCGATCGCCGCGGCCGGCACGGTGCGGCCCTCGCGGACGGAGGTGACGTAGTGCACGGTGCGGATCGCGCCATGCGAGTCGTGGCCCTTGAGGTTCGCCTCCACCAGGTGAGCGGCGTCATCCGCGGGAGCGCCGGTCGCCTCGAAGATGCGCGCGAGGTAGCCCCGCAGGTCGCCCGGGGCGACGACCGGCACGGCTAGCCGTGGACGGAGGGCACGCCCGCCGTGGAGCGCGCCTCAGTGAGCTGCGACCCCGCCGCCTGCCGGATGAAGCCCACGTCGTTGCCGAGCATCGCCGTGTCGAAGCCTGCCTCCAGCCACTTGAGCGTGTACTCGAGGCTGCCCGTGTGCATGCCCGCGGCCACGCCTTGGCGCCTGCACGCC
The DNA here is from genome assembly GCA_965247895.1 of Dehalococcoidia bacterium. Classification (GTDB taxonomy): domain Bacteria; phylum Chloroflexota; class Dehalococcoidia; order UBA2979; family UBA2979; genus VXMT01. Next base: position 2,256,625 of record OZ252046.1, on the reverse strand, counting down.
TCGAGGATGCTCAGCACCGTCTCCTGGTGCTTCGGATCGGAGTTGTCGCCGGTGGGCGTGATGCCGATCGCGTAGGCGAGGTCCGAAGGGCCGATGTAGGCGCAGTCCACGCCCTCGACGGACAGGATCTCGTCGAGATTGTCGAGCGCCTCGGCGGTCTCGATCATGCAGATCACGGCGATCTCGTCGTTGGCCTCCTCCTGGTAGCCGGCGCCGCCGTACATCGCGGCGCGCGTGGGACCGGAGGAGCGCCCGCCAGCCGGCGGATAGCGGCAGGACCAGACGGCCTGCTCGGCCTCCTCGCGGCTGTTCACGAGCGGCACGATCACGCCGTAGGCCCCGGCGTCGAGCACCTTCATGATCATCGCCGGCTCGTTCCAGGGGACGCGCACGAACGGCGTCGTCTCCGTGGTCGAGATCGCGCGGCACATCTCGATCACGTCGGCGTAGTCGATCGCCCCGTGCTGCATGTCGATGCAGAGCCAGTCGAAGCCGATGTTGGCCATCACCTCGGCCGAGTGGCCCGAGGGCGTGCTCAGCCAGCCGCCGATGGTCTGCCGTCCTTCGCGCCATGCTCGCAGCACCTTGTTCGGTCGCATCCCTCGATCCTCCTCCCGGCGGCTTCGGCCTCAAGCCTATGCGATGAAGGGGCCGTATCGTGCCGCATTGCGAGACGCCGCGAACTCTGTCCGTAGCACCTCGGCCGGCTCGCTCGCCTCCGCGCCCATCCCGGTCTACTGCAACGGCACGCGCGGCGTGACCGCGTCACGATTCGGGATCGTCGCGAACTCCGAAGGCCAGCGCCCCCGCATCACCGACACCACGGTGCGACCGACGCGCTCCTTCATCCGCTGGAACGCGAGGTCCGAGTAGGAGGCGGAGTGCGGCGTCAGCACCACGTTGTCCATCGCCAGCAGCGGCGACTCCGCCGCCAGCGGCTCCGCCTCGAACACGTCGAGGCCCGCGCCGCCGATCTCGCCTGCCTCGAGGGCGGCGATCAGCGCCGCCTCGTCGTGCACCGGCCCGCGCGACGTGTTGAGGAAGATCGCGTCCGGCTTCATCAGCGCGAACTGCTCCGCGCCCATCATTCCGCGCGTCTCAGGCGTGAGCGGCGGGTGCGCCGAGACGTGGTCGGCGCTTCGCAGCAGCTCATCGAGGCTCGCCGCCCGCCCGACACCCAACGCCTCGAAGGTCTCATCCCCCTCGTAGGGGTCGTACGCCGTCACGGTCATGCCGAGGGCCCGCGCACGCACGGCGACCTCGCGGGCGATCGCGCCGAAGGAGATCAGGCCGAGCGTCTGGCCGTGGATCGCGGGAGCGGGGCTGCGGTCGACGCTGCCCCAGCGGCCTGCGCGGATCGCACGGTCGTGCACGACGAGCTTCTTGGCGACGGCGAGCAGCAGCATGATCGCGTGGTTCGCGACCTCCGGCTGGCAGAAGTCCGGGTAGTGCGCGACGACCACGCCGTGCTCCGTCGCGGCGGGAATATCGAGCGTGTCGAGGCCGACGCCGTAGCGGATGATCAGCTGCAGTTGCGGCGACCCCTCGAGCACGCGCCGGTTGATCTGCGCAGAGCCGACGAGCACCGCCTGCGCCTCGCGCAGCAGCTCGATGCGCGCGTCCTCGTGCTCCGCCTGCGCGACGAGCAGCCGCCCGCCGGCGGCCTCGATGATCGCGCGTTCGATCGCGTAGCGGTCCTGGTCGGACGTTTCGGTCTGGACGGCGAGGAAGGGGGTGTCGCTCACCGCCGGATGGTCACGGCGGGCCGCGCAACTGTCAACGAACACGGCCCGGCCCCGGTGCATCCCGGTGGCTTGGGTGGCGTCCGTGGTACGCTCGATCCGCAGCGCGAACGGCGCGGACGGGGAGGTGTCATGGTCGAGCAGCCAACCGATGCGGATCGCATGCAGGCGTCCGAGAAGTCGCTCCAGAAGATGTGGAAGTTCGTCGAGAAGTTCGCCGAGAAGAGCGGCTCATACCTCCATCCCCAGCGCGAGATTACCGAGTTCCTCGTGATCGGCCTCGCCAAACATGTGGACGACCTCGGGCGTCCGCTCTGCCCCTGCAACTTCTACGAGGACAAAGAGGAAGAGGTGAAGCGGAGCACCTGGATCTGCGCCTGCGAGGAGATGCAGAAGTACAAATACTGCCACTGACTGCTCTTCTGTAATGCGGAAGGTCTTCCGATTACCGAGCACCTGCCAGAAGGCCACGAGGGCCGCGAGATCTACGGCGTCATCGAGGACCCGCACCCGGACAAGGGCCGCGCCCTCGCACGCCTCGAGGAGAAACAGGGCCGCAAGATCGAGAAGTAGCGACGGCCAGCGCGCGAACTGCGCGCTGACCGCTCATGCGGGCGCCCTCGCGAGCTTGCGGGGCGCCCGTTTCAGTGTGCGGAGCGTGTTACGCCAGCGCGGCGTCGAGCTGCTTCGCGAGGTCGCCCTTGGGCCGGAAGCCAACGATCTGGCCGACCTGCTCGCCACCCTTGAAGACCAGCAGCGTCGGGATCGAGCGGATCCCGTAGGCCCCGGCCGTCATCGGGTTCTCGTCGGTGTTGAGCTTCACGAACTTGACGCGGCCGTCGTACTCCTCGGCGAGTTCCTCGACGATCGGCGCGACCATGCGGCAGGGGCCGCACCAGGGCGCCCAGAAGTCGACCAGCACCGGGTCGTCGTTCTCGATCACGTCCGAGTTGAACGTGGCGTCGGTCGTGTCAGTGGGCATCGCCATGACGTGCACTTCCCTTCAATCACCCGCACTCGCCGGGCCTTGATCCAGTATCCCACGCAGCGCCAGCGCGCGCTTGCGCGCGGCTCCTCGTTACTCCTCGCCGGGCTGCGCCGCCTCCGCGTCCCGGGCAGCCTCCACCGCGCTGCGCAGCGCGGCGAGCGCGCCACGGCCCACGTCCTCGGCGGCGCTGCGGATCGCGTTCTCGATCGCCTCGGCGTCGCTCGCGCCGTGCGCGATGAAGACCGAGCCGTCGATGCCCAGCAGCGGCGCGGCGCCGTGGATGCGGTAGTCGAGCTGCGCTCGCACGCTCCGGGCCGCGGGCCGGATCAACAGCCCGCCGAGGCGGCCCCGCCAGGAGCGGCTCACGGCCGCGCGCAACTCGCCCATCATCAGATCGATCATCCCCTCACCGACCTTGAGCACCATGTTGCCGGTGAAGCCGTCCGTCACGATCACGTCGGCGCGGGCCGCGCCCAGGTCGCGGCCCTCGATATTCCCGACGAAGTGCAGGCCGGACTCGCTGAGCCGCTCGTACGTCTCGATGGTCAGCGGCGTGCCCTTGCTGCCCTCCTCGCCGATATTGAGCAGGCCTACCCGCGGCTCGGGGACGCCGCGCGCGGCGCGCATGTAGGTGCTGCCGAGGTGCGCGAACTGCACGAGCTGCGAGGCGCGGCACTCCGCGTTCGCTCCGGCGTCGAGCAGCAACGTCCGTCCCTTCGGGAAGGGAATGACCGCCCCGATCGCGGGCCGCTCCACCCCCGGCAACCGCCCCAGCTGCACGAGGGCGACTACGAAGACCGCCCCCGTGTTGCCCGCGGACACGAAGGCGTCCGCCTCGCCGTCGCGGACGAGCTGGAGCCCGACGAAGACCGAGGACTCCTTGCGGCGGATCGCCTCGCGCGCCGCGTGGTCGCCCATCTCGATCGCGTCCGGGGCGTGCACCACGCGCAGCCCGGCGGGCGCGCCGCCGAGCCGCTCGATCTCCACTCCGAGGCGCTGCTCGTCGCCGACGAGTGCGACCTCGATGCCCTCGCGCGCCGCGGCGATCGCGCCCTCCGCCGTCGCCGCGGGCGCGAGGTCGCCGCCCATCCCGTCGAGGGCGATGCCGGTCACGGCGCGCCCTCCGCGTCCGTGTCCTCCGCCTCGTGCGACAGCACGGCGATCAGCCGCTCGTCGCCGTCGCGCGGCGGGGCGCCGTCGTAGTCGCCGTACCAGGCGGCGACGCGCAGGCCCGCGAGGCGGGCGGCCAGCTCGATCTCGCCCGCCGTGATGACGCGCAGCGCGAACTGCTGCGTCACGCGGCGCAGCGGACCGACCGACGGCTGCACGTCGAAGTGCCAGGTCACGAGGCGCAGCGACTGGCTCGGGACGCCCTCGACGGCGACGAGCTTCGTCACCTGCCCGTCGCCGGACTCGCAGGCCAGCTCGCGCGTCCAGTGCTCGACCAGCGGGCGCGGGCCCGGCAGCCAGTCGTCCGCGTGCGGCGCCTCGACATCGAGCGCGACGATCCCGTCCGGCGCGAGGTGGGCGGCGACACTCGCGAACGCCGCCGCGATCTCCTCCGTGGTCTCGAGGTGTTGCAAGCCGCCGAGCGGGACCAGCACGAGGCCGAACCGCTCGCCGAGTTCGAGGCAGCGCATGTCGCCCTCGACGAGGCGCACGGGCAGCCCCTCGGTCCGCGTGCGCGCCGCCTCGATCATCGCGGGGCTGTAGTCGACGCCGACGACGCCGAAGCCCGCGCCGGCGAGGGCGGCGGCGACACGCCCGGTGCCGCAGCCGAGCTCCAGCACGTCCTCGCTGCCGCCGCGCTTCGCGGCTTCCTCGGCGAGATCGAGGTAGAGCGCGAGATCGTCGTCGAAGCCCTCCAGATCGAGGTCGTAGAAGGGCGCGACTTGCGCGAACGGATCGGCCGCCGACTCCAACATTCGCGCGATGCTAGCACCACCCCGCGGGAGATGGACACACAGGCTTGACCCGGCAGGTGTCTGCCGTTCAGCATCGACGCATGACCGCATCGGCCTCGCTGGACGGCGGACGGCTGCGCTCCCTGATCCGCGCGATCCCGGACTTCCCGGAGCCGGGCATCCTCTTCCGCGACATCACGCCGCTGCTGCACGACCCCGCCGGCCTGCGCGAGACCAACGACGCCCTCGCCGAGGTGGCGCGCGGTTACGGCGCGACGCTCGTCGCGGGGATCGAGGCGCGCGGCTTCATCTTCGGCGTGCCCGTGGCGGAACGCCTCGGCCTACCGTTCGTGCCGATGCGCAAGCCCGGCAAGCTGCCCGCAGCGCACGCCTCCGTCGCCTACGAGCTGGAGTACGGCAGCGCGGCGCTGGAGCTGCACCGCGACCCCTCCGTGGACGGCCACCGCGTCGCGATCGTCGACGACCTGCTCGCGACCGGCGGCACCGCCGAGGCGGCGGCGCGGCTGATCGCGGACCTCGGTGGGTCGGTGGCGGGCTTCGCCTTCGTCGTCGAGCTCGCCGACCTCGCCGGTCGCGCCCGCCTCGCCCCGCACGGGGTGACGTCGCTGGTGACGTACTGAGGCCGCCATGAGTTTGAGGAAGGTCAGCAGCGGACGGATCGAGAAGAGCGGGTTCTGGATCTTCGCGAACTGGAAGTTCTTCACGACCAGGACCAGCTACTTCGCGCTCACCGCCAGCGAGTACCGGCAAGCCGCGACGCGCCGCGACTTGTCGGGCGTGGTCCGCATCGGGCGCGAGGACGAGCGGGTACTGTGGTGGACGAACTCGGGGCTGTTCTGGGCCGACCCGGAGCTGTCCGACGAGGATGTCGAACTCCTCGTCTGGGATCGCCAGCGCCGGCAGGACTCGAGGCTGGACCGCCTGCGCAAGATCCGCGCGCGCGACGAGGACGTCGCCTCCGCCCGCCGCGAGCGCATCCCGGGCGAGGTGCGCGCGTTCGTGTGGGAGCGCGATGCCGGTCGCTGCGTTCAGTGCGGAAACGAGGACGATCTGCAGTTCGACCACGTCATCCCGGTGGCGAAGGGCGGCGGGAACTCGCTCGACAACATCCAGATCCTTTGTGGAGACTGCAACCGGCAGAAGAGCGATTCCATCGTCTGACCGAGGCGTGGAGGGCGGCCAGGCATGACTACGGCGGAGATCGGCGTGATCGGCGGGTCCGGCTTCTACGCGCTCGAGGAGTTGCGCGACGCCGAGCGGATCGAGGTCGAGACGCCCTTCGGCGCGCCGAGCGGGCCGATCGTCGCCGGCACGATCGAGGGACGGCGCGTCGCCTTCATCGCGCGCCACGGCGAGGGGCACCGCCTGCTGCCCTCCGAGGTGCCCGCGCGCGCCAACATCCACGCGCTCAAGCAGCTCGGCGCGGAGCGCGTGATCTCGCTCTCCGCCGTCGGCTCGCTGCAAGAGGAGCTCGAGCCGCTGCACGCGGTGACGCCGGATCAGATCATCGACCGCACGCGCGGGCAGCGCCCGCTCAGCTTCTTCGGCGAGGGCATGGTCGCGCACATCGGGCTCGCCGACCCGTTCTGCGCGGACCTCGCGGCGGCCCTCGCGGACGCCGCCGAGGCGAGCGGCGTGACGACGCATCGAGGCGGCGCGCTGGTGGTGACCGAGGGCCCGGCCTTCTCGACACGCGCGGAGTCCCGGCTCTACCGCGCCTGGGGCGGCGCGATCATCGGGATGACCGCGCTCCCGGAGGCGAAGCTCGCGCGCGAGGCGGAGCTCTGCTACGCCGCGCTCTGCTTCGTCACCGACTACGACGTCTGGCGCGACTCCGGGGAAGACGTGAGCGCGGACATGGTGCTGGAGAACCTCAACGAGAACGCCGCGCGTGGTCGCCAGGCCGTGCTGCGCACGGTGGCGGGACTCGGGGAGCGGGGGGACTGCGGCTGCGGCGATGCGCTCGCCTCGGCGCTCGTCACGCCGCCGCAGCTGGTGCCGGCGGAGACGCGGCGGCGGCTTGCGCTGCTGCTCGCGCGCTACCACGGCGAGCCTCCGGACGAGCCATGACGCGCACGCTCTCGCGCGGCAGTGCCCTCGAGGGCGACGCGACGCTCTTCCGCGTCCACGAGGAGCGCGACGGCCAGCGGCTGCTCGCGCTGCTCGGCGAGGACCGCGGCTACGCCGCCTTCGCGATCGGCCACCTCGACCGCGGCCTGTTCGACCACACGCGCTTCTGGACTGCGGAGGGGCCGGCGGGCGAGCACGCGGTGGTGATGCATGCCAACGGCGCGCTGGGACAGATGAGCGTGCTCAGCGGCGATCCGGCCGGCGTCGCCGCGACGCTCTCCCTGCACCCCGGCCCGCGAGGCGGCTACCTCGCGACCTGCGCCCCCGAGCACCTGCCTGCCGTCCGGCAGGTCTACGCCCTGGGCGGCCTGATCGCGATGATTCGCATGTCCGTGGACGCCGAGCACTTCCGCGCGACCGGCGCGGGCATCGCGCAACGGACCGTGCAACGCCTCACGGCCCGCGACGCACGCGCGCTGAACGGGCTCTACGCCACCGGCGGCGGCCCGACCGGCTACCGCGCCGAGCACATCGAGCAGGGCGTCTACTACGGCGTCTTCGAGGGCGGGTCGCTCGCCTCCGTCGCCGGGACGCACCTCGTCTCGCCGGGCTCCGGCATCGCCGTCGTCGGCAACGTCTTCACGCGCGCCTCCGCGCGCGGGCGCGGGCTGGCGACGCGGGTGACCTCCGCCGTGACGGCGAACCTGATGGAGCGGGGCTGCTGGCAGGTCACGCTCACGGTCGACCCCGAGAACGCGCCTGCCCTGCGCGCCTACGAGCGGCTAGGCTACGTCCGGGGCGCACCCGTGCACGAGGCGCGCTTCCAGCGACGCGACCCGCTCGGGCTGGGCGCGCTGCTAAGGCGTCGCTTCACGCGGCGCGGTCCGGACGGCGAGCGCCTCGTGCGCGTCTGGCCGAATGAGTAGTGCGGCTCGCGCCGCCCGGCCCACGGCCTTCGCGCCCACCCGGAGGGATCCGATGAGCAACGCCGCCGGAGGCGAGATCGTCGATCGCGGACTGGCCGCCGACGGCGTGCGCCGCATCGAGTGGGCGGCGCGCGAGATGCCCGTCGTGGCGGAGATCGGCCGCCGCTTCGCCGCGGAGCGTCCGCTCGAGGGCGTGCGCATCAGCGTCTGCGCCCACGTCACCTCGGAGACCGCGAACCTGGTGCTGGCGCTGCGCGACGGCGGCGCGCAGACGCGGCTGGCCGCCTCGAACCCGCTCTCCACGCAGGACGACGTCGCCGCCGCCCTGATCGTCGAGTACGGCGTGCCGACCTTCGCGATCAGGGGCGAGGACCACGAGACGTTCTTCCGCCACCTCGATCTCTCGCTCGAGCACGCGCCGGGGCTCGGTCCGCAACTGACGATCGACGACGGCGCGGACCTGACCGCGCTGCTGCACCGCGGGCGGCGCGACCTGCTCGACGGCGTCGCCGGCGGCACCGAGGAGACGACGACGGGGGTGATCCGGCTGCGCGCGATGGCCGCCGCCGGCGCGCTCGGCTACCCGATCGTCGCCGTCAACGAGGCGGCGACGAAGCGCTTCTTCGACAACCGCTACGGGACGGGCCAGTCCACCCTCGACGGCATCATCCGCGCGACCAACATCCTGCTCGCGGGCAAGACCATCGTGGTCTGCGGCTACGGCTGGTGCGGCCGCGGGATCGCGATGCGCGCGCAAGGGCACGGCGCACACGTGATCGTGACCGAGGTGCAGCCGACACGCGCCCTCGAGGCGATGCTCGACGGCTACCGCGTGATGCCGATCGCCCAGGCGGCGGGCGAGGGCGACATCTTCATAACCGCGACGGGCGACATCAACGTGATCGACGTCCCGGCGTTCGCGGCCATGAAGAGCGGCGCGATCCTCGCCAACTCCGGCCACTTCGACGCCGAGATCAACCTCGAAGCCCTCGCGGCAATGACCGAGGCGCGGCGCAAGCTGCGTCCCTACGTGGAGGAGTGGACGCTGAGCGACGGGCGGCAGCTCGTGGTGCTGGCGGAGGGGCGGCTCGTGAACCTCGGCGCCGCCGAGGGGCACCCGGCGAGCGTGATGGACATGTCCTTCGCGAACCAGGCGCTGAGCATCGAGTACCTCGCGCAGCAGCACGGACGCCTCGACGCGGCCATCTACGATGTGCCGCAGGAGATCGACGAGGAGGTCGCGCGCCTCAAGCTTGCGGCGATGGGCGTCACGATCGACGCGCTGACGGAGGAGCAGGAGCGCTACCTGAGCTCCTGGGAGCAGGGCACCGCCTGACCCGCCGCCGCGATGGCGGCTGCGGCGGAACTGCGGTCCAATCGGGGGCGAGAGCGCGCGGGAGGCGGGGACGGGCGTATGGCCAGCACTTTCTTCGACTCGCCGTCCCTGATGCTGACCAGCGAGTCGGTGACCGAGGGGCACCCGGACAAGCTCTGCGACCAGATCTCGGACGCGGTGCTGGACGCGCTGCTCGAACAGGATCCCTACGCGCGCGTCGCCTGCGAGGTCGCCGTGAACACCGGCGTGGTCTTCGTCTTCGGCGAGATCAGCACGAGCGCCTGGGTGGACATCCCGGACACCGTGCGCCGCACGATCCGCGAGGTCGGGTACGACGACTCGGAAGTCGGCTTCGACTGGCGCACCTGCGGCGTCATCTCCTCGCTCAAGGAGCAGGCGGGCGATATCGCGCGCGGCGTGAACGCAGCCATCGAGTCGCGTGAACAGGGCTCCGAGGACCCCTACGACCGGGTCGGCGCGGGCGACCAGGGGATGATGATCGGCTTCGCCTGCGACGAGACACCGGACCACATCCCGCTCACGATCTGGCTCGCGCACCGGCTCGCGCAGCGACTGACGGCGCTGCGCAAGAGCGGCGTGCTGCCCTACCTGCGCCCCGACGGCAAGACGCAGGTCACCGTCGAGTACGAGTACGGCCGCCCGAAACGCCTCGAGGCGGTGGTCGTCTCCACGCAGCACGACCCCGGCGTGCGCATCGAGCAGCTGCGCGAGGACGTGCGGCGGCTCGTGATCGAATCCGTCTGCCCGGCGGAACTGCTCGCCGGGATCGACGAGAACAAGATCTACGTGAACCCGACCGGGCGCTTTGTCGCGGGCGGTCCGGCAAGCGACGCCGGGCTGACCGGCCGCAAGATCATCGTTGACACCTACGGCGGCATCGCCCGCCACGGCGGAGGCGCCTTCAGCGGCAAAGACCCGACGAAGGTGGACCGCTCGGCCTCGTACGCCGCCCGGCACGTCGCCCGCAACTTCGTCGCGGCGGGGCTGGCGGCCCGGATCGAGGTGCAGCTCTCCTACGCGATCGGCGTGGCGCATCCGACCTCGATCGCACTCGAGACATTCGGGACCGGGAAGTTGCCCGACGCCGACCTGGTGCGGCTGATCGACGAGCACTTCGACCTGCGCCCCGCCGCGATCATCGACCGCTTCGACCTGCGCCGCCCGATTTACGGGCAGACGGCGGCCTACGGGCACTTCGGCCGCCCCCTCCTCGATCTGCCATGGGAGCAGCTGGACATGGTGGACACGCTGCGGCGCAGCGCAGGCCTCGACGGGTAGCCCGTGCGCGCGATAGTGCTCATCGGCGGGAAGCGGGTTTCGGGCGATCTCCGTCCGGCCAACGAGATCGCGGTCCTGAGGCACGCTCAGGCGACAGCGAGTTGACCGATCGAATCGATGGCCTCGCGGATCAACGCAGCGTCCCGGGGATCTATGCCTTCCAGGTCAACGCCGTCGCTGACAAAAAGGAACTCGTAGGCAAAGACACGATCGGCCTGGTCGAAGTGAGCATAGCGGCGTTCATCGATGCGCGCGCCGCCGCTCTCGCCGCCCTCCGGGCTGCGGAGGACAACGAAGACCACATCGGCGTCAGAGTCGTAGCGCACTCTCACGTTGACCAATCTACTCCCCGCGCGCGAGCATCACGGTGATGACACTCGAGGCTCCTCGCCGCGCGCCAGCACGACGATTGCACGGCGGCCGTCCCCGAGCCTCCCGCTGTATTCGTCGGCGGTCTCGCCCCCGATCACCTGGTCCGGGTTGATCAGCAGGTGCTCAACCGCCGGGCCTGTGATCTCCCGCTCCTCCATCCGTTCACTCGCGTGACTGCTGTAGATGATCTCCATGTCGCAGCGAGTATGACAGCGGGACGACTCGATACCCAGCGGGCGAGTCGCCGTGTACGATCCCGGCCGTGCGCGCGATAGTGCTGATCGGCGGGAAGGGGACGCGGCTGCGCCCGCTCACGTGGCGGACGCCGAAGCAACTCGTCCCGATCCTCAACCGCCCGCTCCTCGCCTACCTGCTCGACGCACTGCGCAGCCACGGCTTCGATCGCGTCAGCTTCGCGATGACCGGGCCCGACGAGGACATCGAGGCCGCGTTCACGGGGGACGCGTCGCCACCCGGCCTCGCGATCGAGTGCGTCCTCGAGGGTGAGCCGCTCGGCTCCGGCGGCGCGATCGCGAACGCCTCCAACGGCTGGGATGAGCCGTTCCTCGTCTGCAACGGCGACATCGTCAGCGACATCGACCTCGGCATCTTCGCGGGCGAGCACCGCGGGCGCGACGCGGAGCTCTCGATCGCGCTCTCCGAGGCCGAGGACCCCTCGCGCTTCGGCGTCGTCGTGCTCGGCGACGGCGATCGCATCACGCGCTTCGTCGAGAAGCCGCCGCGCGAGCAGGCGCCCTCGAGGCTGATCAACGCCGGGCTGTGGCTGTTCGAGCCCGGCGTCGGGCGCATGCTCGACGCTGACCGCTTCAACCGCGTCGAGGACGAACTGTTCCCGAGCCTCGCCGCCGCCGGGCGCGGCATCTTCGGCCACCGCCACGCCGGCTATTGGGCCGACATCGGCAACCCCGAGGCCTACCTCCAGACCAACCTCGATCTCCTCGCCGGCGCCGCCCCTGCGCTGCTGCCCGCGGACTGGCCGGCGGACGGCCTCGCGATCGGCGCGGCCGATCTCGCCTCGGATGCGCGCGTCGAAGCGCCGGCGCTACTCGGCGCCGGGACGCGCGTCGGCGCTGACGCGCGCATCGAGGGCGGCGTCGTGACCGGGGCAGGCTGCGAGATCGGGCGCGGCGCGGTCGTGTCCGGCAGCGTGCTCTGGGACGGCGTCAGCGTCGGCGAGGGCGCGCAGGTGCGCGACTCGGTGCTGGCCGAGGGCGCGCGCGTCGGCGCGGGCGCGGTCCTCGAGGGCGCGGTGCTGGCGCACGGCGCGTCCGTCGAGGCCGGCGAGCGGCCGCCCTCCGGCACGCTGCTCGACCCGGAGCAGGTCTACCGGGGCAGTGGCGTGCTCGCGGCCGCGTCCTCCCTCGGGACTGGGGCGGACGCTTGATGGCCGAGATTCGCTTCGGCACGGACGGCTGGCGCGCCGTGATCGCGGAGGACTACACCTTCGACAACGTGCGCGCCGTCGCTCAGGCGACCGCCGACTGGCTGCGCGGTACGGGCCAGGCCGGACGCGGCGCGGTGATCGGCTACGACACGCGCTTCCTCTCCGACGCCTTCGCGAACGCGACCGCCGAGGTCTTCGCCGCCAACGGCATCACGGTCGCCCTCGCCTCGACGGCGGCGCCGACGCCGGCGCTGTCGCACGCGGTGCTGGACCGCGGCGCGGCGGCGGGCGTGGTGATCACGGCCAGCCACAACCCGGCGCGCTGGAACGGCTTCAAGATCAAGCAGGCCTCCGGCAACTCCGCCCCACCCGAGGTCACGAACGCGATCGAGCAGGCCGTACCCGCGATCCTCGGCGGCGACGGGGCGCGAGGGATCACGAACGGGAACGCCGCCGCGCGCGCGCGGATCGAGCGCTTCGATCCGAATCCGCCCTACCTCGCGGCGCTGCGCGAGTTCGTGGACCTCGAGCGCATCCGCGACGCGGGACTGCGCATCGCGGTCGACTCGATGTACGGGGCGGCCGGCGGGCTGACGGCGGAGGCGATCGGCGCGGGCGCGACCGAGGTGCACGAGCTGCACGGCGAGCCGAACCCGGCCTTCCCCGGCATGCGCGCGCCGGAGCCGATCGCCCCGAACCTCGAGCTGCTGATGGGTCTGCTCAAGGACGGCGGCCACGATGTCGGCCTCGCGACGGACGGGGACGGCGACCGCTTCGGGCTCGTCGACGAGCAGGGGCGCTTCCTCAACCAGCTGCAGGTGTTCGCGCTGCTCGTCCGCTACCTGCTTGAGGTGCGCGGCGAGCGGGGCGCGATCGTGCGCTCGATCACGACGACGCGCATGGTCGACCTGCTGGGCGAGCGCCACGGCTGCCCCGTCTTCGAGACGCCCGTCGGCTTCAAGTACCTGGGCCCGAAGATGATCGAGGAGGACGCCGTCGTCGCAGGCGAGGAGTCGGGCGGCTACGCCTTCCGCGGCCACATCCCCGAGCGCGACGGCGTGCTGTCCGGGCTACTGCTGGTGGACTACATGGTGCGGACCGGCAAGCCGGCCTCGCAGCTGCTCGCCGAGCTGTACGACGAACTGGGACCGCACGAGTACGACCGCGTCGACATCACCCTGCGCGAGGAGGAGCGCGACGCGATCGCAGAACAGGCCGCCTCCGCGACGCCCTCGGAGATCGCCGGGCTGCGCGTCACCTCACGCGACACGCTGGACGGCTTCCGCTTCAATCTCGAGGGCGGCTGGTGGCTGCTGATGCGCTTCAGCGGCACCGAACCGCTGCTGCGCATCTACGCCGAGATGCCCTCGGCCGCGCAGGTGCGGCAGGCGATCGAGCAGGGCCAGGCGCTCGCCGGCGTGACGCTGTAGCGCCGAGGCTACGCCTCCAGCTTCTCGCGCAGACGCGAGACGAACTGCTGGAAGAGCCTGTCCGAGACGAACTTGATCAGCCGCGATCCGACCTGCGCCATGCGGCCACCGACGTTGACCATCGCCACGAACTCGGCCTCGGTGCTGCCCTCGTCCAGGGCGCGCAACTCGCCCGACATCTCCAGGTCGGCGCTGCCATCGCCCATGCCATGACCGACCACGCGGATGCGGTGGTTCTCCTCGTCGAGCTCCTCGAAAGTCGCCAGGCCGCCGTAGCGGGCCTCGACGGGGCCGACCTTGACACCCACGCGGCCGCGGACGTTGCGCTCGTCGATCACCTCGTCCAGCTCGGCGCCCGGCATGCACTGGACCACCTGCTCGGGGTCGGTGAGGAACTCCCAGACGCGATCGATCGGCGCATTCACCTTGAAGGTCTTCTCGATCTTGATCTCCATCGCACCCACTCCTCGCCCACAAGCGGGCCCGTACCTACTACACTCGTGCGTGCCTTGTAGCATCCGGCCGGGCGACCGCCAAGGAGAACCCCCCATGATCCCCGGACAGTTCGAATACCACGCCCCCTCGACACTGGACGAGGCGTTGGCCCTGCTCGCCGAGCACGGCTCCGACGCCAGGGTGCTGGCCGGCGGCCAGAGCCTGATCCCGCTGATGAAGCTGCGCCTCGCCTCACCCGCTGTGCTGATCGACCTCAACGGGGTCGACTCGCTGAGTGGCATCGAGGAGGCAGACGGCCAGCTGCGCATCGGCGCGATGACGCGCCACTCCGTGCTCGAGCGCTCGGAGCTGATCGGCTCACGCTATCCGCTGATTGCGGACGCCGCCGCCGTGATCGCGGACCCGCTGGTGCGCAACCGCGGCACGACCGGCGGCTCACTCGCTCACGCCGACCCGGCGGGCGACCTCGGCTCGGTGATGACCGCGCTGGGCGCCGAGGTCGTCGTCAACGGCCCCGGCGGCGAGCGCACGCTGCCGATCGACGAGCTGCTGCTCGGCCCCTTCATGACCACGCTCGAGGAGGGCGAGATCCTCACCGAGGTGCGCGTGCCCCAGCCCGCGGAGCGGAGCGGGGGCGCCTACGAGAAGCTGGAGCGCAAGGTCGGCGACTTCGCCACGGCCGCCGTCGCCGTGCAGCTCACGCGCGAGAACGGCAGCTGCGCCTCGATTGGCATCGGCCTGACCGCCGTCGGGCCGACCACGATCCGGGCGAGCGAGGCCGAGGACGCGCTGCGCGGCGGCAGCCTCGACGAGGACGCGCTGCGGGCCGCCGCCGCGCTGGCCGCGGCGGCAGCGGACCCGGCCGCGGACCTGCGCGGCTCCGAGGAGTACAAGCGAGACATGGTGCGGGTGCTCACCTTGCGAGCTCTGCGACGAGCCATCGAGCGGGCGGGAGGGTAGGCCAGTGACACAGATCGAAGTCACGGTGAACGGCGCGGCCCAGCAAGCGGACGTGGAGCCCCGGCTGCTGCTCGTCCACCTGATCCGCGAGGATCTGCAGATGACCGGCACGCACATCGGATGCGACACGACGCACTGCGGCGCCTGCACGGTGCTGCTCGACGGCGTGCCGGTGAAGTCCTGCACCGTCTTCGCCGTCCAGGCGAACGGCTGCGAGATCACGACCGTCGAGGGCCTGGAGCAGGGGGGCGCACTGCACCCCGTCCAGCAGGGCTTCACGGAGGAGCACGGCCTGCAATGCGGCTTCTGCACTCCGGGCATGATGCTGACCAGCGTCGCGCTGCTTGAGCGGAACCAGGATCCCAGCGAGGACGAGGTGCGGAAGGCGATTTCCGGGAACCTCTGCCGCTGCACCGGCTACGTCAACATCGTGAAGGCCGTGCAGCACGCGGGCCGCACCATGAGGGAGAGCCAGCCATGACCACATTGACGAGCCCCGAAATCGGGGGCATGGGCCACAGCATCAAGCGCAAGGAGGACGCGCGCTTCATCCGCGGCCGGGGCAACTACGTCGACGACATCGTGCGGCCGGGGATGCTCTACCTGGACATCGTGCGCAGCCCCTACGCCCACGCCCGCATCAAGAGCATCAACTCCGAGCGCGCCCTCGAGGTGGAGGGCGTACTCGCCGTGATCACGGGCGAGACGCTCAAGGCGTACAACCTCCACTGGATGCCGACGCTGATGTCGGACACCCAGATGGTGCTGCCGGTGGACAAGGTGATGTTCGCCGGCCAGGAGGTCGCCGCCGTGGTGGCGACCAGTCGCTACGCCGCAGCCGACGGCATCGAGGCGGTCGAGATCGAGTACGAGCCGCTGCCCGTGCTGGTGGACCCGTTCAAGGCGCTCGAGCCGGACGCGCCGGTGCTGCGCGACGACAAGGAAGGCAAGACCGACAACCGCATCTTCCACTGGGAGGTCGGCGATCGCGACGCGACCGACCGCGCCTTCGAGGAGGCGGATGTCACGGTGCAGCAGGATATGTACCTGCCGCGCATCCACGTCGCCTCGATCGAGACCTGCGGCTGCGTCGCCGAGTTCGACTCGGTGAACGGGCAGCTGACGGTCTGGATGACCACGCAGGCCCCGCACGCGATCCGCACGGTGTTCGCGCTGGTGGCGGGCCACGTGGGGCTGTCCGAGGAGAAGATCCGGATCATCTCGCCGGACCTCGGCGGAGGCTTCGGCGGCAAGGTGCCGGTCTACCCCGGCTACGTGATCGCGGTCGCCGCGGCGATCGTCACGGGGCACCCCGTGAAGTGGATCGAGGACCGCATCGAGAACCTGCAGTCGGACTCGTTCGGCCGCGACTATCACATGGCCGCCGAGATCGCCGCCGACAGCGACGGCACGATGAAGGCGCTGCGCATCAAGACGCTGGCCGACCACGGCTACACCGACGCGGCCGCGAACCCCTCGAAGTTCCCGGCGGGCCTGTTCTCGATCTGCACGGGGTCGTACGACTTCCAGAACGCCTTCGCCGAGGTGGACGGCGTCTACACCAACAAGCCGCCCGGAGGCATCGCCTACCGCTGCTCGTTCCGCGTCACCGAGGCCGTCCACGCCATCGAGCGGCTCGTTGACCTGCTCGCGACCGACCTGCAGATGGACCCGGCCGATCTGAGGAAGAAGAACTTCATCCCGGCGGACGCCTTCCCCTACCAGTCCGTGCTCGGCTGGGAGTACGACAGCGGCGACTACGACGGCGCGCTCAACCTGGCGATGGAGATGATCGGCTACGACGAGCTGCGCCAAGAGCAGGCGGAGAAGCGCGCACGCGGCGAGCTGATGGGCATCGGCATCTCGAGCTTCACGGAGATCGTGGGCGCCGGGCCATCGAAGCACTTCGACATCCTCGGGCTGAAGATGTTCGACAGTTGCGAGCTGCGCGTGCACCCGACGGGCAAGGCCACCGCCCGCTTCGGCACGAAGTCGCAGGGGCAGGGCCACGAGACGACCTACGCCCAGATCATCGCCCAGGAGCTGGGCATCCCCGTCGGCGACATCGCCGTCGAGGAGGGCGACACCGACACCGCTCCCTATGGCCTCGGCACCTACGCCAGCCGCAGCACGCCCACCGCGGGCGCTGCGGGCGCCATGGCGGCGGGCAAGGTGCGGGACAAGGCGCGGAAGATCGCTGCCCACCTGCTCGAGGCGGAGGAGATCACGGAGGACGACCTGGGGTGGGAGCCCGGCAGGTTCTTCGTGAAGAGCGACCCGGAGAAGGGCGTCACCATCCAGGAGATTGCCCTCGCCGCCTACACGAATCACCCGCAGGGGCTGGAGGCCGGCCTCGAGGCCGTCTCCTACTACGACCCGCCCAACCTGACGTTCCCCTTCGGGAGCTACATCTGCGTCGTGGACATCGACAGCGGCACCGGCGAGGTGCACGTCCGCCGCTTCGTCGCCGTCGACGACTGCGGCAACATCATCAACCCGATGATCGTCGAGGGTCAGATCCACGGCGGGCTGGCAATGGGCCTCGCGCCCGCGCTCTTCGAGGAGCTCTCCTACGACGAGAGCGGCAACCCGCTCAGTGCGTCGTTCGTGGACTACCTGGTGCCGACGGCGGTCGAGACCCCGCACTGGGAGACGGCGAAGACCACGACGCCCTCGCCGCACCATCCGCTCGGCGCCAAGGGCGTGGGCGAGTCCGCCACCGTCGGCGCGCCGCCGGCGATCGCCAACGCGGTCGTGGACGCGCTGTCGCACCTGGGCGTGCGTCACATCGACATCCCGATCACGCCCGACAAGGTGTGGGCGCTCCTCCGGGAGCACGGGGTGACGGACTAGGGAGGCGGAGTCGCCCGCCCCGGCGGGCGTTCGCCGCTCCCCGCGGAGTTGGCCATGTCAGCATCCGATGACCCGCTCGGCCAGGCGGTCGCGCTGCGGGCGCGGCGCGAGCCGTTCGCCCTCGCCACCGTCGTCGCCTGCCGCCGGCCGACCTCGGCCTACCCCGGCGCGAAGGCGCTGATCGACGCCGGGGGCGCGTTCAGCGGCTGGGTCGGCGGAAGCTGCGCGCAGCCGCTGGTGCTGCGCGAGGCGCTCGCGGCCCTCGAGGACGGCAAGCCGCGCCTGCTGCGCATCAGCCCCGACCCGCCCAGCGGCGAGGCCGGGGAGGGCGTCCTCGAACTGGCGATGCCCTGCCAGAGCCAGGGCGCGCTGGAGATCTACGTGGAGCCGTTCCTGCCGCGCCCCGAACTCCTCGTGATCGGCGAGACGCCGCTCGCGCAGGCGCTCGCCAGCGCGGGCAAGCTGATCGAGTTCGACGTCACCGTCTCCGACCCCGGCGCGACCGCCGAGGCGTTCCCCGACGCCGACCTGCTGCTCACCGACCTCGAGGCGGCGACGGCGCGGCTGAGCGCCGACAGCTACGTGGTCGTCGCCACGCAGGGCCAGTACGACGAAGACGCGCTGGCCGCCGTGCTGCGCTCCGAGGCCGCCTACGTGGGCCTGGTCGCGAGCGTGAAGCGGGCCGAGGCCGTCCTCGACTACCTGCGGGCCAGCGGCTTCGGCCCGAGCGAGTTGGAGCGGCTGTACTGCCCGGCCGGGCTGAGTCTCGGCGCGGTCACGCCCTCGGAGATCGCGCTCAGCATCGCCGCCGAGATCCTGCAGACGAGGCGAAGCGAGCCCGCGCGCCAGCCGGCACACCAGCCCGAGGCAGCCTTGGAGCCGCTGCTGCTCACCTCAGTGCCCAGCGCCGCCGAGGCCGGCAGCGCGCTCGACCCGATCTGCGGCATGACGGTCGACATCGCGACGGCGCGGCACACCTCGGAGTACGAGGGCCAGACGGTCTACTTCTGCGCCGCCGGGTGCCGGCAGCGCTTCGAGCAGGAGCCCGCGCGCTACCTCGCGGCCCCGTGAGCGCGCCCGTCTCCGGGCTCGTCCTCGCGGCGGGCAGCTCCAGCCGCCTCGGACAGCCGAAGCAACTGCTCCCCTACCGCGGCACGATCCTCGTCGACTGGGTGGTCCGCACCGTCGAGGCGGCCACGAGCCTCAACCACGTGACCGTGGTGCTCGGAGGCGCGGCCCACGAGGTGCGTCCACGCCTCACGCTCGGGCGGGCGCGGGTCGTCGAGAATCCCGACTTCGGCGAGGGCTGCTCGTCCTCGTACCAGGCGGGCCTCGGCGCGCTCGATCCAGAGGCCGAGGCGGTCGTGGTGGTGCTCGGCGATCAGCCGGGCGTGGAGACTGAAGACATCGACCGCCTCGTGGCCGAGTGGCGGCGGACCGGCGCACGGATCATGGCCGTCTCCTACGAGGGCGAACGAGGCCATCCGCTGCTCTTCTCGCGCGAGCTGTTCGGCCACCTGCTGGAGCTGCACGGCGACAAGGCCGCCTGGAAGATCCTCGACCGGCATCCCGACTGGATACACGACGTGCCGGTGGACCGGCCGCTCCCCCGGGACGTGGACACCTGGCAGGACTACGAGGCGGTGCGAGCCGATCACGGCACGGAGGCCGCGTCGCACTGAGGCGTATGCGCCCCGGAGAGACCTCATGAGGGACGTGCTGGACGATCTGGAGCGCTGGCAGCGCCGCAGCGAGCAGATCGCGATGGCCACGCTCACCGACGTGCGGGGCTCCGCGCCACGGCTGCCCGGCGCGCGTTTCTGCGCGACGCGCGGCGGCGAGGTCAGCGGCTCCGTCAGCGGCGGCTGCGTCGAGGCCGATCTCTTCGAGCACGCCCTGCAGGTGCTGGACGGCGGTCAGCCGGCGATCGTCCAGTACGGGATCTCCGACGAGCTCGCCTTCGAGGTCGGCCTCAGTTGCGGCGGGGAGATCGAGGTGCTCGTCGAGCCGTTCCGGGCGGACGAGGTCTGGCTGGCGCTGCGCGACGCGCTGCTCGGCCAGCGCTCCGCGGTCCTCGCGGTCGGCCTCGAGCCCGCGTCGATCGCCGGACAGCGGATGGTCGTCTTCGAGGACGGCGAGGCCACCGGCAGCGTCGCCGAGGCGCTGGACGGCGAGATCGCCGAGCGGGCCCGCGCCCTGCTGCTCGAAGGCGGCACGCGCAGGCTCACGCTCGGCGGACCCGGCGAGGAGCGCGTCGTCTTCCTCGAGGCGTTCCGGCCGCCGCCACACCTCTTCCTGCTCGGCGCAGCCTTCGCCGGGCCGCCGCTGGCGCGGATGGCGAGCGAGGCGGGCTTCCACGTCACGGTCGTCGACCCGCGCTCCGCGTTCGCGACGCCGGAGCGCTTCCCGACCGCCGACGAGGTGATCGTCGGCTGGCCCAACGAGGCCCTCGAGGCGGCCGGACTCGGCCCACACTCCTACATCGTGATGCTGCTGCACGACGAGAAGTTCGACGTGCCGGCGCTCGTCCCGGCGCTGCGCTCGGAGGCGGGCTACATCGGGGTGATGGGCAGCCGCCGCACCCACGAGCGGCGTCTCGGGCAGCTCCGCGAGCAGGGCTGCGACGACAACGCCCTCGCCCGCCTGCGCGCGCCGATCGGGCTGGACCTCGGCGGACGTGAGCCCGCGGAGATCGCCGTCTCCATCCTCGCGGAGATGCTCGCCGTCAGACACGGCCGCGACACGCGCTCCTCGTAGCAGCCGCAGGTCCTCAGCGCGGGAAGCGGGGCCTTCGAGGGCGATTGCGTGTCTGGTGCGGGGGGCTGTGCCCCCACGCCCCCATCCCGGACGAGCGCGCTGCGCGGCTCTGGCCCACCCACCCGCCCTCGGATTTCTTTTCTGTGGGGGCCCTGCGAGGTTTCCTCGCGTCCTGAGCGAAGCAGCCCCCACGCCCCCGCAGGGATAGGCAGCCGGACCGCAGCCCATTGAGGGCGCCCCCTCTGATCCCCTCTCCCCTGGCGGGAGAGGGTCAGGGTGAGGGGGCTTCCACTGCGATCGCCTTTAGCACGGGGGTCAGACGCAGCAGCACATCGTCGTTCCAGAATCTCAGGACCCCG
Organism: Dehalococcoidia bacterium; assembly: GCA_965247895.1. Classification (GTDB taxonomy): domain Bacteria; phylum Chloroflexota; class Dehalococcoidia; order UBA2979; family UBA2979; genus VXMT01. Next base: position 2,235,747 of record OZ252046.1, on the reverse strand, counting down.
TAGCCCCGCGACCCCAGCCACCGTGCTCGCCGATCATCGTATGCCGCTCGGCGTCCGTGGATTGCCGCCTGAGGCGGCGCGCCCCGGCCCAGGGCCGGTCTTCCGTCATCGCTTGCCCTCGAAGGTCTCGCCTGCCCTCGATGGCCGCGCCGGGGGCGCGGAGCCCCTCACCCCCGCCCTCTCTCCCGCAAGGGGAGAGACACCCCATGGTGCTAACTAGTCAAGCGGCGAGCGGCTTGCGGTCGTGGCGGTGCGCCCAGGCGGTGGCCTCGTCGTAGGGGCGGCGTGTCCTGAGGCAGCCGTGGAGGTAGCCGACGAGGCGGTTGGCGAGGGCGCGCAGCGCCTGGTGATGGAGGTCGCCCGCAGCGCGCCGGTGGCGGTAGAAGTCGTGGCAGCCCGGGACTGGCCTGCAGCGAGCACAGCGCCCAGCGGTCGGCGGCGTCGGAGAGCCGGCGGTTGCGCACGAAGCGGGCGCGCACGCTGCGTTTGCGCCCCGATGCTACGGTCAGCGGCGAGGTGCCGGCGTAGTTCCTGCGGGACTTCGCCGACTCGTAGCGTTCGGGGTCGTCCCCGAACTCTCCGAGCACCCGGGCGCCGAGCACGACACCGAGTCCGGGCAGGGAGCGGTAGAGCGCGGCGTCCGGGTGCTGCTCAAAATGTGCCAGCTCGGCCTCGAGCTCCTTGATCTGGCGGTTGATCTCGCTGATCTGCGCGACGGCCGCGCGCGTGCTCGCGGCGAACGCCCTGCTCACGGCAGCAGGCGCCTCGAGCTGCGGGGAGCGCAGCGCGTCGCGGACCACGGCGGCGCGCTGCTCGAGGTTGCGCTGGCGGCCGCCGCGGCTGAGCGCCGAGCGGATCTTTGCGGTCGACAGCCGCGCCGCCTCGCGCGGGCCGGGCGCCCGGGCCAGCACGCCGACGGCGTCGCCGTGGGCGAGGTTGGGGAAGGCCACCAGGGCGGCCGGGAAATACTCCCTGAGGGCGTTGCGCAGCCGGTTGGTCTGGCGGACGCGGTCCCAGATCAACTGCTGGTGGGCGCGGGCGAGAATACGCACCGCGGCGGCCTCGTCGCTGTCGCCGGCCACCGGGCGGTGGTTGTGGCGGTCGGTGCGGACGAGGTCGGCGAGCAGCTTCGCGTCGCCGGCGTCGGACTTGGCGCCGCCGACATGGTGACGCTCGCGGTAGCGCGCCGCCGAGCGCGGGTTGATCGCGTAGACACGGTAGCCGGCCGCGAGCAGGGCCGAGACCCAGGGTCCGCGGTCGGTCTCGATCCCGATGACGACTTCGCCCGGGTCCGACGCGTGCTCGGCGATCAGTTCGTGCAGTGTGGCGACGCCCTTGACGCCTTCGGGCAGCCGCCTGGCGGCGAGCCGTTCGCCGGCCTCGTTCATGAGCTGGACATCGTGGTGGTCCTCGGACCAGTCGTCGCCAACGTACAGGGTCATCGTGCCTCGCTTCCCTCCGCTTCGTGCTGCGTGCTGCGACCCGCCGGGTTGGTCCTGCGACGGCCTAATGGAACAGTGCTCTCGGGCACGACACCCCATGAGTGCTGCGGACAACCCGGACGAACCGGCCGGGGCACGGTCTCTCCCGAGAGATCGCGAGGTCTCAGGGAGCCACAGTGCTCACCAGCCGGCGGGTCCGGGACCAGTCTCCCAGATCGCTCCGGGGTTCCGGTCGAACCCCATTAGGGAGCCGGAGGGTTTCGCGGCGGCCGGTTGGCGATCCGGGCGGGGGCGTGGGGGCGCAGTCCCCACAGAAGGAACATCCGAGGGCGGGGGGGGGGGGGGGTGGGCCGGAGCGGCCCTGCGGGGTATCCCCGCGTCAACAGAAGCAGCCTGCGCACGCTCCTCCGGGATGGGGGCGTGGAGGGCTGCGCCCCCCACAGCAGGCGCGTGATCGCCGGCTAGCGCTTGGTGTACTGAGGAGCCTTGCGGGCACGCTTGAGGCCCGGCTTCTGCCGCTCCTTCTCGCGCGCGTCGCGCGTCAGCAGGCCGTGCTGGCGCAGCTGGCGGCGGTAGCCCTCGTCCGCAACCAGGAGGGCGCGGGCGATGCCGAGCCGCATCGCGCCGGTCCAGCCGGAGATGCCGCCTCCGGCGACCTTGACCTGCACGTTGAAGCGGTTCGCGTTCTCCGTGACGACGAGCGGGCGCAGCAAATCCTGGCGCATCGAGGGCCGGAAGATCACCTCGTCCAGCGGCTTGCCGTTGACGACGAAGGCGCCGTTGCCGGGCGTCAGCCGCACGCGGGCGACGGACGACTTGCGGCGGCCGAGGCCGTAGTAGTAGTGCTGCTGCTCATTGGTCATCGTGTCAGCTCGCTAACTTCTCGCCGGTTCACTCGTCGCTCGTCTCTGCTGTGTCGGTTGCGTCCTCCGCAGCCTCGTCCGCCACCGGCTCGTCCACGGCAGCCTCGTCCGTCACGACCTCGTCCGTCACGACCTCGTCCGTCACGACCTCGTCCGTCGCGACCTCGTCCGTCGCGACCTCGTCCACCACCTCCACCGCGGGTGCGGCGGCGGCGCGGGCCTCGGCGGCGGCACGCTTGCGGGCGCGAGCGCCCGTGCCGGCGCGCAGCTGCGCCTCGTGCGGGTGGTCCGCACCGGAGTAGACGCGGAGGTGCCGGAACAACTCGCGACCGAGGCGCGTGTGCGGCAGCATGCCCTTGATCGCACGCTCCAGCACCTTGCGCGGGTCGCGCTCCATCTGCTCCTCGAAGGTGCGCTGGCGCAGGTTGCCCGGGTAGCCGGAGTGCCGGTAGTAGATCTTTTGCTGCGCCTTGTTGCCGGTCAGCACCACGCCCCCGGCGTTGATCACGATCACGTGGTCGCCCATCGGCAGGTGCGGCTCGTAGTCGGGCTTGTGCTTGCCGAGCAGCAGCCGCGCGGCCTCGCTGGCGACGCGCCCGAGGGGGCGTCCGCCCGCGTCGACCACTTGCCAGCGGCGGTCGAACTCCTTGGCGCTCAAGCGGTAGGTCTTCGTCGTCACCTCAGGCCACCATTTCCTGCTCCGCGCCGTCGTCCAGCCCCCAGTCGACCGCTCCCGCCGGGTAGCGGACGGCCTCGAGCGTCAGTCCCTGCGGCGGCGCCGCCGGTCCGACGCTGCACGCGGGCGCATCGATCAGTGCGGCGAACTCCTGCGGCGTCAGCGCGCCCGCCCCGACACGCTCGAGGGCGCCGGCGGTGCGCCGTACCTGGTGCGGCAGGAACGCGTCGGCCTCCATCGAAACCTCGATCTCGTGCGGGCCGCGACGGCGGACGCCCATGCTGATCAGCGTGCGGACCGTGGAGACGCCGTCATCGGGCGCGCCCGCGAAGGCGGCCCAGTCGCGGCGTCCGCGCGGCAGCGCGGCCGCGGCTGCGGCCATCGCCGACACCTCAAGGTCGCCTCGACGCTGCCAGACATCGCGGCGGCGCAGCGGCGAGCGCGTGCCTCCGTCGCGGATGCGGTAGCTATAGCGGCGCGCGACCGCGTCGCGGCGCGGATCGAAGTCCGCCGCTACCTCGCAGACGGCGCGCACGGCGACATCCTCCGGGAGGTAGTGGTTGAGGGCATCGCGCACGGTCTCAAGGGAGTCGTGGCGGGGGCAGTCGATCACGGCCACCTGCGCGCGGGCGTGCACGCCCGCGTCGGTGCGTCCGGCGAGGGCGATGCGGCGCCGACTGCCCTCGATGGGCTCGCCGCAGTAGGCGGCGGTGGCGTCCTCCAGCGCGTCCTGCACCGTGCGCTGCCCGCGCTGCGACTGCGAGCCGGAGAACTCCGTCCCGTCGTACTCGACGAGCAGCGCAAGGCGTCGCGGGGTGGTTGGGGAGGACATGACGGCTAGACCAGTTCCAGTTCCGCCATCGCCGCGGCGTCGCCGCGGCGGGGGCCCAGCTTGCGCACGCGCGTGTAGCCGCCGGGGCGGCTCGCGTACTGCGGCGCGATCTCGTCGAAGAGGCGCGAGACGACCTTCGGGTCGTAGACGAAGGCGAGCGCCTGGCGGCGGGCGTGCAGCGTGCCGCGCTTGCCGAGCGTGACCATGCGGTCGACGAAGCGGCGGGCCTCCTTGGCGCGCGCCTCGGTGGTGGTCACGGAGCCGTGCTTGAGCACGTCCGTGGTGAGGTTGCGCAGCATCGCCATCCGCTGCGCGGTCGGCATATCGAACTTGCGGCCATCGACTTTGTGACGCATCAGCGCTCGCCCAGACCCGGCGTGTCCTCGCCGGCTTCGCGCAGCGCCTGGATCAGCGCCGCGCCCAGTGACCCGACCTCGTCGCCGTCGTCCTCGGCCGCAGCGGCAGGAGCCGCCTCGGCTGCGCCTGCCGCAGCCTCGGCTGCGGGAGCGCCGACGGCGACCGGCTGCCGCGAGCGCGGCGCCTCGCCGCGCGGGGCCGGGAAGCCGCTCGCGACGAGCTTGTCGCGCAGCTCCTCGTAGGACTTCTCCCCGAAGTTGCGCAGCGCGAGCAGTTCCTCCTCGGAGCGCTCGAGGATGGAGCCGATGGTGACGAGACCGGAGCGCTTGAGGCAGTTGTAAGCGCGGACGGACAGCTCGAGCGTCTCGATCGGCGTGTCGTGGCCGTCGATCGGTTGTGCGGTCTCGCCGCGGCGCTCCGCGGCAGCCTCGACGCGGCCGAGCTGCTCCAGTTGCAGCAGCTGGTCGCGGATGATGCCCGCCGCCATCGAGATCGCCATCTGGCCGTCGACCGTGCCGTCCGTCCAGACCTCCATCTCGAGGCGGTCGAAGTTCGTGTCCTGCCCGACACGCGTGTTGGAGACCTGGTAGTTGACCCGCTTCACCGGGGTGAAGAGCGCGTCGACGGGGATCACGCCGATCGGCAGGCCCTCGCTGACGGTCGCGGGCATGTAGCCGCGTCCGGTCTCGACGTTGAGGTCGATCACGAGCGACCCCTCCTCGTGGCCGAGCGTCGCGAGGTGCAGATCGGGGTTGGCGATCTCGTAGTCCGCGGTGGCGCGGATGTCGCCCGCCGTCACCTCGACCTCGCCGCCGACATCGAGGAAGAGCCGGGCGGGCCGGTCGGCGAAGGCGCGGAGCCGCACATCCTTGAGGTTGAGCAGCAGCTCCGTCACGTCCTCCTGCATGTGCGGTACCGTCGAGAACTCGTGCTCGACGCCGTCGATGCGGACGGAGGTGATGGCCGCGCCCGGAAGCGCGGACAGCAGCACGCGGCGAAGGGAGTTGCCGATCGTGGTGCCGAAGCCGGCCTCGAGCGGCTCCATCACGAGCTTCGTGTAGTCCATCTCCGCCTCTTCAATGCGGAGCGTCGGGGTTTGTAGTTCAGCCGCCAAAGGTCACCTCGCTGCGTGCTCGCCGGTAGAGCGGGCTGCTTGTCACTTGCTCAGCGTGAGTAGTACTCAACGATGGCGCTCGGGTTGAAATGAGGCTCGTAGTCGCCGGCGCCGGGGAGCCCGGCGATACGGCCGGAGAGTTGCTCGCGGTCGACTTCGAGCCAGCCGGGAACCTCGCGCGCCTGGATCTCCTCGCGCAGTACGTCGAGGTACTTCGAGCGCTTGCCGCGCGCGGTGAAGCTGACTGCGTCGCCGAGCGACGTCTCGGCGCTGGGGATGTCGAGCTTCTTGTCGTTGACGGCGACCAGGCCGTGCGTCACCAGCTGGCGCGCCTGCGCCCGCGTGCCCGCGAACCCGAGGCGGTAGACGACGTTGTCGAGGCGCCGCTCCAGCGAGATCATCAGCTGGTCGCCGGTCACGCCCGGGTGCCGGACCGCACGCTCGTAGTAGCGGCGGAACTGCTTCTCCATCAGGCCGTAGGCGAAGCGCACTTTCTGCTTCTCGTTCAGCTGGAGGCCGCGGTCGGAGACCTTGCGGCGGCGCAGCGGGCGCGGGCCGGGCGGGTTGGTGCGGCGCATGCGCAGCACGGCGGCGTTGGCGAAGATCGGGGCGCCGTAGCGGCGCGCCTTCTTCACTCGAGGTCCGGTGTATCGGGCCATCTGCTCGCTCTCCTCGCCGCTAGTTGCGCGGCCGCCGCCGCGCGCGGCAGCCGTTGTGCGGGATCGGGGTGACGTCGCGGATCGAGGAGACCCGCACGCCGCTGGACTGCAGCGCGCGGACGGCCGCCTCGCGGCCCGCTCCCGGTCCGCGGATGTACACGTCCACCTCGCGCATGCCGTGCTCCACCGCCTTCGCGGCAGCGTCCTCGGCAGCGAGCTGCGCCGCGTAGGGCGTGCTCTTGCGCGAGCCTCGGAAGCCGGCGGTGCCGCCGGACCCCCAGGCGATCACGTTACCGTTCGGATCGGTCATCGTGATCAGCGTGTTGTTGAAGGTTGAGCGGATGTAGGCCCGGCCCCGAGGGACGGACTTGCGCTCGCGACGCCGACCACGTCGACCACCCATATTCCCGGTGCTCCCTTACTTCCGCGCGACGCGGCGCTTGCCGGCGACGGTCCGCCGGGAGCCGCGGCGCGTGCGTGCGTTGGTCTTCGTGCGCTGCCCGCGCACGGGCAGCCCGCGGCGATGGCGATAGCCGCGGTAGCAGTTGATCTCGATCAGCCGCTGGATGTTCTGGCGCACCTCGCGGCGGAGGTCACCCTCCACCGTGTGCTCGCCCTCGACGACGGCGCGCAGGCGCACGAGCTGCTCCTCCGTCAGGTCGCGCACCATCGCATCGCGAGGGATGCCGACCTGTTCGGCGATCTGGAGGGCCTTGGTCCGCCCGATGCCGTACACGTACGGCAGCGAGAACTCGAACCGCTTGTCGTTGGGAATCTCGACGCCTGCGACGCGTGCCATTCGCGTTCTCCTAGCCCTGGCGCTGGCGGTGCCGCGGAATCACGCAGATGACCCGCAGGCGGCCATGCCTGCGGATGATCTGGCAGCGGTCACAGCGCTTCTTCACCGACGCTCGTACCTTCATCGTTCGCTCCTCGGACGCCGCTCCGCGCTAGCGGAAGCGGTACGTGATCCGTCCCCGGGTGAGGTCGTAGGGGCTCAACTCCACGAGCACGCGGTCTCCGAGCAGGATGCGAATGTAGTGCATCTTCATCCGCCCCGAGACGTGTGCGAGCACGTGGTGCCCGTTTGCCAGCTCGACATCGAACTGGGCGTTGGGGAGCGCGTCCTTGACGACGCCCTCGACCTCGATGACCTCCTTCTTCTTGCGCTGAGGCGCCTGGCGTTGAGACCGCTGGTTCTGGCGTCCCTTCGCCATCAGGCAGCGCCCCTCGCCGGGACCGCCGCCGCGTCCTCGCGCGCTTCGTCCAGGCGGGCCATGCTGGTGAGGATCTCCGGCGCACCGTCGTCGGTGACCGCGATGGTCTCCTCGAAATGGGCGCACAGGCTGCCATCACGCATACGCACGGTCCAGCCGTCCGCTTCCTCTTCCGTGTCCTCGGCCCCGAGGCTGAACATCGGCTCCAGGGCCAGCACCATGCCCGGCTTCAGCATGTGACCCACACCGGGCCGGCCGTAGTTCGGGATGTGCGGCTCCTCGTGCATGCGCCTGCCGACGCCGTGGCCTCCGTACTCGCGAATGATGCCGTAGCCCTCCCCGCGTGCGACGGCCCCGATCGCGCTCGACAGATCGCCGATGCGCTTTCCGGCGAGCGCCTGCTCCATCCCGGCGTGGACGGCGGCCTCGGTCCGTTCGAGCAGCCTCCGCACCTTCGGCGGCACCTCGCCGACGGCGGCCGTGAAGGCCGCATCGGAGACGTAGCCGCGCCAGGTCACTCCGAGATCGATGCTGACGATATCGCCCTCCTGCAGCGCCCGGTCGCCCGGTATCCCGTGCACCAGTTGCGCGTTCACCGAGTAACAGATCGCGCCGGGGTACGGTGGCCGCCCGCCCGGACCGTAGCCGACGAAGGTGGGCGTCGCGCCTCGACGCGCGATCTCCGCCTTCGCCAACTCGTCCAGCTCACGGCCTGTTACGCCCGGAGCGATCGCGTCGAGGAGGAGCTTGCGCACCTCCGCGTTCAGCCTTCCGGCCTCGCGCATGATCGCGATCTCGCCCGGCGACTTTATGACGACGGACATCGATCTATGTTACGCCCTCTCCGCCGGGCCCGGTACCTGCCGGACCCCGTGCCTACGCAGCGGCTACCCGCTGCAACTCCGTATCGAGCCGCTCGTACACCTCGTCCACGCTGCCGACGCCGTCGACCTCGCAGAGCGCACTGCGATCGCCGTAGAAGGAGGCGACGCCCTCGAGGCCCTCCGCCTGCTCCCGCAGGCGGCGCTGGGCGACCTCCGGCGCGTCGTCCACTCGCCCCTCGATCTCCGCGCGCCTGGCGATGCGCTCCAGCAGCAGCTCCTCCGGCACACGGATGAAGGGCACGATGTCGATGCCCTGCGACTGCGCCTCGAGGGCGGTCTGCAGCGCCTCGGCCTGACCGACGGTGCGGGGGAAGCCGTCCAGGATGAACCCCGCCGCCGCGTCCGGCTTGCTGATCCGTTCGAGCAGCATGCCGATCACCAGCTCGTCGGGGACCAGCTCGCCGCGCGACATGTAGTCGTTGGCCTGCGATCCGAGCGCCGTGCCCTGGGCGACGGCCTCGCGCAGCATGTCGCCGGTCGAGACGTGCAGCAGGCCGCGCCGCTCGGCGGCGAGCTTCGCCTGCGTGCCCTTGCCGGCGCCGATCAGTCCCAGCAGCACCATCTTCATCGGAACGCCACCTGCATGACCGCGAGCTTCACGAGATGAATCCTTCGTAGTTGCGCATCAGCATCTGCGCCTCCAACTGGCGCATTGTATCGATCACGACGCCGACCACGATCAGCAGCCCGGCGGCGCTGATCTGCAGCGCCTGCACATCCGTGAGTGCGGTGGCGAAGAACGGGAGCACGGAGATGAAGCCGAGGAAGAGCGCGCCTCCCCAGGTGATCCGCACCAGCACCCGCGTGATGTATTGCTGCGTCGGCCGTCCCGGCCGGATGCCGGGGATGAAGCCGCCCTGGCGTTGCAGGTTCTCGGCGAGGTTCTGCTGCTGGAACTGCACCATCGTGTAGAAGAACGTGAACATCACCACCAGCACGAAGACGAAGATCCAGTACGGGAGATTCGCCGGGGTCAGCGCGTTCTCGAAGAATCGCGCGACGCTGCTGATCCAGCCGACGTCCGACACCTCCGCGAAGAACTGTGCCGCGACGGGCGGAAAGATCATGATCGAGAAGGCGAAGATCAATGGGATCATCCCCGCGCTGTTAACGCGCAGCGGGATATGCGTCTGGCCCTGCTGGCGATACATCCGCCCGCCCCGGATCGTGGAGCGTGCGTACTGCACGGGGATCCGACGCTGCGCCTCCTGGAAGAGCACGATCATCGCGATCACGGCGAACGTGATCACCGTCAGCAGGAAGATGCCGCCCGTCAGCGCGGCCGTCCCCGAGAGCGTGCTGCGCCCGACGATGCCCGGCAGCCCGGCGACGATGCCGCCGAAGATGATCAGCGAGATGCCGTTGCCGATGCCCTCTTCCGAGATCAGCTCGCCGAGCCAGACGAGGAACATCGTGCCGCCCACCATCGAGACGATCGTCGCAATGGTCGGGAGCGCGTTGCCTCCGCTCATCCCAATGTCCTGGATCCCCCCGAACTGCTGGATCAGCAGCAGCTGCGCGTAGCCCTGGAAGAAGGCAAGCGGCACCGTCATCAAGTGTGTGTAGACCTGGATCTTCTGGCGCCCCGATTCGCCCTCGCGGGAGAGCGCCTGCAGGCGCGGCACCAGCGGCACGGCGAGCTGCATCACGATCGAGGCGGTGATGTAGGGGTAGACCCCGAGCGCGGCGACGGAGAGGTTCTCCAGCGCGCCGCCGGAGAAGATGTTGAGGAATCCGAGGATCGCGTTGTTGTCGAAGACGTCCTGCAGCCGGTCCGAGTTGACGCCCGGCACGGGGACGTGCGCGACGAAGCGGAAGACGAGCAGCATCGCGAGCGTGAAGAGGATCTTCTGCCGTACGTCGGGCTGCCGGAAAGCATCGACGGCAGCCTGGAGCAGCCGCGGACGAGCCGACGGCGTCTCCCGCTGACTCACTCTAGCTGCCTTCCCCGCGGCGGTGGATGCGGTTGCGGACGCGCTTCACCGCCGGCGCGAGCTCCTCGAAGCTGCCGCCGGCGGCGCTGATCGCCTCCTTGGCGGCGGCCGAGAGGCGCGGGGCGCGCACGGTCAGCGCGTGGCCGAGTTCGCCGTCCGCGAGCACCTTGAAGGGCTCATCCGGGCCGTCGATCAGCCGCACGGCGGCGAGCGCCTCGGCGTCGACCTCGGCGCCCGGCTCGAAGCGGGCGGCGATGTCGCGCAGGTTCACGGCCTGGAACTCGACGCGCGAGAAGTTGCGGAAGCCGGGCTTGCGCGCGAGGCGGCGGATCAGCGGGATCTGGCCGCCCTCGAAGCCGGGGCGGACCTTGCCGCCGGAGCGCGACTTCTGGCCCTTCAGCCCGCGCCCGGAGTATGTGCCCTTGCCGGACGCGTTACCGCGTCCACGCCGGATGCGCGATCGCTTCGCGCCCTTCGGCGGCTGCAGCTGGTGCTGATCCACCCTACTCGACCTCCTCGACCGTCACGAGGTGCCGGACCTTGTGCGCCATGCCCCGGATCGTGGGCGAGTCATCGTGCTCCACGCTGTGGCGCAGGCGCTTCAGCCCGAGCGCCTTGATCGTCGCCTTCTGGCGCTCGGCGTAGCCGATCGCCGACTTCGTCCAGGTGATGCGCAGCTTCGTCACGAACCCGCCCCCACCAGCGCGCGGCGCGCCGCGACCACGGCGCCCGGATGGCGCAACGCGACCAGCCCTTCGACGGTCGCGCGCACGAGGTTGACGGGGTTGTTGGAGCCGAGCGACTTCGTGAGCACGTCGGTCACGCCGGCCGCCTCGAGGACGGCGCGCACGCCGCCGCCGGCGATGATGCCGGTGCCGGGCGCGGCGGGGCGCATCACGACCTTCGAGGCCTTGAAGCGCGCGATCGTCTCGTGGGCGATCGTGCCCTGGTTGAGCGCGATCGCGCTCATCGAGCGGCGCGCGATCACGCCGCCCTTGCGGATTGCCTCGGGCACCTCGTTGGCGCGGCCCATGCCGAAGCCGACGCGGCCCTGGCCGTCGCCGACGACGACGATGGCGGTGAAGGAGAAGCGCCGTCCGCCCTTGACGACCTTGGCGACGCGGTTGATGTGCACGACCTTCTCGATGTAGTCGGGGCCCTCGGGATCGCTTTCGCGGCGGCGGTCGCGCCGTCCGCGATCACCGCGCGGCCCGCGTCCGCCGCGGCCTCCGCGTCCGCCGCCCTGTTGCTGCTGGACCATCAGAAGACCAGGCCTTCCTCGCGCGCAGCCTCGGCCAGTGCGCGCACCCGTCCCTTGTAGGCGAATCCGCCGCGATCGAAGACCACGGCCTCGTGCCCGGCCTCGCGGGCGCGCTTGGCGACCAGCTCGCCGACGGCGCGGGCGCGCTCGACCTTCGTCTCGCCGCCGCCGTCGCTGATCGACGGCTCGATGTCCGAGGCCTGCACCAGCGTGCGCCCGGCCTCGTCGTCGATCAGCTGCGCGTAGATGTAACGCGCGGAGCGGAAGACGCAGAGCCGCGGCCGCTCGGCCACGCCCTGGACGCGCTTGCGCAGGCGCCGGTGGCGGCGCAGGCGCGCGGCTCGACGTGTCTGTTGCTCGCTGCCCATCGCTGGTTCCCCGCCTCGTCCTAGGTTCGCTTGCCGGCCTTGCGGCGCACCTGCTCGCCGCGGTAGCGGATGCCCTTGCCCTGGTAGGGCTCGGGCGGACGCACGCGGCGCACGAGTGCGGCCTGCTGGCCGACGATCTGTTTGTCGATGCCGTCGATGTGCACCACGGTCGGCGTCTCCAGCTCGAAGGCCGCGCCTGCGAGCGGGTCCAGCTGGACCTGGTGGGAGAAGCCGACGTTGAGCACCAGCGAGTCGCCGCGCTTCTCGGCGCGGTAGCCGGTGCCGTGGATCTCGAGGGTCTTGCGGAAGCCCTCGGTCACGCCGACGACCATGTTCTGGATGAGGGCGCGCGTCAGGCCGTGCAGTGCACGGTGCGTGGGCGCGTCCGAGGCGCGGTGCACGGTCAGCACGCCGTCCTCGATGCGCACCTCCATCTCGGCACGCAGATCCTGATCGAGATCGCCCCTCGGGCCGCGCACGTGGCAGCGACCGCCGTCGAGGGTCACCTCGACGCCATCGGGAATCTGCACGGGCACCTTGCCGACGCGGGACATCTCGCTGCTCCTCGTTTGTTCGCCGCTACCAGACGTAGCAGAGCACTTCGCCGCCGACGTTGCGCCGCCAGGCTTCCTGGCCGGTCATCACGCCGCTGGAGGTGCTCATGATCGCCACGCCGAGCCCGCCGTAGACGCGCGGGATCTCGCGCTTGTTCACGTAGACGCGCAGCCCCGGCCGCGAGACGCGGCGGATGCCGCCGATCGCGGACTGCTGTTCGCTCACGTAGTTCAACCGCAGCCGCAGATAACTGCGGCTGCCGTCCTGCTCCTCCGCGTAGCCCGCGATGAAGCCCTCGGACTGGAGTACGTCCGCGATCGCGCGCTTCACCTTGGAAGCGGGGACGCGCACGCTCTCGTGCTTCGCCATCACGGCATTGCGGACACGGGTGCACATATCGGCGAGCGGATCGGACATGCTCATGCGCTCGTGCTCCCTCCCTCTTGTTGTCCCGGCGTCCCGTTTACCACGATGACTTGCGTACGCCGGGAAGCTTCCCCTGGTTGGCGAGCGTGCGGAAACAGATGCGGCACATCTCGAAGCGGCGCAGGTAGCCGCGCGCGCGCCCGCACGGTCGCGCGCGCCACACCACGGGACAGCGGTTCACCTTCCGCGATGAGTACTTCGGCTTGCGCTCGGCCTGTGCAATCAGCGATTTACGCGCCATGACCCCGTCCTCGCTGCCTATGTCCGCCGGAACGGCATGCCCAGCAGTTCAAGCAGCCGCTTGCCTTCTTCGTCGTTGCGGGCGCTGGTGATGATGTTGACCTGCAGCCCGCGCACGCGATCAACGCTGTCGTAGTTGATCTCCGGGAAGATCATCTGCTCGCGAATGCCGAGCGCGAAGTTGCCCCGGCCATCGAAGGAGTGATCCGGCACGCCCCGGAAGTCGCGCACCCGCGGCAGCGCGATGTTCACGAGGCGGTCGTAGAACTCCCACATGCGCACGCCGCGCAGCGTCAGCTTGAGGCCAATCGGGTTGCCGGCCCGCAGCCGGAAGTTGGAGATTGCCCGCTTCGCCCTCGTCACCACCGGCTGCTGGCCGGTGATCGCCTTCAGGTCCGCCGTTGCCGTCTCGATCGCGCGAGCGTTATCGAGGGCCTCGCCGAGGCCGATGTTGATGTTGATCTTCTCCAGCTTCGGCGCCTGCATCGGGTTGCCGTAGCTGAACTCGCGCATCAGCGCGTCGTGAATCTCCTGCCGGTAGCGCACCAGCAGGCGCGGGCTGTAGCCGTTCGTCTGCTTGTTCGTCATCTGGCGCTCATCAGTCAATCGCCTCGTCGCAGGACTTGCAGTAGCGGACCTTGCGGCCGTCGCCGAGGACGCGGAAGCCGACACGCGTCGCCGCGTCGCAGCCGCCGCAGACCAGCGCCACGTTCGAGACGTGCAGGGCCGCCTCCACCTCGAGGATCTCGGAGGGAGCGGTAGGGCTGCGCGAGCGGCGGTGCTTCTTGACCATGTTCGCGCCGGTGACGACCACGCGCTGCGCGCCGTGCAGCACCTGCCGCACCTCGCCGCGCCGGCCGCGGTCCTTGCCGGTCTGCACCTGCACGGTGTCGCGCCGCCGGATCTTGGAGGCCATCACAGCACCTCCGGGGCGAGCGAGACGATGCGCATGAACTGCTTGTCGCGCAACTCGCGGGCGACCGGACCGGAGATGCGCGTGCCGCGCGGGTTGCCGTCCCGGTCGCTGATTACGACCGCGGCGTTCTCGTCGAAGCGGATCGAGGAGCCGTCGGGGCGCTGGAACGGCTTGGCGGTGCGCACGATCACGGCGAGCACGACCTCACCCTTCGGCACCGGGCTGTTCGGCTGCGCTTCCTTCACGGTGGCGACGATCACGTCGCCGACGCGCGCGTAGCGCCGGCCGCTGCCGCCGAGCACGCGGATGCAGAGCAACTCGCGTGCGCCCGAGTTGTCGGCGACCTTGACCCTGCTTTCCTGCTGGATCATTGGGCTGCGGTCTCCCTGGCGTCTTCGTCCGCGGCCTCATCGGCCTCGGCGTCCTCGTCTGCGTTCTTTTCGGCCTCGGCTTCGGCTGCGGGCTCTTCGGCCGAGGCCTCCGCTGCGGGCTCTTCGGCTTCGGCTTCCGCTGCGGGCTCTTCGGCCTCGGCTTCGGCTGCGGGCTCTTCGGTCTCGGCTTCCGCTGCGGGCTCTTCGGCCTCGGCTTCCGCTGCGGGCTCTTCGGCCTCGGCTTCCGCTGCGGGCTCTTCGGCCTCGGCTTCCGCTGCGGGCTCTTCGGCCTCGGCTTCCGCTGCGGGCTCTTCGGCCTCGGCTTCGGCTGCGGGCTCTTCGGCCTCGGCTTCCGCTGCGGGCTCTTCGGCCTCGGCTTCGGCTGCGGGCTCTTCGGCCTCGGCTTCCGCTACAGGCTCTTCGGTCTCGGCTTCGGCTGCGGGCTCTTCGGCTTCGGCTTCGGCTGCCGGCTCGGCGGCCTCGGCCTCCGCTGCGGGCTCTTCGGCCGCGGCTTCGGCTGCCGGCTCTTCGGTCTCGGCTTCGGCTGCGGGCTCTTCGGCTTCGGCCGCGGGCTCTTCGGCCTCGACGGACGGCTCGACGGCTGCTTCGTCCGCCTCGGCGGCGGCGCGGGCGGCGGTGCGCTGCACCTCGTCCACCAGCGCCTCGTCGATCGACTCAGGGGCGACCTCGGCGACCTCGCGCTCGGTAATGACTTCCACCAGCCGCCAGCGCTTGGTCTTGCTGATCGGCCGGCACTCCTCGATCACGACGAGGTCGCCGGTGCTGGCGCTGTTCTCCGGGTCATGCACGGGGTAGCGCTTCGTGCTCCGGATCACCTTGCTATAGAGGCGGTGACGGGAGGCGGAGGCGACGGCCACGATCACGGTCTGATCGTTGACGTCGGAGACCACCACGCCCGTGCGCGTCTTGCGATTCACCTTGCGCTCGACTGCCTGTTCGGCCTGGACCACGGTTTACTCCCGCTCCCCGTCCGCAGCGTCGTCGTCCGCCGCCTCGTCTGTCGTCTCGTCGGCCGCGGCGTCGTCGTCCGCCGCCTCGTCTGTCGTCTCCCCGGCCGCAGCGTCGTCGTCCGCCGCCTCGTCTGTCGTCTCCCCGGCCGCAGCGTCGTCGTCCGCCGCCTCGTCGTCCGCCGCCTCGTCCGTCGTCTCGTCGGCCTCGAGGGCGTCCGCGTCGCCGGCCTCGGCGACCATGGCCCGGATGTTGCGCTCGCGCAGCAGCGTCCGGACGCGTGCGACGCGCCGGCGCGCCCGCCGTACCTGCGAGACATCGGCGAGCTGTCGCGTCGCCGCCTGGAAGCGCAGGTTGAAGAGCGCGCGCAGGCTCTCGTCCAGCTCGCGTTCGAGCTCGTCCGAGGGCAGCGCCCGCAGATCGATGGTTTCCTGCGCGCTCATCACAGTTCCTCGCGGGGGATGATCTTCGTCTTGACGGACAGCTTGTGGTGGGCGCGGCGGAAGGCCTCGCGCACTGCGTCCTCGGGTACGCCGGCCACCTCGAACAGCACGCGGCCGCGCTTGACGACGGCGACCCAGTGGTCGGGCGCGCCCTTGCCCTTGCCCATGCGCGTCTCCACCGGCTTCTTGGTGACGGGCTTGTCGGGGAAGACACGGATCCAGACCTTGCCGCCGCGCCGCAGCGATCCGGTGATCGCGCGTCGCGCTGCCTCGATCTGGCGGGCGTCCACCCAGCCCGTGGTCTGGGCCTGCAGGCCCCACTCGCCGAACGCCACGAAGTTGCCGGTGTGCGCCATGCCGCGGCGCTTGCCGCGGTGCTGCTTGCGGTAACGGACGCGGCGAGGCATCAACATCGCGCTACTCCGCCCCGTCGCCGTCGGCGATCACGAAGGGCGAATTCTCCGCCGTGATATCGCCCTTGTAGATCCAGCACTTCACGCCGATCACGCCGAACGTCGTCCGCGCCTCGGCCAGGCCGTAGTCGATGTCCGCGCGCAGCGTGTGCAGCGGGACGCGGCCCTGCATCTCGAACTCGGAGCGGGACATCTCGGCGCCGCCGAGGCGCCCGCCGATCTTGATCTTGCAGCCCAGCGCGCCCCGCGACATCGTGCGCTGCAGCGACTGCTTCATCGCGCGCCGGAAGGCGACGCGGCGCTCCAACTGGTCGGCGACGGAGCGGGCGACGAGGAAGGCGTCCATCTCCGGGACGCGAATCTCCTCGATGTTGAGCCGCACGCGTCGGTCCGTCGCCCGCTCGAGGGCGCCCCGCAACTGCTCGACGTTGGCGCCGCCGCGGCCGATCACGATGCCCGGCTTGGCGGTCTGCACGGTCAGCGTGAGCTGGTTGGCGTTGCGATCGATCGTGATCTCGGAAATGCCGGCGTCCGGCAGGCTGTCGAGCACGATGCGGCGCATCCGCAGGTCTTCGTGGACCAGACCGGCGTAGTCGCGCTCGCTGAACCAGCGAGCCTGCCAGTGCTTGGTCACACCGACACGGAAACCGTAGGGGTGAACCTTGCGACCCATCAATACACCTCGTCACCATCGACGACGATCTCGATATGGCTGTAGCGCTTGAGGCGCGGGGCGACGCGTCCGCGCGAGCGCGCCTTGAAGCGGCTCAGGGTGCGCGCGTCGCCGGCGTCGGCGCGCTTGATGACCAGCGCGTCCGGGTTGAGGTTGAAGTTGTTCTCGGCGTTGGCCATCGCGGACTTCACCGTCTTCCAGACCATGCGCGCCGACGGCTGCGGCAGGAACTCCAGCAGCGTCAGCGCCTCGGTCGCGGGCTTGCCGCGGATCAACTCCAGCACCAGCCGCACCTTGCGCGGCGAGACCTTCGCATCGCGGTGGACCGCCCGGACTTCCATCACCGTGCCCTCGAGGTCTGCTCGCTGCGGCCGCGGTGGCCGCGGAAGGTGCGGGTGAAGGCGAACTCGCCGAGCTTGTGGCCGACCATGTTCTCCGTGCAGAAGACCGGCACATGGCGGCGGCCGTCGTGCACGGCGATGGTGAGGCCCACCATCTCCGGCATGATCGTGGAGGCGCGCGACCAGGTGCGGATCACCTGCTTGCTCTGCGATCGCTGGGCGGCCTCCACCTGCTTCAGCAGCTTCGGGTGGATGTACGGCCCCTTCTTCGTTGAACGCGACATCGCTAGCGCCTCCGCCCTCGCGTGCGCCGACGCACGATGAATTTGTCGGTGCGCTTGTTGCGGCGCGTGCGATAGCCGAGCGCCGGCTTGCCCCACGGCGTCTTCGGGCCGGGCAGCCCGATCGGGGACTTGCCCTCGCCACCGCCGTGCGGGTGATCGACGGGATTCATGGCGGAGCCGCGCACCTCCGGCCGGCGGCCGCGGTGGCGCTTGCGCCCCGCCTTGCCGAGCTTGATCAGTGCGTGCTCCGGGTTGCCGACGGTCCCGATCGTCGCGCGGCAGCGCTCCAGCACCTGGCGCATCTCGCCCGAGGGCAGGCGCAGCAGCACGTAGCCGCTGTCGCGCGCCATCACCTGGATGCCGGTCCCGGCCGAACGGCCCAGCTGGCCGCCTCGCCCGGGCTGCAGCTCCACGTTGTGCACCATCGTGCCGGGCGGGACCTCGTGCAGCGGGAGCGTGTTGCCGGGGCCGATCGGCGATCCCGAGCCGGCGACGATCGAGTCGTCCACCGTCAGCCCGTCCGGCGCGACGATGTACCGCTTGTCGCCGTCGGCATAGAAGATCAGCGCGATGCGCGCGCTGCGGCCGGGGTCGTACTCGATCGCGGCCACGCGGCCCGGCACCCCGTCCTTGTCGCGCTTGAAGTCGATGATGCGGATGCGGCGCTTGTGGCCGCCGCCGCGGTGGCGGACGGTGATGCGGCCCTGGTGGTTGCGGCCCGACTTCTGCTTCTTGGTGACGAGCAGCCGCTTCTCCGGCTTCTTCTTCGTGATCTCGCCGAAGGTGTAGCCCATCGAGTTGCGGCGACCCGGAGAGGTCGGCTTGTAGTTGCGCAGTGGCATCGCCTAGACCCCCTCGAAGTATTCGATCTGCTCGCCGGAAGCGAGCGTCACGATCGCTTTTTTCCAGGCCGGCCGGCGCGCGATGCGCGTGCCGACGCGGCGAGTGCGGCCGCGCACCATCATCGTGCGCACCTTCTGCACGTTGACGTCGAAGGCGCGCTCCACGGCCTGACCGATCTGCGGCTTGTTGGCGCGCACGTCCACCTCGAACACGTACTGGCCCTGCGCGCCAAGCATCGTCGACTTCTCTGTGATGATCGGGCGCTTCAGCACCTGGTAGGGGTGGATCGCCTTCGGCATCGTCAGGCCTCCGCCGTCACGGGCTCGGGCGGCTCGGACGGGCGGCCGGAGGCGCGATCGCCGCCCCACAGCGCCTCGGCGCGGCGCACGGCGTCCACCGTCAGCAGCACGGAGTGGTGCGCCAGCAGATCGGCCACGTTCAGCGTGTCGGCCGGAACCACACGCACGCCGGGCAGGTTGCGCGCGGAGAGGAAGGCCGTGCGATCCGGCGCCGCCGTCACGACCAGCACCGAGCGCTCGATGCCGAGCGCCTGCACCAGATCCCGGGCCGCGCGCGTCGAGGGCGCCTCGATCACCAGCTCATCGACGACGTGCAGGCGCTCGTCGCGCGTGCGCGCGGAGAGCACGGAGCGCAGCGCCAGGCGGCGCATCCGCTTCGGGAGCCGCTGCGCGTAGGAGCGCGGCTTCGGACCGAAGGCGACGCCCCCGCCGCGCCGGATCGGCGAGCGGTTGGAGCCCATGCGGGCCATGCCCAGGCCCTTCTGGCGCCGGATCTTCGCGGTCGACCCGCGGACTTCGCCGCGCGTCTTCGTGCTGTGGTGCCCGCCGCGGCGGGCGGCGAGCTGCGCGACCAGCGTCTGGTGCACCACCGCCTCGTTCGGCTTGATCGCGAACACGGCGTCATCCGCCTCGATCGGATCGAGGGCCTCACCGGCGGCGTTGCGGACGGGGAGCTGCATCAGTCGCGCTCCTCTTCGCCCGCCTCGGCGTCACCGGCCTCGGCCGCTTCGGTCTCGGTCGCGTCGGCCGCTTCGGTCTCGGTCGCGTCGGCCGCTTCGGTCTCGGTCGCGTCGGCCGCTTCGGTCTCGGTCGCGTCCTCGGCGGCCACGATCTCCTCGGGCTCGTCCGGTTCGGGCTCGTCAACCTCCATCACGGGCGGCGCGGGCAGTTCGGGGGGCTCGAAGTCGCTGCGCGGCGGCTTGCGGCCGGGGGTGACGGTGACGAGGCCCTTGGGGGGGCCGGGCACGGAGCCCTCGACGAAGATCAGGTTGCGGGCCGTATCGGACTGGACGACGAGCAGGTTGAGCACGGAGGTGTTGCGAGCGCCCATGTGCCCGGCCATCTTCTGGCCCTTCCAGACCTTGCCGGGCGTGGTGCCCGCGCCGATCGAGCCGGGCGCGCGGTGGCGGTCGGACTGGCCGTGCGTCTTCGGACCGCCGTGGAAGCCCCAGCGCTTCACGCCACCGGCGAAGCCGCGGCCCTTCGAGACGCCCGAGACGTCGACGTACTGGCCGGGCTCGAACTGCTCACAGGTCAGGACCTCGCCGGTCTCGTGGGCGGAAGGATTGTCGGCCGGGAACTCCTGCAGCCTGGACAGCGTCTCGTTCCCGAGGCCGGCCCGGCCGAGGTGGCCGCGCTGCGGCCGGGTGAGGCGCTTGCGGTTGCCGACGTAGCCGACCTGGACGGCCTCGTAGCCGTCGCGCTCGACCGTGCGCAACTGCGTGACGCGGTTGGGGCCGAGCTCGATCACGGTGACCGCGCGGACCTCCCCGCCTCCGTCGTAGAGACGCATCATTCCGAGCTTGCGACCGATCATCCCGCGGATCACTGATCTGTCCTCGCGTCCGCTACAGCTTGATCTCGATGTCCACGCCGGACGGCAATTGCAGCCGCATCAGCGTGTCCACCGTGCGCGAGGTTGGTTCGAAGATGTCGATCAGCCGCTTGTGCGTGCGGATCTCGAACTGATCCCGCGAGTCCTTGTCGATGAACGGCGAACGAATCACCGTGTACTTGCGAATCCGCGTCGGCAGCGGCACGGGGCCCGCGACGGCGGCGCCGGTGCGCTCGGCGGTCTCCACGATCTGCTTCGCGGAGCGGTCCAGGACGCGATGGTCGTAGGACTTGAGCCGGATGCGTATCCGTTGTCGCGAACTTACCACTGCGTCCCCCGCGCTTTCGCGACCGCTCTACTCGTTGCTACTCGTTGATTCCGGTGACGACGCCGGCGCCGACGGTGCGGCCGCCCTCGCGGATGGCGAAGCGCAGCCCGTCCTCGATCGCAATCGGCGTGATCAGCTCGATGTCCACCGCCACGTTGTCGCCCGGCATCACCATCTCCGTGCCCTCGGGCAGCGTCACCACCCCCGTCACGTCCGTGGTGCGCACGTAGAACTGCGGCCGGTAGCCCGTGAAGAACGGCGTGTGCCGCCCTCCCTCCTCCTTGGAGAGCACGTAGACCTCGCCACTGAACTTGCGGTGCGGCGTGATGCTGCCCGGCTTGGCCAGCACCTGACCACGCTCGATGTCGGCACGCTCGATCCCGCGCAACAGACAGCCGACGTTGTCGCCCGCCTCGCCGGTGTCGAGGATCTTCTTGAACATCTCGACCCCGGTCACCACCGTGGTCTCCGTCTCCTTGATGCCCACGATCTCGATCGGGTCGCCGACGTTGACGACGCCACGCTCGATGCGCCCCGTCACCACCGTGCCGCGACCCTTGATCCCGAAGACGTCCTCGATCGGCATCAGGAAGGGCTGGTCCTTGGCCCGCTCCGGCTGCGGGATGTAGCTGTCCACCGCATCCATCAGCTCCCAGATCGCCTTGTACTCCTCGGCGTCCGGGTCCGTCGAGCTGGACTCGAGGGCCGCCAGCGCCGAGCCGCGGATGATCGGCACCTCGTCGCCGGGGAACTCGTAGCCGTCCATCAACTCGCGCATCTCCAGCTCGACCAGCTCCAGCAGCTCCTCGTCGTCCATCATGTCCACCTTGTTGAGGAAGACGACGACGGCGGGGACCTCCACCTGGCGCGCCAGCAGCAGGTGCTCGCGCGTCTGCGGCATCGGCCCGTCCGGGGCGGCGACGACGAGCACCGCACCGTCCATCTGCGCGGCGCCGGTGATCATGTTCTTGATGTAGTCGGCGTGACCGGGACAGTCGACGTGCGCGTAGTGGCGCGCCTCAGTCTCGTACTCGACGTGGGCGATCGCGATCGTGATCCCGCGCGCCTTTTCCTCGGGCGCGTTGTCGATCGAGTCGAACGCGCGGAATACGGCCTCGCCCTTGAGCGCCAGCACCTTCGTGATCGCCGCCGTCAGCGTCGTCTTGCCATGGTCGACGTGACCAATCGTGCCTACGTTCGCGTGCGGCTTCGTCCGCTCAAACTTACGTCGCGCCATCCCTCGGCTCCCGTTCCCATCCGCCGCCCCACGACTCCGCGTGGGCGGCGATCCGATCGCTTTCCGTTCGCGGGCGTCTAGCCCGCCGCCGCGCGCCGTTGGGAGCGCGTGTCCGTAATCTCCTCGACGATCCCGTCCGGTACGCGCGCGTAGTGCTCGAACTCCATCGAGTACGTCGCGCGGCCCTGCGTCAGCGAGCGCAGGTCCGTGGCATAGCCGAACGTCTCGGCGAGCGGCGCGTGGGCCTGGATGACCTGCGCGTTGCCTCGCGGCTCCGCGCCCAGCACCTGCCCGCGGCGACCGCCGATGTCGCCCAGCACGTCGCCGAAGTGGTCCTCCGGCGTCACGATCTCCATCTTCATCACCGGCTCCAGCAGCACGGAACCGCCGCGCTCCAGCGCCCGCCGCATGCCCATCGATCCGGCCGTCTGGAACGCGATCTCCGAGGAGTCCACGTCGTGGTACGAGCCGTGGACGACGGCGACCGCGACGTCGACCACCGGGTAACCGGCGCGCGCGCCGCTGGCGAGCGCCTGCTCGATGCCGCGGCGGACGGACCCGATGTACTCGCGCGGGATCGACCCGCCGACGGTGCGGTCCTCGAAGCTGAAGCCCGCGCCCGGATCGCGCGGCGCGACCTCGAGGACGCAGTGGCCGTACTGGCCGCGTCCGCCGGTCTGGCGCACGAAGCGGCCCTCGACGCGCAGCGAGCGTGTCACGGTCTCGCGGTAGGCCACCTGCGGGCGGCCGACGTTCGCCTCGACGCGGTACTCGCGGCGCATGCGGTCCACGATCACATCGAGGTGCAGCTCGCCCATGCCGGAGATCACGGTCTGGCCGGTCTCGTCGTCGTAGCGCACGCGGAAGGTGGGGTCTTCCTCGGAGAGCCGCTGCAGGGCGTCGCCGAGGCGGTCCTGGTCGCCGCGCGTGCGCGGCTCGATCGCGATCGAGATGACGGGCGCCGGGAAGCGGATCGTCTCGAGGGCGACCGGGCTCTTCGTGTCGCACAGCGTGTCGCCCGTGAACGTGTCCTTGAGGCCGATGCCCGCGGCGATCTCGCCCGCGTGAACCTCCTGAATGTCCTCGCGCGAGTCGGCGTGCATGCGGAGCAGCCGCCCGAAGCGCTCGCGGCGGCCGCGGGTGCTGTTCTGCACCTGCCCGCCGCTGCGAACCACGCCCGAGTAGACCCGGAAGAAGACGAGGCGCCCGACGAACGGATCGGAGACCACCTTGAACGCGAGCGCGGCCAGCGGCGCATCGTCGTCGGCGGGTCGCTCGATCGCGCGCTCGGGGTCGTCGACCGCGTGCGCGGTCAACGGCGGCACATCGACCGGCGACGGCAGGTAGGTGACGACGGCGTCGAGCAGCGGCTGCACGCCGCGGTTGCGCAGCGCGGCGCCGGCGAGCACCGGCGTGATCGCGTTACTGATCGTCGCGCGCCGGATCGCCTTCTGCAGCTCGATGATGTCGATCTCGTGGCCCTCGAGGAACGAGACCATGAGCTGGTCGTCGTTCTCGGCGACGCGCTCGACCATCAGCTCGCGGGCGTCGCGAGCGGCGTCCTGGAAGGCCCCTGGAATCTCGCCGACGGAGACCTCCTGGCCGCGGTCGCCGCCGAAGGTGATCGCGCGCATCTCGACGAGGTCGATGACGCCGGAGAAGTGGTCCTCGGCGCCCATCGGGAGCTGCAGCGGCACGGGGACCGCGCCGAGGCGGTCGACGATCATCCTGACCGTGCGGTCGAAGTCCGCGCCGGTGCGGTCCATCTTGTTGACGAAGCAGATGCGGGGCACGTCGTAGCGGTTGGCCTGACGCCAGACCGTCTCCGACTGCGGCTCGACCCCGGCGACACCGTCGAAGACCACCACGCCGCCGTCGAGCACGCGCAGGGAGCGCTCGACCTCGACGGTGAAGTCGACGTGGCCCGGGGTGTCGATGATGTTGATCTGGTGGTCGCGCCACGCCGCGGTCGTCGCGGCGGACGTGATCGTGATGCCGCGCTCGCGCTCCTGCGCCATGAAGTCCATCACGGCGGTGCCGTGATGGGTCTCACCGAGGCGGTGGGTGCGGCCGGTGTAGTAGAGGATGCGCTCGGTCACCGTGGTCTTGCCGGCGTCGATATGCGCGATGACGCCGATGTTGCGCACACGCTCGAGCGGGGTTTCTCGTGACATCGTTAGTCGTTCCCCAGGCCCGGCGTGACGCCCGGCGTAGTTCCCGCGAATGGTTCCGCCCCCGGTGCAGCGGGGGCGGATGCTGGCCGAGTGATCCGGCCGCCTACCATCGGTAGTGCACAAACGCGCGGTTGGCCTCGGCCATCCGGTGCGTTTCCTCCTTGCGGCGCACGGCGTTGCCGGCGTTGTTGGCCGCATCCAGCATCTCGGCGGCGAGACGCTCCACCATCGAGCGACCGCCGCGGTTCCTGGCGGCGTTCAGCAGCCAGCGCAGAGCGAGCGCCTGACGGCGCTCGGAGCGGATGTCGACCGGTACCTGGTAGGTAGCCCCACCGACGCGGCGCGGCTTGACCTCGATGATCGGGGTAACGTTGCGGACCGCCTGCTCGAAGACGTCGATGCCGGGGCGGCCGGTCTGCTGCTCGATGCGGTCGAAGGCGCCGTAGACGATGCGCTCGGCGGTGCTCTTCTTGCCGTTGCGCAGCACCTTGTTGGTGAACGCGGTGACGAGCCGCGACTGGAAGCGCGGGTCGGGGGCGACTGGCCGTAGGGGAGCTTGGCTGCGACGCATCTTCTGCTAGTCCCTGCGTGTCCCGTATTTGCTGCGGCTGCGGCGGCGGCCTTCGACGCCGGTCGCATCGAGGGCGCCTCGCACGACGTGGTAGCGGACGCCCGGGAGGTCCTTGACGCGACCGCCGCGGATCAGCACCACGGAGTGCTCCTGAAGCGTGTGGCCCTCGCCCGGGATGTAGGCGGTGACCTCGATGCCGTTGGTGAGGCGCACGCGGCAGACCTTGCGCAGCGCCGAGTTCGGCTTCTTGGGGGTGACGGTGCGCACCTGGGTGCAAACGCCGCGCTTCTGCGGCGAGCCCTTGCGCCCGCGCGTGGTGCGGTTGGTGAGCGAGTTGTAGCGGAAGCGCAGCGCCGGCGCCTTCGTCTTCTTCTTGACGGGCTTGCGGCCCTTGCGGACCAGCTGATTGATGGTCGGCACTTTGTTCCCGTCTCCCGAGGCGCGCTCCGCGCGCCAATCTCTCCGTTGCGCTACCGACTGTCCCGGCTTTGCGTTCCGCCAACCGACGGTGGGCAGAATGAACGGCCAGATGGCTGCGGTGTGAGCCGGGCCGCGACATCGCACCTACTGTGCGATTTCTGTCGCCGGTCCTCACCCCGCCCCGGCCAACCGACCGTGAACCAGCGCGCCAGCGCTGCAAGGCGCAACGAAAAAAGGCTACGTCCGGGGCGGTCCAGTGTCAACGCGTGCGGACCGGCCTCGGGTCAACTCCTGCGCGCGTCCGCGCTGCGCCGCGCGCGCTCCCACGTCACCTTGCGGAACGATTCGCGGTAGCGAGGGCCGGAGCTTGGACCGGCGCGCTCCCGCCACCAGCGCAACATCTCCTCCTGCGAACGCCCGCCCACCTGCGAGACATGCGCCGTGACGGCGGCGACTTTGAGGTCCAACACCGGCTCAATGTCGATCACGACGTCCGGATCCGTCGCGCCGGCCAGCAGCAGCATGTCCGGGCGGTGCGGCGTGAGGCCCTCCTCGCGATGCTCGGGGTAGAAAAGGTGGTCATCGGCTGCGGGGTAGATCGCGTCGTAGGCGGCCCGGCCGATCTCGCGGTGGTCGCGGTGGTTGAAGCCGGGCCGGAAGCCGTCCCAGGTGATCGCGAGCGAAGGCCGCAGCCGCCGCAACTCGCGCACCAGCAGCCCTCGCATCTCGCCGTCGTTTTCGACGCCCCCGTCGGGGAAGCCGAGGAAGATCGGCTCGTTGACGCCGAGGACGGCGGCCGCCTGGCGCTGTTCCTCCTCGCGCTCGGCGGCGAGCTGTTGCGGCGTCCGGCGCGGGTCTTTCGTGCCCTTGTTGCCGTTCGTCGCCACCAGCAGGTCGACCTCCCAGCCCGCCCGGCAGAGCAGCGCCATCGTGCCGGCGCAGCCGAAGTCGGCGTCGTCGGGGTGGGCGACCATGACGAGGGCGCGCCGCGGATCGAGGTCGCCGACCAGCGCCTCGATGTCGGTAGGCTGCGTGTCGTCGCTCATGGCGCGGTGGCCAGCACCCGCTCCACGGCCGGGCCGGCGGCGCGCTCGCGCAGCAGCGAGGCGTAGAGATCGAGCAGCCCGCTCGCGACGGCGGACCACTCGTAGCGCTCCATCGATTGCGCGGCCGCGGCGCCGAGGGCCTCGCGCAGCGGCCGGTTCTCCAGCAGCAGGTCGATCTTCTCGGCGAACGGACCGGGGCAGCGCCAGGGGATCAGGTAGCCGCTGCGGCCGTCGGCGACCGTCGAGGTGAGGCCACCCACGCGCGAGGCGACGACCGGCACGCCGGAGGCCATCGCCTCCGTCGCGACCAGCCCGAACGACTCGTAGAACGAGGGCACCACCACCACGTCCGCGGCGTTGTAGTAGACGTCGATCTCCTCGTGCGGCACGGCGCCGACGAAGCGCACGAGGTGGTCAACCCCCGCCGCACGCGCGACCGTGCGAAGGCGCTCGATCTCGCGCTCGGCACGATCGTCGCCGCCGACGATCAGCAGTTGCAGGCGCTCGCGCCCGCTCATCTCCGCCAGCGACTGGATCAGGATGTCGAAGCCCTTGAGCGGCTCGATGCGCCCGACGGCGAGCAGCACTTCCGCTTGCGGATCGATGCCGAGCGCGAGGCGGGCGTCCAACTGCGTGCGCGGGCGGAAGCGCTCGCGGTCCACGCCGAGCGGGATCACCTCGATGTGATCGCGCCTCACGCCATAGACCTGCTCCAGGAGCCGCTGCTCATGTTCCGTCGCAGCCACGATGCAATCGACCTCGTGCACGAGGCGGCGCTCGGCATCGCGGCGCGATTGCGGCTCGCGCTCGGAGGCGCGGTGGAGCAGCTTGACCTCGGCCAGCGTGTGGAACATCGCGACATGCGGGACACCCCACTCGCGCGCGAGCAGCGCGCCCGCCTCCACGGCGAGCCAGTAGTGCGAGTGCACGAGGTCGTAGGCGACGCCCTCGGCGCGCGCGAAGGCGGCAACGCCGCGCGCGAACGTCCCGGCGAGCGGCTGCAGCTCTTCCTTCTCGAGGCGCTCCGGTCTGCCGGCGTCGACATGCACCAGGCGCACGCCAGGGGCGATCGTCAGCACCTCGGGCTGGAACGGATCGGTGCGGCGGGTGAAGACGTCGACGGCTACGCCATCGCGCGCGAGCCAGTTGGAGACCTCGCGCACGTAGACGTTCATCCCGCCGCTCTCGCGTCCGCCGAGCGGCGCGAGCGGCGAGGTGTGGAACGAAAGCACGGCGAGTCGCTGTGGGGCGAACATTGAGGCGGGCATCCTCCGGGCAGCCTACGAAGCGACGGCGCTGCGCGCCAGAGACGATCGCCGCGATCGCCGGACGTCCGCCACGATCAGGCCGAGGGCCGGATCAGGCCGAGGAATTCCTGGCGCGTGTTCGCATCGGTGCGGAAGCAGCCGCGCATCGCCGAGGTGACCATCGTCGCGCCCGGCTTGCGCACGCCGCGCGCCGTCATGCAAAGGTGCTCGGCCTCGATCACCACGCCCACGCCCTGCGCGTGCAGCACCTCCTCGATGCAGTTCGCGATCTGCGAGGTCAGCCGCTCCTGCACCTGCGGGCGCCGCGCGAAGATCTCGACGGCGCGGGCGATCTTGGAGAGGCCGACGATGCGGCCGTCCGGCATGTAGCCGATGTGCGCCTGACCGTGGAACGGCATGAAGTGATGCTCGCACATCGAGTAGAACGGGATCTCGCGCAGGATTACGAGCTCGTCGTGGCCCTCCTCGAAGCCGACGGAGAGGACCTCGACGGGGTCGTGATAGAGGCCGTCGAAGAGCTCGCGGTACATCGCGGCGATGCGCCGCGGGGAGTCGGACAGGCCCTCGCGATGCAGATCCTCGCCGACGGCCTCGATCAGCGCGCGGATGGCGGCTTCGGCCCGTTCGCCGTCGAAGCCCGACCTCACGTCCACGTCGTACTGCGCCGTGCTCACAAGCGATCCCTCCGGAGCGTAGCGTGGCTGGGTCGGAGCGTCCCCGCCACGAACGACCCCGCCGATCGTAGCACGCGGCCCGGCGCGGGCGTCAGCGCCAACCGAGCGCCTTCGCCACGGCGTCCGGTTCGGCGGGTGCGGAGTGGCGCGACGCCTCGATGCTCATCGCCGTGTCCGGGTCCTTGAGGCCGGAGCCGGTGATCACGCAGACGACGGTCAGCCCGCCCAGGTCGGCGCCCGCGCGCGCCTGCTTGATCAGCCCGGCCACGCTCGCGGCGGAGGCCGGCTCGGCGAAGACGCCCTCCTCGCGCGCGAGGCGGCGATAGGCGTCGAGGATCGCGTCGTCGGAGACGGCGGCGATGATGCCGCCGGAGTCGTCGCGGGCGGCGATCGCGCCGCGCCAGGAGGCGGGGTTGCCGATGCGGATCGCGGTCGCGACCGTCTCCGGCTCCGCGACGGGCTCGCCGCGCACGAGCGGCGCGGCGCCCTCGGCCTGGAAGCCCCACATCCGTGGCAGCCGCGCGCTGCGCTCGAGGCGGTAGTACTCGACGAAGCCGCCCCAGTAGGCGGTGATGTTGCCGGCGTTGCCGACGGGGATGCAGAGCAGGTCCGGGGCATCCCCAAGGTCGTCGGCGATCTCGAAGGCGGCGGTCTTCTGGCCCTGGATGCGGTGCGGGTTGACGGAGTTCATCAGCGCCACCGGGTGCTGCTCCGCCAGCTCGCGCACCACGCGCAGCGCGTCGTCGAACGAGCCGTCGACGGCGACGATGCCGGCGCCGTAGGCGATCGCCTGCGCGAGTTTGCCGGCGGCGACGCGCCCCGAGGGGACGACCACGTAGGCACGCAGCCCGTAGCGCGCCGCGTAGGCCGCCATCGAGGCCGAGGTGTTGCCGGTGGAGGCGCAGATCACCGCCTCCGCGCCCTCCTCGACGGCCTTCGCGGCCGCGAGCACCATCCCGCGGTCCTTGAACGAGCCGGTCGGGTTGGAGGCCTCGAGCTTGAAGTAGAGCGCCCCGATCCCCAGCTCACCCTCGAGCACGCGCGAGCGGAGCAGCGGGGTGCCGCCCTCGCCGAGCGTGACGCGCGGCGTGTCCGGCCCCACGGGCAGCAGATCGGCGTAGCGATCCAGGATGAAGCGCGTACCCGCCGGCCCCGCTCCGGCCGCGTCTGAGCTCCCGGCGGCGGGCGTCAGGGCGACTGCTCCTCGGGGGGCTGCGGTCCACTCTCGCGGAGCCGCACCAGCAGACCGCGACCGCGGCGGAGACCCTGCTCGATCTCCTCGATCTGCCGCTTCGCCTGCTGCTCCTCGACATCGAGCACGCGCCGGAAGTGATCAATCACGGCATCCCGCTGGAACTCGAGCGACTCCGTCAGCCTCGTCACCCGCTGATCCAGGCCCATCGTCTGATGGCGCAGCGCCAGCCGCTCCTCGGCGGCGGTTGCGAGCAGCTCCAGCGCCTCGCGCAGGTGCTCCTCGAGCTCGCGCAGGCGCTCCTCGAGGCGGATCCGCACCGAGCGCTGCTGCTCGATCACCTGGCGCAGCTCCTCCTCGCGTCCGAGGTTCGTCTCAAGGCGTGCGAGACCGTCTTCCGAGCGCCGCAGCGCCGTCTGCATCGCCATGAGGCGGCCGCCGATCTCTTCGACCGTGGCCACGAGGTTCGGCACCACAGCATCGGTCCGCGTTTGTTCCTCGCGCTCGGTCCCTGCCGTCTCGACGAGCGCGGAGACACGCCTCTCGACACCCTCGATGCGCAGATCCACGACGCCCCGGACGCGATCGAGCTCGGCCAACTCGTCGCCGAGCCGTCTACCACGCTCACCCTCGCTCGCGATGCGCTGTTCGAGCAGGTCGATCTGCGTGCGGACGCCCTCCACGAGGAAGGTGGCGTCACCGTCCTGGTTGCCGGAGCGCTCGTGCAGACTGAGCGTCGTGCGCATCTCGCCGAGTTCGCGCCGCAGATTCTCCTGGCCTGCGCGCAACTCAGCGAGTTGCTCGCCGAGGCGCTGGATCTGGCGACCGACCGCCAGTTCGCGAAGTGGTGGCCCGCTGGTCATGCTGCTAGCCCGCCATCGCGATCACGTTGCCGATCTCCTCGACCACGTCCGAGGCGCTGATCGCTTCGAGCGCCGCTTCCAGTTCCGCGCCCGCGGCGAGGTGCGTCGTGAGCACGATCTCCGCGGTCTGCGCGTCTTCGTCGGCCTCCACCTGGATGACCGAGGCGATGCTGATGCCGTGCGCCCCCAGCGCCTGCCCGATCTCGCCGAGCACGCCGGGGCGATCCGTCACGGTCATGCGCAGATAGCGCCTCGCGAGGTGCTCGCCCGGCGGGCGCACGCGCACGCTGCGCAGCGGCGGTGTCTTCAGCGGCGGCCGGCCGGCGACGATGTCGCGTGCGACATCGAGCACGTCCGCCAGCACGGCGCTTGCCGTCGGGCCGGGGCCCGCCCCGGGCCCTTCGAGGACGACACGGCCGACGAGGTCGCCCTCGATCTGCACGGCGTTGAGCACGCCGGCCACCTTCGCCAGCGGCTCGTCGCGCGCAATCAGCGTCGGCTGGACGGAGGCGATCAGTTCGCCGTCGGCGAGCCGCCCGTTGGCGAGCAGCTTGATCGCGTAGCCGAGAGCGTCGGCGTGCCGCAGATCGGCGGCCGTCAACGTCGTGATGCCCTGGCGCACGATGTCGTCCGGGCTGACGGAGACGTGGAAGGCGAGGCCACAGAGGATCGCGAGCTTGAAGGCGGCGTCGATGCCCTCGACATCGGCCGTGGGATCGGGCTCGGCGTAGCCGAGGCGCTGCGCCTCGGCAAGGATGTCGGCGTAGTCCGCGCCCTCGCTGGCCATGCCGCTGAGCATGTAGTTGGTGGTGCCGTTGATGATCGCGGTCACGGCGCTGATCTCGTTGGCCAGCAGGTCGCGGGAGAGCGGGCTGATGATCGGGATGCCGCCACCGACGGACGCCTCGTAGAGCAGCCGCACGCCCTGTCCGGCGGCGGTCGCCAGCAGATCGCGTCCGTGCTTGGCGATCACTTCCTTGTTCGCGGTCACCACGTGACGGCCGGAGCGCAACGCGCGCTCGATGTAGTCCGCAGCCGGGTCCTCGCCGCCCATCAACTCGACGACGATGCGCACCTGCGGGTCCGCCAGCAGTGCATCGGGGTCCGTGGTCAGCCGCTCAGTCCCGAGGCCGTGGCGGGGCGCCGAGGCATCACGGACGAGCGCGCCTCGCAGCTCGAGCGGACGCCCGACGACGGCGCCGTAGCGATCGCCGCCGCGATCGAGCGCGCCGATCACGCCGCCGCCGACATTGCCCGCGCCGAAGAGCGCGACGCCGATCGGACCGCCCTCGCGCGCTTGCCGGTCGCTCACGAGCCGCCTCCCTGGCTGATGCCGAACGGACTGCCGCCCCCGCTCGAGAGGCTGCTGACTACGCGATCGAGAATCCAGCGCTCCTCGCCGTCGGACAAGTCGCGCTCCACGGCAACAATAGCCCGTTGCGCCAGGAGCCACTCGCCCCAGCGGCTCGTGACCAGCGCCTCGGCCTGCGCGGCGTCGAATGGCCGCGCTTCCTCACGTTCGACCACGAGGTAGACGTCGAAGAAGAGCTCCGTCTCGACCACCTCGCTGATCGAGCCGGCATCGACGCCTTCGAGCGCGGCGCGGGCGATGTCGCTGAGGGAGCCGACCGGCAGCCAGCCGAGGTCTCCGCCCCGCGCAGCGTACTGGGCCTCGCCGCTGCGCTCGCTGGCGAGCTCGGCGAAGTCCGCGCCTTCAAGCAGGAGCGCACGCACGTCCTCGGCCCCGCCGCGGTCGGCGAGGCGGATGCGGGAGACGCGCAGCTGGTCGGCGCTCTCGCCGATCTCCGCACGGTACTGATCGAGCAGGCGGTCGCGCAGGATCCCGGCCGCGACCACGAGGTCGTATTCGTCCTTCGGCAGATCGACGTGGCGCAGCCAGTCGGCCAGCGCGGTCGCGAAGCGGGTGGCTTCCTCCCCGGGATCCTCTTCGAGGGCGCCATCAGCTGCGTCACCGTCGTCGGCATCGCCGGCAGCGGCCGCATCGGCCGTGCCATCGCCGGCCGCGTCGTCCGAGTCGCCGGCGTCCGCCGTAGCGTCGCCGGCTGCCGGAACGTCCGGGACTTCCTCGGGAGGGGCGAAGCCGAGGTGGACGCGCAGCCACTGTGTGACGTCCTCGCCGGTCACCTCGCCGGCGAGGGCAGGCGCGCGGGCGAGCACGAGCGCCTGCTCCTCGAGCACCGTCAGCGTCTCCGGCACGGCTTCGCCGATGCCGCCGGAGAGGTCGCCGAAGCGCAGCTCGTAGGCGGTGCGGCGCGCGACCTCGGCAGCCTGGTAGTCCGTCTCGCCGGCGCTGAGCACGTGCGCGCGGGGTGGCCGGTACTGCGTGACGTAGAGCCCGGCGAGCACCACCAGCGTGGCCACGCTGAGCGCGGTGCTGACAGCGATGATCGCGAAGCGCTCGTTGCGGCGCGCGCGTTGATCGCGCTCCCGGCGCACACTGACGCGCGCCGATCCGGAACTGCGATCAGCCTGGCCTCGAACCCGGGGCACGTTTGCGGGCCCTCCTCCCGGAGTGCCGCCTCGATGCGCGAGCGACTACCGGCGCGGGCGTCCGGCAGGGACGTTGCTCACGCGGACATGCTCGGCGGTGTACGGGAGCAGGGCCATGTGACGAGCGCGCTTGATCGCCTGCGCAAGGAGCCGCTGACACTTGGCCGTGCAGCCGCCGCGGCGGCGCGCCTCCATCTTTCCCCGCTCGGTCAGGTAACGCCGCAGCATCGACGTGTTCTTGTAGTCGACCACACGCGTGCCGGGTGGGCAGAACTCGCAGGGCCGTCGCCGGCCGCGGCCTCCACCACCACCGCCGCCGCCACCGCCGCCGCGGCCTCCGCGTCCACGCCCGAAGTCCGAGTCGCGGTCACGGCCGTGATCGCGATCACGGCCCATGGGCGGGCGGCCGGGTGCGGCTGTGCGGGGCGGCTCGGTGGTCATCGGCTCCTCCGGTTCAAACGATGGCTAGAACGGCAGGTCATCGGCATCGATATCGCCCCCTGCGTCGGACACGCCCAGGGGCGGCTCGCCCGCGCCCTCGTACGCGGCGTCGCGCGGACTACCGAGGAATTTCACCTCCTGGGCGATCACTTCGGTGATGTAGCGCGTCTGCCCGTCCTGGCCCTCCCAGGAGCGGGTTTGCAGCCGACCCTCGACGTAGACCTGGCGGCCCTTCGAGAGGTACTGGCTGCAGATCTCGGCGAGACGGTTCCATGTCACGACGCGGAACCACTCGGTCTCGTCGCGACTCTCGCCGTCGCGCGTGGTGTAGCGACGATTCGAGGCGACGTTGAAATTGGTGACTGCGCTGCCATTCGCGGTGTAGCGCATCTCCGGATCGGCGCCGAGATTCCCGATGACCATCACCTTGTTCAGCATGCTCGCACCCCCATCCGTGGGGAGAGTAGCCGATTCGTTGCGCCTTCGATCACCGGGACCGCCGAGGTCGCGTCACTCCGCCGGAGCGGCCGCGGGCGCCTCGGCTGCCTCCGGCTCGACGGCGGACGCTTCTGCTGCTTCCGGCTCCACGGCGGGCGCTTCTGCTGCCTCGGGGCCGGCCTCCGGAGGCGGCGTATCGTCGCGCGACGGCGGCGGGCGCGACGAGGCGCGGCGCTGGTACATGACCTCTTCCTCCGGCGGGCCGTCGTAGCCGGGGATGATGCCGCGGACCAGCAGATGCCGCAGGACGTTCTCGTTGATGTTCAGCGCGCGCTCGAAGCCGGCGATGCGATCGGGCGGCATCGTGATGTGCGTGAGCACATAGGTGCCTTCGAAGTGGTGCTTGATCGGGTAGGCGAGACGACGGCGGCCCCAGTTGTCCGTCATCAGGATCTCGCCGCCTGTGTCTTCGATCAGCCCCTGGATGCGCTCGATGGTGGCGTCGGCTTCCTCCACCATGAGGCGCGGACTGATCACGTATATCAACTCGTACTCGTTCAAACGATCCCCCTCGCGGGGTTGTCACCCGCCGCTCGCAGCTGAACGCACCCCGATGAACACAGCGCCCGGCGCCGCCGTGCGCGGCAACCGGGCACAGCGGGAAGCGCGGCGGCCCGTACTCCGTGCCCGCCAGTATATGAACGCGTCGATCGAGGGGCAATCGAGCCCGCGGCGGGGTGTCGCTACGCGGACGGGACGCCCGGCGCGGGGAACGCCTCGCACAGCGCCTGCACCTCGCTGTGCACCTCCGCGGCGACGGCGTCGTCCTCGGGCGCATCGAGGATGCGCGCGATCAACTCGCCGACCCGGCGCATCTCCGCCGTCGCGAGCCCGCGCGAGGTCAGCGCGGGCGTGCCGACGCGGATGCCGGAGGCAACCGTCGGCGGGAGTTCGTCGTAGGGGATGGCGTTCTTGTTCACGACGATCCCCGCGCGCGAGAGGCCATCCTCGGCGCTCTGGCCGGTCAGACCCTTCGGCGTCACGTCGACGAGCAGCAGGTGGTTGTCCGTGCCACCGCTGACCACGCGCAGGCCGGCATCGACGAGCGTCTCGCCGAGGACGCGCGCGTTGTCCACCGTCTGCTGCGAGTAGGCGCGGAACTGCGAGGTCGCCGCCTCCGCGAAGGCGACGGCCTTGCCGGCGACGACGTGCATCAGCGGGCCGCCCTGCGCGTTGGGGAAGACGCCCCGGTCGATGCGCCGCGCGTACTTCTCGTCGCAAAGCACCATCCCGCCTCGCGGGCCGCGCAGCGTCTTGTGCGTGGAGCTGGTGACGAGCTGCGCCTGGCCGATAGGCGAGACGTGCACACCGGAGGCGACGAGCCCGGCGATGTGCGCCATGTCCGCCATCAGCAGCGCGTCCACCTCGTCGGCGATCGCGCGGGCGCGCGCGAAGTCGATCTCGCGCGGGTAGGCCGTCGCGCCGGTGACGATGATCTTCGGGCGGTGCTCGCGGGCGAGCGCGGCCATCTCGTCGTAGTCGATGTACTCCGTCTCGCGATCGACGCCGTAGGAGACGAACTCAAAGAGCTTGCCGCTGAAGTTGACGTTCGAGCCGTGGGTGAGGTGGCCGCCCTGGTCGAGGCGCAGACCCATCACCGTGTCGCCCGGCTTGAGCAGCCCGAAGTAGACCGCCATGTTCGCCTGCGCGCCGGAGTGCGGCTGGACGTTGGCGTGCTCCGCCCCGAAGAGCGAGCGCGCCCGCTCGATCGCGAGGCTCTCGATCTCGTCGACGAACTCACAGCCGCCGTAGTAGCGGCGTCCGGGATAGCCCTCGGCGTACTTGTTGGTGAGCACCGTGCCCACGGCCTCGATCACGGCCGCCGAGGCGAAGTTCTCCGAGGCGATCAGCTCGAGGGTGGAGCGTTGCCGCTGCTCCTCGCGGGCGATCGCCGCGGCGATCGCGGGATCAACATCGGCGAGCGTGCCCGCCAGTTCCGTCAGCGTGCTCATCTCTCGCTCCTCATGGGGATACGCGCCGCTGCCACGATCCTACCGCAGGCCGGGCGCAGGGGCCGCGCCTCGAGCGTCAGGCGGGCGCCGGATGCGGAGCCGGCTCGCGCAACCGCTCGACGCGCACTCGCGGCTCCAGGCGGCGCGCATCGACCACGCGTCCCAGCGCCGTGCCCGGCGCCAGGCAGGTCGCGGCCCCGGCGGCGGTCGCCGTCGTCAGGGCCGCGGCCCAGCCGCGGTTGCGCACCAGGCCGAAGATCAGCCCGGCGAGGAAGGCGTCGCCTGCTCCCACTGCCGAGCGCACCTCGACATCGAGCGCACCGACGCGGAAGCCGCCCTCGGGAGTCATCGCCACCGCGCCGCCCTCGCCGCGCGTGATCACCAGCTGCTCCAGGCCCCACGCCTGCAGCGTGCGGGCCGCCTCGATCGCGCTCGCCTCGTCCTCGATGGTGCGGCCGAGCAGGCGTCCCGCCTCGTGCTCGTTGAGCTTGAGCAGGTCGGGGGCGGCGCCGCCGCTGAGGATCGCCGCGACCACCTCGCCGTCGGCGTCGACGGCGCTGTACGCGCCGCGCTCGGCGGCCATGCCGAGCAGGTCGGCGTAGAGCGCGGGATCGCAGCCGGGCGGGATCGAGCCTGCGAGCACCAGCCAGCTCTGGCCGTGCGGGCGCAGGCGGCGGTTGAGCCGCGCGCGCAGCAGCGAGATCGCGTGCTGCGTCACCTTCGGCCCGGCAGCCGCGAGCACGGTGTCGCGGTGCGTGTTGCGGTCGAGGATCGTGATGTTGGTGCGCGTCTCGGCGGCCACGAAGATGAACTCGCAGCCGATGCCCGCGTCGAGCAGCGAGTCCTCGATCATCCGGCCGAGGTCGCCGGGCGCGAAGCCGCTCGCGAGCGGCTCGTAGCCGAGCTCCTTGAGCATGCGCGCGACGTTGATGCCCTTGCCGCCGATGTCCCAGCGGATGGCGGCGACGCGGTTCGTGTCGCCTTCGACCAGGCGATCGATCTCGATCGTCTGGTCGATCGCCGGGTTGAGGGTGACGGTGATGATCACAGCGCGCCTCCCGTGGCGGCCGGGGGGCGCATTCTAGGCCCGCCCCGTGCCCCCTTACCAGCGGCCGGCGCGAGCGGGTGCTCAATCCTCGCGCGCGACGGCGAGGGCGTAGACGCGCTCCGCGCCGGCATCGAGCAGCGCTCGCGCCGCCGCGGCGAAGGTCGCGCCGGTCGTCGAGACGTCGTCGATCAGCAGCACGCCAGCGGGCAGCTCAGCAGCCGCGGCGGCGAACGCGCCCGCGACGTTGGTAGCGCGGCTGTCCGCGCCGAGGGCGGTCTGGGGCGCGGTCGCACGGGCGCGGCGCAGCAGTTCGGCGCGCAGCGGCAGAGCGAGGTGGCTCGCCACCCGGCGCGCGATCAACTCGGACTGGTTGAAGCCGCGGCGGCGTTGGCGCACTCGATGGAGCGGGATCGGGGTCACGGCATCGATCGCCCACGAGCGCGGTACGACCTCGGCCGCCGCATCGCCGAGCGGATCGAGGTGCGCGCTGATGCCCCGGAACTTCGCCTCCAGCAGCGCACGGCGCGCGACGCCCGTGAAGCGATAGGGCGTGCGCAATCCCTCGAACGGCGGCGGATCGGCGAGGCAGGCGCTACAGGGCGAGCCCGGACCGGGCGCCCAGCAGCGGCTGCAGCGCGGCTGCCCGGCCGCGGGCAGCCCGTCGAGGCAGGCGTGGTGCAGCGCCGCGCCGAAGCGTCCGCAGGCGATGCAGCGTTGCGGCAGCAGTGCCTCCGCCAGCTCCTGCAGCAACTCGCGCGCGACCATCGCCTGCCCTCGATTGCGCCGCAGCGGTCCGGCGCACGGAGCGAGCTTATACTCGGAGCACAGCCCGACGAGCAGACGAGGCAGGCCCGTGCGCGTTCGGATCCGGCTCTTCGCACAACTCCGCGAACTGATGGGCAGCGAGTTCCTCGACGAGGAGTTCGCCGAAAGCGCCGTCACGGTCGCCGATCTGCAGCGCCGCCTGGAGCAGTCGCGACCCGCACTGGCCCCACACCTCCCGACGCTCGCGCTCGCGATCAACGAGGAGTACTGCATCGACGCCTCCACCGAGATCGGCGAACGCGACGAGGTCGCGCTGATCCAGCCGATTTCCGGCGGCGATCAGGCGCCGCCGTTCCTCGTGACCCACGAGCCGCTCGACCGCGACGCGCTGCGCGAGCTGGTGCACACCGACGAGAGCGGCGCGGTGGTGCTGTTCGAGGGCGTAGTCCGCAACCACCACGAAGGTCGCGGCGTGGCGCGGCTGGAGTACGAGGCCTACGCCTCGATGACCGAACGACAGCTCGAGGCGGCAGCGCGCGAGGTGCTGGCGGAGTTCGAGGGCCGCGAGGTGCAACGCATCGCGGCGCATCACCGCATCGGGATGCTGGAGATTGGCGAGGTCTCGCTGCTGGTCGCAGTCTCGGCCTCGCACCGCCGGGACGCCTTCGAGGCCGCCCTGCGTGCGGTCGACCGGATCAAGGAGACGGTCCCGGTCTGGAAGCGCGAGCACGGCCTCGACGGGTCGGTCTGGCAGGAGGGGGTCAGGCCTCGCCCCGCCGGAGCGGAGCACCCCGCGGGGGCCTGACTGCGGGAGTCCCTAGCCCAACTGGTTCAGGATCACGCCGACGCCGATGCTGATCGCGGTCAGCACCAGGCCGAAGCCGATCGCCATGATGAGACCCAGCCGGAAGACCAGGCGCGACTCGAACAGATCGAGTCTCCGCTCGAACCGGTCGCACGCTCGCTCGAACCGGTCGCACGCTCGCTCGAACCGAAGCATCGCCGGCGTCAGGCTGCCCTCGGTGACCAGAACCGTCGGCGCATCGTTGGGAAGGTGCGGCGTGTCGGAAGCCATCGGCGCAGGCGGGTCAGCCGAGCTGGTTCAGAAGGACTGCGGTGACAGTGCCCATCCCGGCAAGGATGAGTCCGACGGCAACCGCCAGGCCCGCACCCAGACTGAGCAGCAGACGCGACTGAACCTGATCGATCTTGTGATCCAGTCGAGACACTTCGAGAGCCAGGTCTTCCTTTGTGACCGGATTCGAGGGCATCGCGGCCATGTGTGAGGCGAGCGCGTCGGCCTGCTGCTCGTTGAAGCCTGCCGCCCGCAGGTCTTTGGAGATGCTGAGAGTGTCCGAAGCCATCGCCACGAGTATAAGCCGCCGCTGCCACGCGTCCGAGGCGCACACTATAGCACATCACTGCCATACGACTACGCGCCGGTGCGGTAGTCCGGGGCGCGCAGCTCGTAGGCGGTGGCGACCTGGAGGTCGCTGAGGCGCGAGGCGATGCGCGGCTCCAAATCCTTGAGCGCGACATCGCTCGTGATCACCGTCGGGCGGCGGCCGAGGTGGCGGTAGTTGAGCAGCTGGTAGAGCTTCTCCTGCGCCCAGCCGCCCGACTTCTCCACCCCGAGGTCGTCGAGGACCAGCAGGCCCGCATCGCGCAGACGGCGGAACAGTGGATCGAAGCGCTCGGCCGAGTCCGGCGCGAACGACGCGCGCAGCTCGTCGAGCAGGTCCGGCGCGGTCGCGAAGGCGACGCGGTCGTCTTGTTCGAGGCGGTAGCCGGCGATTGCGGCGGCGAGGTGGGTCTTGCCGCTGCCGTTCGCACCGAGCAGCACCAGCCAGCCGGCGGGGCGTTCCGCCCATCCGCGCGCGAGCCGGAAGGCGCCTTCCAGGTTGCGGCGCTGCTCGCCCCGCAGACCGTGCCCGCCGGGCCGGAAGCGCTCGAACGTCAGCTCCGTAAGCCGCTCGCGCGACATCCCGCCGACCTCGAAGTAGCGGGGCGCCGAGGTCTCCTCAAGCGTGAAGTGCTGAGCGATCGCGGGGTCCGCGAGCCGCGCGCCGAGGCGCTCGTCGATCTGCTCGGGCGGCTTCACGCAGGTGAAGACGGTGGGCAGCGCGGCGTGGAAGCGGTGCGAGACAAGCTGCGCGAACTTCTCGCGCGCCCACGGCGTCTCCGAGTAGCTGTCGAGGTCGTCGAGGACGGCCAGCGGCGCCTCGCGGAACTGGTCGCTGAGGCGGTCGTAGGAGACTTCGGCGTCGTCGCCGTAGGAGGCGCGCAAGCGATCGAGGAAGTCGGCGACGGAGAGGAAGAGCGCGGGGCGGCCAAGCGCGATCGCGCGGTTGGCGATGGCGGCGGCGAGGTGCGTCTTGCCGCAACCGGGCACGCCGCTGAAGACCAGCCAGCCCTCGGGCTGCTCGGCGAAGCGGCGGGCTGCCTCGACGGCGACGGCGTAGCGCTGCTGCGCGGCGGGGTCGGACGAGCGCCCGTGCGGCAGCAGTGTCTCGAAGCTGAAGCGGGCGAGCGCGCCGAGGCGCGAGTAACGCAGCAGCCGCTCGCGCCGCGCGCCGTCGTCCTCGCGGTCGGCGCAGTTGCACGGCACGGCGCGCCCGAAGTCGGGGCTCGTGAGATCGGCTGTCACCCGCACGAAGCGCGCGCCGCCGCAGAGCGGACAGGCCCCCTCGCGAGCCCCTGCCGCTGGCCGGGGGTCAGCTGCGGCGGATGACGCGTTCGTACGGTCCGTGGTCGCGAGACGCTGCTCGCGCATGATCCGCGCCAGACTTCGCATCGGCCGTCCCCCCTTCCTCTGCGGCGCCCTCGGACTCCCAACGGCGCAGGATTGACTCGGCGTAGGCCCAGCGGCGCACGTTGTGGCGCGCCGCGAGCCGCAGCGCCCGCGCGATCCAGTCGGCGGGCCAGCGCTCCGCGGCCGCGTCGAGGGCGTCCGTGATCGCCGGCGTGAGCGCGCCGATCTCCTGCTCGTAGACGCGCGCCGGCGCGTCCGCCTCGATGCTCGTCGGCTCCTCACGAGGCGCGGCGACGCGTACGCCGGGCGGTGGCTGCAGCGCGCCCGAGCGCAGGCGCTCGCGGTTGCGGCGTCCCGCGTCCGTGTTCACGAAGCAGAGCGTGTCGCCATCCTCGAGCGCCAGCGTGAGCAGGCTGCCCCGGGCGACGGCGCGCTCGAGCGCCGGCGTGAGCGCGGCATCGGCGCCGCAGCCCGTCAGTGCACGGCGCAGCGGCTCCTCCGAGGCGAGTTGCGAGACGCGGACGGCGCGCAGCGTGCCCTTGCGCCGTCCGATCGCGTAGAGCGCGTAGAGCGTGA
This sequence comes from Dehalococcoidia bacterium, assembly GCA_965247895.1. Taxonomy (GTDB): domain Bacteria; phylum Chloroflexota; class Dehalococcoidia; order UBA2979; family UBA2979; genus VXMT01. The sequence continues at coordinate 2,195,496 of OZ252046.1, read as the reverse complement.
CGCGCAGCTCGGCCTCGTCGTCGATCAGCGGCAGCAGCTCGGTGAAGAACTGCGAAGGCAGCGTGGTCGCCGCGCCGCGCGCGACGAAGCCCTCGAACGGCGTCGCACGTTCGCCCTCGATGCGCAGGGCCGGGGGCGTCATGCGAACTCCGGCGGCGGGTCGCGCAGGATCAGGTCCTGGAACGAGGCGGTGCGGTCGAGGAAGCGCACGGAGACCGTGCCAGTCGGGCCGTTGCGGTGCTTCGCGACGATCAGCTGCGCGATACCGGTCGGGTGCTGGCCGCCGGGCTGGTCGGGGTGCGCGTCCTGCCAGTCCTCGGGCGTGCGGTAGACGTCCTCGCGGTAGATGAACGTCACGATGTCCGCATCCTGCTCGATCGAGCCGGACTCCCGCAGGTCGGACAGCATCGGGATGTGCGGCGTGCGGCTCTCGACGGCGCGCGAGAGCTGCGCGGCGGCGATCACGGGCACCTCGAGCTCGCGCGCCATCTCCTTCAGCGAGCGTGTGATCTTGCCCAGTTCGGAGGCGCGGTTCTCGCTCCCGCCGCCGATCGCCGAGTGCAGCAACTGCAGGTAGTCGACGATCACGAGGTCGAGACCGTGCTCGGCCTGGAGGCGGCGGGACTTGGCGCGGATCTCCGGGACGCTCAGCACCGCCGAATCGTCGATGAAGATCGCCGCCTCGCCGAGCGTGCCGATCGCGTGCATGATGCGCGACTCCTCGGCCTCGGTGTGCATGCCGAGCCGCAGTCGCGTCGCGTCCACGTCCGCCTCGGCGGAGAGCAGGCGCATCGCGAGCTGTTCGGCGGACATCTCGAGGGCGTAGATGGCGACCGTGCCGTTCTGGCCGACGGCGGCGTTGCGCGCGAAGTTCAGAAGCAGCGAGGACTTACCCACCCCCGTGCGCGCCGCCACGATGATCAGGTCGCCGCGCTTGAAGCCGCCGGTCAGTGCGTCCAGGTCCATGAACCCCGCGCGCACCCCCCCGACCAGCTCGCCCTCGACATCCTCGCCGGGATCCTCGAGGAACTGCTCGAGCAGATCGCGCAGGCGCTCGAAGTCGCCGGCGCCCTCGGTGGAGCGAATCCCGAGCAGCAGGCCCTCGGCGGCGGCGATCACACGGCCGGCGTCGGGGCCGCCCTCGTAGGCGGTCTGGGCGATCTGGCCGGCCGCCTGGATCAGCCGCCGGTAGAGCGCGTCGCGCGCGACGATGCGCGCGTGCGCCTCGACGCCGGCGGCGCTGAAGTGCCGCCCGACGAGGTCGGCGAGGTAGGGCTCGCCGCCGAGGGTGTCGAGGCGGCCGACGCGTTCCAATTCGTGCGCGAGCGTGGGCAGCGTGATTGTCTCGCCGCGATCGGCGAGGGCGATGCACGCCTCGTAGCACCAGCCGTGCTGCTCGCGGAAGAAGTCGCCGGGCTGCAGCAGCGGGAGGACGCGCGGGTAGCTGTCGGGATCGAGCAGCAGGGCCGCGATGACGGCCTGTTCGGCGGAGACGTCATGAGGCGGTAACCCGCCCGCGCTGGGGCGGCGTTCGGGCCGGAGCTGAGCCGGCTGACCCGTAACCACGAGTTAGGTCGCTGCGGCGTCTCCGGAATCCGGTGGGGCCGCGGACCCGGAGGCCACGTCATCCGCAGGGCCGCCTTCGGCGGCGGGCTCCTGCGAGTCATCAATGTAGCCCGGCTCCGGCACGTCTTCAGCGTTCGTCAGATCGGGGGTATCCACCCCGGCCTCCGCGCCTGCCTCGGCAGCAGCCGCTTCTGCGACGAGCGCCTCCGCAGCGTCTTCGACGCCTTCCGGCGCCTCGACGTCCACGACGACGACCTCCACATCGGCGGTCACATTACGTGACAGCCGCAGCGGTACGGTGTAGACCCCGACCTGGCGAATCGCCTCGGGCAGCAGTACACGACGCCTGTCCAGTTCTTCGCCGAGAATCTCCCCAGCCTTCTCGGCGATGTCAGCATTTGTGACAGAACCGTACAGACGTCCCTGCTCTCCAACGCGCACGGGCATGATCAGGCGGTGGCCTTCGAGCTTGCCGACGAGCCCTTGAGCCTGCCCGTCCAGGAGCCGTTGCCGCTCTCCCTCCTGAGTGGCGAGCGTTTCCGCTCGCCGGAGCAGAGTGGGCGTTGCCGCCGCGGCCAGGCCGCGGGGCAGCAGGTAGTTACGGGCATACCCATTGGCGACGGTTCGCACCTCGCCTCGGGTGCCCGATCCCTCAACGGTCTCCAGGAACACGACCTTCACGCCGAAACCCTCTCGCCGTGCCGGAGCCGGGACGCCGTTGACTATGGCGACCGCGCGAGCTGCCGGCTTGCTGGTTGTCCAAGGCCCTTTCAGTTGCTTGCGAACACTCGGACACAACGCTGTTGACGCTGCACCCTGCCCACAGGCTATCCACGGCCACGGACCACGCGCAATGCCGGAGACGTACGCGAACCCCCATTCGTCACGGCGTACGCGACGATCTTATGAGAACGCGCGTTCCTTTGTCAAACGGATGTTCTTAGGTTGTACCATGACTCCCCCTGGATCCGGCGAGCTTCCCGCCCCCCTGTGGCGAGATGATGCTGTGCGAGTGGAGGGCATCGTGACGGACGCAGTGGTCTTCAACCGGCAGAGGTTCCGCGAGGCGCTGCTCTACGTAGCGCGCGAGTCCGAGGACGACATCCGGTTCGGCCTGACGAAGCTCAACAAGATCCTCTATTTCAGTGACTTCAAGGCCTTCGCAATCCTCGGGTGCGCGATCACCGGCGCGACGTACCGGAGGCTCGACTACGGCCCCGTCCCCAGCGTGCTGCTGGACGTCCTGTGCGAGATGGAGGCCGAAGGCGAGATCCAGAGGATCGAGCGGCGCGACCTCAACCGGCTGCAGAAGCGCGTCGTCCCGCTGCGATCGCCTGATCTCTCCGTGTTCTCCGACCGCGAACTGGAGATCCTCGATCGCGTGATCATGGAGTTGAGCGTGCTCGATGCCTCCCAGTCGCGCTTGCTATCTCATCTCGATGTCGGGTGGAGGATCGCCCACTACGAAGAGGTCATCCCCTACCACTCCGCCTACATCTCCGACCGCCGCCCCACCCAGCGGGAACTCGCCGAGCGCGGGCTGACGCCCGCACCGTGGTGAGCGGACCAGACGACTGGCCTGACCGGCGCGAGCCCGGCGACAACGCCAGCGTTGCATACACGCCCGCATTCGAGGCTGATCTCGCCACGCTCGTGCCCGACCAGCCTCAGCGCTTCTACTTCGTGCGCGACGGCATCGAGTACCGCTTCACCCACGCAAGCGATCTCCAGCAAGTCACCCCACAGCAGGGGCTAGCTGATCACCGAGGAGCACATCGCCGGCATGCCAGAGTGCGTCAGCTGGTTCACGATCGCCGACGACGAGCGCAAGAGTCCTCAGTACACACTCGACAGCATCCGCGTGCGGCAGCCCTCGCACGAGGAGGAAGATGGCGCCCGACGCCTACGCCCCCAACGCCCGCGGCAGCCCGCCCTCGTGCGCCTCGCGCAGCGCGGACAGCGAGGCGTCGACCGGGCCCAGTTGCACCCGCGCGTCCTCGCCCGCAGCGCCCGCGACTCCGATCGCGGACGCGGGGACGCCTGCCTCGGCTGCGAGCGCCTCGAGGGCGACGCGAGCCTCGGCGTCGGGCACGCCGACGATGAAGCGCGACTGCGCCTCGCCGAAGAGCGCGGCGTCGAGGCGCGGACCAAGGTCGGCCTCGCGGGCGTCGAGGCCGACGCCGCCCGCCAGGCAGCACTCGGCGAGCGCGACGGCGAGCCCGCCGTCCGCGCAGTCGTGGGCGGCGCTGAGCAGCCCGTCCGCGTTGGCGTCGAGCACGAGCCGCTGTACGCGCGCCTCGAGGTCCAGGTCGATCGCCGGGAGGCCGGCAACGAGGCCGTGGCGCGAGGCGAGGTACTCGGAGCCTGCGAGGGTCTCCGCCGGCTGCGCGAGCGGCGCACCGACCAGTAGCAGCTCGTCGCCCTCGCGGATCGCGAGGGTGAGCCGCCGCTCGACATCGTCGAGCAGGCCGAGCATCCCGACCGTCGGGGTGGGCAGCACCGGCCCCGCCGGCGTCTCGTTGTAGAGCGAGGCGTTGCCCGAGACCACGGGAGTCCCGAAGACGCGGCAGGCGTCCGCCAGCCCGAGGATCGACTGCTCGATCTGGTAGGCGACCGTCGGGCGCTCCGGGTTGCCGAAGTTGAGACAGTCCGTGACCGCCACCGGCGTCGCACCGACGGCGACGACGTTGCGCGCCGCCTCGGCGACCGCGCAGGCGGCGCCCACGCGCGGCTCGAGTTCGACGAGGCGGCCGTTGCAGTCGGTGGCGACGGCGAGCGCGCGCTGCGAGCCCTTCAGCCAGATCAGCGCGGCGTCTCCGCCGGGCGGCACGACGGTGCCGGTCAGCACCTCGTGATCGTACTGGCGGTAGATCCAGCGGCGGCTCGCCAGGTTCGGCGAGGCGAGCAGCGCGATTAGCTCCGCCGTCGGGTCGCCGCAGTCCGGCAGCGCGGCGAGGTCGACCGCCTGGCGGCGGTCGAGGTCCGCGGGCCGCTCGCCTTCGAGCTCGTACTGCGGCGGGTCGGTGAGCACGGCGACGGGAATACGCGCGGCGATCGTCTCGCCGTCGCGGATCGTCGTGTAGCCATCGTCCGTGACCTCGCCGATCACGTCGGCGTGCAGCTCCCAGCGGCGGAACAGCGCGAGCACGTCGTCGAGGTGCTCCGCCTTCGGGATGACCAGCATCCGCTCCTGCGACTCGGACAGCATCACCTCGTCCGGCGTCATGCCCGCCTCACGTCGCGGCACGCGCGCGACATCGATGTCGACGCCGGTCCCGGCGCGGGCGGCGGCCTCGACGGCGCTCGAGGTCAGCCCGGCCGCGCCGAGATCCTGCAGGCCCTCGACCCAGTCGCCGTGCTGCTCGGCGAGCTCCACGCAGGCCTCCAGCAGCAGCTTCTCCATGAACGGATTGCCGACCTGCACGGCGGGGCGGCGTTCCTCGGAGGCGTCGTCGAGCTCCACCGAGGCGAAGGTCGCGCCGTGGATGCCGTCGCGCCCCGTGTCGGCGCCGACGAGCACGAGCGGGTTGCCGACGCCGCGCGCCGAGGCGGAAAGCAGGTGCTCGACGCGCCCGACGCCGAGGCACATCGCGTTGACGAGCGGGTTGCCGCCGTAGGCGGGGTCGAACTGCACCTCGCCGCCGACGGTGGGCACGCCGACGCAGTTGCCGTAGCCGCCGATGCCGGCGACGACGCCGCTGAAGAGGTGACGGTTGCGCGCCTCGTCGAGCGGCCCGAAGCGCAGCGAGTCGAGCAGCGCGACGGGCCGCATGCCCATCGCGAAGATGTCGCGCAGGATGCCGCCGACGCCCGTGGCGGCGCCCTCGTAGGGCTCGATCGCGGAGGGGTGGTTGTGGGACTCCATCTTGAAGACGGCGCACCAGCCGTCGCCGAGGTCGATCGCGCCGGCGTTCTCGGCGCCGGCCTCGGTGAGCACGCGCGGACCCGTGGTGGGGAAGTGGCGGAACAGCGGGCGGGTGTGCTTATAGCCGCAGTGCTCGGACCAGAGCGCGGCGGCCATGCCCAGCTCGAGCCCGTTCGGCTCGCGGTCGAGCATCGCGACGAGGCGCTGGTACTCGGCGCGCGAGAGCGCGATGCGTTCGAGCGCTGCGTCGTCTACAGGCATCGGCAATCAGCCCGGCGCAGTCAGCGCCACCGGGAGCGCGTGTGTCCGGTACTCAGCCGGCAATGGCGATCGCGGCGATGATGATGCCGGTAGCGGCGGCGACCATCGCGCCCAAGCGGATGGTCATGCGTTGCTCAAGCTGCTTGAGATCGTCCTTCGTCGCGAGGTTGGCGGCGATGCCCTCGGCGAACGTGCTGACGAGCGCATCGGCCTGCGCTTCCTCGAAGCCGGCTTCGCGAAGTTGCCGTGCCGCTCTGAGTGTGTCGAACATCGCCATGCTGCGATCCTACAGTGCCCGCGCCCGGCGCCGCTACTTCAGCGAGAACGGCGGGTAGCGGTCGACCAGATTGGTGAGGTACGCGTTCACCCGTGCGTCCCAGCGACCGACGCCGACGAAGAAATCGAACAGCCCTCGCGGGTAGCGCCCCGTCACGAGCACCCCAATCACGAGCGGGATGATGGCGACGGTTGCGATGAGGCCGAGCGCGGACAGCACGATCAGGTGCGGGATCGCGAGCAGCCACTTCACCAGCACGAGCCAGCGGTTGAAGTCCGGCTTCTCGACCGTGAAGGTGACGCCCTCGTAGTCCCCGTCGCCCATGCTGAACGGCGGGTAGCGGTCGAAGAAGAGGATGTAGGCGTTGACGTTCGCGCTCCAGCGATTCACGCCGACCATGAAGCCGTAGAGGCTGTCCGGGTAGGTCCTCGCGAAGAGAATCGTGAAGAACGAGATCACCCACACGACCCCGGCGAGAAGCCCGAGGAAGTACAGCACCACGTAGTGCGGGATCGCGAGCAGCCAGCGGATCAGGATCAGCCAGCGGTTCGGGGATTCCGGATACGCGACATCGAACGTGACCGGGTAGTCACTCATCGCATCGGCAGCCATCGGACGCTCCTCTCAAGCCTCGCTGCGCCGCAGCCCGGCGCCGGCCCTACTCATCGAAGCTGAACGGGGGGTAGCGGTCCGTGACGAGCAGGAAGGCGTATGCGCTCACCCGCAGCGCCCAGCGGCTCCAGCCAACCACGAAGTTGAACATCCCGCGCGGGTAGCGGCCGGTGAAGACGATCGCGAACCACGCGATCACGGTGACCACCAGCACGGCGATCGCGAGGAGGCCAAGCACGATGTAGTGCGGGATTGCGAGCAGCCACTTCACCAGCGGCAGCCAGCGGTTGAGGTCACGCTCCGCGTCCGGGTACTCGATCTCGATGTGTACCGCCTGCTCCTCGTCAGTCGAGGGGTACTCGTCGCGCAGCAGCATGAAGTAGGCGCTGACGCGATTGGAGAAGCGCGTCAGTTCGAGGTTCCAGTCGAACCACCAGCGCGGGTACTTGCCCCGGAACAGGATCATGAACAGTACGGGCAGGAAGATGACGCCGCCGGCCGAGACGCCGGCCGAGACGGCGGTCGAGACGGCGGCCGAGACGGCGGCCATCAGGATGTCGTCGGACTGCTGAGTGTTCGACCAGCCGCCGCCGGTCAGCACAGCACCCACGACGACAATCGGGATCGCCAGGATCAGGCGGAACAGCGTGGTGACGCGGTTCAGCCCCTGCTCGGGGTAGTCGACCTCCAGCCGGGCCGGGTAAGCCGGTCTCGTGAATTCAGCGGACACGTCGCACCTCCTGCTTGCACTGCGCAGGCAGCAAGCCTGCCTCGACCGTCGATGGCGCCATCACGCTGGCGCTGCAACCCGCGCGAGGGCGGACTCCCAGATCGCGTTGCCGTCCTCGCCGCCCAGCAATCGCGCGGCCGCTCGCTCCGGGTGCGGCATCATGCCGAGCACGTTGCCTTCCGCGTTGAGTACGCCGGCGATGTTCGCGACCGAGCCGTTGGGATTCGCCGCGGGAGTCACGAGGCCGTCCGCCGTACAGTAGCGGAAGGCGACGCGGCGCTGCGCTTCGAGCGCCTCGAGCGTGGCGGCATCGGCGAAGTAGTTGCCCTCGCCGTGCGAGATCGGCACCTGCAGCACGCGGCCGGGCTCGATGCCGGCGGTGAACGCCGAGCTGTGCTCCGCGGCAACGAGGTGGACGGGCTGGCAGCGGAACTGCAGCGAGGCGTTGCGCATCAGCACGCCGGGCAGCATCCCCGCCTCGCAGAGGATCTGGAAGCCGTTGCAGATGCCGATCGTCAGGCCGCCTGCCTCGGCGTGCGCACGCACCGCCTGCATCACGGGTGAGAAGCGCGCGATCGCGCCGCAGCGAAGATAGTCCCCGTAGGAAAAGCCGCCGGGCAGCACGACCAGTTCCGCACCGCCGAGGTCGGTCTCGCGATGCCAGACGCGGTAGGCGTCGACGCCGAGCCGCCCGAGGGCGAACAGGCAGTCGCCGTCGCTCCAACTGCCGGGGAAGACCACGACCGCAGCCCGCACCGCTGTTCCCATCCTCCCGGGGTATCGGGAGTATAGGGGCTGCGCCCGGCGAGGCGGAATCGCGGCCGCTTGTCCGGCCTAGCCGTCGCCGCGACGGCGCCATGGCGCCGAGGCCCAGATCGGGCGCGATGCGGGCCCGCCGTCGCTCTCGCGCGTGTCTTCCCGTCCAACTTGCGGCAGGCGATCCGGGAGCGGTTCCCCGGCGCGAAGCCGCTCGGGCGCCCTCGCGCCCCGTTCCTCGAGCTCGCGGGCGGTCGGCTCCGGGTACTCGACGCGCGGGTGGTAGACGGCGGTCAGCGTCGCGACGAACGAGTCGCCGACGACGCGCAGGTCGCGCAGCGAGATGTCGCACTCGTCGAACTGCTGCTCCTCGAGGCGGTCACGCACGATGCCATCAACGATTCCGCGGATGCGGTCCGCGGAGCGGTCGTTGCTGGCGCGGACCGTGGCCTCGCTCGAGTCGGCGAGCATGACGATCGCGGTCTCGCGGCTCTGCGGCTTCGGCCCGGGGTAGCGGAACAGGTTGGGGTCGATGTCCGGATCCTCGGCCGCGGCGCGGCGGTAGAAGAACTCCACCAGGCGCGTGCCGTGGTGCTGCGGGATGAACTGCGTGATCGCGAGCGGGATGCCCTCGCGGCGCGCGATCTCGACGCCGGCGACGACGTGCTGCTGGATCACGCGCGTGCTCTGCAGCGGGTCCAGCGAGGCGTGCGGGTCGACTTCGGCCAGTGAGTTCTCGACGAAGAAGCCGGGCGCGACCAGCTTGCCGACGTCGTGGTAGTAGGCGCCGACACGCACGAGCAGCGAGTCCGCGCCGATCCGGTCGGCGGCGCGCTCCGCCATGTTGGAGACCATCACCGAGTGCTGGAAGGTGCCGGGCGCCTCGTCCTGCAGGCGGCGCAGCAGCGGGTGGCTGAGCTGGGCGATCTCCATCAACTCGACGCGGGTGATGATCCCGAAGGGGCGGCTCAGCAAGACGAAGAAGCCGACGCCGATCAGCGCCGAGGCGATCCCGCTGACTGCCGCCGCCCCGGTAATCCATACGAGGTCCTCGACCCGGCGGTCCGGATCGATCAGCCACACCGTCCCGAGGGCAGCCCCCGCGGCAAGCGCCGCGGCGAACCCGGCCGTGAGGTAGCGGCCCAGGTTGTTCGCCCGGGCGGCGACGAAGAGCCCGGCCATCGAGGCGGCGCAGACCGCGAAGAACACCCGCGCGGTCTCCAGCTGCCCGCCGCCCGCCGCGTCGGCGAAGGGCAGGTAGATCGAGACGAACACGGCGATCGAGGACAGCAGCACCGTGAGCAGCACGGCGGCGCCGAGGTCGAGCAGCACCACCGCCGCGATCGGCGACGCCGCCAGCGGGAGCGCGTAGGCGAGGAAGTGCCGGTCCACGTCGGGAAGCACCAGCGGCAGCGTGAACTTGATCGCCGCGGCCGGCGCCAGCAGCAGCAGCGTGAACAGCGTGAGGCGGCGAACGCCGGCGAGCGCCGCGGGGCGCGCGACGAAGAGATAGACCCCGCAGGCCGCACCGGACAGCAGCGAGACGATCCCCGCCGCGAGTACATGCGTGGTGCGCACACCGTCCGGGTTGAGTCCGGCGGCGTCCAGCAGCTCGATGTCGGCGCCGTTCAGGCGCTGCTCCTGCACCACCAGCACCTGGCCGCGCTCGCGCGTCACGCGCAGCGGCGGCACCGCGTCGCGCGCTTCCTGGCGCCGCTCCGTGGTCCGCGACTCGTCCACGACGAGCGTGGGGACGACTAGCGGAGCGATCAGCTCCGTGAGCGCCAGTCGCTGCGCCTCGTCGAGGCTCACCGGGAGCAACTCGGCGGCCCGATCGCGGGCGGTCTCGACGCCGGCGGCCGCGATGCTGCCGGAAAGCGTGCGCCCGAGGATGTCGCGCGCCTCGTCGCCCAGCGTGCGGAAGTCCGTGTCCGGGATCTCCCCCAGAACCGTGACCGCCTCGTCCGAGAGTTCACCGCGGGTGGCGGCGCGGATCCGGGATTCGCGCGCGGAGGCGGAAAGGATATCCGCGCGCGCCTCCTCGACCGCCTCGAGTTGGCGTGCGAGTTCGGCGATCTGGACCTCGCCGATCGAGTCGTCGCGGCGCTGCACGTCCGGGATCGCTTCGGCCGCCTGTTCGCGCGCCACCTCCGTCAGGACGACTGACTCATACGAAAGATCGCGCGGCGCCGAGAGCGTCCAGGGCGAGGCATCGCCCTCGCGCATGCCTGCGCCGCCGGGGAACCAGGGGAAGAGGACGGCGAACAGCGCCGCGCCGATCAGAAGGCCCAGGACGATAGCGGCCGGGCGGGCGAACCAGCCCCGGGCCTCGCCCGGGCGGCTCAGCACCGTTGCCTCCAACTCCGGTCGATCCGGGCGACCATCCCGCCCCCGATCATGAGCTGTCTTTTGATGACGGAGACCAAATCAGGCGTCGGCCAGCAGCTCCCGCACGATGGCGTTCGCCTGCCGGCCGTCGGCGCGTCCGCGCACGCGCTGCATGAGCGGACCCATGACCGCGCCGAGGTCGCCGGGGCCGCTCGCTCCGCTCTCGGCGATCACCTCCCGCGCCATGGCGCGCAGCTCGTCCTCGCCGAACTGGCTGGGCAGGTACGCCTCGATGATGACGAGTTCCGCCTGCTCCGCCTCGGCGAGATCGTCGCGCGCGCCCTTGCGGTACTCGTCGATCGACTCGCGGCGCTGCTTCGCCTCGCGCTGCAGCGCGACGATCGCGTCGTCGTCGCTGAGCTCGCGTCCGGCGGCGATGCGGGCGTTGCCGAGGGCGGCGATCAGCAGCCGCAGGGTGTCGCGGCGCTGTGTGTCGCGCTGGCGCATCGCGGTGGTCATCTCGGAACGGATCGTGTCCAGCAGGGCGGGCATCGCGCCTCCCGGCCGCACCGGACGCGAGGGTGCAGCAGTCACCAGTGGGAGGATCCCGGCCGGGGCCGGGATCCGGGTCAGCGTCGTTTGACCTGGGCTCGCATGGCCTTGCGAAGCTTGCGCAGGCGCGCAGCTTCTTTCTTCTTGCGGCGCACGGAAGGCTTCTCGTAGTACTCGGCGCGGCGCGCCTCGGACAGGATCCCGTCCGCCTGAACACGCTTGTTGAAGCGCTTCAGCGCGCCCTCGAAGGATTCCGAATCGCCGACATAGACCTCAGTCACGCAGCACGCAGTCCCGTCCCCGCCGCGCCCCATCCGGGTCGCGTATTCACCGCAGTCCGGCGATCGTAGGGGCGGCCCCTGCGGCGCGTCAAACGCCGGACCCGCCGCGGTCCGCCTCGAACGCCACCTCGCCGGCGATCACGGTCAGCCGCACGCGGGCTGCCGCGGGGTCCTCCTCGAGCGGTCCGTCGATCAGCACGAGGTCCGCCGCTGCGCCCTCGCGCAGCCGTCCGCGGTCCCCCAGTCCGGCGGCGCCGGCCGCTCCCGCGGTCCAGGCGTGCAGCGCCTCCAGCGGCGTCAGCGCCTGCTCCGGCGCGAGGTCCGAAGGGCGCTCCGAGGACGCCGCCGCGACCGCCTCGATGGGGCTCGCGCGGGAGATCGGAGCGTCGCTGCTGAAGGCGAGCGCGCCGCCCGCGTCGAGCAGCGCCCGCCACGGGTGGAGTCGCGCCCGCTGCGCGCCATCGAGCAGTTGCCGGTAACGGGGCGCGACCTCGCCGAGCAGGCCCGGCTGCGCCACGACGACCGCCCCGATCGCGACGATCTCCTCGATCAGCCCCGGCGTCAGCAGCGGCGCGTGCTCGATGCGCTGCCCCGGAGGCGCACCCGCGGCACGGAAGGCGGCCAGCGAGGCCTCGACAGCCGGCTCGGTCGGGGCGTGTACGGCGACGCGGCGTCCCGCCTCGATCACCGTGCGCACGCGGGCCGCCAGGCCGGCGGCATCCGGCGTCTCGCCCTCGAACACAGCGGGCTGCAACTTCGTCTCGCCGCGCAGCAGGCGGCCGGCGGCGCCCTCGGCGGGCAGCGTTCCGAGGACGTCCGCGGACTCCATCGCCACGACGCGCTGCGGGATCGCGCCCGCTCCGAGCAGCTGCTCGAACGTCGCCCACTCGGCCGGCCCGTTGCGCACCCCGGCGTCGACGAGCGTGGTGACGCCCTCGGCGGCGCGCGCATGCGCCCAGTCGCGCACGCGCGCCGCGACCGCCGCGGGGTCCGGCGGCGGCATCGCCGCCTCGATCGCGTCCGCCATGCCGAGCAGCAGGCCGTCGAGGCCGCCGTCCGCGAGCGAGCGCCCGAACAGCGCGCCCGGTGGCTCCGGCGTGGACTCGTCGATGCCGACGAGGGCGAGCGCGCGCGAGTTCAGCACCTCGGCGTGCCCGCTGCGCTGGATCAGGCGCACGGGGTGGTCGGGCACGACGCGATCGAGTTCGGCGCGCGTGGGGTGGCGGCCCTCGGCGAGCATCGCTTCCTCGTAGCCGCTGGCGCGCACCCACTGGCCGGGCGGCGTGCGTGCGGCCGCCTCGCGGAGCGCTTCGAGCAGCTCCGGGATGCTGGAGACGCCGCGCGGCGTGACGTCCGGGCCGGCTGCCGCGGCGGCGGCGGCGAGGATGTGGACGTGCGCATCGACGAAGCCTGGAAGCAGCGACGCCTCGCGCGCCTCGATGCGACGGTGCCCGACGGGCAGGCGGCGCGCGCACTCCTCGGGCGTGCCGACGGCGACGATGCGCCCTCCGGCACAGGCGACGGCGCCGGGTGCGGAACTGGGCGCGGGCGGATCGCGCGGGCGCGCCATCGTGAGCAGGCGCGCCTCGATCAGCAGCGGTTCAGGCGAGGGGGTCACGGCGGCGCGCGGTCAGTGCACGCATCGAAGCCGGGAGCTGATGCTCCCGGCCTGGCGATGGATACGAGTCCGGCCGGTGCTAGTCGGCGGAGGGCAGCACCTTCGGCTGCAGTTCCTCCATGCCGCGCCCGTCGACGTTGAGGTTGCATTCGCCGGGCTTGATGCAGAGCACCTCGATCTCGGAGTCGGCGTCCTTGTAGCGCTTACCCAGTGCGACGGCCATCGGGATACTCCTAAATCTGCTCGAGCTCGTGGTCGCCGCAGCGAAGCATGCCTTCGCCGCCACGCGTGACGATGAACTCCGCACTGCACTCGGTGCAGCGGTAGCGCTTCCCCGTCTCGACCTGTGCCATCTCTTCCCCCTTCGGCGGGTCGTCCCGCCAGTCTGTCTCTTTCGCCCTGTTCGCCGTCGCGATCCTCGCGCGGCGACGGGCAGCCCCGCAGGTGTCTTCTCGCGCTCCCGCCTATGGGACGAGGGTCTTCAGGTAGAGCACGATTGATTCGAGTTGGTCATTGGCCAGGCTGCTGAAGTCGGGCATCGCGGCGACATCCTCGAATCCGAGGACGATCTTCGCCTGCGACATCAGGATCGACTCGCGGATGTAGGCCTCGTCGACGACGACGCTCTCGCCGCCCACCAGTTGCTCGGTGCGGCCGAACAGGCCCAGCCAGGTCGGCCCGACCAGCTCGGTGCCGTCGAGCGTGTGGCAAGCCAGACAGCCGAGGGCCTCCACGAGTTGCGCGCCCGTCTCCGCCGACGGGCCGGTCGGTGTCGCCGCCGCTGTTGCCGCAGCGTCGTCGCCGCCCCCGGTAGCCGGCACGGCGCTGACGACCCGCGGGTCGCTGCGCGTGCGGCGCGTGAGCTTCGTGTTATTGGAGAACTGGCCGCAGTTGTCCGTGGTGATCGTGATCGTGGCCGCGTCGCGGGTGATCGTCACGGCCTCGCTCTCCGCACGGATCTCGGCGGCCGTCGGATGGCGGCCGTAGCGCTCAACGACGCCCGTGAACTGTTCGTCAGTGATGAGTTGCCGACGGTAGGCGTCGATCTCCTCGGCGGTCGGCTCTCGGCCGTACTGCTCCCTGAGCGCGGCGGTCAGGGCGAAGCGCTGCTCGAGCACGGCGCCGAACTGCTCCTCGTCGGCGTGCTCGCCCTCCTCGAGGACGAGAGCCCAGTAGTCGTGCTCGCCCGTGGGATCGCCGCTGATCAGCGTGACCAGCTGCTTGACCTGCGTGGGAGAGAGCGATCCACCGAAGTCGATGTCCCACTTCGGCATGTAGGTGCCCGCGCGGCCGCAGGTGATGGTCTCGAGCAGGTAGTTGCGGACCCCGTCCGCCTCGCTCTCGGAGGTGGCCGCGGCGCCGTAGACGTTATCCTCGCCGAGGATGAGGAAGTGGGGCGCGTTCAGCGCCACGCCGATGGTGCCCTTGCCCTCGGAGTCCTTGCCCGTGCCGTCGAGGCCGTGGCAGTTGCGGCAGTTCTGCACGAACAGGCGCGCGCCGCGCTCGGCGTTGCGCTCGTGGATCTCGGCGGACTCGACCTCCTGGCGGTTGGCCTCGTTGAAGAGGTAGCCGACGGTGACGACGAAGGTCACGAACAGCAGCCCGATCATCACGTTGACCTGTTTGCTGGTGTTCATCTCGCCTCAGTTCCCCGAGAGAGTCCGCCGGCCTGCTGCATCACCTGCTGCATCAGGAGGTTGCGCCCGCGCGCTGCGGGTTGTCCGGACCGCCGTCCAGGCGGTCGCCCGTCTGCACGGTGATGTTGCCCGCCGCGTCGACATCCACCTTCATCGTGGTCATCGAGCGCGGGGCCGGTCCGAAGACGCGGATGCCGGACTTCGTGTACGTGGAGCCGTGGCAGGGGCAGCGATACCAGCCCTGGTCGTTGTCGTAGGTGAAGCCGGAGCGCCACGGCACGGTGCAGCCGAGGTGCGGGCACTTGTGCCAGAGCGCGAGCAGCCCGTCGCCGCCGCCGCTGCCGCCCGCCCGCATCTCGCTCGGGTCGAGGTTCACCAGCCAGAACTGACCGGTGATGAAGTGGACCGGGTCGCCGCCCTTGCGGAACTCGGAGATGTTGCCCGCGGGCACCGGACTACCGAAGCCCTTGATCCCGCGCGGGTACATGAAGTCCAGCAGCGAGCCGACGGTGCCGAGCAGCGCCAGCCCGAGCCCGCCCCAGAAGGAGGCGCGGATGAAGTTGCGGCGCGAGGCGATGGGTCCGGTGGGTCGGCGCGCCTGTGCGGCCGGAACCGGCGCATCCTCGGGAGCGCGGGTACGACGCGCGGCGATCGCCTCGCGCCAGGCGTCCGTCACCTGTCCGGGATCGGGAGCGTCCTGCACCGCAGCCCCTCCGCGTTCGCCCTCGTTCGTCACTGCCCGGCCTCTCGTCCGACGATCATGACTCGGCAGGCTTGACTTCCCACGGCCAGAGCAGCTCGAGGCCCTCGCCGCGGAAGTACGTACCGGCGATCGTGAGCGTCAGGTAGGCGCCCAGCCAGCCGGAGAACAGCAGGATCATGAAGTCGCGTCGTGTGCTCGCGAGGCCGAGGCGCCAGGCAACGAGGCAGAGCAGCGCCGGCAGGCCGAGCATCAGGTTGATCGGGATCGCCTGCTCGACGATCCAGGCCGGGAAGTTCCACTGGAGGCTGCCGCGCGGCAGGCCGAGCAGGTCCGTGCGCACGAACGTCTCGCCGAGCGGAATCCTCTCGAGCTCGCTCGGCCAGTTGATCTCGGTCTGCAGCGCGCGAACGCTGGTCAGCCAGCCAAGGCTCTCCGGCCACTCGCGCACGCGCGCGTCCACGATCAGCGGCGGGAACTTGTCGAAGCTGTCGGCATCGAACGTGAAGCGCTCGTACGTGACGATGTGTTTGCCGGAGTTGTAGAGAATGAGCGTCCAGGTGCCGATCGTGCCGACGATCGCGCCGACGATCAGGTTCGGCCAGGCGCGTGGCGTGCTCAGCCACTCCCCCTGGCCCTCGTGGGAGGTGTCGAAGAAGGGCACCGCGCCGAGGATGATCAGGAAGACCGTGGGCACGATCACGCCGGCCAGCGCCGGGTGCATGTGCAGCAGCAGCTCCTGAAGGTTCAGGAAGTACCACGGCGCCTTCGAGGGGTTGGGCGTGTTCGCGGGATTCGCGCGGTCCTGCAGCGGCGCGTTGATCAGGATCGCCAGCGCGACGAATGTCAGCGTGAAGACCAGCGCCGCGATGAACTCGACGAAGACGAGGTCCGGCCAGACCAGCAGCTCTTCCTCGCGCTGGCGGCGCGGGCGTGCGCTGGGTACGGCGCCACGCGACCTCGAGGGACCGCGAGCAGGAGCCTCAGCGACCATCGGCGTTCCTTCGCCTCTCCGCGCGCCTGCGCCCGGCGCCTACAGCGGCCGGGCGAGCCCGCCGTCACGGCGGATTCGCCAGAAGTGGACGGCCATGAAGACCGCCGCCAACAGCGGCAGTGCGACCACGTGGAGGGTGTAGAAGCGGATCAACGCGTTCTGCCCAACCTCGAAGCCGCCAATCATCACGAACTGGTTGACCTCGCCCAGGATCGGGTCCGAGCCGATCATGTTCGTGCCGACCGTAATCGCCCAGAAGGCAAGCTCATCCCACGGCAGCAGGTAGCCCGTGAAGGAGAGCAGCAGCGTGAGCACCAGCAGCACCACGCCGACGATCCAGTTGAACTCGCGAGGCGGCTTGTACGCGCCGGTGTAGAAGACGCGCATCATGTGCATCAGCACGGTGATCACCATGCCGTGCGCCATCCAGCGGTGCGTGTTGCGCATCAGCATCCCGAAGCGCACGTCCGTTTGCAGCGCCTGCATGTCCTGGTACGCCCGCTCCACCGAGGGCACGTAATAGAACATCAGCAGCACGCCCGTGATCGTCAGCCCGAGGAACAGGAAGAAGGAGAGTCCGCCCAGGCAGTAGGTGTGCGTGATCTTGACGTGGGTGCGGTGGATGCGCGTCGGGTGCAGGTGCAGGAAGACGTTGGTCGCGACCGCGAGCATCTGGTTGCGCGGCGTGTTCGGGTAGCCGGTGCGGATGATCGAACGCCAGACACGGTTGTTGACGGTGAAGTCGTACAGCCGGTCAGCAAGCGGTCGCCCCTCCGGGCGCTCGGTCGTCGCCATCCGCTCCCCCCGATCAGCTCAAGCTCGAGCCGATGGTTGTCGCCGTCTCTAGGCTTCCCACCACTTGCCGAGCAGCACGAGCGTCGCGAAGGCCCCCATCATCATCAAGAAGATGATGGTGAGTTCGAGCGCCTCTCCGACTTCACCGAAGATCATCGAACGCCCCTCTTTCGCTGCCCGAGGCAAGCAGCCGCCGCAGCGAGGTCATGCCCCGCTCCCAAGCGCGGCGATCCTAGCGATGACCCTTTCCTACGGTCAAGGATTCACCGCCTGGAGACGGCCCGGAGATGCGCCGTTTCGTAATAGACGGGCCGTTCGGCGACTAGGCGCCGCCGCCGCGCTGCGGCACCCGCGGCACGCCGCCGATGCGCAGCCGCCACAGTCCCTTGAGATCTTCAAGCGCCGTGTGGAGGATCGCGACGCGGCTGTCGCGATCCTCGATCCAGCGCACGGGCACCTCGGACAGACGGTAGCCGTTCTCCTGCGCCAGCAGCAGCAACTCCGAGTCGAAGAACCAGCCGGTGTCGCGCACCAGCGGGAGCAGCGCCCGCGCAGGCTCGCGCCCGATCGCCTTGAACCCGCACTGCGCGTCGCTGACGTTGAGCCGACCCAGCCGGCGCAGGATCTGCACGTAAGTGCGCGAGGTGAGCTCGCGGCGGAACGATCGCTCCGTCTCCGAGTCGCGGTGCAGCCGCGTCCCGTAGGCGATGTCCACCTGCCCCGCCGCGATCGGGTCGATCAGCTCCGGCAGGTGCTTCGTGTCCGTCGAGAGATCGACGTCCATGTAGGCCAGCACGTCGGCGGGCGAGGTCAGCCAGCTGACGCGCAGCGCGATGCCTCGCCCCTTGACCGGGATGTGCAGCGCGACGAAGCGACCGCCTTCCTCGCCGCCGTGCTCCGCCTCGAGCTCCTTCGCGATCGAGTAGGTGCGGTCCGTCGAGGCGTTGTCGGCGACGACGATGCGCCACTCGTGCTCCGGATGCTCGCCGATCCATTCGAGGACGCGCGCGACGCTGCTCGCGAGGATCTGCTCCTCGTTGTAGACCGGCAGCACGAGATCGACGTTCGCCATCGTGCGCCCATCGTATCCGGTTATGACGCGTCCGGGGCAACCGGGAAGCGGGGGCACTCATCCCCCCCTCTCTCCCTGACTGGGGGTGAGAGCGCTTCCGGGCACCGCAGCGCCCTCCGATCCCCTCTCCCCTGGCGGGAGAGGGTTAGGGTGAGGGGGATTCCGGGAGCCGGAGCGTGTCCGGGGCACCCCGGCTGCAGCGGGCGCCGGCCTAGTGTCCTGAGTTGGGAATGCGATTGAGATATCCGGTGAGGTTGTCGAAGATTTGGTCGGCGGTCTTGTGCCAGATGAAGGGGCGCGGGTGCTCGTTCCAGTCGGCGACCCAGGCCTCCACTGCACGGATCAGGTCAGCGACGCCGTGATGAGTGCCGCGCCTGAGCCATTTGGTGGTGAGCTCCGCGAACCAGCGCTCCACGAGGTTCATCCAAGAGCTGTAGGTCGGGGTGAAATGAAACGTGAACCGGGGATGACGCCGGAGCCAGCGCTGGATCTCCGGGGTGCGGTGCGTGGCGACGTTGTCCAACACGACATCCACCGCGAGTTCGTCGGGCACGCTGCGGTCGATGAGGGTGAGGAACTGCTTGAACTCCCGGGCACGGTGTCGCGGGGTCATGTCCGCGATCACGTGGCCCGAGGCGACGTCAAGCGCCGCGTAGAGATTGGTGGTGCCGTGACGGACGTAGTCGTGGGTCTGGCGTCGCGGAACGCTCGGCATCATCGGCAGCATCGGGGCGGTGCGGTCGAGTGCCTGGATCTGGGTCTTCTCGTCAACACACAAGACGACCGCTGCCTCCGGTGGGTTGAGATAGAGTCCAGCCACGTCGCGCACCTTGTCGATGAATTGCGGGTCCGGCGACAGCTTGAAGTGCTCCACGAGGTGTGGCTTGAGGCCAAAGGCGCGCCAGATCTTGGAGATCGCCGTCTGCGACATCCCCACCGCGGCGGCCATCGATCTGGTCGACCACTGCGTCGCGTTGTGCGGTTGTTCTTCCAGTGTCTTGACGATCACCGCTTCAATCTGGGCGTCGCTGATCGTGCGCGGTGCACCGGGGCGCGGCTCATCGCTCAGTCCATCGAGCCGCCGCTGCGCAAAGCGTCTGCGCCATTTGCCCGCGGTCACCGGATGGCAACCAAGCGCCGCGGCGATCTCGGTATTCGGGGTCCCTTCTGCCGCAGCGAGCACGATCCGGCAGCGCAGCGCCAACGCCTGAGCCGATGTCGGTCGGCGCGCCCACCGTTCCAGCGTCTCACGCTCATCGTCGCTCAGTACAACCGCCACCGTCGGCCGGCCAAGTCGGGTACTCATGACACTCCAGCGTCTGCCCCACACGGGCAACACCCCGCTGTACCAACATCATACCCGCTTGTTTATCGCGTTAACAACTCAGGACACTAGCAGGGTGCTGAAGAAACGCCTTCCGGGGGTTTGGAGCGGTGCCGGGCTGCTTGAAGCGGCCTCCGGGTTCGTGATCGTGGCCTCCTGAGACCCGGCTCCGGGTGCCTTTGAGGGCTCCCTGGCGGGGCGGAGGGCGCACTGCGCCTACGCCGCGGCGGTCTCAAGCGTGGCCATGCGCACCAGGTTGTAGGCGGCAGCGGTGAGCTCCAGCCAGCCGCGGTTGCGCTCGCGGCCCACGAAACGCAGCTTGCGCCCGCCGCCCACGGTCTTCAGCCAGCCGAAGACCTGCTCCACGATCTTGCGTCGCTTCTGACTCTGCCTGTAGCCGCGATGCCGCGTGGTGCGCCCGTCCACGGCGCTGCGGCGGCGGCGGTCGTGCTGCGCCACGTGCGGCGTCACGCCGCGAGCGCGCAGCGCCGCCACGAAGTCGCGCGTGTCGTAGCCGCGGTCGGCGCCCAGCGTCCCGCAGCCGCTCACGCTGCGCTCCAGCATCGTGACCGCCGCCTCGCGCTCGGCGTACCCGTTCGCCTCGGTCAGCTCCACGTCCAGCACCAGGCCGTGACGGTTCTCGGTGAGCAGGTGCCCCATGTAGCTCAGTTTCGCCGTCTGCCCCGACCCCTTCGTGTACAGCCGCGCCTGCGGGTCGGTGCCGGAACTATGCGTATCGCGGCTGCGCCGCCGCCCCCGGAAGTCGACATCCGGGTTGCGTCCGCCCGGGGGTGGCTCCTGCTCGTCGCGCGGGCGGTAGCTCTTGAGCGAGGCCCAGGCCTCCAGCAGCGTCCCATCCACCGTGAAGTGCTCGGCGGAGAGCAGCCGGCGCCGCTTCGCCTCGGCCACCACCTCGGCGAAGAAGGCGCGCGCGACATCGGCAGCGAGCAGGCGCTCGCGGTTCTTCGAGAAGCTGGAGGCGTCGAACGGCTCGTCTGAGATGTTGAGGTCGAGGAACCACTTGAACAGCAGGTCGTAGCGCAGCCGCTCGCAGAACTGGCGCTCGCTACGGATCGAGTAGAGCGCGATCAGCAGACTCGCCTTGAGCAAGTGCTCGGGCGGGATCGAGGGCCGGCCGTGCTTGCTGTACATCGTGCCGAACAGCGGCGAGAGCCGCTGCAGCGCGGAATCGACGATCGGCTTGATGCGGCGGATCGGGTGGTCGTCTGGGATGAAGGAGTCCGGCGTCACCGCCAGCAACATGTTGGTCTGACGCTCAGCATCGCCTCGCATGGGGCAGCCTCCAGGCTATGCCCCCGCCGCCAGTCCTATCCTGCCAGACGACCGCCCCTTTTTCATCACCCTGCTAGTGGCGGAAGTGGCGCGCTCCGGTGGTCACGAGGGCCATGCCAAGCGCGTTCGCCGCGGCGACCGAGTCCTCGTCGCGGATCGAGCCACCCGGATGTGCGGCTGCCGTCACGCCGGCCTCGCCCGCCACCTCGATCGAGTCGGGGAAGGGGAAGAACGCGTCCGAGGCGAGCGCGGCGCCCGCGGCGAGTTCGCCCGCGCCGCGCACCGCCAGGCGCGCACTCTCGACGCGGTTCGGCTGCCCCGCGCCCATGCCGACGAGCACGCCGTCCTTGACGAGCGTGATCGCGTTCGACTTGACGTGCTTGCCCACGAGCCAGGAGAGCCGCAGATCGGCCAGTTCACCCTCGCTCGGCGCGCGCTCGCTGACGACCTCGAAGTCCAACTCCTCGGAGAGGTCGGACTGCTGCACCAGCATCCCTCCGCGCACAGAGCGGAACTCGAGGCGCGGGCGGCGCGGGTCGCCCTCGGGGACGGTGAGGATGCGCAGGTCGCGGGACTTCTTGCGCAGGTGCTCGAGGCCGTCCTGCGTGTAGCCGGGCGCGATCACGATCTCGAAGAACATCCGCCCGCCGGTGATCGGGCTCAGCACGTCGCGTAGCGCCGTCGCGTAGGCGAGGTCGATCGGGCGGTTGCTGGCGACGATGCCGCCGTAGGCGGAGATCGCGTCGCCCGCCATCAGGGCGCGCTCGTAGAGCGCGGCGACCGGCTCGTCACCGGCGGCGAAGCAGCAGGGGTTGGTGTGCTTGATGATCGCCACGGTCGGCAGCCGACACTCCGCCACCAGGTTGTAGGCGGCGTCGGCGTCGAGCAGGTTGACGTGGGACAGCCCCTTGCCGTGGTGCTGCTCGAAGCCGCCGACGCCCTCGACGGGAGTGCGCACGGAGTCGAGCGTGTAGAAGGCGCCACGCTGGTGCGGGTTCTCGCCGTAGCGCAGTTCCGCGACGCGCGTCAGGCCGGCGGTCAGCTGCTCCGGCAGCAGGTCGTCCTCGCCGCGCAGGTACTCGGCGATCGCGGCGTCGTAGTGCGAGACGTGCGCGAACGCCTTGGCCGCCAGCGCGCGCCGCTGCCCGGCGTCGAGCCCGTCGGCCCCCAACGCTTCGAGCACCATCGAGTAGTCCGAGGGGTCGACGATCGGGATCACCCAGGGGTGGTTCTTGGCGGCGGCGCGGATCATCGTCGGGCCGCCGATGTCGATCTCCTCGAGCGCCTCGGCGAGGCTCACGTCCGTGCCGCTGACGGTATCGATGAAGGGGTAGAGGTTGCCGGCGACGAGATCGATCGGCTCGATGCCGTGCTCGGCGAGTTCGGCCGCGTCGTCCTCGCGGTCGCGGCGGGCGAGCAGTCCGCCGTGGACCTTCGGGTGCAGCGTCTTGACGCGCCCCTCAAGCATCTCCGGGCTGCCGGTCATCTCCGCGATGCTCGCGACCGGCACGCCTGCCTCGGCGATCGCGGACTGCGTGCGGCCGGTGGAGAACAGCTCCCAGCCGAGCTCGTGCAGCCCCTTCGCCAGTTCGGCGATGCCCGTCTTGTCGTAGACGCTCAGGATCGCCCGCATCACGCTTCCCCCTGTCTTCGCGATGTCTTCGCGATGTCTCCTTGCTGTCTCGTCAGTCCGGCAGCCCGGCGATCGCCGGTCCGCCCTCGGTGCGGCGTTCGACCGCGCCGATGCGCCAGCTGCCCGGCGCCGCCTCCAGCACGGCTGCCGCGTCCGGGGACGACACGGCGAGCACCAGGCCTGCGCCCATGTTGAAGGTGCGGAACATCTCGCCGTCCTCGATGCCGCCCGCGCGCTGGATGTGCCCGAACAGCGGCGGCGGCGTCCAGCTCCCGGTCTCGATGCGCGCGCACAGGCCGTCCGGCAGCATCCGCGGGACGTTGCCCGGCAGCCCGCCGCCGGTGATGTGCGCGATGCCGCGCAGGCGCGGCAGCAGCGGTCGCACCACCTCGAGGAAGGAGCCGTGCACCGCCAGCAGCGCCTCGCCGAGCGTGCCGCCGAGCTCCTCGAGGTGCTCGTCCAGCAGCTCGCGATCGCGCTCCTCGCCGAGGCCCTTGGCGACGCCGAAGATCTCGCGCACCAGCGAGTAGCCGTTCGTCTGCAAGCCCGTCGAGGGCAGCGCGATCAGCACGTCGCCCTCCTCGATCGCCGCGCCGTCGATGATCGCCTCGCGCTCGGCGACGCCGACGATGAAGCCGGCGAGGTCGTAGTCGCCGGGCGAGTAGAGGTCCGGCATGTCCGCGGTCTCGCCGCCGAGCAGCGCGACCCCGTTCTCCTCGCAGGCCGCGCCGACGCCGGCGACGACTTCGAGGCGCCGCTCCTGCGACAGCCCGCTGGTTGCGAGGTAGTCGAGGAAGAACAGCGGCTCGGCGCCCGCGGTGAGGATGTCGTTGACGCAGTGGTTGACGAGGTCGCGCCCGACGCTCTCGTAGCGTCCGAGCGCCGCGGCGACCAGCAGCTTGGTGCCGACGCCGTCGGCGCTGGCGACCAGCACCGGGTCGCGGTAGCGCCCGGCGCCGAGCTGGAACAGGCCCGCGAAGGCGCCGACGCCACCGAGTACCTCGGGGCGGCTCGTACGCGAGGCGATCAGCCGCAGGCCGGGCAGGCTCGCCTCGGCCGCCGGCACGTCGACACCCGCATCGGCGTAGCGCAGCGGGGCGGACGATCGTTCGGGTGGGGCGCTCATCGCACGGGTTCCGGGGGAGGCGTCGGGCCGGGCGGGGTCATGCACCGTCCCTCATGCTTAGTGAACGGAGCGCAGCGGGACCGCGTGGCGATCGAACGAGCCCTCGCCCTCGAGGGCGAACTTGTCCAGTTGCAGCGGCACGTCGCTCGGGTACTTGCCGCTGAAGCAGGCCGTGCATAGCGCGTCCCGCTGCTGGCCGGTCGCGCCGACCGTCCCCTCGAGCGAAAGGTAGCCGAGCGTGTCGGCGTCGATGTGCTTGCGGATCTCCTCGACCTCGAGGTGCGCGCCGATCAGCTCGCCGCGCGTCGCCATGTCGACGCCGTAGAAGCAGGGGTGCGTGATCGGGGGCGAGGTGATGCGCATGTGCACCTCGCGCGCCCCGGCCTTGCGCAGCATCGCCACGACGCGCGGCGTCGTGGTGCCTCGCACGATCGTGTCGTCGACGACGACGACGCGCCGGCCGCTGAGCAGCTCAGGCAGCGGGTTGAACTTCAACTCCACGCCGCGATCGCGCAGCCGCTGGTCCGGCTGGATGAAGGTGCGCCCGACGTAGCGATTCTTGACGAGGCCCTCGACGTAGGGGATGCCGGACTCCTGCGCGTAGCCGACGGCGGCGGCGGTCGCCGAGTCCGGGATGCCGATCACGACGTCGCCCTCGGCGGGGTGCTCGCGCGCGAGCTGCGCGCCCATTCGCATCCGCACGGGGTAGACCCGCTCGCCCTGCAGCTTGGAGTCCGGGCGGGCGAAGTAGATGTGCTCCAGCAGGCAGAGCGCGGGGCCGGCCGAGCGCTCGCCGCTGAAGGCCCATGACTGCACGCCCGACTCGTCGATGCGCACGACCTCGCCGGGCTCGACCTCGCGCTCGAACTCCGCGCCCAGCGTGTCCAGCGCGCAGGTCTCCGAGGCGAGCACCCAGCCGTCGCCGAGGCGGCCGAGGCAGAGCGGGCGGATGCCGAGCGGGTCGCGCACACCGAACAGCGCGTCCGGTGTCAGCAGCGTCAGCGAGTAGGCCCCGGAGGCGCGGCGCATCATGTAGTTGAAGCGCTCCTGCCAGGTGAGCTCGGGCGCGGTCGCGAGCAGATGCGCGAGCACCTCGGAGTCCGTCCCGGTGGAGAACTGGACCCCGCGCTCGATGAGATCGCTGCGCATCAGGTCGGCGTTGACGACATTGCCGTTGTGCGCGAGCGCGAGCTCGCCCTGCGGGCCGGAGACGACGAGCGGCTGCATGTTCGCGCTGGTGCTCGACCCGGTGGTCGAGTAGCGGGTGTGCCCGATCGCGTGTGTGCCGCCGAGGCCGGAGAGCACGTCCTCGTGGAAGATCTGGGTGACGAGGCCCATCTCGGCGAAGCGCTCGATCCGCGGCTCGCCGTTCGCGGTGGCGATACCCGCCGATTCCTGTCCGCGATGCTGGAGCGAGTGCAGCCCAAAGAAGGTGAGGCGGGCTACATCCTCGCCGGGCGCGAAGATACCGATAACACCGCAGGACTCGCGGAGGCTTGGGATCAAGCGCGCCCCTCTCCGCTCCCGGCTGGGGAAGGGCGCTAGTGTAACCCACCCCCGGCGGCTTCGGCACGCATCCGCGCATGATCGACCTTCGTGCAGCGGTCCATCACCACGTCCAGCCCCGCTGCCCGGGCGCGCGCCGCCGCCTGCTCGTCCACGATCTCGAGCTGCAGCCAGACCGCGCCCGCCCCCGCCTCGATCGCGTCTTCGACCACGCCCGGCACCTCCGGCACGCGGCGGAAGACATCGACGATGTCGACGCGCTCCGGCAGCTCGCTGACGCTGTCGTAGCAGCGCCGCCCGAGCGCCTCGTCGAGCAGCGGGTTCACGAGGTAGACCCGGTACCCCACCTCGATCAGGTACGCAGCGATGTCGTGCCAGGGGCGGCTGGTGCGATCCGAGCGGGCGACGACGGCGATCGTGCGCGCCTGGCGCAGCAGTCGCTGCTCCAGCGGCTCCTCGCTCCGAGGCGTCCCCGCGTCCGCGGCGCTCACTGCTCGGTCTCCGGCGGGCGCGATCCGGCGCGGACCAGGCGGCGACGACGCCTCGGGCGCTCCGCGGGTGGCGGCTCGGCCGCCTCGCCTGAGGCGTCCGGCTCGTCCGGCAGCTCGGCCAGGCGCGCCTCGGAACCGCTGCGCTCGGCGATGGCCTCGGCGAGGCGATTGGCGCGCGCGAGTCCCTCGGCGGCGAGCGAGCGCGCCGCGACGACCGTGCCGATCTCGAGCCGCCTGCCGTTGTCCTTCACCAGCTCGACGTCCCAGCTCACGAGGTCCTGCCGTTCGCCTCCGGCCAGCTCGGCCTCGTAGTCGCCCTCGACGGCGATGTGGTCGATGCGCCAGAAGGGCACGAGTTCGTCGGTGCCGAGGCCGAGGCCGAGCAGCCCCTGCTGCCAGCGCACGGACTGCTTCTCGCGCTCCAGCAGCACGGAGCGGCCGATCACGTTGTAGACCAGCCCGAGCGTCGCGATCGGCCCCATCAGCAGCGCGACCACGAGCAGCACGACGAGCAGCGCCAGCGGCAACACCTCGAGGAATACGACGATCAGCGCGACGGCTCCGCCGGCGAGGGCGAGCTGGATCAGCGGCGCGAGCAACTGGGCGCGCGAGCGCCGGATCGCGACGCTGTCGTCGCCGATCACGGCGACGGCACGCTGCAGCGGGATCCGCTCTGCCATCGCGCCGCTCCACCCCTCGCGCTTCCGGATATCCGAGTCTAGTCAGGCCGCCGGACGGCGGCCAGCAGCGCCCCCCGGCCGCAGCACCTATCATTGGACGCCGCCGGGCCACGGTCCGCGCCACGGAGGCTCGATGCGTCACGACCTGATGGAGATCCTCGTCTGCCCCGTCTGCAAGGGCGAGCTGACGCTGAGCGTGAAGCAGACCGCGACCGACTCGCACGGCCGCGAGGAGATCCTGCGCGGCGAGCTGCACTGCGCGGCCTGCGACCACCACTACCACATCGACGACGGCATTCCCAACCTGCTGCCGCCGGAACTGGCCGAGGCGCCCGGGAGCAGTCCCGCATGACCGACGGCAAACGCTCGCGGACGATCGGCCTGCTGCTCATGGCCGGGGCGGCGCTGCAACTGCTCATCTTCTTCGCTGCCGCCTCGCGGCGCTCGTACGCCGCGCTGGCGCTGCCGGTCGGCGCGGGCATCGCCGCGATCTCGGCGCTCGCCTTCTGGGTCGGCTACACGATGGCCTACGCGGAGTGGGACGACGACGATCCCCCTGCGGGCGCCTAGCCGTGCCACCGCCATGACCAACCCAACGGGAGCCTACGAGCGGCGCCTCAAGCTCGAGGGCGTGCAGAACTTCCGCGACCTCGGCGGCTACGAGACGGACGACGGCGCGCGCCTGCGCTGGCGGACGGTCTACCGCTCGAGCACGCTCTGCGAGGCGACGCCCGCCGACGTGCAGCGCTTGCTCGACCTCGACCTCACACTCGTGCTCGACCTGCGCTCCGACGATGAGCTCGAGCGGACCGGCATCTCCACGCTGCACGAGCACGGCGTCGAGCACCGCCACGTGCCCTACCGGCGCAGCCTCACGACCTCGGGCGACCGCCTCGCGATGCGCGACCGCTCCGGGAAGGGCCTCGACTACCTGCCGGGGATCGAGAAGTGCGTGCCGGCGGTCGGCGAGGTCTTCGCGGCGATCGCCGAGGTCGAGGACGGGCAGGCGATCGCCTTCAACTGCGAGGGCGGCAAGGACCGCACGGGCGTGACCGCCGCGCTGCTGCTCCGCGTGCTTGGCGTGCCCGACGAGACGATCGTCGAGGACTACGTGCTGACCCGCGAGTACCTGACGATGTGGCGCGACCTCAGCGACGAGCAGATCGCGGCGAGGGGCGAGAGGTGGGGCCTCGAGCTGACGCGCGCCATGCTCGACTCCACGCCCGACACGATGGAGGCGCTGCTGCGCGGCATCGACGAGCGCTTCGGCTCCACCGCCGCGCTGCTCGCCCTCGGCGGCGTCGACTCCACGCTGATCGAGCGGCTGCGGGAGCGGCTGCTCGAGCGCTAGGTGTAGTTCCCACGTAGGTTGTTGCAGGTGAGGGGCTCCGCCTGCTGCTGTGTGTGTGTGACGAACGCACCAGTAGCAGGAGAGGAGCCTCTCGTGGCACATCCTAACGCGCGTCTGACTCCGGCCACCCGGCTGGAGCTGGTTCTGGAGGTCGAGGCCGGCTGGTCGCAGGCGGAGGTTGCGCGGCGCTTCCGGGTTTCTCGTGCGACGGTCGCCAAGTGGTGGCGCCGCTACCGGGAGGAGGGTGCGGCCGGGCTCCGCGACCGCAGCTCCGCTCCGCGTTCCAACCCGCGCCGCACCGCAGCCGCGCTCGAGCAGCGCATCTGCGCCGTGCGCCGCAGCCAGGGGTTCGGGCCGCACCGCATTGCCTGGGCGCTCGGGATCGCCCGCTCCACCGTCTACGCCGTGCTCAGGCGCTTCGGTCTCAACCGCCTCGACCGGCTGCACCGCGTCACCCGCGCGGTGGTCCGCTACGAGCACCCCGCCCCCGGCGACCTGCTGCATATCGACGTGAAAAAGCTGGGCCGCATCCCCGAGGGCGGCGGACACCGCGTGCGCGGGCGCTCCGCCCGGACCCCGCGCACCCGCGGCCTCGACTACCTCCACGTCGCCGTCGACGACCACAGCCGCTACGCCTACGTCGCCGCCCTGCCCGACGAGCGCGGCCCCAGCTGCGCCGCCTTCCTCGAGCAGGCGCTCGCCGCCTTCGGCCGCCGCGGCGTGCGCGTGCGCGGCGTGCTCACGGACAACGCGAAGGTCTACACCGTCTCCGGCGACTTCCGCCGCGTGGCTGCCGCCGCTGGCGTGGAACTGCGGCACACCCGGCCCTACCGCCCGCAAACCAACGGCAAGGCCGAGCGCTTCATCCAGATCCTGCAGAACGAGTGGGCCTACGCCCGCCCCTACCGCTCCAACGCCGAGCGGCTGCACCAGCTCCCGCGCTGGCTCTACCGCTACAATGCTCGCCGGCCACACGGCGGTATCGGCGGGGCTGTCCCCGCCTCACGCCTGTAAACAACGTTCGTGGGAACTACAGCTAGGCCGACTCCCAGCCCGCGGGTGCGAGCGGTTCGACGCCCTCGAGGCCGACGTCGTCGCGCAGCTCGGCGACGCTGCGCCCGAGCAGCGGGTGCACCACCTGCGGCGCGATCTCCGCGAGCGGGACGAGCACGAAGGAACGCTCGTGCATCCTCGGATGCGGGAGCTGCAGCTCCGCGCTCTCGATCCGCAGCTCGCTGGCGAGCAGCAGGTCGAGGTCGAGCGGGCGCGGGCTGTTGCGTCGCGCGCCGAGGTCGCGGCCCGCGGCGACCTCGATGCGCTTGCAGAGGCGCAGCAGTTCGAGGGGGCTGAGCGCGCTGCGCACGCAGGCCGCCGCGTTCGCGTAGGGCGGCGCGGGCGCCAGGCAGGCCGGCGAGCCCCACGGCTCCGTCTCGTAGAGCGGGGAGACCGCCTCGACGGTCACACCCGCCTCCGTCAGCCTCGCGAGCCCCGTGCGCAGCGCGGCGATCCGATCCCCGAGGTTGCCGCCGATGCCGAGGTAGATTCGCTGCTCCGTGCCCTCGGCGGCTGTCACGGCGATTCCGCCCGGCGGAAGCCGTGCAGGACCGCGTCGGTCACCCTCGCAACGTCGGCCATCTCGCGCACGTCGTGGACGCGCACGATGTCCGCTCCGGCGGCGATGGCGAGCGCGACGGTCGCGGCGCCGCCGGCGACGCGCGAGGCGGGCGGCTCCTGCTCGCGCCCCAGCGCCCAGCCGATCGCGGACTTGCGCGAGCTGCCGAGCAGCAGCGGCCGGCCGAGGCTGCGCAGCTCGCCGAGCCGGCGCACGAGCTCGAGGCTCTGCTCCGGCCCGAAGCCGAAGCCGAAGCCGGGGTCGAGGATCAGCTGCTCGCGCGACACGCCCGCCGCCTCCGCGATCGCGAGCGATTCCTCGAGGCCCGCTCGCACGTCGGCGATCACGTCGCCCGAGAACCGGCGGCCGCGCTGGTTGTGCATCAGCACAGCGGGCAGCCCGCGCGCAGCGAGCAGCCGCGCGAGCGCCGGATCGGCGCGCAGGGCCTGCACATCGTTGAGCGCGTCGGCGCCCGCATCGAAGGCGCGCTCGGCGACGTACGCCTTCGAGGTGTCGACGCTGATCGGCGCCGCGACGGCGGCGCGCACGGCGCGCAGCACAGGCGCGAGGCGCGCCCACTCGCCGGGCGCGTCGAGGGGATCGTGGCCGGGCCGGGTGGACTCCGCGCCGACGTCGATCAGGTCCGCGCCGTCCTCGACCATCCGCGCGGCCTGCTCGGCGGCGGCGGACGGATCGAGCACGCCGTCGCCGGAGAAGGAGTCCGGCGTGGCGTTGACG
Organism: Dehalococcoidia bacterium; assembly: GCA_965247895.1. Lineage (GTDB taxonomy): Bacteria > Chloroflexota > Dehalococcoidia > UBA2979 > UBA2979 > VXMT01. The sequence continues at coordinate 2,165,698 of OZ252046.1, read as the reverse complement.
ATGCCCATCACGTAGCTGCGCCGCCCCCACTCGAAACAGCGCCCGCCGATCATGATCGGCGCGGGAGGCGCGGCGGACGGCTCGGACGTCATCGAGGGCGCCCCGGCGCGATCAGACGATCTCGGCCGGGATCTCCTCGATCGCGCCGCCCTGGTGGATGTAGTAGGCGTGCAGTGGAGGAGGTTCCTCGGCGAGCGAGACGAGCAGGTAGATGGTTCCGGGGTAGGCGGGCTCCTGATCCGTCTCGCCGGGCGGGAAGAACGCCATCCGCACGTCCGTCTGCGATGGCCAGGCGGGCGAGGCGACGTGCGAGTGGTAGATCGCGAACAGCGTCTCGCCTCGCTCGTCGCGCTGCTGCTCCAGGCGCATCTGCTCCATGCCGTGCATCTCGAAGCGGTAGGGGCTGGCGGCGACGTTGGTCACGGGGTGCACGGAGACGGCCTCACCGTCCTCTGCGTGCACCAGGCCGCAGGCCTCGTTCGGCAGATCCTCGCGGGCGTGCGCGATGATCTGGTCGGCAATCGCGCGCGGGATCCGTGGCATCGCTCCTCCGACCCGTTCCTGCGCTGCTACCAGGCCGTCGGCTCGCCGTCGTCGATGCAGGCGTTCCCGCTGAGGCGCATCAACGCGAAGTTGGCGCTCGACGGCGGCGCCGCGAGGTGCTCGAGCCAGTGCGCGCGCTCCGACTCGGGCAAGCGCTCGGCGAAGTCCGCGGCGAAGACCTCGATCTCCTCCTCGCCGGGCGCGATCCCGGCGTCGATCGACCAGCCGCGCACGATCGCGATGCGGCCGACGCTGCGCGTGCGCAGCAGCCGCGCGTCCGCACGCTCGCGGTAGCGGTCCAGGACGGAGACGCGGAAGCGCAGGGGCAGCAGGCCGTAGTCGCCGCGCGCGACCGCGCGCTCGACCAGCGCGCGCTGCGATCCCCGCGCCCCGCCGTCGCTGTCCTCTGCGGCCATCGCGTCCGTCACTCCCGGGCCGTGGCTCCTACGTCTCGATCGGCACACCGATGAGCGAGCCGTACTCGGTCCACGAGCCGTCGTAGTTTTTCACGTCGTCGTGGCCGAGCAGGTACTTGAGCACGAACCAGGTGTGCGAGGAGCGCTCGCCGATGCGGCAGTAGGCGATCGCCGGCTCGTCCTCGACGACGCCCGCGCCGCCGTAGATCTCGCGCAGATCGTCGGCGCTGCGGAAGGTGCCGTCCTCGTTGACGGCACGCGCCCAGGGCACGTTGATCGCGCCGGGGATGTGGCCGCCGCGCTGCGCCGTCTCCGGCAGGCCGGGCGGCGCGATGATCTCGCCGACGAACTCGGCCGGGCTGCGCACGTCCACCAGCTGCGGCGCCTGCGCCGCGACGGCCGCGAGGATCTCGTCGCGCTGGGCGCGCAGGCTGGCGTCCTGCTCCTGCGCCGTGTAGCTGGCGCGTCCAACCGAGGGCGCGTCGGTCGTAACCTCGCGCCCGTCGGCGATCCACTTCACGCGGCCGCCGTCCATCAGCGAGACCTGCTCGTGGCCGTGGAGCTCCAGCAGCCACAGCGCGTAGGCCGCGAACCAGTTGTTGTTGTCGCCGTAGAGCACCACGTGCGTGTCGTTGCTGATGCCCGAAGACGCCAGCAGGTCCTCGAGGTCGTCCTTCGCGATCACGTCGCGGCGCACCTGGTCCTGCAGCTGCGTCGCCCAGTTCCAGCCGGCGGCGCCCGCGATGTGGCCCTCGTCGTAGGCGCCGGTGTCGACGTCGACCTCGACGAGGCGCACGTTCGAGTCGCCTCCGTGTTCGGCTACCCAGTCCGCCGTCACAAGCTTGTCCGTCATGGTCTGTTCCCCTTTCGGGCGGCAGGGCCGCACCAAACTCGACTTTGTTGGCAAAGATTATCAACATCAGCGCCTCGGCACAACCGGCGGCGGCGCATCGCCGCTCCGGCTACCACCAGAGCGTCGTGTTCACGTCCTCCTCGATCGCGTCGTAGTCCTGCGTCCAGAGGCCCGAGGACAGGTACTTCCAGCCGCTGTCCGCGAGCAGGCAGACCACCTTGCCGCTGCGCATCCGCTCCGCCGCGCGCTGCGCCGCGCGCACCGCCGCCCCGCTGGAGACGCCGGCGAAGATGCCCGTGCGCTCGGTCAGTTCGCGCGTCAGCCGGAACGAGGTCGCCGAGTCCACGACAATCCGCCCGTCGAGCACGGACTCGTCGAGGACGGGCGGGATGTAGCCCTCCTCGAGGCTGCGCAGGCCCTGCACGAGGTCGCCCGGATGAGGGGCCGCGGCGACGATGCGCACGGCCGGGTTGTGCTCCTTCAGCCGCCGCCCGACGCCGGTCAGCGTGCCGCCGGTCCCGAGGCCGGCGACGAAGACGTCGGTGTCCGGCAGGTCCGCGATGATCTCGGGGGCCGTGCTCTCGTAGTGGGCGCGCGGGTTGTCCTCGTTGTCGTACTGGAAGGGCATGAACCACTCGGGGTGCTCGGCGTGCACGCGCTGCGCCTCGCGCACCGAGCCGTTGGTGCCGAGGTCGCCCGGCGAGTAGAGGATCTCCGCGCCGAAGCTCTCGAGCAGCTCGACGCGCTCGCGGGTGACGGCGTCCGGCATCACCACCTTCACGGGGTAGCCGCGCAGGCGGCCGATCATCGCCAGCGAGATGCCGGTGTTGCCGGAGGTCGGCTCGAGGATCGTCTGGCCGGGTTCGAGGCGGCCGTCGCGCTCGGCGGCGGAGACCATCCACCAGGCGATGCGGTCCTTGACGGAGCCGGTCGGGTTCTCGCCCTCGAGCTTCGCGTAGATGCTCACCTCGGGGTTGGTCGACATCACGGAGATGTCGACCAGCGGCGTGCCGCCGATGCGGTCGAGCAGGCTGCCGGCGGGCGTCCGTCCCGTCGCCTTACCCACGAGGGCCCCCCGCCGCTAGCCGCCGGCCAGCGCGGGCAGGATCGACACCTCGTCGCCCTCGCTCAGCGCGGTCTCGGCGCCCTGCAGGAAGCGCACATCCTCGTCGTTGAGGTAGACGTTGACGAAGCGGTGCAGTTGACCGCCGTCGTCGACGAGTTGTGAGCGGAAGCCCGGATAGCGGCGCTCGATGTCGTCGATCAGCTCCGCGACGGTGCCGCCCTCGGCGGTCACTGCGCGCTGACCGCCGACGGTCTTCTGGATCACCGAGGTCACGTTGACCTGCACCAGCAAGGCGGTTCCCCTCCCCTGTCGCGCGTGGACGCGCCGTGCCGCTCTAGTGCCCGGCGCCGTCGGCCGTCGGGGCCTCGAGCGGTGGGGCGCCGCAGAACGCGTCGTAGTCGATCAGCTCCGTAACGGTCGGCTCGTCACCGCAGAGCGGGCAAGCCGGGTCGCGCCGCAGCTTCATCGCGCGGAACTCCATGGTCAAGGCGTCGATGAGCAGCAGCCGCCCGACGAGCGGCCGCCCGACGTCGAGCACCTGCTTGAACACCTCGGTCGCCTGGATCGAGCCGACGATGCCGGTAATCGAGCCGAGCACGCCCGCCTCGGCGCAGGAGGGCACCAGGCCCGGCGGCGGCGGCGCGGGGTAGAGGCAGCGGTAGCAGCCCTGGCCCGGCTTGAAGACGGTGGCCTGCCCGTCGAAGAGCAGGATCGAGCCGTCCACCAGCGTCTTGCCCAGCAGGTAGGCGGCGTCGTTGACCAGGTAGCGCGTCGCGAAGTTGTCCGCGCCGTTCACCACGATCTCGTAGTCCGCGAGGATCTCCAGCGCGTTCTCCGAGTGCAGCGGCGCCGGGTGCGTCACCACCCGCACGTGCGGGTTGTAGGCGTGCAGCGTGTCCACCGCCGAGTCGAGCTTCGTGCGCCCGACGTCCTCGGTCTGGTGCAGCAGCTGGCGCTGCAGGTTGGAGAGGTCCACCACGTCGAAGTCGACGAGGCCGATCGTGCCGACGCCGGCGAGCGCGAGGTAGATCGCGACCGGGGAGCCGAGGCCGCCCGCGCCCACGATCAGCACCTTCGCGTTACGCAGCTGGCGCTGCCCGATCGAGCCGACCTGCGACATGACGATGTGCCGCGAGTAGCGCATCGCCTCGTCCGGGGTGAGCGCCGCGCTCGGCGCGGCGCCGCCCGCGAGGGCGGGGATGACCGCGACCTGGTCGCCGTCGCCGACGGTGGTCGCGACGCCGTCGAGCTCGTGGATTTCCTGATTGTTGACGTAGATGTTGATGTGCGCGGGCACCCGGCGCTCGCGGTCGTAGACGAGCATGTCGAAGCCCGGGTAGCGGGCGTTCACCGCGTCGAGGACGCCCGCCACGTCGCCGCCGTCCACCTCGACGTACTCGCGGTTGGCCGTGAACCTGCGGAATGGCTGTGGGATGTAGACGCTGACCGCCATGTCCGATCGCCGCCTTTCCTGCCGATCTGCCATGTGTCCCTGTTCCGTTCCCTGCTGCCCGCTACTCATGAGAGCGCCACGCTGAGGTAGCGCTCGCCCGTGTCGCACAGCATCGTCACCACGCGACACCCCGGACCGAGCCGCTTCCCCACCTCGATCGAGGCCCAGACGTTGCCGCCGGCGGAGATGCCGACGAGCAGCCCCTCCTCACGGCTGAGCCGCTCCGTCATCCTGTAGGCGTCCTCGTCGCGGACGCTCATCACCTCGTCGTAGATCTCGCGGTTGAGCACCCCGGGCACGAACGAGGCGCCGATGCCCTGGATGCCGTGCAACCCCGCGCGCCCGCCCTGCAGCACCGGCGAGCGCGCCGGCTCGACAGCGACGATGCGCACGTCCGCGGCGGCCTCGCGCAGCACCTCGCCGATCCCGGTGATCGAGCCGCCCGTGCCGACGCCGGCCACGAACGCGTCCAGCTCGCCGCCGGTGGCCTCGAGGATCTCGGGCCCCGTCGTCTCGCGGTGGATGCGCGGGTTGGCGAGGTTGTCGAACTGCTGCGGCATGAAGTAGCCGTGCTGCTCGGAGAGCTGGCGGGCGGCGTAGACCGCGCCCGTCATGCCCTCGATCGCCGGGGTCAGCCGCAGCTCCGCGCCGAAGCGCTCCAACAGGCGTCGCCGCTCGACGCTCATGTCCTCGGGCATCGTCAGGATCAGGCGGTAGCCCTTGCGCGCGCAGACCATCGCGAGGCCGATGCCGGTGTTGCCGGAGGTCGGCTCGACGATCGTGTCGCCCGGCGCGATCAGGTCGTCGCGCTCGGCGTCCTCGATCATGCTGAGCGCGATCCGGTCCTTGACCGAGCCGGCCGGGTTGCGCGACTCGAGCTTGCCGAGGATCTCGGCGCAGCCCTCCGGCACGACGCGACTCAGCCGCACCAGCGGCGTGTCGCCGATCAGCTCAAGCACGGAGTCGGCGATCGCGGGCTGGGCGCGACGACCCTCTGTGGCCTGTGCGGTTGTCGTCATCAGATCGAGTAGTTCGCCGCTCGGGCGTGTTGCTGCGCCCGCGCGCGCTCCGCGAGGTCGGCGATGCTCACCGCGCCGAGGCGGCTGCGCATGTCCTCGTAGATCTCCTCCCAGACGGGGCGCTGGGCGCAGAGACCACAGTCGTACGAGCACTCCTCACCGTCCTCGACGCAGCTAATCGGCGCGACCGAGCCCTCGAGCGTCTCGATCACGTGCAAGAGGCACATCTCCTCGGGCTTGCGAGTGAGCAGGTGGCCGCCGCCGGGGCCGCGCACGCTGCGCACGAAACCGCCGCGTCGCAGCAGCGCGAGCAGGTGATCGAGATAGGACTCCGGGATCTCCTGGCGACCGGCGATTCCCGCGCGCTGGACCGGCCCCTCGCCGTCGTGCAGCGCGAGGTCAATCAGCGCGCGAACGCCGTAATCGCCTTTTCTGCTCAGCCACATTTCCCCGACCGCCGCTAATGTCGAGTAAGTTGGTCAACATTCTAGCACAAGGGTCGGTTGCGCCAAGCGCTCGCCCACGGGCGTCACTCGGGATTCGATCAGCTCACCTGATACTGCTTGATGGCGTCCTGGTCGAACTCGAGGCCCAGACCGGGCTTGTCCGGCACCACAATCTGCCCATCCTCAATGGCCGGGGTTTCTTCAAACAGCCGCAGCGTCCACGGCATGTACTCCACCGTCAGTCCGTTGGGAATGGCGGCAATGTTGTGCACCTGAATCTCGGGTATCAGATGGCTGACGACCGGCAGATTGAACGCCTCAGCCATGCCCGCCACCTTTCGGAACTGGGTTATCCCGCCCACTCGCAGCAGGTCGATCATCACAATATCCACCGAGCGGTGCTCCAGCATGTGCCGGAAGGGACGGATGCCATAGACGTACTCTCCGGCGGCGATGGGCGTGGTGAGCGCGTCAGCCACTCGGGCCATTCCCTGGTAGTCGTCTCGGGCCACCACGTCTTCCAGCCAGAACAGGTGGTACTCCTCCACACGTGATCCAATATCGATGGCCTGGTTCCCGTCCCAGAGCTGGTTGATGTCGCACATCAGATCAATGTCCGGGCCAATGGCGTCGCGCAGGGTGCGGATGCGAGCCACCTCGCGCCGAGCGGTAGGTTCGGCGCCCATCTGCGTCTTCATCTGCCTGAAGCCCATCTCCACCAGGCGAGGACCGGCCTCGGCCAGATACTCCAGATCCATGGGACGCCCCAGTGCGCCGCTGGCGTAGGTAACCACCCGGTCGCGGTGACCACCCAGCAGGGAGCACACCGTCTGGTTCAGGGCCTTTCCCTTGATGTCCCACAGAGCGATGTCGATGGCCGCTATCGCCAGGCTGAATATGCCCTCCGGGCCGGAACCGCCCGCCGCGAGTCGCAACCTGTCGGTTACCGCCTCCACCTGCAACGGGTCTTCGCCCACCGTCAGTTCACAGAGATTGTCGACCGCAGTGCGCAGGGCCGGGGTCAGCGGGCCACCGAAGAACGTAATGCCGATGCCCTGCACGCCTTCGTCGGTGTCCAGTTCCAGAGTGACAAACTCCCGGGTACCAGGCTGATCGACGCCGACGATGAGGGGATTGACGTCGGGGGCCTCCAACACACGGGTGGTCCAGTTGCGTACTCTCATCTGCCTGCCCCCAGGATTGCTCGTTGATTCATGGGCCCCACCCCCAGCGCGGAGCGGTCAGTCCCCGATCGTCCGCACGGGGAACTCCTTCGCCGGGTGCGCCCTCAGCACGTCCCTCGTCGAGGTCGATGCCGAGGCCCGGCGCGGTCGGGAGGGCGATCTGGCTGTCCTCGACCTCGGAGGGCGGCGACGCCGCCTCCCGGCCCCACGGTTCGAAGTTCACGAAGTACTCCGTGATGATGAAGTTGGGCATCATCGCCGGCGGCAGTATGCGCGACTTCATGAACGAGCAGAAGGCTCGCCAGGAACGCGGCGAGTCAACCGACTGCTAGAGCTCCGGGTTGCGCATGAAGTCCGTCGCCTGCTCGTAGGCGTAGCCGGCCCGGCAGAGCGCCTGTTCGCTGCCCAGGGGACCGACGAGCTGCAGCGCGATCGGCATGCCCCGCTCGCTCCAGCCGTTGGGCAGAGTCAGCGTCGGGGCGCGGTTCATGTCCCAGGGGGCCGTGTACTGCAGCCGCCGCCACTGGAATTCTCCCGGCGTGTCGTCGTACATCATGTCCTCGGTCACCCGGTGCGGCAACGTGCCCTGGGCCGGAGAGGCCAGCATGTCGATGTCGGCGAAGACCCGAGCCAGCAGGCCGCGCAGTTCTTCGCGGCGGATGCACGCGTCGGCGTAGTCGGTCGCGCTGAACGACGACCCCAGCTCCAGCCAGGCGCTGAACCAGTTGCCGTAGTCGCCGGCCCGGTTCGGATAGTTATCGAGATGCGCGTGTAGAGCCTCAACCGAGCAGAGCGTCGCCAAATCGGCCATGTAAGGCATGAAGTCGGGTAGTTGGACCAGGACGATCTCCGCGCCCAGCGATGCCAGGGTCTCGACTGACGCGGCGACGGCCTCGGCGATTGGCGGGATTACGTCTTCGGTCGCATAGCGCTCGTCATAGCCGATCCTCATACCCGTGACGCCGCCGTCGATCCCGTCAAGCATCGCCGGAGCCGGCTCGGGCAGCGTGGTCGGATCGTTGGGGTCGTCGCCCGCGATCACTTCGAGCGTGACGGCGCAGTCCCAGGTCGAGCGGCACATCGGGCCGACGTGGTCGAGCGACTGCGCCAGGTCGAGCACGCCATAGCGGCTCACGCGTCCCCAGGTCGGCTTCAGACCGACGATGCCGCAGGCTGCGGACGGGGTACGGATAGAGCCGCCGGTGTCGCTGCCCAATGACGCGTAGCAAAGCCCGGCCGCTGTCGCCACAGCGGAGCCGCTGGAGGAGACGCCGGTCCAGCGTCCGGCGTCCCAGGGGTTAACCGGCACCTGCCGCGCGCGGTTGTATCCGGCCATCGCGCCCTCGGTCATGTTGAGCTTGCCCAGTATCACCGCGCCGGCGTCTTTGAATCGGGCGACGACCGTGGAGTCGAAGTCAGGAACGAGGTCCTCGAGCACCTTCGTCCCGCCCATCGTGCGGACGCCCGTCGTGTAACAGAGGTCCTTGACCGCGATCGGAATCCCGTGCAGCGGACCGCGATAGTTGCCGGCGGCGATCTCGTCCGCGGCCTGCTGCGCTTCCGCCAGCGCCGAATCGGCCATCACAGTCGCGTAACTCTTGAGCCGACCGTCGTGCACCTCGATGCGGTCCAACTGGGCCTGCGTCAGCGCGACCGGCGACAGCTCTCCTGAGGCGATCCGCGGGGCGAGTTCTTCGATCGTTGCGTAAGCGAGGTCATCGGTCATTGGTCAACTCCGTCCGAATCGGTCGTTTCCCGGTCCCGGCTCGGGGGTCGGGACTGCTCGTTGATTCATGGGCCCCACCCCCAGCGCGGAGCGGTCAGTCCCCGATCGTCCGCGCGGGGAAGTCCTTCGCCGGGTGCGCCTTGAGCACGTCCTCATCGAGGTCGATGCCGAGGCCTGGCGCGGTGGGGAGGGCGATGTGGCTGTCCTCGACCTCGAAGGCCGGTGTCGCGGCCTCCTGGCCCCACGGCTCGAAGTTCACGAAGTACTCCGTGATGATGAAGTTCGGCATCGTCGCCGCGGCCTGCAGCGTCGCGGCCAGCGCCACGGTCGTCGAGTTGTAGTTGTGCGGCGCGACGGCGACGAAATACGCCTCGGCCATCGCGGCGATCTCCGTCAGTTCCTTGATGCCGCCCACGTTCGCCACGTCGGGATTGATGATGTCCGCCGCGCGCTGCTCGAAGACCTCGCGGAACTCGAACTTGGTGTAGAGCTCCTCGCCCGTGACGGTGGGGATGTTGATCTGCGCCGTCGCGGCGGCCAGGGCCGTCATGTTCTCCGCCCAGACCGGCTCCTCGAACCAGAACGGCTCGTACTCCTCGACCATCTTCGCGAGGCGCACCGCGTTCGAGGGACTCAGTCGCCGGTGGACCTCGACCAGCACGTCGACATCGGGGCCGACCGCCTCGCGAACCGCGCGCACGCGGTCGGCGGCGACGCGCAGCTCCTTCATGCCCACGTAGCTGCGCCACCTGCCCGGCACCGGGTCGAACTTGAGGCCCGTGAACCCGCGCTCCACCATCGCCCGCGCCCGGGCCTGCAGCTCCTCGAGGTCGTCCATCCTCGCCCAGCCGTTGGCGTAGACCCGCAGCCGATCGCGCATCGCGCCGCCGAGCAGCTGGTGCACGGGCATCCCCGCGCGCTTGCCCGCGAGGTCCCACATCGCCTGTTCCACACCGGAGATCGCCGCGTACAGGTCCATCGCGCCGCGCCGGTTGCCGAAGTCGTTGTGGATCGCGTCGGTCCACGGCTTAATCCGCGCCGAGTCCCAACCCACGATGTAGCGCCGCAGCGCCTCGAGGTGCGCCGTGATCTGGATGTCGCGGTCCGACTGCGTGTAGCACTCGCCCCAGCCGTGCAGCCCGTCGGCGGTCTCCAGCCGGACGAAGCAGAGGTTCTTGCCCGCGATGTAGCGATCCGGCTGCCCCGTGTCCGGCGGCGTGGGGTGGACCAGGTAGTAGCGAAGGTCCGTGATGGTGGAGTTGGTCATAGGCGGTATTCCGCTTCGTCGATCCCCTCACCCTCACCGCGCGGGCGAGGGGACGGGCGGCTAGCCTCCGGCGACCGCCGGGACGATCGAGACCTCGTCGCCCTCGGCCAGCTCGCTGGCGAGGCCGGAGAGGAAGCGCACGTCCTCGCCGTTGACGAAGACGTTCACGAAGCGGCGCAGTTCGCCGTCTTCCTCGCAGAGCCGCTCGCGCATCCCGGGGTAGGACGCCTCGAGGTTCTGAACCACGTCGCGGAGGGTCGCACCCTCGAGGCTGACCAGCTCCTGGTCCCCGGTCAGGGTGCGGAGCGGGGCGGGGATTCGCACGTTCACTGCCATCGCAGCGGTCCTCTCGATGCCGGGCCCGGTAGGGCCGGGCGGGATTGCAGCCGGGTTAGCCCTCGACGATGTCGCCGAGGGTGGCCTGATCGACGCGCACGCCCTTCGCCTGGGCCCAGGCGATCGCGCGGTCGATCTCGTCGGGTTCGCCCTCCAGTTCGAGCACGACCCAGCCGACGCGCTCGTCGACGTCCGCCATGCGGATGTTGGTGACGACCTCGAACTCGTGGCCGATCAGGTAGATCAGCGGCTCCTGGATCAGTTCGGGCGAGAAGGTGAAGCGGACCGGTCTGCTTGCCATCATGCGCCTCCTGCCGCGGCCGCGGCGGGCGCCCGCCGCGCCTCGTAGGCCTCGAAGAATGCGTCGCTGCGGGCGGGCACGTGCAGCGGGCTGGAGAGGCCGCCCTGCAGCGCCTCGGTGGTCTTGAGGCCGCCGCCGGTGATGAAGGCGACGGTCTCCTCGCCGGGCGCGATCTGGCCGCGTTCGGCCATGTGCTTGAGGCAGGCGATCGTCGTGCCGCCCGCCGTCTCGGCGAAGATGCCCTCGGTCTCCGCGAGCAGCTTCATGCCCTCGACGATTTCCGCATCCGTGGCCATCGCCGCGACGCCGTTCGTCTCCTCCAGCGTCTTGAGCGCATAGTACCCGTCCGCCGGGTTGCCGATCGCGATCGAGCGCGCGATCGTGTTCGGCTTCTGCGGCCGGAAGTTGAGCGTGCCCTCCTCGAAGGCGGTCGCGATCGGCGAGCAGCCCGTCGCCTGTGCGCCCGACATGCGCGTCCGCGGCTCGTCGATCAGGCCGACCTGGTGCAGCTCCTTGAAGCCCTTCCAGATCTTCGTGAAGAGCGAGCCGGAGGCCATCGGCACCACGCAGTGGTCCGGTGTGCGCCAGCCGAGCTGCTCGGCCACCTCGAAGGCGAGCGTGCGCGAGCCCTCGGCGTAGTAGGGCCGCACGTTGATGTTGACGAAGGCCCACGGCTTGGACTGCGCGACCTCCGTGCAGAGCCGGTTCACGTCGTCGTAGGAGCCCTCGACCATCACGAGCGTCGGGGCATAGACGCCGCTGCCGACGACCTTGCCCTCCTCGAGGTCGTGGGGGATGAAGACGATCGTCTCCATGCCGGCGCGCGCGCCGTGCGCGGCGACGGAGTTGGCGAGGTTGCCGGTGCTGGCGCAGGCGATGCCGGTGTAGCCGAACTCGCGCGCCTTCGCGATCGCGACGGCGACGACGCGGTCCTTGAACGACCACGTCGGGTTGACGGTGTCGTTCTTGATCCAGAGCCGCTCGATGCCCAGCGCCTTCGCCAGGCGGTCGGCGGGGAGCAGCGGCGTGAACCCCGCTGCGAGGTCCACGCGGTACTCGGGATCGGAGGGCAGCAGATCGGCGTAGCGCCAGAGCGTGGCGGGGCCGGCGGCAATCGACTCGCGGGAGATCGCGTTGGCGATGCCCTCGTAGTCGTAGGCGACCTCGAGGGGGCCGAAGCAGAACTCGCAGAAGAAGATCGGTTTGAGCGGGAAGTCGCGACCGCACTCGCGGCAGCGCAGGGATTGTTCGAAGGACATGGCAGGAATGCTCCGGGCTGCGGTAGGGGTGACGCGAGGGCGCCCGCCTGACCCCGCCGCTGGCGGGGCGTGCGGGCTAGCGCATCACCATGGAGCCCCGGTCGGATCGGTGCACCGCGGCGGCGTCGAGGAGCAAGAGCTGTCGTTCGCTCATCGTGTCCGCTTCCGCGCCGTGCGCTCGCGCCGTTGGCCGCGCACGAGGCGCGGGCCGTGCGTCGAGGCTATGAACGCCTCCCGTTGCTGTCAACAGCACGCGTCGCAGCCGCCAGCGCACGCCGCACCGCGCCGGCGTCGATGCGGCCCTCGCTGACCTCGCGGCCGTCGACGGCGATGACGGGCACGCGATCGCCGTAGCGGGCGGCCAGCACCGGGTCGGCGTCCACGTCGCGCTCGTGCAGTTCGAAGGCGAACTCGCGGCCGAGGCGGCGCAGCGCGTCGCGGGCGTGCGCGCAGGGGCCACAGCCCTCGCGGCCGTAGAGGACGACCTGCGGCGCGGCCTCGGTCACCGTCGGGCGGCGAACATCCGCCCGACCAGCGGCAGCCGCTCGAGCGGCGCGGGCTCCTCGAACGCATCACGGGTCGCGAAGTACCAGACGGCGGGTAGCGAGCCGAGCACGGCGAACAGCGAGACCAGCTGCGGGACGCGCAGGTCGAGCAGGAACGTCTCGCTGGAGTCGACGCGCAGGTAGGTGAGGAAGAAGCGCATCACCGCGTAGCCGATCAGGTAGGCGAAGAAGGTCAGCCCCGGCCGCCGCCAGAGCGCTCCGAACATCAGCACGAACAGCGCCCCGAGGATTACGAGGTCGCCGATCAGCTCGTACGTCGTCGCCGGGTGGTGCGGCCCGACGGCGAGCGAGTGCACGAAGGCCGGCGAGTCCAGGTGCGTGTAGAAGACGGCCCATGGCAAGTCGCTCGCATTCGCGAGGTGCTCGCCGTTGACGAGGTCGCCAAGGCGCCCGGTCGCCTGCCCGAGGATGATCCCGAAGCTGGCGATGTCCAGGCCTCGGGCGATCGGGTAGCCCTTCCAGAGTCCGAAGGCCAGCGCGCCGCCGACGCCGCCGAGGATCGCGCCCCAGATCGAGATGCCGCCTTCGGTGAGCCGGATCATCGCGACGGGGTCGCCGCTGAACCGCGACCAGTGCTCGATCACGAACAGCGCCCGCGCCCCGACGATCCCGCTCGGCACGCCGACGAGGGCGAGCGTGTAAGCGTCGTCATAGTCGTAGTCGACGACCTTCGCGAGCATGAGCGAGAGCCGCACCCCGGCGAAGATGCCGATCGCGGTGAAGAGCCCGTGCCAGGTCAGCAGCAGCCCGCCGATCTTCGTGATGTCCGGATCCCAGGGGATCTCGATGGAGAGGATCGGCATTGCGCCCCCTTCGCCCGACTGCGCTCTGTCCGCCTGCGGCAGTGTACGGCGCGACAGGCGCGTCAGCCTCCCGAGGCGGATCAGTTCCCGTCGAGGCCGAACAGCCTGCGGTAGAGCGCGCGCACCTCGCCGGGCGGCAGCTCGTCGCCGAGGAAGGAGTCGCCGATCCGCACCTCGGCGTGGAGGTGCAACTCCGTGCCCGGCGCGGTGATCGCCTCCGGCGTGCCGGACTCGCCGACGCCGCCGATCACCTGGCCCTGCTCGACCTCGACGCCCTCCTCGATGCCCTCCGCGATCACACCGAGGTGCGCGTAGCGGGTGACGACGCCGTTGCCATGGTCGATCCAGATCTGGCGGCCACGATAGATGTCGAGGGTCGGCTCGTCGGTGTAGCCCTGCTCCGCGGTGCGCCTCGAGAACTCGTTGATCTGCTCGATCGTGATCTCGACATAGTCGAGGTCGGCGCGGATCACGATGCCCCGGTGCATCGCCATCACCGGCGTGCCCCCGGTGACGTGCGCGCAGGCGAGGCCGCCGTACCAGTCGATGCCCTCGTGGAAGCCGTTGCGGTACTCGCGGGGCGCGTTCGGCATCAGCCGGTCCGAGGCGGGCAGACAGCCGCCCTCGACCGGGACGACGAAGCCACGCAAATCCTCGGGGTCAAGCGCCGAGGGGTACGGCGTCGGCGTCACCGGGGTGGGGTCGGGCGTCGGGGTCGGGGTAGGCGTGGGAGTCCGCGTCGGCGTCGCAGTCCGCGTTGGCCTGGGCCTGGGCGTCGCGGTCACGGTCGCGGTAGGCGTGGGAGTCGGCGTGGCCGTGGGCGTCGGCGTCGCAGTGGGCGTCACCACGGCGACCACGGGAGGCTCTTCCTCGTCCTGCGAGCGGAACCGGGAGCAGGCGAGGAGCAGCGCGCCGCCAAGCAGGGCGCCGAGTAGCGTGCGCCTCGAAAGGACGCGGCTCGATCGATCGGGAGCCGTCGCAGTCACGGGCCGCGCCTCCGTACAGCCCCCGCCGTCTACAGGATCGGGCGCTGACGAGGAGCGCGTCAAACCCCGGCGGCGGGCTGCGCCCCGGAGCGGCGACTACGGCGGCGGGCGACGGCCGCGGCCGTGCGATGCGCCCGCTCCGCGTACGGATCCGCGATCTCGGGCAGCGCGGGCTCCTCGCCGTAGCGGTGGCGCAGCGCAGCGCGGATCAGGTGGTCCGTGAGCGCCGGGTTGCGAGGCAGCAGCGAGCCGTGGAGGTAGGTGCCTATCGCCTCGCGCACGCGCGCGCCCTCCACGCCGTCCGCGCCATTGTTGCCGTAGCCGAACTCGACGTGCGCGAACGGCTCCGCGTGCGGACCGAGGTAGGAGCGGCCGCCGTGGTTCTCGAAGCCGACGACCTCGCCCACACCCTCGAGGGTCGACCGCGCGAGCACGTCGCCGATGCAGCGATCCTCGTCGCGGGGTGGGGCGACGGTGGTCACATCGAAGACACCGACGCCGGGCAGCTCCTCGCCTTCGGCGGTGCGGTACCAGCGGCCGAAGAGCTGGAAGCCGCCGCAGACGGCGAGCATCGCGGCGTCCTCGCCGGCCCAGGCGCGCAGCGTACCGGCGTGGCGCGCGAGGTCCGGCGCGGCGCGGCGCTGCTCGCGGTCCTGGCCGCCGCCGATCAGCACGAGGTCGGCCTCCTCGGGCAGCGGGTCGCCGATCGAGACGCGGGTGACCTCGCAGCCGACGCCGAGCGCGGCGCAGCGCGCCTCGAGCGCGATCACGTTGCCGCGATCGGCGTAGACGTTCATCAGCTCGGGGTAGAGCCAGACGGCGCGGATCGCCGGCCTGTCGCCGTGGGCGGTCATCGCTTCCGCTCCGTGGCCCAGTAGGGCGCGATCCCGCTGGCGGCCGCGATGATCTCCCGCAACTGGATCATCGCCGTGTACGTCGCGATCACCTCGAGGCGCTCGCCCGGCGGCAGCCGGTGCAGCGCCTCGTCGAGCGCCGAGGCGCGGTGCGGCTGCACGAGATCGACCGGCAGGCCGGCGAGGCGCAGGCGCAGCGCGAGGTCGTCGGCGCGGTCGCCGCTGACGACGACGCTGGCGGCATGGCCGGCGAGCAGCTCGAAGTCGGCGTCGTAGATCCAGGACACGTCGCGCCCGTCCTGGATGCCGTCGTTGAGCGCGGCGAGGATGTGCAGCCGCGGCTCCGGCCCGGCGTCCGGGCTCGTCCCTGAGGCCGTGAGGGCGCGCAGCACTGCGTTCATCCCGGCGGGGTTCTTCGCCAGCCAGAGGCGCAGCTCGCGGCCTCGCAGCTCGAAGCGCTCCTGCCGCCCGAAGGCCGGGCCCGCAGCCCCGAGCGCCCTCGCGACCACGGCGGCGGGCAGGCCGAGCGCGTGCGCCGCCGCCGCCGCGCCGAGCGCGTTGTAGATCGGGTACAGCCCCTGCAGCGGCAACTCGACGGCCAGCCGCTCCCCCGCGAGGTCGAGGACGAAGCGCGAGCCGTCCTCGAGCTCCTCGATCTCGTGCGCCGCGACGAGCGGGCGCGGGCGCGTCCGGCCGCACGCGTCGCAGCGCCAGCGCCCGGCGTGGGCGACGAAGATCGCGTCGTAGCGGAAGGCCGCGCCGCAGCGGCAGAAGCGCGCGTCCGAGGCGTGGTCGGGTCCGCCGCGGGCGATGCCGTCGTCCTCGATGCCGAAGGTCACCAGCTCGCCCCGTCCGGCGTCGGCCAGCGGCGCGATCGAGGGGTCGTCCGCGTTCAGCACGAGCGTCGCGCCCGAGGTGTCGGCGATCAGCATCCGCTCCCAGCCCTCGGCGACGGAGTCCACCTCGCCGTAGCGATCGAGCTGATCGCGGAAGAGGTTGAGGAAGACGATCGCGCGCGCGCGGAGGGCAGGCAGCAGCGGCGGCAACGCCGCCTCGTCTACCTCGAGCACGCCGAGGTGAGCGCCGCCGCCGTTCGCGCTCTGGCCGAGGAAGGCGGAAACAATGCCGCGTTCGAGGTTGGAGCCGGAGCGGTTGGCGATCACCTCGATGCCGGCAGCGCGCGCGATTTCCGCCAGCAGGTGCGAGGTGGTGGTCTTGCCGTTGGTGCCGGTGACGACGACCGTGCCCGCGCCGGCGCGGCGCACGAGCTGCGCGGTGATGTCGGGCGCGATCGTCGCCGCAACCAGGCCGGGCAGCGCCGTGCCGCCGCCACGCCCGAGGCGTCGCGAGGCCTCGGCGGCTGCGGCTCCCGCGAGCAGCGCCGCGCCCGTCCGCAGCCTGTTGGTCACGCTTCCGAGCGGCGCCATCTCACTCCGGGGGTCATCCGCGACCCGCGCTCTGCAGCATGCGCTGCGTCGGCTCTGCTACATCAATGGTACGAAACCGGCGACGGCGGATAAGCGAAAGCCCGGCGCAGTTTCGCGCCGGGCCCTGTTCACGCGCTCAACCTCGCTGCCGCGAGGTCAGCCCGAAGATTCCTTCTCGGTCGCTGCGGCGTTGGACTCATCGTCTGCCGCATCGCTGCTCGATGCATCCGCCATCGCGTCGTCCTCGGACTCGCTGTCCGAACTCGACGCTTCCTGCCGGAACTCACGAATGCCGCGCCCGAGCGCGCCGCCGAGGTCGGCAACGCGGCTCGCCCCGAAGATCAGGGCGACGATCACGAGCACGATCAGCAATTCTTGCCAGCCCAGACCACCGATCATCGGTCAGCCCCCTCCGACGCCCGCGTCCGCCACCGTGCAGGTGGACGCCGACAGGCGAATCGTACCACGCAGCTGTCGCTGCAACTCCGCCGCGGCTAGTCCGCGATCCTCTCAATGAATACGTCCATGACGCCGCCGCAGATCTTGTCGTCGCCCTCGACATCCTCGGTGAGGTCGACGGTGACGACGCGCGGGCGGCCGTCGGCCATCGTCTCCATCGCTTCCTGCCAGACCTCGGCCTCGCCGCAGCCACCGCCGATGGTGCCGCGGAAGCTGCCGTCCGGGCGCAGCAGCAGCTGCGCGCCGGGGCTGCGAGGCGTCGAACCGCGCGCGTCGGCGACGGTCGCCAGCACGCGGCGCTCCCCGCGCTGCTGCGCTTCGCGAATCTCGGCGAACAGCTCCGCGTCGGCCATCGTTGCGTTGTCCCGTCCGGCTTCCCGCCCTGTCGTACCGATCCAGTCTAGCAGCGCGCGCGCCACGCAGTCCTCGGCGCTACGTCCCCTGGGCGGGCGCGCGGCCCTTGACCTGGCGCATCGGCAGGCCGGTTCCGCCGCGCTGCAGCATCACCATCTCCGCGAGGATGGCGAGCGCGATCTCCTCCGGCGTCTCCGCGCCGATGTCCAGCCCGATCGGCGTACGCACCGCCTCGAGATCCTCGCGCGGCAGGCCTTCGTCGATCAGGTGCTGGACCACGGTGCTGGTGCGGCGGCTGCTGCCGATCATGCCGACGTAGGCCGCGCCGCGCCCGATCGTGCGGCGCAGCGCGAGCTCGTCGACCTGGTGGCCGCGCGAGACCATCACCGCGTACGTCCGCCCGTCGATCGCGAGGGTGTCGAGCACCTCGTCGACCTCGCCGGCGATCACCTCGGTGGCCATCGGGAAGCGCTCACGGTTCGCGAACTCCTCGCGGTCGTCGACGACCGTGACCTGGAAGCCGAGCGTCGAGCCGATGGTGGCGAGCGCGAGGCCCACGTGCCCGCCGCCAACGATCAGCAGGCGGCCGGGCGCCTCGAAGACTGCGAGCATGACCCGGCCGTCGCCGGGGCGCGCCCGCGAGCGGCGCGCGACGAGATCGCCGTCCGCGCGCACGTACACGGTCTGCGCCTCGATGCGGGGGCGGGCGGAGAGTGCCGCGCGTCCCGCCTCGGCGGCCGCGGTATCGATCGCGGGCGGGCCGAGGGCGCCGAGCGTGGAGCCATCGGCGCGCACGAGCAGCTTCGCCCCGAGCCGCAGGCCGTCCTGCTCGCCCGGGTCGATCACGGTCGCGACGGCGACGGCCGGGCCGCCGGCGAGGGCGGCCTCGATCTCCGCGACGAGCTGCGCCCGCACGTCCTCGTGTCCGGCTGCCTGTGGATCGCTCATCGCCACCTCATGGTCGCGATCATATCGCCGTGCGTCGTGACGCGCGCACGGCCTGCCTGGATCTAGACGTTGAAGAGCACGTGCAGCACGTCGCCGTCCCGCACCACGTAGTCGCGGCCCTCGGTGCGCAGGCGTCCGATGCGGCGCAGTTGCGCCTCGCTGCCCGCCTCCAGCAGCTCGTCCCAGCGGCAGACCTCGGCGCGGATGAAGCCGCGTTCGAGATCGCTGTGGATGCGCCCCGCCGCCTCCAGGGCCGTGCCGCCGCGCGGCAGCGTCCAGGCGCGCGCCTCGCGGTCGCCGACCGTGAGGAAGGAGTGCACGCCCAGCAGCTCGTAGACCTCGTGGATCACGCGGTCGAGCGGCGAGAGCTCCGGCAGGCCCAGTTCGAGGCGGAACGCGACCGCCTCGCCGGGCTCCATCTGCGTCAGCTCCGCCTCGATGCGCGCGCTGAGCGCGACGACGGCGACGCCGGGCGCCGCGTGCCGCGCCGCGTACTCCGCCTCGATCTCCTCGAGCCGCGGCAGGTCGTCCTCGTCGACGTTGACGAGGATCAGCAACGGCCGGCGCGTCGCGAACTGGTACCTCGCGAGCAGCCGCCGCTCGCCCGCGCCGAGATCGAGCGAGCGCAGCGCGCCGCCTGCCTCGAGGGCCTCGCGCAGGTGCAGCAGCAGCGCGCGATCCTGCTCCAGCGGCCCGCGCTCGGCGGCGGGGAGGGAGCGCAGCTCCGGCTCGATCCGCTCGATGCGGCGCTCGATCAGCGCGAGGTCGGCGTAGGTCAGCTCGAGCTGCATCGCCTCGATGTCGCGATCGGCATCGACGACGCCCTCAGGCGCTGGCACGGCGGGATTCGCGAAGGCGCGGGCGACGAGGACGAGCGCGTCCATCTGCGCCAGGTCCTGGAGCCACTGCGCGTCCACCCCGGACGCGTCGAAGGCGGCGGCCGGGTAGTCCGCGAGGCGCAGCTCGGCGTAGGTGACGCGCTTCGAGCCCTCCTGCGCCGCAAGGCGGTCGAGCCGCTCGTCGGGCACGCCCACCACGCCGAGGTTCGGCTCCAGGCGCGAGCTGTAGGCTCCGACCTCCGCCGCGCCGCGCGTCAGCGCGTTGAACAGCGAGGTCTTGCCCGATCCCGGCAGTCCGACGATTGCAATGTCCATGCCGCCAGCGTCGGACGGGCCGCGGGCTGGCGCAACGCCTACGGGCGATCGCCCTCCGTGCCGAGCGCGAGCACGCGGAGCGTCTGCCCGCGCTCAGCCCTGCGCCCAGTCCGGGAGTGTCGCCCCCGGCTCGGAGTCGTAGACGGCGATGTAGGGCTTGATGTCGAGCACCGGCGTGCCGTCGACAAGATCGAGGCCCTCGACCTCGACGCTCGCGCCGCGGACCGCGCGCAGGTGGCAGACGGTCACGGCGATCGGGTTCGGGCGCGCTCCCCCGCGCAGCGCCAGCGCGCCGATCAGCGGCAGCCGCTCGTCGCCGCCGGGGTGCGCCTGCCGCCGCTCGCGCAGCTCCGGCGGGATACGATCGAGCCAGCCGACGACGATGACGTGGGAGCAGCCCTCGAGGCCGTCGAGCGTCGGCGCCAGATCGGGCTGCAGTTCGATGCGGCTGCGGACGCGAGTCCAGTCCTGGCGGCGCGGGTCGTGCTCGCCGTTGCGCACGACGCCGATCGGGGTGAGCGAGATCGGGTCGGAAGGCTCGGCCATACCAGCGATTTCCCGTCGCACGCGCGCGCCTCGGACGGCTGTTCAGCCGCCGCGCCACGACCCCCGTTGGAGAGCACCGAAGGCGCGTATCGGCTATACTATGCAAGTGTCGGTGAGAGTAGGTCCTCCGTCGTCGTTCCACTGCGCCGCCGACCCGCGAGAAGCCTCCTTGCCTGACGCGGACCCCACCTCCCTGGCAAGCACGAACGAGGCGCGTTGCGGCCTCCAGCGCGTCCGCAGCCGCGCACGCTGCGCGGGCTGACGAGGGCGTATGGCGAGCCGCCGAGCGAAGACGACACCGGCCAAACCCCGCACCCGCAACGGCGTGCGATCGAACGGCCGCCGCAACGGCGCCGGCGCGCGCAGCAATGGCGGCAAGAGCGACTACACCGCCGAACACATCCAGGTCCTCGAAGGCCTCGAGGCGGTGCGCCGCCGGCCCGGCATGTACATCGGCTCCACCGACCAGCGCGGCCTGCACCACCTGATCTACGAGATCGTCGACAACGCGATCGACGAGGCGATGGCGGGCTTCTGCGACCGCATCGACATCACGATCCATGCCGACGGCAGCGTCACCGTGGAGGACAACGGGCGCGGCATCCCGGTCGACAGGCACGAGAAGACCGGCCTCTCCGCCGTCGAGACGGTGCTGACCACGCTCCACGCCGGCGGCAAGTTCGGCGGAGGCGGCTACAAGGTCTCCGGCGGCCTGCACGGCGTCGGCGCCTCCGTCGTCAACGCGCTCTCGAGCGAGCTCGAGGTGAGCGTCGCCACGGACCGCGCGCTCTTCCGCCAGACCTACGAGCGTGGCCTCGCCACCTCGCAACTCGCGAAGGTGCGGGGCGCGAAGCCCGAGCACACCGGCACGACGATCCGCTTCCTGCCGGATGACCAGGTCTTCGAGACGCTGGACTACGACTTCGAGATGCTGGCCACGCGCTTCCGCGAGATGGCCTACCTCACGCGCCGCACCTGGATCGCCTTCCGCGATGAGCGCGCCACCGAGGCCGTCAACGGCGCCGCGCCCACGGAGCCGCACGAACGCTCCTACTACTTCGACTCCGGCATCGAGGCCTACGTGCGCCACCTCAACCGCGGCCGCACCCCGCTGCACCCGGACCCGATCCACGTCGCCGAGGAGCGCGACGGCACCATGATCGAGGTCGCGTTGCAGTACAACGCGAGCTTCCAGGAGACCTCCTACTCGTTCGCCAACTGCATCCACACGATCGACGGCGGCAGCCACCTCACCGGCTTCCGCTCCGCCCTGACGCGCGCCCTCAACGAGTACGCGCGGCGCGCGAAGCTGCTCAAGGACGAAGACCCGAACCTCACCGGCGAGGACACCCGCGAGGGCCTCTCGGCCGTGATCAGCGTCAAGCTCGCCGAGCCGCAGTTCGAGGGCCAGACGAAGACGCGGCTCGGCAACCCGGAGGTGAAGGGGCTGGTCGAGTCCGCCGTCGCCTCACGGCTCGCGTCGCTGCTCGACGAGAACCCCTCGATCGGCCGGCGCATCATCGAGAAGGCCGTCACCGCCGCGCGCGCCCGCGAGGCCGCCCGCAAGGCGCGCGACCTGGTCCAGCGCAAGGGCGTGCTCGAGGGCTCGATGCTGCCGGGCAAGCTCTCCGACTGCTCCGAGACCGACCCGGAGCTCTCCGAGATCTACCTCGTCGAAGGTGACTCGGCCGGCGGTACGGCCAAGGCCGCGCGCGACCGCCGCACGCAGGCGATCCTGCCGCTGCGCGGCAAGATCCTGAACGTCGAAAAGGCGCGCCTCGAGAAGATGCTCGCGCACGAGGAGATCCGCATCATCATCACCGCCCTCGGGACCGGCTTCGGCGAGGGCTACGACGGGTCCAAGCTGCGCTACCACAAGGTCATCATCATGACGGACGCGGACGTGGACGGCGCCCACATCCGCACGCTGCTGCTGACCTTCTTCTGGCGCTATATGCCGCGCCTGATCGAGGACGGCCGGCTCTACATCGCGCAGCCGCCGCTCTACAGCCTCAGCCACCGCGGACGCACCGACTGGCTATTTACCGAGGAGGAGCGCGCGCGCTACTTCGAGGTCAACGCGAAGCGCGCCGCCGCCGGCAGCCTGCAGCGCTACAAGGGCCTCGGCGAGATGAACGCGGACCAGCTCTGGGACACGACGATGGACCCGGCGCGGCGCTCGCTGTTGCAGGTGCATGTCCACGACGCCGCCGAGGCGGACGAGCTGTTCACCCGCCTGATGGGCGACGCCGTCCCGCCGCGCCGCGCCTTCATCATGGCCCACGCCCTCGACGCCACCCTCGACGTCTAACGGCCCGGCTTACCGCCGCTGCTGCGGGCGGGACTGCTGATCGGCCTCGGCATCCGCTTCGGCTAGACTCGGCGCCAGTACTCACCTGGCAGCAGGCGCGAATCCAATCTCTTGTAAGAACCCCGCAAGGTTGCACCAATCAAGGTCGAGGCGTTCGCATGCTGTCGTCATCGCAATCTTGAGCGGCAACCTATCTGTCCGATCCTCAGTCACCACGCGGACCCTGCGCCCTGATCGGCTTATCTCCAAGGCCTGCGCCAACACGTACGGATCGGCTGGATCGCCCTCCGCGTCCGCCTCGACCACCGCGCCTGCAAGGTCCATGACCTCTATCACCGTGTCCATGCTCGGCTCGAGAGAATTCGGAACGTATTCGTACGCGTTCAAGGCCCATGTCTCAGGCGTATCGTGGTGCCGCTCGTTCCGCAACTCGTCCCGGACTGCCCTTGGGAAGCAGACCTCGCCGCTCTGGACCATCTGCTTGAGGCGCTCGAAGAACGCCCACTGACGTTGTGGAGCGATGAACCGCTTGGCCTCGATGACTGAGGACGTATCGAGCACGGCTATCCACGCAAGGCGCTGCTCGCGTTCATCCCCGACATCGCTCACGGTGATGCACCGATCTCACGGGTGAGGTCTGCTATCTCGGCACCGTCGAGACGCAGATAGCGGCGCGCATCTCGCTCAGTCAGGCGATGATCTGCCAGCGCTGAGAGAACGGCATTGGCAGCAAGCGGCCCCACCTCGCCCAGCCTTCGCCTCGGCGCGCGCTGGCCTACGCCTCGACCAAAGCCCTTGTCAAAGTCACCGGTCGGCGCCTTTTCTTCTACCTCGTCGTAGAGGTAGTCCCCTGAGAGCCCGGCTCGAATCAGAGCAACGGCAGTAGCCCGCAAGCTCGCATTGAACATCGACGCGATCTGCTGGACGAGCGCGAAGTTCGGCTCATCCACCCTCGCCGCGGTCCGAACCTCCGCCTCCAAGGCATCCCTCGGCAGCACAGCCGCGCTTGCGACGCTGTCACACCAGCGCTCGAGCGCATCGGCGTCCGATGTCGCGCCTACTCCTTCGAGGCAGGATGTCTCGGTCGCCGACGCCAGATGAGCCAATTCATGGAGCAGCGTGAATATCCTCGCGTGCAGATTCTCACGCGTGTTCACAGCAACGAGCGGTGCATAAGGGTCGGCGAGTGCGAACCCTCGCAGTCCTTGGCCGCCAAGCTGCAGTTGCATCACGAAGACGCCGCGGTGTTCGAATGCATCGCGCCAGGCGTCGAACGCCTCCCGCGGCGTCTCCCACGCAAGCTGCTCGCCGAGCGTTACGCCCAGCCAGTCCCGAAGCCGCTCACCTGCGCCCGTAGGCTCGCGCTCCCTCGGCAACTGCGGGATCACGACGGCTGCGTCCCCCTCATCCTGCTCAAGGAGACTCAACAGCCGCTGCATGCGCTTCGCGCGACGCACCCATAGCAACTCGTCCGCGCTTAGCTGTCTGCGCGTCCTACCGACGGCACTGCGCAACTCAGGCGGCACTCCGCCCGTCTCCGGAGGCTTTGGCAGGAAGAAGATCGTCTTCGGCCGCCGCAGCCGCTTAGCAAGACTCGTGAACTGGCCCTGCGTCGGCCCGCTGTCTCCGGCGAGCCAGCTTTCGATAGTTACCGTGTCTACGTTCAAGCTTGCTGCGAGATCTTCAGGTGAGTAGCCGGACTCCTCGACAGCCCACTTGAGGACCTCGGGGTTCACGGGTGGTCGTGCACGCGGCATCGGGGATCCTGCTGCCCTCTGGTGTTTCGGTACGCTGCGGCCCAACATAGCGTTCCGCACACGCTGTTTCGAGTATCAGACAGGGTAGCCGCCGCCTCGTGACCCCCACCGCCAACGAGTCACCGCGCCCGCTCCACGTCGAGTTCGACGCGGACGAGGCGTGCCCGATCGCATTCGAGGGCGACCCGTCGGTCGTGCTGTACTTCGCCTCGTGGGCGTTCTCGCTGCGCTTCGGGGCGCAGCACGAGCTGGCGCAGGCCGCGCGCCGCATCGAGACCGCGCACAAGGTGGCGCTGCGCCCGCTGCTGCGCTACGCCGACCGCCACGTCGAGGACCAGGCGGACCGCCTCGAGCTCCAGCGGATGTGGCAAGACCCGGCCGCCCTTGCCGACTGCTGCCGCGCCGTCGCCGCAGCGACCCTCGCCGGCGATCGACAGCTCAACGAACTCCTCGAAGGTTACGAGGATCTCGGGCCGCGGCTCGAGGAACTGGCGTCAATGTGCGACTGGGCGGCCGCGCAGGGCGCGCACGTGCGGCTCTCCTTCGACCTCGGAGATCTCGGTCCGTCCGCCGCCCGCGTTTGAGCGCCGATCGCGGGCGTGCCACGATTCCCCGCATGAACTGGGAGCAGCAGCGGACACGCCTGCACGAGTACGAGCGGTGGCTGCGCCGGCCGGGACTGGCCGCGACGGCGATGCGCTGGCTGCTCGGCCCGCAGGGCGCGTTCCTGGTCAACGGACCACTGCTGCGCCTGCCCGACGAGTTGATGATGGAACCGAGCCTGCGCGTGCTCGACATCGGCTGCGGGCGCGCCTCGGTGCTGCGCTTCATGGACGGGCGCGTGCGCTTCGAACGCCAGCCCGTCGGCCTCGACTTCTCGCGTAGCATCCTGCGGCACGCACAGCGTGACGCGGCGGGGACGGCACGACCGCCCGCACTCGTGCAGGGCTCGGCGACGGCGCTGCCGATCGCCTCGGGCGCCTTTGACCTCGTGCTCTGCGGCTACGTCGCGAAGCACCTCGACGACGACGGGCTGCGCGATCTGCTCGATGAGATCTGGCGGGTGCTCGCGCAGGGCGGACTGGCGCTGATCTGGGAGTTCGGGCCGACGGGACGGCGCGTCCTCGATGCCTGGAACCGGCTCTGGATCAGTCGACATGTGCGCTCGCCGCAGTTGCGGTCCGGGCCCACGCTGCTGCGCTTCGCGCAGGACGCGGGCTTCCCGTTCGCGATCGAGGCGGGGCTGCGCCCGTTCCTGCTCCCGCCGATCCCGCGCGCCTCGATCCTGTTCGGCCGCCCGCCCGACGAGCACTGACCGGGCAGCTCAGACGCCGTAGAGCCCGAGCGCCGCGATCCGCTCCCGCACGGTGGCAGGCAGCAGCGGAGCCGTCGGCTCGCCCCCGCTCAGCCGGCGCCGCAGCGACGAGGCCGCGACATCGAGACGCGGGATCGGCACGCGGTCCACACGCGAGGACAGTTCGGGGAACGCCTCGACCGCCGCCGCCGGCAGCGCAGCCCCGTCCGCGGCCTCGTCGCCGCGCTGGGCGAGCGCCAGGCGCGCCAGTTCGAGGATGCGCTGCGGCTCCCGCCAGTTCGGCAGGTCGGCGAGGGCGTCCCAGCCGAGGATGAACCACCACTGGTGGCCGGGGGACTCCTCCCGCAGTTCCGCGAGCGTGTCGGCCGTATAGCTCGGGCCGGCGCGGCGCACCTCGATGTCGCTCACCTCGGCCCAGGGCAGCACGTCTTCGACGGCGGCGCGCGTCAGTGCGAGGCGGTCGGCCGCCGGCGAGACGTCGCTGTCCGCCTTGCGCCAGGGGTCGCCCGCCGGCACCAGCAGCACGCGGTCGAGGGCGATCGCACGGCGCGCCGCGGCCGCCAGCACCAGGTGCGCGAGGTGCGGCGGATCGAAGGTGCCGCCGAGGATGCCGATGCGCACCGCCGCTACTCCCAGACCAGCGCGGTCTCGCCGACGCGGATCGTCGTGCCGGGCTTCACGCCCGCTCGCGAGAGCGCACGCGCCAGGCCGAGCCGCCGCAGCCGGTCAAGCAACTCCTCGCGCGCCTCGTCATCATCGAGATCGAATGTCGCGGCCAGCCACTCCGGAGTGCGCCCGCGCACGGTGACCCGTCCCGCCTCGTCGCGTTCGATGCGGAAGCGCTCGCGCCGCACCTCGCGCGGTTCGACCAGTGGCGCCGGCTCCTCTTCGGCCTGCTCGCTCACGAGCTGCTCACGCAGCAACTGGAACGCCCGCTCGGCAAGCTGCCGCGTGCCCTCGCGCGACGCGGCCGAGATGGCGATCCATGGCGTCTCCTGCGCCTCCAGGAGCTCCTCGAGCAACTCGACACGCACCCGCGCGTCGGGGTCGTCGATCTTGTTGAGCGCGAGCAGTTGCGGCTTCCCGGCGAGGCCGTGCCCGAACGTCGCCAGCTCGCGATCGATCAGCTCGCGGTCGGCGAGTGGGTCGTCGCGCGTCATGTCGAGGACGTGCACGAGCACGCGCGTGCGCTCGATGTGCCTCAGGAACTCGTGCCCGAGGCCAACACCCTGGCTCGCGCCCTCAATCAGCCCCGGCATGTCCGCGGCGACGAACGAGTCGTAGCCAAGCTCGACGACGCCGAGTTCAGGCTCGAGCGTCGTGAACGGGTAGGCCGCCACCTTCGGGTGCGCCGCCGACCACGCGCCGAGCAACGTCGACTTGCCCGCGTTCGGCAGCCCGACGAGGCCGACGTCGGCCAGCAGCTTCAGTTCGAGTCGCAAGCGGCGCCGCTCGCCCGGCATGCCCCGCTGCGCGAAGCCGGGGGTGCGCCGGGTCGCCGTCGCGAAGCGCTTGTTGCCCCAGCCGCCACGGCCACCCCTCGCGACAATCGCCTGCGCGCCCTCGGTTGCCAGGTCCGCGAACGGGCCGGCCTCGGCTTCGCCATCCTCCCCGCCCGGCTCGCCGGTGGGATCAAGCTCCCACACGACGCAGCCCACCGGCACCGGGAGCCACAGATCTTCGCCTGCCCCGCCCTTGCGCTGCGACGAGCTGCCCGGCTGCCCATGCTGCGCGGCCCGCGTCCTGCGGTCCCGATAGGCGCCGAGGCCTGTCACCGTGCGGCCTGCGACCAGCCCGACGGCGCCACCCCGGCCGCCGTCACCGCCGTCGGGGCCTCCGTGCGGCACGAATTTCTCGCGGCGGAACGACACGGTCCCGTCGCCGCCTGTTCCGGCTGCTACTTCGATCTCCACCTGGTCAATCATGGGATCTACTCCACAACGAAACGAGGGTGCTTGTCCACGAGGGGGCCCAAGTCGAGGGATGAGGGTGGGCTGAGGAGTTGTAGTAGTAGGAGTGGGGACCGTGTGGAGAGCATCGAGAATGGCAGGCACAGAAGGGTAAGCCGTGTCCGGGGCGGTGTGGACTCGGACCGAAGCGGCGCGGGCGGGCCGTGGCTAACTGGTGGGCCGCCGTGGACGGCCGCCTGAGGAGGACAGGGAATATGAGGGTCGCATGTCCGGGGAGGAGGAGGTTACCCGGAACCCGTACACAGCGAGAGCGGAGGGTACCCACAGTGCATCCGAGGAGTGTGAGTGTGCCGCTAGCCGGTCGGCGCGCTCGGCAGCAGCGCGGCCACGCGGTCGAGGATGTGCTGCGAGCAGTCGTACTTGGAGAGCAGCGGCAGCGCTTCACGGCCACCCTCGCGGTCGAGGATCACGATGCGGTTCGTGTCCACGGCGAAGCCGGCGTCGGGGGCGCTCACATCGTTGGCGACGATCAGCTGCGCGCCTTTCGCCTCGAGCTTGCGCGCGGCGTTCTCCAGCACGTTGTCGGTCTCGGCGGCGAATGCGACCTTGACCAGGCCCTCGCCCGCAATCGAGGCGATCAGGTCCGGGTTGCGCTCCAGCTCGAGCGACCAGTGTTCGAGGCCGCCCCGCTTCTGCTTGCGCTCCAGCGTCTCGCTCGGGCGGTAGTCGGCGACGGCGGCCGCCATGATCAGTGCGGCGCACCCGGGTACGTGCAGCTGGAGGGCGGCGAGCATCTCCTGCGCGGTCTCGACATGGACCACCTCGGTGGCCTCGGGTGGCGCGAGCTCGGCGCTGGTGATCAGCACGACGTCGGCGCCGCGGTCGCGCGCCGCCTCGGCGACGGCGTGGCCCATCTTTCCGGTCGAGCGGTTGCCGATGAAGCGCACGGGGTCGGCGGGTTCGCGCGTGCCGCCGGCGGTGACGGCGATGCGCACGCCGGCGAGGTCGCCGTGCGCGCGGCCGATGCGCGCCTTCACGTGGCCCACGATCGCGGCCGGTTCCAGCAGCCGTCCCGCACCCACCTCGCCGGAGGCGAGCCGGCCCTCGACAGGCCCGAGGAACTCGACGCCGCGCGAGCGGAGCGTGGCGGCGTTCTGCTGCGTCGCGGCATTCGCCCACATCTGTGCGTCCATCGCCGGAGCGATCAGCGTGGGCCCGCGCATCGCCAGCGCCGTCAGGGAGACGAAGTCGTCCGCGATCCCGTGCGCGATCCGCGCGATCGTCGAGGCGCTCGCGGGGACGATGAGATAGAGGTCGGCGCTGCGGCCGAGCGCGACATGCGGCTCGGCGTGCGGCCCGGCCGTCGCCCAGAGGTCGACGAACGGCGCGTTCCCCGTGATCCCGCGGTAGGTCAGCGGCCCGACGAACTTCGTCGCCGCCTCGGTCATCACGACCTCGACGGTGGCGCCCGCCTGCACGAGGCGGCTCGTGACCTCGATGGACTTGTAGGCGGCGATCGAGCCGCTCACGCCGAGGACGATCGTGCGTCCGGCCAGCGGCGCGGGCTGCGCGCTCACCGGTTCGCCTCGTAGATCAGGCGCAGGCCCTCGAGGTTGAGGTCGTCCTCGATGGTGTCGATGCAGCAGGCGGCGTCGGCGATCACGTGGGCGTAGCCGCCGGTGGCGATCACCTTCGCCTCGGCGCCGATCTCCGCCTTGAGGCGTCGCACCATGCCGCAGACCATCTCGGCGTAGCCGTAGACGATGCCCGACTGCATCGAGTGCTCGGTGTTGCGGCCGATTACACCCTCCATCCGCGGGCGCTCGATGCTGACGCGGGGGAGCTTGGCGGCGCGCGCGAACAGCGCGTCCGAGGCGATGCCGATGCCGGGCGCGATCGTGCCGCCCAGGTAGTCGCCCTCGGCCGAGATCGCGTCGAGGACGAGCGCCGTGCCGAGATCGACGACGATCAGCGGCGGTGGGTGGCGGTCGAGCGCCGCGACGACGTGGAGGATGCGATCTGCGCCGAGCTCGCGCGGGTCGTCGCAGCGGATCGGGATTCCGGCCTGCGTGTCCGCGCCGACGACGAGCGGCTTGCAACCGAAGGCCTCGCGGCAGACCGCCTCGAAGGTGGCCTCAAGGGCGGGGACGGTGGAGGAGAGCGCCGCGCCGGCGATCCGCTGCGGCTCGACGCCGCCGCGATACAGTTGGCCGGCGAGATCGCGCGCGTACTCAGCGGCGGGGCGGTTGGCATCCGTGGCCATGCGCAGGCGCGAGGAGAGGGTCGGCCCGTCGTAGACGCCGATCGTGATGCTCGTGTTGCCGATGTCGATGGCGAGAAGCAGGGTTCGGCTCCGGAGGCTGGTGCTGGAGGGGCCGAGATGGGCGGTCGCGGGTCGCGATTCGGCGGCTCCGACGTGGTGGGCTCGGGGTGCTGCGAGAGCGCGGATTATACACAGTTCATCCCAAGACCGCCCCGCGATCGCAAGCCTGCTAGGGAAAGCGGCTCAGTGCGCACATAACAGGCTTGTGCGCGAGGGCATGGGTTCGCTAGCCTCCCGTCTGCCAAGGGCATCGAGATCGACATAGGGCACCCTCGGAGCTGATAGCGGGGCGAGGGACTGGCGGGCCCTGAGCAGGTAGAGTCGGGCGTCGGGTGACGTGCGCGTGTTGCCAACACGTGTGCATTGGTCGTTGACATCTATATGCCAAGGGCCATCCCGGCGTGCTCACCCCGAGCGGCAGGCGGCGATAATCCCGGAGGGTGTGAGGGTGCAGCAAGACCCGGCCCAACTCTGGCAGTCGGCGCTCCGCTACCTCCGGCAGCACGTATCCGAGGCCAACTACCAGACCTGGCTCGCCGACACCGAGGGAGTCCGCCTCGACGGGTCCACGCTGATCATCGGCACGCGCTCCGAGTTCGTCACGGAGTGGCTGCAGCAGCGCCTGCGCCCGCTCATGCTGCGCACGCTCACGGACCTCGCCGACCGTCCGATCGAAGTTGCGTTCGAGCCGTTGCGCCCGCCGGCGGACGATTCGCCCCTGCTGCGGCGATCGGGGGCGCCCGACACCGGCAGGCCGGCCTACCCGCGCCCCAGGCTGCACGCCCGCTACGTCTTCGACACCTTCATCGTCGGGCCGGGCAACCGGCTGGCCTTCGCCGCGGCCGAGGGCGTCGCCGCTTCGCCCGGCACGCTGCACAACCCGCTCTTCCTCTACGGCGCGGTCGGCCTCGGCAAGACGCATCTCCTGCAGGGGATCGGCCACCGCCTGGTCAAGGAGGGCCGGCAGATCACGTACATCTCCGCCGAGCAGTTCACAAACGACCTCGTGACGGCGATCCAGAAGCGCACGCAGGAGGAGTTCCGCGCGCGCTACCGCTCCACCGACGCCCTGCTGATCGACGACATCCAGTTCGTCGGCGGCAAGGAGGCCACCCAGGAGGAGCTGTTCCACACCTTCAACAGCCTCTACGAGGCGGAGTGCCAGATCGTCATCACCTCGGACAAGAGTCCGGTGCTGATCCCGGACCTCGAGGAGCGGCTGCGCTCGCGCTTCGAATGGGGAATGACCGCGGACATCCAGGCCCCCGACCTGGAGACGAGAGTCGCGATCCTGCGCTCCAAGGCCGAGGAGCAGCGGCTGCGTATCGACGATGACGCGCTGCACGTCATCGCGCGGCGCTTCACGAACAACATCCGCGAGCTCGAGGGCTCGCTGACGCGCGTCGTCGCCTACTCGCGCCTCACCGGCGAGCGGATCGAGCCGGCGCTGGTGCAGTCCGCGCTCGCCTCGCTCGATCCGACCGAGCCGAGGCTGCCGCCGTCGCCGGAGGTGATCCTCAACATCGTCTGCCGCTACTTCGAGATCGACCGCGAGGCGCTGCTCTCCAAGAGCCGCGAGAAGCGCGTCGCCTACCCGCGACAGCTGGCGATGTACCTGATGCGCGAGCTCGCGCACCGCTCGCTCGCCGAGATCGGCCAGACCCTCGGCGGCCGCGATCACTCCACGGTCCACCACGGCTGGAGCAAGATGGAGCGCTCCGTCCAGGTCGATCCCGAGACGAAGCGCGACATCGGCACGCTCCGCGAGCTGGTCGAGCGCGCCCGCGAGGTCGCGTAGCCGGCGCACACCCGTCCTGGTCCCGTTCGACTCGCCTGGAGGCGCCTCAGCGGGCGCGGCGCGAGGGCGCCCCGGAGCGCGCGGACGACTGACGCAGGCGGGGCGCTAGAACTGATCCGCGCACCAGGGCGCGGTGTGCCAGGCGAAGAGCGCGTCGGCCAGGCGCAGGGCCTCGGGGGAGCCTTCGATGCGGCCCGCCCGGGCGAGCACGGTGGCTGAGACGCCGCCGAGGTAGACCGCCGCGAGTTCTCCCGCGCCGAGGGTGAGATCGCCAGGGGCGTCGCTGGGGCGGCACCGGGCGTTGCCGTCATCCACGTCGATCTCAACGCGCCCGGCGGCCCAGCGACCGAAGGGGTCGCGCACATCGAGGACGAGGCGTCCGTCGGCCAGGTAGGTGCGTCCTTCGAGCGCGCCGGGCACGTCCAGGATGCGCAGCCAGAGGTTGTCGAGGCGCAGGCGGCGAAGGCGGCGCGGGTCGGCCAGCATCCACAGCAGAGGGTCGTCGGACGGCCGGTTGTGGGCCTCGATCGTCTCGACGAGGTCGACACCGAAGACGTAGCGCCAGAGGGCGGCCTCGGCAGCAGGGTTCGTCGCGGCGAGCTCGTGGAGGCGGAGCGATCCGCGGGCAATACCCTCCGCCGAGTCGGCCCTGACGGCGTAGCTGGCGTAGCCCTCGAGGCCGGAGTGGCCGCTGTATTCGACGTAGTGGCGCCTGGTGAAGCCGTCCCCGGGCTTCTCGCTGCGGGGGACGACGAAGGCGCCCCACCAGGCCGGGCTCCGCGCAGGCGCTCGTAGAGGGGCGGCCAGCGCTCGCGTGCGGCGTCCGGGGCGACGAACCGGATCTCACCACCCGGAGCGGCGGGAGCCGCGGGAACGAAGTCGGTGTGGCGCCGGTCGATACTCACGCGGTCGGATTGCGCCGCCAGGCCGTAACCGAAGCGGCCGTAGATGAGGCTTTCGGACGCCGTGAGGGCGGCGAGCGGTTCGCCTCGCGCGCGGATGTCATCAAGCTGGCGGCGCGTGAGCTCGGTGAGGATGCCTTGCCGCCGGTGCGTGGGCGAGACGGTGACGGCGGTGACGCCGGCCGTCGGCAGGTCGCCGCCGGGGACGCTCATGGACAACGAGATCGCGTGCGTCTTCCCGACCAGCTCGTCGCCGTCGAAGGCGCCGAGGCAGCGGTCGGCCTCGATCTCGGATCGGACCTGCTCGCCCTCCTCGGCGGCGACCGCGACATCTTCGAGGAAGCCGCGGGCGTTGCTGACGACCCAGTCGCCCCAGTCGTCCTCGCTGAGCGTGCGATAGCTGATGGTCACATCACGACTATCGGCGGGTGACGGACAACGGGCCAGACGGAGCGCGCGGGCAGCGCGCTCAGCGCGCGCGACCGAGCGCGTAGTGCACCAGCGTGCGCGCTGTCGCGCCGGCGTTGCCCTTGACCAGCACCCCGCGGTCCCGCCCCGCGTCCATGACGCCGGCGATGTCGAGGTGCGCCCAGGGCGTGTCGCCGGCGAAGCGCTCGAGGAACTTCGCGGCGGTGATCGACCCGGCGTTGCGGCCGCCGGTGTTCTTGATGTCGGCCACATCCGAGCGGATCTGCTCGTCGTACTCGTCGTCCAGCGGGAAGCGCCAGAGCTTCTCGCCTGACGCCGCCGCCGCGCGTTCGAGGTCGCTGTAGAGGCGATCGTTGTTCGCGAAGACGCCGATCCGCACGTTGCCGAGCGCGACCGCCATCGCCCCGGTCAGCGTCGCCACATCGACGAGCGGCGTGCAGCCCTGGGACTTCGCGTAGGCGAGCGCGTCGGCGAGCACGAGGCGGCCTTCGGCGTCGGTGTTGATCACCTCGATCGACTGGCCGTCCATCGCGTAGAAGACGTCGCCCGGCTTGGTCGCCGAGCCGCCCGGCATGTTCTCGGTACAGGGGGCGATCGCGGTCACGTTGATGGCCGGCTCGAGGCGGGCGATCGCGCCGATCGCGCCGATCACCGCCGCCGCGCCACTCATGTCGCCCTTCATGCGCTCCATGTTCGCCGGCGGCTTGAGCGAGATGCCGCCCGTGTCGAAGGTGATGCCCTTGCCGACGAGGCCGATGCTGCGGCGGCCTCGGCCGCCGCGGTAGCGCAGCACGATGAACTTCGGCGGCTGCTGCGAACCCTGGGCGACCGAGAGGTAGGAGTTCATGCCCAGCCGCTCCGCGGCGGCGCGCTCGATCACCTCGCACTCGAGGCCGAGCTCGTCGGCGCGCGCCTGGGCGCGCTCGGCGACGTCGCTGGGGTTCATGAGGTTGGCGGGCGAGTTGGCGAGGTCGCGCGTGAAGTTCTGCGCCTCGGCCAGGGTCGCGCCCCGCTCCGCGCCCTGTGCCGCCGCGCTTGCGCGCCGCTCCGACGTCTCGACAATCGTCAGCCCCGCCACCGATCCGCGCGGCTTGTCCTGCGCGCGGGTGCGGTACTGGTCATAGCGGTAGAGGCCAAGCTCGAACGCTTCGGCCAGGATGCGCCCGGTCGCCTCGGCGTCGCGGTCCGCGAGGGCGGCGCCCTGCGCGGAGAGTGCGACGCGGCCGGCGTCCAGGCCGCGCAGGGCGCGCGCCAGTCCGGCGGCCTGGTTGCGCAGCCGGTCCGGCGTCAGCTGGTCGCGCTTGCCGAGCCCCTGCACCACGACGCGCGCGGCGGGAATGCGTCCGCCCGTGGCCAGCGCTGTCACCTCGTTGGCGCGGCCCGGCGCCAGTCCGGAGCGCAGCAGCGCGGTGATTGCGCCGTCGAGCGCCCGGTCCAGGGCGGCTGCGGCGCCGCCGAGCCGCCGCGTGCCCTCCGGCAGCGCGACGACGATCGTGTCTGCCTGCTGGGCCGCCAGTTCCCCGCTCACGACATCGATTTGCATCGGGGGCTCCTTTCGTAGCCTTGGGACATCCGGGTGACGCTCGAACGCGAGCGTACGCTATCATTGGCGAACGGCCCGGCCCCGGGAGCGGGGCCCGGCCAGCGGGAAACACAGGCGCTACGGCAGGGCATCGCGATGAAGACGTTGAGAGCGCGTCTTGCGCGCTATCTCTTCCTTTCGACCGATCCGCGACGCCGCGGCCTGAGTTGGTGGGACGCCTCGGAGCTGGGGCTCGTCGCCCTGGGGTTCCTGCTGTACTTCCTCGTACGCGGCGCGGTGGTCGATCGCACGGCGGACGCCTTCGCAAACGCGCACTGGATCGTGAACCTGCAGTTTAGCTATGGGCTGTTCGTGGAGCCGGCCTTCCAGACCTGGGTGCTGGAGTACGAGCTGCTGCGGCGCGCGCTCAACTTCGTTTACTTCTGGATGGACTTCCCGTTGATCGTCGCCGTTGCGATGGTGATGTTCTGGAAGCGCCGCCACGCCTACACGCTGACGCGCGACTCGATCCTGATCTCTGGTGGGCTCGCGCTCGTCGTCTACTGGCTCTACCCGGTTGCCCCGCCGCGCTTCCTCAAAGAGTGGGGCTTCATCGACACCCTCGAGGTCTACGACAACCTCTCGTATCAGGCGCAGTCGCTTCAGCCGTTCGTGAACCCGTTTGCGGCGGTGCCCTCACTGCATGTCGGCTGGGCGCTGCTGCTGGCCGTCGGGGTGTTCGCGGCGACACGGAACCCGTGGCTGCGCGGGGCGTCGCTGCTGACCTTCGTGCTGCAGTCGATCGCCGTGGTGGGAACCGGGAATCATTACATCTTCGACGGCCTCGCCGGCCTCGCCGTCTGCGGCATTGCGCTGGGCCTGACGCTGGTGCTGCACCGCGGCGGCTATCCGCGGCTGCGGAGAGGGCTGGAGGCGTGGGCCGGGATGGCGCCATCACGCTCGTCGCTACGCCGGCCCTCGCGTCCGTCGCCCCGCGGACTGCGCCCGGGGGCGTCGTCGTAGTCGGGACGCAAGCAAGCCTCGACGCGCGGTCGTGCCGCATTGCCCCTCGCGGAAATGCCGTGGTAGCGTGTTGCCGTAGCCGCGGGTGCATGGAAGCGCCTGGCCTGAGGGCGGTCGCCAGGGAGCGACAGCGGCTATCGCCCGGTCGGGGAAGACCGGAGCGGGTGTGTGCAGGCGGCGTGGACATAGAAGCAGAACAGGACCAGATCAGAACCACCGTATGAACTCCGTGGAACGCAAGCTCGAACTCATTGCCGATTACCAGACGCACGAGGGGGACACCGGCTCCCCCGAGGTGCAGGTCGCGCTACTCACCGAGCGCATCAAGCATCTGACGGAACATCTCCGCACGCATACGCACGACTACGACACGCGGCGCGGCCTGCTCAAGCTCGTCGGCCAGCGCCGCCGTCAGCTCCGCTACCTCAGCAAGAAGGATGTGGGGCGCTACCGCACGCTCATCGGCAGGCTGGGACTGCGCCGCTAGCGCGCTCCTCGCCGCTCCTTCCCCGTCCCGGCGTCATTCATCGCACGCGATACGTGTGGCCTCGCGCCGCACGCGCTTCGGGAGAGGGAGCGAGACAGATCAGAGCACGAATCCACCAGCAGCTACGGCACAACGGGGCGCCAGCACACGCGCGCGCCCGAGGAAGGAGCGCATGACCAGCGCCCAGCGACTTGAGATCGAAGAACGAACTTTCAGCACGGAGATCGAGGGCAAGACCTTCACCGTCGGCGTCGGGCTGCTGGCCCTCAACGCCGCCGCCTCCTGCACCATCCGCTACGGCGACACGATGATCCTGTCCACCGTCGCCGAGGACGACGCCCGCGAGGGCATCGACTTCTTCCCGCTCACCATCGACTTCGAGGAGCGGATGTACGCGATCGGGAAGATCCCCGGCTCGTTCTTCCGCCGCGAGGGACGGCCCGGCAACGAGGCGATCCTCGCCGCGCGCATGACGGACCGGCCGATCCGGCCGCTCTTCCCCAAGGGCTTCCGGCGCGAGATCCAGGTGGTGCTGACCACCCTCTCGGCCGACCGCGAGCACCCCGCCGACGTCTTCGGCACGACGGCCGCCTCGATGGTGCTCGGTATGTCCAGCATCCCGTTCGAGGGCCCGGTCTCCTCCGTGCGCGTCGCGCGCGTCGACGGGAGCTTCAAGGCGCTCCCCACCTACGAGGAGATCGCCGAGTCCGACATCGACCTGATCGTGGCCGGCACCGAAGACTCGATCGTGATGATC
The DNA here is from genome assembly GCA_965247895.1 of Dehalococcoidia bacterium. Classification (GTDB taxonomy): domain Bacteria; phylum Chloroflexota; class Dehalococcoidia; order UBA2979; family UBA2979; genus VXMT01. Next base: position 2,129,198 of record OZ252046.1, on the reverse strand, counting down.
GAGGCGGGCGCCAACGAGGTGCCCGAGGCCGAGGTGATCGAGGCGATCGAGTACGCCCAGGGCGCGATCGCGCAGCTGAACGCGCTCCAGCGCGAGATCTTCGCCGAGCTCGGCAAGGAGAAGGCCTCGTTCGATCTGCCCACTCCGGACACGGAGATGAAAGAGAAGGTCCGTGAGGCCCTCGTGGGCCGCGAGGAGGAGATGCTGGCCGCCGTCCAGGGCGAAGGCTGGCGCGGCGTCGACGCCCTCGGCAAGGAGGCCTACGCCGCGATCGGCGACGACACGCTGAACGCCCGCGCCGTGCGCAACGCCGTCGAGGACGAGATCAAGGTGCTGGTGCGGCGGCGCATCCTCGAGGAGGGCCTGCGGCCCGACGATCGCGAGATCGACCAGGTGCGCGGCCTGTATTCCTCGGTCGGCCTGCTCCCGCGCGCACACGGCAGCGGCCTCTTCCGCCGCGGCGGCACGCAGATCCTCTCGGTCGCGACGCTCGGCTCGCTCGGCGAACGCCAGCGCCTCGACACGCTCGCGCCGACGCAGTTCAAGCGCTACATGCACCACTACAACTTCCCGCCGTATTCGGTCGGCGAGGCGCGCTTCATGCGCGGCCCCGGCCGCCGCGAGATCGGCCACGGCCTGCTCGCCGAGCGCGCGCTGGAGCCGGTCCTGCCGGACAGCGATGAGTTCCCCTACGCGCTGCGCGTCGTCTCCGACGCGCTGATGTCGAATGGTTCGACCTCGATGGGGTCGGTCTGTGGGTCGACGCTGGCGCTGATGGACGCGGGCGTGCCGATCACGGCACCGGTGGCCGGCATCGCGATGGGCCTGATCACCGGCGAGGGCGACGACTACCGCGTGCTCACCGACATCGCCGGCATCGAGGACGGCCTCGGTGACATGGACTTCAAGGTCGCCGGCACCGAGCGTGGCGTGACCGCGATGCAGATGGACACCAAGCTGCAGTCGCTGCCGGATGGGCTGCTCGAAACGGTCTTCGTCCGCGCCCGCGAGGCGCGGATGACGATCCTCGAGGTGATGCTCGACGCGATCCCGGAGCCGCGTGACGAGATGTCGGAGTACGCGCCGCGCGTCGAGCTGATCCAGATCGACCGCGAGAAGATCGGCGCGGTGATCGGGCCCGGCGGCCGCGTCATCAACGCCATCCAGGAAGAGACCGGCTCGAAGATCACCGTCGAGGACGACGGCACCGTGCTGGTCGCCGGCACCGACGCCGACGGCGTCCGCAGGGCGCTCGACACGATCCGCGGCCTGACCAAGGAGGTCGAGATCGGCGAGGTCTACGAGGGTTCGGTCAGCCGCATCATGGCCTTCGGCGCCTTCGTCGAGATCCTGCCGGGCAAGGACGGCCTGGTGCACATCTCCGACCTCGCCGACTACCACGTCAACCGCGTGGAGGACGAGGTCTCCGAGGGCGAAGTGCTGCGCGTGCAGGTGATCGAGATCGACAACCTCGGGCGCATCAACCTCACCCGCCTGCGTGACGGCGACGACGGCAGCGAGCGCGTCGGCCTCGCCGACGGCGCCGACGAGCCGCAGCGCGAGCCCGCCTTCAGCGGCGGCGGCGGCGGCGGCGGTCGTGGCGGCCCGGGCGGCGGCCGTGGCGGTCCCGGCGGCGGCGGTCGTGGCGGTCCCGGCGGCGGAGGTCGTGGTGGTCCCGGCGGCGGAGGTCGTGGCGGTCCCGGCGGCGGAGGCCGTGGTGGTCCCGGCGGCGGAGGTCGTGGTGGTCCCGGCGGCGGAGGTCGTGGTGGTCCCGGCGGCGGAGGCCGTGGTGGTCCCGGCGGCGGAGGCCGTGGTGGTCCCGGCGGCGGAGGCCGTGGTGGTCCCGGCGGCGGAGGTCGTGGCGGTCCCGACGGCGGCGGTGGTAGTGGCGACGGCGGTGGCGGCGGCAACCCCGGCGGCGGCGGTGGTAGTGGCGGCGACGGCGGTCGCCGCTGGTAGCCCCGAGGCCGTGAACTGAATCGCTACACTTGCGCCCCGCCCCACCAGGCGGGGCGCAGTCGTTGCGGGCGCGCAGTGCGGACAGGGGGCGCCGGATGATTCGGGCAGTGGTCAGCGGAAGCGGCAACATGGGTGCTCAGGTCCTCGCCACGCTCGAGGCGGCCGAGGACATCGAGCCGGTGGGCGTCGTCGAGCCGCTCGCCGGAGAGACGGGCGAGCTTGAGGCAGCGAGCGGGGCGACGTACCCGCTCTCCTCGGACCCCGCTGCGCTGTTCGCGCAGTTGAGCCCGGACGTGGTGGTGGACTTCACGAACGCCGCCTTCACGCCGACGCTCACCGAGGCCTGCCTGGCGCACGGCGTCCGCCCGGTGATCGGCACCTCGGGCCAGCGGGACGAGTTCGTCGCGACGCTGCGCGAGCGCCTCGCGGAGCGCGCGCTGGGTGGGGTGGTCGCGCCCAACTTCGCCCTCGGCGCGGTGCTGTTGATGCACCTCGCGACGCTCGCCGCCCCGCACTTCGACGCGGTCGAGGTGATCGAGCTGCACCACGACGGCAAGGTGGACTCGCCGTCGGGCACGGCCGTCGCGACCGCGCAGCTGATGCGCGAGGCGCGAGGTCGCGACTTCGACCACCGCAGCTCGGACCTCGAGGCGGTCGCGGGTGCGCGCGGCGCGGAGCTGGGCGGCGTCGCGCTGCACTCGGTGCGGCTGCCGGGGCTGGTGGCGCACCAGGAGGTGATCTTCGGCGGCACGGGCCAGACGCTGACGCTGCGCCACGACTCGACGGGCCGCGACTCGTTCATGCCGGGCGTGCTGCTCGCCGTCCGCGAGGTGATGCAGCGCGAGAGCCTCGTCTACGGCCTCGACGCGCTGATCGGGTTGGCGTAGCGGGTAGTGCTCAGACGCTGAGGATTGTCGCCGCAGCGCTCTCCGCTTCACGGATGATCTCGCTGAGCCAGGGGAGCTGATCGTGAGCGATCGGTTCGAGGTCCACGAGTCCCGCTGGCGCCCCGTAGCGGTGGCAGTGGAGCGTATCGAGCCCGCCGTGGCAGTTGTCGTAGCGGAAGAGGTCGCGGCGTGGTCGGCGGACAAACGCGTGGTACGCGTACTCGAACGTGCGGACTTCGGCGTGCCTGCGGTGGCGCACCTCAAGCCACTTGTTGACGACCAGGATCCCGCCGCTCGCGGTGTGCACCCGGCCGCGGAGGTTGATCCGGTACAGCTCGCCGCGTCTCGGGATCTCACGAAACGACAGGGTGTCGCGGGTCACGACGCCCTCCTCGAAAAGGACGTTCAGCTGACGTTCGTGGACTACCCGGTAGTCGTCGTAGGCGTGCCAGCCTCGTTGCCGACTGCCTCCCGGAGTTGCTCTAGAACCCGGTACTGCTGGAGCCAAAGCGAGATCTCCGCGGTGCCCTTCATGTATCCCGAACGGACCAAGGTCGCCATTTCCTCGGACGAGCACTCGTAGCGAGCCTCGAGCCGCCGGACGTAGGTGCCGAGGCGCTCGATGGTCGCCGTGATGTCCTCGGTGTGCACGGGGATACTGCGGGGGCTTCGCACAGCCATACGGCTTCTGACTCTCCTGTGGCAGCTTCGGGCCCGGCATGTTCGCCGACATCAAGATAGCACTCTCGCGTTCCGAACGAGCAGATCGGGAGCGTACCAAATCCTCAGATCACGCCCGTGGTGAATTCCCGTGTCACGCCGGTCGCTCACGCGATATGATCGAGCCATGAGCACACACGAAGGACTCGATGTCGCCGTGATCGGCGCGACGGGCGCGGTCGGGGCCGTGTTCCTCGAGGTCGCGGCCGAGCGCGATTTCCCGATCGCCAAGCTGCGGCTGCTTGCGACCGCGCGCTCGGCCGGGCGGGAGCTGCGCTTCCGCGACGAGATGATCACCGTGCTGGAGACCAGCGAGGAGTCGCTGGCCGGCGCGGACCTCGTCTTCTGCTCGGCCACGGCCGAGGCCTCGCGACACTGGGGGCCGCGGATCGCCGCCGCCGGTGGCGTGCTGATCGACGACGGCTCGGCGTTCCGCATGGAGCCGAACGTCCCGCTCGTCATCCCCGAGGTCAACGGCGACGACCTCGAGTGGCACGAGGGCATCATCTCGATTCCCAACTGCACGACGACCCCGCTCGCCGTCGCGCTGCACGCGATGCGCGAGGTGGCCCCGCTGCGGCGCGTGACCGCCGCGACGTACCAGGCCGTCTCCGGCAGCGGCACCGCCGCCGTCGAGGAGCTGGCGCTGCAGCTCCGCGCCTACGGGCGCGGCGGGCCCGTACCCGAGCCGCAGGAGTACCCGCACCAGATCGCCCTCAACGTGCTCCCGCACGTCGATGACTTCACCGAGGACGGCTACACCCGCGAAGAGCTGAAGATGCGCAACGAGACGCGCAAGATCCTGCACCTGCCGGAGCTGGCGTTCTCCTCGACCTGCGTGCGCGTGCCGACGATGGTCGGTCATGCCGAGGCGGTGCACGCGGAGTTCGACGGCCCGGTGCCGCTGGAGGCGCTGCGCGAGGCGATCGAGGCGCAGGACGGCCTCGAGCTGCTCGACGAGCCCGCCGAGGCGCGCTACCCGACGCCGCTCAACACCGAGGGCGACGACCGCGTCTTCGTCGGACGGCTGCGCACCGACTCCTCGGTCGAGCACGGCGTCGCCTTCTGGTGCGTGACGGACAACCTGCGCAAGGGCGCGGCGACCAACGCGATTCAGATCGCCGAGGAGTTGATCCGCCGGGGCAAACTGTAGGCCAGAGGGCTATAAGAGACCGACAGGCGGACGCGTTGCGTCCATCCCGACAGGCCGAACCCGGCGGAGGTGTGCCATGACAAACGAGATCGGACGCGTGCTCACGGCCATGGTCACGCCCTTCGGCGCCGACGGTGTCGACGAGGAAGCGCTGGGCCGCCTCGCGCGGGCGCTCCTGGCCTCGGGGTCGGATGGCCTCGTGATCACCGGCACCACGGGCGAGGCGCCCTCGCTGAGCATGGAGGAGCAGGTCGCCGTCTGGCGCGCGGTGCGCGCGGCCGTCGGGCCGGATGCGGCCCTGGTGGCGGGCGCCTCGACGAACTCGACCAGCGAGTCGCTGCAGCTCGTCGAGCAGGGCGCGGACGCGGGCATGGACGCGCTGATGCTGACCGTGCCGTACTACAACAAGCCGCCGCAGGAGGGCCTGGTGCGTCACTTCACGACGCTCGCCGAGGCGACGCCGCTGCCCTGCATCCTCTACAACGTGCCCTCGCGCACCTCGCTCAACATGGCCGCCGAGACGACGCTGCGCCTGGCCGAGGCGCCGAACATCATCGGCGTGAAGGAAGCATCGGGCGACTTCGACCAGATCGCCGCGATCCTCGAGGGCGCGCCCGAGGGCTTCCGGATGTGGTCGGGGAACGACGGCGACACGGCGCAGATGGTCAAGATGGGCGGCTACGGGGTGATCTCGGTTGCCTCTCACCTCGTCGGCGATCAGATCCACGAGATGGTCGCGGCGGCGGCGGACGGCCGTCACGACGAGGCGCAGGTGATCCATGAGCGGCTGCTGCCGCTGGTGGACATCCTCTTCATCGAGTCGAACCCGATCCCGGTGAAGTTCGCGCTCAACGAGGTGGGCGTGACGGCCGGCGAGCCGCGGCTCCCGCTGATCCCGCCCTCGGAGGCCGCGCAGGCCTCGATCCGCGCGGAGCTCGCGAAGCACCGCATCGACGTCACGGCGGCGGTGTAGGCGGCGGCTCAGGAGCGCCCGCGCCGGGGCCGTGCGCGCTGCACGCGGGGTCCGCCGCCGGAGCCCAGCTGTTGCTGGAGCAGTCGGGCGACCTCCGGTCGAGTGAAGGCGGAGTACTTCGTGGCTCCGCGTGAGCGGCGATTGCGCGCCCGTCCGAGGTCGATGAGCGCGATCCGGCCGTCGGTGAGGTGGTGGCTCCATTCGTCGTATGCGTCGACGAGATATCTGCCGAGCCTCGCGATCAAGCTCGGTCCGCTGACGCTGCCGAGGCGACTCGGCGAGATACGGAGCAGCCGCCCCGTGCCTTCGGCGATGAGCGTGTATACCTCCGGCCATACTCCCACCTGGCGATGCTGATCCAGCGTGGCGAGGTAGTCGCAGTCCAGATCCCCGAGCATGCGCAGGAGGTCGCCGTCAGCCCGGCTGCGGATCCGCAGCCGGGGGTCGAGGACGTGCAGCGGATCATGACCGAGCGCCTCGAAGATCAGCGCGAGTTCCGGCGGGAGATGCTCGTCGAGCAGGATGCGCGCTATCGGATCGCGTCCTCGAACTGCCGGGCACGCTCGATCATCCGCCGCTCGATCCGGAAGGTCTCCGCGAACGCGTCCGCGCCCATGTCCGCAGCCATGCCGACGACGAATTGAGTCTCCAGCGCGGTGTTCGCCACGGTGGGTTGCGCGAGGTTCATGCGGGGGCTCATGTACACCGCGTCGCGGAAGCGGCTGAGTTCGCCGAGCGATCCCCTCGCCCCGATCTCCGTCAGGACCCGTTCGGTCGCGGCCCCGAGGTCGCGGCAGTCGTTCGGCCAATCGAGGGCGAACGGCCCTCCCCCGTTCGCCGCCGCGTCCGGGCCGTCGGCCGCGAGGCGCCCCCGTGCTCCGGCGGCAAGCGGGTCCGCGACGTCCCACCATTCGCCGCTGCGCTCGTCGAGGAGGCGGATCGCCTCGCAAACGCGCCCTGCGGGCACGCCCTCCCCGTCGAGACTCGCAGCCAGCCGCAGGCGCAGGTAGTCGACCCAGTTGTAGAGCCGCGGCGTCCCCGGTCCGCGGTTCTGTGGGCCGCTGTCAAGCAGGCCGCGCTCGCCCCAGTAGCGGATGCGCGAAGCAGACAGCCTGGTCAGTCGGCTGACGAGGCGTGTGCGCAACCCGGCCATTCGCGCTTGCGTGAGCGCCGGAAGCGTCTCGATCGCCATGCTCGCCTCGCCTGTCCCCGAACCCCAGTCTACCCCCCGCCCCGCTCCGCCAGCCACGCCGCCCACCGCTCGCGCAGCGCGCGGCGGGCGCGCTCGAAGCCGATGCGGTCGCCGTAGTAACCGCCGAGGACGCCCGCCAGCCCGCGCCCTCCGATGAGCAGGACGACGACGTAGACGACCGTCGCCCAGATCAGGTTTTCGCGCAGGAACGGCACGCCGAGGACCAGCCCCAGCCCACCGAGGACGGCGATGATCAGCCCGGCGTAGGCGAAGGCGTTGACGATCCGGCTCTCCGTCTGTCGCTGTGCGCGCAGCATCTCGATCACGCGCTCCGGCACGGCGCCGACGGGCTCGCGCTGGTCCGTGCCCGTGGCGCAGTGCGGGCAGACCTGCGTCCGCTCGCCGAGCGGGTGGTAGCAGTGGCCGCAGAAGCGCCCGGCGTTCGGCGACTCGCCGCGCGTGACGGCGACGAGCAGCTCCTCGAGGCGCTCGCTGAACAACGGGCAGTCGTCCTCCGGGCGGTAGCGCTGCTCCTCGCTCACGGTGTCGCCTCAGTGGGCGCGACCCGGTCCAGCTCGATCGCCAGCTCGCGCAGCACGCGGTGGACGTGCGCGCGGTAGCCCGCGGCGCGCCCGGACGTCGAGGGCATGACCCAGACCGAGGCGCCCTCGATCGTGACGGGCTGGCGGCCCCAGTGCTCCGGCTGGCGCACGCGCGGGTGCAGTACGTCGAAGGCGCGCGTGGTGGTGAAGCAGATCGCGCGGGGCGAGGCGTAGGCGATGCGGCGGCGGAAGGCCGGGGCGGAGGCCCGCAGTTCGGCGTCGGCGACGCGGGTGCTGTCCGTCTGCACGCGCTTGACCACATCGGTGAAGCCGATGCCGAAGCAGCCCGGCAGGCGGCGGTCGTCCTCGGGGCCGACGGGTTCGGGGACGAGGCCGCTCGCCGAGAGGGCGGGCCAGAAGGCGTTGCCGGGATGGCCGTAGTAGTGGCCGAGCCGCGCGGAACGCTCGCCGGGGTTGATGCCGGCGAAGACGAGGTCGAGGCCGGGCCGCAGCAGGTCGGGGAGCGTGCGCAGGCGGGCGGGCGCCTCGGTGGCTGCGGTCACGCTGCTAGAGCGGCTCGTGCGAGTAGCTGTGGTCGCCGAGGGCCGCGCCGAGGAAGATCAGCGCGATCGAGACCAGCACCATGATCGCCGAGAGGACGAGGGAGTTGCGGCGCGCCTGCTCCAGATCGCCGGCGTCCATCTCGCCCGCCTGGACCGCGTCCGAGATCTCGGCGATGCGCCGCCCGAAGATGGCGCCGTGCGCGGCGATCATCCCGAGGAGGACCACGACCAGCGTCATCTTCGTCACGAAGACCCGCCCGAAGTGGAAGTCCATCATCTCCTCGCGGATGTCCGGCGGGACGAAGACATCCGTGTAGAACTGCGCGAGCCCCGTGAGCAGCAGCCCGACGAGCGAGATGCCGACGATCATGGAAAAGCGCCGCGCGACGACGAGCGTGACGCGGCGGCGCAGGCCCTCGTCCTCGACCAGCCAGGTCGCGGGCACGACGACGAAGAAGAGCAGCACCTGCCCGCCTACGAGCAGCGCCGCGAACAGCACGTGCAATCCGGGCAACAAGTGCTCCACGGTTCGCTCCTGTTCTGAATCGCCCCGGCGCCTCGCCTAGAGCGGGCCACCGAAGATGTCACGCGTGACGATCGCCTGCTCGCGCGCCGGCCCGACCGAGATCATATCGACCGGTGCGTCGACAAGCTCCTCGATGCGCCGCACGAAGCCCCGCGCCTCCCGGGGGAGGTCCGGGAAGTGACGGACGTCCGAGACCTCCTCGCGCCAGCCGGGCAGCTCCTCGTACACCGGGCGCACGGCGTTCGCCTCGTGCAGCGAGGCGGGCAGCGAGTCGATGCGCTTGCCGTTGAGCTCGTAGGCCACGCACACCTGTACCGCGTCGAACTGCGCGAGCACGTCGAGGCGCGTGAGCGCGACCGAGGTGACGCCGTTGAGCCGCGCGGTGTAGCCGGCCAGCACGCCGTCGAACCAGCCGCAGCGGCGAGGGCGTCCCGTCGTGGTGCCGTACTCGCCGGTGCCCTGGTCGACGCCGTGATCGCGCAGCAGGCGCGCGTCGTCGTCGAACAGCTCGGTCGGGAAGGGGCCGTCGCCGACGCGCGTCTGGTAGGCCTTGTACACGCCCACCACGCGGTCCACCGCCGTCGGCCCGAGGCCGACGCCGAGACACGCACCGGCCGCCATCGACGACGGCACTGAGGAGGTGACGTACGGGTAGGTGCCGTTGTCGAGGTCGAGGAGGGTGCCCTGCGCGCCCTCGAGCAGGATCTGCTCGCCGCGGTGGTGCGCGTCCTGCACGAGCCGCGAGGTGTCGGTGATGTAGGGGCGGAGCAGGCGGCCGTACTCGCGGTATTCGTCGCGGATCTGCTCGTACTCGAGCGGTTCGCCGCCGTACAGCTCGGTGATGACGCGGTTCTTGTACGGCAGCACGAAGCTCAGCAGCGCCTCGAGCGACTCCGGATGCACGAGGTCGATCATGCGCACGCCCAGCCGGGCCGCCTTATCGGTAAAGGCCGGACCCGTGCCCGTGCCCGTGGTGCCGATCGCGTGCTCGCCGCGCAGCTTCTCGTCGAGCTCGTCGATGGCGAGGTGCCACGGCATGACGACGTGGGCGCGGTCGCTGACGCGTACGCGCGAGGTGTCGACGCCGCGCTCGTTGAGCATCGCGAGCTCGTCGAGCAGCGAGCGTGGGTTGATGACGACGCCGTTCCCGATGATGCACGTCGTGCCGGGGTTGAAGATGCCGGCGGGCACGAGGTGCAGCCCGAAGCGCCCGAGGTCATTGACGATCGTGTGCCCGGCGTTGCTGCCGGCCGAGTAGCGGGCGATTACGGAGCAACTGCGCGACAGGAAGTCGACGACGCGGCCTTTGCCCTCGTCGCCCCACTGCCCGCCGATGATGACCGTCGCCGGCATCGCTCGTCCTCGAAGTCCGTCCGCCGCTGGGTCGCGCGCCTCGCCGGGAGGCGCACGAACACACCGCGCATCGGCGCCGGAGCCGCGCGCGGTGTCGGCTACATGATACCGCAGACCTCGCGGCTGGATGATGCCTGAGCCGTACGCGCTTTCGGCTGCGGGATCGCCGAGGGGGCTATCCTCGAAGGCGGGGTGGGAGAGGATCGCCGATGCTGGTCCGGGTCGCCTGCCTGCTCGCGGCCGTGCTGCTGCTCGCCGCCTGCTCCTCCGAGGACGAGCCGCCTCCGCGCAACCCGCTCGGCTCCCCGACTGCGGCCGGCTCGGCCGTGCCAACGGCGACGCCGACCGCCTCGCCAACGGCGGCTCCGACGTCGTCCCCGACGGCGCCGGCGACCCCCGCCCCGACCCCCGCCCCGACGCCTGCCGCGACCGCCAGCCCGGACGCCGCGGCGGACGAGCAGCGGCTCGAGTTGGTGACCGGCAACGCGATCGACTTCATGGCGGAGTGGCTGGGGGCGCCCGCGACGGATCTGAGCGTGGAGATCGCGGAGGCGGTCGTCTGGCCCGATGCCTGTCTGGGCGTTGTGCAGCCCGGCGTCGCCTGCGCCGCGGCGCTGACGCCCGGGTTCCGCATCGTGCTACGGGACGCCTTCGCCGGCCTGCATCGCGTCCACGCGAGTAGCGACGGCGTGATGCGCTGGGCAGGCGAGGCGATCGTGAGCGGCACGGTCGTCGCCGTCGAGGGCACGTCCATCGTGCTCGGTGATGTCGAGGGCGACCACGCGATACCGGGCGTCGATCTGGTCGTCGGTGACCCGGCCACCGTCAGGGATGCGCCGGGGACCAGCTACATCGCAGTCGCCGGGCCACATGACCTCGCCGAGGGCGTCAGAGTCGCCGTCGCCCTCGATCCCCACCCGGAGGGGGGGCCGACTCCGCTGATCGCCTGGCTCGTGGTCCTCGAGTGATCGGACAGTCCGACATCCGGTGCGCCGTCGGCGTGGCTCACCACGCGATGGTGTCTCCATCCACGCTGCGATACGTGCCCGCGTCGTCCGGTCCCGCGTTGAGCAGGAGATCGGCCAGCCGCCGCGCCGACTCCTCGGGCGTCAGCGGCGCGGCCGAACCGCCCATCGAGGTCGAGACCCAGCCCGGGCAGGCCGAGAACGCCACGATGCCGTCGCGCCGCACGGTCGCGGCGAGTTGCTTCGTCAGCGCGTTCTGCAGCGCCTTCGCGGGCGCGTAGTAGGTCGAGCCGCTGCCCATGCCGGCGATGCTGCCGAGGCTGGAGGAGATGCTCACCACCACCGAGCCGGGACCCATCAGGGGAAGCAGCGCCCGCGTCACGCGCAGCATCCCGACGCCGTGGATCTGAAGCTGATCATCGAGCTCCTCGATCGGCGCCGTGACGATCGATCCGTCCGCGCCGCCCACGCCCGCGTTGTTCACCAGCAAGCCGACACGGTCGAGGTGCTCCGCGCACCAGCGGGAGAACGCCTCGACCGACCGCTCCGAGGTGACGTCGAGCTCCGCCGCGAGCACGTCCGGGTCGGTCGCCGCGAGATCGAGCAGTGCGTCGCTGGTGGCCGGGTCGCGGTACGTCCCCACGACCGGCGCGCAGCCGCGTGCGCGCAACTCGCGCACGAGCGCGAGGCCGATGCCGTCGGCGCGGTTCGCGCCCGTCACGACGGCCGTGCGTCCAGCCTGTGCGGTCATCGGGGCCTCCCGGTCCGTAGTCTAGCGCTGACCGATCGGGCGAGGGTTCGACCCGAACGCTGCCGCATGAGAGAGCAGGGCGCGTGATTACCGAGGTCAAACGAAAGCTCGGCGGCGGCGAGGAGCGCTTCGAGACGGAGCTGGTGCACTGCAGCCCGAGCCTGCTGCTGGTGCTCTACCGCATCGAGCGCGGGGACGACTCGCTGGACTCATACGGCTGCTTCTGGCCGCGCCGCCCCTACGGCTGCTACCACATCGTGCGCCCGCCCGGCACACCCGACGCCGGCCGCGAGGTCCTGAGCCGCTTCGACGTGCTCACGGACCTTGAGGTCGTCGGGGACGAAGTCCGCTATCTCGATCTGCTGCTCGACCTGCTGGTCCGCGTCAGCCCGGCGGGCCGCCTCCGCGTCCGCTGGGAGGACGAGGACGAGGTGGAGGCAGCCCTCGCCAGCGGGCTCCTCGATGCGGCGGGAGCCGCCTACATCGAGCGCGCCCGGCGCACGCTGGAGCGTCGTCACCGCCGTGCGGTCGGCGAGATTCGCGCGCTGCTGCGGCGGCTGGGGCGGATTCCGTAGCGACAGAGGTCAGGCGTCGCGGGAGAAGAGTGCGTTGAAGCCGGCGACCTCGGACTCGCCCAGCACGGAGACGCCGCTCGCGCCGAGGGCGTGCGCGCGCGCGGCGAGCCGCGCCCGGTCGCCGGCCGCGAAGCCCATCGCAGCGACGGTCCAGGGCAGCCCCGCGGCGGAGGCCGCGAGGGCGACCCGCGCGAGGATCGGCGCCTGCAGCGCCTCGGCGCGTGCGTCCGGGGCGCCGAGGTCGGCGGCGAGGGCCTCGATGTCGAGGCCGATGCTGGTGAGGCGGTCGACGGCGGCGAGGAGTTGCGGCAGCCGTTCGAGGGCGGCGGCGCTTCCGATCTCCGGGATGAGGCCGATGCTTCCCGGGTTGAGGCCCGCGCGCAGCTCGTGGCGGCGCAGCTCGACGTCGGCGTCCCGGAGATCCTGCGGGCGCGCCGTTGCGGCGAGCAGCACGCAGTCGATCGGGCCGTCGAGCGCCTCGAGCTGCGCGCGCAGCAGGCCCTCGCGTGGATTCGCGAGGCGCACGTGGAGCGGCGCGCCGGCCGCGCGGGCCTCGGCGGTCGCGTCGCTGGAGGTGGTGACGGCGTCGGCGCGCGTCGGTGCGACGGGCGAGCCGGGCAGCAGGATCAGGTTCGTGCGCGGTGCGGTCATCAGGCCGAGAGGATAGCGCCGAGGCGGTCGGCGGAGGCCGAGGGGCCGACGACGGCGAGGGCGTAGTCGCCGCCGAACAGCCGTTGGGCCACGGCCTGCACCTGGTCGGCCTCGACGGCGCGGAGGCGCTCAACGGCCTCGCCGGGCAGCTCGATCTCCCCGTCCTGCAAGAGCTGCGTGCCGAAGTGGTGGCCCAGCGCCATCGGCGTCTCCATGGAGAGCCGGAAGGTGCCGGCGGCGTAGTCCTTCGCGCGCTGCAGCTCGTCCGCGCCGACGGGCTCGTCCGCGGCGCGCTGCAGTTCCGCGACGATTACCTCCAGCGCCTCCTCCTGCTGGTCGCGCGAGACGCCCGCGCTGACGACGAACGAGCCGATGTCCTGGTGCTGCGCGACCCCCGAGGACACCGAGTAGGCGAGCCCGCGACGCTCGCGCACCTCCTGGAAGAGCCGCGAGGACATGCCCCGTCCCAGCACGGTGTGCAGCAGCGCCAGCGCGAACCGGTTGGGGTCGCGGCGAGGGGGTCCCTGCACGGCGAGCCGGAGGTTGGTCTGCTCGATCGCGCGCTCCTCGATGATGATCTGCTCCTCGGGCAGGCCGTGCTCCGCCGGCGGGGGCGCGGCGGGGGTTGCGGAGCGGAGGCCGTCGAAGCAGCGCTCGGCGGTTTCGACGACCCACGCGTGCGTCACGGCGCCGGCGACGGAGAGCACGGAGTTCTCCGCGCTGTAGCAGCGATCGACGTGGGAGACGAAGTCGTCGCGGGTGAGCGCCTCGACGGTCTCGATCGAGCCGGTGACGGGCCAGCCGATCGGCTGGTCGCCGTAGACGGCGCGCACCATCAGCTCGGAGGCGCGGGAGGCGGGGGCGTCGTGGCCGCGGCGGATCTCCTGCTGCACGACGGTGCGCTCGCGGTCGATCTCCTCGGCGTCGAGCAGGGAGTGCTGGATCATGTCGGCCAGCACCTCGACGCCCGTCCCGGCGCGCTCGAAGGGCATGTTGTTCCAGTAGCAGGTCAGTTCGCGGGTGGTGTAGGCGTTGAGCGCGCCGCCGGCGCCCTCGATCGCCTCGCTGATCTCGGGGGCGGTGGGGCGTGTCGAGGTGCCCTTGAAGAGCAGGTGCTCCAGGTAGTGGGAGACGCCGTTGGTGCGGCGGTCCTCGTCGCGCGAGCCGACGCCGACGAAGAAGGAGACGCTGGCGCTCTGGGCCGTGGGGACGGGCGTGGTGATGACGCGCAGGCCGTTGGGCAGCGTGCTGATCTGTGGCTGGATCGCCTCGGTCGGCGGCATCCGTGTGCCCCTCCACTCGCGTTGCGCGGGGCCTCGATCGTGCTCGGCTCAGCCTACGGGCGGCGTGTCCCGCCAGCAAACGGAGGCGGGGCCGTAGCTGGGCGAGCCTGGTTGACGGCGGCGCGCAGCGTGTGCAGGCTCGTGAGGCCCCGCAGGGGCCAATCCTCCCCGCCGTCCACCGCCTCCGGGTGGTGAACTGGCGGGGTTATTCTTGCGATTGTTCTGCCAGATCGAGCAGGGCGGCCATTCATCGATGTCGAGAAGGTCTACCGTGGCGCGCCTCGGCGTGCGAGAGTGCCGCGCGGAGCGCCCTAACCACAGTCGGGCAGGCGGCGGCGTGTGTTTCACCAGGAAGCGGGCTTACGGAACGTGCCGTGCTGGTCGGTGAGTTCGTCAGGAAACTGGCTGGCGCGCAGCACGCCTTTCCGGATCTGCTTGCGGAAGTCGGCAATTGGTTGGAGATCGCGTGCAAGCCGCCTGTGTGGGTTGAGGATGCCGATGCGGAGTCTCAGTTCCCGCCCCACGATCTCGATCGGGTGCTTCAGGTCTGTGTCGTTCGATACGACCACCGCAGCGTCGTAGTCACCCCGGTGGCCGTCGTGGAGGAGGTACGTCGCCAGATTGACGTCGGACCCCTTCTTCTCTGTGTCCCTGATGACCACGTATCTGCCGGTGTCCACCTCGGGCCTGCGCTTGCGCTTCTCGAGGAACGTGCCTTCGTGGATGCTGACGCTCGGCAAGGTTCGTAGCGCACGCAGATACGTTTGCTGACGCTGCGGCTTTCCGGGGTCATCCGGCCGTGCTGTGACCAGCGCGGTGAAGTAGCGAATCCGGTGGACCCGATGGTCGGGCAACAGGAGCTGGCATAGGCGTTCCAGGTCCAGCCACTTGTACTCGGTGTCGCGCACCGCACCGTAGTAGAGGTTGAATCCGTCCACGTAGACGTTGGTGAGCGGCCGGCGCCAGAACAGCGCACGCCGACTCTCGCGACGGAGCTGGCCGAGGATGGTCATGAGCACCCACGTAGAGCAAACAAGCAGAGACCCCCGGCAACCGGGGGTCTCGCGCCCAGTCGCCGAAGCTTCTGGGGGGATTCATAGTCATCCTCACTTACGCGTTGCTTCGCCGTCAAGGATGAAGGCAAACGTTGACACCGTCGCCGCGCGCGCGGAATATGAGCCGTGTCCTCCCCGACCATCCGAGGGCTGATGCCGAAGTACATCTTCGTCACGGGCGGCGTCGTGAGTTCCGTCGGCAAAGGGATCGTGACCGCCTCGCTCGGCCGGATCCTGCGCGCCCGAGGGCTGCGCGTCTCCGTCCTCAAACTCGATCCCTACATCAACGTCGACCCCGGCACGATGTCGCCCTACCAGCACGGCGAGGTCTTCGTCACCGACGACGGCGCCGAGACGGACCTGGACCTCGGGCACTACGAGCGCTTCCTCGACGAGAACTTCACGCAGGCCAACTCCACCTCCTCCGGCCAGATTTACGAGGAGGTGATACGCAAGGAGCGGAAGGGCGACTTCCTCGGCGGCACCATCCAGCAGATCCCGCACGTCACGAACGAGATCCGGCGCCGCATCCGCGAGGCGGGGAGCGCGCTCGACGCCGAGGTCGTGCTCGTCGAGGTCGGCGGCACGATCGGTGACATCGAGAGCCAGCCGTTCATCGAGGCGATCGGCCAGATGCGGCACACGCTCGGCGTGGACGCGACGGCCTCGATCCACGTCACGCTGCTGCCCTACATCGGCTCGACGCGCGAGCTGAAGACCAAGCCGACGCAGCACTCCGTACGCGAGCTGCGCTCGTTCGGCATCCAGCCGGACGTGATCATCGCGCGGGCCGATCAGCCGGCGCCGGAAGCGCTGCGCGAGAAGATCAGCCTCTTCTGCAACGTCGAGCGCGAGGCGGTGATCCCGCTCCAGACCGCCGACTCGATCTACGAGATTCCGCTCGTCCTCGAGGCGTGCGGGCTGGCCGACCTGGTGCTGAAGCGCATCGGCATCGAGACCGAACCGGCCGATCTTGATGACTGGCGCGACTTCGTCGAGCGGCTGCGGCAGCCGGACTCGGAAGTGCGCATCGCCGTGGTCGGCAAGTACGTGGAGCTGCACGACGCCTATCTCTCGATCCGCGAGGCGCTGATCCACGCCGCCGTCTTCCATCGCGCGCGCCTGCAGTTCCACTGGGTGCACTCGGAGGAACTCGACACGCGGGCGCCCGAGGACGCGATCGGTGATGTCGACGGCATCCTCGTCTGCCCGGGCTTCGGGGACCGTGGGCTGGAGGGCAAGATCGCCGCGGCGCAGTACGCGCGCGAGCGGCGCATCCCCTTCTTCGGCGTCTGCCTGGGGCTGCAGATGATGGTCTGCGAGTTCGCGCGCAACGTGGCCGGCATGCCGGAAGCGCACACCACGGAGGTCGATCCGCGCACGCCGTTCCCGGTGATCTCGCTGCTCTCCGAGCAGCGCGGCATCAAGGACTACGGTGGGACGATGCGCCTCGGCGGCTTCGACTGCCGGTTGGCGGAGGGCACGCACGCCGCCGCCGCCTACGGACGGGAGCAGGTGCGCGAGCGGCACCGCCACCGCTACGAGGTCAACAACAAGCTGCTGCCGGTGCTGGAGCAGCACGGCCTGATCGCATCGGGCCGCTCGCCGGACGGCGAGCTGGTCGAGATCATGGAGCTGCGCGACCACCCCTGGATGCTGGGGACGCAGTTCCACCCGGAGTTCACCTCGCGGCCGCTGCGGCCGCAACCGCTGTTCCGCGACTTCGTGGGGGCGGCGTTGCAGTACCGGGACGGCGCCGCGCAGGCCGCGGGTTCGCAGGCGGCGTCCCTGCACTGAGACGGGCGCGCCTGGAGCCGGGAGCCGGCCATGACCTTCTTCCGACTGCTGCACGTGCTGGCGCTGTTCTGGATGATGGCCGGCCTCGGCTCCGTGATGGTCGCCGTCTGGCGTGCCTGGTCCACCTCCGACATCGACTTGCGCGCGATGCTGCTGACCGAGGCGCAGCAGAACGAGACGCGCTGGCTCCTCTCCGGCATGTTGGCGACGGGGCTGACGGGGTTCGCCTGGGCAGCCTCGGAGAACACCAACCTCGTAACCACCGGCTGGCTACTGGCGCTGGAGCTCGTCTACGCGGTCGACGTATTCATCTTCCTGCCGCTGCTCGGTGTGGGGCTGCGGCGCGTGCGGCTGCTGGCGCTGCAGGCGAAGAAGCGCGGCGAGACCACGCAGGAGCTGGAGGACGCGATCAACGATCGCGTCCCCGTGGTCTTCGGGACCCTGATGGTGGTCACGATGCCGGTGATGACCTGGCTGGCGATCTACAAGCCGTTCTAGACAGCAGCTCGGCCTGGCGCGGTGCTCAGCGCGGGCGGTCGCCGAGCGCCTCGATCCACTCGCCGCTGCCGCTGGAGGGGTCGCCGGTCTCGGCGTCGGCCAGCGTCTCGCCGATCTGCCGGCGGATCGAGGGGGCATCGAGGCCGAGCACTCGCAGGACGTGAGCAGACATCTCGACGCCGCTCCCGACTTCCTCGCAGACGACCTGGTCGGCGCCGAGGGCGAGCAGGCCCGCGCGCTCGGCAACGTAGCGCGTGCGCACGAGCAGCGGGATCTCCGGGTATGCCTCGCGCGCGGCGACGATGGCGCTCCGCGCCGCGGGCGGGTCGTTGATCAGCAGCACGAGTGCGCGCGCGTGGGCGATGCGCGCGTGCGCCAGCGCCTCCGGGCTGGTGACGTCGCCGTAGTAGACGTGCTCGTGCTCGCCGCGGGCGGCGCGCACGGTCTCGGCGTTGAGCTCGAGGACGAGGTAGGGGATGCCCGCCCGCGCCAGCGAGCGGACAAGCATCCGCCCGGCGACGCCGAAGCCGGCCACGACGACGTGCCCGGCCAGCGCGGCGTCCTCGGGCGTTGGTTCGTCGATGCCGCGTGCGCGGAGCAGCCGCTCGAGCGGCCGCAGCAGCGCCTCGCCGGCGCGCATCTCACTCGCCCAGCGCATCAGCAGGCGCGACAAGATGATGCTGACCACGCCGGTGGTGACGATCAGGCGCACCTCGGAGGATCCGATGAGACCCTCGTTCGCGCCGAGGATCAGGACCACGTATCCGAACTCGCCGAACTGCGAGAGGTAGATGCCGGCGCGCCACGCCGCGCGAGCGGGGTAGCGCATCGCCAGCGCGGCCAGCGAGGAGATCAGGGCCTTGCCGGGGACGAGGCCGAGCACGATCAGCGCGGCGAGCAGCGGCTCCTGCACGAACACCCGCCAGTCGACGAGCATCCCGAGCGAGATGAAGAAGAAGCTGGTGAAGGCATCGCGCAGAGGGATGATGTCGCTGGTCGCGCGGTGCCGGTAGTCCGTGTCGGCGAGCAGCAGACCGGCGAGGAAGGCGCCCAGCGCAACCGAGAGCCCGAGGAGATTCATCAGCCAGGCGGAGCCGAGGGCGACGGAGATCACCATCAGCAGGAACACCTCGCGCGTGCGCGTGGCGTCGACGGCTCCGAACACTCGCGGCACCACGAAGCGGGCGACCAGGACCATGGCCGCGATCGCGAGCGTAGCGCGCGCCAGCGCCCATCCGGCGTCGAGCACGAAGCCTCCGCCGCCTCCGTCGGCCAGCACCGGGACGAGGAGCGTCAGCGGGACGATCAGCAGATCCTGGAAGATGAGGGCGCCGACGGTGAAGCGGCCGTGTGGGGCAGCCAGTTCGCCTCGCACGGACAGCACGCGCAAGACGACGACGGTGCTCGACAGGGCCACGACGAATCCGAAGACAAGCCCCCGCTCAACGCTGTCGCCGGCGATGACAAGGATCGCGACTGCCACCGCCGTCGTAACGCCCACCTGCAGCGAACCGCCGAGCGCCACCGTTCGCCAGATGAAGCGCAGACGCGAGAGCGAGAACTCAAGCCCGATCGCGAAGAGCAGGAAGATCACACCGACCTCGGCGATCTGCGTGATGTGCTCGGTGTCG
The DNA here is from genome assembly GCA_965247895.1 of Dehalococcoidia bacterium. Lineage (GTDB taxonomy): Bacteria > Chloroflexota > Dehalococcoidia > UBA2979 > UBA2979 > VXMT01. Next base: position 2,110,124 of record OZ252046.1, on the reverse strand, counting down.
TCGATGAGGTGCAGGCCGTGCGGGCCGGCGACGCTGCCGGTGATCAGGAAGCCGATGGTCGCGGGCATACCGAGGCGGTGCAGGCCCAGCGCGGTCGCCACGGCGAGCAGGCCGATCACCGCCAGGTCGCCGACCAGTGCGTGCTCTTGCATCGTGCGACCTCCGGCCAGGCGCCGCGTCCGTATCAGGCTACGTTCAACGCCGCATGTCGTGTAGCGTCGGCGGTCGTTCCTCCGGGCCCTGTCCGCCTACTGTTCAATCTGCCGCCGGGTGCGGTAGAATGCACGCGTCCACTTGTCCCCGGTTTCGCAAGTCGTCGAACAGGACGGCATATAACGCGCATGACACCATCCCCTTCACGGGGGCGCCGAGACGCCCCCACCCGTACTCCCGACGAGTCAGACGGCGCGCCTCGCGCCGCCGAGCCTCGCGAGGCGCGTGAGAATCGCGATGGCCGTGAGAATCGCGATGGCCGCGATGGCCGCGATGCCCGCGAGAATCGCGAAGGCCGTGAGGGCCGCGAAGGCGGCCGCTGGCGGCGTCGCGAGCGTGCTCCTCGCCCCGACGGTCCGCCGCCCAAGAGCCTCGACATCGCGGAGCTCGAAGCGCGAACGCCGGAGCAGCTGATCGAGCTCGCCACCGAGCAGGGGATCGAGAACCCGGAGATCTTCACCAAGCAGGACCTGCTGTTCCGCATCCTCCACACCCAGGCCGAGCGCCAGGGGACGATCTACGCGGGCGGCGTGCTCGCTATCGTCGATGACGGGTTCGGCTTCCTGCGCGGCGAGCGGCTGGTGCCGGGACCGAACGATGTCTACGTCTCGCAGTCCCAGATCCGGCGCTTCGCCCTGCGCGGCGGCGACTACGTCACCGGCCAGGTGCGCCAGCCGAAGGACTCGGAGAAGTACTACGGTCTGCTTCGCGTCGAGGCCGTCAACGGTGTCGATCCGGAAGTCGCACGGCTGCGCCCCAACTTCGAGGAACTCACGCCGATCTTCCCGGACGACATGATGACGCTGGAGACCGACAGCAGTGAGCTGAGCCAGCGCATCGTCGATCTGTTCTCGCCCGTGGGGCGTGGCCAGCGCGGCCTGATCGTCTCTCCGCCGAAGGCGGGCAAGACGATGCTGCTCAAGTCGATCGCGCACGGCATCGCGATCAACAACCCGGAGGTCCACCTCATGGTGCTGCTCGTCGGCGAGCGCCCGGAGGAAGTCACGGACATGCGCCGCTCCGTGCGCGGCGAGGTCATCGCCTCCACCTTCGACGAGCCGGTCGAGGACCACACGCGCGTCGCCGAGGTGGCGATCGAGCGTGCGCGGCGGCTTGTCGAGGGCGGCACGGACGTGGTGATCCTGATGGATTCGATCACCCGCCTGGCGCGCGCCTACAACCTGGCGGTTCCGACCAGCGGGCGCACGCTCTCGGGCGGCATCGACCCGATTGCGCTGTACCCGCCGAAGCGCTTCTTCGGCTCCGCGCGCAACATCGAGGAAGGCGGTTCGCTGACGATCATCGCGACCTGCCTGGTCGAAACCGGCTCGCGCATGGACGACGTGATCTTCGAGGAGTTCAAGGGCACCGGGAACATGGAGATCCGGCTCGACCGGCGGCTCGCCGAGAAGCGCGTCTACCCGGCGATCGACATCTTCGCCTCCTCCACGCGCCGCGAGGATCTGCTGTTCTCCGAGGAGCACCTGCGGCAGGTCTGGCTGCTGCGGCGCATGGCCGCGATGGTCAGCGACAACGGCACGGACGCCACCGAGGGCGTGCTGGAACGTGTCACGAAGACCGAGACGAACGCGGAGTTCCTCGCCGGCCTCAAGTCCGGAATCCTCTAGCAACGGACGACCGCAGCAGACCGTTGGCGCCCTCGATCGTGCCTCGCCCAGAGGGCGGCTGGCGCTGCACGTGCTAGCATTCCGCCTCCCCGCCGGGTAGATCGCCCGGCCGGATGGTTGTGATTTCCCTCGAAGCGGCGGCGGGCGCCAGAGGGGGGCGAGTATCAGCATCATCGATCCGGTCCTTCCCGTGGCGCGTCCGGCACTCGGGCACGGACTGCTGCTGTCGCAGCGACGGCAGATTGAGGCTCGCGCGGCGCCCTGGCTCCCGGGGCCTGCGTTTGGCGTGTATGCCTCGGTTGTCGCGCTTGTGCTCGTTGCCGTGCTGGTAGCGGGGTACTTCCCGGTCATCATCAGCTCGACGCAGCCCGGCCCACTGTTGAGGGCTTCGCAGATCTCGCTGCCGGGCACGGCCGGCGCGGCGGGCTGGGCGCGGCCGGCCGCAGCGGCGGCATCCCAGCCGCAGCCCATCAAGCCACAGTTGGTCAACGCGCTGCCGCTGAGCGCGCAAGCTGCGAATCAGGCGCAGGCTCAGGCGGAGACAGGCGAGGTTCGAGCCGGAGTCACATCCGGAATTGACCAGGCGATGGCCGCCCGCGACGCGGCCGTGGCGGTGCCCGCCAGCAATGTGCTACCGGACCGGGAGCCCGCGCCGAGGCCGCTGTTCGTTCGCTACGAGGTGCAGCCGGGCGACACCCTGAACGGCATCGCGAACCGCTTCGGTATGAGTTCCGACTACATCCGCTGGAACAACGGCATCATCGACGGCGATGTGCTGAGGGTCGGGGAGCAGCTCGTGGTGCCGAGCGATCCCGGGATCATCCACCTCGTGCATGCCGGCGATACGCTCTATGAGATCGCCCAGCGATACAAATCCAGCGTTGCGGAGATCATTAGCGCGAACAGCCTCAGCGCAGATGGCTTCATCCGCGCGGGCGCGACGATCTTCGTGCCGGGCGGGCGCTATGGCTTCGCCTGGCCGATCCGCGACAGGATCACGTCCTACTTCGGCCCGGCACATCCGCTGGGGATCGATATCAGGGCGGAGCTGGGGGCGCCGATTAGATCGACGGGCGACGGCATCGTGGTTTTTGTTGGCGGTGATCCCGGACGCTCGTACGGGCTCTACGTCCGGGTCAAGCATGGCGGCGGATTCACGTCGCTCTATGGGCACCTCCGCAACTTCGCGGTGAAGAACGGCGAAAGAGTGAGGGCGGGCGAGGTGCTCGGCTACGCCGGGCTCACCGGACGCACCACCGGCCCCCACCTGCACTTCGAAGTCGTGCTCGACGGCGTGCGCCGCAACCCGTTGTTGTACCTGCCCTGATCAGGCGCTGCGCTGGAGGCAGAGACAACGGCACGGACGCCAGCGAGGGCGTGCTGGAACGGGTGACGGAGACCGGGACGAACGCGGAGTTCCTCAGCAACCTCAAGTCCGGAATCCTCTCGCAGCAGGCGCTCGCCGAACTTCCGCGGCCCCCGGTTGGAGGCGCGGCGCCGGATCGAGTTGCGGGTCGCGTGCTAAACTGCCTCATTCTTGCCGGGCAGGTTGCCCGCATTGTGAATGCGGCAACGCGCAACGGGGAGGGTGAGTATCCGCGGCATTGGTCCCGTCGTTCCTCGCCCGGGCGTAACCGTGCAGCGCGGTCTGCGGCGGTTGCAGCGCCAGCAGATTGCCGCGGGCAGGGTGTCCGAGCTTCCGTTGGCCGCTCCCGGTCTCTACGCCGCGGTGGTCGCGCTCGCGCTGTTGGTGGTGCTGACGGCGGGCTTCTTCCCGCGGACCGTGGGTTCCGCGCAACCCGGGCCGGTGTTGAGGGCAGCGCAGATCTCGCTGCCGGGTACGGCGGGCGCGGCGGCCTGGTCGCAGCCGGCAGCGCCACCGGTATCCCTTCCGCAGCCGATTGAGCCCCCGCTGTTCAACCCGCCGTCCATCCAGACGCAGGCCGAGGAGAGGGAAGGCGCGCCGCCGGCGGCCGCCGGCCAGGGCAGCCCGATGGACGAGGAGGACATGCTGCGGCTGGCTCGCACGGCGGCGGTGGCGGCGCCCGCCGATCCCGTTGTCGGGGAGCGTGAGCCCGCGCAGCGCCCCTTGTTCTTCCGCTATGAGGTGCAGCCGGGCGACACCGTGGTCGGCATCGCCGGTCGCTTTGGCATCTCCTCCGACTACATCCTCTGGAACAACATCGACATCATCGACGACGCCGACATGTTGGCCGTGGGGGACCAGCTCCAGGTGCCGAGCGTCCCGGGGATCATCCACGGCGTGCGCCTGGGCGAGAACCTCTCCGAGATCGCCGATCGGTACGACGCTAACGTGCGGGACATCATCGCGACGAACAAGCTGCCGAGCGACGGGCTCATCCACGCAGGGGACACGATCCTCGTCCCGAATGGCAGAGTCGTCGTGAGGGCGGCCGTCAGGATCGCCCCCACCCCCGCCCCGACGCCGACGCCAGCGCCGGCGCGAGCAGCCGCACCGGCGCCAGTGGCCACAGCGGCGCCAGTGGCCACAGCGGCACCAGTGGCCACAGCGGTGTCGAGCTACAACTTCGTCTGGCCCACCGTCGACATCATTACGTCGTACTTCGGCCCAAGCCATCCGCTGGGGATCGATATCAGGGCGCCGGTCGGCACGCCGATCAAGGCGGCGGCCGACGGGAAGGTGATCTTCGTGGGCGGCACCAGGTGCTGCTCGTACGGGCTCTACGTGGAGGTTCGGCACGACGGCGGATTCACGTCGCTCTACGCGCACCTCCGCGGCTTTGCTGTGAAGAATGGTGACGAGGTCACGGCGGGCCAGATCGTCGGCTTCGCCGGACTGACCGGCCGCACCACGGGCCCGCACCTGCACTTCGAGATCGAGCTGAACGGCGTGCGCCGCAACCCGAGGATCTACCTGCCCTGACGGGGCGCCGCGAGGGCGCTACCTGCGAGAGGCCTCGAGCAAGACGACGCGCTGCTCCTCGCCGAGCTGACGGGGGCGGATGCTCAGCCGCGGCTGAGGCTCTCCGCCGCTCAGGCCGGTCGCGTCGAGGAAGGCGCGAAGCGCCGCCGGCTGCTCGCCGGCCGCGGATGGTCCCTCGTAGCTGACCGGGATCACGATCGTCGGCTCCAGATCGCGCACGGTTCGTGCAGCGCGCTCCGGCGCGACCGCCTCATCGCCGCCGATCGGCAGGATCAGGATGTCGATGTTCCTGAACAGCCCGGCCGCGTCCTCGCGCGGCGGCGTGCAGCCGCTGCCGAGGTGGGCGAGGTGCAGACCCTCGGCCTCGATGATGTAGGCGGTGTTGCGCTCGTTCACCGCGCCGTCGCCCGCGCGAACGAGCGGGCTGGGCAGGCCGAAGAGCTGTACGCCCTCGATCTCGTACTCGCCGGGGCCGTCGATGATGATCGGCTGCCCCCGGACGCCGCTGGCGTGCGCGTGATGCGGATGCTGGCGGCTGATCGTCACGATGTCCGCGCCGGGGCGTCCCATGTCGAAGCCTGCGTCGCGGCTCGCCGGGTCCATGACCACCGCGGCCGATCGCGTGCGCAACCGCACGCAGGCGTGCCCGAGCCAGTTGATGTCCACGATTGGCGCCGTCCTTCCGGGCTGTCGTGATCGTAGCGAGCGCAGGCGGTTGTCGCCACACCCCGTCCGCCGCGGAAGCGCGGCGCCGCGGCGCGGGGCTGGCGCCGCTACTCGCCCTCGGCGGCGAGCGCCACGGCGAGCTGCCGCAGCGTGCGGTGGTGGAGGGCCTTCACGGCGCCCTCGCTGCGGCCGAGGATGCGGCCGATCTCGGCGTTCGTCAGGCCGTCCACGTACTTGAGCGTGATCAGTTGCTGGCGGTCCGGTGCGAGCGCGGCGGCTGCGTTGCGCACGCGCTGTGTCTCCTCGATCCGCTCGAGCGCGGACTCCGGTCCCGGCGCGTCCGAGGGGACGGCGAGCGCCTCGTCGAGCGGGGCCGCCTGCGGCCTGCGGCCGCGGTCGCGGTACCAGTTCGCCAGCAGGTTGTGCGCGATGGTCATCAGCCAGGACTCGAACTTGCCGCGTCCACGGTAGCTGCCGAGGCTCGCGAAGGCGTTGGCGAAGGTGCGCGAGGTCAGTTCCTCGGCGTCGCTGACGCTGCTGGTGCGGGATAGCAGGTAGCGATAGACGCGCGTGGAGTGCGCCTTGTAGAGCTCGGAGAAGGCGTCGCGGGCGTCGGCCGCGCGTGCGGGGTCGTCCGCGGCGGGCGAGGGGGCGGCTTGTTGGTGCGTGTCGCGGTCCATGCGCTCCCGTTCCGTGCTTGCGGGCAGGGGCCCGAGGCCGCCCCGATGTCCTGTCGTTGCGCCGCCGGGAGGCCTCCAAGCGTTGACCAGTCAGGCGTGCGGCGGCTAGAATCCAGTGTGTTAGCACTCTCCCTATGAGAGTGCTAATCCGCGGGTTCAGTCGGGATGGAGGGCCTGTGCTTACGCAGCGCCGGGCGGACATCCTCAATCTCGTCGTAGACGAGTATATCGACACAGCTGCGCCGGTGAGTTCGCGCGCGCTCGTCGATCGCCACAATCTGGACGTTTCCACCGCGACGGTGCGGAACGAACTGGCCGCGCTCGAGGAAGACGGGTACATCACCCACCCCTACACCTCGGCCGGACGTATCCCCTCGAACAGCGGGTACCGCTTCTACGTCGAGCAGTTGATGGCGGAGCGGCCGATCGGCCCGGACGAGCGGCGCACGATTGAGCACCAGTTCTACCAGGTGTCGCCGGGCCTCGATGAGTGGCTGCAGCTCGCCGCCTCGATCCTCGCGGCGGCGGTCAGCAACGTCGCCGTGGTCGCGCGGCCGCAGCGAGCGGTGCCGCATCTGCGGCAGGCGCAGCTGGTCCACCTGCGGCCCGGCGCGGCGCTGCTGGTGGGCGTGCTGGACGACGGCAGCGTGCAGGAGCGGATCGTCGCCGTTCCGGAGGCCGAGGACCAGGCGACGCTGTCCGTGCGCGCGGGGCGCCTCAACGAGCGCCTCGCGCTGGCAGATCCGGATGGAATCCGGGCCGCCGCGCCGCAGCTCGAGGACGAAGACGATCGCCGCCTCGCGCTCGACATCGCCGAGCTGGCCGCGGAGGGCGCGAGCGCGGTGCAGTTGTTCATCGAAGGAGTGCGGGCGGCGCTGGCGCAGCCGGAGTTCTCCACCACCGATCGCATGCTGGATGCGGTGGAGCACCTGGAGGCGTACGAGTTGCGGCGAGCGCTGCAGCGGTCCTCGAGTGCAGAGCGCAGCGCCCGCGTGCTGATCGGCGACGAGAACGAGCGCCCGTGGCTGCACGACTGGACGATGGTCATCTCGACGTTCGGTGAGCCCGGCGGGGCAGTGGGCTCCGTCGCGGTGCTGGGCCCCACGCGGATGCACTACGGGCACACCATCCCGCGCGTGCGCTACGTCGCCCGGCTGATGACCGAATTGCTGCACGAACTGGATGGCTGACCCGCGGGCCGCATACCGCCCGCAAGATTCGACGACGCACGATCAGGAGCAGGACGACGTGCCTCTTGAAGGAGACAGCGCCGGGGAAACGAGCGCGCCTGCCGAGGAGGCCGGCGGCGGCGACGTACCCGCCGCCGCCGAGCGCAGCGCCGCCCTCGAGGCGGAGGTCGCGGAGCTGACGCAGCGCCACGCGCGCGCCGTCGCGGACCTGCAGAACTACCGCCGGCGCACCGAGGAGCGCTGGAAGGAGCGTGCGCGGGCCCAGCTGGCGGAGACGATTGCGCGCTGCCTGCCGCCGCTCGACGACCTGAACCGCGCGCTCGCCTCGGCTGACGACGATCTCGCCGGCCACCAGTGGGTCGAGGGCATCCGGCTGGTGCAGCGCAAGTTCGGGGAGATGCTGGCGAACGCCGGTGTCGTGAAGATCAGCGGCGAAGGCGAGGCCTTCGACCCGCTCGTGCACGAGGCCGTCACCTTCGGCCCGGGGCCGGAGGGACAGGTTGTCGCCCTCGTACGCGAGGGCTATCGCATCGAGAACTACGTGCTGCGGCCCGCCCAGGTGGTGGTCGGCGCCGGCGCGAGCGAGTCAGAGCCGCCGGCACAGGAGCAGTAGAGACCGACCCAGGCAGGAGGGCGGCGGCGCGAGCGCGCCACCCGCATGAACGACAACCCGCAGGGAATGCGACAGGGGGTACGAGATGGCAAAGGTGATCGGCATCGACCTCGGCACCACGAACAGCGCGATGGCGGTGATGGAGGGCGGCGAGCCCGTGATCATCGCCAACTCCGAGGGCGGCCGCACAACGCCCTCGACGGTGGCGGTCAGCGGGTCCGGAGAGCGGCTCGTCGGGACCGTGGCGAAGCGCCAGGCGGTCACCAACCCGGACGGCACGATCTTCTCCGTGAAGCGGCTGATGGGCCGCCGCTTCGGGGACGCCGAGGTCACGCAACTGAGCGCGGTCGCCCCCTTCGCGGTCAGCGCGGCGAGCAACGGCGACGCGCACGTGAGGATGGGCGATCGCGATTACTCGCCGCCGGAGATCTCCGCGATGATCCTGCAGAAGCTGAAGACGGACGCCGAGGCCTACCTCGGCGAGGAGGTCACCGAGGCGGTGATCACCGTGCCCGCCTACTTCAACGACTCGCAGCGCCAGGCCACCCGCGACGCGGGCCGCATCGCCGGCCTCGAGGTGCTGCGCATCATCAACGAGCCGACCGCCGCCTCGCTCGCCTATGGCCTGGACAAGAAGGGCGACGAGGTGATCGCGGTCTACGACCTCGGTGGTGGCACCTTTGACATCTCGATCCTCGAGATCGGCGATGGCACCTTCCAGGTGCAGGCGACCAACGGCGACACGTTCCTGGGCGGCGACGACTTCGACACCGTGGTGATCGACTACCTGGTGGCGGAGTTCAAGCGCGACCAGGGCATCGACCTGGCCGGCGACCGGATGGCGCTGCAGCGCCTCAAGGAGGCCGCCGAGAAGGCGAAGATCGAGCTCTCCACGGCGCAGCAGACCGAGGTCAACCTGCCGTTCATCACCGCAGACCAGAGCGGCCCGCGGCACATGCAGATCGCGATCACGCGGGCGCGCCTCGAACAGCTCGTCGACGGGCTCGTCGAGCGCACGATCGGGCCGGTGCGCGACGCGCTCAAGGACGCGGGCATGCAGCCCTCCGAGGTGGACGAGGTGGTCCTCGTCGGCGGGATGACGCGCATGCCGCTGGTTCAGCAGAAGGTGCGCGAGTTCTTCGGCAAGGACCCGCACCAGGGCGTCAACCCGGACGAGGTCGTCGCGATCGGCGCGGCGATCCAGGCGGGCGTGCTGCGCGGCGACGTCAAGGACGTGCTGCTGCTCGACGTGACGCCGCTGACGCTCGGCATCGAGACGCTGGGCGGCGTGCTGACCTCGCTGATCGAGCGCAACACGACGATCCCGACGAGCGCGCAGCAGACCTTCTCAACCGCCGCGGACAACCAGCCCTCGGTCGAGATTCACGTGCTGCAGGGTGAGCGGCCGATGGCGGCCGACAACAAGTCGCTCGCGCGCTTCATCCTCGACGGCATCCTGCCCGCGCCGCGCGGCGTCCCGCAGATCGAGGTCGAGTTCAACATCGATGCGAACGGCATCGTGACGGTCTCGGCACGCGACAAGGCGACGGGCAAGCAGCAGCATGTCACGATCCAGGCCAGCTCCGGCCTCACCGACGAGGAGGTCGAGCGCCTCACGCGCGAGGCGGAGGAGCACGCCGTCGAGGACCGCGAGCGGCGCGAGCAGGTGGAGCTGCGCAACGCCGCGGACAACCTCGCCTACTCGGCGGAGCGCACGCTCAACGAGCACGCGGAGAAGATCGACGACGAGCTGAAGGGCCGCGTCGAGGCGGCCATCGCCGACATCCGTTCCGCCCTCGCCGACACGGCCGCCGAAGCCTCGGCGCTGCAGCCGAAGGTGGAGGCGCTGTCACAGGCGATGCAGGAGATCGGCGAGGCGGTCTACAGCGCCGCCGCGGCGGAGGGCGAGGCCGCCGGTGAGGCGGCCGAGGGCGACGAAGGCGACGAGGAAGCCGCGAGCACCGTCGAGGGCGAGTTCCGCGAGGTCTAGCCCGTCCTCGGGGAACAGGCGCACGAAAGTGTACGGTGCATTTAGCAGGAATTGTGGCGTACACTTTAGTTCCAAAAGAGTACGGTTCATTTCGGTGACGGCATGTCGTACACTTCAGATCAAAAGTGTACGGTTCATTTAGCAGGAATTGTGGCGTACACTTTCTTGGTGAAAGTGTACGGTGTAATTTATGACGCGTCAGCCTGATCAACTTGTGGAAGGGCCAGTGGTGCGACGTGGCCGACCGCCACGTGGCGCCGTCTATGCCAGGCTCAAGACGCAGATCGATGAGCTCTGGACGCGCATGGGGGGACTCCCCAACCGGCTGGAGGCGTCCGACATCTGGCGCGGCATCTGGTTCGAAGAGGCACACCACTCCACCGCCATCGAGGGAAATACGCTTGTGCTCAGGCAGGTCGAGGCCCTGCTGGCGGAAGGTCGCGCTGTCGGCGACAAGCAACTCGCGGAGTACATGGAAGTCCGCGGCTACGCGAACGCCGCCGATTGGGTGTACGGCCAGGCGATCGAACCGGGCGAGTGGTCCCCTGGCGAGTGGATATCGCTGACCGAGGTGAGGCGCGTCCACGATCTCGCGATGGGGCCTGTCTGGGATGTCGCGCCCCACTCGGCCGCCGATCCAGAGGAACGGCCTGGAGCGTATCGGAGACACGATATCCAGCCGTTCCCGGAAGGCATGACGCCGCCTGCATGGACCGATGTGCCAGCGCTGATGACGGACTGGATCGCGGACGTGAATCGGCTCCAACCGAACGCAGAGCAGTTTCCAGAGGCCGTCGCTGAGTTGCACTGCCGGTTTGAGCGGATTCACCCGTTCCTCGACGGCAATGGGCGGGCGGGTCGCCTGGTCCTCAACCTGTTGCTCGTCCGGCTCGGCTACCCGCCTGCCATCATCTACAAGAACCAGCGCAGGATGTACCTGGCGGCGCTGCGCAGGGCCGATCGCGGAGAGATCGGTCCGCTCGGCGAGTTGATCGCGCGAGCGATCCTCGACAACCTCTACAAGTTCGTCATTCCGGCGGTGGCGGGGCCCGGTCGGCTTGTGCCGCTCGCTGCACTGGCGAGTGCGCGGATCTCCCACTCGGCGCTGCGGACGGCTGCGATACGCGGGCGGCTACAGGCCACGCGCGGCGCCGACGGGCAGTGGCGCAGCACCAGCAATTGGGTGGCGGAATACCTCGCGGCTCGTTATGTGCGGGGCGCGCTGTGATCGCGGCGATCGAAGGCAGCGGAGACGCGCTGTACCCGACTCTTCGGTAGACTGGGAGGTTGATGGCCACAGACGTAGACCTCTACTCGACCCTCGGGGTCCAGCGCGATGCCTCGCAGGAGGAGATCAAGCGCGCCTTCCGCAAGCTTGCGATGGAGTTCCACCCCGATCGCAACAAGAGCGAGGGCGCCGAGGGTCGCTTCAAGCAGGTCAACGCCGCTTACGAGGTGCTCTCCGATCCGGAGAAGCGCCGCACCTACGACCGCTTCGGCATGGCCGGGCTCAACGGCGGCGGGCAGCAGGGCTTCTCCGGCTTCGAGGGCTTCGGCGGCTTCGGCGATATCTTCGATGCGTTCTTCCGCGGCACCGGCGCACGCCGGCCCGGCCCGCAGCGCGGCGCCGACCGCCGCGCCTCGATCTCCGTCGCGTTCGAGGACGCCGTCTTCGGCGCGGAGCGCGAGATCCAGTTCCAGCGCGTCGGGCGTTGCGAGGACTGCGGCGGCAGCGGCTCGGCCAACGGCAGCCGCCCCTCCACCTGTCCCGAGTGCCAGGGCCAGGGCGAGATCCGCCGCGTGCAGGAGTCGCTCTTCGGGCGCTTCGTGAACTCTGCGCTGTGCAATCGCTGCGGCGGCTACGGCGAGGTGGTGACGAATCCCTGCGAGGGTTGCAGCGGGCGCGGCATGCGGGTGGACACCGTCACGCGCACCGTCAACATCCCCGCCGGCGTCGACGAGGAGCACCAGATTCGCCTCAGCGGCGAGGGCGACGCCGGGGTCCGCGGCGGGCCGCCCGGCCACCTCTACCTGGACCTCAAGATCGCCGACCACAAGCACTTCGAGCGCCGCGGCGATCATCTCGTCTACGTGCTGCCGGTGAACCCGGCGCAGGCTGCGCTTGGCGCGGAGACGGAGGTGCCGACGCTGGACGGCGACCCCGTCACCATCGACGTGCCCGCCGGCACGCAGCCCGGCCACATCTTCACCCTGCGGGGACGCGGCGTCCCGCACCTGCGAGGCAGCGGGCGCGGCGACCTGCTGGTCCGCACGCACGTGGTCACGCCCACGAAGCTGACCGAGGAACAGCGCGAGCTGTTGGAGCAGCTCGCCGACTCGCTCGGGACGCCTTCGCTGTCGGCGGCCGATCGCGGGCTGTTCGGTCGCATTCGGGAGGTCTTCTCCTAGCCCCATGACGGCGGGCGCGAACGCACGCGCCGCGTCGGGCGGCCCCGGCGCATGGGTCGAGTTGACGGTCCAACTCGCACTGGAGGACGCGGAGCTGGTTGCGGACGCGCTCGGCGATGTGGCGGAGGGCGCGGTCGCCCTGGAGCCGCGCATCCAGACCTCGGACGAGCGCAACTTCGCCTACACAATCGAACCCGACGGCGCGATGGTGCGCGCGTTCCTGTCCGCGCCGCTGGAGCCGCACGCGCGCCGCGCGCTGCGTCGGCGGCTGGCCGCGCTCCCGCTGCGCGAGCCGCTGCCCCGCTTGCGCTACCGCGCCGTCGAGGACGTCGACTGGTCCGAGGCCTGGCGCGAGCACTTCACGACGCTGCGTATCGGGCGCCTGGTGGTCCACCCGTCCTGGGAGCCCGCGGATGAAGGCGAGGCGTTCGCGATCAGCCTCGATCCGGGGCGCGCGTTCGGCACGGGCCAGCACGCGACGACCCGGCTCTGCCTCGAGGCGATCGAGCGTGAGTGCGGGCCCGGCGACGTGGTGCTCGACATCGGCACGGGCTCCGGCATCCTCGCGCTCGTAGCGGCCCGGCTGGGCGCGGCGCGCGTCGATGCGCTCGATACCGACCCGGACGCGGTGGAGTCGGCGCGCGAGAACGTGCGGCGCAACGGCCTCGAGGATGTCGTGAGCCTCTCCAGGGGGACGCTCCATCCGCAGCGCGCCGCGGAGGCCGCGTACGACCTCGTGGCGGCGAACATCTCCTCCGCGGTGGTCTGCGAGTTGCTGCCGGCGGCGGCACGGGCGCTGCGGCCGGGCGGGCGGATCGTCCTGAGTGGCTTCATGGAGGATCGCGCCCCGGATGTGCTCGCGGCGGCGCGCGGCGCTGGCCTCATGGAGTCCGCCGTCGAACGGGATGGCGAGTGGTGCGCCCTGGTCGCGCGGAAGCCGGTCCCGTGAGGCGGCTCTACGTCGCGGACGTGCAGCTCGAACGGGGCACCGAGGTGCGCCTCGATGCCGCGCAGTCGCACCGCTTGCGCAGCGTGCTGCGGCTGCGCCCCGGCGACGGTCTGGCCGTGTTCGACGGCAGCGGCGGCGAGTGGGAGGCGAGCCTCGTCGCGATCGCGACGGAGGGCGTCGCGCTGCGCATCGGGGAACCGCTCGAGGTGCTGCCGGAGCCGCCCGTCGCGGTCACGCTGCTCTGCGCCTTCCCGCGAGGGCAGCGCGGCGACTGGATCGTGGAGAAGGCGACGGAGCTCGGTGTCGCCGCGATCACGCCGCTGGCGAGCGAGCGATCGGTGATGCAGCCCGGTGCGGGCCGCATCGAGCGCTGGCGCCGCATCGCCATCGAGGCGGCGGAGCAGTGCGGGCGCGCCTCGCTGCCCGCGTTCGGCGAGGCGCCGCCTGCCGGCGCGCTGAGGCTGATCGCCGATCCCGGCGCGGCGCGGACGGTCGCCGAGGCGATCGCGAGCGTCGCCCCCGCGCCCGTGGCCGTCGCGATCTACATCGGGCCCGAGGGCGGCTGGACGGCCGAGGAGCGGGAGCGGCTGATCGCGGACGGCGCGCTGGCGGTGAACCTCGGGCCGCGCAGGCTGCGCGTGGAGACGGCGGCGGTGGTCACTCTTGCGCAGACTCTGTCTGCGTTGGAGGGCCGAAGGTCCCGGACTTCAGGAACGAGTTGAACAGCCAGGGGAGTGGATCGACGTTCACGCCGTGGACGATCAGCTCCCAGTGCACGTGCGGGCCGGTCGTGAGGCCCGTCGCGCCGAGCGCACCGAGTTGTGTCCCTCCCTCCAGTACGTCATCGACGGCGACGTCGATGCGTGAGAGGTGGTGATAGCCGGTCATCACGCCCGCGCCGTGGTCGACGATCACGGAGTTGCCGCGGATCGGCATCTCCCCCACCCAGCTGACGCGGCCGGGCGCGGAGGCGAGCACCGGTTCGCCCTCGGGCCCGCCGTAGTCGACGCCGCGGTGGAAGCTGCTGACCGGGGTGCCGTTGTAGGAGCGGCCGCTGCCGAACGGCGCGGTGATCGGCGCCCTGGTGAGCGGCGAGAGGAAGGGCTCCGACCACGCCGGATCGGGATCGGACTCCGCGAACTGCTCGGCGCGCAGCTCGGCCTCGCGCCGTGAGGTTTCCTCCGTCAGCGTTGAGGTCACCTCGGGGGTCAGGGTGATCTGCTCGACGGGGCGCTCGAGCGCGACGACGACGTAGGCGCCGGCGGCGTCCCCGATCTCGTTGCCGTCCGCGTCGTGGAACGTCGCGCGCAGGGGCTCCTCGCCCGGTTCGGCGACCAACGGGATCGCGAGCACGCCCCAGAACGTGTCGCCGCGCGGGACGAGGGGGTACGAGGCGCCGCGGAACTCGATCCGCGCGGACACGGATCCTGCGCCCGTCGCGATCACGACCAGTGCGTTGCCCGTGCCGGCGCGCTCCGGGTCCACCTCGAGTACGCCGGCGATGGGTGTGGGCGCCGGGGTAGGTGTGGGCGAGGGAGTTGGACTCGGCGTCGGAGTGGGCGTTGCCGTGGGTGTCGGCGTGGGTGTGGGTGTGGGCGTGGGCGTTGCCGTCGGCGCTGGCGTGGGCGTCGGTGTGGGCGTAGGCGAGGGAGACGCAGTTGGTGACGGCGACGGTGAGGGTGAGGGCGCCGGCGACGCCGCGGGTGAAGGTGCTGGCGTAGGGGTAGCAGCCGGCGCTGGTGAGGGCGACGGCGTCGAGCTGGGCGAGGGCGTGCCTGTCGGGGACGGAGTGGCAGTGCGCGTGATGGGCACGATCGTGACCGGTGACGGCTCGGAAGGTCCGTCGTCGAACACGCGCGGCAGGACGAGGACGGCGACAGCGACCAGCAGCAGCGCGCCGGCGGCGGCCAGCAGGCTCTCGCTGCGGCTGAGCCGGCGGAAGCGTAGGCGCGGCGGGGGCTGCGGTGCGGCCACGGGCCTCCTCACGGCGAGTGCCTACATCGTATCCGCAGGATCGGGTACGCGGCCCATGAGCGCTGATCGGGCTGGCGCCGCGTGCCGGGAAGCGCCAGCGGGGGCGCTGCTATACTGGCGCCCGCCACGTCCGTCTGCCCGGGTCTCCGCGCCCCCCGGCGAGGAGGGGCGAGGCTTGGCTGAGAAGGGTTGGGAGGGCCGACGTGGAGGATCCACGCCAAGTCTCCGAGCGCATCCTCGACAACGTCGAACGGGTGATCATCGGCAAGACGGAAGAGGCGCGGCTCGCGCTTGTGACACTGCTCTGCCGTGGCCACCTGCTGCTGGAGGACGTGCCCGGCGTCGGCAAGACGATGCTGGCGAGGGCGCTCGCGCGCTCGACCGGGTGCAGCTTCCAGCGCATCCAGTTCACGCCGGACCTGCTGCCCTCGGATGTCACGGGCGTCGCCGTCTTCAACCAGTCGACGCGCGAGTTCGAGTTCCGGCCCGGCCCGGTGATGGCGCAGGTCGTGCTCACCGACGAGATCAACCGCGCCACCCCCAAGACGCAGTCCGCGCTGCTGGAGGCGATGGAGGAGCGACAGGTCACCGTCGACGGCGTGACGCGCAAGCTGCCCGCGCCGTTCATGGTCCTCGCCACGCAGAACCCGATCGAGTACGAGGGCACGTTCCCGCTGCCCGAGGCGCAGCTCGACCGTTTCCTGATGCGCGTGCGGCTCGGCTATCCGAACCCCACCGACGAGGTGCTGGTGATGGACGCCCAGCAGCAGCAACACCCGATCGAGTCGCTCGACCAGGTCACGAACGCCGAGGAAGTGGTCGGGCTGCAGCAGGCCGTCCGCGAGGTCTACATCGACCCGCTGATCAAGCAATACATCGTGACGATGGTGAACGCGACGCGGGAACACGAGAGCGTCTACCTGGGTGCCTCGCCGCGCGGATCGCTGGCGCTGATGCGCGCCGCGCAGGCCTACGCGATGCTCGGCGGGCGGGACTTCGTGCAGCCGGACGACATCAAGCGGCTGGCCTACCCGACGCTCGGGCACCGCGTGATCGTGAGCCCGGCCGCGCGCGTGCGGAACATCGAGAGCGCGCAGATCGTCGACGAGTGCATCGAGCGGACGCCGGTGCCCGGGGCACGGGCGCGCGGCGGCGCCTGAGCCATGCGGGTGCTGTGGCGGGCGGCGAGCCTCGCCGCGCGCCGGCCGAACGTGGCGGCGGCGATCGCCGTCGCGCTCTTCACCCTCGCCGTTGCGAGCGCGACCGGGTTCTGGCTGCTCTTCCGCTTCGCCTACCTGATGGCGATTGCGATTCCGCTGCTCTACTTCTGGAACCGCTCGATGATCCGCGGCATCGAGGTGGAGGTGCGGCGCCAGGATCAGCGCGTCTCGCGCGGGCGGGCGCTGCATGGGCGCGTGATCGTGCGCTCGCGCTCCTGGCTGCCCAAGATCTGGCTCGAGGTTCATGACCACTCGACGCTGCCGGACCACGTGACCAACCGCGTCGTCACCCTCGGGCGGCGCGGGGTGGACGTCTGGCGCTACGAGACGGCGGCGCGGCGGCGCGGGCTTTACGAGCTGGGACCGGTGACGGTGACGGCGACCGACCCGTTCGGCTTCTTCCGCATGTCTCGCACCTTCGGAGTGCGCTCGGAGGTGCTGGTCTACCCGAACGCGCCGGAGCTGCCGAGGCTGCACGTGCCGCCGGCGAACCTGCCGGGCGACGGGCGCTTCCGCCGGCGCACGCAGAACGTCACGCCCAACGTCTCCGGGCTGCGCGCCTACGAGCCCGGCGATTCGCTGAGCCGCGTGCACTGGCCGGCCACGGCCCGCACCGGCAGCCTCATGGTGAAGCTCTTCGAGCTCGATCCCGCCTCCGATATCTGGGTGCTGCTCGACCTCGAGGGCGCGGTGCACTTCGGCGAGGGCGACGACGGCACCGAGGAGGCCGCCGTGATGGTGGCGGCCTCGGTCATCCGCTACTTCATCACGCAGAACCGCTCCGTCGGCGTGATCGCCTACGACGACGATCTGCGCGTCAACGAGCCGAGCCGCGGCGGCAATCACTACACGCGGCTGCTCGAGTCGCTGGCGCTGGCCCGCGCCGTGGGCGACGTGCCGCTCTCGCAGCTGCTGCTCGAGGAGTCGCGCAAGTTCGGGCGGCACACGACGGTGGTCGCCGTGACGCCCTCGCCGCGTGACGACTGGGCGCTGGCGCTGATGTCGCTGTCCGCACGCGGCGTAAAGGTGGCGGCGGTGCTGCTGGAGGGCGAGACCTTCGGCGCGGCGGCCAGCTCGCTCGATGTCTACGGCACGCTCGCCTCGGGCGGCGTCTACAGCTACAGCGTGAAGCGCCAGGACGACCTCGTGCAGGTGCTGTCGTCCGCCGGAGTGGGCGACCGGGGGAGCGTCTACGCATGAGCGCGCTCAGCGACAGCCCCGGCCAGCCGGCCGGTTTTGGCTCCCGCGCCTTGCGGGATCTCCTCGCCGAGGCCGATCCGAGGAGCGTGAGCGCCTGGCGCTTCTGGGAGGACTGGATCAGCTTCGCGCTGCTCGCCGTCGCCCAGTTCTCCGTGGCCTTCTCGATCGCGCGCGCGAACTGGGTGAACGAGATGCCCTCGCTGCCGGTGGCGGCGGGGGTCGGGCTCGTGACGGGCACGCTGCTGGCCCGCTTCGGCCGGCGGCCGTGGGCATCGTTCCTGGGCGGCGGCGCGTTCGGCGGCGCGATCGCGACGGCGATGGTGCTGCACACCATGGAGCTGTCCGACCCGTTCGCGCCGGGGCTCGGCATCGCGACGCGCTGGGGCGACCTCTGGGGCCGGATGGGCGACTGGCTGACCGCGCTCGTGACCGGCGGCGTCTCCACGGACCCGCTCCCCTTCGTGCTGCTGCTCGTGTTCGCCGTCTGGCTCGTGCCGTACCTGGCGGCGTGGGCGGTGTTCCGATGGCGCAACGCCTGGCTGGCGCTGCTGCCCGGCGGATTCGCGCTGCTGACGAACATCTCGTACCTGCCGGGGAAGCCGGCGCTGGAGTTCGTCGTCTTCCTCTTCGCCGCGATCCTGCTCTTCACGCGCATCCACCTGCTGCGCACGGTCAGCAACTGGCAGGGACGCGCGATCGCCATGCCTCGATGGCTCTCGCTCCAGGTGCTGCACGCCGGCGGGTGGGTCGCGGCCGCGCTGATCCTCTCGGCCTGGATCGTGCCGGTCGGCGATGGCTGGGAGCCTGCCGCCGGGGCCTGGAGCAACGCGATCCGCCCGATCACGGACCGGGTGGAGCCGCTGGGCCAGATGTTCATCGGGATCGATGGCAAGCACGGCCAGTTGATCCACCAGTTCGAGGGCTCCCTGCCGCTGCAGGGCAGCGTCAATCTCGAGGACGAGACGATGTACATCGTCTCCGCCGAGCCCGGCAGTCTCGCGTATCTGCGCTCGAACGTCTTCGACCGCTACGAGCGCGGCGGCTGGCGGCTCTCCGACACCGAACTCGTCGACCCGCCGGCGATCACCGTCGAGGCGGCGCGCTTCGGGACTCCCGCGACGCGCGCGCAGCAGCGCCGCCTCGTGGCTGTCGAGGTCCACGTCGAGTCGCCGCTCAGCGACCGGCGGCTACTCGCCGTCGGCGAGCCGCTGGCAACCGACGTGGAGGCCGAGTTCCTGACCGGCGCGTCGGACAGCGACGTGATTGGGCTGCGACCGAGCGATCGCGTCGGGAGCGGCGACAGCTACATCTCGGTGGGCTCGATCTCCGTGGCCGGCGTCGATGATCTGCTGAACGCCGGGACCGAGTATCCCGAGTGGGTGCGCGAGCGCTACCTGCAACTGCCGGGCAGCCTGCCGGTTCGGGTCGGCGAACTCGCCGCGGAGATCACGCGAGGCGACGACGAGCCGTACATCGCGGCCTACCGGATCGAGCGCTACCTGCGCGAGAACTACGCCTTCAGCCTGAGAGTCTCCGACCCGCCGCCGCGCCGCGACCCGGTCGACTGGTTCCTGTTCGAGAGCCGCGAGGGCTACTTCGACCACCACGCCTCGGCGATGGTGGTGCTGCTGCGCTCGCTCGGCATCCCCGCGCGCATCGCCGTCGGCTTCGCGCTGGACGAAACCTCGTTCAGTCCGCTGTCGGAGGCCTACGTGCTGAGCGAGGAGGACTCGTGGGCCTGGCCGGAGGTCTACTTCCCCGGCTACGGATGGGTCGAATTCAACCCGGCGCCGGTCCGCGAGCTCGTCAGCCGGGCCAGGGCGGGCGTGTTCGCCATCGACGGCTCCACGACCAGCCTCGAAGACGAGATCGCCGCGCTCGAGCTGGCCGAGCTGCTGGAAGAGAGCCTGGCGCCGGCCGGGCTGGGCTCGACGACCACCGGCGGCCGGGGCGCTGGCGCGGGGTCGCTGTGGGCGCCGCTCGGGATGATCGCGGGCTGGCTGATTGCGATTCTCGCCGCGGCTGCGGCGGTCATGTTGATCGGGCGCGGGATCTGGGCGTTCCCCGACCGAGGGCTCAGCCCCGCCACCGCGCGCTGGGCGAAGGTGCAGCGGATTGCCGGCTGGGCCGGCATCTCCGCCCCCGCCAACCGCACCCCGATCGAGACCGCCGCCGATCTGCGTCGCGACCTCGAGACCGAGGAGCCCGTCGAATTCCTCGCGGACGCCTTCACCCGCGAGCGTTACGGCGGGCGCGCCGACGACGGCGAAGAGGCGCTCGCGACGCCGCCGCCGGACGAGGCCGACGAGGCCGACGAGGACGATCCGGCTGTCCGCCGTGCCGACGCGCTCTACCGTCGCCTGCGCAACCGGCTGTTCCGCGAGACGCTGCTGCGCCGCCTCTGGTTGCGCCGCCTCGCGCGCTGAGCGGGCGCGCCGGGCCTAGCGGTCGCCCGGTCCCCCGCCGCCGCCGCGCGGCTCCAACGCCTCGAGTTCGCTGGCGCGCCGCACCAGTTCCAGCAAGGCGATCGCGTCCGCGAGGGTCAGCGTTTCATTGCCGATGCGCAGCGCCTCCTCCGAGAGCAGCGCACGCGCGTCCTCGAGCGTCGCGGGTGGTTCTTGCTGGACTTGCGCGCCGGACTCGCCCGCCGGCGAGTCGCCGGAGGGGTCGCCTGGCGAGGGCAGCTGCGGGTCGCCGGGGCCCCGCTGCGATGTCGTATCCGGCGTCGCGGTGGCGTTCGCCTGGCCGCCGCCGTCCGCGGGCTGCTCCTCGCGCTCATCGTCCTCCGGCTCGTCGCCCTCGGAGCCCTCGCCATCCTCGCCGTCGCCGTCGCCATCCTCGCCAGCGGGGGGTTCCGGTGGCTCGTCGTCGCCTGCGAGCCGGCGCAGCGTCAGCTCGAGGTTGTGTTTGGCGTCGAGGTCCGAGGGATCGCGCAGCAGCACCCTGATCCAGGCCTCGCGCGCGGCTTCGAGGTCGTCGCGGCGGAAGGCGTGGCTGCCGAGGGCGTACGCGGCACGCGCGAGCAGCACGGGGTCGATGGCTCTGCTCAGCGCTGCCGTCGAGGCGACCGTGGCCTCCTCGTAGCGTTCGAGGCGGTGCAGCGTGTTGCCGATGTTGTAGGGAGGTTCCGGGGCGTCCGGCGCGAGCGCGTCGGCGTCGCGGTAGGAGGCGAGCGCGTCGTCGTAGCGGCCCGCGGCGTAGGCCTCGTGGCCGTCCTCGGTGGCGGTGTACTCGGCGCTGGCGCAGGCGGCGATCAGCGCGATCGCCGGCAGCGCGGCGGCGACGAAGGCGAGGTGCCCGGGGCGTACGGCGCGCAGCCGTCGGCGCCAGGCGCCGTCGGCGACGAGCGCCTGCAGCGCGAGCAGCAGCAGCGCGCCGCCGAGGAACCACTGGAAGCGCTCGATCGGGGCGCGGTTCGCGCCCTCGTCGAAGGCTGATTGCCGCAGCCGCTGGAACTCGACGGCGAGGCCGGGCAGCTCGGTGAGTTCGCGCAGGTCGCCGCCGGTGGCTGCGGCGATTCGTTGCAGCATCGGGCGGTCGGCCTGGCTCAGGTTGTCGCTCGCCGCGCTGGGAGTGGCGGTGGCGTCGTCCACGTCGCCGCTGCCGCGCGCGGCCATCGCGCCGCCGTCGGCGGTCCCGGCGGCGACGCTGAAGACGAGCACGCCGGCGTCCGTGGCCGCCTCCAGGGCGTCGTCGAGCTCGTCGCCGAGGTCCTCGCCGTCCGAGATCAGGACGATGGTCTGCGTCGCGGCGGCGTCCTCGATGTCGAGCAGGCGCAGGGCGGCTTGCAGGGCGGCGGCGAGGTCGGTGCCCGGCCGCACGAACGCGGGCTCATCCTGCGCGCGTGCAACCAGCTGGCGCACGGCCTCCAGATCGAGCGTGAGCGGTGAGCGCTCGAAGGCGTCGCCCCCGAAGGTGACGAGGCCGACGCGGTCGCCGCGGAGGTGGTTGAACAGCTCGTCGATCGCCGAGGCAGCCGCCGCGGCGCGCGAGGGCTCCACATCCGTCGCCGTCATCGAGCGCGAGATGTCGAGGGCGATCGCGATGTCGACGCCGAGGCGCGTGAGCGGGCGTTCCTGCTCGCCCCACTGTGGCCGAGCGACGGCGATCACGACGAGCACGAGCGCGCCGAGCAGCAGCAGATCCTGGAGTGGGCGTCGCCAGCTGATGCGCCCCCGGCGCAGCGCGGGAGCGCCGCCGAAGGCGTCATCGGCCTCGCGTCGCCGCCGTGCGGCGTGCGAGGCGGCGAGCAGCACCGGCAGCAGGATCGCCAGCCAGAGCAGCGCCAGCGGATCGGCGAGGGCGATCACGGGTATCTCCTGAAGGCGGTGGCGCGCAGGCCGGTCTCCGCGGCGAGCAGCAGCAGCGCCGCAATGGCGAGCAGCGGCCCGTACTCGCGGAACTCGGTGAAGCGCCGCTCGCCGATGCGGCTGCGCTCGAGCCGGCGGACCTCGCGGTACGCCTCGGCGAGTTCGTCCTGCGTCGCGGCGTCGAAGTAGCCCGCGTCGGTGACGGCGGCGATCTGCTGTAGCAGGCGCACATCCACCTGGCTGCCGCCGCGCGCGGCGCCGTGCAGGCCGACGGTGTAGACGCGGATGCCGAGCGTCTCGGCGATGCGAGCCGCCTGCATCGGCGGCACCTCGCCCTGGTTGTTCTCTCCATCCGTCAGCAGCACGACGATGCGGCTGCGCGCGGGCGACTCGCGGAGCAGGTTGAGCGCCTCGGCGAGGCCGAGCCCGATCGCCGTCCCGTCCGCGACCAGCCCCGACTCGGCCCCGTCGACCTGCCGCTTGAGTGCGTCGTGGTCGAGCGTGAGCGGCGAGAGCAGGAGTGCGCGCGACTGGAACGTCACGAGGCCCAAGCGGTCACCCTCCAGGCTGTCGATGAACTCGCCGATTACGGTCTGCGCCGCCTCCAGCTTGCTGGGCGCCCCCCGGCCGGGCTCCGCCAGCTGGCTCATCGACCCGGAGACATCGAGGGCGACGACGATGTCGATGCCGTCCTCGGGCAGGATGGTCAGCGCCAGGCCGCGCTGGGGGCGGGCGGCGGCGAGGATCAGCAGCGCGATCGCGGCTGCGCGCAGCAGCCAGGGCAGCCAGCGCAGCCGCAGCCGCCAGCTCGGCGCGGCGGCCGCGCGCAGCGGGGCGAGGCTGGCGACGGCGAGCCGTGGACGGCGCGGTTGGACGAGCGCGCGCGTCAGCAGCAGCGCGCCCGCGGCCGGGAGCAGCAGCAGCAGCCACGGGCTGGCGAAGGTCATCGCGGCGCCCCTGCCGTGTCGGGGCCGGCGGCGGCCTCGCTGGTGACCGGCGTGCGGGTACGGGAGAGATCGATGATCTCGAAGGCCACGGTGAGGTCGTGATCGGCGGAGCCGGGATCGGGGCGGCGGCCGGCGTAGACGGCGGCGTCGCAGCGGTCCAGCAGCCCGCCGGCGAGGCGCGCCTGCCAGCGCTCGACGCCGTACCCGCCCATCGAGCGGTCCAGCTCCGGCGTGGTCAGCGCGGTGGCGTTGAACTCGAAGCGCGCCTCCAGGTAGTCGCGCAGGACCACGGAGAGCGTCCCGTAGAAGTGCTCGTAGTCGCCGCCGGAGAGCGCGCCGCCGCCCGCGAGCTCCTCCAGCCTCCGCCGCGCGGCGGTCTCCGGCGTGCGCTCGAGGCGCTCCGTCGGCGGCGCCGGGGCGGGTGTACGCCGCCGCAGCCAGTGCACGCCGAGCGCCACGACGAGGATGAGTCCAAGCAGCACGCCGCCGACGATCGCCGGCCGCATCCAGGCGGGGGGAGGCTCGCCGAACGCCGCCTGCGGCTTCAGTGGGCGCAGCGCTCCGGAGTCGTCGAGGAGCGCGCTGATGACCTCGAAGGTGGGTGGGATCGCCTGCACCTCGCCGGAGGCGCCGTCCTGGCTCAGCCAGAAGATGCGCAGCGAGCCGGGATCCTGGGGCCCGAGGGCGAACGCCGCGACGGTGAATGCGATCTCGGTCTGCAGCGAGCCGTCGGGGAGCGTCACGGTCTCGGCGGGAAGCGCCTCGATCAGTTGCATCGCCTCGCTCCGGGATGGCGGATCGGCCGTGATCAGCAGTGCCTCGGTGTGCGTCACGATCACGGTGATCCGCACCCGATCCCCGAGCGTCACTTCGCGCGGCTCGACACCGACGCGCAGCTCGATCGGGGGCGGACGCTGCGCCTCGGCGGAGGCTGCGCCGAGCGCGCCGATGACGGCGAGCGCGGCAAGCGCCAGCGGCGCGACGATGGCCGGCAGCGGCGCGCGTCTCACGTGCGGCGGCTCCGGCGGCGGAAGAACTCGAGGACGGGCGCGGCAGCGTCGCCGTCGGTGCGCACGATCACTTCCTCGACGCCGGCGCGGCGCAGCGTCGCGCTGCGCTGCTCGCTGCGCTCGGCGGCGACCTCCGCGTAGCGCCGGCGCAGGCCGGCGTCCGAGCTGTCGAGCAGCAGCTTGCCGCCCAGCTCGATGTCCTCGAGCTCGACGATGCCGGCGTCCGGCAGCGCCTCGTCGAGCGGGTCGACGGTCACGGCGGCGATGACCTCGTGGCGGCGGGCGAGATCACGCAGTTGCCGTTCGTAGCCGTCGTCGATGAAGTCCGAGATGAGGAAGACCGTGGAGCGGCGGCGCAGCACTCGCGCGAGGTAGTCGCAGGCCACGGCAATCGAGGTCGTCGGCCTCGGCTGGCCGGGCTGCAGCACCTCGCGCACCAGGCGCATGGCATGGCGCGCGCCCTTGGCGGGCGGCACGTAACGCTCGACGCGGTCGCTGAAGGTCAGCAGGCCGGTGCGGTCGTGGCTGTAGGCCGCGGCGAGCGTGACCAGCGTGCAGACCTCGGCGGCTGCGGCGCGGCGGCCCTGCGCGGGTCGCCCCGCGAGCTGCGATGCGGAGACGTCGACCGCGCAGACAAGGTGCAGCTCGCGCTCTTCGACGTACTCCTTGACCCAGGGCGCGCCCATCCGGGCGGTGACGTTCCAGTCGATGCGGCGCACGTCGTCGCCGGGGACGTACTCGCGCGCCTCGGCGAACTCGATGCCCGCGCCGCGGAAGGCGCTGCGGTACTCGCCGCCGAGTTCGCTGGTGACGAGGCGGCGGGCGCGGATCTCGAGGCGGCGGACGGTGGCGAGCAGTCGTGGCGGCAGGGGCGGCGGCGTATTGCGGTCTCCCACGCCCGGACGCTGGTCGCGGTTGGGACGGGGCCTCCTCGCCCCGCCGCGCAGCAGGCCGAGCAGGCGGGCGCGCACGCTCAGGGAATCCCGACGCCGGCCAGCAGCCGCTCGACGATCTGGTCCGCGCTGATGCCGCGCGCTTCGGCCTCGTAGGTGAGCACCAGGCGGTGGCGGAGCACGTCCGGCGCGAGCTCCTTCACGTCCTCCGGCAGCGCGTAGCCGCGCCCGCGGATGCAGGCCAGGCTGCGCACCGCCTGCGCCAGCATCGCGCCCGCGCGCGGGGAGGCGCCGTACTCGATCAGCGGCTCCAGGTCGTCGAGCTGGTAGCGCGCGGGCTCGCGCGTCGCCTCCATCAGCCGCACGACGTACTCGCGGATGCGCTCGTTCACCTCGACACGCCTGGTCTCGAGGGCCAACGCCTCGAGGTCGCGCTGGCTGGCCGCCGGCTGCACCTCGACGTCCTCTTCGTCGAGCGAGCGCCTGATGATGCTGCGCTCGGAGTCGCGGTCCGGGTAGCCGACGAGGATCTTAAGCATGAAGCGGTCGAGTTGCGCCTCGGGCAGCGGGTAAGTGCCCTCGTGCTCGATCGGGTTTTGCGTGGCGAGCACGAAGAAGGGATCGGGCAGGGGGTAGCTGGTGCCGCCGATCGTGACCTGGCGCTCCTGCATCGCCTCGAGCAGCGCGGACTGCACCTTGGCGGGTGCGCGGTTGATCTCGTCGGCGAGGATGACGTTCGCGAAGAGTGGACCGCGCCGCAGCCGGAACTGCCCGTCCGACTGCTGGAAGACGAGCGTGCCGGTGATGTCGGCGGGCAGCAGGTCCGGCGTGAACTGGATGCGCGAGAAGGAGAGCTTGAGCGTGCTCGCCAGCGTCGAGACGGTGAGCGTCTTGGCCAGTCCGGGCGCGCCCTCGATCAGCGCGTGCTGCCCGGTCAGCAGGGCGACGAGCAGCCGCTCGATCAGTTGGTCCTGCCCAACGATGACGCGCGCGATCTCGGTCGTCACGTTGGTGATCACGGCCTGGGTGCGGGACGGGTCGGCCTCGCCGTGCGGCTGCAGGGCCTCCGTCTCCGAGGGTTGCTGCGCCATCGCCTTCCGTCTCGAGCGGGCTGAGCGGGGTGGAATCCAGTCTACCTGCTCAGGGGATGAGGGGCGCGCCCGGGAATACAAGAGCCGATCAGGAGTGACCCTCGAAGGTGGCGCGTACCTCGGCAACGGACTCGGCGGTGGCGATGATCGTGACGCGATCGCCCTCGTTGAGTTGCGTGTGGCCGCGCGGGATCAGCGTGGCGCCTTCGTGGCGGACGGCGACGATGACCGCGTCCTCGGTCAGGTGCAGATCGGACAGCTCCGTGCCGTCCAGGCCGCTTTCGTGGGTGATGCGCAGCTCCAGGTAGCGGACGTTGTCGCTGCGGCGCACGGGGCGCAGTCGCTGCCGCCGGTCGCGCGAGGCGCGGCGGTCCACGGCGGCTGCGTAGGCGCGCATGATGTCGGCGCGGCGTAGCAGCCCGGCCGGCTGCCACGGGTTGTCCTCCTCGACCACCGGCAGGGCGCGCAAGTTTTGCGAGGTGAAGATGTTCAGCGCCTCGTGCAGCGTCTGGTCCGGGTGGATCGTCCGCATCCGGGTGTTGCAGATGTCGGCGGCGGTGGCGTGCCGGTCGCCGTGGGCGAGCGCCTCGCCGATGTCCGCGCCGGTGAGGATGCCGTAGATCTCGCCGTTGTCGCGGACGACGAGCGCGATCGGGTCCGGGTCGCCCTCGAACGCGAGCGTGATCTCATCGAGGGTGGTGTCCGGCCCGAAGGCCTCCATCATCGGCGACATCGCGTCGGAGACGCGCAGCTGCGCCATCACGTCCGAGGGCTCCACGTCCTCCTCGACAGTCACGCCGAGGCGCTCGGCCTTGATCGAGTAGATCGTGCCCCGGCTGAGCAACTGGGAGACGACGATGGCGATCGTGATGGCGATCAGCAGCGGCACCATCAGGTCGAAGTCGTCGGTCATCTCCACGATGATCAGGGTCGACGTGATCGGCGCCCTCGAGACAGCGGCGAACGCGGCGGCCATTCCCACGGTGGCGTAGGTGCCTGAGTGGTCGACGATGCCGGGGAAGAGGTGGACCGAGACCTCCTCGAAGATGCCGCCCACCATCGCGCCGATGAAGAGCGTGGGGAAGAAGACCCCGCCGCTGCCCCCGCTGCCGGCGGTGATCGAGGTCGCCGCCATTTTCAGCGCCACCAGCATGAGCATGGTTCCGATCGGGCCGTGACCGGTGAGCACCTCGTCGCGTGCGGTCTCGCGGATGCCCAGGATGCTCCCGTCGAAGAGCGCGAGGGCGCCGACGAGGGCGCCGCCGACGGCCGGCAACAGCCACCCCGGCAATCCCGAGAACCGCGCGAATCGGTCCTCGGTCCAGTAGAAGATGCGGATGAAGGCGACCCCGGTAAGTCCGCACAGCACCCCGAGTACGGCGTAGAGCGGAGCCTCCTCGACGCTGGTCAGGTGCTGGTGCGTCGGGACGGGGATCGCCAGTTCGTCGCCGCGCAACTTGATTGCCGTGACCGTCGCGACGACGGAGGAGAGCACGACCACGCTGAAGTTGCGCGTGTTGAAGCGCCGCAGCAGCACCTCGAGCGCGAAGAACACTCCCGCGATCGGCGCGTTGAAGATGCCGGCGACCCCGCCGGCCGCGCCTGCCGCCGCCAGCAACCGCATCGTCTGCTCGTTGACACTCAGGATGCGCCCGGCGAGCGAACCGAACGCTGCACCGAGGAAAACAACCGGCCCCTGCCGGCCAACGGCGCCGCCGGAGCCGATCGTGAGCGTCGCCGCCGCGATCTTCCCGACCGCATCGGTGGCGGGGAGCCGCCCGCCGCGCGAGTCGAGCGCGGCCATCACCTCCGGGATCGCGTGGCCGCGCGCGCCCGGCGCCAGGATGTACGTGATCGGTCCGACGAGCAGGCCACCGATGGCCGGGATGAGGATCAGCCGCGCGTTCGGCAGGCTGCCCAGCCAGTTATCCTTGAGGATGTCGAAGAAGAAGTGGTCACTGAGTTCGACGAGGATCGAGAAGCCGACGGCGGCGAGGCCGGCGCCCAGCCCGACGACCGCAGCGAGCACCATCGGCCCGGCGCGCGGCGAGCGCTCCATACGCCGGGTGAGGAACTCTCGGAACTGTCTCGTTGCCCCGTGCGCCGCCGGCGTCATTCGCAACACGTGCACGATAGTAGCGCCGGACTTCCGCAAGCGCCTGCGTCATCGCGGCGAGGCGGGGCGAGGCCGAAGGAGGTTGCGCCGGCGGCGGTTTGTCGCGACGCGGGGTGCTAGATCGCCTCGGCCGTCGCGAGAGCCGCGGACTCCTCGGCGCCGGCGCGCGCGGCGCTCCCGATCACGCCGAGCAGCGGCTTGAGTTCGGGCAGCAGCGCCTCGATGTCGGCGACGGGCGGCAGGCGCAGGCGCTCGCTGCGGCCGTCCTGCGCCTGCACCTCGATCTCGACCGGCTGCGCGCCGGGGTGTGCTTCCAGCAGCTGCACGATCCTGACGAGGCGGCGGCGGTCCGCGCCGATGTCGGCGGTCTCCTCGAGCAGGATCCAGAGCCGCTCCGGCCCCTCGCGCGGTGGACCCTGGCGGGGCCGCGCGCCGTTGGAGCCGCCGTTGCGTCGCACTCCGTTCCGCGAGTCTGCCTGTGCTGCGGAGGCGCCGTTGCCGTTTGGACTCGCATCGGGGATTGGGGGGACTGCCTCGAGGTGTGGGGCGGCGCCGTTCCCGTTGGCGTTCCCGTTCGCGCCGTTGCGTGCCGCGCCGCGCTGCCGCCGCCGTCCGCGCGAGGGCACGAACTTCGAGGGGTCGAAGTCGACCGGTCTACCCGCGTCCTGGTCGTAGGCGGCGAGGGCGGCGACGGCGAGCGTGAGGCGATCGCCGCGCTCGCGCACCTCGACCTTCGCGAGCAGGACGTTGCCGTGCGTCAGCAGCTTCTGATGCTCCTCGTAGGAGTCGGGCCAGACCGTCAGCTCGGCGCTGCCGGCGAGGTCCTCGACGGTGACGGCGGCGAAGGCCTTGCCCTGCCGCGTCGTCAGTCGCCGCACGCCCGTGACCATCCCGGCGACAATCGCTTCGAGGCCGGCGAGGTCCGCCGTCAGCTCCGGCGTCTGGTGCGTGGTGTACTCCGCGAGGCGCTGCGCCGCCTCCCGAAACGGGTGTGCCGAGACGTAGGCGCCGAGCAGCTCGTGCTCCCAGCCCAACAGCTCGCGCTGCGGCGTAGCGACGGCCTCGAGCTCCAGCGCGGGCAGCGGCGTGTCCACCTCGTCGCCGAACAGGTCGAACATCGAGGTCTGGCCGGTGTCGCGCTGACGCTGCGCCTCCTGCGCGACGGTGAGGATGCGGTCGACGCCGAAGACGATCGCGGAGCGGTCCACACCGTCGCTGCCGAGGCAGTCGAGCGCGCCCGCCTTGGCGAGCGATTCGAGCACGCGGCGGTTGCAGTCGCGCGCGTTGATGCGCCGCGCGAAGTCCTCGACGGAGCCGAACGGGCCGCCCTTGTCGCGCTCGGCGACCAGTCCCTCTACGGCGGCCGTGCCGACGTTCTTGATCTGCGCCATGCCGAAGCGGATCGCCGGCTCCTCGCCGGTTGCGGGGTTGCCCGCGCGCTCGATCGCGAAGTTGACGCCGGAGCGGTTGACGTTCGGGGGCAGCACCGAGATGCCGAGGCGGAGGCACTCCGCGATCGCAGCGGCGATGCGTTCCTGCGACCCGGTGGGGTGCGCGCCCGCGGCCATCAGCACGGCGGTCATGAACTGCACCGGGTAGTGCGCCTTCAGCCAGGCGGTGCGGTAGGCGATGACGCCGTAGGAGAAGGCGTGCGCCTTGTTGAAGGCATAGCCGGCGAACGGCTCGATCATGTCGAAGAGCTGCTCGGCGAGGCGCCGGTCGTACCCGTTGGCGATCGCGCCCTCGATGAAGCGATCGCGCTCGGCGAGCATCACCTCCGGGATCTTCTTGCCCATCGCCTTGCGCATCACGTCGGCGTGGCCGAGCGAGTAGCCGGCGAAGGTGCGGGCGATCTCCAGCACCTGGTCCTGGTAGGTGATCACCCCGTACGTCTCGTCGAGCACGCCCGCGAGGTCCTCGTGCGGGTAGTGCGGCGCCGCGCGTCCGTGCTTGACCTCGATGTAGCGCGGGATGTGCTCCATCGGGCCGGGGCGGTAGAGCGCGATCATCGCCGCCAGCTCGCGGATGTCGCGCGGCTGCAGCTCCGTGACCCAGCGCCGCATGCCGCTGCCCTCAAGCTGGAAGACGCCGAACGTGCGCCCCTCGCGCAGCAGATCCGCCGTCGCCTCGTCCCCGTCGGGGATCGTCTCGAGGTCGAGCGGCTCGCCGAGGTGTTCGCCGATCAGGTCGGCGGCGCGGCCGAGGATGGTCAGGTTCGCGAGCCCGAGGAAGTCGAGCTTGAGCAGGCCGATCTTCGCGACGTCGTTCATGTCGTACTGCGTCGTCGGCAGCGTCTGCTCGTCTTCGTCGCGGCTGGAGGTGGCGCGCTGCAGCGGCACGACGTCGACCAGCGGCTCGCGCGAGATCACGATGCCGGCGGCGTGCGTGCTGGCGTGGCGGGCGACGCCCTCGAGGCTGCGGGCCGTGTCCAGCAGCTCGCTGACGGATTCGTCCTCCTCGGCGGCGCGGCGCAGGTCCTCGACCTCGTCGAGCGCCCGCTTGAGCGTGATGCCGAGCGAGTTCGGCACGAGCCGGGCGACGCGGTCGACCTCGCCGTAGGACATGCCGAGGGCGCGCCCGCTGTCGCGGATCGCGGCCTTCGCGCCGAGCGTCCCGAAGGTGACGATCTGCGCGACGCGGTCGCGGCCGTAGCGCTCGGCGGCGTAGCGGATCACCTCCTCGCGGCGGTCGTCGGCGAAGTCGAAGTCGACGTCCGGCATCTCGCGCCGCTCGGGGTTGAGGAAGCGTTCGAAGACGAGCCGGTACTGCGTCGGCTCGATGTCGGTGACGTCGAGGCAGTAGAGGACGATCGAGGCGGCGGCCGAGCCGCGCACGCCCATCGGGATGCGCTGCTCGTGTGCGAAGCGGGCGATGTCGCGCACGATCAGGATGTACTCGGCGAACCCGGTCTCGGCGATTACCTCGAGCTCGTAGTGCAGCCGCTCGCGCTGCGCCTCGCCCGGATCGTGGTAGCGCCGCTCGAGGCCTTCCTCGCAGAGCCGCCGCAGGTAGTCGTCGGCGGTCATGCCCTCGGGAATGCCGGGGTCGGGCAGCAGCGTGCGCCCGAAGTCGAGGCGGATGTCGACCTGCTCGGCGATGCGCGCGGTAGCGTCGCAGGCCTCGGGCAGCTCGGGCATGAGCGCCCGCATCTCCTCCTCGGAGCGCAGGTAGAAGGTGCCGCCCTCGAGCTTCATGCGATCGGTCTCGTGGATCGTCGAGTTCGTGCCGATGCAGAGCAGCACGTCGTGCGGGTGCTCCTGCTCGGGCGCTGTGTAGTGCGAGTCGTTGGTCAGCACCAGCGGCAGATCGAGGTCGCGCGCGAGCGAGACGAGCCGCGGGTTGAGGCGGCTGAACTGCTCCTGGCCGTGCTCCTGCAGCTCGACGTAGTAGCGGCCCCGGAAGATGTCGGAGTACCAGCCGAGCGCCTCGCGCGCGTCGGGTTCGCGCTCCTCCTTGAGCGCCGTCATCACCTCGCCCGAGGGGCAGGCGGAGAGCGCGATCAGGCCCTCGTTGTGCTGTTCGAGCAGCTCGCGGTCGACGCGCGGGCGGTAGTAGAAGCCCTCGAGGTGGGAGGCGGTGGAGAGCTTGAGCAGGTTGCGGTATCCGGTCTCGTTCTGCGCGAGCAGGGTGAGGTGGAAGGGCGTGCGCGAGGCGGCGCCGCGGTCGAAGCGGCTGCCCGGCGCCACGTAGCCCTCGAGGCCGATGATCGGCTTGATCCCGTTGGCGCGGGCCTCCTCGTAGAACTGGAGGGCGCCGTGCAGGTTGCCGTGGTCGGTGATGGCGAGCGCGTCCTGCCCGAGCGCCTTCGCGCGCGCGACGAGATCCGGGATGGTGCTGAGCCCGTCCAGCAGTGAGTACTCGGTGTGGGTATGGAGGTGCGTGAACATCGGCTCTTTGGTACCGACAATCTGCTTATGTCGTTACGCGAACGCGCGTGCGGGGCCTGCCCGCAGAGTGCCGGATCGGGGGTGCGCTGTCAATGGTGGGGTGGCGGCGAGTTCCTCAGATTGGAGCATCCAGTGCTCGGTCGAGGGCGCTTTTGCCCGGTCCACGCTTCGAGTGAAGGAGTATCGCGCACCCGCCGTGGATCTGGCCACGACTCGCCGCGGCGCCCCTGAGGGAGTTGCGAGGCGTGTCACGCGATACGAACGGGACATGCCTCCATCCTTCTGCTCTCGCGGGTTACGTGCGACGTGCCCTGCGAGCGATAGCGCTCTTGTTATCACGGAGACTTGATCGGCGATAGCAGGCTTGTTATCGTTTACCGGCATGGACGTCATCCTCTACGCCGACCGTCGAGGGGGCCAGCCGGTCTCCGACTACATCAGGGCGATAGCGGCAGCGGGTGACACCAGTGGCGCCGCGAACTTCGCGCGGACCGTTGGCCTCCTGGAGAGCCTCGGTCCGGCTCTCGGGATGCCGCACTCGCGGATCATCAACCGCCGCGAGCGCCTGTACGAGATGCGATTCGGGGACCATCGAATCGCCTACATCGCGCACGAGAGCGAGATCGTCCTGTTGCACGGCTGGCGGAAGCGGGGTCAGCGACTGGACGCGAAGGAGGAAGCGACGGCGCTGCGGCGCGCCGACGAGTGGAGGACTCGCAGCCGTTAGGCATACGGGAGAGAGGACACACCAATATGACTGCACGACCGGCGAGGGAGTTCATTGAGGAACTCATGACAGAGCACCCCGAGGTGCGTGATGAGTACGAGCGCCTCGGTCCGCGCTACGCGGTGATCGAGGAGGTCATCAAGGCTCGGCAGCGCGCGAAGCTGTCTCAGCGCGAACTCGCGGAGCGCATGGGCGTAAAGCAGCCGGTGGTGGGCCGGCTTGAGGGCGGGCGGCACGACCCGCGCCTGGACACCATCGTTCGGGCCGCAGGGGCGCTTGGATGTGACGTCGAGATCAAGTTCAAGCGTCGGCGCAAACGGCCTGACGCAGCATCTGCGGCTGTCACCCGGTCCGGTTGACGTCTCTGACGGTGCGGTGACCTGCGGCCTCGCTCAGGCAGGCCGGGCACGGGGGCAGCTCGCTTGAGGCGCACTGGACCTACCGCGGCAGCCCCAGCCCGCGCTGGGCGATGATGTTGCGCTGGATCTCGGAGGTGCCCGCCTCGATGGTGGCGCCGGTCGAGGTGAGGTAGTGGCGGGCGAAGGCGCCGCCGATCGGCGCGCCGCCGCCGCCGGGGGCGATCAGGCCCGCGAGGCCGAAGAGGCGCACGCCCGTGCCGGCGATGCGCTGCGTGAGCTCTGATCCGTACACCTTCGAGACCGAGGCCTCGTGGTTCGGGGAGATGCCCTGCGTCTGCATCCAGGGGATGCGCTGCGCGACGTTGAAGCCGACCTGCAACTCGATCCAGCGGTCCGCCAGCTCGTAGCGGACCTGCTCGCGGCGCTCGCCCTCGCCGGCGTGCTCCTGCGCGAAGCCCACGAGGCCCTCGATGTGGCGGCGGCCGCGCGCGTAGGCGGCGACGCCCGAGCGCTCGAAGTCGAGCGTCGAGGCGACGTGATACCAGCCGCGGTGCTCCGGCCCGACGCGCCGCTCGATCGGGATGCGCACGTCGTGGAGCAGCACCTCGGCGAGCTGGCGCTCGCCGGCGAGGTTTTCGATCGGGCGGATCTCGACGCCCGGCGTGTCCATCGGCAGGGCGAAGGTGGAGAGGCCGCGGTGCTTCGGGGCGCCCGGGTCGGTGCGGGCGGCGAGCCAGCCCATGGTCGCGCGCTCCGCGCCGGCGACCCAGGTCTTGAGGCCGTTGATCACGTACTCGTCGCCGTCGCGCACCGCGCGCGTCTGGATCGAGGCGAGGTCGGAGCCGGCGCCCGGTTCGGAGTAGAGGGCGCACCAGCGGTCGTCGCCGGCCGCGATGCGCGGGAGGTAGAGCTGCCGCTGCTGCTCGCTGCCGTGCTGCATGATCGCGGGGCCCGCCGAGGTGACGCCGACGCCGCCTCCGCCGGGCGCGTCCAGGTAGGCGAGTTCCTCGTTGAGCACGTACTGCTGCAGGTAGGAGGCGTCGAGGCCGCCGTGCTCCTGCGGCCAGGCCATCGCCAGCCAGCGGCGCTCGCCGAGCGCGCGGGCGACGCGTTGCGCGAGGGCGGCGCGCTCGTCGGAGTCGGCGGGTTCGATCAGGCCTCGCGAGGACCAGTCGGCGGGCAGGAGATCGGCGAGCAGGGTGCGCAAGTCCTCGCGGAAGCGCTCCTCCTCGGGGGAGAGGGCGAAGTCCATGGCGGGGGCGCACCTCCGGCGGTCGGGCGCGTGCCGTGCGGATGCATCATGGTACCATCGACAAGGCCCCGGCCCATCCTCGGCAAGCGGCGTTCGGAGCGCCCGGGGCAGCCCGCCCACGTGCGCTGGGGCGTGCGTAGAAGGGGGCGAGGAACGTGCGCGGATCGGGTGGCGGGGTCGTGTTTCGCGAGATGGCCGTGTTCACGGGCAACGCTCACCGCTCGTTTGCGGAGGCGGTTTGCCGCCACCTCGAGATGCCGCTTGGCGCTTGCGAGGTGTTCGAGTTCTCCAATGAGAACATCTTCGTCCGCTTCCTGCAGAACATCCGTGAACGCGACGTTTTCCTGATCCAGCCGATCGCCGCGCCGGTGAACACGCGGCTGATGGAGCTGCTGATCATGATCGACGCGGCGAAGCGCGCCTCGGCGGGGCGCATCACCGCGGTGGTCCCCTACTTCGCCTACGGCCGCTCCGACAAGAAGGACCAGCCGCACGTGCCGATCAGCGCGCGCATGATCGCCAACTTCATCGAGGTCGCTGGCGCCGACCGGCTGCTGACGATGGATCTGCACGCCGGCCAGATCCAGGGCTTCTTCAACATCCCCGTGGACGAGCTGCACGCGCAGCCGCTGATCGCCGAGTACTTCCGCTCGCTCAACCTCGCCAACCCCGTCGTCGTCGCCACCGATGTCGGCGGAGCGAAGGGCGCGCGCGACGTCGCCGCGCGGCTGGGCGCGGGCCTGGCGATCGTCGACAAGCGGCGCTCCGGCAACGACGAACGCGCCGAGGCGCTGACGCTGATCGGCGACGCCGAAAACGCCGACGCGGTGATCATCGACGACGAGATCCTGACCGGTGGCACGGTGGCGAGCGCCCTCGAACTGCTGCGGCGGCACCGGGCGCGCTCGATCTATGTCGGTTGCGTGCACCAGCTCTTCGCGGGGCCGGCCTTCGAGCGGCTGGATACGCCGGAGATCTCGGAAATCGTGTTCACGGATACGCTGCCGATCGCCGAGGAGGCGTTCAGTCAGGCGCCGACGAAGGTGCTCTCGGTCGCGCCGCTGTTCGGCGACGCGATGCACCGCATCCACACCGGGGGCTCGGTCAGCGACCTGTTCCGCTGAGCCGTCCCTGAGGAGACAGCATGGCCTTCGGCGTTCTCCGGAAGCTGGTCGGCGACCCCAACGAGCGCGCGCTCAAGCAGATCGCGCCGCTGGTCGGGGAGATCAACGACCTTGAGCCTGAAATCACGGCGCTCAGCGACGACGCGCTGCGCGCGCGTACGGATCGCTTCCGCGCGCGCCTGCGCGACGGCGAGACGCTGGACGACATGCTCGTGGAGGCGCTCGCCGTCGCCCGCGAGGCGGTCCGCCGCCATGTCGGCGAGCGCGCCTACGACGTGCAGCTCAGCGGCGCCGTCGCGCTGCACCGCGGCAACGTCACCGAGATGCGCACGGGCGAGGGCAAGACGCTTGTCGCCACGCTCGCGCTCTACGTGAACGCCCTCGAGGGCAAGGGCGCGCACCTGGTTACGGTCAACGACTACCTGGCTGGACGCGAGCCGCAGTGGTACGGGCCGGCGCTCGACGCGCTGGGCCTGACCATGGGCGTGATCCAGCACGAGGGCGCCTCCGTCTACTCGCGCGAGCGTATCTCGGAGCAGCCGGGCCGCGAGCAGCTGCTGGCCGTCGCGCGCCGCGAGGCCTACCAGGCGGACGTGACGTACGGGACGAACAACGAGTTCGGCTTCGACTACCTGCGCGACAACATGGTGCAGGTAGCGGATCAACGCGTGCAGCGCGGCCGCCACTACGCGATCGTCGACGAGGCCGACTCGGTGCTGATCGACGAGGCGCGGACGCCGCTGATCATCTCCGGCGCGCAGCAGGACGACCTCTCGCTCTACCCGCGCTTCAACGCGCTGGTGCCGCGCCTGCAGCGCGACACGGACTACACGGTCGAGGAGCGCACACGCTCGGTGCACCTCACCGAGGCGGGCATCGAGGTGCTGGAGCGCGGGCTGGGCATCGACAACATCTTCTCCTCGGAGCACTTCCGGCTGACGCGCTACATGGAAGCGGCGCTCAAGGCGCACATCATCTACCAGCGCGACCGCGAGTACGTGGTGAGCGACGGCCGCGTCGTGATCGTCGACGAGTTCACAGGCCGCCTGATGGAGGGGCGCCGCTGGTCTGACGGGCTGCACCAGGCCGTCGAGGCCAAGGAGGGCGTGAAGGTCCAGCAGGAGTCCGTGACCTACGCGACGATCACGCTCCAGAATTTCTTCCGCCTCTACGAGAAGCTCGCCGGCATGACCGGCACCGCCGTGACCGACGCCGAGGAGCTGCACGAGATCTACGGCCTCGAGGTGATCGTCGTGCCGACGAACCTGCCGATGATTCGCGAGGACCTGGCGGACCTCGTCTTCCGCTCGCAGGGCGAGAAGTTCGAGGCGGTGATCGACGACGTGCTGGAGCGCCACCGCGAGCAGCGCCCGGTCCTCGTCGGCACCGTCTCGATCGAAGACTCGGAGCGGCTCGCGGAGCTGCTGCAGCGCCGCGGCGTGGAGCACCAGGTGCTGAACGCGAAGCAGCACCAGCGCGAGGCGGCGATCATCGCGCGCGCCGGGCAGCCCGGCGCGGTCACGATCGCCACGAACATGGCCGGACGCGGCACCGACATCAAGCTCGGCGGGGGCGTCGCCGCCAACGGCGGCCTGCACATCATCGGCACCGAGCGCCACGAATCGCGTCGCGTCGACAACCAGCTCCGAGGGCGCTCCGGCCGCCAGGGCGACCCCGGCTCCTCGCGCTTCTACGTCTCCTTCGAGGACGACGTGATGAAGCGCTTCGCCCCGGACTGGATGCCGAGCATGATGGGCAAGCTCGGCATGAGCGAGGGCATGCCGCTCGAATCGAAGATGGTCACGCGCGCCATCGAGTCCGCGCAGTCGCGCGTCGAGGCGGACCACTTCGACACCCGCAAGCACGTCGTCGAATACGACGACGTGATGAACCAGCACCGCGACGTGATCTACGGCGAGCGCAACAAGGTCCTCGCCGGCGAGTCGATGCGCGAGAGCGTGCTGGGGATGGTGCACGACGAGATCGAGGCGCTGGCGCGCGAGCACATCGAGAACGTGCCCGCCGACCCGGACGCCTTCCACCTCGTGCTGCAGACGATCGTGCCGCTGCGCAGCGCGCTGCCGATCGAGGAGGTGCGCAACCGCCCCGTCGAGGTGCTGCTGGAAGAGATCGGCGAGCTCGTGGAGGAGCGCTACGCGGAGCTCGATGACGAGGTCGGGGAAGAGGCGCAGCGTCAGCTGGAGCGCTTCGTGCTGCTGCGCACGATCGACATGCTCATGGTGCAGCACCTCACGGCCGTCGCCGAGCTGCGCCAGGGCATCGGACTGCGCGCCTACGGCCAGGCGAACCCGCTCGTCGCGTACAAGCGCGAGGCGCACGACATGTGGGAGCAGCTGCTCGGCAACATCCGCGCGGCGGTCACTCGCCAGATCTTCCACGTCCGGCCGGTCGCGATGCCCCGGGTGGAGCCGGTGATCCCGCGCAACGCGCTGGCGTCCGGGCCGGGCGACCCGGACGGAGCCGAGGACGACGGCGGAGGCGGCGGCGTGGCGACGGCGACACGGCGGACGCGCGTGCGCAAGGTGGGCCGCAACGCGCCCTGCCCCTGCGGCTCCGGCAAGAAGTACAAGCGCTGCCACGGGGGCTCGGTGTGAGCGCCGCAGAGGGTGGTTCGCGGCGGGGGGCCGCCACCGCAAAGCTCAGCAGCGCCGAGCCTCGCGAGTCCGTGCACGTGGACTTCGCAGCCAGCGGGTCCGACCCGGCCGACGGGAAGCCGCCCCCGCCGCTCGATGCCGAAGCGGGCGTCCGTACGTTCCTCGAGGCGGTCAAGCGGGGCGAGCCGTGGTACCCGGCGATGCTCGATGTGATCGCGCGCTGGGTGACGCCGGAGGAGCAGGCCAAGGGCGTCGTCTACCGCTACCTGATAGCCGGCGAGGCCTTCGACTGGCTGCGCCTCGCGGAGCGCCTGATCGGCGCCGCGGGCAAGGCGATCCCGGCCGCCGAAGCGGAGCGGCTGCTGTTCGACGGCAAGCCGCCGCCCGGCCATGACGAGAGCGAGGAGGCGTTCGCCCGCGCGATCGGCCACGAGAAGCATCGCGCGCACCTCAACTTCCAGTACGGCGTGACCGTCGAGGAGGTGCTGCTGCTGCAGGCGGAGCTGGACCTCGTGAAAGCGCGCAACCTCGACGGCCCGCGCGGCACGCCGCCCGACATCGCGGCCTATGAACGCGTCTACGGTCGCTCGCTGGACGAACTGATCGTCGAGTACCGGGCGGAGACCGGCCAGGCGATGCCGCAGCGGGTGCTGCAATCGCAGTTGCGAGCCTTCACCTACTGGTGCTCGAAGTTCCGCTTCCGCCTCGCCGAGCCGGCGCGCGTCGCCTCGGACACGCGCAGGGCGCTGGCGCTGCTCTCGCGGATGGAGGCGGACCGCATCCCACGCGAGCGCCGCCTGCCCGGCGTGGACCGCGAGGTGATCGAGGCGAGGTCGCGGGCTCCGCGGCGCCGCAGCCGCGCGAAGGCGCGCTAGCCGGGCTGGATGACGCCGCAGGCGACGCGGTCGCCGGCCCCGGCGGCCTCGCCGTAGCTGTCGGGTTTGGCGTGGACAATGATTGCGGAGCCATCGTCGTCGAACAGGGAGTGGTCCGCGTCCTCGTCCAGGGTGACGGCGTCGTTGAAGTAGTCGGCGCGGGCGGCGCCGTCGGCGCCGGCGTGGATGTTCGGCAGGTCGCCGGCGTGCGCGCCGTCCTCGTGCAGGAAGCCGTGGCCGCCGCTGCCGGGGTTGAAGTGGTCGCCGGCCGCCGCGAAGTCCGGGGTGCAGGCGCCGCGGGCGTGGATGTGGAAGCCGTGCGCGCCGGGCGAGAGCCCGCTCACGTCGGCCGAGATCAGCACGCCGTGGGGGCCCTGCGTGAGCGCCACCGTGCCCATCGGGGCGCCGTCCGGTCCGGTCAGGGTCGCCGAGGCCCGCGCGCCTGTGGCGGCGGGCGCCGAATCGCCGCCGCAGGCCGCCAGCGCCAGCGCCGCGAACAGCGCCGCCGCCACGAGGGAGTTCAGGCGAAACTTCATGATCAGGGGCCTCCAACCGCGAGTGGACCGAGCACGGCCGTTGTCGTAACGGAGGGACCCACCAGCAAGCGCCGGAGACCTCCCGCACATAGCAACGGCCCCGGGGTTCGCCCCGAGGCCGTCGACAGTGCGCCGCTGCGGCGGCAGGAGAGCCGCCTGGGCGGCACTAGCTGGCGTGGATCTCGATCTGCTTCGGCTGCGGCTGCTCCGGGAGCGGGAGCGTCAGGGTGAGCACGCCGTCCTCCAGGTGCGCGTCCACCTCAGCGTCGCGGACGACGCCGGGGAGGGCGATGCGGCGGCTGACGGAGCCGCCGACGCGCTCCCGCCGGTAGTAGCGCTCGTCCGGGGACTCGTGCTCCTCGTCGTGCTCGGCCTTGATCGAGAGGACGCCCTCGTGCACCTGCACGTCGATGTCCTCCGGCTTGAAGCCGGGCAGCGAGGCGCGGACCTTGATCTTGTCGTCGGCCTGGAAGAGGTCGACGGGCAGGGCGCCTTGCTCGAGGCTCCGGGCTGCGGCGGGCCAGCCGGCCGGGCCGGAGCGGAAGAACGAGTCGTCGAAGAGCCGATCCATCATCTGCCGCATGCCGGTAAGCGGGTCGCGCCGGACGATGCTGGTGTTGTGCGCCATGTGGTTGGGTACCTCCTTGTGCGCTCGTGCGCTGTTCGCGCTCATCGAGGGGCGGGTCTCCGGGCCCCTCACTGTCACACCAGTAGCTTATGTTACATGGGTGTGCGGGGTCAAGAGATATGAGTGTAGCGAACTAAGGTAGTGTGTACGTGTACCTGGCAGTCTGTTATACTCCCGCCATGGCGGCGGATTACTACTCTGTCCTCGGCGTCCCGCGTTCGGCAGCGGACAAGGACATCCGCGATGCCTTCCGCAAGCTCGCCCGCCAGTACCACCCGGACGTAAACCCCGGCAATCCCGAGGCCGAGGAGCGCTTCAAGCAGATCAGCTCCGCCCACGAGGTGCTGTCCGATCCCGAAACGCGCGCCGCCTACGACAAGTACGGCGACAACTGGCGCAACGCCGACCAGATCGAGGAGCAGATGCGCCGCCGGAGCGCGGGCGGCCCCGGCGGCGGCCCCGGCGGTGGCTTCCAGCGCGTCGAGTTCGACCTCGGCGGCGGCGGCGGCGGTGGCGGACTCGGCGGCCTCTTCGACGGGCTCTTCGGCGGCTCCGCCCGTCCGCCCGCCCGCACGCGCGGCGAGGACATCGAGCGGCCGGTACGCGTGAGCCTGGAGGAGGCCTACCACGGCGCCTCGCGCACCATCGAGCTGCGCGAGGGCGCCGGCGAGCCGCGCCACATCGAGGTCGACATTCCCGCCGGTATCGCCGACGGCGCGCGCGTGCGCGTGCGTGGCAAGGGCG
Source organism: Dehalococcoidia bacterium (assembly GCA_965247895.1). Classification (GTDB taxonomy): domain Bacteria; phylum Chloroflexota; class Dehalococcoidia; order UBA2979; family UBA2979; genus VXMT01. The sequence goes on along the minus strand of OZ252046.1, from coordinate 2,069,373 downwards.
GTCCGGGGCGCGGCGGCGGCGCCACGGGCGACCTCTTCCTGCGCGTCAGCGTCTCGCGCCACCCGCGCTTCGAGCGCCGCGACGACGACCTGCACGTCGAGGTCGATGTGCCCGTCGCCGACGCCGCGCTCGGCGGGGAGGCGGAGGTGCCGACGCTGAAGGGGCGCACGCTGGCGCTGCGGATTCCGCCGGAGACACAGGGCGGGCGCGTCTTCCGCCTCGCGGGCCAGGGGATGCCCCGTGCCGGCGGCGGCCACGGCGATCTGCTCGCGCGCGTGCGGCTGCGCCTGCCGGAGCCGCTCGACGACGGCCAGCGCGCACTGTTCGAGCAGCTGCGGGCGAGCGAGGGCGAACGCGAGGGCGCGACCGCGCAGGTTGAAGCTGCGGGCATTGAGGATGGGCGCGTCTCCTGAGGAGCGCGCGGGACGGGCAAGCAATGACGAACATTCCGCAGGACGAGCCGGTCTTCCAGATCTCGGTGGTGGCGCGCATGGTCGGCGTTCACCAGCAGACGCTGCGCACCTACGAGCGCATGGGCTTCGTCGCTCCCGCGCGCAGCAGCGGCAACCAGCGGCTCTATTCGCAGCGCGACGTCGAGGTGCTGCGGCGGCTGCGCCAGTACGTCGAGGACCTCGGCGTGAACCTCGCGGGCGCCGAGGTGCTGCTGCGCCTCAGCCGCCGCGTCGAGGACCTGCAGGTCGAGCTCAACGAGACGCGCGCCGAGCTGGAGCAACTGCGCTCGATGCTGCCGGAGCGCACGCCCCGTCGCGGCGCGCGCTGAGCGCGAGACGACGAGACGAGGAGCGACGTGGTGCGAAGGGTGGTGCAGCGATGATGCGACAGGACCGGTTCACGGAGCAGGCACAGGCCGTGTTGCAGGCCTCGCAGCAGCTCGTCCGCGAGCAGCGGCACGCGCAGTGGGACGTCGAGCACGTCTTCCTCGCGATCGCGCAGGCGCCCGAGGGCGTCGCGCGCGAGGTGCTGGGCGAGATCGGCGTCAACACGCAAGCGCTGGTGGCGCGCATCCGCAGCCACCTCGATCGCTCGCCGAAGCTCAGCCACGACGTGGTGCAGATCTACACGACGCCTCGCATCGTCGGGCTGCTCGACGCCGCCAACCGCGAGGCGGACCGGCTCAAGGACCAGTTCGTCGGCGTCGAGCACCTGCTGATCGCCGTCGCCGACGTGCGCGACGGCGAGGCGGCCGCGATCCTCGGCGAGTACGGCATCTCCAGGGAGCGCATCTACGCCGCCCTGCGCAAGGTGCGCGGCAGCGCGCGCGTCGACTCGCCGACCGCTGACGCGCAGTACCAGGCGCTGAGCCGCTACTCGACGGACCTCACGGAGCTGGCCGAGCAGGGCGAGCTCGACCCGGTGATCGGACGCGCCGTCGAGGTGGAGCGGCTGATGCAGGTGCTCAATCGCCGCACCAAGAACAACCCGGTGCTGATCGGCGAGGCCGGCGTCGGCAAGACGGCGATCGTCGAGGGCCTCGCGCAGCGCGTCACCGCCGGCGACGTGCCGGAGCGGCTGCGCGGCAAGCGCGTGCTCGCGCTCGACATGGGCGCGCTCATCGCCGGCTCCAAGTTCCGCGGAGAGTTCGAGGAGCGGCTGCAGTCCGTGATGCGCGAGGTGCGCGAGGCGAGCGGCGAGATCATCCTCTTCCTCGACGAGATTCACCAGATGGTCGGCGCCGGTGGCGCCGAGGGCGCAATCGACGCCTCGAACATGATGAAGCCCGCGCTCGCGCGCGGTGAGCTGCGCGTGATCGGCGCGACGACCCTCGACGAGTACCGCAAGATCGAGGCCGACCCGGCGCTGGAGCGGCGCTTCTCGCCGGTCTACGTCGACGAGCCCTCGGTCGAGGAGGCGGAGGCGATCCTCGCCGGCCTGCGCTCCCGCTACGAGGAGCACCACGGCATCCGCATCAGCGACGAAGCGCTCTCGGCCGCGGTGCGGCTGAGCGTGCGCTACCTGACCGAGCGGCAACTGCCCGACAAGGCGATCGACCTGATCGACGAGGCCGCCTCGCGTGCCGTGATCCTCGCCGAGGCGCTGCCCGACGACGTGCGCGACCTGAAACAGCGGCTCGATGACGCCTCGGCGCGCCTCGACGCCGCGGCCGCGCGCGAGGACTTCGAGGAGGCCGCCTTCATCAAGCAGGAGGTGCTGCGCATCCAGGACGAGTACCGCGAGCGCGAGGCCGGCTGGCGCGAGGAGCAGGGCCTGCCCGATGAGGTCGGCGAGGAAGGCATCGCCGCGCTCGTGGCGCAGATGACCGGCATCCCCGTGGATAGCATGCTCGAGGGCGAGGCGGAGAAGCTGCTGCACATGGAGGAGGCGCTGCACGGCCGCGTGGTCGGCCAGGACCAGGCGATCGAGGTGCTCTCCGACGCGATCCGCCGGGCTCGCTCTGGCCTCAAGGACCCGCGCCGCCCGATCGGCTCGTTCATCTTCCTCGGGCCCACCGGCGTCGGGAAGACAGAGCTGGCGAAGGCGCTCGCCGAGTACCTGTTCGACGACGAGGATGCGCTGCTGCGGCTCGACATGTCCGAGTACCAGGAGCGCCACACCGTCTCGAGGCTGGTCGGCGCGCCGCCCGGCTACATCGGCTACGACGAGGCAGGGGGCCTGACGGAGGCGGTGCGCCGCCGTCCCTACCGGGTGGTGCTCTTCGACGAGATCGAGAAGGCGCACCCGGATGTCTTCAACACGCTGCTCCAGATCCTCGAGGATGGGCGGCTGACCGACACGCACGGGCGCACGGTCGACTTCCGCAACACGGTGGTCGTGCTCACCTCGAACCTCGGTTCCACGGAGCAGTCGGCCTCGCTCGGCTTCCAGCGGACGCGCAGCGAGGACGAGCGCGAGGTGCGGCGTCGCAACATCGAGGAGGCGCTGCGCCGCGCCTTCCGGCCGGAGTTCCTCAACCGCATCGACGAGACGATCGTCTTCGAGGCGCTGACGGAGGCCGAGATCGCGCAGATCGCCGGCCTGCTGATCGGCGAGGTGCGCGAGCGGCTGGCCGAGCGCGGCGTCGGCATCCGCGTGACGGAGCAGGCGCAGGCGGCGCTCGTGCGCGAGGGCTACGACCCGGCGTTCGGCGCGCGCCCGATGCGGCGCACGATCCAGCGTCGCATCGAGAACGAGCTGGCCCGCCGCGTCCTCGCCGGCGAGTTCGCCGAGGGCGTCGAGGTCCTCGTCGATGTCGACGGCGGCGGCGCCTTCACCTTCACCGCCGAGCGCGCGCATGCGGAGGCGACGGTGTAGCTGCGGGCTTCGCGGATGATGGAGGTCGCATAAGGGCCTCCGTCATCCGCCTGCTGTGTTCGTGGTCTGCGCCTCCCCACTTGACATGCGTGTGCCATGGTGCGAATATTCTCCCAATCCTGCCCGCCCTGCACCGCAAGGTGCCGTGGCGGGCTTGTTATTTGTAGTGAGTAGCGGGATGGGCGCGACATTCGCCGGGTAGCTGTTCTCTTCGACGCTCAGAACTTCTACAGGGGCGCCCGGCGCACCTTCTTTGACGAGCGCGTTGATCCGCTGCGGCATGGGCAGTTCTGGCCCCGGGCCGCAGCCGAACTGATTGTGGGCAGGTACACGGATCGCGAATTGAGCGATGTGCGCATCTACACGGGGCGCCCCGACCGGACGCGGCAGCCCCGCGGCCACCGGGCGAATGTCCGCCAGTCGCAAGCATGGATGCGTTCCGGAGTCAGAGTGTACCCGCGACTGTTGCGCTACCCGCGTGGCTGGCCCGCTGCGCCGCCGTTCGAGAAGGGTGTCGATGTAGAACTCGCGGTCGACATCGTTTCGCTATCGCTACGCCGTGAGTGCGAGGTGGTCGTTGTTGCATCAGCCGATACGGACCTGCTGCCGGCTATCGAAGAGGTCCGCCGCCGCACGTCCGTCGTCGTCGAGGTGGCCGCGTGGTCGGGAATGCAGTCCCGTCGGCGGCTGGCAGTTCCCGGACGCAACGTGTGGTGCCATTGGCTACGAGGCGAGGACTACGAGCGGGTCGGGGACGATACCGACTACAACCTCGGTAGTGCGTAGCGCCCCGCCGTTGCCCGCCCCCGCTGCCCGCCGGATAATCGAGGCGGCCACCAGAGTCCCGCAGCACTGATTGCATGGAGGCATCGTGGGCAGTCGCCGTCGTCGCCGTCGCCGCCGAGGAGCGGCGGCCGCCAGCCAGGCACCGGAGCAGCAGGCCGAGGCGCAGCAGGCGTCCGGCCTGAAGGCGACGATCGACTCGTTCGGCGGCTTCCTCACCATTGGCGTGGCCGTCGTTACCGTCGTGATCGTGGCGGCCCTGATCTGGTTCAACCGCCCGGGCGGCAGCAACGTCGTCGGCGGGGGCGACTTTGAATACCAGGGCCAGTCGGCCCCCGTCGAAGGCCGGCTGCTCGGCAACCCGGACGCGCCGGTCCGCATCGTTGCCTTCGAGGACTTCAGCTGCTCCCACTGTGGCGACTTCAACCGCCAGACCAAGCCGCTGCTCGACGAGGAGTACATCAGCCAGGGTGTCGTCTCGATCGAGTTCCGCCACCTCGTGTTGCTCGGACCCGACTCGCTTAGTGCCCACGCCGCTTCCGAGTGCGCCGCCGAGCAGAACCTGTTCTGGCCCTACCACGACGTCCTCTTCCTGCGGCAGGGCCGCCCCGGCTGGGCCTCCGAGGGCAACCTCAAGAACTTCGCCCGCGAGGTGGACGAGGCGCTGCCCGACGCGGCGTTCGACCTCGACGCCTTCGATGACTGCGTCGAATCCGGCATCAAGGAGCTGATCGTGCAGGAGGAAAGCAACGCCTCGGCTCAGGTGGTCGGCGGCCTCATCGGCGCGGTCTCGACGCCGAACTTCCTGATCAACGGGCAGCCGCTGCGCGGCGCGCAGCCGATCGAGGTCTTCCGCGAGGCGATCGATCGCCTCGTTCCGGACGACGGCGAGTAGCCGCCGCGGCCATGGCCGTGCTGCTTGCCCGCCGCCGTGACCTGCTGCTGGCGCTCGCAATCGCCGGCGTCGCGGTCGCCGGCTACCTCAGTTGGGTCGCGCTCGACGAGGAGCAGGAGGCGGCCTGCTCCGGTGTCGGCGACTGTGGCGCGGTCCAGAGTTCGGAGTTCTCCGAGATCGCGGGCGTGCCGATCGCCGTGCTCGGCCTCGGGATGTACCTGGCGCTGCTCGCGCTGATCGCGGCGCGGCGCTGGTGGAGGGCGCTGCGAGGCGACGAGGCGCCGCAGGCGCTGGCCGGCCTGACGTTCGCGCTCGCCCTCGGCGGCACGCTGTACTCCGCCTATCTGACGTGGCTCGAGCTGTTCGAGATCGAGGCGATCTGCGTCTGGTGCGTCGGCTCGGCGGTGATCGTGACGCTGCTGCTGCTGCTCTCCTTGCCCGATGTGCGCGCCGCGCCGGCGGGCGCCGCCGGGGACGCTGGCCCCTCGTAGGGCGACGCCCGTATCATCATGCCGGGCCCGCGCGCGGGTGGCCGAGGGAGGCGAAGGTGAGCGAGGTCGAAGTCGGTTTCGATGACCTGACGGTGCTCTCCGAGGGAGAGGCCGACGTGTTCGTCCTGAACCTCAACGGCGAGGAGGGACCGCCGCCCTACTACGTCACCGTCAACGGACGCCGCTTCTCCTTCACCGGGGAGACGTTCCTGATCTTCGGCCACAGCGCCACGCTGTCGCGCTGGGTTCGCGATCAGGAGGCCGAGGGCATGCTCGTGCTGCTCGCCGAGCGCGACGACCGCTACCTGCGCTACGTCCACGACCCGGCGGCGGAACTCGAAGAGGCGGAGAGCGAGGCCGCAGCCGCCTCGTAACCCGAGCGCGCGCTGCGCGCTCGTCCGACGCCCGCCGGGCAAGCACCCCCAAGGGCGCAACAACCCATCGAGCCGGGAGCAGCGACGGGCGAGCCCCCTCACCCCCACCCTCTCCCCCAGGAGAGGGGGCCGGAGGGAGGGGGCCGGACCTTCCGAGAGCCGTCCGGTCCCCTCGCCCAGAGGGAGAGGGCGGAGGGTGAGGGAGGTCCGGCTTCCGCCACGCGCAGAACTTTCGGGGCGCACGCGCGCCCGTGCTCAGTCCCCCTCGCCCACCGTGCGCGAGGCAGCGTCGCGTCCGCACCGCGCCAGCGTGAGCGCCTGCGGCGGCGGAGCCGCCGTGAGGCCGTCGAGCAGCATCACGATCGCGTCCTCGCGGTTGTCGCTGTAGTAGTTGCGCAGGCGGCCGGCCCGGCGGAAGCCGCAGCGCTCGTAGAGCCGCATCGCGCCCGCGTTCGAGGCGCGCACCTCCAGCGCGATGCTGTCGAGTTCGGCCTCGATTGCGAGGTCGCAGGTGGCGAGCAGCAGCGTCAGACCGATGCCCCGGCGCTGCTGCCGCGGATCGACGGCGATCGTCACCAGGTGCAGCTGCTCGTGCGTGTACCAGACGCCGGCGAAGCCGAGGATCGGCGCAGCCTCGCCCGCCCCGAGGCGTCGCCGTAGCCAGCCCACCGCCCCTCGATCCTTCCACCGCCGCCGGGCCGGGCTCGCGCCGTCCGCCGCAGCGTCGACGGCGACGAGGTAGGCCGCGAGGCCGTTGTGCAGCTCGCGCTCGAACGCGGTGCGCGGGTTCGCCGAGCCGTAGGCCGCTCGCTCCAGCCGCCGCACGGCACGCACATCGGAAGGCGTGAACGGGCGGATCACGATCCGCGCGCTCTGGTCAGCGGCGCTGAGCGGGACGACCTCGGAGGGTGCGCAGTCGGGGGTGGTCATGGCGCGATCGTACCGCCTGGCGCGTCACGGGGCCCTCGGAGTTCGCGCGAGCGCCGCGCACGGTGCGTGTCGACAACCCGGATCCCGGATCGCCGGACACCAGAGGAGAGACGCGTGATCGAGCACGAAGCGATGGAACAGGAAGGCGCGGCCACGCCGCAGGACGGGGGCGCGTCCGAAGACGACGCGTTCCGCGAAGAGGAACCGTCCGGGGACGGCCTGCCCGACGAGGCAGCCGCCGAGCTTGCGGCCGTCACCGAGGCGGAGCGCGACGAACTCGCAACCCTGCGCAGCGAGCTGCAGGAGGCGCGGGACGCCCTCGACGCCGAGCGCTCGGCCGGGCGCGCCGCCGTCGAGCGCTATCGCGGCGCGCTGCTGGCGGCCGAGCCGTCGCTGCCGCCGGAGCTGATCGAGGGCGACGACCTCGCGGCCGTGGACGCCTCGGTCGACGCCGCGCGGCGCACGGTCGCGCAGATCCGGGAGCGGATCGCCACGGAGTCCGGGGACGAGGCGGCGCGGGGCTTCCCGGCCGGCGCCCCGGAGCGGCGCGGTCCGCGCACGGAGGCGATGAGCGCGGCCGAGAAGATCGCCTACGGCCTCGAGCAGCGGCCGCGCGAGTAGCGAGGCGCGGTGCGCCACAAGGCCCTCGGAGCAGCGCGCAGCGCGCGCCTAGCCTGCCGGCGGCAATGACGAGCAAGGCGCGCGACGCGCGCCGGAAGGAACGGAACACGACACCATGGCACTGACACTGACCGAAGGCGCGAAGCTCTCGAACGACGTCCTGCTGGAGGGCGTGATCGAGACCGTGATCTACGACAGCCCGATCCTGCAGCGGCTGCCGTTCATCGAGATCGTCGGCAACGGGCTGACCTACAACCGCGAGAAGCTTTCGGCCTCGGCCGCCTTCTACTCCGTCGGCGACACCTGGTCCGAGGACACGCCGACCTTCAAGCAGATCACGACGGCGTTGACGATCCTCGGCGGCGACGCGGACATCGACAACTACATCGCCCGCACCCGCAACAACGTGCAGGACATCGAGGCGGCGGTCGTCGCGCTCAAGGCGAAGTCCGTCCAGCAGAAGTTCGACGACACCTTCGTCAACGGGGACACCGACAGCGACTCGAAGTCTTTCGACGGCCTCGCCGAGCTATGCGCCTCGGGCCAGACCGTCTCGATGGGGACGAACGGCGCGACGCTGACCCTCGACAAGCTCGACGAGGTGATCGACACGGTGCGCGGCGGCAAGCTCGGCGGCTGCCTCGTCGAGCACGACCGCGACGAGTTCGGGCGCATGGTCGACTTCTACGACGGCATCCCGATCGGCGTGAACGACCACATCGCCGACGACGAGACGGCCGGCACGTCCGAGGACGCCTCGACGATCTACGCGCTGCAGTTCGGCGAGGGCGCCGTCGCCGGGCTGACCGCGCCCGGCGGCCTGACGATCGAGCGCGTCGGTGCGCTGGAGACGAAGGACGCGACCCGCGTGCGGGTCAAGTGGTACGTCTCCGTGGCGCTCTTCAACGAGCTCAAGCTCGCGAAGCTCAGCGGCGTTCGCCCCTAGCCCGACCCGCTACGCACGAGGGCGGCCCGTTCGGCTCCGGTCGGCGGGCCGCCCTCGGCTCCCCCGCGACTCTCCCCAGCCGAATCGAGGAACGAGATGGACCTGCCGTCGATGCGGACGCGCCTGCGCCGCGACCTCCGCGACACCGACCCGGCAAACGAGCGCTGGCCCGACGGAGCGCTCGACCGCCACATCGCGCGCGCGCTCCGTGAGCTCTCGCTGGCCGCGCCGCTCGAGACGACGGCGACGCTGCGCACCGTCGCCGGCAGCCGCGACCTCAGCGTCGCGACGCTGACCGACCGTGTCAGCATCGACGCCGTCGAGTACCCCGCCGGGCTGTACCCGCCCTCGCGGCCGCCGTTTTCGCTCAGGGGGGACACGCTCACCCTGGACGTGGCCTCGCCGCCGCTCGGCGCTGAGGCCGTCATCGTCCACTACTCGAAGCTGCACACGCTCGACGCTGCGGGCAGCACGCTGCCGCGGGCGCTCGACGACCTCGTCGCGACCGGGGCGGGCGCCTACGCGGCGCTCGAGTGGGCCTCGTTCGCGGTCAACCGCGTGAACGTTGGCGGCGCGGAGACCTGGCGGCACTACCACGTCTGGGCGCAGGAGCGGCTGGCCGAGTTCGCCCGCGCGCTGGCGAAACACGGCCGCGCGCGGCGCGTCCGCTCGGGCGTGCTCTCGTCGCCGCGTGGCGGGTAGCGCGAGGCGATATGCGAGCGCTCACCCCCACGCTGCGCGCCGCCCAGCAGGCGGCCAGCGCCGAGCCGTACCTGCGCGTCCGGCTCTTCGATCGCGATGCCGGCGCGATCCGGCTGCGCTGGCAGCGCATCCATGACGGCGACGAGCCCGACGGCCCGTGCGCCCTCGCGGCCGCGGGCGACGGCGCGCTGCTGCGCGCACGCATCGACCCGACGACGGGCGCGCTCAGCCGCCAGCGCATCGCGGACCCCGCAGCGGGCGTGGGCCTGGCGAACTGGACCGCCGTCGCGAGTGCGGCGGTCGCGCCGCGCCTCGGTCTCGCCGCCTCCGGCAGCCGCGCGCTCCTCGCGAGCGTCCGTGGCGATGGCGTGAGCGTCGAGCTGCGTGAGAGCGCGGACTCGGGCGCGAGCTTCGGGGCTCCGCGCAGCGTCGCGGTCGCCGCCTCGGCCGTGACGGCGACGGCTACCGCGATCGGCCGCGACGGATCGGCGGCCGTGCTCTACGCCTCGGGCGGGAGCGTCTTCGCCGTGCGCCGCGGGGCTCTCGGCGCCTGGGGGGCGCCGGCCGCGTGGTCGCATTCGCTCGCCACGGTCAGCGCGCTCGCCGCGTACTTCGGGTCGGACTGCAATGTGCTGGTGTCCGGCACGGACGAGGACGGCGCTGCCGGGGTCTGGTCCACGGTGCTCGGCGTGGGCGGCGCGACGCCGCCTGATCACTGGCTGCCGCTCGCCGCGATCGCCTCGGCAGCCCCCGGCTCGGGCATCGGCTACCTCGCGACCGGCGCGCTGCGCGCCGACGCGCCGCAGGCCGTCATGGTCGAGTCCTACCGGGGCGCGGGCGCCTACGACCGGGTGCAGATCGCGGCCGGCGCCGCGGGCAGCCTCCACGGCGATGGGCAATGGCGCGATCCGCGGCCCTTCGCCCACGCCTCGCCGTACGGTCTCGCGGCTGCCGTATCGTCCGACGCCGCCTGGCTGGCCGCGCCGCACGCCGTCTGGCGCGCCCCCTTCGCGCACGTGGAGCACGAACTGACGGACGACGTGCTGGACGCCGTGATCGAGCTGCGCGAGCAGGGGCGGCTGCGACTGACGCTGCGCAACGACGGCGCGGGCTACGCCGCCTCGCGCGCTCCGCTTGCCCTCGCGGCCGGCGGCGAGCTGCGGGTCGAGCCGGGCTATCGCACGAGCGCCGGCATCGAGACGTCCGAGGGGCCGCGATTCTGGATCGGCGCCGTGCGGCGGCGGCGCAGCGCCGGTGTCGCGACGGTCGAGTTGGACGCCGTCGACGGCATGGGGCTGATCGAGGCGTGGGTCGCCTCGGATCAGCTCGTCTGGCAGGCGGGGGAGCGCAGCGCCGTCCAGATCCTCGCGGCGATCGCACAGCGCGCCGGGCTGCGGCTGACCGTGCGCAACGCCAGCGCAGAGGCCGTCGCGCTGCGTCCGGCGTTCACCGTGCGCGCGGGCGAGCGCGGCGGCACCGCCATGCGGCGGCTGCTGCGGGCGCTGCCCGACCGGCTGCAGGCGGAGGGCCGCCTGCTGGTGCTGTCCGAGCCGGTCGCGAACGCCGCCGCCCACTACGCCTACGGCGCGGAGCACGCCATCCTCGCGCACATGATCGAGGCCGGACGGCCGGCCGCCGGCTGGGCGCGCGTCTTCGGCCGTGGCGTCTTCGCCGAGGCCACGGACGAGGTCGCGCTCGCCGAGGGCGCGGGCACGGTCATCGCCGTCGACGAGAACCTCGGGGCGCAGGAGCGCGCGGACGCGCGCGCCGGCACGCTGCTGCGCCAGTCGCGCCTCGCCGTCGACCGTGGCGAGCTGCTCGTGCGCCCGAACGTGGCGCAGGAGCCGGGCGACATCGTCGCGATCACGGACGCGGAGTCCGGCCTCGACGGCGCGCCCTTCCGCGTCGCCGGCCTGCGCCTGCGCTTCGCGCGCGGCGCCCGCCCGCGCTACGAGCAGACCCTGACGCTGAGCGAGGTTTGACGATGCTGGAGCGCGCCAGCCTGATCTCGTTCGATCGCGACTCGTACACGGCGAGCGTGCGCTTCGCTGATTCGCTGTCCTCGGTGGTCGCGTCCGTGCCGGTCTCGCGCGCCATCGCGGCGGCTCAGCTCACCGCCGGCCGCCGCCTCGCCGTCGCGGTCTTCGACGCCGGCAACCCGGTGGACGCGATGGTGCTGGGGGTGCACTAAAGCGTCGCGCCCGGCGATCGCGGCAGCGTCCCGACGCGCAGACGGCGGGGGAGACTGGACCTCGTCGTCTAATGTTGATATTGTGACCTGACAAAGTCGTGTTTATCAGGGTGGTGTGGTCATGACAGTCACTGATGAGGTCCTCGAGAGCAACGCGCGCTACGCGGAGAGCTTCGACAAGGGCAGCCTGCCCATGCCGCCGGGGCGCCAGCTGGCGGTGGTGGCCTGCATGGACGCGCGTCTCGACACGCACAAGCTGCTGGGCCTCGAGGAAGGCGACGCGCACGTGATCCGCAACGCGGGTGGCGTGATCAGCGACGACGCGATCCGCTCGCTGGTGATTTCGCAGCGGCTGCTCGGCACGAAAGAGATCGTGCTGATCCACCACACGGACTGCGGGATGCTGACCTTCCGCGACGACGACGTGAAAGACGGCATCTTGGCCGACACCGGCCTGCGGCCGGCATTCGCGCTGGAGTCGTTCCAGGATCTGGAAGCGGACGTGCGTCAGTCGATCGCCCGCATCCAGGCCAACCCCTTCATCCCCCTGAAGGACCAGGTCCGCGGCTTCATCTACGACTGCGCCACCGGCCGGCTCAACGAGGTGTCCGCCGCCTGACCCGCCCCCTCAGCGGCTCGCGCCGTCCTCCCTGAACAGCGCCGGCTGCTGGGCGACGGCGGCGAGCAGTGCGGGGGGCGGCTCCAGGCCCAGCCGGTCGTACGCCAGCCGCGAGGCGACCCGCCCGCGCGGGGTGCGCTGCAGGAAGCCGATCTTCAGCAGGTACGGCTCATAGACGTCCATGATCGTGTCGGCCTCCTCGGAGACCGCCGCGGCCAGCGTCTCGAGGCCCACCGGCCCGCCGCCGAAGCGCTCGACGAGCACGCGCAGCAACTCGCGGTCCATCGCGTCGAGGCCGAGGTCGTCGATCCCGAGCTGCCCGAGGGCCAGCGCGGAGACCGGCTCCGTGATCACGCCGTCCGCCTCCACCTCGGCGTAGTCACGCACGCGGCGCAGCAGCCGGTTGGCGACGCGCGCCGTGCCGCGCGCGCGGCTGGCGATCGCGGTCACCCCGCCGCCGTCGATGGCGCAACCGAGCACCCTCGCCGAGCGGCGCACGATCTCGCTCAGCGCCGCCTCGTCGTAGAACTCCAGCCGGTAGCTCGCCCCGAAGCGATCGCGCAGCGGCTGCGAGACCAGCGCGTAGCGTGTGGTTGCGGCGATCAGCGTGAAGCGGTTGAGCGTGAGCCGCACGTCGCGTGCCTTCGGTCCGCTGCCGAGGATGATGTCGAGCGCCCAGTCCTCCATCGCCGGGTAGAGGATCTCCTCGACCACGCGCGGCAGCCGGTGCACCTCGTCGATGAACAATACGTCGCCGGGCTGGAGGCTGGTGAGCACGGAGGCGAGATCGCCCGCGCGCTCGATCGCCGGTCCCGAGGTGACGCGGATCGAGACGCCCATCTCGGACGCGAGGATCATCGCCAGCGTCGTCTTGCCGAGGCCGGGCGGACCGTGGATCAGCAGGTGGTCGAGCGGCTCGCCTCGCCCCTTCGCCGCGGCGATCGCGATCCGCAGCGACTCCTTGGCGGTCTCCTGGCCGAAGTACTCGCCGAGCCGCCGGGGGCGCAGCGTCGGCTCGATCGAGATGTCTTCGGCGGTCTGCGTGCGGGCCAGCGGACCGCGCTCCTCGTCGTCCACGCCGCCTCCTGATGCTGCCCCGCCGCGCACAGTATAGCGAACGTGCGTTCGTAGCGCGAGTTCCTGGGTCGCATCAATGAAATGGTTACCGAAATCGCGCCGCGTGCATCACCGTCGGGTTACCGAACGACTCTCGACTCTCAATTGGCACTCCTTGGAGTTTGTGGGGTTGCCCCGCTCGCACCTCGCCTGCTTGGCCCTACACCTGAGTACGTCGTGGTCACGCTGATATGGGCCGGCCACTCCCGGAACTGGTCAGGAACTGCTAGGCTAGTGGTCACTTAGCAGGAGGGCGCCATGGCCATCGAGAGAGCGACCGGCGGCGGGACGCGTACCATGAAGGCGTCCGAGTTCAAAGCCAAGTGCCTCGCCCTCATGGACGAGATTGCCGAAAGCGGTGAAGAGATCGTCATCACCAAGCGCGGCAAACCCGTAGCGAGGCTGGCGCCCTGTGAGCGCAAGCCGAGGACGCTCTTCGGCGCGGGCGGCGGAATCACCATCCACGGCGACATCATCGAGCCGATCGACATGGAGTGGGAGGCTGAGTCCGACCCGGACCGCGTGCTCAACCCATGATCCTGCTCGACACGCATGTCCTGGTGTGGTTCTGGCATGGTCGCTCTCAGGTGGGGCGTGCTGCCCGCCAGCTTGTCGAAGGTGAGTGGCGGGCTGGTAACGCCGGCGTCTCCGCCATCAGCTTCTGGGAAGTGTCCATGCTGAGGGAGAAGGGCAGGATCGATCTACCCGCGGAGCCGGCTGCGTGGCGGCGCGCCCTGATCGAGCACGGCCTCGTCGAGATCCCCGTCGATGGCGCGATCGCCGCCCGTGCCGGCAGCCTGCGCGACCTCCACGGGGATCCCGCCGACCGCCTCATCCTCGCGACCGCCCTCGAAGGCCACCGCCTGCTCACCGCGGATGCCCGCCTGCTCGACTGGTCCGGCGGCGCCGCCCTGCTGGACGCCCGCCTCTGACCGCACGTAACGCGGCGCTACGACGAGCCGCGTGACGCCCTGCCGGAGCTTGCGCGAGTTCCCGGATCGCATCGTCTCAATACGGAGATTCGAGGCCCGGGAACATTGGGAAGTGGCGGACGTTGCGGGTCCAGAGCCGGGCGTCGAGGCGTTCGGTCGTCGCGGCAATCACGTAGTCGACCGGATCGACCCCGGGGTGCGACGGCAGAAAGCGGTTGGCCAGGACGCCGGCACGTTCGGCGAGCTCGTCATCGACTTCGATCCAGTCGAGGCTGCCCAACAGGCGGCGTGTGGCGCGCTCCTCCGGGACTCGCATCCCGGCCAGCACCTCGACCTTGGTAAGTACGGAAGCGGCGAGCCGTTCGCCGGCGGCCGTGGCGCCGCGAAGTGCCTCGCGAGCCGCTTGCTCGCCTCGCAGGTGGTCGATCAGCACCGAGCTGTCGACGATGATCGCCATCAGCCCGCCAGCCGGCGAGACATGCCGCGACGCAGCCCCTCGACGTAGCTCGCGCCGTCGAAGTCGCGGTCCGCCCAGGAGGCGAAGCTCGCGTCGAGGGCGGTCAGCAGCTCCGCGCTGGAAGATGTCCCGTAGCTGCGCTCGAGCGCCCGGCGAACGAGCTCCGCGAGGCCGAGGCCGGAGCGCCGGGACTCCTCACGCAGCCGCGCATACTGCTCATCGGTCAGCGTGATCTGCGTGCGGTGACTCATGATGTAAGCCTAGATCAATCGAACGGCTGGGAGCACGAAGACAGTCCGGGGGTCGTGGCCAATGACCCCTTGCCGCGTTGGCTGCGGTCGCGAGCGCTATCGTGAGCACTGCCGACATCCCGCGGGCGCAAGGTGGGAGGGGATCCGGATGGCGCACATCGCACCCCTGGCGATCGAGGACGTGGACCCGGAGATTCGAGAGTCGCTACAGGCGATGGAGCGGACGGGCGGCTACATCCCCCGAGGGCAGCTCACGATGGCGCGGAGGCCGGACTTGGTGCAGGCGGTGAGCGTCATGCTGGCCGCTGTGCGCTCCGGCTCCGTCGAGCAGGAGTTGAAGAGCCTCGTGTCGCTCGCCGTCGACATCGCGGCGGACTGCTCGCACACCCAGTCGCACTCGGCCTATAGGGCGGCGAGCAACGGAATCTCCGTCGAGAAGCTGCGAGCGGTGTACGAGTTCGAAGAGAGCGATCTGCTCACACCCCGCGAGAAGGCGGCGCTGCGGCTCGCAAGGGACGGCTCGGTCGTGCCGAACCTGGTCACCGAGCACCACTTCGAGGCCCTGCGCGAGTGGTTCGACGACGACGAGATCGTGGAGTTGGTCGCCGTGATCAGCTGGCGAGGCTTCCTCAATCACTGGAACAGCACGATGGCCACTGAGACGCACCCCGTTCCGGCGGGGTTCGCTCGTGAGCACCTCAGCTCAGTCGGCTGGGAGCCGGGCAGGCACGCGTAGCGCGGAGCAGGCCCGGCCGCGGGGCGAGTCGGTTAGCGCCGGTGGCCTCGTGCGGGTCGGCGTTCGGCCGGCCGGGGGCCGCCGCCCGAGGCGCGTCCGCGTCCGTTCCGGGGCTTCGAGGGCTGTCGTCCGTTGGGACGGCGACCCGCGGTGCCGCCGTTCGTGTCGCCGCCTCGATCGGGGCCGGCGCTGTCGCGCGGCGCGGACCACGAGGCGAGGTCGAGGAGCCGGGAATCGCCGGCGCGCATCTCGACGACGGAGTAGTTGGTTCCGCCGTCGCGCTGCAACACGGCGACATCGCGCCGTTGCTCCGACATCACGAGCGTGACGACCATGCCGCCCTCGCCGGCGCGAGCTGTGCGACCGGAGCGGTGCACGTACATCTTGTGATCCTCGGGTGGGTCGTAGTGGACGACGACGTCGACGCCGTCCACGTGCAGCCCGCGAGCGGCGACGTTCGTGGCGACGAGGACGGGCGCCTTGCCCCGCCGGAACGCCTCGAGCGTGGACTCGCGGCGGTTCTGCGAGAGCCGTCCGTGAATGGCGGCGGCGCGCAGCCCGGTCCGCTCCAGGCGCTTGGCGACGCGGTCTGCGGCGCGGGTCGTGCGCACGAAGATCAGCGCCCGCTGCGCTCCGGCGCAGATCTCCGAAGTCACGTCGATCTTCTCCTCGGAGCGCACGCCGATGAAGCGCTGCTCCAGCCCGTCCACGGTGGGCGCGGCGGAGGCGACCTCGTGGCGGATCGGGTTCTGCTGGTAGCGGCGCACGAGGGCGCCGACCGCGCCGTCAAGCGTGGCGGAGAACAGCAGCGTCTGGGGCTGGCCCTCGATCTGCTTCAGGATGCGCTCCACCTGTGGCAGGAAGCCCATATCCGCCATCTGGTCGGCCTCGTCGACGACGACGAACGAGACAGCGGCGAGTGATAGCTGGCCCTGTTCGAGGAGGTCGTTGAGCCGACCCGGCGTGGCGACCACGATGTCCACGCCCAGCTGCAACGCCCGCACCTGCCGCGACATCGACACGCCGCCGTAGATCGAGGTCAGCCAGAGTCCGCGGACGGCGGCGAGCGGCGTGAGCTCGTCGGCGATCTGGTTCGCGAGCTCGCGCGTCGGCGCCAGCACCAGCGAGTGCGGGCGGCGCGGCCGCGCGGTGGTCGTGCGCTCGATCAGCGGCAGGCCGAAGGCGAGCGTCTTCCCGGAGCCGGTTTGCGCCATCCCGCAGATGTCCTGGCCGGCCAGCGCATCGGGGATGGCCAGCGTCTGGATGGGGAAGGGGCGCGTGATTCCGGCTTTCGTCAGCGTCTCGGTGAGGTCGTGCGAGACGCCCAGCGCCTCGAAGGTCGCGGTGGGGCTGCCGCCGTTGAGGTGCAGCGTGTGCGTGCCGTGCTCGCCCTGCGCCGGGGCGCCATCGAGGATTGCGGTCTCCGTGGGCGCGGGTGCATGGCGTGTGAAGAGGGACATGGGGAGCGGTTCCGTTCGTGGTGAGGGAGGGTGTGGTGGTGGCCTCCTCGCTGAGCGAGGCCGTGATTGTTTCAACGTTCCGATACTGCTGGCGGGCGCCCGAGCGGGCGGGGCGCCCCGTTTGAGAGTCGCAAGTACTGGGTGAGAGGAGAGCCCGGCGCCCGGCCGGACTCTCCTCCATGTTCCTGACGGTCAGTCACCCGAGGGCCTTGGGCCCACGTGCCAGGAGCGAACGCTAGCGACGGTCGTAGCCGCCGCGTCCGCCGCCGCCGTAGCCGCCGCCGCCGCCGCCGCCGCCGTAGCCGCCGCCGCCGCCGCCGTAGCCGCCGCCGCCGCCGCCGCCGCGGTTCTCGCGAGGCCGCGCCTCGTTCACGTTCAGCGTGCGACCGCCGAAGTCCTTGCCGTTGACGCCCGCGATGGCCTGCGCGGCCTCGGTCGCCGACATCTCGACGAAGCCGAAGCCCCGCGCCCTGCCGGTCTCGCGGTCGGTCGGCAGCGCCACCGAGAGGACTTCACCGTATGCGGCGAACAGGGTCTCCAGTTCGTCCTCGGTCGCCTCGTACGGCAGATTGCCTACGTAAATCTTCTGAGCCAAAACGTCTTCACTCCTTGCCGGCCACGCCGACGCTGCGGATGCGCCGCAGAGGACGCATCCATGATTGATCTCAGGCTCGACGCGGGCGCTCGGGTGAAACGACTGAGCAGAGGTACTGAGGATGCGGCTCCTTCGCCGCCTGATCACCATACCCTGTTTCGACGCTAGCGGGTGGCCGGGCGCTATCCTCGGCGCGATGACCGCCACGCCACCCCTCCCCGCCGACGCCGTCGCGGCGGCGCTGCGCTCGCCGTTCGTGCCCGAGGTCGTCGCCGCCCTCGGGCGCTGCGAGGGCGTGATCGAGGCCGTCTGGCCGCAGCTCGAGCCGTCCGTCGATACGGCCGGCTTCCTCGGCAGCGCGCTCTACATGGCGGACATGGCGCTCGATGCCGTCGAGGAGGTCTACGAGCCCGCGCTCAGCCGCGAGACGCTGCTCGGCGGCGCGCTCAGCGGCGACGACCTCGCGTGCCTGCTCGGCGTGCTCGACGTCTTCCACCGCGTGCAGCCGCAGTTGCTGCTGCTCTGCGCCGCGCTCGCCGAGGCGCGCGATGCGCCCTCGGTCGGCGGGCAGGGCCGCCCCGCCCCACGCGAGAGCAGCGAGCGCGAGCGCGCGCAGCTGGAGGCCGAGGTCGAGTTCGCCTCGCCTGCGGCCGGTCCGCTGCTGGAGGTGGCGGAACTGTTGCAGCTATCGAGTCCGCCCGAGCTGTACCGCGCGATCGCGGTCTGGCCGGGCTACCTGGAGGCAGCGTGGGACGAGCTGCAGCACCTGGCCGCCTACCCGCTGTTCCGCCAGCGCGGACGCGCGCTCTACTTCTACGCGCGCTCCTCGACGCGCTTCCTCGCGCAGCCGCTGCGCGCCGACGACGAGGCCTTGCGCGCCGCCGGCGTGAGCGCCGAGGCGATCGCCGGGGCGCGCGCGACCGTCGACGCCGCGCTGCCCGCGCTGGCGACGATGATGATGCACTGCACGGCGATGCGGCTCGGCCTCGGCATTCGCGAGCGCGAGGTGGTCGCCCAGCCGTAGCGCTTCGCGCCCGGCGGCGAGCGCTACAATCGCCCTCGAGCCGCCGGAAGCGAGGGCGCATGCCCGAGAGCATCCGTGACCTCCGCAACGCCTGGCGACCCGGCGATCCCCACGCCGAGGAGGCGCTGCGCGAGTCCGAGGTCGTGCGATCGCGGCTGCTCTATGACTCTTCCAACTACGTCTTCCTCGTGGACCTCGTGCATCCCGCCCACGGCGCGGGGCTCGCCGTCTACAAGCCGCAGCGAGGCGAGCGACCACTCGGCGACTTCCCCTACGGCACGCTCCATCTGCGCGAGGTCGCGGCATACGAGTACGCGCGGCTGCTCGGCTGGGAGCTCGTCCCGCCCACCATCGGGCGCGAGGGGCCCGAGGGTGAGGGCTCGATGCAACTCTTCATCGAGCACAACCCGGCCGAGCACTTCTTCGAGCTGCGCGATCGCGAGGAGCTGCACGAGGCGCTGATCCGCATCGCCGCCTTCGACCTGCTGACGAACAACGCCGACCGCAAGGGCGGGCACATGCTGCTCGATGCCTCGGGGCGGCTCTGGTGCATCGACAACGCGCTCTGCTTCAACCGCCACGAGACGCTGCGCACGGTGATCTGGGACTTCGCGGGCGAGCGATTGCCGGAAGCCTGGCAGGGCGACATCCGCCGCGTGCGCGACTGCCTGCGCGCCGCGGACGCCTCGACGGACGCGCTGCGCGCCTGCCTGCAGGACGCCGAGCTGGAGGCGCTGATCGAGCGCAGCACGGAGCTGCTGGCGCACCCCGTGCTGCCGGAGATGTACCCCTGGCGCTGCGTCCCCTGGCCGCCGGTCTAGTAGCGGCGCGGGGGCAGAAGCGTACCGCCGGTCTGGAACTCGTAGCCATCCGGTGGTTGGCGTGCCCCCGGCGTGATCGCGTGCGGATCGATGTACACGGCTCCGTCGCGGACCTCGATAGCCATGCGGTCGAGACCGCGCGGCGAGGGGCCGAAGACGCGCTGGCCGGCCATGTCGAAGGTCTCGCCGTGACATGGGTTGCGGAACCAGCCCGGCCGTCCGTCCCACACGAAGTCCGGACGGTACGGCACGGCGCAGCCGAGATGGGGATCCTTATCCCGGAGCGCCAGCAACTCGCCGTCGTCGAGGCGAACGATGTGGAAACCGTCCCGCCCGTCGAAGCCGAGGGTGTCGGCGAAGGACGTGACCGTTCCCGGCGGGAAGTCCTCGATGGGTCCCACGCTGACCCACGAATCCTCGCCTGGCCATACGAAGTTCCAGACCGCCGCGGCGCCGGCGGCGGCGGACAGGACCAGCATCAGCGCGAGGGCGAGTTGTTGCGGCCGTCCGGGCGCCCGACGGCCACCCCGGCGCGTCGGCGACGGGAGGGGCAGATCGGTCTCCGGAGGCGGCGGGGCTGCGACCATCGCCTTCATGGTACGTCCCCGCCACGGGCGCGCAGGCGCGGCGCGCCCTGCGCTTAGAGCCGGCGCGGCAGGCGTTGCCGCAGGCGCCCCCGCAGGCGCAGCCACCAGCGCAGGTTGCGGGTGGAGCGGAGCAGCGTAGTCGCCTCCTCCTCGACGCCGAGGATCAGCGGCTGCCGCCAGTCGCGGATCGTGGGCGTGCGGCCGTCGGGCACGGAGGCAGGCGGCGCGAAGCGTTCGAGGGCGCCCCAGCCGTCGGCGTTCCTCGAGAGCGCGACGCGGCCCGACGAGCGCACGAGGCAGACCCCGGCGGCCACGTCCCAGATGCTCGGCGAGCCGAAGAGCGCCGACTGGAAGATGCCGGCGGCGACGAAGGCGCACTCCAGCGAGGCCGATCCCGTGACCCGCGTGTCCAGCCGCCGCAGGCGGCCGGGGGTTCCGCCCGGCGCAGCCCCGAGGCGGCGGCTGACACCGCTGCTGGGCCGTCCGAGCGGGGCCGTCTCACCCTCGAAGCGCAGCGGGCCGCCCTCGCGCGCGTGGTAGACGCCCGGCCGCAGCGCGTGCGACGTGGAGCACCAGATCGCGCCCACGACGGGCCGCCCGCGATGCAGCACGCCGATCGAGCAGGCGAAGAGCGGGAAGCCGTTGATGAAGTTCGCGGTCCCGTCGACGGGATCGAGCACCCAGACGAACTCGCGGTCGGCCTCGGAGGCACCGCCGACCTCCTCGCCGATCACGCCGTGGTCGGGAAAGCGCTCGGCGATGCGCTCGCGCAGCAGCGCCTCGATGGCGCGGTCGGTCTCGGAGACCGGGTTGGTCGGGGCTCCGCCCGCGGTGCTGGTCTCGTCCTTGTACTCGACGACGATCTCGCGTTCGAGCGTGTCCATGATGCGCTCCCCGGCGAGCCGGCCGAGTTCGAGCGCGGCCTCCTCGATCGGCCCGAGGCGGGAGTCCTCGGGGTACGGCTCCGGCGCTGAGGTGGTCACGGGGCGGCCGGCCCGCAGCGCCTGGCGCTGGCGCGGCCGTACGCGGGTTCGCTAGCCTGCACGGGCGGGCCGCCGGATGGCGCTCCGTAGGCAGCGAGGCGCAGCGGTGAGCGACGGCGACTGGATCGAGTCCAGCGAGGGCGATCTCGACCCCGATCTCACGGAAGAGGCGGGGTACGCGTACTGGGATCCGCCCCACCGCGCCTGGGGCGCCGTGCTGCTGCGAGTCATCATGGCGATTGTGCTGATCGCGCTACTCGGAAGCGTCGTCCTCGCCGCCGTCCGCTGACTCCTCGCCCATGTCGTCGAACACGAGGCCGGGCGAGTCGTCCTCGTCGCCTCCGACGAGCCCGAGCTTTCGTGCGGTCAGGGCCACGAGGCCTGCGAGAGCGGCGAAGAAGAAGAGGTTGCGCAGTATCTTCATGGGCGAGGCGCCTTTCACTATGCGATCCCATGATGTGCGCCGCCGCCGCTCCGAGTCCAGCGGAGGCCGGGCGCCCGGGCGGCGCGCGCTCGCGATCTCCTCGCGCTGCTGCTTACCACAGACAGCTTGCCCGGTATCATGGCTGCCCGACAACTCTTCGGCACGGCGCGTAGCGCGCGTACGGATTGGCGCATGAACGCACGCCCATCGGGTTCGCACGCCGCCTCTGGCGAGCCGCAGCCGATCGCCGTGATCGATGTCGGCTCGAACTCGTTGCGGATGATGATCGCGCGGCCCCGCAGCGACGGCTATCTCGAGGTCGTCGCGGAGCCGCGCGCCACGGTGCGGCTCGCCCGCGCCGTTGACGCCGCGGGCGGCCTCTCGGCGGACGCGATCGGGCGCACGCTCACGGTGCTCGATGACTTCATGGCGCTCGCCGGGCGCTGGGGAGCCACGCGCGTCGGCGCGGTCGGCACCGCGGCGCTGCGCGACGCCGGCAACGCGTCCGACCTCGAGGCCGCGATCAAGGACCGCTGGGGCATCGAGCTGGAGCTGCTGGACGGGGCGACCGAGGGCCGGCGCGCGGCCCTGGGGGCGATCTACGGCCTGCCCGTCGAGCGCGGGCTGGTCGTCGACCTCGGAGGTGGCAGCCTGCAGATCGCGCGCTTCGAGGACCGCGCGATCGGCGAGACGTGGAGTTTCCGGCTCGGCACGCTGCGGCTGACCGACCGCTTCTTCTCCTCGGACCCGCCGGCGGCCGGGGAGATCGAGGCGCTGCGCCTGCACGTGCGAGCGGAGTTCGTCAGCGCCGGTGTGCCGCGGCTCGGGCCGGGCGAGGTTCTCGTCGGCACCGGCGGCGCCGTCCGCAACCTCGCCGCAGTGAGCCGGCGCGGGCGTCGCTACCCGATCGTGCGCGTCCACGGCTACACACTGACTTCGCGCCGGCTGCGGCGCGTGCGCAACCGCCTCGCCAGCCTCAAGCCCTCCCAGCGCCGCGTCACGCCGGGCCTCAACCGCGATCGCAGCGACATCATCGTGGCCGGCGCCAGCGCGCTGCTTGCCACCGCCGAGCATGTGCGCGGCCGCTCGCTGCTCGTCTCCGGCCAGGGCCTGCGCGAGGGCGTCGCGCGCGGCGACGGCCCGCTGCCCGATCCGTCCGTGGTGCGCCGCGCCTCGGTCGACGCGCTCGTGCGGCGCTTCGCGAGCTGGGACGAGGATCGCGCGCGGCGGCGCGCCGCGATCGTCGAGGTGCTCGTGGAGCTGCTCGATCCGGAGGCGGACGAGGCGCTGCGCGAGACGCTGGCGTACGCCGCGAAGCTCTACGACATCGGAGGCTCGGTCGATGCCTACCGCCGCCAGCGGGCTGCCGCGGACATCGTGCTGAGCGCGGACCTGAGTGGCTTCGAGCACGCCAGCACGGCCCGGCTCGCCGCCCTGATCCGCGTGGCACATCGCCCCCAGACCGCGGCGCGGGCGTTGCGGCCGCTGCTCGGCCCCGAGGACGACGACGCGCTGCAGCGGGGAGGCGCGATCCTCGTGCTGGCGGACGCGCTGGAGCTGCGGCTGCCGCCCGGAGTCCCGCCGCAGGCGGAGCTGAGCGGCGGCGCCGGCGAGATCCGCGTGCTGCTGCCCGGACGCTCGGGCTGGCGCCCGGAACGGCTCGCCGCGCGCATCGAGCAGGTCTTCGGCCAGCGCCTCATGATCGAGGATGAGCGCGGGCAACTCAGCGACGCCGGGGGCGGCTAGGCTGTCCCTCGCTTCGCTTTGCCGCCGCCCGCGATGCCTCGGAGCATCTTCGGCGGCAGGTATTCCTCCAGCGTCGCGCTGCCGGGCAGCAGCGCGGGGTCGCACTCGAGGCGAGCGATGCCTCCCTTGCGCCAGCGCAGCCAGAGCGTGTTCGGTGCGCCGGTCAGCAGCAGCGAGGCGAGCTGTCCGAGGTCCGGCTCGTGGCCGACGAGGGCGATCGCACGCCCCTCGCCGATGCTCGTGCGCTGCTCGGCGATTCGCGACAGCTCGGCCAGCGTGTGCTCCAGCCGGGTTCGCGGGCGCGCCGCATCGAGGACGATCGGGGCCGGCCAGCCGGCCTCGGCGGACAGGATCACGGCGGTCGCCCAGGCCCGCACGTAGGGGCTGGTCAGCAGCACGTCCACCTCGACGCCGAGCCGCCGCAGCCCGGCGGCCGCGCGCTCGAAGCGGAGGCGTCCGCGTGTGGTGAGCGGACGCAGCGCGTCGTCCGGCCAGCGCCGCTGGTCGCGCTCCTCGGCGATTGCATGACGCACCAGGTAGAGGTTCATCGCCTGCCCTCGTCGAGCGCGCGCTTAAACGGCGTCCAGCGCTCGCGCAGCCGCGACCATGCCGCGCCGAACGCCTCGTCCCGCTGGGCGAGCACGCTGGTCTCGCGCTCGGTCAGCCGGTCCAGCGCCTGCTGAGTCTCCGGCGACGGCTGGTGGTCGGCGTCGGCGACCTCCTCCAGCCGCGCGATCGCGGTCTCCGCGTCCTGGCTGCGGCCGAGCACGTCCTGCACGTCCTCCAGCGCCTCGATCAGCCGCCGCGCCGGCTGCCCGTAGAGTTCCTGCACGCACTCGGTCGCGTAGCGCAGGCGCTTCGCGCGGATCCGCGCGCGGTGGTAGTCATCGGGGGAGGCGTCCTCGCCGAGCTTGCGCGCGGAGCGGCGCAGTTGCCTGTGGGTGCGCCGCAGCAGCTTCGGAGCGGCGAGGATGGCGCGCTCCGCGCCCGCCCCCGCGTCGGTGGGGCTGTCTCGCAGCGCCTCCGCGATCCCGTCGATCAGCGCCTCGTAGCGCGGTGAGTTCAGCGCCGCCAGCATCTCCACGCGAGCGTCGCGGCGAGCGGCCTCCAGCGGCGCGCGCAGCGGCGCGTAGGCCTCGTCCTCGGCCAGCGCCTCGATCTGCACGTCGAGTTCGCGAACCTCGCCGAGCACGTTCGCGATCCAGCGCAGCTCGCGGCGCAGCGCGGGCAGCTGCGGCGGCAGCGCCCCGGCGAAGATCCGGATCACGGCGCGCATCCGGCGGCTGGCGACGCGCATCCTGTGCAGCGCCCGGACGTCGACGCCCAGCCGTGCCCCCGGCTCCTCCGCCTCGAACACCGCGAACTGACCGCGCAGCGCGACGCCGGCGACCTCGCCGAGGCTGGAGGCGGAGTCGTACCTGCCCGGTCCGGGATCGGGCGGAGCGGCGGGAAGGAGCGCGCAGGCCTCGAGGCCGGCCTCGAACTTGGATCGCACGGCCGGCTGGAGACCGCCCTGCTCGCGCAGCTGCCGCGCCAGGGGCTCGACGCGCTCACGCGTGTCCTCGCCGCCGACCTCGATCTCGAGGCGCTGCAGTTCCCCCGCGGCGGCGCCGTCGTCGCGCAGGATCGAGGTGTGGTCCAGTGCAACCTCGGCGAGCGTGGCGCAGCCGGAGCGCAGCGCGAAGCGGCGGCGCAGGGTGCGCAGCGTGAACAGCGGTCGCAGCCCGGCGCTCCCGGTGAGATCGCGGACGCGCCGGGCGACCGGCCCCGACCCGGCCCGCAGGCCGGCCAGCGGCGCGAGCGGGTAGGCTGCGCTGAGCCGCTCGCTGATCTCGATCCTGCGTAGTGGCGCGCCGCCGGCCGCGGCGTCCTCGGGCCCGGTCAGCGCCTTCAGTTCCGCCTGCACCGGGCCGCCGCTGTCCCGCAGCCGCAGCGCGAACCCGGCGCGGTGGAAGAGCCAGCCGTCAGTGTCGAGGTAGCTATCGACCAGCCGCTGCTCGCCGCGCGGGTCCAGCCGCAGCCCGGCCGCGGCGATCTCGCGCCGCAGGATGCGCTCCGCCCCGGCGGGATCGTCGACGACGAACTGCCACTCGATTTCGTGATCGAGGTGCGAAGGCGAGTCCGCTGGGGACGCTGCTCGCTGCACCAGAGTCAAAGTGTAGGCGCGCGACGCTGCCCTTGCCATTACCGTGTGGTGAGGGGCTGCATCGGTCGTCCGACTAACGCCGGTTTAATCGCCCCGGACTAGCGTCTGCCGATGCTCAACTGGCTCCCGACACCTGCCCACGCGCGGACCTACGTGGCCGAGGCGCTAGGGACCTTCCTGCTCGTCTTCGCCGGTCCCGGCGCCGTGGTGATTGACCACGTCTCCGGCGGGGGCGTCGGGACGCTCGGGATCGGGCTGAGCTTCGGGCTGGCGGTGATGGCGGCGATCTTCGCGACGGGGCACATCTCCGGCGCGCACATCAACCCGGCCGTCACCATCGCCTTCGCCGTCGCCGGCCGCTTCCCGCGCGCGCACGTGCTGCCCTACATCGCAGCGCAGCTGGCCGGCGCGGCGGGGGCCGGGCTGGTGCTGCGCGGGCTGTTCGGGCGCGTCGCCGGCCTCGGCAGCACCGTGCCCGGCGATGGCGCCGCGCAGGCGCTCGGCCTCGAGGTCGTGATCACCACCTTCCTGATGTTCGTGATCATGGCCGTCGCGACCGACGCGCGGGCCGTGCGCGGCACGGCCGCGATCGCCATCGGCGGCTACGTCGGCCTCGCCGCCACGTTCGCCGGCCCGATCGCGGGCGCCTCGATGAACCCGGCGCGCTCGTTCGGACCGGCGCTGCTCTCCGGCACCTGGACGGACCACTGGGTCTACTGGGCCGGCCCGATAGCCGGCGCGATCCTCGGCGCGCTGCTCTACCAGTTCGTGCGTGTCGCGAGCCCGCCGGGCTCGGGGGACGAGGGCTCAGGGGACGAGGGCTCAGGGGACGAGGGCTAGTAGGTCGAGAGGTCCATCTCGACGATCTCGCCCGTCTCGGCGAAGACCACGCGCTCGGCGATGTTCGTCGTGCGGTCCGCGATGCGCTCGAGGTTGTGGGCGACCCAGAGCAGGTGCGTGCATGGCTCCACCGTCGTCGGGTCGCTGATCATGATCGAGACCAGATCCTGGTAGACGCGGTCCTGCAGCTCGTCCACGCCGTCGTCGGCCAGGCCGACCCGGTAGGCCGCCTCGATGTCGCCGTTGACGAAGGCGTCGAGGGAGTTGTTGAGCATGGCGCGCGCCCGCACGGCCATCTCCGGGATGTCGACCAGCGGCTTGACCAGCGGCTCGTCCGACATCATCTGCACGATCGCGCCGATGCCCTTGGCGTGGTCCCCCATGCGCTCGAGGTCCACGACCATCGAGAGCACGGAGATCACGACGCGCAGATCGCGCGCCATCGGGCCCTGCTGGGCGAGCAGGTGCAGCACCTGGTTGTCGAGCTCGAAGCGCTTGCGGTTGACCTCGGCGTCGTCGCGCACCACCGCGTCGGCGAGCGCGACATCGCGCTCGACGAGCGCGACGATCGCCCGCTCGATCTGGCGATCGACCATCGCGCCCATCTCGAGCAGGCCGTCCTGGAGTTGGTCGAGGTCGGCCTGGAACTGCTCTCGCGGCATCTCCTCTGGCGCTCCGATCTGGCGGTGGCAGTCCTTCTGTCGGTAGGGTCCCCGGCGGTGCGCGCCGCCGCCAACGCGACTCGCGGCCGGCCTCGCGGGGCTGCGTCGGGGACTAGCCGAAGCGGCCGGTGATGTATTCCTCTGTGCGGCGGTCCTGCGGGTTGAGGAAGATCTCGTCGGTGTCGGAGAACTCGACCAGCCGTCCGACCAGGTCATCCTCGGCGAGCATGAACGCCGTCTTGTGCGAAACGCGCGCCGCCTGCTGCATGTTATGCGTCACTACCACGATTGTGTAGTCGTTCGCCAGATCGAGCATCAGGTCCTCGATCCGCTGCGTCGCGATCGGGTCGAGGGCGGAACACGGCTCGTCCATCAGCACGATCTCGGGGTTCACGGCGATCGCGCGGGCGATGCAGAGCCGCTGCTGCTGCCCGCCGGAGAGCGCCAGCCCGGACTTCTTGAGGTCGCCCTTGACCTCGTCCCAGAGTGCCGCCTTGGTCAGCGACTCCTCGACGAGGTCGTCCATGTTGCCGGTGTAGCCGTTGATCTTCGCGCCGAAGGCGACGTTGTCGTAGATCGACTTGGGGAAGGGGTTGGGCTTCTGGAAGACCATCCCGACGTGGCGGCGCACCTGGGACGGCTCCGTGTGTGGCGCGTAGATGTTGGCGCCGTCGATCACGACCTCGCCCTCGATGGTCACGCCGTCGATCAGGTCGTTCATGCGGTTGATGCAGCGCAGCAGCGTGCTCTTGCCGCAGCCGGAGGGCCCGATCAGCGCCGTGACGCGGTTGCGAGGCACATCGAGCGAGACGCCGCCGACGGCCTGCTTCGTGCCGTACCAGAGGCTGACGTTGCGAATCTCGACCGCGATGCTCCTCTCCGAGGAGGGCAACGGGTCCTTCGCGCGCACGCCGGCCTGCACGTTCACGTTGCCAGTGCGGGCAGGCGCGGCGGCTGCCGTCCGTTCCGCTTCCCCGGTCACGTTGCCGACCATCCGTTGGCTCCCCACTCCTGCCGGAACCCGCGAGCGGGACCGGCGTATACGCAGGTGCTAGCGTCCGTAACGCCGTCCGGTCCACTGCCGCAGCAGCACGGCAATCGCGTTCATCGAGAGTAGCATTACCAGCAGCACGATGATGCCCGTGGCCGCGAGGTCCTGGAATGCCGGCTGCGGCCGTCCCACCCAGTTGTAGACCTGGATCGGCATCACCGTGAACGGGTCCAGCGGCGACTCGGGCCGGAAGGCCACGAAGGTCAGCGCGCCGATCATGATCAGCGGCGCCGTCTCTCCGATCGCCCGCGACAGCGCCAGGATCGTGCCGGTCATGATCCCCGGGAACGCCTGCGGCAGCACGTGATGCCAGACCGTCTGCCAGCGCGTCGCGCCGACCCCGTAGGAGGCCTCGCGCAGTGACGGCGGCACCGCCCGGATCGACTCCTGCGAGGCGACGATCACGATCGGCAGGACCAGCAGCGCCATCGTCGCGCCGCCGGCGATGATCGAGCGCCCGAAGCCGCCCCCGATGCTCGGCCCGATGCCGATCGTGCCGCGCACGAACAGCTGCAGCCCGAGGATGCCGAAGACGATCGAGGGCACCCCGGCGAGATTTGCGATGTTCGTCTGGATCGCTCTCGTCCAGAAGCTCCGCTGCGCGTACTCCTCCAGGTAGATCGCCGCTCCCACGCCGATCGGGAAGGCCAGCAGCGCGGTCGTGCCGACCAGCCAGAAGCTGCCCCACAGCGCCGACTGGAATCCGGCCCGCTCCGGGAAGCGCGAGGGGAAGTTCTGGATGAACTCCCAGCGCAGGAAGCCCGCGCCGTCCCGCCAGACGTCGAACAGCAGGAAGGCGAGGAAGACGACGCCGACAAGCGTGCCGGCGAGGCAGACCGCGAAGAACGCCACGCCCAGCTTGTTGCGAAACGCCAGCCGCGGCACGTAGAGGTGCTGGCCCTGCGTGTCCGTGGTGGCCATCAGTCGTAGACCTCCCGGAAGCGGGCGGTAACCCGCGCGGCGATGATGTTCATCACCAGCGTCATCACGAACAGGGTGAGCGCGACGACGAAGATGGTGCGGAACTCGATCGTCCCGTGCGGCGTGTCGCCGAGCGAGACCTGCACGATGTAGGCGGTCATCGTCTGGATCGACTCAAGCGGGTTCGCCGTCAGGTTCGGCGAGGCGCCCGCCGCGATCGTGACCGCCATCGTCTCCCCGATCGCCCGCGAGGCCGCGAGGATGTAGGAGGCGATGATCCCGCTCAGCGCCGCCGGGTAGACGATGCGCGTGACCACCTCGAACTTCGTTGCGCCCACGGCGTAGGCGGCCTCGCGCAGGTCGCTTGGGACCGCGTGCAGCGCGTCGTCGGAGAGCGAGGAGACCATGGGGATCGTCATGATCCCGACCACGACCATTGCGGAGAGCGCGTTGAAGATCTCGGTCTCGGGGAAGAGCGTGGCGCGCAGCAGCGGCGTCACTGCCGTGAGCGCGAAGTAGCCGTAGACCACCGTGGGCACTCCGGCCAGGATCTCGAGGATCGGCTTCAGCACCGCACGTACGCCGGGACTCGCGAACTCGGACAGGAAGATCGCGCTCGCGCTCCCGACAGGCACCGAGATCAGCGCCGCGCCGATCGCGACCAGCAGCGTGCCGCCAATCAGCGGCAGCACGCCGAACGCCTGGTTCGTGTAGAGCGGCGTCCACTTCGTGCCCGTGAAGAAGTCCAGCGGCGAGACGTCGCGGAAGAACTGCAGCCCCTCCGCGAAGAGGATGATCACGATGCCCACCGTGGTGAGCACCGTGACCGCCGCGCACAGGAACAGCGCGTAACCGATCGCCTGCTCGAGCAGCTGGCGGCCGCGGCGGCGCCGGAACTGCGCCGGCCGCGGGCCTCCTGCTGCTGCCGGAACGGCAGCCATCAGTTGCTAGCCCTGCTCTCTTCCCGCTCCGCTAGCCGCCGCCGCCAGCGACGGCCCCTTCGAGGTTGGCGCGGGACTCGGTCAGCTCGGTGTCCGGAATTGCGGTGTACCCGACCTCGGGCACGAGTGCAATCGCGTCGTCGCTGAGGTAGTAGCGGACGAACTCGCGGACCTGCGGCTTCTCGACCAGCGACTTCGTGCTCACGTAGATGAACAGCGGCCGCGCCAGCGCGTAGGAGCCGTCGGAGACGGTCGCGTCGGAGGGGATGACGCAGCCGGAGCCGCCATCGAGGGCGGCGACGCGCAGGCGCTCCTTGTTCTCGGCGTAGTAGGCGTAGCCGAAGTAGCCGGAGCCGCCCGGCGAGCCGGAGATGCCGGTGACCAGCACGTTGTCGTCGGTGGAGTTGGTGTAGTCGGCGCGGGAGGCGCCGCCCTCGCCGTTCACTTCCTCGGTGAAGAAGTCGAAGGTGCCGGAGTCGGTGTCCGGGCCGAAGAGCTTGATCTCCTGGTCGGGCCAGCCGGCGCGGACCTGGTTCCAGCTCTTGACGCTGTCCTCGGAGTCGGGGCCCCAGAGGATGCTGAGCTCCTCCATCGTGATGCACTCGAGGAAGTCAGCGTCGGGGTGGGCGACGATGGCGAGTCCGTCGAGGCCGACGCGGAGGGGGATGTACTCGATGCCGGCTTCGGCGCAGGCGTCGATTTCCTGCTGCTTGATGGGGCGTGAGGCAGCGGAGATGTCGGTCTCGCCGTTGCAGAACTTCTCGAAGCCGCCGCCGGTGCCGGAGACGCCGACGGTGACGCGCACGTCGGGCGCGACGGAGCGGAACTCCTCGGCGACCGCCTCGGTCACCGGGAAGACGGTGCTGGAGCCGTCGATCGCCACGCTGCCCGACAGCTTCTCGCCGCCGGCCGCCGTCGTCGCCGGGCCGTCGTCGTCGCCGCAGGCCACGATCAGCATCGTCGCCGCGAGGGCGAGCATGACCAGCGGGAGCTGGCTCCTCCATCGGATAGCGATCACTCGCTGCTACCTCCTCGGTACGTCCGTGTGTCCGGCGCTTTGCGCCACGAAGTGATCGTCGGTGTGCGCGGTTAACCCTCGATTAAGGTTTGGAGGGGTGCTTGGGAGGGAGTGAAGCGGGTGCGGAGGCGCGCCGCGCCCCGCCGAGGCTATGCCTCGCGCAGCGAGTCCGGGTCCACGCCCTGCTCGCCCAGCCACTCGAGGTAGGCCGCGGGCGCGATCTCGGAGGGCTTGATCTCGCTGCGCCCGCCCCAGAAGACGTTCGTGTAGCCGATCGCGATCCCGGCCTCCGCGAGGTGCTCGTCGATCGCCGCCTTGTGCGCCAGCAGCAGATCTTTGTCCGTGCCGTGCGCCACGCCCATCACGTTGACATCGCGGAACTCCGGGCCGCCCTCGCGCCAGTAGGCGTGCGTCATCACGTGGTGGCGGCCCACCTCGCGGCCGGCGTCGAGCTCGCGCCCCTGCGGTACGGCCCAGTGGAAGAGCGCGTTGTAGCGCGTCACCGGCGCAGCGCCCCCCACCGCCTTGACGTGCTCGAGGAAGGTCGAGAAGCGCCCCACCACGCCGCGGCGGTCGAGTTCCTCGGCCGCCTCGAGGAACGCCTCGAGCGCGAGTCCGGCCTCGGCGGCGCGGCCGCGCCACAGGTCCGGGCCGATCTCCTCCGGCTCGAACTCGCGCTTGAGCACGAGCAGCACGCGCCAGTCCTGCTCGTCGAGGTCCACGATCTCCGTGTCGATCACCCGCGCGGGCTCGTCGCTGCGCGCGCCCGGCTCCAGGCCGCGCCGCCGCACGTGCCCGACGCCGAGGGTGAAGAGCCGCTTCGCCGGCATCAGCCGGAACGTCTCCGCGCCGATGCGGCTCGCCAGCAGCTCGCAGTGCCGCTCCAGCGAGAAGCCGACGGGCGTCTTGAGCGTGGTCCAGAGGCGGTACGTGGCGCCGGGCGTGGCCGGATCGGCGCTGCGGATCACGACGTGGCCGGAGAACGGGTCCTGCTGGAAGAGGTAGTCGAAGCCCTCGTGCAGGCGCTCCTCGGGCAGCCGCCAGGCGACGAGCGCGCCGGGCGCCAGCTTGTTCGCGAGCAGCGTCTGGCGCACGCGCCGGATCGTGCCCGCCCGCAGCATCGCCTGGATGCGCTCGACGACGACCGGCAGCGCGATGCCGGAGCGCTCGGCGATGCGGCCCAGCGGGTCTCGCTGGAAGCCGGCCACGCGGTCCTCGGAGACCGCGAGGATGGCGGCGTTGGTCGGGTCGTCGACGGTTGCCGGGATGGCCGCTTCGGTGGTCATGCGTCCCCCTGCGCCGTCCAGACTTCGGAGGCGACGATCAGCTCCGGATCCTCGAACGCCGCCAGCACTGCCTTCGTGTGGTCGTGCGCCAGGTGCTCGTCCAGCGCCTCGCGGCTCGTCCAGGACTCGCAGATCACGAGGCGGTTCGGGTCGAGGATGTCCTGGCTGACCTGGAAGCGGGCGTTGCCCGGCTCGGCGGGAGCGGCGGCGGCGTCCGTGCGCAGCAGCTCGAGCAGCCGCTCGCGCCCGTCCGGGTTCGCCGTCACGAAGATCGTCAGCCGAGCGGTCACGCGTCGTCCTCCACAAGCCGCCAGACGTCGCGGCCGGCGCAGAGCGCGGGGTCGGCGAACGCCTCGCGCAGCCGCAGCAGGTAGTCCTGCTCGATGTGGTGCGCGAACGCCTCGTCCGAGGGCCACTCCTCGATCAGCACGAAGCGGTTCGGGTCGTCGTCCTGCACGTAGAGGTCGAAGCGCGTGTTGCCCGGCTCCTGGCGGCTGCCCACGACATCCTCGCGCAGGATCTCGAGCAGCTGGTCGCGGCCCTCCGGGTTGGCGGTAATCGACACGGTCAGCTTGATCGTCATGCGGGGCCGTCCCTTGGTTCGCAGAGCCAGATTTCGAGGTCCTCGACGATGCCCTCGCCGTGCAGCGCGGCGTGGGTCTCGTTGCGGTGGTCGTGCGTCTTGTGCGCGTCCAGGTCCGCCTGCGTGCGCCACTGCTCGACGAGCGTGAGCCTGCGCGGATCCTCGACGCTCACGAACAGCTCGAAGCGCTCCGCGCCCTCGTCGCCGCGCGTCGCGCGCGCGTCGGACTCCAGCACCTCGCGCAGCCGCTGCTCGCCGCCCGGCGTGGCCGTGAAGAGCGCCGCCAGCCGCACGCTCACGAGGCGCCCTCGGCCGGCCGCAGCCCGATCTGCGCCGTCAACTCGCGAGGCGTGCCGACGCGGCGGCAGGTGAACATCGGGGTGTCGCGCTCCGTGTAGGAGGACGACTCCGAGTCGCGCAGCTCACGCACCAGCGCCAGGAACTCGCCGGGGTCGTTGCCCTCGAAGGCGACGACGAACTCCTGGTCGTCGAGGCCGTAGGAGTAGGTGGTGTTGATCTGGATCTCGTGGTAGCGGTGCCCGATCGTGATGTGCTCGCTCATGATCCGCTGCCGCTCCTCGGCGGGCAGCTTGTACCAGTCGCGGGTCTTCACCATCGGGTAGACGAAGAGGTAGCCCTTCACGCCGCCGTCCTCGCGCAGCCGGTCGCGCGCGCCGGAGCCCTCGTGCAGCGGGTTGGTGTAGATCGAGCGCATCGTCATCGAGAGGAAGGAGTGCGGGCGTTCCAGCGCCGCGCCCGCCGGGGAGCCGAGCAGCTGCGAGTGCCAGTCCTGGATCGGCGCGAGTTCGTCGTGCACCTGCCAGACCAGGAAGTCCGTGTCCGCGCGCGTCCCCACCGTCGAGTAGAGCCGCGTCAGCATCGAGCTCGCCGAGCGCTCCAGCAGCTCCTCCAGCCCCTCGGCGATCGCCTCGCGCTCCGCCGTCGGCAGCGCGCGTACGTCGTCGCGCACGCGGTAGAAGCTGAACTTGACGGACTGCACGCCGCGCGGCGTGCGCGCGGCCCCACCGTGCGCGCCCTCCGGCCGCGAGTGGTAGCCGGACCGCGCCTCGGTCGTCGTCATCGCGACCCCCGTCCTGGCGCGGCCGCGCTCACCGCCGCCTCCTGCTCCACCGGCAGCCCGTAGTTGGACGCGTACAGCGCCTCGACGCGCGCGGCTGCCTCCGCGGTCACCTCGCCGCACTCCGAGGCTCCGGCGAACTCCTCGATCTGCTCGAGGCCGTAGATGTTGGGCAGCGTGCTGACGATCTCCGGGTCCTTGAGGATGTAGCGCAGCGCCGCCTGCCCGAGCACGCCGCCCGTGGCCTCCGTGAGGAAGCCGAGCTGTTCGATCTTCTTGATGCCGTTGAGCAGCCAGGCGCGCGGGCGGTGGCGGCGGTGGTCGTTCTCGTCGAAGACCGTGTCCACCGTGTACTTGCCCTCGAGCATTCCCGAGGAGTGCGGCACCCGCACCATCAGCGAGCGCCCGGCCTCGCGCGCTGCGGCGATCAGCTCGCGGCCGGGATCGAGTTCGAGCGCGTTGTAGATCATGTGCACGACCTCGACCTGGCGCTCGGCGAGGGCGTGCAGCCCCTCCTCGCGCCAGCCGATCGCCGGACCGAGGGCGGCTCCGACGCTGCGCACCTTGCCCTCGCGGCGCACGCGATCGAGGAAGCTCCAGACGTCGTCGCGCTCCAGGTGCTCCATGCGCACGTTGTGCAGCTGCCAGCAGTCGATGCGGTCCGTGCCGAGGCGGCGCAGCGAGCCTTCGAGCGCGCGCTGCAGGAAGTCCGGCTCGAAGCAGTGCGGAGCCTCCTGGTGGCCCTCGCGGCGCTTGCCGATCTGCGACTCCCAGTCGTAGCCGAACTTGGTGGCGATCACTACCTTGTCGCGCTCGGCGCCGGGGAAGGCCTGCGCGAGGATCGTCTCGCCGCGGCCGCTGCCGTAGGTGTCGGCGGTGTCGAAGAAGTTGATGCCGTGCTCGTAGCCCTGCCGCAGCAGCGTCACGGCCTCGTCGTCGCTGTAGTCGCCCCACCAGCCGGCAGCGACCGTCCAGACGCCGAAACCGACCTCCGAGACAGAGATGTCCGTGCCCGCGATCGTGCGATAGCGCATGCCTGATCCTTCCCGCGGATCGGAGCCTGCGGGGAGCTTCCGCCAACGCCCGCGAAGCGACAACCGGACCGCGCAGATGATGCCCGATTCGCGTGTCGATTTAGGTAGATTCGAGGCGGAATCGCGCGCTCCCCGGCCCGCTGGGGGTTGGGAGGGTGCTACTGGTTGGCCAGGGGGATGGTGGCCACTACGCAGGGCTCGTCGCCGTGCACCGCGGTGGTGTGGCCCTTGCCGGTCGTGTCCTCAACCAGACGGGCGTCGCCGGGACCGAACAGGTGCTTCGACCCGTCGCCCAGCCCGATCTCGAGCTGACCCGAGACGATGATGACGAACTGCCGGCGGGGCGCCGGGTGCCAGTCTACGAACCTCCCCGCGGGGTCCTCCCGGAAGGTGATGGCCGTGGTGTCCAGACCCGCCGTCCAGTCGGGGGTTTCCGACAGATCGATGGTCTCGACGTGGGACTCGCCGTCGCTTCCGGTGTAAAGGCGGTATGTGCCCACAACCTTGCCTCCCTCCTGGTGATTCCCCCAGTCTAGCTTCAGCAGACGGGCGCTGTTGCCTCCCGGAGGGGAGTCCACGTCCCTGTCGTCGAACCGGTAGCCCGCATGCGGCGTATCGCGAAGAAAAACTCGTCGGGGTACTGCCATTCAGGCTGTCCTATTCCCGAGTAGCTGCGACAGGCGCCTCGGGCAATGGTCCTGTCCGGTAGGGCCAGCACGATGTCTAGGCCGGGGAAGTCGGCGGCCTCGTCGTCGCTGTAGTCGCCCCACCATCCGGCGGGCGTCCGTATCATCGGAGTCGCGCTCCGCCCGTGGGAGCGCCGCGAGAGGCGCACGAGTGGTCAGCGCATGAATACCTGGCGTGTAGTCGACCCGGCGAGGATCGCGCGGCGCGGCCTGCGCGCCCTCGAGCTGTTCGCGGTCGTCTCGCTCGCGGCGGGCGCGCTGCTGTGGTGGCTGATCGCGGTGCGCGACGGCATCGCGTCGCCTGCCGGGCTCGTCTACGCCGCGTTCCTCGCCGTGGTGCTGGTGTTGCCCGGCCTGCTGCTCGTCCACGTCGTGCGCACGCTCCACCGCGCCGCCACGCTGATGGTCGAGCTGCGTGAGCAGGTCGGCGAGGCCGGGCTGCGCGGCGAGGAGTGGGCGAGCGACGGCCGCCTGCTGGCGCGCACGCTGCGCCTCGCGCTGCGCGAGCGCGGCGCCGGGGTGATCGCCGCGCCCTGGTACTGGCTGCTCGCGCTCTGGGCGGCGGCCGCCTCGGGCCTGGTGATCCTCGGCGCCGTCGCGCTCGGTCTCGCGGCGCTGCTGTAGCGGGCGAGTTCCGGTCTACGCCGTCGGCAGCCAGCCCCCGTCCGGGATCAGCAGCTGGCCCGTGAAGTACGAGGACTCCTCGCCGGCGAGGAAGAGCGCCGTGTTCGCCAGCTCGCGCGGGGTGCCCATGCGGCCCATCGGCACCGCCGCCAGCGCCGCCTGCTGGGACTCCTCGTCGGCGCGGATCACCGCCGTCATCGAGGTCTCGAAGAAGCCCGGCCCGATCGAGTTGATGCGGATGCCGTGCTTCGCCAGCTCCGGCGCCATCGACTTGGTGAGCATCCAGACGCCCGCCTTCGCGACCGAGTAGGACGTCGAGGGCGCCCCGACGGGCAGCTTCGCGAGGATCGAGGCGATCGTGACCACGGCCCCGCCCTGTCCGGCCTCGATCATCGGCCGCAGGGTGTGGCGCAGCGTCAGCATCACGCCGGTGAGATTCACGTCCAGCACGTAGTCCCACATCTCGATCGGCTGGTAGATGAAGCTGTGCCCCAGCGGATCCTCGGCGTACGCGGCCTGGTACTCGGCGTTGTTCGCCAGATCGTTCGTGACGTAGCCGGGGTGGGCCACCCCGGCGGCCGGGATCACGATGTCGATGCCGCCGAAGGTCTCGACGGCCTGCGCCGCCAGTGCGGCGTTGCTCTCGTCCCTGCGCGTGTCTACCTGCACCGCCACGGCCGTCCCGCCGGCCGCGCGGATCGCCTCCGCCGCCTCCTCGGCGGCGTCCGCCAGCAGGTCGGCGACGACGATCGACGCGCCTTCCTCGGCGAAGCGCTCCGCACAGGCGCGGCCGAGGCCGTTCGCCGCACCGGTGATCACCGCCCGCTTGCCTTCGAGCCGTCCACTCATGCGCCACCTCCCGCGGCGGACTATAGCGGCGCGTGGCGCTGCGGCAAGGCCGGCGGAGCGGATCGCGGCTCCGCGCTCGATCAGCGGTCCTACTCCTCGGCGCTGTCGCCCTCGTCCGGGGCGGGGGCGGCGGTGCTGCGCGGCGCCCACGGACGCTGCGGCCGGTTGATCCGCCGGATCAACCGCCGGATCAACCAGAACAGCCCGAGGGCGAGCGGCACGATCCAGAGGAACGGGATGGCGATGCCGACCGCCAGCACCCCCAGTCGGCCGAGGGTCACGACGGTGCTCCAGCTTCCCCGGAGTCCATCTGCGAAGGTCGGCAGGGAGTCGTCGGGGATGACCTCGTACTCGAAGACATCGAAGTCGACACCCACCTGGATGCGAAGTGGTTCGCCGTCCGGATCGACCGCCACGGCGGAGAACCCCGGCTCCGGCCCTCGCCCCAGCTCGGCCTCGGTCTGGAAGTAGCCGAGCAGGCGTTCCCCGGGCTGGAGCGGCCCGGCGAGCGAGCCCTCGAGCGCGACGACGTCGTCGTTGTCGAACTCCAGGCCGAAGTCGTGTATCTCGATCTCGACCAGCGCGACATTCCCGGTGTTCTCGACCGAGACGCAGACCGTGATCGGCTCGTCCTCGTCGACGGCGAGATCGTCGGCGGCGGGGCAGCGCGCGCCGTCATCGTCCCCGGAGTAGGCCGTCTCCACGAACTCGACGCGCGCCTCCGGGCGCTCGGGCGCGGGTTCCACGAGGGTGATGGAGACAGTCGCGAGTGCGACCAGGTCCTGGATCGTGCGCAGCTGGCCGCGCAGCCGTTCGAGGTCGGTCTCGCGGGCGAGCAGCTGGGACTCGAGCTCGGCGACAGTCTTGAGCTCGGTCGCGTTCGCGAGGAAGCTCCGCAGCCGCTCCACCGAGGCGCGGGAGGTGATGATGCGGCTCTCGAGATCGACGACGCGCTCGGTCACGTCGTCGGCCGAGATCTGCTGGCTCTTCAGGTCGCCGAGGGCCTCCAGGCGCCGCATCGCCTCCGCGAAGTCCTCCGGCAGCACCTTGAATGTGAGCTCGGTGCGCGGGACCGGCTCGGTGGTCGTGTGCTGGCTGAAGACCAGACCGCCGAGGCCCGCGATCGCCAACTGCGCCTGCTGCGTCGCCAGGCGGACGTCCTCCACCTCGACGAACATCGAGCCCACGTAGACGATCGAGCGCCCCGTATTGACCTGCTGGAAGGAGACCGCATCGTCGTCGGGCCCCTCGGTCACCGCTGCGGCGGAAGGCCTGAGGGCAGCGATGGGCGTTGCGGTGGCGGCGAAGACCGCTGCAGCGGTAGGCATCGCGGTGGGCGCGGCGGTGGCCGTCGCGAAGCGCGCCGCCGGGGCGCTTGCGGAGTCCTCGGAGTCGTCGTCGTCGCTGCAGGCCGTGAGCACCGCCGCCGCCAGCAGCAGCGGGACGATGGCCAGCCACATGAACCTCAACATCAGGGATTCCTTCCGCCGCAGCATTCGGCTTCTCAATGACTAATACGTAGGCGGGCCGCGGATGGTTCCCTGACACCTCCTGCCGGCGGGCGCTCGCCGAGGGTGGCCGGAGCTGCTCGCTGCGGACGCAGGCCCGCCGCGTGCCTGTTGTGCGCGGGAACCCTCCGTTAGCATTGGGCGCGGCGCTGGCCATGAGTTCGGATGCAAACCGGGGGGGCGCGGCCCATGGGACGGTCTTGAGGGCGCTCGCGCGCGTCGTCAACCGGCTGACGGGCGGGCCGCTGTTCTACGGCTGGTACATCGTGCTGGCCGGGGGGACCTCCAACCTCCTCGTCGGCGGCGTCGTCGGCTTCAGTTTCGGTGTCTTCATCGGGCCGATCCGCGACGAGCTGGGCTGGTCCGTCGCGGCGATCACGATCGGTTACTCGCTGCGCGCCTTCGAGTCCGGGCTGATGGCCCCGTTCACCGGCTACCTGGTGGATCGCTTCGGTCCGCGGAAGATGGCGATCGGCGGCCTGCTGATCGTCTTCGTCGGGATGCTGTACTTCTCGACGGCACAGACGATCTGGCACTACTACGCCGCGAGTATGGTGATCGCCATCGGCCAGAGCGCGAGCGGCTTCACGCCCTTCTCGGCAGCGGTCATGAACTGGTTCCAGCGCGGTCGCCCGCGCGCGATGGGGGTGCTCTTCTCCGGCAACGCCGGCGGCTACATGATCGCCCCGGTCGTCGCTGCGCTGATCGTGCAGTTCGGGTGGCGCGGCACGCTCGTGATCGCCGCCTTCGCCATCCTTGTCATTGGTCTGCCGATGGCCTTCGTGCTGCGCGACCGGCCCGAGCCCTACGGGCTGTACCCGGACGGCATCGATCCCGAGGAGGCGGCGCGGCGGGGGGACGCCTCATCCCACCTCGCGTCAACGAGCGGGATGTCCGTGTCCGCGGCGCTGCACTCGCCGGCGTTCTATCTGCTGGCGGCGGCGATCACCTTCGGCGGCACCACGCAGAACGTCTGGATCGTGCACCAGGTGCCGCATCTCCAGAACGTCGGCTTCTCGGCGGTGCACGCCGGCCTGGCCGTCGCGGCCTACGGGGCGCTGCAGATCCCGGGGCGCTTCTTCTTCGGCTTCGTCGCGGACTACTTCGGGCGCCGGCGGACGTATATCGCCTGCTTCCTGGCGCAGGGCATCGGGCTGATCGTCTTCGCCAACGTGACGTCGGACCGCGTCTGGCTGCTCCCGATCTTCTATGTCTTCTACGTCTTCGGCCACGGCGTCTACGTCGTGCTCTTCATGACCCTGATCGCGGACTACTTCGGGTCGGCGCGCTTCTCGACGATCCGGGGGCTCGCGATGATGTCCCAGATGCCCTTCGGGGTGGCCTTCCCGATCATTGCCGGCTTCGTCTTCGATCGCACCGGTAGCTACCAGGGCATCTTTATGATCTTCGGCGTGCTCGTGATGGTGTCGGCGCTCTGCGTCTCGCTGGTCCGCCGCCCCACCTGGGCGGAGGTCGTCGCGGGCGAGCGGCTGAGCATCGCCCCCACTGCCGCGACGGGCGCCGCGCAGCCTCCGACCGCCGCGCCGCGCTAGTTCGCCGCCGCGGCCTCCGCGTTGACCGCGTTCACGAGGTCCATCGTGCGCCCCAGGGTCTCGAGGCGCTCCTCGATCGTGTCGCCGTGCGGCGACACGAAGATCATGTCAATCCCGATCTCGTCGTAGAGGCGCAGCCGTTCCTTCACCATCGCGTCGTCGCCGACGAGGTTGACCTTGCCCGCCAGCTCCGGCGGCACGGCCGCGCGCGCCTCGTCGCGCCGGCCGTCGAGCCAGAGGTCCTGCACCAGCTTCGCCTCCTCGGCGTAGCCCTGGCGGCCGTAGGCGCGGTTGTAGAAGTTGTAGCGGCGTGAGCCCATCCCTCCGAGGCTGAATGCGACGCCGACACTCAGCGCCTTCAGCGCCTGGTCCAGCTCCTCTTCGTCCTCGGTGAACCAGACGCTCGCGCCGGTCTGCTTCTCGATCGCGTCGAAGTCGCGCCCCGCGCGCTCCGCGCCGGTGCGGATGTGGGAGAAGAACAGCTCCGCCTCCTCCGGGATGAAGACCGTGCCCAGCCAGCCGTCCGCCAGCTCGCCGGTCAGCTCCAGGTTGCGAGGTCCGATCGAGGCGATCCAGATCGGCACGTCGGGCGTCGCCGCACCGGTCGGGCGCAGCGCCTTGCCGTCTCCGCCGGGCAGCGGCAGCGTGTAGAACTCGCCCTGGTACTCCAGCGGCTCCCCGCTGACCGCGCGCCGGACCACCTCGATGTACTCACGCGTGCGCGCGACCGGGCGCGCGAAGGGGATGCCGTGCCAGCCCTCGATGACCTGCGGCCCGGACGTGCCCAGGCCCATGATGAAACGCCCGCCGGTCAGCCGCGTCATCGTCATCGCAGTCATCGCGGCCATCGCCGGCGTGCGCGCGCCGACCTGCATGATCCCGGTACCCAGCCGTACCTTCTCCGTCTTGCCCGCGAGGTAGGCGAGGGGCGTGATCGCGTCGTGGATCCAGGCCTCGGCGGTCCAGATCGTGTCGATGCCGATCTTCTCCGCCTCCTGCGCGTAGACCGTCGACTCATCGAAGTCCTGAATCGCGTAGGTCGCGCCGCCGCACGAGATCGCCAGTTTCAGCATGTCGCCCTCCTCGTCGCCGCCCGGATCGCGACGGCCAGCATAGCCGCAGCGAGCCTTGAGCGGCGGGTGCGCGCCGCCGATCGCGCGGCTGCTGTTCAACGCTCCCGCCGCAGGCCATCATGGCGATAGGAGGAGCGCCGATGAGCGATGTCCCGGCACTGCTCGCGGCGTTCGAGAGCGGCGAGCTGCTCCGGCCCGACCCGGACGTCCCGAACTTCCTCGACCTCTCTCGCGCCCTCGGCGCCGCCTGCGGCGTGCGCGGCCTCTCGCTCAGCGCGAACGCGCGTGCGATGGCCGACCGCCTTGAGGAACACGAGCACATCGTCTCCGTGCTCGCCGACGGCCTCGGGCTCGACATGATCGAGCAGGGCGGCGATGGCGCGAGCGTGCTCCGCGACCACCTCGCGATGGAGCTGCGGGCCGTCTTCCCGGCCTCGACGGTCGTCGCGCTGACCACGCTGATGACCGGCCAGTGGCCGGCGCAGCACGCGGTGACCGGCTGGTGGACGCATCTGGAGGAGATCGGCGGTCCGGCGACGGTGCTCCCCTACGTCCGCCGCAGCGACGACCACGCGCTCGGCGACCTCGGTGTGCGGCCCGAGCAGGTCTTCCCGCTGCCGTCGCTGATGCCGAGGATGACGCGCGATACGCTGGTCCTCGTGCCAACGGCTATCGCCGGCACCGTCTACTCGCGCTACGGCACGGGCGGGGAGCCCGCGGTTGGCTACGAGACGCTTGCCGAGGGTGTGGAGCAGACCATCGGGGCCGTCCTCGGCGCCGACGGGCCGAGCTTCGTCTACCTCTACATCCCCCACCTCGACCAGGCCGCCCACGAGCACGGCCCGTGGAGCGCCGAGGCGGACCAGGCCCTGCGCGGCATCGACCGGCTGTTCGGGGTGCTCGCCCACGAGCTGCGCGGCCAGGCGACGATCGCACTCAGCGCCGACCACGGACACCTCGGCGTCGGCGCGGACGAGCTGCTGCTGATCCGCGAGGATGACGGGCTGCCCGAGCTGCTCGCCGCCGAGCCCGCCGGCGACTCGCGCGTGCTGCACTTCCACGTGCGCCCCGGCGCCGCCGAGGCGTTCGCCGCTCGCTTCCGAGAGCTCTTCGGCGAGGCGTTCCTGCTGCTGACGACGCAGGAGGTGGACGAGCTGCGGCTGCTCGGACCGGAGCCGCTGAGCCCGCTGACCGCCGCGCGCCTCGGCGACTTCGTCGCGATCTCGCGGGGCGCGCATGTGCTCGGCTACCACCCCACGAACGGGGCGCGCGAGCTGCTGCGCCACGCCTCGCACCACTCCGGGCTGCGCCCGGAGGAGCTGCGCATCCCGCTGCTGCTCGCCTCGTAGCGGCGGGGTCAGTTCAGCGAGGGGTCTGGCGGGAACGTGGCGAACATCGAGAGGTTGCCCGGCTGGCGGCGCAGCACCCGCTGCCATAGCCCCTCGCTGTCCTCGGCGAACGGGTCGCCCGGCTCGGCGTCGACGACGAACCAGGCCTCCTCGCTCAGTTCGCCCTCGAGCTGCCCGGCGCCCCAGCCGGAGTAGCCGCTGAAGATCCGCAGCTGCTCGATCGCGCCCCACAGCTCCGAGGGCGTGCCGCGCAGGTCGAGCAGCCCGAGCTCCCCGCCGATCGCCGTCCAGCCAGCCGCGTCGCCACTGTCCTCGCCGCCGTCCGTGCGGCGGCCGAGGGCGAGTGCGACCTCGCGCTGCACGGGGCCGCCCTCGAAGATCTGCGCCGGCGCCGAGACGAGGTGCTCCCACTCCGGCAGGTGCTCGGCGACCGTGTCCTCCAGCGGGCGGTTGAGGATCAGCCCCAGGTAGCCGTCGTCGTTCTGCTGGCAGACCAACACCACGCTGCGCACGAAGTGCGGATCGTGCAGCAGTGGCGTCGCGACGAGCAGCTTGCCGACCAGGTTGTCGCTCACCTCGCTATCATCGCAGACCGGGACGTGCCTTGGAGAGGGGTCCGCGGTTGAGCGCTGCGATTCCCGGGGACGCGCCGCCCGCGGGCTTCGTCCGCTACGAGGTCGCCGGCCGCGTCGCCAGCCTGACGATCGACCGCCAGGACCGCCTCAACGCGATCAGCCCCGCCCTCGATGACGAGCTGCTGGCGCTGCTCGATCGCGCCGCCGCCGACGAGGGCATCCACGCCGCCGTGATCGCCGGCGCGGGCCGTGCCTTCTCCACCGGCGCCGACACCAAGCGCGACGAGGCCTCCGGGCACCCGGTTCCCACCTCGACCGTCGAGGACCGCGCGGCGCGCGAGCTGAACCTGCAACGCTACTTCCGCATCTGGGATTCGCCGCTGCCGGTGATCGCGAAGGTGCACGGCTACTGCCTCGGGCGTGCCGTCCAGCTCGCCGCCGTCTGCGACGTCACGATCGTCGCCGATGACGCGAGGGTGGGCGCGCCGCAGCTTCCGCTCGGGGCGGGCTTCAACTCCGTCTACTGGGCGTGGCTGATCGGGCCGAAGAAGGCGAAGGAGCTGTTCTTCAACACCGGCTCGATCATCAGCGGCACGGAGGCCGTGCGCATCGGCCTTTTCAACCGCGCCGTGCCCGCCGGCGAGCTCGACGACGCCGTCGAGGAGTACGCGGCAAAGCTGGCGCGCACGCCTCGCGACCTGCTGACGCTGCAGAAGCGGGCGATCAACCGCACCCAGGAACTGCGCGGCTTCCGCCAGGCGATGCTCCAGTCCGTCGAGGTCAACGTCATCGCCCACCACTCGGACGCGGTGCACGAGATGAACCGCCGCATCACGCGCGACGGCCTGCGCGCCACCATCGAGGCGTTCCAGCGCGGCGAGATCGGCGTGTAAGGTGCGGGCTGTGACGCGGCATGTGAGGTTCGGCCCGTGAAGTTCGGCATCTCCGTCTCCAACGTCGGCAACCTCGGACAGAGCGTGGGCGTCCAGGGCTGCATCGAGATCGGCGAGGCCGCCGACGCGCTCGGCTACCACTCGCTCGTGATGGGCGACCACGTCGTGCTGCCGGCGCAGATCGGCTACGACGATGCCCACACCGACCGCCGCGGCGCGACGCGCTGGCAGTACCCGGTCTACGAGCCGCTGACGCTGCTCAACGCGCTCGCGGTGCGCACGAAGCACGTGATCCTCCACCAGGGCGTGCTGATCATCCCGCTGCGCCACCCCGTCGTGCTCGCGAAGATGCTGGCGACGACGGACCACCTCTCCGGCGGGCGGCTCGCCCTCGGGGCGGGGTTGGGCTGGATGGAGGAGGAGTTCGCGGCGGTCAACCTGCCGCCCGAGTACTTCCCCCGCCGCGGCGCCGTCACCAACGAGTACCTGCGCGCGATCAAGGAGCTGTGGACCAGCACCGGCCCGTCCAGCTTCCACGGCGAGTTCGTCAACTTCGAGAACGTCGGCGCCTACCCCAAGCCGCTGCAGAAGCCGCACCCGCCGATCGTGATCGGCGGACACAGCCGCGCCGCCATGCGCCGCGCCGTGCGCCTCGGCCAGGGCTTCGACTGCACCGGCGACACGATCGAGGAGCTGACCGGGCGCATCGCCGAGTTTCGCCGCATCTGCGTCGCCGAGGGCCGCGACCCGGAGGAGATCGAGGTCTCCAAGAACTGGCTGCTCAGCTCGACCGGCGCGCACGGCCTGCGCTTCCAGATGAACGGCCGCCGCGACGGCGAACGGCAGCTCGGCAGCGGCACGCCGGACGAGATCGTCTCCGACATGCGCCAGTTCGCGAAGGCCGGCGTGCGCCACTTCATGACGCTGCCGCGCGTCGAGGGCCGCGAGCCCGCCTTCGAGCGGATCATGCGCGGCATC
Source organism: Dehalococcoidia bacterium (assembly GCA_965247895.1). GTDB lineage: Bacteria > Chloroflexota > Dehalococcoidia > UBA2979 > UBA2979 > VXMT01. Next base: position 2,024,771 of record OZ252046.1, on the reverse strand, counting down.
CAGTTGATGGCCGACGAGATCCTGCCGGCCTTCGCGTGAGCGGCCGGTGAGCGGGGTGACGCCGATGCGCTTCGGACTGCTGCTTCCCAACGCCGCCGGACCCGCGCGCGCCCTCGACGCCTCGGCGCTCGTGGCCCTCGCCGAGGCGGCCGAGCGCTTCGGCTTCGACTCCGTCTGGGCCTCCGACCGCCTCGCGACGCCGATGCGCGGCGAGGGCGGGCCCTCCGCCTGGCGCGAGGAGGTGCTGGAGCCGATCGCCCTGCTGGGCGGCATCGCGGCGCAGACCGAGCGCATCGAGATCGGGACGCTCGACTGTGTGCTGCCGCTGCGCAACCCGGTCTTCCTCGCGAAGGCGATCAGCACGCTCGACTGCATCGCGAAGGGCCGGCTGCTCTTCGGCGTCTCCGAGGACGCCGCCCGCGGCGAGTTCGCCGCGCTCGACGTGGACGAGTACTACGAGCCGCGCGCCGAGGTGACCGACGAGTGGCTCGCGATCTGCTGCGAGCTGTGGCGCGAGAGTGACGACCCGAGCAGCTTCGAGGGCCGCTTCATCCGCTTCGGCTACATCGGCGCCTACCCGAAGCCGGTGCGCAAGCCGCACCCGCCGATCTACGTCCGCGATGAGGGCCCGAGCGCCCTCGCCCGCCTCGCCTCCAGCGGCTCGGGCCTGATCCTCGACGCCGCCTCGGCTGCCGACACCGCCGAGGCGGTCGGCGCAGCCCGCGCGGCCTGCGAGGCCGCCGCCCGCGACTTCGCCGAGATCGACATCTGCGCCCCGCTCCCCGTCGCCCCGGAGCAGCCCGCCGCCGCCATCCTCGAAGCCGCGTCCGCCCTCGGCGACGCGGGCGTCACGCACTGCCTGCTCGCCCCCGGCCCTGCGCTCCCGCCGCGGGAGGTGGAGGGGCTGCTGTACGCGGTCGCGGTAGCGCGGGGTTAGCGCCGGCAGACCCCACTTCCCCTCCGGCTCCCTAATGGGGTTCGACCGGAACCCCGGAGCGATCTGGGAGACTGGTCCCGGACCGGCCGGCTGGTGAGCACTGTGGCTCCCTGAGACCTCGGGATCTCTTGGGAGAGACCGTGCCCCGGCTGGTACGTCCGGGTGGTCCGCAGCACTCATGGGGTGTCGTGCCCGAGAGCACTGTTCCATTAGGGATGGTCTGAACAACTCGCCTGAGCGGGTGAGCGGATGCGATCATGGGACGCGGACCCGGAGAGGGGCGCCCCATGCAGCAGCGTTCGTTCGGCAGCGTCGAGTACGAGCACAAGAAGGTCAAGACACGGCGCGGTCCGCGCGGCGTTGCGCTCCCCGCAGCTCGGGGCGCCGCCCGCGGTAAGCCGAGCGTTCGCCGCGAGCACGCGCGCCACGGTCGGTCAGATCGGCGAGATCAACCGTCAGATCAAGGAGCTCGAGGCCGAGCTCGCGAGCCATTTTGAGCAGCACCCGGACGCCGCGATCTACCGCTCCCTGCCCGGACTCGGTGTCGTGCTCGGCGAGTTCGGGGACGACCCCGAACGCTACGAGTCGGCGAAGTCCCGCAGGAACTACGCCGGCACCTCGCCGCTGACCGTAGCATCGGGACGCAAACGCACCGTGCGCGCCCGCTTCGTGCGCAACCGCTGGCTCGCCGACGCCGCGGACCGCTGGGCGCTCTGCTCGCTGCGGGCGAGCCCGGGCTGCCACGACTTCTACCAGCGGCGGCGAGCCGCCGGCGACCTGCACCACCAGGCGCTGCGCGCCCTCGCCAACCGCCTCGTCGGCTACCTCCACGGCTGCCTCAGGACCCGCACCTGCTACGACGAGGCCACCGCCTGGGCGCACCGGCACGACCGCGAGCAGCTCGCCGCTTGACCAGTTAGCACCATGGGGTGTCTCTCTCCCCTTGCGGGAGAGGGCGGGGGTGAGGGGGCCCGCCGGGTAGGGAAAATCGCGGCGCGGGGTTCTAGGCTTACCCCATGACACGCCGAGGGCGGGGACGCCCACCCCATCCCGAGATCCTCACCCCCGCCGAGCAGCGCGTGCTCAACGAGCTGCGCAAGGGCGGCACGAACGCCGAGATCGCGGAGCGACTCGGCGTCAGCCTCGACGCCGTCAAGTACCACATCTCGAACATGCTCGGGAAGCTCGAGCTCGACAACCGCGAGCAGCTCGCCGCTTGGCGTCCCGAGCGCCGGCGCGTGCTCGGGTTCATCGCTCTGCCTGCGACGCTCGAATCTCTCGGGCGTCCGCTCGTGTGGACGGGCGCGGCGCTGGGCGGCTCGGTCGTTGTGGTTATAGTGGTGGTAGTGCTGCTCGTCCTCGCCACGCTCGATGGCGGCGACCAGCAGGTCGGGTCCGTGCCGGAAGGGACGGCGGCACCGGAGTCCACGGCAGAACCCGCCGCGACGCCCCGCGTCCTGCCTACGCCTCGTCCCACTGCAAGGTCCATCGCGTCCGTCACCGTCGGGAGGGATCACGCGTGCGGCGTGAAGACCGATGGCTCGGTCATCTGCTGGGGCTCCAACCTGGACGAGGACGGCGGTTTTGTCGGCAAGGCCACCCCGCCGCCCGGTTCCTTCGTCTCCGTCAGCGCCGGGCTCCATCACACCTGCGGCATCCAAACCGACGGCTCGGTCGCATGCTGGGGATCGAACGACAGTGCGGGGTACTTCAAGGGGCAGGCCACGCCACCCGTCGAGGCTTTTGTTGCGATCGCCGCCGGAGACGCTCACACCTGCGGGGTGAGGGGCGACGGCCGGGTCGTGTGTTGGGGCGAAGAGCAGCAGTCAGCGCCCGAGGGCACGTTCACCTCCGTCAGCGCCGGGTGGATCCATAGCTGCGGGCTGCGGAGCGACGGCTCGATCACCTGCTGGGGAGACAACTACTACCGCCAGCGCGATGCACCCACAACCGGGTCGTTCACGGCCCTCAGCGCCGGGCAGAGACACACCTGCGCGCTCGACACGGAAGGCTCCGTCGTGTGCTGGGGCGACGACCTTGGCCCACACACACCGCTCGCGGGTTCGTTCACATCCATCAGTTCCGGCGACTTCTACTCGTGTGGGCTGCAAAGCGACGGCTCTGTGACGTGTTGGGTTCCCTCCGAAGGCGGTGGGCTCGACCTCAATCGCCTGGGCACCGCTCCCGATGGCCCCTTCCGCTCGGTGAGCGCGGGAACGGACCAGGTCTGCGGTGTGAGGACGGACGACTCGCTGATTTGCTGGAACATCGCGGACTACGGGCAGGCCACGCCGCCTGCCGGGTCGTTCACCTCGGTGAGCGCGGGGTTCTACCACACCTGCGGGGTACGGACCGACGGGGCCGTCGCATGCTGGGGCGATGATCGCCTGGGTCAGGCCACGCCGCCCGGCGGTTCCTTCACGGCCGTGAGCGCCGGACGGCAGCACTCCTGTGGCGTGCGGACCGACGGTTCCGTGCTGTGCTGGGGATCCAACGAGGGACGGGACGGGGAGTTCGCGGGGCGGGCAACGCCGCCCTCGGGTTCGTTCGTGGCCGTCAGCGCCGGATGGTTTCACAGCTGCGGGATCCAGGCAGACGGCTCGGTCACCTGCTGGGGTCCTGATCAGAACGGCCTGACGTCGCCGCCGGATGGATCCTTCATCGAGCTCAGCGCCGCTAACTACAGCTGCGGATTGAGAGCGGACGGCTCCACGGCATGCTGGGGCTTCGACACGGCCGACCCCGAGGAGACGCCCGAGGGTCGATACATATCCATCAGCTCCGGGTTCTTCCATGCCTGCGGGGTGCTCACGGATGGCTCGGTGATTTGCTGGAAGCCTCACAACCACACCGAGGTAACGACGTTCCATCCCGGCCCCTTCACATCCGTGAGCGCCGGGCTGGCCGGTACCTGCGGGGTCATGACCGACAGCTCGGTCGTGTGTTGGACTCTTGAGGAGGCCCGAGACTTCGAACCCGGCGGTCTGGCCGAACCGGCCGGGGGCTCCTTCACATCGGTCACCTCCGGGTGGCGCCACACGTGCGGCCTCCGACCCGATGGAACAGTCGCGTGCTGGGGCCTGGACTCAATCCTGTCGAAGCCCTCGTTCTCCGCGACGGGCTCACCCGCCGCCGGCGACTCGGCCGCTGGAACCGTGGATCGGGAGGCCGGTTCCGCAACTCGGTCCTTCATCTCCGTCAGCGCCGGCGAGCACCATACGTGTGGGCTGATGACAGACGGCGCGATCGAGTGCTGGGGCTCAGACCAGAACCTCGAGGGCGAGTTCATCGGGCAAGCCACCCCGCCCGGGGGATCCTTCACGGCCGTCAGCGCCGGGCAGTACCACACGTGTGGACTGAGAACCGGCGGCTCGGTCGACTGCTGGGGGAAGAGGGGTCAGACTGCTGAGCCCGACGGCACGTTCGTCTCCATCAGCGCCGGAAAAGTACACACCTGCGCGGTGAGAACCAGCGGCGAACTGACATGCTGGGGTAGCAGCGCCTACGGCCGGACTGCGTCGCCGGACGGCTCCTTCAGCTCCGTCAGCGCTGGAGAAGACCACTCATGCGCAGTGCGGACCGACGGCTCCGTCGCATGCTGGGGCTACGACATCTACGACAGCAACAGGATCACGCCCCCGGACGGGACGTTTACCGCGGTCGCGGTTGGTGGTTCGCATTCATGCGGGTTGAGAAGCGACGCCACCATCTCGTGCTGGGGCCCCCCGCACGTTTCCGACCGGACCACGCCTCCCGCTGGCACGTTCACATCGATCAGCTCGGCTAAGACGCACATTTGCGGCGTGAAGGCGGACGGCTCGATCAGATGCTGGGGCAAGGACTTTCCCTACAGGACTGCGGGGCCGACTCTCACCTGCGGCGCGGCGGCCGGGGGCGCCGTGGAGTGCTGGCTCGATGACTCCTTCGATACCAACTCACTGCCCGAGGGTTCCTTCATCGACGTGAGCGCCGGGCACTACCACACCGCGGCAGTGACGGCCGAGGGGACGATCGTCTTCCTGGGCAACTACTGACCGTCGGCGACGCCGTTCGGCGCTGACCTCGACGATGCTCTAGCCGGCACCCCTACCCCGCCCCCCGCGCGAGGCTCTGCCCGGCCCACGCCGCCGCGAGGGCGCCCGCGACGCTGGCGAGGACGTAGAGCGCGGCCGTCCGCCACTCGCCGTCGCTGAGCAGGTCCAGCGTCTCCACGCTGAAGGTCGAGAAGGTGGTGTAGGCGCCGAGCACGCCGACGGTGAGGCCGAGCCGCAGCGCCGTGGAGACATCGAGGCGCACGAGCAGCAGGCCGCGACTTCACCGAGATCGACGTCTGCGCCCCGCTCCCCGTCGCCCCGGAGCGGCGCTGGGCGGCCGCCTCGGGAGGTGGAGGGGCTGCTGTACGGGGTGGCGGCTGCGCGGGGCTAGCCAGTCGCGCCCAGGGCGCTCGCGACCTCCTTGATCCGGGCCAGACTGGCGGATGCGTAATCGGTGGCCTCGTAGCGCTGGATCTGCTGTTCCTTCAACCCGATGCGGTCCGCCAGCTCCCTTTGACTCAGGCCCCGCGCGATCCGTGCCTTGATCAGGAACGTTGCCAGCTCAGCGAACACGTTCAGTTCGTCGAGCTCGAATCCACCCGCCTTCAAGGACTCGTACTCGCGCAACTCCCGTTCAAGGTCTCCGAGCTGGCTTCTCAGCGCGTCCTCCCGAGCCTGGGCGATACGGGGGTGAATCCCCGAGTCTTCGTCGGCGCGCCTCGCGAGGCTCTCCAGGGTCTGCGCGAAGCGGGTCGCCTGGGTCTTGGTGATCCGGTATTGGCGCTCGTTCTTGATCACATGCGGCCTCCCAGGTCTATCGCGATGATCCCCCTGGGCTCCCCGGAGTCCTTGTCCGCTTGGAAGAACTCAAGGAACGACAGCCCGTCCTGATCGGCGACGAACGACGCAGGGAACAACTCCCCCAGGTACTTGGCCTTCTGCGTCACTCGCCCGGGGTCGAAGGTCAGGAGAACGGGATCGAGGACATCCGGATCGACGCCTGCCTCTTCCCAACAGGCGTCGTAGTCGTTCGGGACCGCCTTGCTCGTCACGAAGCTCCCGTCGAGGTAGACGGTCCGGCAGCCCGCGACTTGCAGGTTCTCCAGTGCGGCTCTGAGTCCGGTCAAGAGGTGTTGCCTCCACGGGTTCGTCCCGAATCTCTCGACTAATTCGTCCCAGGTCGCCCAGTGGACTCCGGGTGGGAGGAGTCCGCCAGCTTCGAATTCTGGTATCACATACACAACGATACTATTGTGTGGAGAGAGGGGTCAAGAGCACGTTGCGCCCGCCAGTAGCAGCAACTGCCCCCCTACCCCGTCGCCCGCGCGAGGCTCTGCCCGGCCCACGCCGCAGCGAGGGCGCCCGCGACGCTGGCGAGGACGTAGAGCGCGGCCGTCCGCCACTCGCCGTCGTTGAGCAGGTCCAGCGTCTCCACGCTGAAGGTGGAGAAGGTGGTGTAGGCGCCGAGTACGCCGACGGTCAGGCCGAGCCGCAGCGCCGTGGAGACCTCGAGGCGCACGAGCAGCAGCGAGGCGACGCCGAGCAGGAAGGCACCGCTGATGTTCGCGAGCAGCGTCGCCAGCGGGAAGCCGCCGCGCGGCGCCGTCACCCACTCGCTCACGCCGTAGCGCAGCAGCGCGCCCGCCGCGCCGCCGAGGGCGATCAGCGCGATGTGCATGCCCGGCTCAGCGCCCCGTGAACTCGGGGCGCCGCTTCTCCATGAACGCGCGGCGGCCCTCGATGTAGTCCGCGCTCGCGAAGCAGGCGGCGACCATCTCCGTGATCGTCTCGAGGTCGCGGCGCGCCGGGTCCGTCAGCGCCTCGCGGATCGAGGCGCGCAGGGCGGCGATGGTGAGCGGGGCGTTCTCCGCGATCGCGCCCGCGACCGCGCGCGTCTCGGCCTCGAGATCCTCGACGGCGACGACGCGGTTGACGAGGCCCATGCGCAGCGCCGTCGGCGCGTCGAAGCGTCCGCCGGTGAGCAGGATTTCGCTCGCATAGGCGGGGCCGACGAGCTTCACGAGGTTCTCGACGCCCTGGTAGCCGTAGCCGAGCCCGAGGCGCGCGGCGGGGATGCCGAACTGCGAGTCCTCGGCGGCGATGCGGATGTCGGCGCGCATCGCCATCATCAGCCCGCCGCCCATCGCGAAGCCGCGGATCATCGCCACGATCGGCTTCGGGAACTCGGCGAACGATGCCGCCATGCGCGCGCCCGCCGCGTCGAACTTCGCGATCGACTCCGGCGAGGAGCGCCGCTGCTCGAACTCGGAGATGTCGGCCCCGGAGACGAAGGCGCGGTCACCCGCGCCCTTCATCGCCAGCACGCGCACCGCGTCGTCGGCCGCGAACTGCTCGAGGATGTCCGGCAGCCCGGCCGTCATCGCCATCGTCAGCGCGTTGCGCCGCTCGGGGTGGTTGAAGGTCAGCCAGCCGATGCCGTCCTCGACCTCGGCGATTAGCTGGTCGGTCGTCGTTTCCATCGCTCCTCCGGCCCGCTGAGGGCTGCTCGTCCGGGGTGGTCGCGCCTCAGACGACGCCGCGGGCGCGCAGCCCGGCGATCGCCTCGTCGTCGTAGCCGAGGGTTGTCAGCACCTCGTCACTTTGCTCGCCCAGTGCGGGCGCGGCGCTGCGCATCTGCGCTGGTTGCGAGGTGCGCTCGAGCTGCATCGGCTGCCCGACGAGCTCGATCTCCCCCAGCGTGGGGTGCGCCGCCGGCCGGGCGATGCCGAGGTGCAGCACCTGCTCGTCCGCGGCCATCTCGTCGACGCGGTAGATCGGCCCGCAGGGCACGCCCGCCGCGTTGAGGTCCTCGATCCACTCGGCGCTGCTGCGCGTGCTGGTGATCGCGGACAGTTCGGCGTTGAGCGCCTTGCGGTTCGCGGAGCGCGATTCCCCGTCGGCGTAGTCGGGGTGCTCGATCAGCCCGGGCGCGTCGATCGCCTTGCAGAAGCGCTCGTAGATCGGCTGGCCGGAGGCGGCGATGTTGATGTGGCCGTCGGAGGTCGAGAAGACGCCCGTGGGGATCGAGGTGGGGTGGTCGTTGCCGGCCTGGCCCGGCAGATCCCGCTCGATCAGCCAGCGCGCAGCCTGGAAGTCCATCATCGCGATCTGCGCCTCGAGCAGCGAGGTGTGCACCCACTGGCCCTCGCCGGAGCGCGCGCGTTCCAGCAGCGCCAGCAGGATGCCCTGCGCGAGGAAGTGCCCGGCGCTCAGGTCCGCGATCGGGACGCCGGCGCGCACCGGCCCCTGCCCCGGCAGGCCGGTCACCGACATGATGCCGCCGAGGCCCTGCGCGATCTGGTCGAAGCCCGGCCGGTCGCGGTAGGGTCCGCTCTGCCCGAACCCGGAGATGCTGCCGTAGATGATCCGCGGGTTGACCTCGCGCAGCGTCTCGTAGTCGATCCCCAGCCGCTGCTTGACCAGCGGGCGGAAGTTCTCGACGACGACATCGGCCGTCTTCGCGAGGTCGAGCAGCACCTGCCGGCCCTCGGGAGCCTTGAGGTCCAGCGTGAGGCTGCGCTTGTTGCGATGCAGGTTCTGGAAGTCGAAGCCGAGCCGCCCGCCGGTGATCGTCGCCTGCACGCCCGAGGAGGGCGGCGGCTCGATCTTGATCACGTCGGCGCCCCAGTCCGCGAGCTGGCGCACGCAGGTCGGCCCCGAGCGTGCGCGCGTGAGGTCGATTACCAGCAGATCGGAGAGCGGCATACCCGCCGCAGGTCCGGCGCCCATGGCAACCTCCTTCGTCGCGCGCCGAGGGTAGCAGGCCGCGCGCCGCCCGGTCGCGGTGTCTCCGGGGCCGCAGTGCATCAGAATCAGGTGTTACCGGAGTGCCTCATTTGTGCATCACAATCCTGTTACCGAGGATCCGCGCTGTAGTGACTTGGGATCTTGTAGCGTGATCCAGGTGCTCGCGTAGCCGAAAGCGGTGCTCGGCATGGCGTCCGATCGGCAGCGTACGTTCACTCGGCGGATCGCGACAGCGGCGCACCTCGACGGGTCGGCATACACGGAGGTGTCGGACGACGACGCCAACACTCAGTCCGTGATCCCGATCGCAGCAGTGGCTGTCGGCGGCGGTTTCCTCGCTCTCCCTGGCTACAATCGCAGCCTCGGGTTGTACGTTGCCCCGAATCCAGACACGTGGCCCCCTATCTTCGTTGTTGCCGTCCTTGCCGGATGGGCTGCGGGTATGGTGCTCGCCCACTTCGTGAGAGGCGCAAGAGGCATACGCGCAATCGCGGGCATCCTGACCGGACGTCGGCTCGCTCTCCTGCTCCCGGCGCTGCTCGCGGGGAGCTTCGCTCTCGCCTGCGCCTCCGAGAACGAGCCGCCTCGCGCCGCCAGCTTCTACGCGGAAATCACCCTCGATGTCGAGCCGTCGGGTGACGACCCGCTCGCCCGCTTCCGTTCTGCCGAGGGCGCGAGCGTCATCCGCTGGTGGCACGCCACGGACCCCGTCCGCTGGCGCTGGGAAATCGAAACGAACGGCACGATCATCGACGACGGCACGATCCTGACGATCTCTGACGGCGCCGCCGACGTCTGGCAATACGACGGTCGCATGAACACCTACCGGCGCGACGTCTTCGGCGTGTTGCCGGAGGGCACGGCGCTCTCTCCCATTTTCAGCGCACCCGTCGGTCCCGCCGGCGTTGAAAGCATCGACGCATTCATCGATCTGTGGCGGGAGCGTGGTGGCTATCCTGAAGTCGACCTCGTGGGCGAGGAGACGCTGCTCGGCCGCACCACGCAGATCGTCGAACTCCGCCACCCTTCCGGGGGCGTCATCCGTGTCTCCATCGACCCGGAGCGCATGTTCATCATGCGCTGGGCTGTTGATGCCGAAGACGGAGGCCAGTCCTACCGCGCCGAGGTCACCGCGCTCTCGTACGATGCCGAGATCGACGCGAGCCGCTTCAACTTCGATCCACCACCCGGCGCGCGCGAGATCGAGTCCTCCGACGCGCAGTCGTGTAGCTCGCACAGATCAGTCGGTAGCATGTCCTTTCCCGCCGATCGCGGCTTCCTCCAACCCTCGTACGCGCCGGCCGGCTACCGCTCCACCGCCGCGGGCGCCGAAGGCAGCCTCGGCGGCGGCTGCGGTTCGGTCGCCGTCTGGGTCCTGCTCGAATCTCCGGAAGATGCCTACATCCTCCTCCGCCAGCGCCGTCGGCACGGCAGCATCCCTGCGGCGGTAGGCTCCTGGCAAGCCGTCGACTCCGACCTCGATGATGCGTACCGCCACTCGGAGAACGGCGTCCTCAGCCTCCTCTGGCGGGACGGTGATGTCGTCGCGCTTATCGAATCGGATTCCCTCTCCTTCGAAGAACTGCTCCGCGTCGCCGAGTCCTCCGAACTCGTGCCGTCACCCGAGTAGATTTAGCCCCGCCCGGGCGCAGTCGGCGTCACGACGACGGATACGGTTGAGGCGGATCATCACAGGCCTCGCGGCGACAGCAACGATCCGCCCCTGTGCACCTCGAAACGGCGCTACCGGGTGTGGCGGCCCACTCCCACGGGCGGGCGAGCAGCCGCTCGCGCTCGCGACGCAGCTCGAACGGGTTGAGCTTCACCACGCGCGCATCGAGGGCCAGTTTCTTGTTCTCCTCGATCACGCCGGATTCCACGGCACGCGCAGGTCACCGAGCGCGGCTCTCGACTTTTCCGCCGCACAACGCCCGTCCAGCTACTTCGGTAACAGGGTCTTGATGCACGCACCCCCTGTTTCGGTAGCAATATCAACGATGCGACGCGGGGGCAATGCGCCCTCACCTATAATCCAGCGGGGCTTCGCCCGGAGTGGCTGAATCCGGCTCCGGCAAGCGGCGGTTCCAGCCGGGGCTGTGCTGGCAGGCCCCACTCTCTCGCGCGACGGCTACTTCGCCGAGCGCCGGCCCGCGCATACGGGCGCCGGCGCCGATTGGAGCCAGGGCGATCATGCAGGTTGGGCTCTCGCTCCCGCAGTTCGGCCCGACGGCGACGAGGCAGCACGTGCTGCGCTGCGCACAGGCTGCCGACGCCGCGGGGTTCGACTCGCTGTGGGCCGCCGACCACGTGGTGGTGCCTCGGGAGTTCCGGTCGACGTACCCGTACGCGGCGGACGGGATCAACAGCACCATCTATCCCCCGGACGTCATGCTCGAGGCGCTGACATTGCTGACCTTCGTGGCCGGAGCTACCGAGCGCATCCGGCTCGGCACATCGGTGCTCGTGCTGCCGATGCGGCAGCCGGTGCTACTCGCCAAGGTGCTCGCGACACTCGACCAGCTGAGCGGCGGACGGCTCACCCTCGGCGTGGGCGTCGGGTGGTGCGAGGAGGAGTTCGAGGTGCTGGACGCCCCGTACGACCGTCGTGGGCGGCGAACCGACGAGGCACTGCGGCTCCTGCGCGCGTTCTGGTCGGAGGACTGGGTCGACTTCGAAGGCGAGTTCTATCGGGTCGACGGCTGGACCTGCCGTCCCCGGCCGGCCGGGACGATCCCCTTCTGGTTCGGCGGCGACACGCGGCCGCAGATGGAGCGGGCCGTGCGCTTCGGCGACGGCTGGATGGCCGCGCCGCGGAGCCCACTCGAAAAGACGATGAGGGACTGGGATCGCGTGCGCGAGATCGCCGATCGCGCGGGACGCGATCCAGCGTCGATCACACTGCACGCCGGCGGTGCAGGCTTCCTCAGCGCCGGGGAGCTGGGCCGCCTGGCCGAGGAGATGCACAGGCTCGCCGAGGCCGGCGTGGGGCACACGACCGTCAGGGTTGATCCGGAGCACATCGACCGCACCCCCGAGCTCATCGCAGAGTTCGGGTCGGAGCATCTCGCCGGGCTGAAGGCGTAACCAGGGGGGCGCGACCCCCCATCGCCGTCTCGCCGTGCGCCTCGCGAGCGCGTATCGTCGCCTCGGCGCGCGGCACGGCTGCGCCCCCACGGAAGGAGCAGCGATGATCTACGAACTGAGGACCTACGAGGCGGCGCCGGGCAAGATGCCGGAGCTCAACGCGCGCTTCCGCGACCACACGCTGCGCATCTTCGCGAACCACGGCATGGACGTCGTCGGCTTCTGGACGTACGGCCACGGCGGCTGGAGTGACCAGCTCGTCTACATGATGAAGTTCGAGGACATGGCCGATCGCGCCCGCAAGTGGGCCTCGTTCGGGGCCGACGAGGAGTGGCGGCGCGTCGTCGCAGAATCGCACCGCGACGGCTCGCTCACCACGCGCGTCCGCTCGGACATCCTCGCGCCAACGGACTACTCGCCGCTGCCGTAGCGGTTCGCGCCGGAAGGAGCAGCGATGATCTACGAACTGCGAATCTACGAGGCGGCGCCGGGCAAGATGCCGGAGCTCAACGCCCGCTTCCGCGACCACACGCTGCGCATCTTCGCGAACCACGGCATGGACGTCGTCGGCTTCTGGACCTACGGCCACGGCGGCTGGAGCGACCAGCTCGTCTACCTGATGAAGTTCGAGGACATGGCCGATCGCGACCGCAAGTGGGCCTCGTTCAGGGCCGACGAGGAGTGGCGACGCGTTCGCGCCGAGTCGCACCGCGACGGCTCGCTCACCACGCGCATCCGCTCCGACATCCTCACGCCGACCGACTACTCGCCGCTGCCGTAGCGGCGGGCAGGCGGCGGCCCGGCCTACCCGCCGCGGAACGTGTCGAGGTCGAACTCGGGCGCGAGCGGAACCACGACGCCGCGGTGTGCGCCGCCGGTGTCGCGCAGGATGTGGCCCTGCCCGCTGGTGTCGTCGGCGAGGAAGATGTCGCCACAGCCGAACTCACGCTTCGAGCCGTCGCCGACCTCGATCTCCATGCGCCCGCCGAGCGTGATCACGAGCTGCCTCCGGGGCGCGGGGTGGAAGTCCAGGTCGCGCGTGCCCTCGGACTCGCGCAGCCCGACGGCGAGCGCGGGGAAGTCCGGAGAGCGCTGGGTCGTCCCCTGGTCCGTGTCGATGTCGATGTCCTCGAAGTGCGATCGCCCGTCGTCGCCGGTGTAGATCCTCGTGACCCGCATCTCACGTCCTCTCCGCTGGCGCTGCGTCCCGCGCGATGCTACCGCCCGCGCGGGGTGGGTGTGACGCGTGCGTGCGCGAGACGCCGTCAGGCGACGGCGAACTGGCCGACGGGCTGGAGCGCCTCGCGGATGAGCGCGGCGTCCCCGGCGCCGATCCCGTCGAGCGAGACGCCACGGCTCACGGCGAGAAACTCGTATGCGAACACGCGGCCGGCGCCATCGAGGTGGGCGATGCGCGTCTCGTCGATCCGCCGCCCACCGGCCTCGCCCCCGTCGGCTGCGCGGAGCGTCAGGAAGATCACATCGGCTTCGGAGTCGTAGTGGACCTGCATCCGGGCGCTCCCTTCATGCTGCCAGCGAGAGTGGCGCAGGACGATGGAGCGCCAAGCCGGGATCGCAGTGCCCGGCGACCGAGCGTCGCTACTGCTGGAGCCGGTTGATGCCGTCCAGGGCGGCGGTCGCGTAGCACGCGGCCAGCGTCGGATAGCTGATCGCGGCCTCCGTGAAATAGTCGATCGTGCCGTTGTGGGCGATCACGGCCTGCCCGATCTGGATCAGTTCGGCGGCGCCGTCGCCGATGATGTGCACGCCGAGGAGCTTCCGCGACTCGATCTCGAAGAGCAGCTTCAGCAGCCCGCTGCCTTCGTTGCCGATGATCATGCTGCGCACGGACTCGCGATAGCTCGCCTTGCCAACCTCGTAGGGGACTCCCTGCTCCGTGAGCTCGGCCTCGGTCGGCCCGACCATGGCGACTTCGGGGATCGACTGGACGTTGTACGGGAAGAGCTCGGAGAAGGGCCCCGCGGGCACGCCGAACGCGTGGCACGCGGCCAGACGGCCCTGCAGTTGCGAGGTCGGTACGAGATCCGGAAAGCCGATCACGCCTCCGACCGCGTAGATGCCCTCCACCCCGGTCTGGTAGTGCTCGTCCACCCTGAGGCGCCCGCGCTCGTCGGCCTCCAGGCCCACGGCTTCCAGGGCGAGCGACTCCGTGTTGCCGGTGCGCCCGACGCAGTACATGGCCGCGTCGCTCACGATCTGCTTCCCGCTCTCGAGCAGGACGCGCACGCGGTTGCCGCGCTCGTCGATGACGTACTCGATGTCGAAGACCACCTCGTTCATGCGTAGCGTCACTCCGTTCTGACGCATGAGGTACGTGAGGGTGTCGGCGATCTCGTCGTCCGCGAATGTCAGCAGGCGCGAGCCGCGCTCGACGAGCGTGACGCGCACGCCAAGCGCGGCGAAGGTGCAGGCGTACTCGATGTCGATCGCGCCCGCGCCGACGACCGTCAGCGTGCGGGGCAGCTCGGGCAGGTTCAGCACGTCGTCGCTGACGAAGATCAGCCGTCCGTCGGCGTAGACGACCGGGGGCGGTGTCGAGTAGGTCCCGACGGCGATCACGATCTTGTCGGCCGTGATCGTGCGGAGCGCTCCGCCCTCATCGTCGGCGATGCCCAGGGTATGGCGATCGACGAACGACGCACGGCCGTTGATCAGGTCCACTCTGTTTCTGGCGAGCTGGCTGCGCAGAACGTCCGCCTCGTGTTTCATCACGTAGTCGGTCCGGAACAGCAGGTCGCCCATGGTGATGTCCTGCTTCACCGCGAACGATTCGCCGTAGACGTTGCGTTCCCGGTACCCGGTGAGGTGCAGTGCTGCCTCGCGCAGCGTCTTGCTGGAGGTGCTGGCCCTGGCGCTCATGCCCCCGACCGTGGGCTCACGCTCGATCACGGCCGCGCGCTTGCCCAGCTTCGCGGCCTGAATCGCGGCCCGCTGCCCCGCGGGTCCGGACCCGATCACCGTCAGGTCATAGTCGAAGGTCATCGATCACTGTGCCCTTGCTTGAAGCCGGACGTTGTCATTCTAGCGAAATCGGAGATGCGGCCGGGCCGGCCCGTCGCTGCATCGCCCGTCCCTCGCGCATGGCGCGTTCGCAACCTGCGGCGCTGTTAGCATGGAATCGAGGGCCGGAACCGCTGCCGCAGCGGCGCCTGCACTGCCCTTCGCGCGCCGGTAGCTCAGGGGACAGAGCGTCAGACTTCGGATCTGATGGTCGAGGGTTCGAATCCTTCCCGGCGCGCCAGCTTCTTCGCTCTCTCGCCTCGACCGCCTCCCGCGCCACTGCGCGCAGCCCTCGCTACACTCCCCGTGGCGTGCGGCGGAGCGGAGGTGCGCGATGGCCGGACCGGCTTGGGATCACGAGGCGGACGTCGTCGTGCTCGGGCTGGGCGCGGCCGGCTGCGCCGCGGCCATCGAGGCACACGACGCCGGAGCGAGCGTCGTCGTCCTTGAGAAGATGCCCGCGGGCCGCGAGGGCGGCAACACGCGCGTCTCCGGCGGCGTCTGGTTCGACAACAGCGACCCCGAGGGCATCGCCACCTACCTGCGCGCCCTCTGCGGCGAGTTCCCTGTCCCTGAGGAGATCATCCAGGTCTGGGCGCACGAGACGGCGCAGAACTCGGCCTGGGTCGAGAGTCTCGGCGCGCGCGTCGCCCCGCACGGTGACTACCGCCCCGAGTTCCCGGAGCTGCCTGGCAGCGAGTCCTACGGCGGCTACATCGGCGTCGATGGCGAGCTGGGGAACGGGCGGCTCTTCGCCGCGCTCGCCGCGGCCGTGCAGAAGCGCGGCATCGAAGTGCTGCTCGATACGCCGGGGCGCGAACTGCTGCGGGACGCCTCGGGCGCCATCGTGGGCGTCGAGGCGCTGAGCGGGGCGAGCGAGGGCGGGACGCCGCTGCGCGTGCGTGCGCGGCGCGGCGTGGTGCTCGCCACCGGTGGGTTCGAGAACAACCCGGAGATGGTGCGCGACTACCTGCAACTGCCGGACTCGCCCGTCTGGGGGTCGCCCGCCGGGACCGGCGACGGCATCCGCATGGCGCAGCAGGTGGGCGCCGACCTCTGGCACATGGACAACATGGCGACCGCCTTCGGCTTCCGCGCGCCCGGCTTCGAGAGCGGCTTCTACGTTTCCTTCCTGTTCGCGCGCGGCTTCATCTTCACGGGCATGGACGGCCGGCGGCTGATGAACGAGTTCCCCCAGAACGGCCACGGTCACGCGCGGCTGCATGGCCGCTACGAGCTCTACCCGGCGGAGCCGATGCACGTGATCTTCGACGAGCGCACGCGGCTCGCCGGCCCGATCAGCCCGCCGCCCTCACTGCTGCCCGTCGGCTGGAACATGCTCGTCGAGGGCTACGAGTGGAGCGAGGACAACAGCGCCGAGATCGAGCGGGGCTGGATCAAGCGCGCAGACAGCCCGGCCGAACTCGCCGCGCTGCTGGACGTGGACGGCGAGGTCCTCGAGGGCGCCGTGCGGCGCTACAACGAGGCCTGCGCGGCAGGTGTGGACGACCAGTTCGGCCGCCACCCGCGGACCCTGACGCCGATCGACCAGCCGCCGTACTACGCCTTCACCTCGGCGCCGCTGCTGGGCTGGACCAACGGCGGCCCGAGGCGCAACGAGCACACGCAGGTGCTGGACCCCTTCGGGCGCGTGATCCCGGGGCTCTACGCCGCGGGCACCGTCAGCTCCACCTACAGCTGGTGCAAGGACGGCGGCTTCCACATCGCCGACGCGCTTGCCTTCGGCCGCGTCGCCGGGCGCACCGCCGCCGCCGAGGCGCGCGCCTGACCGTCGCGCCCGCTTCGGGGCGCGCCTCGCCCTCGCGTGCTCTGTCGCCCGTGGGCGGTCCGATCGCGTGGCGGGGGTGTGCCGGGCCGGCTTAGCGAGTGCCCCGCAGCCGCGGGTCGAGTACGTCGCGGATCACGTCGCCGAGCAGGTTAAAGGCGAGCACGGTGATGCTGATCGCCAGCCCGGGGAAGATCGCCAGCCAGGGGGCGCGCTCCATGAAGGCTCGCCCGTCCTTGCTCAGCATGTAGCCCCACGATGGATCGGGCGGCTGCGTTCCCAGTGAGAAGAAGGAGAGCGCCGCCTCGATCAGGATCGCCGCCCCGAGCGAGGCCGAGATGAGGATGAGGATCGGGGCGGTCACGTTCGGGAGCACGTGGCGCAGCATCACGCGCCAGGGACTGGCGCCCGTCGCGGCCGCCGCCTCAATGTAGACGTTCTCTTTCACCGAGAGGACGGCGCCCCGGATCACGCGCGAGTTGTTGGGAGCGATCACGAGCGCGATCGCCAGCAGTCCGTTGGTGGTCCCCGGCCCGAACACGGAGACGATCACGAGCGCGAGCACCAGTGCCGGAATCGAGACCATCGAATCCACCACGCGCTGCACGACGAGGTCCAGCTTCCCGCCGGCGAACCCGCTGATCAGGCCCACGAAGCTGCCCGAGAGCGTCCCCGCCACGACAGCGACCACGCCGACGTAGAGCGAGATGCGCGCCCCGATCAGCACTCGGCTGAAGAGGTCGCGGCCGATCGAGTCGGTTCCCATCCAGTGCGTGAAGCTTGGTCTGAGGAATGGCTTGTCGGCGATCAGGAACGGGTCGTGCGGCGTGGCCACGGGGGAGAGCGCCGCGGCGATCATGAGCAGCAGGATCGCCGCGAGCGAGACGGCGCCGACCGGCGTGCGGACCAGCCGCCGCGCCGCATCGGACAGCGGCGATCGCGGCTCGCGGCGGAGTCCATCAAGAGCGGACGGGGCGGCCGTGGCTTCGCTCATGCGCTCATCCTCCGCCCCGCCATCGTGCCTAGGAGTAGCGGATCCGCGGGTCGATTACGGCGTACGAGAGGTCCACGAGCAGGTTCGCGAGGACGAACACCACAGCAATCATCATGACCGCGCCCTGCACGACCGGGTAATCCCGCGAGATCACCGAATCGAGGACGAGCCGGCCCATCCCCGGCAGGGAGAAGATCGTCTCGACCACCACGAGCCCGCCGATGAGATGGCTGAGCTGGCTGGCCATGATCGTGACCACGGGGATCAGGGCGTTGCGCAGCGCATGCCTGGTGATCACGACGCGGTCCGTGAGGCCCTTCGCGCGTGCGGTCCGCACGTAGTCCTGGCGAAGCACCTCGAGCATGGCGGAGCGCGTCATCCGTGCGCTGATCGCCGAGTAGCGGTAGCCGATGATCAGCGCCGGGAAGATCAGCGCCTGGAAGTTCTTCCAGGGCTCCTCCCAGGGCGGGAAGTACCCGAACTCCGGCAGCCAGCCGATGTAGAGCGAGAGCGCGAGCAGGACCATGGTGGCGATCCAGAAGTCGGGGATGGAGAGCCCCGCGACCGCGAACAGCCTGGCCACGTAGTCCAGCCAGCTGTCCTGCTTGATCGCGGAGAGCACGCCGAGCGGGATGGCGATCAGTAGTGCGATGCCCATCGCCATCAACGCGAGCTGAACGGAGAGCCTGGCGCGCTGGAAGATTGCGGTCGTGACCCCCTGGTAGGTCCACATCGAGACCCCGAGGTCGCCACGGATCGCGTGCGTCACCCAATCGATGTACTGCTCCGGGAACGATCGATCGAGGCCGAGATCCTCGCGCAGGGCCTGGATCGTGTCCTCGTTGAGCGAGCCGCCGTCCATACCACCGCCGCCGGCCAGCCGCGCCTCCACCACGTCGCCGGGGACGAGCCGGATCAGCCCTGCGATGAGCAGTGAGAAAAGAACGAGCGTGGGGATCGAGGCGAGGACTCGCCGGAGGACGTATTGACCCATCACCCAATCCCGGTAGCCTTGGTCAGCGGGAGGCGCCGTCCGCGCTCAGAGCGGAGGCGCACCCCACCGTCGCTTCGTGAGCGGCAGTATCGCCACGGCAGCTAGGCCCTGTCGAGCCAGCCGGTGTGGAACTGGTCGCCCCACTCGTACACCCAGTGGTGGCTGATGAACGGGTAGCTGAACCGGAAGTTCCGCACCCAGTTCTGCTGCGTGTTGTTGGGGAACGGTGCGGTGCGCTCGATGCGGTAGACCTGATCCAGCACCTTGTCGAAGATCCGCACGTGCAGTTCCCTGCGCGCGTCCGGGTCGAGCTCCACCTTCTGCCGCTCCGCCCAATCCGTGACCTCCGCGTCGTCGATCCCCCAGCGGTTCGTGACGGCCGAGGGGTGGACCTGGTCGAAGAAGAACCCGTCCGCCGTCGGCGCGACGGTCGCGGTGCCGGAGGCGACCTCCTCGAAGTTGTTTCCGAACCACTGCCGGTTGTACTCGGAGTAGTCGACCACCTGCAGCTCCATCTTGACGCCGATTTCCGCCCACTGCTGCTGGAGGATCTCCATCTCGCGGGTGCCGATGCCGCGCAGCAGCCGGTCGCTGGCGAGCAGCGGGAACTCGAGGTCCTCGGCGCCGGCGGCCGAGAGCAGCTTCTTCGCCTCGTCCGCGTCGTAGTGCCAGTACGCCCCGAACTCCTTGCTGTCGGGGATCGCGTCCAGCACGAACGGCCAGGCGGTGACGGGCACGAAGAGCCCGGAGCCGTCGTAGAGGATGTCCAGGAGCTGATCCCGCCGCAGCGCCAAGCCGAGCGCCCGCCGTACGCGAACGTCGGAGAACTTGGGGTTCTTCAACTGGAAGCCGACGGAGTTCGTGGCCATCAGGATCGGGTCGTTCACCTGCTGGTTGTTGGTCTCCTCGTGGACGCTGTGCAGCGTCGCGAGGTCGGACGGCATGGCGGCGAGGTCCACCTGGCCGGCGCGGAATGCCGCCAGTTGTGCGTTCTCGTCCGGCATGATGCGGACATCGAGGCCGTCGAGCAGCGGCTTGCCCTCCCAGTAGTCGGGGTTGGACTCCATCGTGACGTGGCTGCTGGGCACGGCCTCCGTGGTGATCAGTGGGCCGGTGCCGACCGGGAGCTGGGTGTCGATCGTGCCGTTGTCCACCGGCTCGCGCGGGTAGATCACGTTCCAGCGCAGGGCGAGCCCGACGAGGAAGTCAGGGCTCGGCTGGCTGAGGCGTACCACCAGCGTGTCGTCATTCGGCGTCTCGACCGCCGAGACCAGCGAGAAGTACTGCTTATGGACGCTGGTCTCCTCCTGGCCGTGTCGCTCGTAGACGAACTTGATGTCCGCCGAGGTGAAGTCGCGCCCGTTCACCGGCGCGACGTTCGGATACTTGATCCCGGGGACGATGTTGAAGGTGTAGGTCAGGCCGTCGTCCGAGAGCTCCCAGGTCTGCGCCAGTTCGGGCTCGATTTCGTTGAGGAACTTCGAGACGCCGGGGCCGTGCTTGAACCCGACCAGCCGGTTGTACGCGGCCTGGTTGTAGAGCGTCGTGCCGACGACGCCGACCTTGCTCTGGTCCCAACTGCCGATGTCGAAGCGGTAGGCCATCTTGAGGATGCCGCCGGCCTTCGGGGGCGTGTCCGGCTCCTCGAAGTCGTAGGGGAACGGCGCGCCGTCCTTCTCGGCCTGTGCGTTCAGTGCGCGCACGCCCTGCGCCGCCTCGGAGAGCGGCGGCTCCGTCGGAGCGGCCGTCGCCGTCGGGGCAGCCGTCGGGGCAGTCGTGGGGGCCGCCGTTGCTGCCGGGGCCGCGCCGTCGTCGTCATCGTCGCCGTCGCCGCAGCCGATGAGCGCTGCCGCGGCAAGGCCGGCGCCTCCGAGCAGCGCCCCGCGCATCACGGCGCGCCGGCTTGCGCGCTGGCGCAGCATGAGGCCGCCGCTCTCCGCTGCCACTGACGTGTCTTCGTACGAAGCTGCTGTATCGGAAGCGGTCATGGCGCACTCTCCCCGAGCATCACATGGTGCATATCACGGGCATTGTCTGGTCCCGCGCCTGCCTGTCAACATTGCGATTGTGGTCACAATCCCGGCTGTATCAGGCCGCGTGGCCCCACCGTTGCCCGCCCGACGGGTCGGACCCTCGGCGAGGGGCTATCATCGCTCGGTCTCACCACCGCGCATCGGGCGCGCGCGCCCGGGAGGGAGCGACCGCCGTGCAGCCGCAACTTTCGACAGGCCTCCGCTCGTTCACCCCGGAGGATCCCGGCAGCTGGCGACATCTGATCGATGTCGCGCAGGCCGCCGACGAGGCCGGCATCGACCGGCTCACCGTCTCCGACCACGTCGCCTTCGGCGAGCAGCTCGAGGACTACGCCAACCCGGCCCTGGGCGGCCAGAGCGGCGGCGTCCAGCCGACGAGCCCGGACGGCTACTGGCTGGACCCGCTGACGGTGATCGCCCACCTCACCTCGGTCACGACGCGCGTGCGCTTCGGGACCAACATCCTGCTCGCCGCGCTGCGCCGCCCGCTGGTGCTCGCCAAGGTGGGCGCGACGATCGACGTGCTCTCCGGCGGCCGGCTCGACATCGGCGTCGGCATCGGCTGGCAACTCGCGGAGTACGAGGCGGCGGGCCTCCCCTACCAGCGGCGGGGACGGCTGCTCGACCACACGATCGAGGTCTGCCAGACGCTCTGGCGCAACCGCGTCGCGTCCTACGACGCCGAGGGCGTCACGTTCAGCAACGTCCACCAGATGCCCAAGCCGGTGCAGCCCGGCGGCGTCCCGATCTGGGTGAGCGGCACGGTCAATCCGAGGGCAATGCGACGGCTCGCGAGCTACGGCTCCGGCTGGATTCCCTGGGGTCCCGACGCCGCCGACATCGCCAGCGGCGTCGAGCGCATGCGCGAGGCCGTCGCCGGCTTCGGCCGCGACCCGGCGGAGCTCGGGGTCGTCGGGCGGCTGCCCAGCGTCCTCGACGACGCGGGCGCGCTCGATCTCGACGCGACGATGGCTGCCGTGCCCGACCTCGTCGCCGCCGGTGTGACGGACGTGCGCGGCGGGTTCCCCGTCTCCGAGGAGCGCGAACAGGCGACGGAGCAGTTCAGCGCCATCGTCGCGCGCTTCCGCGAGGCGGCCGCGTGAGCGATGGGGCGCCCGCGGAACTGACGCGCGAGGATCGCGAGGAGCTGGTCGCGCTCGGCCACGGCTATGCCTTCGCGGCCGACGCGCGGGACTTCGAGGGCTTCGCCGCGCTGTTCACGCCGGGCGGCGTGCTGATCTCCTCGCGCTTCCGCTACGAGGGCCGCGAGGCGATCGCGGAGGGCGTGTCCGGCCTCCGCCGCCATGACCGCACCTTCCACTTCGTCGGCCAGTCCCGCTACTGGATCGACGACGCCGTGGTGCGCGGCGAGACCTACTGCATCGCCCACCACTTCATCGAAACCGACGACGAGGGCACGCGTGACCGCGTCATGTACATCCACTACCGCGACGAGTACGCGCGCCACGAGGGCGCCTGGCGCTTCGCGCACCGCGAACTCGGCGTGGTCTGGGCGGGCCAGGAGGACAAGCGCGACGGCCCAAGCTGACGGCTGCGCCGCGCGCTCGGCCTCAGACCGACTCGATCGCCAGCCCCTCGATCCGCTCGAAGTGCCGCCGGTTGTTGCTGAGCAGCGTCAGCCCGTGTCGCAGCGCCGTGGAGGCTATGAGGAGATCGAGGTCTCCAATCAGCATCCCGGCGGATCTCAGGCGACCACGCTCCCTCGCGAATATCCGGCAGATCTCCTCATCAAGGTCCACTACCTCCACGCCGGACAGGAAGCCCCGCAGAATCCGCTCATCGGCCTCGGGTCTTCGCGAGTGAAACAAGCCCTCGTAGAGTTCGGCCAGCGACACGATGCTCAGACCCAGGCCATCAGGGGCCAACTCATTGAGACGCCCGGCCGTCTGCTCGACTTCGTGCAGATAGTCGATGACCCAGTCCGAGTCCACCAGATACCGCACGAAGCTACGGGTCCGGCGGTTCCCGTGAGCCTGCGATCCGTGCCTCGTAGATCATCCGCTTCAGTTCCTCAGGATCGGAGTTGCCCTTCCAGCCGCCTGCGGCGCGGCGGAATGCCTCAAGGTTGCGCGTCGCCGAGGGCTCCTTCTCGATGGACACCGACACCTCGGCGCCCTCCTCGAGATCGATCGCCTCGAGGGGTTCGAGGACGCCCTTCGAGAACCTGGCGCGGAAGTGCTTGAGCACCATGATCGCCTCCCCGGCGCTCCGCCGTCGCTACAAGTCCGGCGGTATCCGCGAGCCGCTGATGCGTGACTCGTAGATCATCCGGATCAGCTCGTCCGGATCATGCTGGCCGACCCAGCCGCCGGCCCCGGCTCTCATCGCCTCGGAGTCGTGCTTCGGCGACGGCGCCTTCTCGATGGACACCGACACCTCGGCGCCCTCCTCGATGTCGATCGCCTCGAGGGGTTCGAGGACGCCCCGTGAGTACCTGGCGCGGAAGTGCCTGAGCGCCATGATCGCCTCCCCGGTGCGCTGCCATCATCGCACAGCTGCGCCACGCTGCTCGGCAGCCCGCGCGCTACTCTTGCCGTAGACGCGCGTGTGGGGCGCCGCATGGCGCGAGAGAGGTGCACCGATGAAGAAGGCGACGCTCGCGCTGCTCGTGGCGGCCTGCCTGTTCGTCGCCGCCGTCGATGCGCGCGCCTCCGCGCCGGGGCTCACGATCGACCTCGAGGGCGCTCGTTCGGTCTGGGTGCAGGACGAGGCGGGGGAGTTCGATTCCTACGTCCCCGGCGCTCCCGACGTTGTGAACCGGCGCTTCATCGAGCGCTGGGTCATCGCCGATGCCTCGGCCGGGCCCGAAACGGCACGTGTTTCGCGCGTCATCGACGGCGACACGATCGAGGTGACGCTGCGCGGCGAGACGCAGCGCGTGCGGCTGCTGCTGGTCGATACGCCCGAGGTGTACGGCGGCGAGGAGTGCTACGGGCCGGAGGCGAGCGCGTACGCCTCCTCGCTGCTTCCGGAGGGCTCCGAGGTGCGGCTGGAGCGCGACATCACGGCCGCCGACTTCTTCGGCCGCCTGCTGCGCTACGTCTACCTCGCGGACGGGCGGATGCTGAACGAGCTGCTCGTCGAAGGCGGCTACGCGACGGTCTATCCGTTCGGGTCCGACGTGCTTCACGAGCAGCGTCTGCGCGACGCCGAGGCACGTGCCCGCGAGGCGGGCGCCGGCCTCTGGACCGCCTGCGAGACGGAAGACGCGGACGAGGGCGACGATGAAGACGAGGTGGTCGACGAGGGTTCCGAGGGTGAGTGCGACAGCGCCTACCCGGACGTCTGCATCCCGCCGCCGCCGCCCGATCTCGACTGTGGCGACCTCGAGTACCGCGACATCCGCGTGCTGCCGGCGGACCCACACAACCTGGATGCCGACGGGGACGGCGTCGGCTGCCGGAGCTGAAGCCCGGGCGCTACGCCAGTCCCGCCACCTCGGGCGAGAGCGGTGCGTCGAGCTTGTGCAGCTCGGGCAGCACCTCCTGCGCGAAGAGCCGCAGGCTGCGCTCCGCGTGCTCGGCGGACATGCCGCCGTAGCGGACGTTGAGCACGATCTCCTCGGCGCTGGTCTTGTCGCGGATCTCGATCAGCTTCTCCAGCACCTGCTCGGGTGTGCCCCAGGCCTGCGGGCGCGCGTTGAACTCGCCGATCTCCTCGATCGTCTTGCGCGCGAAGGTCTTCTCGAAGTTCTCGTAGTAGCTGTAGCCTTTCGCGGCCTTGAAGATCGAGCTGTCCGAGAACCGGTAGTGGTTGTTGTTGCTGATCTGCGCCTCGGTCACGGCCTGCAGGACCACGCTCCAGGCCTCCTCCTCCGTCTCGAAGCAGGCGAGGTTGGCGACCGTCGTGGGCTGCACCGGCGCCCAGCCGTTGTCGCGGCGGATCGTGTTGAACCGGCCGAGTTCCTCGCGGTACTCGTCCCAGCTCTTCTGGTTCGTCATCAGCACGCCGAGGCCGGCGTCGGCCGCGATCTTGAGCGTCTCCGGGCTGACCCAGGCGACCTTCAGGTTCTCCACGATCTCCGGCCCGTTGCGCGGGCGCGGCCGGATCGTCGTCTCCGGGATCGAGTAGTAGTCGCCCTCGTGGCTCCACCACTCGCGCGTCAGCGCCTTGCGCAGGATCGAGAGCGATTCCATGAAGCGGTCGCGCGACTCGCCCATCGGGACGCGGTAGGTGTCGAACTCGCGCTGCGCCGCGCCGCGCCCGAGGCCGATCGTCAGCTTGCGCCCCTGCAGCATGTTGTCGAGCACCGAGATCTGCTCGGCGATGACCACCGGGTCGTACCAGGGCAGCACGATCACCATCGTCCCGAAGTCGATCCGCTCGGTGGCGCCGGCCATGTAGGTCAGGTGCTGCATCGCACCGCCGGTCATGATGTAGGGCGAGAAGTGATGGTCGATGGTCCAGTAGGAGTCGTAGCCGAGGGGCTCGGCGAGCGACGCGAGGTGCAGGTCTTCCTCGTACACCTGCTGATCGGTGACGGCCTGCGGCTCGTTCGATCGCGCCTCGTAGCGCTCCCAGTCTCCGTAGTTCTGGAAGTTGAGGTGGACGCCGATCTTCATGCCGCACCCTTTCGCGCCGCGCGAGCATAGCGGATGGCGTCGCGGCTCGCGGTGGCGCAGACTCCACCGAGGCGGCCCGCGCGCGAGGGCCGCGACCGCGACCGGCAAGGAGCTCGGAGATGGTTGCACGGAGTACGGAACCGTTCGACGGCACGGCTGATGAGGCGCCGCTGCTCAGCTCGATCGAGGGCGGCGTACTGCTGGCGCGGCTGAACCGGCCGCAGGCGATGAACGCGCTCAGCGGGCACGCCGCGGAACTGCTGCTGGACACCGTGGCGGAGGCCAGCGAGAGCGACGAGGTGCACGCGCTGGTGCTCACCGGCGAGGGCCGTGGCTTCTGCGCCGGCGCCGATCTCGGCGACCTCGCCGCGCACGAGGGTGGGGATGCCCCGCGCTATCACCGGATGGACCGTCGGGGCCTTTCCGGCGAGCTGGCGGAGGCGTTCGCGGGCTGCGACGTGCCGATCATCGCTGCGGTCAACGGCGCGGCCGTTGGGGCCGGCTTCGGCCTCGCGCTCTGCTGCGACGTGCGCTTCCTCGGCGCCTCGGCGCGCATGGGCTCGGTCTTCGTCAAGCGCGGCCTGGCCGCGGACTACGGATCGGCGTACTGGCTGCCGCGCATCGTCGGCCATGCCCGCGCCATCGAGCTGCTCTACAGCGGGGACCTGCTCGACGCCGAGCGCTGCCTCGAACTGGGCCTCGCCACCGAGGTCGTCCCCGACGGCGAGTTGCTGCCGCGTGCGCTCGAGTACGCCCACGCAATCGCTGCCGGGCCGCCGCTCGCCTACACCGGCGTGCGGCGCATGCTGATGCGCGCGACCGAGCTGCCGATGTCGCACTTCCTCGAGTACGAGTGGACCACCCAGCTCTCGCTGCTCGGCAGCGAAGACGCGTCCGAGGGCTTCCGCTCCTTCCTCGAGCGGCGTGATCCCAACTTCGAGGGCCGCTAGCCGCGCCCGGTCCCCTCGCCCCTTGGAGAGCTTTGCGAGCTCCCGTCTCGATGGCGGTCCGGCTCCCTAATGGGGTTCGACCGGAACCCCGGAGCGATCTGGGAGACTGGTCCCGGACCGGCCGGCCGGTGAGCACTGTGGCTCCCTGAGACCTCGGGATCTCTCGGGAGAGACCGTGCCCCGGCTGGTACGTCCGGGTTGTCCGCAGCTGGCATGAGGGCCGGCCTCCTCCTCAGGGGGATACTCGTCCCCGAAACAACGGCCTCGATGGGCCAGAAACGGCTCTCTGCGGAGCCTTGACGAGGTAGGAGACCGGCCATGCAGCAGGATATCGCAACGACGCGGAGCATTGAGGGCAGGGATGGGCATGCACTCACCGTCGGCCTCGACGTGGGAGACCGCTACACCCACGTCAGCGTCCTCGGTAGCGGCGGCGAGGCGGTGCGTGAGCGGGGCGTCCGCACCGCGGCGGCGGCGCTCAGCGGCGCACTGGAGGACCTCCCGCCGGCGCGGGTCGTGCTCGAGGCGGGGCCGCGCTCGCCGTGGCTGAGCCGCGTCGTGGCGGACCTCGGCCACGAGGTGGTCGTCGCCAACCCCCGCCAGGTTGCGCTGATCGCCCGCAACCAGCGCAAGACCGACCGCCTCGACGCCGAGTGGCTGGCGCGGCTGGGGCGATTCGACCCGGAGCTGCTCGCCCCGATCCGCCACCGCAGCGAGCAGAGCCAGCATGACCTCGCCGTGGTGCGCGCCCGCGACGCGCTGGTGCGTACCAGGACGCTGCTCATCAACCATGTCCGCGGGGCAGTCAAGGCTTGCGGAGCCGCGCTGCCGTCGTGCACGTCCGAGGCCTTCCACCGCAAGGTGGCGGACCACATCCCCGATGGGCTACGCCCGGCGCTGCTGCCGCTGGTGGAGGCGATTGGCGAGCTGACCGCCCGTATCGCGGCAGCCGGCCGGGAGGTTGAGGCGCTGTGCGAGGCTCACCCCGAGACCGCGGCGCTGCGCCAGGTCACCGGCGTGGGCCCGATCACCGCGCTCACGTTCGTGCTAACGGTGGAGGATCCCGCCCGCTTCCCGAAGAACCGGGAGGTCGGCGCCTACCTCGGGCTCGTGCCGGCGCAGCGCGACTCGGGGGAGCGCGAATCGCAGCTCGGGATCAGCAGGAGCGGCGATCCGGGTCTGAGACGGCTGCTCGTGCAGGCCGCGCACTACATCCTCGGTCCCTTCGGGCCCGATACCGACCTGCGCCGCTGGGGTGAGCGCTACGCGGGGACCGGGGCGCGTAACGCGAAGAAGCGCGCCGTCGTGGCCGTCGCGAGGCGGCTGTCGGTGCTGCTGCTCGCGCTGTGGAAGAGCGGCGAGGTCTACGAACCGCTACGTCACGCCGCAGCCCGGGGGTCCGCGTAGCGGGGGCGACAATCGCGACCGGGCAGCAGACCCGGAGATCAGGAAGGAATACCCGAGCGCGAGCGAAGCCTCGCACGTGATGCCGAACACGGGCGACTGCGACAGAGTGCTTGTCCCACCGAGGACGTCCGCGCAGCTGGCAGCGCCCCCTGGAAGCAGGATGTGCCTTCATGCACCGGGCCCGATGCGTGGCCCATCGAGAGTGCGAATAGAAGCTCGGCACAGGCTCCGCTACCGGACATCACGAGCGGTTCGCAGCGACCAGGAGGAGCACCGTACCCGGAGGAGGCCGCCACGTCGGCCTTGCGGAAAGACCGTCCCTCATAGAAGCACTCATGGGGTGTCGTGCCCGAGAGCACTGTTCCATTAGGCCGTCGCAGGACCAGCCCACCGGGTCGCAGCCAGCAGCACGAAGCGGAGGGAAGCGAGGCACGATGACCCTGTACGTTGGCGACGACTGGTCCGAGGACCACCACGACATCCAGCTCATGAACGAGGCCGGCGAACGGCTCGCCGCCAGGCGGCTGCCCGAAGGCGTCGCGGGCGTCGCCGCCCTGCACGAACTGATCGCCGAGCACGCCTCGGACCCGGGCGAAGTCGTCATCGGGATCGAGATCGACCGCGGACCCTGGGTCTCGGCCCTGCTCGCGGCCGGCTACCGTGTCTACGCGATCAACCCGCGCTCGGCGGCGCGCTACCGCGAGCGTCACCATGTCGGCGGCGCCAAGTCCGACGCCGGCGACGCGAAGCTGCTCGCCGACCTCGTCCGCACCGACCGCCACAACCACCGCCCGGTGGCCGGCGACAGCGACGAGGCCGCCGCGGTGCGTATTCTCGCCCGCGCCCACCAGCAGTTGATCTGGGACCGCGTCCGCCAGACCAACCGGCTGCGCAACGCCCTCAGGGAGTATTTCCCGGCCGCCCTGGTGGCCTTCCCCAACCTCGCCCACGGCGACGCCGTCGGCGTGCTGGCCCGGGCGCCCGGCCCGCGCGAGGCGGCGCGGCTGTCGACCGCAAAGATCCGCTCGGCGCTCAGCCGCGGCGGCCGCCAGCGCAACCTCGAGCAGCGCGCCGCCGTGGTCCGCGACGCGCTGCGCTCCCCGCAGCTCGAGGCGCCTGCTGCCGTGAGCAGGGCGTTCGCCGCGAGCACCCGCGCGGCCGTCGCGCAGATCAGCGAGATCAACCGCCAGATCAAGGAGCTCGAGGCCGAGCTGGCACATTTTGAGCAGCACCCGGACGCCGCGATCTACCGCTCCCTGCCCGGACTCGGTGTCGTGCTCGGCGCCCGGGTGCTCGGAGAGTTCGGGGACGACCCCGAACGCTACGAGTCGGCGAAGTCCCGCAGGAACTACGCCGGCACCTCACCGCTGACCGTAGCATCGGGCCGCAAACGCAGCGTGCGCGCCCGCTTCGTCCGCAACCGCTGGCTCGCCGACGCCGCCGACCGCTGGGCGCTGTGCTCGCTGCGGGCGAGCCCGGGCTGCCACGACTTCTACCGCCGCCGGCGCGCTGCGGGCGACCTCCATCACCAGGCGCTGCGCGCCCTCGCCAACCGCCTCGTCGGCTACCTCCACGGCTGCCTCAGGACACGCCGCCCCTACGACGAGGCCACCGCCTGGGCGCACCGCCACGACCGCGAGCAGCTCGCCGCTTGACCAGTTAGCACCATGGGGTGTCTAACCCCTCGTGGGAGAGAGGGCGGGGGTGAGGGGTCCGCCGCGCGCCAGCGCGGCGAGATGGAGCCGCACGCGTCGATCGGATCGGCGGCGCCATAACGCGCCGCGACTGCCAGAGCGACCGGCGCGTGTCCACCGGGCTCCGTGACACCCGGTTCGCGCAGGTCGTACGCTTTTTCGAGCGGCTGGAGGTGGGGCTATGCACGACTTCACAGGCAGCGTGGCGGTGGTGACGGGCGCGGGCAGCGGCGCCGGACGCGCGCTCGCGCACGCCTGCGCGGCGGACGGCATGCGCGTCATCGTCGCGGACATCGACGGCGACGCCGGTGAGGCCGTCGCCGCGGCGATCCGCGAGAGCGGCGGCGAGGCGATCGCGGTGCGTACGGACATCGCCGACCGCGCCTCGGTCGATGCGCTGGCCGAGCGCACCCGCGCCGGATTCGTCGCCGAGCGGAGCGGGCTCGTGCTGTTCCAGAACGCCGGCGTGATGAAGACCACGCCGCTGGCGGAGGCGACCGGCGAGGACTGGCAGTGGATCCTCGCGGTCAACCTCTGGGGCGTGATCAACAGCGTGCAGGCGTTCCTGCCGCTGCTGCGCGAGCAGGAGGGCCCGGCGCAGATCGTGATCACCGCCTCGATGTCCGGACTGGTCGCGCGGCAGAACGTCAACGGCGTCTACACGGCCTCGAAGCACGCCGTCGTCGGCTACGCCAACGTCTTGCGCGACGAGCTGGAGCCGGAGGGCATCGGCGTCTCCTGCTGGTGCCCGAGCGGCATGGCGACGCAGATCCGCAACACCGTGCGCGTGCGCCAGCCGCAGTACGGCGGACCGCCCGGGCCGGACGACGAGGTCGCCCCGCCGCGCATCGACGCGCTGCCCCCGGAGGCGTTCATCCCCCGCGTGCTACAGGGCGCGCGTGAGAACCGCCGCTACATCTTCAGCCACCCCGACGCGAGAGCGGTCCTGCACGAGTACTACGACACGATGTTCGCCGACTACGACGAGGGCGAACGGATCGCGCAGGAGCTTGGCTGATGCCCGGCCCCCTCGACGGCGTCCGCGTCGTCGACCTCGCGACCATGCACGGCGCGCTCGCCGGGCGCGTGCTCGCCGACCTCGGCGCCGAGGTGATCGTGATCGAGCCGCCCGGCGGACATCCGGGCCGCTCGCGCCCGCCCTTCGACGAGACCGCGGTGGGGCAAGGCGACTCGCTCTACTGGGCGGCCGTCGCCCTCGGCAAGCGCAGCGTCACCGTGGACCTCGAGGACGAGGCCGATCGCAGGCGCCTGCGCGCGCTGATCGCGGGCAGCGACGTGCTGATCGAGTCGCACGCGCCGGGCCAGCTCGCAACGCTCGGGCTGGGTTACGAGGACGTGCGCACGCTCAACCCCTCCCTGATCTACGCCTCGATCACGCCCTGGGGGCAGGACGGGCCGCTCGCGCTCGCGCCGGCGACCGACCTCACTGTCGAGGCGGCCGGCGGTCTGGTGGGCTTGCAGGGCGACGGCGACCGCCCGCCACTGCCGATGGGCTACCCGCAGGCCGCCTTCCACGCCGGAGCGCAGGCCGCGGCGGACGCCGTCGTCGCGCTCTGCGAGCGCGATCGCTCCGGTCTCGGCCAGCACCTCGACGTTTCGATGCAGGCGTGCATGGTCTGGACGCTGATGCATGCCACGGGCTTCCCGCCGCTCGAGGGCCGCGACCCGCCCGGCACCGGCGAGCAGCGCGCCGCGAGCGCCGGGTTCACCTCGCCGATCACCGTCGCCGGCCTCGAACTGCCGACGCTGCTGCACTGCGTGGACGGGCTGGTGCTGATCACGATCGCCTCGGGCCCGGCGGGCTGGCAGACGCTCGCCAACGCGCTCGCCTGGCTCGACGAGGAGCAGGGCCTGCCCGATCCGATCAAGGCGGTCGACTGGTTCGAGTGGCAGACCCTCTACGAGCAGGGCGAGCTGCCCTTCGACACTGCCAACGAGGCGATCAGGCTGGCGGTCGCCTTCCTCGAGGGCAAGACGAAGCTCGAGCTGGTCGAGCGCGCCGTGCAGGTGACGTTGATGATCGCGCCGATCAACACGACCGAAGATCTGCACAACGATCCGCAGCTGCGCTCCCGCGAGTACTGGCGCGAGATCGACAGGCGCAGCTACCCCGGCCCGTTCGCCCGGCTGTCGCGCTCCGCGCTCGGTCCCGAGGCGCCACCCCCGCGGCTGGGCGAGGCGAACGCGCTGCTGGAGCAGCGCCGCGAGCCGGTGCGACCCGCCGCGCGCGCGAATGGCTCGCGCGGCCTGACGTTCGAGGGCGTCAAGATCGCGGACTTCGCCTGGTTCGGCGTGGGGCCGATCATCAGCAAGGCCTTCGCCGACCACGGCGCCACCGTCGTCCATGTCGAGTCCCTGACCCGGGTCGACGGCATCAGGCTGAACCCGCCCTACAAGGACGGCATCCCCGGCATCGACCGCGCGCAGTTCATGGCCAACTACAACTCCTCCAAGCTCGGCGCGGCGATCAACCTTCGCACCGCGGAGGGCATCGCGCTGGCGCGGCGGCTCTGCGACTGGGCGGACATCGTCACGCAGAGCTTCACGCCCGGCGTCGCGGAGCGGCTCGGGCTTGGCTGGGAGGAGCTGAGCCGCGAGCGCCCGGAGCTGATCATGCTCAGCACCTCGATGCGAGGCGCGAGCGGGCCGCTGCGGAGCTTCCGCGGGTTCGGCAGCCACGGGGCGGCGCTGTCGGGCTTCGTCGGCATCCTCGGGTGGCCGGATCGCGAACCGTGCAGTCCCTGGGGGGCGTACACGGACTTCATCAACCCGCGCTACGGCCTCGCCGCGCTCGCCGGAGCGCTCTTCGAGTGCAACCGCAGCGGACGCGGCCAGCACATCGACCTCGCGCAGGTGGAGGCGGCGATTCACTTCATCGAGCCGCTGATGCTGGACTACACGGTGAACGGGCGGGTCGCCGGGCCCGTCGGCCTGCGCTCGCTGACCAGCTGCCCGCACGGCGTCTACCGCACCGCGGGCATCGAGCGCTACGTCGCGATCGAGGTGCAGACGGCCGCGCAGTGGCGCGCGCTGCTCGGACTCGGCGCGCTCTCCGCCTTCGCCGAGCCACGCTACGAGGACGCCTCGGCGCGCCTCGCCGCCCGTGAGCAGATCGAGCCCGCCCTCGCTGCCTGGTGCGAGGGTCAGGATCCGTGGCGCCTCGCGGAGACGCTGCGCGGAGCCGGCGTGCCCGCCTCCGTCGTCCAGCGCCCGAGCGATCTTTACGAGGACGAGCAGCTCGCGCATCGCGGCTTCTTCGTGACGCTCGACCACTCGGTGATGGGCCCGACGCCCTACGACGGCCTCGCGACGCACTTCTCGGAGACGCCGGCCGTGCTGCGCAAGGCCGCCCCCGCGCTCGGCGAGGACACGCAGTACGTGCTGGAGGAGCTGCTCGGCATGGACGCCGCGGAGATCGCCGCCGCCGCCGCCGCCGAGGCGCTGACGTAGGCTTCCGCTGGCAGTGACATGCCCTCGGGCGTTCCGTAGTCTGCGCCGGGCGCGGGAGGGACTGTCTGGTGGCGGGTGAACTGGTCTTCACGGTGGAGCCGGGCATCGCCCGGCGCGCGCAAGCGATCAGCCTCGCGGACGCGGGACTCCGCGAGCGGTCCGATCTGCAGGAGTGGGTGCGCGAGAACCCGGAGATCCTCGGCGACGGCGTCTACATCGTGACCTTCGAGTTTGGCGCTTGGCGCTCGCGCGACGGGCGTGCGGCTGATCGCCTCGATCTGCTGGGACTGGACGACGACGGACGTCTCGTGGTCGCCGAGCTGAAGCGTGGCCCTGCTCCAGACACCGTCGAGATGCAGGCGATCAAGTATGCGGCGTTCGCCAGCCGCTTCACCCCGCAGACGCTGGCCGAGGCCCACGCGGCCTACCTCTCGCGGGTCAGCGGCGAAGCAGTGTCGGCCGAGGACGCCCTCGCCCGGATGGAGGAGCACGCCGGCGGTGAGCTCGATCCTGACCAGCTCCGCCAGCCGCGCATAGCGTTGATGGCGGCGAGCTTCCCGCCGCAAGTCACCGCGAGCGCGGTGTGGCTTACCGAGATGGGCGTTGACATCGCGCTGATCGAGTTCAACGCATATCGCACGGAGCATGACGTCGTGTTGACGGTCTCACAGACGTGGCCGGTGCAGGACGTCGAGGACTTCACGGTCTCCCCGCGGCAGGTGGAGCTTCGAGCAGCCGACGAGCGTGTACGCACGCGCCGCGAACGGACCGCCGTCGCGACACTGGTTGCCGAGGGCGTGATCGAGGACGGCGCGCAGTTGGAGCTTGAGGTGCGCGCCCTCCGCCTGTCGTCGGCTTTGCGCGAACAGGTCGGCGAGTGGGTGGTCGCAGAACCGCGACGCGCTCGCGCAACCTGGCGCAACGATCCGCGCGCGCCGTTGATCTGGGAACTCGATGGCGACGCCTGGAGTCCGACGGGACTGGCGAAGGAGATCGTGGAGCGGGTGACCGGCGAGCGGCCAACGGTCATATCCGGTCCGAGGGCGTGGAGGACGGCGAGCGGTGAGACGCTCAAGGCCCTGGCGGGCTCGCGCGCTGCCGTGGAGGGCCGGGACTGGTCGCTCCTCCACGGGCTGCTGGGGCACGTTCGTCCCGGCGAGTGGACCACCTACGGCGATCTCGCGGAAGCGATCGACAGCTCGGCGCAGGCGGTCGCCGGACATATCGCCCGCTGCCCCGAGGATGCGTGCCGGATCGGCTACCGTGTCTTGAACGCCGACGGACGGGTCTCGGAGGGCTTCTATTGGGGCGATCCCTCCGACAGCCGCGACCCGGTCGACGTGCTCCGGGCGGAGGGCATGAGTTTGGACACCGATGGGCGCGCCGATCCGGCGAGCCGCCTCGACGCCCGCGCGCTGGCCAAGCGGAGCGGGTAAGCGCCGCCGAGGCGCTGACGTAGGCGCTGCTCAGTACATCCAGCCTGCCAGTGGTTGCGCGCCTTGTGCGTGACGATTGTGACGATGCTATGATGTTGGCACTACCGTCAGCCTGGAGACCGCGATGGCGATCCGGCCCGAACTCGACAGTCGTATCCGGGACCTGGACCGGGAACTCAGCGACGAGGATCTCGAGCAGGCGCTCCTGACCCTCGCCTCGCGGCGGGCGAGCACAGCGCGGAACATGCTGGCGCATCTCGCAGCCGAGTGGCCGGCACGGGAATCGGAACTGCTCGATGCCGCGGCGTCGCTCGCGGCACGGCACCACGCACTGGACGGGGACGAGTCCCGGCTGCGGAGTTGGCTGACGCTGCTCACGCTGCGGAGCGACCTCAGCCGGGAGCTTGGAGGAGAGCCACGGCACGTGCTCGACGAGGTCGAGCAAACGGTGTTGTTGCAGGCCCAGGTCCAGGGAGAGGCAATCCGCACGATCTGGCGTGAGCCGATGCTTGAGCCGCGAGACGCTGCACTCGCGCTCGGGGCGAACCGCACGAATCGCGAGAAGGTCCGGCGCTACCGCGAGCGCTCGTGGCTGCTTGGATTGCCCGCCGCCCGCGGCTATCTGTACCCCGCCTTCCAGTTCGACCCGCGGCGGCGCGATGTATTCACGGAAGTGCGCGCGGTCAACGAACGGCTGGAGGCTGCGAGTGACCCGTGGGGCGTCGCGTCCTGGTGGGTCTCCCGCCACGCACGACTCGGCGCCCGGCCCGTCGACCTTGTCGGGACCGACAGAGCGGACGACCTCGCCACGGTGGCCGAGGCGGTCATCGAGCCGATCGGGTAGGCGGGCTTGTCGCCAAACCAGCCGCCCCCGACAAGCTATGAGGGCGCGCCGCGGCTCTTCCCGTTGCCCGCGGGGACGAGGCTGACGCGCATCCACAGCGCTGACTTTGACGTGACCGGGTTCAACCCGACCGTGGCTCGAAGCGATCTCCTCGGCGGACGGTTCGACTCGACGCCGGACGATGAGTACGCTTTCCTGTACGCCGCTGCGGACGATGCGACCGCAGTCTCCGAAGCGCTGCTCCGCGATCTGCAGATCGATGACCGCGGGGCACGCTTGCTCCCGCGCGCTCGCCTTTCCGGACTGCGAATCAGCTGGCTGCGCACAACGCTGGACCTGGAGCTGGTGGGCCTTCGGTCCGGCCGGGACCTGGCGGCGGTGGGTCAGGACACGTCGTTGACACACTCATCCGCCGCCGAATACGCGATGACGCGGCGCTGGGCCTCGGCGATTCGGGCGTGGGCGCCTTGGGCCCGTGGCATGACGTGGCGCTCGCATCGGGAGCCCGAGGGGTTCGCCTACATGTTCTTCTCTGATCGCTGCCCGGACGGTTGCTTCGAGGAAGTGATGGACCGCCTCCCGGTGCCGCCTGGCGACCAGAACCTCGATGCGGGCGCCGCCCGGCTCTACGTCGAGGAGATCCTGACGGCCTACCGAGTCGCGCTGATCTGAGTGCGGCTGTGGGATCCGCCCGCTCCTTCTTTTCGGTACCGAAAACAACCACCGGCCTTGTTTGCGTCACGACGCCGAAACTAAAACAACGCACCACGGCTGTAGGCGGGCTCGGGACGCGCTGCGAGGCTAGGACGATCCGCTAGAGTGCTCATTGAGTCCGGGGAGGGCCGCGCGATGGGTGTCGAGACTCTCGGTTTTCAGTCCGGGATCGTGTTGGCCGTCGTCATCGCCGCGGTGCTGTTCGGCGATCGGTTCGGCGGTGACGCGCCCCTCTCGCTGAGAGTTGCGCAGGTCGCCCTCGGGCTTGTGCTGATGATGCTGGTACTGAGCGCGACCACGGCGTTCCATGGGCCGCTTGGGGCCCGCTTCGATGTGTCCGACGAGGAGGCCATGGAAGCGGTCGCTGAGTTCGCCAGGCGCAGTTCAGTGCTGGGGACCATTCACATCGGAGTGGCGATCATCTTCCTTGTGGGCGGCCTTGTTCTCTCACGAAAGGGCTGCGCGGTCGCTGCGGGACTTCTCCTCGCCGGTGTCCTGCTGTTGCTGGTCGGCGTGCCGACCGGGTGGCCGGCCGGATACGTCGACCCTGTCTATCGCCTCATCACCGCCCTGCTGCCGGGAGGCTCGGGTGATGCGGGGGATGCGCGCAACATCGCCCGGATTGCCGTGCTCCTCGTTGGAGCTGTCGTGCTCGGCGTAACCATCTGTCTCCAGACGAGGGGCGACGCCGCGGATGACGCCGCGGAGGCGACCGACTCCTAGACCGGCAGGCCCCTCACCCTGGCGCTCTCCCCCCGCGGGAGGGGGGACAGCCGTCACGCCGAGGCGGCGGCGAAGGCCTCCTCGGTGACGATGTTCATCGTCTCGCGGGCGGTGCCCCAGCGCAGTGCGGCGTCGCGGCCGCGCCGCGTGAAGAAGTGCAGGTCGTACTCCTGCATGTAGCCGATGCCGCCGTGCAGCAGGTGGCAGTCCTGCAAGACCTGCGGGGCCATCTTCGCCGTGATCGCCTTCACGATCGCGACCTGGCGACGCGTCTCGAGGCCCTTGTCGATCTGCCACAGCAGCTCGTGGGTGAGGAAGCGCGAGCCCTCGACGATCGTCGCCATGTCCGCGCAGCGCATCTGCACCGCCTGGAACGCGCCGATCGGCTGTCCGAACTGCACCCGCATCTGCACGTAGTCGACCGTCAGGTCGAGCGCCTTCTGCGCGTAGGCGTAGCTCTCGAAGGCGGCGACCGCCGAGCCGAGCCGGCGCAGCGTCTCGATCGCGTCCTCACCCTCGATCCAGGCCTCGGCGGCGGCGCCGTCGTAGTTGACGGTCGCCTGCGGGAGCGCGCCGATCGTGCGCGTGTCGCGGGCCGTCACGCCGGCCTGGTCGCGGCGCACGACGGCGAGGCCGGGCGCGCTGCCGTTCATCGCGGCGACGAGATGCACGTCGCTGGTCTCGCCGAACTCGACGAAGCGCTTCTCGCCCGTGACCACGCCGCCGGCGTACTCCGCCGTGACAGGCCCGTAGAGCGAATCCGAGGCCTCGAGCAGCGCCGCCGAGATCGTGAGGCCGCTGTCTAGCTGCGGCAGCAGCGAGGTCTTCAGCGCCTCGTCGCCGTGGCGCTCGATCGTGACCGCGCCGACGAGGGTGCTGGCCAGCGGCGAGGGCAGCGCGGCGCGGCAGATCTGGTTGATCAGCACGCCCGCGTCGAGCACGGTCCCGCCCTGCCCGCCGTATGCCTCGGAGATCGCCAGCGAGTTCCAGCCCAGCTTGGTCAACTGGTCCTGGAGCTGCTCATCGGGGCGGCCCGCCGCCTCGATCTCGCGGATGCGCTCGAAGCTGACCTCGCGCTCGAAGAAGTCCGCGGCGCTGGTCTGGAGGATCTCCTGCAGTTCGCTCGGTCGAAGGTCCATCGTTGTGCCCCTTCGCTATCGCGGCAGCTGGAGGCCGCGCGTGGCGATCACGCGGCGCTGGATGTCGTTGGTGCCTCCGGCGAAGCGGTGCGGCGGGTCGCTGCGCCACTCCGCCTCGAGGAGCCCGCCGAGCGGGGCGTCCTCGTTCGATTCGTGCAGCCCGCCGCTGCGGCCGAGCACGTCCATGAAGGCGTCGTGGATGCGCTCGCTGGAATCACCCTTCCAGACCTTCGCCATCGCGGCTTCCATCGTCGGCACCATGTCGTTGTGCACCATCGCGGCGTTGTTGGTCGCCAGCGCGCGCCCCACCTCGACGCGCATCGAGGCCTCGGCGACGGCCATGCGCGTGGCCGGGTCGTCCAGCAGATCGGCCCGCTCGCTCGCGAGGTAGGCGATGAAGTCCAGCACCATGCGCTCCAGCGGGCGGTAGGTGCCGATCGCCACGCGCTCGAGGTCGAGCGCGCCGGTGACGATGTACCAGCCGCGGTTCTCCTCGCCGACGAGCGAGTCGGCGGGGATGCGCACGTTCTCGTAGAAGGTCTCGTTGGTGCGGCCCTCACCCATCACCCAGAGCGGGCGCACGGTGATGCCGGGCGTGCCGAGCGGCACGACGAAGGTGGAGATGCCGCGGTGCTTGGGCGCCTCCGGGTCCGTGCGCGCGGCGAGCCAGACGTGCGTCGCGAGGTGCCCGGAGGAGGTGTAGATCTTCTGCCCGTTGATCACCCACTCGTCGCCGTCGCGGACGGCGCGGGTCTGCAGCGAGGCGAGGTCCGTGCCGGCGTTCGGCTCGGTGTAGCCGAGGGCGAAGCGGATCTCGCCCGTGAGGACCTTCGGCAGCAGCTCACGCCGCTGCTCCTCGCTGCCGTGGCGCATGATCGTCGGTCCGACGGAGTTGAAGGTGAGCGTGTCCCAGGGCATGCCCTCGCGCGCCAGCTCCTCGGAGAGGATCCAGAGGTAGAGTGC
The DNA here is from genome assembly GCA_965247895.1 of Dehalococcoidia bacterium. Lineage (GTDB taxonomy): Bacteria > Chloroflexota > Dehalococcoidia > UBA2979 > UBA2979 > VXMT01. The sequence continues at coordinate 1,986,217 of OZ252046.1, read as the reverse complement.
GCCCTTGCCGCGTCCGCCGTACTCCTCGGGCCAGGCGACCGACGGCAGGCCTTCGTCGGCGAGCGCTTGCAGGAACGCCTCGGAGGCCGGGCCGTAGCCTTGCAGGTGGTGCCCGGCGATCTCCTCGTCCAGCTCCGGCGTGCGGTGGCGGCTGATGAAGTCGTGGATCTGCTGGCGGAACTCGACGACGTCATCGGGCATCTGGAAGTCCATGCCTCGCTCCTTTCGCTGGCGCTCCGGTCTGCGTGCGGTGCTGTCGCTGCTAGACGCGCGACCAGTGGACGAGGGTGAACGGTGGGTCGGCGTCCGCGTGGTGCTCGAACACCGCCTCGACATCGCTGCCGATCACGATGTCCTCCTCGGGGTCGCCGAGCAGGTTGCCGACCATGCGGATTTCATCGGCGTCCGGCAGCTCGATGACGACGATCACGTAGGGGACCGCCTCGGCGAGCGCGGGGTGTACGGGGTGCCAGACCCGCTCCCAGGAGAAGAGCCGCCCGCGCCCATCCACCTGCCGCCAATCGAGGTCGTCCGAGAGGCAGCGGTAGCAGATCCACTCCGGCCCCCACTGATGCTGCTCGCACGCGGGGCAGTACTGCACCCACAGCTCGCCGCGCTGCGTGCCCTCGATGAACGGCTTGTCGAGGTCGTCGTTACTCGTCGCGGGGAAGGCGACGAGCTGCGGGAAGTACGTGCCGCCCGCCTCGATCTCGGCCCTGGTCGCGTTCGCCATCGTGTACGTCCCCTCGGTTCAGCCCTGCGCCGGGCTGCGTCGCGGCAGCAGCACTGTCGCCGTGCCGGGCGTCGTGACGCCCTCGCGAGTGTTCTCGATCCAGATGTCGATGTCGACAACGCCCGTGGCGGGATCGTCGCCCTCGGTCTTGCCGGTGACGCGGCCCTTCACGGACATCACGTCGCCCGGCGTGTTCATGCGCCGCATCTGGAAGCCGAACGTCCTGAGCCAGCCCTCCGGGCCCATCCAGTCCGTGAGCATCCGTCCCAGGCAGCCGCGCGTGAATCCGGTGTTGAAGAAGATCGTCTCGTGTCCGCCCTCGCGGGCGAACTCGAAGTCGTGATGGACCTTGTGGAAGTCCTGCGAGCCGCTGACCTGCTTCGCCATCTCCGTCCAGCCGAGTGTGAACGAGAAGCCCTCAAGGTCCTCGCCGGCCGTCACGTCGTCCCAGTAGCGCTGCGCGCGCGGCTCGCCGCTCATGCGCCGCTCCCGTCCAGCTCGCCGGCGAACTCTTCGGGGCGGCGATGGGCGACCATCGTGTTCCTGCCGATCGCGAGGACCTCGCCGTGCTGGTTGGAGATGGTCGTCTTCGTCGCGATCCAGATCGACTTCGGGTCGAGCCGGGTCGGCTTCTGGTAGATGTCCTCGATCTCCGTCTGCCGCGAGAGGCGGTCGCCGATGCGGGCGGGTTGGATGAACTCCCAGCTCACGTTGAGGTTGATGGTGCGGTCGCCGCGCGTCGGCACCTGGAGCTGGATCACCGGCTCGTCTTCCTCGGGCCAGGCGCCGCTGCCGGCGAAGTAGTCGGTCATCACGGGCGGCACGATCACGCCGCCCCACTTCGTCGTCGCCGCGTACTCCGGATCGAGGAACAGCGGGTTGTCGTCCTCCACCATGTGGCAGTAGCGGCGGATCGGGTCGTACTCGACCGGGTAGCGGCCGTGGTAGACCGGCGCCTTCCTGCCGATCCACTCCGCGCGCACGGCCTCGATGTCGTACTCGCCCTCGACCTTGGTCATCGCGCCCCCGCACCGTTCACGTAGGCCGTGATTCTAGGTGAGCGCTCCGGCCGCCGCGAACTCGGTCAGCTCGTCGGCGGAGACGCCGAGCAGCTCCGTGAGCACGTAGTGCGTGTCCTCGCCGAGCAGCGGCGCGGCCTTGCTCAGCACGCCCGGCGTCTCCGAGAAGATCGTCGCGAGGCCGTCGTAGGGCGTCGGTCCCATCACCGGGTGCTCCAGCGTGACGAAGAACCCGCGGTGCGCGAGCTGCGCGTCCGCGTAGAGATCGCTCGGACGCAGCACCGCGGAGGCTGGCACGCCGGCCGCCTTGAGCCGCGCGGCGAGGGCGTGTCCGTCCTCGCCGGCGCACCAGGCGCGCAGCGCCTCGTCGATGCGATCGCGGGCGGCGCGGCGGCCCTCGAAGGTCTCGAACTCGCCGTCGCCGAAGCCCTCGAGGTCGGCCAGATCGCGCAGCGCGCGCCACTGCTCCGCCGTCTCGCAGGCGATCGCGATGTAGCGCTCGACGCCGGCGACTGCGTAGACGCCGTGCGGGCAGGCCGTCCGCGAGTCGTGCCCCGCGGGCGGCGCGACGCGGCCGTTGACCGCGTAGTCGAGGACCAGCGGCGCGACGAAGTGGATCGCGGCCTCGACCTGCGAGAGGTCGATCAGCTGCCCCTCCCCGCTGCGCGTGCGCTCGTGGAGCGCGGCCGCGACCGCGGCGAGGCCGAAGCGCGGGTTGATGAAGTCCGTGTAGGCGCCGTGCGGTCCGCACGGCGCACGATCCGGCCAGCCGGTCACGCCGTGCAGCCCGGAGAGCGCCGAGCCCTGCATGCCGAACCCCGTGTAGGCGGCCTCCGGCCCTGTCTGCCCTCGCATGCAGGTACGCAGCATGACGAGATCGCGGCGGCCCTCGCGCAGCGTCTCCCAGTCGAGCCCGTGCCGCTCCATCGTGCCCGGCGTGAAACTCTCGATCACCACGTCCGCCCAGCCGGCGAGCTTCCGCGCGAGCGAGCGACCGCCCTCGCTCGCGAGGTCGAGCGTGGTCCCCAGCTTCGAGGAGTTGAAGTCGGCGAAGAATTGCGACCTGTTGACGTCCCGGATGCCGTCCTTGAACGGCGGCGCCATGCGCAGCATATCGAGGCGGTTCTCGGACTCGACATGCACGACCGTCGCGCCGTGGTCGGCCAGCCCCTTCGCGATCAGCGGGCCGACCCCGAACCAGGAGAAGTCCGCGACCTTCACACCTTCGAAGGGGCGCACGCGGCGCCCGTGCGCGGCCCCGCCGGCGCGAGTCGGCCTCGCCGGCTCGCGCGGTTCGCCGGACAGCGCGTTCGCCTCGCCGAGGGCGGGCGCGGGGCGCTCTACGCGCAGCGGCGTGCGGCTGAGCCGCGCGAACGGCCCGGGATGCGGCCGGCCGCCGATCTCCGTCCAATAGCCGCGATCCTCGAGTTGGCGGTCCGCGAGCAGATCGACCGCGGTGGCGATCAGCGCGTAGAGCGCCCCGCTCGCGACGGCGCGCTCGTGCAGCTCGCGCTTCGTCTTCGTGCGGAGGAAGGCGACCGCGAGCTCGATTGCCTCGGCCACCTCGTGGGTGTGTTCCGGCACGACGGCGGGGTCGAGGAAGTCCTCCTGCCAGTGCTCCCAGTCGATCCACTGGAGATGCTCGGGCAGCTCGACCCCGTCCTCGCGCATCCACTTCATGGTCTCGTTGACCGCGGTGAGCTGAGGCCGGTTGACGCCCATCGTGACGAGCGTGTGGCCGTCGACCGCCTCGATCATGTGCCGCAGTTCGAGGCCAGGCACGCGCTGAGGCGGGGGCGCGGCGCGGTCGTCGCCGAAGCCGGGCTTGTCGTGGCCCGTGTTGGGCGGGTAGCCGCTGGCGTCCATCAGCGTCCAGACCATGCAGGCCTGCATCGAGACGTCGAGGTGCTGCCCGAGGCCGGATCGGTCTCGCTCGACGAGTGCGACGATGGCGTCCGCCGCGGCCTGCGCGCCGCCGTGCAGCCCGGCCTGCGGGTAGCCGACGGGCACGGGCGGCCGGTCGCCGTCGCCGGTCAGCGAGAGCAGCCCGCCCGCCGCCTCGACGGTCAGGTCCGTCGCCGGCGAGCGCGCGTCCGGTCCGCTCTGCCCGAACGGCGTGATCGAGGCGTAGACCAGCGCCGGGTTGAGCGCGCGCAGGTCCTCGTAGCCCAGCCCGAGGCCGGCCAGGCGCCCCGGCTCGAACGACTCCAGCAGGATATCCGCGCCTTCGGCGAGCGTACGGAGTTGCGCCTGGCCCTCCGCCGAGGCGAGGTCGAGTGCGACGCTGCGCTTGCCGCGGCCGTACGTGGCCCAGTACAGGGAGCCGTCCGCGTCGCCCTCGCGCCCGTCCTCGAAGGGCGGCATCCGGCGCGAGTCGCAGCCCTCGGGGGGCTCGATCTTGAGCACCTCGGCGCCGAGGTCCGCGAGGATTCTGCCGGCGATCTCGCCGCGCGCGGTCGTCAGGTCCAGGACACGGATAGCGGAGAGCGGCGGGGCTGCCGCTGCGGGTGGCATGGCTCGACGAGGCGACTACGCCTCGAAGATGGCGCTCACGGAGTGGGCGAAGCCGGGGAGCACGTCAGCGCCGTCGAGGCTGTCGTTCGCGCCGAGGGTGGCGACGGGCTGATCCGGCCGATGCACGTCTACCGTGCGCGTGTCCGGATGCACGACCCACGCGAGGCGTACGTCGTGGCTCAGCCACATCCGCGCCTTGTCGTGGACCTCGCGGCGGCTGTCACCGGGGGACCGCACCTCGACCACCAGGTCGGGCACGGCCTCGGCGTAGCCCACGATCCGCGCATCGAGCGGGATCTTCTCCACCGAGGTGAATGCCACGTCCGGCTCGCGCACGGTGTCGGGATCACGCTCGAGCCAGACGCCTGAGTCCGAGGCGACCACCGTTCCCAGCTTCCTGGGGTCCACGAAGTTGAACAGCGCGGCGCCCAGCCTCATGACGATCTTGCCGTGCTCGTGTCCCGTCGGCATGGTCTCGCAGAGCACCCCCCGGATCAGTTCGCCGCGCACGCCGCGGCTGCAGAGCCGCAGCAGGTCGGAGGCCGTCAGCAGCTTCGCCTCTGTGGTCGTCATCTCGGCTCGCTCCCGTGCGCAATCATGGTACACGCCCTCGATCACGACCGGCGCACGCCGCCGATCCCGCGAGGTCTGGCCCTAACCCTGCTGGCGCGACAGGCGGAGCGCCGCGCCCCACTTGTGCTCGAGCGAGTAGGCGAGCGCCACGTCGTCGATCGTGCGCAGCGCCTCCAGCGAGACTTTCGAGTTGCGCACGACGACGGGATCGTAGCTGGCGATTTCGGCGGCGATCGCCTGCGCCTCGCTGTCGAGGTCGTCGTCCTCGACGACGAGCGCGATCGCGCCGCACTGCTGGAGGTACTCGGGTGTGACGCGGCGGCCGGTCAGCATCAGGTAGCGCAGCACCGGCTCCGGCAGGATGCGGCGCGCGTGGCCCGCCCCGCCGATCGAGTTGATCTGGATCTCCGGCAGCCCGAAGCGCGCGCTCCGGCCCGCGATCACGATGTCGCAGAGCGCGGGCATCAGCATCCCGAGGCCGACCGCCGCGCCGTTGACGGCGACGATGATCGGCACGGGCACGTCGAGCAGCGCGGTCTGCGCATTGCGCACGCGCGCCAGGTGGTCGCCGGGCGGGAAGTGCAGCGGCTGCGCGCTGGCGCTGCGCGGATCGTTGAGGTCGAAGCCGCCGCTGAAGATGCCGGGCACGCCGCTGCGCCAGACGATCGCGCTCACCTCGGGATCGTCGCCGAGGCGGTGCAGCTCCTCGGCCATCGACTCGAGCATGACGAGGCTGAGCGCGTTCACGGGCGGCCGGGTGACGGTCAGCGTCGCGACCCCGCCCTCGTGCTCGATGCTCAGCGTCTCGTGCATCGGAGGTCCTTCCGCGCGGGAGTCGCCGGCGCGGCGGGTCGGCGCTTCTGGCCGCTGGAACTCTAGCGAATGCCGTGCAGCGTTGCGAACGGGCGTCCTCGGCGGGACGGTGTGGCTACTCCCATTCGTCTGGGCGCTCGCCCGACGCGTACTTCCGAGCCAGATCGATGGTGTCGCGATCGTCGTCCGATGCGTCCTCGTAGATTTGAGAGCGGGTGAGTCTGTCGACCGCATCGGGGAGTTCATCACCGAACGCCTCCACGAGGGCGTCCCAAGAAAGAAGCTTACGAACATCGCTGCCGGAGTATGCGTAGCCGACGCTCGTGTGGAGCAGAGTGAGAACGAATCCGTCTTCACTGAGGTGTTCGCGCAGTCGCCCGGCGAGCCGGTCTTTGTCCTGACCCTCAAGCCAAGCCAGCGCCCGCATTGACAAACGTGCGAGGCTCCACTCGCCCGCAAGTTCCCGCGCCGATGCTGATCTCAGTCGTTCGACCAGCTGATGTTCGAGCTTCGTCGCGTCCGCGATGTCGACGAGTTGCGGTCCAACTCGATCGCGGTGGCCAACCAATTCGACCACCTCCAGCCATCCCGACAAGGAATCGATCTTCGCCAGCACCGCGGGCAAGGAGCCCGCGAGGGCTGCTTTGTCCGCGACTCGTCGAAGAATGAACAGAACGACACGGTATGCCTTCCGTCGCGGTGAGAGTTCGAACGGCGCTGCAGAGCGTTCACTGAGCCCTCCCATCCTATTCACGAGCACGGGTACAGCTGCCGGCAGGGCCTCGGAAGGCAACTCATACTCGAAGTCCCCGAGACGTTCGAGGGCCTCCTCGAAGCGCTGGTCGTCGAAGGAGTCGAGCAGCTGGGAAAGCCTATCTTCGTCAGTGAGGGCGTCTACTAGCTCCTGAACCTCACTCGATTGAAGTGCTACCTCGTCGAGCGCGGCCTGCAGGTAGATGCGTAACACTTCGCCGGAAGCGACACGTCGCTGCCTTCGCCAAGATCCGTCCGACATGGGACCGTAGCTGGTGCTGGAGAGGAACTCTTGCGTCACCGGGAACAGAGTCCTGAGCACGGACTCCAACAGCACGCGGTCACCTGCAGCACGCTCAAGCATTGCCGTGAGCTCGTCCCGAACCTTCCGCTTGAATTCGTCTTGTGTCATGAAGAGCTGCGCTCGGGACTCCGAGTGCACGAGGTAGTCGGCGTGTGCCCTCAAGTCGTCGAACACTTTCGGTCTGAGGACCCGAACCGCTTCTAGCCCGAGCAGGTCAGCCAGCGCCACCTCGTGCCCGACAGCGTCGAGGGTCACGGGCAGCGAGTACAGGTAGCGCTTGACGTCCCGGGGGTTACCAAGGAGCGGCCTCAGCATTTCGTAGAGGACGCTCACCCACACTTCCCGGTCGGGGTCCCCAAGATCGCGTGCCTCGATAAGCTCATTGAGCCCGGCTATGAGCATGTCGGTCAGGGTCGCCTTGCGTGCCACGGGGACGTCGTGGCTCACTTGAACAATCTTGTCCAGGTACTGTTGGCCGTCGTCCCCGTCCTTGTCCCAGTTCAGGCTGCTCGCCACACGGGCCCTATCGAATGCGAGCAAGAAGACAAGGTTTGGCAAATCAGATGTCAGGCGCACCAATCGCATCACTTCGCGTATCTCGCGGCGCTCAAGCCGGTCGATGTCATCAATGAGGACAACGATCCTCGAACCAGACTTAGCGAGAGCTTGGCTGAGTCGACTACGCGTCTCAAGTAGGCTCGGTGGTCTTGTCGAGCGGTTGGTGAGTTTACTCAGCAGCTTCACCGCCGGGACCGCGCCGGGCATGGGGATCAGTGGTGCTGCAGATTCGGCGAACTCGAACAGTGCCGTCGTCACGTCCTTCAGCCCCGGGTGTTGTCTTTGATGGAGCTGTGCGCCAAGTTCAGTGAAGAACCGCCTCACTAGGTCGTCCGCACTACTGAAGAGCCACGGGTTGAAGCGGAGGATGGCCGGGCCGCCGTCGTCGCCCGCGACTGTCTCGGCGACCATGTTGAGTACCGATGTCTTGCCGGCTCCCCACTCACCCACAACCGCCATGGTGAATCCCTGTGCAGCGGGAACGGCGAGGATCTGCTTCGCGATCGCCTCGGCAAAGGACCGCCTGCCCAGGCGGTCCTGCTCACGACGTTCAATTGGGCGGTCGGCGTCAAAGTGCGTCTCAGGGGGCGCGCTCTGCTCTTCGTTCATGCGGGCCCCCGTACCGGCTTCGGATCTTCCCGCAGGCGATTGTACTCGCGCCCGCTCCGGGGCCTGCACCCTCCTCGGGCCTGTCGTACGCTGCGCCAGCGCGGCGGCGGCGTACCGGCGCGAAGGAGGCGACGCATGACGTCAGAGGTCGAGATCCGCGGCGAGTGCGATCCTCGCTTCGCGGGGGTGCGCGAGGAGTTCGAGCAGAACTTCACGGAGCGCGGCGACATCGGCGCCGCCGTCGCCGTCACCATCGATGGCGAGCCGGTGGTCGATCTCTGGGCGGGACACGCCGACGCCGCGGGCACTCGCGCCTGGGAGCGCGACACGATCGTCAACGCCTACTCGACCGGGAAGGGCCTGCTCTCGCTCGGCCTGCACATGCTCGCCGACCGCGGACTCGTGGACATCGAGGCGCCCGTGGCCAGCTACTGGCCGGAGTTCGCGCAGGCGGGCAAGGAAGGCGTCACCGTGCGCCACGTGCTGGGGCACCGCTCGGGTGTGGTCGGCGCGCGGCGGCTGCTGCCGAAGGAGGCCTGCTACGACTGGCAGACGATGACCACGGCGCTGGCCGAGGCCGAGCCGTGGTGGGAGCCCGGCACTCGCCACGGCTACCACGTGTGGACCTACGGCTGGATCATCGGCGAGATCGTCCGCCGCGTGAGCGGCCGCCGGCCCGGCGAGTTCGTGCGCGAGGAGATCGTGGACCCGCTCGGCCTCGACTTCTTCATCGGCACGCCCGCCTCCGAGCACGGGCGCATCGCCGACATCGTCCCGCCCAGCCGCAACCCGCTGCCCGAGCCGGACGTGACCTCGATGCTGGCGATGGCGCACAACAATCCTCCGTGCGGTCGTCGGTGGGCCGCGGTGATGCGTAGTAACGCACGTAGGGCGCGAGCTTCGCCGCCATCGTGCTCGGGCGTACCGCGCGCCGCTCCCACTCGACGAAGCACGGCGACGCCGTCGTCCCCCTGCGCAGGACGGCGAAGGCGTCGGGCAGGACGGAGCGCAGTCGGCCGTCGCGGCGGAAGTAGCGCGACGCGCGGTGCGGCGGGTCGCGCTGGACGAGCTCCCACCCGAGGGCGCGCGACTGCGCGGCGAGTGCCGCGATGAAGCCGTGCACCGCGGCGCTGTGTTCGATGTTGCGCAGCAGCTGGCGGCTGCGCCGCCCGGCGACGTCGCGCCAGCCGCCCGCGGCGCCGCCGTCCAGCGGCGCGGCGCTCCAGCGCTTCTTCGCGAGTCCGATGGAGGTGCGGTCGCGCCGGGCAATGAGCGTCAGCCCGCGCCCGGTGAGGACGAGGCGGCCATTGGCCGCGGGCACGCGTGCCGCGAGTCCGCGGTCCCGGAGGGCGGAAGTGATCTGTGCGGTCCGCGCGCGCGAGACGCCGAGCAGGGCTTGCAGGTGCTCCGGGCTGAGCCATGGCCAGTCGGCGAGGAGATCGAGCGCGCGCTTCTCGGCGGGCCTCAGCAGCGCCGACAACAGACAGTTGGGCACATCAAACCCCGCCCAACCGGCGAGCGGGGCCGCGGGCGGCGTCGGGCGTGCGAGCGGGCGCTCCTCAGGCAGCACGCCGTGCGGGACCGCCCGGTCAAGGACGGCCTTGAGGGAGATGGCGGCGTTAACCGAGGGCAGCCTCCAGATCGCGCCATCGGGAGTGAGCGTCGCCTCTCGCTCAAGAGCCAGAACGGCGGGTACGGGGAAGCCGGCCAGCAGCCCGCGCGCGTGGCGCAGCCGCACCTCGTCCGGGAGGAGTAGCAGCGCCGCGCCGGGAAGCGACCCTGCGCGCAACCGCCAGAGCCGGTTGGCGAGGCCCGTGCGGTCGGCTGAGCGGCCGACGCGGACGACGCCGACGCGGCGGCCGCCGGGGAGCGTGATCGCGGCGTTCAGCGGCAGGCCGCGGTACCAGCGGAAGCTGATCGGCCAGGCCACCGCGGAGACCGCGCACGCGAGCCGGTAGATCGCGGCCACGGTGTCGAGGCGCTCCAACAGGATGCGCTGCCACTGTGCCGAGACGGGGTGCTGCCGCAACAACTCCTCCTCGCTCTCGCCGTGAGCGAGCACACGCACGCCAGCGGCGGTGAGGTGGAACCTCCGCGTGGGCGCGATCAGCTCCATGGCGTGCGGGACGGAGGCGGCGAGCCCGGCCTGCTTGAGTCGGCCGACGCCCTCGTAGACCGCGCCCCGCGACCAGCCGGAGACGGCGACCAGCTCCAGCCGGTCGAGCAAGGGCATCGCCGCCAGCCGGCGCAGTAGCTCCGGAGTGCTCGCAGCCGGACTCATCCGGCCCGCTCATCCCCGTGCGCCTCCGGCGTGTCCCCGCCGGGCCCGCGGTCGCGCCTGCTGCGCTGCCTCCGCTTCTTCGGCTGCTCGGGAGCCTTGTCCGGACCCTCCGCCGCCTGCGCGCCGTTCCGGTCCTTCCGCAGCTCGCCCAGGCTCTCGCGGTAGCGCTCCGCCAGTCGCGCGCCGGTGTCGCGCTCGGCGAGGTCGGCAGCCGGCATTAAGTAGGCCGAGGCGTCCGCGCGGATGCGGTCAGCCGCGTCCGGGTTTCCGCCCTCGGGCTTGCGCACCGCCATCGAGAACGTCGACATGCGCTCGCCGCCCGTCGTGGCGCGCACGTAGGCGTGGTGCACCGGCAGCGAGACGATGTCCTCCTCGGTGACGCGCTCCTTGCCCAACTCCCAGACGAGCTGCCGGGCATCTGCGCCCGCCACCTGGAAGACGGCGAGGCAGCCGACGTTGGCGAGCAGCGTGTCCTGCATCGTCGGCGAGAGGTCGGACAGCTTGGCGAGGCTCTGCGTGGCGAGCACGAAGCTCGCCCCGAACTTGCCCAGCTCCGAGAGCATCGCCTCGTAGTCGACGCCCGGCATGGCCTGCATCTCGTCGACCACGACCAGCGCGCCCCGGCGCTGCTCCGGCAGCAGCCCGCCCTGCTCGCGGATGACGGCGTCGACGAGGTTGAGGATCGAGGAGCCGACGAGCGCGGCGACGTCGCGCCCGGCCGTGCCCTGCGCGGTGGAGACGAACAGGATGCCGCCGTCGAGGATCGTGCGCCTCAGGCCGATCGTGGAGCGGGACTGTCCCAGGATCTCCCGCGCCCGACGTGCGCGCCGCCCCGCACGCTGCGCGCCGTCGGCAGCAGTACCTTCGCCCCGGAGCGCGCCACGAGCGGCGTCTCGTCCTGTGTGCCCGGCGGGTGCCAGAGGCTCGCCAGCTCGCGCACGCCGAGCACGCTGCGCTTGCCGAACAGGCCGGGTCCCGAGGGCTGCATTCGTGCCGGCTTCGGGACCGTGGGCCGTACCCGGCCGCCCTTGAAGCGCGCTCCGGCCGCCTGGTCGTAGTCGCGGTAGGCGGCCGCCACCGCTCCCAGCAGCTCCCGAGCGCGCTGCCGCTTCGTCCCCGCCGGCAGGATCGCCGTGACCTGCACCTCGCCCTCGAAGGCGATGCGCGAGACCTTCTCCTTGATCAGCAGCGGGTCGTAGACGCGGTTGCGCGCCTTGCGGATGCGGTACCACGCCCAGCCCAGCGCCACGAGTCCGAGCGCGATCCCCCCGCCCAGCGCGACCGTCTTCCACCACTCCCCCGCCTGCCACCACTGGTAGCCGAGGAGGGCGGGGACGAGGCCCAGAGCGAGGACCGCTGCGGCCATGCCGTTGTTGGTGTGGCGACGGATGTCGCTCAATTCGCGGGAATCGTAGCGCTGCGGCACGGCCGGCTCGTGCGCCTTGCGCTGGTGCGCCTCGGCCCAGTCCGGACCGAGCGAGCGCAGCAAGAGCCGCGCCACTACACGCTCGCCCTCGCGCAACTCGGAGAGCGCGCCGAGCAGCCCCATCAGCGGGTCCGCGCCGGCGTCGAGCAGGTCGTCATCCCGGAACGAGCGCAGCGGCACATGCTCGGGCCCGCTCGCCCGCAGCGTCAGCGACCATGCCTGCTCGCCCTCGCGCAGCAGCAACGGGTCGTCGTCCGCATCGACCTGCTGGATGCGCGCCTGCGGGTAGCGCGTGGCGATCTGGCCGCGCACGACCTGGTCGGCCTCGCAGCGCGCCAGCAGCGTCACGCCGTCGGGGTCGCCCGCCAGCTCGAGTGCGAACGGCTCAGGCACGGCGATTGAGCCGAGCAGGTTCTCGACGGCGAGCAGCGTGCGCTCGCCCGTGCGCGGCGGCGTCACCGCCAGCAGCGTCGGCGGGTCGCTTCGGCGCCTGAACAGGCGCAGGGGGTTGAATCGCATGGTGTCACTCCTTCTCCTACCGGTCGTTCCGGGTGTCTTCGCCGCCGGCGAGGGCCTGCGGCGTCAACGATCGAGTGTGGCTCCCGGGCGTGCGCGTCGTAATGGGCTGTAGGGGGCCTCCCGGCGAGCCCCCTACAGGGCCTCCATGCCGGGGCGCCGATCGTGCTGAGATCGGTGCGTGGGGCGCCGCCGGACGTACGGGGCCTGTACAGAGTGGGTGTTGCGTCGCAAGGGGAATACGGGTATCGGGGGCTGCCGGCTGCATCGCAGCACGCACTTCGGTGTTCGGCCGTGTTCCGGGCCACGCGGACAGAAGTGCCCACGAAGGGAACCCCGATTCGGGGCGGTTGCGGGGGTCGGCCTGCTCCGTGTGCGGACCTGATGGGCGCAGCAGCAGGCTCGTGACGGGCCGTCGAGAGGCTACGGGGAGGCAGGCGTGGACGGGCGCCACGCGAGTGAAGGCGCGAGACCGGACGCCGGCGCTGAGCGCGATCTGCGGCTCACGGCGCTGCTGCGCGACATCGTGGCGGAGAAAGGGCGGCTTCAGGCAGCGGACCTGCTCGGGGTCAACTACAAACCGCTGAAACGGGTCCTCGAGTCGGGTCGGCTGACCTCGCACGTCCGTGACGCGCTCGAGCGCCTGCAGCTGTCGCGCGACGGGCTTGGCGGCGCGGTGGGGCCGGAGCACGCCAGCGCGCTGGAGCGGCGCGTCGAGCGGCTGGAGGGCGGCCTGGCCGCGCTCGCCGGGGAGCTGCGTGCCGCTCCCCGCCGGCCGGGCACGGCTGGCGGCGCCGGGGCCGCGAGTGGCGTCGAGGCTCGGCCGGTGGCGCCCGGGCGGACCGGGGAGCCGTCAGCCGGGAAGTCGGCTCCCGCCGTGGCCGGCATGCGGTCCGACCCACCGGTGGCGCTGCGGCGGCCGTTCCCGGAGGTCGTCACGACCGGGCCGGCCGACGATGACGCCAACGTCTACTGCGAGGCGTGGCCGCTCGTCGAGGAGTGGCGGCGGCTGCGGGCCGGCCACCCCGACCACGGGAGGGGCGTACGCTGGCTGGAGACCGAGGCGCGCATCCTCGCTCTCGAACTCGCGATGCTCGAGGAGCACGGGCTCACCTTGCCGCCCGAGACGCAGGCGCTGCGCGGCTTCGCGCGCAGGGGGCAGACTGGCTGGCGCACCGCGGCGCTCCACGACACGCGGCGCGCCCTCGCGTGGGCGAAGCTGCGGCACTGGTTGCGACGCCTTCTCACGCTCGGACTCTGGTGGAGATAGGCGCGAAGGAGCCTACCCGATGCAGCCCCGTGAGTCCGGCTCGCTTGCTCTCCGTTGGCAACCAGGATCCGAGCGCCGAGAGCCCGTCGTGGCTAATCGTCGCGCGACGGCGAAAGCAGCGGTTCTATCTCGCGGGTCTGTACATCGAGGAACGCATGGTCTTTGAGTGTCCACATTCGGAACCACAACCACGCCGGTGAATCTCGAACGTCGGTCGGCACCCAGGCGGACCACCCGCGCCTTCGCCAGTCCGGTTAGCCCGTCGGCTACAGCAGAGCGTGACATGGTGGTCAGGCGGGCAAGATCCTTTTGCCTGACCTTGATGCAGCGATCCTTGCCAAAGTCCGTACCCAAGAGTGCCAGCCGCGAGACGAGGGCTGCCGCCACACGCTGAGGCTGTCGCACAAACCCCCCGACGCGGGGATCTCACGGTAGGATGAGCGAGGCGGCGGGGGCGGAGTGATTCCGGGGTGCCGCCATGACCCAGCGCTTCCTGCCGTGCGAGCGTGACCAGCAATACCTGATGCCCGCCAGCCTCCGCGACTGGCTGCCCGAGGACCACCTCGCGTGGTTCGTGCTCGATGCGGTCAGCCAGCTCGACCTCACGGCGTTCTACGCGCGCTACCGCGAGGGCGAGCGCTCGAGCCGCCAGATCGAGCGGCGCTGCCGCGAGGACATCGCCTTCCGCGTGCTGACCGCGAACCAGCAGCCCGACCACGCCACGATCTGCCGCTTCCGCCAGCAGCACGAGCAAGCGCTGGCGGGACTGTTCGCCGGGGTGCTCAGGCTGTGCGCCGAGGCGGGTCTGTTGCGGGTCGGCGTGGTCGCGCTCGACGGCGCCAAACTCCGCGCGAACGCCAGCCGTGAGCGCAACCGCACGGATGCGGAGCTTGAGGCCGAGGTGCGGCGCATCCTCGCCGAGGCGGAGCGGGTGGACGCCGAGGAGCACGCGCGCTTCGGCGACGCGCGGGGCGACGAGTTGCCTGCGGGGTTCAGGGACCGCGGGGAGCGCCTGCAGCGGCTGCGCGAGGCGCGGGAGCGGCTGGCGGCCCGTGAGCGGGAGCGGCAGGAGGACTACGAGGAACGCCTCAGGGGCCGCGCGGAGAAGGACCGGCGCGGGCGCCGCCCGAAGCCGCCGCAGCCCGACCCGGGTGCGAAGGTGAACGTCACCGATCCGGACAGCCGCGTGGTGCGCGACTATCACGGCTACTTCCAGGGCTACAACGTGCAGGCGGTGACGAGTAGCGACCAGATCATCGTCGCGGCCGAGGTGACACGTGCGGCGACGGACATGCACGAACTACAGCCGATGATCGAGGCAACGAACCGCAACCTGCAGGCCGCACACTGCGGGCCACCGCGCGTGCTGCTGGCCGACGCCGGCTACTACTCCGAGGCGAACGTGCGGCAGGCCGAAGGCAGGGGTCCGGAGCTGCTGCTCGCGACCCGCAGCGACCGCAACCGGCGCGCCGGCACAGCGCCGCCTCGCGGGCGCATCCCGGCCGGGCTGTCCGTGCGTGAACGGATGGACCGGAAACTGGCGACGCAGCGGGGCCGGCGTCTCTACGAGCAGCGGCGCTGGATGATCGAACCCGTCTTCGGCGACATCAAGGAGAACCGCGGCATCCGCCGCTTCATGCGGCGCGGGATCGCCGCGTGCGCCAGCGAATGGAAGCTGATCGCCGCCACCCACAACCTCAAGAAGCTCTATCGCCGGGCGCGCCCGTCACCCCGGCCAGCGAACAGCAACCCCCGACGAGGAGACCGGGCTACCGCCGCGGCTGCCGCGTAGCGCGCCTGCCCCGCCAGACGCGACCGCTCCGCGCCCACTGCCGACCGGCTGCCCTCTTGGCACTCCACCCACGCCACTCCGTGCGACAGCCTCAGCTAGGCGGACCGCAGTCGCGGGTCCAGCTCGTCGCGAAGCGCATCACCAAACATATTCGTGGCGAACACAACAAGGCTGAGGGCGAAGGCCGGGGCGATGAGCAGCCACGGGGCGGCGAGCATGTAAATCCTTCCGTCCACACTCAGCATCCCTCCCCAGGATGGAGTGGGAGGCGGCACACCAAATCCCAAGAAGCTCAGCGACGCCTCGGCAACGATCAGGCCGCCGATGGTCGTCGAGACGAGGACTATGATCAGCGCGAAGATGTTCGGGAGGACGTGGAAGGCCAGGATCCGCGCGTCGCTGGCGCCGAAGGATCGCGCCGCCTCGACATAATCCTCGGCCTTTATGTCGATGACCGAGCCACGCACGATGCGGGACAGGCTAAGCCCCGTTCGAAGGCCGAGCGCCAGGATGATGTATTCCGTACGAGGACCGAGAACGAGCAGGACGCCCAAGAGGAAGATCAGCGGTGGGATCGCCTGTGCCGTATCGACAAATCGCTGCACGAAGTAATCGAGCTTTCCGCCCGTGTAGCCGCTGACCGCGCCGAGCAACGTGGCGGCGAGCACTCCCAGCAGGGTCGCGCCCATTCCGACATAGAGCGATGTCCGGGCCCCGTACACGATGCGGCTGAAGACATCCCTCCCGAAGTGGTCGGTGCCGAAGAAGTGGGTGCCATCCGGCCCTTCCAGGCTCGGACCTACGTTGTTTCGAATCGGATCGTAGGGAACGATCACGTCCGCCAGCGCTGCGGACAGCACCAGCACGACCAGGACCACCGCTGAGAAGGCTCCAAGCGGCTGACGGCGGCTGAATCGCACTATTCTCGATGGCAACCGACCCAGACCGGTCGCCTCTGTGGCGCTGCGGCCACCGGTCGCCCTGACGACGGTGCCCGTCGTCATGAACCTACTCTCACCCGCGGATTCAGCCAACCGTACGATACGTCAACGAGCAGATTAGCGAATATCACGAACATGCCCGAAACGACGGCGATCCCCTGGATAACCGGATAGTCACGCTGGCTGATAGCCGTCAGCAGCAAGCGGCCCATACCGGGAAGCCCGAAAATCGCCTCAATCAGAACCGCACCTGAGATCAAGGTCGCTACCTCGAGCCCTAGCGTGGAAACCACCGGGATGAGCGCGTTTGGCAACGCGTGCCGGAGCACGGCCGTGCGCTCCGGCAGGCCTTTCGCGCGCGCCGTCCGGACGTAATCGTGGCCGAGGACTTCGAGCAACTGGGTGCGGGTCAGACGCATGAACACTGCGCTCGTGGCAAGCCCCAGGACAAGGGCGGGTACAAAGAACTGTGAGGCGTACGTCCACGGGTTTGAGCCGTCGAACGAGGTATACGTGACCGGCGGCGACCACTTCCACCAGATGGTGGGCAGAACGATGACGAATGTGGCGAGCGCGAAGTTCGGAATGCTAAGGCCAACGATGGAGATGCTCCGCATGACGTAGTCCACCGCCGTTCCGCGGGTGACGGCGGAGAGGAGACCAATAGCCATCCCGGCCAAAGTGGCCCAGACCAGCGCCATGATCCCCAGGACCAGGGTCGGCGGCAGAGTGCGCTCGATCATGCTCGTCACCGGTTGCCCCGTCCAGACGGATCTACCGAAATCGATCTGCGCCGCGTTCCAGGTATACTGGGCGTATTGCAGAGGCAGGGGCTCATCGAGTCCGAGCCGCCGTTCGAGCGCTGCCCGTGCCTCCGCGCTGAAACCGCCAGTTCCGGTCACGGCCGCCTGGGCCTCGAGCGCATCGATGGCGCTGCCGGGCAGCAAGCGTACAAGCACAACGACGGTGAACAACAGCAGCAGCGTCGTGGGGATTATGCCGGCGAGCCGGGCGATCATATACTGGGTCATGCCTCCCCCGGAGACAGCGCGCAGCCCTTGATGGAGGAGCCGTGCGCGTCGGGTCGACCAGACCCATCAGGTTCGCCGCGATGCCCTCAGCATCATACAGTCTGCCGTTGGTGAGGGGACGCTAGCAGGGTGCTTCTATGAGGGCTGGTCCGATCTGCAAGTCGGCCAACGTGGTGGCCGCTCCGTCTGCACGCGATGCCGGATGGTGAGCTGTGCCCCGCTTCTATCCGCACTCGTCGAGGGGTCGCGCTTCTGGACCCGGTGCATGATGGGGAACCTGCTTGCAGGGGGCGCTGCCAGCTGAAAAGCGTCCTTGGGTGGACCAGCAGCCTGTCGCAGTCGCCCGGTCTTCAGCATCACGGTGCAGCCGTTGGTGGTCGTCTGGTGGTGGTTCGCCGTCTTCCCGTCGCCCGCTACGCAGCCTCCCCCTGCGCCGTGGCGGCCTGACGCAGCGGCTCATAGACCTCGCCGCTGCGCCAGAGCGCGTGCAACAGCACGGCGAGGCGTCGCGCCACGGCGACGACCGCGCGCTTCTTCGCGTTCCCTGCTCCCGAGGCCATGTAGCGCTCGCCCCAGCGGCGCAGGTCGCAGTCCGGTCCGAACGGTCCGAGGACGTACTGCGCGGCCTGCACGAGCAGCCGCCTCAGGTGGGAGTCGCCACGTTTGGTGGTCCCCAGTTGCGTGTGGCGGCCGCCGGAGTCGCGACGCCTGGGCACGAGGCCGAGGTAGGGTGCGACCTCGCGGCTGCGGGGAAAGCGCGCCGGATCCTCGATCGTCAGCACGAAGGTGAGCGCGGTGATGGGACCGGCGCCTGCGACCTGGCGGAGCGCGGCGGTCTCGGGGTAGGCCGCGCACAGCGCCTCGACCTCGCGGCCGGCGGCGGCGATGCGGGCGCTGAGCTCGCCAATCACCTCGAGCAGCGGCAGCAGTGCGGTGCGCAGTTCAGCCGGGATGTGCTCCGCTGCCTTGCGATGGAAGGCTGGCGCGGTCACCTTCGGCAGCGCGGCGCCCCACGCCTTGACGGCGCCGCGCACGTGGTTGATGAGTTGCGTCCGCGAGCGCACGAGCGCGTCGCGGCCGCGCACGACCGCGAGATCCTGCTGGGCCTGCGCGCTGCGGTGACGGATCGGGGCGAGCAGCTTGGGGTCGAGGCGACCCAGCCGCGCCAGTTGCTCGGCGTCGCTGCGGTCGTCCTTGCGCTGGCTGCGTGCGATCAGCGCGACCTGGCGCGGGTTGGCGACAATCAGGCTGACGGAGTAGTTCAGCCTTGAAACACACAGCCCACCCGTGCGAAGATTCCTCAATGAGCTTGTCCCTTGGCCCGCTGCGTGAGGGTGACCTTGAGGCGCATCACCATCTGGTCGGTGCGGCCTTCGGTCTCTCGCGTGCGTTCGACCCCGAGCGTGCTGTACCCCCGGACCTGGTACTAGCCGGCTACGAAGAGAGCGAACTCGTCGCTACCGCGACGCTCATTCCTGGGGGCCAGTGGTTTGGGGGCTGCGCCGTTGATGGCGTAGCGGTGAGTGAGGTTGGTGTCGCACCCCATCGTCGCGGCGAGGGGATCTCGAAACCCTTGATGGCTGAGGCCCTGAGACTCATGCACGAGCGTGGTGCGGCGATCTCCACACTTTTTCCGACGACCGCCTCGCTATACCGATCGGTCGGCTACGAGATGGCCGGCGACTACGTAAAGCGCACCATCCCAATCACCGACCTCGCCAAGGCGAACATTGAGGCCGACGTCGAGTCGTTCACAGTGGCTGACCTCCAGTCTCTGGCGCCGGCCTACGATGGGCTGGCCCGACTCTCATCGGGTTGCATGGCGCGCGGAGAGCGCTGGTGGGAGCGGCGTCGGAAAGCGACGAAGCATGCCGACGTGCGCGTCTTCCTCGTAAAGGTGCAAGTCGCTGATGGCATCGGGTACGTCGTGATGGGGGCTCAGCCTTCCGAACACAGCTTCATGGATCTGAGGATCGCCGATCTCGGGGCCCAGGACGGGGCGGTCCTTCGCGCTCTCGGGACCGTGATCACTCGCTTCGGCACGGTTACCGGCACCGTGACCTCCTTTCAGGCGCCGTGGGTGCTTGAAGCGCTAACTGACCATGGGCAGCGCTGGAAGGCCACGGAGAGTATCCCCTGGATGCTGCGCCTCGTGGACCTTGCAAAGGCTATCGAGCTACGGGGCTGGCCCCCCGTCACCGCGACGGTCGCTCTTCGCGTCAGCGACTCCACGCTGTCACACAACGACGGTAGCTTCGAGCTCCAGGTCGTCGACGGTGAGGGAACTCTGGTGCCGGGCGGACCTGGCACGTGGCAAGTCGACATTCGCTCGCTTGCCTCCTGGTTCACGGGGTGGCGCAGCGCGTCCCAGCTTGCCTCGCTCGGGTTGCTCACCTCGGAGTCGGGAACAGCGTATGAGCTGAGAGTTCTCGACACCCTCGCAGCTGGACCCTCTCCCCTAATACCCGAGTCGCCCCTATCCATAGGCCAGTCCGGTCGGGAGTCGCCCCCCTTCTGAGGTGGTGCCCACCGGCTCTACGATGCAGTTCGGACCGTAGGCTCGCGCTCGTACACTGGCACGCGATGCCCGAACTGCCGGACTGGATGGAGCGCCACGGCCAGGTTCTGGTTGGAGGCCATGCCTGGCCGCTGCTGGTGAGGAAGAGACGCCCCTCACTGAAACCACGTCGACATCGAGGGCGAGTACACGAGGTTCAGCCGTCATGGTCCCGGAAGTAGCCTACAACCTGGAGATCTACTCCCACCCCGCCGTTCGCCGATCTCCGGGCACGTACGCCGGTAGCGGGCGCGGGGGCGTCGTGTTCGGTGTCGCATACTGCTTCGTGTGCTGAGTCGCGCTGACCCCGTGCCCAGCGTTGATCTGCACCGGCACGCAGAAGCCTATGCCCGTCTCGACCTCGTCCTCGCGGCAGGATTCGATGCACCGAAGACTCGGGCACTCTTCGTCACCAGGCCCGTCTGTAGCCCCTTGCTCTACCAGCAGATGATCGGGCGGGGGCTGCGCGGTCCAAAGAACGGCGGGACCGACCGATGTCTGGTCGTCAACGTCGCGGACAACCTTGAGCAGTACGGGAAAGAGCTCGCCTTCCGGCACTTCGAGTATCTCTGGGACAGGCCTTAGCCCGAATCCAGAGCGCCCGGCTAACTGGCGAATAGGCAGGAGGTGGAAGTCCTCTATGGCAAAGAGCAAGTCACTCCACGCCGCTCCGCGAGCCGTGCGCGGGTCATCGCGAGGTGGGTCGTGAAGCGTCGGTAGGAGCGCCAGGCTTCCATGAGAGTCGTCTGATCCGCAAGGCCGACGTGGCGGCCTCGCTGTGTCACCGCACCTATGGCGCCTCCCGTCTGCGGCTGTGAGTCGTCGTCGGTGCCGATGCGAGTGGTGCCGTCGTGACGTCCCCGGGAAGTCGTGTTGGCCATGCTTCCATTCGCACTCGCCGAGGGGCCCCTCCGGGCCCGGTGCATGATGGACAACCTGTCTCCAGGGTGTGGGCGCTGCAATCTAACTGCCGTCCTCGTTGGGACCAGCCTGACCCGCAGTCGCCCGGGTGTCGGCATCTGTCGCATCCTCCGCAGCCCACCGGCCGTCCGGTCGCCTCGCTCCTCGCGTGCTGCCTGCTGCTACGCCGCCTCGGCCGCGCGCGCCTGGCGCAACGGCTCGTAGACCTCGCCGTTCTTCCAGAGCGCGAGCAGCAGCACCGCCAGTCGCCTCGCGACCGCGACGACGGCACGCTTCTTCGCATTGCCGGCACCCGACTCCGCGTAGCGCAGCCCCCATCGCCGGAGGTCGCTATCGGGGCCGAACGGGCCCAGGATGTAGTGCGCGGCCTGGTTCAGCACCCGGCGCAGCGCCGCGTCCCCGTCCTTCGTGATCCGCAGCTGGGGCTGCCGGTCACCGGAATCGCGGCTCCGCGGCACCAGCCCGAGGTAGGGACCGACCGCCCTGTTCTTCGGGAAGCGGGTCGGGTCCTCGATGGTGAGGATGAAGGTGAGCGAGGTGATCGGGCCGACGCCCACGATCTGCCGGAGCGCGCCGGTCTCCGGGTAGCGCGCGCACATCGCGGCGATCTGCTTGTCGGCCTGGCGGATCTCCCCGGTCAGCTGCTCGATCTGCCGCAGCACCGGCAGCAGCGCCGGGCGTAGCTCTTCGGGGATGTGCGACTCGACCGTGCGGTGGAAGGCCGGCGTCGTGCAGCTCGGAAGCGCCGCGCCCCACGCCTTCACCGCGCCCCGGACGTGGTTGATGAGCGCGGTCCGCGCCCGCACCAGCGCGTCGCGGCTGCGGAGGACCTGGAGGTCCGCCTGCGCCGTGGCCCCGCGGTGCCCGATGGGAAAGAGGAGCCTCGGGTCGAATCGCCCGAGCCGGGCGAGGTGCTCGGCATCGGAGCGGTCGGTCTTGCGCTGGCTGCGCGCGATCAGCGCGACCTGCCTCGGATTGGCGACGATGACGTCGTGCCCGAGCTCCGAGAGCATCCGGCTCAGCCACGGGGACCGCGGCCCCACCTCCAGCACCACCCGCGCGTCCTGCAGTGGCGCGAGCGCCCGGGTGAGCGCCGCGGTCGTGGTGCGGACTCGCTCCTCCCGGAGGATCTCCCGGTCGTCCCCGAGGATGCAGAGGTGGCTGTAGCGGTCGCTCACGTCGATCCCGACGGTCACGAGCTCCGCGTCCCCCACCCTCCTGCTCTCTGCGACTGCTGTACCCTGTGCCATGGTCGGTCTCCTACCTCGCTCAGGCTCGCCTGAGCCGTTCTCTTGGGCCACCACGTGAGCCCGTGCTTGGAGGGGAAGTATCCCCTCTGAGGAGGGGACCGACTCTCATGCCATCTACCTGGTGATTGGGCAGGGGGTGCAAGTCCTCTATGACAAAGAGCTAGCCACTCATGTCATTCCACGAGCCGTGCGCGACTCATCGTGAGGTGAGCCGTGAAGCGTCGGCAGGGGGGTGTGTGGGCGGAGCTATTGAGCACCGAAAGGCTACCATTCGGAGTGCCGAGGCCGTCTACTGGGTCGAAGGCAACACCGGTTACGGCGCTAAAGGGCGAGACGCAGTCGGGCTCCACGGTGTCGATGGAACTCAGGCACGTACGTAAGACCTTCGTTGGGACCTGGGAGGGCTCCGCGCCGTCCCGGCGTGTCGTACGCCGGGACCGCATCGGGGAGGGAGGCAACCGTAGCCGATGACGCACGATACGGAGCAGTCTGACGGGGACATAGTAGCGATGAAGGCGGCGAACAAAGGGGCGCGAGCCCCTGCGGAGTCGCTGGAGCAAAGGACCCCGACCAAGAGGAATCGGCAACGCACGGGCACGGTCCGGACACAGGGTCGGGGAGCGGTGACACCCGGTGCGGAGCGGATACGGCAGTTTGCAAAGGAGAATCCGGGGGAGCAGCTGACCGCGCTGCTGCACCACATCACGACGGAGACGCTGGAGGCAGCGTATCTCGCGCTGAAGCGGGATGCGGCCGCGGGCGTGGACGGGATGACGTGGCGCGAGTACGGGGACGAACTGGCCGAGCGGCTGCTCGACCTGAAGGACCGCGTACACAGTGGAGCGTACCGGGCGGCCCCGGTCCGGCGGGTAGAGATACCGAAGCCGGACGGGGGCATGCGACAGCTGGGTATTGCCTCGCTGGAGGACAAGATCGTCCAGCGGGCGGTGGTGGAGCAGATCCTCGATCCGATCTACGAGTCGGAGTTCTACGGATTCAGCTACGGGTTCAGGCCGGGGCGTTCGGCGCACAACGCGCTGGATGCGCTGGCCTACGCGGTGGAGCGGCGCAAGGTCAGTTGGGTAGTGGAGGTGGACATCCGCCAGTACTTCGACAGCATCGACCGGGAGCAGCTGATGCAGTTCCTGGAGATGCGCATCGGGGACCGGCGGGTGCTACGCCTGATCCGGAAGTGGCTGAACGCCGGCGTCATCGACGCGGGGCTTGCGGTCGACTTCGTGCGGGGGACGCCGCAGGGGGCGGTGATATCGCCGCTGCTGGCGAACGTGTACCTGCACCACGTGCTCGACGGCTGGTTCGCGCGACAGTGGCGGCCGCGGGAGGCCCAGGGCGAGGTCTACATCGTGCGCTACGCCGATGACTTCGTGCTGGGGTTTGAGTACCGCAGCGATGCGGAGCGGTTCAGGGAGGCAATGCGGGAGCGGTTCGCGAGTTTCGGGCTGGACCTGCACGCGGAGAAGACGCGCCTGTTGGAGTTCGGGAGGTTCGCGAGAGCGGACCGTGCGAAGCGCGGAGAGCGGCGTCCTGAGACGTTCGACTTTCTCGGGTTCACGCACTACTGCCGGACGACGAGGAACGGGGGTTTCGGACTCGGGCGCAAGCCGGTAGCGAAGCGAGTGCGCCGCACGCTCAAGGCGGTGAAAGCCGCCTTGAGGAAGCGTATGCACGAGCAGCCGGTGACGACGGGGACATGGCTTGGGCAGGTGCTACGTGGGTGGCTTGGCTACTACGCAGTTCCGGCCAGCTACCCGGCGTTACGCCGGTTCGGACGCGTCTTGAAGCGGCTCTGGCTGCGTGCTCTCCGTAGGCGGTCACAGCGTGACCGCTTCTCGTGGGAGCGACTCGATGCGTTGCGCCGGGGGTACTGGCCCCCCGCGACCATCCTCCACCCGTGGCCCGCCCAGCGATTTGCCGTCACGTACTCGAGGTAGGAGCCGTATGCGTTAACGCGCACGTACGGATCTGTGCGGGGGGTGCCGGGTAACCGACATTTCTACCGCGAACGATGCGGAGCGGCCTTGGGGTTGGGACAAGGGGTGAGGGCCGTGGGATGGGACGGTCCGCGCTCGATTCCGATAAATGGGGCCGGTGGCGGCCTTTGGTTGTCGTTGGGGGCGCCGATGGCGGTCCTGGGCAGCGGCGCTGGGGCGGGGTCGGCGGGACAGCATGCAGGGGAAGACAATCGCGGACCGGGCCGGTGCGACTCTGTGGGTCGGTTGGGTAGTCTGGTGGACGGGTCAGGCGCCATCGGTGCCGTCAGGCAGGCAATGGCAGGGCTCGCAATCGAGCCAGGGCGCGAGTGAACTGGGTTTCCCAAGGCCAGCCCTGTGGCAGATGCAAAGTGAGGCGGCGGGCCGAGCGGGTGAGCCGTCCGGCCAGGGAGAAGAAGCGCCGCCGGAGGGTCCTGGTGGTCACCACCCCCTCGCCCAGACCGATGCGCGCGGTCCAGCGGGCCAGGTTATGGGCCAGCACCTGGACGGCCAGCCATGCGCCGTTGGCGGGGAAGCGGCCCGAGGGGAGATGGTTGAGGCCGACGCCGTGCTTGAGGTCTCGGATGGCATTCTCTATCTCGGCGTGGCGGCGATGGTCGGCCTCCAGTTCCAGGGTTTCCCCGTCCCGGTCGGTGATGAAGCCGTGATAGCTGTAGCTGGCGAAGAGGGCCAGTTGGGAACCGGGCGTGGGCTTCACCCGCCGGACGATGAGCCGCACTGGGGCGGCTTCGGGCTCACCCTGGAAGGGAGTGTAGGTGGTCTCGGCCACGTCTGCGCCGCCGTCCATCCAGTAGGGGACGGGCGTCCAGTCCGTCTCGGGTATGGCCTCGATCAGGTTGCGCAGGTGGGCGTGCTGGCGGATGGTGATGGAGAAGCGGACATCCATCTCGCGGCAGACGACGATCAGGGCGTGGGCATAGAAGCCGCTGTCGGCCCGCACCGTGAGCTGTCCTGTAGCCCCAGCATGGCGCACCCGGCCCACGGTCTCCCGCAGGAAGTGGGCGGCGCCCCGAACGGTGTTGGCGCGGCCCTCGCGCAGCCGAGACATCAGCACGTCGCCGGTGCCGGCGGCGATGGCCAGCAGCGGGTGATAGCCCCGCTGGCCAGTGTACCCATGGTGACGCGCCCCCTCCTTGGCCAGTCCGTAGGTCTCGCACATGGTGGAGTCCAGGTCGATGGTCAACGGCCCTTCGCCGGGCCCCGCACCAGCGGCCCAGGCCCGGGACAGCAGCTCCCGGCTCACTCGATCCAGCTGGCGGACGTGGCCCCACCGGAAGCTGCGCAGGAAAGTTCCCAGGGTGGATGGCGCCTTGACTACGCAGCCGATGGCGCCAGCTGTCCCGCCGGTACGCAACACGTCGGCGTCGTCAATGAAGTCGCCCCCAGCCAGCGCCGAGGCCACCAGGGTCAGCAGCTTGTCTCCCGGGTTCGCCCGCCCCGGCGCGTCTCCCAGGTCGACGTGGCTATCGACGACTTCACGCAGGCCCAGGTGCTGGGCTAGGGTCACCGGGAGGAGTAGCCCAGCATTGGCCACCAGGCGGTGGTCGTCAAACGCGATTTGGATGCGATCGGGATGGTTGCGTGGTCGCATCTATTGGGTGCTCCTTGTTCTGGGGTCGGCTTTGCTGTTTCAAAACCATTATCCCAGATTCACAGGAGCACCCTCCTGCCGCTTCAGGACACTGACCCGACGCCCCCCTTCGGTGGATTCGGGGTAAGCCTGAACGGCGACTGCCGATGTCGTGTCCAAGGTGGCGGAGACGCTGCTGTCGCGGGTTGTCGTCAGTTCGAGACCTTCCTCGTGATGCTTATCCAGTAGATCCCGGTCCGGTCGGTGCCCTCCGTCCCCACGGCGATGTAGTGACGGCCGTCGCTGGGCGCCTCCCAGTTGGTGACGAAGACCTTCTTTCCGGCGTCTCCCGCGCTGGCGGTGCCGCTGATGGCGTTCCCGTCGACGTCTTTGATGCCCAGGATCTTGAGTTGGGTGGCTTGCAGCCTCTCCGGCAGGCTGGTCTTGGTCCTTAGTCTGACGGTGTACTCCTCACCCTGCTGGAGGTCTACCCCGATCCAGTCCTCGTCGGGGTTGGAGTCCCAGTTGTCGCCGAGAACGTGGTGGAGTTCCGGCCGCGATACGTAGTTGCTGTACTCGGTGCCGGCTAAAAGGACTTGGCGTCCGCCCGTTCCGGCGGGCAGGTCGGAGTGGGCGGGGTATCCCTCGGGGCCTCCTGCCCACTGGTACTGTACGTCGCCGTCGTCGTTGATCCGGCAGATGTTGTTGACCCGGACCTTGAGCTGGTAGGTGCCGGTGCCGTTGTTGCCTGAGGAAACCTCGATCTTGTAGGTGCGGTGGTCGGTTCGCAAGATGCGCCTGATGGTGTTGCCGTCACTCTTGGAACCGTAGGTAATCAACTCGGATCTGCCTCTGGCGTTCCAGATGGCGGGGATTTCAGGGTCCTCCAGGGTGAGGTTGGGGTGTTCCTCGACGCCGAGCATGTCGCTGCCGTCCACTCCGATGGCCTCGATGAGGTAGCTCTTGTAGGGGTCGAGCCTGATCTTGTGGAGGTTGGTGTCTCCCGCTTGGGTGATCTCACCGGTCAGGTTCTTGACGACGATGGCGTTGACCAGGTTGTCCAGGTTGTCGCACGGGGAGGCAAGCTTCACGCTTACCGTGACCTCCTGGCCTGCCGACCAGACCAGGCTGGCGGGCAACTCGCCGGAGGGAAAATCCCATCGATCGCCCTCGGCGCCGTCGTCCGACTCCGCGTCCGCTATGAACGTGTGCCCTTCAATGGTGACCTGCGTGCCGCGCGGCACCCTCGGGATAGAGCCGAAGTAAATGTAATCGGGCAGTTGCGGGAGCGGGTGCGCAAAGGTGTGCACGGTCCAGACGTTGATGTTTGCGCCGCCGGGTTGGATCGTGTCGTCGACGATCGAGCCGAACTTGTCAAATTCATACCCGTTTAGTAATCCGTCACCCTCGGCGTCTGCCACCGTCATCGTCGTGCACCAGTCGTTGGCCGCGGGACAGGGACTCGCCGCCGACACGACCGACACGTTCGCCGTATACGCGTCGATCGTGAGCGCGGCGAAAGCGGCGATGAGCACGGCCGCCAGGAGTCGAAGACGCAAACGTCCCGGCCACCTCGGTTCGGCTCTCATCAAAGCGGTGTCTTTTCTTCCCGTATCAACTCCCGTGTCAAACTGGTACCGTGATCGCATTGTGCCTCGCCCTCCGTGCTTGTGAATTGGTTCTTCCCTTTTAGCTTCCTGAAGCTGCTCCAAACTGTCTTCGTGGCTGCATTCTGCTGTCAGGCCCGTGGGCCGGTCCGGCGCGGCCAGTGCGCTTTGGGGCAGGGCCCAGACCGCTCCGATCACCGCGAGCAGCGCAGCCGACAACTGCACAAAGTGCCTTGCCGGCTGACTTCCCCTCAGTCGTGCATAACCTCATGCTCCCTGATTTCCTTGCCGCAAACAATTACCAAAGGCCCTTATTCAGAGAGGCATTGGCCCTGTCCAAAGACAGTCAAAAGCACTTCTGCATGGCAATGTGAACCCTTCTCCCGCACGGACCCCACAACCTTTGGCCCAGCCTCTGATTTGGAGATAGTTCATTCACAGCTCTCGGCGGGTTACGCCTACCTCCAGCTGTAATGATCTCGTCACAGGTACAAGCGCTATATGTGATAGGGCATATGCTTCTTGCAGACATGGCCGCTGCTGGGTAGATTGATTGGAGATGCGCCGGGTACGCCCACCCGCAACCATCAAACGCCTCAAAGACTCACGGTCGCTCGGGAGACGAGATGCCTCACGGGTCCCTCTACAGCCGGGTCCTGCAGCTAGTAAAGAAGGCAATCGTTGCCTTACGGGTCAAAGACGAGGCGCTCAACCAGATCGACCCGGACGGACTCAGGTATCTGGCGACCATTTCGGTCAGAGCGAACTGGTTCGTAGCCGCCATAGCTCGAATCCACCGATCGAAGCTTGAAGGGGCGGGCTGCCGGGCTGCCGGAGCGTTCGGCGGGCGTGCCGGCGTTCGCCGGGCGGTGCCGGAGCGAGGAGCCGTCGCTCAGGACCGCTCGGGGGCGCTGAGGGCGCGGGCGCGAGGGGGCGCGAGGCGTGCGCGGGCATGCTGGCGCGAGCCTCGGACCCGTGTTGGCGCTGTGAGCGAGCGTCAGGCCGGGAGCGGTAGCGCCCGTAACCGCGCCAGGGCGGCTGCCCACTGGCCAGCCCAGGGCCAGCGCTTCGCGAGGTGCAGGGTCCAGCGCCGGGCGGAGTGGGTGAGCCGTCCGGCGAGAGCGAAGTAGCGCCGCCTGAGCGTCCTGGTCGTCACGATTCCCGCGCCGAGCCCGAGGCGCGCCGTCCAGCGGGCGAGGTTGTGCGCGATCACCCGCACCGCGAGCCACGCCGCGTTCGCGCCGAAGCGGCCCGAGGGGAGATGGTTCAGCCCGACGCCGTACTTGAGGTCACGGATCGCGTTCTCGATCTCGGCGTGACGGCGATGGTCGGCCTCCAGCTCCAGCAGCTCCCCCGCGCGGTCGCTGATGAAGGCGTGATAGCTATAGTTCACGAAGAGCGCGAGCTGTGAGCCGGGCGTCGGCTTGACGCGCCGCACGATGAGCCGCACCGCGGTGGCATCCTCCTTGTGCTGGAACGGCGTGTAGGTCGTCTCGGCGACATCCGCGCCGCCCGGCAGCCAGTACGGGATCGGCGTCCAGTCCTCTTCCGGGATCGCCTCGATCAGCCGGCGTACGTTCGGCTGCTGGCGAATCGTGATTGAGAAGCGGACATCCTGCTTGCGACAGACGGCGACGACGGCGTGGTTGTAGAAGCCGCTGTCGGCGCGCACCGTGAGCTGCCCGCTCGCTCCGGCAGCGCGGACCCGGCCCACCGTCTCACGCAGGAAGTGCGCGGCGCCGCGGGCGGTGTTGGCGCGGCCCTCGCGCAGCCGCGCCATCAGCACCTCACCCGTCCCGGCCGCAACGGCGAGCAGCGGGTGATAGCCGCGCACGCCCGTGTAGCCGTGGTGCCGGGCGCCCTCCTTGGCCAGGCCGTAGGTCTCGCAGAGCGTCGAATCGAGGTCGATCGTGAGCGGCGCCGCGCCCGGTCCCGCTCCGGCCGCCCAGCTACGGGCGAGCAACTCGCGGCTGACGCGGTCGAGCTGGCGGACGTGGCCCCAGCTGAAGCTGCGCAGGAAGGTCCCGAGGGTGGACGGCGCCTTCACCGTGCAGCCGAGCACGCGCCCGGCGCCGCCTGAGCGCAACGCAGCGGCGTCGTCGATGCACTCGCCGCCCGCGAGCGCCGAGGCGACCAGGGTCAGCAGTTTGTCGCCAGCGTTCGCCCGCCCCGGCGCGTCACCGAGGTCGACGCAGCTGTCGGCGAGCTCTTGCAAACCGAGATGCTGGGCGAGCGTGGCCGGGAGGAGCAGCCCCGCATCGGCCACCAGGCGGTCGTCGTCGAAGGCGATGTCTATCCGGTCGGGGTCGCTCGTTGGTAGCATCGAATGGGTGCTCCCTGTGGCTGTGACGTGATTCGTCAAAACCCATTGTCCCAACTACAGCGGAGCACCCAACCGCAGCCGCTCGCCGCTCCGCCCGCGCCTCCTTGCTCCCCGGCGCCAGCTGCCGCCTGAGACCCGGACGCATCGCCACCTGCCAGCTCACCCCCGACCCCGCGTGCTCCGTGCGCTTCTCCACTCCCTGGTAGCCGGCATCGCCCCACACCGCGCGCTCAGCTCCGTGCAGCAGGCGATGCGCCTCGGTCACGTCGGACACGTTCGCCGCCGTCGTGTGCACGCTGTGCACCAGCCCGGTCCGCGCGTCCGTGCCGCTGTGCAGCTTCATCCCGAAGTACCACTGCCGGCCCTTTCTGGTCTGATGCATCTCGGGGTCGCGCGCACGCTCGCGGTTCTTCGTCGAGGACGGCGCGCTGATGATCGTGGAGTCCACGATCGTGCCCTCGCACACCTGCAGCCCCTGCCGTGCCAGATGCGCGTTGATCGTCGCGAACAGCTCCGTTCCCAGCTGATGGCGCTCCAGCAGGTGGCGGAAGTTGAGGATCGTCGTCTCATCGGGGATCGGCTCGGAGAGGCTGAGACCGGCGAACTCGAGCATCGAGCGGGAGTCGTAGAGTTCCTGCTCCATGCCGGGGTCGCTGAGGTTGAACCAGAGCTGCAGGCAGTGGATGCGCAGCATCACGCGCAGCGGGTAGGGGCGGCGTCCGCGGCCCGGCTTCGGGTAGACGGGCGCGATGCGCTGCTCCAGCTCAGCCCAGGGGACGAGCCCGTCCATGCGCTCCAGAAACCTCTGGCGCCTCGTCTTGACCTTCTTGTGCTCGTACTCGACGCTGCCGAACGAACGCTGCTGCATGGGGCGCCCCTCTCCGGGTCCGCACCACGATCGCATCCGCTCACGCGCTCAGGCGAGTTGTTCGGACCATCCCTAGTGTCCTGAGTTGTTAACGCGATAAACAAGCGGGTATGATGTTGGTACAGCGGGGTGTTGCCCGTGTGGGGCAGACGCTGGAGTGTCATGAGTACCCGACTTGGCCGGCCGACGGTGGCGGTTGTACTGAGCGACGATGAGCGTGAGACGCTGGAACGGTGGGCGCGCCGACCGACATCGGCTCAGGCGTTGGCGCTGCGCTGCCGGATCGTGCTCGCTGCGGCAGAAGGGACCCCGAATACCGAGATCGCCGCGGCGCTTGGTTGCCATCCGGTGACCGCGGGCAAATGGCGCAGACGCTTTGCGCAGCGGCGGCTCGATGGACTGAGCGATGAGCCGCGCCCCGGTGCACCGCGCACGATCAGCGACGCCCAGATTGAAGCGGTGATCGTCAAGACACTGGAAGAACAACCGCACAACGCGACGCAGTGGTCGACCAGATCGATGGCCGCCGCGGTGGGGATGTCGCAGACGGCGATCTCCAAGATCTGGCGCGCCTTTGGCCTCAAGCCACACCTCGTGGAGCACTTCAAGCTGTCGCCGGACCCGCAATTCATCGACAAGGTGCGCGACGTGGCTGGACTCTATCTCAACCCACCGGAGGCAGCGGTCGTCTTGTGTGTTGACGAGAAGACCCAGATCCAGGCACTCGACCGCACCGCCCCGATGCTGCCGATGATGCCGAGCGTTCCGCGACGCCAGACCCACGACTACGTCCGTCACGGCACCACCAATCTCTACGCGGCGCTTGACGTCGCCTCGGGCCACGTGATCGCGGACATGACCCCGCGACACCGTGCCCGGGAGTTCAAGCAGTTCCTCACCCTCATCGACCGCAGCGTGCCCGACGAACTCGCGGTGGATGTCGTGTTGGACAACGTCGCCACGCACCGCACCCCGGAGATCCAGCGCTGGCTCCGGCGTCATCCCCGGTTCACGTTTCATTTCACCCCGACCTACAGCTCTTGGATGAACCTCGTGGAGCGCTGGTTCGCGGAGCTCACCACCAAATGGCTCAGGCGCGGCACTCATCACGGCGTCGCTGACCTGATCCGTGCAGTGGAGGCCTGGGTCGCCGACTGGAACGAGCACCCGCGCCCCTTCATCTGGCACAAGACCGCCGACCAAATCTTCGACAACCTCACCGGATATCTCAATCGCATTCCCAACTCAGGACACTAGCGAGGATCCTCTCGATCGTGGCCGTCCACGTACGTATAGGGACGCGGGTCGGCGTTGCGCACAGCCAGGTAGGCTTCGATCGCGGCTTTCAGCTCTCTGACGTGCTTGAAGACGCCCCGCCGGATGGCCTTGTCGGTGATCTCCGCGAAGAGCCGCTCGACGAGGTTGAGCCACGACGCTGAGGTCGGCGTGAAGTGCAGATGGACGCGTCGATGGGCCTTGAGCCATGCCTGCACATGGGCATGCTTGTGTGTGTGGCGTAGTTGTCGATGATGACCTCCAGGTCCAGCCCTTCGGCGTCTGCCGGTCGAGTTGCCACTTTTCTTCAGCTCTGGTCTATACTGCTGGCGATCGAGGGTCTTGACAGGAGAACCATGAGATGACAGACAACAACTCGTACTGGAGCCAGCGCTACCTGGGGAAACGTCTGGCGCGACGCGCCTTTCTTGGCGGTTCCGTGGGTCTAGGCGTAGGGGTGGCCGCTCTTAGCCTTGTGGGGTGCGACGACGACGACGACGACACAGCGCCACCAGCCGCAACCGCGGCGGCGCAGACGCCCGCACCAACCGCAACCGCGGCGGCGCAGACGCCCGCACCAACCGCAACCGCGGCGGATGCTCCCAAGCAGGGCGGCTCGTACATCTGGGAGGGCGACGGCATCAGATTCGTCCCGCCCGTGGTCGATCCTTACCTTTCGGGTTCGGGTGGCAACAGGCTGATGCTATTCATCGGAAATATCGGGGTTCGGCGAAACTTCTCTGGGAGCGAGCTCGTACCGGAGCTCCTCAGCGCCTGGGAGACTGCCGACGGCATCGAGCACGTCACGACTATCACGCCGGGCGTGAAGACCCACGACGGGCCGCTGACCGGCGGCCGGTTGTTCGACACCGAGGACGTCGCCGTGAGCCTCGAGCGCATGGCCGGCCTACTGGATCCCTCGGGTGACCCTGCCGGCTACTGGATGGCGGACCTGGTGCCGGGACTGGTTCGCGCGGAAGCCGTCGATGACAGCGATGTCCGGGTGACGCTCTCCAGCCCGGCAGCCTTCCCGTGGGGCCTCACGCTTCCCTACGCATCCCTGCTACCGAGGGAGGTTTTCGATTCTGGCGGTCTCCAGAATGCGGACCCGGCGAAGCTGTCGGGCACCGGAGCGTGGGTACTCTCTGAATACAGGACAGACGAGAGCTTCACCGCCACACGAAACCCCGATTACTTCGGCGGCGCACCGTACATGGACGAAGTGATCTGGAGGCCGACAGGGGACCGCGTCAGCCAGTCGGCTTCGTTCATTCAAGGAAACGGGACGTTCTTCAACAATCCGTCCAAGGTGGAGCGCGAGACGATCCTCGCGCAGCGCGAAGGCTCTCAGCTGTTCCACTGGGCCGGTTCCACTTGCGCCTACTGCATATTCAACAACCGGAGCGGAGCCAAGTTCGAGGACGTGCGCCTGCGGCGCGCCATGCACTTGGCGACGAACTACGTGGCGAACCAGACTGCTTTCTGGGGCGAAGGCTTCTACGCACTGGGCGGCGTCCTGAACAATGCCCACGCCGAAGGGCTTCCGGAGGAAGAGCTCCTCAAACTGCCGGGGTGGCGGGAGGACAAGACTGAAGACCTGCAGACGGCGAACGAGCTGATCGCGGCCGCCGGCTTCCCCCAGGGCAAGGGCCTGTCCATCGAGTACATGGGGAATACGGTCTGGGAGGCTTACGGCTACAACTTCTCCATTCGACAGATGGACGATTGGCGAAGTGCTTTCCCGGAGATCGATGTCGAAGGGCGCCTCTCCGCCGATCCCACCGCCCATATTGAGGCGTTGACCAACGGTGGCTTCGACGTCTCCCACCTTCCCATCGGGTCTTCGTCGCCGCCGTCCACAGACCTCGGCCAGTACATCACGGGCGCCTCGAACAACTTTACGGGCTACGCCAACCCGGAGCTTGATGCGGTGATCGCAAGGGCCGCGGCCAAATACATTCCCTCGGAGGCAAGCGAGGACATCCTGGAGGCGCAGCGCATCCTGTTGGAGGACATCCCGCAGCTAATCGACCACCGGCTGCACCAGGCGGCTATTTACGCGCCCACCGTGCGAGGCTTCCCCATCATCCCGGGCGCCACCGAGCCGCTGGCAGGCAACTTCGAGAACTGGGACACGATCGCCCGCCACGCTGAAAAGTTGTGGCACGCGTAGCGGGGCCGATGTCATGCAAGGACGGTAAGTATCCGTATGCGTTGATTTGCCGCCCGGCTCCGGTCGCTACGGGGTTTGCCGGTGACCCGCAAACCCCGTAGCGTGCCCGTCGCGGCGGACGGCGCACTCTCCCATCTCCGTATTTGCGACTTCACCGGGCAGCTGGCCGGCGCCGGGGCAACCCGGTTCCTTGCAGCCTTCGGGGCGCAGGTCATCCGTATCGAAGACCCGGTACCTGAGGGGCGCTGGGACATCCTTCACGGCAACCCGCCGTACGTCGACGAGCGCCGCGGCATCGACCTCGGGGGCGCCTACAACAACCACAACGTCGAGAAGCGGGGCATCACGCTCAACCTGCGCACCGAACGCGCCCGTGAGCTGCTCCGGCAACTCATCGGCATCTCCGATGTCGTGTCCGAGAACTTCGCGGCGGGCGTCCTCGACCGCTGGGGCTTCGGCTACGAGGCGCTCAAGGCGATCCGCCCCGACATCATCTACGTGTCGAACTGCGGCTTCGGCCACTCGGGCCCCTATTGCGACTACAAGACCTGGGGGCCGATCGTGCAGGCGATCTCCGGGCTCACCTTTAGTTCGGGGTTGCCCGACCAGCCGCCGGCAGGCTGGGGCTACAGTTACATGGACCACACCGGCGGCTACTTCATGGCCATCGCCATCCTCATGGCCCTGCACCACCGGAACGTCACCGGCGAAGGTCAGTGGGTCGATCTGGCCTGCACCGAAGCGGCCTGCACGCTCAACGGCCCGGCCCTGCTCGACGCCACCGTGAACGGCCGGCCGTTGCGCCGCGAGGGGATGCCCCACGCCAATTGCAGCCAGTTCCCGCCGATGGCGCCGCACAACATCTACGCGGCTGAGGGCGAAGACAACTGGATCGCGGTCGCCTGCCGCTTCGACGAGGAGTGGCGAGCCCTGCGCGAACTCATCGGTGAGCGCTGGACAAAAGACCCGCGCTGGGACTGCCTCTCGGGCCGGCTCGAGTTCGAGGACGAACTCGACCGCAACATGGAGCTCTGGACTCGCCGGCACGAGCGCTTCGATCTCGCCGCGCGCATCCGCGATGCCGGGCTCCCGGCGACCGCCGTCCAGCGCCCTGAGGAGCGCGTCGACAAAGACCGGAACACCGAGGGCTGGGGCCTCTGGCCCAGCGTGAAACACACCGCGATGGGCGACGTTCGGGTCGATGGCCTGCCTGTGCATCTGTCGGAGACGGACTGGCGCCTCGAGCGTGGCGGACCCTGCCTCGGCGAGCACAACGACTACGTCTATGGCGAGATCCTCGGCCTCGCGCCCGCCGAGATCGCGTCACTGCGCGAGGAGGGCGTCATTTGAGCGGCCCCCTGGCGGATCTGCGCGTGGTCGAACTGTGCAGCGAGCGCGGCGCCTGGGCCGGCAAGCTGTTGGCCGACATGCGCGCCGACGTCGTGAAGGTCGAGCCGCCCGGCGGCGACATAACGCGCACCTATCCGCCGTTCCTCGATGACGAGCCCGGCCCGGAACGCAGCCTCTACTTCTGGCACTACAACACCAGCAAACGGGGCGTCACGCTCGACCTCGAGAGCGACGGTGGCCGCGATGCGTTTCGGCGGCTGGCTGCCCGCGCCGACATCCTTCTCGAGGACCGCGACCCCGGCGTCATGGCCGCCCTCGGCCTCGACTTCCCCGACCTGCAGCCGTCGAACGAGCGGCTCATCTACGTCTCGATCACGCCCTTCGGCCGCAACGCGCCCCGCGCGAACGAGCCGGCAAACGACCTCACCATCCTCGCCGGCGGGGGCCCCGGCTGGAACAACGGCTACGACGACCACTCCCTCCCGCCCGTGCGTGGCGGCGGCAACCAGGGCTACCACACCGGTTGCCACTTCGCCGTCATGTCTGCGCTGGTTGCCCTCCTCCACCGCGACAACGGTGGCCGTGGCCAGCACATCGATGTGAACATGCACGCCGCCGCCAACGTCACGACCGAGGCCGGCAGCTACGCCTGGCTCGTGGCCCGCGAGACCGTGCAGCGCCAGACCGGCCGCCACGCCGCCGAGAACCCGACCATGCCCTCGCAAGTGCGCTCCGCCGACGGCCGCTACGCCAACACCGGTGTCCTGCCGCGCCGCCCGCACGAGTTCAAGCTGACCCACCAGTGGCTGGAGGAACTCGACCTGCTGGAGCACTTCCACGCTGCCGCCCTGCTCCTGCTGGGCGCCGAATGCGAAGAGATCGACCTTTCGAAGCTAGCCTCCGACGAGGACCTGCGTGCGATCTTCGGCGCCGGCCGGGAGGCCATGGCCTACATCGCCTCGCATCTCACCGCTTATGATTATTTCACTGGCGCCCAGGAGCGCGGCTTCCAGGTGGGCATCATCTACTCGCCGGAGGAGGCGATGGCCGACCCCCACTTCGTCGCCCGCGGCTTCCCCGTGGAGGTGGAGCACCCCGAACACGGCCGCTCATTCACCTACCCCGGTGCGCCCTACAAGTTCGAGAAGTCGCCGTGGTCGGTTCGTCGCGCTCCTCTGCTCGGCGAGCACAACGACGAGTGTTTACCGAAGTAGGGCGTGGGCGTTGCTCTGGGCACGGCTGCGCTCGTGGCGGGAACCCTTCCGGCGCGTGAGGACGCAGGGTTTGGGCCCATCGGCTACCGCTGGTGGGACTAGGCTCGCCGCTCAGCGGCCCGCGCTGCCGCGGCAGAGAATGAGAGGCGTCTGCGTGTCGTTGAGCAGCGATTCGGTCAGCAGCTAACGGAGCAGCGAATCTGTCAGTCCCAGCCAGCGAGCAGGGGGTGACAGTGCAGCAGTCCGAAGAAGCACGACGCTACGTACTGGACAGGGTGATGGCCGCAGATCTGCAGGCCTCGCAGGCCGCCGAGCTCCTGGGCATCAGCGAGCGACACGCGTGGCGGCTCATCGCCGCCTACCGCGCGCGCGGAGCCGCGTCGCTGGAGCACGGCAACAGCGGGCGCCGTCCGCACAACGCCGTCCCGGCCGTCGTCGCCTCGGCCGTGGTGCGCTTCGCCGGCACCCGCTACCCGGGAGCGAATCACACCCACCTCGCCGAGCTGCTCTGGGAGCACGAGGGCCTGGACGTGAGCAGTTGGACCGTCCGCCGGCCGGGAGCGAACCACACCCACCTCGCCGAGCTGCTCTGGGAGCACGAGGGCCTGGACGTGAGCAGTTGGACCGTCCGCCGGATCCTGGCGCGGGCCGGCATCGCGAGTCCCCGCCGCCGCCGGCCGCCCGAGCACCGTGTCCGGCGTGAGCGGATGCCCCGCGAGGGGATGCTGCTCCAGGTCGACGGCAGCCACCACGCCTGGCTCGAGGCACGAGGCCCGCGCTTCGCCCTCCTGCTCGCCGTCGACGATGCGACCGGCGCAGCCGTGCACGCCCTCTTCCGCCCCGTCGAGGACGCGCGTGGCTACTTCCTGTTGCTGGAGGAGATCGTCCGGCGCTGCGGCATCCCGCTCGCCCTCTACAGATGGGATGAGGGCCGGTCTCCTCCTCGAGGGGGATACTCGCCCCCAGTAAGCGGCCTCAAATGGGCCAAGAGCGGCTCTGTCAGAGCCAGAGGTAGGAGACCGGCCATGCAGCAGCATATCGCAACGACACGGAGCATTGAGCGGGAGCAGCACCCCGCACTCACCATCGGCCTCGACATCGGAGACCGTCACACGCATGTCTGCGTACTCGGCGCCGCCGCGGAGATCGTGAGCGAGCAGCGCGTCCGGACGACGGAGCCCACGCTCACGCACGCGCTCGGGGAGCTGCCGGCGTCACGGGTGGTGCTGGAGGCCGGGCCGCGCTCTCCCTGGGTGAGCCGGCTGGTGGCGGACCTCGGCCACGAGGTGATCGTCGCCAACCCCCGCCGGGTCGCGCTGATCGCCCGCGGCCACCGCAAGAGCGACCGCCTCGACGCCGAGCAGCTGGCGCGGCTCGGGCGGCTCGACCCCGCACTGCTCAGCCCGATCCGCCACCGCAGCGCGGAGAGCCAGCAGCACCTCGCCGTGGTCCGTAGCCGTGACGCGCTGGTGCGCTCGCGCACGCAGCTCATCAACCACGTCCGCGGCGCCGTCAAGGCGTGGGGCGCCGCGCTGCCGGGTTGCACCGCGCCGGCCTTCCACCGCAAGGCGGAGCAGCACATCCCCGCCGAACTGCGGGCGGCGCTGCTGCCGCTGCTTGAGGTGGTCGGCGAGCTGACCGCCCGCATCGCCTCAGCCGAGCGGGAGATCGAGGCGCTGTGCCGGGTCTACCCCGAGACTGCCGCGCTGCGCCAGGTGGCGGGCGTGGGTCCCATCACCGCGCTCACGTTCGTGCTGACGGTCGAGGATCCCGGCCGCTTCCCGCGCAACCGTGAGGTGGCAGCCTACCTCGGACTCGTGCCGCGGCAGCACGACTCCGGCGAGCGGCAGCCGCAGCTGGGGATCTCCAAGCGCGGCGATACCCACCTCCGGCGGCTGCTCGTGCAGGCCGCGCACTACGTGCTCGGTCCCTTCGGGCCGGATTGCGACCTGCGCCGCTGGGGTGAGCGCTACACGGGAGCGGGTGCGGGGAACGCGAAGAAGCGCGCGGTCGTGGCCGTCGCGCGGCGGCTGTCGGTGCTGCTGCTCGCGCTGTGGAAGAGCGGGGAGGTCTACGAACCGCTGCGCCACGCGACCGCGGCGGCAACCGAGGCCGCATAGCGCAGCGCAGAGCGGCGAAGACGGCGACTCCCACCAACGCCTTGACGTGATGCCGGTGAGCGGGCGACTGCGGGACGGTCGTGGTCCATCAAGGACGTTCTACAGCTGGCAGCGCCCCCTGGAAGCAGGTTCCCCTTCGTGCACCGGGCCCCGAAGCGGCCCCGTCGACGAGTGCGGATAGAAGCTCGGCACAGGCTTCCACATGGCATCGAGCGCAGGACCGGGAGCGGAGGCGGCCGCCACGTCGGCCTTGCAGAAAGACCGTCCCTCATAGAAGGACCGGGAGCGGAGGCGGCCGCC
This sequence comes from Dehalococcoidia bacterium, assembly GCA_965247895.1. Taxonomy (GTDB): domain Bacteria; phylum Chloroflexota; class Dehalococcoidia; order UBA2979; family UBA2979; genus VXMT01. Next base: position 1,947,544 of record OZ252046.1, on the reverse strand, counting down.
ACGTCGGCCTTGCAGAAAGACCGTCCCTCATAGAAGCGCAGGACCGGGAGCGGAGGCGGCCGCCACGTCGGCCTTGCAGAAAGACCGTCCCTCATAGAAGCGACCGCCACGGCGTCTTCAAAGCCTCCTCCGACGGACGGCGGGGCCTGAAGGTCGCAACCCAATTCGCGCGGGCGATGCGCGAACTCGGGGTCACCCAGATCTTCGCCCGCTCACCACAGGCGAAGGGCCGCGTGGAACGTGCTGCGGGGACGTTCCAGGACCGGTTGGTGACCGAACTCAGCGACGCCTCGGCCTCCACCATCCCCGAGTCCCAGATCGTGCTCGAGCGCTTCCTGCCACGCTTCAACGCCCGCTTCCGGGTCCCGGCGGCAGAGCCCGAGGTGGCCTACCGCCCGCTCGATCGCGCGCTTCCGCTCGCCTCCATCCTCGGCTTCCGGCACCCCCGCAGCGTCGCGCGCGACAACACGGTCAAGTATCGCTGGCGCACGCTGCAGCTGCTGCCCGGGCCCGAGCGGACCAGCTACGCCGGGACGCAGGTCGAGGTGCTGGAACGCCCGAGCGGCGAGCTCTCCGTCCTGCACCAGGGGGAGACGATCCGTTCGCGCGAGGCGCCGCCGCGCGCCGGGGTGCTGAGAGCGGCGCGCTCCGAGCTGGCCCGGCGCCCGGACCACGAGCGCATCGCCTCCGGGCTCGGCTCCGGGGGCGCACCCCGGCGACTCCCCGTGACGCCTGCCGTCCCGGCGGTGGAGGGTGCGCCCAACGGCGCCGCCGTGAAGCCCGAGCCCGGGAGCAAGCAGCTCCGCTCACCCACGCCCCGACAGCTCGCCCGCTGGAAGGCCATCCAGCAGGCGCAGCTACAGGGACTCTCGATGCGGGCGACCGCCAGGCTGCTCGGGATCTCCCGCGACACCGTCAGCAGCTACGTCCGGGCCAACGGCGTGCCTGGACGCCGGACCGGCGCCGCGGCATCCTCCGACGGAGACGCCGGGACTGACAAAGTCGCTGCTCTCTTGCACTGACGTGATGCGGCCCGGTGGCGAGAGTGCCCTCCAGCGCCGAGTAGCAGATCCACCGGCACGCCGACTCCTGATCTCCCCCGCTCGAGCACGCGCCCTACCCGTCGGCATGTCACCCTGAGGCTGTCTGATATCAGTGGTTCTCGAAATTGTTATGAGGTGTCTTCAACTCCACGTGTGCGTATAGCTCGAAGACTGCCTGCTCGACAGGGTCCGCAATCTCCACGGTGCGAACGCTCATCTTCCTCACACGGAGCTTTGCGCAAGCGAAGAGGCTCCGGTACTCAGGGGCAGACTTGAATGCTTGGCGTTCCTGTCTACTGAATTTGGTGAGGTCCGTTTCGGGATGCCACTGCCGATAGGCAAGGTTGAACGCGAAGGTTGCGGACTCAGGTCCGTTGGCGGGCTGCCCGTGCTCGAGCAGGCGGTCCGCAAGACGATCCGACCGGCCAACGTACAAAGGTCTGTTATGTTCGTAGAGAACGTAGACGCCCCGGCAAGCCGGGAGGGCACTCCGCAGAGACCTGCGCTGGGCGGGGGTGTCCATGCGCAGATATGCGGACTCAGCCAGTTCTCGCAGATACGCGGGCAGCTTGCGGGTGATGTCCTCAAATTGTCGATTGGGGACGCCGCTGTGCTCGGATATCACCAGCTTATCTTCCTGGGAAGCCTCGCCTTGATTGCAGTACGTCGGGCTCGCGACTCAACCTGACCTTGGTCGACTGTCCCGTCGCTGGACTGAGCGGACTCAAGCGCCAAAGGGCGGTACACATGGTTGCAGACGGGAGGCCACCGCACCAGATGCAATGGCCTCCCCCCTTTGCTCCCGGCCTAGCTGTAGTTCCCACGCCGGCCGGCTCCGCCTCCCGCTCCCGTTCGAGCGCCCACTCGAAGAGGGAGATGGACGCGGGCGCGGGCCTGCGGCTGCGGCGTGTCGGCTCGGCCGGCTCCTCCGCCATGAACTCCGCCCAGGAGAACAGCGACCGCTGACCCTCCGGGGTTTCGTCATGGTCGGCGCTGCGGCCAACCGGGCGGGCAGTGTGGCCGTCGCCGTTGGCGTGAACCTCGACGACCAGCGGCTCCGGCGCGGCCCACCCGTCGTCCACCAGCAGCGCCCTCGGCATCCGCCGCGACCTGCTGCGCCTGGGCGAACACTGACTCGACCGAGTCCGCGTCTTCCTCGCCCGCGACGATCTTCCTCGCCAGGGCGAGCATCAGGTCGTCGCCATCGTCGCCGTAGGCGGCGAGGCCGTCCTCGGGCAGCTCGCCCTCGACGGCGAGGGAGCTTTGCAGCTTCTTCGCCACCAGCTTGAGGGCGTCGGCCTGGAGGGTGTTCCGGTAGGCCATGAAGACGACCTGCACGGGCTGGGTCTGCCCGATGCGCCAGGACCTGCGCGAGGCCTGCCGCATCGTGTAGACGGAGAACTCCGTCTCGAACCAGACGATCGTCGGGAAGTCGACGCGGTCGAGGCCCGTCTGCACGAGTCGCGGGTGGCTGGGAATGACAACTCCATTTGACCCCACCGTGATGATGAGTTCTGGCCCCTTACCTTCTTCAACCGGGCTCAGTAACCTCTGAGCCCAGGAAGCCCAGCAGTGCCGGCATGGCTCAACTGGCCCTGCCGCAACGGACGGCTCGGGTGGTGTTGCCACCGGCACTGTTCGGCGCGTGAACCTCTGATGGGGACATGCGAGCCAATCGCTGATTTGTAAGGTGGATGACGGCGAGCGCGCCTGCGGCCTTCCTGCTGGAATGAGGGGAAACCCCGGAAGGAGTCGCAGTGAGTACGCCCGACGAAACCACCGTGTGGATCGGCCTCGACATCGGCAAGACCGAGCACTTCGCCGATGTGCTGGATGAGGCAGGCTCGCCGCTGTTCGCCGGCGCCGTCGCGAACGGCGAGGCCGACATCGAGGCGCTCCTCGCTCGCGCGGAGTCCTTCGGCTCCCCGGCGCTGGTCGTCGACCAGCCCGGCTCGCTGGCCCGGCTCGTGCTCGGTGTCGCCGCCCGCCGCGGCGTGCCGGTGGCGTACGTGCCGGGGCTGGTCATGCGCCGGGCCGCCGACCTCTACCCGGGTGAGTCCAAGACCGACCGCCGCGACGCGTTCGTGCTGGCCGATACCGGCCGCACCCGGCGCCACCAGGTGCACTGGCTCGATGCCGGCAACGACGAACTCCTGGAGCAGCTGCGCGTTCTCAACGGCTACGACACCGACCTCGCCGCCGACGCGACGCGGCTCTCCAACCGCCTGCGGGATGCGCTCACCAGTGTTTCCCCGGCCCTGGAGCGCGTACTGGGCCCCAGGCTCCACAATGCGGGGGCACGGGACCTGCTCGCCCGCTACCCGACACCGCAGGCGCTGGCCACGGCGGGTCGCGGCCGCATCGCGCGGACGCTCCGGAAGCGCTCGCCGCGCCTCGCGACGGCGCTCACCGAGGCCGTCACCGGGGCCCTCGACGCCCAGACCGTGGTCGTACCCGGCTCGGTCGCGATGGGTCGGGTGATCGCCGAGGTCGCGACCGAGCTGGAGCGCACGCAGCAGCGGCGGGAGCGGCTCGGCGCGGAGATCGGGAAGCTCTTCGAGGCCCACCCTTTCGGCCTCATCCTCGGCTCCCTGCCCGGGGTCGGGCCGAGGACGGGCGCGCGGATGCTCGCCGAGATCGGTGACATCTCTCGCTTCGCGAACGGATCGAGGCTGGCCAGCTACGCCGGACTTGCCCCGGTCACCCGCCAGTCCGGCAGCAGCATCCGGGGGCAGACCCGGAGCCGCCGCGGCAATCACCGGCTCAAGAACGCGATGTACCTCTCCGCCTTCGCCTCGCTGCGCGATCCCGTCTCGCGGGCGTTCTACGACCGCAAGCGAGCCGAGGGGAAGAGACACAACGCCGCAGTCATCTGCCTCGCGCGTCGTCGCTGCGACGTCATCCTGGCCATGCTCCGCTCGCGCACGCCGTATCAGGCGAAGGTCCCGCACGACCAGCCGGTCGCCGCTTGATGGCGTCAACTCAGCTGGCTTCAGGAGCCCGAGGGCCTTGACGAAGAAGATGGGGACACCACCCCGCGGTCGTGATCAGGTCGTAGCTGCACCTCCCCTCGTGACGCGCAGGCGGTAGGACTCGCTGCCGGTCTCGATGATGTGGGCGCGGAAGGTGATGCGGTCGACGACGGTGGCCGCGAGCCGGGGGTCGGCGAAGGTCTCGCCCCACTCCGAGAACGGGGCGTTGGAGGCGACCGCCACCGACGCCCGCTCCTCGCGCTCGGTCAGGACCTGGAAGAGCAACTCGGCGCCGCGCCGGTCGAGCTGCAGGTAGCCGAGCTCGTCGAGGCAGAGCAAGTCGAGCCGGCCGTAGCGGGCGACCACGCGCGAGAGCATGCGCTCGTCGGCGGCCTCGGCGAGCTCGTTCACGAGCTGTGCCGCCGTCGTGTAGCGCACGCGCAGCCCGCGCTGGCAGGCGGCCATACCGAGGCCGATCAGCAGATGCGACTTGCCGGTGCCGCTGTCGCCGAGCAGCACCACGGGCTCGCCCCGTTCGACCCACTCGCAGCTCTCGAGCGAGGCGAGCAGCGCCGGGTCGACGGTCGGGGCCGCCTTGAGGTCGAAGTCGGCGAGGTGCTTGAGCCTCGGGAAGCGAGCCTCGTGGACGCGGCGCTCGCGGCAGCGCGCGTCGCGGTCGTCGAGCTCGGCCTGGAGCAGCTCGGCGAGGTAGGCGAGGTGGCTGAGGCGGTCGCGCAGCGCGGCCTCGGCGAGCGGGCCGGCCTGTTCGCGCACGGTCGGGAGGCGCAGCGCGCGACTGGTCGCTTCGACGGTCAGCGCCGCCGCCTGCTCGGTGACGGGCGCGCTCACCGTGGACTCCCGGCGAGCAGCGCGTCGTAGTCGGCCAGGTTCGGGGCCGGGCGGTCGAAGCGACGCAGCGCCGGCCGCTCCACGACCGCGGCGGGGCGCCGGCCGTCGGCGATGCGCCGCGCCTCGATGGCGACCAGCGCCGGGTCCGCCGAGCCCAGCCGCTCGACCGCGTCGAGTGCGGCGTGGACGGCGATGAAGGGGAGGCGGCGATGCAGGAGCAGTACCTCGACGAGCACGCGCGTCCCCTCGCGGTCGCCGAGCTTGCGGCGGGCACGCCGCCAGAAGCGCTCGTGGGCCGCGGTGAAGCCCCCGTCCGCCCGTGCCTGGGCGAGCGCCACCGCGCCGGGCAGCGCGCCGGGCTTGCGTGACAGCACTTCGAGGTAGATGGGATGAGAGTCGGTCCCCTCCTCAGAGGGGATACTTCCCCCCAAGAAGACGGCCTCACGTAGGTGGGCCAATAGCGGCTCAGACGAGCCTTTGCGAGGTAGGAGACCGACCGTGGCACAGGGTACAGCAGTCGCAGAGAGCAGGAAGGTGGGGGACACGGAGCTCGTGACCGTCGGGATCGACGTGAGCGACCGCTACAGCCACCTCTGCATCCTCGGGGACGATGGAGAGATCCTCCGGGAGGAGCGAGTCCGCACCACGACCGCGGCCCTCACCCGGGCGCTCGCCAGGATGCCGGGCGCGCGAGTGGTGATGGAGGTGGGGCCGCGTTCCCCGTGGCTGAGCCGGATGTTCACGACGCTCGGGCACGACGTCATAGTCGCCAACCCGGTGCCGCGGAGCCGCGATTCCGGTGACCGGCAGCCCCAGCTGCGGATCACGAAGGACGGGGACGCGGCGCTGCGCCGGGTGCTGAACCAGGCCGCGCACTACATCCTGGGCCCGTTCGGCCCCGATAGCGACCTCCGGCGATGGGGGCTGCGCTACGCGGAGTCGGGTGCCGGCAATGCGAAGAAGCGTGCCGTCGTCGCGGTCGCGAGGCGACTGGCGGTGCTGCTGCTCGCGCTCTGGAAGAACGGCGAGGTCTACGAGCCGTTGCGCCAGGCGCGCGCGGCCGAGGCGGCGTAGCAGCAGGCAGCACGCGAGGAGCGAGGCGACCGGACGGCCGGTGGGCTGCGGAGGATGCGACAGATGCCGACACCCGGGCGACTGCGGGTCAGGCTGGTCCCAACGAGGACGGCAGTTAGATTGCAGCGCCCACACCCTGGAGACAGGTTGTCCATCATGCACCGGGCCCGGAGCGGCCCCTCGGCGAGTGCGAATGGAAGCATGGCCAACACGACTTCCCGGGGACGACACGACGGGACCACTCGCATCGGCACCGACGACGACCACAGGGCCGCGGATGGGAGGCGCGCTCGCTAGGACGGCGCAGACGGCCGCCACGTCGGCCCTTGCGGATCAGACGACTCTCATGGAAGTGGTCGAGCACGAGGATCTCAGACCCCTTGTGCGCGCTGCGCTCGTGGCGGGCGACCACCCGGCCCCCGACGGTGGCGGTCACGGTCCCGCCGCCCAGACGCACGTCCACCGTCCGGCCCGCGCAGGACGCCGGCACCGAGTAGCGCGAGCCGCGCACCGAGATGCGCGCCTTGCGGTCGGCCTTCGCCTGCAGCGCGACCGTGGGGTCGAAGGGCTCGGCGGGGAGGGGCCGCAGCGCGGGTTGCTCGGCCTCCGCCATCCGGCCGACGGTGGCGAGCCGGCCGGCGATGTGGCGGGCGTCGTCTGCGCGGTCGGCCGCCTCCAGCAACGCGTTCAGCTCGGCCAGGCTCTCCACGCGCGGGACCGGCACGAGGTGGCGGCGGCGGAAGCGGCCGACCTCGCCCTCCACCCCGCCCTCTTCGTGCGCGCCGCCGGCGCCGGGCTCGCAGAAGAACGCGTCGAAGCCGTAGTGCGAGCGCAGCGCGGTGAAGCGGTCGCTCTCGACGCGGTCGCGCCCGGCGAGCACGCGCACCACGGCCGCTTTGAGGTTGTCGTAGCGGACCCGCCGCGGCACGCCGCCGAGGCGCTCGAAGGCGACCGTGTGGCCCTCGAGGAACGCCTCCTGGCCCTCGCCCGGGAAACAGACGTGGACCGCCCGCCCCGAGTGCGAGAGCCGCATCACGAACATCGAGAACTCGGTCAGCACGCCGTCGAGCCAGACGCTGACCCCGCCGAAGTCGACCTCCGCTTCCTCGCCCGGCGGATGCAGCTGGGGGATCGTCACGACCGCCCTGCCGGACTCAAGCTCGCGGCGCACGCGGCCGACGTAGGCGCGCACCGTCGACTCAGCGACGCTCGCGCCGCGCTCGTCGACGAGGCGCTGCCAGATCCGCCGCGCGGTGTGGCGCTGCTTGCGCGGCGCGCTGAGGTCGGCGACCAGCCACTCCCGGATGACCTCCACGTACGGACCGAGTTGCGGCGCCGGCCGGGGCGCCCGCTTGCGCCGCGGCGGCAGCGCCGACTTCAGCGCCTGCCGCACCGTGCGCCGGTGCACGCGGTGGCGCCGTGCCAGCCAACGGATGGACACACGCTCCTCGCGCCGGTCTCGTCGGATATGCTCGAACAGCTCCACCCTCGACAACTCCTCGTCCTTCGCTCGGGGATGTGACGTTCACCCGAGCGTAGTCACTGGATCGGTCGGGGGTGGTGTCCCCATCTTCTTCGTCAAGGCCCTCGGGCTCCTGAAGCCAGCTGAGTTGACGCCATCAAGCGGCGACCGGCTGGTCGTGCGGGACCTTCGCCTGATACGGCGTGCGCGAGCGGAGCATGGCCAGGATGACGTCGCAGCGACGACGCGCGAGGCAGATGACTGCGGCGTTGTGTCTCTTCCCCTCGGCTCGCTTGCGGTCGTAGAACGCCCGCGAGACGGGATCGCGCAGCGAGGCGAAGGCGGAGAGGTACATCGCGTTCTTGAGCCGGTGATTGCCGCGGCGGCTCCGGGTCTGCCCCCGGATGCTGCTGCCGGACTGGCGGGTGACCGGGGCAAGTCCGGCGTAGCTGGCCAGCCTCGATCCGTTCGCGAAGCGAGAGATGTCACCGATCTCGGCGAGCATCCGCGCGCCCGTCCTCGGCCCGACCCCGGGCAGGGAGCCGAGGATGAGGCCGAAAGGGTGGGCCTCGAAGAGCTTCCCGATCTCCGCGCCGAGCCGCTCCCGCCGCTGCTGCGTGCGCTCCAGCTCGGTCGCGACCTCGGCGATCACCCGACCCATCGCGACCGAGCCGGGTACGACCACGGTCTGGGCGTCGAGGGCCCCGGTGACGGCCTCGGTGAGCGCCGTCGCGAGGCGCGGCGAGCGCTTCCGGAGCGTCCGCGCGATGCGGCCGCGACCCGCCGTGGCCAGCGCCTGCGGTGTCGGGTAGCGGGCGAGCAGGTCCCGTGCCCCCGCATTGTGGAGCCTGGGGCCCAGTACGCGCTCCAGGGCCGGGGAAACACTGGTGAGCGCATCCCGCAGGCGGTTGGAGAGCCGCGTCGCGTCGGCGGCGAGGTCGGTGTCGTAGCCGTTGAGAACGCGCAGCTGCTCCAGGAGTTCGTCGTTGCCGGCATCGAGCCAGTGCACCTGGTGGCGCCGGGTGCGGCCGGTATCGGCCAGCACGAACGCGTCGCGGCGGTCGGTCTTGGACTCACCCGGGTAGAGGTCGGCGGCCCGGCGCATGACCAGCCCCGGCACGTACGCCACCGGCACGCCGCGGCGGGCGGCGACACCGAGCACGAGCCGGGCCAGCGAGCCGGGCTGGTCGACGACCAGCGCCGGGGAGCCGAAGGACTCCGCGCGAGCGAGGAGCGCCTCGATGTCGGCCTCGCCGTTCGCGACGGCGCCGGCGAACAGCGGCGAGCCTGCCTCATCCAGCACATCGGCGAAGTGCTCGGTCTTGCCGATGTCGAGGCCGATCCACACGGTGGTTTCGTCGGGCGTACTCACTGCGACTCCTTCCGGGGTTTCCCCTCATTCCAGCAGGAAGGCCGCAGGCGCGCTCGCCGTCATCCACCTTACAAATCAGCGATTGGCTCGCATGTCCCCATCAGAGGTTCACGCGCCGAACAGTGCCGGTGGCAACACCACCCGAGCCGTCCGTTGCGGCAGGGCCAGTTGAGCCATGCCGGCACTGCTGGGCTTCCTGGGCTCAGAGGTTACTGAGCCCGGTTGAAGAAGGTAAGGGGCCAGTTCAGACCATCACTGGGCCTCCAGGTGGGGCCACTTCAGACTGTCATACCCAGGTGGCAGACCAGCACGTCGGCGCCCTCCTCGACCCGCTTGGCCACCCACGCCTACGGCGCTCGGGCGGGACCGCGTCGGCCTTGATCACCGCCACCCGGAGTCCGTGCCGGAAGCTCGTCGCCGACGTGGTGACTGCTAAGCTTGACATACGCGAGGTGGCGTCGAGCCTGCCGAACGAGGAAGGCGCCGATGATTGGCTGGAGTCCGCCCCGCTAGCGGACTCCCTTGATGACGACGACCACGTTTCCGAGGAGCCCGCGGAGTGCTCGGCAATCGAGAGCGAGGTGACGGCATGACGGATTGGGAGACCTGCCCCGCAGTCGAGAGCGTGCCCGGCAGGGTCAGTGGCGTCTCCATCTTCACAGGGACGAGGGTGCCGGTTTCGGCCCTGTTTGAGAACCTGGCGAGCGGGGCCACGGTGGAAGAGTTCCTGGACTGGTTCCCAGGCGTCGAGGCGTGGCAGGTGCGCGCTGTGCTCGAGCACGAGGCCAAGGCCCTCCGTACGCCCGCCTGGTCGTGAGGATCCCGTTCGATCAGGGCACGCCCGCGCCTCTTCGGCGGCCATCTCGGCGACCATGCGGTTGACACCGTGGGGGAGCGAGGGTGGTCGGAATTGGGCAATGGAGACCTGATTGCCAGGGCTGAAGACGAGGGCTATGACGTCCTCGTCACCACCGATCAGAACATGCGCTACCAGCAGAACCTCACCGGCAGGCGGTTGGCGATCGTGGTGCTGCTGTCCACCGCATGGCCGTACGTGCGCCTGCACACCGATGAGATTCGCTCGGCCCTCAATGAGGTCCGCCCCGGTGAGTTCAGGGAAGTCCCGATCCGTGGCAGGTCTGAGCCCTGAGCGGTCGGCACGCCTCGCTCCCACGCCAAACGAGAGGCCGGGGTTACTCCCTACACTGGAGCGCGGTCCCCCGGTAAGGATGCCATCATTAGGAACTTCATGATGTCCGTCTACGTCGAGACGCAGCGGTCCGGAAACCGGCGACGAGGCCGGAAGCTTCATCTCCACCATGTGGGGCCGGCTCGGCTCACGTCCAGCTTGAGGGCATCCGCCTGGAGGGTGTTCCGGTAGGCCATGAAAGACGACCCGGACGGGCTGCGTCTGGCCGATGCGCCAGGACCTGCGGGGGGCCTGCCGCATGGTGTAGACGGAGTAGTGCGTCTCGAACCAGGTGGTCGTCGGTATGAAGCTCTGGTCGTGCCAAAGGGTGCGCCAGGTTGTATCTGGCGCTCTCGTTCTGAGGGTGAGCGGGCCTGCTACTGAGAGCCGCGTGACTCCAGGCCAGTCCGAGCATCGGTGCGGCGCAGTTCGAGTCCCGTTCGGTGAGCCTAACTGTAACGTCCACAGACGTTGTTGACACCTGCAGGGCGTCTTGATCCCTGCAGGTGTTGCTCGTGAAGGGAGCCTCCGGGAGAAGGTGTGAGTAACAAGCCAGCACCTTGCACCTGGAGGCTCCGATGCATCGTAACGCCCGACTGACCTTCCTCGCCCGCCGCACGATGGTGGAACGCATCGCCGCGGGCCGCGCGGTCGCGCACGTCGCCGCCGAGATGGGCGTCTCCCGTCCGACCGCCTACAAGTGGTGGCGACGCTGGCTGGAGGAGGGCGAGGTCGGTCTCGAGGACCGCCCCAGCCGCCCGCGACGCTCCCCGGCGCGTGTCCCGGCACGGCTGGAGCGCGCGATCGAGCGCCTGCGCCGCCGCGAGAAGCTCGGCCCGGCACGCATCGGCTTCCGCCTCGGGATGCACGCCTCCACCGTCCACCGCGTGCTGTGCCGCCGCGGCCTCAACCGCCTCGCCTGGCTCGACCGCCCGAGCGGGCAGCTGATCCGCCGCCCCCGGCGCTACGAGCATGCCCGCCCGGGCGACCTGCTGCACATCGACATCAAGAAGCTGGGGCGCATGCCCCCGGGCGGCGGCTGGCGCGCCCACGGACGGGGCCAGGCGCCGCGCAGCCGCGCCGGCTACGCCTTCATCCACTCCGCCGTGGACGACCACACGCGCCTCGCCTACAGCGAGATCCTCGCGGACGAGCGCGCCGTCAGCGCAGCCGCCTTCCTGCAGCGGGCGTGGGCCTGGTTCGCCGAGCTCGGCATCGAGGTGCGGGCCGTGCTCACCGATAATGGCGGCGCCTACAAGAGCCGCCTGTTCAGCTCCGCCTGCCGCCTCAGCGGCGTGCGGGCGAAGCGGACCCGGCCCTACCGCCCGCAAACCAACGGCAAGGTCGAGCGCTTCCACCGCACGCTGCTCGAGGAGTGGGCCTACGTCCGCGTCTACCGCAGCGAGGCCGAACGCGCAGCCGCCCTCGGACCCTGGCTGCACCGCTACAATCATCACCGTTGCCACACCGCGATCGGAGGCGAACCCCCGATCAGCCGTGTCAACAACGTCCCGGGACACTACACCTAACGGCTTGCCTCGCCGGCTTGCCTCGCTTCCCCCGTAGGCAGGGGACTCTTCGCGACCAGTGGCGTGAGGGCCGGGACGCCTGCGGCGAACAGCTCGCGGAAGGAGCTGTTCACGAGGTCCGGCGCTCCGAGAATGGAGGATACGTACTCGCCGTCGTGGAGCGCGTAGAGGGCCGTCACGCCCAGGCTCTCCGCGCAGGCCTCGAGCGCGTCGACGCTGCCGCCCTCGTAGAGCACGAGGTTGAAGCCGGAAGCGATCGCGCCGCGCAGGCAGTCCGGCCCGAACTCCGGCACGGCGTCACTCGCAGGCGCGGGGGACGGTGGCCCCTCGCTGCTCGAGGTCAGCGGCAGGAGCGCAGGCACGCCGCCGGCGAACAGCTCGCGGAAGCGGTCGTCACGAACTCCGGCGCTACGAGGATGTAGGACACGTACTCGCCACCGACCAGCGCGTAGAGGGCCGTGACGTGGCGGCTCTCCGCGCAGGTGACCAGCTCCTCGACGCTGCCGCCCTCGTAGACGACGAGGCTGAATCCAACGGTGACAGCGCCGCGCAGGCAGTCCGGCGCAGGCGTCGCGTCTCCGAGCTGGACGCGGTAGACCTCCTCGCGACTGCCGTCGGAGGAGGTCACGGTGACGGTGATCTCGCTCACTCCCTCAAGCGCCAGCTGGTGGCCCTCCGTCGCCTCGTCGGCGTCGGCGGGCTCGATGACGACCGCCGCCCCGTCCTGCGCGGCCGCGGCCTCGACCGTCGTTTCCGTGACGCCGTCGCCGGCGACTCCCTCGTACTCGGTCAGGGCGGGGTCGAACTCCCCGAACTCGACGCCCTCAATGGTGAGCGAGGCGAGGCGCGCATCGATGGCGTTCGGCATGTTGTAGCTGTAGACCTTGCCGTCGCTGGCGTCGGCGACGTACATGACCTCGCCGTCCGACCAGATGCCGCGCGGGCTGTTGTTGCTGGCGCCCCTCAGCGTGTCGAACTCCTCGTCGCGGACGCGCTCGAGGTCCTGCGGGTCCGCATCCTCGGCCACGGGCGCCGCGGGTGCGGGCAGGGGGTAGGCGAAGAGGAGCTTCGGGTCGTGGTTGGAGACCCAGACGCTGACGCCGTCGGACCAGAGGCCGTGAGGGGTGTCGTTGGCGGCGTCGAGGGCGTACCCCGCGATCAGTTCGCCGCTGGCGAGGTCGTAGGCGAAGAGGGCGCCGGCGCGGTCGTCCAGCACCCACATCGTCTCGCGGTCGGACCAGATAGCGCGCGGGTCGTCGTTGTCGGGGTGCAGTGCGATGTCGTGCTCGGGGAGGCGCTCGCCCGTCGCCAGGTCGTGCGCGAACAGCTTCTCCTGGCCACTGTCGCTGATCCAGATGGTGCTGCGGTCGGACCAGACGCCGCGGGGCGCGCGGTTGCGCTCATCGAGCTCGAACTCGCGGTCCTCGAGGCGGTCGCCGCTCTCGAGGTCGTAGGCGTAGATCGCGTCGTCGGCGCCGTCGCCGTTGTGCGCCAGCCACAGGGTGGCGTCGTCGGACCAGATGCCCGAGGGCGTGTCGTGGCCGCTGTCGAGCGCCTCGATGTCGCGCGTCACGTTCCACTCGAACTCGACCTCGCTCGGGGTGGGGCCGGGCGGTGGTCCACCGAAGCCGCCACTGCTGCCAAAGCTGATGGTCGGGGTAGTGGTGGTGGGCGCCACGCTGAAGACCCACGGCCGGGCCTGCTTGATCGCCAGGATGTTGTCGGCTGTGATCTTGAACTCGATCTCGATGGCGAACGGCCGATTGGAGTACAGCCGCGCGAACCGCTCGTGGATCACGGTGAGGTGCTCCGCCAGCTGATCCATATGCTCGTCGCTCATCAGCAGGGTGCCCGGCGCCGAGCACTTCGGCCTGCCGCGCACCGGTGGCGAGCGCGAAGCCGATCACCATGTCGTACGGGGTATTTTTCGCGACCCGGAGCAATTCCTCGATCTCGCTCTCGCTGAGCGCGCGGCGTTCCTTTTTCCCGTGTTTCTGCGACGGCATCGGCACGTCCGATGCCGGGTTGCGGGCGAGCAGCTCTTGGGTGACCGCGGAGTTGAGCGCCTGGCGGAGCAGGCCGAGAATCTTCCGCACGGTCCCGGGCCTGCGGGATTGCAAGAGCTCGCTCTTCAGCTTCCGAATGTTGGCGTCCCGGAGGTCCTGGAGGCGCACGCCATCGATTGTGGGCACCAGGTGGTTCTCGATGATCTTGCCGTAGTTGTACGCGACCGGCGGACCGATCACCCGCTCGTCGAGCCACTGCTTCAACCAGCCCTCGGTCGTGATCGCGTTCGGATCTACGCCGCCGTGATCGCGCATGCTCATCGCCTTCTGGAGTTGCCGCTGTGCGTCTCGCTTGGTTCCCCTGACGCTGACCCGGCGCCGGCGGCGTTTGCCGGTGGTGGGATCGCGTGGGAGTTCGACGCTCACTCGCCAGCTACGCCCGGAACGCTTCTCGATCGAGCCCTCGCCCCAGTTGCGCCTACTCATAAGCGTCGCCCGTCTGCTGGCGCTTGAGCCAGTTGGAGAGCCGCTCGCGGGGGATCCGGATCCGGCTGCTCAGGCGGAAGGACGGCAACTCGCCCTGTGCCACCAGTTCGTAGGCCAGGTTGCGCGAGATGCGCAGCAGTCCTGCGACCTCGGGGACCGTCAGGTATTCGTGATCGTGCATCTATGCCTCCTTGAGGCTCGCGTCTTGCGCGAGGCTGAGCAATTGCGTGTTGTCTGACTTCCGGCCGTGATCGGTGGCCCGGTGCCGGGGTCGATCAGCGTCGCTGTCGCGCTTCCCCGCCGGGGGGCTATCATCGCGGTGACAGATACGGGCATGGGGGTTCTTCCTCCATGTCTCCGACGGGCTGGTGTAGGTGCACCGTTCGTCGGTGTTGTTGACTGGGCATTGTCCGGTCTTGTTGGGCCTAGGCGGGCTCTCTTTCAGGGGAATTGCCGCCTAGGCCTATCTATGTCTTGCTCACGTCATGCGTCACCTCCTCTCCCTCTCGCGTCGCGTGTCATCCGCGATCTGCACAAGCAGATCGTTCAGCGATGCGTCGGGGTCATCCTCCTCACTGAGCGCCTTCCCGACGCGCTGGTACTCCTCCGGATCGAGATAGAGATAAGTCTGGAGCGTCGTCTGGAGGCTGAGGTGGCCGAGGAGCTTCTGTACCAGCACGAAGGGATCTACCAACAGCAATCCCTGGCTCGCCAGGCGCGCATCGATAATCCGGAAGGCGAACGAGTGGCGCAGCATGTGCGGGTGGCAGTGGACCTCTACGCCCGCCGATGCGCAGCGAGCGTTGGCGGCGACGAACACTTGCTCCCAGGAGACCTGATTCATTGGTGTCCCCGAGTCGGTGAGCCACAGGCTCGCAGGCTCCAGGCCGCCGTCGCCTTCGATGAACATCCGGCGTCGGTCCCCGAGGCTCAGCTGGTCCGGTGACACCGGGCCCGGCGACACCACCGTGACGCCCCGCAGATCGTCGTAGCGGCCCTGCCGCCGCGCCCTGTCCACGGCTGCGGCCCGCTCGCTGGTCCGGTAGGCGTCGATCGCCCTCAGGGCCTCGGCGGAAAGCCAGAAGTCCCGGTCTGCGCCAGTCGGGGAGGCCATGGCGATATGTCCACGACTGAACGAGTTGCCGGGGGACTCCGCAGGCACCTCCCAGCTCAGCAACGCCGCGGCCTCGCTCAATCTGAGACCGCTCGACCACAGGGTGTCCGCGAACGCCCGATTGCGACGGGTGTTGCGCCCGCGCGATGAGCTGTCCCGCAGGTTGTCCACTCCATAACCCCGGAGGCCCACGTCGCGCCAGCGGCGATATTGCCGGGGAGTCAACCACCTCTTCTTCGACGACCGCTCAGTCTGCGGACGAAGGCGAGCCGCAGGGCCAATCCCTCCATCCGGTAGCCGGACGCGGTCATTGAGCACCGGAAGGCTCTCCACCGCGCCCTGGCGGAGCTGCCAGACGTAGAAGCGGCGAACGGCCGTCAACTCACGTGCGAACGTTGCCGCACTGATCGGCCTCGGGTTGCCGGGGTGTCGACGACGCCAGTCCTCGTAGGCCACCAGGTCATCCCCGGTCGCGTGGCGCCAGTCCACGCCGTGCCGGCCAAGGAACGACAGATAGGCCCGCAGGTCGTACGCGTATCCAATCTGCGACCTCAGGGCCAATCGGCGGAACGACTCGCTGTTGCAGTAGCGGATCACGTCGTCATCGAGTGATCCATCTGGTCGCAGGAGGTACGGCTGGCCGGGCGCGACCTCCAGCAGCCGCTGCTCCAGTAGTTCCGCCTGGGCGACAAGCAGCGGCGAAGAGCCTGGTGGACGGCGTATTCCCGCCCATGACCCGACCGGGAACGTCGCCGGGCGCACCGACCTCGTCGGCGGTGAAAGTCAGGGTAGTCGGGTTCGGGATCACGTCCGTGTTCGTGTACCCCCCGACAGTGACCGTCACATCGGCCGTCGGCTGCGCATTGAGGACCACCGTGCTGCATGGCGGTCTCACGGCGCGTCGGGCGCGCGTCCGCGTCGGTCATGGTGGACGTCTACGGACACTTGCTGACCGGGCAACAGTGCCCCGCGGCCCGAGGCGCTCGACCACTTGATCGGGTGATTGGCCCCAGAGTGGCCCCATGATGGCCCCACGCGAGCCAGCTGAACGAACGAGGGCGGCCAAAAACCCTTGTAAACATTGGCGATCACAAGGGCGTTAAAACTCCTGTTTCCACCCTCCGTGGACGTTCGAGGACGCGAACACGCCGGCCTGGCGCGAGGCCGAGATCCCGGCCGGCAACGGGCACGCCGATGCGCGCGGCCTTGCCCGCGTCTACGGCGCGCTCGCCCTCGGCGGCGAGCTGGATGGCGTGCGCCTGCTCAGCGCGAGCGCCATCGAGCAGGCCCGCACGCTGCAGAGCGAGGGGACGGATGCCACGATCGGCGTCGAGAACCGTTACGCCCTCGGCTTCCAGTTGCCTTCGCCGGCGCTGGGCGACCCGCGGCCGGAGACGGCGTTCGGACACTCGGGCGTCGGGGGCTCGCAGGCCTTCGCGGACGCGGGTGCGGGGCTCGGCTTCGCCTACGTGATGAATCGCATCCGCGGGCCGGGCGACGTGCGTGCGCGCAGCCTCGTCGAGGCCGCCTACCGCAGCATCGAGGCGGGCGCGTAGGCTCGCGGCGAGACGCTGCCCCCTCTGATTGGTGGGACTTCAGTCCGTCGCGGCGCCGACTGGGAGGATTTCGACTGTGGCGGCGCAGCCGGGCACATCCGCCAGGGCGGCATCGCATGAGAGCAGCGGCACGCCGAGGGCTTCGGCGAGAGCCAGGTAGATGCCGTCGTACACGGTCACGTTCGATCGCAGCTCGAAGGCCCTCGGCAGCAGCGCCGTGTGCGGGTAGCGACGAATGGGCAGTGCTGCCAGGTCGTCGAACGACTGCATGGCCCGGACGGCGGAGATCTCACCCCTCAACGTGAAGCGGCGCAAAGCCTGGCCGACCTCGGCATCCATGAGGTGAGGAGCGCAGATCGTCTCCCGGCGGGCGAATCGCCGGGCAAGCGAGTGCGCTGCCGCGCTGTCGGGATAGAGCAGCACGTCCACAACCACCGAGGCGTCGGCGACGATCACCTCTCGTCGCGTATCGCCCGCACCGCCTCGGCCGACGACTCGGACAGTTCAGGCTGTTCCCGCGCGGCGATTCGCGCCAGCAGCTCTTCCATCGTCGGCTCCGCCAGGGTCCGCTCCAGCTCGCGAAGGAGGTAACCGGAGAGGCTCATCCCGGCGCGCGCGGCCCGCACCTTCGCCTCGCGGTGGAGTTCGTCGGGCACGTTCCGGATCTGGATCATCTTGGACATGTGTATGAGTGTAACGCATGTGCAACGCATGTATTCACATCGAGCGCCTCGGCTGGCGTCGACGGCTATGCTCCGATGCATCCGGCGCTCGAAGGGAGTCAGCCATGAGGGCCGCGATCTACCACGGCGCTAACCAGCCGATGCCGATCGAGGACGTCGAGGTCGACGACCCGTGGCCGCGCGAGGTGCTGGTGCGCACCGCCGCGAGCGGCGTCTGCCACAGCGACCTGATGTTCGTCGACGGCATCGGGCAGTGGCCGACGCCGGGGATCCTCGGTCACGAGGGCTCGGGCGTCGTCGAGGCGGTCGGGGCGGACGTGACCTACGTGCAGCCGGGAGACCGCGTGATCGTGACCGGCGTCGTCTTCTGCGGCGCCTGCGAGGAGTGCCTGAGCGACAACTCGCATCGCTGCCTCAACCGCCCGCGGCGACGGCGGCACGAGACCCCGCGGCTCACGCTGAACGGCGAGAGCGTGCTCGCCCTGACGAACGTCGGCAGCTTCGCCGAGTACATGCTCGTGCCGGAGGCGGGGGTCGTGAAGCTGCCGGACGACGTGCCGCTGGATACGGCCTGCCTCGTCGGTTGCGGCGTGATCACCGGGCTCGGCGCGGTCTTCCGCGCGGCCGAGTTGAAGCCGGGGACGACGGCGGCGGTGTTCGGCCTCGGCGGCGTCGGCCTCTCGGCGGTCCAGGGCGCGCGCATCGCCGGCGCGAGCCGCATCATCGCGGTCGACCTCACGGACGAGAAGCTGGAACGCGCGAGGCTGCTCGGCGCCACCGACGTGGTGAACGCCTCGGAGGTCGACCCGGTCGAGGCGATCCGCGACCTGACCGAGGGGCGCGGCGTGCACTACTCCTTCGAGGCAATCGGGACCAGGGCGACCGCGGAGCAGGCCTTCGCCTGCATCCGCGCGGGTGGCACGGCGTCGATCATCGGGGCGGGGATCAGTGCGCCGCTGGAGATCCCGCCCAACCTGCTCATCCAGGACCGCCGCATCCAGGGCGTGTTCATGGGCCGCACCCGCTCGCGCGTCGACATCCCGCGCTACCTCGAGCTCTATCGCCAGGGTCAGTTGAAGCTCGACGAGATGGTGACCCGGCGCGGGCGGCTCGAGGATCTCGACCAGGCCTTCGAGGACCAGCGCGCCCACGTCGGCGCCCGCACGATCCTGCTCTTCGACTAACGGGGCGGCCGGGCAGGCGGTCCCGGAGCGGCAGACGGCGCTACGTCTACTCCGGCGGCGTGTTGTCGTATCCCGCGGTAATCGGTTGGTCCGTGCGCTGGCCGCGGCTGCCCGTCGGGCTGAAGCGCTCGACCACCTCGCCGAGCTGGTTGCGGCCTGCCGCTGTGGGGACCACGGCCGGCTGTCCCGGCAGCGAGGCGACGTGCAGCGTCTGCGTCGGGAAGGCGAACTCGACGCCCAGCTCCTCGGCCAGGCGCATGATGTCGAGGTTCAGCACGTGCCGGGTGCGCAGCTCGGCGTTCCAGTCCGCCGCGGTGATGAAGCAGTAGACGAGGATTTCCAGCGAGGTCGCGCCGAAATCGAGGAACTCGACGATGTAGTAGTCCTTGCGCATGCTGGGATTGGCCCGGATCAGCGCGCGAATGCCCTCGGTGAATGCCTGCATCTGGTCGGGCGTCGTGTGGTAGGCGACTCCGAGGGTCGCCTTGTAGCGCCGCCACTGACGCAGGCCCATGTTGTCGACGTAGGTATCGACCATGCGCGCGTTGGGCACGGTCACGACCGAGTTGTAGAAGGTTCGCACGCGGGCCGAGCGGAACCCCACGTACTCGACGGTTCCCTCGATGTTGTCGACCACCACCCAGTCGCCGACCTGGAACGGGCGGTCCGCGAAGATCGTCACGCCGCCGAGCAGATTGCGGAACGTGTCCTGCGCGGCGAGCGCCACCGCCAGCCCACCGAGGCCGAGGCCGGCCACGAGCGACGTGATGTTGATGCCGAGGTTCCCGAGGATGAAGAGCATCCCGATGATGAGCGTGGCGACCTTCAGCGTGGTGTTCGTGAGGGGCACGAGCTGGTCGTCGAGGCGGCTCTCGGTCAGCTCCGCCCGCCGCTTGAGCACGTCCGTGAAGATGTCGACGCCACGGAACCCAAGCAGCACGAGCGCTCCGGCGCCGAGCAGGCTCGCGACCTGATTGACGATGTTCCCGACCGAGGCGGGGAAGCCGAGGACGGGGAAGCCGAGCAGCAAGGTGATCGCCACGGCGAGCGCCCAGAGCGCGCGGCCCAGCCGCCCGCGCTCCTCGTGCCAGAATTCGTGGTCGTCTTCGTGGAAGCGTGCTCGCACGTACAGCTTGAGCGCTTGATTGATGATCGCGTACGTCAGGGCCGAAACGACGATCAGGATGGCGAGGCCGAGGTACTGCTCGACCTCGATCCCGAGGTAGCTGTCTTCGAACCAGGCAGGTGCGAGGAAGGGGGGCACGGCATCCTCCGGGGCCACCAGCCTACCATCCGCTGAGGCGCGTGCGCACCTTCACAGATGCGCGGTGAACGGTCGACCGCCCGCAGCGCGACGCCGAGGGGAGTAGGCTCCGCGTGCCGATTGGGGGCGCGACATGAACATCCTCATCATCACGGGAACGGCCCTGCCCGAGGTACCGCCCGACGTCATCGAGCGCATCATCGAGGCGGCGGGGCCGGGCTCGACGGTCTCGGTCGTCGACTCGGACGGCGAGGCGCTGGAGTTCGCGGCCGAGGCCGACGTGGTCCTGGGCTTCGTCACGCCGCAGCTGTACGCGGCCGCGCCGAACCTGCGCTGGGTCCACGCGATCGCCTCTGGCGTGAACCGCTACCTCTACCCCGAGTTTCGCGATGGCGAGGTGCTGCTCACGAGCGAGAAGGGGCAGGTCGGCCCCCAGCTCGCCGACCACGCGTTCGCGCTGCTGCTCGCCCTCACGCGGCGCGTCGCCGCCGCGATCCGGCTCGGCCCCGAGGCGTGGGAGCAGCGCCGTGCACTGCGCATGGAAGAGACCGAGCTCACCGGCAAGGTGATGGGCATCGTCGGCTACGGCGGTACCGGGCGGGCGGTCGCGACGCGCGCGGCGGCGTTCGGGATGCGCTGTCTCGCGCTCGACCGCGACGCCCTCGAGGGCGACGAACACGTCGAGGCCGTGTGGCCGATGCAGCGCTTCCAGGAGCTGCTCGAGGGGTCGGACGTGGTCGCGGTCTGCTGCCCGCTCACGCCGGAGACCTACGGCCTGTTCGGCCGCGAGGCGTTTACGCACATGAGGCGCGGCGCCTACATCGTCAACGTCACACGCGGCGAGATCATCGACGCCGACGCCCTGATCGAGGCGCTCGACTCCGGGCAGCTCGCCGGCGCCGGGCTGGACGTGGTGCCGATCGAGCCGCTGCCGGCGGACCACCCGCTGTGGAGCCGTGACGACGTGGTGATGACGCCCCACGCCGCGGGCGCCAGCCAGCTGCGCGCACCGCGCAACATCGAGCGCTTCTGCGGCAACCTCCGCCGGCTCCGCGCCGGCGAGCCGCTGGAGGGCCTGATCGACAAGCAGGCCGGATACTAGAGAGGCCGCCGTCCGTCCCCCTCTCCCCGCGGCGGAGGGCTGGGGTGAGGGCCGCGAGGAGCAGCGATACCCGATCAGCAGCCCGCCGATGGCGCACCGCACGTGCTCGATGCGCTGCCCGTGCATCCCGGCAGCGGGCCGGACCCGGCGGCCTGGCGGCTGCGCGTCGACGGGCTCGTCGGGCAGCCGCTCGATCTCGGCCTCGGCGACCTCTCGGCGATGCCGCAGCAGCTCATGGTCGACGACTTCAGTTGCCTCGAGGGCTGGACGGTGCCGGGGCTGCGCTGGCGGGGCGTCGCCGTCGCCGAGCTGCTCGATCGCGCAGCCGTTCCGCCCGAGGCCGCGTGGGTGCAGCTCAGCGCGGACGACTTCAGCCTGCCGCTGCCGATCGAGGAGGCGCGGACGGCGCTGCTCGCCCTCGAGGTGAACGGCGAGCCGCTGCCGGGCGAGCACGGCGGACCGGCCCGCCTCGTCGTGCCGGGCGGCGAGTGCTTCACGAGCATCAAGTGGACCGAGCGCATCGAGGTGCGCGCGGAGGCGGGCGCCAACAGCGCCCGCCGCATCGCCCTCGACCGCCTCGGGGGCGTCGGCGCGTAGTCCCCGCTCCGAGCGAGGCTGCGCTCAGGAGATGCCGGTGCCCGCGTCGATGTGGATCGTGTGGCCGGTGATGTGCGCCGCGAGGTCCGAGGCGAGGAAGATCGCCCCCGCCGCGAAGTTCTCGGGGGAGCCGAGGCGCTTCAACAGCCCGTAGTTCTCGGCGATGTCGTCCTCCCGGCGCGCGATGTTCCTGTGGCGGCCGGGGCTGTCCACGCCGCCGGGGGCGATCGCGTTGACGCGGATGCCCTGCTGCCCCCACTCGGCCGCCAGCTCGCGGGTGAGCCCGAGGATCCCCGCCTTCGCCGCGGCGTAGGCGGCGACGCCCTGCCCCGTCGCGTGGTAGGCGGCGCTCGACGCGGTGCTGACGATGCTGCCGCCGTGGCCGTCCTCGATCATCACGCGCGCCGCCGCCTGGCTGCCGATGAAGGCCGCGCGCACGTTCATGCGCGCGACCGCGTCGAAACCGCGCTCGGAGACGTCGAGCGTCGGCGCCTGGAAGTTGCCGCCGGCGTTGTTGAACATCGCGTCGAGGCGTCCGAAGTGCTCGCGCGCGCCGGTCACCAGGGCGCGCAGCTGGTCCGGATCCCGTATGTCGGTCGGAATCGAGATCGCCTCGCCGCCGGCCTCGGCGATCAGGTCGGCCGTCTCCTGGCCGGTCGCCTCGTTGATCTCGCCGATCGCGACGCGCGCGCCGAGGTCGGCCATGCCGATCGCGATCGCGCGGCCGATGCCGCTGCCCGCGCCGGTCACGACGGCGACGCGGCCGTCCATGCGGATGCCGTCCACCATGAAGCCCATCGCGCCCTCCTCGTACCGCTGCCTCGGTGCTCTCCGTCGCTACCTTACTGCGGAGCGCGGCCCGCAGGACGGGCGCCTGCTAGCATCGCCGCCGCGCGCGAGGGAGCGGCTCATGCGAATCACCCGCATCTACACCGGCGACGACGGGCAATCCCAATTCGAAGACCTGGAGGTCGCGTTCGCCCTCGATGTCGGCCGTGGCGTGCGCACGCCGCTGCTGGACGCCGCGCATCTCAGCCTGCACGAGTCGACCGAGGCCTTCGAAACCGGCTTCCACCCCGCGCCGCGCCGCCAGTGGGTGATCACGGTCTCCGGCAGCGCCGAGATCGAGTGCGGCGACGGCTCGAAGCGCACCTTCGGCGTCGGCGACGTCTTCTTCGCCGACGACACCACCGGCCGGGGCCACATCGCCCGCACCGTCGAGACGCCTCGCCGCTCCATCGTCGTCCCCATGCCGGACGACTTCGACTTCGACCAGCTGCGGGGCGAGGGCGGCTAGGCGGCTCGGGCGGGCTGCGGACGGGGCGTCGAGTGGCTGAGCTGGGGCGACGGCGGCTGGGCCGGACGGGCCTGATGGTGACCGAGCTCGGCCTCGGCGCGATGGATACGCCGACGGCGCGCGAGGGGCCGCAGACCCTCGAGCGCGCGCTCGACCTCGGCATCGACTTCGTCGATACGGCGCGGGAGTACGCGGGCAGCGAGTTCATGATCGGGCAGGCGGTGCGCGAGCGCGCCGAGGCGGGTGGCGGCGGCTTCCACATCGCCACGAAGACGTTCAGCCACTCGATCAACGGCAGCCAGCGCGACGTGGATCGCTCGCTCAGCATCCTCGGCGTGGAGCGCATCAGCCTCTACCAGCTGCACGACATCTCCTCGCTGGAGGCGTGGCAGGAGGCGACCGGCGAGGACGGCGCGCTCGAGGGCCTGCAGATCGCGCAGTACCGCGGGCTGATCGAGCATATCGGCATCTCGTCGCACAGCCTCGATGTACTGCGGCTGGCGATCGAGAGCGGCGAGTTCGCGACGGTGATGCTGGAGTACTCGGCGTTCTTCACGGAGACGGCGCCGCTGATCGAGCTGGCGATCGAGCACGACGTGGGGGTGATCGTGATGCGCCCGCTCGGCGGCTCGGGCCGCACGAGCGTGATGCGCGGCCGCATCGCCGAGGGCTACGAGGGGCCGCTGACGCCGGCCAACCTGCTGCGCTACGTCTTCTCGCAGCCCGGCGTCTCGGTCGCCATCCCCGGCGCGCGCTTCCCCTCGCGCATCGAGGAGAACGTGGCGACGGCGACGGCCTACGAGCCGATGGACGCCGCCGAGCAGCGCGCGCTGGAGGCGGAGGCGCAGCGCCTCTACTGAGCCCGCCGCCTGCGAGGGTACGTCGGGACGGGTACCGCGGCTGCGGGATCGCCTGACACTGTTCTGCTATGCTGCGGGTGCGAGGCGCGAGGGGTGGTCATGGCCAGGATCGTTTCGGACGACGAAGTACGTGAGTTGCTCGAGCCGTTTGGCGGGGAAGACGCTGTGCTCGAGAGCATGCGTAAGTTCCAGGAGAATCGAGAGTATCTCGAAGCCAACCGCGATCGTTTGAAGCAGCAGTATCCAGACCAGTGGATTGCCATTCTTCGCCGGGAGGTGCTGGCTCACGGAGACTCCCCGGAAGAGGTCATCCGCACCGTCCGGGAGGCTGGTGAAGACATGGACGGTATGCTCGTGCGGAGCCTCAGCGCCGAGGACCGCACCTGGATTCTGTAGGCGGCTCATGCCGCTTGTGAGGGGCTACTTCGCGGGAACCGCCCGGCGACCCTACGTGGATGTGCGGGTGTTGCTACCCCGCCTCGGTGTGGCAGCGGAATTCCCCGTCCTCGTAGATACCGGCGCCGACACGACCACGATCCACTGGGGCGACCGCCAGTCGCTGCGCACTCCCGACGGGCATCTGCTCCCTGATGACGCGGTGTTTCAAGCCGATATCGAGGCAACGGGGATCGCCGGCGCGCGCGTGCATTACGGGAGCGAGGATGTCGCCCTCGTGTTTACTACCGACCAGGGCGAACGGCTCCTGGCGAGGGTGCGCGTCCATATTGAGTTGGGCCGCTCGACCCGGCCCGTCCCGTCGTTGCTGGGGCGCGACCTTCTGAGCGAACTCCGCCTCGACTTCAACATGCCCGCGGACGACCTCGTCCTCGCGTGGGAGTCCTGACCCCACGCTCCCGCCGCCGAGGCCCCGCGACTACTCCAACCGCGCGAGCGCTTCCGCCTCGATCAGCGCGTAGACCTCGGCGATTGGGAGGCCGCTGCGCTCGGCGAGGACGCGCGCGCTCTCGTACTCCGGGGCGGCGCGAGGCGGCGCGCCCGGGAGGCGCTTGACCTTCACCGCCGCCGGCCCGAGCGAGCTCTCGAACTCGAAGACCTCGCGCCCCGCCTCGTAGCGCATCAGCTCCGTCGAGCGCACCCCGAGCGTCGGCGAGTGTTCGAGCATCGAGGCGGCGACCGCGTCGGCGTCGTCGCGCGCGGCGACCGCGGTGATCTGCAGGCCGGGCCGGCCTTTCTTCATCTGCACGGCCGTCCACCAGACATCGAGGGCGCCCGCCTCGCGCAGACGCGCCTCGAGGAAGGGCAGGTGCTCGCCGGGCATGTCGTCGACGTTGGTCTCCAGCAGCGCGATCGGGCGCAGGCCGCTGCCGGTCGCGCGCTCCTCGGCCTCGCCGAGCCAGAGGCGCACGACGTTAGGCCAGCCCTCGGGGTCGCGCGTGCCCGCGCCGAGGCCGACGCGATCGAGGCGCAGCGAGGGCCGCGCGAACTCCGCCGCCGCGCCGATGATCGCCATCGCCGTCGGCGTGACCAGCTCGGAGGACGGTTCGTTCGGCTGCGCCTCGAGCAGCGTCGCTCCGCTGCGCGCGGCCATCTCCAGCACCGCGGGCGCGGGGACCGGGAGGCGGCCGTGCGCCGCCCGCGCCGTGCCGCCGCCCGCCGGCAGCCCGCTCGCGAAGATGCGCTCGACGCCGAGCGCTTCGAGGGCGGCGAACGTGCCGACCACGTCGACGATCGCATCGATGCCGCCGACCTCGTGGAGGTGCGCGTCCTCGCCCTCGGGGACGCCGTGTACGGCGCGCTCCGCGTCGCCCAGCAGCTCGAAGGTCGCGACGGCGCGCGCGCGGACGCGCTGCGGCAGCGCCGCCGCCTCGATCATCGCGACGATTCCGCTTGCCGTCCGCGGGGGCTGCGGCGTCTCGACGCGCACGTCCGCCTTCGTGGCCGCGAAGCCCGCGCGGCGCACGGGCGCGGCGTCGAGCGTCCAGCCCTCGATCGGCAGGGTGCGCAGCGCCTCGCGCACGGCCTCGAGGTCCGCGCCCGCGTCGAGGGCGGCGCCGAGCAGCATGTCGCCGGCGGCGCCGAAGCGCGCATCGACGTAGGCGATCCGCATCGTTGTCCGCCCGCTACCCGGCGGCGTCGTCCGGCGGCCCGGACCACGCCTGCTCGTTGATCAGCGCGGCGATGTAGCCCGCGCCGAAGCCGTTGTCGATGTTCACCACGGAGACGCCCGTCGCGCAGGAGTTGAGCATCGTCAGCAGCGGCGCGAGGCCCTCGAAGGCCGCGCCGTAGCCGTTGCTCGTCGGCACGGCGATCACCGGCGTGGCGGTGAGCCCGGCGACGACGCTCGGCAGCGCGCCGTCCATGCCCGCGACGACGACGATCACGTTCGCCTTGCGCAGCGCCGCCGTCTCCGCGAGCACGCGGTGGATGCCGGCCACGCCGACATCGATGATCCGCTCGGCCTCGTGGCCCATCAGCCCGCAGGTGGCCGCGGCCTCCTCGACGACGGCGAGGTCGGCGGTGCCGCCGCTGGCGATGATGACGCCGCGGCGGAGCGTGCGCGGGGGGCGCCGGTCCGCGCTCAGCGTCGTCGAGGGCGGATGGCGGCGCAGGTCCGGGATCGCGGCTTCGAGGGCCTGCGCGATCTCCTCGGAGGCGCGCGTGACGAGCAGGCAGCCGGCGCGCTCGAGGATCGCGCAGCTCACGGCGACGGCCTGCTGCGCGGTCTTGCCCTCGGCGAGCACGACCTCCGGCAGGGCGTCGCGGATCGCGCGGTGGTGGTCGAGGCGGGCGAAGCCGAGATCCTCGACGGGCAGGGCGCGCAGCCGGTCGGCGGCGTCCTGCGGGCTCACCTCGCCGCGCGCGACCCGCTCCAGCAGCGCATCCAGTTGCGCGCTCGACTGCACGCTGTCGTCGTCCAGGTCGCACCCCCGCCCGAGCCGGCCCACATTGCGCCCTCGCAGCTGCGAGGCGGTCAGCCGCCGCTGCGCTAGACTACCAGCGGCAGCAGCCACAGCGGACGCCAAGGCGTGAGGATGAGTGATGGACGAGCCGGACGCACGCGACCTCGATGCCAGGGCCGACGAGCTGCGGCGCCTGCTCTCCGAGCTGCCGCGTGCCGTCGTCGCCTTCTCCGGCGGCGTCGACTCCAGCCTGCTCGCCGCCGCCGCCGTCGAGGCGCTGGGCGATCGCGCGCTCGCCGTGACCGGCGTCTCGTATTCACTCGCACCGAGCGAGCGCGAGGAGGCGCGCCGCGTCGCCGCCGCGATCGGCATCGCGCACCGCGAGATCGAGACGAACGAGATGGCGCGCCCCGGCTACGTCGAGAACTCGCCGGAGCGCTGCTTCGAGTGCAAGGACGAGCTCTACTCGCTGCTCGACGCGCTCGCCCGCGAGGACCTCGGCGACGCCGTCGTCCTTGATGGCGCGAACGCCGACGACAGCGGCGACTTCCGGCCGGGCCGCCGCGCCGCGAAGGCGCACGGCGTGCGCAGCCCGCTCGCGGAGGCGGGATTCACGAAGGCCCACGTGCGCGCCCTCGCGAAGCGCCTCGGCGTGCCGACCTGGGACAAGCCGGCGATGGCCTGCCTCGCCTCGCGCATCCCCTACGGCAGCGAGGTCACACCCGAGAAGCTGCGCCAGATCGCCGGGGCGGAGCTGGAGCTGCGCAAGCTCGGCCTGCGCGAGCTGCGCGTGCGCCACCACGACCGCGTCGCGCGCGTCGAGCTCGGCGCGGCGGAGCTGGCTGCCGCCCTCGATGAGCCGCTGCGCTCGCAGATCGTCGCCGCGGTGAAGAGCGCGGGCTTCGCCTACGTCGCCGTGGACCTCGAGGGCTTCCGCTCCGGCTCGATGAACGAGGTGCTCCCGCTCTCGCTCGCCCGCGCCGCGGACGCGCCGTAGCGCCCTCGGGGGGCACGAGGGAAGGCGGCGGCGGTGGTGCGATCCGGCTCCGGCCTGCGCGACCGCTACTGCATCGTCGGCGTCGGCGAGACGGAGTACTCCCGCTGGTCCGGCCGCACCACGCTCTCGATGGCCTGCGAGGCGATCGTCACGGCCGCCGCCGACGCCGGCATCGCCGTCGACGAGATCGACGGGCTGGCCAGCCACCAGGCGACGGCCGGCGACTCCTGCGGCAACGCCGAGGTCGCCTCGGCGCTCGGCATCCGCACCAACATGGGCGTCGACATCCTCGGCGGCGGCAACAGCATCGGGCAGCTCGTCGCGCAGTCGATCGCGCTGATCGACGCCGGGTACTGCGAGACGGTGGCGATCTCGCGATCGATGAACGGGCGCTCCGGCCTGCGCATGGGCGGCGGTGCGGCGGTGCGCAGCGGCGAGGCGCCGAGGCCGCAGCCGGTCGCCGCGGCCGGGCGCGGGCAGTTCCAGATCCCCTTCGGCATCCGCGGCGCGCCCACGATCTACGCCTTCGAGGCGATGTCCTACCTCCAGCGCTACGGCTACAACACGCGGCACATGGCCGAGCTGGCCGTGACGCAGCGCTTCGCCGCCACGCTCAACCCGAAGGCGACGCGGCAAGAGGCGATCAGCATCGACGACCACCAGAACTCGCGCTGGATCGCCAAGCCGTTCCGGCTGCTCGACTGCTGCCAGGAGAACGACGTGGCGGGCGCGCTGATCGTGACCTCGGCGGAGCGCGCCGCCGACCTCGCGCAGCCGCCGGTCTACATCATGGGCGGCTGCGCGCGCGCCTCCAGCTACAACCCGAGCTGGACCTGGGGCCGCCCCGACATCACCGAGGGCTGGGGCAAGTTCGTGCGCGAGCGCTCCTTCTCCAGCGCCGGCATCGGCCCCGAGGACGTCGACATCGTCACGATGTACGACAACTTCACCACGACGCCGATGATGTACCTGGAGGCGTTCGGCTTCTGCGGCGAGGGCGAGGGCGGCGACTTCGTCGGTGGCGGGCGCATCCAGCTCGACGGCGAGCTGCCGCAGAACACGAACGGCGGCCAGCTCTCCGAGGGCTACGCGCACGGCATCGGCTACCTGATCGAGACCACTCGCCAGCTGCGCGGCCGCACCGACGACGCCTGCGCGGGCTGGCGGCGCGGCGAGCACAGCCACGACCGCACGCAGGGCTGCCGCCAGACCCTCACGCGCGAGGATCGCCGCAGCCGCGCCCGCGGCGAGACGGTCGAGCATCCGAGCCCGCCGAGTGTCGCCTTCTGCGCGGGCGGCGGCGGCGCGCAGCAGGGCTGGACCGTCGTGCTGCGCCGCTGAGGAGGCAGGGAGAACCGATGACAGGGACGATCGACTACTCGCTGATCGCGCTGCAGCCGGACCCGGACTCCGAGGGGTGGTGGGCGGCGGCGCGCGAGCAGCGCCTGCTCGTGCGCGCCTGCGCCGCCTGCGGCCATCGCTGGTTCCCGCCCGCGCCGCTCTGCCCGGTCTGCCGCTCGTTCGACCTCGCCTGGCACGAGGCGGAGGGCCGGGGCGTGATCGCGAGCTACGTCGTCGTCGCGCACTCCGTGCTGCCGGCCTTCCGCGAGGCCGCGCCCTACGTCGTCGCCCTCGTCGAGCTGCCCGACTGCGCGAACGAGGGCGGCGATCCCGTGCGACTGCCCGGCGTGCTGCTCGACGGCGAGGACGCCGCCGGCGTCGGCGCGCGGGTCGAGGTCGCGTGGGAGCACGCGCCGTCCGGCGCCTACACCGTGCCCGCCTGGCGCGCCCTCGAGATGCCGGCAGCCGAGGCCGCCTCCGTCTGGCGGCTCGATGCCGAACTGGAGCGATCGGAGGCGTCGGCATGACGAAGCGACGAGCACTCGAGGGCATCCGCATCGTCGATCTCAGCTGGGTGAGGGCCGGGCCGTGGGCGACGCGCATCCTCGCGACGCTCGGGGCGGACGTGATCAAGGTGGAGTGGCCGCAGCGCGGTACGGTCCACCACCAGGACCGTGTCACCACCGTCGGCATGCTGGAGGACGCCGTCCCGAGCATGAACGGCAACCACTGGTTCGTCGAGAAGCACATGGACAAGCGCAGCGTCACGATGAACATGCGTGACGAGCGCGGGCAAGAGCTGCTGAAGCGCCTGCTCGCCGTCTCCGACGCGGTGCTGGAGAACTTCACCTCGCGCGTGCTCCAGAACTGGGGCCTCGGCTACGAGCAGATGCGCGAGCTGAACCCCGGCCTCGTCTACGTCTCGATGTCCGGGCTGGGGCACGAGGGCCGCGATCACTCCTACCGCACCTTCGGGCCGAGCGCGCAGGCGCTCTCCGGCCTGACCTCGATCTCCGGGCTGCCGGGCGAGCCGCCCGCCGGCTGGGGCTGGTCCTACCTGGACGACACGAGCGGCATCTTCGGCGCGATCTCGATCGTGAGCGCGCTGCGCCAGCGCAAGCGCACGGGCCGGGGCCAGCACATCGATCTCTCGCAGGTCGGCCTCGGGATCGGCCTCGCCGGCTCCGCCATCCTCGACGCGACCGTGAACGGGCGGCCCGCGCGCCGCGAGGGCTTCCCGCCCGGCAACCGCGCGCACTGGCCCGGCACGCCGCTGCTGCACAACTACCGGGGCGCCATCGCCGCCCCGCACAACGCCTACCGCACCGCAGGCGGCGGCTACAACGACTGGTGCGCCATCGTCTGCCGCGACGACGCCGACTGGCAGTCGCTGCAAGGCGTCATGGGCTCGCCCGCGTGGGCCGCCGCTGCGCGCTTCGACAACCTCGACGGGCGGCTCGAGCACCAGGAGGAGCTCGACGAGCACATCGAGGCGTGGACGCTGACCCTCGGCAAGTACGAGCTGGCCGAGCGCTGCCAGGCGGCGGGCGTGCCGGCGATGCCCGTCCAGAGCAACGAGGACCGCGTCGAGCACGATCCGCAGTTGCGCCATCGCGGCCTCTTCGCCCACCACCCGCACCCGGTGCTGGGCGAGAAGGGCTACCAGAACCTGCCGTGGCAGTCCTCGGCGATCGAGACCACGGCGATGCGCAGGGCGCCGCTCGCCGGCGAACACAACCGCGAGGTGCTGTGCGGCCTGCTCGGCCTGAGCGAGGACGAGCTGCGCGCCGGCTACGAGGACGGCTGGCTCTGGCCGCCCAGCGAGCCGCTGGAGCCGTATCTGTTCGATGACGACGCGGACGGCGGGACGGAGGACGCGCCATGAGCGAGGGCAAACCGTTCGCCGACCTGCGCGTCGTCGAACTCGGCGGCGAGGCCGGACGCTGGTGCGGGCGGCTGCTCGCGGAGATGGGCGCCGACGTGATCAAGGTCGAGCCGCCCGGCGGCTCGGATGAGCGCGAGGTCGGCCCGTTCTACCGGGACGAGCCGCACCGCGAGCGCTCGCTCTCGTTCTGGCACTACAACTGCGGCAAGCGCGGCGTCACGCTCGACCTCGAGGATCCGCGCGGCGCGGAAGTGTTCCGCAAGCTCGTCGCCGAAGCCGACGTGCTGCTGGAGACGCTGCCGCCGGGAACGCTCCCGGCGCTCGGCCTCGGGCCCGAGGAGCTGCGACGCGCGGACGCGCGGCTGATCTACTGCTCGCTGACGCCGTTCGGGCAAGACGGCCCGTGGAGCGGCTACATCGGCACGGACCTCGTGCACCTCGCCGCCGGCGGGCAGATGGCCTCCTCCGGCTACGACGAGGAGGAGGCGCCCGACGCGCCGCCGATCGCGCCGGGCGGCGGGAACGCGTGGCACATCGCCGGCCACTATGCGCTGTTGGCGATCGCGACGGCGCTGCTCGACCGCGAGCTGACGGACGAGGGGCAGTTCCTCGATGTCTCGATCCACGACGCCTGCGCGCTGACGACGGAGATGGCGGTCCCGATCTACTTCGCCACCAACCGCGTGCTGCGGCGGCAGACCGGCCGCCACGGGGCGTGGTCGCTGTCGCGTCCGCACACGCAGTTCCAGTGCGCCGACGGGCACTACGTGAACGCGATGTTCAACCAGCGCCTCTCCCCGGCGCAGTTGCGCAGCATCGGCGAGTGGCTCGACCAGTACGACGCGGCCGACGACCTGCTGGACGAGCGCTACGCCGATCAGCAGGTGGTGGTCGAGGAGCAGAACCACATCAGCGACACGCTGCGCGCCTTCTTCCCGAAGATCCCGAGCGAGGAGGCCTACCGCGGCGCGCAGGAGCGCGGCCACGCCTGGGGCGCCGTGCGCACCCTCGACGAGATCCTCTCCGACCCGCACTGGGACGATCGCGGCTACTGGCAGGAGATCGAGCACCCCGAGCTGGGCGAGCGCTTCCGCTACCCCGGCGCCTGGGCGATCTGGTCCGAAACCCCGCTCGGCATCACCCGTCGCGCCCCGCTGACCGGCGAGCACAACGCCGAGGTCTACGGCGCGCTCGGCCTCGGCGCGGACGAGCGCGAGGCGCTGCGCCGCGACGGGGTGATCTAGGAGCGGCGTTCGGACCTGCGGCGTGCCTCGGTCAGATCGGATTCAGTGAATGGTCGCCGCTACGGAGCGGCTGGGTCCTGGATAAGCGACGCGGTTACATCGAGAAGTTCTTGATCTGACGCCGCGTTCGCCGGAGACACGGATGTGACCACAAGAGTGTCT
The DNA here is from genome assembly GCA_965247895.1 of Dehalococcoidia bacterium. Lineage (GTDB taxonomy): Bacteria > Chloroflexota > Dehalococcoidia > UBA2979 > UBA2979 > VXMT01. The sequence goes on along the minus strand of OZ252046.1, from coordinate 1,915,415 downwards.
CCTCGGAGGTAGTAGACGCGCGTTGCGGTCTCTTCGTCCCAGCCACAACCCGTGACCAGCACCTCGTCAGCGGCTTGCCTCGAGACGATCGTCGGAACTCCCCGGACCAGCCGTGCGGTCTCTCCATTGATCAAGACGAGCTCAGTGGCGCCGGGCGGGGAAGGGATTCTGACAGCGCCTTCAACCTTCGTCTCGCTTACCATCAGCAACCCCCCGTCAGCGCCTTCGTAGCTGAAGAGCGCTCCGCGTTCCTCGCGACCGTGACGAGCCAGCGAGAATCGCTCGGGGATGTTGGACGGTACGTGCAGTCCGGCAGCGGCAAGGTCGCCCGGTGAGACGGTCGGCTCAGTGCGATACACAGGACTTTCTCGCGGGCTCGAGGCGACGAAACGTTCGCAGTCCGCGAGACTCGGCTCATGGTATGGGACGACTGTGAGGGAGGGCGTTGTGGCTCCTCCCTCTTCAGTGTCCGCTTGTGTGCAACCGAGCACGAAGACCATCGCGAGCAGGCTGGCGACAAGAACAGCCAACCGTGTGTGCGGGCGGATTCCCCCGACAGCTACGAGCAATCGCCGCATCTGACCTCGTATATCGTTCCGCAGTTCATGTGGCGACACTTACAACGACAGTCGCCATCGCGTCGTTCAATACTAACAATCATGATGCGTCGCCCGACCGATGCGAAGACGCCTGCCGCGGCGGTGACCTTGGGCGGCGCGAAGAGCACGTGATGGCTGCGGGCTGCCTCCAGTCAGAGGGGGTTGCGCCAGCGCAGGCCGGGGAAGCGACCGAAGTCCGCATCGGCTGAGTGGACTTCGGCCTGGTACTCCATCGCGAGCGCCGCGATGTGCGCGTCGGTCACGAGGTTCCCGCCGACACCGACAGCCGCGAGGTTGCGCAGCAGGTGCGCCAGGTGGTCAGGGCCGGGCTCAATCGGGACTACGTGCGGAACCTCGAACCACTCGCGCACGTAGCCGACAGCCCGCTCGGGGGTGACTGGAGGGTTGACCGCCCCCGGCCGCGTCATCAGGCGCAAGAACGCGGTGGAGACGGCCCAGGGGATGCCGACGGGCTCGGCTCCGCTCAGGAGGCCCTCCCACCAGCTCCGGGCCGCCTCGAATCGCTCGGTCTCGTCGTTGTACGCATAGATGAGGAGGTTCGTGTCAGGGACGATCACGAATCGCCCGAACGATCGCCGCGCTGGACCTCCAGGAAGTGCTCCATGTCGAGTCGGTCGAGGAGCTTCTTGAAGGTCTTGGGATCGGCGGGGTCGATCTCAGGCCCGAGGCCGCCGTGATTCGGGCGCACCCGGAACGGGCGGCGCGGCGACTCGCCAGCCGGCACGTCGCCGCCGTCAGCTGGCGGCATGCTGCGGCGCAGCGTCTCGTTCACGACTTGCCGGAACGACTTGTCGTGCAGCTCCGCCTGTTCTCGCAGGAACGCGGCGACATCGTCATCCAGGATGAGCGTCGTCTTCATACGAACATCATGATGCCTCGCCCAACCGATGCCAAGACGCCTGCCGCGGCGGTGACACGAGCCACCGACGCCACCCGCCGCTCGCCGCGGGCGAGCGGCTACCATGGGCGGCGCGAACAGCACGGAGGCCACACATGCCCACTCCCGCCCGCGTCGTCGTCTGCCCGCAGGGCCCCGGCCCGCTGCGCATCGAGGAGCTCGAGCTGCCCGATCCCGGGCCGCACCAGGTCGTCGTCAAGCAGCTCGCGAGCGGCGTCTGCCATTCGCAGTTGCACCAGATGCACGGGCCCCGCGCGCAGCAGCAGCTGCTCGGCCACGAGTCGACCGGCATCGTGCTCGCCGCCGGTTCCGAGGTGAGCCACGTGCGCGAGGGCGATCGCGTGATGGTCACCTGGGTGATTCGCGACCCGGATGCCTCGCGGCTGCCGGTGGCGGCGAGCCTGACGCTGAATGACGGAAGCGTGGCGCAGTCGCAGAACACCTTCACGTGGGCCGATCACACCATCGCCGACGAGCAGTACGTCGTCTTGATGCCCGACGACGCGCCGACGGACGTGACTGCGATCGTCGGCTGCGCGGTCATGACCGGCGCCGGCGCCGTCTACCACACCGCGGGCGTGCAGCGCGGCGAGAGTGTCGCCGTCTTCGGCGTGGGCGGCGTGGGTCTCTCGGCGATCACGGCCGCGGCGGTCGTGGGCGCGGACCCGATCATCGCCGTTGACCTGAGCGAGGAGAAGCTGGACTTCGCGCGGCGCTTCGGGGCGACGATCGGCGTCAACGCCTCCGAGGTCGACCCCGTCGAGCGCATCCACGAGCTGACGGCGCGGCCCGATCAGCTCAAGCACAACGGGGAGCCGGTCAGCGGCGTCGACTACGCGTTCGACTGCATCGGCGTGCGCCAGACGATGGAGCAGATCATGCCGGCGGTGCGCGGCGGCGTGATCGGCCGCAGCAGCGGCGGGACGGCCGTGCTCGTCGGCGTGCCGCAGACGCCGGTCGAGCTCGACGCGCGCGACATGCTGATCGCCGAGAAGAAGTACATCGGCAGCATCGGCGGTTCATGCCGCCCGGACCGCGACTTCCCGATGTTCCTGCGCTGGTACCACGAGGGCGAACTGGACCTCGACGCGCTCGTCACCGCGCGCTACCCGCTCGACGCCATCAACGAGGCAACGGACGTGCTCGAGGCGGGCGGGATCTCCGGTCGCGCAATCCTCGAACTGGACTAGGCGCGGCCGCCGCCGGTGAACGCGATGCGGCGTTGGACCGCGAGGAAGCTCGCGCGATCTGCGTGGCGGCCACCCCGCCTGCGAGAGGTCTACTACGGCTGGTGGCTACTCGCCGGCTTGATCGCAGCGATGGCCCTCGGCAGCGGCGTCTCGTTCTGGGCCGTCGGCCTCTACATCGAACCGCTCGAGTCGGAGTTCGGCTGGTCCCGTGGGGAGGTCTCCGGGGCGGTCTCGCTCGCGCTGCTCACGGGCGGCCTGTCCGGCCCGTTGATCGGGCACTGGGTCGCCGTACGCGGGTCGCGCCAGGTGATCCTGTTCGGCGCGGCGACCACGGCGCTGACCTACGGACTGCTCGCGACGACGAGCGAGCTGTGGCAGTGGTACGTCTACTCGGCCGTCAACAGCGTGTTCCGTCAGATGATGTTCTTCATCCCCTTCCAGGCGCTGATTTCGAGGTGGTTCGATCGGCGCCGTGGGATTGCCCTCAGCATTCTCGGGACGGGGTCCGCGCTCGGCGGCGTCGTGGTGTTGCCGGCGATGCGAGTGGTGATCGACTCGCTTGGCTGGGAGGTCTCGTTCGTCGTCTCGGGCCTCGCGATCGTGGCGCTGTTCCTGCCGCTCGGCGCGCTGCTGGTGCGCAACGACCCCTCGGACGTCGGCGCCCTGCCCGAGGGCGAGGTGATGCCCGCCGGGGTGGAGACGCCCGCCTCCCGGCGCACCGGCCTGACGCTTCGAGCGGCGCTGGCGACCCCGCACTTCTGGCTGATCGGGGCCGGGTTCGCGTTCTTCCTGTTCAGCCTGTCCGGGATGATGGTGCACCAGATCCCGTTTTATGAGTCGGTCGGTGTCCCGCGGGGAACGGCGGCGTTCATCGTGTCGGCCACGGCGGCCGGCGGGATCGGCGCGCTGCTCGCCTTCGGGGTGATCGCGGACCGCGTGGGTCGCTTCGAGCACCTGTTGATTGCGATGTGCGCCTGCCTGATCGGTGCGATGCTCGCGCTGCTGCTGAACTCCGGCGCGATCGGCATCGCGGCGTTCGTGGTGCTGTGGGTGTGCGGCACCGGAGGCGGCCCGATCATCGAGGCGATGCAGCTGACGCGGATCTTCGGCCCCGCTCACTTCGCCACGCTCCTCGGCGCGATCGTGATGATCGACGTCGTCGGGCTGGTCGCCAGCCCGACGATCGCCGGCTGGATCTTCGATGTGACGGGGAGCTACGACCTCGCGCTCGTGCTCTTCGCCTGCTCGTTCGGGCTGGCGGCGCTGTTGTTCACGGTGGTGTCACGCCTGCCCCGGCTGCACTTCGAGCCGGCGCGGGAGGCCTGAGGCGCGTGCGCTGCGGGATCGGGTTCCGTGACGGCAGCGCGGGAGCGTAGGCTGGAGGTACGAAGGAACCGATGGTCGAGCAGACGCTGAGCAGCAGCGAGACACTCGCCCTGCTGCGGGAGCACAAGCCCGTGCTCTGCGAACGCTTCCGAGTGGTCGAGCTCGCACTCTTCGGCTCGACCGTCCTCGACGAGGCGCGCCCCGGGAGCGACATCGACATTCTCGTCAGCTTCGACGGCCCCGCCGACCCGAAGTGCTACTTCGGCGTCCGGTTCTACATCGAGGATCTCCTTGGCCGGCCTGTCGACCTCGTAACGGACAAGGCGCTGCGGTCGGAACTGCGTCCGCCCGCGTAGGCTGCGTTGTTCCCGGGCCCCTGCTACGCCCCGAGACCCAGTGGTGTGGGCGGCTGCGTCGAGTAGCCGTAGAGGCCACGGGGTCCGCCGCGCGGCGTACGATGCGCGGCGCGCGGGCGGGATGCGAGGCGGGAGGCACGGCATGGACCTGGAACTGGCGGGCAAGGTGGCGATCGTGACCGGCGCGAGCCGTGGGATCGGCAAGGCGGTGGCGCGCGAATTGGCCCTCGAGGGCGCCGACGTCGCGGTCGTCGCGCGCGGGCGCGAGGCGCTGGAGGCCACCGCTGCCGAGATCGCCGAGGAGAGCGGCCGGCGGGTGCTGCCTCTGACCGCCGACATGTCCGACGACGCCTCGGTGCAGGCGATGGTGCAGGCCGCGCACGAGGCGTTCGGACGCATCGACATCCTCGTCAACAACGCCGCCTCGCCGGGCAGCGCGCTGCCGCCCGTCCCGCTGGAGGAGTTGACGGACGACCACGTGCGGGCGGACATCGAGGTGAAGGTGCTGGGCTATCTGCGTTCCTCGCGGGCGGTGGCGCCGATCATGCGCGCGCAGGGCTGGGGCCGGATCGTCAACATCTCCGGGCTCGGCGCGCGCCGCGCGGGCAACACCTCGGGCAGCATGCGCAACGTCGCCGTCGCCGCGCTGACGAAGAACCTCGCGAACGAGCTCGGACCGCACGGCATCAACGTGACCGTCGTCCACCCCGGCGGCACCCGCACCGAGCGCACGGCGGAGATGGTCGCCGCGCGTGTCGAGGCGGGCGTCCCGGAGGAGGAAACCGAGCGCCGCCTCGCCGAGGGCAACTCGATCCGTCACCTCGTCGACGCGCGCGAGGTCGCCTACGTCGTCGCCTTCCTCGCCTCGCCCAAGTCGATCTCGATCAACGGCGACGCGATCGCGACGGGTGGCGGCCCGGACACGGCGATCCACTACTGAGTCGCGAGCGGGGAGGGCCCTGGCGAAACTTCCGTTTCGAGGGCGGTCCGGCCCCCTAATGGGGTTCGACCGGAACCCCGGAGCGATCTGGGAGACTGGTCCCGGACCCGCCGGCTGGTGAGCACTGTGGCTCCCTGAGACCTCGCGATCTCTCGGGAGAGACCGTGCCCCGGCCGGTTCGTCCGGGTTGTCCGCAGCACTCATGGGGTGTCGTGCCCGAGAGCACTGTTCCATTAGGCCGTCGCAGGACCAACCCGGCGGGTCGCAGCACGCAGCACGAAGCGGAGGGAAGCGAGGCACGATGACCCTGTACGTTGGCGACGACTGGTCCGAGGACCACCACGATGTCCAGCTCATGAACGAGGCCGGCGAACGGCTCGCCGCCAGGCGGCTGCCCGAAGGCGTCAAGGGCGTCGCCACACTGCACGAACTGATCGCCGAGCACGCCTCGGACCCGGGCGAAGTCGTCATCGGGATCGAGACCGACCGCGGACCCTGGGTCTCGGCCCTGCTCGCGGCCGGCTACCGTGTGTACGCGATCAACCCGCGCTCGGCGGCGCGCTACCGCGAGCGACACCACCTCAGCGGCGCCAAGTCCGACGCCGGCGACGCGAAGCTGCTCGCCGACCTCGTCCGCACCGACCGCCATAACCACCGCCCGGTGGCAGGCGACAGCGACGACGCGGGCGCGGTGCGGATTCTCGCCCGCGCCCACCAGCAGTTGATCTGGGACCGCGTCCGCCAGACCAACCGGCTGCGCAACGCCCTCAGGGAGTACTTCCCGGCTGCCCTGGTGGCCTTCCCCAACCTCGCCCACGGCGACGCCGTCGGCGTGCTGGCCCGGGCGCCCGGCCCGCGCGAGGCGGCGCGGCTGTCGACCGCAAAGATCCGCTCGGCGCTCAGCCGCGGCGGCCGCCAGCGCAACCTCGAGCAGCGCGCCGCCGTGGTCCGCGACGCGCTGCGCTCCCCGCAGCTCGAGGTGCCTGCTGCCGTGAGCAGGGCGTTCGCCGCGAGCACCCGCGCGGCCGTCGCGCAGATCAGCGAGATCAACCGCCAGATCAAGGAGCTCGAGGCCGAGCTGGCAGCACATTTTGAGCAGCACCCGGACGCCGCGATCTACCGCTCCCTGCCCGGACTCGGTGTCGTGCTCGGCGCCCGGGTGCTCGGAGAGTTCGGGGACGACCCCGAACGCTACGAGTCGGCGAAATCCCGCAGGAACTACGCCGGCACCTCACCGCTGACCGTAGCATCGGGCCGCAAACGCAGCGTGCGCGCCCGCTTCGTCCGCAACCGCTGGCTCGCCGACGCCGCCGACCGCTGGGCGCTGTGCTCGCTGCGGGCGAGCCCGGGCTGCCACGACTTCTACCGCCGCCGGCGCGCTGCGGGCGACCTTCATCACCAGGCCCTGCGCGCCCTCGCCAACCGCCTCGTCGGCTACCTCCACGGCTGCCTCAGGACACGCCGCCCCTACGACGAGGCCACCGCCTGGGCGCACCGCCACGACCGCGAGCAGCTCGCCGCTTGACCAGTTAGCACCATGGGGTGTCTAACCCCTCGTGGGAGAGAGGGCGGGGGTGAGGGGTCCGCCGCGCGCCAGCGCGGCGAGATGGAGCCGCCCGCCCCGATCGGATCGACGGCGCCACAACGCGCCGCGACAGCCAGAGCGTCTGGTGCGGGGAGCTGCTTCGATCGGGACGCGAGGATACCTCGCAGGGCCCCCGCACCCCCACCGGATCGGCAGCCGGAACACCGCCCTCGATGGCCGGGCCGGGGGCGCGGAGGTCCCTCACCCCCCCTCTCCCACCAGGGAGAGAGGGGGCCGGACGGGAGAGGGGAGACGGGCGTTCGCGTCAGCGGCCGGGGAACTCCGGCTCGCGGCGCTCCGCGAAGGAGCTGATGCCCTCGCGGGCGTCCTCGGTCAGGAACAGCCGGTCCATCGTCAGGCCGAGGAAGTCGTGCGCGCGCTGGAAGGAGTCGTCGTCGCGGAGGTAGACGGTGCGCTTCGCGGCGGCGACGCCGAGCGGTCCGTTCTTCGCGATCTCGCGCGCCAGCGCCTCCGCCTCGTCGAGCAGGCTGTCGGCGGGCACGGTGCGCAGCACGAGGCCGATCCGCTCCGCTTCCTGCGCGTCGATCATGCGCGCGGTGAACATCAGCTCCATCGCCCGCTCGGCGCCGATCGCGGCCGGCAGGCTGTGGGCGAGCGCCGTGTCGGCGGTGAGGCCGCGCTTCATCTGCGCCACCTGGAAGCGCGCATCGTCGGCCGCGATGCGGATGTCGCAGGACATCGCGATGCCGAGGCCCATGCCCAGCGCGTAGCCGTTGATCGCGGCGATCACCGGCGCGTTGCAGCGCCGCAGCGCGTCCGTGATGTGCACCTCCGGGTGCGGGGGACGCCAGGGCGGGCGCTCGCCGCCCTGGCGGGCCGCGAGGCCGCCGACGTCCGCACCGGAGCAGAAGGCGCGTCCCGAGCCGGTCATCACGACACAGCGGATGCGGTACTCGCCCTCGTTGAGGCTCCAGAGGTAGTCGCGCAGCTCGTCGCTCATCGCGTAGGTCCACGCGTTGAGCTTCTCGGGCCGGTTGAAGGTCACGAACGCGATCCCGTCGCGCTCCTCGATGATCAGGTCGCCTTCGTCGCTCATCTTGCCCTCCGCTTCGCTGAGCCCATCCGGCCTACGCCAGCAGGCCGGACTCCTCCAGCTGCTGAACTTCCGCTTCCCTGAGTCCGAGATACTCGCCGAGCACCTCGGCGTTGTGCCCGCCGAAGGCGGGCGCCGGCCGGCGCAAGCGCGGCGGCGTCTTCGAGAGATGCCAGGCGATGCCGTTGAGCAGCTCGCCCGGCGTCAGGCGCGGATCGAGCTCGAAGTCCGCCCGCCGCTCGCGCAGCATCGGGTCCGCGATCACCTCCATGCCGTCGAGCACCGGGAACGCGGGCACGCCGGCCGCCTGCAGCTGCTCCGTCAGCGCGCGCTTGTCCTGGTCGCGCGTCCAGGCGGCGATCTCCGCGTCGATCGCGTGGCGCGAGGCGCGCCGCGCCGGCGGCGAGGCGAAGTCGTCGCGCTCGAGCCAGTCCGGCCGCCCGGCCGCGCCGGCGAGGGCGCGCCACTGCTCGTCGCCGTCGCAGGCAATCGCGATCCACTGGTCGTCGCCGACCGTGGGGTAGATGCCGTGCGGCGCGAGGAAGCCGTGCGTGTTGCCGACGGGGCCGCAATCGCGCCCGTTCCAGGTGTACTCGATCACGCCCTCGGCGAGGCCGGTGAAGCCGGCCTGCGCCTGCGCCAGCTCGATGTGCTGGCCCTCGCCGGTGCGGCAGTGGTGCATCACCGCCGCGAGGATCGCGAGCGCGCCGTAGGCGGCGGCGATCGGGTCGAGTTCGGCGGCCTCCTCGCAGAGCATCCCGTCCTCCGGGTAGCCGTGCACTGCCTTCATGCCGTTGAGCCCGGTCAGCGTGGGCCCGTAGGAGACGAGGTCCGACCACGGCCCGGTCGTGCCCGCGGGGGGCATCGAGATCATGACCAGGCCAGGGTTGTCCCTCGAGAGCGCCTCGTAGCCGATGCCGAGGCGCTCGGCGGTGCCGGAGCCGAAGTTCTCGAGCACCACGTCGGAGACGCTCGCGAGGCGGCGCACCATGTCAGGGCCCTCCGGGTGGCGGAGGTCGATGTTCACGGAGCGGCGGTTGCGCAGGATCCACTCCCACGACATCGGGTCGGCGGGGTCGGAGCCGCCCTTGACCCCGGACATCCAGGCTCGCGTGTTGGTCGTGAGTTTGATCACGTCCGCGCCGAAGTCCGCGAGGAAGCGGATCGTCTGCGGTCCGGCCCAGACGATGCCGAGGTCGAGGATGCGCAGCCCGGCGAGCGGCTGGCCCTCGTTGCGCGGTTCGATCGCGGCGTCCGGCCGCACGCGCAGCGGGGCGGGCGGGTGGCGTTCGCCCTCCCACGCCGTCGCCGGGGCGTCGTCGAGGCGCGGCGGCGGGCCCGGCTCCCGCCAGGGCGTGGCCGAGAGGTGGTAGGGGCGGCCGGGCACGCGCAGCGGGGGATGCGGCCCCGGCGCCTCGGTCAGCCAGTCGCGCTCGTTGGGGTGGTCGGCCTCGCAGACCTCGGGGATGGTCAGCACGGGCTGGCAGGAGATGCGCTCGCGGCGGCACAGCTCCCAGAGGTCGGCGTTCGTCCACTCCTTGAGCAGCGACGCGAAGGGGCCGTTGAGCATCGCGTCCAGCACGACGCCCTGCTCGGGCGTGATGTCGCGCCGGAAGCCGGGGTTGCCGAGGTTCCACATCAGCGGGTCATGCGCCCACTCGGGGTCGCCGAGGCCGATCAGGAAGTCCTGCCAGTGCCGCGGCACCTGCGTCATGATCGCGAAGTGCCCGTCCTTCGTCGGCCACGGCCCCCAGACGCCGCCGCTGATCTGCGCGCCGTTGCGCTGGGGTGTGAGGTAGCCGAGATAGACGATCTGCGGGATGCCGTGGCCCCAGATCGCGAGGTTCGAGGCCTCGAGGCTGCCGACATCGACGAGCTGTCCCTCGCCGGTCTTCGCCTTGTGCAGCAGCGCCGTCAGCAGCGCGCCCGCGAGCTGCACGGCGCCGTGCTGGATGTCGGCGCCGTCGAGCGGGGCGTTGAGCGGCTCGCGCTGCGGGTCGCCGACGCGGTGCGCGACGCTGGAGCCGGCGTAGGCGTGGATCGGGTAGCCGAGCCACTCGGCGTAGGGCCCGGTGAAGCCGTAGATCGTCGCCGTACCGATGACGAGGCTGGGCCGCTCCGCCAGCAGCACGTCCGGATCGAGGCCCGCCGCCCGCGCCTGCGAGGGGCGCATGCCCATCAGCAGCACGTCGGCGTCGTCGAGCAGGCGCCGCAGCGCCGCGCGGTCCTCGGCGCGTGCGAGGTCGAGCCGCGCGCCGCGCTTGCCGCCGTTGAAGTAGATGGAGAGGCCGCTCTGCTCTGCTCCCGGCTCGTCGTTGGGGAAGGGGCCGTGCAGGCGCAGCTGGTCGCCGTGCGGCGGCTCGACCTTGATCACCTCGGCGCCGAGGTCGCGCAGCAGCTTGCCGCAGTAGGCGAGCTGCTTGCCCTCGCCGACCTCGACGATGCGGATGCCATCGAGCGCGTGCACCATCGATTCGACCTCGATCAGCCCGTCCGGGACGCTATCGCCTCAGCTCCACGGCCTCGACGCCCGAACAGCGGAGAGCATAGCCGGGGTTGCGCGTGAGGCGTACGCGGGGCGGTCATGCCTCGTTCGCGAGCCACTCCGGCAGCAGGCGTTCGAGCACGCCGTCCAGCTCCTCGTCGCTGTAGAAGTGGATCGTGAGCGAGCCGCGCCCGCCGCGCCCGCGGCGCAGCCCCACCTTCGTCCCGAGCTGCAGCCGTAGCGCGTCCTCGAGCGCCTCGAGGTCCGGGTCGCGCGCCGGGACGACGGCTGCGGTCGGCGCGACGACGGTCGGCTGCGCTTCGCGGGCGAGGCGCTCCGTCTGGCGCACGCTCAGCCCGTCGCGCTCGATGCGCGCGAGGATCCCGAGGCGCGCCGCGTTGGAGGGCGCCGCCAGCAGCGCGCGGGCGTGGCCCTCGCTGATGCGCCCGGCCTGCAGCGCCGCGAGCACCTCCGGGGCCAGTTCGAGCAGCCGCAGCCGGTTCGCCACCTTCGCCCGCGAGCAGCCGACGCGGTCCGCCGTCTGCTGCTGCGTCATCCCGAAGTCGTCGATCAGGCGCCGGTAGGCGCGCGCCTCCTCGATCGCGCTCAGGTCCTCGCGCTGAACGTTCTCGATCAGCGCCAGCTCGAGCTGGTCGCGGTCGGTCGTCTCGCGCACGGTGACCGGCACGCGCGTCAGGCCCGCGGCGGTCGCGGCGCGCAGCCGCCGCTCGCCGGCGATCAGCCGGTAGCGCACGGCGCCGGGCTCGCCGCGAGGCAGCTCCGTCACGAGCAGCGGCTGGATCACGCCGTGCTCGCGCACCGACTGCGTCAGCTCCTCGAGCGCCGTGTCGTCCATCTCCGTGCGCGGCTGGTGCGGATTCGCCTCGATCTCCACGATCGCGATCTCGGTGACGGGCTGCCCGGCGAGCTCGCCGGAGGTCGCGCCGGCCGGGATCAGGGCGCCGAGGCCGCGTCCGAGGCCTCGCGGTTGTCCTCGATCAGTCGTCACCGGCCACCTCCACTCCGGGGAGTGCGAGTCGTTCGATCAGCTCGTCGGCGAGCCGTCGGTAGGCCTCGGCGCCGACCGAGGCGGGGTCGTACTGCTGGATCGCCAGCCCGTGGCTCGGCGCCTCCGAGAGTCGCACGGAGCGCGGGATCACCGCCTGGAACGTGCTGTCGAAGTGCCGGCGGACCTCGTCCTCCACCTGTCGCGCGAGGTTGGTGCGGCCGTCGACCATCGTGAGCACGATGCCGAGCACGCGCAGCTCCGGGTTCAGGTTCTGCTGCACCAGGCTGATCGTCTGCGAGAGATGCAGCAGCCCCTCGAGCGCGAGGTACTCCGCCTGCACGGGCGCCAGCGCCTGGTCGGCCGCGGCGAGGGCGTTCACCGTGAGCAGGCCGAGCGAGGGCGGACAGTCGATCAGGATCAGGTCGAAGCGCTCGCGCAGGGGGGCGAGCGCGCGGCGCATCCGGAACTCGCGCGCCGTCACGGGCACCAGCTCCACCTCCGCGCCCGCGAGGTCGAGTGTCGCCGGTGCGAGCGAGAGCCCTCGCGCGCTCGTTTCCACCACCGAGCCGTCGAGCGGGCGCTCGCCGACGAGGGCGTCGTAGAGTCCGCCGTCCTCGTTGCGGGGCTGGCCGAGGGCCGAGGTTGCGTTCGCCTGCGGGTCGGCGTCGACGAGCAGGACGCGCAGTCCCCGGTCGCCGAGCGCTGCGCCGAGGGAGATCGCGGTCGTCGTCTTGCCGACGCCGCCCTTCTGGTTCACCACCGCGATCACGACCGCCACGTCACGCTCCCGAGGGAATCGCGGCACGCACGGCGGGCAGCGCCTGCGCCCCCGCGTGTCCGAGCGAGGCCGAGGCGAGTTCGGCCCCGATTGCCGCCGCTCTGGCGTCGTCGGCGCCTCGGGCGATGGCAATCATGAACGCGACCGAAAACACGTCGCCGCAGCCGGTCGGATCGACGGCCACGGCGGTGTGTGCGGGGGTATCGAGCCGCGTGCCACCTCGCAGGACCGTGGCGCCTCGTGCGCCGCGCGTGACGACGACGCGCTCGGCCGCGCCGGCGAGCGCGGAGAGCGCGTGCGCGTCCCAGCCCGCGATCTCGGCCTCGGAAAGGAAGACGCTGGTCCGTCCATCGACAGCGTCGAGCAGCAGAGCTGGCGGCGTGGTCGCGTGGGTGACCAGGCCGTCCGCGCCGACCTCGCGCAGCAGGCCCTGCGCGAGCAGGGCGCGCCGCCGCGCGCGCACCCCGGCGAACGAGGCGAGGTCGAGATCGTCGGCGAGCAAGGGGGCGAGCACGAGCAGATCGAGGGCGTCGCCGGGCGAGGGCGAGGGCGGCAGGTCGGAAGCGCTCAGGGCGCGCTCGGGCCGTGCGAGCAGGCGGAGCTCCCGGCCCCCGGGAGCTCCGCGAGAGAACGTATGTACGAAGGTGAGCGTGTGAGAGGCCTGGACGATGGTGGCGTCGTGCCCGCGGAGCGCCTCGAAATCGCTGTCAGGGCCGGCGATTGTGAGCAGTTGCGCGCGCACGCCGAGGGCGGCTGCGGCTCTCGCTCCGTACACGATCGCACCGCCGGGCCGCCGCTGTTCGCCGAAGAGATCCCAGGTCGCGGCTCCGGCGATCAGCAGGGACGGCGCACGCGCGGGCTCGCCGTCCGGCGCGCCATGGCTGGAATGCCGCTCCCGCACGTTTGAGGCGCTCCCTACCTGTTTGGCCCCTCGTCGTCCTCGTCGTCTTCGTTGTCTTCGTCGTCCCCGTAGGCGACGTCCGCATCGTCGTCGTCGGGTTCGTCGTCGTACTCGGCGTCGTCCCCGGCATCCTGGTCTTCGTCGTCGGGTTCGTCGTCGTCCCCGGCATCGTCGGGTTCATCGTCGTACTCGGCGTCGTCCCCGGCATCCTGGTCTTCGTCGTCGGGTGCGGCGTCGTCCCCGGTATCGTCGGGTTCATCGTCGTACTCGGCGGCGTCCCCCGCGTTCTCGGGCCCGGCGTCCTCATCATAATCGTCGTAGTCGTCGTCGGGTTCGTCGTCGTTGTCGTTGTAGTCGGTGGGGAGCACCTCGACTTGCCGGTCGTTGCCGGAGCCGACGCTCTCGGTGGTGACGCCCGGCTCCTCGCTGAGGGTGAGGTGGACGATGCGCCGCTCGGCGGGCTTCATCGGCTCGAGGGTGATGACGTCGCCGGTCTCGCGCACCTCGGCCGCGACGCGCTGCGCCATCTCGACCAGCGAGTTCTCGCGGCGGCGCTTGTAGCCCTCGACATCTACGGCGAAGACGTGATTGGCCTCGCCGTAGTGGTGGCGCGTGATCACGTTGAGCAGGTACTGAAGCGCGCCCAGCGTCTCGCCGCGGCGGCCGATCAGCAGCCCCAGCTCATCCGAGGCGTCCTCGGTATCGCCGAAGATCTCGAAGACCTGCGCGGTGCGTCCCACGCCGTCGCCCGGGGTCTCCGGTTCGCGCGCCTCGATCTGCGTGTCGAGCAGGCCGAGCAGCGTCAGCAGCTCGCGGAGCGTGCTGCCCGCGAAGTCGATCTCGTCCTCGGCGTCCGCGGTGGGAGCGGTCGGCAGGTCGTCCGGTGCGCCCGGCACGGGTGGGAGTTCGCCCTCGAAGGGGATGCGCTCGCGGTCGTGGTCGCGGTCGCGCTGGCCGCTCGGGGCGCCGCCACGCGCGCGGCCGCGTTCCCCGCCTTGATCCCCGCCTCGATCCCCGCCTCGCCCGCGTCCGCGTCCGCCGCGTCCGCCACGCCGTCCGCGGCGCCCGCCTCCGCTGTCCTCGCGGGGCGGGCCGTCGTCGGGTCCGCCGTCGCGGTCTTCGCCTCGCGGACCGTCGTCGGGTGCGCTGCCGCGGTCCTCGCCGCGCCGGCCGTCGTCGCGTCCGCCGCGCTCCTCGCCGCGCGGGCCGTCGTCGCGTGCGCCGCCGCGATCGTCGCGGGGCGGGCCGTCGTCGCGTCCGCCGCGCTCCTCGCGGGGCGCGCTCTCGGCCCGTCCGCCGCCGCGCTGCCCGCCGCGCTGTCCGCCCCCGCCGCGCTGCCCGCCCCCGCCGCGCTGTCCGCCGCGGCGGCCCTGTCGGCGTCCGAGGCCGGGCGCCGCCCGGTCGTCCTTCGTCGTGACGCGGACGATCGCGTCCTCGCCACCGAAGCCGAGGAGTCCGCGCTTACCCTCGCGGATTACCTCGACGTCGACGTGATCGCGGCCCACCCCGAGTCTGGCGAGAGCCCGCTCGACGGCGTCTTCGACCGTCCTGCCGCTTACCTCCTCGACGCTCATCACTTCCTCCTGCTTCGTCTCCGCCGGCGCCGTCTGCGCCCGGCGGCTCACTGCCATCCGTTTCGTCACCCGACTCGCCCGATTCGGCGCGTGTGCGCTCTCGCTCCAGGCGTCGTTCGCGTTCGCTGCGTGTCTCGATCTCCGTCGACAGCCCGATGCGCGAGCGCACGAACACCGGGATCAGCGAGCCCCACGTGAAGTCGCCGGGCCCGACGAAGACCCACTGCAGCAGCAGTCCGATCAGCGTGCTCGCCGCCCAGTAGAGGCCGAGCCCGGCGGGCACGAACATTGCGAACCAGGCGAACATCACCGGCAGCATCCACTGCATCATCTGCTGCGTCTGCGCCTGTTGGGTGCCCGGCTGTGAAGTCGTTCGCGACGAGGAAATGCGCTGCGTCAGCCACATCGAGCAGAAAATCACAATTACCAGAAAAATGCTGCCGTTGTTGGAGAGATTCATCCCCAGGAAGCTGGTGCCAAGCGGGATCGCGTTCTGCACCGGCCCGTAGTCGTAGAGGCGGTCGGAGAGCTCGAGGATGTCTTCGGGCGACTGCGAGAGCGTGAGCCGGATCACGGAGAAGAGCGCGAAGAAGATCGGCATCTGGACCAGTTGCGGCCCCACGCAGCCGATCGGGTTGATGCCGCTGCTCATCGCCTTGCGCGCGCGCTTCAGCTCCTTCGCCGTGGCGTCGGCGACGCGGACCCCATGGACGCGCTCGAGGTGCGTGGCGTACTGCTCGAACAGCTCGCCCTTGTCGGTGTTGTGGGTCTTCCAGTCGCACTCGACCGGCTGGCGGAGGAGCACCGAGGCGAGGCCGGCGTCCTTGCAGCTCATGGTCTTGCGCCGGTAGAGCTTCATCTGCTCCTCGGAGCGGCGCTTCGGGTCGGAGTGCTTCTTCTGGATCGCCGCCATGTCGGGCTGCAGTTCCTGCAGTCCGCGCGTGGCGCGGAGGGTGCGCATGGTCAGCGGGAAGGTGAGAACGCGCGTCAGGATGGTGAAGAGGAGGATCGCGGCGCCATAGGACCCGAACGCGATGACGCTGAGGAACACCATCAGGTTGACGAGCGGCGTCTCCATCAGCAGCTGCCAGGTATCGATCATCGTCGCTCCGCCGCCTTCCAGCTGCTGGTCGTCGGCATCATCGGCGCTCGTAGAGGACGGCGGCGCGCCCGGATTGCGGGTCGATCTCGATCAGATCGCCCCGCCCGGTCGCGTAGATCAGGCTGGAGTCGAGCACGAGCGGGTCGGCGAGGAAGCGGTGAGTGGACAGCGGCGCGGTCCAGCGCAGGTCGCCGGTGGCGGGATCGAGGCCCCAGATCGTCCCTTCCTCGGCCGCAACGACGAGCACGCCGCCCGCGAGCACGGGACGGACGCGGATCTCGCTGTCGAGCTGGCGGAAGTGCCAGCGCACGCGTCCGCCGTCGCCGCCGCTGGCGTTGAGGGCGTAGATGCTGCCGCGCGTGGAGGCAGCGTAGACGGTGTCGCCGGCGATCAGGGGCCGAGCCCAGAACCAGCCGTCGCCCGCGAACGCCCACTCCTCGGCGCCCGTATCGGCGTCGAAGGCGTGCAGCATGCGGTCGAACGAGCCGACGACGAGCAGGCCACCCTGGATGGCGGCGTCGCCGGGTATGGCGCCGCTGAGCGACATCGTCCAGCGCTCGCGGCCGTCGGCGATAGTGACCGCGCGCACACGGTCGTCGAGGGCGGCGACGTAGATTGTTCCGCCGCCGAGCAGCGGTTCGGACCAGATCCGCTCGCCTGTCTGCACGAGGGGCGAGCCGACGGCGCCGCTTGCGACCGTGATCGGGACGATCGTGCCGGCCTCGGTGCCGACGTAGAGCGTCTGGCCGTCGAATGCGGGCGTGGCGACGATCTGCGTGTCGAGATCGCGCAGCCAGAGGATGCGCGGCGGCTCGAAGGTGAGGTCGAGCGCGACGACTTCGCCGGAGTAGCCGGCGACGTAGAGCGTGTTGCGATCGAGGATCGGGTTGGCGTAGACGGCATCGAGGTCGACATCGTCGATGTCGTCGTCGGGAAAGCGCCAGGCGACGCGCTCGTCGACATCGTTGGTGCCGGGGTTATCGGTTGCGCCGAGCCGGACGGCGGCGAGTTCGCCGCTTTTCTCTTGCAGAATCGTCAGGTCGCCGGCCCGGACGGGGGCGGCCCAGCCGTCGGGGCTGCTGACGTCGGTCGCGCAGCCGGCGAACAGCGGCAGTGCGAGCAGCAGGGCGAGCAGCGTACCCAGGCGTCCACCGAGAGGACCCGGTCGCCCTCTCACGGGACGCGATGTTTCACGTGAAACATTGGCGCGAGGCGGCTCGAGCGCTGATGTTGGCGCCTCGATCGTGAAGGAATGGTGTAGCTGTGTATATGTATGAGCAGATTTGATGGCTTTAGCTCGCCTTCGCGTTGCTGCGTAGCTTGTCACTGCGCGTATCACTACGCGGACCGTCACCGGGCAGATCCGCCCCAGCGCCATCGAGGCCCGGAACCGGATCGTAGCCGCCCGCGCGGCCCGGGTGGCAGCGGCCGAGCCGCTTCAGCGCCAGCCAGCTGCCGCGCAGCACGCCGTGACCCGCGATCGCCTCGATCGCGTACTGCGAGCAGGTCGGCGCGTAGCGGCACGACGGCGGCAGCAGCGGCGAGATCGCCCGCTGGTAGCCGCGAATCAGCACCAACAGCAGCCGCGACGGCCGCAGGCTCATTGCCTTCCCCCGCCGCTGAGCCGGGCGCGCCTCGCGCAGTTCGCGAGGGCGTCGCGCAGCTCGGCGAAGCCGGCGCTGCGGCTCGAAGGCCGGGCGGCAATCACGATGTCGTGGCCGGGCACGAGCGGCAGCGCGCGTGCGAGCTCGCGCAGCCGGCGCTTCACGCGGTTGCGCACCACCGCGCCGCCGACCTGACGCCCCACCGCGAAGCCGACGCGGCAGTGCTCGAGGCCGTTCGGCCTCGAGCGCAGCGTCATGAGGCGATGACGCACGGGCGCTGCCGCTTGCCTGTCGCGCATCAGCGCCTCGAAGTCGCGCCGCTGGCGCAGGCGCTCGCAGCCGCGCGTTGCCGCAGCGGGCGCAGCGGCGCCGTTCGGCGCCTCAGGGGGGCGGAAGCGGCCCATGGGCCTGGTGCTAGGCCGAGAGACGGGCGCGGCCGCGGGCACGGCGGCGCCTGAGCACCTCGCGACCCCCGCGGGTCGCCATTCGCGCTCGGAAGCCGTGCTTGCGCTTCCTCGGAATCCGCTTGGGTTGCCAGGTTCGCTTTGGCACGTATGACTCCGTCCGATGTCGGGGCGCCGATCGCGAGGTTGATCGCGAGGCGCGGCAGGTCGGTGGCCGCCGAAGTGAGTGTCTGGGGAGTATATGGGCCCGCCAGCCGGACGGGCAATCGAAGGCGCGCACGCTTCTGCCCGCGCGGCGACGGCGGCTGGGCGCAACCGCGGGCGGTGGTAGACTGCCAAACGGACGGGATGGTGCGCCAACCTCGGAACGAGGTGGGCGACAGAAACGGAGCCGGAGGTGGGCGTGCGACGGCTGTTGCGACGGAGTTGCGGCGTTGCGGGCGGTGTCACGGCAGGCGTGCTGGCGGCGGTGTTGCCCTCGATCGCCTCGGCGGAACACGCCGGGGGCGCGCTCGATCCGCCCGCGGACATGGCCACGGCGCTGCTGCTGGTCGGCCTCGCGCTGGTCGCGGCGGTGCTGCTGACCTCGATCGGCTACCTCTACCGGCGTCAGCGCGGCCTGCACTGGGACTACCAGCTCCCGCATGGCGCACTCTCCGAGGGCGAAGGGGCCGGCGACGACCACGACGAGAGCTCGCACTAGCCCGTCGCGCCAGCTTCGGCGCCGGCACATGGTGCGGACACGGGAGGACCCATGCTGCAGCCAGGCGATTCGATGCCACAGTTCTCGCTGCGTGATCCTGATCGCGAGCGATTTAGCGACGAGGAGCTACGGGGCGGGATCGCGGTCATCGCGTTCTACCCGATGTCCTTCACCGGCGGCTGAACGCGCGAGATGGAGGGCTTTCAGCGGCGTTTCCGCGAGCTGAAGGCCATGAACGCCCGCGTGGTGGGCGTCAGTTCCGACACATGGGCCACCCAGGGCGCCTTCGCCCGGGAGATCGGCCTCGAGTTCCCGCTGCTCTCCGACTGGCCCTCGAACCGCACGATCGCCACCTTCGGCGTCGGGCGCGATCAGGGCCCGACGGCGATGCGCGCCACCTTCGTCTTCGACGCCGAGGGCGTGCTGCGCACGGTGATCGACGATCAGGGCGAGATGGAGGCCCACCCGGACGGCGCCGTCGAGGCCGTCCAGGCCATCGTCGACTCGCAGTAGGCCGTCGTCAGGCACCGCTGAGGCGCCTCGGCGCGCTCGACTAGTCGTCGTCGAAGTCGTCGGCGTGGGCGGCGACGGCCGGGAGCAGCGGGTCCGGGCGCTCCTCGCGGCGCTCGCGGGGCGCCGGCACCTCGCTCGCGGCGGCGACGATGCCCTCGAGGTCCGCGGCATCCCCTGACGCCAGGACGGCGGGAGCGCCTGCGTCGCGCAAGACCCGCAGCGCCTCGGTCGACACATCCGCCGAGACGGGGACGATCAGTGGCTTCCGCGTCAGTTCGGCGATGCGGCGCGTGTGTAGTTGATCGCGAACGCTCAGAGAACCTGCGTGCGGTGGTATCAATACCGCATCGAGATCGAGCGGCTGGAGCAGCCGCAGCTCCTCCTCCGAGGCGGCGGCGTCGCCGAGCAGGCCGACGTGCCCAAGTTCGTCGCGGAGCAGCGCAGCCGCCTCCGTCTGCGCGTCGTCGAAGACGAGAAAGTCCGCTCCCGCCTCGATCAGCGCGTCGGCGTCGGCTGCCGAGGCGGCCTCGAGGCGCGCGCCGACCGGCAGATCGCCGCCCGCTTCGATGACGGCCGCTATCCCGTCGCTGCCTTCGCTGTGCAGCAGCGCGTCGACGCCGGCGTCTGCGGCGGCCGAGGCGGCGCCCGCGTCGCCGACCTCGGCGATCACGATCACGTAGCGGTGGTCGTCGGCCTCGCGGCTGCGGGGCGCGAAGCCGAGCGGGCCGGGGCGGCGCTGGAAGGTGCGGCGGATGCGGTCGCGGAGCTTGCTCATGGCGTGGCGGCTCTCCTTCGGAGGCTGCGCTGTCGCGGGCCGCGACGGCTGGCGCGAGGTCCGGCGGTGATCCTCGCCGCATGACGGCGCCGGGCGCAACCTCGCGGCTTGGTGAAGGCTGCGGATATGCTCGCGGGCGCGGCGTGCATGGATCGGCAGGCCAGCGGGGCGGCGGGGCAGATGGCGGCTGCGGTCGAGTGGTTGACGCCGGAGGAACGAACGAGCCTCGAGCGGCGCGTGATCGCGTCCGCTTCGATGGCGCACGCGGGCACGCACGCGCTCGAGCTGGTCTTCGCCGCGCTGTTGGTGCGGATTGGCTTCGAGTTCGGCGCGGACCTCGCGATGCTGGGCGCGGTCGGGAACGCGGGCACGCTGACGTTCGGCGTGTTCGCGCTGCCCTCGGGCTGGCTGGTCGACCGCTACGGGCCGAGGGCGGTGATGACACTGGCGATGGGCAGCGCGGCGCTGTTCGCGCTGGTGGTCGCCGTGTCACCCACGCTGTGGCTGCTCGCGGGCTCGCTCACGCTGCTCGGCGCCGGGATCGGGCTCTACCACCCCGCGGGGATCTCGATGGTCGCGACGGTGTCGAGCCGCCGGGGAGCGGCGCTCGCCACGCACGGCGTCGCCGGCATCGTCGGCATCGCCTTCGCGCCGGGCGCGGCGATCGCCATCGCGATCGCGACGGACTGGCGCGTGGCGTACGTCGCGTTTGCGGCGGTGGCTGCCGCGATGGCGGTCCTGATCTGGCGCATCTCGCCCGACCAGCAGACGGCGAAGCGCGCCGCTGACGAATCGGCGCGAGCGGCAGCAGCGACGCCAGCGGCGCGCCGGCGCACGACTCCGCCTCCGCCGGCCGGCTGGTTCACGCGCCCCCTGCTGGTGCTCTATGCCGCGGCGATCGGCGTGGGCTTCATCTATCGAGGCTCGTTGACGTTCCTGGCGGTGCACTTCGAGCGTGAGCTCGGGATCTCGCTGTTCGGTTGGGACTCGGAGGCGATCGCCGGGGCGACGGCTTCGCTGGCGCTGCTGCTCGCGGTGCTGGGCCTCGTCACGGGCGGCTGGCTGAGCGATCGGATGCCGATCGAGCGGGCGATCCTGCCGTACACGGTCGCGACGCCGTTCTTCCTGTTCGCGATGGCGGGCGTGGGCGGCGTGGCGCTGCTGCTGGCGGCGGCCGGGTTCGCGATCTGCAGCTGGGCGCAGCAACCGATCCTGAACGGGCTGATCGCGGACTACGCGCCGCCGGGCGCGGTGGGGCGCTCGTTCGGGCTCTGGTTCCTGCTCGTCTTCGGCGTCGGGTCGCTGGCGAGCAGCGTGACGGGCTTCGTGAGCGAGCGCTGGGGCACCGGCGAGACCTTCCTGGTGCTCGCCGCGTGCGGCGTGGCCGTGGCGCTGCTGCTGCTGGCCGTGGCGCAGGGCGCGGAGCGGCGTCGCTCCGCCCTCGATGCCTAGTACGGGCGATCGCGGGCGGCGGTCCGACGGGGTTTGCGAGGGTGGAAGCTGGAGCCGGCGGGGGGATTCGAACCCTCGACCTGCTGTTTACGAAACAGCTGCTCTACCTCTGAGCTACACCGGCCTGGCGGGCGCATGGCCCGTGAATCATTGAAGCCCCCGCATCCGCGACCGTCAAACGCGCCCGCGGATAGCGCGGGGCGTTCGCGGCGTCTGCCGCACGCGGTCGCTACGGAAGGCCGGGCAGCGAGTCACTCCGACTTGATCAGCTGCCGGAGCCGGTAGGCCATCGGTTTCGCGCCGAGGTGAACGGTCCGATAGTGCTCGTCGATGAGCTGCATCAGCTCGTCTTCGGTCGCGGCGCTGAACTCGCCGTCACAGGTCAACCCGGTGTCACTACAGGCGAATGAGTAGCTCATGCTCGCACGATCCTTTGCCGACCGACGCAATCATCCGCGGCCCGGCTTTCGAGGATACCGCCCGGCCTCGCGCTGTGGGGGCCGCCCGAGGGCCGCGGCCCGGTCACGCCTCGCCGGCGCACGCCTCACCCGGTCGAGTCGCCTCGCGCCTCCTGGACTCCCCAGTGATCCCAGTGCGTCACCTGCTCGACGGGCGTCCTGCGCGGGATCCCGAAACGGCCCTGGTTCGGGCTCGCGCCGACTTCCGCCAGCTCCTCGGCGGTCATCGGATAGCCGAGCGGTATCAGGCACATGTCGACGGCGTTCTCGGGCAGCCCGAGCAGCGCCTGCACGTCCTCTGCGTGGTCCTGGATCGCGTGCGCCGTCGTGAAGGTGCTGCCCACGCCGAACGCGCGCGCGGCGAGCTGCAGGTTCTGTACGGCGCCGTAGATCGAAGAGCCTGACCGCAGGCTGGGTCGCGCCCCGATCGTCACGGGGATGATGTGCACCGGTGCGTGCTCAAGGTTCTCGGCGAGGTACTCGACTCCGAGGTAGCCCTGGTAGCCGAGCGGGTTGGTCCGGGCGATTTCGAACCGGTCCTCGCGGCTTCGCTTCTCGACGCGGTTCGCCAGGTTCCAGCCATCGCGGTACCACTCCGCGAGCTTGAGCCTCACCTCCGGGTCGCGGACGACGATCCAGCCCCAGCGCTGGGTGTTCGAGCCGTTCGGGCCGCGGATCGCGGCATCAAGGATCGCCCAGATGACCTCATCCGGGATCGGGTCCGGCTTCAGGAAGCGGATTGATCGAGTCGAGTGCATCGCCTCGAGAACGTCGAGCGGCTGCCTCTCCACCATGCGAAAGTCCTCGCTGTCTCCGGTCGCAGGTCAGCGTGACGCGCTCGCCGAGCTGACCTGCGACAGGTTGCGGATCGCCGGCGGGAGTCCGCGCCGGGGATCCTGCCTACTCGCGATCCTTCTGCTGTCCGTACTGCTCCCAGTGAGTCACCTGGTCGACGGGGATGCGGTTTGGCCTGAAGAAGCGAGCGCGGGCCGGACTCGCTCCGACCTCGGCCAACTCGTCGACGTCGAGCGGGTAGCCGATCGGGATGATGCACATGGTGCGAGTGTTCA
Organism: Dehalococcoidia bacterium; assembly: GCA_965247895.1. GTDB lineage: Bacteria > Chloroflexota > Dehalococcoidia > UBA2979 > UBA2979 > VXMT01. The sequence goes on along the minus strand of OZ252046.1, from coordinate 1,892,618 downwards.
TCGACAGCCCGAGCAGCTCCTTCATCCGCGGCTCGTGCTCCTCGGTGTTCGCAACACTCGTGTAGGTGGTGCCGATGCCGTACGCGCGGGCCGCGAGCTGCATGTTCTGGACGGCCTGGTAGATGGAACCGCCCATGAGCGGGCTGCCCTGGAAGGGCCGTTCCTCCGGCGAGGAGTTGGGATCGTCGCCTGGACGCAGTCCCGTCTGAATCATGAAGGGGACAATCAGCACGGGCGCATACTCGAAGTTGTCGGCCAGGTGCTCGACGGAGTTGTAGTTCGCGGCGCCGAACTCCACCTTCTTGTTTGCCGTGAACTCTTCGTCGCGAGTTCGCTCGGCGCCATGGCCGACGATGCGGTTCGCACGGGCCCAGGTGTCCCGGTAGATCTCCGCGATCCCGCTCTTCGTCTCCTGGTCGGTGACGACCAGCCAACCCCAGCGCTGGGTGTTCGTGCCGCTCGGGGCGCGGATCGCAGCATCGAGGATCGCCCAGATGATCTCATCGGGAATTGGGTCGCGCTTCAGGTAGCGCATTGCCGGAGTCGAGAAAATCGCCTCGATAACGTCGACTGACTCTCTCTCTGTCATGCTCAATCCTCCAGTTCCGCTCCTGCGGGAGTTTACGACAAGCGAGCACTCGCTCGCTGGTGGCAAGGGTGCTCACTATTACCAGAGGGCCGCATCCGATGTCAACAAATGTCGTGGGAGGCCCCCCGCGGGTCGGCAGCCGGACAAGGCTGCGGGCTGGTGCGGAGCGCGCCGTGAGCGCCACGACCGCGACCCCGGTCACGCGGGCGACGCCCTCTCGGACCACCAACAGCGGTCCGTGCTGTCCAGGGCCGAGCGCTACTCGTCGAGCGCGTCGAACTCGAGGAATGAGCGGTGCGACTCGTCGTGCAGCACGTGCTGCGTGGCGATCCTGGCGGTTGCGGCCGTCGCCAGCGGCTCGCCCGTGTTCGGGTTCCGGTCGAATCGAGGGAAGTTCGAGCTGGAAATCTCGAGGCGCACTCGATGCCCTACCGGGAACTGGTGCGCCATGTGACCCAGGTCGATCTCGTATTCCTCGGGCTCGCCCGGTTCGAGGAACTGGGGGTCTTGCAGGGAATGCCGGAACCGCGCGCGGATGATCCCGTCGCAGATGCTCACCGCCCGCCCGTCCGGCAGGATGTCGACGAGCTTCGCGGTCCAGTCCGTGTCCGGGCAGTCCGAGACCGCCCAGAGGCTCACTCGAATCCGGCCGGCGATGATCACGGGCGCGTCCAGTGGAGCGGTCGAGTAGCAGAGGACGTCCTCCCGCTCCTCGGTGCGGCGCTGATCGAATGGACCCGCGGCCCCGATCGTCATGTGCACAATCGGTCCGCCGTGGGTCTCGACCGGGTGGTCCGGGTCGTAGACGTAGCGATCGGGGGTCGAGCCGTGCGCCGGCGCTGTCTCCGTCAGGGCGCCGTCGCCGTGCAGGGTGTTCGCCTTCCCGCCGCTCTGGAGATAGAGCCTGGCTGGACGTGCGTCCGGCGGCGGCCACGAGCTGGTGAGCCGCCACTCGTTGGCTCCCATCAGGAAGTACCGCACCGGGCTGGGGTCCGAGGAGGCGGGCCGGCCTCCCGGTCGCAAGTGCTTGTCGAGGAAGCGGTTGGACTCGCCGACGATGTTGGCGGCCGCTCGGGCGCCCCTCGGTCCGAACGCCATCTCGCCCAGCGTGGCGCCCGACTCGGTATGCGCCCACGGGCCGACGATCAGCTGCTGATCCGCCCGGCCGGCGGCTGTGATTCCCGCATAGTTCCTGACCGTGCCGGGCCCGAACACGTCGAACCAGCCGCCGACGTGCAGGATCGGCACGTCGAACTCGCCATAGTGGTCCTTGAGGCTCAGGCCGGCCCAGTAGTCATCCCGCCGCTCGTGCTGCAGCCAGGTCGCCCACCACGGTGCGATGTTCTCCACCGATATGGAGGGCAGGGCCGAGAGGGGCCGTGTCCACAGCGGATCAAGGCCTCCGGCGAGGGTACGGCCGAACTCCTCCCGCTGCTCGGGGGTGATGCGGCCGGCGTAGTCGCGCCGGAGGACCATGCTGGTTGAGGCGAGGGTCATGCTCCAGGTCGCCGCGAACCCGAGCTGGAAGGCCCCGCCGCTGAAGATCCAGCCGTCGTGGTAGTCGTCGGCGGTGCTGGTGGCAATCACGCAGCGGAGCGACGGCGGCCGTTCGCGAGCGCCCAGCAGGGCGGTCGCGCCCACGTACGAGCCTCCGGAGAGCGCAACATTCCCGTCGCACCACGGCTGCGCGGCCGCCCACTCCACGGTGTCGTAGCCGTCCGGACCCTCCGTCTCGAACGGCCGGAACTCGCCCTCGGAGGAAGCGCGGCCGCGCGTGTCGACGACGAGCACGGCATATCCGCGCTCCGCCGACTTGAGAGGCGACACGCCGTCACCCTGGCCAATCGCCTCCTTGTTGTAGGCAGTGCGGGAGATGACCGCGGGGACGGGGCCGATGTCCAGTGGACGGTAGAGATCGCCGTACGTCGTGACACCGTCGCGGAGCGGGACCGCGACATTCTTCTCTACGAGCACGCGGTCCGGCCGTGGCGGCCGGGCCGTCTCAGCGTCGGGCATCGTTGTACCTGACGATCATGACGGGCCTCAGCTACGAACGAGCGCAGCGTGTGCTCATGCCACCGCACCGCACTCGCGCAGCGCGCTGACTTGCTCCGGCGAGAAGCCGAAGTCGCTGAGCACCTCGTCGGTGTGCTCTCCCAGGAGCGGCGCCGGCCGGTACTGCGGGCCATCCCCGTCGATCTCGTACATCGCCCCGATCATGCTCAGACGGCCCTTTGTTGGATGGTCCAGCGTTGTGATCAGGTCGTTCTCGCGGATGTGCGGATCGTCCTCGAGTTCATTGAGGGTTTCATTGACGGGCGACACCGGAACGCGCTTGGCGCGCATCTCCTCGACGATCTCGTCGCGGTTCTTCGAACCGACCCATTGTGCAAACAGGGCGTTCAGCCTCGCGCCGTTCTCGCCTCCCCTCAGGAAGCGAGTGGCGTACGCTGGGTCCTTGCCGACCTCGGCGAAACCGGCCAGGGCGCAGAGATCGACGAACTGACGGTCGTTCCAGGCGCAGAGGAACACGCCCTTTCCATCGGCCGCCCAGAAGGGGCCCAGGCCGCCGAGACCGAGGGGCGGCGCGGCGCCGTTCCCCTCCTCCTTGATCTCGTCGTGGGTGATCACCATGCCCGCGCCCGCCATGTGGATGGCACCCTGGAGCACTGATGATGTGACCAACGAGCCGAGCCCGGTTCGTTCCCGCTCGTAGAGCGCCCCCATGGCCGCGAACGCGCCCAGCAGCGGCGCCGTTGGGTCTCCGCGGAGCCCGCCAAGCGCGCGAAACTGGCGATTCTCGTCGGATCGCACGGCGCCGGTGAAGGCCTGAATCAGCACGTCGTAGCCCGGCTCGTGCGCGAGCGGGCCGCTCTGCCCCCAGCCGGTGATCGAAAGCTGGATGAGCCGCGGGTTGAGGGCGTGAAGCGTGCTCCAGCCCAGCCCGAGGTCATCGAGCGTGCCCTTCGTCATGTTCTCGACGAAGAAGTCCGCCTGCTCGAGCATGCGCTTCATGACTTCGAGACCGCGCTCCGTCTTGAGGTCGATGACGATGCCGCGCTTGTTGCGATTGCCGACGGTGTGGAACGTCCCTTCCCGTCCAAGGTATTTGGTTGTCGTGTTGCGCCCGTCATCCCCGTGGGGCGGCTCAATGTGCACGACATCGGCACCGAGTTCGCCAAAGAGGCGCGCGGCGACCGGGCCGGCAACGTTCGTCGTCAGATCGAGGACCTTGAGGTCGGCCAGAACCTGCCTGATTGGACTCATCGAACCCTCCTCGACCCCCGGCGGCGAGAAGTGAGCGCTCGCTCGTGAGGCTGCGCTCCGTGTACTCGATTCGCGGCGCGCATGTCAAGCGAACGATCCGTGCGTACACGGGTCAGGCCCGGTGCACATGCGCCTCGCGTCAGCCACTTGACAGCGGGTGACAGAATCCGCATGTAGCTGTGCGCAGCCTGCGTGGAGAGCGCAATGCCAACACCGGGATCTAACGCACCAGGCGTGACGGAAGGTCGGCGGTCGGCGCCGCGGCAGGAGTCGCTGCGCGAACAGAAGAAGCGGCGGACTCGTGAGGCGCTCGCGCGGGCGGCCATCCGCCTGTTCTCGGAGCGCGGGTACGACGAGACCACGGTCGAGGAGATCGCCACCCAGGCCGATGTCTCGGCGCGCACCTTCTTTCGCTACTTCAAGTCGAAAGAGGACGTGATCTTCTTCGATAGTGAAGAGTTGCTCGAGACCTACGGGAAGTCACTCGCGGTACGGTTCCCCGACGAGACCCTGATCGATCGCGTCCGGAGGGCGTCACGGGACGTCTTGCGCGTCATGGGCTACGAGCATCCGCACTACGACGTCCGTGTCGGGAGGCTGCTGCTGGAAGTCCCGGCATTGAAGGCGCGCATGGCGACGCTCGATGAGCAGCGGGAGGACATCCTCGCGATAGCGATAGCCGAGGAGTACGGCTTGCCGCCGGACGATCCCCGCTCGCAGCTCGCGGCGGGCGCCGTCGTAGGTTCGATCCGGTCGATGCGGCGGGGGTGGCTGTACGCCGGCGGCACGGACCGGCCCGCCGATCTCCTGGACGAGGCGTTCACGTTGCTTCGAAGAGGACTCGACCACCTCAACGAGTGACGCAAGCCCCTCAGGCGGCGGCAGACGGTCCGGTTTCCCGGCGCGAGGTCAGTCCAGACAGCGCCCGCGCTAGGGTTCGTCGAACGCGACGACGTAACGCGCGAAGCCGAGTTCCGTATCGCAGACCGCGAACGTCGTCGCGATGTGGTTGCGATTCTCCATCAGGTGCCACGGGTCGGCCTCGGAGGTCGACGGATACTCGACCTCGGCATGGCCGCGCCACGTCTGCTTGTACGTGTAGTCGGGATCGATCTGATCCAGCTCGAGCACCGGGGCCGCGTCTTCCTCCCTGGCGGCGCGCACGATTCTCGGGTTCATCATCGGGTCGTACCGCATCTCGCCCGCGGTGACCTCCTCGAGGTTCGTCATGCGTACGTTGGCGAGCGTCTGACCGCCTCGAGCGACCGAGGCGCTGACGCCCTCGGCGTCGCGCTCGAGCGTGACCTCGCCGAGCTTCGCCGGGAAGGCCCAGAACTCGCGGAACGCCGCGCAGGCGGCTTCCGTGCTGACGATCGTCAGCAGCGGGAACGCCCGCGCGGTCGTCCGCCAGCGGCAGACGACCAGCTGCGTCGCGTGACTGAACGGGCCGACCGGACTCGAGGGGTAGTGGGAGACCATGATGTGGCCGTAGGGCGGGTACGAGCGGGAGAGCGCGGGTGGCAGCGAACTCTCCGCGAGATCCTTGTCGATCTCGTAGCTCATGAGGAGGATCTGGCTGTCCTCGAACTTCCAGGGAGGAGCGGGGTAGAGCGGCGCCATGAATGGCGTCGTGAACGGGAGCTTGTCTACGCCGAGCTGGCCGTACTCAGGCATTCCAGGATCCTTCCAGCGCTGTCCTCGCGGCTGCGACTACGATACCGCGGCGGATTTGCTGGCCTTGCTCCGCGAGCCGTTCGCAGAAGTCTTAGCGGCCGGCTTGTACGGCTTCGGCTCCTTGTCGCCCTTGTCGAATGCCGGGATCACTTCCTCGGCGAAGAGCTTGAGCGACTTCAGGATCTTCTCCTGGGGAACGAGCGTACCGACGCTGATGAGGCAGGTCACGAGGTCGACGCCCATCTCCTCCCAGCGCTTCATGTTCTTGATGATCTGGTCGGGCGTTCCAATCGCCAGGTCGTCCCGCCGGAAGCTGCCCGCCTGACTCGCTGAGACGACACTGCTCCCTTGCGGGCGCTTCGCCGCCTCGGCGCGCTGCGACGTGGCGCCTCGCCGGTCGCCCCTTGCCCTGGCGCCTCCGCCGGGCGCACGGTAGACGCGGGTGGGGTAGACCTGCCGGATCGCGACGAAGTGCGCGTTCAGATGGTTGAAGCCCTGCACCAGTTGCTGACCGTACATCGCCGCTTCGTCCGGATCCTCGGAGCAGTGGAGCCAGTTCAGGGTACCGACTCGCTCGTTCACGGATTCGCCGATCGGCTCGCAGTTCTTGATCAGCTCCCGGTAGGTGTCGATCCGCTTCTTCTGTTCCTCCGGCGCCGCACCGCTGACGCCCAGCATGCCCATGCCGCGCTCAGCTGCCTGGATCGCGGTCTCCGGACTGCTGACGGCCACCCACATCGGCGGGTGCGGCTTCTGATAGGGCTTCGGGAGGACGTTCCGCGGCGGCACGTTGAAGTACTTCCCGTCCCACGAGAAGTACTCGTCCTTCCACATCTTCGGAATCGCCTCGACCGCCTCGGCCCACATGTCCTTGGTGTCGTCGGGGTCGCAGTTGAAACCGCCCAGCTCGTTCCAGGTCTGCGAGCGCCCCGTGCCGAACTCGAGGCGGCCGTTGCTGATCAGGTCCAGCGCCGCGGCGGTTTCCGCCGTCCGCACGGGATGGTTGAACGGCGGCAGGAGCAGGCGGATGCCGAAGCCGAGGCGGATGTTCTTCGTCTGTGCGGCGCAGGCGGCGAGGAAGACGTCCGATGCCGAACAGTGGGAGTACTCCTCGAGGAAGTGATGCTCGACGGCCCAGACGGAGTCGAACCCGAGCTCGTCGGCGAGCCGGACCTGCTCCAGCGAGGTCTGGTAGACCTCGTGCTCGCTCTCGGGGGTCCATGGTTTCGGAACCGCCAGCTCGTAGAAGATGCCGAATCTCATCCTGAACCCCCGTTCCGGGTCGCTGCGAAGTCCAGCCGGGACAGCGTCCGCGCATGCTGGAGTGAGCGCTCGCTCTTGCGGCGACCACCGCCTGTGTAGCGAAAGTGGCACTGGCTGTCAAGAGACGGTCGCCGGCCAACGGCAACGCTGCCGTCCGCCGATCTCGGGCCGGGAGCGGACGGTGGCGCGGTGAGCCGGTCGCGCTCACTGCCGAGGTCCCCGGAAGCGCTGGCACGACCTCGCGGTCCCCGCACCGGGAGCCTCAGTCCATCAGGCCCAGGTTCCGCAGCTCGGCGAGGCCCGCCAGGACCTCGGCCCGCCGCACCCAGGTGCGCAACGTCTCGGGCGTCGTACCGAACTTCGAGGCGACGGAGACGATCGCCGCCCACTGCGCCGTGTGCTCGGCCTCGGACGCGAACACCATGCGCACGGCCTGCTCGCGAGTCTCGGCCGGGTGATGGCCGTCCTGTCTCAGTCTCCCATTCACCAGGTCGGTCTGCTCGATGTGGATGAAGTCGAACCCGGCGCTCGCGGCCGCCCAGCGATCGACCGGCGAGTCGCCGATGTGCAGGTAGTGACTCACGGTGAATGTCTGGCGGACCCACTCCAGGTGCTGTTTCAGCACGGAGAAGTGCACCGGCACCCCGTGCCGCTCCCAGAGCTCCTCCTGCGTGTGGAGTGGGCGGTCGGAGCAGCTGCCGACCACGAAGCCCAGCTCGATCGCACGCCGGACGGCGTCCAGCGGGATCAGCCCCGGCGGATCGCCGATGTCGAGCGTCCCGTCGATGTCGAAGCTGATGAGCCGATCAGTCATGCACGGGTCTCCGCCCGCGCAAGTCTTGACCATCAATGACGGCTCCGCAAATCCAGGGCGCCGGGCCGCGCTGGAGCGGTTGCTGGGGAGCGGAGGACTGGTGCCCACTCGAGGTCAGGGAGCGACGTGCAGCTGGAGCGCCGAGGGGTGCTCGCGGTCGTGCAGGACTTCCTGGATCGCGACACGACTCTCGGTCTCGGTGGCTACCGGCCGCCCGGTGTTCGGGTTGGGATCGAACTTCGGGAAGTTCGAACTGGACACCTCGAGGCGAAGACGATGACCAGCGTCGAAGCGGCACGCGATGTCGCCGAGATCGACCGAGTAGCGCGTCGGGCGGCCAGGCTGCAGCGGGCGCGGGTCCGCTGCCGAGTCCCGGTAGCGCGCGCGCAGGATGCCGTCGCAGAGCAGCACCGCCCGCCCATCCGGGTGGACATCGACGAGCTTGCCCGTCCAATCGGTGTCCGGAGCATCCGTGGTCGCCCAGAGATCGAGCGCCACGGGCCCCGCGACCACGAGGGGCTGGTCGAGGGGGGGCGTCGTGAAGCAGAGGACGTCGTCGCGCGCCTCGACCATGCGCTGGTCGCTCGGGCCCGCGGGCTCCGTGGTGGGCGCCGGCCGTTCCGGGTCGTAGAGATAGCGATCCGCGCGCTCGTCGCCGAGGGGGCGCTGTTCCGTGAGCAGCCCGTCCCCGCGGGCGCTGTTCGCCTTCCCGTCGCTGTGGAGGTAGAAGGCGCGCGGCTCGCACTCGGGCGGTGGCCAGTCGTCCGCGTCGCACCAGCGGTTCGCACCCAGCAGGAAGTAGCGAACGCGAGGGAGCCGCGGCTCGCCGTCGCGCAGGTGCTGGTCGATGAAGCGGTTGAAGGCGGCGACCACGCCGGCGTTCGAGGCGGAACCCGCCGGTCCGAAGTCCAGCTCCCCGAAGTATCTGTCGTAGTGCGTGTGCGCCCAGGGGCCGACCCAGAGGTGCTGCGGAGCGCGCCCCGCGGAGGTCAGAGCCCGGAAGTTGCGCACCGTGCCCTGGGCGAACAGATCCCACCAGCCGCTCACGTGCAGCATCGGAATGTCGTAGTCCGCGTAGTCGCGCGCCGGAGCGAGCGCCTGCCAGTACTCGTCGTGGCGATCGTGCTCGAGCCACTCGGACCACCAGGGTGCGACTCCGGGCAGCGAGAGCGCCGGTGCGGAGGCGAGCGGACGGACGTAGCTACGGATATCGAGGCCGCTGACCGCCGCCCCGAGGCGTTCGCGCGTCTCGGCATCCAGGCGGCTCGCGCCGGCCATGGCGATGCCCAGGGCCCAGCCGAGTGCGAAGCTCAGCTTGAAGGCGCCCCCCTGGTACACCCAATCGCGGTAGTAGTCGTCCACCGTGACCAGCGGAATCGCGCAGCGCAGGGACGGAGGCCGCTCGCGCGCCGCGAGCAGCGTGGTGACGCCGAGGTAGGAGGGGCCGTAGACGCCCACGTTGCCGTCGCACCACGGCTGCGCGGCGGTCCACTCGATGGTGTCGTAGCCGTCCGGTCCCTCGTCCTGGAAGGGGGTGAACGTCCCCTCCGAGCCGAAGCGCCCGCGCACGTCCGTGCTGACGACGGCGTAGCCGCGCTCCGCGAGCTTGCCAGGCGACGGCAGCGTCCCCACCGCGCGCAGTTCGACTTCCTTGTTGTAGGGATTGCGCGTCACCAACGCGGGTACCGGGGTTCCGTCGGCGGGCCGGTAGAGGTCGCCGACGGTGAGCGTGCCGTCTCGCAGCGGGATCGGCACATCCTTCTCGATGAGGATCCGCGCGACACGACTCACTACATGGAGCCCTTCGTCTGGCAGCTTGTGCGCGCCGCCGACCCGCGCCGGCGACGGCTCAGGCGCAACGCGGGATCAGGCGGTCGCAGGCTGCGCTTCGGGCTGCCGGATCCCCCAACCGGGATCAACCTCGAACGGGTCCACGATCCCGATCTCCTTCGCGTACTCCTTGAGGGCGGGGATGACCTCCTCGCCCATCAGGCGGATGCTGCGCATGCTCTCCTTGTGGGACATGGCGCCCTCGCCGTCCCAGAAGAAGACCGAGCCGATCCGCAGGAAGTCCATGATCTCCTTCACCCGCGCGATCACGGTGTCCGGCGAACCGACGACGATCGCCTTGGCGCCGACCAGGTCGTCGTAGCTTCTGCTGGCGCGCTGGGCCCGGCGGGCCGCCGCGGTGTCGTTCTCCGCTGTAACGACCTGACGGCCGGAGGAGACGCCGCCCGGGCCGCTGGCCGTATCCGCTCCCACGGTGGGCAGCAGCCGCGCGCGGTCGATCATGCCGGGCAGGTTCTGCATGAAGCCGCGCACCTGGCCTTCGTTGCCCTCGTTGAAGGGGTTGTTGGCGCCGAGGACGAAGTTCTTCCCGACGTCGTACGCAAGCTCATCGGTTTCATCCACGTGCACCTTGATCAGGTAGCCGAAGTGCCGCGAGTCGGCCTCGTACCCCTCTTCGTTTGCGACTTCCTGGTAGTAGTCGAACGCCGCCTTCGTGGCGTTGATCTCGGTCGCGAGCATGATGTAGGGGTAGCGGTGCCGCGCTGCCCACTCCATGGAGTTCTTGCTGATCAGGCCGCATGCCATCTGCGCGGGCATCGGCTTCTGGTACGGGAGCACCCAGGGGTTCACCGTGCGGTAGTGGAAGTGCTCGCCCTCCCAGCGGAACGGGCCGGGCGTGGTCCAGGCCTTCTCGATCAGCGCGTGAGCCTCCTCGAGCCGCTCGAAGTTGTAGGGCGGCTGCGCGGTGTGCGCGACGCTCTCGCGCCCGGTGCCGCGGACCCAGCCGTTGACGAGGCGGCCGCGCGAGATCAGGTCGATCTCGGCGAGCTGCTCCGCCATGAGCAGCGGGTCGTCCCAGAGCGGGAGGATGTTGCCGAGCATCACGATCTTCACCTTGTTCGTGATGCGCGCCAGGATGCCCGCCTCAATGTTGGGTTGCGCGCCCATGCAGAACGGCCCGTTGTGGTGCTCGTTCAGCATGATCGCGTCGTAGCCCACTTCCTCGGCGTAGCAGTGCTCGTCGAAGTAGCGGTGGTAGAGACTCGAGGCGACGTCGCTGTCGAACAGCGAGTTGCTCAGGTCCATGTCGGTCGTGTTGCGTCGCCGTGACCGCAGGTCTTCGACCGGGTCCTGATAGGCGCGCTCCACGAACTTGCCGATGAACATCCCGAACTCCGTTTCCCGGGGAAGCCTTGCCCGTTACTGCCGTCCGTTACGTGACCGCGCCGCTCTCCTGGAGCGCCGCGATCTCCTCGGGGCCGAAGCCAACCTCGGCCAGCACCTCGCTGGTGTGTTCGCCGAACAGGGGCGCGGGATCCATGCGCCCGTGGTCACCGTCGACTTCCAGCATGCCGCGCAGCTGCCAGAGGCGGCCCTTCGTGGGGTGTTCGACCAGCTTGTACATCTCGTTCCCGACGACCTGCGGATCGCCGAAGAGCTCCTCGACGCTCATGCGCATCGGTGATGCCGGGACCTTGTTGTGAGCGAGCAGCTCAACGACGTCGTCGAGTTGCATTGTGGAGATCCAGTGCCCGAGCAACTCGTTGACCGCGGCGCCGTGGATGGAGCGCTGCAGCCGCGTCGCGTACTCGGGGCTCTCGCCCAGGTAGGCGAGATCCGCGAGCTCGCAGAGCCGCTTGAACTGCTTGTCGTTCCAGGCGCTGAGGTAGAGCCAGCCACCGTCGGCGGTCTGGAACACGCCCAGCCCGCCCAGCCCGGCGACGCCGTCGCCTCGCGGAGCCGACGGTGGTGTGTCGTCCTCTTCCGCAATCACGCGGAACGATCCTGCGAGGTGCATCGCCGCGTGGAAGATCGAGGTGGTGACGAGCGAGCCCTCGCCGGTCAGGTCGCGCTTCCGCAGACCCGACAGCGCGCCGATGGTCGCGAGCAGCGCCGCGGTTGGGTCGGGGCTGCCGCCTTTCAGCTCCGGGAGTTCGTCCTCCTTCTGCGGCGGGCGGACCGAGCCGCTGTAGGCCGCCGCGAGCACGGCGTAGCCGGGCTCGTTGGCCAGCGGGCCCTTCGCGCCCCAGCCGCTGACCGACACCTGGATCAGCCGCGGGTTGAGCTTCTTCAGCTCCTCGTACCCCAGCCCGAGCCCCTCGAGCGCACCCGGAACGGTCGCCTCGATGAAGATGTCGGTGTCCTGCAGCAAGCGCTTCAACACGGCCTGCCCGCCCGCGGTCTTCACGTTGATGACGACGCCTCGCTTGCTGCGGTTGCAGGTCGAGTAGAGCGTTCCCTCGCGGCCGAGAAACGGCGTGGTCGAGTTGCGCCCGTCATCGCCCCAGGGGGGCTCGATGTGGATGACGTCCGCCCCCATCTCGGCGAGCATGCGCGCGGCCAGCGGTCCGGCGATGTTCGTCGTCAAGTCGACTATTTTGACCCCGCTGAGCGGACTCGTCATCGGTGCTGCGGTCATCTTCACCCTCCCAGGTCAAGGGCACTGCTACAAAGTCTGTCTGCTCCCGATCGGGCCTGCCGGCAAGCAGTGCGACACTGCCCACGGCCGGACACAGGGTAGGCGGTCGCGATGCGCTCCGCGCTCGCTCGTGCTTACCCTGCGCAAAGTGGGCGAGTGATCGCTCGCTCACTCTCGCTGTTCGTACGCCTCGGCGGGTCGCCTGTCAAGCGCAGCATACGCAAATCCGCCCGGCCGGGCAGAGCTCCCGGACGGCGTGAGCAGGCCACGGGCGTCGCTGACGGCGGGCGTCAGACACCTCTGGATCAGCCGGCCGGGCGGGGATGGGGATGCCCTCGGAGTCAGGCCGCTGGCGCTACACGACCTCCCACTGCACGAGCGTGTAGCCGTCGTCCGCGTGGTCCTCGAAGACCGCTCTCACGTCCGCGCCGACCTGCACCTCCTGGTGCGGATCGCCGAGGAGGTTGCCGATCATCCGGACGGTCCCCGCGTCGGCCAGCTCGATGAGGACGGCGATGTAGGGAACCCCGGTCTGGAGCGCGGGATGGACCGGGTGCCAGACCCGCTCCCAGGCGAAGATCGTGCCCCGGCCCGAAACCGTGGGCCAGGTCACGTCGAACGACTGGCAGTTGCGGCAGAGCCACTCCGGCTCCCACTGGAACTCCTCGCATGCCTGGCACTGCTGGACCACCAGCTCGTGCCGGCGCGTCGCCTCCCAGTACGGGGCGTCCAGCTGGTCGGGAGCGGGCGCCGGCTGCGGCATCCCATCCGGGAGGTAGTAGCTGGTCTGCGGCCGCTCTGTCATGGCGCCTCTCCCTGAGCGTCGATCATCCGTGGAGGATCAGGTTGCTGACGGGCGCGGTGACGGGGCCCCCCGCGACCAGCGCGATCTCGGCACCGTCCACCTGGCAGTTGGATGTTCCGCGCACCTGCCGGACGGCCTCGTTCACGAGTTCGAGACCGTGCATGTAGCACTCGGCGAGGTTCCCCCCGCTCGTGTTGAGCGGAAGCCCGCCGTCCGGCCAGGTCAGGTTGGCCTCGGTGCAGAACTCGTTTACCTCGTCCGGCTCGCAGAAGCCATGCTCGACCATGCTGAGCATGGTTCCGCCCGTGAAGTTCTCGTAGACCTGAGCGACGTCCACGTCGCTCGCGCTGATCCCGGCCATCTCGAACAGCCTTCGCGCCACGGGCTTGAAGTTCGCGCTCGGATAGTCGGGAGCGTTGTGCGTCGGCAGCGAGAAGCGGGTGTCCGAGCCCTGCGCGGCCGCCATGACGTACGCCGGCTTCTGCGGCAAGTCCCGCGCCCGCTCCGCCGTGGTCAGGATGACCGCCGCGGCGCCGTCGTTCTCCTGGCAACAGTCGAAGAGGTGGAACGGCTCGACGATCCACCTTGAATTGTCATAGTCCTGGCGCGTGAGCGGCCGTCCGTACATCACGGCTCGCGGGTTGTGCTGGGCATGAGCGTACGAGGCGAGCGCGATCGCGGCGAGGGCGTCCTGGGTGACGCCGTGCTCGTGCATGAAGCGCTGCGTGCGGAACGCGATCTGTTGCGCGGGCGACATCACGCCGTAGGGAGCAACGTAGGCAGTCGCCCCGGAGACCGCGCCGCCTGCGTGCGACTGGCCGAAGCGCCCGAACTGCCCCTGGGCGAGCGACCGATAGGCGACGACGTACTTCGCGTACCCGGCCACGAGCGCCGCGGCCGCGTTGCCGACCGCGCCGCAGACGCCGCCGCCGCCGCCGCCCCAGAACATGTTCGTGAAGGCCACGTCGCGAATGCCGAGCGCGTCCGCGAGCCGTACCGGGTCACTGCGATCGTTGCTGTAGGACGCAAAGCCGTCGATGTCCTTGACGTCGATGCCGGCGTCGTCGGCTGCCTTGAGAATCGCCTCGCAGGCGAGCACGAACTCGCTGACGGGCGATCCGCCTCGCTTGTAGTACGTCGTCTCGCCGATCCCGACGACGGCGACCTTGTCCTTGACGGTGTACGCGGATTCAGCTGTCGATGGACTCACGGATCTGTCCTTTGCGCGCTCGGAAGCCGACTGCGCCGGCTGGCCTGGACCGGGGCGCCTGATTCCCCACGCGGATCGAGCGTGCGCCATCCGGCAACAGGCGCCAGAGGGGACCAGGCCCGCACGGACAACAGCCTCGTGGGCTCCTGAGCGGGCGCACGGTCAGCGCGCGAGCGTTCTATCACGATTGACCCGCACGCGGCAAACAAGGGGCCGGCGCGGAGTGCTGAAGAGACTCACCAGGCGCGGGGCGGCTGCGAGCGAGGAAGAACGATGGCTCGTGCGTCAGGAGGGCTCGGTAACGTGGTCGGGCGCCGGTCTCAGCGCTGAGCGACGGGTCCGCGGCTTAGGAGGCCAGCACCATTTCGCGCCTCTCGGGAAGGACATCTGCAAGGATCAGGTCGAACTGCGCCCTGAAGTATGACGACACATCGAACGTGTCCTTCAACGCCCATCCTTTGAGGGTCCACATGTGTGCGAGCATGATGATGTTGTGGGCGACCAACTCGGGGTTCAGTGGGCGGAATTCACCCCGCTCGACACCACTCCTGATGATGTCGGCCAGGAAGTCACGCTCGCGCAGTTCGCTTTGCTTCAACACCTCGAGGTGCTGGGGGAGCATCGAAGCCGACTCGCGGTAGAGGAGTGCAACTTCGCGCCGAAGTCCCGCGACTGCATTGAAGAAGTGCTCGGCCGCAGCGTGCAGCGTATCCAATGCCGTGGCGCGCGGCTCGACCGCAAGCAAGCCGTCCGACAGGTCTTCCATGATCGCTGAGGCGATGAGGTAAAGTACGTCCTCTTTGCGGGAGATATAGAGGTAGAGGGTCCCCATCGTAATGTCGGCAGCCGCGGCGATGTCGCGTATCGATGTGCGGTGGAAGCCTTTCTCGAGCATCACGCCGGTAGCAGTCGAGACAATCTGCTGTCGGCGCCCGGCGAGCAGGGCCGCATCCGCCACTTTTGCGGGTACTACCACGACACTGTCCCCCCAGCCGGCCCTGTGTTCCGAGATTGACGGCATGATACCGGCTCGTCTAATCTACGGGCAAGTGAGCAAGCGCTCACTATCCAGCCTGCCGAGGGGGTGAGTAAGCCCCTCTCGCTAGCCTTCGGTGGTTGGTCTGGCGAACCTTCTGCGCGGCAGCGAAAAGGTCCGCTCGATTGCGTGCGGTCGCGTCGGATCGGGAGACGATCCGGGCTGCTGCGGCGAACGTTATGGACCGGCTACGGTTCGAGCAGCGACCGCTGCGGGGGCGTGGACTTGATGCATCTACGGTCGCGACGGTTGTAAGAGCCTGGGTTCAAGAGAGGCGGCGTCCCGTGAAGATCGGACTGGCTATCCCTCAGTACGCTCGCTGGTTCCGGGGCGAGCGGGCATTTCGCGTTCTGGCGAAGGCGAAAGAGATGAACCTGGAGTCATTGTGGTTCGTCGACCACATCATTCTCTCGCCCACGCAGGCCGTCGGGTACGGAACCGGGACTACCGATGTGTGGACGGCGACCGCGTACATCGCAGGCGCATGCGATGCCATCGACTACCAACCCTACTTCAGCCAGGCGGTTGCAGTGATCCCCTGGCGCCCGCCGATCCAGCAGGCCCAGGTACTCGCGACGATCGATCACTTCACCCACGGCCGCTTGATGATCGGCGCCGGCAGCGGGCACATTGTGGAAGCGTCCAACGCCATGCACCAGCCGTTCGACGAACGTACCGCGATGACCGACGAGTACTTCAAGTGCATGATCAGTCTCTGGAAGAATCGCGTCGCAAGCTTCCACGGCAAGTATGCGAACTTCGACGAAATGACCATCATGGTGCGGCCTACACAGGAGCCGCATCCGCCCATCATCTATGGCGGACGTGGACCGCGACCGTTCCGGCGCATCGGGGAATACTGCCAGGGTTACCTTCCTGGTGTCGGTGCAATTAACACCCCTTCAACCCGTAGCGGTCCGATCGGGGAGCAGCCCTCCATCTACGAAGGCAAGCCCATCTTCCCCTGGGATGCGGAGGAGCTCACCGGGACCCAGCGACTGGAGCGTGATCTGCAGGAGATTCAGAAGTACTGGGATCGCTACGGTCGCACGGGCAAGCCCTACGTCGCGATCACGATGCAGTGCCAGATCACCGACCGCCGCGATGAGGACGACACCGAAGTCGCTCGGGGCCTGGTCGCGGAAGGTGAGCGCAGCTTCAGATCAACCTACCCGCTCGTCCATGTTGACGACCTCGTGAAGAGGATCGGCGAATGCAATGACATTGGAGTCGACCACATCGGCATCCGTCCCGGCGCGTACAGCTACAAGGACATGGACCAGGTGGGCAACCTGTTGCATCAAATGGATCTGATGGCCGAGCACGTGCTGCCAAAGATTTCGATGACCCCCGGCCCAGTCGGCCCGTTCTCGTATGCCGATTCGATCGAGGGAGTGCAGTAGGGCGCCGATCTAGGCGACGGCGCCCGCCTCCCGCAGTTTGGCGATCTCGTCCTCGGAGAGCCCAGCACCCCGCAGGATCTCGTCGGTGTGGCCCCCGAGGGTGGGAGCGGGCCTCGCTGGCCCAACTCTGGACTTCGACATCTCGAAGATCCCGCTGAGCTGTTTCTGCGTGCCGGTCAGTTCGTCCCCGACCTCCACCATCAGCTCGGCGGCCTGCGGGTCGTCGCCGACCTCGCCGGGAAGGTAGACCGGCCCGACCGGCACGCCGGCCTCCAGCAGCTCGCTGATGAACTCGGCCGCGGTGCGGCTGCGGACTGCCTCGACGACGGCGTGTCTGGTCCGTTCGACCCGCGCCTGCACGTCCGGGTCGAACGGATCGACGCCCGGTTCATCGCTCCCGTCGTCCTCGATGTCGAGGACCTGGCGCGCGAGCGTGCGCATCACCGGCGTGTAGGCGCCGATGAAGATCGGTGCGTCCTTCGCCATGTATCCGGCGAGGAACGGCCCGCGGATCGACGAGTGCGCGACCACGTGGCGATCATCTGCTGTTGCGTCTCCGGTTGCGGGCCGCCCCTTGTAGGCTCGTAGCACCGAGCGGTAGTCGACGCCCTGGGCGTAGCCTTCACGAGCCTGCTCGACCCTCGTGTCGGAGAGGGCCGGGTTCTGGGAGACCAGGGCTCCGATGAGGACCATCGCCGACCTCAGCAGGGCGACATCGATGAACTGGCCCTCGCCGGACTCCGCGCGGTGGTAGAGCGCCGACGAGACTCCGACGACCGTGGAGAGCGCCGTCGCGGCGTCGATCGTGCCGCCGTGCGTCCCCATCGGCCCGCCGTGCTCGTCGACGACGCCTATCTCCGCCATGTACCCCGAGTAGGCCTGCGCGACCATGTCGATCAGCGGCTCGTCCACCCGTGGCCCGTGGCCTCCGAACCCCGAGATCTGGGCGTAGATCAGGTCCGGGTGGAGTTGCGAGAGCGTGTCGTAGTCGATCTCCAGCCGGCGGATCACGGCCGGCCGGTAGTTGATGATGACGACGTCGAAGGAGGGGACGATGCGATGGATCAGCGACCGGCCCGCCGGGTCTGTGAGGTCCACCACGAGACTGCGCTTGCTGCGGTTGAGGAACTGGAACATCCGGCTCATCGCGGGGGGCGCTCCCACCGGGGCGCGGCCGGCGCCTCCCGGAGGCTCGACCTTCACGACGTCGGCGCCGAGATCGCCCAGCAGGCTGCCTGCCAACGGCCCGGCGATGATCTGCGTGAACTCGAGCACTCTCACGCCATGGAGGGGGCCGGTCGCCATGGTGGGATTCCCTTCGCTGCGGGTCATGCGCGCCTCGCGCCCTCGGCCGCGGTGGTGGAGTCGGTGAACGCGAAGCGGGCCGGGGCTGGAAGCCTCGGCCGCGTCTTCACTCGCAGTCTATCCGGATCTGCTCGAGCAGCGCCCCACACGCTCGGGGTGGTGGCGACCGCTCATCAGCTCGCTGGGCGGAAGTAGGGCAGCGTGACGCCTTCCGCGAGGTCTCTGAAGACCACCTCCACGGGCGTCCCGATCGCTACGTCGCCGGGCGAGCAGTCGATGACATTGCTCATCATGACGGGCCCCTCGTCGAGCTCGATCATCGCGATCACGTAGGGGGCGTCATCGGCCCAGGCCTCGCTGACGGGGCGGTGCACGACCGTGTAGGTGTAGACCTCTCCCTTGCCGCTCACCTCGGCCCAGTCGTACTCCAGGGACATGCAGTCCGAAGCGTGGCACATCGGGCTCGGGTAGAAGCGGAACGTGTCGCAGTCGCTGCAGCGCTGGAGGCGCAGTTCATGCCTGCTACAGGCCTCATAGTAGGGCTCGGAGGCGACGGTGAATTGCGGAAGCGGCTTCGCGTGCTCGGTCACGTCTAGTTCCTTCCCAGCAGCGCGACGCTGTAGCTCGACAGGCTCTCGGAGACGCCGCTGACCATCGCCACCTCGGCGCCCTCGACCTGGCGATCGCCCGCGTCGCCGCGCAGTTGCGTCACCGCCTCGATGAGGGCGGGGATCGAGTTCCCGAGGCCGCTGTCGCCCTCGGAGAGCAGGCCGCCGTGGGTGTTGAGGGGCAACGCGCCTCCCAGCTCCAGGCGGCCGTCCGCCACGAAGTCGCCGGCCTCGCCCTTCCCGCAGAACCCGTAGTCCTCGAGCTGCAGCAGGACGGTGGTCGTGAAGGAGTCGTTCAACTCCGCCACATCGACGTCGCCCGGGCCGAGTCCGGCCTCGGCGAACGCCTGCTGGGCGGCGATCTTCCCGACCGTGTGCACGAGGTCGAAGTCGCTCCCGGAGCCGCGGCAGAGGTGTCCCATGTGCTGGAACGACTGCGCCTGGCCGGAACCCAGAATCCAGACCGGCTTAGTCGGCGCGTCGGCCGCACGCTCCGGCGAGGTGACGATGAACGCGGAAGCGCCGTCGGCGATGTAGGAGCAGTCGAGCAGGTGGAGCGGCTCGGAGATCATTCGCGAGCTCAGCACGTCGTCGATGGTGATCGGCGTGCGAAGCAGGGCGCGATCGTTGAGCGCCGCGTGCTTGCGGGCCGCCACTGCGATGGCCGCCAGTTGTTCGCTGGTGGTCCCGAACTCGTTCATGTGCCGCTGCGTGATCATCGCGGCCACCGCCGGCAGGTGGACGCCGTAGGGGAACTCGTACTGCATGGAGATCGGCTCGCGGCTGTGATAGATGGACTCGGACAGGTCCACCCCGGACAGACCGATCGGCGTCTGGTGCGAGGACGAGCGCCACGTCCCGCCGCCGACCACGACGACGTTCTTGCACTGCCCGTTGTAGATCGCCGAGCGGGCCTTGTTCACGGCCAGGCCGACCATCAGGCCGCCGACCAGCGGGAAGTCACAGAGGCTCTTGCCGAAGTTGGCGCTCCCCAGCTGCTCCGTCAGCTCTGTGTGAAAGCGCATGCTGCCGTTGGGCGGATAGACCAGGAAGCCGTCGATGTCGTTCTTCTTGAGCCCGGTCTCCTCGAGGGCGTTCTTGATCGCCTCCATGTAGAGGCTCATGCCCGAACGACCGTCGGGGTTTCTCATTTCCGTGCTGCCGATGCCGATGATCGCGGCCGTGCCAGAGAGATTCTCAATCATGCCGCGCTCTCCTCACCATCAGACTGCGACTCGCTGATCGGGCGGAAGAGGGGCAGCGTCACCTCGGGGGTCAGGTCGTCCCAGACGACCTCCATGCGCATGCCTATCCTCACGTCGAACGCGGGAATGTCGACGGCCCGGCTGAACATGACGGGCCCTTCGTCCAGCTCGATCAGCACGAGCGCGTACGGGGCAAGGTCGGCCCACATGTCGTTGGGCGCCCGCGCGACAACCGTCAGGGTGTAGACCGTGCCCTTGCCGCTGGCCTGCACCCACTCGAAGTCCATCGAGAGGCAGTCGAAGGCATGGCACATCGGGCCGGGATAGAAGCGGTGGGTGCCGCAGTCGCTACAGCGCTGAATCAGCAACTCGTGCCGCCGGCAGCCCGCCCAGTACTCCTTGGAGTCCGGCGTGACGCCCGGGACCGGTTTGTTGTACTCGGCCACGTTATTCCCCCTGCAGGATGGTGCAGCCGAAGTTGGAAGCGACGCCCGAGGCGCCGCCGATGCAGACCATCGGCTTTTCCTTGACCTGGCGCTCGCCCGCCTCACCGCGGGCCTGCGAGATCCCCTCGTACATCACGAACAGGGTCCCGTTGCCCGACTGGCCTTCGGAGAGCAGGCCGCCGTGCGTGTTGAGCGGCAGCTCGCCGCCCAGCTCGATGCGGCCGTTTTCGACGAAGGGGCCGCCCTCGCCCTTCTCGCAGAAGCCGAAGTCCTCGATCGCGAGCAGGGCCGTGGTCGTGAAGCTGTCGTAGACCTGGAGGCAGTCGATGTCGCTGCGAGAGACGCCGGCCTCGCCGAAGGCCTGCTCTCCCGCCATCGTGCCCACGGTGCGCACGATGTCGAAGCCCTCGGGGGACGGGGTGCAGAGATTGCCGACGTGGTAGTACGACATCCCGTGACCGGCTCCGAGGATCCAGACCGGCGGCTTCGGGCTGTCGAAGGCCCGCTCCGCCGAGGTCACGATGTAGGCGGTGGCGCAGCCGGGGGCGATGTAGGCGCAGTCCAGCAGGTGGTGCGGCCAGCTGATCCAGCGCGAGTTCAAGACGTCGTCGATGGTGATCGGGTCGCGCAGGCAAGCGCGCTCGTTCATCGTCGCGTGCTTGCGGCAGGCCACGGAGATCGCAGCGAGTTGCTCGCTGGTCGTCCCGAACTCGTACATGTGCCGTGCGCCCACCGGGGCGTAGATCGAGTAGGCGCCGCCCGTGCCGTACGGCATCTCCCAGTCGTAGGGGTGAGGGCTGCGCATGGACTCCCGGTAGGGCCGGACAGCCGCGCCCATGTCCCTGTCGTTGCCGACGTAGCGCTCCCGCCAGTCGCCGCCGTCCAGCACCAGCACGTAGTTGGCGAGGCCCTGTTGCAGGTACCAGCGCGCCTGGTTGTTGGCGTAGCCGCTGCTCATGCCTCCGGTGTGCGGGAGGTCGATGACCTTCGAGTAGCTCCCGAAGCCCATGTACTCGGCGAAGCGGTACTGGAGGCGGGGGTCCGAGCCGAAGCCGGCCACCTGCGTGCTGATGATGCCGTCGATGTCGCTCTTGTTGAGGCCGGCGTCCTCGATCGCCATCTTGGCGGCCTCAGCGAGGAGTTCGGGGACGCTGCGTCCATCAACGTTGAAGCCGGTAGTCCGGCCAGAACCAACGATCGCTGACTGTCGTGACAAACTTGCCATAGTCCCCTCCTGTGGAAGGCCGGGCCGGGAACCTCAAGGGCTTGCTCCCGCGGCTCCCGATGCAACTGGGCAAGCGCTCACTTATCACACGCGTTCCCAGGGCGTCAAGTCGAGACACGCCAGGAGGACGACCGGGAGGCGCCCGGATTCGCGGATCTCGCCGCGAGCCGGTCGAGGCCTCGAGCGGTGACCTCGCAGAGTCGGCTGTGTCTGCCGTGGCCCTGCTCATCTGCTACGATCCCGCGCGGGTACGATCCCGCGCGGGATCGTAGCAAGCGCACGCTCGCCCGTACGCCCGTTGGTCAAGAACAAGGCAAGGACGGAGCACGCACATGACCACGAACCTGGAGACGCAACTCGCCGCGCCGGACTCCACCCTGGTGGAGGTGTGCGGTGGGAACGTGTCCCATCTGCAGAAGGGCACGGGCGAGGCGCTGGTGATCCTGCACCACTCAATCAGCAACCACGGCTGGCTCCCGCTGCACGAGCGTCTCGCCGAGCAATTCACCGTCCACGTCCCGGACCTGCCGGGCTACGGTGACTCCGACCGCCCGGACTGGGCGCGCAGCGCGCGCGACCTCGCGATCCTGATCGAGCTCTGGATGGACCGGCTGGGTCTCGAGGACGTGACGCTCGTCGGCTTCGGGTTTGGTGGCTGGATCGCCGCCGAACTCGCGACGATGAGCCAGCGGCGCCTCGCCGGGCTGGTGCTGGTTGGCGCGGCCGGTGTCCGGCCTCGCGAGGGCGAGATCGTGGATCAGCTCGTGGTCGACTACGTGGACTACGTGCGCAGCGGGTTCCAGGACGAGACCGCGTTCGAACGCTACTTCGGCGAGGATCCGCCACGCGATACCCGAATGCTCCTCTACGGTGGGCGCGAGATGACCATGCGCGTGACCTGGAAGCCGTGGATGTTCAACGACGCGCTCCCCGTGCTCATGCGCGGCGTGCAAACTCCAACGCTGGTCGTGTGGGGCGACAACGACGCGATCGTCCCGATCGACTGCGGGAAGCAGCTCGCCGAAGCGGCCCCGAACGCTGCCCTGCACGTCATCGAAGACGGCGGCCACTTCCTGGACTTCGACCGGCCGGACGCGCTTGCCGAGCTCATCGAGGGCCTCGGCAGGGAGGCGTAGCGAGTTGGGATCCGAGGCCTGCTTCTCCGGACTGCGCGGGCGTGGTGAGCACGCCGCTGCGACCGACTCCATCACCACGGCCGCCGGCGAGGCGCGGGCATGACTAGCAGCGAAGGAAGTCCGAACATGGCGACCGGCCCCCTCCATGGCGTGAAGGTGCTCGAGTTCTCGCAGATCATCGCCGGGCCGTTGGCGGGCAGCGTGCTGGCCGACCTCGGCGCCGAGGTCGTCAAGATCGAGCCTCCGGGTGGGGAGGGCACGCGCGCCGCGGCGGGAGTGGTCGCCGGGACGAGCAAGCTGTTCCAGTCCCTCAATCGGGGCAAGCGCAGCCTCGTGGTGAACCTCGGCGACCCGGCGGGCCGGGCGCTGATCCATCGCATCATCCCGGCCTTCGACGTCCTGATCATCAACTTCCGGCCGGAGGTGATCCGCCGCCTGAAACTCGACTACGAGACCCTCTCGCAGCTCCGTCCGGACCTGATCTACGCCCAGATCTCGGGGTTCGGGACACGCGGGCCGCGAGTCGACGAGCCGCTGATCGACATGGTTGCGCAGGCCTACTCGGGCTACATGGCGGAGGTGGGCGTCGTCGACGAGCACGGCGGACCGAAGGGAACGCACGGCGGCACGATCGACGCCGCCACGGGGCTCTCCACGGTGATCGGGATCACCTCGGCGCTCTATCACCGCGCCCAGTCCGGCGAGGGCCAGTTCATCGACGTTGCCCTCCTGCGCTCGGCGATGGTGCTGATCGGGAACCTCGTCATGCAGGAGCCCGCCAGCGACTCGGTGCTTCTCGGCTCGAGGCTCGAGGAGGCGCATGAGCGCTTCGCCCAGGGCGACGACTATGCCTCGGTGCTGCGGGACTACAAGGTGATGTCGGCGAGGCTTGCCGCAATGTGGGGGCCGTTCCTCGCCGGATACTCGGCGAAGGACGGACCGATCTTCATCGGCGCCTACACGCCGGCGATGCGCACGCTCGCGCGCAAGGTTCTCGATGTCCCGTACGATGGGAGCGATGACGCGGACTGGGATCCGTTGGCCCCGGACGTGATGGAAATGGCCGCCGTGACCAGGCAGGCCGTCGTCGAGGCGGTCCGCAGCCGCACCGTCGCCGAGGTCGTGGGCGAGTTGCTGGAGGCCGGTGTTCCGGTCGCGCCGGTGCACCTCCCCGGCGAGGTCGCCGACGACCCGCAGGCCTCCGAGCTGATGGTGGAGATCGAGGACGAGCTGACCGGCCCGCAGCGACAGCTCAGCGGACTGTTCGAGATGTCGAAGTCGCCGGTCGGGCCCGCCGGTCCCGCTCCGGTCCTCGGCCGGCACACCGATGAGATCCTGCGGGGAGCGGGGCTCTCCGAGGACGAGATCGCCGAACTGAGAGAGGCGGGCGCCGTCGCCTAGGTTGGCTGCGCCGAACCCGCGAACCCGAAAGGTCGCGAACAGGTCGGAGGAGACCATGTCAAACTTGTCACGACAGGCAGCGATCGTTGGCGCGGGCCGGACCACCGGCTTCAACGTTGAGGGACACTCCGTCCCCGAACTCCTCGCTCGGGCCGCCAAGATGGCGATCGAGGACGCCGGCCTCAGCAAGAGCGACATCGACGGCATCATCACCACGCAGGTGGCCGGCTTCGGGTCGGACCCCCGCCTCCAGTACCGCTTCGCCGAGTACATGGGCTTCGGAAACTACGCGAAGGTCATCGACCTCCCGCACACCGGGGGGATGAGCAGTGGCTACGCCAACAACCAGGCGCGCTGGTACCTGCAACAGGGCCTCGCCAAGTACGTGATGGTGCTGGACGGCGGCAGGGGCCGCGAGAACTACGTGGACCGCGGCCGTACTTTCGGCGCCGCCGTCCGGCCGTACCGGGAGTCGATGCGCAGCCCCCATCCCTACGACTGGGAGATGCCGTACGGGACGGGCGGCGCCTACTCGATCTACGCCCCGGTGGCGGCACGACACATGTACGAGTTCGGGACGACCAGCGAGCAGTTGGCGGCGATCTCCGTGGCCTGCCGCAAGCACGCGACGATGAACGAGCGCGCTTGCCTGCGCGACCCGATCACCATCGATGACGTCATGAACTCGCGCTGGATCAGCTGGCCACACCACCTGCTGGACTGCGCCTACATCGCCCCCGGCTTCGCCACGGCCTACATCGTGACCTCGGCGGAGCGGGCCTTCGACAGCCCGAAGCCGCCGGCCTGGATCCTCGGGGCCGGTCACGGCATGTCCTACTACCACGTCGGCAACCTCTGCACGCCGTCCCCCGAGGGCTTCGACATCGTGCGCACCGTGGGCAAGATGGCGGGAGACCAAGCCTTCGGCGAGGCCGGCGTCTCGCGCAGCGACATCGACTGCCTCCAGGTCTACGACAGCTTCACGACCACGGCGCTGATCGCCATCGAGGACTTCGGCTTCTGCGAGAAGGGCGAGGGCGGCCCCTTCGTCGAAAACGGCCGCATCGAGCTGGGCGGTGAGCTGCCGCTCAACACGCACGGCGGCCTGCTCTCCGAAGGCCAGTCGGGCAACGGGACCCTGGCGGTCATGTACGAGGGGATCTCGCAGGCCCGCGGTGAGGCGGGTGAGCGTCAGGTCAAGGAAAAGCCGATGGTCTGCATCGGCGGCGCGTCGGGCGTCGCCTCCAACTTCGGCTGCACCATCCTGCAGTCGGAATGACGTAGTCGCGTACGACAGACCGCTGCCGGGCGGACGCCTCGAGTGAGCGGCCTGGTCGGTGGGCGCGGCGTGAATCGCCTGCCGCAGGAGCCTAGCTCGACCGGGGCCGGAACTTCGGCAGTGCGATCTCGTCGGAGATGTCCTGGAAGACGACCTCCACGGGCATCCCGATGTGCACCTCGCTCGGATCGCACCCGATCACGTTGCTGGTGAGCATGACGCCTTCGTCCAGCTCGATGACCCCGAAGACGTAGGGCAGGTCTTCCGCCCACTCAACGTTGGGGGCGCGGTGGTTGACCGTGAAGGTCCAGACCTTACCCATCCCGGACAGCTGCTCCCAGTCGGAGTTGTCCAGGGAGCTGCAGTCCGGGTTGTGGCACATGCGGCTCGGATACATCCACAACCAGTTGCAGTCCCGGCAGCGTTGGGCTCGCAGCTCGTGCCGCTTGCAGGCCTCCCAGTAGGGACGCGAGACGGGGCTGGGGATGGGTATCTCCCGGTTGTATTCGGTCCCTGTGTCGCTCTGATTCGCCATCGTTCTTCCGCTCCCCTGCTCAGCTTCGGCCACGGCTCGCCCTGCGAAGGGCTGGCTCAGTCGGCTGCGAAGATCGTGACGCCGTAGTTGCTCATGGTGCCCGAGACACTGCCCGCCAATGCGTGCTTCGCGCCCTCGACCTGCATCGGTCCGGCATCCCCACGCAGCTGTGAGACCGCCTCGTTGATGAACATCACCGTCGAGCCCACGCCCGATTGACCCATCGAGAGCATGCCGCCGTTGGTGTTGATCGGGAGTTCTCCCCCGTGCTCGATGCGGCCGCCCTCGGCGAAGGCGCCGCCCTCGCCCTTCGGGGCGAAGCCGAAGTCCTCCAGCTGCATCAGCACCGTCATCGTGAAGCTGTCGTACAGCTGCGCCACGTCGATGTCCTTGGGCTCGACCCCGGCCTGGCCAAACGCGCGTTCGGCCGCGACCGTACCGACCTGGTGGATCAGATCGAACCCGTAGTCGGAGCGGGTGCAGAGCAGCCCGCTGTGGTAGGCGGAGTGGGCGTGCCCGATGCCGTCCATCCAGATCGGCGGGTGACGGAGATCCCTCGCGCGGTCCTCCGTCGTGATGATGTAGGCGTCCGACCCGCCGGCGGGCAGACAGCAGTCGAGCAGGTGGAACGGCTCGCAGATGTAGGGCGCATTGATGACGTCGTCGATCGTGATCGGCTCTCGCTTCAGGGCCCTGGGGTTCATGTAGGCGTGCTTGCGACATGCCACCGAGACCGCCGCCATCTGCTCAGCGGTGGTGCCGTACTCGTACATGTGGCGCTGGGCGGCCAGGCCGTAGAACGAGATGACGCCGAACGGGCCGTAGGGGATGTCGAACTCCAGCGACATCGTCTCCTGGCCGCGGCCTGCTACCCGGTCGGTGTAGGACTGGGCGGGGGTCGTGGGAGCCATCGCTTCCTGAGCCCGCCGGCGCACGCGTCCGGAGCCGCCGCCTACGATTAGAACGTTCGTGGCCTCCCCCGTCCGGAGGGCATGGGCCGCCAGGTCGTTCGCCATCGCCGCGGCGACTCCACCGTTGGTCACTGCCGTCAGGAACTTCTTCGGCCAGGTCGCCATGCCCATGTGCTCGGCGGTGCGGTAGGCCGTCTTCACATCCGGGCTGTGGTCGCACACGATGATGCCGTCGATGTCGCGCTTGTTGAGGCCGGCGTCGTCCATCGCGTTCTTGGCAGCCTCCACGTGCAGGCTGGTGACCGGATAGCCCTCCGGGTTTCCGTATGCGGTGCCGCCGATGCCGACGACCGCGAGTCGCTGATCCGCCATTGCACTCCCTGGCCTTCCTGCGCTTCCCCTGGCTTCGACTTGCGCCACTCGTCCGAGCCGGCGCCTCACTCACAGCTCCGAGGGTGACGAAGACTTGCCTCGCCGTCCGCGGTAACCCGCGCCGGGCGTGAGTAGCCCGAGGTCCGCTCGCCACCTGATCGAGGCCACGCGGCACCATGACTGAGCAGCCGTTCAGGTTGACCACGTTTACTATGCGCGGTCTCACGATGTCAATCCGCGCGGCGCCCCTCGGCGAGCCCGTAGACGGCCGTCTCCGGGTAGAAGCTGAACCAGCCGAACCAGTACGCGAGGTGGCCGTCGACTCGCTCGAGGCGCTCGCCGTCCGGTCCGAGCAGGGCCTCCTCGCTGACCCGCCACACGCCGCCCGCGGCGTCGTGCAGCGTGTCCGGATCGTCGCCGGCCGTGAAGACGCGGTCGCCGCGCTCGAAGGCGCGGACCTCCGCGCCCGAGTAGTAGGCGGCGGGGCTGAGGGCCTCGCGATGCACGCCGTCGGTAATCACGTAGCCGCGATTGGCGACGATGACCACCTGCCGCTCGCCGACCGTGTCGTTCACTACAGGCTCCTCGCTGAGCGTGCTGACCGGGTAGGCCTTGCGGTCCCCGGCGATACGGAGGCCGTAGACGAAGTCCTTGGGGCCGACGAGGTCGCTGCGGTTGGAGACCGGGAACATCGTGCCCCTGCTCTGGAAGTAGTTGCCGTAGGGCAGGCCCGGCTCGTAGGGCCGCGTGAAGCCGGTCTCGATGTCGAGCACCGTCGTCTCGGGGTGCTGCGCGAGCCAGTCCCCCCAGGTGGTGAGCACCACGGGAAGCAGCGACAGTCGCAGCGCTCTGCCCCCGGCGTCGGTGTCGCCGGCGAGGCTGCCGAGGACGGGCGTGCCGGTGAACTGGTTCCAGAGGGTGCGGGTCGCGCGGTCGTACATCAGCTTGTTGCTGCGGTAGAGGAGGCCGGACGTGCTGAAGGTGTAGCTCTGGCCGTTGGGGGCCCGGCCGTCGTAGGCGATCCCGGATCCGCAGAGCGGGCAGTAGGCGAGCGTGACCGGGACGCCGCCGACGATGTCGTTCGCCATCTCATGCCAGTCCATGATGCGGAGCGGGTAGGCGCGCGCCTCACCGTTGATCGCGATGCCGAACACGGCGTCCTCGAGCTCGAGGTAGGCCTCGTGCGGAGCGAGTGTCGCCGGATTGTCGAGGGGCGGGATGCCGTCGATGCCCACGCCGCCCCAGACGATCTCCTCCGGGCGGATGGTCGAGGGGTGGCCATCCTGCAGGAAGTCGGCGAAGCCTTCGTCGATCCCGGAGAGCAGCCGGCCCTTCCAGCTCGTGTACCACGGAGGCGGGGTGATGCTCGTCCTGCCGTACCAGTCGAACCAGCGGCGGAAGCTCGGGCCGAAGTCCTCGCCGGTGAGCTGGGCGGCGGCTGCCTGGTACTCGGCGGGCTCCAGGCCGCCGGGGACAAGCCCGATCCCGCGCGCCCACATCACCTCGATGAGCAGCGCCGCGAAGCGCTCGTCGGCAGCCGCGAGGATGCGATCGACGGCGTTGCGAGCGGGCGGGGAGTCCTGCTCCCCGGCGAGCGTGCGCATCAGGGCCAGCGCCTCGTCGTCGGAGATTGGCAGTACGGCGGCCGCTTCCGGAGACGCCGAGGCAGCCTCTGGAGCGGCCGTAGCCGCGGCCGGCGCCTCGTCGCGGGGGACCGGCGACGCGGCGGCCGTCTGCCGGGGGACGGCCGTCGCCTCGGGCGTGGCCGTAGCGGCCACGGGATGCTCCTCGTCGCCACCCCCGCCGCAAGCTCCCGCCAGCAGCGACAGGGCAACGAGGGCGCCGCTGGCAGCGGTGAGCAGACGGGGCTTCGGCATGGGACTGATCCGTGGTCCGCGGCGGGGCGATTTGCCATCGAGGGTAGCGAGGTCCGGCGCCCGGGGCACGAGGCTACATCCCGTGGTGCAGCAGCACAGAGAGGAGCTTCACCATCGCCCCCGGCGACTCAGCGGGGGCTCGGGCAGGGGCGCGCTCGTCCCGCCGGGCAGTTGGGCAGGGTCGGCGTTGCCTGCGGCGCGAAGGCATCCAGCCGCCTCGACGTGCTGCCATGGGCGCAGCGCCGGGGCTCGCGGACGCACGCTGCCGTCGCCCCCCAATGTCTTGACACCCTGCATCCGCGGGTGGTAGGCATACCACGTGTGCGAGTATAGTGGGCGCTCGCTAACCTCTCACAGGGGGAGCCTTGGGGGAGAGGTCCACTGAGTCCAGCAAGGCCATCGGCCTACGGAATCCGATCACACGTCGCAAGCGTATTGCAAGGTGAGACAGAGTCCGTTTGAGGAGGGTGCACGGGAATGAACCAGGTCACGAACGACAGAGGCTATCTTGGTCTTCTTTCGCGACGCCGCCTGCTCCAGTCGGCGGCCGTCGGAGGGTTCGGGATCGGCGTGGCAGCGCTGATCGGCTGCGGCGACGATGATGACGACGACGCGCCGGCGCCCGCCGCCGCCACCGCTGCCCCTGCAGCCACGGCGGCCCCGGCAGCCACGGAGGCCCCTGCTGCTACCGCTACTGCTGCGGCAGCCGGTACCGCCAGGCCCACTGCTACCGCTGCGTTGCAGCCGGCCACGCCGACGGCGACTGTCGCCGCCCCTGTGGCCACGAAGCATGGCGGCTTCCTGCAGTTCATTCAGCCCGCCGGCTACCAGGGCACGAACATCGACCCCTACTACACCGACACGTCGGTGGGCATTAACACCATCATGGGCAAGATGTTCTACGAGTCGCTCCTCAACACGGACTTCTCGAACGAGGAGTGGCGCAGCCCCTACAGCATCGTCCCCTGGCTGGCCGAGAGCTGGGAGCAGATGGACGAGGTCACGTACACCCTGGCGATCCGTGGGGGCGTGAAGTTCCACAACGGAGCGACGCTGACCGCGGATGACGTGGGCTTCACGTACGAGCGGGCGACTGCGGAAGACGCGAACAGGAACAACTGGACGGTGGGGCGCTTCATCGACGGCTTCGAAGTCGTCAACGAGAACACGATCCGCCTGACTGCGCCCGGTCCCAACGCGGAGTTCCTGGAGGCCGTGAACTCGTACATCTCGCAGATAGCGATCATGCCGCGCAGCGCCGAAGCAGCGGGCGTCGACTTCTCGAGCGAGGCGGTCGGTACCGGACCCTTCCGGGTGAAGGACTGGCAAGCCGACTCGACGACGACCGTCACGCGCTTCGAGGACTACTGGGGCGGTGGCATTCCCGGCGGGGAGGTCGGCAGGCCCTACCTCGACGGTCTGCGCATTACCCCGGGAGACGACGCGACGCAGTCGGCCTCCTTCATCGCCGGGGAGCTCGACATCCTGAGCCGCAACGACCGCATTCAGGCGAAGCCGATTCTGGACGCCGTTCCGGAGGCCAAGACCGTTGGCTTCCCTTCGGACTACATCTACGGCATTGGCTTCAACTGGCTCCGGCCGCCCTTCGGTGATATCCGGGTCCGGCAGGCGGTCCACCTGGCGATCAGTCGCCAGGACGTGGACGCCGCCGCGAACTTCGGCGACGGCGTGATCTCCGGTCCGATGACCATCCAGCGGGACGGCTACACGTACTCCAGCGATCAGCTCCTCGAGCAGCCGGGCTTCCGCGCAGCGAAGGAGGCGGACCGGGCGGAGGCAGCGAAGCTGTTCGCCGCCGCCGGATTTGCAGACGGGTTCGCGGCGGATCTCGTCTACAACACCCGATTGGCGGTTGCGCCTGTCTACGGGGAAGCCGTACAGCCGCAGTTGAAGGAAGTGCTAAAGCTCGACCTGACCCTGGTCCCGATGGACACGGCGTCATACGGGGCGGCGCGCAGGGCGCAGCCCGCCGACATCGACGGCCTGTTCGTCCACCTCGCCGGCGGTGTCGCGCGGCCGAGCACGGCGGTGCGCCAGTACCACTCCAGCAGCACCAACCCCCAGACCGTGGGCTGGAGCGACCCCGCCCTCGACGCGTTGATCGACCAGGGGAAGGTCGAGTTCGACGATGCGGCGCGCGGCGCAATCTTCCAGAAGGTCGAGCAGGCGATGATCGACGCCCAGCTCTGGGCCTCCATCTCCGCGCCGTCGCTGATCAGGATGTGGCAGCCGTGGATCAACGACTGGCGCGACAACCGCGCCCAGCGGCAGTCGATCATGAACCCGAGCTGGATCTGGATGGACGTCGAGACGGCCCCCGAAAACCGGCTGTCCTGATCGGCGGATTGAGGACCTGAGGCAAGGGGGGCGAGCACGTGCGTGTGCTCGCTCCCGCTGTCACAGCGTTCCCCTTGATGAGGGTGGCTCGGACAGGGTTTCAGGAGCCATCCCTGGTGGTCCCGGGCACGTGCTGGCGGCCTGAATTCCGGCCGTCGACACCTGCTACCTGCTGCAACCCTCAGTAGAGGGGTGGCGCGCGAATGGTCCAGTACACTACTCGCCGGATCGTGGCGATGCTGCCCACGCTGCTTGGGCTGTCCCTGATTCTGTTCCTGCTCGTCCGGCTCATGCCGGGCGACGCGGCGCTGCTGCAGGCATTCAGCGGCGACGATCTGGTCCTCGAAGACGACGCCGACCCCGAGGCCATTGAGGAGATGCGTCGCCAGTTGGGAATCGACAAGCCCCTCCCGGTCCAGTACGTGATCTGGATCGCTGACACCGTGACGCTGGACTTCGGCACCTCCTATTGGACGAGGAAGTCGGTCATCAGCGAGATGCGCCGGCGCCTGCCGATCACCATACAGCTGCTCGTGATGAGTGTGGCGGTGGCCGTCATCACCGGTCTGGTGGTTGGCGTGGTGTCGGCGGTGTATCAGGACACGCCGGTCGACTATCTGGGCAGGCTGGTTGGGGTGCTCGGGCTCTCCCTTCCCAACTTCTGGATCGCCCTCCTGGTGATCCTGCTGCCGGCGCTGTGGTGGCGTTACCTGGCTCCACCCGGGTACACACCATTCCTCGACGATCCCCTTGAGAACCTCGAGAAGTTCGCGTTGCCCAGTCTCACCCTGGGCTGGTCGCTCTCGGCGTCGATCATGCGTATGTCGAGATCCGAGGTTCTGGAGGTGCTGCGCCAGGACTATGTCAGAACCGCTCGCGCGAAGGGGCTGGGCGAGCGCTCCGTGATCTACAGGCACGTCCTCAGAAACAGCCTCATTCCGGTGGTCACGGTGATCGGCCTGCAGATCGGCGGCCTGATCGGCGGCTCGGTAGTGATCGAGAACGTGTTCGGACTCCCGGGCGTCGGCCAGCTCATCCTCACGGCCATCAATCAGCGCGACTACCCGGTCATTCAAAACGCGGTGCTGTTAGCTGCGCTGGGGTTCCTCTTTACGAACCTGATTGTCGATCTCAGCTACGGACTGCTGGATCCGCGGATCCGCTACGACTAGGCCTGGCGCCCGCGGCGCCGGGGGAGGGTGATGGGCATGGTTCAGCAGGAGCGTTCCGTCCCTTTGGTCGTGCTGTCCCGGGCCGGCCTGCCCGCGCGGACGGCGATGCGATATTCGCGGAAGAAGCCGTTGGGGGCGGTCGCCGCGCTCGTGCTGCTCGGGTTGGTCTTTATGGCGCTGTTCGCCGAGCTGATCGCGCCCTACGGTCCCCTCGAGCAGGACTACAGAGCCGTGCTGACGGCGCCGACTCGCGACCACATCATGGGCACGGACAACCTGGGCCGGGACATCTGGAGCCGCATCATCCATGGCTCCAGGATCTCACTTGCCGTTGGAATCGGCGCCGTCACGATCGGAACGTTCATGGGGATGTGCGTCGGCCTCGCGAGTGGCTATGCCGGCCGTACGTTCGACCTGGTCACACAGCGAGTCATGGACGCGTGGCTGGCGTTCCCGGGCCTGATTTTCGTGCTCACCGTCATCGCGGCGCTTGGCCCGGGACTCAAGCAGACGATCTTCGCGATCGGCATCGGCTTCATTCCCGCCACGAGCCGGATCGTGAGGTCGTCGGTCCTCTCCCTGAAGGAGCGGGACTACGTGGAGGCGGCCCGGACCATCGGAGCGGGCAACGTGCGGATCGCCTCTCGCCACATCCTGCCGAACCTGATGCCGACCGTCATCATCCTGAGCAGCATCAGCATGGCCGGGGCGGTACTGGCGGAGGCCACGCTGAGCTTCCTCGGCGTCGGCGTCCCGCCTCCCGCGCCCGCGTGGGGAAGCATGTTGAGCGGGACCGCGAGGGTCTACTTCCTGTCCGCTCCGTGGTTCGCGATTTGGCCAGGCGTGTTCATCAGCCTCACCGTCCTGAGCTGGAACCTGGCCGGTGACGCGGTGCGGGACATCCTGGACCCGCGCCTGCGCGGCGGGTAAGACGGCGGCGGACCAGAACCCCCGGGAACTGAAGGGACGCTGGCCGCTCCGCCAGAGGTGCCCTCAGTCGGACCTCCCGAGCGGTCGGCTGTCACGGTCGCCGGTGCGCCGACCCGAAGCGGAGCGCAGGGCCACGTGGTCCCTTATGCCAACGGTATGTCTCGCCGGAACGCGAGACAGGACAGCCTAGAACGCGACGGTCTGCTGGTACTCGCCGAAGACCCGGCGCATGACACCCATGATCTCGCCGAGCGTGCCGTAGGCGTTCACCGCGTCGAGGATGTACGGCATGACGTTCGTTGCCGGGTCTGCACAGGCCTCCTCGAGCGCCTGCAGCGTGTCCGTCACGCGCTGCTGGTCGCGCTCGGCGCGGACGCGCTTGAGGCGAGCCATGTGGCGGTTGAGGCTCTCCTCGTTGATGCGGATGGTGGGCACCTGCGCCTCGTCGTCCATCACGTACTCATTGACGCCTACGATGATGCGCTCCTGCGCCTCGACCTCCTGTTGGTAGCGCCAGGCCGCCTCGGCGATCTCGGCGTGGAAGAAGCCGTCCTCGAGCGCGCCGATGACCCCGCCGAGGTCGTCGATCTTGTCGAAGTAGCGGAGGCACTCGCGCTCCATCTCGTCGGTCAGCGCCTCGACGAAGTAGCTGCCGGCGAGCGGGTCGACGGTATTCGCGGCGCCGGACTCATGGAAGATCACCTGCTGCGTCCGGAGGGCGAGCCGCGCGGCGTCATCCGAGGGAAGCGAAAGCGCCTCGTCCAGCGCGTTGGTGTGCAGGCTCTGCGTCCCGCCGAGTGCGGCCGCGAGCGACTGCACCGTCGAGCGCACGGTGTTCACCTCCGGCTGCTGCTTGGTGAGCGAACAGCCGGCCGTTTGCGCATGGAAACGCATCCAGAGGCTGCGCTCGTTCTTCGCCCCGAAGCGTTCTTTCATCACGCGCGCCCAGATCCGGCGCGCCGCGCGCAGCTTCGCGATCTCCTCGAAGAAGTCGTTGTGAATGTTGAAGAAGAACGAGATGCGCGGGGCGATGTCGTCCACCTCGAGACCGCGGTCGACGCACCACTGGACGTACTCGATCCCGTCGCGCAGCGTGAATGCCAGCTCCTGGGCGGCTGTCGAGCCTGCTTCCCGGATGTGGTAGCCGGAGACGGAGATGCTGTTCCACAGCGGCATCTCCGCGGTCGCGAACTCGATCGTGTCGACGACCAGCCGCATCGAGGGCCCCGGGGGAAAGACGAACTCATTCTGGGAGATGTACTCCTTCAGAATGTCGTTCTGCAGGGTGCCGCCGAGCTCGCTTCGCGGTATCCCGGCCTTCTCAGCCGTCGCGATATACATCGCCCAGATCACCGGCGCCGGCGAGTTGATCGTCATCGAGGTGGTGATCTGATCGAGGGCGATGTCCTGGAACAGCAACTCCATGTCGGCGAGCGAGGACACGCCGACGCCGCAGTGCCCGAACTCGCCCACCGCCCACTCGTCGTCCGCGTCGTAGCCCATCAATGTTGGCATGTCGAAGGCTACGGAGAGGCCCGTCTCCCCGTGTTCCAGCAAATAGCGGTAGCGCTCGTTGGTTTCTTCGGCGGACCCGAACCCGGCGAACATGCGAATCGTCCACGGCTTGCCCCGATAGCCGGTCGCGTGGACCCCGCGCGTGAAGGGGTACTCACCGGGGTTGCCCAGGTCCCTGCTGTAGCTGAAGTCCGGAATGTCGACCGGGCTGTAGAGGCGCTCGACGGGGTGGCTTGAGGTCGTCATGAACGGGCCCGGGAGCTCCCGTCCGCTCACGCGGATGCGCTCCTCGTACTCCGCTCGACGTGACGCGAGTTCCTCCAGCGAATCGACATCAGGCACTGCTCAGCTCCGTCCGATTCTGCCCCACAGGTACTCCGACAGCGGCAGGCTGGCAGTCGCCGAGTGAGCGTCCGCTCGTGATTCTCTGCGTGCGTGCGATCGTGTGTCAAGCAACGCTCTATGCCGACAATCCGTGACCAGCGCCTTTGTAACCTCGCGCGCCGGTAGCCGCCAATCGGGACGCGGGCGCGGCGCTACAATCCCGCCCGACAGTCCGGACGTGGAGACGAGGTGTGCGATGGCGATGATGGTCTGGCACGCGCTGCGCAACGTGGACCTGCACGACGTGCCGGCGCGGGCGCGCGCCCTCGAGGCGCTGGGTTACGATTTCATCACCACGCCCGAGTCGAAGCACGATCCGTTCCTGCCGCTGACGCTGGTGGCGGAGCACACGGAGCGGCTGCGCTTCAGCACCTCCGTGGCGATCGCGTTCCCGCGCGCGCCCTACATCACGGCGAACCTCGCGTGGGACCTCGCGCGCTACTCGGGAGGGCGCTTCGTGCTGGGGCTCGGCACGCAGGTGAAAGGGCACAACGAGCGCCGCTTCTCCGTCCCCTGGGGGCCGCCCGGCCCGCGGCTGCGCGACTACATTCGCTGCATCCGCGCGATCTGGCACTGCTGGCAGACCGGCGCCAGGCCGGACTTCGAGGGCGAGTACTACCGCTACACCCTGACCAACCCGGACTTCGACCCCGGCCCGATCGAGCACCCCGATGTCGCCATCGTGATCTCGGCGGTGAATCCCTACAACACGCGCCTCGCCGGCGAGCTCTGCGACGGGATCGCCGTCCACCCCGTGAGCAGCTTCCGCCATCAGCGGGAGGTCGTGCTGCCTCGCGTCTTCGAGGGCGCGCGCCGCGCCGGGCGTGATCCCGCTGATCTGATGGTGCGCTCGGGCGGCTTCATCGTGACCGGGCGCGACGAGGAAGAGCTGGCGCAGTCGCGCGAGGTCGCCCGCAGGCGAATCGCCTTCTACTCCTCGACGCGCGCGTACGCGAGCATCCTCGCGCTGCACGGCTGGGAGTCGACGGCCGACGAGCTGCACCGGCTCTCGATCGAGGGGCGCTGGGACGAGCTGCCGAGCCGGATCAGCGACGAGATGATGGAAGAGTTCTGCGCGGTCGCGCCCTGGGACGGGATCGCCGCGGAGATGCGGGCCAAGTACGCGGGCCTCGCGACGGTCGTGAACCTCGAGGTCGAGCCGCGCAACCCGGACGAGGAGGCGCAGGTGCGCGAGATCGTCGCGGAGCTGCAGCAGATCCCGACTACCGCGGAGTTCGCCCCGGCCTCCTGAGCGCGTCGACGCGTCAGCGGCTGCCGCGGCGCATCGCCACGATCAGCAGCAGCGCGCCGAGCAGCGGCGCGATCGTGGCAAGCAGGAAGACGCCGCGCAGCCCCGCAAAGGCGACGGCCAGCCCGGCGAGCGCGGAGCCGCCTCCGATGCCGAGGTCGAAGGCGCCGATCAGCGTGCTCATCGAGGCGCCCTGGCGGCCCTGCGGCGCGCGGTCGACCGCCATCGCGAGGATGGTGGGGTGCGCGATGCCGAAGCCGCAGCCGAGCAGCAGCGATCCGAGTAGCAACACCAGCACGTGGTGCGCCAGGGCGATCACGATGAGCGCCGCGATGAACGCCATGACTGCCGGGAGCAACACAGTGAGGCGCCCGTAGCGGTCGGAGAGCCGTCCCGAGAGCACGCGCACCACGATCAGCGTCAGCGAGTAGGGCAGGAAGAACAGGCCCGGGTTGCCCAGCCCCTCGGCGTTGGCGAAGACGGCGATGTAGGAGAGCACCACGCCGATCGGCGGGAAGAGGCAGAGCGCGATGGACGCCGGGAACAACGCATCGCGGCTGATCAGCGTGAAGCGCGCCCCCCCGGCCGGAGCGGCGGCGCGCGGAGGCTCCGGCAGCCGCGAGGTGAAGGCGAGCCCGACGACCGCCGTGATCCCGGCGACGAGGAAGGCGGTGTTGAAGCCGGCCCCGATTGCGATCGTGGCGCCGAGCAGCGGCCCCATGGCGCTGGAGACGTTGACGGCGACGCCATAGACGCCCATCGCCTCGGCGCGGCGCAGCGGGGGCGCGAGGTCGGCGACCATCGTGCTGCCGGCGGTGCTCGTCGCGGAGAGTCCCGCGCCCTGCAGCGAGCGCACGGCGAGCAGCGGCGCGACGGAGCGCGCGAGCGGGTACAGCGCCAGCGAGAGCACGAAGTCGGCGTTGCCGGCGACCAGCAGCGGCTTTCGTCCGTAGCGATCGGCGATCCAGCCCGTGAGCGGGCGGAAGAGCATCGCCGTGCCGGCGGTGATGCCGAGGATCAGCCCCACCTGCCCCTCGCTGCCGCCGATGTCGAGCAGGTAGAGCGGCATCACGGGGAGCAGCATCTGGAAGCTGAACATCTGGAAGAAGACGGCGATGCAGAGCAGCAGCAGGCCCCGTGTGAACAACGGCGGCGGCTCGGCCGCGCGTGAGTCCGCCACGTTCGTAATTCCGGCCGGATCGCCGGGCGGGCCGGGCTTCGTGGTCACGGCCCGAGGGTAGCCGTTGCCGCGCTCACGATCGCGCGCGGCGGAGCGCCCTCGGCGACCGTGCGAGGATGTCGAGGGGGATGAGCGCGCGGGAGCGATTCGTGGAGCGACTGATCGTCGACGGCATGAACGTGATCGGCTCGCGGCCGGACGGCTGGTGGCGCGACCGCGCCAGCGCCGCGCGGCGGCTCGTGCGACGCCTCGAGGCCCTGGCCGAGGCGAGCGGTGACGAGCTGACGGTGGTCTTCGACGGCCGGCCCGGCCGCTCCGGACCGCCCGAGCAGCCCGAGGGCAGGCCGCTGCGCGTGCTCTACGCCAGGCGCAGCGGCAGGAACGCCGCCGACGAGCGCATCGCCGAGCTGGTGGCGGAGGACGCGCAGCCCGCCTCGCTGACCGTCGTGACCTCGGACGCCGCGCTGCGCCGCGAGGTCGAGGCGCTGGGCGCGCGCGTGGCCGGATCGAGCACGCTGCTGCGGCGCCTCGACGCGCTGGAAGATGCGCCGAGCCACGGGTCGTAGCTGAGCCCCGCCTATGATGGCGGGGCGGTCTCAGTGCATTGGGCGCGTCGAGCCGGACGGGGCGAGGAGTCTTCACGGGTGGCCAAGCTCGTCGAGGTATCGGACGCCGGAGGGAGTGGCGCGTCGGGGCGCGCCCCCGCGCCGCCGCCAGCCAGACCACCGCGCGTGGTCCAGGAGCGCATCTTCTACGGCTGGTGGATCGTATTCGCGGGCTTCGGGTTGATGGTGTTGGGCGGCGGGCTGCTGTTCCACTCCTTCGGCGCCTACGTGAAGGTGCTGGAGGACGAGTTCGGCTGGAGCCGCACGGAACTCTCGCTCGCCTTCGCGCTGCAGCGCGTGGAGACGGGCTTCCTCGGTCCGATCCACGGCTGGGCCGTCGATCGCTACGGACCGCGGCTGATCATGCTGATCGGCGTGGTGATCTTCGGCGTGGCGCTGGCCTCGTTCAGTCTGGTCGACTCACTGCTCGGCTTCTACCTGGTGTTCGCGCTGATCGCGATCGGCTCCAGCCTCTCGTCGATGCTGAGCGTCTCGACGGCAATCGTGAACTGGTTCAAGCAGCGGCGGGCGCTGGCGCTGGGCGTGATGTCGACGGGCGTGGCAGCCGGCGGCCTGTTCACGCCGGCGGTGGTCTGGGCGCTCGAGGGCTGGGGCTGGCGGACGACGTCGGTGGTCTCGGGTTGCATCGTCCTGCTCCTCGGCCTGCCGCTCGCCAGTCTCGTGCGAACGCGCCCCCGCGACCACGGGCGGACGCCGGACGGGCTGCCGCCCGCGGCTGCGGCGGCCGCCGCGGCGATGCCCGAGACGAGCTTCAACGCCCGCGAGGCGATGCGGACGCGTGCCTTCTGGCTGCTCTCGCTCGGGCACGCCTCGGGACTGCTGACCGTCGGCGCCATCTCGGTGCACCTCTTCGTCTATGTGACCGGCGAGTTCGGGGTGTCCTCGGCGACGGCGGCGCGGCTGATCACGCTGCTCACGGCGATGCTGGTGGTGGGCATGCTGATCGGCGGCGTGTTCGGCGATCGCACCAACAAGCGCGTGATCATCGTCTCGGCGATGTTCGGGCACATGACGGCGATGCTGCTGCTGGCGTGGAGCCCGTCGTTCTGGCTGGTGACCCTGGCCGTGGCAATACAGGGCATGGCCTGGGGCGCCCGGGGGCCGCTCACCTCGGCGTTGCGCGCCGACTACTTCGGGCCGGGCTCCTACGGGCAGATACAGGGCTTCTCCTCGCTGATCGTGATGATGGGGATGATGTTGGGGCCGCTGATCGCGGGCATCATCTACGACGCGCAGGGGACGTACACGCTGGCATTCCTGCTGCTGGGGGTGACGTCGGCGCTCGGTTCGCTCTGCTTCGTCTTCGCGACGCGTCCGATGCCGCCCGCCTCGGCGTTGCGGCGGCTCTGAGGCGTCAGGCCGCGAACTCCTCGAAGATCAGCAGCAGCTCGCGTAGTTCCGCCTGCGCGGCATCGAACTCCTCGCGGCCCATGGCCTCGGCGACCTCGCGCGCCTGCAGCGCGCTGAAGCGCTCGATCTGCCCATCCGACATCCCGCCGGCGAGCGAGGAGACGCGCACTCCCGAGCCGCGAATGCGCACCCAGTCGTCGATCTGGCCGCCGAGCGTGTCGAGCGCCTCGATGTACTCGCGGCGCAGCAGCGCGGCCCGCCCCGCGGCGTCCTCGCCGCTCTGTGTCCAGCGCCGCAGCGCGTCGAGCAGCTGGCGCATCAGCGGCAGCAAGCGGTCGCGCGTCAGCACGAAGTACTCGACCTCGCGCTCGTAGCGCGCGAGCAGCGAGTCGATCTCTTGCTGTTCGTGCTCGCCCACCGGCGCTACCGTCCGTTCCCAGGGCGAAGGGACAATAGCGCGCCCGGTCGGGCGAGGTAAGTGCCGGAAGCGACAGTAAGAGGTGGGATATTCCCTCGCTATTGTCGTTTGACAGGAAAAAATGACAGGAACGGACAGGAACGGCGCGCGCCCGGACGCCGGACGACTCCGCCGAGGTCGCCAACTATGTGAAGGCAATGAACCACGGGCTGGAGCGCCTCGCGTCGCTGCCGGTCTCGCTGCGGCTGATCCGCGAAATCCACGGCGTGCTGCTGGAGGGCGTACGTGGCGCCGAGCGCAACCCCGGGGAGTTCCGCACCTCGCAGAACTGGATAGGGGCGCCGGGCAGTCCACTCAACAACGCCAGCTTCGTGCCGCCACCGCCTGCCGAGATGGTCGCCGCGCTATCGGATCTCGAGAGGTTCATCCACGACGGCAGCGAACTGCCGGTGCTGATCAAGGTCGCGCTCGTCCATGCGCAGTTCGAGACGATCCACCCGTTCCTGGACGGGAACGGGCGTGTCGGGCGACTGTTGATCACTTTCCTGCTCTGCGAGACAGGCATTCTGAAGCGGCCCCTGCTTTACCTCTCGCACTACCTGCGCCGGCACCGTCCCGAGTACTACGACCGCCTGCAGGCCGTACGCGACCGGGGTGACTGGGAGGGCTGGCTGCGATTCTTCCTGGGGGGCGTCCGGGTTGTCGCGGCGGAGGCCACCGAGACGGCACGCCGGCTGATCACGTTACGTGAGGAGCACCGCGAGCTCGTCGCGGGGTCGCTCGGGCGACGCGCGGACAACGGGCTGAGGCTGCTCGAATCGCTCTACCCGGCTCCATTCCTTGACATCCGCGAAGCGCAGCGGCGCTCCGGCCTCAGTCATGCGAGAGCCAACTCGCTGGTCCAGGCCTTCGCCGACCTCGGCCTGTTGGTAGAGATCACCGGGCGCAAGCGCGACCGCTTCTTCATATACGGTCCGTACGTCGCCCTCTTCCATGACGCCGACATCGAGGACTGACCCGGGAGGGCTGACCCGGGCGAATCCGCGCGCGCCCGCCGCGAAGCCCGCCGGCCAGACCGACGAGGGCGAGCCGAAGATCGAGACGCGCCGCCCGCGGCCAGGTCCGCTCCCACCTCGCGCGGCTCGTCGTGCCAGGGCGTCGTCGAGGTCACCGAGGGCGAGCGCCTCTGGGAGGTAGCCCTCCCGTCGCCATGCCGGGTTCGGCTCAGTCGCACACGGCCCACTTCAGCGACTTCGGCATGTCGAGCCCGGCCCCGAGGAAGTGCCGGATGATCTGGGCTTCGTGCATCAGCTCGTGTTCGCAAAGCTCGATCAGGATCTCGTCACGCGCTTCCGTCCAGTCGGTGATGCCCTCGATCGCCGCGCCGGCCGCGGCGGCAGACGAATCGAGCCGCTCGGCGAACCCCGCCGGATCCATGGCGAACCTGGCTCCCTGCCAGGCTTGCGTCGAACCGGCGGCCAGGGAGCGCGCGTAGGTTTCCCGGGAGCTGACGATGCACCAGAGGTGTTCGGCCAGGGTGCGATGCCGTGGAACATCGAGGCGCTCCGCGAGCGCCCGGTCGTCGACGGCGGCGATGATGTCGGAGTAGGACCTGAATCGATCGTTCAGGTTTCGAATCAGAGCAACTCGCATCGTTCGCTCCGCGCTGTCGCCGCATCGTAGGTTGCGGTGGACGGGTCGCCAACCTCGCGCGGGTGGCGCCTGACACGCTTCTGCCGCAGCTCCGCCGTGCGATCCGGCGGCGCGCGTGCGATAATCCGGCGC
The DNA here is from genome assembly GCA_965247895.1 of Dehalococcoidia bacterium. Classification (GTDB taxonomy): domain Bacteria; phylum Chloroflexota; class Dehalococcoidia; order UBA2979; family UBA2979; genus VXMT01. Next base: position 1,850,861 of record OZ252046.1, on the reverse strand, counting down.
AACGAATGACGCGTGACGTCCTTACCTCGCGCGCGCTCCCCAGGCTTTGCCGGAAGCGCCGCCCGCGGGGCCGAATACGACGACACCGCGGGAACGCGGGACCACTGTGGCTACCTCCGCGACGGCATCATTGCCGCTGGCGCATCTCTTGCCAGTCACCGCCGCCCTCGGCGAGTGCGGCGCGCTTTCCGTCGGCGGCTGCGATCTGCCCACGCTGGCCCGCGAATACGGCACGCCGCTCTACGTCTACGACCTGGCGACGCTGCAGGCGCAGGCGCGGGGCTTCCTCGCGGCGTTCCGCGAGGAGCACGCGGAGACCACCGCCCTCTACGCGGCGAAGGCCTTCCTCAACCGCCCCTTTGCCCGCCTGATCGCCGCCGAGGGCTACGGCTTCGACGCGGTCTCCGGCGGCGAGCTGGCGGTGATGCTCGCCGCCGAGGTCGACCCCGCGACGATCTACCTGCACGGCAACAACAAGTCGCCCGAGGAGCTGCGCGCGGCGGTCGAGGCGGGCGTCGGACGCGTCGTGATCGACAACCTCGGCGAGATCGCGCTGGTCGAGGAGGCTGCGGCGGAGGCGGGCGTGAGCCAGCCGGTGCTGCTGCGCGTCTCGCCCGGCGTCGACGCCTACACGCACGAGAAGACGACCACCGGCATCCTCGACAGCAAGTTCGGCGTCGCGATCGCCACCGGCGACGCGGAGGAGGCGGTGCGCCGCATCGCGGCCGCGGAGCACCTCGATCTGCGGGGGCTGCACATGCACCTCGGCAGCCCGATCTTCGAGCTGACGCCCTACGAGCGCGGCATCGAGGTGGTCGCGGCCTTCCAGGCCGAGATCTGCCGCGACCGGCTCGGGCTCGACTTCGATGAGCTGTCGGTCGGGGGCGGGTTCGCCATCGGCTACCAGGGCGATCACGAGCCGCCGCCGCCCGCCGCCTACGCGAGCGTGATCTGCGCGACGCTGCGGCGCGAGGCCGACGCGCGCGGCCTGCCACTCCCGCGGCTGGTGATCGAGCCGGGCCGCTCGCTCGTCGGACGCGCCGGGCTCGCCCTCTACACGGTCGGCGCGCGCAAGGAGATCGAGGGCGTGCGCACCTACGTCTCCGTCGACGGCGGCATGGCCGACAACATTCGCCCGGCGATGTACGGCTCGCGCTACGAGCTGCTGTCCGCGGAGCGCCCGCTCGCGCCCGCCGAGGAGACCGTGACGATCGCAGGCAAGTACTGCGAGTCCGGCGACCTGCTCGCGCGCGACATCGAGACGCCCCGGCTGCGCGCCGGCGAGGTCGTCGCGATGCCCGCGGCCGGCGCCTACCAGGTCGCGATGGAGTCGAACTACAACCTCGCGCTGCGGCCCGCCGTCGTGCTGGTCGCCGATGGCGAGGCGCGCCTGCTGCGCCGCCGCCAGACCTTCGAGGATCTGATGTCGCTGGACGTGGACCTGTGAGCGGCGCGGACTGGGGGCTGCGAGGGCTGGAGCAGCCCGTCGCGGAGCTGCGGGCCGCCCTCGCGGCCGGGCGGCTCGGGCACACCTGGCTGTTCAGCGGCCCCGACGGCGTGGGCAAGGCGACGCTGGCGAGGCGACTCGTGCAGGCGCTGCACTGCGAGGAGCGCGCGGAGGCGGACGCCGAGGACGTCGACCCGTGCCTCGAGTGCCGCTCCTGCACGCGCATCGAGGCGGGCGAGGCGCCGGACGTGGAGCGGATCACGATCGGCGGGCCCTGCGACGAGGAAGGGCACCGCGACCACCAGGCGGACAGCTCGACGCGGATCCGCATCTGCCAGGCGCGCCGCATCTCGAAGCTCGCGAACCTCGCGCCGTTCCACGCCTCGAGGCGCGTCTTCATCATCGATACCGCCAACGACCTGCAGACCGAGGCGGCCCACTCGCTGCTGAAGACGCTCGAGGAGCCGCCGGGCAGCGCGCTGCTGATCCTGCTCGCCGTCGATCCCGACGATCTGCTGCCGACGATCCGCTCGCGTTGCCGCGAGCTGACGCTGCGGCCGCTGCCTCGCGCCGCGCTCGCCGAGGCGCTCGCCGAGGATGTCGAGGACCTCGACGCGGACGAGGCGCGCGAGCTGGCCGCGCAGGGCCGCGGGCGCTACGGCCTCGCGCTGCGGCTGCACCAGGACCCGGCGCAACGCCAGCTGCGCGAGACGGCGACCGCCGACTTGCGGCGGCTCTGCGGAGCCTCGCGCAACGAGCGCTTCGACCACGCCGCGCGGCTTGCCGGCGCCTGGCGCCGCGAGCGGCGGCCGGTCCTCGAGACACTCGATGTCTGGCGTTGGTGGTGGCGCGACACGCTCGCCTCGGTCGCCGACGCGGAAGGCCAGGGCGCTGAGGCCGCGCCCGAGGGCTGCACGCCTCGCGAGGCGGTGCTGGCGCTGCGCGCGACGGAGCGGGCGCGCCGCCACTTGCTGGAGAACACCAACCCGCAGCTTGCGCTGGAGGTGCTGATGCTGGACCTCCCGCAGTTGCAGTTCGACGAACCGGAGCCAAGCCGAGAGGAGGCCCGTCCGGCCGCCGCGCCGCCCGCCTGAGCAGGCCTCGCCTGTTGGGCATGGGTCGGCATCGCGACCGTCGGGACTGCATGGAAGGCATTGTCGGAATACGTTTCACGGAGGCCGGGCCACTCACGTGGTGCAGCCCGGACGAGATCGAGCCGGCGCTGGGTGACTACGTGGTGGTCCGCACCTCGGACGGCGAGCAGCTGGGCTGGGTGGTCGTCACGCCGGACCAGACGCTGGCCGCCGAGCCGGAGGGGCCGCTGCGCGTCATCGAGCGCCTCGCCAGCGCCGAGGATGTGGACGCCTGGCGGGAGGGCCGCGAGCGCGCGCTGGAGGACTTACGCCGCGCGCAGGAGCTCGCGACGCGCAATGACCCGCGGGTGCGCGTCGCGAGCCTGATCTACAACCTCGCGGGCACGCACTGCCACATCACCTTCTCCGCGCCGGAGCGCATCCAGCACCGCTGGTTCACCGGCATGTGCCGCGATCTGCTCGGCGTCGAGGTGGACGTCCGGCAGGTCGGCGACCGCGACCGCGCGAAGTCGCTCGGGGATGTCGGGGTGTGCGGCCTCGCACTCTGCTGCCGCACCTGGCAGACGACCTTCCCGACGATCTCGATGCGGATGGCGAAGGAGCAGGACCTCCCGCCCAACCCGACGAAGATCTCGGGTGTCTGCGGTCGTCTCCTCTGCTGCCTCTCCTACGAGGTCGACGAGTACCGCCTCCTGCGCGGGACGCTGCCCAAGGTCGGCAAGCGCGTCACCACGCCGGTCGGCCGTGCGCGCGTGATCGCCCACAACACGCTCAAGGGCCAGGTGCGCTTGCGCCTCGACGACAGCGGCGAGGTGATCGAGATGACCGCCGACGAGCTGGCGAGCCAGTACGGCTCGGCCGTGCGACCCGAGGAGCTCGAGGAGCAGGTCGAGGGCCCGGTACACCGCCAGGATCGCCAGCGCCGCGACACGCTGGTCGCCACCCTCGATGTAGTCGATGCGCCGGCGGGCGGCGAGCCCGCCCCGGCGGGGCGGACGGAGGACCGCGCGCCTGAACAGGCGGACGGCGAGGGCGAGAAGCCAGCGCGCCGCCGCCGCCGCGGACGCCGCGGCGGCCGGGGGCGCAGGCGCTCGGGCGGCGACGGCCAGGGTGGTTCGGGCGGCGGCGGGCAGAACTAGCATTTGTTCCCTCTCCCTGAGGGAGAGGGTTAGGGTGAGGGGGAAGACGAGGTCGGCCCCCGGAGGCCCCGAATGCGCGTCCGGCGGAAGGCCTCGACCGGGGAGGTGGCTCCGTGAGCGGACAGCGTGACGACTCCGTGCCCGCGCTCGTCGCTGGCGCCTGGCTCGCGGAACACCTCGGCGACCCGGACGTGCGCGTGCTGCACATCGCCAACGACCGCGCCGAGTACGACGAAGCGCACGTCCGCGGCGCGATCCACGCCCACGGCTACGGCGACTTCACCGAGGATCGCGACGGCGTCCGCGCGCTCGTGCCGACGCGGGAGCGCATGGAGGCGAATCTCTCGCGCCTCGGCGTCACGCCGGAGCAGCGCATCGTCTGCACGGCAGGCGCGCGCTCGGCGTGGCCGGCGCGGGCCTACTGGGCGCTGCGCTACTATCGCCTCCCGCGCGTGCACCTCGCCGACGGCGCCGTGCCCGCGCTGCGCGCGGCCGGCGTCCCGGTCGATCGCGAGGTTCCCGCCGTGACGCCGGCCGAGGTCTCGCTGTCCGAGCCGGACGCCTCGATCATCGCGCTCGCGGGCGACGTGCTCGCGGCTGCGGAGGGTGGCCCGGCGCGCATCGTCGACTGCCGCTCGGACGGCGAGTGGCTGGGCGAGGCGCACGGTCACGCCGAGGCGCCGCGCATGGGCCGCATCCCGCGCGCGGTGCACCTGGAGTGGGAGCGCCTGGTGCGCGAGGACGGACGGCTGCTCCCGCTGGAGCAGCTGCGCTCGCTCTTCTCCGCCGCGGGCGTCGACGGCTCGACCGCGGCCTACCCCTACTGCGGCGGTGGCGTGCGCTCGGCCGTCGCCTGGTTCGTGCTCCACGAACTCCTCGGCTACGAGCAGGCGCGCAACTACGACGGCTCCTGGTCCGAGTGGGCAGTCCGCCCCGAGCTCCCCATCGAGCGGGGGTAGCGCGGCGAGCCGCGCCCTCGGAGCTTCGTCGCGCCGCCCAACCCCCGGTACGGGTTCCCTCTCCCCCAGGAGACCCTTGCGAAACTCCCGTTTCGAGGGCGGTCCGGCTCCCTCTCCCCTTGCGGGAGAGGGCGGGGGTGAGGGGTGCGCCGCGCGCCAGCGCGGCGAGATGGAGCCGCCCGCCCCGATCGGATCGGCGGTGCCACAACGCGCCGCGACAGCCAGAGCGTCTGCCGCGGGGAGCTGCGTCGATCGGGACGCGAGGATACCTCGCAGGGCCCCCACGCCACCGACCGAACGACGGCGCGTCTCTCGCCAGCCCGCGCTGCTCCGTGCTCCTCCTCGCGTCGAGAGGGAGCCGGACTGCCCTCGATGGCCGCGCTGGGCGCGGCGCCCCGTTCCGCAGGCGTTCCGCAAAGGGCTCCCGAGGGAGAGGGACAGGGTGAGGGAGGGTCCGCTCTACGGGGCTGCGCTGCGCTCTCACGGCTTTCGAGGGCGCGCGGGAGTCTCCCCCTCACCCCCGCCCTCACCCCATTAGGGGCCGGAGGCGCGCCCTCCGCTACTCCGCGGCGAGCGCCGCCTCGATCTGCTCGATGTGGCTGCGCAGGTGCGCGCCGGCGCCGCGCACGTGCTGCACGATCGAGCGGCGTCCGCCCAGCGGGTGGAGGCCGGCCCGGCCCCACGAGGAGTCCGGTACGTGCTTGAGCAGCTCCACCGCCTCGCCGATCGCGTCGTTGAAGAGCGCGGCCAGCTCTGCGGGGTCGCGCGACTCCCAGTCCTCGCGCTCCGCGACGGCCGCGTCGTCGGTCATCGGCAGCACCGGGTCCGTCATGTGCGCCATGCGGTCGAGCTGGTCATGGAGGACGCGCGCGTAGGCGATCATGTGGCCGAGCGTGCGTAGCGCGGACCACTCGCCCTCGCCGGGCTCGTTGCGCAGCGAGGCGGCGTCGTGGCTCTCGACGAGCGCCTGGACCTTGCCCGCGATCTCCGTCAGGGCGTCGGCGTCCGGAAGGTAACGCCGCACGGCGCCGGTCACGAAGTCGATGCGGTTCTGGACCACAATGCGGTCGTTACCCGTCGTCATGCCGCTGCCTCCACATCCTCGAGGATCAGGTCGATCTCCACTGCCGCGCCGAGCGGCAGCGCGGCCACGCCCATGGCGAGCCGCGTGCCCAGCCCGGCGTCCTCGCCGAAGAGGTCGCGCAGCAGTTCGCTCGCGCCGTTGATCACCGCCGGGTGCGCCTGGAAGTCCGGCGCGCTCGCCACGTAGCCGACGAGGCGCACGACGCGCAGGCCCTCGAGGCTGCCATGCACCGCCTGCGCGGCGGAGAGCGCGTTCAGGGTCGCGACTCTGGCCGCCTCGCGGCCGGCGTCGATGTCCTCGTCGCTGCCGATGTGTCCGGGGTTCACCAGCTCGCCGTCACGCATCGGCAGCTGTCCGGAGGTGAGGATCCAGTTCCCGCTGCGCAGCGCGGCGCGGTACATGCCGACCGGCGGGGGCGGCGGGGGCAGTTCGATTCCCAGCTCCTGAAGTCGCTGAGCGACGCTCACGGGCTGCCCCTTTCCTGGTCTTCCGGCGTCACGCGCTGCGGGAGAGCATACGCCCTCGCGCGCTCACGCCCTACGGCGCGCGCGTCGCTGATCAGTTGGCAATCGCGCGCTGTGTCTCGCGGTCGAGCCAGCCGAAGAAGAACGGCCGCCACTCCTCGTAGCGGTGCAGGTGTTCGGCGAGTTGCTGCGGGACGGAGAGGCGGGGCCGCACCGGCTGCGTCAGCAGCTGCATCCGCGCCTCGCGCGGGGTGCGGCCGCCCTTGCGGTGATTGCACGGCTGGCACGCGGTCACGATGTTCTCCCAGTCGTGCGTGCCGCCGCGGCGGCGCGGCACGACGTGGTCCAGCGTGAGGTCCTGGTGCCCGCGCCCGCAGTACTGGCAGCGCTGGCGGTCGCGGGCGAAGACCTCGCGGCGTGTCAGGCGCACCTGCGGTCGAGGACGGCGCACGCGGCGGCGCAGCCGGATCACGGACGGCGAGGGGTACTCGCGGTCCACACCCAGGATCGGCTCCGCGCCGGTCTCGAGCAGCTCCGCGCGCCCGCCGAAGACGAGCGTGAAGGCGCGCCTGACGCCGCAGACGTTCAGCGGTTCGTAGTCCTGGTTGAGCACCAGCGCGTGCCGGTCGAGCAACGCTCCCGCCCTTTCCGCCTCGCGCCAGTGTAGCGGCCAGTGCAGTCGATGTGGCGGTCGGGCCGGCCGGTGGGGGCGGTCAGGGGAGATCCGGAAGCACGCCGCGCAACTGCGGAACACTCGGCCAGGCCTCGGCGGCCTCTTCGAACTCGCCCGGCAACAGGCGCTGGATCAGCGGTAGCCCGTCGATGAAGGCAGGCGCGACCACGGAGTCCGCCAGCGCCTCGTCGAGCTCGCCGGAGATCGGAAACGTGATCGCCGCGAGTAACAGCACTTCGACCACGACGACACCCTTGATGAATCCGAACGCAGCGCCGCCGATGCGGTCGGCCGGACCGAGCAGCAGGATTCGGGACGTGCGATGCAGCAGCGAGGCCGCGATCTGCCCGATCACCACCGTGCCGATGAAGATCGCCGCGAAGGCGACGAACTCGCGCCACGTCTCGTCCTCGATCGCGAAGGCGATGTCGTCGGCGAGCTCGGCGTAGAAGTAACCCGCGAGGATCGCGCCGCCGATCACCGCGACCGAGGTCACGACCTCGCGGATCAGGCCGATGGAGAGGGCGCGCAGCGTCAGCCACGCGATGATTGCTACGATGACGAGGTCGAGCCAGTGCAAGGGCTGCATCACATCCCGCTGCGCCGCCCGCCCGAGCGCCTGGCATGATCGTAGCACGTGCCCCGGTCAGGATCGCCGAGCAGGAGCAGTGGCCGTTGGGGCCGCGCGGCTACGGCGAGGTGAATCCGAGCCCGCTCTGACGCATCGAGATCCAGCGGCCGTGGCCGATCACCACGTGGTCGAGCACGCGAATGCCGAGCAGGTCGCCGCCCGCTTCGAGGGCGCGCGTCGTCTCTACGTCGTCGGGGCTCGGTGCAGGGTCGCCGCTGGGGTGGTTGTGGGCGACGGTGATGGCGGAGGCGTTGAGCCGCACGGCCTCGCGGAACGCCTCGGCGACGCGCACCGGTGCGCTGCTCACGGACCCGCGGCTCAGCATCCGGTTCGCCAGCACCCGATGCCGGTTGTCGAGCGCCAGCAGGCGGAACTCCTCCTGCGGCAGTAGTTCGAGCTGCGCCTGCAACAGCCGCACGACGTCCTCCGGGGAGCCGATCAGCGGGCGCTCGTCCTCGCCCTCGAGGCTGCGTCGCCGCCCCAGTTCGAAGGCGGCGGCGATCGCGGCCGCCTTCGCGGGTCCGAGGCCGCGGATCGCGGAGAGCTCTGCGATGTCCGCCCGGGCAAGGCCGCGCAGGCCGCGGTGCTCCTGCTGCAGCCGCTCGGCGAGTTGCAGCACGCCCTCCTCACGGGTGCCGGTGCGCAGCAGGATCGCGAGCAGCTCGGAGGTCGTCAGCGCCTGCGCGCCGAGCTGTTCGAGGCGCTCGCGTGGGCGGTCGTTGGAGGCCATCTCGGAGACGCGCAGCCGGTAGGCGGGAGGCGCCGAGTCCGGTTGCGGGATCGTCACGTCAGTCTTCCGGCAGGGGGGACACGGGCTCGCCGGCGACGAGATCGTCGAGGTCGCCGCTGAGCAGCACCGCGCGGATCACCGTCCGCGTGTGCGGCCAGTGGTGAAGTTCGACGGTGTTTTCCTCCGCGATCTGGACCCAGATCTCCGGAGCCATCACGAAGATCTGACGATTGACCGTGGCGTAGTGCGAGCGGAAGAACCAGAACAGCCCTCCCTTCGTCCAGAGGCGGGTGACCTGGCCGCGCGTGAAGGTTGGGCGCGCGCGCTGATCGCGCATCGCCGAGGCCGCCTGGACCAGCGACGCTCCGGTGACCAGCAGCAGGATGATCAGCGGGACGACCGCTCCGTAGGAGCCGCCGAGGACGGCGCTCAGCGAGATCAGCGACAGCACGCCCGCACCCGCCGCCAGCGGCGCGTACATCGCGACCATCCGCAGCAGCGTGCGGCGGTGACCCGCGTTCTCTCCGATGATCTCGTGACGCATCATGGCCGGGCGCTCCCTACGACGGTTCCACGGCAAGATACTCGTTGCGGATCCATGATTCCCGTCCGTCCTCGCTGCTGATCAGTGTCCAGCCGTCGCATTCGCTGGTCCCCACCCTGACGATCGTGACCTCGTCGCCGTCGAACCAGCCGGTCCCCACCACGCGTGAATCGGCGACGCAGGCGTCGCGCTCCAGCACCCCTTCCGAGCCCGCGTTGGTGATGTAGCGGAGCGGGGAAGGCGCTGGAGTCGCAGTCGGAGTCGGAGTCGGAGTCGGGGTGGGCGTTGGCGTCGGCGTCGGCGTCGGGGTGGGCGTTGGCGTTGGCGTCGGGGTGGGCGTCGGCGTTTGGGTCTGGGTGGGTGCGGGTGTCGGAGTTGGTGTCGGCGTCCGGGTGGGCGTGGGCGTGGCTGTGGGCCTCGGCGTAGCGGTTGCGGTTGGCGTGGCTGTTCGGCTCGGCGTGGCTGTTGGGGTCGGCGTGGCTGTCGGGGTCGGCGTGCGGGCCGGCGACGGCCTGGGAGCCGCCGTCGCGTCGGTCACGGGCGTGGGCGGCGCTGTGGCAGTGGGAGTGGCGGTCGGGAGTTCGGCGCTTTGCGTGGGGCGGTTCCCGGTGGCTTCCGCAGGGTCGCCGTCGCCCTGGGTTGCCGGCCACAGCAGCAGCCAGAGCGCGAACACGCCGGCCGTGACCAGCGCGATCAGGGAGCCGCGGTAGAGCAGGGACGAGGGCAACGCGAGCGCCGGGTCCATGCAGCGCTCGCAGAGCGTGTCGCCATGCTCCGCACAGAAGAGCAGGCCGCATCGGGGGCACTCGCGCGCCGCCGCGCGCTCGCAGAGGTAGCACTCCACAAGGCAAGCCTAACACTCGGCCGCAGCCCGGCCGTCGCGCGCCGCGGGGTGCGCGGCGCCTGCTTCAGCCCGGCTGGTGCAGCGTGGCTGACGCTGTGTCGTTACTTGACCTCGACGGTTGCGCCGGCCGCCTCAAGCTTGGTCTTTGCGGCCGCGGCCTCGTCCTTGGTGACCGCCTCGCGGATCGCCTTCGGAGCGGACTCGACCACGTCCTTGGCGTCCTTCAGGCCCAGCGAGGTGAGCTCGCGCACCGCCTTGATCACGTTGATCTTGTTGGCGCCGAAGTCCGTGAGGACCACGTCGAACTCGTACTGCTCCTCGGCCGCGGCGGCGCCGTTGCCGCCACCGTCGGCGGCGGGCATGGCGGCCATCGCCATGGGAGCGGCGGCAGTCACGCCGAACTCTTCCTCGATCGCCTTGTTGAGATCGCGCAGCTCGATCAGCGTCATGCCCTTGATGATCTCGAGGGCTTCCTCGACCTTGGCCATCCTCGTGCTCCTTCCGAACCGCCTCGGGGGCGGCAGTGCTTCCTGGGCGCGGCTTCGCGCCTAGCCTTCCGCTCCTTCGAGCTGCTCCGCGCGTGCGTCGATCAGTCCCGCGAACTCTCGCGTCGACGCCTCAAGCAGCCCCAGCAGCTCCACGATCTTGCCCGTCAGTCCGCCCGCGATGCGGGCGACCAGGACCTCGCGCGGCGGCACCGTCGCCAGGTCCTCGATGTAGGCGGCGTCGACAAGCTCGCCGTCGAGGACGGCGTTGCGGACCGCGAACGGCGTCTGCGGGTTCTCCCGGCGGTACTGCCGGATTGCCCGTGCCGCCGCGACCGGGTCGTCGGGGTGTGTCACCAGCGCCGTCGGGCCCTGCGCCAGTTCGGCGTAGAGCGGCTGGCCGCTCTCGTTCGCCGCGCGCTGCAGCAGCGTGTTCTTGATCACGCGCAGGCTGGCGCCCTCGGCCACCAGCACGCGCCGCAGTTGCGTCTGGGCGGGCACCGGAATGCCCTGGTAGGCGGTCCCGATGGCGATGCCGGCGCCCTCGATCAGCTCCTTCAGCTCGGCGACCTGCGCGATCTTGCGCTCCGTAGGCACCGCGCCTCCTCTCCTGCTGCATCCGGGGGCGAACAAAACGCCCTCCGGCGGGAGGGCGTTCGCGCCGCGCCAGCCCGGCCCACAGCCGGGGGCGCGTTGCAACGTCGCCTGATCCCACCTGCACGGGCGGCTCGCGGCCATTATTCCGTTCGGGCGGTGCGCCCGTCTGGAACCCGTGGTCTCCGGTGTCTGCGCCTCCAGGGCGCCCGTACAGTCTCCATTGCGCTCGCCCTTACGCGCGAGCGCCCTCGTTCCCGGGGGCTGTCTACCCCTCCGCCCCGAGGGCGAGCAGGGGCGCGAGCTCCACGCGCACGCCCGGCCCCATCGTGGAGGTCAGCGTGGCGGCGCGGATGTACTGGCCCTTCAGCTCGGTCGGCCGCGACTTCACGATCTCGCCGAGCAGCGCGCTCAGGTTGTCCATCAACTGGTCGTCGCTGAAGGAGACCTTGCCGATCGCGGCGTGCACGTAGTTGGTCTTGTCGAGCCGGTACTCGACCCGGCCGGACTTGGCTTCCTTGACGGCGCGCGGGATGTCGTCCGCCTCGAGCACGGTGTTGTTGCGCGGGTTCGGCATCAGGCCGCGCGGGCCCAGGACGCGGCCCAGCCGGCCGACCTTGCCCATCAGCTCGCGCTGCGCGAGCGCGACGTCGAAGTCGGTGAAGCCGTCGGCGACGCGCGCGATCAGCTCGTCGGCGCCGACGAGGTCGGCGCCGGCCTCGTTCGCGAGCATCGCCCCCTCGCCCTCGGCGAAGACGGCGACGCGCTGCACCTTGCCTAGGCCGTGCGGCAGCGTGATCGCGCCACGGATCTGCTGGTCCGCGTGACGGCCGTCCAGGCCGGTGCGGAGGTGCAACTCCACGGTCTCGTCGAACTTGGCGGTGGCGCTTTCGCGCACGGCGCTGAGCGCCGCGTCCGGGTGGTAGAGGGCGTGGAGGTCCACCCTGGAGGCGGCCTCGCGGTAGCGCTTGCCTCGTTTGGCCATTACGGCTTCACCTCGATTCCCATCGAGCGCGCGGTGCCCTCGATGATCAGCATTGCGTTATCGACATCGTCGGTGTTGAGATCGGCGAGCTTGGTTTCAGCGATCGTGCGCACCTGGGCCTTCGTGACGGAGCCGACCACCTCGGTCAGCTGGTTCGCGGCGCCGCTGTCCACGCCCGCGGCCTTGCGCAGCAGGTCGGAGGCGGGCGGGGTGCGCAGTTCGAAGCTGAACGAGCGGTCCTCGTAGATCGTGATCACGGCGGGGATGATCTGTCCCTGCTGCGACTGCGTGCGCTCGTTGTAGGACTTGCAGAAGTCCATGATGTTGATGCCGTGCGGGCCCAGCGCGGTGCCCACCGGCGGCGCGGGGTTCGCCCGTCCCGCCGGGATCTGCAGCTTGACCAGCGCTCGTACTCGTTTCGCCATGTGTTACTGCTTCTCCACCTGCAGGAAGTCCAGCTCGACCGGGGTCTCCCGGCCGAACATCGAGACCATGACCCGCACCTTGCCCTTGTCGAGGTTGATCTCGTCGACCTGGCCGACGAAGTCGATGAACGGCCCATCGATCACGCGTACCGCCTCGCCGACGGCGAAGCCGACGTTGATGCGCGGCGTGCCCGTGTCCATCTGCCGCAGGATGCGCGCGACTTCCTCGTCCTCGAGGGCGGGCGGCCGCGCGCGCTCGTCCAGGCTGGCGCCGGCGAAGCCGGTGACGCCCGGGGTGTTGCGGACCACGTACCAGGAGTCGTCGCCCATCAGCATCTGGACCAGGATGTAGCCGGGGAACAGCTTGCGGGAGACGGTCTTGCGCTGACCGTCGCGGATCTCGATCTCGTCCTCGGTCGGGATCACGACCTCGAAGACCTGGTCGCCCATGTCCATCTGCTTGACGCGCTGCTCCAGGCTCTTCTTCACCTTGTTCTCATAGCCGGAGTAGGTCTGGACGATGTACCAGGCGCGGCCGTCTTCCTCGACCAGGACGGTCGCGGCGGCGGCCTGGCCGGCGCGCTCTTCCAGCTCGGCGGTGAACGGGTTGGGCGGGGCGGGCGGCGGTTGCGGGTACCGTTTGCTGGTCATGCTGCCTCCACGGGCGCGGTGCTGCGGTCTGCCTCGCGCCCCGTTCGTCCCCTGTCGGGTGCCGCGGCCATTAGCGCAGCACCGTGTTCTCGATCAGCCAGCTGAAGCCGAGATCAGCGACGCCGAGGATCGCGCCGAAGAAGATCGAGACTATCACGACGACCAGGGTCAGGTAGCCGACCTCGTGGCGGGTGGGCCAGGTGACCTTGCGCAGCTCGCTGATGATATCGGCGATCCAGCGCGGTACCCAGCGCCGCCCGCGCCTGGCGTCTCCGGCCGATGGCGCGGAGACGCTCATCGAGGGCCCGCGGCCGCCTCCGCCCGTGGCCGCGGCGCGCTGCTGCTGCCGCTGTTGGCGGCGCTGGGCGCGCTCCTGCTGCCTGCGCAGCGCTCGACCCATGCAAAGGCTCCGTTCGGCTCTGTGGCCAGCCTACCGCGTCTCGCGGTGTGGCTGGTGGGCTCGGCAGCGGCGGCAGAACTTGCGCAACTCCAGCCGCTCCGGATCGTTGCGGCGGTTTTTCCGCGTGTGATAGTTGCGTGCGCGGCACTCCGTGCACGCCAGCGTGATGTGCTCCCGGTCGCCCTTGGCCATGATGCCTGCTCCTCGCGCGTCCCGCCCGTGCCCGCGCTACTCGTTGATTCCGGTGACGACGCCGGCGCCGACGGTGCGGCCGCCCTCGCGGATGGCGAAGCGCAGCCCGTCCTCGATCGCAATCGGCGTGATCAGCTCGATGTCCACCGCCACGTTGTCGCCCGGCATCACCATCTCCGTGCCCTCGGGCAGCGTCACCACCCCCGTCACGTCCGTGGTGCGCACGTAGAACTGCGGCCGGTAGCCCGTGAAGAACGGCGTGTGCCGCCCTCCCTCCTCCTTGGAGAGCACGTAGACCTCGCCACTGAACTTGCGGTGCGGTGTGATGCTGCCCGGCTTGGCCAGCACCTGACCACGCTCGATGTCGGCACGCTCGATCCCGCGCAACAGACAGCCGACGTTGTCGCCCGCCTCGCCGGTGTCGAGGATCTTCTTGAACATCTCGACCCCGGTCACCACCGTGGTCTCCGTCTCCTTGATGCCCACGATCTCCATCGGGTCGCCGACGTTGACGACGCCGCGCTCGATGCGCCCCGTCACCACCGTGCCGCGACCCTTGATCCCGAAGACATCCTCGATCGGCATCAGGAAGGGCTGGTCCTTGGCCCGCTCCGGCTGCGGGATGTAGCTGTCCACCGCCTCCATCAGCTCCCAGATCGCCTTGTACTCCTCGGCGTCCGGGTCCGTCGAGCTGGACTCGAGGGCCGCCAGCGCCGAGCCGCGGATGATCGGCACCTCGTCGCCGGGGAACTCGTAGCCGTCCATCAACTCGCGCATCTCCAGCTCGACCAGCTCCAGCAGCTCCTCGTCGTCCATCATGTCCACCTTGTTGAGGAAGACGACGACGGCGGGGACCTCCACCTGGCGCGCCAGCAGCAGGTGCTCGCGCGTCTGCGGCATCGGCCCGTCCGGGGCGGCGACGACGAGCACCGCACCGTCCATCTGCGCGGCGCCGGTGATCATGTTCTTGATGTAGTCGGCGTGACCGGGACAGTCGACGTGCGCGTAGTGGCGCGCCTCAGTCTCGTACTCGACGTGGGCGATCGCAATCGTGATGCCGCGCGCCTTTTCTTCCGGCGCGTTGTCGATCGAGTCGAACTCGCGGAATTCGGCCTCGCCCTTCAGCGAGAGCACCTTGGTGATCGCCGCCGTCAGCGTGGTCTTGCCGTGGTCGACGTGACCAATCGTGCCTACGTTCGCGTGCGGCTTCGTCCGCTCAAACTTGCGTCGCGCCATCGCTCGGCTCCCGTTCTCCTCCGCCGCCCCGCGACTCCGCGTGAGCGGCGCTGCTGTAGCTGATGCTGTGGTGGAGCCCTCAAGCGGATTCGAACCGCTGACCTCGTTCTTACCAAGAACGCGCTCTACCTACTGAGCTATGAGGGCATATCTCCGTTTCTGGCGCCACCCGCGACCGGGAACCTGCTCTCCAGTCCCGGTGGCGCGTGCGACTGGTGCAGGGGGCAGGATTCGAACCTGCGTAGCCGTAAGGCGGCGGTTTTACAGACCGCTGGAATTAACCACTCTCCCACCCCTGCGGGCGTCGATGCCCGGCACTCGCGCCCCGCACGCCTCCACCCGACCCCGCAGGGGGAGTGAGTGGAGCCCGAGAGGGGATTCGAACCCGCTAACCTGCCGATTACAAATCGGCTGCGCTGCCATTGCGCCACTCGGGCTCGAACGGTGCCGACGCATACAGAATGACCACACCCGGCCAATAGCCGACGTGCGATCCGATCAAGTATAGAAACGCCCCCCGAGGAGGGTCAACGCGAGGCGACTGATCACTGGATCGGCGACCAGGAGAGCCGCGCGTGCATCACACCGAGGGCTACCCACGGATCCGCAACCGATCAGCCTGCCCGCGTCTCGAGCGGGACTGGCGTGGGCGCTGCGGGTTCGATGCCGAGTTCCTTGCATCCTTCGAGGTACACGTCGATGGAACGCCGGAACTCCCGCTTGAGGCCCTCGACGTCCGTCGCCTCGGCGTTCGCAATCGGATAGGGGCCGCTGTTGACTACCCGGACGTGCAGCACCTCCGCCTCATCGTCGTACACGACCTCGCCGAGGTAACCCTTGTACTCCAGCATTAACTCGCTCCGGTACGTTCGATGAACCTGACGATGTCGCGGACCGTGTCTCGTCTCGTCTCGGGCCGGGGGTGAGGCCTGTGGACGACCATCGAGTCAGTGCCCTTGACCAACTGGACCCGCGAACCGGCCCGCTCTCTGACATCGACCCCCAGCGCGGAGAGCAGTGAAGTGATGTCTGCCCAGCGGATGTCCGCCGGCGTAGGCGCCGCCCGCATGCGCTCCAGCGTCCGCTGGTGCCGTCTTCGCATGCTACCACCCCGAGGCAGGCTCACGCGTTCAGCCCCGGCGCGCTCTTCCCCCCGCCCCGCCGCGAGGTCCGGCGATCGGCACTGCGAGAGGCTTCGTTGTCGTGGTCATGCACGAACTCGCCGCCTGAATCATCGAGGTTCACATCCTCGCGCTGCGCCCCCCCTACCCCCGCAGCGCCGCGGCCAGCTGCGTGGCGGCCACGCGCGCGTCGCCGAAGAGCATCAGCGTGTTGTCCGCGGCGAACAGCGGGTTCGGGATGCCCGCGAAGCCGGGGCTCAGTGACCGCTTCACGATCACCACCGTCCGTGCCTGGTCGACATCGAGGATTGGCATGCCCGCGATCGGGATCGAGGGGTCGGCCTCGCGCGCCATCGGATTGACCACGTCGTTCGCGCCGAAGACGAGCACCACGTCCGTCTGGCGGAAGGTCGGGTTGATCTCGTCCATCTCCTTGAGCTGCTCGTAGGGGATGTCCGCCTCCGCCAGCAGCACGTTCATGTGGCCCGGCATCCTGCCCGCCACCGGGTGGATCGCGAACTCGACCTCGATGCCGCGCTCCTCCAGCAGGTCCATCAGGTCGTGCACGGCGTACTGCGCCTGCGCGACCGCCAGCCCGTAGCCGGGCGCGATCACCACCCGCCGGGCGCCATCGAGGAGCATCGCGACTTCCTCGGCGGACGAGGACTTGACGCGGCCGGCGTAGACGTCGTCGCTGTCTTCGGCGGAGGCGACCTCCGCGCCGACGCCGGCGAAGATGATGTTCACCAGGGAGCGGTTCATCGCCCGCGACATCAGCGCCGTGAGGATGAAGCCGGCCGCACCGACGAGCGAGCCGGCGATGATCAGCACGCTGTTGTTGAGCACCCAGCCGTGCCCCGCCGCCGCGAGGCCGGAGTAGGCGTTGAGCAGCGAGATCACGACCGGCATGTCCGCCCCGCCGATCGGGATCACCAGCATGATGCCGAGCACCGCGGCGAAGCCGACCAGCAGCCAGAACGGCAGCGAGGGGTCGGAGTCGGCGATCAGCCAGACGCCGAGTGCGACGCAGGTCAGTGCCAGCAGCGCGTTCAGCACGTGCCGGCCCGGCAGCAGGATCGGCCTCTCCGTGACAAGCCCTTGCAGCTTGCCGAAGGCGATCGCGCTGCCCGTCATCGAGACGCCGCCGATCAGCCCGGAGGCGACGGCGGCGACCGTGAACTGGAAGCCGATCTCCTCGACGAAGCCGCCCTTCAACGCCTCCTCGAGCGCCGCGCCGACGGCGATCGCCGAGGCGCCGCCGCCGAAGCCGTTGAACACCGCCACCACCTGCGGCATCGAGGTGAGCGGCGAGCGGTAGGCCATGACCGCGCCGACCAGCGCGCCGACGACGATGCCGGCGATGATCACCTCGAAGCTGACGATGCGGCGGTCGGTCAGTGTGACGATGATCGCGATCAGCATGCCCGTGGAGCCGAGCAGGTTGCCGCGCACCGCCGTGCGCGGGTGCGACATGTCCTTGAGCGCGACGATGAAGAGGACCGCCGCCAACAGGTAGAAGAGGTCGATCCACTCCGGGTTCAGTTCAGGCACGGTCGCCCCGGTCGCGGAACATCGAGAGCATGCGGTGCGTCACGAGGAACCCGCCGACGACGTTCGCCGTCGCCATCGCCACGGCGATGATGCCGAGGATCGTCGTGAGCAGCGTGAGCTGCGCGCCGGCCGTGACCAGCGTGCCGACGAGGGTGATGCCGGAGATCGCGTTGGCGCCCGACATCAACGGCGTGTGCAGCAGCGGTGGGACCTTCGTGATCACCTCGTAGCCGACGAACAGCGCGAGCACGAAGATCGTGAGCGCCGCGACAAAGACTTCCACGGGCTACTCCGTTCCCGCCGGCTCGAGCTGCGGGAGCCCGAGCTGCTCGCGCACCCGTGGGTGCACCACCTCGCCAGCGTGCGCGACGAGGGCGCCGCGCACGATCTCGTCGTCCCGGTCGAGCGTCAACTCGCCATCGCTCAGCACATGATCGAGGAAGGCGGTGACGTTGCGCGCGTACATCTGACTGGCGTCGAAGGGCACGTCCGCCGGGAGGCGGAGCGGCCCGAGGATGGTGACGCCCTCGGCGCTCACGTCCTCGCCGGGGCGGGTCAGTTCGCAGTTGCCGCCGGTCTCGGCCGCGAGGTCGACGATCACCGAGCCGGGCCGCATGCGTCCGACCGCATCGGCGGTCACGAGCAGCGGCGCGGCGCTGCCGGGCACCGCCGCCGTGCTGATCACGACGTCGCTCTCGCCGACGACGCGCGCGAGCTGCTCGCGCTGGCGTGCGTAGAAGTCCTCGCCCATCGCCTGGGCGTAGCCGCCGCTGTCCTCGGCATCCGCGGAGTCGAGGTCGAGTTCGACGAAACGCGCGCCGAGGCTCTGGACCTGCTCGGCGACGGCCGGCCGGACGTCGTAGGCCTGCACGACCGCGCCCAGCCGTCGCGCCGTCGCGATCGCCTGCAGACCGGCGACGCCTGCGCCGATCACGAGCACGCGCGCGGGGGTGACGGTGCCGGCCGCGGTCATCATCAGCGGGAACATCTTCGTGAGTTCGCTTGCCGCCAGCAGCACCGCCCGATAGCCCGCGATCGTGGCCATCGAGCTGAGCGCGTCCATCGGCTGCGCGCGGCTGATCCGCGGCAGTAGCTCGAGGGCGAAGGCGTTCACCCCGCGCTCCGCGAGGGCGGCGACCCCGCCCGGGCTCCCGAGGGGATCGAGCAGTCCGACAATCGTCTGGCCCTCGCGCAGGCCCTCGAGTTCGGCGGCGCCGTCGGGCGCGCCGACGCGGGCGACGATGTCGGCTGCGGCCAGCACCTCCGCGGCGCTCCCGGCGATCCGCGCTCCCGCGGCCAGGTAGTCCTCGTCGGAGAAGCCGGCGGCGTTGCCCGCGCCGCTCTCGACGAGCACCTCGGCGCCACTGGCGCCGAGGCGCGACACGACGGCGGGGACAAGCGCGACCCTGCGCTCACCCCCCGCGGACTCTGCTGCTACGCCGACAATCACGCGTCTTCACCTCGGGCTGCCGGGACGGTGGCAAGCATACAGGGCGTGGGTTTCGGAGGAGTTGCGCGAGCGGTCTGCGGGGGCTGTGAATCGGCCATGCGAGCCCCTCTCGCGCAGATGCATCGAATGCCTGGCAGACGGTGCAGGCTCCGCGCTAACGTGCCGTGCTCCAGCGGGCGCCGCGCGGCGTGTCCTCCACCTCGATGCCGGCGGCGGCGAGGTCGGCGCGGATCACGTCGGCGAGTGCGAAGTCGCGCTCCTCGCGCGCCTGCTGGCGGCGCGCCAGCAGCGCCTCGATCGTCGACTCCGCGTCGCTGCCGCCGCATGCCACCTCGTAGCGAGCGGCGAGCTTCGAGAAGGCGACGGCGTCGAACTCGCCCTCGTCCTCCTCGGTGGCGTCGAGGCGCATGCCGAGCACGCCGGCCAGCTCGCGCAGCTGCGCCTGCGCCGGGCGCACGTCGGCGCCACCGTCGCGCTCGCGGTTGATCGTGCGCGCGAGGTCGAACAGCGCGGCCAGCGCGCGCGGCGTGCTGAAGTCGTCCTCGAGCGCCTCGATGAAGCGGGCGCGCTCGGCCGGCCCGGCCGAGGAGGCGGGGCCCGCGCTCTCGCTCTTCTCGCGGACGGCGGCGAGCAGCCGGCCGAGGCCGCTCTCGGCGGCCGCCATCGCCTCGTCGGTGAGGTTGTTGGGCCGCCGGTACTGGCTTTCGAGGACGAACAGCCGCAGCGCGTCCGGCCGCCAGCGCTCGAGCGCCTCGCGCACGGTCACGACGTTGCCGATCGACTTCGACATCTTCTCGCCGTCGCGCTGGACGAGGCCGTTGTGCAGCCAGATCTGCGCGAACGAGCCGGTCCCGCTCACCGCCTCGGCCTGCGCGACCTCGTTCTCGTGGTGCGGGAACACGAGGTCGACGCCGCCGCCGTGGATGTCGAACGAGGGACCGAGGTAGCGCTGCGACATCGCGGAGCACTCGATGTGCCACCCGGGGCGGCCCGCCCCCCACGGCGACGGCCAGTTCGGCTCGCCCGGCTTCGCGGCCTTCCAGAGCGCGAAGTCGAGCGGGAACTCCTTGCCCTCGCCGGGCTCGCCGCGCGTGCCCGTGCGCAGCTCCTCGATGTTGCGGTGGGAGAGCTTCCCGTAGTCCGCCATCGCGCGTACGCGGTAGTAGACATCGCCCGTGGCGGTGGCGTAGCCGTAGCCGGCCCCGATGATCGCCTCGATTGCCTCGACGATCGTCTCGATGTGCTCGGTTACGCGCGGGCGCACGTCCGGCTCCTGCAGGTTGAGGGCGCGCTGCTGGCGCCCCCAGAGGTCGATCTGCTCGTTCACGAGGTCGAGCGGGTCGCGGCCCAGCTCGGCGGCGCGGTCGATCACCTTGTCGTCGATGTCGGTGTAGTTGGAGACGTAGGTCACCTCGGCGCTGCCGCCGGGCGAGCCCTCCCAGCGCAGGTAGCGCACGAAGGCGTCGAAGATGATCGCGTACTGGGCGTGGCCGAAGTGGCTCTCCTCGTAGGGCGTGACGCCGCAGACGTAGATGCCGACGCGCCCGTCCTCGAGCGGACGGAAGGTCTCGACGGCGCCGCTCAAGGTATTCGTGAGACGCATCGCTAGCGCTCCAATGTCCTACGCCCGTGCCGGCCGCAACGGCCTCGCCACGGCAGATGTGTTGGTGAGGCGCATCGCAAGCGCTCCGTTGGTTCTGCCTGCGATCGCGTGCTGGCTACGGCTCGCGCGACGCGTCGCCGTCGAAGCCGCCGGGCGAGCTCGTGGAGCCCGAGGACGCCGGCGTCGGCTGGCGCTCCCGCTCGAGGCGCGCGATCCGCCGTTCGAGCTCCTCGATGCGGTCCCACTCGGGGTCGGGCAGGCGCTCGACGGTGTCGTTGCTCTGGTTGGTGAAGGCGACGACGTGGCCGGGCACGCCGACGACGGTGGCGTTGGGCGGCACGCTGGAGACGACGACCGCGCCGGCGCCGATGCGCGAGCCCTGGCCGATCGTGACGTCGCCGATGATCTTCGCGCCCGCGCCGACGACCACGTGGTCCTCGAGGGTGGGGTGGCGCTTCTCGCGCCGCGTCGAGGTGCCGCCGAGGGTGACGCCCTGATAGAGGTGGCAGTTGTCGCCGATGATCGCGGTCTCGCCGATCACGACGCCCATGCCGTGGTCGATGAAGCAGCGCCGCCCGATGGTCGCGCCGGGGTGGATCTCGATGCCGGTGAGGAAGCGGGCGATGTGCGAGATCAGGCGTGGCAGCAGCGGCACGCCGAGCAGGGCGGCCTCATGCGTGATGCGCTGCACCATCAGTGCGTGGATGCCGGGGTAGGTGAGCAGGACTTCGAGTGTGCCGCGCGCCGCCGGGTCGCGGTCCTGCGCCGCCTCGATGTCCTCGCGCAGTGAGCGCAGCCAGCTCATGTCGGGGAGACCTCCGTGCCGCCGTGCGCGCCATTATCGCACATGCGCGGGGGGTTGCCGGTTGGCGGCGCTGCCGCTATCCCCGCGATCGTCTACGGTGAACGTGATGGCGACGATCGATTACGACGACCCTCGCTACCCGGCGCTGGCCGAAGCGATCCTGTCGCGGCACGAGAGCGGCGAGGCCGAGGCGAACATCACGAGCGCGGTGCGCGATTTCCTGATCGCGACGAAGCTCGCCGCCGCTGACGAGATTGTCGAGGAGGTCCATCCCGGCGACGCCAGCCGCAAGTCCGTGGATTTGACCGCGCTGGACACCTACATCGAGTTCAAGCGCCGAACGGGCGTCCCGCCGAACGCGGAGCACGTCGAGCAGTTGGACGGCTACTTGGAGGCCTCGCAGCGGGACGGCAAGGGCGTCCGCATGGGCGTGCTCACGGACGGCAAGCACTGGTTCCTGCGCTGGCCCGGCGCCGGTCCGGTACGGACTGCCCCACCACACGCGTTCGTCCTCGAGAGCGCCGAACAGTGGCTCCCGCTCTACGAGTGGCTGCGCGATCGCGCGCTCGGGGTGCGTGAGGAGATCCGTCCCGGCCGCGACACCGTCGCGGACCTGTTCGGCGCGCACAGCCTGATTTACCAGCGCGATCTCGACGCGCTGCGGCGGCTCTACGGCGAGCACCGCGACAACGAGACGGTCGCGGTCAAGCAAGGGCTCTGGCACGACCTGTTGCGTGCCGCCCTCGGCGAGGTCGCGGACTCGGTTGCAGATCTGGACGATCTCTTCGTCCGCCACACCTACCTGACCGCGGTCACCGGCATGGCGGTGCAGGCGCGCTTCCGCATGGACATCGCCGCTCTCGCCGATACCGATCCGTCCGATCTCCTCGCGGGCCGTCGCTTTCGCGATCAGACCGGGTTGCAGGGCGTGGTTGAGACCGACTTCTTCAGCTGGCCGAACGAAGTGGGCGGCGCGCCGCTGCTCCGCGCGATCGCCCGCCGCCTCGCGCGCTTCGACTGGGAGCTGGCCCCGGCCGACATCGCCGCCATCTTCTACGAGACGGTGATCCCGGCCGAGGAGCGGCGGCAACTCGGCGAGTACTACACGCCGCACTGGCTGGCGAGCGCGATCATCGACGAACTGGTCGACGACCCCCTGCGGCAACGGGTGCTCGACCCGGCCTGCGGGTCCGGTACCTTCATCGCGGAGGCCGTGACCCGATTCGTCGCCGCCGCCAGCCGCGACGAACTCGACCCGGAGGACGCGCTTGAGCAGCTGAGGGAGGCCGTCGTCGGCATCGACATCCATCCGGTGGCGGTGCACCTTGCCCGTTCCGCGTGGACGATCGCCGCGCAGCCGTTGATCGAGCGCGCGGCGGAGGCTGGCTTCACCGGATCGGTGACGGCGCCGGTCTATCTCGGCGACTCACTGCAACTGCGCTACGAAGCGGGCGACCTGCTCGGCGAGGCCGAGGTGCGCATCCCGATCGGCGACGAGCAGCGCAGCGAGTTGATCTTCCCCACCAGTCTTGTCGAGCGGGCCGACGTCTTCGATGCGGTGATGAGTGGCGTCGCCGACGCCATCGCACGCGGCGACGATCCGTTGCTTGAACTGGACGACCACCCGCTGCTGAGCGCGGGGGAGCGCCGCATCCTGACGCCCGCCGTGCGCATGATGAGCGCACTGCACGCCTCGGGGCGCAATCACATCTGGGCCTACTACAGCCGCAACCTCGTACGTCCGGTGGCGCTCGCACGCCGCAAGGCGGACGTGATCGTCGGCAATCCGCCGTGGCTGAATTACAACCAGACCGTCGACGTGCTGCGCAGCGAGTTGGTGCGTCAGAGCAAGACTCTCTACGACATCTGGGTAGGGGGCGAGTACGCGACCCAACAGGACGTGGCCGGCCTGTTCTTCGCGCGCTGCGTGGACCTGTACCTCGGCGACGGCGGGACAATCGGCGTGGTGATGCCGCACAGCGCGCTTCGCTCCGGCCAGCACGAGAAGTGGCGCAGCGGGCGCTGGCAACAGCTTGTCCGCACGGGGAAGAGAACGAGTCGCGTGGACAGGCTTCGTGTCGACTTCCGCTTCAAGAATCCGTGGGATCTGGAGCAACTCAAACCAAACGACTTCTTCCCCATCCCGGCCTCTGTGGTGTTCGCACGGCGGCAGGGCGCAGACCCGACGGCTCAGCGCGATTCGAGAGCGGCAGCCCCGGCGCGCCCGCTCGCGGGCGAGGTGGAGCGCTGGGAAGGCCATCCCGGCGACCCGGACGTTACGCGAGAGGTCGTTGCGCTCGGAGCTGGGATGACAGGCGGGAACTCCCCTTATCACTCCCTCGCCGCAAACGGCGCCACGCTGTACCCGCGCCGTCTCTTCATGGTCGAGGAGATCGAGAATCCGGCTCGGATCCGCGCGCCGGGAACGATCATGGTCAATCCCCGGCGGGGAAAGCAGGACAAGGCCCCGTGGCGCGATCTCGACCTGGCCGCGATCAGCAACGTGACCATCGAGAACGTCCATGTCTTCGATGTCTACCTCGGGGAGAGCGTCGCGCCCTACGTCACGCTCGCCTCGCTACTGGCGGTGCTGCCGGTGCAGCGGTCCAATGGCGATGTCCTGTCCCCAAGCGACACCGCATCCGCCGTCGGAGGCGTAAACGTCCGCTCGCTGGAGCGCCGGATGCGACAGCGTTGGCGGACGATCACCGGACTCTGGGATGCCAACAAGGGGGTGGGCAACGAGCGCACGCTCTTGGACAACCTTGACTACCTGAACAAACTCTCCACGCAGATCGAGTGGCGGGAGACCGCGAGTGGCGGGGCCTGCCGCGTCGTCTACACAAAGTCAGGGAGACCGACGGCGGCTCGCCTGTGGGATCGCGACGCCATCGTCGAGAACACTCTCTACTGGATGCCGTGCGGCAGCGACGAGGAAGCCTCCTACCTGCTCGCTGTCATCAACAGCGACGCCCTCCGGGACGCGGCCGAGCCGCTCATGTCGCGGGGACTATGGGGAGCCCGCGACCTGCACAAGCACCTCTGGGCGCTGCCGATCCCGCGCTTTGATCCCGGTGACGCCCTCCACTTGGTGGTCGCCGCCGCAGGCGAGGTGGCTACCGAAGGCGCTGCGCGGCAACTCGAAGGCCAGGAGGAGTTGAGCAGCGCCGCCGCCCGCCGGATCGTGCGCCAGTGGCTCGCCGATTCACCAGAAGGCCGCGAGGTCGAGCGTGCCGTAGGTGAACTGCTACGGGACGCGAAGTGATGCTCCGGAGCGCACCTCTGTCAGGTCTCGCAGGCATACGGGCTAGGTTTGAACGGGCGCAAGCACTGATACGTGAACTCGAACTCCGCATCGAGCTGTTCCTTGAGGAGCAACGGAGTCAGATAGTTGAGTCCCGGGAGGGGAACAGACGGGTCTGGACCTACACTGGTGCGACGGCGATTCCTCCTGGCGAATATGCAGTCAGGGTTGGCGAGATCGTTCATAATCTGCGCTCCAGCCTCGATCACGTCGTCTGGCAACTGGTGATCGGTAACGGTCAAGAGCCCGGCTCACGCAATGCGTATCCGATCTGCGCCACTGCAGGAGAGTACGACGAGCGCAGACAATCCCGACTGCACGGCGTGCATCAAGGCGCGCAAGAGATCATCCGGCGCAACGAGCCGTGGTGGCCGTCAGACCACGGCTTCGAGCTATGGTCTCTTCACCGGATGAGCAACGAGGACAAGCATAGACATCTTCCCATGATTGCGGTCCGTCCGGTCGGGCTCGTGAACTACATGCTCCCTGACAGTCACGAGCCAACAACGCAGACTGGGCGCGGGGAGATGTACAGCGGGCCGCTTACGAAGGGCAAGATTGTCTGCTGCTTCACGGACATACCTGACAACTATGACCCTGGCATAGATCTCAGCCTTATCTTTCTTGGTGGCCGTAGCGAGCCCGATGGGGCCGTTCTGTATGGTTACATGGGCCGCCCCGTTATCCGGGTGCTCCGCGGTTGCCTTAAGGATGTAGGTACGGTCTTGCAGGATCTTTCGGTGTTCCTCAACTAGCCCCCTACCCCTCACCCTCATCCAGCAGGGCGACGGCATGGGCCGCCAGCGCCTCGCCGGCGCCGATGGGGCCCAGGCCCTCGTTCGTTGTGGCCTTGAGGTTGACGGCGCCAGCCTCGACGCCGAGGTCGCGCGCGAGCGCTTCGCGCATGGCGGCGATGTGCGGGCGCAGCCGCGGGCGCTCGGCGATCACGGTCGCGTCCACGTTGACGACGCGGTAGCCGCGCGCCGCCACCAGGCGCATCACCCGCGTCAGCAACTCGCGGCTGTCGATGCCCGAGGTGGCCGGGTCGCCGGGCGGGAAGTGCTCGCCGATGTCGCCCTCGCCCGCCGCGCCGAGCAGCGCGTCGATCACGGCGTGGATCAGCGCGTCGCCGTCGCTGTGGCCGATCAGCGCGGGCGCCTCGGCGATCTCGATGCCGCCGAGGCGCAACAGGCCGCTCTCGCCGAAGCGATGCACGTCGTAGCCCGCGCCGATGCGCATCAGGAGGCCGTCCCGCCGCCGGCGAGGAGCGCGCGCAGGTGATCGAGGTCCTCGGCGGTTGTCACCTTGAAGGCCTGCTGCTCGCCGTCGATGACGCGCACCGGCGCGCCGAGTTGCTCGACGAGCGCGGCGTCGTCGGTGGCGTCGCCCTCGATGGTGGCGTGGGCGCGACGCAGCAGGGCGGCGTCGAAGGCTTGCGGCGTCTGGATCGCGCGCAGCGAGGCGCGGTCGGGGGTTTCCTGCACCAGGCCGTCGCCGTCGACGCGCTTGATCGTGTCGGCGACGGGCAGGCCCGGCACGGCGGCCCCGGCCTCGCGCGCGGCGGCGAGCGCCCGCGAGGCGAGCGCGCTGCTGGCGAGCGGCCGCGCCGAGTCGTGGACGAGCACCCAGCGCGCGTCCGGCAGCGCCGCCAGCCCCGCCGCGACCGAGTCGCGCCGCAGCTCGCCGCCCTCGACGCAGCGCAGGCGCGTGGCGTTGGGGGCCGCGATGCCGACGGCGGCCGCGAGCTCCTCGATGGCCGCGTGGCGGGCGCGGGGCGCGACGACGACGATCTCCTCGATCTCGTCTACGGCGGCGAGGCGCTGGAGCGAGAAGGCGAGCAGCGGGCGGCCGCAGACCTCGGCCCAGAGCTTGTCGACGCCGCCCATACGCCGCGAGACGCCCGCCGCGAGCAGGATCGCCGCCGTGTGGTGTGCCATGGGGCAAGTCTAGCCTGTCCGGCCCGGCAGTCCGTCGCGGCCGTCGGCGGGGTCGGCGGTGCGTTCCTTCGGCGGATGCGTCACCATGCGGATACCGCACAGAAGGAGCGCAGCAATGATCATGACCACCTCCGACAACATCCCCGGCCGCGAGATCGCCGAGACGATCGGCATCGTCTCGGCGAACGCGGTGCGCGCGCGACATGTGGGCCGCGACATCCTCGCCGGCCTCAAGAACCTCATCGGCGGCGAGATCGGCGCCTACCAGCAGCTGCTGATCGAGTCGCGGGAGCAGGCGTTCGGGGCCCTCCAGGCGGACGCGGAACAGCAGGGCGCGGACGCCGTCGTTGCCGTGCGGATGGCGACGGCCGCCGTCGCACAGGGCGCCGCCGAGGTGCTGGTCTACGGGACCGCCGTCAAGCTCGCCTGAGCGGAGGCGCGCCGCCGCCTACGCCGCGTCGAGGGCGTCGCGCGCCGCATGCAATGCGGCGAGGTGACCCGCCGCGTCGAGGCCACCGCCGAGGGTGCGGAGGCAGAGGTGCGTCGCGCCCGCCTCGGTCCACGCTTCCGCCTCGGCCAGCCACTCGGCCGGCTGCTTGCCCGTGAGTCCGATCGCGGCCTCGACACCGATCGCCGAGGGGTCGCGTCCGGCGGCCTCGGCTTCCTCGTGGATGCGCGCGCTGGCCGCCGGCACGGCGTCGGGCGGGATGATCGCGAACCAGCCGTCGGAGAGGCGTCCGATGCGGCGCAGCACGGGGGCGGGCAGCTCGCCGCCACCACCGCCGCCCGGGCCGATCCAGATCGGAATTGGACGCTGCACCGGCAGCGGGCTGATGCCCGCGCCCTCGATGCGGTCCCAGCGGCCCTCGAAGTGCACCTCGTCCTGCGTCCAGAGCAGCCGCAGCAGCTCGATCTGCTCGTCGCAGCGGCGTCCGCGCGTGCGGAAGTCCTGACCGAGCGCCGCGTACTCCTCGGCGCTGCGTCCGACGCCGACGCCGAGGCGCAGCCGGCCGCCGCTGAGCACGTCGATCTCGGCCGCCTGCTTGGCGACGAGCGCCGTCTGGCGCACCGGCAGGATGATCACCGAGGGCACGAGTTCGATCGCCGAGGTCAACGCCGCCACCCAGCTGAACAGCGTCAGCGGCTCGTGCAGGTGACCGCCGCCCGGGCGCACAAGCATGTCCGGCACGCGCAGGTGGGTGAAGCCCAGCTCCTCGGCGCTCTGGGCGAAGTCGCGGATGGCCGCGAGGTCGTTCTCCAACTCGCGGACCGGGAGCGAGATGCCGATGCGCAGGCCGTCGAGGCTCATGCCCGGCCAGCCCGCTCGTTGATCTCGGCGGCGAGCGAGAAGTCGTACTCGGTGATGCCGCCGGCGTCGTGCGTGTTGAGGGCGACGCCGACGCGGTTGTAGGTGTTGGTCAGCGTCGGGTGGTGATTCATGCGCTCGGCCAGCACACCGATCTGCGCGATCAGCCCGACCGCCGCGACGAAGTCCTGCAACTGGAACTCGGTCACGATCTCATCGCCCTCGCGGGTCCAGCCCTCGAGGCCGGCGAGACGCTCCTCGATCTCGGCGTCCGTGAGCTTCTCTGGTCTCGGCATCGGTGCCTCCTTGTCCCGTCCATCCTGTCGCGCCAGCGACGGAGCGCTAGCAGGGTGCTGAAAAAGCCCGCCGTGTCGTATCGCCGCTGGAGGTGCTCCTTCGCGTGGCGCACGCTGTCGGCGAAGCGTTCGCCGCATTCGATGCAGTAGCGCAGGTCGGCGGCGGCGAAGTAGTAGTCCATGCGGGCATCGTAGCCCGCGAGGCGCTCCGGCGTGCGCCTCGGGCGCCCCTCGCCCCCACCCTCTCTCCCCGGGCCGGGAGGGGACCGGAGTCCTCGGAGCCGGCGGGGGCGCTGCTGATCCGGGTGGGGGCGAGGGGGCGCAGCCCCCGCAGAGAGAAAATCCGAGGGTGGGTGGGTGGGCCGAGCCGCGCGCAGCGCGCTCGTCCGGGACGGGGGTGTGGGGGGCGCAGCCCCCCGCAGGAGACGCGCGCTCGCCCTGGGAGGGCCCTCATCTCCGCCCTCTCCTCGGAGAGAGAGAGCCGGACGGACACGGAGCCGCGCCTCCCGCGTCCGATCCGGGTGGGGGCGAGGGGGCGCAGCCCCCACAAAGAAGAAATCCGAGGGTGGTTGGGTGGGCCAGAGCCGCGCGCAGCGCAGGCTCGTCCGGGATGGGGGTGTGGGGGGCGCAGCCCCCAGGACAGTCGGCAGCGGCGCGGCGTTAGAGGCGGTCAGCCCGGAGCTGGCGAAGGCGCTCGTGCTCGCGTGAGTGCTCGGAGGAGTCCGCGAAGGACTCGCCGCACTCGGAGCAGAACTTGAGGGTGGGAATCGGCCGGGAGTGGGCGATTCCGGCGATCGAGTGGAGCTGCCACTCCTCGAGTGCGAACTCCTCGGGGTCGTCGCCCGCACCCGGCCCGAGCTTCCAGCCGCCCTTGCTGCCGCCAGCCGCTCCCGGCGCGCGGTGCTCGCAGGGCCAGTAGCAGCCCTCGGGGCAGTAGTTGGCGCCGCGCGTGCCGGGCATGGGCGGATGATACGCGGTTCGCGGGCGTGCGGCGGAGCACTCGTTTTCGGACCATGTATTATATGCGTGGTCGCAGGCGACCGCTCGCGGGAGCCGGGGCGCCAGACTCCCAACTCAGGGTCAGGGGCGGGCCTGTGGCGGCGCAGACCAACAACGACCTTCTCTATCAGCCAGATGAGAAGCCGCCTCATCCGGCTGCCCTTGGCCTCGGTTTTCAGAGTGTGATGGGTCGCCTGACGGCGCTGGCGGCGTCCACCGCCATTATTGCCCAGTCGAGCGGTCAGCCCGAGAGCTACCTGTCGTGGATCCTGTTCGCGGCGTTGCTCGTCGCCGGAATAGGCACCATGTTCCAGCCGTTCCGGGTCTGGCGGTTCGGATCAGGGTATTCGCTCGGTGTAACGACCAACACGGCCTTCGTCGCGGTGTGCATCACCGCGCTGGTGGCGGGCGGGCCCGGCATGCTGTCGAGCCTCATCGTCGCTTCCGCGCTGCTGCAGTTCGTACTGGTCTCGCGGCTCTCGCTGTTGCGCCGGATGATCACGCCGCTGGTCTCCGGCACGGTACTCATGTTGCTTGCGGGCACGGTCATGTCGGTGCTGCTCAGCAGGTTGTCGGCCACGCCCGAAGGGGCGTCGCCGATGACTGCTCCCATCGTTGCGGTATCGACGTTCGCCGTCGTCGTGGGACTGAGGATGTTTGCCGCGCCGGTCTGGCAGCAGTGGGCGCCGGTGCTCGCAATCGTGACGGGTTGCGCGGTGGCGGCGCCGTTCGGTCTGTTCAACATCGGGCCTCTGATCGAAGCGCCGTGGATCGGAATTCCCCGGAATGCGTGGCCGGGCCTGGACCTCAATCTGGGCACCGAGTTCTGGGCGCTCCTGCCGGGGTTCATGATCGTGAACCTGGCGGCAACCATCTACATCATCAGCGATGTCGTTACGATTCAGCAGATCGCGTGGCGCAGGCCGCGCGCCACCGATTTCCGCGTGGTGCAGGGCGCGCTGAACCTGATCGTGTTGACCAATCTGCTGGCCGCATTCCTGGGCAGTTTGCCTAACACGATCAGCGCCTCTAATTCGTCGCGCGTCCTCCTCACGGGGGTCGCCGCGCGCCGCATGGGAGTGTACGCCGGGGCAATCCTGATAGCCGCGGCGTTCCTGCCCAAGGTGATCGCGCTCCTTGCCGCGGTCCCCCGCCCGGTGTTCGGGGCGTACGTGATCGTGTCGCTGGCTCTGCTCTTCGTGCAGGGCATGAGGATCGTTGTTCAGGACGGCCTCGACACACGGAAGGCCATGGTGGTCGGAGTGTCGTTCTGGATAGGAATGGGCTTCCAGAACGATCTGATCTTCTCGGATGTCCTGAGTGGAACCTGGGAAACGCTGCTGAGCAACGGTCTGACGACTGGCTCGGTTTCGGTGATTCTGCTCGGTGCGTTGCTGGGTCGGACCGGTTCGCGGCGCAAACGCCTGCGTGCGGAGTTGGACATCTCCGCTCTCCCCAGTATTGACGCCTTCCTTCGTGACGTCGCAGCGAAGGCCGGCTGGAACGAGGCATCGACGGACAGGCTGCGCTCGGCAGGTGAGGAGGCGCTGTCGAGCCTGCTGCCGCTGGAACGCGATCCGTCAGCCGATGACCGGCCGAACCTGATCGTCAGCGCCCGCAGCGCAGACAGGAAGATCGAGTTGGAGTTCATGGCGACCTCGGAAGAGGAGAACCTCGAGGACCAGCTGGCGTATCTCAGCGATCAGCCCGAGATCCAGGACGACCGCGAGCTCTCGTTCCGCCTGCTGCGGCACTACGCCTCGTCCGTGCAGCACCGCAAGTACCACCACATCGACATCGTCACCGTGGAGGTCGAAGGCGCTCGCTAGCGTCGCGGGGTTCGACCGCCGCTCATGCCCACTCTTGCGGGCGGCTGAATGAGCCGCGCGCGTCGATCAGCGTCTCCGGGAACTGGCACTCGGCCAACTGCTTGCGCCGCTTTCGCGTGTTGGAGATGCGCCTGTTGACGTGGCTGCGGCGAGCAAGTTGGTGCGTGACGGCCGCCGCACGCCGCCGCGGCTGCGGGTCAGGATTGGCAGGTTGAAGCCGTCCACATAAACGTTGAAGCGCATGCAGAAGCCCGGACACCAACAAGGCCCCCGCAATGGGGGGCCTTGCTACCCACACGGACGGACCGAGTGGGGGGATTATGGCACCAATGTACTATGGCCCCTGGCCCATCGTCAATTGCCGGCCGCGGCGCCCCTAGACCAGCGTGAGCGGCGCGCCGACGCGCTCGGCGACCTCGATCGTGCGGTCGCGCTTCGTGGTGGCGCCGGAGCGGGCCATCGAGGCCAGCTCGGCGATCTTGTGGCGGCACTCGCCGTTGATGTCCTGGTGGCCGCAGACGTTGCAGGGGTCGCGCTTGCAGTCGAGCGTGATCTCCTCGTTGAGCGTGCGCATCCACTCGCCGCGCAGGAACGACTTCGTCGTCGCGGAGTCGATGTGGTCCCAGGGCAGCGGCTCCCAGAGGTCGCGGTCGCGGTAGGCGTAGTCCGCCGGATCGAGGTCGTGCGTCTCGAAGGCGCGCTCCCAGATCGACCACTCGTGGTGCTCGGACCAGGCGTCGAACTTCGCGCCGAGGCGCCAGGCCGTCTCGATCACCTCGGCGACGCGGCGGTCGCCGCGCGAGAGCACGGCCTCCAGCAGCGACTTCTCCGGGTCTTCCCAGCTGAACTGCACGCCGGCGCGGCGGCAGCCCTCGCGCAGGATGCGGTGGCGGCGGCGCAGCGTGTCCGCGTCGCACTGCGCGATCCACTGGAACGGCGTGTGCGCCTTCGGGATGAAGTTCGAGGTGGAGACGCGCACTCGCGCGCGCCCGCCGCGGTGCCGCCTGCCGATCGCCTTCACCTCGGAGGCGATGCGGACGATCTCCTCAATGTCGTGGTCGGTCTCGGTCGGCTGGCCGACCATGAAGTACATCTTGATGCTGGTCCAGCCGTTGCTGAAGGCGTGCTCGGCGGCGTTGAGCATGTCCTCCTCGGTGACGAGCTTGTTGATCGTGTTGCGCAGCCGCTGCGAGCCGGCCTCGGGCGCCAGCGTCAGCGTGTGCTTCTTGCCCCGCGCGACGGCGTCGGCGACCTCGACGGAGAACGAGTCGACGCGCGTCGAGGGCAGTCCGATCTTCAGGCCGCGCTCGCCGTAGGCGTCCATCAGCGCGTGCACCATCGGCACGATGTCGCGGTGGTCGGTGGTCGAGAGCGACATCAGCGAGAGCTCGTGGTAGCCGGTGTTGTCGAGCAGCTCGCCCGCCGCCGCGACGACCTCCTCGACGGAGCGTTCGCGGGTGGGTCGGTAGATCATCCCGGCCTGGCAGAAGCGGCAGCCCTGCGTGCAACCGCGCTGGATCTCGATCGCGGCGCGGTCGTGGACCACCTCCATGAAGGGCACGATCGGCTTGGTGAGCGGCGGCGGCAGCACCTGCATGACGCGCCGCGTCACGCTCGCCGGCGCGGCCGGGTCGATCGGCCGTGTCGTCTCGAGCGTGCCGTCGGGGCGGTAGCTCGGCTCGTAGAGCGAGGGCACGTAGACGCCGTCGAGGGCGGCGAGGGCGCGGTGCAGCTCGAGCCGCGAGCCGCGGCCGGCGCGTTTCCAGTCGCGCACGAAGTCGACCAGCTCGTCGATCAGCTCCTCGCCCTCGCCGAGGGCGAAGGCGTCGAAGAACGGCGCCATCGGTTCCGGTTCGAGGGCGGCCGAACCGCCGCCCAGGATGATCGGGTCGTCCTCGGAGCGGTCGGCGCTGCGGATCGGGATGCCGCCCAGGTCGAGCAGGTTGAGCACGTTGGTGAAGCAGACCTCGTAGGAGAGCGAGATGCCGAGCAGGTCGAACTCGTGCAGCGCGTGCCGCGTTTCGAGCGAGCGCAGCGGCTCGCCGTGGGCGCGCAGCAGATCCTCGAAGTCCGTCCAGGGCGAGAAGACGCGCTCGGCGAGGGCGTCCGGGCGGCGGTTCACGATGTCGTAGAGGATGCCGAGCCCGAGGTTGGACATGCCGAGGTCGTAGAGGTCCGGGTAGGCGAGCGCGAAGCGCACCTCGGGCGCGTCGGGCGCATCCCAGTCCTTGACGATCGAGTGCAGCTCGCCGCCGACGTAGCGTGCGGCGCGCTGGACGCGGTCAATCAGGTCGTCATAGGTAGTCGGCATCGTGTGGGCCTCGCGGGTCGTAGGCGTGTGCGGCTGGTCGATCGAGGGTAGTCGGGGCGCGGGCGGGCGTTCAAGCGGGGCTGCGCTCGTCAGCGCCCGTAGCGCCGCTCGAGCAGCTCGTCCTGGATGTCTCTGATGGCCCAGGTGGGGAAGGAGCACCCGAACATGCCGAAGAGTTCGATCGCCAAATCGCGAGCGACCGAGCGCGCCGTGGACGCGATCACTGGGAGATGGACTGTGCGACGCAGCTGCACGGAGTTTTCAGCCGAGGCGAAGCCGTCTTCCAGCATCCGCCTTGGATCGAGCATCGCCAGACTCCGGTCTTTCGCGTTGGCCAGGTCGATTTCGAGATCAATCGCGGCGCCATACTCTGTAGTGCGGGTCAGGCGGCGGCAGAACTCGACGATCTCGACGAGGGTGTATACAGCGCCACTCACCGAGAGTGTCCGGTTGCTCGCGAGTTCCGGATCGAGGTCTTCCCAGAGCGCCAGGTAGTGGATGAACTGGCCGGAGCGCATCAGCCTCCACAGTTCGCGGTGCCGCTCAAGAGCGGTCAGGACTTGCCAGCCATCCGGGAGCAGGTCGCCGTACTGGAAATCGTTGGGCGCCAGCGGGATGTGAGGGTAATCCCAGGCGCGAAGCTCTACCGCGCTTCTGGCTGCCGCGTCGCGGCAATCCGACGGCAGCGCGAACCGCCGCTCCGCCGATTCCGGGATGATTCGCACGCGCCAATGTCCGATGCCGCGAATCGAGGCAAGGAGTTGCTTTTGATCCGGCGCCGCCGCCGTAGTTGTCACAGCAGATCCTCGATATCGCTGTCGAGGGCTTCGCGGTCCCCAGGGGTTGACTCTGCACCTACTGCAGGCAAGAGCCCAAGTTTCCGGAAGCGCTCGATTTGGCGTTCCACTGCCTGATCGATGATAGTCCGCATGTCCTGGTAGGTGCGGATCTCCTCGGTCCGGGGCGTACCGGCCGGGCGGACATAAATCGCCCCTTCCCGCAGGATGCCCGATCCGCCGCCGTGCGCCTGCTTGCAGATTGTCGGGACCTCGGTCGATGGTCCGACCTCAATAACAACGAACAGTAGGCCCTCGTGTTGTCCCTTCACGGTGCGCACCGCCAAGGCTGGATCGGCGTACCGGGCTGACTGGGCGGCCGCGTCGTCCGGGTCGAAGGAACCGTAGTGGGTTTGCGACATCCCTTCGCGCGTGTAGGTGCCGTCGCTGTTTTCTCGCATGCCGATGACCACGGCCCCACCGGTGCGGTTGTTGGACATCGCCATGAAGGTCTGGACGAGTTCGAGACGATGCTCGACGACAGTCCAGTCCAGCGACTGCATGAATTCGAGCGATTCGGTTTCTCCGCCGCGGTAGAGGTAGGCGGCCAAGTGCGCAGGCAGCGTCTCTGTCGACGGCGTCGTCATGACACATTCATATCAGCCATGGTTTGTATCAACCGAGCACGTCTACGGGCACCGAGCGCGCGCCTACTCCGGCGGCAGCTCCCACTCGAAGCGGCGCAGCGGGAGCTCGGCGCCGAAGGCCTGCGGGATGCGGGCGTTCAGGCCGTCGCGGCCCTCGAGGCGCCACGGCTCGTCGCCGACGATCGAGGCGGCCCAGCCGGCGCGCTCGAGCAGCGTGATCTGCCGCCCAACGACGCCGAAGACCTGGCCGTTCACGCGCGCGGCTGCGTCGCTCACCAGCCAGGCGACGATCGGCGGGATGTTGTCCGGGTCGAACGTCGTGCCGGCGGCGCTGTCCGAGGCGGGGCGGCCCTCGCTGCGGCCGCTCGTCTCCACGATGTAGTCGATCATCCGCGTCGAGGCGCGCGGCACGATGCAGTTGGTGGTGATGCCGTGCGCGATCAGCTCGGTCGCGGCGGTGAAGGTGAGCCCGAGGATGCCGGCCTTGGCAGCGCTGTAGGCGATGGTCCCGCTGGCGCTGCCGAACGAGGCGCGCGAGGCGAAGAAGACGAGCCGCCCGCTCCCCTGCTCGGCCATCACGCGCGCGGCCGCCTGCGCGCAGGAGAAGTGGCCCTTGAGGTGCGTCGCGATCGTGCGGTCCCAGTCCTCCTCGGAGGCGGTCAGCACGGTCCCCTGCGGAATGATGCCCGCGCAGCAGACCATCGCGTCGAGGCGCCCGAAGGTGTCGAGGGCGTGCTGCACCGCGCCGCGTCCGCCCTCCATCGTCGAGATGTCGGCGAAGAACGCGGAGGCGCGGCCGCCGTCCTCGCGGATCGCCTCGGCGGCGGCCTCGGCGACGGCGGCCTGCGGGTTGGCGCTCGTGTCCACGCTGCCGCCGTAGTCGGCGATCACCACCGCCGCGCCCTCGCGGGCGAGGCGGGAGGCGACGGCCCGCCCGATGCCGCGCCCAGCGCCAGTGACGACGGCGACCTTGCCCTGCAGGGGCGGGGCGGGAGGGTCACGGGGCGGGGGCATCGAGGGCTCTCCTGCTGCGGCGCGCGTCAGCTGATCGCGCCGTTGCGGCGGTCCTCGATCCAGGCGATGTACTCCATGCCCAGCTTGTCGCGCACGGCGATCAGCGATTGCAGGCAGGCGTCGGCGGAATCCCAGCCGTGCTCGCGCGCGGCGACGACGGCCTGCTTACC
This sequence comes from Dehalococcoidia bacterium, assembly GCA_965247895.1. Lineage (GTDB taxonomy): Bacteria > Chloroflexota > Dehalococcoidia > UBA2979 > UBA2979 > VXMT01. The sequence continues at coordinate 1,815,165 of OZ252046.1, read as the reverse complement.
GCGCTCCGCGGCGATCGGCAGCGAGTTCTCCATGTCGTCGCGCAGGCTCTTCCACATCGCCGAGGGATGCTCGAGCTCGAAGCGCGTGTACTGCAGGGCAGCGAACTTGTTGCCGAGCGTGCCGTCGCGCTTCCAGTCGGAGGGAGGCGCGCGCAGGATCTGCTTCAGCGCCTCGTGGCGCTGCTCGGTCTCCCACTCGCTGTCGAGCCCGAGGTCGGCGATCTGCGCTTCGGCCTCCGGGGCCATCACCACCTCGCGCAGCATCGTGCGCAGCGGCCCGGCGCCTTCGGCGGCCTGACGTCCTTGCGGACGGCGGATGTCCGGGTAGCGGTCGAGGCGCTGCCGCACGTGCTGCAGCGCGATGGCGAGGGCGTGCGGGATCGCGTGCGTCGGCAGTTGCTCGTGCACGAAGATCACCACGGATGCCGTCTCGTTGCTCCAGCGCACGCGCGAGAACGAGTCGCCGTCGAACTTCTCGATCTGCAATTCGCGCGCGGCCTCGTCGCGCACGCGGGTGCTGATCTCCTCGTACAGCGCGTCGAGGACGTCGCCGATGTCGCGGCCGTTGACGTTCACGTGGTCTCCCTTCCCTTCCGCGGTCTTCCCGCTCAGGCCCCCGCCGCCCCGCCGGCGGCTGCGGGGACCGCGCCCCGCTGTCCGAGGTCGAGCGGCTGGCAGCCGAGGCAGAAGTTCGTTTCGCGGCTGCCCGATGTGCGTCCGCGCACCTCGCGTCCGCAGCGCGGGCATGGCTCGCCGGCGCGGCGGTGGACGCAGAGGTGCGCTCGCCACTCCTCCTTGCGTTGTTTCAGGCCGTCCCGAACGTGCTCCTCCAGGATGGGGCGCGCCCGATCGAAGACGGCGTGCATCGCACGGTACAGCGCCCGGCGGTCACCGTCGCCCAGCGTCGCCCCTCGGCGGTGCGGGTGCAGGCCCGCCTGCCAGAGGATCTCGTCCGCGTAGGCGTTGCCGATGCCGGCGATGAACGCCTGGTTGGTGAGCGTGTTCTTGAGCTGCCCGCGGCGCTTGCGCAGCCGCTCGGCGAACTCGTCCTCGTCGATCACGAGCGCGTCCGGGCCGAGTTCGGCGAACTGCGGGACGCTCCCGAGGTCGGCGCTCTCCACGAGGTAGAAGCGGCCCATGCGGCGCTCGTCCGCGTAGCGCAGCTCGTGGCCGTCCTCGAAGGAGAGCGTGATCGCGGGCGCCGGGCGTCGCGCCTCGGACGCCTCGGCCCAGTGGAAGCGGCCGGTGAGCATCGGATTGACGACCAGTACGCGCCCGTCGTCCGAGGGGAAGAGCAGGAACTTGCCATGGCGCAGCACGTCGCCGAAGCAGTGGCCGGCCAGCGTCTCCAATTCCTGCGCCCCGGTCCGGACCAGCCACGGCTGTCGCGCCTCGACGCCGCTCAGGGGGTTATCGCGCAGCACCGGCGTGAGGAAGCCGCGGATCACCTCGAGGTCCGGAATCTCAGGCATCGGGCGCGGTCCAGCGTGGGTAGGAGCCGTGGGTCTCAATCATGTCAGCCCCGATTAGTGCATCACCAGGCCGCCGTCTACGTTGTAGGCCTGCCCCGTGATGTTGCGCGAGCCCGACCCCGCCAGGAACAGGGCCATGTCGGCGATGTCCTCGGGCTCGTTGAAGCGTCCTATGGGGATGCCAGCCGCTCGCTGCTGCTCGTACTCGTGCAGAGCGAGTCCCTGTTCCCGTGCCCGCTCCTCCCAGGTGGTCCCGCCGAAGCCGGTGCGGGTTGCTCCCGGGCAGATGGAGTTGACGTTGATATTGAATTGGGCCAACTGGTGGGCGGCTATCTGGGTCATCGCTATCACCGCGCCCTTGCTCGCCGCATAGGCGGCGTTGGACGTGCCGGTGTAGCCCTTCCCCGCGATTGAGGCGACGTTGATGATTCGCCCTCCGTCTCCCTGCCGGATCATCTCTTTGGCCATTCGCTGCATGCAGAAGAAGACCCCCTTGGCATTGACCCGGCTGAACCTGTCCCAGTCCTCCTCGGAAATGTCCGTGACGATGAGACGCCGGGTCGCGCCACGCCGGGTCACGCCGGCGTTGTTGACCCCGATGTCGACCCTGCCGAAGGTCTCCACGGTCTGCTGCACCATGCGGTCAATGTCGGCCAGCTCTCCCACGTCAGCCTGGATGGCGAGGCTGCGCCGTCCCAGCTCTCTGACGGCGATGCAGGTCTGCTCGGCGCTGGTCCCGTCTATGTCGGCGGCGACCACGTGAGCGCCTTCCCTGGCAAAGTGCAGGGAGATGGCCCGGCCCATCCCGCGGCCGGCCCCGGTAACGATGGCAACCCGATCCTCTAGCTGCATGGGCGCCTTCCTGAAAAACAGTCCGGAATCTCAGGCATCGGGCGCGGTCCAGCGCGGGTAGGAGCCGAGCACGCGCAGCCACATTGTCTGCTCCTCGATGGCGGCGAGCGCGTCCTGCACGAGGCCGTCGAGGCGGTGGCCCTGCAGGTCCAGCAGGAAGACGTAGGTGCCGAGCGCCTCGCGCGTCGGGCGCGATTCGATGTGGGTGAGGTTGATGCCGCGCGTAGCGAACTCCTGCATCACGCCGACGAGCGTGCCGGGCCGGTCGTGGGGCGTGGTGAAGGCGATCGAGGTCTTGTCGTCGCCACTCGGCGGGTGATCCTCGTGGGCGAGGACGGCGAAGCGTGTCTGGTTGCCCGGGGCGTCGGCGATGTCCTCGGCGTAGATTGTCGCGCCGTAGATCGCGGCGGCGAGTTCGTTGCCGACGGCGAGCGCGCCCGGTTCGGCGACGGCGGACTCGATCGCGCCCGCCGTCGAGAGCGCCGCGACGGGCTGCGCCTTCGGGGCCAGCTCGGCGAGCCGCCCGCGGCACTGCGCGAGCGCCTGCGGGTGGGAGTAGACGACCGGCGCCTCCGCCAGGTCGACGCCGGCGGCGGCGACGAGGGCGTGGCGGATGCCGATCACGATCTCGCCGCGGATCTTCAGCGTCGTCTGCTCGCGCAGCATCAGGTCGACGGTCTCGTGCACGCTGCCCTGGATCGAGTTCTCGAGGGCGCAGACGGCGACCTCGGCCTCGTCGCGCTCCACCGCGGCGGCGGCCGCGGCGACGCTGGGCAGCGGCAGCAGCTCGGCGTCGCGGTCGAAGGCAAGGGCGGCGGCCTCGGTCCAGGTGCCGCGCGGCCCGAGGTGCGCGATGCGGGTCACGGGGCCGGCTCCCGGGCAGCGGCCTGCGACGGCGGCGCGCTGACGAGCGCGCGCATCTCCGGCTCGGCGCGCTGGTCGATGATCGCGATGATCTCGTCGCCGGGCTGCAGCACCGTGTCGCCGTCCGGCACGCTCGCGCCCTCGCCGTTGATCACGAGCGAGATGGTGGTGCGGTCCGGCAGCTTGAGGTCGCGCAGCGCGACGCCCGCGACTGCGGCATCCCCCTGCACGTGCAGATCGACCACCTCGAGCCCGCTCGCGCGCAGCTTGACCAGCGGGATGAAGGCCTGCTCCGGCAGGTCCACCTCGATCTGGGCGAGCACGGCGGCTGCCGCGGAGACGGTCGACTCGATGCCGAGCAGCTGGAAGAGGCGCTCGTTGCGAGGGTTGTTGACGCGCGCGATCGTGCGGCCGATCGCGAAGTGGTGGCGCGCCACCTGGCAGGCGATCAGGTTGTGCGCGTCGTCGCCCGTGACGGCGATCACCAGATCCGCGCGCGACGCCCCGATGCCTTCGAGGAAGGTGACCTCCGTGCCGTCGCCCTCGACGGCGAGCTCGCCGAGTTCCTCGCGCAGCTGCAGCGCCCGCTGGCGGTTGCGCTCCACGAGCAGCAGCTCGTAGTCCGTGTTGCCGTAGAGCTCGAGGGCGAGGCCGTAGCCGACGTTCCCGGCGCCGACAATGATGATGTACACGCTAGCGCCTCTCGAGTAGCGCCTCGTAGGCGAGGTCGCCGCTGATCCGGGTGGGGCTGAAGGTGCGCAACCCGAGTTCGGCGAACAGCTCCGCGCGCAGCGGGTCGTAGACCCTCGTGACCACGGTCTCGACGCGGAAGAGATGCTTCGCCAGTTGCGAGGCGAAGAGGTTGCGGTTGTCGCCCTGCGTGAGTGCGAGGAACGCATCGGCCTCGCGGATGCCGGCGGCGACCAGCACGCGGTCGTCCACGCCGGAGCCGGCGAAGCGCTCCCCGCCGAAGCTCTCCGGCAGGCGGCGGAAGGCGTGCGTTTCGAGGTCCACTATTGTCACGTCGTGGCCCTCGGCGTCGAGGCGCGCGGCGACGGTCGAGCCGACGCGGCCGCAGCCCATGATCACGATCTTCATGCGGTTCGTCCGGCCTCCACGCGTCGCTTCGGCAACGCTCGCCGTCGGTTGTTCGCCGATCTGTGTGGCATAAGCCTACGCGACTCCGCCCCTGTCGACGGCGTCGGCCGGGGTGTAGCGGAACAGCCAGACCTCGCAGGGCGCGTGCGCGAGCACGTACTGCGGGAGGCTTCCGAGGCGGAAACGGCCGTAGGGCCGCTCGTACGCGACGCCGACGACGATCGCGTCGGCGGCGCGCTCGATCGCTTCGTCGACGACGGCGTGGCCGGCCTGGCGCGCCTGGCACATGAAGCCGTCGAGCTCGATCTTGTGATCGTGGGCGACCTCCTCGGCGCGCGAGAGGATCTCCTCGCCGCGGCCGAAGTCGCGCTCGAGGTCGGCGTCGAGCGGGAGCGTGCGCGGGACCTCGATCACGTAGAGGGCGGAGACGCTGGCATTGTGCAGCCGCGCGATGTCACAGGCCGAGCCCAGCGCCTGGTAGGCGGCCTCCGAGCCATCGAGGGGTACGAGCAGCCGCTCGACGCGGCTGGAGTCTGAGGGCCTCGCCACGCTGCCTCCCCCGGTTGGCGTCAGGCGTTGCGCGCGAGACTGTAGCGCGCACCGGCCACGGAGAGGAACAGTACCCCGGCCAGCGAGGTGGTCGAGACCAGGTCGCCGGCGCTTGCGCTGGCGACGAGCGCCGCTGCTCCGACACCGGCGGCGAGCGCCGCCACGATCAGGTGCCGCCGGCGCTGTGCGGCGTCCGGCTGCGCCCCGAGCGGCGGCTCCTCGTCCTCGTCGGCGGGTGCGGCAGCGGCAAGATCCGCGTACGGCGCGATGTCCAGCGGGTCCAGTTCGGGCGTCGGGGCGCGCGCGATCAGCGGGGCCGGGGGCCGCACCTGCGCGGCCTCGGCCGATCCGGCATCCGCAGGCTCAGGCTGCGCGGACGGTGCGTCGAGGTGCTGTACCGTGGCGCCCTCCTCGCAACGCGCCGCGAGGGCGTCAATCGCGGCGTGCACTCATTCTACGTCCGAATCACGGCGAGCGGCGCGTCGGCGGCGCGGGGCCCAGCGCCACAGCGCCAGCGCTCCGAGGATCACGATCGGCAGCAGCCACCACGAGTAGACCACCACCACGACGGCCGCCGTCGCGATCACGTTCAGCGTCGCCAGCGAGGCGTCCCACGCCTCGCCTGCCGCGTCCAGCGGGCCGCCTCCGCCGTCCCCGTCCGGCGCTTGCGCCGTCTGCTGCAGGTCGACCGACAGCGTCGAGAGGTCGGCGAGCGATTCGAGCAGGGCGAGGCGGCCCTCGCTGCGCTCGATCTGCCCTCGTGTCTCGGTGAGCCGGTCCTGCACCTGCAGGATGTCGCCGATCTCCTTCGCGTTCGTAAGCAGCGTGAGGTACTGCGCCTCCACGGAGCGCAGGTTGCGCAGCCCGGCTTCGAGGTCCGTGACCTCGCCGGTCACATCCTGCGAACTGGTGGAGACATGCAGCACCTCGGCGGCGATCGCGCGCAGCGCCTCGATCGTCTGGTCGAAGCGCTCGGCGGGGATGCGCAGGGTGAGGTGCGCGTAGTGGTAGCCGTCTCCCCCGCCGCGTTCGAGCGTCGAGTTGGCGACGAACCCGCCCTGCTCCCCGGCGATCGCGGTCACCCGGGCGAATGCCTGCTCGACGGACTGGACCTCGAGGTTGAGCGAGCCGTTGCGGATGATCGTGCGGCCCAGCAGGTCGGCGCTGGCCACGTCCCCACCCGAGCCGCCGCCTTCGACCCGGAGGGGTTGCACGGCCGCGGGCGCGGCGGCGGCGCTCTCGCTGGAGCGGGTGGCGTCGAAGGCGGTGGCCTCCTCGTCATCGCCGCCGCTCGCGCAGGCGGCGAGCAGCAGCGCGAGCGCGGCGGCGGTGGTCAGGGCGGCGGTGATGCGTCGCATCGGCGTCCTCCAGCGTGCGGGCTGCGCGAATCTGCCGTCAGCCATGAAGGATAGACGTCTGTCGAGGGCGGTACGTTCCCTCGGCGCCGATCCGGCGAGGACGAGCGGAACACCGCGACAGCGAGCGGTCCTCGGCTACAATGGAGACACAAGCAGGCGACTGCGTACGGGAGCGCCATGGCGACCACCAACGGAAACCGCGTCGAGGACGCGAACGAGCGAGGCGAGACCGCCACCTGGCGCGTGAAGGCCGGGCTCGCGCAGATGCTCAAGGGCGGCGTGATCATGGACGTGGTCACCGCCGAGCACGCGCGCATCGCCGAGGAGGCGGGCGCGGCGGCGGTGATGGCCCTGGAGCGCGTGCCGAGCGACATCCGCGCCGACGGCGGCGTCGCGCGCATGAGCCACGTCGCGCTGATCGAGGAGATCTGCCAGGCCGTCACGATCCCCGTGATGGCCAAGGCACGCATCGGCCACTTCGTCGAGGCGCAGATCCTCGAGGCGATCGGCGTCGACTACATCGACGAGTCCGAGGTGCTGACCCCGGCCGACGAGGCCCACCACATCGACAAGCGCGCGTTCCGCGTGCCCTTCGTCTGCGGCTGCCGCGACCTCGGCGAGGCGCTGCGCCGGATCAGCGAGGGCGCGGCGATGATCCGCACCAAGGGCGAGGCCGGGACCGGCGACATCGTGGAGGCGGTGCGCCACATGCGCGCCGTCTGGGGCGGCATCCGCCGCATCGAGGGCCTGCGTGACGACGAGCTGGCCTCGTTCGCCAAGGAACTCGGTGCGCCGCTGGAGCTGGTGCAGGAGGTCAAGCGGCTCGGCCGCCTGCCCGTCGTCAACTTCTCGGCGGGCGGGGTCGCCACGCCGGCCGACGCGGCGCTGATGATGCAGCTTGGCGCGGACGGCGTGTTCGTCGGCTCCGGCATCTTCAAGTCGGAGCAGCCGGCCACGATGGCGACCGCGATCGTCAAGGCCGTGACCCACTTCGAGGATCCCGCGGTGCTCGCAGCGGTCTCGCGGGAGATTGGCGAGCCGATGCGCGGGCAGTCCGCGTCCGCGTTGCCGCCGGCGGAGCAGCTGGCGGTTCGCGGCAACTAGGCCCCGCCGTGGCCGCACCGACGAGCGCCAGGCGTCCCCGGATCGGTGTGCTCGCCCTGCAGGGCGACTTCCGCGAACACGTCGCCACGCTCGCCGCGCTCGACCTGCCCGCCTTCGAGGTGCGCACGCTGGAGCAGCTCGACGCGGCGGACGGGCTGATCATCCCCGGCGGCGAGAGCACGACAATCGCGCGGCTGCTGCTCGCCTTCGGATTGCGCGAACCGCTGCGCGAACGGATCGCCTCGGGGCTGCCCGTCTGGGGCACCTGCGCCGGCGCGATCCTGCTCGCCGAGCGCGCGCCGGGGCTGGACCGCCCCACGCTCGCCGTGCTCGACATCACCGTCGAGCGCAACGCCTTCGGGCGGCAGCTCGACTCCTTCGAGGCCGATCTCGAGATCGACGGCATCGAGGGCGGCCCCTTCCGCTGCGTCTTCATTCGCGCCCCCGCGATCAGCGAGGCCGGTCCCGGCATCGAGGTGCTCGCGCGCCTCGACGACGGCTCGATCGCGGCCTGCCGCGCCGCCGCGCTGTTGGCGACGACGTTCCACCCGGAGCTGACGGACGATCTGCGGCTGCACGCGATGTTCGCCGCGATGGTGGAGGAGCGGCTCGGCGAGGCCGTGCATGATGGCCTGGCGCGGGCGGAGGAGTTGAGCGCGTGATCGGGCCCGGCGATCTGATCGCCCTCGTTACCTTCGACGGCGCGGTCTACCCGAACCTCGCGGTCACGCGCGAGCGGCTGGGCCGCCCGCAGCAGGCGCCGCACGCCCTCGCCGCCGCGCTCACGCACTGGCTGCGGCGGCGCGACCTCTGGCTCGAGGTGCGCGGCAGGCAGATCCACGGGATCGCGACCGCGCGCTCGCTCGCCGGGCCGGGCGTCTGGCAGATCGACACGCTGATCGACGCCGGCGATGGGGACGGCGCGGTCCTCGGCGCCCTGCTCGCGCAGGCGGAGAAGGAGGCGCTGCGCTCCGCCGTCCGCATGCTGCTGCTGCGCATGCCCGCGGCCCACGGCGAGGCGATCGCCGATGTGCGCGCCCGCGGCTTCGAGCCCGTGCTCGCCGAGCGGCTGTGGCGCGCCCCGAACGCTGGACGGACGGCGGTCCCGGCGCGCGACTCCTCGGTGCAGGTGCGCGCGGCCGAGGATGCGGACTGGTTCGGGCGCTTCCAGCTGTGCGAGCGCCAGCTGCCGCCCGCCGCGCGGCGCGTGATCGCGCCGACCTACGAGCAGTGGCGTGCGATGCTCGAGGAGCAGTGGCTGGGCCGCCGCTCGCATGACGCCGTCGCGCTCGAGGCCGGGCGCATCGTCGGCTGCGTCAGCTTCGGCCGCTGTCAGGGCGGGGCGCAGATCGAGCTGCAGGCCGCCAGCGGCGAGGCCGCCGCCGCGCTGCTGCGCGACGCCCGGCCGCGGCTGACCGTGGGCGAGCCGCTGTTCGCGCTCACGCCCGCGGGCGCGACCGCCGTCGAGGGCGCGCTCGCGGCGGCGGGCTTCGAGTTGCAGGACGAGTACGTGCTGCTGAGCCGCCGGCTCACGCGGCCCGTCGAGAAGGCCGTGCCCGCCACCGTAGGCGTCGCGGCGCCGGCCGGAGGGTAGCGAGTGACCGACGGCGTTGACGATCGGGTCGAGCGCGAGCTGCTGATCGAGGCGCTGCCGCCGCGCGTCGCCACCGCGCTCGCTGCGCAGGGCGACCCGGACGGCGACGGGCTGCTGGAGGTGGTGCTCGACCTCGGACGGCCGCCGACGGCGCGCTACAGCGACCGCGAGACGGCGCTCGACGAGGGCGAGGTCAGCGAGCAGGACATCGACCACGTCGTCGCCTCCGTCTCCGAGTTCGGCGACGACAACCGCGCGGGGATTCCGAGGACGCTGCACCGCATCTCGGCGATCCGCAACCGCCGCGGCCGCATCGTCGGGCTGACCTGCCGCGTGGGTCGCGCCGTCAGCGGAGCGGCGGGCGCGATCCTCGATCTCGTCGAGTCCGGCCGCAGCGTGCTGCTGCTCGGCGCGCCGGGCGTCGGCAAGACCACGATGCTGCGCGAGACGGCGCGTGTGCTGGCCGACGAGCTGGGGCGCCGCGTCGTGATCGTCGACACCTCGAACGAGATCGGCGGCGACGGCGACATCCCGCACCGCGGCATCGGCCGCGCGCGGCGGATGCAGGTCCCGAAGCCGGAGCTGCAGCACCAGGTGATGATCGAGGCCGTCGAGAACCACATGCCCGAGGTGATCGTGATCGACGAGATCGGCGCCAGCCTCGAGGCGACCGCGGCGCGCACCATCGCCGAGCGCGGCGTGCAGCTGATCGGCACCGCCCACGGCAACACGCTGCACAACCTGATGCAGAACCCGACGCTGTCCGACCTGATCGGCGGCATCGAGTCGGTCACCCTCGGTGACGAGGAGGCGCGCCGCCGTGGTACGCAAAAGACGGTGCTGGAGCGCCGCGCGCCGCCGACCTTCAACTCGCTGGTCGAGATCCAGTCGTTCGAGCGGGTCGCCGTGCACGAGGACATCGGGGCAACGGTGGACAAGCTGCTGCGTGGCTTCGACGCGGAGGCCGAGGTGCGCACGGTCGGTGGCAGCGGCGAGGTGGCGCAGGTCGAGCACGTCGCCGTCGCGCCGAAGGCGCACGAGTCCCCGGCGAACGAGCGCAGCGAGGAGCGCGCGCCGTCGCGGATGCTGACGCCCGCGCCCGGCGGCCCGCCGCGGCGACTGCTGCCGTTCGGCTTGAGCCGCGCACGGCTGGAGGAGGCGATCACCTCGACGCGCTCGCAGGCGGAGGTGGTGGACCGCCTCTCGGAGGCGGACGCGGTGCTGACGCTGCGCCCCTACTACCGCCGTCGCAGCGGCCCGCTGCGCGAGGCGGAGGCGCGCGGCGTGCCCGTGCTGGTGCTGCGCAACAACACCGTGACGCAGATGGCCGGCGCGCTGCTGCGCATGCGCGGCGACGGCGATGGCGCGGACCCGACGACGGCGGCGCTGCGCGAGGCGGAGGACGCGATCGCGGCGGTCAGCCACGGTGGCGAGCAGCGCGTCGAGCTGACGCCGCAGAGCTCCTACATCCGCCGCCTCCAGCACGAGCTGGCGGCGCGCCACGGGGCGACCTCGTCCTCTCGCGGGCGCGAGCCCTACCGGCGCGTGCGCGTCGCGCCCGGCCCCGGCACGGGCGCGGCCCCGCCCTGGCCGCGCGGCGGCTCCCCGGTGCTCCCGGACTGACGGTGAGCGAATCGCAGCGAGGCCGCTTCGTTACGATCGAGGGCGGCGAGGGCGCGGGTAAGTCGACGCTGCTGGCCGCCCTCGCAGGCCGCGCCCGCGAGGCCGGCGGCGAGGTCGTGACCTGCCGCGAGCCCGGCGGCACGGGCCTCGGCGAGCGGCTGCGCGAGGCGCTGCTGGGTGCGTCCTCCGGCGAACCGCCGGACCCGCGCGCCGAGCTGCTGGTGTTCGCCTCGGCGCGCGCGCAGCTCGTGGCGGAGGTGATCCGCCCGGCGCTCGAACGCGGCGCGCTCGTCCTCTGCGACCGCTATCTCGACTCGACGGTTGCCTACCAGCACCACGGCCGCGGCATCGAGCGTGCCGAGGTAGGCGCAGCGAACGCGGTCGCGACGGGCGGCCTGCTGCCCGACCTGACGCTGCTGCTGGACCTGCCTCCGTTCGAGGGCCTGCGCCGCGTCGGCCGCGCCGGCGACTACCTGGAGAGCGAGCCGCTCGACTTCCATCTACGCGTCCGCGCGGGCTACCTCGCCGAGGCGGAAGGCAACCCCGGGCGCTGGCTCGTACTCGACGGGACCCTGCCTCCGGAGACGCTTCTGGACGGGGCGTGGGCGCGGGTCCGGGAGCTCGCCGACTCGTGAGCCGCGGGGCGCAGCGTTCGTCCGCAACGGGTGGCGGACTGTGCACGGCTTGTGCATCCGCGTGGGACGCCCGTAGGCACTTGCTCATGTAGACTGCCGCGGAATCGCAGCGGCGCACCCGAAGGGGGACTTCCGGCATGGATGACGTGGTCATCATCAGCGGTGTTCGCACCGCCATCGGCACGATGAACGGGGCGCTCAGCCAGACGCCCGCCTCGGACCTCGCCGCGGCGGTGATCAAGGAAGCCGTAGCCCGCGCCGGCATTGAGGGCGAGCAGGTCGATCAGGTGATTCTCGGCTGTGTCGGGCAGGTCGCCGAGGACGGCTATATCTCGCGCGTCGCCACCCTCAAGGCGGGGCTGCCCGTCGATACGCCCGCCTACACCGTGAACCGCATCTGCGGCTCCGGGCTGGAGGCGATCAACACCGCCGCCCGCTGGCTGCAGACCGGCGACGCCGAGATCATCGTCGCCGGCGGCGCCGAGAACATGAGCATGGCGCCCTACCTCCTGCGCAAGGGCCGCAACGGCTACCGCCTCGGTCACGACACGCTCGAGGACAACCTGCTGCACCTCATCTCCGACCCGTACGAGCAGTGCCACATGGGCATCACCGCGGAGAACCTCGCCGAGCAGTTCGAGGTCTCCCGCGCGGTCCAGGACGAGTACGCCATGCGCTCCCAGGAGCGCGCCCTCGCCGCCATCGAGGCAGGCCACTTCAAGGACCAGATCCTGCCGCTGGAAGTGCGGCAGGGCCGCAACACCGTCACCTTCGACACGGACGAGCACCCGCGCAAGACGGACATCGAGGCGCTCGGCAAGCTGCGCGCCGCCTTCAAGGCGGACGGCGCCGTGACCGCCGGCAACGCCTCCGGCATCAACGACGGCGCGGCGGCGGTGGTGGTTACCACCGCACGCAAGGCCGCCGAGCTGGGCCTGACGCCGCGCCTGCGCCTGGTCTCGCGCGCCGAGGCGGGCGTCGAGGGCCGGATCATGGGCTCCGGCCCGATTCCGGCCTCCCAGCGGGCGCTGGCCAGGGCCGGCCTCACCATCGACGACCTCGACACGATCGAGCTGAACGAGGCCTTCGCCGCCGTCGCGGCGGCGTGCAGCACCTCGCTCGGGCTGCCGGACGACCGCACGAACCCGAACGGCGGCGCGATCGCACTCGGCCACCCGGTGGGCGCGAGCGGCACGATCCTGACCGTCAAGGCGATGCACGAACTGGAGCGCAGCGGCGGTCGCTACGGCCTCGTCACGCTCTGCATCGGCGGAGGTCAGGGCATCGCCTCGATCTTCGAGCGGCTGAACTAGGTCCGGGGCGGCAGTGGTCGCCCGGGAAGTCGCCGTCGAGGTTCCGGCCACCTCCGCGAACCTCGGGCCGGGCTTCGACAGCCTCGGCGTCGCGCTCGACTGGACGCTGAAGCTCGAGTTCCGGCTCAGCGATGAGCCGGTCGAGACGCCTGCCGATCCGATCCCCGCGATGGCCGCGCGCGCGGCGCAGCTGTTCTACGAGCGCGCCGCGCTCCCGCAGCCCGTGGGCATCGAGGTCCACTACGAGTCAGACCTGCCCGTCGGGCGCGGCCTCGGCATCTCCGCGGCGGCGCGCGTCGGCGGCCTGCTGGCGGCGGACGCGCTGACCGGCAGCGGGCTCGACCGGGAGATGCTGCTGCCGCTGGCCGTGCAGCTCGAACGCCACGCCGACAACGCCGTACCGGCGATGTTCGGCGGGCTGCGCGTGATCGTCGAGACGGACGAGGGCGCGGGCGTCACGCAGCTCGGCGTCGAGCTGCCCGAGGAGCTGCGGCTCGTGCTGCTGATCCCGGCGTTCTCGATGCCGACCGAGGAGACGCGGCGCACGCTGCCGGAGCGGCTGACGCGCAACCAGGCGGTGCACAACATCGGACGCGCGGCGTTGCTGATCGCGGCGCTCAATGCGCGCCGCTACGACCTGCTGCTGATCGCCACCGAGGACGTGCTGCACCAGCCCGCGCGCGCGACGATCTTCCAGCCGATGTACCAGATCTTTCAGGCGGCGCGGGACGCGGGCGCGCACGGCGTCTACCTCTCCGGCGGCGGCCCCACGATCGCCGCCCTCGCAACCGATCGCTTCGAGGAGATCGCGGGGGCGATGCGCGCCGCCGCGGCCGCCCGCGGCGTCGAGGCCTCGACGCGCGTCTGTGCGCTGCGCACGCGGGGCGCCGAGGTGCTCATGGCGGACGGGCAGTAGGGCAGCAGCCAGTTGAGCGAGCCGAGCGGTGCGCTGGTGGTCCAGAAGTACGGCGGCAGCTCCGTCGCCGACGCGGAGCGCATCACGCACGTCGCGCGCCGCATCGCCGATCGCGCCGAAGGCGGCGATCGCGTCGTCGCCGTCGTCTCCGCAATGGGCGACACGACCGACCGGCTGATCGCGCTGGCCAGGGAGGTCACGAGCAGCCCGCGCCCGCGCGAGCTGGACATGCTGTTCTCCACCGGCGAGGCGGTCTCCTCGACGCTGCTCTCGATGGCGCTGCACGAGCTGGGGAGCGACGCGATCAGCCTCAGCGGCGTGCAGGCCGGGATCCGCACGGACGCCGTCTTCGGGCGCGCGCGCATCGCCGGCATCGAGACGGCGAGGATCGAGCGCGAGCTGGCGGCCGGGCGGATCGTGATCGTCGCCGGCTTCCAGGGCGCCTCGGACGACTTCGACGTCACGACGCTGGGGCGCGGCGGCAGCGACACGACGGCGGTGGCGCTGGCGGCCGCGCTGCACGCCGATCGCTGCGAGATCTACACGGACGTCGCCGGCGTCTACAGCGCCGACCCGCGCATCTGCCCGCGGGCGCGCCCGCTGCGCGACATCGGCTACGAGGAAATGCTGGAGCTGGCGGCGACCGGCGCGCGCGTGGTGCACGCACGCGCGGTCGAGGTCGGCGCGCTCTACGGGGTGCCGATCCTCGTCGCGAGCACCTTCGACAGCGCGGCGCCGGGTACGCTGATCCACGAGGAGAGCACGATGGAGCAGGGGAACAAGGTGCGCGGCATCGCGCACGAGGACGCGATCGCGAAGATCACGGTGCGCGGCGTGCCGGACCGCCCCGGCGTGGCCGCGCAGCTCTTCACCCCGCTCGCCGACGCCGGCGTCTCCGTCGACACGATCGTTCAAAACGCCAGCGTCGAGAGCCTCACGGACATGACGTTCACCGTCGAGCGCGGCGACGCCGAGCCGGCGCTGCGCGTCGTCGAATCGATCCTTCCGCAACTCGAGGCGAGCGAGGTGGTGGCGGACGCCGATCTCGGCTCGGTCTCGATCGTCGGAACGGGGATGAGCACGAGCCCGGGCTTCGCCGCGCGCATGTTCCGCACGCTGTTCGAGCACGGCATCAACATCGAGCTGATCTCGACCTCGGAGATCCGCATCACCTGCATCGTGCGCGCGGCACAGGTGGGCGACGCCGTGCGAGCGCTGCACGACGCATTCGACCTCGATCGCGAGTAAGGGGGCGTCCATGCAGCGCGATCCGCGGCTGCGGCGGCTGTCCGAGGAGCACCACCACGGGCTCGCCTTCGCGCTGAGGATCGAACGCGAGCTGCCCGCGGCGGACGATGCCGCCGTCACGGAGCTCTACGCCGACCTGCTGCGCTTCTGGACGCGCGGGCTGCTGCCGCACTTCCACGCCGAGTCCGAGTGCCTGCTCGCGCGACTGCTGCGCCACACGGGGCCCGATGACCAGCGCGTGCGGCACTTGCTGCGCGACCACCTCGGCATGGAGGCGTTGGTGGCCTTGATGCGCGACCGCCCGGGCGGCAAGGAGCGCCGCGCGGCGCTCATGCTCTTCGGCGAGTCGCTGCGCTCCCACATCCGCTGGGAGGAACGCACCTTCTTCGAGTCCATGCAGGAGACGCTGACCGGCGAGGAACTCGACGCCGCCGGCCGCGAGATCGAGGAGCGGCTGCCCAGGCCGACGCGCGCGCCGTGGGCGGAGGACTGAGGCCGCCTCGAACGTGCGGGCCGGGGGCGAGCTTACGTGACGAAGACCATCTACCTCGCGAACCCCTACGGCTTCTCCGCGCAGCAGAAGGCGACGCTGCTGCCGCCGCTCGTCGCCGCCCTCGAGGCGCTGGGGCTGGAGGTCTGGGAGCCGTTCGCCCGCAACAACCAGCAGGACTTCACGGCGCGGGGCTGGGCCTACCGCATCGGGCAGGCCGACGTTCGCGACGTGGTCGATGCCGACGCCATCTTCGCCGTGGTCAACGGCGTCCCGCCCGACGAGGGCGTGACGGTGGAGCTGGGCATCGCGATCGCCCTCGGCAAGCCCACGTTCCTCTTCCGCGACGACCTGCGCCGCGCCACGGACAGCGAGCACTACCCGCTCAACCTGATGCTGTTCAGCGGCATGCCTGAGGACGGCTGGGAGGACTGGTACTACACCTCGCTCGAGGAGATCGCCGCGCCGGACAAGGCGCTGGCGCGCTGGGCCGCGGACTCGTAGCCCGACACTGAAGGAGACAGGCAGATGCAACTGAAGCAGTTGTTCGATCTGGCAGGCAAGGTCGCGATCGTGACCGGCGGCAACGGCGGGCTGGGCCTCGCAATGGCCACCGGACTGGCCGCGGCCGGGGCCAATATCGTCGTGGCGGCCCGCAATCCCGCCAAGACGGCCGTGGCACTGGCTCAAATCGAAGCAGCAGGAGCACAGGCGCTGGGGATCGCTGTCGACGTCACCGAGGAATCGGACATCAACGGAATGGTGGCTCAAACCCTGGATACCTTCGGGCGCGTCGACATCCTCGTAAACAACGCGGGCGTTACTGTGCGCAACGAGCCCCAGGACTTGTCAGCGGACGAGTGGGACCACGTGCTGGACGTCAACCTGCGGGCAGCCTTCCTGGCCTCCAAAGCCGTGTACCCGTCCATGAAAACCCAGGGTGGAGGAAAGCTGATCCACATCGGATCGATGTTTTCGATCTTCGGAGGTGGCGGGAGCGGTGCGCCTTATTCCTCCAGCAAGGGAGGGATCGTTCAACTGTCCAAGAGCCTGGCCGTTGCCTGGGCAACCGACAATATCCAGTCCAACGCGATCCTCCCCGGTTGGTTCATGACGGAGTTGACCGCCGCGATTCCCGCCACCCAACCGGAACGTTACGACCTGATATCCCGCCGCATCCCGGCGGGCCGCTGGGGTGAGCCGGAGGAGCTGCAGGGGACCGCGATATTCCTGGCAGGTTCAGCATCGGACTACGTCACCGGGGCGGTGATCGCCGTGGACGGTGGCTACGCGGCGATGTAACCGCAAGACGGCGGTCCGGCCCCCTCGCCCCTTGAGGGAGAGGGCGGGGGTGAGGGGTCCGCCGCGCGCCAGCGCGGCGCGATGGAGCCGCACGCCCGGACTGAGCCGCGCCCCGATCAGACGCTGGGTGTCGGGGTCTCCTCCATGTGCGGGAAGATGTCGTCGCCCTCGTAGGGGTGGGCGTCCGCGACCGCCTCATCGAGCTCGTAGCCGAGGCCCGGGCGGTCCGAGGGGATGATGTAGCCGTCCTGCCAGACGATCGGCTGCTTCAGCAGTTCGGCGTGGAAGCCGCTGAAGGTCTCGATGCTCTCCTGGATCAGGAAGTTCGGGCAGCAGACGCCGAGCTGGATGTTGGCCGCCGCCTCGATCGGCCCGGCGTAGAGGTGCGGGGCGAGCTGCGCGTAGTGCGCCTCCGCCATCGCCGCGATCTTCTTCGTCTCCAGCACGCCGCCCACGCGCGCCGGCGCGGGCTGCAGGATCGAGGCGCTGCCGTAGCGCAGCACCTCGACGAACTCGTAGCGGGTGACGAGGCGCTCGCCGGTGGCGATCGGGATCGAGGTCGCGCGCGCGACGCGGGCCATCTCGCGCGGGTTCTCCGGCGGCAGCGGCTCCTCGATCCAGAGCGGCTCGTAGGGCTCGATGCGGCGGGCGAGGCGGATCGCGGCGGCGGTCGTCAGCTGGCCGTGCATCTTGATCAGCAGGTCGCAGCGGCTCCCGGCCACCTCGCGCATGCGCTTCACCACCAGCTCGGCGTTGTCGAGCGCGGCCAGCGAGATCTGGCGCGGGTCGAACGCGCCGTAGGGCATGACCGGGTCGAACCCGACGGCGGTGAAGCCCTGCTCCATGTAGGCGGCGGTGCGCGCGGGCGCCGCGTCCGGATCGTCGAACGCGTCGGTGTAGTGCATGCCGTCCGCGCTGGATTCGGCGGGGTAGAGGTAGGTGTAGGAGCGCAGCGTCTCGTGCACGCGCCCGCCGAGGAGGTTGTAGACGGGCTGGCCGAGCGCCTTGCCCACGATGTCCCAGCAGGCCATCTCGATCGCGCTGATCACGGAGCCCATCGTCATCTCCGGCCGCTGCGCGAAGCCGCTGGAGTAGGCGATGCGCCAGATCGCCTCGATGTCGAAGGGGCTGCGGCCGATCGCGTGCCGCTCGGCCACGTCCTCGATCAGGCCGCGCACCTTGCTCGTGCCGAAGGGGACGCCGTAGGCCTCGCCGTAGCCAGAGATGCCGTCGTCGGTGGTCAGCTTGAGGAAGATCCAGCAGGGCCCGCCGCGCTGCGGCGCGGGGTTGGCGACGGCCCAGGTCTTCGCCTCGGCGATGCGCATCACGGGCCTCCGTTCGCTGCTCGCTGAGGCGCTACGCCGTGAGCCAGTCGACGATCACCTCGAGGGCGCGCGGATCCTCGCGCATGAAGCCGTGGCCGCCCTCGAACAGCTCGAGGCGCGAGCCGGGGATGCGCTCGTGCAGCAGCTCCTGGTTGCGCAGCGGCGCGATCCCGTCGAAGTGCCCGCCGGCGATCAGCGTCGGACTGGCGATCGAGGGCAGGCGCTCGATCGTGTCCAGCCGCGAGCGCGCGTCGAGCAGGCGGCGGTGGCGGCGCTCGTCCTCCTCGCTGTCGTAGCCGCCGGCGTAGCCCTCGGCCAGTGCGGCGTACTCCTCGGGGTGCGCGGCCTGCCAGGCGGCGTCATGGCGGACGTCGGTGATCGCGACGCGGCGCGAGGCGCGCTCCTCGGGCGGCACGTCGAGCAGCTCGTGCAGCGGGTAGGAGGGGAAGTCGCCGCCGGGCGAGGTGCAGCAGAGCACGAGCTTCCCGACGCGCTGCGGATGCCGCAGCGCGAACTCCTGCGCGATCATCCCGCCGAACGACGCCCCGACGACGTCGCAGCGCTCCCAGCCGATCACGTCGAGCAGCGCCGCCGCGTCGTCGGCGAAGTCGGCCATCTCCCAGACCGTCGCGGGCGCCTCGCAGCGTCCGAGTCCGCGCTTGTCGTAGGCGAGCACGCGGAAGCGCTCGAACAGCGGGTCGAGCGTGCCGGGCGTCGACCAGCGCGCGCCGCCGCTGCCGCTGATGAAGAGCAGCGGCGGGCCCTCGCCGCGCAGCTCGTACTCGGTGCGGGTGTCGCGGACCTCGGCGTACGGCATCTACTCGCTCCTCCGTCGCTGCTCAGGCGCTCAGCGCCGCGATTGCCTGCTGGATGTGCTCGTCCTCGATGAACGGCGCGCCCGCGGCGTCCTTGATCTCCCCCGCCCGCGCCAGCACCTCGGCACGGTCGAGGCCGGGCGGCGGCTCGGTCGACCAGGCGACGAGCGCGATCAGCACGCCGTCGGGGTCTTCGAGGAAGACGAGTCGCTCATAGCCGCGCCGGATCTCCTCGCTGCCGCGCACGCCGGCGGTGGAGAGCTCGAAGTAGGCCTGGTCCATGAAGCCGGCGGAGACCTGCAGCGTGAGGTACTGCATCGAGCCGACGCCGAGGCTGGCCTCGGCGATGCGGACGCCCTCGTGCGACGGTCCGACGAGCATCACGTAGGAGTCGCCGCCGGCGTGGAGCAGGGCCTGCACGGACTCGTTGTCGTCGCGGTTGGGCTCGGTGTAGAGGTGGCGCATGCCGAGCTTGGCGTAGAACTCTATGCTCAGCTGCATGTTCTTGCAGATGATGGCCGGGTAGCCGAGGCCGCGCAGCTCCATGCCGTCCCCCGTTCGCACGGTCACGAGGGTAGGCGCTCGGCCGCCGCCGCGCAGCCCTCGAACCTCCGCCAGCGCTTCAGCGCCGCGATCTACCGCGTCGGCATGAACTACTGCGTCGACGTGCCCGCCGAGGCGAGCCGCGCGCTCGGAGCCGGGACGCACCCGCCGGTCGCCGGCGAGGTTGCCGGCGTCGCCTTCCGCACCCGCCTCACGCCGCGCGGCGGCGGCGCCTACCGCCTCTTCCTCAACGGCGAGGTCCGCGCCGCCGCGGCCGCAGGCGTCGGCGACATCGTCGAGGTCGAGCTCTGGCCCGACGAGGCCCCTCGTACCCCCACGCTCCCCGCCGACCTCGCGAGCGCCCTCGACGCCATCCCCGGCGGCCTCGAGGCGTTCGCGGCGCTGACCGAGGCGCAGCGCACGGGGATGGTCGCCTTCCTCGAGCGCGCTCGGACGCCGGAGACGCGCGCGCGGTACGTGCAGCGGGTGGTGGGGAGGTGCGGCGGCGGTTGGGGGAATGATAGAGAACGTCAGTGCTATAGTCCTCCGATGCGAGACCGGTCGGCCGGAGTAGGCGTGCGCGACGGCGACCTGCTGCAGTCAGCCGCTCAAACCCTCGTCAACACCGTCAACTGTGTCGGCGTGATGGGGAAGGGCATCGCGCTGGACTTCAAGCGCGCCTACCCGGCGATGTTCGAGGACTACGCGAGGCGCTGCGCTGTGGGCAGAGTGCGCCCCGGGCAGCCGTACCTCTGGCGGCCCGAGCCATCGCAGCTCGGGTTCGCCCAGGTAGCGAATCCCGCTCCCTCGGAGCCGCACTGGGTCCTCAACTTCCCGACGAAGCGGCATTGGCGGGCGCGGTCCCGGCTGTCCGACATCGTCGACGGCCTCGACTGGCTGGAGGCGCACTGCGACGAGTGGGGCATCGAGGCGCTGGCCGTGCCCGCGCTCGGCTGCCAGAACGGCGGGCTGCGTTGGTCCGAGGTGGGACCGCTGCTCTTCGAGCGCCTCGGCCGCCTCGGTATCCCGGTCGAGCTGTACGCTCCGCTCACGGCCTCGGCGGAGGAGAGCACGGAGGAGTTCCTGCGCCGGCGCCCCGCACCCCGCACGCGTTGACCCCTCCGCTGACCGCTGCCTACCATCGAAGGTGTGAACGGGAACGTAGCTGTAGCCGCCGGCGACTAGCCGGCCCGAGCGAGGGCCGCGCCGGTCGCCCATGCCCCGCTTCGGCGGGGTTTTGCTTGCCCGGCGGTCCGGATCGCTACCCGAGGAGCGCGCGATGACGACCGAGAACGGCGCCCGCGAGGAGATGCGCAGCGCCTACGACCCCTCCGAGGTCGAGGAGCGGACCTACCGCGCCTGGGAGCAGGGCGGCTTCTTCAAGCCCCAGGGCGGCGAGCGGCCCTTCACGGTGATCATGCCGCCGCCCAACCTGACCGGCGAGCTGCACATGGGCCACGCCCTCACGGCCGCCGTCGAGGACGCCCTGATCCGCTGGCACCGCATGCTCGGCGACGACACCGTCTGGGTGCCCGGCGTCGACCACGCCGCGATCGCCGTCAACGCCGTCGTCGAGCGCCAGCTCGACGCGGAAGGCGTGAGCCGCCACGACATCGGGCGCGAGGCCTTCCTCGAGCGCGTCTGGGCGTTCGTCAACGCCTCGCGGGCGCGCATCGCCGAGCAGCACCGCCGGCTCGGCGCCTCGGCCGACTGGGATCGCGAGGCGTTCACGCTCGACGCGGATCGCCAGCGCGCCGTCCGCCAGACCTTCGTGAACCTCTACGAGGACGGCCTGATCTTCCGCGGCGAGCGGATGATCAACTGGGACACCGCCGGCCAGACGGCGCTCTCCGACCTCGAGGTCGAGTACCGCGATGTCGAGTCCTCGTTCTGGTACGTGCGCTATCCCGCGCTCGACGAGGCGGGCGAGCCGGCGGACGACTACATCGTGATCGCGACCACGCGGCCGGAGACGATCCCGGCCGACACCGCCGTCGCCGTGCACCCCGAGGACGAGCGCTGGCGCCACCTGATCGGGCGCAAGGTGCTGGAGCCGACCTCGGACCGCGCGATCCCGGTGATCGCCGACGAGGCGATCGAGATCGAGGCGGGGTCCGGCGCGCTCAAGGTGACGCCCGGCCACGACCCCGTCGACTTCGAGATCGGCGAGCGGCACGGGCTGGAGACGATCAACATCCTCGCGCCGGACGGGACGCTCAACGAGCACGCCGGGCGCTACGCCGGCATCGACCGCTTCGAGGCGCGCGACCGTGTCGTCGAGGACCTCGAGGCGAAGGGGCTGATCGAGAAGATCGAGCCCTACACGCACGCCGTCGGGCACTCGCAGCGATCGGGCGCGGTGGTGGAGCCGATCGTCTCGGAGCAGTGGTGGGTGAACGTCGGGCCGCTCGCCGAGCCGGCGATCGCGGCGGTGCGCGACGGCCGCATCGCGTTCGTGCCGAAGCGCTTCGAGCGCACCTACCTGCACTGGATGGAGAACATCCGCGACTGGTGCATCAGCCGCCAGATCTGGTGGGGCCACCGCATCCCCGTCTGGTACTGCGACGCCGAGGACTGCGGCGAGACCATCGCCGCCGTCGAGGATCCGGACGCCTGCCCGGCCTGCGGCGGCGCGCTGCGGCAGGATGAGGACACCCTCGACACCTGGTTCTCGTCCGGGCTGTGGCCGCACTCGACGCTCGGCTGGCCGGACGCGGACGCCGAGGATCTGCCGCGCTTCTACCCGACGCAGGTGATGGAGACCGGCTACGACATCATCTTCTTCTGGGTCGCGCGCATGATCATGCTCTCGCTCTACAACATGCGCGGTTTCGAGGGCGGCGACATCCCCTTCGAGACGGTCTACCTGCACGGCCTGGTGCGCGCGCCCGACGGGCGCAAGATGTCCAAGTCCTTCGGCAACGTCGCCGACCCGCTCGGCGTGATCGAGCAGTACGGCACGGACGCGCTGCGCTACGCGCTGATCTCCGGCACCAGCCCCGGCAACGACCAGCGCATCACCGACGACCGCCTCGAGGCGGGCCGCAACTTCGCGAACAAGCTGTGGAACGCCGCGCGGCTGGTGCGCTCGCTCGCCGGGCCCGGCGCCGACCTCGAACTGCCGTCGGCGGGCGACCCGCGGCTGCGTCGCGAGGACCGCTGGATCCTCTCGCGCGCGGAGCGGACCGTCGGGCTCGCCGACGAGCTGCTGCGCTCGTACCAGCTCGCCGAGGCGCTGCGCCAGACGCGCGACTTCTTCTGGGACGAGTTCGCCGACTGGTACCTGGAGCTCGCGAAGCTGCGCGTGCGCGAGGGCGACGGCGTCCCGCTCTCGGTGATGGTGTACGTCCTCGATCGCGTGCTGCGGCTGCTGCATCCGTTCATGCCGTTCGTCACCGAGGAGATCTGGCAGCGGCTCAGCGAGGCGCGCCCCGACCCGGACGGCGCGCCGCAGCTGATCGTCGCGCGCTACCCGGAGGCCGACGCCGCGCGCTACGACGAGGCGGCCGAGCGCGATCTGGCGGCGGTGCAGGACTTCGTGCGCGCGATCCGCAACGAGCGCGCCGCGAAGCGCGTCGAGGCCGGACGCTGGATCGAGGCGTACGTGGTCGCCGAGGGCGCGGCCGAGGCGGCGGGCGACCTCGCGGCGGCGATCGGGCAACTCGCGCGGGCGCGCCCGCTGCACGTGGTGGCGGGCGCCTCGGAGGCGCCGTCCGAGGGCGTCGTCACCGCCGTGCTGCCGGTCGGGCGCGTGGTGCTGCCGATGGCGGGCCTGTTCGACCTCGAGGCGGAGCGCGCGCGCCTGGGCAAGCAGATCGGCGAGGCACGGGACGAGGTGCAGAAGCTCGGCGCGAAGCTGGCGAACGAGCAGTTCCGCACGCGCGCCCCGGCCGCCGTGGTCGCGCGCGAGGAGGAGCGCCTCGCGACCGCGTCCTCGCGCTTGCGCGGCCTCGAGGAGTCGCTCGCCGAGATCAGCTAGCCGCCGCCGGTCTCCACTCGCCCGTCTTGCCTCGCTGCGAGCACGGGCAATACGCTCGCGCCATGGAACAACGTACCTTCGGCAGCCTCGGATACGACGTCAGCGCGCTCACCCTCGGCGGCGGGGGGATCGGCCAGGTCTGGGGCCCGACGACCCGCGAGGAGTGCGTCGCCACCACGCGCGAGGCGATCGAGCTCGGCATCAACCTGCTCGACGTCGCGCCGAGCTACGGCGACGGCGAGGCCGAGCGCGTCGTCGGCGAGGCGTTCGGCGGGCGGCTCCCTGCTGGCGTGCGCGTCTCGACCAAGTGCCGCGTCGGCGCCCCGCCGGCCGCCGGTGTGGTGGAACTGCTCCGCTCGAGCCTCACGGAGAGCCTGGCGCGGCTCCGCCGCGCGTCGACGTGTTCATCGTGCACAACATGCTCGTCGCGGATGCCGACGCCGATCGCGCCGATCACTACATGGGCACTCCGCTCACGCTCTTCGAGGAGTCCGTGCGGCCGGCGCTCAAGGGCCTGGTGTCAGAGGGGCTGGCGGGCGCATGGGGCATCACGGGCATCGGCGTGCCCGACGCCGTGATCGCGGCGCTCCGCTCCGGGACGCCGCCCGGCGCGGTGCAGTGCATCGCGAACCTCCTCGACTCGGCCGGCGCGATCCGGCGCTTCGAGGGCCCGCTGCGCCCGCGCGAGGTGATCGCCGCGGCCGGCGAGCAGGGCGTCGGCGTGATGGGGATCCGCGCCGTGCAGGCGGGCGCCCTGACCGACGCGATCGACCGCGAGCTCCCAGAGGGGCACGGCGACGCGCTGGACTTCGACCGCGCCGCGCCGTTCCGTGAGCTCGCGCGCGAGCTGGGCGAGTCCCCGGCCGCGCTGGCGCACCGCTACGCGCTGTCGATGCCGGGCGTCTCGACCGTGGTGCTGGGTGTGAAGAACCGCGAGGAGCTGCGCGAGTGCGTCGACGCCGAGGCGCGCGGCCCCCTCGACGCCGAGCTGATGTCGCGCATCGACGCGGCGGTGGGCCGGGGCTGACCGCACACACGGCCCGGCGCGCGAGCCGCACAACGGGAACCGGAGGCGCTGATGCGGCGTCATACCCCGTGAGTGGGGGCGGGAGCATGTTTGCTCGTCGGAGCCTGGGAGCCCTCGTGCTCGTGGTAGCCCTCGCGGCTGCACTCGCGTGCACCAGCGGCGAGGGCACGCTGGTCGCGCCGCCCGCGACTTCGACTGCCACTGCCACAGACACAACTCCGACGCCGACCTCCGCGCCAACCGCGCAACCGACGCAGACCGCGCCCCCCGCGGCAACTCCGACGCCCACCCCGACAGCTGCGGCTACCCCGACGCGGACCGCGACCCTAACGCCCACTCCGACAACTGCGGCTACCCCGACGCCGACCGCGACCCTAACGCCCACTCCGACAGCCGCGGCTACCCCGACGCCGACCGCGACACCCACGGCCACTGCAACACCCACGGCGACACCCGCCGCGACCCCGAGTCCGACGACCGAGGCGCCGAGCGTCCTCGGGATGCGCGAGATCGCACCCGAGGACGTGTACGCCTCCTACACCCGCACGAGCTACGGAGTCGGCGATCTGATTCCCGCTGCTGCGCTCCCGGAGCCGCGCTCCAGATTCGACCGGACCGTCGCCATTGACGCCGCGGCGGGCACCGTCGAGATCGCGACCCGGGAGTACCTTCCGGACGCGCCGCGCCGGCTGATCCGCGACGCGAGCGGGCGCTTGTTTACGTGGGAGGCTGACGCCCGACCGGTCGCCCGGGATGGGAACGGTGTCCTCTTTGAGCACGAGGAGGTCGCACCGTTCCAGCTCCCCTCGCGCGACTGGAGAATCAAGCTCTTCGATTCCGAGCGCGGCTATGTCCTCGCGAGGGGTGGCGACAACATCGAAGTCGTCGATCTCGCGGCCGGGACAAGTGTGCGGCTCAGTCCGCACGCTGATGCGGCGCACGCGTTCCCCCCGTTCGTGCGCTCGCACCACCCGCTCAGCACCTTCCGCGACGCGGAGGTGCTCGAGACCACGGACGGATTTGCCTTGCTCCTGCCCGGCGCGGTTGGGTACCGCAGCAGCCTGCTGCGCTATCGCTGGCCCGATGAGTTGCTGTCGGACGTCTCCTTCGACTACGTCACTGCACGCGAATACTGGGATGCAGGGAACGTCACCGAGACTGGCTACAAGCTCTCCCCCGATGGCCGCTACCTCGCGGTCACCTCGCTGGTCTGGGGTCGGGAGTCTGGGAACGTGGAAACCGCCCTCACGACCGTTTCGGTGCTCGATGCTGCTACTGGCGAGGAGCTGATACGGATCGGCGGCGCGGTGTTCCCGATCCGCTACCTGGGCAGCGGCGTTGCTGTCGACCACCCCGGCGTGTGGCTCGCCGACAGCTCCGGCCTCGTGGTCGACACGTTCATTGGACGCCAGATCGCGACGCTCGACGGTAGGTGGCTCCCCGTCCCACAGCGGCTGTCGAAGGACGTCTCCTCCCTTCGCCGGACGATCCCGCGCTCTTTCTCCACGACGATGGGACTGTCGTGGATCTCGAGGGCGAGACGCGCGTCTCGGTGGCTGGCGATGTCTCCGACAGGATGTGGTGGCGGGGTACCTGGGGAGAAACCAGCCGCGAGTTGCGGCTCCGATCGTGGCCGACCGATGGGCGAGGATACGTGCCAGTCTGGAACGTCATGTACCCGGCGATTCAGACCCCTCCCTTTGGGGCGTCCGTCTCGGCCGAGCTGATCGTCGACGGCTGCCTGCACGTAGAGTCGGAGCCCTCCGCCGAACCCCCCGTCACGGTCTGCCTGCCCGCCGGGAGTGCCCTCGAGGTTGTTCCCGACGCGTTCCGCCGCCACCTCGTCTTTGCCAGCGACGACGCGTGCGGGGACGGCATTGCTCCCTACAGCTGCGTCTGGGTTCACGTCGTAACCGAAGATGGGTCGCGAGGCTGGGTGCAGGCCCGCTTCCTCCGTAGCGAGCGCCAGTTCTGCGAGCGGCTGCGCTACGACCTGCTGTTCAAGTGGTTCCTCGACCTCAACATCTCAGACGAGCGTTCGACGCCTCCAGCTTCTCGAAGAACCGCGAGCGCCTGCTCGCTGCCGATGTCGCGCGCGCCTTCTTCGCCGAGGTGGTGGCCGAGGCGAAGCGGCGCCGGCTGCTCTCCGCCGAGCACTTCACGGTGGATGGGACGCTGCTGGAGGCCTGGGCCTCGCTCAAGAGCTACCGCCCGCGCGACGAGCAGGAGCCACCCCCGGGCGGACGCAACCCGGATGTCGACTTCCGGGGGCGGCGGCGCAGCCGCGATACGCATAGTTCCGGCACCGACCCGCAGGCGCGGCTGTACACGAAGGGGTCGGGGCAGACGGCGAAACTGAGCTACATGGGGCACCTGCTCACCGAGAACCGTCACGGCCTGGTGCTGGACGTGGAGCCCGAGGCGAACGGGTACGCCGAGCGCGAGGCGGCGGTCACGATGCTGGAGCGCAGCGTGCGGCTGCTGGGCGCCGACCGCGGCTACGACACGCGCGACTTCGTGGCGGCGCTGCGCGCTCGCGGCGTGACGCCGCACGTCGCAGCACGACCGCCGCCGCCGCAGCGCCGTGGACGGGCGCACCGATCGCGGCTACAGGCAGAGTCAGAAGCGACGCAAGATCGTGGAGCGGTCTTCGGCTGGCTGAAGACCGTGGGCGGCGGGCGCAAGCTGGTTTCGTGGGCCGCGAGCGCAACCGCGGCTGGCTGGAGCTCACCGCTGCGCTGGTCCGGCGCCCCCGTTCCCAACGCTGGTCCGGCGCCCCCGTTCCCAACGCGCCCGCCGAGACTAGCCGGGCGCCCTTCGTGTAGGCGGCCGACGCTCCCCGGCGCGCGCGGGCTGGACGCTCGATCCGGTACGCTCCGGCGGGTGCGACGATGGAGGTTGTAGTGCGCGCTATGAGCGAGGTGGTCGAGCAGCTCGGCCTCGAGTGGGAGGCGATCGAGCCGTACGGCCGTGACAAGGTCAAGGTTCCGCTGGCCGCGATCCCGCAGGGGGGCGCTTCCGGGAAGCTGGTCGTTGTCACCGCGATCACGCCGACGCCGGCCGGCGAGGGCAAGACCACCACCTCGATCGGGCTCACCGACGGGCTCGCCAGGATCGGGAAGCGCGCCGTCCTCGCGATTCGCGAGCCGTCGCTCGGTCCGCTCTTCGGCATGAAGGGCGGCGGCACCGGCGGAGGGCGCGCGACCGTCGAGCCGGCGGCCGACATCAACCTGCACTTCACCGGCGATTTCCACGCGATCCAGTCCACGCACAACTTCCTCGCCTCGATGGCGGACAACGCGGTGCGCTCCGGCGCGATCGACGGCTTCGCCGCCGGGGGCATCACCTGGCGACGGGTGACGGACGCCGAGGACCGCGCGCTGCGGCGGATCGTGACCGGCGTCGGCGGGCGCGCCGACGGGCCGCTGCGCGACACGGGGTTCGACATCTCGGCGGCCTCGGAAATCATGGCCATCGTCGCGCTCGCTTCGGACTACGACGACCTGCGGCTGCGCCTCTCGGAGATCGTCGTGGGCTGGACCGACGACGACCGGCCCGTGCGCGCCGGCGAGCTGGACTGCGTGGGCGCGATGATGGTGCTGCTCAAGGACGCGCTGAAGCCGAACCTCGTGCAGACGGCCGAAGGACAACCGGCGATCGTGCACACCGGGCCGTTCGGGAACATCGCGCACGGCTGCTCCTCGATCATCGCGGACCGGCTCGCGCTGGCCACGGGCGAACTCGTGGTGACCGAGGCGGGCTTCGGGGCCGACCTCGGGTTCGAGAAGTTCATGGACATCAAGGTCCGCCAGGGCGGGCCGGAGCCGTCCGCGGCGGTCGTCGTCGCCACCGTGCGCGGACTGCGCTGGCACGGCGGCGCGCAGCGCGACGCCCTCGACGAGCCCGACGCGAAGGCGGTCGAGGAGGGCAGCGCGAATCTGCGCAACGCGATCAGCGTCGTTCGCGACTACGGGTTGCCCGCCGTCGTCGCCATCAACCGGTTCCCGAGCGACACCGCGGAGGAGATCGAGATCGCGAAGCGCGTCGCCCTCGAGGCGGGCGCGCTGGCCGCCGTCGAGGCGAAGGGCTTCGGCGAGGGCGGCGCGGGGATGACCGAGCTGGCCGACGCCGTCGTCTCCGCGGTCGAGCAGCCCTCGAAGGTGCGGTTGCTGTACGAGGACGACGCCGGCGTGATCGCGAAGGTCGAGACGCTTGCGCGCGAGATCTATCACGCCGATGCGGTGAGCTGGGGCCCGCTCACCCGCACGACGAGCCGCCGCTTCGAGCGGAACGGCTGGGACTTTCCGATCTGCGTGGCGAAGACGCACCTCTCGCTGTCGGCGTTCCAGGACCGGCGCGGGGTGCCGCGTGGGCATACCTTCCCGATTGCCGAGATGCGGGTGGCGGCGGGCGCGCGCCAGATCATCGCGCTCGCGGGGCCGATCATCACGCTGCCGGGCCTGCCCGCGCGGCCGAACGCGCTCGGCTTCGACCTCGGCCCGGACGGGGAAGTGCGAGGCCTGGTCTGAGCGCTAGCGTCCTCGCGCCTACTACGAGAAGGAAGCGCAGGCGCTGCCGAGGATGCGCAGCACCGACTCCTGGTTGAAGCGTCGCTTGTACTCCTCGGAGATCTCGTCGATCAGCCGCCGCGCCTCGTCTCCGGGTGGGGCGAGGATCCAGAGCAGCTTCGACCGCTCGCGCTGAATCGCGCCCGTGCCGTCGCGCCACTGGCCCGCCGCGTCGAGCACCGTCAGCCCGTCCGGGAAGCGCGGCGTCACCGCCTCGGCGAGGAACGCGGCCCACTGCTCGTCGCTGACCTCGCCGCCGTCGCCGGTGCTGCGTCCGAGGAAGAGCTGGTACTCGGCGTAGCGGTCGCTGCCCTCGGGGCACGGCTGCTCCTCGGCGCCGCCGCAGGCGAGCAGCGCGAGCGCGGCGAGGCAGAGGGAGGCGAGCGCGAGGAGTCGCGGTGCGGGCATCGAGGTCATCTCAGGCCCATGCGGCTGGGCGGGCCGCAGGGCCGCTCGCTCATCTGATCTGAGCCATACTGTCTTCATGGCGAAGCTACTCCATGTGCTGCTCGACGACGAAGAGTATCGCGAGATTCGGGATGCGGCCCGCAGGGGGCGCATGCCCGTGGCGGAGTGGGTCCGGCGGGCTCTGCGCAAGGCACGGGCGGACCGCCGTGGCACGGTCGAAGCAAAGCTGCGGGCCATCGCCAACGCGACGCGGCACGAGTTCCCAACAACCGACATCGACGACATGCTTGAGGAGATCGCGGCGGGTCGGCGCCTCGCCTGAGGGGCCGGGACCGACCGCATTCTGAGCTTTGACCGCGGTTTCGACCTCGTTCCCGGGGTTGAGCGGCTGGCCTGACGAGGCTCGCGCGCGTTGACCATGCGGGGGGCCGCTGCTACGTTGCCGCAGGGCCTCGATCCGCCCCGCAGCAGGCGGCGGCGAACGCCGCCACGAGCGGCTGGGACTGGGCGTTGGACGAGCTGTTCGGCAACTATCTGTCCGTGCTCCTCGCCAGCGGCGTGGGCTTCATGATGGTCATCACCGCGCTCATCGGCGCCCGGCTGATCGCTCCCTACTCGGCAGAGCGCCACAAGGGCACAACCTACGAGTGCGGCATGCTGCCGATCCGGCGCACCAGCACCAACGTGGGCATGCGCTTCTACCTCTACGCGATCCTCTTTATCATCTTCGATGTCGAAGCCGTGTTTATCTTCCCGTGGGCCCTTTCCTTCGTGGAGGTCGGGCCGCAGGCGTACTTCGAGATGCTGCTCTTCGTGGGCATCCTGGGGGTCGGCTTCGCCTACGCCTGGAAGAAGGGAGCGCTCCAATGGCGGTAGGCCCCACAACCGGAACGACCGAGACCAGCACCGCTCCGCCGGCAGCCCCGCCCGACGCGGCGCCGCTGCCGCTGATGCCGTACATGCCTCCGCAGGAGCACCCGTCGGAACTGCCGAGTCTCACGCCTGTCGAGGCGCCCCAGGGCAAGGCGCTCTACAAGATCGTGCTGCCGGGCGTGATGCAGGCGCCGGCGGACCTCATCATCGCCGCCTCGCGCAAGTCCTCGCTGTGGCCGATGACGTTCGGGCTGGCCTGCTGCGCGATCGAGATGATCGCCACCTACATGTCGCACTACGACCTCGACCGCTTCGGCATCGTGCCCTGGCCCTCGCCGCGCCAGTCGGACGTGATGATCGTCGCCGGCACGGTGACGAAGAAGATGGCCCCGGCGGTGAAGCTGCTCTACGAGCAGATGCCGAATCCCAAGTGGGTGATCTCGATGGGCGCCTGCGCGACCAACGGCGGCCCCTACACCCGCTACGACCGGGTGCTGCAGGGCGTCGACAAGATCGTGCCGGTGGACGTCTACGTGCCCGGCTGCCCGCCGCGGCCGGAGGCGCTGCTCGACGGCTTCGTGGCCCTCCAGGAGAAGATCATGGAGGAGCGCGGGGCAACCGGCCGATGACGA
Source organism: Dehalococcoidia bacterium (assembly GCA_965247895.1). Taxonomy (GTDB): domain Bacteria; phylum Chloroflexota; class Dehalococcoidia; order UBA2979; family UBA2979; genus VXMT01. Next base: position 1,784,577 of record OZ252046.1, on the reverse strand, counting down.
GCGGCGTCGACGACCTCGAAGGCACCATCTGGGGGCAGGTCGACGCCTGCCTCGCCGGCATCACCTGCGACCCCGCGCGCGGCTCGCAGGATCTGATCGTCACCATCCCGAAGGACGAGATCCTCCGCGGGCTGCGCGCTCTCAAGCGCTACCCCGACCTCGCCTTCGACTACCTGCGCTGCCTCTGCGGCGTCGACTGGGAGGACGAGGGGATCGACATCGTCTACCACCTCTACTCCTCGACGCAGAAGGTCAACCTCACGGTCAAGACGCGGCTGCCCAACGACGACCTGACGGTGGACACGGCGACCTCGGTCTGGCGCGCCGCCAACTGGCTGGAGCGCGAGACGGCGGAGATGTTCGGCGTGCGCTTCGAGGGACACCCCGATCCGCGCACGCTGCTGCTGCCCGACGACATGGACGACACCTTTCCGCTGCGCAAGGAGCACCCGCTCGCCGAGATCGAGGTGCTGCAGGGCGAGGGCATCGCCTACGGCGAGGGGGTGCAGCCGTGACCCAGCCCGCGATGCCGGACACGCCGGCCTTCGAGCACGAGTTCGAGACCCAGGACATCATGATCAATATGGGGCCGCAGCACCCCTCCACCCACGGCGTCTTCCGCATGGTGCTGACCATCGACGGCGAACTCGTCACCGACGTGACGCCGCACATCGGCTACATGCACCGCGGGGCCGAGAAGCTCTGCGAGACGATGGACTACCGCCAGGGCATCGGCTACATGGACCGCACAGAGTACCTGGCGAACTTCAACGCCGAACTCTCCTACGTGATGGCCGTCGAGCAGCTCGCCGAGCTCGAGGTGCCCGAGCGTGCGCAGTGGCTCCGCATGATCCTCTGCGAGCTCAACCGGCTCTCCAGCCACTTCATGTTCCTCGGCGCGTTCGGGACGGATGTCGGCGTCTTCGGGACGGCGTTCACCTACGCCTTCCGCGAGCGCGAGTTCATCCAGGACCTGTTCGAGGAGGTCACCGGCGACCGCCTGATGTTCGCCTACTTCCGCGCGGGCGGCCTCGCCTGGGAGGTGCCCGGCAACTTCGAGGCGCGCGTGCGCGAGGTGCTGAAGCTCTCCCGCCGCGGCATCGGGGACCTCGACGGGCTGATGACGCAGAACGAGATCTTCCGCGCGCGCACCGAGGGCGTCGGCTTCCTCAGTGCCGAGGACGCCCTCGACTGGGGCGCGAGCGGCCCGACGCTGCGGGCCAGCGGCGTGCCGATGGACATCCGCCGCGACGAGCCCTACCTCTTCTACGACCAGGTCGAGTTCGACGTGATCACCGGCGACCACGGCGACGTGTTCGACCGCTTCCAGTGCCGCATCGACGAGATGTGGCAGTCGATCCACATCATCGAGCAGTGCCTCGAGCGGCTGGAGCCGGGCCCGATCGTGCCGGACCGGCTGCCGCGCATGCTGCGCACCCCGCCGGGCGAAGTCTACACGCGCACCGAGGCGCCGCGCGGCGAGTACGGCATCTACCTGGTGAGCAAGGGCGGCAACCGGCCGCACCGGCTGAAGATCCGCTCCGCCTGCCTCTCCAACCTGCAGGCGCTGCGTGACATGACGATCGGCGGCTACATCGCCGACGCGGTCGTGGTCCTCGGCTCGCTCGACATCGTGCTCTGCGAGGTCGACCGATGAACACGGAGCTGTTCGGCTTCCCGGCGGTCAACATCTGGGTGGACGCGTTCATCCGGCTGAATCTCATCGTCGGTCTGATGACCGTCGTCGTGATGGGCCTCATCTACATCGAGCGCAAGATCATCGCGCGCTTCCAGATGCGGCTCGGCCCGACGCGGACCGGGCCGCTGGGGCTGCTCCAGTCCGTCGCCGACGCGCTCAAGCTGCTCAGCAAGGAAGACCTGCGGCCGAGGAACGCGGACCCGCTGGTCTTCGAGTTGGCGGTCTACTTCGTGTTCGTGCCCGTGTTCATGGGCTTCGTCGCGGTCCCGTTCGCCTTCGACTGGAACGTGCGGGTGCTGGAGCTGGGGCTGTTCTACGTGATCGCGATCAGCTCCGTGAACATCATCGGCTGGGTGATGGCGGGTTGGTCCTCGGACAACCGCTACGCGATGATCGGCGCGCTGCGCGCAGCCGCGCAGGGCATCTCCTACGAGGTGCCGCTGATCCTCTCGGTGCTTGCAGTGGCGATGGTCGCCGACAGCCTCAACCTCAACGAGATCACCGCGCAGCAGGGCCGCGTGCCCTACATCGTCTGGCAGCCACTGGCGTTCGCGATCTTCTACGTCGCGATGCTGGCCGAGCTGAACCGCACCCCCTTCGACATCCCGATCGGGGAGTCCGAGGTGGTCGGCGGACCGTTCGTCGAGTACAGCGGGATCCGCTGGTCGATGTTCTTCCTCGCGGAGTACGCGGGGCTGTTCATCCTCGCGCTGGTCGGCTCGGCGGTGTTCCTCGGTGGCTGGGCCTGGCCGCTCGGCGAGGAGGCCGGGTTCCTGTGGCAGATCGTGCTGACCGGGGCCAAGACGGGGCTGCTGATCTTCAGCGTCTTCTGGGTGCGGGTGACCGTGCCGCGGATGCGCATCGACCAGCTGATGGGCTTCTCCTGGAAGGTGCTGATACCGCTCTCCTTCGGCCTCATCCTCTCGAACGGGCTGATCCTCGTGTACGAGTGGGAGCACGTGTTCCTGCTGATTCCGAACGTGATCGGCCTGGTGGCGCTCTACCTGATCGTTGACCACGGCATCACGCGCCGCCGCCCCCGGCGGCTGGCGCGGCCGGCAGTGCAGGCGGAGGCGGCCTCGTGAGCCTCGCGAGCCGGCTGGGCGCCGGGTCAGACTCGCGCCTGCGGGCACTACCGCATAAGGTGCGGGCGTGAAAGGCTTCCGACCATGAAGGGCCTTCTCAAGAGCATGGCGACGACCCTGACGACGTTCGCGCGGCGTCCGGTCACGCGTCAGTACCCGGAAGCGCACCGCGAGCTGCCGGAGCGCGACCGCGCGTTCCCGATCCTGCTCTGGGACGACAACATCGAGGAGCCCTATTGCACCGGCTGCCACGCCTGCGAGCGCGCCTGCCCGGTCGAGTGCATGACCGTCCTGATGAAGGACAACCCCAACCACCAGAACCAGGGCGGCACCTCCAAGCGCCGCAAGATCATCGACAAGTTCTGGATCGACTACGCGCGCTGCATGCGCTGCAACATCTGCGTCGAGGTGTGCAACTTCGAGGCGATCGCCATGAACAACACCTGGACCGGCCACGAGCTGTCGGTATACGACCGGTCGGACCTGGTGATGGACCTGCCGCAGTTGCTCGCCCAGCATCGCGCGGGCGAACTCGACGAGTGGGTTGCCGATATCTAGGACCGGTCCCCGTCCCGGCGGGCGCAAGCCCGGAGGGCAGGAGACCCCAGCGATACGGTGGGGCGAGCGGTGCTTGAACTGCTAGAACGCATCCCGTTCCCCGCCCAGCTTGATCGCATCGTCATCTTCTCGGGCATTGTCGCGGGAGCGGTCGTCACGCCGATCCTGATCATCCTGCTCGCGCTGCTCATCTTCGATGAGATCACGGCGGCGGAGCTGGTCTTCTGGCTGGCGGCCGCGCTCATCGTGGGCGGCGCGCTGGCGGCGGTGCTGCTGCCGAACATCGTCCACGCCACGCTCTCACTCGTGGTCACGCTGCTCGGCGTGGCGGCGATCTTCCTGCTGCTCGGCTCCGAGTTCCTGGCGCTGGTGCAGGTGCTGATCTACGGCGGCGGCGTGACCGTGCTGCTGCTTTTCGGCCTGATGCTTACCAACGCCAGCGAAGATCCGAAGGTGACGGACGGCGCGCAGAAGCCGTTCGCCTTCCTCGTCGGCATCCTGCTCGCAGCCGTCATCGGCGCGGCGCTGGTCGACCAGGACTGGGCGAACACGGAAGCGGCGATCGCCCCCTTCAGCGAGCTCGGCGTGCGGCTCTTCCGTGACTTCGGCGTGCCGTTCGAGATCGCCTCGCTGGTCCTGATCGTCGCGCTGATCGGCGCCGTCGCCGTGGCGCGGCGCGACCGCGACGAGGACGAGGCCGCAACCGAGGAGGGTGAGTCCTCGTGAACGACATCCCGATCGAGAACTTCCTGGTGCTCTCGGCCGTGCTCTTCGGCATCGGCTTCTACGGCGTGCTCGCCCGCCGCAGCGCGATCCTGATCCTCGTCTCCGTCGAGCTGATGCTGGCGGCGACAACAATCAACATGGTCGCCTTCGCCGCCTACTTCGACCACGAGGCCTTCACCGGCATCGTGTTCGCGATCTTCATCATCACCGTCGGCGCGGCCGAGGTCGGCCTGGCGCTCGGGATCGTGCTGCGCATCTTCCGCGAGCGCCGCACCGCCTACGTTGACGATGCGAGCGAGTTGAAGTGGTAGCCGTGAGGGCGGAGGCGTAGCGCCGTGGGCATGGAGCAGGTCTGGCTGCTGCCGGCGATTCCCGCCGCGCTCTTCGCGCTGCTGGCGCTCTTCAACCGCGCCATGCCGCGCGGCGGCGACGGCCTCGCCATCCTCGGCATGCTCACCGTCGTCGTCCTCGGGCTGTTGGTCCTGCTCGACTTCCAGTCGAGCTTCGAGGGCGGCGTGTTCGCGCCGGGCGTCGATCACGTCTACGCCTTCGAGTGGGCGCGGATCGGCACCTCGCTGCTGATCGAGTTCAGCACCTACGTCGACGGGATCACGGTGCTGATGATCGTCGTCGTCTCCGTCGTGACGCTGATGGTGATGCTCTACTCCGTCGGCTACATGAAGGGCGAGCCGCGCTACGGCTGGTACTTCGCGCTGCTGTCCGGCTTCTCCGCGGCGATGCTGATGCTGGTCACGTCCGGCAACCTGCTGCTGCTCTACCTCTCCTGGGAGGCGGTCGGCCTCGCCTCGTACCTGCTGATCGGCTTCTACTGGGAGCGCCAAACGGCGGCCGAGGCGGCGAAGAAGGCGTTCATCACCACGCGCATCGGCGACGTGGGCCTGCTGATCGGCATCATCCTGCTCTGGCGCGGCGCCGGCAGCTTCGACATCCAGGAGATCATCGAGGCCGCCCGCGCGGGCGGATTCGACAACCTCTACCTCACCGTCGCGATGCTGTTCCTCTTCGCCGGCGCCGCCGGCAAGTCCGCGCAGTTCCCGCTCCACGTCTGGCTGCCCGACGCGATGGAGGGCCCCACGCCCGTCAGCGCACTGATCCACGCGGCCACCATGGTGGTCGCCGGCGTCTACCTCGTTGCGAGGATGATGCCCGTCTTCGACGAGGTGCTGATCGCGCGCGACGTCGTGCTCTACATCGGCCTCACGACGGCGGTGATGGGCGCGACGATGGGCCTCGTGACCAGCGACATCAAGCGCGTGCTCGCCTACTCGACGATCTCGCAGCTCGGCTTCATGTTCGTCGCGCTCGGCGTCGGATCGGTGACGGCGGCGATGTTCCATCTCTTCACGCACGCCTTCTTCAAGTCGCTGCTGTTCCTCGGCGCCGGCTCCGTGATCCACGCCAGCGGCGCGCAGGTCGTCGAGGAGCTCGGCGGGCTCTGGCGCAAGCTGCCGGCGACGACGCTGTTCTTCATCGTCGGCTCGCTCGCCCTCGCCGGGATCGTGCCGCTGGCCGGCTTCTGGTCGAAGGACGAGATTCTCGTCGCGCTGCGCGACCACGAGGCGATGCCGCTGTTCCTCATCCTCGCGGCCACGTCCGCGCTGACCGCGATCTATTCGGCGCGGCTGGTGCTGCTGACCTTCTTCGGCGAGCCGAAGGACCGCCACGCCTACGAGCACGCGCACGAGTCGCCGCCGCCGATGCTGCTGCCGATGCTGATCCTCGCCGGGCTGTCCGTCATCGCCGGCTTCGTCGCCTTCGAGGGCATCGGCAAGGTGCTGGGCTTCGCCGGGGGCATCGGCAACGTTGTCTTCACGCAGGGGCACGGGGGCCACGTCTTCGAGCTGGACCCGGTGGTCGCGATCGGCGCGACTGCGTCGGCGCTCGCCGGCATCGTGATCGGCTTCATCTACTGGTGGGGCAACGCGGAGCGCGCTGCGCGCGCGCGCGCCTGGGCGCCCGAGCTGCATGACCTGCTGCTGCAGCGCTACTACATGGACCACCTCTACCAGGTCACGATCGACAAAGTGATCCTCGGTTTCGCGACGGTGGTCGCGCGCTTCGACCGGCTGGTGATCAACGAGTCGGGCGTGGACGGCATGGCGCAGGGCATCGGATTCACGGGGTTCCGGTTGAAGTTCCTGCAGACGGGGCGCATCCCGAGCTACGCGCTGGCGATGGGAGTCGGCGTAGCCGTGCTCGCCCTCGTCGCGCTCGGTCGGACGTAGGGCGGGGCCGGGTATGACCACGAACGAGGGCTACCTGCTGCTGGCGCTCCCGCTGATCCCGATGGGCAGCGCGATCCTGCTGATGCTGGTGCCGTCCGGCGAGCGCAACGCGATCAAGGCCATAACAGGCCTCGCCAGCCTCGCGATGTTCATCATCTCCGTCTACGTCTTCGTCGTCTTCGACTACCGCGGCGAGCAGTTCCAGGGCGTCGTCAGCTGGCCCTGGATCGAGAACGTCGCCTTCCTCGGGCCGAACGGGATCCAGCTCAAGGTCGGGGTCGACGGCATCGCCGCGACGATGGTGCTGCTGACGGGGATCGTGATCCTGAGCGGCACCTGGGTGTCGTGGAAGATCGAGAGCCGGCTGAAGGACTTCTTCATCCTGCTGTTCGTCCTCGTGGCCGGGGTGTACGGCACGTTCGTCGCGCTCGACCTGTTCTTCTGGTTCCTGCTCTACGAGACCGCCGTGCTGCCGATGTACCTGCTGATCGCGGTCTGGGGCTCCGGCCGGCGCGAGTACGGCGCGATGAAGCTGATGATGATGCTCGTCGCCGCCTCGATCCTGATCTTCGTCGCGATCTTCGGGATGTTCAGCGAGGCCGGCCTCGGGACGTTCGACATGCCGGCGCTGTTCGACGCGGAGTACGGCCGCAACTTCCAGCTGATCATGTTCCCGCTGGTCGCGATCGGCTGCGGCACGCTGGCCGGCATCTTCCCGTTCCACCCCTGGTCGCCGGATGGCCACGCCGCCGCGCCGACGGCCGTCTCGATGCTGCACGCGGGCGTGCTGATGAAGCTCGGGGCGTTCGGGATCATCCGCCTCGGCTTCCAGATGCTGCCGGAGGGCGCCGAGTTCTGGGCGCCGGCGTTGCTGACGCTCGGCATCATCGGCGCGCTCTACGGCGCGGTCGGCGCGCTGCGCCAGACCGACTTCAAGCTGATGACGGGGTTCTCCTCGATCTCGCACATGGGCTACGTCTTCGTCGGACTGGGCACACTCAACCTCATCGGGATGAGCGGCGCGGTGCTGCAGATGTTCGCGCACGGCGTGATGACGGCGCTCTTCTTCCTGCTGATCGGCGCGCTCTACGACCAGTCGCACGACCGCGAGTTCACTCACTACTCGGGCATGGCGCGGCGGATGCCGATCTGGGCGGTCTTCTTCGTGATCGCCGGCCTCGCCTCGTTCGGCCTGCCCGGGCTCTCCGGCTTCATCGCCGAGCTGCATATCTTCATCGGCGCCTTCCGCGCCTACCCGATCGTCGGCGCGCTGGCGGTGCTGACGGCCGCGATCACGGCCACGTACCTGCTGCGCATGTTCGCGCAGACGTTCTTCGGCGAGCCGAGCCCGCGCTGGAGCGGCGTCGGTGACATCAGCTGGGCCGAGCGCGCGGGCGCGACCGTGCTCGCGGTCTCGATCTTCGCCCTCGGCCTCTGGCCCTCGCCGTGGATCGATCGCGTCGCCGCCGGCCTCCAGGCCGGCATCCCCGAGGTGCTGCTGTGAACTTCGAGTACGCGCTGCTGATTCCGGAGTTCATCCTCGCGGGTGTCGCGGCCACCGTGCTGCTGCTCGACGCCTTCCGCCACGACCTCAAGATCTCGAGGCGCTTCGTGCCGGCGCTGGCCGCTGCCGGCGCGCTCGCCGCGGGCATCGCCAGCATCTTCTACGCCGACCGCAACACGGACTTCGCCGGGCTGATCGGCATCGACGACTACACGCTGTTCTTCCGCGTGCTGTTCACGGCGACGGTGCTGGTGGTGATCCTCGGCTCCTCGGAGTTCGTCGAGCGCAACATCCGCCACCAGGGCGAGTTCTACGCGCTGCTGCTGGTCTCCACGATCGGCGCGATCTACATGGCGGGCGCGACCGAGCTGCTCACCGCCTACATCTCGATCGAGCTGCTCTCCTTCTCGCTCTACGTCGCCGTCTCGCTGGCGAAGGACGACCGCCGCTCCGGCGAGGCGGGACTGAAGTACGTGCTGCTCGGCGGCGTCGCCTCGGCGATGCTGCTCTACGGCCTCAGCCTGATCTACGGCGCCGCCGGCACAACCACGTACGAGGGCATCGCGGCCGCGTTCAGCGACGGGTCCGTGCAGGGCTCGCCGGTACTGCTGCTCGGCCTCGCCTTCCTCGTAGGCGGGCTCGGCTTCAAGGCCTCGGCGGTGCCGTTCCACATGTGGACGCCCGACGCCTACGAGGGCGCGCCGCTGCCGGTGACGGCCTACATCGCGGCGACCTCGAAGGCGGCGACGTTCGCGCTGCTGCTGCGGCTGTTCGGGACGGGTCTGCTGGCGGTGCAGGACGACTGGCAGTGGATGCTCGCCTCGCTGTCCGTGGCGACGATGGTGACGGGCAACCTGATCGCGCTGGTCCAGACCAACATCAAGCGCCTGCTGGCCTACTCCTCGATCGGGCAGGTCGGCTTCATGCTGATGACGATCACGACCGTCTCGGACGCCTCGAGTTCGGCGCTGCTGCTGCACCTCGCGGGCTACCTGGTCACGAACCTCGCGGTCTTCATGGCCGTGATCGCGGTCTACAACCGCATCGGCAGCGAGCGCATCGAGGACTTCCGCGGCCTGGCGGAGACGCAGCCCTACCTGGCGCTGGTGATCACCGCGGGGCTGTTCTCGCTGAGCGGGATGCCGCTGCTGGCCGGCTTCGTGACGAAGTTCTTCATCTTCCAGGCGGCCGCCGAGGAGGGTTTCCTCTGGCTGGCGGGCGTCGCGGTGATAATGAGCACCATCTCGCTCTACTACTACCTGAAGGTGATCCGCATCATGTACGTCGTCCCCCCGGCCGAGGGCGCAAGCCGCTGGCGCCCCTCACCGATCGCCCTCGCCGTGACGGGCGTGCTGTTCATCGGCATCTTCGTCATCGGCCTCTGGGCCGCCCCGGTCCTCGAGGTCGCGGACGACGCCTCGGCGGTGCTGTTCGGGTAGGGGCTACGGCCAACCGCCCGTCCGCGTAGGCCGCTATACTTTTTCCTTATGACTGTTCAACGTGGGCAGGGCGATCCCGTGGGGCGACGCATTGCGCGGCGCAGGAACCTGCTGCTGGCCGAGGCTGGACGGGCAGGGCGAGCGTTCGAAGCTCTCCTGCGGCGGGCAGAGTACGACGCGTCCGGTCTGAGCGACTTCCTCGGGGCGGTTGCTCAGGAGGAAACTCGCGAGTCAATGCGCAGCTCTGGACGGGTCGAGTCGCGCAAACGCTTCAAGTACAAGAGTGGCCAGCCGCTGCACGAGGAGCGAATCCCCGACTACCTCTTCCTTGACGAGTCCGGACGGGCCAATCCGGAATCACTGGATCCTTGCTTCGTGATTGGTGGCGTTGCGATGAACCAGAGCGAAGCAGCTGAATATGCGAGGCAGGCCGACGCATTGAAGGAGGAGTTCTTCGGTCGCACGGACGTCACACTTCACGAACCGTACATAAGGAATCACGAAGGGTGGTTCGGGACTGGGGGATCTGTCGAACGGCAGCGCGAGTTGTGCGCAGCGATTGACGAACTGGTTGCGGGAGCCAGCTTCACCCTGTTCGGGTCGGGCATCCGAAAGGAAGCCCACGCTGAGTTCATCGCGTCAGAGGAAGACCCATATCTGCCGACCGACCCGTATTCGGTCGCGATACAGATGCTTCTCGAGAGGTACGTGGACTACCTTGCAACTCGTGGTGACGACGCCATGGGGTGGGTGACCTTCGAGAGCATGGGTCCTCGTGAGGACGCCGAACATCATCGCGAGTACATCGACCTGCTGCTGCATGGTACCCAGTGGGTGCCGAACGGGGCGTTCCGCAACTGGCTGGCGACCGGGTGCCAGTTTACCCGTAAGCAGGGAAGCGACCCAATGGAGCTCGCGGACATGTTCTCGCGCGATCTATTCGAGTGGGCGCGAGGGGATTGCGGCGAATTCATGCCGCGCCGATGGGATGTCTGGCAGTCGAAGATTTACTCGCGCGACGACGCGATGATGGGGAAGTTCGGGATCAAGGTCTTCCCGGACAGCGACATCCGCGACCGCATCGAGAATCATCGCTTGCGGGTGTTGGGCGGGAGAAATTAAAAGCGCCGAACCCCAGGGGGGCGCGGCGCCGATAGCGGAATTCCGCTAGCCACTGTCTACAGTATAGGCCGCAGACCGGACGATCTCAATCCGTGCAGAGGCCGCCTCCGGCTGACGCCGCCTACAGCACCGAGAGATAGCGGCGAAGCTCGAACTCCGAGACCTGGGCGCGGAACTCCGACCACTCGTGGCGCTTGTTCGCGACGAGCGAGTCGCGGATGTGGTCGCCGAGGATGCTCGCCATCAGCTCCGAGCCCTCGAACGCCGCGATCGCGTCGCCGAGCGACGCCGGGAGCGCCGCGATTCCGCGACGCGCGATCTCCTCCTCGGAGAGCTCGCCGATGGGGCGCTCCAGCGCGTCCGGCAGCGCCAGCTCGCTGGCGACGCCGCCGAGGCCGGCCTCGAGGATCGCGGCGAAGGCGAGGTAGGGGTTGCAGGCGGCGTCCGGCACGCGGTACTCGATGCGCGCGGCGGCGGCCTTGCCCGGCTTGTGCCGCGGCACGCGCAGCAGGTCGGCGTGGTTGGTGGTGGACCAGGTGGCGTGGGTGGGCGCCTCGAAGCCGGGCACGATGCGCCGGTAGGAGTTCGCCCACTGGTTGGTGACCAGCATCAACTCCGGCGCGTGCTGCAGCAGCCCCGCCATGAAGGCGCGCGCCGTCGAGGACAGCTCGTGCGGCGCCGATTCGTCCGCGAAGGCGTTCTGTTCGCCCCGGAAGAGCGAGAGCTGGAGGTGCATCCCGGAGCCGTTCTGGTCCGACTTCGGCTTCGGCATGAACGTCGCGTAGGCGCCGTGGCGCAGCGCGACCTCCTTGACCACGAGCCGGTAGGTCATGATCGAGTCGGCCATCGTCAGCGCGTCGGTGTAGCGCAGGTCGATCTCGTGCTGGCTGGGCGCGGCCTCGTGGTGGCTGAGCGCGACGCCGATGCCCATCTCCTCCAGGGTCAGCACCGTCTCGCGGCGCAGGTCGGAGCCCGAGTCGAGCGGCGTGAGGTCGAAGTAGCCGCCGGCGTCGAGCGGCTCGGTGCCGTCCGGCCCGCGGAAGTAGAAGAACTCGATCTCCGGCGAGACGTAGAAGGTGTAGCCCTGCGCGGTGGCGCGCTCGATCGTGCGCTTGAGCACCTGGCGCGGGTCGCCCTCGAACGGGTCGCCGAGGGGCGAGCGGAGGTCGCAGAACATGCGCGCCACGGCCTGCTCGCGCGGCCGCCAGGGCAGCAGCTGGAAGGTCGAGGGGTCGGGCACGGCGACGACGTCCGCCTCGTCGACGCGCGCGAAGCCCTCGATCGACGCGCCGTCGAAGGTGACGCCGCCATCGAGGGCGTGCTCGAGCTCCTCGATGGTGATCGCGACGGACTTGAGGATGCCGAGGATGTCGGTGAACCAGAGGCGGATGAACTTGACGTCGTGGTCGTAGCAGGCCTGGATGACGTGCTGCCGCTGGTCGATGCTGTCGCGGCGGGCGCCGTTGCCGTTGGTTGGGTTTGAAGTCATGGTGCTCTGCCCGGGCACTGCCGCGGTGTGAATCGAATGAGCTGTGCGGCTCCGTTCCGCGGGCCGTCCGGCCCGGGGAGGCGGTCTCCCCGGGACCCGGCGTTGGCCCTGCCGGGATCAGTCGTTGAAGTAGAGTTCGAACTCGTAGGGCGTCGGCCGCAGCGAGACGTTGGCGACCTCCTCGCGCTTCATGCCGAGCCACATGTCGAGCACGTCCTGCGTGAAGACGCCGCCCTGCATCAGGAAGTCGTGGTCCGCCTCGAGCGCGTCGAGGGCGGCCCCGAGCGAGCCGGGTACGGTCGGCACCAGCGCGGCCTCCTCGGGCGGCAGCTCGTAGATGTTGCGGTCCAGCGGATCGCCGGGGTCGATCTGGTTCTGGATGCCGTCGAGGCCGGCCATCAGCATCGCCGCGAAGGCGAGGTAGCAGTTCGCCGTCGGGTCCGGCGGGCGGAACTCGACGCGCTTGTCGGAGGCCTCGTTCGCCAGCCCGATCCGGTAGGTGGGGATGCGGATGGCGGCGGAGCGGTTGCGCATGGAGTAGACGAGGTTGACGGGCGCCTCGTAGCCGGGCACCAGCCGCTTGTAGGAGTTGGTCGACGGGGCCGCGAAGGCCAGCACCGCCGCGGCGTGCGTCAGCAAGCCGCCGATGTACCAGCGCGCCATCTGCGAGAGCCCGGCGTAGCCGTTGGCGTCGTAGAAGAGCGGGTCGTCGGCCTTGCGGAGGGACTGGTGGGTGTGCATCCCGGAGCCGTTGTCCTCGAAGATCGGCTTCGGCATGAAGGTGGCGACCTTGCCGTGCTGGTGCGCCACGTTGCGCACCATGTAGCGGTACCACTGGGTGCGGTCCGCCTGGTCGACCAGCGTGGCCTTGCCGATGCCGATCTCAGCCTGCCCGGCGGTCGCCACTTCGTGGTGGTCGATGAACGTGTCGACGCCGACGGCGTTCATGGCGGCGACGATCTCCGTGCGCAGCCCGGCGGTCTGATCGAACGGCGGGAGCGGTGCGTAGCCCTCCTTGCCGGGGATCTTGTAGCCGGTGTTGAAGCCGCCGGGGTAGGCCGCGGTGTAGTCCTTGCCGGAGTTCCAGTGCGCCTCCTCGGAGTCGATGTAGTAGAAGGCGGACTGCTGGCTCTGCTGGTAGCGGACGTCGTCGAAGAGGAAGAACTCGGGCTCAGGGCCGAAGAAGGCCTCGTCCGCGATGCCGGTGGAGGTGAGGTAGGCCTCGGCCTTGGCGGCGACGGTGCGCGGGTCGCGCGAGTACGCGTCGTGCGTGACGGCGTCGATCACGTTGCAGATCATGGAGAGCGTCGGGTGCTCCGGGATCGGGTCGAGCACGGCGGTCTCGATGTCAGGGACCAGCAGCATGTCGGACTCGTGGATCTCCTGGAAGCCGCGCAGGCTGGAGCCGTCGAAGCCGCTGCCGTTCACGAAGAGGTCCTCGGAGAGGGCGTCCGGCGGGATCGTGAAATGGTGCCAGCGACCCGGAAGATCGGTCACGCGCAGATCGACGCGGGTCACCCCGTTGGCATCCACCAGTTGCTGCAGTTCCTGCAGGTTCACTCGGCTCCCCCATTCCCGTTCGCAGCCGCCCTCGTGGCGCTGCGCTCCGTCGTACCCGTTCGAACCGCGCGCCGCGAGGCCCACTGCCTCCCGGCGCTCGATGCGAGCGTACGAGCGAACGATTACCCCCGGATTACCGCCGCGTTTCGGTCATGTTTCGGGCGGGCCGCAACGGGCGCGCAGCGGCTGCGCAACGGACGCTCGATCGAAGCTGTGGCGCAGGGGCGGGCTCAGGGCGTGCGTGGTTCCTCGACGAAGCGGTAGCCCACGTTGCGGACGGTCTCGATGTAGGGCTCGTGGCGCTCGATCTTGGCGCGGATGCGGCGGATGTGGACGTCGACGGTGCGCGCGCCGCCGTAGTAGTCGTAGCCCCAGACCTGGTTGAGCAGCATCTCGCGCGTGAACGCCTTGCCCGGGTTCTGCGCCAGGAAGCGCAGCAGCTCGTACTCCTTGTAGGTCAGGTCCACCGCCTCGTCGCCGAGGCGCACGGTGTAGCGCTCCTGGTCGATCAGCAGCTCGCCGCGGCGCAGCAGCTGGCTGTCCGGCGCGCTCGCCGCGGAGACGAGGCGCGCGACGCGCAGCTGCAGCTCGTCGCGGTCCAGCGGCGTCACGATCACGTCGGCCACGCCGGAGCCGGGCCCGACGAGGTAGAACTGCTCGCGCGTGGTAATCGCCAGCACCGGCACGCCGCCCTGTTGCTGCTGGTCGCGCAGCAGCGCGGCGAGTCCGTTCATGGCGGCCCCGCTGGTGATGTCGAGGCAGAGCAGGTCCGGCTGCTGCTCGCGGACGGCGAGCAGCGCCCGTTCGATCGTCGGTTCGGCGCGGAGGGCGTGGCCGTCCCCGCGCAGCGCGGCCCGCGCGGTCGCCAGGTGGTCCTGGTTGTCGCTGATGAGAAGCACCGTTTGCATCGTGGCAACGTAGGGAACCACATTGCGCGTTACCGGGCCAACCCGCGGGCGCCGGTGGGTCCGGCGTCTCGCGGCGGGGTGGTAGAATCCCGCGGCCTTGTCGTCTCCGGATTGCAGCGGGCAACAGCGCACGCTGGGCCATCGGCGCGGGCGCGGAGCACTGCCATGAAGCTGGCGCCGGCTGCGCTCAGACGATCCCTGAGGGCGATGCGCAATGGCTCGGAGGCGCACGCTGCCCAGGAGCCGCGGGAGGGCGCGGCCGAGCCGTCCGGGCGCGCCTCGGGCCCGGGCTACGTGGTCGAGACGAGCGACCTGACGAAGATCTACGACAACCGCTACATCGCCCTCAACGCGCTCAACATGCGCGTGCGCAGGAACTCGGTCTACGGTCTGGTCGGCCCCAACGGGGCGGGCAAGTCGACGGCGTTCCGCATCATGCTCGGCCTGCAACGACCGACTGCCGGTGAGATCAGGGTCTTCGGCCAACCGATGGACGCATCGAGCGCCGAGTTGCGGCGCCGCATCGGCTTCCTGCCGACGGCCCCGTCGTTCCCGCGTCAAATGACGCCGATTACCTACCTTGCGTTCGTCGGCAGCATCAACGGGCTGCCGCGCGGGAGCACCAAGATCCGGCTGGCGACGCTGCTGCAGGCCGTGGATCTCGCGGATGTCGCCTCGCAGCGCATCGAGGGCTTCTCGACGGGGATGGTGACGCGGCTCGGCATCGCCGCGGCGCTGATGAACGATCCCGAGTTGCTGGTGCTGGACGAGCCGACCTACGGCCTCGACCCCGCCGGGCGCAAGCAGATGATCGAGCTGATCCGCGAGCTGGCCGGGCGTCAGCGCACGATCATCATCGCCACGCACATCCTCAACGACGTGGAGCGCGTCTGCACCGATGTCGGCGTCATCGCGCAGGGACGGCTGATCTACGACGGACCGATGACCGAGATGCGGCGGCTGGCGCGCCAGGACTCGATCAGCATCGAGATTGAGGGCAACGTCGATTCGTTCGAGGAGCAGATCCGGGGGTTGGACGAGCCCGGCTCGGTGCGCTGGGAGCGGGTGGGCTCGGAGTTCCGGATCACGTTCCTCGGGACGGAGGCCGTCACCGCGCACCTCCGAAGGCTGCTCGACCTCGTTGAGCGCAGCGGCGTGGAGCTGGTGCGCCTCGACACCGGCAGCCACGAGGTGGAGGAGGCATTCCTGCGCCGCCTGGAGGAAGACCGCCAGCGCGGTTTCCTCAGCGCCTCGGTCACAACCGCGCAGGAAGCGCCGGCGGAAGCGGACGGCGCGGCGACCCCCCGGGAGGGCGGGAGCCGGGACACAGCCTCCTGATGCGGGCGTACCTCTTCCTGCTGCGGCTCGATGTTGAACAGCTGGCCCGCTCCCGGCTGGTGCGCGCCTGGATCCTGTTGTTGGTCGTGACGGCGGGCTTTGTCGTGGTCGTCGCGGCGAACGAGCAGGAGCTTGCCTCGGAGACGCTGGCGGCCTACATGGCTGCCGTACTGGCGCCGCTCTCGTGGCTTGTCGTGGGGGTGCTTTCCGCGAGCGCGGTGAACGGAGAGGCGAGCGTGATCGCGGATTCGATCCTCTCGAGGGCGGTCACGCGCCGCGCCTACATCTGGTCCAAGATCAGCGCGCGGCTCGGCGTCTTCCTCGTCGTCTACGTCGTGGTGACCGTGCCGCTGGCGTACCTGCTGCTCCGCCTTGCGAAGAACGATGCGGAGATCGGGGGCATCGTCTGGGGGTTGCTGACCGTCGCCGCGCTGCTGGTGTTTCTCGCAGCCTTCGGGATCGCGCTCTCGGCGATATTCCGCAACATGCTGACCTCCGTGCTGACGGTGCTGGTGGTGACGCTCGCCTCGGGCGCGATGCTGCAGTTCCTGACCGTGGACTGGATGAGCACCACCGCCGTGGTCAGCAACCTGCCCGAGACGTTCCGCGGAGATCTGTCCGTCTCGGAGCAGGTGCGTGTGCTGCTCGTCTTCGGCACCCTGTCGGTGGTGGCCACGGCGGCGGGCATCAGCTACTTCCTGCGCAAGGATCTCTAGCCCGCTGCCCCCGGCCCGAGGGCGGGCGCCTGGCATGAAGAACGGGAGGGCCGGAGCCCTCCCGTTTCCTCGTCTGGCACTCGGCCGCGGCGGGGTGGCGCCCCGCGTGCCGTGGCTAGTCCGGCTCGGCGACGTAGGCGCCGGCAAGGGCGAGATCGCCCGGCTCGGCCTGCATCAGCACCGCCAGCGACTCGTCCTCGCCGTCTATCAGCTCCGGCCGCTCGAAGTCGAAGATGAACGGCAGCAGCAGCGACTCGGGGATCGGGATCTCGGCGATCGGCACGGGGCGCTCGACGGTGATCGGCGCCCGCGCCGGGATCAGCTTGCCGATGATCACGTTCTCCTTGAGGCCGCGCAGGTGGTCCGTCTTGCCCTCGATCGCCGCCTCGGTCAGCACGCGCGTCGTCTCCTGGAAGGAGGCGGCGGCGAGGAACGAGTCGGTGCTGAGCGAGGCGCGCGTGACGCCCTGCAGCATCGGCGACGCCGAGGGCGGCACACCGCCCTCGGAGCTGATGCGTGTCACCTCACGCTCGAAGTCATGGCGGTCCACCGGCTCCTGCGGCAGGAAGTCGCTGTCGCCGGGGTCTTCGATGCTGACGCGGCGCATCATCTGGCGGACGATCACCTCGATGTGGCGGTCGTTGATGTTGACGCCCTGGGAGCGATAGACCCTCTGGACCTCGTCCACCAGGTAGACCTGCACGTCCGCCGGGCCGAGGATCGCGAGCACCTCCTGCGGGTTCAGTGCGCCCTCGGTGAGCTGCTGCCCGACACGGACGTGCTCGCCGGACTCGACGCGGATGCGCGCCGAGGCCGGCACGGGGTACGCGCGCTCGTCCGTGACGTCCGCGACGAGCCGCAGCGCGATGGGGCGGCGCTGCCGTCCCTCGCGCACGAACTCCACGCGTCCGCCCAGCTGGCTGGTGAGCTGAACCGCCGGCGGCGGGGGCTTCCGGCGGCTGCGCGACCGGCCCTTCGCCGGCGCGGCTGCCTCGGCCGCCTGTTCGGTGGACTGGGCGAGCACGGTGTCGGCGTCCACCTGGTCGCCGTCGGCGACCAGCAGCTCAAGCTCCGCCGGCACGACGATCTGCTCCGTGAACGTCTCGGTGTTGCGCACCATCACGGCGCGCACGTTGCCGTCGCGCACGACCTCGGCGCTGCCGTCGATCTCGGAGATAACGGCCTGCCCCTTGGGTACGCGCGCCTCGAAGATCTCCTCGACGCGCGGGAGGCCCGAGGTGATGTCGAGCCCGCCGGCGACGCCGCCCGTGTGGAACGTGCGCATCGTCAGCTGCGTGCCCGGCTCACCGATCGACTGCGCGGCGATGATGCCGATGGCGACGCCGAGCGCGACGAGTTCGCCGGTGGCGAGCGAGCACCCGTAGCAGCGCCGGCAGACGCCGCGCCGCGCCATGCAGGTCAGCGGCGAGCGCACATGCACCTGCTCCACCTGCGCCCCGACGATGAGGCGTGCGAGATCCTCGTCGATCTCGCTGTTCGCCTCGGCGATGAGCTCACCCGTCTCCGGGTGCGCGACCGGTGAGGCGGTCCAGCGGCCGGTCAGGCGCTCATCGAGCGAGGCGAGGAGGCCCCGCTCGGCGCGCTCGCGCAGCCAGAGGCCGCCGATCGCGTCGCCGTCCTCCGTGCAGTCCTCGTCCAGCACGATCACGTCCTGCGCGACGTCGATCATGCGCCGCGTCAGGTAGCCGGAGTCGGCCGTGCGCAGCGCCGTGTCGGCGAGGCCCTTGCGGGCGCCGTGCGTGGAGGTGAAGTACTCGAGGACGGAGAGGCCCTCGCGGAACGAGGAGCGGATCGGCAGGTCGATGATGCGCCCGCTAGGGTCGCTCATCAGACCGCGCATGCCGCCCATCTGGCGAATCTGGGCGATGTTTCCCTTGGCGCCGGAGTCCGCCATCAGCGCCAGCGGTCCCAGCCGGTCCAGGCTGTCCTCCAGGGCGCCCTGGATCTGGTCCGTGGCCTCCTGCCAGACGTCGATCGCCGCCAGGTAGCGCTCGTTCTCCGTCATCAGTCCCATCTGGAACTGCTCCTCGAGCGTGTCGATGCGCTGGTCGGCGCTGGCCATCAGACCGGTCTTGGCCTGCGGGACGCTGATGTCGGAAGCGGCGATCGAGATCCCGGACTGGGTCGCGTAGCGGAAGCCGATGTCCTTGATCGCGTCGACGAACTCGACGGTCCGCTCGGAGCCCAGCTCCTGGTAGACGCTGGAGACCAGCGAGCGCAGCGCCTTCTTGTCCATCACCTCGTTCCGGAAGCCGAGGCTGTCCGGGACGATGGCGTTGAAGAGCACGCGGCCGACGGTGGTCTCGATGATCGAGCCGTTGCTGCGCAGCCGGATCGGAGCGTGGATGCGCAGCTGGCCCAGGTCGTAGGCGGCGTGCACCTTGTCCGCGCTGCTGAAGGCGCGGACCTGCGCGTCCGGCTGCGGTGTGCCGTCGACGGTCATGTAGTAGCAGCCGAGCACCATGTCCAGCGTCGGCGCGACCACCGGCTCGCCGTCCGAGGGGGAGAGCAGGTTGCGCGTACTCAGCAGCACCTGGCGCGCTTCCGCGACCGCCTCATAGGAGAGCGGCACGTGGACCGCCATCTGGTCGCCGTCGAAGTCGGCGTTGTAGGCGAAGCAGACCAGCGGGTGCAGCTGGATCGCCGAGCCCTCGACGAGCACGGGCTCGAAGGCCTGGATGCCGAGGCGGTGCAGTGTGGGCGCGCGGTTGAGCAGGACCGGCCGGTCCCCGATCACCTCGTCCAGCACGTCCCAGACCTCGGGCCGTGCGCGCTCGACGATGCGCTTGGCGCTCTTGATGTTGTGGGCCAGCCCCTTGCGCACCAGGGCGTGCATGATGAACGGCTTGAACAGCTCCAGCGCCATCTTCTTCGGCAGCCCGCACTGGTGCAGCCGCAGGTCAGGGCCGACCACGATCACGGAGCGGCCGGAGTAGTCGACGCGCTTACCGAGCAGGTTCTGGCGGAAGCGTCCCTGCTTGCCCTTCAGCAGGTCGGAGAGCGACTTCAGCTTGTGGTTGCCGGAGCCGCTCACGGCGCGCCCGCGGCGGCCGTTGTCGATCAGCGAGTCGACGGACTCCTGCAGCATCCGCTTCTCGTTGCGCACGATGATCTCGGGCGCGCCGAGGTTGAGCAGCCGCTTCAGCCGGTTGTTGCGGTTGATCACGCGGCGGTACAGGTCGTTGAGGTCGGAGGTCGCGAAGCGGCCGCCGTCGAGCTGCACCATCGGGCGCAGGTCCGGGGGCAGCACCGGCAGCTCCTGGATGATCATCCAGTCCGGGCGGTTGCCGGACTTGCGCAGCGCCTCCACCACGCGCAGGCGCTTGGTTGCCTTCTTGCGGCGCTGCCCGGAGCTGGAGTGCGTCTCCTCCTGCAGCTTCACGCGCAGCGAGTCGAGGTCCATGCGCTCGAGGATGCCGACGATCGCCTCGGCGCCCATGCCGGCCTTGAAGACCAGGCCGAAGCGCTCGTCCAGCTCGCGGAACTCCTGCTCCGTGAGGATGGTCAGCGTGTCGGACTCGACCGGGTCGCGCAGCTTGTCGAGCCGCTTGATCACGTCGTCGTGCTCCTTGCGCACGGCGTCGCGGGCGGTGGACACCTGCTGGCGCAGCGGTTCGAGCTCCTCGAAGGCCTCGTCGCGCTTCCGCCGGGCCTCGAGTTCGGCGGCAGCCTGGAGGTCCGCCTTCTTGATTGCGATCGCCTGCTCGATGGCGCCCACCTGCTCGCGGGCGACCTCGTGGAGGGTGGCGATGGTGTTGGCGCCCAGCCGCTGGCCGCGGCTCGCGAGCGTCTTGCCGCGGAAGGCGAGCTTGGCGCGCAGCTTCTCGTCGTCGCGCTCCTGCAGCTCCTGCTCCAGCGCGCTCGCCTCGCCCGTGACGGCGTCGATCTGCTCGGGCAACTCGGCGTCGGCCGCTTCCAGCTCGGCGTCGCGGTGCCGATTCACCTCGGCGATCTCGAGTTCGAGCGACTCCTCGCGGATGGCGATGCGGTTGGCGGCGGTGCCCTCGCGGCGGTTGACCTCGTCCTCGATCTCGGTGAGCAGCTGCTCCAGTGCGTGCTGGCGCGCCTCGTCGTTGACCTCGGTGATCACGTAGTGCGCGAAGTAGAGCACGCGCTCGAGGGTGCGCGGCGCCACGTCGAGCAGCAGGCCGAGGCGGCTGGGCACGCCCTTGGCGAACCAGATGTGCGTGACCGGCGCGGCCAGGCTGATGTGGCCCATGCGCTCGCGGCGCACCTTGCTGCGCGCGACCTCGACGCCGCACTTGTCGCAGGTGATGCCCTTGTAGCGGACGCGCTTGTACTTCCCGCAGTAGCACTCGAAGTCCTTGGTCGGGCCGAAGATCTTCTCGCAGAAGAGCCCGTCCTTCTCAGGCTTGAGCGTGCGGTAGTTGATGGTCTCCGGCTTCGTGACCTCGCCGTAGGACCATGACTTGATCTGCGCCGGGGATGCCAGCGACAGCCGGATCGCGTTGAAATCGTTGACCTCAAGCACTGGCGCTCTCCTCTGCCTCACGACCGGACAGGTTGATGCCGAGGGATGGGATCGCCTCGATGTAATCCTCGGTGAAGGCGACCTGTTCCTCGTCTTCGTTGAGGATTTCGACGCTCATGCAGAGCGACTGGAGTTCCTTGACGAGCACCTTGAAGGACTCCGGCACGCCGGGTTCCATCGTGTTCTCGCCCTTGACGATCGCCTCGTAGGCCTTGACGCGGCCGACGACGTCGTCGGACTTCACGGTGAGCATCTCCTGGAGGATGTGCGCGGCGCCGTAGGCCTCCAGGGCCCAGACCTCCATCTCCCCGAAGCGCTGACCGCCGAACTGCGCCTTGCCGCCCAGCGGCTGCTGGGTGATCAGCGAGTACGGGCCCGTCGAGCGGGCGTGGATTTTGTCCTCCACCAGGTGGACGAGCTTCAGCATGTAGATGTAGCCGACGGTGACCGGCTGGTCGAAGGGCTCGCCGGTGCGCCCGTCGTAGAGTATCTGCTTGCCCCAGACCGGCGGCGCCTCGTTGGTGCGGCGGGCGACCTCGGTGAGGCGAGCTTCGAACGCCTCGCCGTCGAGGCTGCGCACGTCCCGCTCGCCGCGCTGTTCGAGCCAGAGCGTGAGGCAGGCCGTGCGCGCTGCGCCGGTGTGCTCGCTGTCCAGCACCTCCCGAGGGTTGAAGCCGCCCTCGCTCACGTAGCCTTCGAGGCGGTCGATGTCCACGTGGGCGCCCATCGCGGCTTCATCGCTGCGGCCGCTGCCGTTGCTGCCGTTGCCATTCGCCGCGGCCAGCGCCTGGGGCGAGATGGCGCCGGCCTGGACCGCGAGCCAGGCGCGCGCGAGGGCGTCCTGGATCTCGGCGTCGGATGCGCCGTCGAAGACGGGCGTGACCGCGCGCATGCCCAGCGTGTTGGCCGCCCAGCCGAGGTGCGTTTCCAGCACCTGGCCGACGTTCATGCGCGAGGGCACGCCGATCGGGTTGAGCACGATCTCGATCGCGCGGCCGTCGTCCAGGTACGGCATGTTCTCGATCGGCTCGATGCGGGAGACGACGCCCTTGTTGCCGTGGCGTCCGGCCATCTTGTCGCCCTCGGAGATCTTGCGCTTCTGGGCGACGGAGACGCGGACCATCATGTTGACGTCGGCGGGCAGCTCGTCGTTGGCGTTGCGCTCGAAGACGCGCACGTCGATCACCTTGCCGCGCTCGCCGTGCGGGACGCGCAGCGAGGTGTCCTTCACCTCGCGCGCCTTCTCGCCGAAGATCGCGCGCAGCAGCTTCTCCTCCGGCGTCAGCTCGGTCTCGCCCTTCGGGGTGATCTTGCCGACGAGGATGTCGCCCTCGCGGACCTCGGCGCCGACGCGGATGATGCCGCGCTCGTCGAGGTCACGCAGGGACTCGTCGCCGACGTTGGGGATGTCGCGTGTGATCTCTTCCGGGCCGAGCTTGGTGTCGCGCGCCTCGACCTCGTACTTCTCGATGTGGATCGAGGTGAACTTGTCCTCGCGGATCACGGACTCGGAGAGCACGATCGCGTCCTCGAAGTTGAGGCCCTCCCAGGACATGAACGCGACCAGCACGGACTGGCCTAGCGCCAGTTCGCCGTGCTCCGTGGACGAGGAGTCGACGAGCGGCTGGCTGCGCGTGACGCGCTCGCCCTTGCTGACCAACGGGCGCTGGCTGATGCAGGTGCCCTGGTTGGAGCGCACGAACTTGCTGAGCGGGTAGCGCTCCTCGCGGCCGCTGTCGTAGCGCACGAGCAGGAAGCTGGCGGTGGAGGAGAGCACCTCCCCGTCCTCCTCGGCGAGGACCACCTGGCGCGAGTCGACGGCGACCGGGCCCTCCATGCCGGTGCCGACGAGCGGCACCTCCGGGCGCACCAGCGGCACCGCCTGGCGCTGCATGTTGGCGCCCATCAGGGCGCGGTTGGCGTCGTCGTGCTCCAGGAACGGGATCAGCGCCGCCGCGACCGAGACGATCTGCTTCGGCGAGACATCCACGTAGTCCACGTCGCCGGGCTGGACCATGCGCAGCCGCTCCGCGTGGCGCACCTCGATGCGGTCGTCGGAGAGGTTGGAGTGCTCGTCCAGGGGGGTGCTGGCCTGGGCGATGCGAAAGACCTCCTCCTGCTGCGCGTCCAGGTACATCGTCTCGCTGGAGGCGAAGGGCTTCACCTCAATGCGGTCCTCGGCGGCGTCGGCGAGCTTCGTGGCCAGCTCCTCGCTGACGGTGCGGCCGGCACGGGCGATCTGGTTGCCGTCCGCGTCCTTGACGCCGGCGGTGAGCACGCGGCCGACGAGCTCCGGGCTGTGCTTGCCGACTTCCTTCAGCACTGGCCGGTAGGGCGTCTCGATGAAGCCGAAGTCGTTGACGCGACCGTAGGTGGCGAGGTTGCCGATCAGGCCGATGTTCGGACCCTCCGGCGTCTCGATCGGGCAGATCCGGCCGTAGTGGCTGAAGTGCACGTCGCGCACGTCGAAGCCGGCGCGGTCGCGCGAGAGGCCGCCGGGGCCGAGCGCGGAGAGGCGCCGCTTGTGGGCCAGCTCGGCGAGCGGGTTGGTCTGGTCCATGAACTGCGAGAGCTGCGAGCCGCCGAAGAACTCCTTCATCGCGGCGACCACGGGCCGCACGTTGACCAGCGCGGAGGGCGTCGCCTCCTCCGGGTCCGTGATCGTCATGCGCTCGCGCACCACCCGCTCCATGCGCAGCAGGCCGATGCGGAACTGGTTCTGGATCAGCTCGCCGACGGAGCGCACGCGACGGTTGCCGAGGTGGTCGATGTCGTCCGGGCGCCCGACGCCGTTATTGATCTCGACCATCTTGCGGACCAGCTCGATGATGTCGCGCCCGCGCAGCGTGCGCTGCTCGGGCGCGTCGACGAGGACGAGCCGCTTGTTGACCTTGTAGCGGCCGACGCGGCCGAGGTCGTAGCGGCGCTCGCCGAAGAAGAGCGTGTCCAGCAGGTTGCGCGCGTTCTCCGCCGTCGGCGGGTCGCCGGGGCGGATGCGGCGGTAGAACTCCTCGAGCGCGGTCTGGCGGTTCTCCGCGGGATCCTTGGCGAGCGTCGCCTCCAGGAAGGAGTGCTCCTCGTCCGTGTCGACGTCGCCGAGCATGGCGCGGACGCGCTCGTCGGTGCCGCGCTCCTCGTCGCTGAGGCCTTCCTCCATGTCGACGGCGCGGAGCAGGATGGTGACCGGAATCTTGCGCTTGCGGTCCACCTTGACGGAGAGGATGTCCTTGGTGGACGTCTCGAACTCCAGCCAGGCGCCGCGGTTCGGGATCAGCTTCGCATTGGTGAGGCGGCGGCCGGTCGCCGGGTCGCGGGTCTCGGTGAAGTAGACGCCGGGCGAGCGCACCAGCTGGGAGACGACGACGCGCTCGGCGCCGTTGATGATGAAGGTGCCCTGCTCCGTCATCAGCGGAAGATCGCCCAGGAACAGCTGCTGCTCCTTGATCTCCCCGGTCTCCTTGACGGTCAGCGAGGTGTCCACGAGCAGCCGGGCGGCGTAGGTGGCGTCGCGCTGGCGGCACTCGCGCTCCGAGAGGCGGGGCTCCTCCAGGCGGTAGTCGGTGAGTTCCAGGCCCATGCGCGTGCCGGTGAAGTCCTCGATCGGCGAGATCTCGTCGAAGAGCTCGCGCAGGCCCTCGCGCAGGAAGCGGTCGAAGGACCGGCGGGGCATCTCAATCAGGTTCGGCACGTCCAGCACCGGGCTTGCCTTGCCGTAGTGCTGCGTAGCGAGGGACGTGTGCGCCGTCTGCCGATTGGTCGTGGCCAAAGAGCGACTCCTCCGACTATTCACCGCGGTTGATCGGGCGTGGCGGGGCCGCGAGACATGCACATGCCGAGACGCCGAAACGCACCTCCGGCTCGCACCGGGGGTGCCTGGGTATCAGTAGATGTGGAATTGCCGCGACCAATGCTGGATGTAGTTTACCCCACCAGGCACAGAAGCGAAAGCGTACCGCACCATCGAATGTTTGCCAAATGCGCGGGGATTACATACAAAAGTGCCCGCGCCTATGAGATGGTCTGGTCTGCTCGCCCCAAGCAGGTATAGTGCCTCGCCACGGGGGAGGGTTCCGTGCTGGACCAGCTACAAGCCGAGTGGAAAGAACACCGGCGCACTTGCGAGCGCTGCTCGGGGGGCCGGCCCGGCTGCATCGAGGGGCGTGACATCTTCGACGACCTCCGCGAGGAGCAACGCCCCGCCCCCCTGCCATGGCCAGCTGCTACGGGCGGCTCACGCATGGACACGGCCTTCATCTGGGGTTTCTGGTTCACGATCGGCATGGCGGCAGCCTCAGTCGTCATCGGGCTCGTGGTCGCCGCCCTCTGGGCTCTCTTCCTTCATTCGCTGTTCGGCTAGCAGCCCCGCTGACGGGGCCGCCGTGTCGAGCGAGAGCGTCACGGCGCGTCCGAGGGCGGCTGGTACGGGCGCTGCGCCGCCTCGGCCCACGCCGGCCACGCCTCCTTCGGCTGCCCCTCCGTGTCCAGCAGGCCGATGCTTCGGAGCGGCTCGAGGGGTGCGATGTCGGAGACGAACTCCGGATCGTGGCTGGCGAACCAGATCACGAACGGCGACCGCATCGCCTCGGCGTCGGCGAGCAGCCGCAGCAGGTAGCGGCGTTGCTCCGGGGGCGTCGAGGAGTTGATCCCGCCCGGGCCCGGCGCGGACGAGAAGCCCGCCGCCGCGAAGGCGATGGGCAGGTCGGTGTGCTGTCGGAGCTGCCGGTAGTAGTCCGCCGGAATCGTGCGTGCCCGGGCGTGGGTGAGCGAGGGGATCGTCGCGATCGCCACCACGTCCAGGCGTTCAGCGAAGTCCGCCAGCCGCTCCCAGCGCGGCGGGTGTGCGACCTCCCAGGGCGTCGCGCCCAGCAGCTGCTCGTACTGGAAGGTGGGGAAGACCAGCGTCTGCGGGCTGGCTTCCTTCACCGCCTCGTACACTTCCCGGTAGACGCCGAGGAAGGCGGCGTACTCGCCGGGCGAACGATCGAAGGTCGCGTTCACCTCGACGCCGAATGCGAGGTAGGCAGGCCGGTAGGCGCTGGCGATGAAGCGGGCTTCGGCGACGAGCGCTGCGCTGAGATCGTCGTTCAGGATGCCCGATCCCGCATAGCCCTCGGGCGGTGCAGCCAGGCGGCCGCGGTCCTCGGGGTCGTACGGGTCGATTGCGTAGAAGAGCGTCAGGCGGCGCTCCTCGATCGCCCGCACCTCGCGCTCCGTGAGATCGAGCAGTTCCCCGGACGGTGTGGCGCCGGGCAGGAAGTCGGCCCAGGAGGGCGTGCGCTGGATCAGCAGCAGATCGCCGTGGAGCGCCGCGATGTTCAGCGCCTGGACGTGCGCCTCGTCATCGAGCCGTGCCGGGAGCGAGGAGAAGCCGAGCCGGAACGAGCGCGGTTCGCCTGCCGCGGGCAGTGGCGTCGCGGTGTAGGCGGGCTCCTCGACGTGCTCGACGCGACAGCCGGCGGCGGCGAGCGCCAGCAGCGCCAGCAGCGCCAGCAGCGCGGCGTGCAGCGCGAGGCGGCGGGGCGGGACGGGCAGGGCGCCTCTCATCCCCTCGATTGTCGCAAGGGGAGGTGTGGAAGGCGAACCGCGCGCCGGGGCCGGAGCATCCTCGGCCGCGGTGTAGACTGCCGGCCGAGCAGGGATCGGCCGGCGCCGGGCATGCGCCCGCGGCGAGGACATGAGCGAGCAACGTGGAGAACTCCCGCTTTCGCCGGCTGGTCCAACGCGCGCTCGATGCGCTGCCCCCGGAGATCGACGCCTACCTCAACAACGTCGCGATCGTGATCGAGCGCGAGCCGAGCGCCGAGGATCTCGAGGACGCGGGTGTGGAGCCGGGTTCGACGCTGTTCGGGCTCTACGTCGGCACGCCGCTGACCGACCGCGGCGAGTACCACATGACGCTGCCGGACCGGATCCTGATCTACCAGGGCCCGCTGGAGCGCTCGTTCCATCCTCGCGACATCCCCGAGGAGGTGCGGCGCACCGTGCTGCACGAACTGGCGCACCACTTCGGATTCGAGGAGCGCGAGATGGAGCGGCTCGGCCTCGACTAGCCTCCGCTTGCTCCGAAGCGGCGCAGCAGTCGCTCGGCGGCGTCGGCCGCCAGCTCCGCCGCGCGGGCCATCGCCTCGGCCTCCGTGACGCCCTCGCCCGCGAGCACTTCGAGGTCGGCGACGCCGCGGGGACGGCCGCCGGCCGAGCCGGCGACCGCCAGACAGGGACGCCCCAGGGCGGCGCAGCGCGCGATCACGTGCGCGACCGTCTTGCCGAACGTGGTCTGCGCGTCGAGGGAGCCCTCGCCGGTGACCACGATGTCCGCGGCCTCGATCGCCGCGTCGAGGCCGACCGCCTCGGCGACGAGGGCGGCCCGGGGCGGTGAGGGAGCCCTTGAACTCCTGCGGGCAGACGAGGAGCCTCACGGCGCTCAGGTGCCCCAGCCGAAGAGCAGCCGCAGCGCCGAGCCGATCAGGATGGCGGCGACGTAGGCGTAGCCGAGCGTGCGCGCGTGCCGCCCGAGGCGACGCAGCCGCCGCGGCTGCATCACCGCCAGCGAGGCGATCGCGAGTCCACTCGCGATGAAGACATAGAAAAGGTCGCGCGCCATCGCCGAACCCTGGCCGAGCGCGGCGGCACGCACCCGCGCGCCGCGGGAAGCGCGAGCGCCGATCAGACCAGCTGATGCGATCCGTAGGGGTGACTCACTATGCCCGTCATCCATGATTTGGACGTAAGTGGTGTTCATTACATGGATATTACATATTGAGAAGTGGTACACTCGTGTCAGTCGCCTCCTGGCGAGGGCAAGTCTTCAGGCTGGCCACTCGCGAGCTGCAGGGCGTGATTGGGCTGCCCCGAGCGAAGAGGCCGGGCCCCGAGCGATCAACAGTCGAAGGAGCGAACAACCAGCAACAACCGCTGAGGTGCGGTGATGTCCGTAACGACCCCCGAACGTGCGTACGCGGTTGCGCCGCCGAATCGTTGGCGATCGGTGGCGGAAGGAGGATCACCACCATGAGAACTACCACGTTTGCGGTGATCGCTGCGCTCCTCGCCCTCGCCTCCACGCTGCCCACCGCGTCGGCGGACGACCCGCCGCGCAACATCGCCACGATCACTATCGGGCAGGCTCTCACGATCACGCTGCCAGTGATGGACGGGGATATCCCGACCATGGAACTCCTCACAAGCAGCGACCATGGCGTGGAGTATCGGGAGACCGCTTGCCGGGGGCCGTGGACGGTCGGGCTAGTCGCGACGTCTGCACAGCACTCGATTCTCACCGGGAGCAGGATCAGGATTACGGTCCCGGCGAACGCACAGCCGGGGAGCCGGCGGATTCGGTACCGAATGGCCGGCGCGTTCACGCGGACGCGACTGGAGAACGGCGTCGTCGTGAGCACCACCCGCGAGGCGTGCTTCACCGTCCTCATCGACGCTCAGTGGACGGTGCGGGCGCCGTCGCGTCCGAGCTCCGTCCCGCGGCCAGAAGTGCACCTGTCGTCCACGCCGTACCGCTCTCAGCCGGTCTCCAATCCGAGTTGCTACGTGGTGGTGACGGTGCACGCCAGGACCAATGACGATAATGTACGGCGTCCGGACACCGTCTCCATGACGGCCTGCCTGACTCCACTGGAGTTGTACCAGAACGACTTCGTGGATGCCGTTCGCGATCCGACCGTACCGGGCGCAATCAACAGGGCGATCAACGCCTACATCGCCCATCGACAGTGCAGGTCTGACGAGCATCTGCCTGACAGTCCCCCGGGCGGGGCCTACGAGAAGAACAGTTGCCTCCAGCGCGAGGGCTGGACCCACCACGAATAAAGGAGGACCGGTGGCCTGAGCTTAGCCGCTCACATCTGCACGCTGGCGTCAGGCTCGCCTCGCTCGAGTGAGGCGTGGCGCGACGCTAGCCTCCCCCAATGGCGAAGCGGCGCAGCAGCCGCTCGGCGGCGTCGGCCGCCAGCTCCACCGCGCGGGCCATCGCCTCGGCCTCCGTGACGCCCTCGCCCGTGAGCACTTCGAGGTCGGCGACACCCCCGGGACGGCCGCCGGCCGAGCCCGCGACCGCCAGGCAGGGACGCCCGATGGCGGCGCAGCGCGTGATCACGTGCGCCACGGTCTTGCCGAACGTCGTCTGGGCGTCGAGCGAGCCCTCGCCGGTGACCACGAGGAGTCTCACGCGCTCAGGTGCCCCAGCCGAAGAGCAGCCGCAGCGCCGAGCCGATGAGGATGGCGGCGACGTAGGCGTAGCCGAGCGTGCGCGCGTGCCGCCCGAGGCGGCGCAGCCGCCGCGGCTGCATCACCGCCAGCCAGGTCATCGCGAGTCCGCTCGGCATCGCCGAATCCCAGCCGAGCGCGGCGGCACGCACCCGCGCGCCACGGGAAGCGCGAGCGCCGATCAGACCAGCTGATGCGATCCGTAGGGGTGACTCACTATGCCCGTCATCCATGATTTGGACGTAAGTGGTGTTCATTACATGGATATTACATATTGAGAAGTGGTACGCTCGTGTCAATCGCCTCCTGGCGAGGGCAAGCCTTCAGGTCGGCCACTCGCGAGCTGCAGGGCGTGACTGGGCTGCCCCGAGCGAAGAGGCCGGGCTCGAGTGCTCAACAGTCGAAGGAGCGAACAACCAGCAACAACCGCTGAGGTGCGGTGATGTCCGCAACGACCCCCGAACGTGCGCACGCGGTTACGCCGCCGAATCGTTGGCGATGAGCCGCGGCAGGAGGTTCACCACCATGAGAACTATCACGCTTGCGGTGATCGCTGCGATCCTCGCCCTCGCCGCCACGCTGCCCACCGCGTCGGCGGAGGCCCCCTGCTCCGATAACGCCAAGCCGTGCCTCGGCACCATCACCGCCGGGCACGCGCTGACGCTCACGCTTCCGGCCACCGGCGCCGGCACGTGCCGGGGGCCGTGGACGGTCGCGACGTTCAAGGCGTCTTCGCTGGTAGGGACCGAGTTTCTTTCTGGCGGCAGGGTTCGGCTCACCATCCGAGCCGACGCGCAGCCCGGGACGCGGAGCACGAAGTACCGCTTGACCGGAAGGCAGACCGGGACCCGCGAGGCGTGCTCCACCAATCTCATCGAGGCTGAATACAGGGTGCGGGCGGCGTCGCGTCCGAGCTCCGTCCCGCGGCCAGACGTGCACCTGTCGTCCACGCCGTACCGCTCTCAGGCGGTCTCCAATCCGAGTTGCTACGTGGTGGTGACGACGCACCATCGTACGGGGCGGACTGCGCAAACGCGGCGTCCGGATGGCTTCTCCATGACGGCCTGCATGACCCCTCAGGAGTTGTACCAGAACGACTTCGTGGATGCCGTTCGCGATCCGACCGTACCGGGCGCAGTCAACAGGGCGATCAACGCCTACATCGCCAACCATCAGTGCAGGTCTGACGAGCATCTGCCTGACAGCCCGACCGGCACACCCGCCAGCAACAGCTGCCTCCAGCGCGAAGGCTGGACCCTCCACGAATAGAGGGGGACCGGTGGCCTAGGCTTAGCCGCTCACATCGGCACGCTGGCGTCAGGCTCGTCTCGCTCGAGTGAGGCGTGGCGCGACGCTAGCCTCCGCCAATGGCGAAGCGGCGTAGCAGCCGCTCGGCGGCGTCGGCCGCCAGTTCCGCCGCGCGGGCCATCGCCTCGGCCTCCGTGACGCCCTCGCCCGCGAGCACTTCGAGGTCGGCGACACCGCGGGGACGGCCGCCGGCCGAGCCGGCGACCGCCAGGCAAGGACGCCCCAGGGCGGCGCAGCGCGCGATCACGTGCGCGACCGTCTTGCCGAACGTGGTCTGCGCGTCGAGCGAGCCCTCACCGGTGACGACGAGATCCGCGGCCTCGATCGCCGCGTCGAGGCCGACCGCCTCCGCGACGAGGGCGGCCCCGGACTCGATCTCCCCGCCGACCACGCCGATCAGGCCCGCCGCGAGCCCGCCGCCGGCGCCGCCGCCGGGGAGGTCCGTCAGCTCGACGCCGAGATCGTGGCGCACGACGCGCGCCCAGCGCCCGATCGCGTCCTCGAGCATCTCGCCGATCTCCCCCGCGACGCCCTTCTGCGGGCCGTAGACGCTCGTCGCGCCGTCCTCGCCGAGCAGCGGGTTGGTGACGTCGACCGCCACGCGCACGTCGACGTCGGCGAGGCGGCGGTCGACCCCGGAGCTGTCG
Organism: Dehalococcoidia bacterium; assembly: GCA_965247895.1. Taxonomy (GTDB): domain Bacteria; phylum Chloroflexota; class Dehalococcoidia; order UBA2979; family UBA2979; genus VXMT01. Next base: position 1,753,502 of record OZ252046.1, on the reverse strand, counting down.
ATGACGAAGACATTGAGCAGGTGGATGCCGCCGGCGGGTTCGGGCAGGGGCGCGCGCTCGCGGTCGAGCAGGCGGTAGCCGAGCGCCTGCGCGGCGCCCGCCCCGCCGTCGTTGCTGGCGGTGCCGCCCACGCCCACGACGAGCGAGCGCGCGCCGCGGTCGAGCGCGTCGCGGATCAGCTCGCCCACGCCGTAGCTGGTCGCGAAGCCGGGATCGCGAAGCTCGGGCGGGACGAGCAGGAGCCCGGCCGCGGCGGCCGACTCGATCAGCGCCGTCGGCGGCCCGCCCGCGGCGTCCGGCAGCAGCGCGTAACGCGCCTCGACGGGTGCGCCGAGGGGTCCGGTCACCGCGGCGGCGACGAGCTCGCCGCCCGTAGCCGCGGCGACGATCGCCGCCGTGCCGGGGCCGCCGTCGGCGAGGGGCAGCGCGCGGACCTCGGCGACGGCGGGGACGCGGCGCGCGCCCTCGGCGATCGCGGCGGCGGCCTCGGTGGCGCTGAGGGAGCCCTTGAACTCCTGCGGGCAGACGAGCAGCCTCACGCGCTCAGGTGCCCCAGCCGAAGAGCAGCCGCAGCGCCGAGCCGATCAGGATGGCGGCCACGTAGGCGTAGCCGAGCGTGCGCGCGTGCCGCCCAAGGCTACGCAGCCGCCGCGGCTGCATCACCGCCAGCCAGGCGATCGCGAGTCCGCTCGCGATGAAGACATAGAAGAGGACGCGCGCCATCGCCGAATCCTAGCCGAGCGCGGCGGCACGCACCCGCACGGGAGGGGGCTCCAGACAGCCGCGCATCAGAGTCCGGTGCCACCGGGCGGGGTCCCTTGTGCGTCAAGGACGCTCGCGTTGGCGTAGCGGCACAGGCAGGAAACACCGGACGCCATGTATGACTCCGGCCGCGATACCTGGGGCCCGAGCTATGCTCCCGGCGGCTGAGGTGACCATGGAAACCTTCAACGAGTACCTGCACAACCTCTACCGGGTCCAGCCGGACTTCATGTACAGCGTGTCATGGGACTTCGCGCGCTCGTGTCCGACGCCCTTGCCGGTCATGCCTGACGACACACCGGCGCACTCGTACGAGGCCGCCACGGACCTGGTGGTGTTGGCGCCCAAAGCCGAGGTTGGCTGCGTCACAAATCGGTTACCCGGCTCTGCGAGCTGACGCCGCCGGCTCCGGGCCGGCGCCCTGCCGAGCTGGCGCCGCCGCTGATCCGCATTGCGTCGAGGTGTCGGGCGATCGCAGGCAGCGGCGGCCCCGTCAATTGCAAGCGGCCCACCCAGGCGATGCGGACGCAGCGGCGGAGACCGGAACCGACACTCCGATTTGAGCGGACCGCGGCCCCCGGGGTACACTGGTACCACAGGAACACAAGGCAATAGTTTGTGGAGACGGCCGTGAAGACGATTAGCGTGTCCGTGGACGATGGAACCCACCGGCTGGCACGAGTCAGGGCTGCCGAGACCAGCACGACCGTGTCCGCCATGATGCGGGACATGCTGCTGGAGATGCTGCGGAGACCAGCAACGCCAGCCCCCGCCGAGACCGAGCCGGAGAGACGGGCGCGGCTCCTCGGCGAAGTCCTCGAGAGGTTCAGGAACGAAGGCATCGGCGTGGACACCGGCCAGTTGCTGACCCGGGAGGAACTGTACGACCGACATGCGGCTCGTTGACACCAACATCCTCCTCTACGCCGTGAGTAATCAGGAGGACGACGCCGGGAAACGAGCCAGGGCCGAGGCCACCCTGATGGAGCCGGATCTGGCGCTCTCCGTCCAGGTTCTCCAGGAGTTCTATCATCAGGCCACCAGGTCTCACGGGCCGGCGGGGCTGACCCACGAGCAGGCCATCGAGTTCCTGAGCCCACTGGGGGCGCTCCCAACCCAGGAAATCACAGTGGAACTGTTCAATAGGGCAACCGCGATCAGGGCGAGGTTCGGCGTCTCCTACTGGGACGCCGCCATCCTCGCGGCGGCGAAGCTGATGGGCTGCGAGGCTGTGTACTCGGAGGACCTGAGCCATGAGCAGAACTACGACGGGGTCATGGTGATCAACCCGTTCCCGGGGGGATGAAGGGCAGAGGAACCAACTACCTGATCAGCCGGGGCACACCCGCAGGTCGGAGGCACCTTCGGTAACGCAGGTTCTGATGCACGCGTCCTGATCCTGGTAACAGATCCAATGATGCGATCCGCAGGCTTGACTAGCACACGCGTTCTTGCGATACTCACTGCGGAACGCATGTTCGCCAGGGGATGTCGAGATGGTTACCACGCTTGCTCCAGTCGATCGGCCGGTCGGAGAGGGTGCGGGCGGCGCGGTCCGGGCCGTGGCTGAGCCGGCGCCAGTGCGGCGGCTGCGCCGGATGCCCGCCTTCGGACCGCGCTGCCCGGACTGCGCCGGCCCCCTCGCCTTCGGCGAGGGCTGCTCGCTCTGCCCCGTCTGCGGCTACTCCGGCTGCGCGACGTAGCGTAATCTGCCCTCCAATCACGGATCCGGGGAGGGCAGCGCGGGCGATGAAGATCGACATTTTCTCCGAGATGCAGCATCCGAAGTCGCTGTGGAGCGACGACGGGCAGCACGAGCACCAACTCTTCGAGCAGACGATCGAGCAGGCCAGGCTCGCCGACGAAATGGGGTACGGCTGCTGGTGGGAGGTGGAGCACCACACCGCCGTCGAGTTCAGCTACAGCTCCGCGCCCGAACTGATGCTCACCGCGATCGCCCAGAACACGAACCGGATCGGCGTCGGACATGCCGCGGTGCTCGCCCCCTCGCGCTTCAATCACGCGATCCGGATCGCGGAACGCGCGGCCTTCCTCGACCACCTCAGCAACGGCCGCCTTCAGATGGGCCTGGCCCGCAGCACGATCCCCGAGTGGCGCACCTTCAACATCGACGCGGATTCGACGCGCGACCAACTGCAGCAGACCTTCGAGATGATTCCGAAGATGTGGACGCAGGAGAAGTTCTCCTGGAAGAGCGACCAGTACGAGATCAACGACGTCTCGATTATTCCGAAGCCGTACCAGAAGCCGCACCCGCCGCTCTGGCAGGCCTGTAGCAGCATCCCGTCCTTCGAGCAGGCGGGGCGCAACGGTGTCGGGGCGCTCGGCGTCACGCTCTGGGCTTCGCGCGAAGAAGTGGAGGGCATGGTCGACATCTACCGGCAGGCCTCGAAGGAGTGCGAGAAGCCGGTCGGCGAGTTCCAGAACAACCAGATCGCGTTCTTCACCTTCGTGCACGGGGCCGACAGCAGGGAGGAGGCGCTGGCGAACGGCGCCGCGGGCGCCGCCGCCTGGTACACCAACGAGGCGTTCTCCTTCTTCGAGGTGCGCGAGAGCTTCATCGACGTTGCACGCGAGATGGAGGCCGCTGCGAGCGATCCCGCAGGAGGCGGACTGGTGGGCCAGTACGCACGTGACCACAGCGACCCGAGCGAGGCAGCGATCATGATCGGGCGGATCATGGAGGGCGAGGAGGTTGGCGAGGACGAGATGTTCGATGTCCTCAGCCGCCAGGAGTCGCTCATCGTCGGCGATCAGGACCAGATCCGGGCCGGCTTCAAGTTCTACGAGGACATCGGCATCGATCGCCTCATGACCCTCCACCAGGTGGGGGCGCTCTCTCACGAGAAGATCATGAAGAGCATCCGGCTCGTTGGCGAGGTGATCCCCGAGTTCCACGGCTCCTGAGCGGCTGATCGCGCCTCGGCGCCAACCCGCCGCGCGGCGCGTGGACCGTGCGGAATGCGCGTGGGTATACTCGCGCCACACCCTGCGAGCGCAGGGTCTCCCCGATACGCAGGGGCGCGATGGTCACCGATACGCAGCTCGGCCCTGACGGGTCTGCTCCCGACACTGGCGATGCCGATCTTGATGCGCTGATCCGGCGCGTCCGTCAGCACATCGTGCGCATGGTCTTCGACGCGAAGTCGGGGCACATCGGCGGCTCGATGTCCGCCGCCGAGATCATGTCCGTGCTCTACACGCGAGTGCTGCGGAACGATCCGCAGCGCCCCGACTGGCCCGAGCGCGACCGCTTCGTGATGAGCAAGGGCCACGCCACGCCCGTGCAGTACGCGCTGCTCGCCGAGCTCGGCTACTTCCCCGTCGAGGAACTGAGCACCTTCCGCGCGCGCGGCACGCGACTGCAGGGCCACTCCGTGCTCGGCAAGCCGCCGGGCGTGGAGAACAGCGCCGGCTCGCTCGGCATGGGGCTCTCGTTCGGCCTCGGGATGCGGCTCGCCGCCCGCCTCGGCGGCGCGGACACGCGCGTCTGGGTGCTGATGGGCGACGGCGAGCAGAACGAGGGCCAGGTCTGGGAGGCCGCGATGGCCGCCTCGCACCACGCCGCCGAGGGCCTGATCGCGCTGATCGACCGCAACGGCATCCAGAACGACGACCACACCGCCTCGACGATGGTGACGGAACCGCTCGATCGCAAGTACGAGTCGTTCGGCTGGGCCGTCCGCAGCGACGTGGACGGGCACGACACCGGCGCCGTCGAGGAGGCGCTGCGCTGGGCGAGCGAGGTACGTGGCCAGCCCGCCTGCGTGATCTTCGACACCGTGAAGGGCCGCGGCGTCTCCTTCATGGAGGACAACCCGGGGTTCCACGGCGCGCCACCCTCGCCCGAGCAGTTCGAGCAGGCGCTGGCCGAGCTGGGCGCAGCGCCGCCGGAGGCGCAGTCATGACCACCGCACCGCCGCCAGCCGCGACCCGCGAGGCGATCGGCCCGACGCTGATCCGCCTGCACGAGGAGGGCCACGACATCGTCGTCGCCGACGCCGACCTCGGGAAGTCGACATCGGCGCGGCTCTTCGGGGACCGCTTCCCGGAGCGCTTCTTCAACTTCGGCGTGGCGGAGCAGAACATGATCTCGGCTGCGGCTGGGATGGCGGCGATGGGCCGCATCGCGGTCGCGACTACCTTCGCCGTCTTCGCCGAGCACGCCTACGACCAGCTGCGCATGTCGGTCTCGCAGCCGAACCTGAGCGTCAAGATGATCGCCTCCCACGGCGGCGTCTCGGTCGGCGAGGACGGCGCGTCCGCGCAGTCGGTCGAGGACATCGCGGTGATGTCCTCGCTGGTCAACTTCAACGTGGTCGTCCCGGCAGACGTCGTCGAGGCGGCGGCGGTGATCGAGGCCGCCGTGCGCACGCCCGGCCCCTTCTACATCCGCACGGACCGCCCCAAGCACGCCGTGATCTACACGGAGGGCGCGCGCTTCGAACTGGGCCGCGCCGATCAGCTGCGCGAGGGTGGGGACGTCACCCTCGTCTCCTACGGCCTGATGGTCGAGCGCACCCTCGAGGCAGCCGAGCTGCTCGCGGCCGGGGGCATCGAGGCGCGCGTGCTCAACATGGCGACGATCCGCCCGCTCGACGTCGAGGCGCTAACGCGCGCCGCCGCGGAGACCGGCGCGATCGTGGTCGCCGAGGAGCACCTGATGCACTCCGGCCTCGGTGCGATGAGCGCGCAGGCGCTCGCCTCGCGCGCGCCCGTGCCGATGGAGTTCGTGGGCGTCGACGATCGCTACGGCGAGTCCGCGCTCTGGCACGAAGTGCTGGAGATCGTCGGGCTGACGCCGCAGGCGATCGCCGCCGCCGCGCAGCGCGCCGTCGGGCGCAAGACGGGCTGAGCCTCAGCCGCGCTTCCTACCCGCTCTCGAGGCCAAGCACCGCTGGAATCTCGCGCAGTTCGCCGACCTCGACATGCGGAGCAGCGCCGTCGGCGGGCGTGGGCCAGTCGCCGCGGTTCACCCAGATCGCCGAAAGCCCGGAGGCGCATGCGCCCGCGATGTCGTCCGTGGGGTTGTCGCCGATGAAGACGGCACGCTGCGGCGAGATGCCCAGCGCCTCGAGGGCGGTCGCGAAGATCGTCGGGTCCGGCTTGCGCACGCCGAGCTCGCCCGAGACGAGGACCACCTCGAAGTGGCGTGCGAGCGTGAACTTCTCGATCTTCGGGCGCTGCAGCTCGCTCGGCCCGTTCGAGACCAGGCCGAGTGGGTAGCGCGCGCCGAGCTGTTCGAGCAGCGGCTCGGCGTCCGGGTAGAGCGTGAGGTGTCCCGGCACGGCCGCCAGGTAGCGCGCGTGCAACTGCGCGGCCAGCTCGGGGTCGGGCCCGAGGTGCTCGGTGACGAGCCGCTCGAACGCCTCGACGGTGAAGCGCGCCTGCCACTCGCCGTAGCCGGCGGCGCGGTGCGCGTCCTCGCCGTAGCGGCGGAAGTGCTCGTCGTAGATCGCGGTCGGCGACCCGAGGCGCTGGAGCGCCGGGCTGCGCGCGTGCAGCTCCGTGATCGCCTCGGCGAAGCCCGCCCGCCAGCTCCCGCGTGCGTCCACGAGCGTGTCGTCGAGGTCGAAAAGGATCGCCTCGATCTCGTCGGGGGAGGGCAGCCGGGCGGGACGCGCGGGCATGGCGTCGGGACGCGGCTCAGGAGGAGCCGTCAGCCTCGTCGTCTTCGTCGTCCTCGTCGTCCTCGTCCTCGTCTTCGCTGTCGTCGGCGAAGACGCCGACCTCCTCGCCGCGCCAGACGGTGACAATCAGGTCCTCGCGGTAGGGGTCGGCGGTGGAGACGATCTCGTCGTCGAGCGCCTCCAGCAGCTCGTGCAGCGTCTCGTCGGAGACGGACTGGTGGATTGCGAGAGTGGCGTGCGCCCCGGCCGCGGTCAGGTGGATGTCGGCGCGGGCGATCGCGTGTTCGCCGTCGTCGACGCGGTAGGACTCCGAGTAGGGAGTGCGGGCCTCCCGCGTGAACTTGAACTCAGCCATCTGACCCTCCTCGGGAGTGCGAGTGAAGCGTGTCCGGAGGCGGCAACACGCCGCATCCCCGATGTCATTCGACCTTACCGCGAGCGAGCCGCACGCGCTCGCCGGGTGTGCGCCGGCGTCAGGTGCGGATCTGGCCGCGCCCCAGCACGACCCACTTGTACGAGGTCAGCTCGCGCAGCCCCATTGGACCGCGCGCGTGCATCTTCTGCGTCGAGATCCCGACCTCGCAGCCGAGGCCGAACTGCGCGCCGTCGTTGAAGTAGGTGGAGGCGTTGACGAAGACCGCTGCGGCGTCCGCCTCGCGCAGGAAGCGCTGCGTGGCGGCGTAGGAGTCGCTGACGATCGCCTCGGAGTGCCCGCTGCCGTGCACCTCGATGTGCGCGAGCGCGTCGTCGAGCGAGTCCACGATACGCAGCGAGCAGTCGAGCGAGAGCCACTCGCGGTCGTAGTCCTCGGCGGCGACGGGGACGGCATTCGGGGCCTCGCCGGCGAGCGCGCCCGCGCGCGCGTCGGCGTGCACGGTGACGCCGCGCTCGCCGAGCAGGCGGGTGATGCGCGGCACGAACTCCGCAGCGATGTCGCGGTGCACGAGCAGCGTATCCATGGCGTTGCAGACCGAGGGCCGCTGCGTCTTCGCGTTGATGACGATTGGCTCCGCCATCTCGAGGTCGGCGGCGGCGTCGATGTAGGTGTGGCAGACGCCGATCCCGCCGGCGACGACGGGCATCTTGGCTTCGTCGCGGACGCGGCGGATCAGGTCGGCGCCGCCGCGCGGGATCATCAGGTCGATCTGCTCGGCGGCCTTGAGCATCGCGCCGACCTCGGCGCGGTCGGTGGACTGGATGAACTCGATGCAGTGCTCGGGCAGTCCGGCGGCGGCGGCCTCGCGCTCGGCGATCGCCGCGAGGACCGAGGAGGTCGCGTGTGCGTCGCTGCCGGAGCGCAGCAGCACGCCGTTGCCGGACTTGAGGCAGACCGAGGCGATATCGATCGTCACGTTGGGCCGCGCCTCGTAGATCGAGCCGATCACGCCGAGAGGCACGCGCATGCGCCCCACCTGCAGCCCGTTGGGGAGGGTCCGCAGTTCCTCGATTCCCCCTACCGGGTCGGGCAGCGCGGCGACCGCGCGCACGTCCCCGGCCATCGAGGCGATGCGCTCCGGCGTGAGCGTCATGCGGTCCAGGAAGGCGCCGCTGATGCCGTTCCGTTCCGCGCGCTCGAGCTCAGGTCCGTTGACCGCGAGGATCGCGTCGCTCTCCGCCTCGAGGGCGTCGGCGATCGCCTCGAGGGCCGCGTTCTTGCGGTCCGTGGGGGTGGTGGCGAGGCGGCGGCTCGCCTCGCGCACGCGGGAGGCGCGCTCGACGGCCTCGGACTGCGTGGTTGTCGTCATACGTACGAGTCTATCCGCCAGCGCCGGGGCCGTCTCCCCGACCGTCTACGGCGCCGCTTCGAGCAGCAGTGGCACGATGTCGCGTGGCGGCGGGAAGCCTTCGCCATCCGATTCGTCCAGCTCGAACACCTCGAGGTGCGCGAGCTGCCTCTCGGCGCTCTCGTACTCGACGGTGAAGCTGAACTCGCCCGGCCCGTCGAAGCCCCCGCCACTGGTGAATCCTTCGGCCAGCACCGCACCGCTGCGATCGAGCAGCTGCCAGACGACGTTCGACTCGTGCGTCCGCGAGCAGCCACTCACCCCGAACCCGCTCGTCACTGTGTCGCCGCTCTCCGGCGAGCGCACGATGACCAACGCCGCATCGGGCAGGCTCGCGTCACACGCGTACACGCTGTCGTCGTCGCTGCCGCTCACCTCGGTCAACTCTTCGCCCTGCAGGCGGAACTGGCGGATGACGGGGACCGAGGGCGGCGCGGCGAACGGCTCGTCCGGCTTCCGGTCGAGCATCGCGACGGTGATGACGCCGGCGTGGACGGAGACGCCCTCGATCCGGATGCGGTCACCGAGGAAGGCAACGCCGGCGTCCCGCAGGTCGTCATCGTCCTTGATCAGCGCGTGCAGGTAATGGAACGTGCCGCTTCCGCCCGGATCCTCGACGGTGATCGCAACTGCATCCAGGGCGCCCTGCCCGTCGATGTCGCCAAGCGACCATTTGTCGAGCCGGATCACAACTTCGGTCGCCGAACCCGGTGCGGCCTGCTCGCGGAACTCACCGTCTTCGAGCGTGGCGCTGCCTTCGCGGGTGTTCTCCGTCAGGTAGCTGGCCGACTCGAGGTTCGTGACCACAAGGTCTGTCGTCTCGACCATGCCAACGGTAATCGGCGATGAACTCAGCCACCGGCCCTCTCTCCCGCTCGCCGGGAAGAACCGGCGCGCGGGCAGGATGCGCTCGCCCCACCCGCTGCCCTCGCGTTCCTGGAGCGCTACCTCGATGCGACCGTCCTCGAGGCGCATCGCAGTGATTCGCACCTCGGTGCCGCTGTCGTGCGCGGCGGCGATCCCCGCGCCGAGCGCGATCACGGCCACGAGCAGCCCAATGAAGAGGGTCTTCCCTCTTTGCATCAGCATCACGATGGTCTCCGATCACTCTCCAGTTGCTCGTCGGTTGTCGGCGACGCCGGGACGGCGCTGCCGGCCACGTGGCTCACCGAAGCGGCACGACCTCGCTTCACAGCGGCGCCGTCCGGTCGCCGTCGCCGAAGATCGCGCGCCAGGCGACGCGCTCGACGAGACCAGCGGCCAGCGGCGACGTCACCTCCGGCATCCTCACTCGCTGCGGCGAGCACCACCGGCACGATGTTGCGCGGGGGTGGGTAGCATCGAGGCCGCCGGAAGGCGTCCCAGAGTTGCGCTGCCGCATCACTCCCCCCTTGCGCCCGTGATGTCCCTGCGCTGGAAGAGCCAGATAGCGGCAGCAACCAAGACCGCCGTGTACGCCAGCAGCACGAGGAACGCCCTGAGGGTGTCAGGCTGCTCGACGACTGCTCCGAGGGCCTGTTGGGCTTCCGTCGTGGACGCTGTGCTCATCCATTCAGTCGCGTTGGCGCCCAAGAGAGCTACGTCCAGGGCATCCGCCAACCAGTCGGCGATCAGTCCGACCACGGGAGCGAACAGCAGTTCCATGACGTAGTAGCCCAACGACAGCGACATGCCCATGGCCGTGGACTGGGTCAACACTGCCATGAACACACCCAGCGCAACGTATGGTGCGAGGGCGAACGCCAGCTTGGCCGCTATCTTTATCGTGCTTAGCCACTCCCCGGAGATGAGCGTTCCATCCTCCGCCGGCGGTATGACTCCCGCGAGAAGGCTGGCAATACCGGCGGAGACGCCAATGACGACAACCCAGGCCGTGACGACGACCATGAGCATGACGAGCTTGCCGGTGAGGTACTGCCAACGTCCGACGCCCCTGACCAACGTTGTCCTGAGCGTACCCAATCCGTACTCCAGGCCCATGACCGACGCCGCCAGGATCAGCACGGGGATGACGAGTATCAGAGTGGCCCCGCCGAGGGCCAAGCCGACGCCGGATGGCAGCGTGAGAAACTCCCGGACTTCGTCCGGCGTACTGTAGCCTGCGCAGCTGCCGCGCCACTCGGCCACCTCCGCGCGGGCGTTCTGTTCGCTTTCCCCTTCGACCTTGCTTGCGATGAGCTCGAGTTTCTCCGCGTCGCTCCCATCCACCACGTCCTCGCACGTGATTACAACGGAGCCGTCGCTGTGGTGGTACTCGTACGGCTCCTCGACGCCTATGTCGCCGACGTGGAACACGACGTAGCTAGCCCAGAAGATAACCTGGACAATGAGCAAGACGACGCCCAGCAGAATCCATGGCATCCACCGCCCGCGAACCTTGCTCCACTCTCCTATCGCGAGGCGCAGGACGTGGGCTGTCATTCGCCCGCTCCTTCCTCGCTGCCGGTGATGTCCAGGAAATACTCCTCGAGGGACGTCACGACGGGCGCCATCTCCGTCACATAGACCTCGGAGTGGCTCAAAGCCGCCGTCAACTCGCCTGAGCGTTCTGTGGGCGCCGTCACCACAAGCGCGCCGTCCTCCGTCGCTCCCACCTCCCCGGTCCAGTCCAGCGCCGAGAGTATCTCGCGGGCCTTCACGTCGTCGGTGGTCTTCACGCGGACCTGTTCGCCCCTGGCCGAGCGCACCAGTTCGGCGACGTCGCCCTGGGCTACCAGCCGCCCCCTCGAGATGATGGTGACGCTGTCGCAGACCTGTTCGACCTCGTGCAGCAGGTGGCTCGACAACAGCACCGTCCGGTCGCCGTCGCCGAGGCTCCGTATCAGCTCGCGCACCTGGATCATGCCTGCGGGGTCCAGGCCGTTGGTGGGCTCATCCAGGCACACGATCTCCGGGTCGCCGAGCAGGGCGTAGCCTATCCCCAGCCGCTGCTTCATCCCTAGTGTCCTGAGTTGGGAATGCGATTGAGATATCCGGTGAGGTTGTCGAAGATTTGGTCGGCGGTCTTGTGCCAGATGAAGGGGCGCGGGTGCTCGTTCCAGTCGGCGACCCAGGCCTCCACTGCACGGATCAGGTCAGCGGCGCCGTGATGAGTGCCGCGCCTGAGCCATTTGGTGGTGAGCTCCGCGAACCAGCGCTCCACGAGGTTCATCCAAGAGCTGTAGGTCGGGGTGAAATGAAACGTGAACCGGGGATGACGCCGGAGCCAGCGCTGGATCTCCGGGGTGCGGTGCGTGGCGACGTTGTCCAACACGACATGCACCGCGAGTTCGTCGGGCACGCTGCGGTCGATGAGGGTGAGGAACTGCTTGAACTCCCGGGCACGGTGTCGCGGGGTCATGTCCGCGATCACGTGGCCCGAGGCGACGTCAAGCGCCGCGTAGAGATTGGTGGTGCCGTGACGGACGTAGTCGTGGGTCTGGCGTCGCGGAACGCTCGGCATCATCGGCAGCATCGGGGCGGTGCGGTCGAGTGCCTGGATCTGGGTCTTCTCGTCAACACACAAGACGACCGCTGCCTCCGGTGGGTTGAGATAGAGTCCAGCCACGTCGCGCACCTTGTCGATGAATTGCGGGTCCGGCGACAGCTTGAAGTGCTCCACGAGGTGTGGCTTGAGGCCAAAGGCGCGCCAGATCTTGGAGATCGCCGTCTGCGACATCCCCACCGCGGCGGCCATCGATCTGGTCGACCACTGCGTCGCGTTGTGCGGTTGTTCTTCCAGTGTCTTGACGATCACCGCTTCAATCTGGGCGTCGCTGATCGTGCGCGGTGCACCGGGGCGCGGCTCATCGCTCAGTCCATCGAGCCGCCGCTGCGCAAAGCGTCTGCGCCATTTGCCCGCGGTCACCGGATGGCAACCAAGCGCCGCGGCGATCTCGGTATTCGGGGTCCCTTCTGCCGCAGCGAGCACGATCCGGCAGCGCAGCGCCAACGCCTGAGCCGATGTCGGTCGGCGCGCCCACCGTTCCAGCGTCTCACGCTCATCGTCGCTCAGTACAACCGCCACCGTCGGCCGGCCAAGTCGGGTACTCATGACACTCCAGCGTCTGCCCCACACGGGCAACACCCCGCTGTACCAACATCATACCCGCTTGTTTATCGCGTTAACAACTCAGGACACTAGGGAATAGGTGCGGAAGAGGTCGTCGCCCCGGCCCGCCAGTCCCACCTGTTCGAGCACATCGTCGACGTCGTCCGACGAGCCGCGTCCGGAGATGAACCGGAAGTACTCGAGGTTCTGCCGCCCCGACATATAGGGATAGAAGGCCGGGCTCTCGATGATGGCGCCGACGCGGCGCCGCGATTCCTCGTGCCGCGCAGCCGAGCCAAACAGCCGGAAGCTGCCCGCCGTCGGCCTCAGCACGCCGAGCAGCATCCCCATCGTCGTAGTCTTGCCGGACCCGTTCGGCCCCAACAGGCCGTAGATGTGGCCCCGTTGCACCTCCATCGAGAGGTCGTCCACCGCTGTGAAGTTCCCGAAGCGCTTGGTGAGCCCGTCGGTCTGTATTACAAAGTCACTCGTCACTACACCCTCCTCAGCGGTGCGACCTGAACGGTCGAACCCCTCCGCGCGTCCCCACCATAGGGGGGGACGGGGGGGGGGCAATCAACGCTTCTTACTCGGGTGTGTTGGACGGCCGGTGAATCGCACAGTGTTTCTCCGAATGTGGCGCAATCGACGGGCGCCGCCCGGCGAGCCCTCGCGCGCGGCGCCCCTCACCTGCAACAACCAAATGGGGTCCGACGGCTACACCAGCACGAGGTTGTTGCGGTGCACGGCCTCGTCGCCGTAGTCGTGGCCGAGCAGCTCCTCGATGCGGTCCGAGTGCTCACCGCTGATGCGGCCCAGGTCCTCGGCGCCGTAGTTCGCCCGGCCGCTCGCGATGTGTTCGCCATCGGCGTTCTCGATGCGCACGACGTGCCCGCGCTCGAAGTCGCCGCTGGTCGCGACGACCCCGGCGGGCAGGAGGGAGCGGCCGTGCCGCACGAGCGCGCGGACCGCGCCCTCGTCGATCGTGACGGTGCCCTGCACGTGCATCGGGGAGAGCAGGTAGCGGCGGCGGCTCTCCAGCCGGTCGGTCGTCGGCGCGAACCAGGTGCCGACCGAGACGCCGTGCACCGCGTCGCGTACGACGTGCTCGCGCCGGCCGTCCGCGATCACCGCGTGCGCGCCGGACTGCGTCGCCAGGCGTGCAGCCTCCACCTTGGTGCGCATCCCGCCGCGGCCGCGCTTGCCGGGCCCCCTCGCGATCGCCTCGATTGCCGCGCCGATGTGATCGACGCGCTCGATCAGCCGTGCCGAGGCGTCGAGGCCGGGATCGGCGGTGTAGAGGCCGGCGATGTCGGTCAGCATCAGCAGCAGATCGGCGTCGACGAGGTTGGCGACGTGCGCGGAGAGGCTGTCGTTGTCGCCGATCGTCGCGTCCTGGATCTCCTCCACGGAGACCACGTCGTTCTCGTTCACGATCGGCACGACGCCGAGATCGAGGAGCGCGAGCAGCGTGTTGCGCGCGTTGAGGTAGCCCTGCCGGTCGGCGAGGTCGGCGCCGCCGAGCAGCGCCTGCGCGATCGTGACCGAGCGCGCTGCGAGCAGTTCGTCCCAGAGCGAGAGCAGCGGACCCTGGCCGATCGCGGCCAGCACCTGCCGCCGCGTGAGGTAGTGCGGCAGCGCGACGGCGTCGTCCCCGTCGCGCCTCGCGCGGGTCGCGGCGAGGCGGTCGCGGCCGGCGGCGATCGCGCCGGAGGTGACGAGGATCAGCTCGCAGCCGGAGGTGAGCGCCTCGGCGATCTGGTCGGCGATCGCGGACATGATCGCGCGATCCAGCCGCTCGCCGCCGCCGGTCAGCAGGTTGGTGCCGGCCTTGAGCACGACGCGGCGATGCTGCGGCTCGGGCGCCCGCCCGCCTGCCGCCGCGCTCGACGCCTCGCTGCTGGTCTCGCTCACCGTGCTCCTCGCTCGTTCGCGCGGTGCGCCCGCAACTCGCACATCGATCATAGGATCACTGCGCGAGCCGCGAGGGTCGAGGCGCGTACTCTAGCGCTGGCCTCGCGAGGGGAGACCGCATGCGCGCCGAGACGATCGCCGGGACTACCGCCAGGTGGCTCGGTCACCTGCCGGTGTCGCTCTACCGCTGGCTGTTGCTGCTGTGGCAGGTGATCGTCAACTTCGGCAAGGATCGGGTGCCGCAGATGGCGGCGGCGATCTCCTACTTCGCGCTGCTCTCGATCTTCCCGTTCCTGCTGCTCGCGCTCGCGATCTTCGGGTTGGTGCTGCGCGACGGGGAGCTGCAGCAGCGCGTGCTCACCGAGATCGTCGCGGCACTCCCGATCGAGGCGCCCACGATCGAGGAGGCGCTGCGCAACCTCGCTGGGAGCGGCACGAGTATGGGGGTCTTCGCCCTGGTCGGGACCGTGATCGCGGCCTCCGCGCTGGCTCGTTCGCTGCGCGGCTCGCTCAACGTCATCTTCAAGACCGGACACCAGCGCCCGCTGCTGGTCGGCTGGCTCCTCGATCTGACCGTGCTGCCGGTGCTCGGCCTGCTGTTCATCACCTCGCTGCTGCTCTCCACCGTCTGGAGCTTCGTGCAGGCGCTGGCCGGCAACATCGGGCCGCTCGACGAGCTGACGCTGCTCTGGGAGCTGGGCGCGCTCGCCATCCCGGCGCTGCTAAGCTTCGTCGGGCTGCTGCTGCTCTACCGCTTCCTGCCCAATCGCGCGCTGCACGTGCTCGATCTCTGGCCCGGGGCGCTGATCGCCATGGTCGGGTTCCAGATCGGCACGTTCGCCTTCTCGATCTACTTCGAGAACTTCGGCGCCTACGACATCGTCTACGGCTCGCTCGGCGGCGTGATCGCGCTGCTCGCCTGGGTCTACGTCAGCTCGCTGATCCTGCTCTTCGGCGCGGAAGTGGCCGCCGAGGCGTCCCGCCGGCGCGGCGAGCTGGACGCCGACGCCTGACGCCGTCGCGCCTGGCCGCCATGAGGAGATGACCTCGCCCGCTGCCGGCCCGGCCGAAGCAGCCGCCGCCACACGGGAAAAGGGAGAAGCTGGGGATGTCGTCCTGAAGGACGGCGGGAATCTCGCCAGCCATCCACTGGGCGCTTGGGGAGGTAGCCGCATCGGGTTCAGGCGAACGGACCGCGCGTCATTCCAGCGTTTCGAGCAGGTCCGGGAGGGCGGCGAGGGAGGGGATGGTGAGGGTATCCGGGGGTGGTTCAGCAGTCCCGACGAGAACGGTGCGGGCGCCGACTTCGTGGGCTACGGCGAGGTACTCGGCGGTGTCGTCGAGGACCAGTGCGCGGGCGGGATCGACCTCGGCGAGGGCGAAGGCGCGCTCGTAGTAGGTGCGGTTGGGCTTCATGGCATTGACGAGGTCGGCGCCGAACAGGAAACCGAAGCGGTCGAGGATGCCCATGGGTGACAGGTAGCCCTCAAGCTCCCAGGAGGCCTGGTTCGAGGCGGTGTGGAGCGTGTAGCCGGACTCGGCCAGCGCAACGACAGTCTCGGAGGCGCCGGGATGGGCGGCCCGTACCCTGGGCATGATGTAGAGGGCCGCCTCGCGGGCAAGGGCGCCGCAGGCGTCTCCCCTGGGCGGGGCGATGCCGACGTGCTCGCACATCGCGGTGAGCCACGCCTTCTCGTACGCCTCGAGGCCTCGCTTGTAGTCGTCGTCGACGGCCATCCGGTCTTTGTACGCGGCGAATACCGGCCGAAAGACCGCACGGTTCGCCTCGCTCCACTCCTGCGGGGTGCCGCCGAGCCGGGGCGGGAAGAACTCGGCGACAAGCCGCTGCCACTCCGGCGCACGCCGGGTGTTGTCGTTCAGGACGCCGCCGTCGTCGATGAAGAGGGTGAGGTTAGGCACCAGTCGATGGTGGGAAGGGAGACGGAAACGGGCAAGCGTGGCTGTGCTGCGCCGCGGGCAGGGGGCCGACGCCTGACGCCGTCGCGCCTCGTCCTGCCGCTCAGCCCGCCTGCTGCTCGCTCCGCAGGTGCTCGATCAGGCCGTCGACCGTCTCGAAGGCGGCGGTGTGGAAGAGGCCGAGGAAGGGGCTGACGTGCTCCGGCGCTCCGGGGAACTCGCAGAGATAGAGCGGCTTGCGCCGGTCTCGGGCGTGCGACATCTCCGTGAACACCCCGGGCGACACCTTGTCGGTCGGGTAGTAGACGACCACCATGTCGGCCTGGTCGATCAGCTGCAGGTCCGTCGCCACGGTGTGGCTCACGAGGTAGGGCTCCGCCTCGCGCTCCATCTCGGCGCTGATCGAGGGTTTTCCGCTTTCGTCTTCCTCGCGTGCGTCATCCGGAGGTGCTCCCGCCTTCGTCTGCGGCAGGTCCTCGATCGAGAGCGGGTCGAAGACCGCGAGGCCGGCCTCGTCGCGCAGCCGCGCCGCCAGCCTGCGGGCGCCATCGATCAGCTCGGTGCTGCCCGACTGGAGGATCGCGGTGATCGGGTAGCTGAGGTAGGCGCTGGGCGCGGGCGGCCTGCGCGTCAGCCGCGCCAGGCCCTCGGCGGGATCGCGGCGCGCCAGCAGGTAGAAGGGCGCGCCCTCGTACTCGGCGAGCATGCGCGTGAGCGCGACCTCGAAGTCGCGCCAGAGCGCCACCTCGGCAAGGCGCAGGCGGTTCGCCCACTCCGGCCGCTGCGCCAGCGCCCGCCAGACATCCGGCGTGTCCAGCACCACCGTCACGAAGGCCGAGATGCGCCCGGCGAAGTGCTCCTTGATGAAGTGCATGTCGAGGCCCGGCATCAGCCGGCCGTTGCGCAGGAAGCAGGCGTGGGTGGAGATCAGCACCACGTCGGCCGTGGTCTCCTCGATCATGCGCAGCATGTTCTGCAGCGCGTAGGAGCGATGCAGCCGCAGTACGTCCTCGTTGCCGTCGAGCAGCTCCGTGCGGCTGGCGCCGACCTTGAGGTGGTCGGGCAGTTGCTCGAGCAGCTCGCCGATGTCGAGCACCAGGCAGCTGCGGCCCTCGGCGCGGATCGCCTCGGCGGCCTCGTTGACGTAGTCGGTGCGCTGCGACCCGCTGATGCCGGTGCACCAGACGAGCGTTCGCTCGTCCGTCGTGTCGGGCATCAGGCCACCTCCGCCTTCCAGAGCACGAGGGTAACGGCGTGGCCCTCGATCTTCGTCCCGCTGCTCGCCGCGCCCTCGGGTGCGCCGTCTGCTGCACTCTCCAGCGAGAGCGCCAGCGTCTCCGCGGCGATGTAGTCGCCGTGCGCCGCGGCGACGGCGGCGATCGCGTCGTCGCCCTCGAAGCGGACGTGGATGCGGTCGCTGACGTCGAGCCCGGCCTCGCGGCGCAGGTCCTGCAACCGCCGCACGAGGTCGCGCGCGAGGCCCTCGGCCTCGAGCTCCGGCGTCAGCTCCGTCGCGACGAGCGCGAGGTGGCCGCCGTCCTCGGCGGCGCTCCAGCCCTCGGCCGCCTCGACGGCGACGCGCAGCCCGCCGGGCTCGATCGTGTAGCCGCCCGCCTCGACGGGCTGGCCGGCGCGCATCGTCGCCGCCGTGGCGGCGGCATCGAGCTCGGCGATGGCCGCGCGCACGGCCGGAAGCTCGCGGCCATGGATCGGGCCGAGCACGGGCAGGTTGGGCGTGATCGCGTAGCTGACGCGGTCGCCCGGCGTCTCCTCGACGGTCACGGTCTTCACGTTGAGCTCGTCGGCGATCTGCTCCGTGTGGCGGGCGAGCGACTCGCGCTCGGCGGCCGTGCGCGGCGCCAGCACGGCGCGGGCCAGCGGCTGCCGCACCTTGATACCCGCCTTCGAGCGCGCGGCGCGGGCGAGCGAGACCATGCGCTGCACCACCGCGATGTCGCGCCCCAGCTGCTCGTCGATCGCGGACTCGTCCGCCTCCGGCCAGGATTCGAGGTGCACCGAGTCCGCCGCGCCGGGCTTGCGGCCTGCCTCGAGGTTGCGGTGCAGCACCTCGGCGAGGAATGGCGTGAACGGGGCGAGCAGGCGCGCGATCGTCGTCAGGCACTCGTAGAGCGTGTGCAGCGCCGCCTGCGTGTCCGCCGAGTCGTCCGACTTCCAGAAGCGCCGCCGGCTGCGCCGCACGTACCAGTTCGAGAGCTGGTCGACCAGCTCCGCGATCGGGCGCGCGCCTTCGAGCGGCTCGTAGGCGTCGAGGGCGTCCGTGACCTTGCGCACGGTGGCGTGCAGCTCCGAGCGCACCCAGCGGTCGAGTTCGGTGCGTGCGCCCTCGGGAGGTTCGCTGGCCGGATCGAAGCCGGCGATGTTGGCGTAGGTGACGAAGAACGAGTAGGTGTTCCAGAGCGTCGAGAGCACGCGCCGCGAGGCCTCGCCGACGAGCTCCGAGGAGAAGCGCCGCGAGTTGCCGGGCGGCGCCGCGGCGTACATGTACCAGCGCAGCGCGTCCGCCCCGTGGGCGTCGATCACCTCCCACGGGTTCACCACGTTGCCGCGCGACTTGGACATCTTCTGGCCTTCGCCGTCCTCGATCAGCCCGACGCTGATCACGTTGCGGAAGGCGACGCCCTCGGGGACTTCCTCGATCGCGTGCAGCAGCGTGGCGATGGCGTGCAGGGTGTAGAACCAGCCGCGCGTCTGGTCGACGGCCTCGCAGATGAAGTCGGCGGGGAAGCGCGCGTCGAACACCTCGCCGTTTTCGAACGGGTAGTGCCACTGGGCGTAGGGCATCGCGCCGGAGTCGAACCAGGCGTCGGCGACCTCGGGGGTGCGGCGCATCTCGCCGCCGCAGTCGGGGCAGTCGAGGGTGATCTCGTCGATGTAGGGGCGGTGCGGATCCTCGGGCGGGCCGTCGAGGCCGCCGCGCTCGGTCAGCTCCTCGAAGGAGCCGATGCAGTCCGTGCGGCGGCAGTCCGTGCAGCCCCAGAAGGGCAGCGGCGTGCCCCAGTAGCGCTCGCGGGAGAGCGCCCAGTCGACGTTGCCGTCGAGCCACTCGCCGAAGCGGCCGTCACGGATGTGGCCGGGCACCCAGCGGATCTGCTGGTTGTTCGCGACGAGGCGGTCGCGGACCGCCGTGGTACGGATGTACCAGCTCGGCTTGGCGTAGTAGAGGACGGGCGTGTCGCAACGCCAGCAGAACGGGTAGGTGTGGCGGATCGTCTCGCTCGCGAGCAGCAGCCCGCGTGCCTCGAGGTCCGCCGTGATCGCCGGGTCGGCGTCCTTCACGAACTGCCCCGCCCACGGCCCGCCGATGAACGCGCCGTCCAGCCCGACCGGCTCGAGGAAGGTCAGCCCCTCGGTGCGGCCGAGCGCGTAGTCCTCCTCGCCGAAGGCCGGCGCGATGTGCACCACGCCCGTGCCGTCGTCCGTCGCCACGAAGTCCGCGGCGACGACGCGGCGCGCGGGCGCCTCGGACGGCTCGACGAGCTGCGTGTGTCCGCCCTCGAAGGCGAGCGTCTCGACGCCCTCCCACTCGCGCGACTCGAAGAGCGGTTCGTACCGCAGCCCGACGAGCGCCGACCCGGAGACGCGCGCGAGCACGACGGCGTCGTCGCCGGGCAGCGCGTCGCGGAGGCGGTCGTTGGCGAGGAGCAGGCGCCGCTCGCCATCCTCGACGAGCGCGTATTCGGCCTCGGCGGCGACGGCGAGCGCGGTGTTGCCGGGCAGCGTCCACGGCGTGGTCGTCCAGGCGACGACGTAGGTGGGCGCGCCGTCGCCGAGGCGCAGCGCGGGATCGGCCTCGGCGTTCGGGGAGCCCTCGGCGTCTCCCGCCTGCAGCTCGAAGAGGACCGTGACGCTGGGGTCGGGCGTGTCCTCGCGGTAGCCGAGGGCGATCTCGTGGCTGGAGAGGCTGGTGCCGCAGCGCGGGCAGTGCGGGGTGACGCGGTAGTCGCGGAAGATCAGGTCGCGGTCCCAGAGCCGCCGGAAGATCCACCAGCAGGACTCGATGTACTCGTTGGCGTAGGTGACGTAGGCGTCGTCCATGTCGATCCAGCAGCCGACGCGGTCGGTCATCCGCTCCCAGTCGGCGACGTAGCGGAAGACGGACTGGCGGCACTGCTCGTTGAAGGCGGCGACGCCGTACTCCTCGATCTCGCGCTTGTTGCGCAGGCCCAGTTCGCGCTCGACCTCGAGCTCGACCGGGAGGCCGTGCGTGTCCCAGCCGCCCTTCCGCGGCGCGCGGTAGCCGCGCATCGTCTTGTAGCGGGGGATCAGGTCCTTGAAGACGCGCGCGAGGACGTGGTGGACGCCGGGCGTCCCGTTCGCCGTCGGCGGGCCCTCGTAGAACGAGAAGAGGCGGTCGGCCGGGCGTTCCTCGATGCTGCGTTCGAAGATGCGCTGCTCGCGCCAGAACTCGAGGATCTCGTGTTCGAGATCGGGGAAGGAGACGCGCGGGGGCGCCGGTTCGAACTGTGTGCGCGCCGCCTCGACGGTCATCGCTCGTCCTCCTCGCGCGGTTGCGCCGCGCCTCGTCACGCGGGCGTCAAAACGCCCGCCCCTTGCGGGACGGGCGTGGCTGCCCGCGGTACCACCCGCGTTGCGTCGCTTCCGGCCCGTGCCGGTTGGCGACGCCGCTTCACGCGCCGCCCGGCGAACCGGAGGGCGCTGCCCCTGCTAACGGTGGGCGCTCCGGCCGAGCCTACTGACTTCCGGCCCTCGGTCGTCGCGAGGCGCCGGTGCGTTCGGTCGGCGGCTCGGGAGTGATCTTCGCTCGCCGCGGCTGCGTCCGGCTCGCACCGTCCCGGACTCGCTTGGCAGCCTGCTGCGGCGGGCTACTGTCTCCGTCTCAGCCTGTCCATCGAGTCTATGGCCGCGATCACGCGGCGATCAACGGTGCGACGAGCCGGAGCGCGACCGGTCGTCACCCTGTCCAGCGGAGCGCGAGAGCCTCTGCCGTCGGGTCGGCAGTGGCAGGCGTTCGAACTCCAGGTCGTCCTGGGGGATCTCCAGCAGCAGTTGGGCGAGTGTCGGCGCCGTGGCGTCATCCAGCCGGCGGAGGCGCTCGTTCTCGTCCACGGTCAGCTCAACCTTGCCGCGCGGGCGCTACGAACTCAGCGAGACGGAAGAGGCCGGACCGGCGCCCTCGGGGCGCTCGGACTGGTGTCCGCTGCCCGAGATCTGGGCGGCGAGCCGGGCGGCGGCGGCTTCCTCCACCGCCTCCTGCTCCTCGCGGACGGAGTTGTAGCAGCCGGAGCAGAACACGGGCCGGTCGCCGCGAGGCAGGAACGGCACCTCGGTCGTCTGCTGGCACTTGGCGCAGTTGGCGACGTGGAGCTGGCGCGGTGTGCGGCCCCCCCAGGAGACGTAGGTGCCGTAGACCGGAGCGAGTTCACGGTCCTCGGGGCGCATCGCCTTGCGGTTGGCGCGGCAGGCGGGGCAGCGCACGGGGTCGTGCTGCAGGCCCTTGCTGGCGTAGAACTCCTGCTCGCCGGCGGTGAAGACGAAGCTCGCGCCGCAGTCGCGGCAGGTCAGCTCACGGTCGCTCGGCACTGGCTTCTCCTCTGCTCACGCCCGCCCGAGACGCGTCGCTCGCGCTCGCGATGCGGCCTTGTGGGTGTGGGGCCGGAATCGGGGCGGTCTTCAGTATACGGTTTCCGGTGGAACGGGGACGGGGATCGCCTGCCCGCGGCTCAGTCCGCCGTCTGCACGGCCTTGAGCTGCGCGGCGAGGCGGCTCTTGCGCCGTGCCGCGGCGTTGCGGTGGATGATGTTGCGAGTGGCGGCGCGGTCGAGGGCGGACTGCGCCTGGCGCACGTACTCGGCTGCATCCGGATCGCCGTCGCTGATCGCCTCGCGGGCTTCGCGCACGCGGCGTGAGGCGCTCGTGCGCAGCGGGCGGTTGCGCGCCGCGCGCCGCTCGTTCTGCCGGATCCGCTTCTGAGCCTGATTCGAATGCGCCACTGCCGCTCCCTCGTCCGTTGCGACCGTAAACGTTAGCGCCCATGCGCGCGAGCGTCTATCGGCGGCGCCATGGCCCGGATCCCGGAGGTGGTTGAGCGACGCCTCGCGGTCGCGCCGCAGTCGGAGCAGGTTCAGCCTGACATCAGCCGCTCAACAGGTCGAGGATGTTTCCCGCGCGGCCGCTTTGCTCGCGGTAGAACTCAGTGTAGCCGCAGTTGCCACAGATGATCGCGGTGAACTTCTTGCTCTGCATGTCGAAGAAGCGCCCGTACTTCCCCGTCGCCCGAATCTCCTCCGATGTGAAGGATTTGCTTGAGCATTTCGTGCACACGTAGGCTCTTGTCGCCGTTGTCATCACTGCGCCTCCATTGAAGATCGCGTCGATCCTAGCAGCGCGGCCGGCGCCCACGGTGGTC
The DNA here is from genome assembly GCA_965247895.1 of Dehalococcoidia bacterium. Classification (GTDB taxonomy): domain Bacteria; phylum Chloroflexota; class Dehalococcoidia; order UBA2979; family UBA2979; genus VXMT01. The sequence goes on along the minus strand of OZ252046.1, from coordinate 1,731,056 downwards.
TCCGGGAGCGCGCCTCAAACCACGCTCTCCGTTGGAGACGGCTGGACTGCGGGCCGGCCCCGTTACAACACCTCGTACGCCCACAGCTCGTACCAGATGTCCGGCTCGCCGTGCGGCATCGGCTGGAACGGTGCGCCGCGTTCGAGCAGGCGCCACTTCCCCGTCGCTTCGAGCGCGGCCTGCCTCGTGTCGAACCCGCCCTCGCTGTAGTAGTCCGTCCGCATCGAGAACACGACCGCCCCGCCCGCCCTCGTGACCCGGATCAGCTCGTCGAGCGCCTCCGGTGGAGCGTGGCCGATCGTCAGCACGCCGATGCACGTCACGCCGGCGAACCTGCCCGCCTCGAAGGGCAACGGCTTCCCCAGCTCCCCGACCACGAGCTGCTCGTAGACCGACTTCTCCTCCGCCGTCGCCAGCATCCCCGGCGACATGTCCAGCGCCGTGATGCGCTGGAACCCGAGGCGGTCCAGCTCCTCGCCGACCATTCCCGTGCCGGCCCCAGCGTCGAGCACCCTCGCTCCCTTGTCCGCCAGGTACGTCGCCAACAGCTCGGCCCCGGCCCGCGGGGCGCTGAAGCCCAGCGTCTTCAGGTCCGCGTCGTACTCCGCCGCCCAGCCGTCGTACTCGCTCGTCAGCTCCGCGTAGTCCCTCGAGGCGTAGACCCGCTGGATCCGCTCCGTGCGCGCCTTCTCGCTTGCCATCCACAACCTCCGAACCGTGCCTCCGAACCGTGCCCCACGATGCACGAGGCCCTCGTTCGCCAGCAATACAGCGCGCCCGATGGCCCGCCGGGGCATGGGCGTGGGAAGATGGCTGGCGATGGCCTCGACGCCGCCCGTGGGCGAGATGTTGCGGCGTGTGCTCCGGATTCTGCGCCGGGGACTGACGCCGCGAACCGCCATCGGCGCGGCCGGCATCGTCGCCGGTGGCTTCATCGCCTCGCGGCTGCTCGGGCTGCTCCGCTCGGTGGCGATCGCCGAGGCGTTCGGGACCGAGCCGGAACTGGGTGCGTACTGGGTCGCCTTCCGGCTGCCGGACACGATCTTCCAGCTGCTCGCCGGCGCCACGCTCTCCGCCGCCTTCATCCCGACCTTCAGCCGCGTCGTCCTGCGCGAGAGCGAGGACGAGGGCTGGTGGCTCGCCTCCAGCGTGCTCAACCTGATCGCCATCGCCACCTTCGTCGCCGCCGCGATCGGCTTCCTGCTCGCGCCGCTCGTGGTGCCGCTGCTCGCGCCGGGGCTGGGCGAGGCGAGCGGGCGCGAGGCGGAGCTGAGCGCGCTCGCGGTGGAGCTGACGCGGCTGATGCTGATCTCACCGCTGCTGTTCGGCATCTCCGGCATGTTAACCGGCATTCTTAACGCGCGGCAGCACTTCCTCGCCCCGGCGATCGCGCCGCTGCTCTACAACCTCGGGATCATCTTCGGCGCCGTCGTGCTGGCGGAGCGCTGGGGAGTGCACGGCCTCGCCTGGGGCGTGGTGATCGGCGCCAGCGGCCATCTGCTGGTACAGTTGCCCGCGCTGCGCTCCGTCGGGATGCGCTGGCGTCCCGCGGTTGATGTCACCTCCTCGGGCGTGCGCGAGGTGCTGCGGCTGATGGGCCCGCGCGTGATCGGCCTGGCTGCGGCGCAGGTCAACCTCGTGGTGGTGATCTTCTTCGCCTCGTTCATCTCGGACGAGGCGATCAGCGCGATCAACTTCGCCTTCCTCGTGATGCTGCTGCCGGTCGGTGTGATCGGGATGGCGATCTCCACGGCGGCGTTCCCGCAGCTCTCGCAGCAGGCCGCGCGCGAGGATCTGGCCGGCTTGCGCAGCTCGCTCGATGCGGCGCTGCGGATGATTCTTTTCCTCGCTATCCCGGCCTCGGCCGGCCTCGTGCTGCTCGCGCAGCCGGGCGTGCGGCTGCTGCTGCAGCGCGGCGCCTTCGACGAAGCCTCGACGAGCCTGGTCGTGGCGGCGCTGACGATCTACGCCGTCGCGGTCTGGGCGCACGCGGCGATCGAGATCCTCAGCCGCGGCTTCTACGCGCTCTCCGACACGCGCACGCCGGTGACGTTCGCTCTGGTCGGGATGTTGATCAACGTCGCGCTCTGCGCCGCCCTCGTGGGGCCGCTCGGCATCCGCGGACTGGCGGCGGCGGCCTCGGTGGCGGCGATCGTCGAGTCGCTGCTGCTGCTGCAGGCGCTGCGCACCCGCATCGAGGGCTTCGACGCGTCGGCGATCACGGCGTCGGCCTGGCGCACGCTGCTGGCGACGCTGGTGATGGCGCTGACGCTGATCCTGCTGCTGATCCTGCTGCGCGCGGCGGGCGCCGATCCCGCCGAGCTGCTCGGGTCGCTGGTGCTCACCGTGGTCTGCGGACTGGCCGGGCTGTGCGCCTTCCTCGGGGCCGCGGCCGCCCTCGGCAGCCGCGAGCTCCGCGCGGGCAGGCGCTGGCTGGTCGGCCTCGGATCCGGCGGCGAGTAGCAGCCCCCGCCACGCGCTGCGATACTGCGAGGCGCGGGCCCGCGGCCCGCTTCCTTCGACGGCGACCACGACGAACCGGGGCACCACATGCGCGCGACGATCTTCGAAGCACCTGGACAGATCTCCGTCCAGGACCGTCCCACCCCCGAGGCCGGGCCGGGCGAGGTGCGGCTGCGCACGGCCGCCTCCTCCCTTTGCGCCTCGGATGTGCGCGTCTACAAGGGCGAGAAGCGCGCCCGCGCCGGCGTCATCCCCGGCCACGAGATCGCCGGCGTCGTCGACCAGGTCGGCGAGGGCGTCACGGATGTCGCCGAGGGCGATCGCGTGGTGATCTGCCCGATCGTCTCCTGCGGGCGCTGCCGCTTCTGCCAGACGGGCAAGCGCAACCGCTGCACGAACCGCCAGACGCTCGGCTACGACATCGACGGTGGCTTCGCCGAGTCGCTGCTCGTGCCGGCGGAGATCGTCGGGCGCGGGCAGGTGATCGCCGTCCCCGACGAGTTGCCGCTGGACGTGGCGGCGCTGACGGAGCCGGCGGCCTGCGTCACCGCCTCGCTGGAGCTGTGCGCGATCGGCATTGGGAGCTCGCTCGCGATCATCGGGGCGGGGCCGATGGGGCTGCTGCACGTGCTGCTCGGGCGTGCGGCCGGAGCCTCGCCGATCATCGTCAGCGAGCCGGTCGCCGAGCGGCGCGCGATCGCCGCGCGCTGGGGCGCGGACCTCGTGCTGGACCCCGCGAGCGACGACGTGCCCGGCGCGGTCCGCGACGCCACCGGCGGCAGCGGCGTCGATGGCGTCGTGCTGTCGGTCGGCGCCCCTGCTCTCGTCGGGCCCTCGCTGGATCTGGTGCGGCCGCAGGGCGTGGTGAATCTCTTCGCGGGCTTCCCGCCCGGCGAGGCGGTGCCGTTCGATCCGAACCTCGTGCACTACGGTGAGGTGATCCTGACCGGCTCGCAGAACGCGACGAGCGACCAGTACCGCCGCACCGTGGCGCTGCTGCCCCATGTCGCGCACATCGATGAGGTCGTGACGAATCGCTACGGGATCGAGCATGCACCGCAGGCGTATGCCTCGAGGCTGGCGATGGAGGGGCTGAAGTCCCTCGTCGAATTCCCCGGCGTCGATCGCGGGTAGCGGTGCTGCGCCGTTGGGGTGGCCGCTCTGACCAGGACGCGCAGGAGCGCGATCAGTCCGCGGCGTACAGCGCCGACCCCGACGAGGAGGCCGCGCCGAACACGCTCGGCCGCAGGCTGCGCGCGAGCCGTCTGGAGTCCGGCTTCACGCTGGAGCAGGCCGCCGAAGAAACGCGAATCAGCTACGGATACCTCGATGCCATCGAGGCGGACCGCTTCGACATACTCCCCGCGCCCGTCTACGTGCGCGGCTTCGTTCGTCTCTACTCGCGCTTTCTGGGCATCGACCCCGAGGAGGCCATCGAGCAGTTGCCGGCCGACCTGCCGCCGCCGCCGGGCCTTGAGCCGCTGCCCGGCCTGCGTCTGCGCGAGGGTGTGGGCGTGCTGCCCAGGGTGGGGCGCCGCTGGCTGCTGCTCGCCCTCGTGGCGGCGATCGCCCTCGTCGCGGCCTTCATGTTCGGCGTGCCCCAGCTCGACTTCGGTGGCGCGGATGACGAGCCCGACGACGGCGCCGCCACCGCAACGGCCTCGCCCACTGCCGAGGCCACCGGGACACCCGCGGCGGGAAGCATGCCCGACCTCAGCGGCCTCGAACGCAGCGAGGCGGAACAGCAACTGGACGACCTCGGCGTCACCTACGTCGTGATCGAGATCGAGAGCGCCGAGGCGCGGCCCGGCGAGGTCTTCGCGCATACACCCGCGGCCGGCGAGGCGCTGCGGGCCGATCAAAGCGTCACGCTGATCGTGGCCAAGCAGCCCGCCGAGCCCGCCGAGTCCGGAGAGTAGGCCGCCCGCGTGCGCTATCACCTCGTGACCCTCGGCTGCGCCAAGAACACCGTGGACTCGATGCGCCTCGAGCGCGCGCTGCGGCACGCGCGGCACCAGGCGACGGCCTCGGCGGACGAGGCGGAGCTGCTGCTCGTCAACACCTGCGGCTTCATCGACGACGCAAAGGACGAATCGCTCGCGGTGATCGCCGAGCTGGACGCGGCGCGGCGCCCCGATCAGCAGATCTACGTGCTCGGCTGCCTTACGCAGATCGCCGAGGACGAGGTGCGGCGCGCCGTGCCGGCCGTCGACGCGACCTTCGGCGTCGAGGCCTGGGACGCCGTCGCCGCCTCGCTCGGGTCGGGCTCGCTTGACTTCGACATTCCGCAGCCGGCGCTGCTGGCGACGGGACCGAGCGCCTACCTCAAGATCTCGGACGGCTGCGACCGGCCGTGCACGTTCTGCATCATCCCGACAATCAAGGGCCGCATGCACTCGGAGCCTGATGACTGGCTGATCGCCGAGGCGCGGGCGCTGGCCGCCATGGGGGTGCGCGAGCTGGTGCTGGTCGCGCAGGACTCGACCGCGTACGGCGAGGATCGCGCCGAGCGCGACGGGTTGACTGTGCTGCTCGAGCGCCTCGCCGAGGCCGTCCCGGAGGTGCCATGGCTGCGGCTGATGTACGCCTATCCGGGCCGCGTCACGCCGCGCCTCGCGGAGACGATGGCGCGGCTGCCCAACGTGACGCACTACCTCGACATGCCGCTGCAACACGGATCGCCGAGCGTGCTGAAGCGCATGCGCCGGCCGAGCCTGCGCGTCGCCCGCCGCAGCCTCGACACGCTGCGCGAGGCGATGCCGGACGCCGCGCTGCGCACGACCTTCATCGTCGGTTTCCCCGGCGAGACCGAGGCCGAGTTCGAGGAACTGCTCGACTTCGTGGAGGAGCAGCGCTTCGACCACGTGGGCGCGTTCACCTACTCGCCGCAGACCGGCACGCCGGCCGCCGGCCTCGGCGAGCCCGTGCCGCACGAGCTCGCGTCCGAGCGCTACGGCCGGCTCATGGAGCTCGCGCAGCAACTCTCGATGGAGCGCAACCGCGAACTCGTCGGCAGCGAACTCGAGGTGCTGATCGAGTCCGACGAGCCGAGCGTGCAGGAGGACGGATCGCGCTTCGTCGTCGGCCGCAGCTACCGCGACGCGCCCGAGGTGGACGGACTCGCGTTCGTGCGGGGCGCGTTCGCGGCGGGCGAGTTCGTGCGCGTGCGCGTCGACACCGCGCTCCCCTACGACCTGGTCTGCACGCCGCTCACGTAGCGCGCCGCAGCCCGGAGGCGCTGCGCGCCGTTCTGGCCCACCCACCCGCCCTCAATGGATGCGGGGCTGCGCCCCGCGCCCCCTTTCGTGGGGGCGCAGCCCCCACCCCCCTCGGCTCCCCCTTACCGTCATTCCGGCGAAAGCCGGAATCCAGTCGGGGCATCGGCGAGGCGCGCCCCTTCCTCCGGCCGCGGGAGGGCGGGGGTGAGGGGGTCCGACGCCCGCCGGGCGAAGCCTTCGATGGCGGATGGGGCCACGAGGCGCCCGCATGTCCTTTGTGGGGGGCTGCGCCCCCACGCCCCCCTGGGGGCCCCGAGGGCGCAACAACCGATCAAGCCGGCAGTCAGGCCGGCGAGCCCCCTCACCCCCACCCTCTCCCCCAGGAGAGGGGGCCGGAGGCGGAGGGCGCGGGTCAGCCGCTCCGTTGCTTCGGGCGCGGCGGACGCCGCTTCGCGGTGGGGTAGATGTCGAGCGCGGACTCGGGCGCGACGGCCTCGTCGAGATGGCGGAAGGCGGCGGCGCCGATCATCGCCGCGTTGTCGGTGCAGAGAGCCGGCTCCGGGATGAAGACCGGGACCGGCGAGGCCTCGCGCACGGCCTCCCGCAGGCGGCTGTTGGCGGCGACGCCGCCGGCGACCAGCAGCGCCGCCACGCCCTCGCGCTCGGCCACCCGCGCGGCCTTGCGCGAGAGCACGTCGGCGACGGACTCCTCGAAGGCATAGGCGACCTCGGCGGGCGGGAGTTCGGGTTCGGCGGCGACGCGCTGGGCGACGGCCGTCTTGAGGCCGGAGAAGGAGAAGTCGTCGCTGCCGGGCATCCAGGCGCGCGGCAGCCGCAGCGTGCGATCGGTCGCCGTCGCCGCCAGCCGCGAGAGCGGCGGGCCGCCGGGGTAGCCGAGGCCGAGCAGCCGCGCAACCTTGTCGAAGGCCTCGCCGGCGGCGTCGTCGCGCGTCCCGCCGAGGCGCTCGAAGCGGCCGTGGTCGAGCATCAGCAGCAGCTCCGTGTGCCCGCCGGAGACGACGAGCGCGAGGGCGGGCAGCGGCGGCTCCTCCGGGCCGAGCCAGTTGGCGCAGACGTGGCCTTCAAGGTGGTCGACCGGGATCAGCGGCAGCCCGCGCGCCCAGGCCAGACCGCGTGCGGCGTTGAAGCCGACGACGAGCGCGCCCGGCAGCCCCGGCCCGGCGGTCGCCGCGATCGCGTCGAGGCGATCCCAGTCGCACTCCGCGTCGGCGAGCGCGCGCCGCACCACCGGCAGCAGCGCGCGCAGGTGCTGGCGCGCCGCCACTTCCGGCACCACGCCGCCCGTCTCGGCGTGCAGCTCCTGCTGCGAGGCGACGACGCTCGAGAGCGCACGCCGGCCGTCGACGACGACTGCCGCCGCCGTCTCGTCGCACGAGGACTCGATCGCGAGCACGGTGGTCACGCGTTACAGGATATGCCTGTGCGATCTACGCGGTAGCGCCCGCCCCCGTCACTCCGCTTCCGCCGCCTCGGCGCTGGGATCGAACGCCTCGATGCTCGTGCCGCTGAGCACGTAGAGCGTCACGCCGTCCGGGGCGAGGGCGAGGGCGCGGATATCGAGGAAGGAGGGGTGCACGAACTGGCGCAGGAAGGCGCCGTCGTCCGCGCCAACGACGATACGGCGGCCGCCGCGATCGGCGACGTAGAACGTCCCGTCGGCGACGTTGCGAGCGAGGCCCACCGGCGTATTGAGCGGGCGGTCGATGCCCTCCAGCAGCGGACCCAACTGGCGGCCGAGGTGGAAGCGACGCACGGTATCGCCGACCAGCAGGTGGAGATCGCCATCGACGACGAGCCGCAGTGCGCCCTCGTGCGGCGCGCCGCCTGTCGCCGCCGGGTCGGGCAGCGTTCCGCCGATCAGGCCGGTGCGCTCCGTGTCGAATCCGGCGTCGACGGGGCGGTAGCGCCAGACCTCGGCCCCGATGCTGTCGAGCACGTAGAGGTTGCCCTCGTAGGCGGCGATCGCATCGATCGCTCCCAGTTCGTCGGCGTCGCGGAGCGGCAGCGCGGCGGGGATCTCGCCGGGGACGAGTGCGAACAGGCGGCGCGCCTCGTCGATCAGCAGCAGCCGCTCGCCTCGCTCGTCCCAGGCGATCACGACCGGGCGGGAGGCGATCGCGTCGCCGTATCTGACGCCCGTGCGGTAGGCCTCCAGCGACGCCTCGCGCCCCTCCGGGTCGATCGCGAAGACGCGCCCGCGATCGCCGTCGAGGAGCCACAGCCAGTGGCCGCCGAGGACGAGATTGGCGGGGTTGAGCGGGGCGGTCAGCGAGCCCGCGAACTGCAGGACGCGGCGCAAGTGGCGGACCTCGATGACGCCGTTCAGCTCGTCGAGTTGCTGCTGCACGCTGGTTTGCAGCGCCGGCACGCGGGGATCCTCGAGCCCGACGGCGCGCGCCTGCTCGAGTTCGTTGAGCGCCGACTGCAGTTGCTGGCGTTGCCAGGCGATCTCATCGTTGGTCGCCGCCGCGGCGATGTACCCGTTGGCGGCGGCGAGTCGCTCCTCGATCTCGGCGGCGGGATCGCTCTCGAACAGCGAGGGCACGTAGTAGGTGGCGGCCGCCGCCAGCGCGGCGGCGAACAGCAGCAAACCGGCGACGAGCCAGCGGCGGCTGCGCCGCGGCGCTCCGGCAGCGCGAGGGCGCCGCAACTGCGGCATCCGCCCCCCGCGCCCGGATCTGCCCGCGCCGTGGGGCGAGGTCACCATCGGCGCCGGAGGCTGCGCCACGGCGTCGTCGAGGTTGGGCGCCGGGGGTGCGGTAGGGGAGAGATCGATCTCCACCGGGGCGGGTTCGGCCTCGACATCGGCGACGTCGGCGATCAGCACCGCCGTCATGTCGGGCACCTCGCGCGTGCGCTGGAAGATGCCCGCGAGGGCGCGGTCCGGTGCGCCCTCCAGCACCTGGCCGATCGCGGCGGACCCGGCCAGCGCCTCGGCGGCGCTGCTGAGGATCAGGATCTTCGTCCCCGCCAGCGGCACCCCCGTGAACAGCGGGTCGAGCGGTTCGTCGCCGCCGAGGGGCTGCGCGGCCGCGTGGCCCTCGCTGCTGATGCGGTGCACCCCGTCGGGTGCGGCCACGTAGACGAGGCCGGGACCGGCCTGCGCGACGGTCGCGTTGTCGCCGCGCAGCGCCACGCAGGTCACGCCGATGGAGATGCGGTGCTCGCGCAGCGAGCGGCTGTTCCACTCGGCGAGGTTCCGGTGCGCCTGGCGCAGCGCGCGCAGCAGCCCACCGGTGAGCGAGAGCGACTCCCCGGCGAAGAGGTCGGCGACGGCGCCGGCGACCTCGGAGCAGAACTCGGCGGAGCGCTCGTCGGCGGGGTCGGCGAGCACGAAGAGGTGAACGCGCTCCTCGTCGCCGAAGCGCAGTTGCTCGGCGAGCCACGGCCCGTCCTCGCGCACCTCGCCGCCGACGATCGCGTAGCGCCCGACCCAGGTTCCCATTGGTCCGATCCGCTGGCCTGATCCGTGGGGAGGGTGGCGCGCATTCGCCGCGCACGCCGACGGGACGCCGGTCGAGGCGCCCCGCCCTATCCATCATACCAGTGGCGTGGCGAGCGGAGCGGGGCGCGGGGCCGGTTCAGTCCTCGAAGCGGCGGAGGATGAGAACGGCGTTCTGGCCGCCGAAGCCGAACGAGTTCTTGGCGATCGTGCGCACGTCGGCGCTGCGCGGCTTGAGCGGAACGTAGTCCAGGTCGCACTCGGGGTCGGGGTGCTCGAGGTTGATGGTAGGGGCGATCTGCGAGGTGCGCAGCGTCTGGATGGCGGCGACGGTCTCGACGCCGCCGGCGGCGCCGAGCAGGTGGCCGACCTGGGACTTGAAGGCGCTCACCGGGATGCGGTCCGCGTCTTTGCCGAAGACCGAGCGGATCGCTCGCGTCTCGGCGATGTCGCCGACCTCGGTCGCCGTCGCGTGCGCGGAGATGTAGTCGATCTCCCCGGGGTCGACGCCCGCGTGGTCGAGGGCGCGGCGGATCGCCCGTGCGGCGCCGCCGCCGTCCTCCGGAGGCGCGACGAGGAAGCGCGCGTCGGCGGTGACGCCGTAGCCGATCAGCTCGGCGAGCGGTTGCGCGCCACGGGCGCGGGCATGTCCGAGCTCTTCGAGCACCAGCAGCGCCGCGCCCTCGGAGGGTGCGAAGCCGTCACGGTCGCGGTCGAAGGGGCGCGAGGACTCGCCGGGGCGGTCGTTGTAGGAGGTGGTGAGGGCGCGCATCGCGCAGAACCCGGCGAGCCCGAGTTCGGAGATCCCGGCCTCCGTGCCCCCGGCCAGCATCACGTCGGCATCGCCGCGGCGGATCACCTCGGCGGCGTCGCCGATCGCCTGCGTGGCGGCGGCGCAGGCGGTGGTCACGGTGTTGGTGTAGCCGAGCAGGCCGAGCTGGATGGTGAGGTTCCCCGTGGCCATGTTCGGCAGCATCTTCGCCATGTAGAGCGGGTCGAGGCGGTGCCCGCCGCGGCCGAGGATCGTGCGCATCGCCTGGTCGCTGTGCGGGAGGCTGCCGCCGCCGGTACCGAGCACGGCCCCGGCGCGGTCGCGGTCGATCGCATCGAGGTTGAGACAGGAGTCCTTGATCGCCTGCTTGCCCGCGGCGATCGCGAACTGGGAGAAGCGTGCCATGCGGCGCGCTTCCCTGCGGTCCATCCAGTCGTTGGGTTCGAAGTCTTCGACCTGGCCGGCGACCTTGCAGGGGTAGGCTGAGGGATCGATCGCCGTCAACTCGCCGATGCCGGACTCGCAGTTGAGGGCGCGTTCCCACATCTCGTCGACGGTGTTGCCGAGCGGCGAGATCACGCCCATCCCGGTTATGACTACGCGGCGGTCCCTGTCGCTGTGGTGCGTCATCTTGCCCCCGCCTGGCGGCAACGGTTGCTGAGCCACAGTCTAGCGCAGGCGATCCGTACAGGCCGCGCACCGCCCGTGGCGGGTCAGCGCAGCCCCAGCGCGCGATCCCCGCTCACGCCGAGCAGCAGCTCGCGCGCCTCGGAGACGGTGTAGAGGCTGCCGACGACGAAGACGGCGCCACGCTCGCTCGCCAGCACGCGCGCCAGATCGAGGGCGGCCGCGATGTTCGGCTGCTGCTGCACGACCGCGCCCGCCTCGGCGAACGCGGCCGCGACCTCCGCCGGATCGGCGGCGCGCTCCGAGGACGGAGGCGCCACGATCACCGTCTCCCCGCCTCCGAGCAGCGGCGCGGCCAGCCGGGGCAGGTCGCGGCCGGCGAGCAGGCCGACCACCAGCACCTGCGGCTGGGGCAGCGGCAGGGCCGTGACGGTCTCGCGGAAGCGCTGCGCGGCGAGCGGCGTGTGCAGCGCGTCGAGGACCACCAGCGGGCGCAGGCGCAACACCTCGAAGCGCCCGTCCCAGCGCACCGAGGCGAGGCCGTTGTGGACGGCGGCCTCGGGCAGGACCGCGCCGGCGGCGTCCCACGCCAACTCCGCGGCGCGCACGGCCGTGGCCGCGTTCTCCGCCTGGTGGCGGCCGATCAACGGCAGTTGCAGCCGCCGGTAGGTGCGCAGCGGCGTGCGCAAGTCCAGCACCTGCCCATCGAGGCTCTGCGAGGTGACCCGCAGCGCGCACTCGCTGGCGACCTCGTGCAGCGTCGCCCCCACCTCGGAAGAACGGGCGCGCACCACGTCGAGCGCGCGTTCGCGCAGCGGCGCGGCGACCGCCGCGCCGGGCGCGCGGATGATCGCCGCCTTCTCCGCCGCGATCTGCCCGATCGTGTCGCCGAGGATCGCGGTGTGCTCGATGTCGATCGGGGTGATCACCGCCACCTCTTTCGAGGCGTCGATGACGTTGGTCGTGTCGAGCCGCCCGCCGAGGCCGACCTCGAGCACCTGCCAGTCGCAGCCGGCCTCGGCGCCGGCGAGCCAGCCGAACACGGTCAGCAGCTCGAAGTAGGACCAGCCCGCGGTCGCCTCGTCCTCGAGCAGCGCGCCGGCGAGGCGGGCGAAGGCGGCGTGGCTGAGTGGATCGCCGCCGATGCGCACACGCTCGCGCGCCTGGTGGAGATCGGGCGAGGTGAGGAGCAGCGTGTGGGCGCCGGCCGCGCGCAGTTGCGCCTCGACCATCGCGGCGGTCGAGCCCTTGCCCTTGGATCCGGCGATGTGCACGGTGCGCCGCCGGTCCGGCCGGCCCGCGGCCTCGAGGAACGCCTCGATGTGGCGCACGCGGAAGCGCTTTGCCTCCTGCGGGTCGCCGCTGCGCTCGTAGCCGCCGCGGGCGAGCAGGCCGCGCACGGCCTCGGCGTAGGCCGCGAGGACGGCTGCGTCCGGGAGGTCGGCGGGTGGCGTGGCGGTCATGCTGCGAGGATAGCCCGTGGCCCGCTTGCGGCGGACCGTGCGTATCTTGTGGCCTCATCATGTGTAGAGTGTAGTCACGTGAAATCGAACGAGGTGACCTGCTCAGAGGTGCTCGCATGACCACATATAGCGTCAGGGAGTTCAAGGCCAGGCTCAGCGAGATCCTCAGAAGCCTCGAGGATGGCGAGGAGGTGATCATCACGCGCCGCGGGAAGCCGTGCGGCAGGCTCACGGCGATGTCGCCCGGCGAGCAGAAACCTTCGCTCCGCACGCTGCGTGGCGCCTACGCCGACGTGCTGCCCGACGCGACCTACCAGGACTTCCTGGACATCAAGTCGATCTGGGAGCCCCGCCTGCCGCCCGACGAGGAGGAGCACGACGGTGCTGGATAGTCCGGCCCGGTTCGTGGTGGATACCCATGCCCTCTGGTGGTACCTGACGACCCCCGAGCGCCTGAGTGCAGCAGTATCCGCCGTCTTCAGGCTGGTCGAGACCGGCAGCGCGACCCTCATCGTCCCCGCCATCGTGGTGGCCGAGCTGTACTATCTGTCCGTCAAGCTACGGCAACCGATCGCGCCGTCCACCCTGTTGGATGCGTTGGCCTCGGTCGGCGGGATCGAACTGTCCGACCTTGGCCGAACGCAGCTCGAGCGGCTCGATCGGCTCCCGGAGATCCCAGGGATGCACGACCGCCTCATCGCCGCCGAGGCGATGGCGCTCGGCGCGCCGCTGGTGACGCGTGACGCGGTGCTGTCCGATTCGCCTCAGATCGAGACTGTCTGGTAACTGGGCAGGAGCGCAGGAGTCAGGACGCCCCACTCGCCGACCTCCAACCGCGCGTGCTAGCGTCCGGAGCATGACCGCGACACCTCGAGGCGACTCCGACGACGGGCGCTGGCAGCCTGCGTCCGAGCGTCCCGATCACCCACTGGCGGCCATCGACGGCGCCTCGCTGGGCGGCGGGCTGCGGCTGACGGTGCTGCTCGGTCCGCGCAGCGCCGTCGGCTCCAGCTACTTCCGCTGCGGCCTCGACGGGCCGGAGGGACAGACGGCGGCGCCGGTGATCTTCGGGCTGCAGAACTCCGGGCCCTGGCCGGGCTTCAACTGGGTCGAGGTGCTGGACTACACGGACGCGCCGCCGCTCGCGGGTGGGGGCGTGCAGCCGGTCTCGCCCGAGGTCGAACGCGCGCTGTTCGGGCAGCTCGCCGCGCTGGTCCCCACGGGCGGGCACCTGATGGCCGAGTATGACTCGCGCCCGCGGACCAGCACCGCGCGCGCGCTGGCGGCGCGCGTGCCGCCGGTCGCCACGCCGCTCGGTGCGCTGCTCTTCGACCTCGGCTGCGGTGTCGCCTTCCGCGACTGGTACATCTCCGAGGGCGGCCGCGAAGGCCCGCGCAAGCTGCAGGGTTTCCGCGCGACCAATGAGGAGCACGCGCGCACCCGCGGCCTCGAGACAATCGCCGCGCTCGACGCCTTCCTCGAAGGCGCGCGCCCGTCCGGGGAGCTGCGGGCGCTGGCGGAGCCGCTGGCGCGGCGCGTGCGGGCGGTGTTGCAGGAGCGCTACGGCGCGTGACGGCGGCGGACGCTCCGCGACTAGCAGGCTGCCGACATCAGAGTCGAGTACTCCTCGATCGTCGTTAGTGCGAGAAGAGGGGCATCGAGTGTTAGTCACGCCACCACTGCTGGTCGTTGATCCTGCTGTGCTTGTGTGAGAGTGGCATCCGCTCCAGCTACTGATTGATGTGTGCCGGTCCTCAGCCCGCTAGTCGGATCTTGTCCGGATTCGCGTTCAGTTGCCGACCGTGTTCAGCACGAGCGGGCTAGTGACCGAGATCGACTTGCTCAACGGACGCCTGGAGCAGATTCAGCGCGTGATCGGAACCGTCGCCTCCGTGGGTCAGCACGCCCTCATCTACGGCGAGCGTGGGGTTGGCAAGACATCGCTCGCCAGCCTCATCCATCAGATCTGGGCCGAGTACATCCGGGATTCGAGGCCGCTGATCGCTGCGCGCGTCCAGTGTGACCACGACGACGACTACGGCACGATTTGGCGCAAGGTGAGTGAGGCGATCCAGCGGGATATCGACAAGAGCGGCCTGACCGTGGCGGGAAATGGTGCATTCGAGGACACGAGAGCGGTAATTGAAGCGGGTGACGCCGATCCGACCTCCGTAACGTCGCTCTTCGATCTGGCGGGCCTGAAGACCATCGTCGTGATCGATGAGCTCGACACCGTCAAGGACGACGAGACGACCCGGCTCATGGCAAGCACGATCAAGCAGCTCTCGGACTTCGCGATCGACGCAACGCTGGTCCTCGTGGGCGTGGCGGACTCCGTGGACGAACTGATCTCGGAGCACGAATCCATCGATCGGTGTCTCAATCAGGTGTTCCTTCCACGTATGCTGGTCGATGAACTCAGGGAGTTGGTGGAGAAGCGGCTTCAGCGCGTGGGGATGGGCATTGATCAGCGGGCGGTATTGCGTCTGGCGGCGTTGTCCCAGGGACTGCCGTACTACACGCATCTTCTCGGCCTGCATGCGGCTGTCAGCGCAGTCGGCAGCAGGTCACTGACTGTAACGGCTGACGATGTGGAAGCTGCCCTGGAGGCGGCAATCAGCGAATCGCAGCAAAGCATCGTGTCCGACTACACCAGCGCCGTGAGGAGCCCACGCCCGGAGGCGTTGTACCGCCAAACCCTTCTCGCATGCGCACTCGCACCAGCGGACGAACTCGGTTACTTCGCGCCCGCCGATCTGAGGGATCCAATCAGCGCGATTCTCGGGACACGGCGTGACGTGGCATCGTACATGGCACAGTTGAATGCCTTGGCGAGAGACGACCGAGGTCCAGCCCTTGATGTCACGGGTGATCTGCGGAGCCGGCGCTTCCGCTTTGCGAATCCGCTCCTCAAGCCCTACGTCATCTTGCGGGGTGTGAGAGACGAACTAATCACGGAACAGGAGACGTACGCGTTCACGGAGCCTGATGTTGCGCGGCAGCTATCGCTGGATCCGTGAGCCTGGCCTCATGGCCAGTAGGGTCGTCCACGGCCAGCTCTTCGATCCGGAGGGTTGCGAGACCGAGCGACATCGTCGACACACGCCAGGCTAGCACCGTGGCCCGCCGAGGGCGTTCCGCGTCCGTCGTGTAGAATCGGACAGACAGCGGAGCGTCGCGGTCGGCCGCGGCGCGGCACACCCAACCGAGGCCGGGCGGTACAGCAGATTCGCCCACACTAGCGAGACGAAGGATGGCGCCATGCCCCAAACCCTCAGCGTGATCAAGGCGGATGTCGGTGGCTACGTTGGCCACTCCGCGATGCACCCGGAACTGCTCGAAGCGGGGCGCGAATCGCTCGCGCAGGCCGTGCAGTCGGGGCTGCTGATCGACGCTCAGGCCCACGCCTGCGGCGACGACCTCTTCCTCGTGATGTCGCACGACCGCGGCGAGAACGACGAGGCGATCCACCGCCTCGCCTGGGACACCTTCCAGATCGGCACGGAGGTGGCGCTGAAGCTGCACCTCTACGGCGCGGGCCAGGACATCCTCGTCGACGCCTTCTCCGGCAACATCCGCGGCGCGGGCCCCGGCTCGGCGGAGCTGGAGCTCGAGGAGCGCCCGTCCGAGCCGGTGATCGTGTTCATGGGCGACAAGACCTCGTCGGGCTCGTTCAACCTGCCCTTCTACAAGATGTTCGCGGACCCCTTCAACACCGCCGGCCTCGTCATCGCCGAGTCCCTGCACCAGGGCTTCAACTTCGAGGTCCACGATCTCAAGGAACACAAGCGCATCCATTTCGACTGCCCGGATGACCTGTATGACCTGCTCGTGTTCATCGGATCGCCCGCCCACTTCGCCGTGAAGCGCGTGCGCACCCGCAGCACCGGCGAGGTCGCCGCCGTCTCCTCCACGGACAAGCTCTCGCTGATCGCCGGCCGCTACGTGGGCAAGGACGACCCGACGGCGATCGTGCGCTGCCAGGGCAACTTCCCCGCCGTCGGCGAGGTAATCGAGCCCTTCACAACCGCCTGGACCGTCGAGGGCTTCATGCGCGGCTCGCACTACGGCCCGTGGATGCCGACCTCGGTCGAGCAGGCCCATCCGGCGCGCTTCGACGGCCCGCCGCGGCTTGTCGCGCTCGGCTTCCAGCTCGCGGACGGCAAGCTGATCGGCCCGCGCGACCTCTTCGACGACCCCTCCTACGACAACGCGCGCGCCGAGGCGAACCGGGTCAGCGACTACCTGCGCAAGCACGGCCCCTTCGAGCCGCACCGCCTGCCACTCGACGAGATGGAGTACACGACGATGCCGGCCGTCGCCGCCATGCTCCGTGACCGCTGGGAGGATATCGACTAGGTGGCTGGTTCCGACAAACGCGCCGCCCGTCGGCAAGAAGAGCTGGCCGCTCTAATGAACAGGAAGGCCAAGAAGCGTAGATCGACCAAGCGATCTCGCACCCAGTCGAGGGAACGAATCAGATCAGGCGTGGCACTCATCGAGTCTTTAGGGAACGAGCCGACATGCGAAGAACTCCGCCGCGCACTGAGCGCCGCACTGAGCGCAGCACGGCGCGAGGCACGTTCGATGCTGGAGTCGGAAGGCTGGACGCAATCCTGCGGAGACGATGCTGTCTGCAGGCGAGCCGTCCAACTGGCCTTGGCGACTGACGCCTCCCGTCGCAACGCCGAGTACAAGCGTCGCCGCCGTATCCGCGTCTACTCCGGCTTCCTGCGAAGGGGCGGCTAGGAGCACAGGTGCCATCCGATATGCGGTCGAGGTACCGAGTCCGATCATGAAGGTGGCCAAGTGCTCGCTGCTCGCACGCCCCACTGGATCCCCTCGTGTCGTCGACTAGCGGTCCGGGAGCGCGCGGGCAGGCGATGAGCGGGCAAGCCGCGGGCGGCGGGACGCTGCGCTTCCGCGCGCACGCCGACGCGATCATGGAGCAGGCCGCCGGGCAGCTCCGCGAGTTGCTGCGCGAGATCGCCGGCTCGTTCGATCCGTTCCCGGAGTACCCCGGCTCGTTCTTTTCCTACGGCATCGAGGTCGAACCGCCGTCCGGCGGCGGCCAGGCCGAGGACGCCCCCGGCTGCGTCGTGCTCGGCGAGGACGGCGGGCTCTACGAGCTGCGCATCGGCTTCGAGGCGGACCAGCTCGACACCGACGACCCGGCGACCGCGCGCTCCGAGTTGCGCGTCCCCCTCGACGACCTCAGCCCCGCCGAGTACGTCGCCTACGCCAGCCGCGCCGTCGAGGCCGCGCTGGCGCTGCTGGAGCGGGGCGCCGCGGAGCGCCTTCCGTAGCCCCTCGGCCTAGCCCGCAGGACGGAAGCGCGGCAGCGTCCACTCTTCGGTGACGTCGTCCCAGGTCACCTCGAGCTCCATGTCGATCTTCACCCCGTCGGGAACCTCGACGTCGACGAGGTTGGAGATCATGCGGACGCCCTCGTCGAGCTGGACCATCGCGTAGGCGTAGGGGACGTCGTCGTTGAAGGCGGGGTTCTGCGGCTGGCGCACGATCGTGTAGGTGTGCAGGCGGCCATGGCCGCTCGCCTTCGTCCACTCCCAGTCCGGGCTGAGGCAGTGCGGGCACGCCTGCCGCGGGTACCAGAAGTGGCGGCTGCACTGGAGACAGCGTGGGAGGACCAACTCGTGGCGTTTGGCCGCGTCCCAGAAGGGCTGCGTCAGCGCCGGGTCGGCTTGTCGCGGGAGAGGCTTGGTGTATTCGGCCATCGTGGACCTCGGTGTTCTCGCTTGCTTCGTGGGTTAGAGGGTGGCGCCCGAACCGAGCACCAGCGTCGTCATGACGCTGCCGGTGCCGCCTCAGCCATTGACGAGGCAGAGGTCGCCCTTCTTCACCTGCCTCACCCCGGCGCGCCCCATGATCTGGCGGGTCGCCTCCACTACGTGGCGGAAGCCGCCGGCGCCACCGCCGGGCTGGCCGGCAGAGATCTGGCCGCCGTCGGTGTTGATCGGGAACTCGCCCTCGTAGGTCGTGTCCGTGCTCTCGTAGAACGGCCCGATCTCGCCCTTCGGGCAGATCCCGGCGTCCTCGAGGCACATCATCGCGAGGATCGTGTAGCAGTCGTAGAACTGCGCGAACTCCATGTCGCTCGCGCTGTACTGCGCCATCTGCAGCGCCGTGGGCGCGGACTGGACCACCGGGGTGGTGGTGACGTTGTCGTTCTGCCAGACCACGCTATGGCTCGTCGCCGGCCCACCCACGCCGAGGATGTAGACGGGCGGGTTCGGCAGCGCGGCGGCGCGCTCCGCGGTGGTGACGATCACCGCGTTCGCGCCGGAGCAGGGCATCACGCACTCCAGCAGGTGCAGCGGATCGTTGACGTAGCGCGAGTTGACTACGTCGTCGATCGTGATCGGGTCCTTCCAGAGCCCGTTCTCGTTCTGCAGCGCGTTGAAGCGCTGGTCGACGGCGCACTTGGCGAACTGCTCCTGTGTGGTGCCGAACTCGTGCATGTGGCGCGCCTTGATCATGCCGTAGCCGCCGTTGGCGGCGATCACGGTGCCGAAGGGCGCCTCCCACTCGGTGAGCGTGTTGGCCGGGCCGCCGCCGCCGCGCGCGCCCGCTCCGGCCTCCAGCCGCGTCGCGCTGGCCGGCCGCGACTGGCCGAGCATGCAGAGCACGTTGGTCGCGACGCCCGAACTCACGGCCATCGCCGCCGTCAGGATCGAGGCGGCGCCGCTGGCCCCGTGCACCGTCATCGAGGAGGTATAGCGGGGCGTCAGGCCGAGCGCCTCACAGACATCGAGCGAGTT
The DNA here is from genome assembly GCA_965247895.1 of Dehalococcoidia bacterium. Taxonomy (GTDB): domain Bacteria; phylum Chloroflexota; class Dehalococcoidia; order UBA2979; family UBA2979; genus VXMT01. The sequence continues at coordinate 1,712,271 of OZ252046.1, read as the reverse complement.
GGAGTCCTCGCGCGTGATCAGGCCGTCGATGTCCTCGATGCGCAATCCGGCGTCGCGGATCGCGCCGCGAGCGACTTCGGCGAGCAGGCCGTGGGTGCTGCGCTCGCCGTACTGGCGCAGCGTCGGGATCTCATGGAACCCGACGATCGCCGCTTTCCCGCGAATCGACATCGCTCGCCTCCCCTCCAGACCCGTGACGGACTCCAAGGTTACATCCCACGAGGCGCGCCTGACCACCCTGCCGACCGGCCCCGAGGCGGGTAGGATGTCTCGCGCGCGCGGGCCGCGAACGGAGGCGGCTGCGAACGGAGGCGACGATGGACCCCGCGGACCGGCAGGCGATCCACGACCTGATCACGGACTACTGCTACACCTTCGACAGCGGCGACCAGGACGCCTTCGCGGCGCTGTTCAGCGAGGACGCTGTCTTCGGCCGCGCCGGCAGCGAGGTGCGCGGCCGCGAGGCGATCCGCGAGCTGGTGCGCAACCGCTGGGTCGAGGAGCCGACGCCTCGACGACACATGGTCTCCAACATCCGGCTCGAGGAGCCGTCCGAGGACGGCAGCGTGCGCGGCAAGGCGATGTTCCTGGTGACGATCGCGACGACCGGCGTCGCGCGCGCGCGCATCCTCGCCACCGGCTGGTACGACGACGTCTACGTGCGCACCGCCGAGGGCTGGAAGTTCGCCCACCGCCTCAACTACGTCGACCCGAGGGCGAAGGCGTAGCCCTCGCGGTTGCGTCTCGGCGGAGCTATCTGTGTGTGAGGGTTACGCCTGGCCTCGTTCGAGGGTGGTGATTCTGGCCTCGTGTCCGCGGACGACCTGCTTGACCTCGGCCATGTCTTCAAGGAGCACCTTCTGGCCCTCAGCGAGTTGAGCCACGTCTTCGCGCAGCTCCGTGTAGTTCCCGCGCAGTTCGGTGACGTCCCCGCGGATTTGGTTGACGTCCCCGCGCAGCTCCGTCACGTCGGCGCGCAGTTCGGTGACATCCCCGCGGATTTGGTTGACGTCGGCGCGCAGTTCGGTGACATCCCCGCGGATTTGGTTGACGTCGGCGCGCAGTTCGGTGACGTCCCCGCGGATTTGGTTGACGTCGGCGCGCAGTTCCGTCACGTCGGTGCGCAGTTGTGTGACGTCACGAGCGAGGGGCGCGATCTCCTCGCGCACGACCTGTCGCACGACGTCCAGCGGGACCGATCCGTTGGCGTTCTGCTCCGGCACGTGCGCTCCTCTTGGGGCTGTTATCCTAGCACGGCCGTGTCATCCACGCGACGCCGGGCTGCTATGCCCCGGCGAGCGCAACCTGCGGCGTGAGCCGGACCGCGCCGGACTCCGCGAGGTGGGCGATCTCCGCCTCCGAGTAGCCGGCCTCAGCGAGCAGCTCGGCGCTGTGCTGGCCGAGCAGTGGCGGCGCGAGGCGCAGCGAAGCGAGTCCGTCCTGGAAGCCCCAGGGCACGTTGAGCGTGCGCAGCGGGCCGAGCGTCGGATGGCCCTCGATCGTCTGGACCATCTCCAGCGCCTCGGTTTGCGCGTCGGCGAGCAGCGAGCGCAGGTCGTGCATGCGCACGATCGTGTAGCCGAGCTCGTCCTGGACGAGTTCGCGCAGCTCCTCGAAGGGGATCTCGCGGGTGCGGTCGTTCACCAGCGGCGGCAGCAGGTGGAGGTTGCGCATCAGCCTGTCCGGCGCCTCGTAGCGCGGGTCGAGCAGGACCTCGGGGCGGTCGATGGCGATCAGGAACTTGGCCCAGGCGCCCTCGTCGCCGCGCATCGTGATCAGCGCGTGGCCGTCGGCGGTCTCGAAGCCGTGGTCGGGCGGCTCGTCGGCGCCGGTGAGCGGGCGGCCGACGCGGTCGTCGGTCGCCAGTTCGGCGCTGATCGTCCACTGGTGCATCGCGATGAAGGCCTGCAGCAGCGAGGTCTGCACGTGCTGCCCGAGGCCGCTCCGCTCGCGCCAGAGCAGCGCCGTCAGCACGCCGTGCACCCCGGCGACGCCCGCCCCAACCGAGGCGAGGTCGTAGCCGTAGCGCAGCGGCGGGTCCGTCGCGCGGCCGAGATGCCGGTTGGAGCCGACCACGGCCTGCACGTCCAGCTCGCTCGCGGGCGCTTCGGCCAGCGGCCCCTCGGCGCCCTGCCCGCTGATCGAGAGGTAGACGAGCCGCGGATAGCGCGCCGAGACCTCCTCGTAGCCGAGGCCGAGGCGCTCCATGACGCCAGGGCGGTAGCCCTCGATCAGCACGTCGGCGCCGGCGAGCAGCCGCTCGAGGACGGCCTTGCCCTCGGCGCGCTTGAGGTCGATCGCGATGCCGCGCTTGTTGCGGTTGAGCTGCAGGTAGAGCGCGCTCTCCGGCTCGCCGTCCTCGGGCGTATGGAATGGTCCGATCTCCCGGATCCAGTCGCCCCCGGGCGGTTCGATCTTGATCACGTCCGCACCGAGGTCCCCGAGCTGCATCGCGCAGATCGGCCCGGAGACGCCCTGCGAGAGATCGAGCACGCGCAGGCCCGCGAGGGCGGGCGCGTGCGCGGTGTCGCCCTCGCCTGTTACGCCGTTGCTGCGCGCGCCGTTGGTCGCAGTGGGGGCCGTCGCCTGCGCGGCCGCGAGTTCGCCCTCGAGCGCGCCGAGCACCTCCTCTGTGTGCTGGCCCTGCGCCGGCGAGGGACCGGTGATGCGCGCGCGCGTTTTGTCGAAGCGCCAGTGCGGCTCGGCGGTGCCCATGTCGCCCCAGGGCGTGTCCATGACGCTGAGGAAGCGCTGCCCGCTCGCCTGCGGATGCGCCAGCAGGCCCTCGATCAGCGGCAGGCCCGTCCGCACCTCGGATGCCGGCACGCGGGCGGAGCGCAGCCGCTCCACCCACTCGGCGGCGGGCCGCGCGGCGAAGGCCGCCTCCAGCAGCGGGATCAGCGCCTCGCGCTGCTGCACGCGCAGCGGGTTGCTCGCGAAGCGCGGATCGGCCGCCAGCTCCGGGCGCTCGAGGACCTCGCAGAGCCGCGTCCAGAGGCGCTGGTTGAGCGCGCTGACGGCGACGTAGCCCTCAGCGGTCGCGAACGACTGGTCGGGCACGATGTTGCTGCGCGCGCTGCCGAGCCGCGGCGGCGGCTCGCCCGTCGCGAGGTACTCGGCGATACGCGTGGTCGCGCCGAACATCGTCGATTGCAGCTGCGAGTTCTGGATGCGCAGCCCTCGGCCGGTGCGCTCGCGCACCCAGAGTCCGACGAGCAGCGCCTCGAGGTTGACGGCCGCGCCGTTCCAGTCGATCGTCGGCGTCCCGCGCGAGAACTCGGGTGGGCCGCCGAGCTGGCCGTTGAGGCTGGTCGCGCCCCCCGCGGCCTGCGAGAACCACTCGTTGCTGGTCATGCCGACCATCGGCCCGACCGGGCCGAAGGCGGAGCTCTGCAGGTAGACGAGGCGCGGGTTGAGCTCGCGCAGGCGCTCCCAGCCGAGGCCGAGCCGCTCCATCACGGCGGGCGAGCGGAAGTTCTCGACCAGCACGTCGGCCGTGCGGATCAGGTCCTCGGCGCGCGCGAACTCCTCGGGCTGCTTGAGGTCGAGCACGATGCCGCGCTTGCCGAGGTTGTTGCCCAGGAAAGTGTGGCCCATGCCGCGCAGCTCGGGCCGGGTGCGGCGCACCATGTCGCCGTCGGGCGGCTCCACCTTGATCACGTCGGCGCCGAGCCACGCGAGGTACTCGGCGGCGACCGGGCCGACGGCGGCCTGCCCGAGATCGAGCACGCGGATGCCGGTCAGCGGCGCTTCGAGTTCGTCCATGACGCCTCCGGCCGGCCGGGGAGCCCTCGTGTGCGGCGAGTATACGGCGAGGGGTGCTGGACTCGCAGCGGCGGGGCGCGGCAGCCGCTAGGCTGCCCGTGCGCGGGCGGCGCGGAGGAGGACGGGATGATCACCTACGTGGACCACATCGGGATCGTGTCGCACAGCCTCGAGCAGGCGGGCGACGTGCTCGTCGAGAAGCTCGGCCTCGCCTGGGACTTCGAGAGCGCGCCGATGCCCGAGGGCATCTACTTCGCCTCGGAGCGCACGCGCATCTTCTTCGTCAGGGTCGGCCTCGGCGAGACGAAGCTGGAGATCCTGCTGCCCGACGACGCCGAGAGCGGCATCGGCCGCTACCTCGAGCGGCGCGGGCCCGGGCTGCACCACATCGGCTACGGCAGCGACGACGTGGTCGCCGACACGAAGCAGTTCATCGACAACGGCCTGCGCTACATGGACTTCGGCGAGCCGATCGAGGACATCACGGCCTCGTTATTCCACCCCAGCTCGGCCAACGGCATCCTCACCGAGATCGTCCGCGACCTCCGCCCGGTCCGCTGATCGAGCGGGGTGCGCGCGGTAGACTCCGCCCATGCCCGACCGCTCGAACCTCGGAGCCTCGATCGCGCGCCTCGCGACGATTGATCGCTCGCGAGGAATCGAGCCGGCGGAGTAGCGAGGCGGGGCGGTGGACTGGGTGCGCGGTGTGCGAGGTGGGCGGCAACCCGTAGTCTTCGCATGCGCCCCGTCGGCGAGGAGCGCGGAGGAAGACGGGATGATCACCTACCTCGATCACATCGGCATCGTGTCGCACAGCCTCGAGCAGGCCGGCGACGTGCTCGTCGAGAAGCTCGGCCTCGCCTGGGACATCGAGCGCGCGCCGATGCCCGAGGGCAACTACTTCGCCCCCGAGCGCACGCGCATCTTCTTCGTCCGGGTCGGCCTCGGCGAGACGAAGCTGGAGATCCTGCTGCCCGACGACGCCGAGAGCGGCATCGGCCGCTACCTCGAGCGCCGCGGGCCCGGGCTGCACCACATCGGCTACGGCAGCGACAACGTGATCGCCGACACGAAGCAGTTCATCGACAACGGCCTGCGCTACATCGACTTCGGCGAGCCGATCGAGGACATCACCGCCTCCTTCTTCCACCCCGGCTCGGCCAACGGCATCCTCACCGAGATCGTCCGCGACCGCCGTCCGGTCCGCTGATCACGGCGGGGCGCACGAGAGGTCGCGGATAAGCGGTAGACTCCGCGCCATGCCGACCCTGTCCGACCACATTGCGCGCATCGCGCAGGATGAAGCGCTTCCGCAGCGCGTTGAGGAGGCCGCCCGCCAGACAGCGGTCCTTCCCGTCCTCGACGCGCTCGGGTGGGACTGCTGGGATGGCAACCGAGGTAACGCCGGAGTTCGAGGTCCGCGGCGGTCGCGTGGACTACTGCCTTCAGGTTCCTGGCCAGCGCCTCGTCCTGATCGAGGTGAAGCGCACCGGCACGGACCTGACCGGACACCAGGAGCAACTCCTGCGCTACGCCTTCGACGAGGGCGTGCCACTGGCCGCTCTCACCGACGGCCGCGTGTGGTGGCTTTACCTGCCGACGGCAGCCGGCAACTGGGAGCAACGCCGGTTCTTCAGCATCGACTTTCGCCAGCAAGAGGCCGACCCTGCCGCTGCCAATCTCAAGCGTTTCCTCAGCCGCGAAGGCGTCGCGAGCGGTACCGCGCTACGGGAGGCGCAACGGGAGTTCGAGAGCCAGGAGCGCGATCGGCGCGTGCGCGCGGCGCTGCAGGACGCGTGGAAGCAAGTGCTCGGCGACCCCGACGGGCTGCTGCGCGATCTGCTCGCCGAGACGGTGAAGGAGATATCCGGCCACCAACCCGACCCGGAAACGGTCGCTGGGTTTCTAGGGGATATCGGGCCGCTCCGCCCCCGGCGCCAGCACCGTCACGTGGATCGCCCGCGCGTGTGCATCCATCCCTGCATATGTGGTAGTCATCTTCCTGACCGGCTCCTTTCGCATGCGGCTCTGCATGCCTCGCGTCTGTAACCCGCGAGTTTGCGAACTCGGAGCCGGTCACTCCATACGGTCTAGAGACGGTTCGGGTTGGTCCAGTGGGCCTCGTCGTGGATGGCGAGGAGGTCTTCGCGTGGAGTGTTCGCGAGGGTGGGGATGGGCCAGGCGGGGTCGGGGCGCCAGTCGCGTATGTCGTCGGTGAAGGGCCAGGCGCCACGCTCGATGTCGGCGATGGCGGCTTCACCGTCGGCGCGGGCGCGCTCGGCGACGGCCTCGGAGATCAGGCCGTGCTCGAGCACTCGCTCCAGTTCGTCCTCGTCCTTCCAGCGCCAGTGGCGATCGGCGTCCGCGACGACGTCGAGCCAGAGGTCGCGCACATCGAAGCCGAGGGGTGTGCGGCGGAAGGGCTCCTCAAGGTTCACGTACCAGCCGAGGAACTCCCAGTTGGGTGTCCACCAGACCCAGGTCGCGCGCCACTGGCCCGGGACCATGAGCATGAGCATGTTCCAGCGGTCCCAGACGCTATCGACCAGCTTGTATTCGCCTTCGAGCAAGGGGCGCGGCTGTCCCGGGACGATCGGCAGCGAGAGTACTGTGGGCGTGCCTGCCGGTAGCCAGAGCGAAACGAACTCGGCGGTGTCCTGGACGACGACCATCGGCTTCACGTCGCAGATGACGGGTGCGTATTCGCCACTCTCGACGACGAAGGGGGTGCGGTGGAGGATCGGCTGACCGCGCTGAAAGCGGGCTGGCTCGCCGGACTTGGCCATACGGGCATGGTAGCAGTCGGAGGGGCTTGCCTGCTAGAGTCCCGGCCCATGACCAAACCATGACGACCGAAGCACGAGAGCGCCACTTCCGCTACCTGATGCCCGTGGCCGTGATCTTCGCGGGGGCGCTGATCGTCTCCAACATCATCGCGATCAAGGTGGTGAATATTTCGGGAATGGTGGGGGGCTGGTTCGACTACTTCCAGCCCGCTTCGATCATCGTCTTCCCGATCTCCTATATCATCGGCGACATCCTGACGGAGGTGTACGGCTACGCCACGGCGCGCTCCTCGTCGACTGCGGGCGTGCCGTCGTCGCGCACGCAGTAGCCGTCGGGGACGTTGCTCACCGGGATGCGTCCCTGCTTGGCGGCGCCGCGCTTGCCCATGGAGGCGCGCTCGCGGAAGTTGTCGAGGCAGTTCGCGGCTCCGACGACGGCTTCGACATCGAACTCGCGGAGTAGCGAGGGGCGACGGTAGGGGCTAACAGTTGTGGACGAGCGATTAGCGGCTAATCGCAACAATTGGGACGAGCGCACATCCGCCCACGCGGTCTCTGACTTCTACGACGTCGAGGGCTTCAAGAAGGGCCGGATAACGCTCACCGACATCGAGCGGCAGGAGGTTGGCGACGTATCCGGCAAGACGCTCCTCCACCTCCAGTGTCACTTCGGGTTGGATACGATGTCGTGGTCGCGGCTGGGCGCGAAGGCGACGGGGGTGGATTTCTCGGATGCCGCAGTTGGCCTGGCCCGCGCGCTCAATGAGGAGCTGGGGTTGGGCGTTCGATTCATCAACTCCAACATCTACGACCTTCCGGACGCGCTGGAAGAGCAGTTCGACATCGTGTTCACCTCGTACGGTGTCCTGAACTGGCTGCCCGACATCGCAAGATGGGCTGAGGTCGTGAGCAACCACCTCAAGCCGGCTGGCGTGTTCTACATCGTGGAGTTCCACCCGTTCGCGGCGGTGTTCGAGGCGTCGGAGGCGGGGGACATGGTGCCGACGTACAGGTACTTCCATCACGAACTGTTCTTCGAGGGCGGCGAGCCGAGCTACGCGGGCAAGGAGCTAATCGAGACCCCGACCTACGAGTGGCAGCACAGCCTCAGCGATATCGTCTGCGCGCTGATTGACGCCGGGCTGAGGATCGAGTTCCTGCACGAGTTTCCCTTCACCCGCTACCAGGCCCTCCCCGTGATGGAGCGAGGCAACGACGGCTGGTGGCGGCTTCCGAGGCACAACGAGAGCTTTCCGCAGATGTTCTCAATACGGGCGACCAGATGAGTGGCGCCAGAACGTGAACGAGAACACGGCGGCGGGCGTCTGGGGGCGCCCCCACATCAGGCCGCGAGGTGGTTGCGGAAGTGACGAGGCTTCTCAGGCGTCGTGGAGGGCGTCGCGGAGGTAGCGGAGGGTGCGGGTGGCGAACTCGGTCATGTTGGCCTGACGATCGGAGAGGCCGGTCTCGATGACCTCGGTGCGGGTGACTGGGCCTGCGACGCTGAGCGTCGTGCGGCCTGCAGCCGCGCCGAAGCGTCCGCCGGTCGGCCCTGCGGTACCCGACTCGGCGATGCACCAGGTGGCCCCCAGGCGCTCGCGCATCGTTTCGGCGAGCGTGGCGAGCATCTCCGGGGTGGTGCCGCGATAGCTGGCGTACGCTTCAGCCGGGACGCCGGCGAGCGCGGTGCGGGAATTGAGGGTGTACAGGACGCCGCCCCCGGCGTAGTAGCGGGATGCGCCTGCGACGGCCAGGAGCGCCGCCGAGACGAGTCCGCCCGTCGTCGATTCGGCCACGGCGGCAGTCTCGCCGCGGGCGATGAGGCGCTCGGCGATGTCGTTCGCGAGTTGCTCTTGTTCGTCGTTCAGGAACATGGTGGCGTTACCGGGGTTGGCCGCGCGACGTGTGGGGGTCGATGCCCTGGAGCGGAACCTTGTGGACTGCCATCGCGCAATCTCCCAACTGCCAGCATTCTAGCCGCGCGCGCCCGCGCTACTGCATTTCGCGCAGGCGCGGCACGAAGGCGTAGACGACGAGCGCTACCACCACGAGCAGCAGGGAGAAGCTGCCGAGGCCGACCTGCGGGCCCACGAATTCGGCGATCACGCCGACGGCGAAGGCGCCGAGGGCCATCGTCCCGACCTGCATCATGAAGACGCTCGCGACGCGGCCGCGGTAGGCGTCCTCCACGTGCGTATGAAGCAGCACGTTGTTGAGCGCCTGCCTCCCCGCCTCGCCGACCCCGACGACGACCATGATGGCGAGCGAGAGGAGGTACGTCGAAGAGGCGGAGAACGCCGTCAGCCCCAGGCCGGCCACCACCACGCTGAGCAGCAGCAGCTTCCCGCGCTGCCTCGGCGCCAGCGAGGCCAGGGCGAGCGCTCCGATCAAAGACCCGAGCCCCGCCACGCTCATCACCAGGCCGAGTTGCGCCGCACCCCCGTCGAGCACGTCGGCCACGAAGCCCGGCATGAGGCGCATGTAGGGCATTCCGAGGAACGAGGTCGCGAAGCTCAGGGACAGCAGCAGGAACATCGTGGGTGTCCGGAGGATGTAGGCGACGCCCTCCCGGAGCTCCTCGATGGAGCTCGGGGCGCCCCGCGGTCTCGCAGCCAGCTCGCGCTTCGGCACGCGAGTGAGCAGGGCGACGGAGAGCAGGAACAGCGCGGTCATCAGTGCGTAAACCCACTCCGCACCGACGATCGCGAGCATGACCCCGGCGAGCGTCGGTCCGAACAGCCGCATGCTGTTCATGCCCGCCATGTTCAGCGAGACGGCGTTCTGCAATCGGGCGATGCCCACCAACTCCGCGGGCATCGACTGCAAGGCCGGGAACATCACCCCGCTGGTTGCTCCGTGCGCGACTGCCGCGACCAGCAGGTGCTCGTAGCGCAGCATGTCTGCGAAGAGCAGCGCCGCCACTGCGGCCGTGGTCACCGAGGCCGCGGCCTGTGCCGTCTGCAGCAGCACTCGCTTGGAGCGCCGGTCGGCCAGCACGCCTCCGTAGAGGGAGAAGCTGATCATCGTCACGGCCTGGAACAGCGCCATGGTTCCGAGCGCCGCATAGGATCCCGTGAGCTCGTACACGAGGTAGCCGCGCGCGAGCATCTGCATGTTCATCGTGGCGTTCAGGCTGAGCGCCGCGATGAAGAACCAGCGGAAATCGCGGTCGTGCAGCGAGTCGAAGGTGCGCGCCGAGGTCAGGCCGCCGACCAGGCGCGAGGTCGCCGTGGGCCGTTCCGCGCGCGCGTCGAGCAGCACGCCCCCTCGCGCGGGCGCATCCTCACGGTCGTCATCGCGGCGCGGTGTAGTCGTCGGCGTGTTCCCTCGCGGGCGGCGGGCGACCGGGTTCCGCCATCGCCACCCCCGTCGTCCTCGAGGATTCGAAGCGGCCTCTAGCGTAGCGCAGCCGCACCCCCGGCGAGCCCCGAACCGGGCGGGCAGTGTCGGTGTGCTACTGGAGGTCGCGCACCCTCGGCAGGAGGACGTGTGCGGCGAGCCCCAGCGCGACGAGCAGCAGGGCGAAGCTGCCGAGTCCCACCTGCGGTCCCATCACCTCGGCGAGCAGGCCGACGACGAAGGCGCCGAGCGCCATCGTCCCGACCTGCATCATCAGCACGCTCATCACGCGGCCCCGGTATGCGTTGTCGGCGTGCTGGTGAATCAGCACCACGTTGAGCGCCTGCCGCCCGGCCTCGCCCACCCCGACGATGAACATCAGGCCGAAGGACAGGATGAAGATCGAGGAGGCGGAGAACGCCGTCAGGCCGAGGCCCATCACCACCATGCTCGCGAGCAGCAGCCTCCCGCGATGCCTCGGTGGCAGCGAGGCGAGCGCGAGCGCGCCGGTCAGCGAGCCGAAGCCGGCGAGGCTCATCAGGATGCCGAGCTGCGCCGCGCCGCCATCGAGCACGTCGGCGACGAACCCCGGCATGAGACGGATGTAGGGCATCCCGAGCAGCGAGGTGATGAAGCCGATGCCGAGCAGCGAGAAGACCGTGGTCGTGCGGAGGATGTAGGCGAAGCCCTCGCGGAGCTCCTTGATGACGTTCTTCGCGCTCATCGAGCGCGGGCGCGGCGCCCGCTTCGGCACGCGGGTGAGCAGCACGATCGAGAGCGCGAGCAGGACGGTCATGAGCGCGTAGACCCACTCCGGCTCGGTGATCGCCAGCATGATCCCGGCGAAGGCCGGTCCGAAGAGCCGCATGACGTTCATGCTGGCCGTGTTCAGCGAGACGGCGTTCTGCAACTGGGCCGCGGGGACGATCTCGGGTGGCATCGACTGGCGGGCCGGCATCATCAGCCCGCTGGTCACGCCCTGCGCGAAGGCCGCGATCAGCAGGTACTCGTAGCGCAGCAGACCCGCGAAGAGCAGCAGGGCGATCGCGGCGGCGTTGAGGGCGGCCGCGACCTGCCCGATCTGGAGCACCATCCGCTTGGAGCGGCCGTCGGCGAGTACACCCCCGTAGAGCGAGAAGATCAGCATCGAGAACGCGTGGACGAGCGCCATGGTGCCGAGGGCGGCATAGGACCCGGTCAGCAGGTAGACGAGGAAGCCGCGCGAGAGCATCTGCATGTTCATCGCGGCGTTCTGACTGAGCGAGGCGAGGAAGAACCAGCGGAAGTCGCGGTCGTGCAGCGAGTCGAAGGTGCGCGCCGAGGTGACGCCGCTGATCAGCCGCGCGGACGCCGTCGGCCGTTCCGCGTCCGCGTCGACGCCCACGCCGCTTCTCGAGGGTGCCTCCGGGCGGTCGTCGTCGTGGCGGTTGGCAGTCGTCGGCGCGTTCCCTCGCGAGCGGCCGGCGGGAGGCGGCCGCGGTTGGTAGCCCTCGGAGGACTCGAAGTGGCGCCTAGCCTATCGCAGGGTCGGGTCAGGCGAACCCGCGTCCGACGGGTGTGGGGGCGGGGACGGGCTTGCCCCTCGCCCTCACACCGGGGGGAGGGGACGGGTGTGCCTCTCGCGTTCACCGACTCGTCGCGGGATGGGGCTCCGGCGATCGGCTACAGGCCCCCGAAGCCTCCCCCGGGGATGTGGGACGACATGTCCCCGTGCGCCTCGGCGCGCGCTTCGTCGCTCCGCCGCCGGAGCTCCGCTCCCTCGGCCTGCGCGCGGCGCAATGAGTCGGGGTCCATCCCTTCGGGGGGGAGGCCGCTGCTCGCACCTCGCCCGCGTGTGCCCGGCAGGAGGGCGACGGTGACGAGGGCGGCGATGGTGAACAGGGCGCCCAGCGGGGCCCACAGCCACAGCCGGCGGCCCTTCCTCCTGGCGACGGCGCCCGTCACAGCAGCGAACACTGCCATCAGCACGAGAAGCGGGACGAGTTCCATGCGAGGACTCCCTTCGCCCCGGCGCACAACGGGTCACCGAGGTTTGTGAGCAGCCGCCGCCAGCATAGCGGGACGCTGCTCACTCTTTCGTCGCCCCGCCGCTGTTCCGAGCCACGAATCGCGCGGCAGCCTCTCTGCGATCTATGCGGGCGCTCAGGGTCTCCTCAAGGAACGCTTCACCTCTTCCGGGCAAGGCGGCGACGGTGATCAGCGCGATGTAGGCGAAGGCCGCGCCGAGCACGATCCAGAGCCACACTCGCCGGTCCTTGCTCCGGGCGAGATAGCCGGACCAGGCCGCGCACGTCACGGACATGACAGCGTGGAACGTGGTGATCGGCGAATCGCGGTAGAGAGGGCTGCCTTCCAGGAGGCGGGCGAGAACCTCGGGGGTAATCGCGAACAGGGCGCCCAGCGGCGCCCAGATCCACCAGCGGCGCCCGTTCTTGCGGGCGACACCACCTGCTACGAAGGCGCCCCCGCCCGCGAATATCGCGATCGTGGCATAAAGCCACCCATGCAGGGAATTCCAGCTCACCAGCGGATCCCACAGGGAACACTCCTCGCGTCGCCGACCGGCCGCGCCTTCCGCCCACGCGTCCCGGCCACCGGCAAAACGTACATGAGGGGCTGGACGCGGGAACGTCCCGTGGTTCAATCTCGCCGGCGGGGCACGCGCCGGGCGGGCCAGGAGACGAGGGTGTCGCCCTCGGCGCTCGCGAGTTGGCGCTGATGACCGTAAACGACCCTGCCGGGCTCTCCATCCGCGATCGTGCGCGCGCCGAGTCACGGTGGGCGGTCGCGATGCTGGTCGGCCTCTCGATGACCGCGCCGCTCGCGATCGACATGTTCCTGCCCTCGATGCCGAACATGGCCGAGGAGTTCGAGGCCTCGACCTCCACGATCCAGCTCGCGGTGACGCTCTTCCTGCTCGCATTCGCGGCGTCGCAGCTCGTCTACGGGCCGCTCTCGGACCGCTTCGGGCGGCGGCCCGCGCTCATCGCCGGCCTCGTGCTGTTCATCGTGGGCGGTGTGCTGTCGCTCTTCGCCTGGTCGGCGGAGACGCTGATTGCCGGCCGCATCATCCAGGGCTTCGGCGGCGGGGCCGGCCCCGCGATCGGGCGCGCGATGGTGCTCGACGTGTTCGGGCGGCAGCGCGCCGCGCGGGTGATGGCCTACATGACGATCGCGACGCCGCTGGCGCCGACGATCGCGCCGATCATCGGCGGCGTCCTGCAGGATCTCTTCGACTGGCGCGCCGTCTTCGTGACGCTGATCGGCATCGGTCTGTTCCTGCTCGTCGCCTACCGGCTGGTGCTGCCGGAGACGAACGTGCGCCGCGACCGCAGCGCGCTCGGCGTCGTGCAGATGAGCCGCAACTACCGGGAGCTGTTCTCGAGCTGCACCTTCCTCGCCTACGCGCTGACGATGGGGCTGATGTTCAGCGGGCAGCTGGTCTTCATCTCCGGCTCGTCGTTCGTGCTGATCGACGAACTCGGGCTCTCGCCCGGCCAGTTCGGACTCGCCTTCGGATTCGCTGCCGTCGGGATCATGAGCGGGGCGTGGCTGTCGAGCCGGCTGGTGGTGCGCTGGACGAATTCGCGGGTCGTGCTGCTCGGCGCAGTCTTCGCCGCGAGCGCCGGGGGCGTGATGGCGGCGCTCGCCTGGGGCGGCGTCGCCAGTCCGTGGGCGGTACTGCTGCCGATGTTCGTCTTCGCCGCGGGGCACGGCATCGCCCGCCCGCCGGCGATGCCGGCGCGATGATTCCCTTCGAGCGCATGGCGGGCCTCGCCTCGGCGGTGCTCGGCTTCGCCCAGATGGCCATCGCGACGGTCTACAACATCGGCTTCAGCATGCTGATCGAGCTGGACCAGGTCGCCCTCGCGAGCGGCATCGCCGCCGCCGCCATCTGCAACCTCGTCCTGCTGCTGCTGCTCCGTCCGCCCGCCACGAGGGAGCGCCCGGCTGCGGCGTCGTGATCGAGGAGGGCACGATCCAGGGCAGCGTGGCTGCCACGGAGATACGAGTTTCGTGCTACACTGAAACCGTGAGAAATGTGACTATCGCCCTGGACGACGAGACTGCTCGCTGGGCCCGCATCGAGGCGGCCCGGCAAGACACCAGCATGTCGAAGCTTGTCGGTGGCCTGCTGCGCGAGCAGATGGCCCGTGCCGGCCGCGAGGCCGATCGCTACGAGCAGGCGCGCCGCTCCTACCTCGCGCGGCGGCCGAGCTCCCTGAGCGGCGGGAAGGCGTACCCCTCCCGTGACGAAGTGCATCAGCGGTGAGCGTCTTCGTCGACACCAACGTCCTCGTGTACGCGCGGGACAGCGACCACCCCGCCAAACAGGAGCGCGCTCAGGCGTGGCTGGAACACCTCTGGTCGTCGGCCGAAGGGCGGATCAGCGCGCAGGTGCTGAACGAGTACTACGTCACTGTCACCCGTCGGCTCGAAGCCCGGCTGTCGCCGGTGGAGGCCCGCGCCGATATCGAGGACCTCCTGGCCTGGAGCCCGCAGCCGATTGACACCGATCTGGTTCTGCGCGCCCTTGAGATCGGGGAGGCTGCGCAGCTTTCCCACTGGGACGCGCTGATCGTCGCCGCCGCCCAGCGCAGTGGCTGTACGCATCTGCTGACGGAAGACCTCAATGACGGGCAGCAGATCGACACCGTCGCCGTGATCAACCCGTTCGCGCACGAGCCGCCTGTTCGCTGAATTGCACCAGCGAACGCATCGCCCGCACCGTCCCGTTCGCGTCGGCTGCCGCGTGTTCGACGCACCCTGCCCGCCCCGCCTCACCCCGACCCTCTAGAATCGTCCGGCTGCCGATACGAACGCTCGCACCGACCGGGAAGGATGCACCCGATGCCGCCAGCGACCGGAACGCCCGCCTTCGAGGATCTGCCGACCATGGACGAGGGCAGCGAGGAGCACCACGCCTGGGATGTCTGGGGGCGCGACGACCAGGTCGGGGCGTTCAACCGGGTGACGCCCGAGCACGTGGTCGCCGCCGCGCGGCTGGTGCGCACGGGCAAGGTGATCAACCTCGATCTGCCGCTCAACGAGCCGGACCCGCCGCTCAGCGATCGCACTCGCTTCATCCACCACATCGAGACCGGCCGCCAGACGCGCGACGACTGGCTCGATGGCTTCTACCTGCAGGGCTCCAGCCAGTGGGACGCCCTCTCGCACGTGCGCTACCGCCAGTACGGCTACTGGGGCGGCCGGCAGGACGAGGACGTCAACGAGGGCCGCGAGTGTGGCATCGACCAGTGGGCGGAGCGCGGCATCGTCGGTCGCGGCGTGCTGATCGACGCGAAGCGCCACTTCGACTGCGCGCCCAACGAGCGCTTCGCGATCACCGGCCCGATGATCGAGGAGGTCGCCGAGGCACAGGGCGTCGCGATCGAGCCCGGTGACACGCTGCTGCTGAACACCGGCTGGCTCGAGTGGCTGCTCTCGCTCGACCTCGACACGCGTCTGGGCATGCAGGGGTCGGTCGCGCCGAACCCGGACGGGATGCAGGCGCCCGGCCTCGACGGCGCTCGGGAGACGGCGGCGTGGCTGTGGAACCGCGGCATCAGCGCCGTGGCCGCCGACACGCACGCGATGGAGGCGCTGCACGTGAAGCCCGAGGAGGGCTTCCAGCATCGCCGCCTGCTGCCGATGCTCGGCATCGCCATCGGCGAGTATTTCAGCCTCGCCCCGCTCGCGGCGGACTGCGCGGAGGACGGCGTCTACGAGTTCATGCTCGTCTCCTCGCCGCTCAACGTCCCCGGCGGCGTCGGCTCCCCGCCCAACGCCTACGCGATCAAGTAGCGGGCGCGGCGCGAGGCGTTCCGGCGATGACCGAGCCGCTGCTCGACGCGGGCGCCCTCGAGGGCGTGCGCGTGCTCGAACTGGGGACGGCCATCGTCGGGCCCTACTGCGCGCAGAACCTCGCCGACCTCGGGGCGGAGGTGGTGAAGATCGAGCCGCCGGGCGGCGATCCGGTGCGGCTGCTGGCCGGGTTCGCGCCGAACGAGAGCAAGCTCTTCCACACGCTCAACCGCGGCAAGCGCAGCGTGGTCCTCGATCTGCGCGGGGAAGCCGGGCGTGAGGCGGTGCGCCGCCTGATTCCCGGATTCGACGTGTTCGTGATCAACACGCGCCCCGGCGTACCGCAGCGGCTGGGCATCGACTACGAGACGCTGCGAGGGCTGCGCGAGGACCTGATCTACGTCGAGCACACGAGCTACGGCACGCGCGGCCCGGATGCCCAGCGCCCCGGCGGCGACGTGGTGATCCAGGCCTACAGCGGGCTGATGGCCGCCGAGAGCAAGATCGACGAGTCCGGCGCGCCGCAGCGCATGAGCAGCACCGTCCTCTCCGACTATGCCGGCGGCATCGCCGGCGCGATGGGGGTCTGTGCGGCGCTCTACCGCCGCGAGCGGACCGGCCGCGGGCAGTACATCAGCGCGCCGCTGGTGGCGGCCGCCGTCTCCTTCCTCTCCTACTACGTCTCCCGCCTGCCCGCCGTCGACGCCGTGACCAGCGATCCGATGCTGGAGCGCGTGCGCGCCGTGCGCGAGGGCGGCGGCGGCTACCGCGAGGTCCTCGAGGCGCGCGGGCTGCAGGTGCTGACCCAGAACGCGGCGGGCCTGCTCTACACCAACGGCTATTCCGTCCGCGACGGCGCGATCGTGCTCGGCGCGGTCAGCCCGGAGAACCGCGACCAGATCCGCGCCGCGCTCGGCATCGAGGACGACCCGACTGCCGATCCGGACTTCAACGCGCTCGACCCCGACAACTGGCCGGTGATCGAGGCGGTCCGCGAGCGCATCCGCTCCGTCATGCGCGAGCGCACGATGGACGAGTGGATGGAGGCGCTCGACGCCGCCGGCGCGCCCGCCTCGCGCGTCAACCTGCCCGAGGAGGTCGCCGACGAGCCGCAGCTCGAGGCGCTGGGGCTGCTGCTCGACCTCGAGCACGAGCTGACCGGCCCGGAGCGCATGGTCGGCGCGCTCGTCGAGATGTCGGAGAGCGCGACCGGCGCGCGCCGGGCCGCGCCGCCCCTCGGACGCGACACGGTCGCGGTGCTGGCGGAGGCCGGCTTCAGCGCCGCGGAGATCGAGGCGCTGACGGCGTAGGCCGCTCGCTCCGCGCCCCGAGGCGGCGGGCCGCGGCTTGCGACCGCCTGCGGTATAAGGGGAACGCCGCCGGAGGGAGGCGCGATGACAGAGCCGCTCGACACTGCTCCCCTCGGTGACGTGCGTGTCCTCGATCTGTCCGAGGGCATCGCGGGGCCGTTCTGCACGAAGCTGCTGGCCGCCCTCGGCGCCGACGTGATCAGCGTGGAGGCGCCGGGGCGCGGCGACCGCGCGCGCTCCTACCCGCCGTTCCCGGACGACGATCCGCACCCGGAGCTGAGCGGGCTCTTCCTCTACCTCAACACCGGCAAGCGCAGCGTCACGCTCGACCTCGCGCAGGCCTCCGGGCGCGCGCTCTGCAAGCGGCTCGCCGGCTGGGCCGACGTCGTCATCGAGGACTTCGCGCCGGGCCGCCTCGACGCCTGGGGGCTCGGCTACGAGGCGCTCGACGCGGCGCACGAGGCGGCGGGGGACGTGGGGCGGCCGGGAGTGATCGTGGTCTCGGTCGCCGACTTCGGGCAGAGCGGGCCGTACCGCGACTGGCAGGCGACGGACCTGACGGCGCTCGCCCTCGGCGGCTCGCTCTACATCGCCGGCGACGACGACCGCGAGCCGCTCAAGATCGGCGGGCGGCCGGCGCAGTTCTTCGCCGGCCTCTCCGCCTTCAGCGGCGCGCTGGTCGCGCTCCACTACCGCGACGCGAGCGGCGGCGAGGGCCAGCACGTCGATGTCTCGATGCACGAGGGCATCGCGACCGCACAGGAGTACCCGGGCGCGGCGTGGGCCTACAAGCGCGAGATTCGACCTCGGGGCAACAGCCACGCGCCGATGTTCGAGGTGGACGACGGCTGGATCGGGCTGATGTTCCCGCAGGCCCGCTGGTCACGCTTCTGCGAGCTGATCGGACGGCCGGATATCGAGCACGATCCGCGCTTCAGCGGCGCGCGGCAGCGCCGCGACCACATGGACGAGCTGCGCGCGGTCGTCGCCGAGTGGACCGCAGGCAAGCGCAAGGCGGACCTCTACCACGCGGTGCAGGCGGTGCAGGCGCCGGCCGGCTACGTTTGCACCGCGCCCGACCTGATCGAGTCGCCGCAGTTCATCGAGCGCGAGTTCTTCAGCGAGCTCGATCACCCGGCGGCGGGGCGGCTGCTCTACCCCGGCCTGCCGCTGCGTTTCGGCACGGAGCGCCCGCCGCTGCGGCGCGCGCCGCTGCTGGGCGAACACAACGCCGAGCTCTACGGCGAGCTGCTGGGCTGCAGCGCCGCTGACCTCGCGCGGATGCGCGGCGCGGGGGTGATCTAGTGACGGCTGAGCCGCGCGGACAGGGCGCCCTCGCGGGGCTGCGCATCGTCGACCTCTCGCAGGTCTGGGCGGGGCCGCTGGCGCTGAAGCTGCTCGGCGACATGGGCGCGGACGTGATCAAGGTCGAGTCCGGCCGCCGCACGGACACCGCGCGAGGCGACCCGAACCCGCAGTCGAGTTCCGCGATCTACCCCAACGACGAGCCCGGCCCCGAGCCGTGGAACCGCGCGGGGCTGTTCAACGACCGCAACCGCAGCAAGCGCGGCATCTGCCTGGACCTCACCATGCCCGAGGGCATCGCGACGCTGAAGCGCGTCGTCGCCGCCTCGGACGTGGTCGCCGAGAGCTACCGCTTCGGCGTGCTGGAGCGCCTCGGCGCGGGCTACGAGGCGTTGCGCGCCGTGAAGCCGGACATCGTCTACGTCTCCTTCTCCAGCCAGGGCGCGACCGGGCCGGAGCGCGAGTACGGCTCCTACGGCGCGATTCTCGAGCAGACCGCGGGCATCGCCTCGATCACCGGCTACCGCGACGGCCCGCCGACCAGCTCCGGCACCTTCTTCCCCGACCCGGTCGTCGCGATGCTCGGTGTCGGCGTGATCCTCGCCGCCGTGCGCGGCCGCGACCGCACGGGCGAGGGCTCGTTCGTCGATCTCTCGCAGCGCGAGGTCACGACCTCGATCGTGCCGGAGATGCTGATGGACTACGCGATGAACGGCCGCACGCGCGGGCCGCAGGGCAACCGCCACGAGGTCCATGCCCCGCAGGGCGTCTACCCGGCGGCGGGCGAGGACGCCTGGATCGCGATCACCGTGCGCTCGGACGCCGAGTGGCGCGCCCTCGCGGAGCTGATCGGCGGCACGGAACTCGCCTCGGACGCGCGCTTCGCGACGCTGCTGGGGCGGCGCCGCCACCACGACGAGGCGGACGCGCTGATCGCCGCCTGGACGCGCGAGCGCGAGCCGCGCGCGACGATGGAGCAGTTGCAGGCGCTCGGCGTCCCGGCCGGCATGGTGCATCGCGGCGACACGCTGCTCGATGACCCGCAGCTGGTGGAGCGCGGCTTCTGGGAGCCGGTGACGCACCCGGCGGCGGGCCGCATCCCGCACCTCAGCCGCCCGTTCAAGCTGAGCCGCACCCCCGGCTGGACCCCGCGCCACGCCCCGATGCTCGGCGAGCACACCGAGGAGGTCTTGCGGGACGTCGCCGACCTCTCCGACTCCGAGATCGCCGACCTCGCCACCCTCGGCGTCACGCGCAACGTGCCGGACGCTGCTGTGGGGGTGTGAGGGGTGAGTGCCGGGGGACTAAGGACGGTCTTCGGCCCATCGGACGACCGCTTCGGCGATCGCTACCGCCGCCGCATGCTCCTCCGCGGTGACGGGTCTGGCCGGTCCCGGGTATCGCGTGAGCAGGGCATACGGTGTGAGTTCCCCGGCCTTGAGCACGGTATCCGGAATGTCCTCGCCGGCCTCTTCCAGCAGTGAGAGGAGGCGAGTCAGGTCATGTACGTACGGGAAGTCGATCCCGCGCCTGATTAGAGTGGACTTGATGGCCTTCTCGGCCGCCTGCTGCGCCTCGAAGCAAAGGTCTTCGAGGTAGGTCCCTGGAGCGCGGCTCCTCGCCAGCGCGAGGTTGCTTCTCGCCCGGTTCAGCCACTCCCGAGGGTCGTCGGGCGGGAAGCGGTCAGGGGGCTTCATAGACCACGATGCCGTCCTGGACGGCGGGCTTGATGATCAGCGCGTGGCTGTCCTTGTAGCGCTCCACGTCCTCGGGCGAGACCACGATCGCGTCGACCGCCGCTCCGACGCCGCGCAGTCTCCCGTAGATGCGCGCCATGAGGTCGAGCGCGTCCGCCCCGTCCTTGATGACGAGGAGGTCGATGTCGCTGTTGGGGTCCGCATCACCACGAGCCGCTGAGCCGAAGAGGATGATCTTCTCCGGCTCCGCCACCTCGACGATACGGCCGATGACGTCGTCCAGCGTCGCTTGATCAAGCATCGTGACCCGATCGTACCGCACGTGCCCCACGCGTCGCTCGCCTACGTCGCGTCGTCGAGGTAGCGGGTGCCGATGATGTCGTCGTCGAGGAGCTGGGCGTAGCGCTCGTCGCTGACGCCGAGGAGGTCCTGCAGCACCTCGCGGTTGTGCTGGCCGAGCAGCGGGGCGTGGCTGCGGATGCGCAGCGGGCGCTCGCGGAAGCGCGCGACGGGGGCCGGGTAGCTGTGCGTGCCCGCCGCCGGGTGATCAACCTCCTGCCAGAAGCCGCGCTCGCGCAGGTGCTCGTTCTCGCGCAGCTCCTCCTGGCGCAGCAGCTCGGCGGCGGGCACGCCCGCGGCCTGCAGCCGCTCCATCAGCTCGCGCGCCGCGTGCCGTGAGGTCCACGCCTCGATCAGCGGCTCGAGCTCGTCCTGGTGCTCGTAGCGCGCCTCGAGGGTGGCGAAGCGCGGGTCGTCGGCCAGCTCCGGCGCGCCCATCTCCGCGGCGAGCGCGGCGAACTGCTCGTCGCTGGCGACGGCGATCGCGATCCAGCGGCGGCGGCTCGACTCGGTCTGCTCGCCCGGCGCGTCCGTGCAGCGGAAGACACCGCTCGGCGCCTTCGAGGGGTGACGGTTGCCGAAGGTGCTCCGCACGCGCCCGTTGAACGAGTAGTCCATCAGCGCCCACGAGATGTGGTGCAGCCCGGCCTCGACGTGCGAGAGGTCGATCATCTGCCCTCGGCCCGTCCGCTCGCGCGCGAACAGCGCCGCCTGGACGGCGAAGGCGACGTGGATGCCCGCGTTGGGGTCGCCGTGCGCGAGGCCGGGCGTGAAGGAGGGATCGCTGTCGCGATAGCCTCGCAGGTAGGTGTGGCCGCCGAGCGCGTCCATCGTGGGCGCGAAGCCCTTGAATCTGCGGTAGGGGCCGGTCGTCCCGAAGCCGGGGAAGCGCGCCTGGATGATGCGCGGATTGAGCTCGGCGAGACGCGGGTAGTCCAGCCCGAACTTCTCGACGACGCCCACGGCGTTGTTCTCGATGTAGACGTCCGAGACGCGCACCAGATCGCGCAGCAGCCCGATGCCGTCGGGCCGCTCGATGTCCAGCGTGATGCTCTTGTGATTGCGCTTGGAGTAGTTGAAGTGCGCGTTGCGGTTCCAGAAGCCCTCGCTCGGGTCGCGGTCCGTGTAGAGCGCGCCGAAGGGGCCCTGCAGGTAGAGCTCGGGCAGATTGCGGTAGTTCGAGCGCGTCGGGTTGACGTGCTGGATCGACTCGATCTCGATCACCTCGGCTCCGAGGTCGGCGAGGATCAGGCTCGCCGCCGGCCCCGCCCAGACGATCGCCTGCGAGAGCACGCGCACGCCCTCGAGGGGCAACCTCGCCTCGCGGCGGGGGTCGGGCGCGGCGCCGGATGCTTCGTCAGACGACATTGCGCTGCCTCAGGATCGAGACGTCCTCGGGGGTGTAACCGAGCTGCTCCGTGAGCACCTCGAGGGTGTGCTCGCCGAGCAGCGGCGCGCGGCGGATCGAGGCGGGCGTCTCGCTCATCTTGAACTGCGCGCCGGGGTACTCGCGGGGGCCGGTCTCCGGGTGGTCGAGCTCGACGAAGTAGCCGCGCGCGCGCAGCTGGCGGTCCGCGAAGAGATCGGCGGTGGTGTTGAGCGCGGCCACGGGGACGCCCTGCGCCTGTGCCGCGTCCATCACCTCGATCTTGGTGCGCTCCAGCAGCCAGGGGTAGATCAGCGCGTCGATCTGCGGCCCGAACGCCGGGTCGAGCAGGTTGTCGGAGTAGCTGCTGTCGTCGATCAGGTCCTCGCGGCCGACCATGCGGCAGAAGCGGTCCCACCAGTAGGGGTAGCAGAGGAAGTTGACGTAGCCGTCCTTGCAGGGCAGTTGGCCGCCGTAGACGCCGTTGGGGAAGGCGCTGGCGCGCAGGTTGCAGTCCTCGGTGACGAACAGCTCGCCGCCGTAGGAGTAGGCCATCAGGTTCTGCGAGGCGCGGTCGAGCGAGCTGGCGAGGATCTCCTGGATCGAGAGGTCGACGCGCTCGCCCTCGCCGAAGCGCACGCTCGAGGTGATCGCGCCGAGGCTGTAGGAGGCGGACATCGCGCCCGCGAGGAAGAGCGGGGCGTAGAGCCAGGGGCGGCTCGGCTCGCGGCCGGGGTAGGCGGTGATGGCCAGCCCGCCGCCCATCGCGTAGAGCAGCATGTCGTCCGCCTCGAAGTCGCGGTACGGCCCGTGCTGCCCGAAGTTCGAGATCGAGACGAGCGTGGCGGCGGGGTTCGCCTCGGCGAGCTGCTCCTCGCTCAGGCCGAGCCGGGCGAGCGTGCCGGGCCGGAAGTTCTCGACGACGGCGTCCGCCTCGGCGGCGAGGCGGCGCAGGATCCGTTGCCCGCTCTCCGTCTTGAGGTTGAGCGTGACGCTGCGCTTGCCGGTGTTGAGGTCGAGGAAGAGGCCGCCGCGCTCAGGGTGCGGCTTGTCGTCGGGGAAGGGGCCGGCGCGCCGCGCCGGGTCGCCGCCCTCGGGCCGCTCGATCTTGAGCACGGCGGCGCCGTAGTCGCTGAGCAGCTTGGTGCAGTAGGGGCCGGCGACCCCCTGCGTGAGGTCGAGGATCCGCAGTCCCTGGAGGGCGCCCTCGCTCATCGCTGCTCCTCCCGGTCCGTGGCCGCGGCGGTTCCGCGCCCGGACTCGTGAGTCCGGATCGTGCGCTGGACTATAGAGGGCGCCTTGCAGAGTGGGCATGCATCCACCTGTGTCACGGCACACTGCGCCTTCCATCAGGTGGTACGCGCGGTCAGGGCTGGAGTAGGAGTAGAGACTCATCCGGTGCGATAGCATCAGCTTGGATGTCCATGGATAACCGAGAGCGGCTCGAAGGACTTGTCTGGCCGGAGCAGGCACGGGCGTTCTCGCGCACTGAGCAAACCCGCTGGCTCGTGGTCTTGGCGAGCCTATTGATCGCCGCCACGCTCGCGGCCTGTAGCGGGGATGAACCGGCGCCAGCCCCGCAGGTCGTCGCGCCGACGCCCACGGCGGCGACACTCATCTTCAGCTCCGTTAGCGCCGGGTTTGGGCATGCCTGCGGGATCAAGCCCGACAGCTCGGTTGCTTGCCGGGGCTCTAACTACTCTGGCGAGATCACGCCGCCACCCGGTTCCTTCAACTCTGTCAGCGCCGGGTCGCTCTACACCTGTGGGGTGAGGACGGACGCCACGGTTACATGCTGGGGCGAGAACACCGTTGGCCAGTCCATACCGCTCGCCGGTTCGTTCGTATCCGTCAGCGCGGGATCCTGGCACACCTGCGGGGTCAGGACCGACGGCACCGTCGTGTGCTGGGGTTCCAATGACACCTTGGGCGGTTCTTTCGTTGGCCAGTCCACACCGCCGAACGGTTCATTCGATTCCGTCAGCGCAGGGGGGTCTCACACTTGTGGGGTCAGGACCGACGGCACGATCGCGTGCCGGGGCAGCAACTATTCGGGGCAGTCCACACCGCCCGGAGGTTCATTCATCTCCGTCAGCGCCGGGTGGGACCACACCTGCGGAGTCAGGACAGACGGCGCGGTCGCTTGCTGGAGCGGTGACAGGGACTGGTCCAAGCCGCCGAGCGGCTCCTTCAGCTCTGTCAGTGCCGGCGAGTAC
Organism: Dehalococcoidia bacterium; assembly: GCA_965247895.1. Taxonomy (GTDB): domain Bacteria; phylum Chloroflexota; class Dehalococcoidia; order UBA2979; family UBA2979; genus VXMT01. The sequence continues at coordinate 1,688,343 of OZ252046.1, read as the reverse complement.
TTCACCTGCGGGATCAGGGCTGACGGCTCTATCGTGTGCTGGGGCGAGGACACGGTTGGCGAGTCCTCGCCGCCAGGAGGCTCTTTCATGTCCGTCAGTGCCGGATCGAGCCACGCTTGCGGGATCAGGACGGACGGCGCGGTCGCATGCTGGGGCAGTCTGGAGAGGAGGGATAGTTCCGACGGCTGGTCCGCCCCGTAGGGACCGGCGACCCCCTGCGTGAGGTCGAGGATTCGCAACCCCTTGAGGGCGCCCGCGCTCATCGCTGCTCCTCCCGGTCCGCGGCCGGACTCGCCGCTGGACTATAGATGCAGCGGCGCTTCACGATGAAGCGCGAGGCGGGGACGAGGGGCCGGGTCCCGCCCTCGCGCCCTCGCGGCCCGCTGCCCCGGATGCACCCTGCGCTCATGGCACACAACCTGGAGGTCATCGCACGGGAGTGCGCTGGCGAGTCGGACGCTCCGCCGTTGCTGTTCGTGCATGGCGCGGGTCACGGGGCGTGGTGCTGGGACGAGCACTTCCTTGACTTCTTCGCGGAGCACGGCTTCGACTCGTACGCGCTGAGCCTGCGCGGCCACGGGGAGAGCGGCGGCCGTGAATGCCTGCGCTGGACCTCGATTGCGGACTACGTGAGCGATGTCGAGCGAGTGGCCGCGGGCCTGCCGCGTGAGCCGGTGCTTGTCGGGCACTCCCTCGGCGGCCTGGTGGTGCAGAAGTACCTCAAGGGGCGCGAGTCGCGCGCCGCGGCGCGGTCAATAGGCGCCCTGCGCCTCGAAGATGCGGCGCGGGTTGGCGGTGGTCATCGCCTCGATCTGGTCCTCGGCGACGCCGAGGCGGCGCAGGGCGGGGACCACGACGTTGGGGACGGTGAGGAAGTTCGCCTCCGGCAGCGCGCGGTCGAGGATCTCGCGAGGCACGCCCTGCATGTGCGGCGAGGTGTCGTGGCTGAGCACGATGCGGTCGGCGTAGCCGCGTGCGCACAGCTTCGCGATGGTGTCGATCCGCTCCTCGGTGGTCGCGGCGAGGCCGGACCCGAAGCGGTCCATCCCGATCGCGCTGCCGCGCTCCATCAGCCCGCTCAGGTAGTCGAGGTCCGTCGAGTCGCCGGAGTGGCCGATCACGACGCGCGAGAGGTCGACGCCCTCTGCGGCGAAGACGCGCTGCTGGTCCGCGCCGGAGCCGGCGAACGGGTTGCTGTGCGTCATGATCGGGACGCCGCTCGCGCGGTGCGCGAGCGCGATGGCGCGCAGTTGCAGCTCGTCGTCCGGTTCGTACTCCTCGGTGGCGATCTTGAGCGCGCCCGCCCGGATGCTCGTGCCGGCGATGCCCACGTTGATGTCGTGCAGGTAGAGTTCCACGACGGGGTCGGGCGTCCTGCGGCGGAAGTAGTTCGGCACCCTGAGGTGCACGCCCGTGGCGGCGATGACGTGCAGCTCCGTCCGCTCCGCCACCTCCGCCATCAGGCGGATGTCGCGCGCGAGGTCCACCGTCGTCACGTCGACGATCGTCTTGACGCCCGCCGCGCGCGCCTGCTCGCAGAAGGCGGCGGCGGCGGTGACCTCGGCCTCGCGGTCGAAGAGCTGCGGGTAGTTGTCGTAGAGCGCGGGCGTCTGGAGGAAGAGGTGCTCGTGCATCAGCGTGAAGCCGAGCGCGCTCGTCTCCAGTTCGCCGCGCAGTGTGGGGACCGTCGCCATGGCTCGCTCCTCCCGTTGCGCCGCGCATGGTAGCCCCGCGCCGCCCCCTGCGGCGGCGGGCCGTATGATTCCAGCGACTTCAAGAGAGGATTCGGAGAGGGGCTGACATGCCGATTGACGGGTTCGAGGCTGGGCTCAAGGTGCGCCGCGAGGTGCTGGGCGACGAGTACGTGGACCGGGCGTTCGAGGGCATCACGGACTTCGATCGCGAGTTCCAGGAGTTCGTGACCGCGGTCGCCTGGGGCCAGACCTGGACGCGCGACGGGCTGAGCCGCCGCGACCGCAGCCTGCTGAACCTCGGGATGCTTGCCGCCCTCGGGCGCTCGCCGGAGCTGGCGACGCACGTGCGCGCGGGACTCGGTAACGGCCTCACGCCCGCGGAGATCGCCGAGGCGTTCCGGCAGGTCGCGGTCTACTGCGGCGCCCCCGCCGCGATCGAGGCGATGCGCATCGGTAAGCAGGTGCTGCGCGAGCAGGGCATCGACGCATGAGCTCCGCCGTCGCCGGCACGACGGCGATCACCGGCGTCACGCTGATCGACGGCACGGGCGCCGAGCCCGTTGCCGGCGCGAGCGTGGTGATCGAGGACGGGCGCATCGCCAGCGTCGGCCGCCTCGACACGCTGCCTCAGGACGCCGAGGTGATCGACGCCTCGGGGATGACGCTGCTGCCGGGGTTGATCGACTCGCACGTGCACTTCTACAGCTCGTGGAAGTCGATGCAGCAGCGCGCGCTCACGCCGCCCACGCTCGCGACCTTCGAGGCCGCGCAGAACGCGCTCGCCACGCTCGACGCCGGGTTCACCGCCGTGCGGGAGGCGTCCGGCTCGCCGGCCGGCTTCAAGCTCGCGGTCGAGCGCGGGCTGATTCCGGGGCCGCGCATGCGCATCGCCGTCGGGGCGCTCTCGCAGACCGGCGGCCACGGCGACGGCGTGCTGCCGAGCGGCGTGCGCTTCTGGCGGCACTGGGGCCCCGAGTGGGTCGAGACGATCTGCGACGGCCCGGACGAGGTGCGCAAGACCGTGCGCGCCGTGCTCCGCGTCGGCGCGGACTTCATCAAGCTGCACTCCACCGGCGGCGTGCTGTCGCCCTCGGATGAGCCGGGCTCGCCGCAGTTCACGGAGGAAGAGATCGCCGTGATGGTCTACGAGGCGCGCATGGTCGGGAAGACCTGCATGGCGCACGCGCAGGCCACCGCGGGCATCAAGAACGCCGTGCGCGCGGGCGTCGAGTCGATCGAGCACGGCTTCTACCTCGACGACGAGGCGATCGCGATGATGAAGGAGCGAGGCGCCTTCCTGGTGCCGACGCTCCACGCGCCTCGCAGCATCGTGCTGCGCGAGGAGGCGACGCCGGAGTCGGTGCTGCCGCAGTCGCTGCGCAAGGCCCACGAGGTGATCGACGCGAACGCGGAGAGCTTCCGCGCGGCGCACGAGGCGGGCGTGCGGATCGCGATGGGCACGGACGCGGGCGTCGGCGTGCACGGCACGAACGCCTGGGAGCTGGAGCTGATGACGCAGCACGGCATGACGCCGCTGGAGGCGATCGTCGCGACGACGAAGACCGCCTCCGAGTGCATCCACATGGCCGACGAGATCGGCACCCTCGAGCCGGGCAAGCTCGCCGACCTGATCGTCGTCGACGGCGACCCGCTCGAGGACATCACGCTGCTGCAGGACCAGGAGCGGCTGCGGCTGATCATGCAGGGCGGCCGCGCGCACAAGGACACGCTCGCGGCCTGACGCGGGCGGGCGTCGCGAGGGGAGTCCCCGGTGGCCGCGTCCCCGTCGGAGCTGGTGCTGCTGTTCGACGTCGATCACACGCTGATCGACGGCGCGGCGGTGAAGGCCGGGCTGGACGCGGCGATCGAGGCGGCCGCCGGTCCCGAGGGCGTCCGGCGCTTCCGCGAGTTGTACTCGGAGGTCCGAAGCGGCAGCGGCTTCGTCGATATGCCGGAGACAATCGAGCGCCTCGCCGGCGAGGGCCACGGAGGCGCCGGCCTTGAGGCGCTCACGGACGCGGTCTGGAACCTCGACTTTGCGGGCTGCCTCTACCCCGGCGCGCTCGACGCGGTGGAGCACGCGCGTGGCCTCGGCCTGCCGGTGATCGCCTCGGACGGCGACGAGCGCTTCCAGCGCCACAAGATCGAGGCGTCCGGCCTCGAGGCCGCGTTCGAGGGCCGGGTGCTGATCTTCGAGCACAAGGAGCAGGAGACCGAGGCGATCCGCGCGCGCTACCCGGCGCGCCGCTACGTGCTGATCGAAGACAAGCCGCGCATCCTCGTAGCCGTGAAGTCCGCCCTCGGCGACCTCGTGACGACGGTGCTGGTGGAGCAGGGGCCGTACGCTGGCGAGGGCGTCGCCGAAGGCGAGCCGCCGCCGGACGTGCGCCTGCCCTCGATCGCGGCCTTCCGCGGGCTGGACGCGGCGGCGCTGCGTGCGGGGGCGAGCTAGAGGTCAACCCGCCGGCAGCGGTGAGTGAAGATCGCGACAAGGCCGGGAGGCTCACATGGATCCGAGCGAACGATTCCCGATCACCCTCGGCGAGGCGATCTTCTCGCTGCGGGCGATCCGCCGCGTCAAGCCCGACCCGATTCCCGACGACGACCTGCGCGACATCCTGACGGCAGCGATCCAGGCCCCCAACGGCGGCAATGCCCAGCCCTGGCACTTCCTCGCCGTGCGCGACCCCGAGCTGCGACGGCAGCTCGGCGCGCTCTACCGCGAGGCGTGGTGGGCGAAGCGCGCCGACCAGGGGATCCACGGTCCCGAGGACATCGACCAATCGAACGGGACGATGGTCTCGGCGATGAGGCTGGCCGACGAGTTCGGCGCGGCGCCGCTGATCGTGCTGCTCTGCGCGACCGCCCCCGGGGCGGTCGCCATGGCATCGGTCATCCCCTCGGTGCAGAACCTGCTGCTCGCCGCCCGCGCGCTCGGCATCGGCGGCACGATCACGACCCTGCACGCCGTGGTCGATGAGCGCGCAAAGGAGCTGCTGGGAATCCCCGAGGAGATCCAGATCGTCTACGCCGTGCCGCTCGGCTACCCGCGGGGCAACTTCGGTCCGGTCACCCGCAAACCGCTCAGCGAGGTCGCCTCAATCGACCGCTGGGACAACGCGATCGGGTAGCCGCCTGGGTTGGTACGAGCGGCCGCACGAGCCGCTACGAGGCGTCGTCGGCGCCTACCTCCGAGAAGTTGGTGATGGCGACCTCGCCCTCGGGGAACTCGGCGACGATCTTCAGCCGTCCTCCCACCGCCTCGATGTAGGAGCGGAGGCTGGAGACGTAGATGTCGGCGCGTTGCTCCAGCTTGGCCACGGCGGGCTGGGTGACCTGCAGCGTCTCCGCGAGGTCCTGCTGGGTCAGCGCCCGTGCCCGGCGCAACTCGTTCAGCGGCATCTCGGCGAGCAACTCGCGCTTCATTGCGTCGATGCGCCGGCGGCGTTCAGGCGTGATGTCCTTCGTCAGTTCCCGGAATGGGTGGCGTCCGCTCATTCGATCACTCCCTCCCGTCGCAGTTCGCGCAGGTGCTCGTCGTAGAGGCCGTCGGCCAGTGCTACGTACTCCTCGTAGAAGCGGTCGTTGCCGGTCTTGTCGCCGCCGATGAGGAGGATGGAGGTCCGCCTCGGGTCGAAGGCGTACAGGACCCGCAGGGGCCGGCCGGCACTCTGCGCTCGCAGCTCGCGCATCACGCCATGGCGCGAGCCCCTGATGTCGGAGGAGTAGGGGTACGGCAGGTTCGGTCCGTACTCCATCAGCAGTTCGACCCTTGCGGTCACGGCGTCCTGATCGCGCTCCGCGATCTCCTGCCACCAGTCACCAGTCACCGAACTGGTCTGTGTACTCCACCTCCCACGGCATGGCTCCAATATATGACTATTAGGGAATGTTTGGGAAGGCTGCTCTCCAAGCGTGAGCTGCAATAGCCGAGGAGCCCAGCACCAGTATGTCGCCAGGTCGAAACCGAAGGCACTACGAGTGCGTGCGCAGAAAGGCGCGGATCTCCTCGACGGTGGCGGCAGCCGGGTTGGCCGTCGGCGCTGGCGGCGCCAGGTAGCGATGGCGCTCGCGATCCGCCCTCAGCGGGCTCGGCGCAGCTCGGGCGAGAAGGCCGTGATGGCGATCGTCAGGACGGCGAGCAGCAGGCCCGAGGCCGCCGTTGTCGTCACTACGCCCAGCGACGACGCGACGGCCCCGTGCACGAGCATCGCACCCGGCAAGACGCCGATCGAAATCATGAGCACTCCGAGCACGCGCCCGCGCGCCTCAGGCGGCGCGAGCAGCATCGTCAATGTGCTCTGCATCACGCCGAACCCCGAACCCCCTATGCCGGCGACGAAGACCAGCAGCAGCGCGAGTGCAAATCCGCCGCTCAGCGCGAACGCGGCGAGCGCCACCCCGAGCAGCACTGTCGCCACCAGGTAGAGCATCCCCTTCCAGCGGAAGTCGTCTCGCGAGGCGATCCCCAGGGCGCCGAGCAGCGCCCCCAGCCCGTTGACGCCAACGATCAGCCCCAGTCCCGCGGCGCCGACGTTGAAGACCTCCTCGGCGAAGACGGGCAGGAATCCGATGATCACCGGCCACGCGAAGATGTTCGCCAGCACCGTGACCAGCAGCAGGGCGCGCAGCGCGGGGCTCGCGAGGGCGTAACGGAACCCGTGCGCGATCTCGGCCGGCGCCGCCGTCATGGCAGAGCGAGGACCCCGGCGAGCGTCCTTGATGCGGAGCAGGGGCCACGATGCGGGCAGGTACCAGGCGGCGCAGAACCACAGAGCGACGTCCGCCCCGAGCGTCGCGATCAGCGCACCCGCCGCCGCTGGAACGACCATGCGGCTGCCCAGCATCCCCGCCGCCGTGAGCGCGTTCGCGCTCGAGACGCGTCGCTCGCCCACGAGGTCGATTGTGAGCGTGAACCGTGTCGGCATCAGCGGCTGCATGGTCAGACCGACGAGCGCCGCGGCCACAACGACGTGCCAGTACTCGGCTCTATCCAGCGTCACGAGCAGCGCGATCACGGCCCCGGTGGCGAGCGCGAGCGACTGTGCGCCGATGAGCAGGCGCGGACGGTGGATGCGGTCCGCGAGCAGGCCGCCGAGCGGCCCCAGCAGCATCGGCGCCAACGCGGCTGCCGCCGCCGCGGAGACCGCGAACTCTGAGCCCGTGATGTCGAACGCCAGCCAGATGAGCACGACGTTCTGCCCCCACCACGCGCTCCATGCGAACAGCGTGCTCCACCACAGCGCGCGGAAGTCCGGGTAGGCGCGCAGCGGCGCCAGCGTGTTCGCCACGATCGGGAGGCGGCCGGGAGCGATCCCTAGGCGCATGCGCTGCGCCCCCGACGCCGGCGTTGCGTCGCCGCCTCGATGGAGTTCACGGCACTACGAGTGCGTGCGGAGGAAGGTGCGGATCTCCTCAAGCGTGGCGGGGAGGTTGGCGGCGGAGCGGCAGTCCACGGCGAGGCAGCGGGCGTGCGGGGCCTCGGCGCAGATGCGCTCGGCGATCGAGGTGGGGTGGAACTCGTCGCTGCCGGGCAGGATCAGCAGCGGCGCCGGGCAGCCGCGCAGCCACTCCTCGCTGACCGTCATGTAGGGCGGGTCGTCCGGCCAGTAGGCGTCGCCGAGGCGCTCGACGATCGCGATGTAATCCGCGGGCGCCATCGCCGCGAGCTCGTCGCGGAAGGCCGGGTCGACCTCGATCCGCCGCGAGAACGGCCCGCCGGCGTTGTTGGTGACGAACTGCGGATCCTCGAGGGCGCTCTCGATGACGGCCGCCATGCCCTCGGCGCGCGCAAGCTCGACGGTCGGGCGGAACATCTCCATGAACGTCCCGAGCGAGTTCGTGTGGTCGATCCCCACGGGGCTCTGCCCCACCGCCGAGGCGACGCGATCGGGCGCCTCGCGGATCATGCGCAGTTCGTAGGCGACGCCGATGCAGCCGCCCATGAGGTGCGCGCGCTCGACGCCGAGCGTGTCGAGGACGGCGAGCTGGTCGCCGAGCGCCAGGTCGTAGGAGAACTCGAGCGGCGCGTCCCAGCTCTCGCCGGCGTGGCGCTGGTCCATGCCGATCACCATCCGCTCGTCCGCGAACTCGCGCGTCGGGTCGATGTCGCTGCGGTGCCAGAAGTCGATCTCGGAGCGGACGCCGCCCGGTGCGATCAGCAGCAGCGGCGTGGCGCCGTCCTCCGGCCCCCAGGTCTCGTAGTGGATGCGTGCGCCGTCGGGTCGCTCGATGAACGGCATCTCTCCTCCTCCTCCTGGCCGAGCTGCTAGCTGCGCGGCAGTCCGAGGCCGCGCGTGGCGATGATTCCGCGCTGGATCTCGGACGAGCCGCCCGCGATCGTGCGCGAGATCGTCGTCACGTAGCGCAGCGTGAACAGGCCCCGCGAGGGCGCCCGATCGTCCTCGGGGTCCCAGAGGTTCGAGTAGAGCCCGAACACCTTCGCGCCGGTGCGCGCCGTGCGCTGGTCCAGCTCCACCATGAACATGCGCGAGGTCGAGGCCTCGTAGTTCGGGATCATCCCGGCGTTCTGGATCGAGATCACGCGGAACGAGAAGTTCTGGCAGACCTCGGTCTCGATGTAGCGGTCGGCGACCTCGCCGCGCAGCGTGCCGCCGCGGCGCGCGTAGGCGGCCGCCGGCCCCGAGGTGGCGTCGCGCACCAGCCGGCGGATGTAGCGGCGGATGCGTACGGCCTCGGAGATGTTCGAGCGCTCGAAGTCGAGCAGCGTCATGCCGACGTACCAGCCGCGGTTCTCCTCGCCGAGGATGTTGCTGGCGGGGACGCGGACCTCCTCGAAGAAGGTCTCGTTGAAGCCGTGCTCCCAGGCCATGTTGATCAGCGGACGGATCGTCAGGCCCGGCGTGTGGATGTCGTCGATCAGCAGGAAGCTGATGCCGCGGTGCTTCGGCGCGTCCGGGTCGGTGCGCACGAGGGCGAACAGCGCGTCGGCGTGGTGGGCGTTCGAGGTCCAGATCTTCTGCCCGTTGATCACGTACTCGTCGCCGTCGCGCGTGGCGCGCGTGGACAGCGAGGCGAGGTCCGAGCCGGCTCCCGGCTCGGAGTAGCCCTGCGCCCAGAGGATCTCGCCGGAGAGGATGCCCGGCAGGTAGGCTGCCTTCTGCTCCTCGCTGCCGTGCACGATGATCGTGGGGCCGAGCATGCTCACGCCCTGCCCGCCGACGTCGGGCGCGGCGGCCTCGGCGACCTCCTGCTTGAAGATGAACTGCTCCATCGCGCTCAGGCCGCCGCCGCCGTACTCCTTCGGCCAGTGCGGGGCGAACCAGCCGCGCTCGGAGAGCGCCTCGGTCCACTCGTTCGCGGCCTGAGTGCGCTCCGGATCGCCGGAGGCGCGATCGGCGACCCAGCCGCCCTCGGGGCCATGCTCGATGCCGACGCGCACGCGCTCGCGGTACCACTCGGGCAGGCGCTCCTTGATGAGCGTTTGCACCTCGGCGCGAAACGCGGCCTGCTCCTCGGTGTCTTCCCAGTCCATCGTGCCTCCAGCGGTTGCGTCGGGTAGCGAGGGCGTCCCGCGGCGTCAGGCGCGGCGCGCCGGTATCTTAGCGCCTCGTGGCCTCCCGACGCGGGCGGCCCGCTCGGGAGGTGCGCGCCGGGCAGCGCCGCCAGCTCCCGGACGCGCGCATCGCGGTCAGCGAGCACCCGGCGCCACGGCGGCTGGGAATTCGGCCTCGCTGACCACATCGAGCACATCCCCTCCGCTCTGGATGTGACGGGGCCCTGAGCGGGCAACACCGTCTAAACCATGGCCGCGAGGGACTCCTCAAGTGCCTCGGCTTGCTCGAGCAGACGGGCGCGCCGGGCGTTGTGCTCACGCTGCCAACGCCTAAAGTCGTCCTCGATGAGCGAGCGTACAATCGCGCCCTTCGCGGTTCGCACCTGTTCAAGCCTCCGAGAAGAATCCAGGGCGATCGCTGAGTGCGCGGCTTTGTCTAGCAGTGCGTCACCTAAGAGCAGCAGGGAGCGGGGCTCATCGGGTCTCAGGGTCAAGCTGATCTCAGCTTGCCTGATCGCTTCGTCAGGACTCCGGTCGTAGTGGTAGACAAGCCCTAACGTCCGATGTGTGTTCGCATCCTGGTGCCCTGATGCGATGGCCTTCTCGAGCAATCTGCGCGCTTCGTCTCGATGCCGAAGTCTGAAGGCAAAATACCCGAGCTTCGCGATGATCTCGTTCGCGTCTCCAAACTCAGCCCTGCCCTCCTGTAGTCGATCGTACGCCCGCTTCCAATCTGATCGGCCAAGGTCATCTGCCTCCCGGACAAGCTGCTGGATGGCTCGTTCGATGTTTGGATGAGGCTGAGCCGATGTGCCTGCGAGGTGTTGGATCCGCGAAGCAGCGTCCGGTCTGATTCGTGCGGGGAACTGTGTTATGACGTATTCGCGAAGTTGCCGATCGGTAATTCGAAAGCTGCCCATCTCCACGTTTTCGATGAAGTGCGTGTTCCGAAGGCGCCTCACCGCATCGTCTAGTTCCTCGCCGTCCCTTATCACCTGTGATAGGTCGGATCGCGTGACGGGGTCTGGCACGTGAGCCAGGTAGTAGAGGAGCTCTCGAGCACTCTCGCTCAGACCCCGCACAGAGCTGTCGAAAGAGAACCGCAGCAGCCAGAGCATGTCGTTGCCCCGGATCTTCTGTAGGGCCTCCGAAGCGGAGTAGCCGTCCACGAGGAGATTCGCAAAGAAGTGCAGATACAAGGGCACGCCGTTCAGTTCCTCGCTGACGCCGCGGATTGCACGATTCTGAGTACCTGGAATCTCTACCCGATCATCGGCGGCTCTTGTCCTAACCAGCGAGACCGCCGCATCGGGTTCAATCCCGCGAAGATCGAGCCGCTCGGAGAAGGCGCGTCGCTCACGGTCAGTAAGGATGACTTTCGATGGGCTGGGTAGCCGCTGGATGAATGTGCCGAGTGCTTCTAGCTCTTCGTCCGGCAGTGTCTCCAAGTTGTCCAGAACAATCAGGCATGACATATCGCTAGCGAGATCGAGAGCATCATCCCGAAGCTCCTCGAGATCGCTATCTGGCGATGCGTTCCCTCCGCAGAGATCGATGAAGGCTTCAAGGACGCGTCTAAGGCTTCCGAATCGCTGTTCTCGAGGCGCCTGTGCCTGTCCTTCAAGCCAGTTCTCCTTGGCGGTGAGCGACAGAACAAGTTCAGGGCGTGGCCTCTCGCTAATCTGACACGGTCGGCGAAGCAAGTCATTCACAAACGAATACACGAGTGCGGACTTGCCGACGCCACCTCTTCCTGTAACGCAGAGCGAGCGCTGGTGACGATCGTCCCAAAAGCCATGGAGTCTGGTGAGTTCGGTGTCGCGACCTATCAGTTCAACCCTAGGGAGAGCATCAAAATTCTTCTCTACAAGATCAAGCATGGCCCGGGTGCCGTCGTCGCTGGCATCTTCATCGGCTCCATCCGCAGTCGACTGCTCCTCGGACCAGATCCGGTCGATCGTCGCAGCCGTCTCCTGGTGGAAGCGAGCGGTGAGATCGCACATCGAGGCGAAGGCTCGAAACTGCTGGGACTTAAAGAGCGTACGTTGCTCCGAATGCGCTCCTGCTTGGCGGAGCTCGACTATGCTCTTGAATTCCGAGCGAACCCACTCCTTTGACGCGAAGTAGGGTGCGAAGGTGGTCCAATTGCCTCGTTTGACAATGACTTCTTGCAGTTCTGACAGCTGTGCGCAGCCGAGTAAAGTCTCGGGATCCACAGCGCTCGGACGCTCCGCTCTCTCGCGCCAGGTCTTTCGGTAAGGTCCGCATCCCTTACGGAGCCAGGCATCCCCATGCAAATCCTTTAGCCTGAAGACTATGAACGCAGAGATGCAGCGGCCAAACAGAGTCAGTGCTGACTGAATGTCGACAGCATCATCCTGCGGGGGATGCCAAGTGAACTCCGGTTGTGCCTCCGAGATAGCCGGAGTCGCGTCCGCACGGATGCCTTGTCGGGGACTAGCTGGCTCAGGCTTGGATTCTGCCATGGGTTGCTCGCCACTCACTGCGCTGGGCTGGGCAGCGGACGGCTCAGCAACGATGGCGTTCGCCGCAGTGGGAGACTCTTGGGCGATCTCCTGTGCTCTACGGTCGCTGTCGGATTCCCCTGCGGGTGTGGGACCAACAGGGAGCTGATTGAGCTCACCCGCTTCGGCCGCAAGTCGGAGAGCTGCCTGCGTTTCCTGCGGAACGCGCGGATCGGATGCGGCGGCGAGTAGCTGATCATTGAAGGCCGGGCCCTCTGCCCCAAGATCATCGATGTAGACACTGACGAGGTCGGAGAGAACTCGTGGGTCTGCGGCGAATCGCGGGGCAGCGGCGTTGGCGATGGTCCGCGTAATCGAGTCCGGGCGGAATCCCGGGAACACCCGCTCCCGCCAGTCTCGACGCTTGCGCAGCGTCTCGCTGAGTGTGCGCAGACGGATCGCGGAAAGGATAGATCGAGCGAGGGTTATTCGATCTAGTGCATCCGACATCTTCGGCGTCCATCCGGGGTGCCTGAGCGCTGATGAGGGTCAGCGCGCAGCGGCAGCATACATCGAACGGCCCTTCCGCCTGACACGCAGCACCACCTGTCCTGCTGACGGGGCGCTGAGCCGCGCTATGGGGCGAGCGCGCCGGTCGCGAGCGAGCGCGCGAGCACCCGCAGGACCGCGTGCCCGTCACGCTCCGAAAGCGCACCGAGGCGACGCAGCACGAGGCTGTGATCGAGGGTGAACAGCTTGAAGCGAACCCGACAGGGCACCGTGAGATTCGCGTCCTGCCAGTCCTCGATCGGAACGTCGCTCGGCCACGGGTCGCGCGTGGACGAAGTGACCATCGCGAGGACCGACTGTCCGTGGTCCCGGTTGAACGCAGGGGCCGACACGACGACCGCCGGACGGCGCTTCACGGCCTGACGATCGGTGAAGGGGAACGGGACGACTACGACATCGAGCGGCTCAGAGGTCACGCCAGGCGTTCTCGTCCTCTGCCGAGTCCCACTCGCTCATGGTCTCGGCGACCGCGCTGAGGTAGCCGTCCTCGTCGCGGGTGATCTTGCGGATCGTCACGCGGCCGTCTTCGATCTCGAACGCGATGGCGTCGCCCTCGCGGAGGCCCGCAGCCTGGCGGATGCGCTTCGGAATCGTCGTCTGCCCGCGCGCCGTGATCCTCGCGATCTCCATCACCATGGGATCACCTCATATCTGAAAGAACCGAAAAGCAGTTCTTTCAGAAAGTAAGATAAGCTGACCAACCCTGACGTGGCAAGGGCTGGTCGAACTCAGTACGCCACCCCGGCGTTGGCGAGGGCGGCGTGCTCCTCGGCGCTGAGGCCCAGGATCTCGCGGTAGACGTAATCGTTGTGCTGGCCGAGCGCCGGGGCGGGGCGCATCTCCGGACGGGCGCCGTTGACCAGCCAGGGCATGGAGAGCACCTCGAGCGTGCCGAGGCGGGCGTGGTCGACCGTCGTCCACATGCCGCGCTGGCGGACGTGGGCGTCCTCGTAGAGGTCGCGCACGTTCATGCTCGGCGAGGCGGCGACGCCCAGCGCCTGCAGTTCGGCGACCAGCTCGTCGCGATCGCGGCCGCGCGCCCAGTCGGCGATCGCCGCGTCGATCGAGGGCTCCTGCGCCTTGCGCGCCTGGCGGTCCCAGGCGGGGTCCAGCCGCCAGTCGCCGATGTGCTCGGCGAGGCGCCGCCACTGCTCGTCGCGCTCGACGGCGAGCACGACCCAGCCCGGGCGGTCGCTGTCCTCGCACTCGTACGAGTTGTGCGGCGCGAGCACCGGGTGGCGGTTGCCCATCGGCTCGTCGACTGCGCCGCGCAGCTGCCACTCGATCAGCTGGTCGCCGACCAGCGTGGTCCCCACCTCGGAGGCGGCGAAGTCGATGAACACTGCACTGTCCGAGTGATCGCGCGCCATCAGCCCGACGATCGCGGCGAGGGCGACCGAGGTGCCGACGCGCTGGTCGAGCGGGCCGCGGTACTCGCTCGGCGTGCTGACGTCGTAGCCGCTCAGCGCGGACATGCCGGAGGTCGCGCCGAAGACGGCGGCGTAGCCGGGCATGTGGCCGTCCGGCCCGGTCTCGCCGTTGGCCGAGAGCGAGACCATGACGATGCGCGGGTTGACCTCGATCAGCCGGTCGAAGCCGAGGCCGAGCCGCTTCACGGCGCCCGTCCGGAAGCTCTCGATGATCACGTCGGCGCCGGCGACCAATTCGCGCACGATCTCGCGCCCGCGCTCGTGCGCGAGGTCCACCTGGACGCTCTGCTTGCCCATGTTGACCTCGTTGAAGCGGTAGCCGGTGTCGACCCAGTCGCCGTACTTCAACTCGTCGAGCATGACGGTCTTGAGGCGGCGCGCCTTGCGGAACGGGTCGGTGCGATTGAGGCTCTCGACCTTCACGACCTCGGCGCCCAGCGAGGCGAGGATCATGTTTCCGTAGGGCCCCGCCTGGTACCAGGTGAGGTCGACGATGCGCTTGCCCGCGAGCCAGCCGATCGGCCGCGCAGGCGGCTCCGCCAGCTGCGGCTTCGGGGCGCCGGAGCGGATCGCGGGCGCGCGATCGCCATCGAGGGCGGCGAGCGTCGCCTCGGTGTCCGCGCCGAGCCGCGGCGGCGCGGCGCCGGCCGGTCCCGGCCGCCAGGCGCGGTCGTCCGCCGCGCCGTGGGCCTCGCGGACGATGTAGGGGTGGGCCGGCACGTCCTGCGGCTCGCCGTCCGGGTAGCTGACGGTGTCGAAGAAGTCGCGGAAGCGCATCTGCTCGCAGTGGAAGATGTCCTCCATCGTGCGCACCGGTCCGCCGGGCACGCCGTGCTTGCGCAGGGCCTGGTAGATCTCGTGCTTGCTGCGCTCCTTGAGCCAGACGGCGAAGAGGTCGTTGAGCTCGCCGGTGTGTTTGATGCGGTCCTCGGCGGTGGAGCCGAGAGTGTGCGCCCACTCCGGGCTGTCGACGGCCAGCACGAGGCGTTCCCACATGTGCTGCTCGGAGGGGTAGATCTCCACCCAGCCGTCGAGGCACTCGACGAGGCCGAGCACGGGGATCTGGCGCGTGGCGCGCGTGTCGATGAAGCCGTCGTTGGGCCACTTCACGATGTCCTGGCGGCTCAGCGCCATCGCCGCTTCCTGCCAGCTCAGCTCCACGACTGCCGGCTCGCGATCACCGGCGAGCCAGCCGAGCATCGTGACGCCGGCCGCCGTGCCCGCGTCCAGCTCGGCGACGCGGCTGGGGACGCGGACCGGCTCGCGGTCCGGGTAGCGCAGCCAGCTGAGGCCGCCGGGGAAGGCGTACGCCTCGCCGCCGGTGTGGTGGGCGGTGAGGTGCGTGGCCTCCCAGCCGGCGCGATCGCCGAAGCGCCCGAAGGGCGTGAGCGAGACCGCCAGGCGGCAGTGTCCGCTGCCCGGCAGCGCGTCCAAGTCCAGCCCGATCTCGTCCCAATGGCTCGCCTCGTGCCCGTCGAGCACGATCTCGGCGCTCGCCAGCAGCCGCGCGAGGTCGTCCCGGCCCTCGGGCGTGGTGTCGTCGATGACGACGCTGCGCTTGCCGGCGTTGGCGTAGGCGAAGAGGGCGGAGGAGTCGGCGCCGGGGGCGGTGAAGCCCTCGAAGCGCGTGCGGTCGCCCTCGGGCGGCTCGATCTTGGTGACCGTCACGCCGAGGTCCGCGAGCAGCCGTCCGGCGAAGCCGATCGCGGCGCTCTCGCCGTACTCGACGGCGCTCACGCCCTCGAGCAGAGCGGGCGCGGGGACGAGCTGCTCGCTCACGACTGGGCTAGTCCTGCAGTCCGACCATGCGGAAGCCGTGCGTCGACGACACCGGCTCGAAGGGCGACGGCCCCACGGGCACGACCTTCTTGTCGCCCTCCCAGGTCGGGTAGGGCGGCTGGTTGCCGGTCGGCAGCTGCGGGTTCCCGGCCGCGCGCGAGGGCAGCAGGATGATCGCCTGCCCCGGGGTCGTGATCTCGTTGAGCTGGTTGATCGCCTGGAAGTCGCAGACGACCTGGTACTCGCCGTCCTCGATGCGCTTCTCGATCACCTCGCCGGTGAAGGTCTGGAGGTCGCCAAGGATGTTGAACTTGCGGATCTGGACCCAGATGCGCTTCAGCCAGGCGTCGTCGCCCATCCAGTTGGTGAGGAAGTTGCAGGTCCAGCCGACGCGCTGCGCGCCGTAGTCGTAGGCGGCGGGCACGCCGATCTCGCGCGCGAAGTCGTCGTCCCAGTGGACGCGCTCGACGACGTCCCAGACGCGGCGCGGATCCTGCGTGTAGGCGCCGGGGTGGCGCATGCGGAAGTCGTGGTCGGACTTGCCGGTGCGCGCGTAGGGGCCGCCCCAGCCCATCTCCCAGGCGACGCCGTCGGTGACGCGGAAGGGGCCGCGCACCATCTCGCCGAGGTCGTCGCCGACGTTGACGTCCTCCCAGTAGCGGGGCTCCGGGCCGCGCCAGGTCTCGCGCGCGTAGGCCTCGTCGATCTCGGCCAGCTCCTCGTCGCTCCAGACGCGGGAGTCGCGGAAGACGGACTTGCGCTCGCGCGCCGCGTCGCGCTCGGTGCGCATGCGCCAGCCGAGCATCTTGGCGACCACCTCGTGGCGCTGGTTGCGGAACAGCGTCTCGACCATCTGGAGGATCTGGCGGCTGCCGGTGAACTTGCCGTCCTTCTCGTAGAAGCCGGCCTCGTAGGTGGCCTTGTGGATGGTGTCGCCGGCGAGCATCGGCTGGTACCACTCGAAATCGCGGCCGGCGAACATGCCGTGGACGCCGGGCAGGGCGCCGCCGCGTCCGGCGTCGCGCTCCTCGGCGGTGATGTCGCGGCCCTCCGGCTCGCCGGTGGCGAGCAGGATGCCGGGAGGCGCGACGGTGTCGCCCCAGCGACTGGCGCGCGCGTGGCCGGCGTCGACGTAGAGCGGGTTGAGGTCCCCGGTGGCGATCGAGTAGCCGCGTGCGGCGTCGGCGTTGATCTGGGTGTACTTGCCGCGGTCGTCGCGCCTGGCGGGGATGCCGACGCGCGCGCGCATCGCCGCGACGCCCTCGTCAGTGATCCTCGGGTAGCGCCGTTCGGTCGTCGTCATGGATTGCCCTTTCCGTTCGTCATGTTGCCCGGCGTCGCGGGGCGCGCTCCGGCGGCCGCTGCGCGGGATGCCAGACTACCAGAGCGCCGGTTGCAGGCGAGGGCTGCGCGCCGCCGGGCACGTCATGTGCTCGCCCAGGGATCGATCACGTCGATGCCGCAGCCGTGGAAGCCGCCGCTGTCCCTTGTGGCGACGGATGCCCCGAGCGAGCGGGCGATCGCGGCGATCTGGCAGTCCAGCTGGCTGATGGGATGCCCGGCGGCTCGGCGGGCGGCCGCTATCTCGGCGTAGGCGCGTGCGGCGGCGCGGTTGAACGGGAGAATGCGCCCCGCGAAATCCTCCCTCAGCACTCCCTCGATCCCGGCGAGTAAGCTGTTGCGGCGTTGCCCTTCGGGCAGGATCTCGACGCCGTAGCGCAGCTCGGCCTCGCTGATCGTCGAGAGGAACAGGTCGGGGGCTGCCTGGCGAGCAATCCAGTCGGTCACGCTGGTGTTCGGGGCAGGCAGCATCAGCTCCGACACGACGTTGGTATCGAGGACGATCATCGCCCGTGCCTCAGTCGAATCGGGGCGGCTCGCGCATCGGCTCACGGGGTGGCAGTTCCAGTTCGACACCGCCGAGGGGTGCGAACCGGGCGCGGATGGCGCTCGCCAGATCCTTGCCCGTCGGAGAGTCCTCGTCCAGCGCCGCGCGCAGAATGTCCCGCGCCTCCTGCTCCATGGAGCGGCCGTTCTCAGCCGCGCGGATGCGCAGCCGCCGCTTCAGTCCATCGTCCAGGTTGCGCACCGTGATGCTGGCCATCGCGAGTCTCCGTCAGCATTGCTGCGCAATCATAACATGATTGCGTTGCGAGCACTGCATCACTCTAGAGCGCTCCTGCGCCTCGCGGGAACGTACCGTCGCCCGGTCAGCGTCCACACACCGACGAGGACGAAGCAAGGGCAGGCCCTCCCCATGTACTCAGGGATAGCGCATAACCTTGAATACAGGTGGGGCTTGTTCAAGGTTTGGAGGGACAGGGCCGCCTACCCGTTGGGGTGGATGATGTTGCGGACGCCCTCGCCGCGCTCCATCACCTCGACCGCGCGGTTGAAGTCGCTCAGCGGGAAGCGGCCCGTCACCAGCTCGTCGAAGCGCAGCTTGCCGGCCATGTAGAGGTCCACGTAGCGCGGGATGTCGGCGTTCGGCCGCGCCGCGCTGAAGCCGCTGCGGCGCAGCGGGCCGCGCAGCGTGCTCATCCACGGGATCGAGACCACGGCGTCGCCGGAGAGCGCCCCGATGACGATCGTCTCGCCGCTGGGCCGCACCATCTGGATCGCCTGCAGCACCGTCTCCGGCAGACCGATCACCTCGAAGGCGTAGTCCACGCCGCCGCCGCTGATGCGCCGCACCTCGGCGATCGGATCCTGCTCCGCGGCGTTGATCGCGTGCGTCGCGCCGAACTCGCGCGCCTGGTCGAGGCGGTGCTCCAGCAGGTCGACGGCGATGATCGTGAGCGCGCCCGAGAGCGCCGAGGCCTGCACGGTGTTCAGCCCGAGGCCGCCGACGCCGATCACGGCGACGCTGCTGCCGGCCTCGACCTGCGCGTCGTTGAAGACCGGCGCGAGGCCGGAGGTGGCGCCGCAGCCGAGCAGCGCGATCGTCTCCAGCGGCGCATCCTCGCGCACCTTCACCGCGCTCGACTCGTGGACCACGGCCTCCTGCGCGAAGGAGGAGACCGAGGACTGGTGGCTGATCCGCTGCCCGTCCAGGCTGAGCCGGCTGGTGCCGTCCAGCAGGTTGCCGCGCTGGGCGTTGGCCATCTTGCGCTCGCAGTTGCTGAAGCGCCCCGCGCTGCACGCGCCGCAGCCGCCGCAGTAGGGCCCGAAGCTGATCACGACGTGGTCGCCGGGCGCGACGTCCGTGACGGCGTCGCCGATCTCCTCGACGATGCCCGAGCCCTCGTGGCCCATCACCATCGGCGTCGCCGATGGCAGGTGGCCGTGCAGGCGGTGGATGTCGGAGTGGCAGAGCCCGCTGGCGACGACCCGCACGCGTACCTCGCGCGCCTTCGGCGGCGCGAGATCGACTTCCTCGATGGCCGGTTTCTGGCCCAGCTCATGGAACACGACGGCCTGCACGGCGGTCTCCCTTCGCTCGCGCCCCGGCTGCGAGGCGACTGTGGAGCATTCCGGCGCAGTCTAGCGTCGCGCGCGCGGCGGCGGGCGTCAGAGGGGGAGCGTGCGTCCGGCCTCCCGCAGGCGCTTGCGCCGTCGCTGCGCATCGGGCATCACGCTGGTCACCAGCTTCCAGAAGTCCGGCGAGTGGTTCTTCACCGTCAGGTGAGCCAGCTCGTGCACGATGATGTAGTCGATCAGCGCGGGCTCCAGCATCATCCCGCGCCAGCTGAAGCGCAGCGTGCCATCGGAGGCGCAGCTTCCCCAGCGCCGGCGCTGATCGCGGATAAGCACCTGCGACCGCACTCCGGAACCCAGCCGTGGCCACCAGCGATCAACGCCGGCCGGGTAGCGCTCGGCCGCCCGCGCCGCGTACCACGCGATGGCGGCGTGCCGGATCTGCTCGTCGCGTTCACCGTCCTCGAGGTCGCCGGGCACGGCGATGCGGAAGGTCCGGCGATCGAGCCGGACCTGCGGCCAGCGCACGTCCGCGCGCTCGATGACCATCGGGACGTGCTGGCCAGGTACGGCAGCGTCTCGCCACTGACGAATCGCTTCGTCGCGGGTTCCGGGACTGCCTCGGAGATGCGCTTGAGGATCCAGGCCGCCCGCTCGCGAACGATCGCCCGCAGTTCGCCGTCCGGCGTTGCCGAGGGTGCGGCGACCTGCACCACGCCGCCGTCGATCTTGATCTGGACGGTCTTCCTGCGCCGTTCGCTTCGGCGAATCTCGTACTCGATGACCGTATCGCCGATGCGGACGTTGTCCCGTTCCTTCACCGTCCACCCGTCCCCTGGGGGGTCTCGCCTCGCTCGCTCCGTCGCGCCCAGCGCGGGAAGCCCTCGATCCGTGGCCTCCGCGCGGAGACGGCGTCCGTCAGGCCGGCCCCACGAGGGCTTCGAGTTCGTGCGCGGCCGTCTCCCAGCCGCGCATCGCGGCGTCTAGCCGCGTCTGTAGATCGCGCTGGCGGCCTTCGTCGGCGCGGATCTCGTCGAGCGTGACGCGGGAGTAGTAGTCGTTATCGGCGAAGCGGGCGGCGATCGGGGCGAGCTGCGCCTCGACCTCCGCGATCTCGCGCTCCAGCTCCTCGACGCGGCGCGTGAGGCGCGCGTGGCGGCGGCGCTGCTCCTTGCCCGCGGCGTAGCCGCGCGCGCCGTTGCCGCTGCCGGACGCCGGGCGGCGAGCTTGGCGCGCCGCCGCGATGCTGCCGGACAGGAAGTCGTCGCCGCGCCGCTCGAGGTACTGCTCGTAGCTGCCGGCGACGTCCTCGAAGCCGTCGGGGCGCAGCACCAGTACGCGCGTGCCGACGCCGGCGACGAAGTGGCGGTCGTGGCTGACGAAGACGAGCGTGCCCGGGTAGTCGCGGAGCGCGCGCATCAGCGCCTCGCGACCCTCGAGGTCGAGGTGGTTGGTCGGCTCGTCGAGCACGAGCAGGTTGGGCTGGCGCAGCATCAGCGCGGCCAGCAGGAGCCGGGCGGACTCGCCGCCGCTGAGGCTGCCGATCCGCTTGTGCACGTCGTCGCCGCTGAACAGCATCCGGCCGAGCACCGCGCGGAGCTTGCCGTGCTCCGCCTCGCCGGTGGCGCTGCCCAGCCAGGCGAAGGCGCTCTGCGCGCCGCGCAGCTCGACGTCGACATCCTGCGCGAAGTAGCCGAGCTGCGCCTCGTAGCCGAGCTCGGCCGTGCCCTCGTCGGCCTCGATGACGCCGCTGACGATCTTGATCAGCGTCGACTTGCCGACGCCGTTGGGTCCGACGACGGCCAGCCGGTCGCCGCGCTGCAGCTCGAAGGAGATGTCGCGCAGCACGGTCTGCTCGGCGTAGCGCTTGCTGAGGCCGCTGACCCGCAGCGGCGTGCGGCCGGAGGGGCGGCCCTGCCCGAATTCGAAGCCGGGCGTGCGCCGCGAGCTGCGGCGGATCTCGGGCAGTTCCATCTTCTCGACCTGCTTCTTGCGGGCGCTGGCCTGGCGGGCCTTCGTCGCCTTCGCGCGGAAGCGGTCGATGAACTGCTGCATCTCCTCGATGCGCCCCTCGGTGCGGGCGATCTCGGCGTCCTTCTGGGCGACCGCGAGCTCCTTGGCGCGCTCGAAGGCGTCGTAGTCGCCGCTGTAGAGCCGCAGCTCGGAGTAGTCGAGGTCGGCGATCGTGTTGCAGACGGCGTTGAGGAAGTGGCGGTCGTGCGAGACGACGACGAAGGCCCCCGGGAACTCCCGCAGGTAGCCCTCGAGCCACTGGATCGAGGCGATGTCGAGGTGGTTCGTCGGCTCGTCGAGCAGCAGCAGGTCGGGCTGTGCGAAGAGCGCCTGGGCGAGCAGCACGCGCAGCCGGAAGCCGCCCGAGAGCTCGCGCATCGGCCGATCGTGCCGGGCGTGCTCGATGCCGAGGCCGCTGAGCAGGGCGGCGGCCTGCGGCTCCGCCTCGTAGCCCTGCAGCCCGGCGATCGTGACCTCAAGGTCCGCGAGGCGCTCACCGGCCTCCGGGGTGATCGCGTCCCCGCTCTCGCCGAGCAGGCGCCGCTGCTCCTCGAGCGCGGCCCAGAGCTGCGGGCGGCCCATGAGCACGACATCGAGCAGCCGCAGCTCGTCGAAGCGGAACTGATCCTGGCCGAGCGTGCCGATGCGGAGCGACGCCGGGCGAGCGACGGACCCGGCATCCGGGCTCAGTTCGCCGGTCATGAGGCGGATCAGCGTTGACTTGCCGGAGCCGTTCGCCCCGACGAGGCCGTAGTGGCCGCCGGGATTCAGTTGCCAGTTGACGCTCTCGTAGAGGAGCTGGCCGCCGAAGCGCATGGTGAGGTCGCTGAGCGTGATCATCGTGCCTGCCATCTTTGCCCTTGCGGCCGTCTGGCGCGAGCAGGCCCGGACACAGGCGGCTGCGCGGGCGCCGCGAGGTACCCTGCACGTGGCAGCAGCAGGTCCACATTGCCTGCCGGCCGACGCCGGCCGGGCCAGGTCGAGGACGAAGCCCGATGAGCGCGAACGGCACGTACGACGTGATCGTGATCGGCGTCGGGGGGATGGGCTCCGCGACGGTCTACGAGCTCGCCAGCCGCGGGCTGCGCGTGCTCGGCCTCGAGCGCTACGACGTGCCGCACGACCTCGGCTCCTCGCACGGGGTGAACCGCATCATCCGGCTCGCCTACTTCGAGCACCCCTCCTACGTGCCGCTGCTGCGTCGCTCCTACGAGCGCTGGCTCGAGCTGGAGGCGGCGAGCGATGAGCAGCTGCTCTACATCACCGGCTCGCTGGACGTCGGCCCCGAGGACGGCACGGTGTTCCCCGGCTCGCTGCGCTCCTGCCTCGACCACGATCTGCCGCACACGGCGCTGACCAGCGCCGACGTCACTCGAAATTTCCCCGGCCTGCGGCTCCCCGAGGACTGGATGGGCCTCCACCAGCCGGACGGCGGCTTCGTGCTCTCGGAGCGCTGCATCGTCAACCACGTCGTTGCCGCGCAGGAGTGGGGCGGCGAGGTGCGCGCCCGCGAGCAGGTGCTGGAGTGGCGCAGCAGCGGGGACGGCGTGCGGGTCCAGACCAGCCGCGGCTCGTACGAGGCCGGGGCGCTGGTCATCACATCGGGCGCCTGGGCCGGGCCGCAGGCGCCATCGCTGGACGGTCTGCTGACGCCGGAGCGGCAGGTGATGGGCTGGTTCCAGCCGCGGCGCCCGGAGCTGTTCGCGCTCGGAGCCTGCCCCGTGGTGATCGGCGAGTTCGAGGAGGGGCTGTACTACAGCTTCCCCGTGTTCGGCATTCCCGGCTTCAAGATCGGCAAGTTCCACCACCTCGGCGAGGCGACGACCGCCGACGGCCTCGACCGCGACTGCCGGCCCGAGGACGAGGCGGTGCTGAGGCAGGCCGTGGCCCGCTACTTCCCCGAGGCGAACGGGCCGACGCTGTCGCTCAGGGCCTGCATGTTCACGAACACGCCCGACGAGCATTTCATCATCGACGCGCTGCCCGGCTCGCCGAACGTCTTCGTGGCGGCGGGCTTCTCCGGCCACGGCTTCAAGTTCTGCAGCGTGGTCGGCGAGATCATGGCCGACCTCGCGACGCGGGGCGAGACGGACCACGACATCTCGCTCTTCCGCCTCGGCCGCTTCGACGCGAGCGGCTAGGGTGCGAGTCCGGGCTCACGCGCCTGATGCGGCTGCACTACGCTGCGCCTTGCCTCGGAGGGTGGGACGACCGTTGAGAATCACCGACGTCAAGGCCGTCTATCCGAAGTGGAGGCGCCTCCCCGTGGGCGTCTGGCAGTCGCACTTCTGGCAGATCGTCGTCCGTGTCGAGGCGGACAACGGCGCCATCGGCTACGGGTACGGCGGCGGGGGCGAGCCGGCCTGCCCGGTCGTCAACCGCCACTTCCGCGAACTGACCGTCGGGTGCGAGATCGAGGCCAGCGAGGACATTCGAGCGCTCTGGGACCGCATCTACGCACTGTCGCTCCCCTATGGCCGGACGGGGCTGCCCGTGATGGCGCTCAGCGGCCTCGACCTGGCGCTCTGGGACCTCCTGGGCAAGGTGCAGGGCAGGCCCGTGTACGACCTGCTGGGCGGACTGCGCAAGCCGAAGGTCCGGGCGTACGCCACGGGAGATGCCTTCGAGCGCTACCGCGACCTGGGCTACACGGCCGCGAAGTTCTCGCCCGCGGGATCGGCGTCGGAGGCCGACATCCAGCAGACGGCGGCGCTGGCCCGCCAGGCGCGATCGCTCCTCGGCGGCGACGCGCTGGTCATGACCGACTGCTACATGGCGTGGGACTTCGAGACGACGACGCGGATGGCGGAGGCGCTACGGGAATTCGACCCGGACTGGTTCGAGGACGTGATGACGCCCGACCACCTCGAGGAACAGGCGGCGCTGCGCGAGATCGTGCATCCGGTCAGGATCGCCGGGGGTGAGCACGAGTTCACCCGGTTCGGATTCGAGCGGATCGCCAGGGCGGGCGCGCTCGACATCTGGCAACCCGACGTCACCTGGTGCGGGGGAATCACCGAGACGCTGCGGATCTTCGACGTCGCCGCCGAGTACGGCGTGCCCGTCGCGCCGCATCGCGGCGGCGAGATCTGGGGCCTGCACGTGATTGCCGCCACGGACTGCGCCGATCTCGCCGAGACGCATCCTGCGCGCTGGGAGGCCTCGGCGGACGAGCTGTGGCTCGACGAGCCGAGGGCTGTCGACGGTCAGCTCACCCCGCCGGACCGGCCGGGCTTCGGCGTGACCCTGAACGAGGCCCTGCTCTAGCTCCGCAGGCGCCCCTCCCCGGCGTCGCCTACGGCGCGGCGCCTTCCTGCGAGCCGAGGAGCCGTTCGACCTCGGAGCGGTCCGGCATGGCGTCCTGTGCTCCGCGCCTCGTGACGACGAGTGCGCCGGCGGCGGCGGCGAAGCGGACCGCACGCTCCAGCGGCTGCCCCTCCGCGAGGGCGACCGCGAGCGCGCCGGCGAAGCCGTCTCCCGCGGCGACGGTATCGACCGCGTCGACCTCGAAGGCCGGGACGTGTCCGGCGCGCTCATCCGATGCGTACACGACGCCCAGCTCACCGAGCTTGACGATCGCCGTCCCGGCGCCGCGCGAGCGCAGGATCCGCGCCGCCTCGTGCGCGGAGTCGATGCCGTCGACGGTGACGCCGGTCAGCACCTCGGCCTCGGACTGGTTCGGGGCGATGATGTCGAAGGCGCCGTAGGCCGAGTTCGGCAGCTCCGAGGGCGGCGCCGGGTCGTAGATGACCCGAACGCCCATCCGGCGAGCGATCGCGGCGGCCTCCAGGGACACGTCGAGCGGGATCTCCATCTGCAACAGGAGCGCGTCCGCCCCCTCGAGCGCGCGGCTCGCGGCCTGCAGTTGAACGTCGTCGCACGCCATGTTCGCGCCGTAGATGCCGACGATGTAGTTCTGCCGCTCGTCATCGAGCAGGATGACGGCGATCCCGGACGACGTGCCGGGGGTGGTCATCACGTCCTCGACGCGCACCCCGTTCGCCTCGAGGCTTGCGAGCAGCATCGGGCCGAACGCGTCGTCCCCGACCCTGCCGATCATGCGCACGTCCGCGCCGAGCCGGGCGGCCGCGACGGCCTGGTTCGCGCCCTTGCCCCCGGCAGGGTGGCGAAGCTGCTCCCCATCACCGTCTCGCCGGGCTGAGGCAGCGCCGGGGTCGTGGCGACCAGGTCCATGTTGATGCTGCCGAGCACCACGATCCTCGGTCGATCGGGCATTGCCGCGTCTCCTCCGCGCGATCGTTGCGCGGCAGACGCCCGATTCGCAACGGGTGCGCCGCGCAACCTGACTCGGCTGGCGTATCGTGCGGGTAGGATCGCGGCCGGAGCAGAGGGGGAGCCATGAGCACCGTCGACTTCATCCAGCGCAGCCTCGAGTTCACGCACGCGGCGCTCATCGATGCGCGCACCGGCACCGACGAGCAACTGCACTTTGTCCCCGAGCGCGGCAGCCACTCGATCGCGTGGTGTCTCTGGCACACCGCGCGCGTCGAGGACCTGATCATCAGCCGCGTCGCGGGCCAGTCCCAGGTCTGGAGCGAGGATTGGGCCGGCCGTACCGGCCTCCCCTTCGAGGGCTTCGGCACCGGCATGTCCGACGAAGACGCCCGCGAGGTGCATGTCACCGACATCGCAGCCCTCGGCGGTTACCAGGACGCCGTCTTCGAGCGCACCTCACAGTTCCTCGGCGACGCCAGCGACGAGGACCTTGAGCGCGAGATTCCCGCCCGCAACGGCAGCGAGAGCGTCGCTGAGGCGATCTCCCTCCACATGATGGGCCACTTCAACGGCCACCGCGGCGAGATCAACACCCTCAGGGGCATGCAGGGCCTGCCCACGGTCATGGCCGCCCAGGGCACCCACTAACGCGCGGGTCGCGATCCGGGAACGGCTCACCCGCCTGGCGCTCGTGACGCCGAGTCGAGGGAGGGAGGATCCGACGATGGAGATGCTGAAGCGGCTACTGGCCGTCCTGCTCGTGGCGACGGCGGTCGCCGTGGTGGTGAACCTGATGCTCACGCCCGTGTACCACGACGGCTCGCCGGACTATCCGGTCTGGGAGATCGTCAACTGGTTCATGGCGGCCTCGACGCTGGTCGCGCTGGTCGTGAGCTTCATGCGGCGGCGCGAGCTGGGAAGCGGCGAGCCCGCAACCCTCGAGACGGTCGGGGTCACGGTGCTCTACTACGGGTCGATCGTCTTGACCATGCTGTTCTTCTGGGGCTGGATCTGGACGCTCAATCCGGACAGCGAGACGGGCGACGCGGTGACCTCGCACCTCATCTACTTCCCGCTCGTGGACTCGCTCTTCGTCGTCGTCGCCCTCGCCGTCGGCCGCCACCTCTGGAACGAGGTCGGCGACTGAGCGGCCGCGCGATCCGCCGCCTTGCCCGCGGAGCATCAGAATCAGGTGTCACCGAGGAGCCACGCTCTGGCAATCAGAACTCGGTTATCGCCGGAGGCTGGCCTTCGGAGATGTTGACCCGGTGACGACCTGTAACTACAATAGTGTAGTTCCGGAAAGGGGCAACGACTGCGTTGGACCTGGGATCCGGC
This sequence comes from Dehalococcoidia bacterium, assembly GCA_965247895.1. Taxonomy (GTDB): domain Bacteria; phylum Chloroflexota; class Dehalococcoidia; order UBA2979; family UBA2979; genus VXMT01. The sequence goes on along the minus strand of OZ252046.1, from coordinate 1,661,885 downwards.
CAAGAGCAGGGCGAACCGCCGAGCGCACGGCCTCAGCTTTGAAGCTGCGGTCTTCGTGTTCAACGATCCTGTGTCCGCGACGCGGGAGGACCCGTATCCAAGCGAGCAACGGTGGCGAACCGTTGGCATGGTGGGCAGTCAAGTCGTGATGGTGGTCCACACCTGGCCTGACGTCGACCCGGCTACCGGGGAAGAGAGCGGGCGCATCATCTCCGCACGTAAGGCGACGAAGCATGAAAGGGCGGCTTATGAAGAAGGACAAGACTGAGCTGCCGGTGGACGTTCAGGCACAGCTGCGGGCCCTCGAGGCGCTCCCGGACGACCAGATCGACACGACCGGCATCCCGGAGATACTCGACTGGTCCGACGCCAGGCGCGGCGTTTTCTACCGGCCCGTCAAGAAGCAGATCACGTTGCGGCTCGACGCGGATATCATCGCCTGGTTCAAGGCCCGTGCTCGTAACGGTCGCGGCTACCAGACGGACATCAACCGGACGCTCCGCGAGTACGTCCGCGGGGTAGACCGTTCTTCCCGGGGCGGGGACTGAGTCCGCCCGGTACTGCGCTTCCCGCAGCAGCCGAACACCAACCGCTTGCTCTGCGGCAGACGCCGGACCGCGCGTCATCGCCCGGCCAGCCACCTCAACGGACGCTGCGGGCACTCCCAGCGTGATGCACGCAGTCCACACTATGTAGCGATCCTGATGATGCGATCCGCCGCCTTGCCCGCGGTGCGATACTCCGCAGCAAAGGCGAGGAGGTGCGGCATGGTGGCAGCAGGCTCGGTTGAACTGGGGAGTGGAGCGTTCCGTTACGAGGCGCTCGCCACGTGGGAGCAACTGCCCGACGGCATGACCCTCCACGAGTGCGCCGGCGTTGCCGTCGACGCCGAGGACCGGGTCTACCTGCTCACGAGGAACGTCGATAACCCGGTCATCGTGCTTGAGCCGGACGGGGGCGTCCTGCGCAGCTTCGGTGCGGGCGTGTTCACGAACCGCACGCACGCGATCAGCGTCGGGCCCGATGGCTTCCTCTACTGCGCCGACGACGGCTCGCACACGATCACCAAGTGGACGCGCGAGGGCGAGCTCGTGCTCACCATCGGCGAGCCGGGAGTGTCCTCGGAGCGGCACAGCGGCGAGCCCTTCAACCGGCCCACGGACGCCGCCGTCTCCTCGAACGACGGCTCGATCTTCATCAGCGACGGCTACGGCAACGCGCGCGTCCACCGCTACTCGGCGGAGGGCGAACTGGAGCTGTCCTGGGGCGAGCCGGGCATCGACGTCGGGCAGTTCATGGTGCCGCACAACCTCGCGATCGACGAAGACGATCGGATCTACGTCGCGGACCGCGAGAGCCATCGGGTGCAGATCTTCGACCGCGACGGCGGGCCGCTCGCGATGTGGAACAACATCCACCGCCCCTGCGGCATGACGATGGGCGGGGACGGCCTCCTCTACGTCGGCGAGTTGAACGGGGTCGCGCTCATGGAGGGCGCTCTCGGCATCGGGCATCGCGTCAGCATCTACAGCCGCGAGGGCGAGCTGCTGGCGCGGCTCGGCGATCCGGAGGAGGGCGAGGAGGCCGGGCGCTTCATCGCGCCGCACGGGATGGCGGTCGACTCGCGCGGCGACATCTATGTCGCCGAGGTCGCCCACACGATCCGCGGCCGCCACCTCGATCCGCCTCGCGAGTTGCGCAGCATCAAGAAGCTGCGGCGGCTGGGGTAGCGGGTCCTTCGCTGTCTCTCGGGCGTGACTCGATCACATCGATCAGGATCCGGCAGTGATCGCTCGGCCCCCAGTCGCCGGGGGCGTTAATCGCATCGACGCTCACGCGATGGGCGATGGAGCGGGAGACGAACACGTAGTCGAGCTGCAAGCGCGCGTCGGCTGGACTCTGCCCATGGAGCGGGCTGTAGAAGGTGGGGGCGTGCGGTCCGACCAGGGGCAGTCCGATCCGCAGCATGTCGGCGAACACCGTCGATTCGCTATCGGGCCACGTTGTCAGATCGCCGCCTACGATGTAGGGGAGATCTGCGCCGCAATACTCGCGAACTTCGCTGATCATCCTCGGTACCCGCACGGCCGCCTCGCTTCCCGTCTCGACTGACACCAGGCCCAGCCGTTCGCCCTCCGGTAGGGTGCAAATTGCGACGCCCAGTCGAGCCGGGGTGTCGATCGCCGAACGCGGCGACGCCGCGGCGAGGATGTCGGCGACCGGCACCCGTTCGATGCCGATCTCGTCGGAGAGACGAACGACCGCCCGGGCTCCCTTCCAGCCCCTGTGGGTCCAGGGACCGGGACCTACATCCAGCGCGGTGGCGACTTCGGGCGGGGGCGTGCAGGCTTCCTGCAGGAGTGCGACATCGGCGTAAGCGTGGCGCTCGCGCAGGAAGCGCCAACTCGCCCGCTTGTGCTGCATGTTCCAGCAGACGATGCGCATCAGAGCCCCTCACGTCGGCGCGGATCAACTCGACCGGGTTGCCGAGAGTGCGGCGCCGCCGAAGATCTCACCGTCGCCCCGGTCGAGGTGCAAGGGCTCGCCCGGTAGAGGCCCGCGAGCACGTCCGACATGCAGGTTGCCGTTCGGCGCGGACTCCCTTACTGTGATGTAAGGAATCGCAATCCTTACACAAGGCAGCCATGACAACAGCCAAAGTCACGAGCAAGGGCCAAATCACGATCCCGAAGCAGGTGCGGGATCGGCTCGGGCTGCGCTCGGGCGATAAGGTGGGCTTCATCGAGGAAGGGGGCGTCTGGCGCATCGAGAAGGAGCTCGCTGAGTCTCCGTTCGAGAAGTACCGCGGCTACCTGCGACACCTTGAAGGCCGCGACCCCGACGAGCTCGTCGAGGAGATGCGCGGGCCGTGATCTCGGCGCTCGATACGAACGTCCTGCTCGATCTCCTCATCCCCGGCGCGCCGCACGCCGAAGAGTCCGCGCAGCGGTTGGCCACGGCCGCGAGGTCCGGCGCCGTCGTGATCTCCGAAGCGGTCTATGCCGAACTGGCGGGGCGCTTTGAGGCGCCCGCCGACATTGAGCGCTTCGTCGACGATACGGGCGTCCGCCTGGCGCCATCGAGTCCGGCGACGTTGCACCGCGCCGGGGCCGCCTGGCGCAGCTATGCGCAGCGGCGCCAGCGGACGCTGACCTGCCCGAGCTGCGGTGCGGCTCATCCGGATCGCTGCGAGGCATGCGGTGCGGGCATTCAGGTGCGGCAGCACATCGTGGCCGACTTCATGATCGGTGCGCACGCCACGCTGCAGGCCGACCGGCTGATCACTCGCGATCGGGGGTACTACGGACGGTACTTCCCCGATCTCGAACTCGGCTGATTCGCGCGGCTAGGTGTAGTTCCCACGTAGGTTGTTGCAGGTGAGGGGCTCCGCCTGCTGCTGTGTGTGTGTGACGAACGCACCAGTAGCAGGAGAGGAGCCTCTCGTGGCACATCCTAACGCGCGTCTGACTCCGGCCACCCGGCTGGAGCTGGTTCTGGAGGTCGAGGCCGGCTGGTCGCAGGCGGAGGTTGCGCGGCGCTTCCGGGTTTCTCGTGCGACGGTCGCCAAGTGGTGGCGCCGCTACCGGGAGGAGGGTGCGGCCGGGCTCCGCGACCGCAGCTCCGCTCCGCGTTCCAACCCGCGCCGCACCGCAGCCGCGCTCGAGCAGCGCATCTGCGCCGTGCGCCGCAGCCAGGGGTTCGGGCCGCACCGCATTGCCTGGGCGCTCGGGATCGCCCGCTCCACCGTCTACGCCGTGCTCAGGCGCTTCGGTCTCAACCGCCTCGACCGGCTGCACCGCGTCACCCGCGCGGTGGTCCGCTACGAGCACCCCGCCCCCGGCGACCTGCTGCATATCGACGTGAAAAAGCTGGGCCGCATCCCCGAGGGCGGCGGACACCGCGTGCGCGGGCGCTCCGCCCGGACCCCGCGCACCCGCGGCCTCGACTACCTCCACGTCGCCGTCGACGACCACAGCCGCTACGCCTACGTCGCCGCCCTGCCCGACGAGCGCGGCCCCAGCTGCGCCGCCTTCCTCGAGCAGGCGCTCGCCGCCTTCGGCCGCCGCGGCGTGCGCGTGCGCGGCGTGCTCACGGACAACGCGAAGGTCTACACCGTCTCCGGCGACTTCCGCCGCGTGGCTGCCGCCGCTGGCGTGGAACTGCGGCACACCCGGCCCTACCGCCCGCAAACCAACGGCAAGGCCGAGCGCTTCATCCAGATCCTGCAGAACGAGTGGGCCTACGCCCGCCCCTACCGCTCCAACGCCGAGCGGCTGCACCAGCTCCCGCGCTGGCTCTACCGCTACAATGCTCGCCGGCCACACGGCGGTATCGGCGGGGCTGTCCCCGCCTCACGCCTGTAAACAACGTTCGTGGGAACTACAGCTAGGCGAGTTCGTAGAGCGGCGGCTTCGACCACTGCTCACTCGGCGGGTTCTCCTGACGGCGAATTTCATCGCGCCGCCGAGCTGTCTCGAGGCGTTTCGCCTCGCGGAGGATGCGGTCACGCTCGCGTTCGTGTTCATGCTCGTGCTCGATCGCCCGCTTGCTGCGTGCGCGCTTCGGTGTGCCCTCGTACTCGGTGATGCGGCCCTCGTCGTGGAGCTGATCGAGGTGGCTGCGCACGTTGCCGTCGGCGGCGCGGCGGAGGCGAGTGTCGATCTCGTCGCCGTAGACGCGCAGCATGATATCCCAGCTGCTGACCTGTTCCCCGCCCTTCAGCACCTCGATGATCTGCTGCTCGCGCAGGTTTCGGTGATCGACGTACATCTGGAGGCGCTCGCGCGGGTCGTTCACAATCTTGCCGTGGCCGGGGCAGATCACTTGCAGGTTCGGCAGCTCCAGCAGCCGCTCGAGGCTGCGCCGGTACGCCCCGAGGTCCCCGACCGTCGTCGTCGAGGAGCCGAGCAGCGTGTCGCCGGTGAACAGCACGCCCTCATCCTCCAGGTAGTAGCACAGCGAATCGACGCTGTGGCCGGGCGTGGCGAACACCTGCAGGCGGACGCCGCCGCCCATGTCCACGACGTCGCCGTCGGCCAGCTGATTGACCTGGCGGGGGATGCGGCCTTTGAGCAGATGCCGCCCCCCCTTGGGGATCGAGATCTCGGCGTCCAGGAACTCCTTCGCCCACTTGAGGTTGCCGGAGTGATCCGAGTGATGGTGGGTGATCGTGGCGACGCCGATCTCGGCGTGCTCGGTCGCCGCCAGATAGCCCCGCAGGAACCACTGATAGCGCTCGATCGCCTCGCCCGAATCGATCGTCAGCGACTGGGCGCCCGGCGCACCGACGAGGTAGATCGAGGTGAAGTCCGGGTGCATCACGTTCTCGTCCGGCACCATGGCGGCGCGCACGGATGGGCTGATCTGCATTGCTTCCCCGCCTTGCCTTCGGGGCGCGCGTCAGCGCGCCGATCGCCCCGGAGCATAGCGGAAACGCAACGGCCCGACGCCGCCTGCGTATGCGCGCCACCAGGGGCGCTGGTTGGCGGGACGGCGCGTCAGCGCCAACCCCTCGCGCTGTTCCTATACTGGAATGGCTGCCTGCGCGGTCCGCGGCGTCCCGCCGCGCGGCGTGCGGCAGCGTGCGGGGAATGCGCGTGACCGTCTCGAACGCCGCCCGGCAGGTGCACGACGAACGCCTTGAGGGCGTCGTCCGGCTGTGGCGTCCCGGACTCGTCGAGTACGGGCGCGCGCTGGAGTGGCAGCACGCGCGCGCCGCGGCGCTCGCCGCCGGCAGCGAGGGCGAGGCGCTGGCGCTGCTTGAGCATCCGCCGGTCTACACCCTGGGCGCGCGCGGCGACGACAGCCATCTGCTCGCGACGCCGCAGGCGCTGGCCGCGTTCGGGGCCGAGGTCGTGCGCACGGACCGAGGCGGCAACGTCACCTTCCACGGCCCCGGACAGCTCGTCGCCTATCCGATTCTCAACCTGCGCGGACGCGGCATCGGGGCCGCCAGCTACGTCCGCGCCCTCGAGGCGATCATGATCGAGGCCGTCGCGCGCTTCGGCGTGCGCGGCGAGGTCGTGCGCGGGCGGCCCGGCGTGTGGGTCGACGGCGCGAAGCTCGCCGCCGTCGGCGTGCGCGTCAGCCGAGGCATCAGCCGCCATGGCCTCGCGCTCAACGTCTCGACCGACCTCGAGTGGTTCGCGCGGATCGTGCCCTGCGGCATCCCGGACATCGAGGCCACCTCGCTGGAGCGGCTGCTCGGCGCGGCGCCCGCGATGCGCGAGGTCGAGGACGCGCTCGCCGAGGCCTTCGAGCGCGAGTTCGGCTGCCGGCTCGTCGCCGGCTCGTGGGACGACAGCGTGGCGGCGCCGACCGCGCTGGCCGGAGCGGCGTCGTGAGCGCCCGCGGCGCCTCGGGCGGGGTCGTGGCGCCGCTCACGGAGCGGCCATTCCCGCGCAAGCCGTCCTGGCTGAAGGCGCGCTTCCCTGCAGGCGAGCGCTTCTCCGGCATCAAGTCGCTGCTGCGCGAGCACGATCTGCACACGGTCTGCGAGGAGGCGCGCTGCCCGAATATCGGCGAGTGCTTCAACTCCGGTACCGCCACGTTCATGATCCTCGGCGACATCTGCACGCGCGCCTGCGGCTTCTGCGATGTGACCTCCGGCCGGCCCGAGGGCCTCGACCTGCTGGAGCCGTTCCGGCTGGCGCAGGCCGTCGAGCGGCTGGGCCTCGACTACGTCGTGATCACCTCGGTCAACCGCGACGATCTGGAGGACGGCGGCGCGGAGGTCTTTGCGGCCTGCATCCGCGCGATCCGGCGGCGCCTGCCGGAGACGCAGGTGGAGGTGCTGATCCCGGACTTCGAGGGCAACTGGGACGCCCTCGCTACCGTGATCGAGGCGCGGCCGGTGGTGCTCAACCACAACACGGAGACCGTGCCGCGGCTGTACCGGCGGGTGCGCCCGAAGGCGCGCTACCAGCGCTCGCTCGAACTGATCCGCCGCGTCAAGGAGCTCGACCCGGAGATGACGACCAAGTCCGGCATCATGCTCGGCCTCGGCGAGACGATGGACGAGGTAAAGCAGGTGCTCGACGACCTGCGCGCGCACGACTGCGACCTGCTGACGGTGGGGCAATACCTGCGGCCTTCGCTGAAGCACCTGCCGATCGAGCGCTTCTGGCACCCGGACGAGTTCGCCGAGATCGCCGACTACGCGCACTCGATCGGCTTCCGCCACGCCGAGAGCGGGCCGCTGGTGCGCAGCTCCTACCACGCCGCCGACCAGGCCTCCGCGGCCGCCCCGGCGGGACAGGGAGGGACGCCATGACCATCGACGCCATCGAAGCCGCCCAGGCCGACGGCCAGCTTGCGGCGGGCGGCAACGGCGCCGACCTCGAGGCCGCGCGCGCGGCGCTCGCCGCCGAACTCGACGCGATCGAGACCGAGGAGTGGCGGCGGTCGCTGCACGAGGTCTTCTTCCGGAGCGGGCCGGAGCGTGTCGCGGAGCTGCTGCAGGATCTGCAGCTGGAGGCGCAGAAGGCGATGGCGCCGCTGCCGGTCACCGCGCGCACGCCCTACGTGAACACGATCCCGCCCGGCCGCGAACCGCCCTACCCGGGCAACCGCGTGATCGAGCAGCGCATCAAGAGCTTCGTGCGCTGGAACGCGATGGCGATGGTCGTCGAGGCCAACAACCGGGCCGAGGGCATCGGCGGCCACATCTCCACCTACGCCTCGGCGGCCACGCTCTACGAGGTCGGCTTCCATCACTTCTTCCGCGGCGCGAACGACCCGAGCGGCGGCGATCTGGTCTACATCCAGGGTCACGCCTCGCCGGGCATCTACGCCCGTGCCTACCTCGAAGGGCGGCTCAGCGACGAGCAGTTGCTCAATTTCCGCCGCGAGTTCGCCGAGAGCGGGGGGCTGCCCTCGTACCCCCACCCCTGGCTGATGGAGCACTTCTGGATGTTCCCGACCGTCTCGATGGGCCTCGCGCCGCTGATGGGCATCTACCAGGCGCGCTTCATGCGCTACCTGGTCGATCGCGGGCTCAAGGAGCCGTCGGACGCGAAGGTCTGGGTCTTCCTCGGCGACGGCGAGACGGACGAGCCGGAGGCGCTGGGCGCGATCTCGCTCGCGGCGCGGGAGCGGCTCGACAACCTGATCTTCGTGATCAACTGCAACCTGCAGCGCCTCGACGGCCCCGTCCGCGGCAACGGCCAGATCATCCCGGAGCTCGAATCGGTCTTCCGCGGCGCGGGCTGGAACGTGATCAAGGTGCTCTGGGGCGCCGAGTGGGATGCGCTGCTGGCGCAGGACCACGACGGCCTGCTGGCGAAGCGCATGGGCGAGGTCGTCGATGGCGAGTACCAGAAGTACACCGTCGCCGGCGGCGCCTACGTCCGCGAGCACTTCTACGGCGTGGACCCGCGCCTGCTGCGCATGGTCGAGCACATGAGCGACGACGAGCTGTGGTCGATGCGGCTCGGCGGCCACGATCCGGCGAAGGTCCACGCCGCCTACCACGCCGCCGTGCGCCAACAGGGCGCGCCGACCGTCGTGCTTGCCCGCACGATCAAGGGCTACGGTCTCGGCGAGGCGGGCGAGGGCAAGAACATCACCCACCAGCAGAAGCGGCTCAACGCAGACGAGCTGATGCTCTTCCGCGACCGCTTCGGCATTCCGCTGAGTGACGAGGAGGTGGGGAGTGCGCCGCTCTACCGCCCCGACGACGACAGCCCGGAGGCGCGCTACCTGCAGCAGCGCCGCCGCGCCCTCGGTGGCTTCCTGCCGCTGCGCCACACCATCTCCTGTGCCGGCATGTCCCCCGCCGACGCGGTCTTCGGCGAGTTCTACGAGGGCTCCGGCGGCCGCGATGTCTCGACCACGCTCGCCTTCGTGCGGCTACTCTCGCGGCTGTTGCGCGACGAGACGGTGGGCGATCTGATCGTGCCGATCGTCCCCGACGAGGCGCGCACCTTCGGCATGGAGACGCTGTTCCGCCAGGCCGGGATCTACTCGCACGTCGGGCAGCTCTACGAGCCCGTCGATGCCGACAGCCTGATCTACTACAAGGAGACGACCGATGGACAGATCCTCGAGGAAGGCATCACCGAGGCGGGGTCGCTGGCCTCGTTCATCGCCGCCGGGACGGCGTCGGCGGTGCACGGCGCGTGCACGCTGCCGTTCTTCATCTTCTACTCGATGTTCGGCTTCCAGCGCGTGGGCGACCTGATCTGGGCGGCCGCGGACTCGCGCACGCGCGGCTTCCTCGTGGGCGCGACGGCCGGCCGCACGACGCTGCAGGGCGAGGGGCTCCAGCACCAGGACGGCCACAGCCACGTGCTGGCCTCGGTGGTTCCCAACCTGCTCAGCTACGACCCCGCCTACGCCTACGAGGTGGCGCTGATCGTGCGCGAGGGCATCCGCCGCATGCACGAGCTGCAGGACCCGGTCTTCTACTACCTGACCGTCACCAACGAGGCCTATCCCCAGCCGGCGCTGCCGCCGGACGCCGCCGAGGGCGTGATCCGCGGCATCTACCGGGTGCGCACTGCCGAGGGGCGCGGCCCGCGCGTCCAGCTCTTCGGCAGCGGCGCGATCCTTAACGAGGTCGTCGCCGCGCAGGAGCTGCTCGACGAGTGCTACGGCGTGGCCGCCGATGTCTGGTCCGTGACCAGCTACAGCGAGTTGCGCCGCGACGCGATGGACGCCGACCGCTGGAACATGCTGCACCCCGGCGAGCCGCCGCGCCGCTCCTACCTCTCCGAGGTCACCGCGGACGCGGAAGGCCCGTTCGTCGCCGCGACGGACTACCTCAAGTCGCTGCCGGACGCCGTCGCCAAGTGGCTGCCGGGACGCCTCGTCTCGCTCGGTACGGACGGCTTCGGGCGCAGCGAGACGCGCGAGGCGCTGCGCGACTTCTTCGAGGTCGACGCGAAGCACATCGCGCTGGCCGCGCTGCACGCGCTCGCCCTCGACGGCGAGATCCCGGCCGGCGTGCCGAAGCAGGCGATCGAGGAGCTCGGCATCAATCCGGAGAAGGTCAACCCGCGGCTCGTCTGAGCGAGCGCGCCGCCCGACGGGCTGCAGGAGGACGCATGGCCACGGACTACCTGCTGCCCGAGCTCGGTGAAGACATCGAAGAGGCCGAGGTGATCGCCGTGCACGTGCGCGCGGGCGACCACGTCGAAGTCGAGCAGGCCGTGATCGAGGTCGAGACGGAGAAGGCGAACCTCGACGTGCCCGCGCCCTACGCGGGCGCGATCACCGCCGTCCACGTCAGCGTCGGCGACATGGTCAAGCCCGGCCAGGCGATCGTGACGATCGAGGGCGAGGACGGCGCGGAGCCGGCCGCCCCGGCGGCGGCAGCGACGCCGGCGCCCGCCGCGAACGCATCTCCGCCCTCCGCTGCGCCAACCGCGCCTTCTGCCCCAGCTCCGGCCCAGCCGCCGGCTGCCCTCGCGCGGCAGCCCGTCGTGGCGACGCCCGTGTTGCCGTCCGATGGGGGACAGACCCCCGCCTCGCCCTCGGTGCGGATGTTCGCGCGCGAGATCGGGGTGGTGATCGGCGAGGTACCGGGGACGGGGCCCGGCGGGCGCATCTCGATCGAGGACGTAAAGGCGCAGGCGCGGCTGATGCGCAGCAGGGCGGCGCCTGCCGAGGCGCCACCGCGGGCCGCCGCGCCGGCGCCCGCCGCGCTCCCGGACCTCTCGCAGTTCGGCGAGATCGAGCGCGAGCGGATGAGCGGCGTGCGCCGCACCACGGCGCGCACGCTCAGCCAGTCCTGGTCGCAGAGCCCGCACGTGATGCTGCAGCGCAAGGCCGACGTCACGGACCTCGAGGCGCTGCGCCGCGCGAATCGCGAGCGCGTGACGGCGGCCGGTGGCGCGCTCACGATGATGCCGATCCTGATGAAGGTCGTCGCCGGCGCGCTGCGCGAGTTCCCGCGGCTCAACGCCTCGATCGATGCGGCGAGCGAGGAGATCGTCTACCGCCGCTACGTCCACGTCGGCGTCGCGACGGACACCGACCACGGACTGATCGTCCCCGTGGTGCGCAACGCCGACCAGAAGAGCATGACCGAGCTGGCCATCGAGATTGGCGAGGTGGTTGGGCGTGCGCGCGATCGCAAGAGCACGCTTGACGATCTGCGCGGCGGCACCTTCACGATTTCGAACCTCGGTGGGATGGGGATCGGCTTCTTCAACGCGGTGCTGCTGCCACCGCAGGTCGGTATCCTCGCCGTCGGGCGCGCCGAGCAGGAGCCGGTCTGGATCGACGGCGAGTTCCAGCCACGACTGCGCATGCCACTGGCGATCAACTTCGACCACCGGCTGATCGACGGCGCCGACGGCGCGCGCGCCCTCGCCTGGATCGCCGAGGCGCTGGAGCAACCGCAGTCGTACATGCTTGAGGAGTTCCCGGAGACCGAGTCGGGATCGGAGGCGTGACCGTGAACGAGTCCGGCAGCGATCTGGTGGTGATCGGCGGGGGGCCGGGCGGGTACCCCGCGGCCTTCCTTGCCGCCGACCTGGGCATGAAGGTCACGCTGATCGACGACGCGCCGAACCCCGGCGGCGTCTGCCTCTACCGCGGCTGTATCCCCTCCAAGGCGCTGCTGCACGTCGCCGCCCAGCTCGAGGAGGCGCAACAGGCCGCCGAGTGGGGCGTCAGCTACGGGCCGCCCTCGATCGATCTCGACAAGCTGCGCCAGTGGAAGCAGGGCGTGGTCAACCGCCTGACCGGCGGGCTCGGCCAACTGACGAAGCAGCACGGCGTCGAGTTCGTGAGCGGGCGCGCCCGCTTCGACGGCCCGCGCTCCGTGGTGGTCACGCCGGCCGAGGGCGAGCCGCGCACGATCGGCTTCGAGTACGCGATCGTCGCGACCGGCTCGCTGCCGGCGACCGTCCCCGGCCTCGCGCTCGACTCGCCGCTGGTGCTGGACTCCACCTCGGCGCTGGAGCTGGAGCGCGTCCCGGAGACGCTGCTGGTCGTCGGCGGCGGCTACATCGGCCTCGAACTGGGCAGCGTCTACGCCGCGCTCGGCTCGCGCGTCAGCGTCGTCGAGATGACGGCGGGCCTGCTGCCGGGCGTCGATCGCGACCTCGTGCGCACGCTGCAGCGCCGCCTGCGGCGCAGCTTCGAGGCGATCCGGCTGGAGACGACGGTGCTCGCGATCGAGGAGGCCGAGGGCGGCGTGATGGCTCGCCTCGCCGGCACGGACGGTGCGCCCTCGGAGGAGCTGTTCGCCCAGGTGCTTGTCGCCGTGGGCCGCCGCCCGAACAGCGCCGGCCTCGGGCTGGAGCAGACGGGTGCGGCGCTGGACGGGCGCGGCTTCGTCGCGGTCGACGAGCAGCTCCGCAGCGTGAACCCGGCGATCTTCGCGGTCGGCGACGTGGCCGGCGAGCCGATGCTCGCGCACAAGGCCACGCACGAGGCGCGCGTCGCCGTCGAGGCGATCGCGGGGAAGCCGCTGCCCTGGGACGCCCGCGCGATTCCCGCCGTGGTCTACACGGACCCGGAGATCGCCTGGGTGGGCCTGACCGAGGCGGAGGCGGCGGATCGCCGCATCGAGGTGCAGACCTCGACGCTGCCGTGGGCCGCCTCCGGCCGCGCGACCACGCTCGGCCGCACCGACGGCGCGACAAAGCTGGTCGTCGAGCCGCACACCGATCGCGTGCTTGGTGTGGGTATCGTGGGCGTCGGGGCGGGCGACCTGATCTCGGAGGCGGCGCTGGCGATCGAGATGGGCGCGGTGGTGCAGGACCTCGAGCTGACGATCCACCCGCACCCGACGCTCGGGGAGACGCTGATGAACGCCGCTGCCGCCTTCTACGGGCGCAGCCCGGACTACATCGGCCGGCGGCGCGGGCACGAGCGGAGCTGACACGATGGACCTGGAGTTCGCCTTCCTCAGCGACTTCGCCGAGGAGTCCGGCGGGAAGCTGCACGCCCTCGGCATCGGCGTCGACACGATCCACGCCGCCGAGGTACCCGCGCGCCACCCGCAACTCACGATGGTTGCGCAGATCCGCTACTCCGTCGCCGAGGCCGGGACGCATCGCCTCGAGGTCAGCGGCTACGACGCCGACGGAAAGGAGATCATCGATCGCATCCAGGGCGACATGCCCCTGCCGGCGGTGACCGGCGGCACGAGCGGGACGGCGCGCGTGCTGGTGAACCTCGTCGGCGTGAACTTCCCCGGCTACGGCGATCACTCGTTTCACCTCGTGCTCAACGGCATCGAGGTCAGCCGCGCCTCGGTGCGCGTCGCCCCGCCGCGCGGGGAGGCCGGGGAGCGTTCCTGACACGATCGGGTCGGGTTCCTGACGGCGCCTGCGGCGGTATCCTCGAAGCGTCCTCGCAGCGGGGTGCAGGGGATCCAGGATGAGACGACTCGTTCTCCCGTTTGCAGCCTTCGCGGCCATCGTCCTGCTCACAAGCAGCTCGATGGTCCTGACCGCTTGCAGCGAGCCCGCCCCGCCCACGGCCACGTCTGAGCCGATTGCCACAGCTCCGAGGGAGGCCGCCGCACCGACGGCCAGCCCCTCCCCTGAGCCGACTCCCACCCCCTCGCAGCACACTGCTGCCCCGACTGCCAGCGCCACGCCAGCGCCCGCCCAGGCTCCCGCGCCGCCCGAGCCGACCCCGACTCCAACCGCCTCGCCGCCGACGGGCTCTCGCACCCTCGTCGTGACGACGAAGGAGGAGGAGGCCCCCTCCGACACGAAGGGCTCCGGCGGGCTCACACCGCCGGACCCGAAGCCGCCTCGGACCGATCCGCAGCCCGCCGCGGTAGCGGCGAGGGCGGCAGACGCGGCGACCCCCGAGAAGGAGGAGCGGCCGTACACCTGGTACGACGGCGACCGGATCAGGAAGGTGTGGCTGCACAGCGATGGCGCTGAGCCGGTCTTCCGCACCGAATCCGGCGCGCTGATGACGCTGCCCGGCGGCGTCGTGCTGGTGCTCGACGCGTCGTGGGACGAAGCCGCTGTCAGTGCCTTCTTCGCGCAGCACGGGATCGCGCGGAGCAGCGTGACGGAGCAGTCGTTCGGCGCAAACGCCTTCCTCGTGGATACCGAGCCCGGCCTCCCGTCGCTGGAGCTGGCGAACGCGCTCGCCGTGCAGGACGGTGTGCGGATCTCCAGCCCGAACTGGCGAAGGGAAGTCGAAACGCGGTGAGGTGGCTCTCGCTGCTCGCGGGCTGCGCCGCGCTCGGTCTTCTGCTGGCGGTGGGCGGAGCCAGGGCTCAGAGCACCCTCGGGGTTCCCGCGTTCAGCGAGGTCAAGATCGAGACGAACTCGTTTGAGATTGCCTGGAGCGCGCCGGCCGAGGACGGCGGCGTGGAGATCGTCGCCTACGACCTGCGCTACATCCGCAACGACGCCCCGGACAAGGCCGACGCCAACTGGACCGTCGAGGAGGTGTGGACCACGGGCGGTATGGAGCTGGAGTACGAGCTGAAGGATCTGCCCGACGGCACGAAGTACGACCTGCAGGTGCGCGCGGACAACGGCAGCGACGGCCCCTGGACCGACACCCGCGAGGCGACGACCCGCGACCACAGTGACTCGGGGTCGCGGGCAACGCTGCTGGACCTCGGATCCTCCGTGCCCGGCAGCATCGACCCGAGCAACGACGAGGACTTCTTCCGGATCGTGCTCACGAGCGAGACGGACCTCTGGGTCTACGCCAGCGGCAGCGACGACACGGTCGGCGAGGTGCAGCGTTCGAACGGGACCGTGCTCGCCTCCAACGACGAGGGCTACCTGCTGGACGGGCGGCTGAACTTCTCGATTCGCGCTGAGCTCCCGGCGGGGACCTACTACGTCAGGGTCACGAGCTTCGGGGCACGCGACACCGCCGCGTACACGATCCACGCCCAGGTGGCGACGGACCCGGGCGACACGAAGGACACGGCGACGGCGGTCTCGCCCGACTCCATGACTCCGGGGCGAATCAGTCCCGAGGGCGGCGCCGACGGGGACAAGGACTACTTCAAGCTTGAGCTGAACAGCGCGGCGGACATCTGGGTGATGGCCGTCGGCGACATCGACACCGTCGGCGAGCTCCTCGATGCCGACGAGAACCTCCTCGTGGAGGACGATGACAGCGAGTTCCTGGACAACGAGAAGGGGTTCATGCTCCGGCGGCAGCTGGCGATGGGCATCTACTACATCAAGGTCATCGGCCATCGCAGCACGAGCACGGGGCCCTACACCCTGTTCGTGCGGACCGTGACCGAGCCCGGGAACTCCCTCACGACCGCGAGGCCGATGGCGCTCCGCATCCCGGAGACCGGGCGGATCTCGTCGGCCAGCGATGAGGACTACCTCAGCCTCACGCTGGAGGAGGACACCTACATCTACGGGTACGCCCTCACCTTCGGCGACCCCCTTCCGCTCACGCCGACGATCTTCGACTCATCGAACACCGAAGTGGACGGCCTCTACGTCATCCCTCACGAGGACTGGGCCGACAAGGGGCTTCCCGAGGCCAGTTTCTCCGTCTGGGGCAAGCTGAACGCGGGCACGTACCGGATCAAGATTGCCCCGTCCTCCGGCGACACCGGCCGATACCTGTTCCAGGTCCTGGTGTCCACCTACGGCAGGACGCTCGAACGCTGCACCGGCCTGACGACTGCGCAGAGCGACCCGTGGTACGGCTGCGCGTGGCACCTGAACAACACGAACCAGTTCCCCGGCGGTGCGGGCCGCGACATCAACGTCGAGGAGGTCTGGGCCACCACGATGGGGGCGGGCATCAACATCGCCGTCGTCGACGACGGGCTGCATTACGCGCACGAGGACCTCGCGCCCAACGTGATCACCGCGCGCAACCACGACTACTTCGGGGACGACGTCTTCCACCCGCTTGAGACGCACGGGACACAGGTGGCCGGCATCATCGCGGCCCGCGACAACGACCTCGGCGTGCGCGGCGTGGCGCCCCGGGCCAGCATCTACGGCTACAACGTGATCGAGCAGGGCTTGCCCGACGACGTGAACGCGGCAGACGCCATGACGCGGGACTTGGGCGATACGGCCGTGTCCAACAACAGCTGGGGGCCTCCGTACACACTGGGCTTCACGTCCGCGATCTGGGAGGAGGCGATAGTAGACGGCGTGACGAACGGCTTCGGCGGGAAGGGCGTGTTCTACGTCTTTGCCGGCGGCAACGATCACGCCGAGGGCCACGACGCCAACCTCGACGAGTACACGAACCACTACGGCGTCACCGCGGTCTGCGCGGTGAACCACAACGACGTTAAGACCGCGTACTCGGAGACGGGCGCAAACCTCTGGGTGTGCGCCCCGTCCGGTGACGGGACGCGGGGCCTGCCGGGGATCGCGACCACGAGGAACGGCGACCGCTATACGGCTTCGTTCAGCGGCACGTCCGCGTCCACCCCGATCGTGTCCGGCGTGGCGGCGCTGGTGCGCGCCGTCAACTCCAACCTGAGCTGGCGCGACGTGAAGCTGATCCTCGCGGCCTCCGCCCGCAAGAACGACGCTTCCAACCGCGGCTGGGAGCAGGGTGCGCGGAAGTACAGCCCGACCGGCGAGTCGACCAGCGCGCGCTACAACTTCAACCACGAGTACGGCTTCGGCGTGGTGGACGCCGGCGCCGCCGTCGCCCTGGCGCAGACCTGGACGGACTCCCTCCCGGAGCTGCGCGAGATCGAGGCGGAGTCGGGCACCATCGACCTGGCGATCCCCGACGCGCCGACATCCGGATCCCGCACCACGGTTACGACGAGCCTGACGGTCGACTCCTACGTGGGGTTCGTGGAGTTCGTCGAAGTCAATGCCGAGTTCGACCACCCGTCCTTCCGGGACATCCTGATGTTCCTCGTGTCGCCGTCGGGCACCCGTTCCCGGATCGTCTTCGCCGCCCAGACGACGCTGTTCCTTTCCGACGGCACGACCGAAAAGTTGACGCACGCGCTGACGACGAGCTTCCGGTTCGGTTCGGCGCGGCACCTCGGCGAGAACGCGACCGGGACCTGGACGCTGCGCATCAGCGATGCCTACGGGAACGACGTGGGCACGCTCAAGTCCTGGAGCCTGAAGATCTACGGGCACGGCTCCACGGCCGGCGTTCCCCTTGTGACCACGACGCCGGTCAACCAGGCGCTGGCCGTGGAGTGGACGGTGCCCGACGACACCGGCGACCCCGATGCGGAGATCACCTCCTACGACGTGCGCTACAGGAGCGCTGACGGCGCCGACAAGTCCTGGAAGGACTTGCGCAGCGTCTGGCGCACCGGAGGCGGCGACCTGCGCTACGTCATCCGCAACCTCGCGAACGACACGGAGTACGACGTCCAGGTGCGCGCCGTCAGCGGCGAGGGCGATGGCCGCTGGTCTGAGACCGCGAACGGCAAGCCCGCAATGGGGAACACCGAGCCGGAGTTCCCAGGAAGTGAGAAGGGCGAGCGGAGCGTGGACGAGAACACGCCCGCGGGACGCGACATCGGTTCCCCCGTGGCCGCGCGGGACGACGACCTTGATGCGCTCACGTACACGCTGGGTGGCGGCCTCGGTTCGTACTTCGACGTCGTCGAGGGGACGGGCCAGCTGCGGACGCGCGAACCCCTCAACCACGAGGGCGCATCGAGCTACGTCGGCACGATCTTCGTCAGCGACGGCAAGGACTTCGACGGCGAAGCAGACACCGCGATCGACGCCGTCCTCCCGGTCACGATCACCGTCGAGGATGTCCCCGAAGCTCCCGAGGTGTCCGGGCGCGCCAGCATCGAGATCGCGGAGGACAGCGGCAGCTTCGTGGAGTCGTACTCCGCGTTCGACCCCGAAGGCGGCACCGTCGGCCTGTCGCTGGTAGGGACCGACAGCGGCGACTTCGAGGAGTTCGGCAGCGGCGTGCTGAGCTTCCTCGCCGCACCGGACTACGAGGACCCGGCCGACTCGAACCGCGACAACATCTACCGCGTGACGGTCCGAGCCACGGACGGGACGAACGTGGGCACGCTGGAGGTGACGGTCAACGTCACCAACGTCGAGGAAGCCGGCTCGATCTCGCTGTCCTCACTGCAGCCGCAGGCGGGAACCCGACTCACCGCGACACTCAGCGACCCGGACGGCAGACCCTCGGCCGTCACGTGGGAGTGGGAGCGGTCGCCGAACGGGTTCAGCAGCTGGACGCCCATCGACGGCGCCGCTTCGGCCTCGTACACCCCGACCGACGACGACGTGGGCGACTACCTCCGGGTCACGGCCTCATACACGGACCCCGAGGGCTCCGGGAAGAACGCGCAGGCGGTCTCGGCCAATGCCGTGCAAGTGGCCCCGGTGACGAACAATCGGCCCGTGTTCCCCTCGACCGAGACCGGTACGCGGAGTGCCTTCGAGAACACGCCTGACGGGCGTGACATCGGCGCGCCCGTCGAGGCAACGGACGACGATCCCCTCGACACGCTGACGTACAGCCTGGACAGCGCGAGCCTCGCTTTCTTCGATATCGACGAGCGGAGCGGCCAACTGCGGACGAAGGCCGCCCTCGACCGCGAACAGCGGTCCAGCTACCGGGTGACGGTCACTGCCCGCGATTCGTCCCGTGCCTCCGCCACCATCACGGTCACCATCAACGTCGAGGGTGTCGACGAGGACCCGGTCCTGAGCGGCGACGCCGTCGTGAGCTACGCCGCGGGCGGTAGCGGCGCCGTCGCCACCTACACCGCGATGGACCCGGAGCGCGAGACGATCAGCTGGGCGCACTCGGGGACCGACAGCGACGACTTCGAGATCAGCGACCGGGGCGTGCTCAGCTTCCTGACGCCGCCCGACTACGACGCGCCGGCGGACGCCGGGGGCGACAACGTCTACCGGGTGACGGTGACGGCCTCCGATCCAGCCGGGCGCAGCGACTCCATCGACGTGACCGTCAACGTGACCGACGTGGACGAGACGCGGCCGCCTCCTCGGCGGATCATCTTCCCGACCATCAGCTTCGCACCCCCAGCGCCGAGTGGGCCCGTCCCGAGCGACGAGGACTTCGAGTGGAACGTGGACAAGGACGTCGCCCCGCTCGACGCCGGCAATGACGAGGCGACGGGCCTCTGGTCCGACGGCGAGACGCTCTGGGTGGCGCAGAACAGCGACGGCGGCGGCGACGGCGTCTTCGCCTACGACCTCGCAAGTGGCGAACGCCGCGAAGAGCGTGAGTTCGAGCTCGACGGCGCCAACCTCGCGCCCCGCGGCCTCTGGTCAGACCGCACAACGATCTGGGTCTCGGACAGTGGGCCTGACCGCCTCTTCGCCTACGGCCTGGAGAGCGGCGAACGCCTTGAGGATCGCGACCTCGCACTCGCCGACGAGAACGGCGCCGCCCGCGGGATCTGGTCGGACGGCGAGACGCTCTGGGTACTTGATGGACGCGACGACGCGGTCTACCGCTACGACCTCGGAAGCGGGGAGCTGCTCGACTCCCACGACCTCGCCTCCCCGAACAGCGACCCGCACGACATCTGGTCGGACGGCGTCACGATCTGGGTCTCCGACGGGATCGACCGAAAGCTGCTCGCCTACCGCCTGGAGGAAGGCGCACTCAAGCGCGAGGGGGCTGAGGACTTCCGGAGGCTGACCCGCGCCCGGAACAACAGCCCTCGCGGAATCTGGTCCGATGGCGACGTGATGTACGTCGTCGACAGGGCCGACGAGCACGTCTACAGCTACAACATGCCGGACGCCGCCGACGCCCGGCTCGCCTCCCTTGTACTCAGCGGCGTGGACATCGGTGAGTTCTCGAGCGCCCGCCCGAGCTACAGCGGCGTCGCCACGGCAGGCACGGTGGAGACGACGGTGGAGGCGGAGGCGGTGCAGTCCGGGGCGAGCGTGGTCATCGAGCCCGATGATGCCGACGGCGACGCGGAGAACGGCCGTCAGGCGGTGCTTGAGCAGCGGACGGCAGCCGCAGGCGCGTCTACAACGTGGTCATCGAAGTCCCGCAGTGCCTGGACGGCCTCGGCGGCGAGTTCGGCATCGTCACCTTCGCGGGCGGCAGCATCGCGGACCTCGAGGCGTGCGCGCGCAGCCTCTCGGTGACGGCGCTCTACGCGGCTGATGGGGAGCGCTACGTGAGCTACATCCTCGATGCGCCGGCGTTTGTGAACCAGGCCTTCAGCGCGCTCTTCCCCGACGGCCTGCCCGCCGCAGCCGAACTCCTCGCCAGGAGCGAGCCGCCGCCGGACGCGGCTGCGGATGGGGATGCCGAGGGGTCCTGAGGACCAGGGGCCGGCTCCGCTAGAAGACGACGATTCCGCGACCGAAGACCTGGCCGCCCTCGAGCCGGGCCGTCGCCTCGTTGATCTCGTCGAGCGCGTACCGCTCCGTCACGAGTGCGTCGAGGTCGAACATGCCCTCGCGATGCCAGCGCAGGAGCTCCGGCACGTCGCGCTCCGGCACGGCCGAGCCGAGCATGACGCCGATCAGCGTCTTCTGGCCGATGACCATCTGGCCGGTCGGCACGCGCACCATGTTCCCGGTCGCGATCATCGCGGCGGTGCCTCCGCGATCGGCTCCGCGGCGGCCCTTCGCCGCCTCCACGATCTGCTGCGTGGTCCCGCGCGCGCCGATCGCGTCGATCGCGTAGTCGACGCCGCCGTCGCTGAGCTCGCGGATCCGCTCGACCGGGTCTCCCTCGCTGGCGTTGACGACGTCGGTCGCGCCGAAGCGCCGAGCGAACTCGAGCTTCTCGTCCGACAGGTCGACCGCGATGATCGGCCCGCACTCGCGCACCCGCAGCGCGGCGATCGCCGAGAGGCCGACGCCGCCGGCGCCGAACACGGCGCTCGATCGCCCCGCTTGTGCGTCCAGCGCGTTGAGCACCGTCCCGGCCCCGGTGAGCACGCCGCAACCGAGCGGCGCGACCACGTCAGTGGGCGTCTCCGGCGGTACTTTCACCACATACTCGGCGTCGAGCAGCGCGTGCTCGGCCCACGTGTAGACGCTGCTCCGGTGGCCGTCGAGCTCCTCGCCGCGCCACGTCACCGAGCTGGCCGACGACGGCGTGGCCGCGCCGGTCGGATCGCCGTCGCGCCGTACGAGCGAGGTGATGATGCGATCGCCCGGCGCGACGTGCGTGACGCCCTCGCCGACGGCGATCACCTCGCCCGTGCCCTCGTGGCCCATCAGCGTCGGCTTCGTCACCTCGCGCCAGCCGCGCAGGTAGTGCAGGTCGGAGTGGCAGACGCCGGTCGCCGACATCCGCACGAGCACGTCGCCCGGCGCCGGGTCTCCGAGTTCGACCTCCTCGACAAGGATCGGTGCTTCGGCCTTCGTGAAGATCGCGGCTCTTGATCGCATCCTGACTGCTCGATTCCTGCTCACCCTCGCCGGAGCCGGCGAGATCTCCGGCGACTACTCTAAGCGGCGCGACTATCGGTGTGCGATGTGCGTTCGCCCGCGGAGTTATGCGCGACGAGCAGCGTAGGCGTGAAAGGCGTGAGCCCTCTCGCGCGGCCTACCCAACCGCACGTCTCACGAACGAATCGAGGCCGCCAGAGCGTTGACTTCGTGCTCGAGAACGGCTTCCACCTGTCCGCTATCGACACCGGGGAACCAATCCAGAAACTCTCCGGTCGACGCGCCGTCCTTGAGGTTCTCGAAGAGAGTGGATACAGGCACGCGGGTTCCGCGAAACACCCAGGCCCCGCTGAGCTTGTCCCGGCGACGTTCGACAGCGGCGCAGGTCTCCCAGCCCACCGCTATACCTCCAGCTCCTCCGGCGGCCGGAACTCGACGGTCTCCTCCGCGACGACGACGGGCTCGATGGTGGTGACGCCGCGAGCCCTGAGGTCCTCGATGATCGGGTCGATGAGTTCGTCGGGGACGGAGGCGCCGGCGGTGAGCCCGACGACGTCGACATCCTCGTACCAGGCAGGGTCGATCTCCTCGATGCCGTCCACGCGGTACGCGGTCGCGCCCTCGGCCTCGGCGACCTCACGCAGGCGCACGGAGTTGCTCGAGTTCGGCGAGCCGACGACGAGCACGAGGTCGGCGCGCGCGGCGATGGTGCGCACGGCGAGCTGGCGGTTGGTGGTGGCGTAGCAGATGTCGTTGCGCACCTCGGCGCCGGGATACCGCGACCGCACTTCGTCGATCACCTCGGCGGTGTCGTCCTCGGAGAGCGTGGTCTGCGTGACGACGAAGATTGGCCGCTCATTGGAGCCAAGCCTGGTGACCTCTTCCGGGCTCTCGACGATGCGGGTGCGCTCGGGCTCCTGTCCGAGGGTGCCCATCGTCTCGTCGTGGCCGCGATGGCCGACGAGCAGCACGTCGAAGCCGTCCCGTACGGCCTTGCGCGTCTCGCGGTGGACCCTCGTCACCAGCGGACAGGTCGCGTCGATGATGCGCAGGCCGCGGCGCTTTGCCTCGTCGACGACGGTGGGCGAGACCCCATGCGCGCTGAAGACGATGCGCGCGCCCTCTGGCGCCTCGGTGACGTCGTCGATGAAGATGGCGCCGCGGGCGCGGAAACCATCGACGACGTGACGGTTGTGCACGATCTCGTGGAAGGCGTAGATGGGCGGCGGCTCGCGGTCGAGCACCGCGTCGAGGATGTCGATGGCGCGCACGACGCCGGCGCAGAAGCCGCGCGGCTCGGCGAGCAGCAGTGTGTGCGGCATGCCGAAGCCCTCTCTGGCTCGCCTCTACGTGCGACCCGGTCGCACTACCATCGTAGCACGCCTCGTGCTGCTGCCCGGGCGTACGAATCAGGCACATATCTGGTCATATTCGCCGCTCCCGACGCCGGCGCGAACCCGGGCAGGCGCCGGGGATCGGCCCTGACGGGCGAGGCACGGCGTTATGCTCTCCGGGCTGGGGAAGACCATGAGCGAGATCATCTTCGAGGTCGAGGAAGCACTCGAGGGCGGCTACACCGCTCGCGCGCTGGGCTACTCGATCTTCACCGAGGCGGACACCTTCGAGGAGCTCCGCGAGATGGCCCGCGACGCCGTCCGCACACATTTCGACGAGGACGACGCTGATCGGCCTCTTGCGATCCGGCTGCATCTCGTGAGAGACGAACTCATCCCGGCGTGAGCCTTCCTCGCGACGTCTCCGGCGACCGTCTCGCGACTCTGCTTGAGCGATACGGGTACAGGATTGTGCGTCAGCGCGGAAGCGATGGCGATCATCGCGCCACCATTCCTCGCC
This sequence comes from Dehalococcoidia bacterium, assembly GCA_965247895.1. Lineage (GTDB taxonomy): Bacteria > Chloroflexota > Dehalococcoidia > UBA2979 > UBA2979 > VXMT01. The sequence goes on along the minus strand of OZ252046.1, from coordinate 1,638,759 downwards.
ACCGACAGCTACGGGTCGGCACGCTGAACTCAATCCTGCGGGATGTGGCGACGTTCCGGGGCACGCACCGTGACGAGGTCGTGAGCGAGCTCTTTGACTGAGTAGGTGGGGCCGGTCCCCGGCGAGGCTGCCCTACCGGGTGGCGACCACCAGAGCTACAGCTCCAGCTCCTGCGGCGGGCGGAACTCGACGGTCTCCTCGGCGACGACGACGGGCTCGATGCGGGTGACGCCGCGGGCCTTGAGGTCCTTGATGATCGGGTCCAGGAGTTCGTCCGGGACGGAGGCGCCGGAGGTGAGGCCGACGACGCCGACGCCCTTGTACCAGGCGGGGTCGATCTCGTCGAGGCCGTCCACGCGGTAGGCGGTCACGCCCGCGTCCTCGGCGACCTCGCGCAGGCGTATGGAGTTGCTCGAGTTCTGCGAGCCGACGACGAGCAGGAGATCCGCCTGCTCGGCGACCTTGCGCACGGCGAACTGGCGGTTGGTCGTCGCGTAGCAGATGTCGTTGCGGATTTCGGCGTCCGGGTAGCGGTCGCGGATCTCGTCGATCACGCCGGCCGTGTCGTTCACGGAGAGCGTGGTCTGCGTGACGACGAAGACCGGCCGCTCCACCTCGAGCGCGGCAGCCTCCTCCGCGGTCTCGACAATCTGCGTGCGATCGGGCGCTTCGCCCTGCGTGCCGACGGTCTCATCGTGGCCGCGGTGGCCGACGAGCAGGACGTCGTAGCCGAGCCGCACGGCGTTCTTCGTTTCCAGGTGCACCTTCGTGACCAGCGGGCAGGTGGTGTCGATCACGCGCAGGCGGCGCTCCCGTGCCTCGGCCACGACGGTGGGCGAGACGCCGTGGGCGCTGAAGACGATGCGCGAGCCCTCGGGCACTTCGCTGACCTCGTCGACGAAGACGGCGCCGCGGGCGCGGAAGCCGTCGACCACGTGGCGGTTGTGCACGATCTCATGGAAGGCGTAGATCGGTGGCGGCTCGCGGTCGAGCACCGCGTCGAGCACATCGATCGCGCGCACCACGCCCGCACAGAAGCCTCGCGGCTCGGCGAGCAGCAGCGTGTGCGGCATGCGTCGGCCTCCTGCGAACTCCTGCGTTCGGTCCGGGTGCGGCGGCATTGTAGACGCCGCTCGCGCACGGTGCGAACGGTACTGCGTCTCACAGTATTAGAGGACGAAGCGGGCTACGCCTCGGTTCCCGCCGCACCATCAGCCTCGGGGCCACCGTTGTCCCCGGAGCGGTAGGTCATGCGGTAGAGATCGGCGTAGATGCCGTCGAGGGCGATCAACTCGTCGTGGGCGCCGATCTCGATGATCTCCCCGTCGCGCATCACGACGATGCGGTCGGCGCTGCGGATCGTGGAGAGCCGGTGGGCGATCACGAGCGAGGTGCGGTCGCGCAGGATCGTCTGCAGCGCCTGCTGGATCAGACGCTCCGAGTGCGTGTCGATGTTCGCGGTCGCCTCGTCGAGGATCAGGATGCGCGGCTCGGCGACGACGGCGCGCGCGAAGGCGATCAGCTGACGCTGCCCGACCGAGAGATTGAGTCCCCGCTCGTGCAACTCCGTGTCGTAGCGCTCCGGCAGCCGCTCGATGAACTCGTTGGCGCCGACGGCGCGGGCGGCGTCCTCGAGCTCCGAGTCCGTGGCGTCGAGGCGGCCGTAGCGGATGTTGTCGGCGATCGTGCCGGAGAAGAGGTACGGCTCCTGCAGCACCACGCTCATGCGCCGCGTCAGCGAGGCGCGCTCGATCGTCCGCAGGTCGTGCCCGTCGATCAGGATCTCGCCGGCCTGGATGTCGTACGAGCGGTTCACGAGGGCGCTGACCGTCGTCTTCCCTGCCCCGGTGTGGCCGACGAAGGCGATGGTCTCGCCGGGTTCGATCTGCAAGTCGAACTTGCGCAGCACCGGGACGCCCTCGACGTAGCTGAAGTCGACCTTGTTGAAGTCGATCCGGCCCTCGACGTCCGGCAGGGAGACGGCGTCCGGGGGGTCGACGATCTCGGGCTCTGTGTCGAGCACCTCGAAGATGCGGTGCGCGCCGGCCATGGCGCGCTGGAGCATCGTGTACTGGAGGACGATGTCGCGGACGGGGTTGAAGAAGCGCTGGATGTAGAGCAGGAAGCCGACGGTGAAGCCGAGCGCCTCGCCGGCGCCGAGGCTGCCGTTGAAGACGCGGATGCCGATCACGATGAGCACCATCCCGGTGGCCATGGTGGCGAGCACCTCGACGGTGGGGATGACGCTCGCCTGCAGCCGCACGGCCTGCATGTTGGAGTCGCGGTGGCGGCGGTTGAGCAGCTCGAAGCGCTTGAGGTTCTCTTCCTCGCGGTTGAGGGACTGGACGATGCGCACCCCGGAGACGTTCTCATTGATCGCGCCGTTGACGATCGAAATCGCCTGTCGCACGCGGATGAAGGCGCGCGCGGCCGGCGTCTGCCACCAGGCCATGAAGGCGAGCAGCAACGGGATCACGGAGAGCGACACCACGGCGAGCAGCGGGTCCAGCCAGAACAGGAAGCCGACGATCAGCGCCAGCCCGACCGCATCCGCGAGGATGTTGAGGAAGCCCGTGGTGATCAGCTCCTGCAGCGTCACCACGTCCGAGGTGACGCGCGACATGATGCGCCCGACCTCCTCGCGGTCGTAGAAGCTGAGCGAGAGGCGATTGAGGTGCGCGAACATGTTGCTGCGCATGTCGCGCAGGATGCGGTGCCCGACGTAGCCCGTCATCAGCCGCTGCACCACGCCGGAGATGAAGGAGATGGTCGCGAGCACGACGAGCAACAGGCCGTACTTGACGATCTCCGCGTCCACCGCCGCGATCGCGGCGGCGTCGCCGGAGCGTAGCTTGTCGACGATCGACCGGGTGGCGGTCGCCATCACATACGGCTGCGCGTAGGAGGCGATCGCGAAGACGAACATCGAGATGACCGCGATCACGGCCCGGAACTTGTAGGGGCGGAGCATCGGCACGATGCGCCCAACCAGTCTGGGGTCGTAGACGCGGCCCAGATCCTCGTAGTCCCAGCCGTCGACGGCGCGGCCCTGGCGGACGCCGCGCATGTCGCCGCTCCAACCGCCGGCCTGTCCGCCGCCCCAGTAGGCCACTAGCCGCCGCCCCCCGCCGCCGCCGCGTGCTCGCGAGTCTCCCCGCCCGGTCCGTCACCGCCGAACGGCTCCTGGGCGGCAGCGCGTGCTTCCTCCTGGTCGCGCAGCTCGAGGTCGTAGATCTGGCGGTAGAAGCCGTCACGCTCGAGCAACTCGTCGTGGCGGCCGCGCTCGACGATCACGCCGTCGTCGAGGACGAGGATCTGGTCGGCCTCCTTCACGGTGCGCAGGCGCTGCGCGATCACGAAGGTGGTGCGACCCTCCATCAGCGCCTCCAGCGCCTCATGGATCTCGTACTCGGTGCGCATGTCCACCGAGGCCGTCGAGTCGTCGAGGATCAGCACGCGCGGGTTGCGCAGCAGCGTGCGCGCGATCGAGATGCGCTGGCGTTGGCCGCCGGAGAGGGTGACGCCGCGCTCGCCGACCCAGGTGTCGTAGCCCTCCGGCATCTCCTCGATGAACTCGTGGATGCGTGCGGCCCTCGCCGCCTCGATGACCGCTTCGTCGGTGGCGTCGAGCTGGCCGTAGCGGATGTTGTCGCGAATGGTGCCGATAAAGAGGAACAGGTCCTGCTGCACGATCCCGATCGCGTCGCGCAGTGAGTCGAGGGTCACGTCGCGCACGTCCTGACCGTCGATCGTGATCCGCCCCTCGCTCACGTCGTAGAAGCGCGGCAGCAGGTTGACGACGGTGGACTTGCCCGAGCCGGTGCGCCCGAGCAGCGCGATCGTCTCGCCGGGGTTGGCGGTGATTGAGATGTCGCGCAGCACGGGCGAGGTGGCGTCGTACTGGAAGGTGACGCCCTCGAAGCGCACGTCGCCGCGCTCGACCTGGATCGGGACGGCGTCGGGATCCTCCTGGACGGCGGACTCGGCGTCGAGGATCTCGAAGATGCGGCTGCCGGTGGAGTGGGCGCGCGCGAACATCATGATGATCCAGCCGACCGAGCGCACCGGCACCTGCAGCAGCGTCAGCCAGAGCAGGAACGCGGCGAGCTCGCCGGTATCCATGCGGCCCGCCTGCACCTCGGTCACGCCGAGCCAGAAGACGACGGCGAGCGAGAGCAGCCAGAGGGCCTGCAGGAACGGCTCATTGAAGGCCTGGAACTTGCTGGTCGAGTAGGAGTGGACGAACAGCTCGTCGACCTTCTCGTCGAACTTCGCCTGCTCGAACTCGGTGCGCGAGAAGGCCTTGACGACGCGCTGGCCGGTGAGGTTCTCCTGCAGCACGTTGGCCATCTGGCCCTGCAGGTCCTGCACGTAGAGCCAGATCGGCCGCAGCTTCGCCGAGGCCCAGGTGCCCTGGATCGCGACCAGTGGCGCGAAGGCAAGCGCCGCCAGTCCGACCTTGGCGTTGGCCGTGATCATCAGGGCGTAGACGGCCGCGCAGAGGACGATCACGTAGAGGAAGCGCAGCACGCCCATGCTGACGAACATGCGCACGCCCTCCACGTCGCCGGTGGCGCGCGACATGATCTGCCCGATCTGCGCCTGGTCGTGGTAGGCGTAGCTGAGCCGCTGCAGGCGGTCGTAGATGTCGTTGCGGAAGTCGAGCGCGATCTCCTGCGAGATGCGTTCGCCGAGGTAGGCCTGACCGTACTTGAAGAGGCCGCGGGCGATGCCCGCCAGCAGCAGCACGGCCACCGCCAGCAGCAGCGTCGCGATGGTGCCTCGCGCGATCGTCTCCTCGACACCCCCGGCGCCCTCCTGGGTGGCGATGTCGAGTCCAGCGTCGATGGCGACGCCGACGAGGTAGGGTGCGACGACATCGAGCGCGGCGGCCGCGCCCAGCACGACAAAGGCCAGCGCAATCTGGCCCTTGTAGGGCAGCGAGCGTGCGACGAGGCGGACCAGCACGGGCGTGCGGCGGTTGGACATGGACAGGCGCGTCGCCAGCCGCGTTCGGATCTGCTGCAAGGCTATCACTTCCGTCAGTCTACGCTTAGGTACGAGTGAAGGCGACCGCGCGACTCCCCGCGTCCACACCGCGCCGCCGGAGCGGGCCCTCGAGGGTCACGGTTCGCCCGTCGCGGGATGCGTGGCTAGGCTGGTCGCTTCCCCGCGACCGCGAATCGAGATGAGGCTGCGTGCCGGCAGACGCGACTCCCCGCTTGATCGGGGGCGGCCAGCTCTTCTACGGCTGGGTGATCGTGATCACGGCGGCGATGGTCGCCTTCAGCAGCGGCCCGGGGCAGTCGTTCGTCTTCTCGATCTTCGTGGACTCGATGATCGAGGACACCGGGTTCTCGCGCTCGACGATCTCCGGGTTGTACGCGGTCAGCACGGGCGTGAGCGCCCTGATGGTGGTGGCGGTCAGCCGGCTGGCGGACCGCTGGGGCGCGCGCCTCAACCTGATCATGGTCGGCGTCGCCTTCGGCGCGGCCTGCTTCGGGATGGCGTTCTCGGTCGGCCTCGTTGCGTTCTACCTCTCGTTCGCCGGGCTGCGGGCGCTGGGGCAGGGATCGCTGACGATCAACGCGGTGCTGCTGGTGAACCAGTGGTTCGTGACGCGCCGAGGTCGGGCGATCGCGCTGATGGGGCTCGGCTTCCCGCTCTCCAACGCCGTGCTGCCGCCGCTCAGCCGCTTCCTGATCGATGCCTACGGGTGGCGCGAGGCCTATGCGCTGCTCGGTGTGCTGGTGATGCTGCTGATCATCCCCGCGGCCGTCTTCCTGGTCCGCAACCGGCCGGAGGATGTGGGGCTGTTTCCGGACGGCGCCGACCACCCGCCGCTGATCGAACAGACCCGTACCCACAGCCCGGCTGCCGCCGCGGCGCGGCCGGTGATGCGGTCGCTGGCGTTCTGGATGCTGGCCGCGCCGCTGGCCACGCCGGGGCTGGTGGTGACGGCGCTGGTCTTCCACCAGACCTCGATCTTCGAGCAGCACGGCCTCAGCGCGACGCTCGCGGCCGGGGTCTTCGTCGTCTTCGCGATCTCTTCTGCCGCGACCTCGCTGGTGGTGGGATTCGTGGTGGAGCGGACGGGACCGGCCAGGCTGTTCGTGTTCTCGATGTGTGCGCTGCTCGTGGTCTGCGGGCTGGCGCTGGTGGTGAACTCGCCCTGGATGGCGGTGCTGTACGCGACCGGCATGGGCGTCACCGGCGGGTCGCAGCGGATCGTGCAGGGCGTGATCTGGGCGCACTACTACGGGCGTTTCGGCCTTGGTCGCGTGCAGGGCGCGGCGATGATGGCGGGCATCACCGGCGCGGCGGTCGGGCCGCTGCCGCTCGCCCTCTTCCGCGACCTGACGGGCAGCTACGACGTGGGCGTGATGGTGATGGCCGCGCTGCCGCTGCTGGCGATCGCGACCGTGCTGATCGGGCGCCCCGAGCGGCGGATCGAGGCGAGCATCGCCGCGCAGGCTGCGGAGTGAGTGCCGACGCGCCGGTCGCAGTCCGGTGCGATGGCTATACGGCGCCTTCGCGGTCGCGTTGGCGGAAGCTGATCTCCAGGTCGTAGCCAAGTGCACGTGCGGCGCTGGTGAGGGTGCCGAGGCGTGGATCGTGTTGCGCGGACTCAAGCCTGCTGATCACGCCGGGGCTCACCTGCATCCGCCTCGCGAGTTCGCTCTGCGAGATGTCTCCGCGCGCCTTGATCAAGGCGCTGATCGCCCTGAAGCGCGGCTCCAGACGCTCGTACTCCTCCCGCAATGCGGGGTCGGCCTCCATGTGCTCCTCGAAGCGCTCCATGAATCGGGCCATCAGTACCTCTCCATCCAGTCGGCCAGTCTGCTCTGCGCCTGTCGCAGTTCCCGCATGTCGAGCTTCTGTGTTCGCTTCCGCCAAGCGTGCAGGAGCACAATACGTTCACCGTGCTCCGCGTACGCCACCCGATGATCCCCTGGCCGTAGTTCCCAAAGTCGCAGCTGACGGTCAATCAGCCTGGCGTGCGGCATCCCGAGATTCGCACCATGCTCCTCAAGGAGCGCCACATGCCGGGCGAGCGTCGCAGCGGCCGTGCGGTCCCCAATCCTCAACAGCCCGGCCAGATACTGGTCGACCGGCTCTCGGCCTCGCCGGTCTTCGTAGTTGAGGACTTCTGGCACATCGCTACTATAGCAGATATGCTACAGTGGCGTTGCGCCTGCCGACGCCGAGCGGTCGCATCCAGCGGGCGCGCGGGCTAGGCTGGACAGGCGAGCGGGAGGAGCAGGCGATGGCAGGCCTCGGCAGGCTCTTGAAGACACCGCAGCCGTCCGGGAACGTGCCCGACCCGGCGGGCTGTGCGCACGAGACGCTGACCCCCCGCTGGCGCGGCCCCGAGGTGATGGACGACGACTCGAAGGCGATGGGCTTCGTCTGCCACCGCTGCCACGCCGAGTTCCTGCCCTACCACGTTCGCGACCGCCGCCCCATCGCCCGCTAGCGCTCGAGCGCGCCCGTGCTCTCCGGTCCACGCCGCCGCCCTCGCCAGCAAGGCGTCCTCGCGGGCATCGCGGCGCTCGTGCTTGTGCTCGCCGCGGCAGCCTGCGGCGGCTCCGGCGAGGACGCCGCCGACCCGGTAGAGCGCGCGCCGGTGGTCCCGGATCACGAGGTCACCGGCCTCGGGACGTGGTTCAACTCGGAGCCGTTCACGATCGCGGAGCAGCTCAATCGCGGCAACATCGTGCTGATCGACTTCTGGACCTACACCTGCATTAACTGCGTGCGCACGCTGCCCTACCTGCGCGACTGGCACGAGAAGTACGCCGGCCTGGGGCTCGTGATCCTCGGCGTGCACAGTCCGGAGTTCGACTTCGAGTACGACGCGGAGAACGTCGCCGAGGCGATCGAGCGGCTCGGCGTCCTCTGGCCGGTGGCGCAGGACAACGATTTCCGGACGTGGCGTGAGTTCGAGAACAACTACTGGCCGGCCAAGTACCTGTTCGGTCCGGGCGGCGAGGTGGTCTACCAGCACTTCGGCGAGGGCGACTACGAGGAGACCGAGCGCTTCATCCGCGTCGCGTTGACCGCCGCGGGCCACGACGTCAGCGGCGTCAGCGCCGGGCTGGCCGCGCCCGAGCCGGAGCGCGACCCCAGCGCTCGCGATCAGACCCGCGAGCTCTACGGCGGCTACGCCCGCAACTACACCCGGCAGGGCGTCTACGCCGCCCAGGTGGAGTACTACGACGGCCCCGACGAGGAGCGGCTCTACAGCGACATCGACACCGCCGAGCAGCCGCGGGTGCACCACCGCTGGTACGTCCATGGCCTCTGGCGCAACGAGCGCGAGGCGATCGTCCACGCGCGCCAGACCGAGGCGCTCGAGGACTACTTCGCGCTCGTCTTCCGCGCGCGCAGCGTGAACGTGGTGCTCGACCCGCCTCGCGACGAACCGTTCGAGGTGGTGATCGAGATCGACGGCCGCCCGCTGCGTCCCGAGGAGGCGGGCGCGGACGTGGTCTTCGACGCAGAGGGTCGCAGCGTGATCCGCGTGGACGCGCCACGCCACTACGCGATCGTCGAGCTGCCGGAGTGGGGCGAGCACGAGCTCACGCTGGCCTCGAACTCCGACAACTTCGCGATCTTCGCGCTCACGTTCGGCAGCTACCTCGAGGGGGCGTGAGGGCTCCGCCGGAGCCGCAGCTCCGATACCGGCGGCACAGCCCTCACAGGCGGCGAGGTCGCGCAGACGTCGATCCCCGCGGGTGCGCCGCTAGCGGTCCCAACGCGTATCCTTAACTGGCCGTCTCTGCGAGGTTACGGGGGTCCGTGGAGGTGTCGCGCTTGAAGCTCTCGACGCATCCGCTGCACATGGTTCCCGTTGTTGCGCGGAACATGGCGCTCGCGGTCCTCGCCGGCCTGGTCGCCGCGCTGTTGCTGTCCGCCTGCACCGGCTCTGACGAGGACGAGAGCCCGGACGCAGTGGTCGCGACGCCTGCGGCCACCGCGACGCCGGAGCCCACGCCGACGGCGACACCCGAGCCGACTCCGACCGCGACCCCTACGCCCACGCCCACGGCGACGGCGACGGCGACGCCGACGCCGACTCCGACCGCGACCCCTACGCCCACGGCGACGCCGACGCCGACACCGACTCCAACGCCTACGCCCGAGCCGACCCCGACAGCGACGGCGGAGCCGACTCCGACCGCAACGCCCGCGCCGACGCGAACCGCGACGCCCACGCCAAGGCCGACCGCAACGCCGGCTCCGACGCCGACCGCAACGCCCACGCAGGAGCCGACGCCCGAGACTCCGCGCATCGTGCCGGAGCACGAGCTCGTGGGGCTCGGACGTTGGTTCAACTCGGAGCCGTTCACGATCGCGGAGCAGCTGGAGCGCGGCAACATCGTGCTGATCGACTTCTGGACGTACAGCTGCATCAACTGCGTGCGCACGCTGCCGTACCTGCGCAGCTGGCACGAGAAGTACGCGGACCGCGGCCTCGTGATCCTCGGCGTGCACCGTCCGGAATTCGCCTTCGAGCACAGCGCGGAGAACGTCGCCGCCGCAATCGAGCGGCTGGATGTCAGCTGGCCGGTGGTGCAGGACAACGACGCCGCGACGTGGCGGGAGTTCGAGAACCACTTCTGGCCGGCGAAGTACCTCTTCGACAAGACCGGGAAGATCGTCTACGACCACTTCGGCGAGGGCGCCTACACCGAAACAGAGCGCCGGATCCGGCAGGCCCTGACGGAGGCCGGACACGATGTCTCCGAGATCACCGTCGGCATCCCGGAGCCGGAGCGCGATCCGAGCCGCCTCAACCAGACCCGCGAGCTCTACGGCGGCTACTTCCGCAACTATCGGAACAACGGCGTGTACGCGGCCCAGGACATCTATTACACCGGCGCCGACCAGGAGCTGACCTACACCGACATCGACACCGCGGCGGAGGAGCGCAGCCACAACCAGTGGTACCTGCAAGGTCTCTGGCGCAACGAGCGCGAGGCGATCGTGCACGCGCGCGAGACCGAGGACCTCGAGGACTACTTCGCCTTCGTATTCCGCGCGCGCAGCGTGAACGTGGTGATCAGCCCACCGGACGATGAGCCGTTCGAGGTCTTCATCGAGATCGATGGCCGCCCGCTCCGTCCGGAGGAGGCGGGAGCGGATGTCGTGTTCGACGACCAGCAGCGCAGCTTCATCCGCGTCTCCGAGCCGCGGCACTACGCGATCGTCGAGCTGCCCGAGTTCGGCCAGCATGACCTCAAGCTCGCATCGAACTCCGCCAACTTCGCGATCTTCGCGCTGACGTTCGGCAGCTACCTGGAGGGGGCGTGATCATGCGAATCCGCCACGCAGCCAACATCGGACCGCGCTCGCGGGCGGTCCTCGCGCTCGTCGCGCTCGTCGCGGGGGCGCTCGCCCTCGCCTGTGGCGACGGCGGATCGGACGAGCCGGCGACGCCCGCGACGGCCACGGCCGCCGCCCCGGCCTCGGCGACCGCGGCCGCGGCGAGCGAGGCGACGGCCACGGCAGCCAGCGCGGCCACGGCCACCTCGACCAGCGCCGAGGCCACGGCCAGCGCCGAGGCCACGCCGGAGGCGAGGACGTCCGTGTTCGGCGACGAGGGCTTCGAGGCCAGCTATCCGCGCTTCGACAACGAGGAAGCCGGGCTCACGCTGATCTTCGGGACCCCGGACATCGGCATCGGGCCGCAGCGCGTTGCCTTCGTGCTTAGCGACGGAGGCGGCATCGTGAAGCTGCCGATCGCCTCGCTCTCCGCGAGCTTCAGCGGCGGGGGCGAGGCCCAGACCGTGGTCGCGCGTTACTACGACTTCCCCGAGGGCATCCGCGGGCTCTACGTCGGCGAGCTGGACTTCGACCAGGCGGGCGAGTGGATGCTCGAGGTGAGCTTGCCGCGCGCCGACGGATCGCGGGCGACGCTCAGCTTCCCCGTGACCGTGGCCGACCGCACGAGCGCGCCCGGGGTCGGCGAGCCGGCGCCGGCGAGCCGCAACCGCACGCTCGCGGACGTCGAGTCCGTGAACGAGCTGTCCACCGGCGCCGAGCCGGATCCGGCGCTCTACGAGCTGACGATCGCCGAGGCGCTCGAGGCGGGCCGCCCGCTGGTGATCGTCTTCGCCAGCCCCGGCTTCTGCACCAACGCGCTGTGCGGTCCCCAGGCCGAGATCCTGACCGCGCTGCGCGAACGCCACGGCGATCGCGTGAACTTCATCCACGTCGATCTGTACGAGAACCCGCTGGATATCCGCAGCATGGGCCTGGGCGTGGCGATCGAGACGCCGCTGCTCCGGGAGTGGGGCCTGCGCACGCCGGAGTGGACCTTCATCATCGGCGCGGACGGGCTGGTAGCCGGGCGCTTCGAGGCGTTCGCGCCGGAGGCGGAGCTCGAGGAGGCACTGATCGCGCTGCTGGACGGGGCGTGACCAGGCGGCTGCCTCCTATACTCGGCTCGTGATCGAGCATCCTCCCGATGGCGTCGAGCGCCGTCCCGCGACGGTGGCGGCCCGCATCCTGCTCGGCGGGCCGGTCGCGCTCGTCACCACGCACGATCGAGGCGCCGACAACGTGCTGCCGGTGGCGTGGCATATGCCGCTCTCGGCGGAGCCTCCGCTCGTCGGTCTGGCGCTGCAGCAGTCCCGCCACTCGCTGGAGCTGATCCGCTCCTCGGAGCAGTTCGCGCTGAACATTCCCGCGCGCCCGCTGCTGCACCTGGTCCAGTACCTGGGCTCCTACAGCGGCGAGGAGATCGACAAGTTCGATGCGACGCGACTGGAGACGTTCACCGCCACGCACGTCGACGCGCCGCTCATCAAGGGCTGCGTCGCCTGGGTGGAGTGCGAGCTGCAGGAGGTACTGCCGTTCGGGGACCACGAGCTGTGCATCGGTCTCGCCGTCGCCGTGCACGTCGATGAGCGGTCGTTCGGCGAGCGCTGGCTGCTGGGGCCGGAGGAGACGCGCCCGCTGCACTACCTCGGCGGCAACGAGTACGCCGCGCTGGACGCCGCGATCGAGGCGCGCCTGCCGCGCGACTTCGAATCGCCGTCCCTCGTGCTGGCGCAGCGCATCGCCGAGGAGCTGGAGCTGACCGAGGAGGCGCGCGAGCGCCGCGAGGAGCGCCTGGGCGAGATCGAGCGCGAGGTGGAGGCCGGCAACATCGTCGATCTGGCCGAACTGGGGGACGAGGCGCTGCCGCCCCTTGATCTCTCAATCGGCGTGATCATCAGCGAACCGCCGAACCTGCAGGAGCAGTAGCAGGCCACTGCGGAGTGCGTGCTACGGCGAGGCGGCCGGCGTCGGCCCCCGCCACTGCGGGACCAGCAGTTCCAGCGACACAACCGATAGCGCGACGGCGAGCGCAAGCAAGCCGAACTGCAGGAGCCCGAAACTCGTGCTCGCGGGTTCGGGCGCGGCCTCGGCGCTCGTTTCCGGGTTGCGCTGGTCCGTGGCCACGGCTGCCGCCACCAGGGTCGGCGTCGCGGGAGGGGCGCTCGCAGCAGCGTTCGCAGTGGGGGCGGCCGGCGGCACGCTGGCGCTGCTTCCGCCCGACACCACTGGCGACGGCGGCTCGGTCGCGGTCGGCGAGGGTGTCTCGGTCGCAGTCGGCTGAGGCGTGGGCGTCGCGGTTGGCGTGGGCGCAGGTGTCGCCGTCGCCGTCGGCGTGGGTGTTGCGGTCGGCGTGGGTGTTGCGGTCGGCGCGGCCGTCGGCGTGGGTGTTGCGGTCGGCGTGGGCGTTGCGGTCGGCGCAGCCGTCGGGGTCGGCGTCGGCGTGGGTGTTGCGGTCGGCGCAGCCGTCGCGGTCGGCGTCGGCGTGGGTGTCGCGGTCGGCGTGGGCGTGGCCGTTGGGGTCGGCGTGGGAGCGGGCAGGTCCCCGTACGCGGTGAAGGACAGGGCCGCCAGTTGGCGAATCGCCTCGTGGCCCGGGTTCCAGTTTTGCGAGCCCTCGGTCAGCAGCACCAGCACGTACGCGCCGCCCGGCGCGTAGATGATGCCGGCGTCGTGGGCGAAGTGGTCGAGGCGGCCGGTCTTGTGCGCGATCGGCACGTTGTCCGGCAGCAGCGCCGGAATGCGATCGCGGACGCGCTGGCCCAGCAGCACGTCCAGCATCGCTTCGTCTGCCTCGGGGCTGATCAGTTGGCGCCCCTCGAGTTGCAGGAAGAAGTGCGCGATGTCGCTCGCGGTGGTGGTGTAGTCCTCGCCCTCGATGATCGTATTGCCCATCCCCAGTCGCGCCGGGAGGGCCGCAACGGCGTCCAGACCGAGGCGCGTGAGCAGTGCGTGGGCGGTGTTGTTGCTGGAGGCCTGGATCATGCTGCGAATCGCGGTGCTGGCGCGCAGTCCGAGGATTCGCTCGTCGAAGGAGAAGAGCCCCGCCTCCTGCTGGCGGTGCGTTTCCGCGAGCACGATCAGCTTGTAGAGCGAGGCGGTGATGTATGCCTCGTCGGGGTTGCGGATGCAAGTCGTCCCGTTCGCGAGATCCTGCACGACAAACGAGATGCGCCCGTCGAAGCTCGCGGCCTCGGCCTGGAGCTCCTCGCACATCTCAGCGAACTGCGTGTGCTGCGCCGTTGCGGGGGTTGCGAGTGCGGTCGCTGCCAGCAGCGTGGCCACGATGAGCGCGGACGCGATTCTGTAGCGCCGCGGCCGGGAGGTCTGCTTCAAGCCGCGGTCCCCACCCGTGGGCGCGCGTCTCGCGGTGCTGGCGCGCTGCCCTGAATCGCCGGTCGGAGAATGATAGTAGCGATGCGGGTATAGCACCCCCGTGCCCGAATCCGGCGGGGCGGGCCGCGGCGGCGCGGTTGACGGCTGATCCGGCGAAATCCATAATCGCGCCGCCGAGCAAGCGGCGGCTCGGAGTGTCGTTCGCGCGGCCCCATGGCCTCGATCGATTCGGCTGGCGTGCCCGGCCGCAGGGGCCGGGCGCGGAACGATTCTGTAGGCCGCAAGCCAGGAGGCGAGCATGAACTGGGGCGACTCCGCCGAGCAGGCATCATTCCGGACGCAGGTCCGCGACTTCGTGAGCGGACGGCTACCGGGCTTCTACCACCAGATGCACGCCGAGCGCAGCGGCCTCGACGGCGGCTGGCAGGCGCACCGCGTGAGCGAGGATCCCGAGGAGAGCGGCGCGGCCCGCGACTGGGCGCGGGCGCTGGCCGAGAACGGCTGGGTCGCGCCCAACTGGCCCGAGGAATACGGCGGCGCCGGCCTCTCCGTCTGGGAGCAGTTCATCTTCAAGCAGGAGATGGCCGAGGCCGGGGCGCCCGCGGTGGGCGGCCAGGGCGTCTCCCAGATCGGGCCCACCGTGATCGTCCACGGCAACGAGGAGCAGAAGGCGAAGTATCTCTCCGGCATCCTCTCGGGCGACACCGCCTGGTGCCAGGGCTACTCCGAGCCGGGCGCCGGCTCCGACCTTGCCTCCGTCCAGACGCGCGCCGTCCGCGACGGCGACGAGTACGTGATCAACGGCCAGAAGATCTGGACGAGCAACGCCCACAACGCCGACAACATGTACATCCTCGTGCGGACGGACCCGGACGCGCCGAAGCATCGTGGCATCTCGCTGATCATCATCGACGACATCCAGGAGGCCGGCGTGCAGGTGCGCCCGCTGATCGACATGACGTTCAAGCACCACTTCAACGAGACCTTCTTCGAGGACGTGCGCGCGCCTGTCTCCAACCGCATCGGCGAGGAGAACCGCGGCTGGTACGTCGGCATGACACTGCTCGACTTCGAGCGCTCCAACATCGACAGCGCGATCCTGGACCGCACGATGGTCGAGGAGTTGCTGGAGTACATCGGCAGCGACGAGGGCGCCGGGCGCACGCGCACCGGCGACTTCCCGACGCTGCGGGCGGAGGTCGCGGACCGCTACATCGAGTGCGACGTGGCGCGCAACTTCGGGATGCGCATCGTCTCGATGCAGGCCTCGGGCGTGGTACCGAACCACGAGGCCTCCACGGGCAAGATGTTCGGCACGGAGACGCACCAGCGCCTGATGCGGACCGGCACGAAGACGCTGGGCCTCTACGGCAACGTCTGGGGCAAGGACTCGCCGTACGCACCGATGCGCTCGCAGTTCACGCACGGCTACGTGCGCTCGATCCCCTCGACGATCGCGGGCGGCAGTTCGGAGATTCAGCGCAACATCATCGCCACGCGCGGGCTCGGCCTGCCGCGCGGCTAGTAGCAACGGAGACAAACGGGAAACCGTAGAGGACATAAGTCGGCGGCACGCCGCGGCTCACGCGCCCGGAGGCGCGCGGGCAAAGGAGGACGACATGGACCTGGGCTTCACGGAGCAGCAGGAACTGCTCAAGAACGCGGCGCGCGACTTCCTGGAGAACGAGTGCCCCGAGCAGCTCGTGCGTGACATGGAAGAGGACGACCGCGGCTACTCGGCCGAGCTCTGGTCGAAGATGGCCGAGCAGGGCTGGCAGGGCCTGCTGATCCCCGAGGAGTACGGTGGCGTCGGCTTCGACTTCCTCGACTTCTGCGTGCTGCTCGAGGAGTTCGGGCGCGCGCTGGTGCCCGGTCCGTTCATGTCCTCCGTCCTCGGCGGCGCGGTCCCGCTGCTGGTGGCCGGCTCCGAAGCCCAGAAGTCGGACTTCCTGCCGCGCATCGCCTCCGGCGACCTGATCTTCACGCTCGCCCAGACCGAGCCGTCGGCCCGCTTCGACGAGCAGGGCATCGAGGCCGAGGCGACCGTCGACGGTGACGAGGTCACGATCACGGGCACGAAGCTGTTCGTCCCGGACGCCAACGTCGCCGACTACATGGTCGTCGCGGCGCGCTCGCCGAAGGGCGTGACACTGGCGATCGTGGGCACGGACCAGCCGGGCGTGACGGTCAACCAGCTGCTCACGATCGCGCGCGACAAGCAGTGCGAGGTGATCCTCGACGGCGCGAAGGGGCAGCTGCTGGGCGAGGACGGCATGGGCTGGGAGCACCTGCAGCCGGTGATGCAGCGCTACGCCGTCGCCGAGTGCGCCTACCTGGTGGGCCTGGCGCAGATGGACTTCGAGATTTCCGTGGACTACGCCAAGGAGCGCGTGCAGTTCGGCCGCCCGATCGGCTCGTTCCAGGCGATCCAGCACAAGTGCGCGGACATGGTCACGGACGTCGATGGCTCGCGCTTCATCATGTACAAGGCCGCCTGGTCCATTAACACGGACCAGGACGACACGCAGATGGCCGTGAACATGGCGAAGGCGTGGACCTCCGAGGCGACCCGCCGCGTGGTGGCGCACGGCCAGCAGATCCACGGCGGCATCGGCTTCACGAAGGACTACAAGATCCAGCTCTACTACCGCCGTCAGAAGCGTGCGGAGCTGGCCTGGGGCGACACGGACCACCACCGCGAACTCGTCGCCGACCAGCTCGGCATCTAGCCGCCCTCGACGGGGCCACGCAGACGACGGGCCGCCCGCAAGGGCGGCCCGCTTCGTTGTGTGCGGGGCGACGTACTGGTGTCAGGTCCACTTGACACAACTTGACCAGTTGTGTGAGGATGCTCGTACGACTCCCCGGCCCTTGAGGCCGGTTGGGGCGGCCCCACAGAGGCCGCCCTTTGCATGTTCCTCAATGGCCTCGACCCCAGCGGGCAAGACGCGCTCGCCTTCGCGGGTTGCACCCCTACGGCGGCCCCTCACCCTCGCCTCTCCCAGCGGGGAGAGGGAACCGGACGCCCTCGACAGGCTGCGCCCCGCCTGCCGATCCGGACGGGGGCGTGGGGGCTGCCTGGCCGGACGCGGGGATACCCCACAGGGCCCCCCAGAAGAGACGCGGTCTCCCTCGAGGCCTCTTCGCTCCTCGGGGCACCGGCGAGGCCCTCACCCCCGCCCTCCCCCTCGGGGAGAGGGCGCCGGACAGCCCTCGATGCGTGCGGTGGTGCTGCCGATCCGGGTGGGGGCGTGGGGGCAAAGCCCCCACAGAAAAGAAATCCGAGGGCGGGTGGGTGGGCCGAGCCGCGCGCAGCGCGCTCGTCCGGGATGGGGGTGTGGGGGGCGCAGCCCCCCGCGAAGGACGCGCGGCGTACGCAGGGCCTGTTCATGCCTCTACGACCCCGCAATCGAATAAGATCGATCCGAGGCGGGGGTCCTCACTGCTCGCAGCCGTAGTCACGTGAACCGGGATTGAGTGATGCAGAACCTGAAGACCGTAGTCTTGCTGGCCGGGATCAGCGGCCTGCTGCTCCTGATTGGCTATTCCGTGGGCGGGCTCGGGGGCGTGATCATCGCGCTCGTGATCGCGATGGCGCTGAACGTCGGCTCCTACTGGTTCTCCGCCGACATCGTGCTCAAGACCTCGAAGGCCCGCGAGATCGAGTACGAGGACGACCGCGACCTGTTCCGCATGATCGAGCAGGTCGCGCGTGAGGCGGGCATGCCGATGCCGCGCGTCTACATCATGGACACGCCGCAGCCGAACGCCTTCGCCACCGGCCGCAGCCCGAAGCACGCCGCCGTCGCCGTCACCACCGGCATCCGCCGCCTGCTGACCGACCGTGAACTGCGAGGCGTGCTCGGCCACGAGATGGCGCACGTGGCGAACCGCGACATCCTGACGTCATCGGTCGTGGCGACCGTGGCTTCGGCGATCACGTTCATCTCGTTCTTCGCCTTCTGGTTCGGTGGGTGTCGCGACGGCGGGGGCTGGCTGGCGTTGATCGCCGCGATCCTGGCGCCGATCGCGGCCTCGATCATCCAGCTCGCGATCAGCCGCTCGCGCGAGTACCAGGCGGACACGGACGGCGCGCGCTACGTCGGCGACCCGGAGGCGCTGGCCGCGGCGCTGGCGAAGCTCGAGCAGGGCGCGCAGCTGATGCCGCGCGAGGTGTCGGAGGCGACGGCGCACCTCTACATCGTGAATCCGCTGGGAGGCAACAGCGTCTCCGGCCTGTTCTCGACCCACCCGCCGATGGAGCAGCGCATCGCGCGGCTGCGCCGCATGGCCGGCTACTCGCAGTAGCGCCTCGGCATCGCGCCGGAATCGACACCACTATGAGCGAGCAGGACGCATCCGGCGGCACGACGGAGACGCGGGCGCTGCGAGCGCGCATGGCCGCGGAAGTGCCGGCCTCGATGCTCGCGCACATCGACCGGGTCGTCGCCGTAGCGGAGCCGTTGGCGCGCCGCCACGGAGCGGACGTGGGCCGCACGCTGCTCGCGGCGCAGGGGCACGACCTGCTGCGGTCGCTCACGGACGCCGAGTGGCTTGCGAGGGCGGAGGCACGCGGCCTCGAGCTGCTGCCGGTCGAGCGGGCGCGCCCGGTGCTGTTGCACGGACCGCTCGGCGCGCTCGAGCTCAACGAGCGCTTCGGCGTCGAGGATCGCCTCGTCCTGCACGCGATCCACTGGCACACGACGGGCCACCCGGAGTTCGGCCCCGAGGCGTGGGCGATGTTCGTCGCGGACAAAGTCGAGCCGGCGAAACTTGCCCGGCGGGCCGAGTTGCAGCGCGTGCTCGACCTCGCCGCGGGGTCGCTGGAGGCGGCGGCGCTCGCCTACCTCGAGCTGGAGGCGGAGCGCTCCGAGCGCGAGGGCTTCACGTTGCACCCGCGCGCGATCGAGACGCGGGAGGCGCTGACGGTTGTCCTGAGTCGCCGCTGATCGGGCGTGCGGCGGCGGACGCGCGTTAACCGTTTGTGCACATAATGCGTTTCCGTGGATGTGGTGGGAGTCGCGGCAGTAGTGCCGTCCCGCAGCCGGGCAGGCCGTATACTGGTCCAATCCCGGCTTGCGCTGGCCTCGGCGGACGAGTCAGCCGGAGGCCAACGCGGAGCGGCGCGATGTCATCTCCACCACTGTTCGGTCTCTCGCCTGAAGAGGAGCGGTCGCTCGTCGACCGCGCCAAGGCAGGCGAGAGCGAGGCGCTGGGCCGCCTCTACGACGCCTACGTGGCGAGGCTGTATCGGTACTGCCTCACCCGCGTCGGCGACGAGACCGAGGCCGAGGACCTGACGGAGGAGATCTTCCTGAAGGTCCTGGGAGCGATCGACCGCTTCGAATGGCGGCCGGGCGCGGAGGGACAGCGCATCCCCTTTGGGGCGTGGATCTTCCGCATCGCCCGCAACGAGGTGGCATCGTTCCAGCGCCGCGAGGCGGCGCGCCCGCGACGGGCGGAGTTCTCCGACCTGGTTGCGGAGCGCCTTCGCGACGAGGGCCGCGGTCCTCAGGAGCTGACAGAGACGAAACTGACGATCGAGGAGGTGTTCCGGGCGGTGCGGCAACTTCCAGAGGCGCAGCGTGACGTGATCCTGCTGCGCTTTGCTTCCGGCCTCTCCGTCAAGGAGACGGCGGAATCTCTCGGGAAGAACGTGCCGAACGTGAAGGTGCTGCAGCACAAGGGCGTGCAACGCCTGCGTGAACTGCTCACCGCATCGCCCGAGACCCAAGAGGCAAGAAGGCCATGACCGACTTCGAGATGGCGGAAGCCGAGCGTTTTGCCCAGGCCCTCGAGGCGATCGAGGCGCTGGCCGAGCCGGACCTCGACCCGCGCGAGGATCCCACCCTCTTCTCGCTCGCGGCGCTGGCGGCCGAGATCCACGACGCCGAGCAAGCTGCAACCAACTCGGCTGGCTTCCGGTCCTACTGCGAGCGCTCCCGTACCTACGTACTGAACCGTCTCGGGGCGAGGCAGGCCACGCAGCGGGTCGATGACAGGGCGGCGCGCGACGACGGTCAGCCATTCTTCATCTTCCGCTGGAACGTGCTCGCGCCCATCGCCAGTGCGGCGGCGTCCGCGGTACTGGTGCTCGCGTTCGTCGTCATGCAGTCGGACGGGACGCCGGCGCAGACTGTCGCGGCCGTCGCGCCGGCCGTAGAGCAGCCCGCCCTGAGTCAAGTCACAATCCCTGCTCCGCGTGCGGAGGAGGCCGAACCGGCGCGCGCCGCCGAGGTTCCAGTCCAGCCCGAGCCGGCCACACGGACGGTTGTGGCTGAGGCGCCTCACCTGGGAGACCTGGTCGGGGAGGAGCTCGACTTCTTCGAGCGGTTCACTGGCGGAGGCACGGTGGGGCCGACGGTCCCGCCGCCGGTCGACCTCGGCCCGCTCATCCCGGGCGACGAGGAGCACTACGCCGCGCGGATGATCCAGTTGGAGATCGAGCGCATCGACCTGCTGATCGCGGTGATCGCCTACAACGTGTACGAGGACCAGCCGGTGGATCCCGAGATGCTGCGAGAGTTCACCGAGTCGATCGCGCTCGTCGCCGAGCGGCTTGAGGCGCAGCCCGACGTGGCCTCGAAGCAGCAGGTGATCAGCTACCTGACGGCAACCGCGCACGGGCGCACGCTGCTGGCGGCGGCGCGCGCGGACGACGAGAACGGCCGTGCCCTCAGCGCCGCCCGGCGTGCAACCCAGGACGGCGTCGTGGTCGCCTCGCACTACATCCGCGAGCACTACTAGCAGGACGCTCCCGCCGGTCGCTGCCTGCTCAAGCCCGGGCTCGCGCCCGGGTTGCTTCTTGTCGGCGGCTGCGGGCGCGGCGAATCCCGTCAGGTACTGCGATCCGTAGCAGCTCCGAGGGCTCTGCCGCTCATTCGCCATCCGGCGAGGCGAAGCGCAGCCACAGCTCGTCCCCGTCGTTGAAGTCTTCGAGGTTGTTCACGATGGCCGGCGCGCCGGAGACGTGGACGAGCCAGCGCTCCTCGTCCGGGTCGTAGCGGAAGACGACGAGCGGCTGCGGATCGGCGAGCAGCAGGTGCAGAAAGCGCAGCGGGTAGCCGTCCGGGCCGCGGTAGGCGAGCACCGTGAATCCGCCGCCCTGATCGCGCTCGCCCGTCAGCGTCGCCTCGAGCCCGCCGGGCGGCAGCAGCGCGCCGAGTCCATCGAGCGCGCCGAGTTGCACGAGCTTCGGCAGCGGATCGTCGCCGGGTGTGACCGTCGGGTCCGCAGGAGTAAGCGGACGCGCCCGCTCGTAGAGTTCCACGATCAGTTCGTCGCGGGGGAGGGTCGGCAGGGCCTCGGCCAGCAGCGCGGTCACGCCGGCGACCAGGGGGGCGGCGTCCGAAGTGCCTCCGAACGCCGGGCCCGCGGGCTGCGCGCTCGCGAGCGTGCTCGGCGCGAGCAGGTCCGGCTTCTCCCGCCCGTCGGCGATCGGCCCACGCGAGGAGTAGGGGGCGATCTCGCCCGAGTTGGCGAGCACGCCGATCGTCACGACTGCGGGATGATCGGCCGGCTGGGAGAGCGAGCCGGCGCGCGCGAACCAGTCCAGTCGTTCCCCTCGGTCGGGTGAGCCGAGCAGGAGCAGGCTGAGCGTCTGCTCCACGTCCTCGTTCGCGGGCGCGTCGGGGGCGGCGACGATGCGTGCGGAGTAGCTGCCGCTCGCGGTCGCGAGCACGCGCAGCCCCTCCACGGGATCGTCGTCGCAGTCCTGAACACGCCGCGAGGCCTGTACGAGCGAGCCGTCGGGGCCGATCAGCTCAAGGTCGTAGTCGCCGCACGCGGCGCCCCACTCATCGTCCCAGCGCAGCGAGGCGCTGATCAGGTCGCCGGCCGCGTAGTGGCGGCCGTTCAGTGGTTCGCCCGGGCTGAACTCGTGGACGCCGTCGCCGTCGTCATCGCTGAAGGGCCCGGCCCAGTGCTGCTCCGCCCAGTTGCCGGCGGCGACCGTCCAGACGATCCCTGCCTCCACCGCGCGGTCCACGATCTCGTTCACCGGACCGCTGCCGTCGCCCGGCCCGTTGTGGACGAACCCCACCGAGAACGAGATGACGTCGATCTGCTCCTCGATCGCGTGGTCGACGGCCGCGGCGAGCTCGGCGACGGTCGAGAAGCTGAGCAGGTGTAGCTCGGCGCCCGGCGCGAGTCCGCGCACGATGTTCGCGGCCCGCATGCCGTGGCCGGAGCCGCCGTCGAGGCCGCCGCCGGCGCGGAAGGAGCGCGCCCTCACGGGCGGAAGGGCGTCGGCGAACGCCTCCTCGTAGCCGTTGAAGCCGAGATCGATGACGGCGACACGCACGCCTCGGCCGCTGAACCCCGCCGCGTGCCAGCGATCCGCACCGACGAGCGCGACGGCGGCGCTGGCCTGACGCGGCCCGGCTTCCAGCGGCAGCAGCGTGGGCGGCCCGAGGCGCGACAGCTCCAGCGGCGCATCGAGGGTGGTGATGCGGCCCGTTGGCAGCGCCTCCGGGGCGAGGCTCCCCGCCTCGATGCTTACGAGGCGCCCCCTGGGCGGCGGCGCCTCGGCGCCGCGTGCGGTCGTCGCCGCAACGACGAGCAGGACGGCGGCGAGCAGCAGCAGGCGCATCGGCTCCCCCGTCGCGCCGGCCCATCCTAGCCGGGACGGTGAGTCCGCCGCGCTCGCGCGGGCGCGATGAGGCGGCGCGCTGCGTAGGGTCGCATGCTGCGGGAGTGGTCGGCGGAGCCGTCCTCGGTGGGCTACCGTTGTCTGGGGCGTGGACCACCACACACCTCGCCCCTCGGAGTGCCGGTGCTATCGAAGTGCATGCGCTCCGTCGCCGTCCTGGCCCTCGCCCTCGGGGTGTTCACGCTGGACGCGGGGTCTTCGACGCCGGTGTCCGCGGACGAGCCCGGAAGCGCCACGCTCACCTCGCAACTGCTCCCCGGCTGGAACATGGTCGCCTGGCTCGGGCCGGAGGCCCCCGTCTCGGAACTCTTCGATGCCATTCCGGCACTGAGGCAAGTCTCTGCCTGGGACAGTGAAGAGCAGCGCTATCGACAGGCGCTCCGAACCAGCACGCCGCGGGACGGCCTGACGCGGCTGACGGCGGGCATGGGGCTGTGGCTGCGGGTCGGCGGGGTCGAGCCGGTGGAGTGGACGCGCCCCCTGTCCGAGGGCCACGTGCTGCTCTCGCTACGCTCGGGCCTGAACCTCGTGGGCTGGACGGGTCGCGACGGCGAGTCGTTCGCGGAATCGGCGGGGACGGCTGGCGACGCCCTGGTGCTTGCGAGTCGCTGGAACGCGGAGACGCAGAGCTACGAGCTGTTCGGCCCACCCGCGAAGGGCTCGCTCAGACTGAACCGCGGTGAAGCGATCTGGGTCGAGCTCAACGACGATGCGCGCTGGTGGCAGTCGGCGACGTTCGAGTTCGCGAGCGACATCCCCGCCGACCAGCAGGTCGCGATCCGGGATGAAATGCTCCGCGCCGTGGAGTTCTTCGAGGAGCGCTTCGCGATTGAACCAGGGCAGCTCTCAGTCGCTGTCGGAGTCGGAGCTGCCGAGGATGCCGGTGCTACCGCAGCGAGCATCGCGATCAGTAGCAGCGCTGCGGAGAGTCGCGCCATCGCGGACACACTCGCGCGCGAGTACTTCCATCTCGTGCGGCAGGACCTGGCCGGGGGTTCCGATTCACCCGCCTGGATGACCGCGGGCGCTTCCGGGTACGCCGTCGGCGCGTATCGGCAAGCGCGAGGGGAGACCACGGCTCCCGGATTGCACGCGGAGCGATGGTTGGACCTCCTCTACACCGCCACGCCGACGCTCCCGGAGCTTGAAGGGGCCACCTCGCTTCTCGCCGCCGGCGCGGCTGCGGACAGCCTGGGCGCGCTGGCCGCGGAGTGGCTGGTCGAACGGGCCGGGGAGCCTGCGCTCTTCGAGTACCAGCGGCTACTGCCTGCCTCGGAGAGCTGGGCGGAGGCGTTCGAGGCGGCCTTCGGCACCGCGGTCGACGACTTCTACGAGGCGTTCGCTCAGCACCGCGAGAGGCGCGCACCGCCGGGGTCGGATCGATCCGACGGCCGGACTGAGCCGGCCCTCACGTTCCTGGGGGACGTCCCGGACGAGACCGAGGCAGCGATCGGGCGGGAGTTCCAGGCGTTGCAATCGTTCTTCCGGGAACGCTTCGGCGATTGGCCGGGAGACTACAGGGTCGATGTCGCGGCCGACTGGGAATCGGCGGCGCCGCAGTATTCGAGGCCTTCTCAGGAGTCTCGTATCTGCGTTCATCCGTTCTGGCCGAGCAAGCTGCTCGTGATCCTGCCCTGCCCTCAACCGCTTCCGGACTATGTTGCCCGGTTCCACTTCGAGAACGTTCGGGAACGCCTCGCGCCCGGGTGGAACTCGACCCCGCCAACGGCCGACGGCACCCCGTACCACGGGCCGCTCTGGCTCAATCTCGGTGCGGAGCGCTACGTGGAGTACGCATACCTGACGTTCGCGGATCCGGAGTCAGCCGACCAGCATCGTGCCTGGTATGAGGCCGATGCGGCTCAGACCGCCGAGCCGCTCAGGAGCCTCGAGACTATGGTCGGCACGTCTGGATCCTCGGGGCCGGGCTTCCTCGCCGCCGAGTGGCTGGCCCTGCGAGCCGGCGACGAGGCGCTGTTCGAGTACTACTGGCTGCTGCAGTTCCTGCCGGACTGGCGGGACGCCTTCGAGATGGCGTTCGGGCTCACGGTCGAGGAGTTCTACGAGGCCTTCGCCCGGCATCGCAGCGAGTTGGCGCCGCCGCTGCCACATCTGGCCGACGACCGCAACGAGCCGGTCCTCGTGCTCCTCGGCGACATCGCCCCCGAGGTGGAGACAACCGTCCGCGCCCAGTTCGAGGGCGCGCAGGAGTTCTTCGGCGAGCGCCTCGGCGCGCCGCCGGCGGACTACACCGTGTACGTCGCCGCCGACGACGAGTCGGCCGCGGCTCCGTTCCGCAAGGTGTTCGGCAGGGATCCGGACCCGGGGTTCTGCTTCACGGCGAGTACGGGCGCGGCCATGGTCATCGCGCTGGACTGCGGAAGGTCGCTCGCGCACTACCTCGGCGAGTACCACTTCCGCGATGTCCGCGAGCAACTGTTGTCCGGCGAGTGGACCGGGGCCCCCCGTTCGCATGGTCCAAAGTGGCTGCGACTCGGGGCGGAGGGATGGGCGGAGTACACGTTCATGGCGGCTTCGGGCGCCGAGCCGCTCGATCGGATTCGGGCCGGGCTGGTGCGCCAGGCAGCCCGGACGGCGCAGCCGCTCAGCACTGTCCTCGGCTCCGCCGGGGCCGATCTCCCGTACGAAGTCGAGGAGGCGCTTGGCTTCTTCGCCGTCGAGCAGCTGGTTGCGCGGGCCGGTGAGAAGTCCGTCCTTGAGTACTACCGGCTGCTCCTGACCTCGGAGGACTGGGAGGAGGCCTTCGAGGGCGCCTTCGGCATCACCGTGGAGGAGTTCTACGAGGCGTTTGCGGAAGTTCGAGACGAGCTCACGGCCTTACCCCCGGGTGATCCTGACTACGTGCTGCCCCTCGAGGGACCGGTCTGGCTGAACTACGGAAGGGATGCGTACGCGGAATACGCTTCCCTCGCGCTGGTCGGGGATGAGAATCCGGACTGGGTTTGGAGCACATTTGCTGGCTGGGCGGTCTGGACTACACAGCCGCTCAGCCGCCTCGAGCTCGTGTCCGAATCGCGCGCCACGGGGCCTCTTGCAACCCGCGCACTGGGCTTCCTTGCTGTCGAGTGGCTGGTCGAACACGCGGGCGAAGCGCAGCTCCTCGAGTACCAACGGTTACTGCGGTACTCGTCCGACTGGCGCGAGGCGTTCGAGGGCGCCTTCGGCATGACGGTCGGCGACTTCTACGCGGCGTTCGCGCAGCACCGCAGCGAGGTCGCCCCGGTGATACCCCATCGGGCCGACGACCGCGACGAGCCGATGCTCGTGTTCGTGGGTGAGGTTCCGGAGGAGACCAGGGCGGCCGTCCGTGCCGAGTTCCAGACCGCGCAGGACTTCTTCGGCGAACGCCTCGGCGCCGGCCCGGCGGACTACTCCGTGTACGTGGCGGCAGACACTGCGTCCGCGACGCGCCCGTTCATGATGGCGTACCGGCTGGCTTCCGGCAGTCCGCTGCCGGAGAGGCTCTGTCACCGGCGTAATGACAGCGTGGCCCTGTTCATCACCCTGGAATGCGGTACGTCGCTCGCGCACTACGTCAGCAACTACCACTTCTCGAACATCACGGGTCGAATCGCAAACGACCTCCTGGTACCGCCGGCGGAGGAGGGCCTCCACTTCTGGGGGCCCGATTGGCTCTGGCGTGGACTGAGAAGCTACATCAGGTACGCCTACCACGACGCCGCAGGGGTCGAAACCCTCGACGAGACCCGACGCAGCCTCGCCATGCTGGCGGTCAGGACAACCCAGTCGCTCCGCAGCATTGAGTCCTATGCCCCTACCTGGCGCGCGGAGGAATTGGTCAGCAAGCCGTACGACGCGTTGGCGTTCTTCGCCGCCGACCGTCTGGTGGAGCGCGCCGGGGAAACGGCAATCTTCGAGTACTTCCGGCTGCTGTCAGCCTCGGAGGACTGGGAGGAGGCCTTCGACGGCGCCTTCGGCATCACCGTGGAGGAGTTCTACGAATCCTTCGAGGACTCCCGCAGCGCCCTCGACGACCTCGCTTCCGCTCCCGGCCCGTGATCGCATCGCACTGACCTCATCGCCGCGCGGGCGCTAGGAGGCCGCGCGTGCGGCGGCCTCCAGCAGGCCCGTCTCGTCGCCCGTGAAGATCGGGGACCAGGCGATGTCCGTGCGCACGCCCTCGAAACGGCGGCCGCTGTGGTGGGCCAGCACGCGCAGCATCAGCCGGTCGCGCTTGCGCATCGCCGCGCTGCGGATCAGCCGCTTGCGCGCCACCTTGCGCAGCAGCGGGTCCAGCTCGAGGCGCAGCGCGACGCCGGAGCGGTCGCCGGACCCGTCTCCGAAGGAGATGCGCGGCATCTCCGCCAGGTCGTGCATGGTGCGGTAGACCTGGTTCAGGTAGTCCGCGTGCAGCCGCACCCCTCCGCCCTGCAGCAGATCGAGGAGGTACGCGCGCGCCTCTTCCGGCAGCTCCCAGACCGCCCCCGGCTGCACCACGATGTCGCGCGACTCCTCGACGTTCTCGAGGACGGCGATCGGGTTGCCGGAGAGCTCGAGGATGCGGCTCAGCTGCGTCATCACGCGGTTCAGCTCGGCGATCGACTCGCGCAGCGGCTCGATGTCGGAGATGCCCCAGAACTGCTTCGGGCGTGGCGTGTTGGGGAAGATCACGAACGGGATCACGCCGTACGGGTTCGCCCGCGCCTCGACCGGCTCGTCCTCCACCCAGAGCTCGAAGCGCTCCGCCGTCCACACCTCCGTCAGCGTCACGCGCTCCGGCGTCCGTCCGCCGGGGCCACGCGGCAGCCGCCCGGTGCGCGCCTCCACGTCTTCCGAGGGCGTCTCGTAGCGCGCGGCCACGCGGCGGATGCGGCGCACGTCGTCGCCGAGCCACCACACGTACAGCCCCTGCACGTCCGGCGCGCTCACCACCACCCGCTGCTCGTGCTCGTCCCAGCTCACCTTGAAGGCGCCGTCGCCCAGCGTCGCCGTGTCGAACTCGCTCTCGAGGTCGAGCCGTTCGAGGTCGTTCGCCTCCCACAGCTCCAGCAGCGCCTGCTCGGCCTCCGAGGCGTTGCCGCCGTCGGTCGCGACGACCGTCGGGCGGTGCGGCGTCATCAGGTAGGAGGCGCCCTTCTCCACGAAGGCGCGCGCGTAGTTGAAGCTCAGCGAGCGCTCGCGGCGCCCGGCCGGCGCGGCGCCCCGCCGCCCCTCGTAGTAGTCGAGGAACTCGCGGTAGCGCGCGAGGCGCTCGCGATCGCGTTGCGCAAGGGTGCGCGGGAACGGCGTCGCCCCCGCCGCTGCGACTGCTGACTGTGTCATCGTTCGATCTCCTTCCGATCCGTCCCGCGTTCGCCGCGAGGACCGTGCGCGCCTCCCGAGGACCCGCGACGCCCTCGCGAGGCGGGGCCGTGCTCCAGCGCGCGGAAGACAGTGCGGCGCGAGACGCGGTAGCGGCGCGCGATCTCGTCCACCGGCAGCGACTGCTCACGACGCAGCCGCCGCATCTCGCGATCGCGGATGCGATTCAGCATCGCGCGCGCTCCTCCGGGTTCGTCGTAGCGGCAGCGCGGCAGCGGGCAGCGCAGGCACGAGGGGAACAGGTCGCAGCCCTGGTCCCGGTACTCCACCTGCTCCGGCAGCGCGTCCGCACGCACCAGCGGCGGCGGCTGCTGCCCGTCGATGCCCGGCTGTTCCGAGGCGTTCACGCGGCCACCGCCGCGGCGACGCGCAGGCCGCCCGCCTCGATCGCCTCGCCCGCGTCACCCGAGGCGCGTCCGCGCGCGGTGCGCGATCCGCCCTCGTCGCGCGCGGCGCGCACGGCCAGCGCGAGGCTCATCAGGTAGTCGTCGTGGCCTTCCGAGGCGTCCACGGAGAACTGCATCTGCCCGCGCTCGCTGTAGGCCGCGCGTGCACGCTCCAGCTGCACGCGGCACTCCGCCGCCTCGCGCGACCCGTCGACGCGGTAGAGCCGCAGCCGGCCCGAGTACACCGCCGCCAGCAGCCCGAAGCCGAGCTGCGACTTGCGCTCCGCCGTGAACGTGAACGGCGCCACCCGCCCCGAGGGCAGGCGACGCGACAGCAGATCGGCGACCGGGCCACCGAGGCCGGTCGCGTCCACGACGACGCGGCGCACGCGCCAGACGCGCGCGAGGCGATCCGCCAGCGCGTCCAGCAGCTCGCCCGCCGGAACGCCCTGCCAGGCCTGGTGCTCGACGACCTCGATCAGCGGCAGGGCGGCCCCGTCCCTGCTGTCCGCGCGCACGCGCGCGATCGTGAGTACGGTCCAGTCGTGTTGTTCCGCTCCGCGCCCGCCGTCCAGCGCCGGACCCGCGAGATCGAGGCCGGCGACGTAGCGCTCGCCGCGGGCGGGGGTGTGGCGGCGCTCGTGCTCGCCCTCGAGCTGCGCGAGGGCGGCCCCGTCCAGCAGCCGGTCCTGCTCGTGCAGCTCCTCCAGCAGGTACTGCGTCCGGAACAGCGGGTGGCGCTCGCCGAGCCGCCGCCGCTCCTCCTCCACGTACGCGCCGTAGGCCGGGTTGTGCGCCGCCACCTGCTCCCAGTCGACCTGGAAGTGGCGGCGGCGGCCGTCCGCGCGCTCCGCCTCGCGATGCGCCGCCTGCGCCTGCGCCAGCAGCGACCGAGGTCCCCACGGCGTGCCGTAGTAGACGACCGGCGCGTTCGCGGCCGCCGCCATCGGGCGGAAGTCGCGATCGAACTTGTCCGCCGGCACCTCCTGCGCCTCGTCCACCTCCAGCAGCAGGTCCGCGGTGTGACCGAGCACCGAGGCGCCCGGCCCCGCCGAGAGGAAGCGCGCCTCGGCCCGCCCGCAGCGCACCGACCCCGCGCCCTCGCGGCGTACGATCGCCCCGAGGCGCGCGCCGTCCGCACGCGCCAGCAGCCGGTCGCGCGAGATCGCCGCCTGCGGCTCGAACGTCGGCGCGCACTTGATGATCGTCCCGCCGCGCCGCTGACGCGTCAGCAGCAGCACCAGCTCGAGCTGCGCCGAGAGCTCGTTCTTGCCCCCTGGCGCGCGATCTGCACCGAGATCGATCCGCCCTCGCCGCCCACGACGCGCTCGAGGACGGCGCGTGCGACGGCGGCCTGGTAGGGCCGCAGCCTCGGCAGCCGGCGCGGCTCACTCGAGGTCGCCCCCGCGTCCTCCGAGGACCGCGTGGGCGCGTCCGCGATCGCGACTCCGCTCGCTGTGGCGCTCATCCGGCCAGCGCCCGCATCAGCAGCTCGCCGGCCGCGAGCGCGATCAGGCCGAAGAACAGCCCGTTGACCCGCGTCCGCATCTCGCCCCCGTCGCGCTCGAGGTAGTCGATGCGCGCCCGCAGGTCGTCGGCCGGCGGCCGCTCGCGAGTCTCGACGCCGGCGATCCGCCGCAGGACCGCCGCCAGCCGCTCGCTTGCCGGCATGCTCCCCGTCTGTTCCGTCTGGTTCATCCGCTCTACCTCCAGCTCTTTCTCGTCACTCTCGTCATTCCGGCGGAAGCCGGAATCCATCCCTTCTTGTGGGGGGCGCAGCCCCCCACACCCCCATCCCGGACGAGCGGGCTGCGGCGCTCTGGCCCACCCACCCGCCCTCGGAGTTTTCTTGATGTGGGGGCTTGCGCCCCCACGCCCCCACCCGGAACCCTCGAGGGCAACACAACCCATCGAGCCGGGAGCGAGTCCGGCCGGCTCCCCCTTCCCGTCATTCCGGCGAAAGCCGGAATCCAGCCGGGGCATCGGCGGGGCCCCACCCTCTCCCCCAGGAGAGGGAGCCGGCTCCCCCTTCCCGTCATTCCGGCGAAAGCCGGAATCCAGCCGGGGCATCGGCGGGGCCCCACCCTCTCCCCCAGGAGAGGGAGCCGGCTCCCCCTTCCCGTCATTCCGGCGAAAGCCGGAATCCAGCCGGGGCATCGGCGGGGCCCCACCCTCTCCCCCAGGAGAGGGAGCCGGCTCCCCCTTCCCGTCATTCCGGCGAAAGCCGGAATCCAGCCGGGGCATCGGCGGGGCCCCACCCTCTCCCCCAGGAGAGGGAGCCGGCTCCCCCTTCCCGTCATTCCGGCGAAAGCCGGAATCCAGCCGGGGCATCGGCGGGGCCCCACCTTCTCCCCTGGAGAGGGGGCCGGACAGGAGAGGGAACCGGATCGAGGCCGCGCCCCCGTCATGTCGCCGCTCCCGCGGCCACTCCCAGCACCTCGCCGAACTCCTCCAGCACGTTCGCCACGGCCTTGCCGAGGTGCTCCGCCTGCTGCGGCGAGAGCCGGTGCTGCGCCAGCAGCGCCTGCACCAGCAGCCGCACGCCCGCCTGCACCGTGCGCGGGTCCGCCTCCGCGTCCGCGAAGGCGCGCCGCAACTGCACCCGCAACAGCGCCACCTCGTCGTCGAGGCCGGACAGCGCCCGCGCCTCCCGCAATGCCGAGGCGTCCGCCGCGGCCAGCGCCGACTCGTAGAAGCCCTGCCGCGCCGCGTCGCCCCCTCCGGACGTAACCGTGCTCACGCGCCCTCCGCCGCCAGCAGCGCGATCAGCTCCTCGCGCGTCCCGGGCACGTCGCCCGCGACCGCCGCGAGGGCCGCGAGGACGCCGAGCAGCAGCCGCAGGGCCGCCGCCTCGTAGCGCTCCTCGCGCAGATCGGCCGCCAGCGCGCCCGTCGCCGCGCTCACTGGGCGCGCCCTCGCCCCGAGCCCGCGAGGATCGCGAGCCCGGCGGCGACGTTCGCCGCCAGCAACGGCAGCCGCAGCAGCGCGCCCTGCATCGAGGGCCACGAGGGCGCCCCCGGCAGCACGTGCGCGGCCGCGTCCAGCGCCACCGCGGCGAAGAGCAGCATCAGCAGCAACGCGGCGAGGCGACGTGGCCCCGCCGTCCGCGCGGCGCGATGCGCGAACCACGCGGCGTTCGCCACCCCGCTTCCCGCGGTCGCAACCTCGCCCGCAATCGCGAACCCCGACCAGATCGACACGGCGCTCCTTCCGTTCCACCCCGCCTGTGATGTCCCGAGCCTGTTCCCGCGTTCATCGCGCCCTCGCTCCTCCCGCCGCGCCCGTCCATCCGGGCCGAATCGCTTGCCGGGACGCCCTCGTCGTGCAGGGGGTACGCGAGGGCGTCCCGGCGGCGGGTAATAGAACAGATGTGCCACACGTGCGTCAAGCGCCTGCTGTCACCCGCGGGGGGCTGCGCCCCCCACGCCCCCATCCCGGACGAGCGCGCTGCGCGGCTCTGGCCCACCCACCCGCCCTCGGATTTCTTTCATGTGGGGGCTGCGCCCCCACGCCCCCACCCGGAGCTCTCGAGGGCGCAACGTGCTTCCGAGGCCGGCCCCCTCGCCCCTTGCGGGAGAGGGGGGGGGTGAGGGGGAGCGGGCGCAGCCCGCCACTGGGGCAAGCACCGCAGCCCACCCGGCACAACCCCCCGCACGGCAACGCAGACCGGAGGGCGCCCCCGTGCCCCATCGCGGAGGCTGCGCACTGTCCCCCGGGGCGCAGCCTCCGCGTGGTAACCTCCTTGCAGGAGAGACCATGGCGCAGATCACGCCGCCCACCGGCATTGAGGCGACTACGCCTCCCGCCTTCGGCCCGCTCGCACAGGAGCGGTTCCGGACCCGCGTGCGCCGCGTCGACGCTCGCGAGACGGTCGCGGAGCTCCAGACCTTCGTTCGCTGCATGGAGCGGCGCTACGAGTACAGCTCCGAGGAGATGACCGAGCGGGTGCGTTCGGGGCAGCAGAAGTGCACGCGGGAGATATCGCTTTGGCTTCCGAGGTACCGGGATCTGCTCAGCCTGCTCGCGGCGCTCGACAGCGAAACTGGCACAGCTACGACGGCTACCGACGGGTTCACGAGAGTTACATAGCGCGGCTCATCGAAGCCGGCGTCGTCACAGAAGACAGCCTGACCTTCGAAGAATGGGCCGACGGCGATCGGCTTGTGAGAGCGCGCCTGACCGGCCGCGTCGTGACGGCCAGCGGCGCCGTCCTCTCGGTGGAGAAGACATACGAGGTCCGACAGAGGGGCCGGGGTAGCGGCCGGACCGAGGTGAGAACGCAGGAGTACCGCTACCACGCCTGGCTGCCCGGCCCGCCGGACCGCGACCTCTTCCGCTACGACAACTGCCACGGCGCCCTCGACACCTTGCACCACCACCGCTACAGCCCGGACGGCGCCGAGCTGGAGGTCGAGGACATCCCCCACGACGAGCTGCCCTGGCTCAGCGAGGTGATCGAGGAGACCCAGCGCCTCGGCGCTAGTCAGTAGCCGACCGCGCGCTGCCTGCGGGGGGCTGCGCCCCCCACACCCCCACCCCGGACGAGCGCGCTGCGCCGCTCTGGCCCACCCACCCGCCCTCGGACTTCTTTCATGTGGGGGCTGCGCCCCCACGCCCCCACCCGGAGCGCCGGGCTGCGCCGCCGCCGGATCGGATCGCGCCCCAACCCCCGAGGCCCGTCCGGCCCCCTCGCCCCTTGCGGGAGAGGGTGGGGGTGAGGGGGAGCGGGCGCAGCCCGCCAGTCGCCTGCGGGGGGCTGCGCCCCCCACACCCCCATCCCGGATGAGCGCGCTGCGCGGCTCTGGCCCACCCGCCCGCCCTCGGACTTTCTTTCATGTGGGGGCTGCGCCCCCACGCCCCCACCCGGAGCGCCGGGCTGCGCCGCCGCCGGATCGGATCGCGCCCCCAACGCCCGAGGGCGGTCCGGCCCCCTCGCCCCTTGCGGGAGAGGGTGGGGGTGAGGGGGAGCGGGCGCAGCCCGCCGGATCGCGCCCCCAACCCCCGAGGCCCGTCCGGCCCCCTCGCCCCTTGCGGGAGAGGGTGGGGGTGAGGGGGAGCGGGCGCAGCCCGCGCGTCCCCTGCGGGGGGCTGCGCCCCCCACACCCCCATCCCGGATGAGCGCGCTGCGCCGCTCTGGCCCACCCACCCGCCCTCGGACTTTCTTGATGTGGGGGCTGCGCCCCCACGCCCCCACACGGAGCGCCGGGCTGCGCCGCCGCCGGATCGGATCGCGCCCCCAACTTCCGAGGCCGGCCCCCTCGCCCCTTGCGGGAGAGGGGGGGGTGAGGGGGAGCGGGCGCAGCCCGCCACGAGGCAAGCGCCTGCGGGGGAACCCCGCAGCCCACCCAGCACAACCCCCCGCCCGCCAACGCAGCCTCAAGACCCCGAGTGGATCGTCGAGGGGGGGTGTGGGGGGGAGCCCCCCCTTGAGAACACAGCGCCCCCCCTTGAGAAAACTGGACGGCAGCCCCCTCGTTCGCTACAACAGGCATGGCGAGGATCGTGGCGGGGACGCCACCGGCATTAACCCGACGGTGTTCCAGCGCGTTACTCCACATGTGCCGGGCCTCGCCCCTGGGGCGGCGCTGCGCGTCGCCGCCGGTATCGCGGGCCAGCCCCGCAAGGCGGAGGCGCCAGGCAGGCACGGGAGGAGAGGCCAGCTTCCAGCGAGCGGCCCCGCGGGGGTTCCCCCCGCACAAGGGGAGACCCCGAGCGGCGTTTGTAGCGTTCAGCTCGAGCGGCGGTACAAGTACCGCAACGAGGCCATTCGCACCAAGGAAGCCCGAGTCAAGGAGGGCAATCGGAATAGGCGAACCGGTCCGGACACAAGCGAACGAGTACCTCGAAAAAGTGAGGGAAACAATTTGAGTTACGTAACAAAGATGGGTGCATACGGCTTCGCCGTCGTTGCCGCTTTTGCGGTGGCGCTCGCGGTGCTGCTGTCCGTGTCCTCGACCTCCACGGTCGAGGCGGAGGACATCGATGTCATCGACGGCACGGCGACGGTCCAGCCGGGCGACACTGCGGTGATGACCCAGGCCGGCCGGATCGTGCGCTTCACGATCGACAGCGAGAACAGCACTTCCAGCGGTAGCTTCGACTCGGGCGACGGCCAGACGGTCGCCTGTAGCGACGACGCCGCCTGTGACACCGGCGTGGACGCCGACGGCGGCGACGAGCCGAACAGCATCCAGGTGAAGATGAATGTCGACGCCGACTCGGCGGACGGCTTCATCATCGTCAAGACCGCTGTCGTTATCGACGCCGACGGCCTGGTGGGCACTGCGGCGGCGGACAGGACCATCGTCATCACGGTCAAGACGCAGCCGAAGCCGGCTACGCTGACGGCCAAGGCCGCCTCGACCACGGTCGCGGCCTCCGAGACTGATCCTCCGAGCGACGCTGATCAGACCATGATCACGGCGACGGTCAAGAACGACCAGGATCCGCCCGTGGGTGTCGTGGGGGAGACCCTCACCTTCATCACCACGCTCGGTCTGCTCGACTGTGACGGCACGGGCGGCAACGCTCCCTCGCAGGTGTGTCAGGCCGACACGGTTGTAGAGGACAGCGACCCCGACATCACTACGCTGGGCACCGCCACGGTCGCCCTCATCGGCGGTGGCCGCGAGGGCAGCGCGGTGATCACCATCACCCACGGCACCCTCGACCCGGCGACCGTCGAGGCCACGTTCTACGGCGCCGCCAAGAACCTGAACGCCGAGGTCGAGCAGGGCTCGGTCGAGCAGGGCGGCACGGTCGCGGTCATCCTGACCGTCACCGACGCCGCGGGCAGCGCCGTCAAGGGCCAGTCGCCCACCAAGGCGGCGAAGGATGACATCGTCGGTCCCGAGGAAGACTCGAACGCGGTCACGGCCGACTTCGGCGTCAACCGGGAGAAGGACGGCAAGGTCGTCATCCCGGCCTGTACGGCGCATATCCCACGGGTGGCGGACGATCAGGCGGATCCGCCTGTGACGGCGTCCCTCGGATCGTCCGGTACGGACGACGATGGCCAGTGTATCGTCATGGTGACGGCTCCGGCCGAGGACGAGGACACCGCCGGGGATCAGGCCGCGACTCGCGGCATCAACACCCTCAACTTCGCGCTCGGTGACAAGATTTCGGCCGAGGTCGAGGTCGAGGTCGCCGGTGCGGCGGCCAGCATTGAGAGCGATGCTCCCGAGAGCGTCGACCCGCTGAGCGACACGACGGTCACGATCACGGTGCGTGACGACGAGGGTGTCCTCGTCGGCGAGACCGCCATCAACGTCATCAAGGTCGCAGGCGACGGCCTCGCCGAGGGTAAGGCGACGGCGGAGGGTGCGAAGACAACGGACGGCTCGGCGCAGTTCAGCTACGCCGCCGGTCTTGAAGGTCAGGTCGTCTTCCGCGTCATCGCCGGTAGCGGTGGTAGCGCCGTCAGGGACATCATCACGCTGCAGGTCGGCGTGCCTGTGGAGGAGCCGCCTCCTGCGCCTCCGAGCCTGAGCAAGGTGCCGAGTCCCACCGGCGTGACGCTGCTGACCTTCAGCGGCGGCACGGTTGCTGAGCTGGGCACTGCGGTGACCACGGCCTGTAGCGGCGGCGGTACCGTCTACGCCACGGACTACCAGGGTCGCTGGGTGTCCTACATCCCGGCCGCGATGATTGCGGCGCTGAACGCTTCCTTCGAGGCGCTCTTCCCGGCTGGCGTCCCGGCTGGCGAGTCGCTGCTCGTCGGTAACTGCGGCGGCGGCTAGGAGGTTTCGCTCCTGAAGCTACACACGCGCTTCCCGCGTCCCGGCTCAGGCCGGGGCGCGGGGGCCGTGGTGCAACCAATGCAGACCCCTCAAAAAGGAGAGACCGAATGAGCATTGCGAAGGGACTGGCCTCCACCGGCCTCGTCGCCGCGCTGCTCGCGCTCCTGCTGACGCCGATCTTTTTCGGCGCCAGTCCGGTGCATGCGCAGCCCGCCGCCCCCGCCGATGTCTACGGTGTCGACGCGGGCGGCGACGTCGTCGAAGGCGACGTCATCGTCGCCTCGATCGGCGACGCCGAGTGCGGCTCGTACACGGCCGAGGCGCTCGGCGGATGGTTCTTCCGAATCTACGCCGGCGACTGTGGCGGCGCTGCCGCCACCGACGCCACCATCTCGTTCACCATCAACGGCGACCCCGCCGCTGAGACGGTGGCCTGGTCGGCCGGGTACGCCCCGGACGACCTGGCGAATGGCATCGCCCTGTCGGTCGCCGCTGACGCGCCGGACCCGACCCCGACGCCTGAGGCGACCGCTACCGTTGAGGCATCGCCTGAGCCGGGCGATCCCCCGGCGCCGCCGCCGTCGCTGAGCGACAACCGCGGTCTGGCGATCTTCAGCGGTGGATCGATCGCGCAGCTCGATGCAGCCGCACTCGCGGCCTGCCCCGGCGGCGCGAACATCTGGGCCGACGAGCCTCACGGCCCCGGCTACATCGCCTTCATCGCCGGCTCCGCCGTGCCGATCGTCAACGTCAACTTCGCCACCGCATACCCCGATGGTTTCGACGGCCCGACCGCCGTCATCATCAGCGACTGCGTCGGCGACTCCATGGATGACTCCATGGGCGACGGCATGGGCGACGGCATGGAAAACGGCATGGAAAACGGCATGGAAAACGGCATGGAAAACGGGATGGGTGAAGGCTAGGGCGGCGACGTCCCGGCTGTAACCAACCGGCAGTAGTGAGCCCTCGGGAGCCCGTGCAAGCGGGTTCCGGGGGGGCTCCCACCACTGCCCCTGCCAAGTGTCGAAGCCCCGGAAGGGGCACTCCGGGCGGCGGGCTCGGAAGTGAAGTAGCCCGGCAAGGAGAGACTGAATGAACATGACGAAAGGACCCGCCAGGCTCGGCTTTGCGGTGGCGCTGCTCGCGCTGCTGATCGCCCCGCTTGCGTTCGGCGTCCACAGCGCTCAGGCGCAGGGTCCGACGCAGAACATCTACTACGGCACCGGCCTTGAGGACGGCGTCATCATCGCCGCCAGCATCGACGATGTCCTCTGTAGCGAAACCACGAACTCGGCCAGCGACGGCTGGGTCATCTACGTCGACGAGGGCGCCTGTGGCGGCGGAGCCGCCGATGGCGCCACGATCGTCTTCAAGCTTAACGGCGCGAAGGCCGCGGAGACGGCGACCTGGAGCCCGACCAACGTCGAGCAGCTCACGCTCACCGTAGCCGTCATGGTGGAGCCCACTGCGGTGGCGACTGAGGAGCCGGAAGCGTCGCCGACGCCAGACGACACCATGGGCCCCGAGGCCCCGATCGTCGGCAACGCCGGCCTCGTCTCCAGCGACTCCGGTTCGCCGTTGCTCGCGCTGGTGCTCGGCTTCGTCGCGGTTGCCGGCCTGGCCGGAGCGCGCGTCTCGACGCGTCGAGTGAGCTAACCTTCGGCGCCAGCCGGCGGACCGTCCCTGTGGGGCGGCCCCGCCAACGGAGCTGATTGCAGGTGGGCCCCCACACGGGGGCCCACCTTTTTTGTCCCCGCGCTTCCTGCTTGCTGATGTGGGGGCAGCCTCGCCCCTCGCGCGGCGGGCTGCGCCCGCACCCCCTCACCCCCACCCTCTCCCGCAAGGGCTGTTGTCTCAAGGGGTGGCTCCCCCCCACACCCCCCCTCGACGATCCACTCGGGGTCTTGAGGCTGCGTTGCCGGGCGGGGGGTTGTGCCGGGTGGGCTGCGGGGTCCCCCCGCAGGCGCTTGCCCCCGTGGCGGGCTGCGCCCGCACCCCGCACCCCCGCCCTCTCCCGCAAGGGGCGAGGGGGTCGGAGCGGCCTCGGGGGTTGGTTGTCGCCTCGGGGCTTCGGGGGCGCGATCCGGCGGCGGCGCAGCCCGGCGCTCCGGGTGGGGGCGTGGGGGCGCAGCCCCCACAGAAAGAAAATCCGAGGGCGGGTGGGTGGGCCAGAGCCGCGCAGCGCGCTCATCGGGGATGGGGCGTGGGGGCGCAGCCCCCACAGCAGGCGCTGCGTGGTAGGCTGCCGACGACGGCAGACATGACAGGGTTGGGCCATGGCCTTCGACACTCAGCGCGCCGCCCGCAGACTCACGGACGCCGGCCTCGACGACCGGGCCGCGCAAGGCGTCGCGGACATCGTCGACAGCGCCACGAGCGGCCTCGCCACCGAGCACTCCCTGCTCGAACTCAAGGCCGACCTGCACTCGTTCAGGTCCGAGATCAAAGCCGACCTGCACTCGTTCAGGTCAGAGATCAAGGCCGACCTGCACTCGTTCAGGTCCGAGTTCAGGGAAGAGCTGCTCGCGTCCAGGTCCGATCTCAAGGAAGACGTGCACTCTCTCAGGGCTGAGATGTACCGCACGCTCTGGCTCCAGGGCGCCGGCATCATCGCCGCCACCGCCGCCATCGTCGGCATCGCCACCGCTCTCGGCTAACCCGCCCACGCAGCGGCTCCCCCTCACCCCCGCCCTCTCCCGCAAGGGGCGAGGGGGCCGGCCTCGGAAGCACGTTGCGCCCTCGAAGGCTTGTCGGCCGGCGGGCGGCGGACCCCCTCACCCCCGCCCTCTCCCGCAAGGGGCGAGGGGGCCGGAGCGGCCTCGGGGGTTGGTTGTCGCCTCGGGGCTTCGGGGGCGCGATCCGGCGGCGGCGCAGCCCGGCGCTCCGGGTGGGGGCGTGGGGGCGCAGCCCCCACATGAAAGAAAATCCGAGGGTGGGTGGGTGGGCCAGAGCCGCGCAGCGCGCTCGTCCGGGATGGGGTGTGGGGGCGCAGCCCCCACAGGAGAGACCCGCTCGCCCTATAGTGCCCCCGAACCCCCTCGCAGCT
Organism: Dehalococcoidia bacterium; assembly: GCA_965247895.1. Classification (GTDB taxonomy): domain Bacteria; phylum Chloroflexota; class Dehalococcoidia; order UBA2979; family UBA2979; genus VXMT01. The sequence continues at coordinate 1,599,927 of OZ252046.1, read as the reverse complement.
CCTCGAAGGCGACCCGGACATGCCGGACCGCGACAACACCGACAGCCGCACGGCCATCAGCGCCGCCTGCTGCAGCCCCGTCCGCGCCTCGCCGCCGCGCGAGGTCGCGCCCCCGGCCCGCGCGCCGCGCGCCGCGCCGACCGCGCCGCCCTCGGCTGCCCCGGGGGAGCTGCTGCGGCTGCCGGGCGGCGGCTTCCTGATGGGCGCCGCCGACGCCGAGGGCTTCCCGGAGGACGGCGAAGGCCCCGTCCGCCCCGTCACCCTGCGCCCCTTCGCCATCGCCGCCGCCGCCGTCACGAACGCGCAGTTCGCCGGGTTCGTCGCCGCCTCGGGCTATCGCACGGACGCCGAGCGCTTCGGCTGGTCGTTCGTCTTCCAGCAGTTCCTGCCGGAGGACGCCCCGCCGACGCGCGCGCTCGCCTCGGCGCCCTGGTGGCGGCAGGTCTTCGGCGCGGACTGGCGTCACCCCGACGGCCCCGCCTCGGACATCGAGGCGCGCATGGACCACCCGGTCGTCCACGTCTCCTGGCAGGACGCGACGGCCTACTGCGCCTGGGCCGGCGCGCGCCTCCCGACGGAGGCGGAGTGGGAGTACGCGGCCCGCGGCGGCCTCGAGGCGCGTCGCTACCCCTGGGGCGACGAGCTGGAGCCCGGCGGCGAGCAGCGCTGCAACATCTGGCAGGGCGAGTTCCCGGAGCGCAACACCGCGGACGACGGCTACCTCGGGACTGCGCCCGCGCGCGCCTTCCGGCCCAACGGCTTCGGCCTCTACAACACCTCGGGCAACGTCTGGGAGTGGTGCGCGGACTGGTTCAGCGCGAGCTTCCAGCGCAACGGCGGCGGCAAGGGCGCGGCGGAGAACCCCGCCGGCCCGCCCGAGGGCAGCGCGCGCGTGATCCGCGGCGGCTCGTACCTCTGCCACCGCTCCTACTGCAACCGCTACCGTGTGGCCGCGCGCAGCTCGAACACACCCGACAGCTCGGTCGGCAACACCGGCTTCCGCTGTGCACGCGACGACAACGAGGCAACCGGAGGAGGAGGACAGCGATGAGCGTCGAGGACAGGCTCGCAATCCTCGAGATGATCGGCCACTACTCGCGGACCTACGACGGCAAGGACGCGGACGGCTACGCGGAGCTGTTCACCGAGGACGCCGTCTTCGAGGTCTACGCCGGGCGCGAAAAGCCGCTGCTCCGCTGCGGGAGCCGCGAGGCGATCCGCGAGTGGGCGCGCGCCCTCCACGAGGAGATGCCCGACGGCTACCAGAGCCGCCACCACCAGACCGGCACCATCTTCGAGCAGCTCGGCCCCGACTCCGCCCGCACGACGACCATGCTGCTCGGCACGCGCCGCTACCCCGGCGACGAATCGCCTCGGATCAGCGGGACGGGCATCTACCACGACGAGTGGCGCAAAACCCCCGAGGGCTGGCGCTTCGCCCGCCGCGAGGTCCACATGGACCCGTAGCGGCGAGCCGCCCTCGAAGGCTGCGCGGGGGCGCCGTGCGCGGTGCTTGACCAGAGCGCAGCGACGGTGTTGCGAGGAAGATGAGAACGCTGGGGAGTCTGCGCGGGTGACTGGAATGGTGGACCAGGCGGCTGCGTTCAAGGTCGCGAGGTCACCAGGTCGGCAGGGTTGTCCCTGAAGTGAATCTCAATGTCTGTGACGTCAGCACCGTTCACCTCGAACACAGTCGCCTCCCGCCGATCAGTCGTGAATCCACTCTCGCCGCCATACCAGCCGATGGGCCAACCGGACGTACCGTTGGAGTAGTAGATCTGCACGCCGTACGATCCCTCTGCAACTATCCGGCTTGCAATTCCGTCCACTCCGACTCCAGCAAAACGCCCCCCACCCCTGTTCTCAGATAGCCATTCAGCGGGAAAGATCGCAGCCTCCACTATTGGTTCTCGAATAGCCTCCCCATCCGGTCCGAAGAATCTCATCGCCACTTTGTAGTACCCCGGCACGCCCTCGTTACAGCGAGGTTCGTCGGGCCTCTCGAGCAGCTCAGACAGAACTTTGATCACCAAGTCGCCCGGGCTCTCGGGCCCGACAGCAATGAACGTGTGTCCGCAGCGATTCACATCGCCGGTCCTCGGATCTACGTTCAGACCGTAGAACACGCTGGTGAATTGAGAACCGCCGACCACCCGCCCCAGGCGGATGAGGTACTCCCACTCTGGAAGCACCATGATGGCGAACGTCCCATCTTCGCCGGAGGTTCCGTACGCGGAGGCGCCCCCCCATCTGGGGGAGACTGCGATGTGGACGCCGGCCAGCGGGACGCCCGCGAGATCGACGACGAGCCCTCCGATCTGCGGTAGCCGGTCGTCGAAGGTGGTGCGGTCCGACTCGAAAGCCTCGACAAAATCGTCGCTAGCGATCCCGAAGGCTGCGGCGAATGCGCTCTCCGAGTCGTCGGTCTTCGCCAGGAGACGCCAATACTCCAGGTCGGCCAGGTCGCGCCCCGATTTCTCCACCAGCCACGCTACCGCCGCGGCCGCGAAATCGTAGTAGTGGGGCGCGAGAAGTGCGTTGATCACCCCTTCGAGAGCGAGTTCCTTGAAGGGAACCTCGTTCCGCATGACGCTCGTGAGGGCGGTATGTGCACGCGCGAAGGGTTCCCATCGCCACAGGAACTCCGCCTGCTTGTGGGAGCCCCGCGTAACGTAGAGCGTCTCGCCGTAGCTCGCGGTGCCTTCGATCAACCATGCCGTGGAGGACCGTGGTCCGTCCGCAAGCGTCCGGAGCACATGATGCTGCATCATGTGGTAGTACTCGTGGGAGAGTAACTCCGACAGCCCCGACGCGGAACCTGATGCAACGAATGCTTCCAGGGCCGAGTCCCGCGTGCTCGCCACCCAGCCGCCGCGGAAGCTCTGGGCGAAGGGAGCCTCCCGGTCGTGGAGCTCCTGGTAGAGCATGGCGATGGGCTCGAGGTCGTTGGCGAAGTACATCGTGAACTGCGGCACGACGATGTCGTAGCGATCGGAGTAGAACGCGACCACGCGCGCCAGCTCTTCGCGGACGCGGATTCGCCACTCCTGCGAGATGTCCCCCACGAACACGATGTCTTGTTCGGTCGTGAGTTCGAACGCAGGCGGCGGAGGCGTCGGCGTCGGCGTTGGTGCTGGCGTTGGTGTGGGCGCGGGCGTTGGAGTTGGCGTCGGCGTCGGAGTCGGAGCTGGCGTTGGTGTTGGCGCGGGCGTGGGCGTTGGCGTCGGAGGCGGAGTCGGCATCGGTGTCAGAGCTGGTGTTGGCGTTGGATTTGGAGTTGGCGTGGGGGCCGGGGTGGGGGTCGCCCGGGGCGCCGACGCTGGTGTGCGCGTTGCAGTCGGCGTGACGGAAGGTGCGGGCAGCGGAGTCTGGGGCGTTGCCGCTGTCGGCGTTGCTGTCGGTGCCGGCGCGACCGTTTGCTCGGCGGTCGGGGGCGCCGTTGCCAAGACAGCTGGCGTCGAGTCGACGGGGGTAGATGGGCGGGTCGGGCTCTCGCCTCGCCCCCCCACGCAGCTCAAGAGAACCACGCCACCAACCGCAAGGGCTAGCAATCCCCGCACGGCACGCTGTCCTTCTGAGCAGTCCGCTGGTTGCGACGGCCATCCGGTCGATCAGTCGGCTCTCAATCTAACCGGAGTCGCCACGCGCTGCAGTACGGCCCGCTTCGGCCTTGAGTACGCCCACTGGCAACAGATGGCTACGGCAGAGGTGGCAGACCCTCGCGGTCCCGCCGCCACTGCAGCAGCAGCCCGGCGGCTCGTCCGGCGCTCACCGGACTCGGGAACACGGCGACGCCGCGCTCGTACGCGAGGCGAAGCGCCTCTTCCGGAATCTGCCCGACGTCCCGGCGAGCCGCGATCGCGATCGGCTTGCCTGTGCGCTCCTGCAGTTCCGCGAGCTCCTCGATGGCGCGCTGCAGTTCCTCGCTGGATGCGCCCGGCCCGCGCAGCATCGTGACCAGGAAGTCCGTGTTCGCGTCCCGCGCGGCAGCGTCCGTCACGACCTTCATCGCTTGCTCGGCATCGTCCCCCATGTAGCTCGCGTCAATCGGGTTGTCGATGCTGTTGCCGTCGCTCGGGACGACCTCGCGCAGGCGCGCGAGCGTCGCACCGTCGAGCTCCGGGAGGTCGATGCCGTGCCCGGCGAGCGCGTCCGTCGTCAGCACCGAGTAGCCGCCGCCGACGGCGAGCAGCACCGCCCGCGGCCCGGCGACCGCGCGCAGGCGCGTGCTCACCGCCACGGCCAGGTCGACCATCTCGTCGAGCGAGCGGACCACCGCCGCGCCGGCTTGCCGGCAGGCAGCCACGAACACCTCGTGCGACCCGGCGAGCGAGGCGGTGTGCGAGCGCGCTGCGCGGGCGCCCGCGGCGGAGATGCCGCCCTTGAGCACGATCGTCGGCTTGGCGCGGGCGCAGACGCGCAGCGCCTCGTAGAGCGCGCGTCCGTCGCTGGTGTCCTCGACGTAGGCGAGCACGATCCGCGCCTCGGGGTCGCCGGCCGCGTAGGCGAGCAGCTCCGCCGCCCCGATGTCCGTCCCGTTCCCGAACGACACCACCTTCGCGAAGCGGCCGCCCCGCTGCGCGAGGCCGCTGATGATGTCCATCGCGTTGCCGCCGGACTGGCAGATGACCGAGATGTCGCCCGCCTCCTTCGGGTGGCCCGAGGTGAACGCCATCCGCGCGGCTGGGTGGTAGAGGCCCATGCAGTTCGGCCCGATCACGCGCAAGCCGCCGCCACGCGCCTTCTCGATCAGTGCCTGCTCGAGTGCCGCCCGCTCCGGGTCGAGGTTCTCCGCGAAGCCGCCCGTGTAGAGGTGCAGCGCGCGCACGCCCTTGGCGATGCACTCCTCGATCAGGCCCTCGGCCGCCGGCGCGGGCACGAGCGAGATCACGTAGTCGACGGGGTCCGGGCAGTCCTCGAGGCTGGGGTAGCAGCGAATCCCGGCGATCTCGTCGGCATTCGGGTTCACGAGGTAGAGCGGCGCCGTCTCGTGAAAGCCCTGGTCCAGCATTCCCCGCAGGAAGAACTGGTTGCTGCGGTTCTGCATGTTGCGCGAGATGCCGTAGAGCGCGACCGACCGGGGCCGGAAGACTGCCTCAAGCGGATGATCGCTCATCGCTCACCGCTCCCCCGTCGGCCTCGATGTGTGCGAAGCCCCGCGGCGGCGGGGCTTCATCGAGGCAGCTGCCGGTCAGGCTGCCGATCAGAACATGATCACCTGTCGCGTGACCGCGCCCCCGGCCATCGCGTCGAACATCTCGTTGATGTCGTCCAGCGGGCCGCGCAGGGTGATCATCTCGTCGATCATCAGGCGGCCCTGGCTGTAGAGGTCGAGCAGCATCGGCATGTCGATGCGGAAGCGGGTCGAGCCCATGTTGCAGGACTGGACTTTCTTCTCGCCGCCCAGCATGCGCCAGTCCAGCTGGATCTTCTGGCCATCGGGGATGACCCCGATCATCGTGGCCGTGCCGCGCGGGCGCAGGACCTGGACCGCCTGCTCCACGACGCTGGCCAGCCCGATCGCGTCGAACGAGTAGTCGACGCCGTCACCCGTCAGCGCGCGAATCGCCGCAACGGCGTCCTCGGTCTTTCCGTTCACGGTGTCGGTCGCGCCGAACTCGCGCGCCACGTCGAGCTTCTCGTCGATCAGGTCGACGGCGATGATGCGCAGCGCGCCGGCGATGCGCGCGCCCTGCACCACGGAGAGCCCGATCCCGCCGAGGCCGAAGACCGCGACCGTGGAGCCCGGCTCTACCGCCGCCGTCCTCAGCGCCGCGCCGACGCCGGTCATCACGCCGCAGCCGACCAGCGCGGCGACATCGAGCGGGATGTCCTGGCGGATCTTCACGACCCCGTTCTCGTGGAGCAGCATCTGCTCCGCGAAGCTGGAGATGTTCGACTGCGAGGTGTTGAGCCGCTCGCCGCGCAGGCTGATGCGCCACGGCTTGAGGTCGAGGTCTCGCCCGGGCTTGATGGGGCAGAGGTTCGCGTGCCCTCGCAGGCACATCTCGCAGGCGCCGCAGAACGAGCCGCGGGCGATGACGTGGTCGCCGGGCTTCACGTACGTCACGTCGCTGCCGACGGCCTCGACGACGCCGGCCGCCTCGTGGCCCAGCAGGGCGGGCATGGGCATGGGCGAGTCGCCGATGATGTTGTGCCAGTCGGAATGGCACACGCCGCTTGCCGCGGTGCGCACCAGCACCTCGTTGTCGCGGGGGTCGTCGATCTCGGCGTCCTCGATTGCCAGTGGGGCGCCGATCTTGTGCAGGATTGCTGCTTTCACGTGAGACTCCTTTGCTTCGCTGCGTCGGCAGTCTACCCCGGTTCTGAGCGCGGTAGCGCCGGTCCGGGGCCGCGCGGCGAAAGGCGCACAGCGCCGAGTCTCATATACTGAGGGTGGAGAGGTGTCCGAGTGGTTTAAGGTGCCGCTCTCGAAAAGCGGTAGACGCAAGTCTCGTGGGTTCGAATCCCACCCTCTCCGCCAGCCCCGGACAACAACCGTCCACCTCGCGGAGAGGTGCTGGAGTGGCTGATCAGGCTCGCCTGGAAAGCGGGTAGGGGGTAATACCCTCTCGTGGGTTCGAATCCCACCCTCTCCGCCAGCCACTCGGCCCGCGAAGGACCTCGCAGGCTCGATCGGGTGTCCATCGCCAGCCACGGACATCCGTGCAGCCGGCAGGCGAGATGCTAGGATGCAGCCGCGAGGCGCGGACGGCGCCGATCTCGCCCGATGAGATGAGCCGCAGCAGGCAGATCGCGCGCCCTACGCCTACGCGGGCAGGGGGTCGCCGTGGCCGTTGAGACAAAGAGGACGTTCTGCCGCGCCTGCCACGCGAGCTGTGCGCTGGAGGTTGACGTCGAAGACGGACGGGTGCTGGCGGTACGGGGGGACCCGGCCGACCCCGTCTACGGCCGCTTCACCTGCATCAAGGGCCGGCAGCTCCCCGAGCAGCACTCGCATCCCGACCGTCTGCGCTCCTCGCTGAAACGGGCGGCGTCAGGATCGTTCGAGCCGATTGGGAGCGAACAGGCGCTCGACGAGATTGCCGAGCGCCTCTCCGCGATCATCGAGCGCTGCGGCCCGCGCGCCGTGGCGACCTACAACGGAACGCGCGGGCAGCACAGCCGCGACGTTGTTCGCGCGTGGCACCACGGCATCGCGTCCCCCTCCTACTACACGAGCAGCAGCATCGACCAGCCAGCCAAGTTCTTCGTCGCGCCGGCGCGCCACGGCCTCTGGGCGGCCGGCATGCACGGCTTCGAGAGCGCGGACGTCGTCATGATGATCGGCGTGAACCCGCTCGTCTCGATGTACTCGGGGACCGACGGCGGACTGTCCTGGGTCAATCCCTTCAAGCGGCTGCGAGACGCGAGGCGCCGCGGGCTCAAGGTGATCTGCGTCGACCCGCGATACACGGAGCTGGCGCGACGCTCGGACCTGCATCTCCAGATCGAGCCCGGCGAGGATCCCGCGCTCCTCTGTGGCATGCTGCGGGTGATCTTCGCCGAGGGCCTGTACGACCGCGACTTCTGCGAGGAGCACGCGGATGGATTCGAGGCGCTGCGGGACGCGGTGAGCGACTTCACGCCCGAGTTGGTGGAGCGCCGGACGGGCGTGCCGGCAGCGTTGATGCTGGAAGCGGCGCGCCTCTTCGGCCGGGGCCCGCGCGGCGCCGTCACCTCGGGCACCGGAACGAACATGGCGCCCCATCCGAACCTCGCCGAGCACCTGATCCTGGCGCTCAACACCGTGTGCGGCCGCTACAACCGCGAGGGCGACGTGGCGCCGCACCCGAAGATACTTGCGCCTCCGGCGCCGCGCCGCGCGCAGGCGATCGCGCCCTGGGGCGACTTCGCCGGAGGCGCCCGCTCGCGCGTCCGCGGCCTCGGCGTGCTCCGCGCGTCGCCGCTCGACGCCGGACAGATGCCCACGGCCGCGCTGGCCGACGAGATTCTCACGCCGGGCGAGGGCCAGATCCGGGCGCTGATCACGGTGGGCGGCAACCCCGTGATGGCATGGCCGAACCAGCCGAAGGTCCGGCGCGCGCTCGAATCACTCGAACTCTTCGTCAGTATCGACATCAACCTCTCCGCGTCCGCCCGACTCGCGGACTTCGTGATCGCGCCGAAGCTGTGTCTCGAACGGGCCGACGTCACGCGCTCCGACGGCTCCTTCACCGCGCCCTACGGCAACTACACGGAAGCGATCGTGGAGCCCGACTTCGACGTGATCGAGGAGTGGGAGTTCTTCTGGGGCCTCGCGCGCCGTATGGAGACGCCGATCGCGCTCCGCGGCGGCGAGCTTCCCCTCGACCGCAAACCCACAGCGCACGAGGTGCTGCAGACGACCAGCGCGGGCGCGCGCATCTCCGTCGACGAGCTGCGTGCGCACGACGGCGGCCACGTGTTCGACGAGATCGAGGTAATCGTCGAACCGCGCGAGGACGGGCACAGCGCGCGGCTTCAGCTCGCGCCGGACGGCATCGTCGAGGAGATCCGGGCCGTGCTCCAGGAGCCCGCCCGAGGCGATGGCGGCGGGGGCGCCGCTGGAGGGCGCTACACGCATCGGCTGATCTGCCGCCGGCTGGTCCACTCCTACAACTCGTCCGGGCACGAGCTCCCGGGAGTGCGCGCGCAAGGCTCCACCAACCCCGCGTTCATGAGCCGGGCAGACCTGACGGAACTCGGCCTCGCGTCCGGCGATCTGATCGAGATCCGGTCCGCGCACGGCGCCATCCCAGCGGTCGTGGAAGCGACCGACGAGCTGGGCAGCGGCGTGATCTCCATGGCGCACGCGTGGGGCGACCTGCCCGAGCGCGACGACGAGGTTCGCGAGATCGGCAGCAGCACCAACCGCCTGGTGGACGACGAGAGCGACTTCGATCCGCTCAGCGGCATGGCCCGCCAGAGCGCCATTCCCGTAAGCGTCCGGCCGCTTGCGCAGCGGGAACGCGTCGCAACGCAGCCCCCGCCGCGGCGCTGACGGCGCTACGCCGGCAGCCTCGAGACCTACGTGCCGCTGCGCTCCGCGCGAATGATGACGCGCTCCGTGTAGTTCCTCGTCACGTCGTTGAACTCCCCGCCGCAGGTGATCAGCGTGATGCTGTCCACGTCCACGTCCGCACTGAGGATCTGCCCGGTGCTGGAGTCCGCGGCGACGTGACGCTGCCAGACCACCGAGTAGCGCAGCGTCACGCCGCCGACCTCGATCTCAATCACGTCGCCGGGCGCGAGGAGGTTCAGGTGCCGGAACACGCCCTCGCCCTGGTAGCGGGCGTCAGCCCAGGGGACCGGCGCGACGTAGTCGACATGTCCGGAGAACACGGCGTTGCCGCCGGCCCCGGGCGCTCCGCCGAGTCCATCCCAGAGCGAGAGGTCGTACCACACCACGTCGCCCGGCCCGGTCGGGTTCTGCATCTTGTCGCCGGAGACGAAGCGCTGCCCCACCGCCGCGTCGACGCCGATCACGGGGATGCGGATGCGCCCCAGCGTCGCGTCCGGCGCCTCGCCGTGGGCCGCGTGCAGCGCAGGGAGGCTGAAGTAGATCGGAACATCGGGAGTCGCGGTCGCAGCGGGGTCAGCGGTCGCCGTCGCCGTCTCCGTCGGGGTAGCGGTCCCGGTCGCTGTCGGCGTCGCGGTTGCTGTCGGCGTGGCGGCCGTCGCCGTCGGGGGCGCCGTCCGCGTCGGGGTGGCGGTTTCGGCTGACGTCGGCGTCGCGGCGGTTGGTGTTGGCGTTGCGGTCGAGACGGCGACGGCAGGTGTGGGCGTGGCCGCTGGAGCGATGGGGGTGACGACGACAGCCGCGTCCTCTTCGCCGCCGCCCGCGAGGGCGAACGCAATGACGACGCCGAGCACGATGCCGAACACGACGGCGACGGCTGACCAGCGGGCCGTGAGCGACTGACGGGCCCACCAGTCGGTGAGTTGCCCGATCGCGCGCCTCATATTGTCGGTGATCTCTTGCAGGGCGTTCATGCCGTCTCCGGGGATTGTTTGGCGCGCCGGCAGCGTCCTTGCGGCGCGCAGCCATCCTCAGCCAGCCGCGTCAGCGGGCTGCCCCCCGGTCCGCACGTGATTAACGATGGCACAGATCGGATGGCGTGTGAAGATCCGCGATTGGTGTCAGAAAGAATGACACCGAACTCCGCCCCCGGAATCAGAAGTCGCGTCGCCAAAGAGCGGTCTTCGCGCGAGCGATGTGCCCGGCGCGGCCATCGCGCCCGATATGCGTCGCAAGAAAGATCACCGAGCGGGGGGCTCGGGGTCGCAATACCGATCACTGAAGCCGGGGGGTGCCAACGGCTGCCTCCTGAGCGGACGTGTCAGCGGGCCGCCGACATCGGAGGACTCCCTCTCACGTGACGTGCTGTTCTCGCCGCACTGGCCGCTTCGGCGCCGTGCAAGCAGCGTCGCCGTGACCGAGCTGCCTCATCCGTGCAGAACGAGCTATCGAGCGAAATCTGGGTCGAGGCAGTCGCCTCCGACCAGGTGGTCTACTGGACGGGAACGCTCCCGCCGCAACCCGGGAGCGAATCGTAGCCACGAGGACGGGAGTCAGCGGTGACGGAACCAGGCAGCGACAACGCCCAGCGTGCTGAGACTGAGCAACGGCCAGGGGCAGCGCAAGTCTCGAATCATCCAGTGGGCAACGCCACCCGAGCTCTTGCCGGGGTGGTGCTCGCAGTGGCGGTGGCCGCTGCGCTCCTCGTGCTGAGTATCCTGGTGCCCTTCGGTTATATGCACAGCCCCCTCGGTGTGGTGAATGTCCGCGGGTTTGAGCAGCGCCCGGGGGTCGAGCTCGTGGTCGTGCCCCTCGGGGTGATCGCCGGTGCGCTGCTCTGGCAGCGATACAGAGTCACCACGGCGATGTCGCGGAACCGCATCATCGGTCCGTGGCTTCCGCCTCTGGGCGTCTGCCTCATCATCGGCGCCTCACTACTCCTTATCTCGTCGTGGCGCGAGGGGTATCCGTGGTACGGCTCAACGCGGTTGTTGCTAGCGGTGGCGCTCGCATGTGGGGCTTTCGTGATCGGCCGCTTCTATCCACGTACATCAGCCATCCTCGCGGGCGCCATCGGTACTCCGGCACTCTTCGCCGTGGCCGTTCTCGCGTTCCCGCAGCTATTGGTCGATCCGATGAACTCCTACGAGGACCGCGCGCGTCAGTCGGCGCTGATAGGAGCCGCATTGGCTGGCTCGGTCGCGATGATGCTCGCGTCGATTCCGATCCGAACCCAGTCCATACGCTTCGCCATCCGGAGCGGCGCGATCGCGCTCTTCCTGGCGGTGGTTGGCTACATATCGGGACATAACTGGCAATGAGCGCGGAGACCGCGCGGGCGGATAGCCTCTATGCATTTGGCCCTGCTCTCGATGTCGTCCGCCGCAGTCTGCTGCGGCTCTCGTTTCGCGCGAACCTCGTCGACCAGCCGTGACAAAGGCAGACCCTCGCGGGGCAGGGCCTCAAAGACGACGGAAACTGGTGGATCCACGTGACTACAGCGATGGGCGAGACGGGCTGGCTACCAGCCCGCGCAGTGACTTGGGCGCTGCGAGTCCGCATGACTAGCTGCCGCAGGGCGCCGTCACTGGCGGCCCGCTTGCGTCAGTCTGGCTTCCGGTCAGGGGGCCATCGAGCCCCGGACTGAGCGTGGGCCATATGGCGTCCGGCGCGGCGGCGTTCGCCGCGCCCGGCGTCCCGGCGCCGCCTCCGGCCGTGCCTGAGCAGCGGCTGGCACACATAGTAGGAGCGCTGCCCGCTCTTGGAGTCCTGCCCAGACCCGCTGCGGACAGGCAGTCCAGAACAGCATGCTCCAGATCTCCCAGTGTGACAGGGATTGTGAATCCCGATCCGGCCCCGGGTGACACCTACGTATGATTCGGAACGGATCCGCTCCCGGGAGAGCCGCGCTGCACTCTGCACCGCCGTCGCGCCCCTCGGACGGAGCCGCGGCGGCTGGATGGGTGCGGCTGGCATCAGGCTGCGCCTCCGCTGATACTCTCGCTCCGTTGCCCGTCGACGCTGGGGCTCCGCCGGGGAAGAGCCAGGCCAGGGAGTCCTGTTGACCACCTTCGCCTACTGGGTGCTGCTTGTCTTCGCGGGCTACTTCGCCGTGTTGATCGGCATCTCGGTGTTCCGCGCCCGGCACATGGACGATATGTCCGACTACGTGCTGGGCGGCCGCAGGATGGGGACGTTCACCTCCGCCCTGAGCGCCGCATCGTCCTCTTCCAGCGGCTGGACCATGCTGGTATTCCCCGCCCTCGCCTTCTCGGCCGGGCTGATCCACCTCTGGACGGCGGCGAGCATCGCGTTCGGCGCCTGGCTGGTCTGGACGGTGATGGGCAAGCGGCTGCGCCGCTACACCATCGCCACCGACGACTCGCTCACGCTGCCGGAGTTCTTCGAAAAGCGCTTCCTGGACCGAACGGGCACGCTGCGCACCCTCTCCGCGCTCATCACCATCTTCTTCATCGTCTTCTACGTCAGCTCCGGCCTGATCGCCGGGGCGAAGCTCCTCGAGGAAGTCTTCGAGATCACCCACGAGGAGTACCACTGGGTGGGAGTCCTCATCACCCTGATAGCGATCACCACCTACACCTTCATCGGCGGCTTCCTCGCCGTCTCGCGGACGGACGTGTTCCAGTCGCTGATGATGCTGGGCGACTTCGTGCTGCTGCCGCTGATGCTCATCGTGATGACCGACGCCCCGTTCCAGGGCCTGGGCACGACCGGCGAGGGCTTCTGGAACCCGTTCACCGATCAGTCCGGCGATGTCGTCGGCATCGTCTTCGTGCTTTCCACCGCCGGCTGGGGCCTGGGCGCGCTCGGCTCCCAGCGCGTGCTCGCTCGCCTGATGGCGGTCGACCGCGAGGAGAACATCCCGCGCAGCCGCAACATCGGCGTCTCGTGGGTGGCGCTGATCTTCGGCTTCGGCTTGCTGCTGGGGTTGGTCGCCGTGCCCGCGCTGGCCGAGCGGGGTCTGCTTGCCGAGGTGACCGCCGATCCGGAGCGGGTGTACCTGATCACATCCAGGTCCTTCTTTCACCCTCTGGTGGCCGGCCTGCTGCTGACCGCGGTGATCGCGGCGGTCATGAGCACCGCCGACTCGCAGCTTCTCCTGGCCTCGGCGATCGCGACTGGCGACGTGCCCCTGATGAAGCGGCTGACCCAACGCGCTGCAGACGCACGCCCGCGTCTGGCTGGGACGGCTGATGCTGCTCGTCGTCGGGGCGATCGCGGCGGTCCTGTCCACCTACCACCCAGACTCGGTGTTCAACCTCGTCTCGCTCGCCTGGGGAGGCATGGGGGCGGCGTTCGGCCCGGCAACCATCCTTGCCCTGTACTGGCGGCGCTTCAACTTCTGGGGCGCGCTCACGTCCATCCTGGTGGGCACGGTGGTCGCCACCTTCTGGTGGCTCCTGCCCCTGGGCGCCGACGCCAGTGCGCCGCTCCAGGCCCTCTCCGGCGTGTGGGACGTGATGAAGGCGGATGTCGGCGGCCTCTGGAGCATCCAGCCGGCCACCCCCGGCTTCCTGATCGCGACGCCTGCGGCGGTGCTGGTCACCCTGCTGACCCCGCTTCCGGCCCGCGAGATGGTCGACCTGTTTGACCGGGTGAACGGCCCGGCAGCCGCAAGGCCCGAGGAGATCCGCTAGCCGACGCGTTGAGCTCAGCGTCCGCCTTCGCGCCGTGCGCGGAGATCGTCGTGCAGTTCGCGCTCCGCCTCGGCGCTGGCACGGCGACCATCGGCGATGCCCGCTTCGAGGGCGTCGCGAGCCGAGCGCAGCTCGCCGGTTGCGCCCTCGAGCGGGCCCGGCAGCGGGTTGGCCTCGAAATCGCGGCCCAGCAGCACCCGCAGCGCGGCGTACCCGGCCGCCGCCGTCGCGGCCATGGCCGCTGCCAGCAGCAGCAGCGTGCGCAGGCCTCCGCCGCCACGAGCTGCGGGCGCGGCCCGCTGTTCGGCGATGCGCTCGGCGGCGAGCCCGACCGCCTCGTTGAGCTGCTCCGAGGAGCCGATCACCTCGACGACCTGGTAGCGCGGCTCGCCCACGCGCGCGCGGCGCCGCGGCCAGCGCGGCCGCATCAGGAGCCCGCCCGGCGTCCGCGCCGCGCGATCCCGGCCACGGTCTCCACGCCGCGGCGAACGCCCTGGACGACGGCGATGACGCGGATCATCGGCGAGATCGCCTGGTCGGAGACGAACTCGACGCTGCCGCGCACGGACTGCACGGTACCGCGCACGTCGTCGATCAGCGGACGCGCCTGTTCCTCGTAGGCGTCCCTGGCGAGGCCGGTCAGCATGCGCACGGCGAAGAAGATCGCCAGCGCCGCGATGATCGCGACGAGGAAGAACATGATCCCGAGCACGGCGTAGATGATGATGACTGCGTCGCGCGCCTCGTCGAGCGACACTTCGACGACGCCCGCGACCAGCGCCCACACGGCGGCGGCGATGGCAGCCACGATCAGCAGTCCGATCAGGATCAGGATCCAGCGCACCCGCGCCTCCAGCCGTCCCGGCGCTCCGAACGCGCCTCCGCTGCTGCATCGTAGAGCGTAGCCCGCGCCTCCACCGAGGCTCAACGCAGGGGCGAGCGCCCTCGTTCGATCGTCCCGCCGCCCGCGACGGCGTGCCCGCGTGTCTCGTCGGGCCGGTAGAGCACGATCGCCTGGCCGGGCGCCGCGGCGCGCACGGGCTGCTCAAAGGTGACGCGGAAGCCCTCGGAGTCGAGCGCCGTCAGGCGCGCCGGGACGAGCGGGCCGTGCGCCCTGATGCGCGCGAGCAGCGGATCGCCGGGCTCCGGCGGCTCGCCCACCCAGCGCGGCTGCGACGCCTCGACGGCGTCCGCGAGCAGATCGTCGGCCGTGCCGACGCGCACGGTGCCCGTTGGCGCGTCGATCGCGGTGACGTAACGCTTCTCCCCGGTCGCGACGCCAAGGCCGCGCCGCTGGCCGACGGTGAAGGCGGCGACGCCATCGTGACGCCTCAGCGTGCTGCCGTCGGCGTCGACGATGACGCCGGCGCGGGAGGAGTCGCCACGGTCGCGCAGCAGCTCGCGGTAGTCGCCGCCGGGGACGAAGCAGATGTCGGCGCTGTCCGGCTTGTCCGCCACGCCGAGACCGAGGTCGGCCGCGATCCGCCGCGTCTCGGACTTCGGCAGATCGCCGAGCGGGAAGCGCAGCCGCGCCAGCTGCTCCTGCCCCAGCGTGTAGAGCACGTAGGACTGGTCCTTCGCCTCGTCCTCCGCCGCGTGCAGCGAGCGTCCGACGCCGTCATCGCGCTCGCGGATGCGCGCGTAGTGCCCGGTGGCCAGCAGGTCGAAGCCGAGCGCGTCGGCGCGGTCGAGCAGCGTGCGGAACTTCACGCGGTCGTTGCACTCGAGGCAGGGATTGGGCGTGCGTCCGTTGCGATAGGCGGAGGCGAAGACCTCGATCACGTCGCGCTCGAACTCGCGCTCCATGTTGAGCACGTAGTGCGGGATGCCGATCCGCTGCGCCGCCGCCCGCGCGTCCGCGACATCCTCGACGCCGCAGCAGGCCCGTTTCGAGCGCAGCGCGGAGGGGTCCGCCTCCGTGTAGAGCCGCAGCGTGACGCCGACGACGTCGTAGCCCTCGCGATGCAGGATCGCCGCCGCGACCGCCGAATCGACGCCGCCGGACATCGCCACCAGGATGCGGGAATCGCTCATCGATCCATTGTAGGCTGGCCCGCGCCGTAGGCGGCTGCCGCGCGCCGCGGTCGCGCAAGTACGTCTGTTCTGCCCAGGTGGTAACATGCGAATCTCACTGAGGTGAGAGGATCCGTCCGGAGGGAGAGAGCGTTGGCAACTCATCCCGAACTACTGGAGCGCATCACCGTGCGCGCCGATGTCTTTGGCGGCAAGCCGATCATTCGCGACATGCGCTTCGCCGTGGAGCATGTCCTTGGAATGCTGGCGGCAGGTGATTCCGCCGAGACGATCCTCCACGAATACCCGGTGTTGGAAGCGGAGGACATCCAGGCGTGCCTGCTCTTTGCCCACCGCTCAATCGCCGGTGAGGATGTCCACGAGCGCGTGCCCGTCCGCAAGTCTTGAGGTTCCTCCTGGACGCGTGCGCCGCGTCCCGGAGCATGCGCGCGACACTGGCCGGCCTGGGCCACGACGTGCTGTCAGCGCTGGAGGCAGCGCCCCGCGCCACGGACGATGAGCTGCTCGCCCTGGCGCTCGCGGAGCAGCGGACACCTCATCACGGAGGACAAGGATTTCGGCGAGTTGGTGTTTGTGCGCCGCTTGCCGCATCCCTGCATCATTCGCTTCACCGACATGCCCGTTGCAGAGAAGGTCGCCGCAATGCGTGATTTGATTGAGCGCCACGGGGACGCGATGCACGAGGCGAGCATGATTGTGGTCACGCGTAGCCGGGTACGCGTACGTCGCGGAGAACGCGGGGAGTCCTGACGGCCCGATAGGGTGGGCTGGTCTCCTCTATACTCCATGCGCCTCGCGGCAGTTCGCGCCGCGAGGCCTGCACGAAAGGGAGCGCGTCTGGACGGGTCGCAACTCGCGCGCGAGGTCGTCGACGCACTGGTGGACCGCCAGGCGTCGGATGTCGTGCTGCTGGATCTCGATGGGCTCTCTACCTTCACCGACTACTTCGTGGTCGCCAGCGCCGACAGTGAGCGGCAGATGCGCGCGCTCGCGGACGCCGTCGACGAGATCGCGGCGACGCACGAGGGCGCGCGCCGCGCCAACCGCCCGCTCTGGGAGGGCCGCAGCGAGGATGGCTGGCAGCTCGCCGACCTCGGCGACACGGTGGTGCACATCTTCTCCGTCGAGCAGCGCGCCTACTACAACCTCGAGGGCCTGTGGCGGCGCGCGCTCGAGGTCGTCCACATCCAGTAGCGGCTCCGTATCCGGATCGTGATCGCCCGTCAACCCGCTGGGGGTACTACTCCGCACGGTGATGCTCGCGGTGGGGCGGTCCCGTATCCTCCCGCCGGGGCCGCCGGCAGGCGCGCGAGAGCATGCCGGACCGGACCGAGCCGGCAGGGATGGAGAGCGCTCTCCGAGGAAGCAACGCGTAACGTCCTCCATGGCCACAGCCGCAATCATCTTCGGCTTCGCCTACCTGCTGATCGCCAGCGGGCGCGTCCCGCACGTGCTGATCGCGGTCCTCGGGGCGGTGGCGATGGTCCTGCTGGGCGTGCTCACCGAGCACGAGGCCCTCTCCTACGTGGACCTCGAGGTGCTGCTGCTGCTGGCCGGGATGATGTCGCTGGCGGAGGTCGCCTCCCGGACCGGGGCGTTCGACTGGGCGGCCATCCGCTGTGCTCAACTGGCCGGCGGCAACGGCTTCCGCACGCTCTTGCTGATGTCGGCGCTCACGGCCGCGGCCTCGGCGTTCCTCGACAACGTCACGGTGGTTGTGCTCGCCGTGCCGATCACCTTCTCGATCTGCCGGATGCTCGATGTCGATCCGGTCCCGTTCCTGCTGGCGCAGATCTTCGCCTCCAACATCGGCGGCGTGTCCACGGTCGTCGCGGACCCGCCCAACATCATCATCGCGGCGGCGGCGGAGATCGGGTTCGTCGAGTTCATGCTCAATGCCGCGCCCGTGAGCAGCCTCTCGATGGGCGTCCTCTTCGCGGTCCTCTACGTCGCGTTCCGGAAGAAGGTCACGACGACCGCCGCCAGCCGCGAGGCGGTCATGCGCGAGGACGCGACGAGCGCGATCAAGGACCGACGCTTGCTGATCAAGACCTGCGTGGTGTTCGCGTTCACGTTCGCCTGGACGTCACGCCGGGGTTCGTCGCTGTTGCCGGCGCCGCGGTGCTGGTGCTCGTCTCCCGCATAGACCCGCAGGAGGTGGTGCAGCACGTCGAATGGACCACGCTGGCGTTCTTCAGCGGGCTGTTCATGCTGGTCGGTGGGCTCGCCGAGGCGGGGATCACGCTGGAGATCCGCGACTGGATGGTGGACGCGTCCGACGGAAGCGAGCGCAACCTCGCCTTCCTGCTCGTCTGGTTCGGCGGCGTGACCTCCGCCATCATCGACAACGTCCCGTACACCGCCACGATGGTGGAGGTGGTCGGCGGATTCCCCGGCAGCGAATCCGCGGGCGCCTCGCCGCTCTGGTGGGCGCTGGCCCTGGGGGCCGACCTCGGCGGCAACGCCACAGTTGTGGGGGCGTCGGCCAACGTCGTCGCCATCAGCCTCGCCCGTGCCAGTGGCTACAACATCGGCTTCATGCAGTTCTTCCGCTACGGCATCTTCGTCAGCGTGCTCACGCTGCTGGTCTCCACGGGCTATCTCTGGCTGCGCTACTACCCATAGCCGCCGAGGCCGGCGGCGGAGTCACCGGGAGAACGCGTCCCACGTAGCGCGCTACTGTGTACCGTCTGGCGAGGCGGTGCGCGCATGATCCGTACTCGAACTTCGTCGCCGAGGCTGTCCGAGGGCGTCGCGCTGCCCGGGAGCCGCGCGTGAGACGGGCCGTCCGGGGGCGCCTCTCCCCGCAGACTCCCGTGTTCTACGGCTGGTACATCGCCGGCGGCGGCGGTGCGATGAATCTGCTGGTGTTCGGGATTGCCTCGCTCGGGCTGGGCGTGCTGATCGACCCGATGCGCCAGGAGCTGGGCTGGAGCCTGGCTGCGATCTCCCTGGGGTTCTCGCTGCGCAGCTTCGAGCAGGGCCTGCTGGCGCCGATCAGCGGGGCGCTGGTCGATCGGCTCGGCCCGCGCAAGATGTCGCTCAGCGGGGTGGTGCTGCTTTCGGGCGGCTTGTTGCTCTTCTCGCAGGCGCGCGATCTACCCGTCTACTACGCGGCGAGCGTGATCTCGGCGCTGGGGCAGAGCCTCTCCTCGGGCACGCCCTTCAACGCCGCGGTCGTGAACTGGTTCCATCGCAAGCGGGCCAGAGCCATGGGGGTGGTCGCCGCGGGTCGCGGCGGCGGGTACTTCGTGGTCCCGCTGTTCGCGCTGCTGGTGACCGTCGCGGGCTGGCGCGAGGCGCTCGTGGTCGTGGCGCTGCTGATCCTCGTCGTCGGGACCGCGATCGCGCTGATTGTGCGGGACCGGCCGGAGTCGTACGGCCTGCTCCCGGACGGCGAGCCCGCCGCCGGCGCGGAGGCCGGGGAGGGGAGCGCCCCGGCGCGCCCCTCGTCGCTGACGGGGATGAACGTGCCGGAGGTGCTGCGCGGGCGGGTCTTCTACCTGCTGACGATCTCGACCGGGATCACGGCCGGCCAGTCGGTGGCGTGGACGGTGCACCAGGTGCCGCACATGACGCACTCGGGATTCTCGCTGACCGAGGCCGGCCTGGTCGTTGCGGTATACGGGGTCGTGCAGGTCGCGATGCGGCCGGCTGTTGGCTGGCTTGCCGACCTCGTCGGCCGGCATCAGCTCTACATCGCGTCGTTCGTGCTGCAGGGCGTGGGCCTCTTCATCTTTGCCCAGCTCAGCACGGACCGGCTCTGGCTGCTCCCGCTCTACTACCTCACGTATGCGACCGGGCACGCGATCTGGGTGATCCTCTTCATCACCGCCGTCGCGGACTACTTCGGCGCGCGGCGATTCGGCACCCTGCAAGGGCTCACCTCCTCGCTCACGATGCCGTTCGGGATGCTCGGTCCGTTCCTGGCCGGGTGGGCCTTCGACGAGTTCGGCAGCTACCAGCTGATCTTCACGATCTACGCCCCGCTGACGGCGCTGGCGGCGATCTTCGTCGTCCTCGCCGGACGCCCGCGAGGCGAGTCCGAGTGATCCGTCAGGCGTGAGGGCTAGTCGAGCTGCGGGGGCGGGCGTCGGCGGAGCTGCCGGCGGGTAGGCGTGAGTGCCTCGGTGCGGGGCTCGGGCGCGAGCAACCATTCCTTGATATTCCGCGGGGATGGCCGTCGCGTCTCGCCTGAGTCGGGGTGAAGCCCGGGCGACTCGGCACCGGCCTCGTGCTCCTGGTAGTTCGTCCGGGCCGCCCCTTCGTCATCGCAGGTCGTGTGCGTGCCTCAACTGTATCAGGGTACCGTCGATCACTCAGGATGGAAGCCGCACATGGGCGGATCCGGCCGAGACAACTCCATGATGGACGACGAACACGCCACAATCGCTCGCAGCCAGGACCTCATCCGGCTCGCCGGATCCGTGACCGTGCCTGCGGCGAAGCGGGGCACCCCCTGGAACGAGGTGCTACGCGAGACGCGGCGAGCACTAGCAGCCACCCGACGGTGACCGCCGCGTCGGCATGGTCGCGCGAGGAGCCGTCCTGAGACCGCGCTACTCGAAGATCCAGCGGTCCGTGTCGCGCTCCCACGAGGGCGCCGCCTCGTCGCCGAAGAAGAGCGCGATCTCTCGTGCCGCGCTCTCCGGGCCGTCCGACCCGTGCACCAGGTTGCGACCCACCTCGAGGGCGAAGTCGCCGCGGATCGTGCCGGGCGCGGCCCCGACGGGGTTCGTCGAGCCCATCGTCTGGCGCGCGGCGGCGACCGCGTCCGGGCCCTCGAACACTGCTGCCACCAGCGGGCTCGAGGTGATGTAGTCGACCAGGCCGGCGAAGAACGGCTTGCCCTCGTGCTCCGCGTAGTGGCGGCGCGCCAGCGCCTCGTCGGCCTGCATCAGGCGTAGCGCGACCAGCCGCAGCCCGCGCCGTTCGAGGCGGCCCAGCACCTCACCGATCAGCCCTCGCTGGACGGCGTCCGGCTTCACCAGGATCAACGTGCGTTCCATTTGTCTCCTTCTCTGCGCTCCGGGCGTTCTGCCTGGCTTGTTCGCGTTCGCGCTGCCGCCCGCGTGATCGACGGCGGTCGCAGGTACACGACGTCGACGAGCGCCGGATCGCCGTAGGCCTCGTGCAGCCGCGCGAGGCGCACGAGGTCCGCGGCGAGGCGCACGTTCTCCGTGGCAGGCGCCGCCGTCCCCTCGATGCGGGGGAGGGCGGCGAGCAGCTCCTCGCTGAGCTCGCCGCACCAGCGCGCGCCGCGAGGCGCGGCGCTCAGGCAGGCGTCCAGCTCGTCGAGGCGCGGCCCCTCGATCACCACGGGCGCAGCGTCGCCGTCGTCGCGCTCGTAGGCGGCCCAGGCGACGCGGCCGCCGCCGGGCTCGTGCGTGGCGACCACCGGCCGCCGGCGGCCGAGCTGCGGGAACGCTGCCGCCTCGAGGCGCGAGACGCCCGCGAGCGGGATGCCGAGTGCGAGCGCCAGTCCCTGCGCGGTCGCCACGCCGCTGCGCAGGCTCGAGTAGCCGCCCGGCCCCGCGTCGACCGCGACTGCCGCCAGCTCCCCGCGTTCGACGCCGGCCTCGCGCAACGCCGCGTCGATGCCGCCGAGCAGCTCGCGCGAGTAGTTCGTCTCCACCGTCCAGCGCCGCTCGATCAGCAACTCGTCGCTGTCGAGCAGCGCGACGGCAGCCTCGAGCGAGGCGCTGTCGATGCCCAGTTCGACGCGCCGCATCAGCCGCGCCCTCCGAGGCCGTCGAGGATGCGGTGGTAGCGCTCGCCGACGGCGACGAAGGTCAGCCGCCGCTCGTCGTCGCGCTCGCGTGAGAACTCGATGGCGACCAGCAGGTGCTCGCTCGGCAGCGCCTCGAGGCCGCGCTCCGGCCACTCGACCAGCAGCGCGCCGTCCGCGGCCTGCTCCGCGAGCGCCAGCTCCTCGACCTCCTCGATCTTCGTCAGCCGGAAGAGATCGGCGTGGTGGAGTGCGTCGGGGCGGTCCGCGGGACGGGCGGCGGCGTCCTCGGTGGCCGGGAGGTCGTGGCGTGCGAGCAGGACGAAGGTGGGGCTGTTGACCGGCCCCTCGACGCCGAGGCCGGCGCCGACGCCCTGCACGAGCGTCGTCTTGCCCGCACCGAGCGGCCCCTGCAGCAGCACCACGTCGCCGGGCCGCAGCAGCCGCGCGAGGCGTCGCCCGAGGGCGCGCGTGCGGGCCGCGCCCCTGGTCGTCACGAGCATGCGGTTGGCGGTGTGCACGTGTCGTACTCCGTCGCCGGCGGGCGGCTCAGCGCAACTGGTCCCAGCCCGTGGACGCCGGATCGATGCGCCGCCCCGAGGGATCGAGGGCGATCACCTCGCCGGGCGGTCCCGTCACGACCCGGCCGATGCGTGTCAGCGGCGGCAGTTGGGCCTCGGAGACCCCGTCTGCCGCGAGCGCGTCGAGCGTAGCAGCAGGCCCGCAAAGCGCCAGTTCGTAGTCCTCGCCGCCGCCGAGCGCCAGCGAGATCGCGCGCTCGCGGCCCAGCAGCGCCACGGCCGCCGTGTGCAGCGGCAGCGCTGCACCCTCGATCTCGATCGCCACGCCCGAGGCGGCCGCGATGTGGCCGAGGTCCTGCAGCAGCCCGTCCGAGATGTCGATGGCGCAGCGCAGCCCGGCGTCGGAGGCCGCCCGGCCCAGCGCGAGCCGCGCGCGCGGCCGGCGGTGCGCGGCGATCAGCTCCGCCGCCTCCGGCTCCGCCGCCCGTCCCGCCTCGATCAGCGCGAGCCCGGCCGCCGCGGCGCCCGGCGCGCCCGAGACGGCGACGGCGTCGCCCGGCCGCGCCGCGTCGCGGCGCAGCAGCGCGCTGCCGTCGCTCGCGCTTCCGATAGCGGTCGCGCTGAAGCTGGTGCTCGCCGCGCGCGCGATGTTGCCGCCCGCGATCCGCGCGCCGAAGCAGCGGCAGGCCGCGGCCAGCCCGTCCACGAACGCATCGAGGTCCGCGAGCGAGACATCGGGCCCGAGTTGCGCCGCGATCAGCAGCGGACCGGGCCCGGTTCCCATCGCGGCGAGGTCGGAGAGGCTCGTCGCGGCGCAGCGCCAGCCGACGTCAGTCATCGACATGGTGTCGCGCCGCCAGTGTGTGCCCTCGACGAGGCTGTCGACGGTCGCCACGGTCGTGGCGCCCTCGTGCGCCCACGCCGCGGCGTCGTCGCCGGGCGGCACGAGGATGTCGTGCGCGGCGGCCTCGCCGAGGCGTTCGATGATGCGCCCGATCAGCCCGAACTCACCGAGGTCGCTGAGGCTCATGGCGCGTGCTCCCGGGCCGCGCTCAGGCGCCCGGCCGGCGCAGCTCCTGCGACTCCCCGTTCTCCTCGATCCAGCCTTCGACCACGGCGGCGTGGATCGTGCGTTCCAGCGCCTTGCGCACGCCCTGCGAGAGGCGCGCGAAGCGCAGGGTGCGGGACGCTGCGCTCAGCACGGCATCGTGCGCCGTCCACTCCCCGGCCGGGAGCGCCGCCTCGAGGGCGTCGCGCAGCTCCGCGTCCGGCACGTCGCCGATCTCGGCGGCCTTGCGCGTCGCCGGCGCCTCGGCCGCGGCCTCGATGGCAGCCTCGGGAGCGTCGTCGTCCTCTTCGGAGTCGGGTGTGGGCTCCGGCTCAGGGGTGCGACGCCCGCCCTGGGAGCGGTCGTCTTCGAGGCCGATCTGGGCGAGCGCGGCGAGGGCGTCGCCCTCGCCGATGTTCATCACGGCGACGCCCCGCGCCGTCCGGCTCAGCTGGCGGATGTCGCTCGGGTCCGTACGCATGACGATGCCCTCGCGGGACACGAGGATGACCTCCTGGCCGGCGGTGACGGCGCGCACGACGGCGAGCGGTCCGCTCCGGTCGGTCGTCCTGAAGGTGAGCATGCCCATCCCGCCGCGGCCCTTCGTCGGGTATTCCACGATCGGCGTCCGCTTGCCGACACCACGCTCCGAGACCAGCAGCAGGTCCTCGCCGTCGCTGTCGATCACCAGCCCGACGACGCGGTCGCCGTCCCCCAGCCGCATGCCGCGCACCCCGCCCGAGGCGCGCGAGGCGACGCGCAGCGAGCCGACCGGGAAGCGGATCGCCCGCCCGGCGCTGCTGACGAGGATCGCGTCGTGCCCGTCGCCGGCGGCGTGCGCGGCGATCAGCCTGTCACCGCGCTTGAGGTTCATCGCGATCAGGCCGGCGCGGCGCACGGACTCGAACTGCTGCAGCGGCGTGCGCTTGACGTCGCCGCCGCCGGTCGCGAGCACCATCGAGTCGCGGCTGAAGTCCGAGACGACGACCACGCTGGTCACGCGGTCCGTGGCCTCCATCTCGACCAGGTTCACCAGCGGGACGCCGCGCGCCTGGCGCGTCGCCTCGGGCGCCTCGTAGCCGCGCAGCGAGTAGACGCGGCCCTGCTGCGTGAAGAACAGCAGCGAGTCGTGCGTGTCGCAGACGACGAGGTGGTTCGCGGCGTCCTCGTCACGCGTCGGCGCGCCGGTCACGCCGCGCCCGCCTCGCCCCTGGCGGCGGTACGTCTCCAGCGGCACGCGCTTCATGTAGCCCGCGTCCGAGACCGTGACGACGATGCGCTGGTGCGGCACCAGATCTTCCGCCGAGATCTCCTCGGCGGGCTGCGCGAACGCCTGGGTGGCGCGCTCGTCGCCGTACGTGTTCTTCAGCTCCGCGCAGTCGTCCTTGATCAGCCCGTCGATCTTCTCGGGGTGCGCAAGCAGATCCTCGAGCCACGCGATCTGTTCGGCGAGCTCGGCGTGCTCGTCCTCGATGCGCTGCCGCTCGAGGGCGGCGAGGCGGCGCAGCTGCATGTCCAGCACGGCCTGCGCCTGCCGCTCCGAGAACCACTGCTCGTCGTCGTCCGCGTCCGTGCTACTCGCCTGCGCGTCGGGGCCCGCCATCAGCGCGGCCTTCGCCGCGTCCGCGGAGTCCGAGGCGCGGATCGTCGCGATCACCCAGTCGAGGTGCTCGATCGCCCGCAGCAGGCCCTCGAGGATCTCCGCGCGCTCACGCGCCTTCTTGAGGTCGAACTCGCTGCGCCGCCGGATCACCACGCGGCGGTGGTCGATGAACGCCTCCAGCGCCTCCTTGAGGCTGACCGTCTTCGGCTGCCCATCGACGAGCGCGAGCATGTTGACGGCGAAGGTCGATTGCAGCGCGGTGAGCTTGAACAGCTGGGCCTCGACGGCCGCCGGCGTGCCGGCCCGCGAGAGCTCGATCACGATCCGCATGCCGTCGCGGTCGGACTCGTCACGCAGGTCGGAAACGCCCTCGATGCGCTTGTTGCGCACGAGGTCGGCGATGCGCTGGATCAGCGTGGATTTGTTGACCTGGTAGGGCAGCTCCGTGACGATGAGCTGGATGCGCCCCGCCTCGGTCTGCTCGTGGGTGATCACGCCCTGCATCGTGACCTTGCCGCGACCGCTCGCGTAGGCCTGCCGGATCGCCTCGCGGCCGAAGATGCGGCCGCGCGTGGGGAAGTCCGGTCCCTGCACGTGCTGCATCAGCTCGTCGATGCCCGCCTCGGGGCGGTCGATGAGCAGTGTCAGCGCGTCGCAGATCTCCTTGAGGTTGTGCGGCGGCACGTTCGTCGCCATCCCGACGGCGATCCCGCTGGCGCCGTTGAGCAGCAGGTTGGGGATGCGCGAGGGCAGCACGACCGGCTCGTTGACCGAGTCGTCGAAGTTCGGCTGGAAGTCGACCGTGTCGCGGTCGAGGTCGGCGAGCAGCTCGCTGGCGATCGGGGCGAGGCGCGCCTCGGTGTAGCGCATCTGCGCGGGCGGATCGCCGTCGACGGAGCCGAAGTTGCCCTGCCCGGTGATGAGCGGGTAGCGCATCGTGAAGTCCTGCGCCATCCGCACCAGCGTGTCGTAGATCGCCTGGTCGCCGTGGGGGTGGAACTTGCCCATCACCTCGCCGACGACGCGGGCGGTCTTCTTCAGCGCGGAGTTGGGGCCGACCCCCAGCTCCTGCATCCCGAAGAGGATGCGGCGCTGCACCGGCTTGAGCCCGTCGCGCACATCTGGCAGCGCGCGCGAGACGATGACCGACATCGCGTAGTCGAGGTAGGAGACACGCATCTCGTCTTCGATGCGCGTGGTCTGGATGCGTTCCGGGGTCTCTTGAACCAACGTCTGCCTCGGACGGGGAGTGCGGGAACGCCCGTGTGTCTATTGTACCAGCGCGGGCGGTCAGGGACCCGTGTCGCCGCACCCCTCACCGCGCGCGGCTTACGTGGTTTGGCTCGGGGTCAGTCGCCGTTCGCCGGGCCCGGCTTGCCGCCTCGGAGCACTACGTCGGAGCGTGCGTACACGGCCTTCCCGCGCAGCCTGGTCGCCGGCCGGTGCAGACCGAAGGTATGCGTCCTCCCGCCGCCCTCTGGACCGGCGCCGCTGCCCTCGTACTTCCAGTCGTGCTGCTCCAGGAACGCGAGGTCGATCCGCCAGACAATGACCGGCCGTTCGCGCTCGTAGGCCCCCGTGGTGTCGATGAGATAGCGCCAGATGATGTACCAGCCCGGATGATCGTAGTGCGCTTGCAGCGCCCACGGGCGGATGCTGGCTTTCGATTCGAGCGAGTCCTGGGGAAGTGGGTGATCGCCGCTCCCTCTCCGCCTGAGGTCCGGGAACCGCTGTGCCGCGAGATCGCGATGCCGGTGCTTCTCGTACACGCTGTGGATGTCGAGCGCTCGCGTCCCGTAGATGCTCACCAGGCCGCTGAAGAGGTTCGCCTGCTCGAAGTAGATGTCCAGCAGTCCTGCAAGCTCACGCTCGATGTAGTCGGTCGCGTTGCGGATCGCCGCGATCGTGAGGCCGGGCGGACGGGCGACCGTGCTATCGAAGTCTTGCGGTCGCATTGGCTTCCAGCGGCTGTTGCGGATGTAGCGCTGCCAGCTTCGGGATCGCCTCCTCGGCGAGCCGGAAGAACTCTTCGTCGATTTCAAGGCCGACTGCGGGGATGCCGAGCGCAGTGGCGGCTGCGATGGTCGCGCCCGACCCCATGAACGGATCGAGGACGACGCCCTCGCCCAGCGGCAGCGAGGCTCGCACCAACTGACGCATGAGCAACTGCGGCTTCAGTGATGGATGGGGGGCGATCGTCCGTTCCAGCCCGCGCGCCGGAGCGCACTCGATGATGTCCCGGAACGGCGTCTGGTCCGAGGTTCGCCGGAGGCCGCCCGTACCCCATTTGCGCAGGTTGTCCTGCACGCGGCCCTCGATCGGTTTGCGGAATAGTCCCCACGGCTCCCAACTCGATCTCGGTATCACGCTGACGTCCGGAAATTCCTCGTGCGCGTTCTTCGGGCGATCGCCGCCGCGCAGCGTCTTGACGATGCGCACGATCTCGCCGCGCTTCTCGAAGCCCGCGCCGATGAACGGCTCGTAGACGAGGTGAGACACCACCGGGTTGGTGGCGATGAAGACATGCGCCCCAGGCACAACGACTCGGATGAGGAGTGCCGCGAAGCGCTCGAAGAAGCTTCGTATCGCATCACGTTCGCGTCCGCCCAGTGCGGTGAAGCGGGGCAGCGGCTGCCGCTTCGCGCCGTCGAATGCCGGCGGGATGCGCCACACGCCGCCGCTGCCGTTACGTCGTTTCGCGAGCTGCGCGGGCGTGTATTCAAGAACGCCGTACGGCGGATCCGTGACGACCGCCTCGATCGAGTTCGGCTCGGCGTCCTCAAGCCAGCGAAAGGCGTCCACGTGGTGGATCACGTATGCGCCAAGCAACGAGGCCGCACCAGCCAGCCCTGTCTGGCCTGGTTCCAGCGCACTCACATGGTTCGCGGGGCGGTCAACCGGACGGCGTCGCACGAGCTGGCCGATTCGTGGCGGGGAGAGCCTTCGGCAACCCGACCTTAGATCATTCGTTCGTCGCCGTCCAGATCTCGCCCGTTTCACCGCGAGCGATCGCCTCAATCCGGGCGACGTACGCGGGCGGCAGGCCGGCCGCGCGTGCGCCGCGCAACATCGTGCCGAGGTAGGCGGCGGACGGCGCGATCTGCCGCGCCTGCGGCTCCACGACCTGGTAGACGAGGCAGTCCCGGACTTCGCCCTCGGCCGTGGTCACGGCGACCTCCATCCGCCGGTAGCGGGGCGGCGAGGCGTCTACACCCTCCTGGCGATCGAGGGCGTCGCCGTCCGCCCCGTCGATGCGCCAGACGACACCCTGGACCTCGGCGTCGCGGTCGGGGCGGATGTCGGCCACGCCGCCACCCCAGCGCTCGCTGCGCCGCGTGAACGCCAGCCGGTAGCCGGGCAGCCGGGCGGTCGTCTCGAGGCGGGCGGACGGGCAGCTCTCCTGCAGCCGCGCCTCGCTCAGGTTGGAGCCGTACGCGAAGTAGCGGAACTCCGGCGGCGCCTCCGTCATCCGGCGTCCGGCGCTGCGGTCTCGGCGCAGGCCGCGACGAACGACTCGAACAGCGGGCGCTGCTGATCCGCGATCTCCTCGCGCTCCGGGTGCCACTGCACGGAGACCGCCCAGCGCCGGTCTGGCCGCTCCAGCGCCTCGACGATGCCGTCGGCGGTCGTCGCCACGACGCGCAGGCCGGGCGCGAGGCGATCGGGCGTGACCGCCTGGTGGTGCCGCGAGTTGACCCGCAGCGATTCCACGCCGAACAGACCCGCGAGCAGTGAACCAGCGGCCAGCGTCACCTCGTGCCAGCCGGAGTCGATTGCGCCGTCCTTGCCGCTGCGGGCGCGGTGCGGCTCGCGCTCGGCGATGTGCTGCAGCAGCGAGCCGCCGTGCGCGACGTTGAAGAGCTGGTGCCCGCGGCAGATCGCCAGCACCGGCAGATCGCGTTCGAGGGCGTCCCGCAGCAGCGCGGTCTCGAACTCGTCGCGCATCGCGTTGAACTCGGTCACATAGCTGGATGGCGTCTCGCCGTAGCAGGCGGGATCGACGTCGAGCCCGGCGCTGATCAGCACCCCGTCGAAGCCCTCGATCCGCATGCCCGGCCGCCAGTCCTCGAGGTCGAGCGCTTCCCAGTCGGCGCCTGCAGCCTCGATGCAATCGGCGTAGTCGTCCCAGCGTTCGCCGATCACCTCCTCGGCGCGCGTGACCAGGACGCGGGGGCGGCGCTTGCGTCCGTCGGCCGAGGGGGCTGCGGTCACCGGGCTGGCTCCTCGTGGCGGGTGCTCGCTGCGCTCACGGGCATCGCCGGCCTCTGAACAGCCTGCGGGCTGGGGCCGCCATGAGGCGGGTGGAGTGGATGGTCGGGGTGCGCAGATTTGAACTGCGGACCTCGTCGTCCCGAACGACGCGCTCTGCCAAGCTGAGCTACACCCCGATGGCGCCGCGAGGCGCAGCCCAGATCGTAGCACCGAGCCGATTCGGGCGTCGAGTTGGCGGCTCGACGCGCCTCGTGCGGTGCGGGTTACTGGCCGCCGGCCGATCGCAGGACAGTGATGCCTTCTTCGGGAAAGCGCCGATCCAGCGAATAGACGATCGAGTCCGCCTCCGACCGTGCGGCCGCCCAGACCAGCGCATCCCCAAACGAGACTCGGCCAGAGGGCCGGCATAGCCGTAGAGCCTCGATCACGAGGTGCTTGTCGAGCCGGAAGGCATCGACATTCGCCTTCTGGAGCAGGGCAATGAGGTGGTCGACGATCGCTTCCCTGGGCACGTCGTATACGGAGCGAAGCACGTACGCCGTCTCGACAAGCACGACATCGGTGATCAGCAGAGGGTCCTCGCCGTCGATCACCTCCGCACTGACGTCGGCGAGGTCCGGCGGATCTCCGATGAGATACCGAACGAGCATCGAGGTGTCGAGCAGCCGGCTCACGGGGCGCGAGTCGCCCCGCCTTCGCGCTCCGCGGCGGCATCCCGCCAGGCGCGCTCCCTCGCCTGGTCCCACTCCTCATCCCGCGCGTGGCGTCGCACGTAGGGCGCGAGGCTGCCCTTCAACGACTCGCTGTGGTCGGGTGGCAGGAAGTAGATCTCGACATGGTCGTCGGCGACGCGCTGCATCGCGACCCACCCGGGACCGATCCCGAGCTGGTCGCGAATCTCCTTCGCGATCACGACCTGACCCTTCGATCCAACCACGTAGGCCATGGTAGTACCTCCGGCCTTGAGTATAACTGAGTGGTGGTCGTTGGAGCCCGGATCGCCACGGCGGCTCCCTGCGCGACGCGCGGCGTGCGCCGCGAGCAGCCGGCTGACGTATGATCGCTGGTGGCGGGGTGAAGGGCGCGTCCATGCGCTTGCGGTCCCCTGCGCCTCCACGACTACGCCCGCTCGCGTTCCTCACGCTGCTTGCCGCGGCGTTCGCGCTGGCCTCGCTCGCCGACGCACCGCGCAGCGAAGCCGATCCGCTCGATCTTGGGGAGGAAAACTCGTGGGTTCGGGTCCAGAACCTCGGACTCGGCGACGCGAGCATCGAGGTGGAGTTCTTCGACCTCGCGGGCGAGCTCGTCGCCACCGACCGCTGCCCGCGCGTAGATGGCTGCGCGGCACTCGCACCCGGCTCCGGCTGGTCGTTTTTTCAGCAGGGCTATGCCCCCCTTGCCGAGGGCTATCGCGGCTCCGCCGTGGTCACGGTCGATCAACCCTTCGTCGCGCTGCTTGCCCGCGATGTCTTCCAGGACGGCTACTTTCGCATCGCGGGCGACGCGCTGAGCCTCACCACGGGCACCTCGACACACTTCGCGCCGCTCGTGCAGCGCACCGCCAAGTACGTCTCGCGCATCTCCGTGGAGAACACCAGCGCCACGCGCGAGGGCTGCTTCCAGATCGTCTACTACGCCGAGGGCGTGTCCCGCCCCGTGGCCATCGATCCGCCGGGGGCTACGGAGGGCTGCCCGCGCGGCGGCGCCCTGGTGCCGCCCCGCGGCACGTTGCTGCGCAACGAGCACAACCTGCCCGTGGCGGAGGGTTTCGACGGCACGGCCGTGGTGCAGGGCCTGATGACGGGGTCCGGCGTGGCGGCGCAGGACCAGCGGCTCTCAGTCATCGTCGACACCCGCGAGCGCAACGGCCCGGGCCTCGCGATGTACCGCGGCATCGACTACGCCGAGATGAGCCGCGACGTGGTGCTCCCGCTCGTGGACCGGAATGCCAGCGAGGGGCAGACCACCTGGACCACGCGCTTCCGCGTCGCCAACAGCATCCCGCCCGTCTCCAACGAACTGCAGATCCTCTTCGCCGGCCACAACGGCGATGGCGACGAGATCGAGATCGAGCACACGATCAGCGTGGTCTCCTCGCTGACCTGCGACCAGCGTCTCGACGGCGCTGGCAGCTGCCTGCCGGACGGCGTCGTGCTGCCGGAGACCTTTTACGGCTCGGTGCGGATTCGCGCCGAGTACCCGATTGCGGTCGTCGCGCAACGCCTCTCGGCGGGCGGCGCGCTCGCCGACTACCGCGGTTTTACCGCCTTCGAGGCCGCGCGCGAGGTGGTGCTGCCGGTCCTGAACAAGAACTTCGGCCCCTGGGGAGGATTCCAGGGTTGGAACTCATGGTTCCGCGTCGTCGCCTTCGACGGCTCCCGCGCCCGCGTCACCATCGTCTATTTCTCCCGGCACTTCCCAACCGGACGGTTCTCCGGGACGTTCACGGTCGATCACTACCACACGCTGCGCCAGTGGGAGGACCCCGACCTCCCCGACGGTTGGGTCGGCGGCGCGATCGTCATCGCCGACCGCCCCGTCGTCGTTATCGCCAACCTCGAGAGCGACGTGTTCCTGGGCGATCCCGTGATGCTTTACAACGGAGTTGCCATCCAGTAGGCGCACCCAACGGCGCCGGGCATGAGGGAGAGACGATGCCGCGCGACGCAATGATGACCACGGACCAGGTGCTCGCCCGCTTCAGCGCGGGGCCCGCGAGCGGCGTGTTCACGGACGGCTCCTGCTTCGGCAATCCCGGCCCCGGCGGCTGGGGCGCGGTTCGCGTCCGCGACGGCGTGATCCTCGATCAGCGGCACGGCGCGCACCCCTCCACCACCAACAACCGCATGGAGTTCGAAGCGATGATCGCCGGGCTGGAGATGATCGACCCTACCGAGGTCGAGGCCGTCTACAGCGACAGCAACCTGGTCGTGCAAACGCTCAACGAGTGGGCGGCTGG
The DNA here is from genome assembly GCA_965247895.1 of Dehalococcoidia bacterium. GTDB lineage: Bacteria > Chloroflexota > Dehalococcoidia > UBA2979 > UBA2979 > VXMT01. The sequence goes on along the minus strand of OZ252046.1, from coordinate 1,568,163 downwards.
CTGGGAGCGGCGGGGCTGGAAGCGGCGCGCGGGCCCGGTCAAGAACCTCGATCTCGTGCAGCGCGCGTGGGCGCTCGCGCAGGAGCGGCCCCACGTTCGCATCCAGTGGGTGCGCGCCCACGACGGCACGCGCTGGAACGAGTACGCCGACGCCCTCGCGACGGCCTACATGCGCGATCTGGTCTGAGCACCCGGCGTTCGGGACCGCGATCGTTCACCTCATCGGCTACCCTATGGCGCACAGTCCATCACGAGAGTGAGACCGGCAGCGATGACCGCGAGCACCGGCGAACAACTGCGTGGTCAGCCCGTCGACCCTCGCGAGGCGTACCGCTGGTGCGAGCGTTTCGCCCGCGACCACGGCGAGAACTTCACCGTGGTCTCCTGGTTCCTCCCGCGCAAGCTGCGCCCGCACTTCTTCGCCGTCTACTCGTTCTGCCGCTACACGGACGACCTCGGCGATGAGGCCGAGGGCGACCGGCTCGCGCTGCTCGACGCCTGGGAGCACGACCTGCGCGAGGCGGTCGCGGGTGCGCCGTCGCGCCCGCTGCTGACCGCGCTCGCGCGCACGATCGCGCACTGCCGGATCCCGCTCGATCCGTTCCTGCGCCTGATCGAGGCCAACCGCATCGACCAGCGCGTCGCACGCTTCGAGAGCTACGACGACGTGCTCGAATACTGCAGCTACTCCGCCACGCCGGTGGGCCAGATGGTGCTTGCCGTGCTCGGCTATCACGACGCCGAGCGCATCGCCCTCTCCGACGCGACCTGCATCGGATTGCAGCTCGCCAACTTCTGGCAGGACGTCTCCGTCGACATCGAGAAGGGCCGCATCTACCTGCCGCAGGAGGATCTGCGCCGCTTCGGCTGCGACGACGCGCAGGTCATCGAGGGACGCTTCGACGAGCGCTTCCGCGATCTGATGAGCTTCCAGGTGGAGCGCGCGAGAGCGCTCTTCGCCGAGGGGCGCGCGCTTGAGGCGCTCGTCCCGCGCTCCGTGCGCACCGACATCCGCCTCTTCCGGCTCGGCGGCGAGGCGATCCTCGATGCGATCGAGGCGGCGGGCTACGACACGCTCAGCGCGCGCCCGCGCGTCACGCGCGCCGTGAAGCTGCGGCTGGCGCTCGTTCACGGCCTGCGTGTCGCGCTCAGGCGCTGATCGATCGGGAAGGGAGGAGCGGGCGATGTCGTTCGATGTCCTGGCCGAGCTCGAAGCGCACGGCACGGAGCGCTTCACGCCCGAGGGGGCGTACGCCTGGTGCAGGACCTTCACGAAGCAGCGCGCGTCCAACTTCTACTACGCCTTCACCATCCTTCCCCCGAGGAAGCGCAACGCCATCTATGCCGCCTACGCCTTCAGCGGCTACGTCGACGACATCGCAGACGAGCTGACCGATCGCTCGCGCCAGGAGCAGGAGATCGCCCGGGCGCGCGAGCGCCTGGAGGCCTGCTACGAGGGCGCGCGCCAGGGTCCCCTGTTCATCGCGCTGGGCGACGCCGTCGATCGCTTCGGAACGCCGCGCGAGCACTTCGAGGAGCTGGTCAACGGCGTGGAGATGGACTTCACCATCAACCGCTACGGGACCTGGGCCGATCTCCAGCAGTACTGCTACCGGGTGGCCTCGATGGTGGGCCACATCTGCGTCTCCATCTTCGGGGCCAAACCGCATCCCCGCGCCGGGGAGTTCGCGACGAGCATGGGCCTCGGCCTGCAGATCGTGAACATCATGCGCGACGTCAAGGAAGACGCCGCACGCGGGCGCGTCTACTTCCCCGAGGACGAACTGGAGGCGCACGGCCTCACGCCCGACGACATCCTCGCCTGCCAGTACGACGCGCGCTTCGTCTCGCTGATGGTCGCGCAGGGCGAACGCGCCCATCACTACTTCCGCCTCGGACGCGGGCTGCTGCCGCTGCTCGATCCGCGCTCGCGGATGTGCGTGAACGTGTTGCAGGGCGTCTACTTCGAGCTGCTGAAGCGCATCGAGACACGCGGCTACGACGTGCTCTCCGACCGGGTCAGCCTGAGCGGGTTCGAGAAGCTGGCCGCGATCGCGCGCCTCTGGGCCGGCGCCGCCCTGCTCGGGCCCGCGCGATCGAACTGACGCCGGCGCAGCCGTGAGGGTCGGCATCATCGGCGCGGGGCTCGCCGGCCTGGCGGCTGGGCTGGAGCTCGCCGACCGCGGCCACGAGGTCGAACTGCTCGAACGCCGCCCCTGGGCCGGGGGCGCCACCTATTCCTTCCGCGACGACGAGAGCGGCGATGAGATCGACAACGGCCAGCACCTCTTCATGCAGTGCACGACGGCGTACCGGGGCTTCCTCGAACGGCTCGGCACGCTCGATCTGACGAGGCGGCAGCGGCGGCTCAGCGTGCCCGTCTTCGACGAGGCCGGCAGGCGCTCCGAGCTGCGCGCCACGAACCTGCCCTTCGGTCTGCACCTCGCGCCCTCGCTGCTGCGCTACCGCCACCTCTCCTGGCGGCAGAAGGCGCAGGTCGTGCGCGCCTTCCTCGCGATCCGCCGGCTCCGCCGGGAGGAGCGCGCCCGCCTCGAGGGCCTGACCTTCGAGCAGTGGCTGCGCGAACGCGGGCAGACGCCCGACACGATCCGCGAGTTCTGGGACTTCCTCCTGATCCCCACCCTCAACTGCCGTGCCGACCGGGCGAGCGCGAGCCAGTCGTTGTTCGTGATCGAGGAGGGCTTCCAGCGCGACCCCGGGGCGGCAGCGCTCGCGGTCCCGGCCGTCGGGCTCTCCACGCTGCATGTCGAGCCCGCCGTGCGCGCCATCGAGGAGCGCGGTGGCAGCGTTTCGATGCGCACGCCCATCGAGCGCATCGAGGTCACCGGCAACCGCGTCGAGGCTCTCGTGCTGCGCGACGGCGAGCGGCGGGTCTTCGACGCCTATGTGAGCGCCCTCGCTCCGTGGCGGTTGCTGCCACTGCTGCCCGAGGCCGTGCGTGGCGAGGGCGCGCTGGGCGCGCTCGCCCGCTTCGAGCCCGCACCGATTCTCAACGTCCACCTCTGGTTCGACCGGCCGGTGGCGGACTTCGCCTTCGCCGCCTTCCTTCGCTCCGAGGTGCAGTGGGCCTTCAATCGCAGCCGCCTGGGCGGCGAGGACGAAGCGGCGGGGCAGCACCTCGTGCTCTCGATCAGCGCGCCGGGCGAGCTCTTCGCCCTGGGCAGGGAGGAGCTGCTGGAGCGCCTGCTTCCGCAACTGCGGGAGGCGCTGCCGGCGGCCCGCGATGCCAGGCTGGTGCACTCCCGGGCGGTGAAGGAGCCGGAGGCGACGTTCGTGCCCGCTCCGAGGCTGGAGCGCCCGGGCCCGCGCACCCCGCTCGCGAACCTCTTCCTCGCCGGGGCCTACACGGACACCGGCTGGCCCGCCACGATGGAATCGGCCGTGCGCAGCGGCCTTGAGGCCGCAGCCGCGGTGGACGCCGCCGGCGCGTAGTCCTTCCGCCGGCCGGGCACGTTCGCGTACCGCCCCCAACATGCGTGATGCCTGTCGTACGATGGAAGAGCAGCGGAGACAGCAGGAGGGGCGGGACCATGACGTGGCTACCGACAAAGGCCGGGGCGAGGCGCTTGCGCGGGCTCGTGCTGCTGCTCGGGCTCACCGCATTCGCGATGACCGGCTGCATCCGCTACGAGCTGGCGATCACCGTCAACGACGACGGCTCCGGCGTGCTGGGCACGATCGTGGCCATTAGCGACGCGTTCACCCAGGCCACGGGCTCCAGCACTGAGGAGTTCGTCCCGGGGGACGACCTGCCGCCCAACGTGGACGTGCGCGAGTACCGCCAGGACGGCTTCACCGGCATCGAACTCGCGATCCCCTTCGCCAATGAGGCTGAACTCGGCCTCATCACCAGCGGGATGAGCGCGGGCGCCGACGGCGGCGGGCTCGACGACTTCACGCTGGAGCGCAACGAGAGCGGCGGCTGGACCTTCTCCATGGTCGCCGCGGTGGAGACGGGCGAGCCGGCGGCATGGAGCAGTGGGCGGGGGAGATCCCCGGGTCCGTCGCCCGAGGAGCTGCTGGAGGGCGCGTTCTTCCGCGTCCGCATCGCGCTGCCGGGCGAACTGGCCGAACACAACGCCGATCGTGTCGAGGACGGCGCGCTCGTCTGGGACCTGGACCTCATGGCCACCGAGCCGCGGGAGCTCACCGCGCGCACCACGGCGGCCGGCCCGACGCCTCCGACGTCCGGCCACGGCCCCGCCGCTCTCGAGGCGGGCGTGGGCCCGGCGGACGGATCCGCGACGGCCGCGGCGGCCACCCGCGCGGCAATTGCCGCGGCGGGCTTGCTGGCGGCGCTGGCGCTGCTCTGGGGCTTCGGCGTGCGCTCGCGACGGCAGACGCGAGGATAGCGAGGCGCGGGCGGGCGTCACGCCCGCCCGCCGCTCAGCCTGCCTGCCGTTGCGCGCCCGGCGTGGACCGCGCGCGGCGCTCGTGAGGCGTCAGCGACCCTGGAACTGCGGCTCGCGACGCTCCATGAAGGAGCGGATGCCCTCGGCGTTATCCTCCGAGTTGAACATGTGGCCGATCGCCAGGCTCGTCCAGTCCATCACGCGGTGCATGTCCTCGTTGTCGTTCATGTAGGCGACGCGCTTGCTGGCTGCGACGCCGAGCGGCGGCCCGCTCGCGATCTGCTCCGCCAGCTCCAGCGCCTCGTCCAGCAGGTCGTCCTTGGGCACGACCTTCAGCACGAGGCCGAGGTCGAGCGCCTCCTGCGCGTCGATCATCCGCGCCGTCAGCATCAGCTCCAGGCCGCGCTGCTGGCCCAGTTGCTGCGGCAGGAAATGCCCGAGGCCGTAGTCGGCGAACAGCCCGCGCTTGAGCTGCGCCACCTGGAAGCGCGCGTCGGCGCCGGCGATCCGCAGGTCGGTGGCGAGGGCGAGCCCGAAGCCCATGCCCACCGCGTAGCCGTTGAGCGCGCCGATCACGGGCACATCGCAGTCGCGCATGGCGCGCGTGACCCGCATCTCGCTGTGAGCGGGGCGCCACGGCGGCTTGCGCTCCTCGTTGAGGCTGCTGCGCTGCGCCAGTCCGCCGACATCGGCGCCGGAGCAGAATGCGCGGCCCTCGCCGGTGAGGATGAGGCAGCGTGTCTCGTACTCGCCCGTGTTGAGCGACTGGACGTAGCGCGCGATCGTCTCGTCCATGGAGATGTGGAAGGCGTTGAGCTTCTCCGGCCGGTTCAGGCGGATGATGGTCACCGGTCCGCGGTGCTCGAACGTGACCCAGTTGCTGCCGTCGTCGTTGGTCATGGGCGGCTCCCCTCGCGAGAGCTCCATGCTAGCGCAGCGACAGCTGAGCGGACGCCAGCGCGCGGGAGTCGCCTGCTCGCGGACGTGCGCCCGCACTCGCCGGGGGCGGCCGCTCGCGCCAGGCGACACGTGCTATCGTTTCATACCAGAACTGCAACACTAGACTGCGATACTACGTTCGTGAGGGTATTGGCGTTGACACGTGTGAGGGCATAGACATGACGACCGGCCACGATCGCTCCGACAGCCTCTGGCGGGCACGCGTATCGAGGAGGTCGGCGCTGCGCGGCAGCGTGATCGGCGTGGCCGGCCTTGCGGCCGCGGCGCTGATCGGCTGTGGCGACGACGAAGACGAGGCCCCGCCGACACCCACGGCGACGCAGGCCAGCGGGGCGACGCCGACGCCGACGGCGAGCGCGACGCAGGCTGCGGGGTCGACGCCCACGGCGAGCGCGACGCAGACCGCGCCGTCGCCCACGCCGACCGCCACCGCATCCCCCACCGCCTCAGCGGATGCGCCGAGTCGCGGCGGCACCTTCCTCGTGCACGCCTGGAGCACGCCCGCGAGCCTGGACCCGCATCGCACGCAGGCCCACGACGTCAAGGGCGCCGCTTCATACGTCTACAGCATGCTGTTCAGGCAGATTCCCGCGACGTTCGAGGACACCCCGAATCCGGAGATGGCGGGTGATCTGGTGGAGTCATGGGAGTTCACCCCGGGCCGCGATCGACTGAGCATGACGCTCGTGCCCAACGCGGAGTTCACCGCTCCGATCAACCGCACCGTCGACTCGGAGGACGTGCGCTTCTCGGTCAACCGTTTCCTCGGTCGCGAGGGGCACGAGCCGGCGCCGAACGCCGGGCAGCTGGAATTCATCCAGGCGGTGGAGACGCCGGACGCGCGCACGGTGACGTTCACGCTGTTGCCGTTTGCGCGCGTCCTCTGGCGGTTCGCCGACATCTTCAATATGCACATCCTGCCGCGCGAGACGGGTCGCGCCTTCGACCCCACCCAGACGATGGTTGGCAGCGGCCCCTTCCTCTGGGACGAATTCAAGCAGGACGTCAACTTCAAGGTCGCCCGCAACCCCGAGTGGTTCAACGGACCCGATGTCCCCTACCTGGATGCTGTCAACGAAGTCGCCCTCGGCCCGTTGGCGGCGCTGACCCAGTTCCAGGCGGGCGGCATCGATCTGCTCGTCGCCCCCACGCCCGACTTCGTCCCCGCCCTGGTTGGGGCCGAACTCGAAGGCCGCGTCGAGTCTCGCAAGGCGCTCGGCTTCGGCTACCTCGCATTCGGGGAGCCGCGCGACGGCTCGGCCCCGTGGGCCGACCCGCGTGTCCGGCGCGCGATCTCGCTCACCCTCAACCGCGACGACATGATCGCGGCCCTGTACAACGTCGAGGGGCTCGAGGCGATCGGCCTCGAGGTTTCGAGCCGCGTCGGCTGGCACAACATCCTGCCGGCCGGGTACACGGACCAGTCCATCGACCCGCGAACGGACGCGAAGACCGGTCAGTGGATCAAATTCGACCTGGCCGAGGCGAAGAAGCTGCTCGACGCCGCCGGCCACGGCGACGGCTTCGATGCGCCCTATCACTACACCACGCTCTATGGCCCTGCCTGGACCCAGGAAGCGGAGATCATCCCGCAATTCGCGAGCGAGATCGGCATCAACCTCCATACCCAGGTCGACGACTACCCCTCGGTGTACGTGCCGAAGACCTTCCGCGGCGAGTTCGATGGGCTCTCCTTCCAGTTGCAGGTCTTCCCGGGGCTGGAGGACTACCTCACGGAGATGTACTCGGATCCGGAACGTGCGGGCCGCAACCACAGCCAGGTCGCCGATCCCGTCATCGCCGCCGCGGTCGATGAGATCAACGGCACCTTCGACGCCGATGAGCGCAACGAGAAGGTGCGGAACATCCAGCGCGACCTGCTGATCGAACCGATGTGGTACGTCCCCTCGGTAGCCTGGCAGCTCGACTGGGTGGGCCTGAGCGAGCGGGCGGGGATCCCCGCTGCCTGGCACGGCAACGGGCGCAGTGGTCACCAGCTCTACGGGTTCCCCTGGTGGTGGCTCAAGGACGCCGGATAGCGCGCCCTGCGGAGTCGCTCCGCCCGGAGCAGCGGGGGGCGGACTTGTGCGCGGCGGCCTTTGGAGTGCCCTCGGCTGCCCGCTCGCGGCGCGGATGAATCCGTATACTCTAGCGTCAGGTATCTGTATGATGCGGCGTCTAAGGCGGCGGCGCACCGTTAGCCGCTGCTGCTCGCGGGAGGGAAAAACATGACTGACGGTCCCAGGCAGGTGAACGACTTCTGGCGGACGCGCATCTCGCGCCGCGCCGCGCTGCGCGGTGGCGTGATCGGGGGCGCCGGCCTGGCCGCCGCCGCTCTGATCGGCTGCGGCGACGACGACGAGGAGCCGGCAGCGACTCCGGTCGCGACGGCTCCGCCGGCGACCGCGACCCCGACCGAGACCGAGGTAGCTGCTGCCGCGGAGGGCATCCCGGGCGGGACCTACCGCCGGCAGATCAGCGGCACACCGGAGACGCTGGACCCGCATCGCACGCAGAGCAGCACCACCAAGGGTGCCTCGGGGCAGGTCCACAGCTTCCTCTTCAAGCAGATCGCGTCGACCTTCGAGAACGCGCCGAACTCGGAGATGGCCGGCGATGTCGTGGACACGTGGGAGTTCACGCCGGACGGCCTGACCCTGAACCTCTCGCTGCGCACCGATACGATGTTCCACCCGCCCGTCTCGCGCACCATCGACTCCCAGGACGTGAGCTTCTCGATCGACCGCTTCCTCGGCCGCGAGGGGCACGAGCCCGCACCGAACGCCGTGCAGATCGACTTCATCGAGACGGTCGGCACGCCCGACCCGGCAACGGTGGTTCTGGGTTTCAATCGCGTCTTCTCGCGCGCCCTCTGGCGGCTCGCGGACGTCTTCAACATGGCGGTCCTCCCGACCGAGACCGGCGTGGACTACGACCCCACCCAGAGGATGGTCGGCAGTGGCGCCTGGATGTGGGAAGAGCTGAAGGACGGTGTCAGCTGGAAGGTTCAGCGCCACCCCGAATGGCACAACGCCCCGCTGCCCTACTTCGATGGCATCGAGGACATCGTGCTGGAGCGGGCGCAGACGCTGACCCAGTTCCAGGCCGGAAACATCGACTACGCCAGCACGATTGGCCCGGACGCAATCCCCGGGCTGCTGAGCGACTTCCCGGATGGCCGCATCGAGCCGCGCAAGCAGCTCGGCTGGGGCTACATCTCGCGCGGCGAGCCGCGCGACGGCTCTGCGGCGTGGGACGACCCACGCGTGCGCCACGCCATGTCGCTTGCGCTTGATCGCGCTCAGATGGTCGAGGCGGTCTACAACGTCAGCGGGCTCGAGGCGGTGGGGCTTGATGTCTCCAACCTTGTGAGCTGGCACAACATCATGCCGGCCGGCTACGCGGGGCAGTCGATCGACCCGCGCACCGACGCCGTCACCGGCAAGTGGATCCAGTACAACGTGGCGGAAGCGAAGAAGCTGATGGCCGCCGCCGGTCAGGGCGATGGCTTCAGCGTGCCGTACCACTACACGACGATCTACGGCACGGCCTGGAAGCTCGAGGCCGAGATCATCCCCTCGTTCATGAGGGAGATCGGTATCGACTTCCAGACCACGGTGGACGACTACGCCTCGGTCTACACGCCGATGACGTTCCGCGGCGACTTCGAGGGTGTCGCCTTCCAGTTGCAAGCCTTCCCGGACCACGGCGACTATCTCTCCGAGATGTACCGCCCCGGCGCCGGCCGCAACCACAGCAAGGTTGAGGACCCGGTGATCATCGATGCGGTGCTGGACATCAACAGCACCATCGACATCGAAGAGCGCAACGAGAAGCTGATGAACATCCAGCGCGATCTGCTGATCGAGCCGATGTGGTACGTCCCGGGCGTGGTTTGGCAGCTCGGCTGGCAGGGCTACAACAGGCGCATCAAGCAGCCTGCGGCGTGGCACGGCAACGGGCGTGGCGGCGAGGCCGTCTTCGCCTGGCCGTGGTGGTGGATCGACGAAAGCAGCTAAACAGCGCCGCAACCGGACCTGACACTCGGCCCCCGCTAGCGGGGGCCGAGTGCTGTCCGGGGGTCGCCGAGGCTTCTGCCCGGGATCTGTCGCGCGCAGCTCGCGACGATTCGCTAGAATGCGCGGGCTCACAGCGGCGACAGAGGCCAGCGAGGGGGCGACCGCATCCACGTCTACATCCTCCGTCGCATCGTCCTGCTCATCCCCACATTCCTCGGGGTCACCTTTGCGGTGTTCATCGTCGTGCGGCTGCTCCCCGGCGACATCATCGACCAGATCATCTCGGACCAGGCCGAGCCCACACCCGAGTTCCGCGCCTCCGTCGAGGAGCGCCTCGAACTCAACCAGGGCATCCCGCAGGCCTACGCGAAATGGCTGCTCGCGGTCATGCAGTTCGACTTTGGCTCCTCGTTCGTGAGCGAGCGTCCCGTCACCGAACAGCTCAGCAACCGCATTCCCGTCACGTTCCAACTCGGGATCATGGCGATGATCTACTCGGTGGGGATCGCGATCCCGATCGGCGTGATCTCCGCCGTCAGGCAGGACTCGCCACTCGACTACATGATGCGCAGCTTCGCCATCATGGCGCTGGCAATCCCGAGCTTCTGGGCGGGGCAGTTGGCGATCGTCTACGGCTTCGACTGGTTCGGCTGGACCCCGCCGCTGACCTACGAGAGTCTCTGGGAGAACCCGATCGACAATCTCAGGACGATGTGGGTACCCGCGCTGATCCTCGGTTCCTTCCTGTCCGGATCGGTCATGCGCCTCACACGCTCGACGATGCTCGAGGTGATGCGGCAGGACTATGTACGCACGGCGCGCGCCAAGGGTCTGACCGATCGCCTCGTCATCGTCCGGCATGCCCTGCGTAACGCGGTGCTGCCCGTGGTCACCGTGATAGGCCTGCAGGTCAGCGTGCTGATCAGCGGTACCGTCGTGCTCGAACGCATCTTCTCGCTACCAGGCATGGGCAGCTTCCTGCTCTTTTCGCTCGAACGGCGCGACTACCCGACCGTGCAGGCGATCGTGCTGCTGGCCGCCCTGCTCGTGCTGATGACCAACCTCATCATCGACCTCTCCTACGCCTTCATCGATCCGCGGATCCGGTACGGCTGATGGCCGCCGACGAGGTCGCGCGCGGAGTGCCCGGGTTTGTCCGTCCCGCCGAGGGGCTGCCCGCCCGTGTGCGTCGAGCCCTGTTCACGTTCGTGCGGAAAAAGCCGCTCGGCGCCTTCGCGGCGGCGGTCCTGGTGGTGCTGTTGGTCATCGCGATCAGCCCGACTACCTTCGCTACGGCAGAATTCGACGACATCGACCTGCTGAACCGCTTGCAGGGACCCTCGCCGGAACACATCTTCGGCAGTGACAAGCAGGGCCGCGATGTGTTCAGCCGAGTGCTGTACGGAGCGCGAACCTCGGTCATGATCGGCTTCGCGGCGGTCTCCATCGCCGCGGTCCTCTCCAGCCTGATCGGCATCTCCTCGGGCTACTACGGCGGGAAGGTGGACCTCACCTTCCAGCGCTTCGTGGACATCGTGCAGGCCTTCCCGGGACTGATCTTCATCATCTTCCTGTTCTCGATCTTCACTGCCACGGCCGGATCCTTCGCGAGCCAGGTGGTGCTCGCACTCACGCTCGGCTTCCTCTTCAGCGCCGGCTCGTCGCGCGTCGTGCGCAGCCAGACGATCTCGACGGTGCAGAACACCTACGTCGAGGCGGCCCGCGTGGTCGGGGCCTCGGACCGGCGGATCATGGCGCGCCACGTCTTGCCGAACGTGTTCACCGTGATCATCATCAACATCTCGGTGCAGCTCGGCTCGGTGATCCTGATCGAGTCGGCGCTCTCGTTCCTCGGCTTCGGGGTGCAGCCGCCGTTCCCGTCGTGGGGCCGGATGTTGCAGGAGGCCCAGCTCGACATGCTGCTCCACCCCTACCTCGCGTTCTTCCCCGGCTTAGCGATCGCGCTCTCCGTCTACGCCCTCAACATGTTCGGCGACGCCCTCCGCGACGTGCTGGACCCGCGCCTGCGAGGCACCGAGTAGCCCCCTTCTCTTGCGAGGTTCGGGGCGATGCATCCGGTTGTTCGGTGAGGACCATGCTGTGCTGAGCACGGCAAAGTAGTGCGAATAGTAGTACTATGCCACGAAGAGCCCTGGTCGAGATCGTGCGCTCGCCCGCGGGCACGACGCGACGCGATCTCGTCCGGGCGTTGCGGCAGGCGGGGTGGGAGCTGCGGCGCGAGGGGGCCAGACACGAAGTATGGGCGAACGGCCGGAGCCAGGTGCTGATTCCCCGCCATCGTGGCGATATGGCGCCCGGGACGGTGCGCAGTATTGCGCAGGCGGCGCTCGACGAGGAGGTTGCTGGTGACGGATAGGGCGACTCTCGAAGAGGCCGACGTGATCGCGTCCCGCCCGTACACCTTCACGCTGGTGCCGGGTGGAGACGGCGTCTGGACGTCAGGCGTGCTCGAAATCCCCGGCGTCATCTCCGAGGGCGACGACCCCGCCGAGGCGATTGCAATGGCGCGTGACGCACTCCGTGAGCTGGCGATCGTGCGACTCGAGGATGGGATCGACATCCCGGAGCCATTCGGGACCCGCGACTACTCGGGGCGCTTGCAACTGCGCATCCCGCCCGGTCTGCATCGGCGCGCTGCGATGCTGGCGGCGCAGGAGGGCGTGAGTCTCAATCGCTGGCTCTCCGCTGCGGTGGCGGCGGGATCGTCCTCTCCTGAGCAGTTCGAGCGGGAGCCCGCCGCCACGCGGCCCTGATCGAAACGCTGCCGACCCGCTTACCCTTCGCGGGCGAGGCGCTCCAGCAGTTCGTCGTGGGCGCTGAAGTCGTACGGGTGCGCCTCCGCGTAGCCGCTCTCCCGGTACCAGCGGTAGGCGTCGCGCATGCCCTCGAGGATGTCGAAGCGCGGCTCCCAGGCGAGGTCGTGCCGCGCCGCCTCCGTCGAGTAGACCTGCGCGGGGCGGGTTTGCCAGAAGAAGTAGCGCCCCACCTCGCGGCGCTGGATCGAGCCCGGCAGGTAGACGGTCTCCGCCTCGCGGCCCACGGCCGCCGCCGCTGCGCGCACCAGCTCGTTGCCGGACTGCGCGTAGCGCCCGGCGATGTTGTAGGCGTTGCCCACGGCCTCGCTGCGTTCGATCGAGGCGATCGTCGCGTGCGCGAGGTCGCGGCCGTGGGTCTGGTGGAAGAAGAAGTAGCCGTCGCTCGGCACCAGCACCGGCCGCCCCTGCTCGATCCGCTGGAACAGCGAGAACTCGGCGTGCGGGGCGTTGTTGTATGGGCCGAAGATGTAGGCGGGGCGCAGGCTCACCGAGGGGAAGGCGTCCGTCGCGGTCGCCTCGAGCAGCCGCTCGATCGCGATCTTGTCGCGCGCGTACTCCCAGCTCGTGCCCTCGTTCAGCGGGTGCGTCTCCTCGATCGGGAGCAGATCGCCGGGCCGGTAGACGGAGGTGCTGCTGATGAAGACGTAGCGCTCGATCCGCCCGCTGAACAGCTCGATCACCTGCTCGACCTCCGCGGGCCGGTAGGCGATGCAGTCCACGATTGCGTCGAAGTCGCGGCCCTCGAGGGCGGTGCGCACCTGTTCGGGCTCGGTCCGGTCCGCGCGCAGTCGCTCGACCCCGGCCGGGAAGCTGTCCGGCGTCACGCCGCGGTTGAGCAGCGTGATTGTGTGCCCCTGCTCCAGCAGTTCCTCGCCGATGTGGCGTCCCACGAAGCGGGTGCCGCCGATGATCAGGACGTGCATGGCTCTCCCCCAGGGCGGCTGCCGGGCGCCTCCGGGGCGCGCCGCTCAGGCCGCGTCGGCCTCCGCCGTGTCGATCTCGAAGATTGCGAAGCTCTGCTCCGGCTCGCTGTCGTCCCAGGCGATGCGCAGCGGCGTGCCGACCTCCAGGCGCTCCCACTCGTCGCCGTTGGGCGAGGCGAGCTGCGCGATGATGCGCGGGCCCTCTTCGACCTCGACGAGCAGCACGGCGTACGGCGGCTCGAAGGCCGGGTGCCCCATGTGCCGCACCACCGTCCAGCTGTAGACGCGCCCACGCCCGCTGGCGGTGAAGTGCTCGAGGTCGAACGACTGGCACTCGTCGCACATCGGGGCGGGCAGGTAGACCACGTGGCCGCAGGCGAGGCAGCGCTGCAGCAGCAGCTCGTGGCGGTTCATCGCCTCCCAGTAGGGAGCCGAATCGTCGGTTGGATACGGCAGCGGGCGCAGCGGACTGGACTCGTCGACCATCGGCTCGTCCTCCCGTGGCTCAGGCGTTGAAGCCGAGCGGCTCGACGCCGATCTCCTGCTGCTCCTCGAGCTCACGGATCGCATCGTCGTCGAGGCCGATCAGCTCGCTCAGCACCTCGTGGTTGTGTTGGCCGAGCAGCGGCGGGGGCAGGCGGTGCCGCAGGTGGAAGGTGCTGAAGCTGAAGGGGAAGGTCTTGAACGGGTGCGTGCCCGTGACCTCGCGATCGAGCTTCTGGAAGAAGCCGAGGTGCACCAGGTTCTCGTCCTCGGTCAGCAGGTACGGCTTGGAGACGCGGCAGCCCATCACGCCCGCCGCCTGCAGCGTCCGCTCCAGCTCCACCTGATCGCGATCACGGACGGCCGCCGCGATCGCCGCGTCGAGGTCGTCCTCGTGCTCCTTGCGGCCCTCGGCCGTCGCGAAGCGCTCGTCCCCGGCGAGGTGTGGCGCGTCGATCGCCGTCGCCAGGGCGGCGAACTCCTCGTCGCTCGCGACGGCGATGCTGATCCACTCGTCGTTGCCGGCGACGCGGTAGACGTTGTGCGGCGCCATCGACTCGTGGCGGTTCGCCATGCGCATCCGCGAGGGCTCACCGTGGCCGACGGCGATGTGCTCCGGTCCCAGCAGGCTGTCCAGGACCTCGCACTGCGGCACCTCGGCGTAGCTGCCCTTGCCGGTGCGCTCGCGCTCGCGCAGGGCGAGCGTGACGGCCGCGAGGGCGTGCATGCCGACCAGCGTGTCGGAGAACCCGCCGTTGATCAGCGGGCGATCGTCCGGGTAGCCGGTCAGCTGCGCGACCACGGCCTGCTCGAAGCTCACGCCGTAGCCGACGAAGTGGCCCCACGGCCCGTCCGGCCCGTAGCCGGGCAGCAGCGCGACGATCAGCCGCGGGTTGATCTCGTGGAAACGCTCGACCGTGAGCCCGAGGTTCGGGCAGCACGCGGTTCGAGAAGTTGCTGATCACCACGTCCGCCTGCTCCAGCAGCCGCACGAGGTGGGCCATGCCCGTCGCGCTCTCCAGGTTGAGCGTGACGCTGCGCTTGTTCGGGTTGGTGTCGTTCCAGAGCGCCCCGCGCTCGTACCAGCGGTCCCGCGTGGCGTCGACGGCGGTGTAGCGGTAGGAGTCGGGCCGCTGGATCGACTCCACCTTGATCACGTCGGCGCCGAGCGCGCCGAGCATCATCGTGCAGTGCGGCCCGGACCAGAACCACGTCATATCGACCACGCGCAGGCCCTCGAAGGGCAGCGAGGGCGCATCGTCGCCGGCCGCGGGCGCGTCCTCGCGCGCCTCGATCGCGGGGCGCTCCGCCTCCACGAGGTCGCCGCGCTCGATGGGCTGGGCGGCGCTGAGCAGGTAGGGGACGCGCGGGACCTTCACGGCGGCGCCGTCGACCTGCTGGTCCACGAAGAAGCCGCGCGCGACGAGCTGCGGGTCCTCCTCGCGCTGCTCCACGGTGTCGACGGGGCCGGCCGGCAGGCGCCAGGCCTGCGACTCGGTGTAGATCTCCTCGCGCGTGCGCTCGGCGAACCAGGGCTCCACGCGCGGCAGCAGCTCGTTGCCGTGCGCCTGCCGCCACGCCGGGTCGCGCCCCCACGGCTCATCAAGGATGTCGTCGATGCGGAGCAGCTGGCAGAGCAGCTCCCAGTGCTGGAAGGTGAGCGGAGAGATCGCGGCCCAACCGTCCTTGCAGGGCAGCACGCAGGCCGGCCACTGCGAGGGGCGGCGCTGCATCGCCCCCGCGCCGGCGGTCGTGCTGTAGACCATCCATGGGGCCGTCAGGCTGGCGGCGGCGACCGCCTGCTGCGAGAGGTCGACGAACGCCGGCGCGGCGCCGCGCGCCTGGTGGTGCAGCGCGATCAGGATCGTGTCGAAGGCGTAGACGCCGCTGACGCGCGCGTTCATGTCCCCGCCCGGTCGCAGCGGCTCGCGGTCCGGCTCGCCGAGCATCCCCGTCCAGCCGCCCAGCGAGTTCACGCCGAGGTCGGACGCCCGGTAGTCCGCGTACGGCCCATCCGTGGCGAAGGGCGAGATCAGCACGACGTTCGTCCGGCCCTCGAGGGCCCCGCGAACCTCGGCGGGCGCCAGGCCCAGCATCGGCTGCGCCATCCCGGCGTCGATCACCGCCACGTCGGCTCGCTCGCAGGCGGCGAGGGCGTCGGCCGGCGTGGTCGCCAGGTCCTCGCCGACGCGCACCGAGGCGGCCCCGCGCGAGACCCAGGCCCAGGTCGCACTGCGGCGCTCGCCCCCGGCCTCGTACCAGGGCGGCGCGTCGCGCAGCGCCGCCCCCTCGGGCGGCTCGAGCAGCGTCACGTCGGCGCCCCAGTCGGCGAGGTGCTTCGCGGTCCAGGCGGCGGCGCCCATCGCGCCGGGGATCGCGACGACGCGGACGCCGCTGAGGATGCTCACGGCGATCCGGACCGGCGCGGGCGCTGCGGCCGGCCGGTCGGCGTCCCGCCGGGGCGGGCTAGACGAGTTCAAGCGTGATCCGCGCAGTCACGGTGTCGGAGGCGTCCTGGTTGTCGATGCGCACGTCGAGGTCGACCAGCTTCTGGCCCTCCTGCTCGTGCTTCTTCGTGACCGTGCCGCGCACGGTCAGCAGGTCGCCCGGACAGTTCGTCGCGCGCATGTCGAAGCTGAGCTTGCGGATGAACGACTCCGGCCCGCCCCACTCGTTCACGTAGCGCCCCAGCAGGCCCTGGTACCACATCGTGTTGAGGAAGATGTCGCGCGCCCCGTTCGCCTTCGCGAACTCCCGGTCGTGGTGGATCGGGTAAAGGTCTCGCGTGCCCGCGGCGTCCATGACCTGCGTGGTCATGGTGACCGGGCCGAATTCGAGGGGCGGCAGCGAGGCGCCCTCGGCGACGCTGTCCCAGTCGCGGTCTTCGAAGAATGCCATGGTGTTGCTCCTTTGGCGCCTGGCTCTAGCTCTCGCGCGGCTGGCTCGAGTCGTACATCAAGCAGCACGTTGCGCGCGCGCGCGATCATCTCGTCGTCGCTCTCGCGCCGGTACTCGATGATCGTGATGATGAAGACGCCCTTGCCGACCGCCGTCTGCTTCTCCTCGCTCACGTCGTCGACGTAGCTGGTCTGCTTGATGCGGCCGTCACCGGGGCCGTACGGCTGCAGGAACTCGTCCTCGCGGGTGACGTTGGTGGCCGTCGTGTAGCCGTAGCGCGCGACGATGTCACGGACCGCCTCGGTGGGGTCGTCGCCCTGCGCCTCGATCTCCTGCTCCTCGCGCTCGCGGATGTAGTCGGGCGCCCACCAGTGGCCGCCGGACATCGTCATGATCGAGTGCGGAGGGGCGATGATCCGGCCGAAGCGGGTCTGCTTCGCGTAGGTCGCGTCCCAGTAGACGGGGTTGGCGTCGTGGACGGACTCGGCGAAGTTCCAGATCATCGGCGCGTTCAGCTCGGCGCGGGAGAACTTGATCGGCCCGCGCTGGCCGAGATGCGCCGCACACTCGTCCCGGCAGCTGGTGTCTCGCGCTTCGCTCATCCACGCCTCCTCGAAGCTCTCGATGCGCCCCGTCTGGCGGAAGCGCGAGGGCTGACGACTCGTGGGCCGGATTATACGGGGGCCGCCGAGTCTGCCAACCGCACGGGCGGCCGCGCCGGACTTCTGGTTGCTATCGGGGGGCCGCGCTACCCTCGGCGTGCGAACGACGCCCTGACTTGATCGAGTCATTATCGGACGGGAGCCACCCATGACCCTGAGCACGTACCTGACCTTCGACGGCAACTGCCGCGAGGTCTTCGAGTTCTACCGCTCCGTCTTCGGCGGAGACTTCGAGGTCATCCAGACCTTCGGCGATGGGCCGGATGGGATGCCGGTCCCCGGGGACGAGCGCGACCGCGTCATGCACGTCTCGTACCCCATCGGCACGAGCGTGCTGATGGGCAGCGACTCCCTGTCCTCGTCCCCCGAGGCCACGCAGATCGGCAACAACTTCTCTATCTCTCACCTCTCGACGAGCCGCGAGGAGACCGACGAACTCTTCGCGAAGATGTCCGAGGGCGGCGTGGTGACGATGCCGCTCGAGGAGATGTTCTGGGGCGCGTACTTCGGCGTCTGCACGGACAAGTTCGGCATCAACTGGCAGTTCAACTGCGAGATGCAGCAGGCGCAATCCGGCTGAGCTGCCCGCCCGGCGCATCCGGGTTCCGCACTGTCGGAGTGTCGGCGCCGGAGGAGGGTTCAGTGGATCGCGGCGAGATTCCTGCGGGGACGCTGGCCTCGATGCTGAGGGATCTGCACATCGACAGAAGGGAGCTCCAGGTCGTGCGCTACGCTTACCCTTGCAGCATCCTCCGCGATGAGGAAGAAGCGCGCGCGAGCGGGAGGGAAGCCTACACGGTGACCTTCCCCGATGTGTACGGCGCGAACACGGACGGGTGGTCCCGCGACGAGGCCGTGGAGATGGCCAGGGACTGCCTCGGAGTCGCGCTGGGCATGTACGTGAAGGCCCGCGAGGAGATCCCCGCTCCGAGTCCATTGGCCGAAGGCCAGGTGCTGATTTCCGTAGCCCCCATCGTCGCGGCGAAGTTGGCCCTCCATACGGCGATGCGGGAGCAGGGGGTGACCAACGTCGCTCTCGCCGCCCGCCTGGGCCTGCACGAGAATGCGGTCCGCCGGCTCCTCGATCCTGGTCACCGGTCCCACATCACGTCGGTCGAGAAGGCTCTGGAAGCCCTTGGGCGTTCGCTGGTAGTAGAAGACAGGGCGACCGTCGAGCATCCCGAAGCCGCTGCGACGACATCGGCCTGACGAGCAGCAGGCGGACTCCGCCTCGCGACGCCCGAGGGCGCGCTATCCGGGACCGATGATCCGCTGCATCTCCTCGTCCGTGAAGGCGCGCAGCGTCTCGCTGGAGACGTTGCCCGACTCGGCGATGCTGAACAGGCCGTTCATCATCGCCTCCTCGCTCGGCGCCTCCACGACCGTCACGAGGTCGTAGTGGCCCTGCGTCCAGTAGTGCGCGAGCACGTCGAAGCCCGCGGCCTCGTTCAGCTCGCGGATCTCGCTGGCGCGGTGCACGGTCTCCTTCAGGTGCTTCCGCCCGGAGTCCGTGAAGCGGTAGAGCACGACGTATCGAGGCATGCGCTGGCGTCCCTTCCCGATCGCTCGGCCCGGGGTCCGGTCGCGCCGAGCGTCTGCCGCGAGGGTAGCGCCACCGCGGCGCGCTCGCATTCGGTGAGCCCGCTCAGCGCCGCCGCTCGCGCAGCGTCGACGATGCGGCGAGGGAGACAAGCGCGAAGACCACGAGCAGCGCCCCGCTGAGCGTCAGCGCGGCCGGGACGCCCGCCGCTTCCGCGACCGCGCCGAGGGCGAGCGGGCCGATCCAGCCCCAGCCGATCGCGAAGTTCCAGCCGCCGAGGGCGCGCCCACGCTCCTCAGCGGCCACGTTCACCTGCAGCATGGTCCACTGCAGCGCGTCGACCATCGCGGCCGAAGCGCCGATACCGACGGTGGCGGCGACCGAGAGCCAAAATGTCGTCGAGTTCCCGAGCACGACCACGAGCAGACCGAGCGTCACGAACACGCCGACCAGCATCAGCCCACGCGGCAGCCGGTCGATTGTGAAGACGAGCAGCGCGGTCCCGAACATCGCGCCCGCGGCCACCCCGGCAGTGAGCACGCCGAGGCGCTCCGGGCCGACCTCGAGGACCAGCTCGGCGACCGCAGGCAGCATGCTTGCGAACGAGATGCCCAGGATCTCGACGGCGATCATCATCCCCAGCAGCAACCGCACCGCCGGCGTCCCTGCGAGCAGGCGCAGGCCGTCCAGTACCTCACGGAACAGGTGTGCCCGCGCCCCGGGCGGCCGCGCCGGGGGACGCAGGCCGGCGAAGACCACCGCGGCGCCGGCGAGCGGCAGCGCGGCTACGAGGAAGGTCGGTTCCGGCCCGATCCAGCCGATCAGCGCGCCGCCGCCGAGCGCGCCAACGGCGCCCACTGCGCGCTCACCGAACGTGGTCAGGCTGATCGCGTTCCCGAGGCGGGTCGTTCCCGCGATCTCCGCCTGGAGCGCCTGCAGCGAGGTGATGTGGAACGCCAGTGTGGAGCTCGTCACGAGCACGAGGGCGAGCAGCAGCGGGACTGTCGCCACGTCGACGATCACGACGAGCGACATCAGGGCGACGGCGATGGCGCGCACGAGCGCGGTCGTCGCCAGCACGCGGCCTCGCGGCAGGCGGTCGGAAACCGCCCCGCCGACCGGGCCCAGTACGAGGTTGGGAATCGCGCGAATACCAAGGGAGAGCGCGGCGAGCAGCACCGAACCGGTCAGATCGAGGACGAACCAGCCGACCGCGAGGCGCTCCATCCAGAAGCCGAGCGCGAACAGCACCGCGCCGAGCCACACCCGCCGGAACCGGGGCACGCGGAATGAGGCGAACACGCCGCTTGCCGCCGCGCCATGTCCCTCGCTTGCGCGGGCCATCGCGGTTGCTACGTCTCCAGCACGTTGGAGGCGGCCATCATCCGCGCTGGCCTCCCTGATCGCCCGGCCCGCGCGGCCCGGCCGCCGATCGGCTCCCGCGAGGGTAGCGCCACCCCGGCCCGCTCGCACTCGGTGAGCGCGCTCAGTGACGCCGCTCCCGCAGCGTCGACGACGCGGCGAGGCACGCAACCGCGAACAGCACGAGCAGCGCTCCGCTCAGCGTCAGCGCCAGCGGCACGCTTGTCGCCTCAGCGCCGGCGCCGAGCGCGAGCGGACCGATCCAGGCCCAGCCGATCGCGAAGTTCCATCCGCCAACGGCGCGTCCGCGCAGCTCGGGCTCCACGCTCACCTGCAGCATGGTCCACTGGAGCGCGTCGACCATCGCCCCCGAGGCGCCGATGCCGGCGGTGGCGGCGACCGAGAGCCAGAAGATCGTCGAGTTGCCGAGCACGACGACGAGCAGGCCGAACGTCACGAACACGCCGACCAGCATCAGGCCGTGCGGCAGCCGGTCGGACGTGAACACGAGCAGCGCGGTGCCGAGCACCGCGCCCACCGCCACCCCCGCCGTGAGCACGCCGAGGCCCTCCGGGCCCACCTCGAGGATCCGCTCGGCCACCGCGGGCAGCATGCTCGCGAACGAGAAGCCGAGGATCGTGGCGACGATCATCATCCCCAGGAGCAGCCGCACCGCCGGCGTCCTCGCGAGCACCCGGAGGCCGTCCAGCACCTCGCGGAAGAGCGGCGCTCGCACGGTGGATGGCCGCGCCGATGGCCGCAGCCCGGCGAAGACCACGGCGGCGCAGGCGAGCGGCAGCGCGGCCACGAGCAAGGTCGGCTCCGGTCCGAGCCAGCCGATCAGCGCGCCGCCGCCGATCGCGCCAACGGCGCCCACCGCCCGCTCACCGACCGAGGTCAGGCTGATCGCGTTCCCGAGGCGGGCCGTTCCCACGATCTCCGCCTGCAGCGGCATCAGCGAGCTGATGTGGAACGGCGCCGTGGAGCCCGTCACGAGCACCAGCGCGAGCAGCAGCGGGACCGTCGCCACGTCGACGATCACCACGAGCGACATCAGGGCTACCGCTGCGGCGCGCACGAGTGCGGTCACGGCCAGTACGCGGCCTCGCGGGAGACGGTCGGAGACCGCCCCGGCGACCGGACCCAGTACGAGGTTGGGGATCCCGCGGATGCCGAGAGAGAGCGCGGCGAGCAGCACCGAGCCGGTCACGTCCAGCACGAACCAGCCGACTACGAGTCGCTCGATCCAGAGGCTGAGGGCGGCCAGGACCGCGCCGAACCAGACCCGGCGAAAGCCCGGCGCGCGGAACGAGGCGAACGCGCCGCCCGCCGCCGCGCCACGTCCCTCGACCGCGCGGGCCATCGCCGGCGCTACGAGTCCAGCGCGTCGAAGGCGGCCATCATCCGTGCGTGGCGGCGCTCGATGAACCTGCGGGGCCAGGTGTCCGTGAAGACGAAGAGGCGGTCCTCGCTGACGGCGTCCAGCAGCATCCGTCCGATCTCCCTCGGCTCCATGCCTTCCCACTGGTCCACGGGCGCCGGCGCCGGCCCGCCGAGCGCCTCCGGGCGGTTGCGCTCGGCCTCGAAGATGCGCGAGCGGATGCCGGCCGGGCAGAGCACGGTGACGCCGATCCCCTCGGGCTCGAGCTCGTCATGCAGCGCCTCGGAGAGGCCCACCACCGCGTACTTCGAGGTGATGTACGCCCCCGCCGCCATCGTCGCCGGCCGCGGGTACGGACCGCAGCCGCTGATCGAGCCGGTGTTCACGATGTGCGCGGCGCCGGCCTGCTGCCGCATCCGCGGGACGAAGGCGTCGATGCCGTGGATCACCCCATGGACGTTCACGCCAAGCACCCAGCTCCAGTCGTCCGCCGAGGTGCCCACGATCGGCTTGAAGACCTGCACGCCCGCGTTGTTGCAGAGCAGGCGCACCTCCCCGAACTCATCGTAGGCGCGTGCCGCCAGCGCAGCGACCGAGGCGGGGTCGGAGACATCTGTCGCGACGGCGATCGCCTCGCCCCCGGCCTCGCGCAGCGCCGAGGCCACACGCTCGGCCTCGTCGAGCTCGATGTCGGCGACGACCACGCGCATGCCGGCCTCGTGACACACGTGCGCGAGCCCCTCGCCGAGTCCGCTGCCTGCGCCGGTGATGACCGCCGCGTCTCCCGGCCGGATCTCCATCACACACCTCCCTCAGGCGAAGCGGTACTCGCTGAGCGCGCCCACGATCGCTGTCGAGGGCTCCCAGAACGTCGGGAGGTGATCGAGCACCTCCTTCACGACGGCGCGGTCGCCCGCGTAGCGGGCGTCGTCCGTGAAGACGTCCATGCTCGGGAAGCGCTCGTAGACGATCGCCAGGTAGACCGGCGCCTCCGCGGTGAGCCGCCGCGCTACCGCGTTGCGAATGTAGGACTCGCGCAGGGGGTGCAGGGCGAAGGAGAGTTTCGATTGCACCTGCCACTCGCGGTAGAAGTCCTCGAGGCCGACGTGGGCCGGCTTGTCGTTCATCGCGAACTGCGTCACCCCGGGCACGCGCTCCCCCTCGCCGGGTGAGTGCGGGCAGGCCGCCACCATCGACTCGGTCACGAGGTAGCCCCACAGCCCGGCGCCGCCGCTGCTGGTCCGCAACGCCTCCTCGATCGGCGCGCGCTCGTCCAGGTTGGGCAGCCAGCACTCGAACGCGGCCGCGACGCGTTCGAAGCCCGGTTGGATGCGCGCCGCGTTGCGCTCGAGGATCTCGTCCGTCAGATCCGGGATCAGCAACACCAGCTGCGAGGCGCCGACGCCGCGCGCCGCGGGCGCCACCGCCTCGGCCAGCCGGGCGCGCCGCTCCTCGATCGGTACGCTCCCGCCCTCGAGGACGTAGACCAGCTTCTCCACCGCGGCCCCCTCGCGAGCGCGCCAGTATGTCCCCGCGAAGAAGGGCGGCACAAACAGGCGCTATCATCGCCCCTGCCGAAGGGAGCCTCGCATGACACTGGAGCTGACCGACCTCGGGACGTTCGCCGTCCGCACCGGCGACTCGTGGCGCTTCTCGCGCGGACCGCTCGGCGGGCGCTCCGTCAGCATCCTCGAGGGCGCCACGTGGGAGAGCGACCGCGTGCGCGCCGAGGCGGTGTGGATCAACGGCACCTACCGCTCGGGCCGCGAGACCGCCGAGGTGAACGTCCGCGCGATGCTCGAGACGGACGACGGCGCGCTGCTCTACATCGACTACGTCGGCCGCTTCCGCCCGCAGTTGATGGGTACCGAGGGCGGCTCGGTCATGATGTCGGGCCGTATCGACACGCCCGACGAGCGCTACGACTGGCTCAACGCCACGCAGGTCGTCGGCAAGGGGCAGCTCGGCGACGGGCTCATGACCTACGAGCTCTACGCCCTCGAGTAGCCGCCGCGCTCAGTCGCGTGGCGGGCGCTTGTAATGCTCCGCCGGGTCGCGGTAGTACGGCCCCTCGATACGCCGTCGGGCGATGCGCCAGCGGCCGTCGACGCGTACGAGGTCGTCGAGGTAGCGCCGCGCGCCGTCGCTCCAGTGAGTCGCCGCCCGCTCGCCGTCCCGCTGGTAGTTCACGTACGCGTACGTCTCGACGCTCGCGCGGTCGCCGTCGATCTCGAGGCGCTGGTTGCCGAGCAGGTGGGTGCTGCGCCGCCACGGCTCCAGCTCCTCGCGCAGCGAGGCGATCAGCGTCTCGCCGTGCTCGCCGGCGTCGGGCGCGAAGCAGGAGCGCACGAGCTCGAAGTCGCGCCGGTCGAGGGCGATCGCGAACGTCGTGACCAGGTCCTCGATCTCCGCGCGGTCGAGCAGGGAGCGAACGTCCGGGTCGTCGGACGATGGGCGCGCTGGGTTCGCGCTCGGGACGGTGACCGCGTCCGGTCCCCGCTCGGCGAAGCGCCAGCGGCCCTCGTGGCGGACGAGCCGGTCGCTGTAGCGCCTGCCGGCGATGGCCCACTCCGTTTCGCCGTCGGGAGGCGCGCGCTGACTGATGATCGCGGGGGTCCGCATCGTCGCCTCATCGCCGGCCACCTCGATCAGCTGTGAGGCCATGAAGTGCGTGGTGGAGACAAAGTGCTCGACGCCGCTGATGTACTCGATGAGCGGGTCGAGGTCGTCGAACTCGTGGTCGCCGTAGCGGGCGCGGAAGGCGGGCGCGAAGCAGACGCGGACGCGGTCGTAGTCGCGCAGGTCGACGCCGAGTGCGTACGACGCCATCAGGTCGTGGATCTCGGCGCGGTCGAGCAGCCACCGCACCGCGGGCTCGCTTGCCTCGACGGCGCTGACGCCGGTCGGCGCCCACAGTGGCTCGACGTTGCGCTCCACGATGATCCAGTGGCCCTCGCGGCGCTCGAGCCGCTCCGAGTAGCGCCGATCGCTGGGGTTGTACTGGAACGGCGTGCCGTCGCGGCGCGTGGCACGGTGCATCAGCATCGCGAAGGCCTGGATGCTGGCGTCGTCTCCGACGACCTCGATGAACTCGTTGCCGAGGAAGTGCATCGTCGTGTGGAAGCGCGCCACCTGCTGGATGTAGTCCATCATCGTGTCGCGGTCGGGAATCGCTCCGAAGCCCCAGGTCCCCCCGAGGTCGGGCGCGAAGCACGAAGCCTGCACATCGAACTCGCGCCGGTCGCAGGCGAACGCGTAGCGCATCAGCAGGTCGTGGATCTCGGCGCGATCGAGCAGCAGCTGCACGGCGGGTTCGCGAGGCGAGGTCAAGGTCCGGCCTCCATCGCTAGGGCGCTCCGGCGTCCTGCCGCACCTCGACGCCGGCGAGGCGCTCCATCGCCTTCACGATTGCCTGCGTGCCCTCCTCGCCGAGGCCCATCGCCTCGGCGGCGGTGAGGTACTGGCGGGCGACGGCGGTGACGGCGAGCGGCACGTGCCCCTCCTGCGCCGCCTCGAGGATCAGCCGCAGATCCTTCTGCTGCAGCTTCACCATGAAGCCGGGTGCGAAGTCGCGCTGCGCCATGCGCGGCCCGAGGTTGGCGAGCTGCCACGAGCCCGCCGCGCCGCCGGAGACGGCCTCCACCGTCTTCAGCAGGTCCGCTCCCTGCGAGGCCGCGAAGACGAGCGCCTCGCCCACCGCCGCGCAGGTGCCCGCGACGAGGATCTGGTTCACGAGCTTCGTCGTCTGCCCCATGCCGGATGGGCCCATCAGCGTGATGCTCGTCCCCATCGCCTCGAAGACCGGCAGGCAGCGCTCGAACGTCTCGGGCTCGCCGCCGGCCATGATCGTGAGCGTGGCCTGCTCCGCGCCCCACGAGCCGCCGCTGACCGGCGCGTCCAGCATCGCGATGCCGCGCTCGGCCAACCGCCCCGCGAGGGCGCGCGTCTCCCCCGGCGAGATCGTGCTCATGTCGATCAGCACGGAGCCCTCCTCCATCGCGCCCGCGAGGCCGTCCTCGCCCTCGACGGCGGCGAGCACGTCGGGCGTGTCCGGCACCATCGTGATCACGATGCTCGCGGCGCGCCCCACATCCGCGGGGGAGGCGGCGACCTCGATGCCGTCGCCCCGTAGCGCCTCGGCCTTCGCCGCCGTGCGGTTGTAGGCGATGACCGGGAAGCCCGCCTTCGCCAGGTTGCGCGCCATGGGCGCGCCCATGATGCCGGTCCCCACGACGCCGATCGTCTGTTGCTCGGACATCAGCGGCCCTCCTCTGCTCCTTCGCGCGTCGCTCGCGTCTCCGAGTCGCTTCGCAATGCCCAAGTCTAGGGCAGCGAACGCGCGGGTTTGCTCAGGCTGGCGCCGGCCGCGCCCTGGGTTGACGGTCCACTCCACCGCCCTCAGGCTGGCTGTCGGCAGCGTCAGGAGGAGGTTTCGCCATGAAGATGGACGATGAACTGCAACCCATGGGCTCCAGCCCGCTGTTCGGGAACTTCCTCCTCCGCTACGTGGAGGAGTTCTATCTCGGCTTCCGGCTGCTGTTCGCCTTCCTGCTGGCCCTGCACGGGGCGCAGAAGGCGTTCCTGCTCTGGAACTTCCCGGCCGATCACCCGCTGGGCTGGAAGGTCGATGTCGCCGGGTGGGTGGAGTTCGTCGCCGCGATCCTGATCGCGAGCGGGGTGTTCACCCGCCTGGGAGCCGGTGCACTGGCGGTCCAGATGGTGGTCGCCTACTTCGATGTGCACTACGGCAACGATCTCTGGCCGCACATCTACCCGGCGACCGGCGGCTTCGGCGCCACGGGCGGCGAGGTGGCGATCCTCTACTTCGGGATCGCGGGCATCATCGGCGTCCTGGGGAGCCGCAAGTACGGGCTCGAGCAGCTGCTGTTCAAGCGGGAGCTGCTGTAGCGGCAGCCTCGCGCAGCCGCCTTCCGCCAGCAGGTCGCCGGCCCGCCGCGCGCTGCGTCAGGTCGCGCTCTCGAGGTAGGCCGTCCCGACGATGCGGTCCTCGACGAGTTGCTCGTACTCGGCCTCGCTGAGGCCGACCAGCCCGCGCAGCAGCTCCTCGTTGTGCTGGCCGAGCAGCGGCGCCGGTCCGCGCACCGGCGTGAGCGAGGTGCGCGAGAACTGCGCCATCGGCCCCGGGTAGTCGTGCGTTCCCGCCGCCGGGTGGGTGATCTCCTGGAAGAAGCCGCGCTCGACGAGCTGCGGGTCGCCGGTCATCTCCGGCTGGTGCAGCAGCGCCACGGCCGGCACGCCCGCGCGCTGCAGCCGCTCCATCAGCGGTTGCGCCTCGTGCCCGGCGGCCCAGGCGCGGACCTCGGCCTCCAGCTCGGCGCGGTTGCGGTGTCGCGAGACGACGTCGGCGTAGCGCTCGTCCGCGGCCAGCTCCGGCCGTCCCATCTCCCCGCAGAGCGCCGCGAACGACTCGTCCGAGGGCGCGGCGATCGCGATCCAGCGGTCGGCGGCGTCCTCGGGGCCGACCGGCGAGGGCGAGGGAGCGCAGGCGAAGATGCCGTAGGGGGAGATCGAGGGGTGCGTGTTGCCCGCGTGCCCGTGCGCGCGGCGGTTCATCGAGTAGTCCATGAAGGCGTAGCTGAGGTGCTGCATCACCGCCTCGGCCTGCGAGATCTCGATCAGCTGTCCCCGGCCGCTGCGCTTGCGCGCCCACAGCGCCGCCTGCAGCGCGAACGCGACCGTCGCGCCGGCGTTCGGATCGCCGTGCAGCGAGGCGGGCGTCAGCGAGGGGTCGGCGTCGCTGTAGCCGCGCAGCATCGTGTGGCCGGCGACCGCTTCCATGACGTTGCCGTAGCCCTTGTAGTGCTCGTACGGCCCGTCGATCCCGAAGCCCGGGAAGCGCACCATCACCAGCCGCGGGTTGATCGCCGAGAGCGTCTCCCAGTCGATCCCGAGGTTGCCGACGACGTCGGCGGCGCCGTTCTCAATGAAGGCGTCCGAGCGTTTCACCAGCTCATGGAACAGCTCGCGGCCGCGCTCGCGCCGCAGGTCGAGCGTGATCGACTTGCAGCCGCGCTTGCCGTAGTTGAACCAGGCCTGGCGGTTCCAGAAGCCCTCGCTGCCGTCGCGGTTCAGGTAGTAGGTGCCCGTCGTCCCGGCGAGCATCACGGGGCTGACGTGGCGCGAGTTCGTGCGCGTGGGGTTGAGGTGCTGGATCGACTCGACCTCGATCACCTCGGCGCCGAGGTCGGAGAGCAGGACGGTGGCGAACGGCCCCGCCCAGACGATCGCCTGCGCGAGCACGCGCACGCCTTCGAGCGGCAGGCGGCGGGCGGGCGCTTCCGCGTCCGCCGATGCGGCGTCCGGCTGCTTGCTGGCGGTCATCGCCTCGGCCCGCGCGTGCGCTAGCCCCTCGGGAGGCCGAGGCCGCGCGTGGCGATCACGTTGCGCTGGATCTCGCTGCTGCCGCCGTAGATCGTGAAGGCCACGGTCCGCGCGTAGTCGTGAGGGTACTGGCCGTGCAGCGGGGCGCGCTCGTCACCCGGCCAGAGATTCGAGTAGAGCCCGAACGTCTTCATCCCGGTGCGCGCGAGGCGCTGGTGCAGCTCCGTGGAGAAGCACTTGCCGATCGACGCCTCGTAGTTCGGGATCAGCCCGGCCGCCTGCATCGAGGCGACGCGCTGCGCGAGGTTCTGTCCGACCCGCGCCTCGACGTAGCGGTCGGCGATCTCCGCCCGCACGCCGGGCAATTCGGACACGCGCGAGACGCGCTGGCCCTCATCGGTCTGCAGGAAGTCGACGAGGCGCGCGAGGCCCTGGCGGTCCTCGCCGGTGTCGGAGAGGCTGCCGCGGTCGAAGTCCATGAGCGTCATGGCGACGTACCAGCCCTGGTTTTCCTCGCCGATCAGGTTCGAGACCGGGACGCGCACGTCGTGGAAGAAGGTCTCGCCGTTGCCGGGGTAGTGGAAGGCCATGCTGGGCAGCTGGGCCATCGTGATCCCGGGGTCGTTCAGGTTCTCGATCATCAGGAAGGAGATGCCGCGATGCTTTGGCGCCTCCGGGTCGGTGCGCACGAGGGTGTACATCGCGTCCGAGGTGAGCGGCTGGGACCACAGCTTTTGGCCGTTGATCACGTACTCGTCGCCATCGCGGACTGCACGGCACTGCAACGAGGCGAGGTCCGAGCCGCTGCCGGGCTCGGAGTAGCCCTGCGCCCAGTCGATCTCGCCCGCCGCGATCTGCGGCATGTACTTCGCCTTCTGCTCCTCGTTGCCGTAGACCATGAGCAGGGAGCCGAGGAACATCGCGCCGCTTCCGCCGACGCGGGGCGCGCCGGCGCGCTCGCGCTCCTCGTTGAAGATGAACTGCTCGATGGTGGTGAAGCCCGCGCCGCCGAGGTGCACCGGCCAGGACGAGGCGACGTAGCCCTCGGCGGCGAGCGCCTTGGCCCAGCCGTCGGCGGCGCGCTTGACCTCGGGATCCTCGGAGTAGCGGTCGGTGCCCCATTCGGCGTGGGTGGCAAGGATCTCCTCGCCGTTGGAGGCGCGGATCATGTGCGGGCGCAGCGGTCCGACGTCCTCGCGGTAGCGCTGGGGCAGGTTCTCGTCGAAGAAGGCCCGCACCGTCGCCCGGAACTCCGCCTGCTCTGGCGTGTCTGCCCAGTCCATCGCAACCTCCCGATCGTCGCGATGGCGATGCTAGCAGCCTCGCGCGAGCCTCGTCGCGGCGGCGCGTCCGGGGACCGAGGCGGGCTGGCCGAACTCGCTCAGCACACCTGCTGACCCGGTCAGCGCCTCGGCCCGCGCGTGCGCTAGCCCCTCGGGAGGCCGAGGCCGCGCGTGGCGATGACGTTGCGCTGAATCTCGCTGCTGCCGCCGTAGATCGTGTAGGCCACGGTCTGCGTGTACTCGTGCGTGAACTCGCCGTGCAGCGGCGCTCGCTCGTCGCCCGGCCAGAGGTTCGCGTAGAGCCCGAACGCCTTCGTCCCCGTGCGCGAGCGGCGCTGGTGCAGCTCCGTCGAGAAGCACTTGCCGATCGACGCCTCGTAGTTCGGGATCAGCCCCGCCGCCTGCATCGAGGCGACCCGCTGCGCGAGGTTCTGGCCGACGCGCGACTCGACCACTCGGTCGGCGATCTCCGCCCGCACCGCGGGCAGCTCGGCGACGCGCGAGACGCGCCTGCCCTCGTCCGTCTGGACGAAGTCGACGAGGCGGGCGAGGGCCCGGCGGTCCTCGCCGGTGTCGGAGAGGCTGCCGCGGTCGAAGTCCATGAGCGTCATGGCGACGTACCAGCCCTGGTTCTCCTCGCCGATCAGGTTGGAGACCGGGACGCGCACGTCGTGGAAGAAGGTCTCGCCGTTGCCGGGGTAGCCGCCGGCCATGTTCGGCAGCGCCGCCATCGTGATCCCGGGGTCGGTCAGGTCCTCGATCATCAGGAAGGAGATGCCGCGGTGCTTCGGCGCCTCCGGATCGGTACGCACGAGGGTGTACATCGCGTCCGAGGTGAGCGGCTGGGACCAGAGCTTCTGGCCGTTCACCACGAACTCGTCACCGTCGCGGACCGCACGGCACTGCAGCGAGGCGAGGTCAGAGCCGCTGCCCGGCTCGGAGTAGCCCTGTGCCCAGTCGATCTCACCGGCGGCGATCGGCGGCATGTACTTCGCCTTCTGCTCCTCGCTGCCGTAGACCATGAGCAGGGAGCCGAGGAACATCGCGCCGGTCCCGCCGACGCGGGGCGCGCCCGCGCGCTCGCGCTCCTCGTTGAAGATGAACTGCTCGATCGTCGTGAAGCCCGCGCCGCCGAGGGCTACCGGCCAGGACGAGGCGACGTAGCCCTCGGCGGCGAGCGCCTTTGCCCAGCCGTCGGCGGCGCCCTTGACCTCGGGATCCTCGGAGTAGCGGTCGTTGCCCCAGTCGGCGTGGGTGGCGAGGATCTCCTCGCCGTTGGAAGCGCGGATCATGTGCGGGCGCAGCGGTCCGGCGTCCTCGCGGTAGCGCTGGGGCAGATTGGCCTCGAAGAAGGCCCGCACCTTCGCGCGGAACTCTGCCTGTTGCGGGCTATCTCGCCAGTCCATCGCACCCTCCCCATCGTCGCGGGAGCGATGCTAGCAACCCCGCGCGGGCCTCGTCGCGGGCGGCGGAGGGTCCGGAGGTCCAGGTGAGGCGCTAGTCCTCGTAGACGATGAACTCGAGCAGGTTCTGGTCCGGGTCGCGCGTGTAGATGCTCACGCCCCAGTCGCGGCCGCCTCCGCGTCCGCCCTCGCGCGGCACCGGGCCCTCCTCGATCGGCGCCCCGGTCGCCTCGAGGGCGGCTTGCAGGTCCTCGAGGCCCCCGTCCCAGACGAAGCAGAGGTCGCCGCAGCCGGGCTTCGCGGTGGGGCCGCGCAGCGTGAAGTCCTCGCGCGGCCAGAAGTCCGGGCCGTGCACGTTCATCTTGTTGTCCCCGAAGGCGATCGAGAAGATCGGGCGGTCGCCGCTGAGGAAGGCGTCGGCGTCGAGGATGGTGAAGCCCATGCTCTCGTAGAAGGCCATCATCTCCTCGGGATGGTCCGTCGGGACCGAGGCGTGGTCGAAGCGGACTACGGGCATCGGCGTGTCCTCACAGGCCGTGGCCGGCGGGGTAGAACTCGGGGATCGGAGTACGGATGCGATCACGCACCCAGCCGGGGCCGATCAGCGGCGTCCACTCCGCCTCCCGGAGCTGGCCGGGCGGCAGCTCGACCTCGATCTCGATCATCGGCTTGCTGCCGGCGATGCGGAAGATGAAGCGCTCCAGGCGCTCGTCGTAGGCGCTCTGCACCGGCGCCGGGCCGAAGACCAGCTCGACGAGCTGGCGGTGCGGGTCATAGCCCTGCTCGCGCATCGTCGCCATCGCCGCCTCGATGTCGAACGCGCGCCCGCCGCGCATGCCCGCCGCGTGGGCGCGCTGCCGTTCCTGCTGCAGCCGTGCGACGGTGATCGTCATGCGCGCGCTCCCGCGATCGCGATGGTAGCAGCGCTGGCTACGCTCCGTAGCGCTCGCCCAGATCGAGGTAGCCCGCCGTGCCGACGATCGCCTCGCGCTCGTTGAACGTGATCATGCGCTCGGCCTGCGCGGCGCTGCTCCCGTCCTCGCTGATCGCCTCCAGCGTGCGCTGCATCGCCCACACGGCGGCGCGCTGGAGGTCCGAGGGGATGATCACGATGCGGTAGCCGAGTCCGGCGAGCCGCCCGGAGGGGACGAGCGGCGTCTTGCCGCCCTGGAACATGTTGATCAGCTTCGGACCGGGCAGCCGCTCCGCGATCGCCTCGATCTGCGCCTCGCTCTCCGGCGCCTCGACGAACAGCACGTCCGCACCCGCCTCGCCGTAGCGCCCGGCGCGTTCGAGCGCGGCCTCGAGGCCCTCGACGGCGATCGCGTCGGTGCGCGCGATCAGCACGACGCCGCTGCCCTCCAGCGCCTCGCTGGCGGCGCGCAGCTTCTGCGCCATCTCCTCGACCGGGACGAGCGACTTGTCGTCGAGGTGGCCGCAGCGCTTGGGGAAGGTCTGGTCCTCGAGGTGCAGCGCGGCGACGCCCAGGCTCGCGAACGCCTGCGCCGCGCGCCGCGTGTTGAGCGCGTTGCCGTAGCCCGTGTCCGCGTCCGCGATCACGGGAATCGAGACCGCCTCGACGATTGGACGCAGGCGGTCGACGACCTCGCCGAGACCGAGCAGCCCGAGGTCCGGCAGCCCGCCGCTGCGCGCGATCGCGCCGCCGCTGGCGTAGACGGCGGGGAACCCCGCCTGCTCGACGAGTCGCGCCGAGAGCCCGTCGAAGACGCCGGGCGCGACGACGACCTCGTCGCCGTCGATCAGCTCGCGCAGCCGCGTGGCGGCCGGGATCGCCGCCTGCGCCGCGCTCATCTCGCCGCCCCGGCGGTCGCCGCGGCCTCGCGGCCCGCGAGGCGCGAGGCGGGGACCAGCACGCGGCCCTCCATCAGCCGCCGCGCCGTGCGGTAGACGACCACGTCGTCGGCGACCCAGCGGCCCTCGCCGCCGCCCTCGCGCCGCACGCTGGCGGCGACCGGCAGCACGCCCGAGGGGTTGCCGAGCCGCAGGTCGGCGGCCGGGTCGCCCGACCGCGCCAGCTCGTGCACCACGCTGCCCTCGATGCGCGCGGCGACGGCGAGGCACATTGCAGCCGTCAGCGGCAGCGCGCGATGCGCCTGGCCCATCGACATCACGCGCGCCGTGAGGTCCACCGCGTCGGGGTCGACCGCCTCGCCCGCGAGGGTCGCCGCCGCTTGCGGAGCGGCGACGATCGCGATCAGCGGGCTCTGCGGCGAGCAGGCGCTCGCCTCCTCCACGCTCGGCGAGAGGCCCAGCCGCAGCGCCGCCGCCCCGCGCACCGCCTCAAGGCGCGCCAGCAGGCCGGCGTCGGCCTCGATCGCGTCGGGCAGCTCGCTGCCCAGCAGGCCGAGGTCCGCCGCTCTCACGGCGACGACCGCGGTGGTCGCGTCGACGATCGAGACGCGCAGCTCGCCGAGGCCGGGGACGGCCAGCGTCTCGGCAGGCGCTCCGCCGGGGAGCAGTTCGCCGGTCACGGCACCGCCGGGGTCCTGGAACTCGAGGCGGATCGGCGCGCCCTGTCCGGCGACGCCGAGCAGCTCGAAGTCGCCCTCGACCGCCGCGCTCGCACCGTCGAGGGGGAAGCGGGCGACGATCCGCTTCTGCGTGTTCACGTTGTAGAGCCGGACCGCCGCCTCCCCGGCCGCGTCGAGCGAGGGCGTCACGAGGCCCTCGTCGACGGCGAAGGGGCCGACGGCGGAGGTGAGGTTGCCGCAGTTCGTGCGGTAGGCGACCGCCGCTTCGCGGACGGCGACCTGGCCGAAGGTGTACTCGACATCGGCGTCCGGCCTCGCGGAGGGCTCGACGACGACGATCTTGGAGAGCGAGGAGACGCCGCCGCCGAGGCCGTCGAGCTGGCGGCCGTAGGGGTCCGGGCTGCCGAGCGCGCCGAGGAAGATCGGCGTCCAGTCCTCCTCGGCCGCGGGCAGCCAGGCGCGCTGGAAGAAGATGCCGCGGCTGGTGCCGCCGCGCATGAAGACCGCATCCACCCGTTGCTGCGCCATCGTCGCCGCCTCCGCTTCCTCCTACCTTGCGATTCTAGCGGGTGCGCCGCGGTCGACAGCGCGGGCGGCGACGGGCTAGCCTCGCGCGGCGCCGGTCGGGAGGCGGCAGCGGCGATGGCGGACTCCGAAGGCAAGGCGGACGGACTGCCCCTCGAGGGGATTCGCGTCCTCGATCTCACGCAGGGCGCCGCCGGCCCCTACGCGACGAAGCTCTACGCCGACTACGGCGCGGACGTGATCAAGATCGAGCGTCCCGACGGCGGCGATCCGATGCGTCGCGTCGGCCCCTTCCCGGACGACGAGCCGCACCCGGAGCGAGGCGGCGTCTTCCTCCACATCAACACCGGCAAGCGCAGCGTCACGCTCAACCTCAAGACGGCCAGCGGGCAGGGCATCCTGCAGCGCCTCGCCGCCAGCGCCGACCTCGTGTTCGAGAGCTTCCGGCCCGGCACGCTCGAGCAGCTCGGACTCGATGCCGAGCGGCTGGCCGCGCTGCGTCCGCAGGCCTCACTGATCCGGCTCTCCAACTTCGGGCAGTACGGCCCCTACCGGGACTTCGAGGCCGACGACATGCTGCTTTACGCCGCCGGCGGGGTGTTGCAGGTGACCGGCGTGCCGGAGCGCGAGCCGGTCAAGATCGGGCTCTATGCGCCGCTCTTCCTCACCGGCGCCGTGGCCGCGGCGAAGTCGTTCGGGGCGCTGATGGCGGCCGATCGCGATGGCGTCGGGCAGACGGTCGACATCTCGATGCAGGACGTGCTCGCCGCCTCGATGGACCGTGGTGGGCCGAACCTGGTGGCCTGGCAGTACTCGGGCTCGATGATGCACATGCGGATGCGCGAGCTGCGGCGCAACGCGATCCCGCGAGGCGTCTACCCCTGCCAGGACGGCTACGTCTTCGTCAACGGCACGCTGCAGTGGTTCGACCGCTTCTGCCGCATGATCGGACGGCCCGACCTGATCGATGACGAGGAGACGATCGCCCAGCTCGAACACATCGAGTACGGCGAACGCTTCGACGGGCTGCTCTACCCCTGGCTGCTGGAGCGCACGAAGCAGCAGGTCATGGAGGAGGCGCAGAAGGAAGGCCTCCCCGTGGGCGCGATCAACTCGATGGCCGATGTCTTCGCCGACCCGCACCTGCGCGCGCGCGAGTTCTTCACCACGATCGAGCACCCGGAGGCGGGAGCCTTCGAGTTCCCCGGGC
The DNA here is from genome assembly GCA_965247895.1 of Dehalococcoidia bacterium. Lineage (GTDB taxonomy): Bacteria > Chloroflexota > Dehalococcoidia > UBA2979 > UBA2979 > VXMT01. The sequence continues at coordinate 1,533,470 of OZ252046.1, read as the reverse complement.
TGCCCTTCCGCATGCACGGCACGCCCGGCCAGTTGCGCCGCGCCCCGCTGCTTGGCGAGCACACCAGCGAAGTGCTGACCTCGGAGCTTGGCTACGCGCCCGAGGAGATCGTGATCCTCCGTCAGCGCAACATCGTCTGAGGAGGCGGCGGACGTGAGGCTGCCGCTCGCCGCCGGGCTGCTGCTGCTCGTCGCGGCCGCGTGCGCAGGCGGCGGGCCCGCGCCCACGCCCACGGCCACCCCGACGCCGCCCGCCAGCGCCGTGCCTGCGACTGCCACGCCCGACCCTCGCGAAGCGGTCGCGGTCCTCGTCGCGGATCCCGCCGAGCGCGTCCGCCTCGAGGCAGCGCTGGCGTCGTCGGCCGGTTTCGCCCCTGCCGCCGGCGTCGCGCGAGTGCAGTGGGCGATCGCCGACATACCGCTGCCGGGCTCCCGGCCGATCGTGCTTGCGCGCTGGGCGGCGATCACGGACCAGCGGCGCGACGTGCTGGACCTGGGCCGCGCCGACGTGCTGCGCATCCTGCGCGGCGAGGTCCGCGACTGGTCCCAGCTGGGCGGAAGCCAACAGCCAATCGTCGCGTATCTCCCCGCCTCGCACGCGGCCCGCATCGCGGGCGCCCTCGGCGTCCCGTCCGCCGAGCTGGCAGCGGAACTGCTGCCGGACGGGGAGGTGACCGACCGCGTCGCGTCCACGCCGGGCGCGTTCGCGCTGATCGCGCCCGAGCAGCTGCGCCTCGGCGTGCTTGCGCTCACCGTCGAGGGCCACGACCCGTACCGCGACCCGGCACGGGAGTCGCCGCTGAGCGAGCTGCGCTGGATCCGTGCGCCCGGCCTCGGGGATGTCGTCAGGCTGGCTGCCGTCGCCGGCCTCGAGGCGGCTCAGCCATTCGACCCGGCGGGCATGCTGGTCACGGGCGAGCTGATCCCGGCTCGATGCACGAACGCGGCGCTCGCCGACCAGGACGACTACGGGGCGATGTTCGACGGCGTGCGCGATGCGGTAGCGGCTGCGGACATTGCAGTCGCGGCGCTCGAGACGTCGCTCACGGACCTCGCCGCGCCGACGCCGTGCGTCTCGACCTTCGTGCTGCAGGGCAGCCCCCGCGTCGTCGGCGCGGTGTCCGAGGCCGGGGTGGACGTGATGCTCACCGCCGGCAACCACATGCTGGATTGCTGGGAGGGCTGCTCGGGTACGGGGGCGCTGCTCGACACGCTGGCGCGGCTGGAGGAAGCCGGCATCGCCACCGCCGGCGCCGGCGAGGATCTGAGCGCCGCTCGCGCGTCGGCCGTGGTCGAGGTCCACACGGCGCACGGCTTCGTGCGTTTCGCCTTCCTCGGCTACGACTCGATCGCGCCCTGGAACGCGGCCACGGAGCAGAAGCCGGGCACGGCCCCGCTCAGCGCCGCGAGCGTGCGCGAGGACGTGCGCGCCGCGCTCCTCCTCGCGGATCACGTCGTGGTCGGGGCGAGCTGGGGCGTCGAGTACACGGCCGACCCGACGGCCTCCCAGCGCGAGATCGCCGGGATCGCGATCGAGGCCGGCGCGACGTTCGTGATCGGCAACCATCCCCACTGGGTGCAGGCGGTCGAGCACTTCGAGAGCGCGCTCGTCGCGTACTCCTTCGGCAACTTCGTCTTCGATCAGTCCTGGTCGGTGGAGACGACCCAGGGGATGGTGATGGAACTGGGATTCACGCACGATCGGCCAATCGGCTATCGGATCCGTCCGGTCGTGATCCGTGGCGACGGCGGCGGGCCACGCTGGATCTACCGCCCCGAGTTCGTCGACCCCGCCGCCGAGGGCCGCCCGATCCTCGATCGCATCTGGCAGGCCCAGGACCGGCTGCCCGCGCGATAGGCGGCGCTCTCCGCGCGGAGGTGGCACGGGTGCATGTGCGAGTCACCGCGACCACAACGCGACGGAGCCGGGTACCGATCCGCCGAGGTGCGACCCCGCTCGGGCTTGAGCCCCGGAGATCGGGTCGTCTTCGTCATCGCGGACGGACGGCGATCGGTGTGGCGCCGAGTGCTTCCTCGCGCAGTGACACGTGCCTGCCCACGGATTCATCACCGCCTGCGCCACGCTCGCGGCCGCCGCCGAGCCGGCGCCACCTCCGTCTCCGCCGCGCGGGAACCCTCGGCCCCTCGCGCGCGTCCTGAGAGTGAGTGCGGAGCGCGGGATGCCAATCGACAGCGCGAGGAGGATCGGCAGGCGGGTGCGCCACGCGCCGCGTGTGCTGCCGTTGCCGACGGCCCCGGCACTTGCGCTTTCGCTGGCGATCGTCCTGGGCGCCTGCAGCGCCTTGCCCGGCGGCACGCCGCCACCCGCGGCGCTTACGGCGACCGCGACGCCAGCGGCGGCGCCCTCACCGACCGCCACCGCTGCGCCGACGGCTACGCCTGCCCCAACACCAACCGCCGCGCCCACGGCGACCCCCGCTGCGGCGACTCCCACGCCCGAACCCGGCGAGGCGGTCGCGATCCTCGTGTCGGATCCCGCCGAGGCCGCCCGCCTTGCGGTGGCGCTCGCGTCGGCGGCCGGCTTCAACCCGGCCTCCGGCGACGCCGCGACGCAGTGGGCGATCGCGGACGCGCCACTGTCCGGCTCCCGGCCGATCGTGCTCGCGCGCTGGGCGGCGATCATGGACCAGCGGCGCGACGTGCTGGACCTGGAACGCGACGATGTGCTGCGCATCCTCCGCGGCGAAGTCGGCAACTGGTTCCAACTCGGTGGTAGCCCGCAGCCGATCGCCGTCTATCTCCCCGCCTCGGAGGCGGATCGCATCGCGGGTGCGCTCGGCATCCCGCCGGCCGAGCTGGCAGCGGAACTGCTGCCCGACGGCGAGGTGGTCGAGCGCGTCGCCGGCACGCCGGGAGCGTTCGCTCTGATTGAGCCTGAGCAGCTGCGCCTCGGCGTACTCGCACTCACCGTGGACGGCTACGATCCGTACCGCGATCCGGCGCGGGAGTCGCCGTTGAGTGCGGTGCGCTGGATCCGCGCGCCGGGCCTGCGGGACGTCGTCAGGTTGGCGGCCGCTGCCGGCCTCGAAGGCGCTGCGCCCTTCGACCCGGCGGGGATGCTGGCCACAGGCGAACTGATCCCGGTCCGCTGCAGCGACTACGTGCTGGCCCATCTCGACGACTACGGCGCGATGTTCGACGGCGCGGGCGAGGCGATCGCCTCCGCCGACATCACCGTCATGCCCCTTGACTCGTCGCTCACGGACCTCGCCGACCCTACGCCCTGCAGGGAGACGTACATGCTGCAGGGCAGCCCTCGCGCCGTCGACGCGGCGGCCGAGGCCGGCGTGGACGTGATGCTCACGATCGGCAACCACGTGCTGGACTGCTGGCTGGGCTGCTCGCCCGCGGAGGCGCTGCTCGACACGCTGGCGCGGCTGGAGGAGGCCGGCATCGCGACCGCCGGCGCCGGTGAGAATCTGAGCGCAGCACGCGCGCCGGCCGTGGTCGAGGTCCACACGGCGCACGGCTTCGTGCGCTTCGCCTTCCTCGGCTACGACTCGATCGCGCCGTGGCACTTCGCCAACGCGGTCACACCCGGCACGGCGCCCCTCGACGCCGACAGCGTGCGTGAGGACGTGCGCGCGGCGCTCGAACTCGCGGACTACGTCGTCGTCGGGGCGAGCTGGGGCGTCGAGTACACGGCCGACCCGACCGCCGAGCAACGCGAGATCGCCGCGATCGCGATCGAGGAAGGCGCGACGCTCGTGATCGGCAGCCACCCGCACTGGGTGCAGGCGGTTGAGCACTTCGACGGAGCGCTCGCCGCCTACTCGCTCGGCAACTTCGTCTTCGATCAGGACTGGTCGGTGGAGACGACGCAGGGGATGGTGCTGGAGCTGGGCTTCACGCTCGATCGGCTGATCGGTTACCGCATCCGTCCGATTGTGATCCGTGGCGACGGCGGCGAGGCGTACTGGATCTACCGTCCGGAGTTCGTCGACCCCGCCGCCGAGGGCCGCCCCATCCTCGATCGCATCTGGCAGGCGCAGGACCGGCTGCCCGAGCGGTAGGGCTGTGCCCCAGTCCAAGAGCGCAACACCAGCCTCCCGGAACAATGGTAAAGTGTCGGTACATTGTGCTAGCGAGAAGGCATTGGACTTCGCATGAGAGAAATCACCGCAGCCACCACACAACGGAACCAGGTGACCATTCCCGCCGAGGTCCGCCGCCTTCTTGGCCTGAAGCCCAGGGACAAAGTCGCCTTCACCATCGAGGACGGAGGTGCGGTGCGCCTGGCGGCGGCGTCCTTCACGCTGGAGTCGACGTACGGCTCCGTCCAGCCCTCAAGCCACCCCGAGGATTTCGATGAGGTGTCCCGGAATGCCAAGGATGCCAAGGCCGAGCAGACGGCACGCGAACTGAGTGACGCGTGAGATTCCTCGATACGAACGTCATCCTCAGGTACCTGACCCGGGATGATGAGGCCAAGGCAGAAGCCTGCTACCAGCTGTTCCAGCAGGTACGGCGCGGGGAGGAAGAGCTCGTCACCTGTGAGGCGATCGTCACGGAAGTCGTCTACGTGCTTTCCTCCCCTCGCGCTCCCTACAGGCTGAGCCACGAGGAGATTCGAGCCCGGCTCGTACCGATCCTGACGCTTCGGGGCCTCAGGCTCCAGCAGAAGCGCGTCTACCTCAGCGCTCTGGATCTCTACGCCTCATCTCCGTTCCTTGACTTCGAGGATGCTCTGGCGGTCGCTCACATGGAACGGCTGGGGGTGACGGAAATCGTGAGCTACGACAGGGACTTCGATCGGTTGCCGACACTCCAGCGAGTGGAGCCGTGAGGTCCGTGTCGCCTGCGGGCGCCTGGCCTTGAGTGTCGCGCGGCAGGCCTGCGCCCGCTACAGCGGCTTCGGCGCGTAGTCGGCGTCGATGCGCAGGACGGAGCCCATCCGCTCGTAGTCCTCGAACGGCAGTATCGAGCCCTCGCGCGCGATCGGGTCCGATCGCAGATCCGTGGCGCGGTCGGCGATGCGCCGCTCGAGCAGGTCCGCGACCTCGTCCTCGCTCAGCCCCAACTCGGACAGCACGGCCTCCGTGTCCGCGCCGAGGGCCGGCGCCGGCCCGCCGGCGGGGACGCCCTCGCCGTCGAACTTCGCCGGCAGGTAGCGCTGGATCGGCACCCGGCCGAAGTCGCCGATCGCGAGGTCGTCGAAGAACTCGCGCGCGGCCAGGTGCGGGTCCGCGATCACCTCGTCGCCCTTGAGGATCGGCCCGGCCGGAGCGCCCGCCGCCTGCAGCAGCGCGGCGACCTCGAACTTGTCGCGCTCGCCCGTCCACTCGCCGATCAGCTCGTCGATGGCGTCGTGCTGCGCGCTGCGTGAGGCGGCGTCGGCGAAGCGTAGGTCGTCGAGCCAGGCCTCGTGGCCGCTGGCGCGGCAGAAGGCTCGCCACTCCTCCTCGTTTCGCAGCGAGATCGCCACCCAGTCGTCGTCGCCGCGGCAGGGGTAGGCACCGCGCACCATGCCCGGCCGGCGGTTGCCGTCGCGCGTCTGGTGGCGCCCGTTGCGCTGGTAGTCGGCGAGCTGCGCCTCGAGGACGGGCAGCGTCGCCTCCTGCATCGAGACATCGATAATCTGGCCCTCGCCCGTGCGGTCGCGGTGAATCAGCGCCGCGAAGAGGGCGGCGGCGCCGTGCAGGCCGGAGTAGGGGTCGACCCAGGTCTGGCCCGTCTTCGTCGGCCCCTCGCCGCGGTAGCCGGTCACCGTCGGCACGCCCGAGGCGGGCTCCATCGTCATGCCGTTGGCGGGCCGGAAGGCACTCGGGCCCGTCTGCCCGAAGCCGCTCAGGTGGAGCAGGACCAGCTGCGGGTACTGCTCGTGCAGCTCGTGGAAGTCGAAGCCGAGGCGGCCGACGACGCCGGGCATGAAGTTCTCGACCACGGCGTCGGCCTCGGAGATGAGCCGCCGCACCAGTGCGCGGCCCTCCTCCTGCCCCAGGTCGATCATCGCCGAGCGCGTGCCGGCGTTGCGGACGGTGAAGTAGATGTTGCGGTTCCAGACCTCGCCGTCGATGTCGTTGCCAGGCGGGAAGAGCGTGCGGTTGCCGTAGTTCCCGCCCGGCGTGAACGCGCGCTCGACGCGGATCATGTTCGCGCCCAGGTCGGAGAGGATGCGCGTCACCAGCGGGCCGACCCAGCCCTGCGTCAGCGCGACCACGGTCAGATCCTCGAAGAAGCGCATCTAGTCCGCTCCCGCCGCGGCCGCGCGCAGCGCCTCGCCGTCGGCGTCGAGGGCGGGGGCGGGTCCGAAGCGCTGGGGCGTAGCCGACATGGTCGCGCCCGGGCCGCTGAGCCTCACGCCGTCCGGCCCGTCCCGCCAGTACTCGCGCTGATCGAGGTGCGGGTCGGCGAGCAGCTCGGCGACGTCCGGTACGGCGCCGAAGCCGAGCCCGAGCTCGCCGGCGCGCTGGAAGATCTCGTTCACGGTGTGGCGCTCCAGCCAGGGCTGCGCCACCGCGTCGAACTCTCGCCAGCGCAGGTTGCGCGTCTGCGTGTTGGTGAAGATCGGGCTGTCGGCCATGTCCGGCCGCTCGAGCAGCGTCGAGACCACGCCGGCGAAATCGTGATGGCCGGTGCCGACGGGCACGAAGGCGATGTAGCCGTCCTTGCAGGCCATGATGTCGTTCGGGTAGCCGGGCAGGATGCGCGAGTAATAGCGCCGCCGCACCACGCCCGAGCCTAGCCAGACCACGAGGTTGTGATCGTCCGTCATCGTCAGCGACTCGTGCGCCGAGACGTCGACGACGTGCGTCCGCTGCCCGCGCCGAGCGGCAGCGACGGCGGCCAGCGCGGCGATGGTGGCGTGCGTTGATGCGAAGTAGTCGCTGATCTCGATGCCCGCGCTGAGCGGCTCGCGGTCCGGCGCGCCGCTCACGTAGGAGAACCCCGCGAGGCCCTCGATGATGTGGCTGTCGGCGCGCCACGAGGCGTACGGGCCGGTCATGCCGAAGTCGGAGATCGAGACGAAGGTCGTCTCCGGGAAGCGCTCGGCCAGGTGATCCGGATCGGCGAGCGGGAGCTCCGAGGAGATGCGCTCGCCCTCGCGCCAGTCCGAGACCAGCAGCGCCGCGCCCTCGATCAGCCGCGCTGCCAGCGCCGCCTCCTCGTCGCGTTCGAGGTCGAGCACGATGCTGCGCTTGCCGCGGTTGATGGCGGCGTGGAGTCCGCCGCCGTCGGGCTCGGGCTGATCGCCGTTGAACGGGCCCGCGAGGCGAATCGCATCGCCGCCGGGCGGCTCGATGCGGATCACCTCGGCGCCGAACTGCGCGAGCAACTGCGCGCAGTAGGCGACCGGACGCCCGGCCGCGATCTCGACGACGCGCAGGCCCTCGAGCGGCGTCGCCGACGCGCCGCCCTCGGTCGCTGCGTCCGATCGCTGTCCGTTCGTCCCGCTCAAGCGCACCGCCCTCCGCGCGCGGGATGACCGCGCCCGATGGTGGTGCGCCCGCGCTCGGCGCGTCAAGCGGGCGGGTGTTCGGCGGGTGGTAGGCAACGCCGGGTGACCGTCCGCACCAGCGGACCACGCTTGGCGGAACTACTCCTGCGGCGCGTCCTCTACCTCGCCATCGACGATTCGAAGCAGGAGGGTCGCGTTTTGGCGTACCCACCCGAATGGGATCTGTTTCCGATAGCGCTGCTGCTCTGCGCGCGCGTACGGGTCTTCCTCCTCCCAAGCGTCGAAGAAGCCTTGGAGTTGCAAGCCGGAGCAGTAGCGGACTTCAACGAGGCGGAGCCCGTTCTCATGAGAAATGAGGAGATGCCCGGCTGTGCGGTCGGCATTGAGCTTCGCTTGCCATGAGTTGCGATGGTACTGGTACTCGAAAGAGCTGCCGTGGATGGCGGACTTGACCTCGTACTGCTCAAGGTCGAGCCCACCCGGAGCGGGCACACCAAGGTCCCTGACTAGGATCGATGCGAAGACTTCCCAGTCCTGAGACATCGCAGCTCGAGGCGCAACACCGCGGGCCGAATAGAGGCGCATCTTCCCGCGGAGAGGGCCATACATGTAGGCATGGAAGAAAATGAGAGCCTTTTCGATGTCGAGGTCGTCGGGGAGCACCATGGCTACGGGTGGTGAACTTCGATACCAGGGAGTGTGGAACCACAAACCCGACCGGCGGCAGCGCGCTCCACGAAGGTCGCGACGCGGAGGAGATCTTGACTGATCGCCCGGTCGGTTATGCGGATGACGGTCCAGCCCTGGCTAACCAGTTCGGCATTCACGCGGGCATCACGGGCGACGTTGCCGTCGATCTTGCGCCGCCAATAGTCTGGCATCTCCGCAAGCCGGGCGGCACTCAGCTTCTTGCCGTGCCAGAACTCGCCGTCGACGAAGATGGCGATGCGCCGACCTACCATGGCGACATCGGGACGGCCGGGGGCGCGCGGGTAGTCCACTCGGTAGCGCCATCCCCTACGCGTCAATTCGCGGCGCAGCGCCATCTCGGGGTGCGTGCCCGCGCGGCGCACGCGACGCATCGTGGACGAGCGCTGTTCGGGCGTGAGAGGATCCCGCCTAGGGGTGAAGCCGGGAGCGTCAGGCGACGGCGACATACGTGCCCTCCGGCTCGCACAATCGCAACTGCATGTCGCTGGTCGCCGGCGTGCTTTCGCTGAGGAAGCCCAAGGAGTGCGCGACCAACCAGCGCACGGCAGGCACGCAGACCGCGTCGCCGAACCCCAGCCATGCCTGTCGAACGCTCGCCTCGATTGGGAAGTCCCCTGCTCCTTGGAGGCGTGCGTACTCACGCCCATTCAGCGGGCGTATCCTCGCCGTCCCGCCCCGGCAGTCGACGAGAAACTGCACGCTACTTCCACCAAAGGGGGTACGGAGGCAGCCAGCCAGGCGATCGCCACGCACCTCGCCTACCGTGCGACCACCACGTACGCGACGGAACATTGTCGCGATTCCGTCTCGTTCGCCTTCGAGCAGAGACTTCACCCGCTCACGGTGCGAGGGGGCCATCGCTTCTACGAGTCCATCTACGCGATCCTGCGGCCACCAGGAGGGATCATCGACTGGAACGTCATCCAGCACTGATGCGACCGGGTCTACGCTACCGGGCGGGGGATCGGGAAGGGGGAGTTCGACCAGCGGGAGATCGCGATTGGCGCGCTGGAAGCGACGCACGCTTCGGGGGCGGATCGTCGAGATGTCGCCCGCGGGCGGGAACGCTATGTCCACGAAATCCCGCCGGATCGCTACGATGAAGAGCCGAGGGCGGCTCTGCGGAACGAACCAGCGGGCGTCGACGACCACGATGTCGATGAGATACCCGAGAGAGCCGATTCTTTCACAGATGGCTCGAAGGTCCCGTCCGCGCTGCGAAGACAGGAGGCCCGTTACGTTCTCCAGTAGCAGGGCTGCCGGGGGTGAACCCGTGCGCTCCATCTCACCGACGAGATCCAGGAATGGCCAGACCGTTCCCGAGTGCTGTCCTGCGAGCCCGTTCCGGTTTCCCGCCAGTGACAGATCAGTGCAGGGGAAAGATGCGGTCAGCAAATCGAGATCGGCGGGAATGTCGGACGACGTGAGGTCGTGGATGTCTGCGACAAGCAAGTGAGCTGGCCCGAAGCGGGTCGTGTACATCTCGGCCTTCACGGGAGCGATGTCGTTGGCGAAAACGCAATCCCAGCCGAGCGGCTCGATGGCCTCACGCACGAGGCCGATGCCCGCGAAGAACTCTGCGAATCTGGGCATCCTGAACCCCTGAGCTACGCGCCGATTGTGGCCTCTAGCGGATCGGTGCGCAAGCGGTACCGAACATTTGAGTCCCCAGATCCTGACCACTGTGCTCGATCATCTATGCGAGGGCGGCCTTCTGTGGCCCGATGCGTGCGCAGCCAGTACCGCCCTGGCGGAGCCGCTTCACCGCGAGCGATGCGCACCGAGGACCGTCCCCGTCAGCGGAACGCGGGCGCGACCTCCGAGGCGAAGCGCTCGATGGCGGGCCAGTCGTAGGGGGTGTTCATCATCATGATCACCTCGGAGTAGCCGGCGTCGGCGTAGGCCTGGATCGCGTCGCGCATCGACTCGGCGGGGCCGCCCACCGTCTGCGCGCGCTGCTCCTCGACGCTGATGCCGCGACGGCCGGCGGTGCGCTCCGTCCAGCGCTCGTAGATCGCGTCCGGGATCAGCGGCGTGCCGGCCGTGAGGCTGATCTCCTCGAAGCGCCGCCCCACGTCGTTGCAGTGCTGGCGCAGCACCTCGACCTTCGGCGCCAGGTCAGCGGCCGTCCCGACACCGTTCCAGGCGTCGGCGTGGCGCGCGACGATGTTCAGCGTGCGCCGCTCGCCCGCGCCGCCGACGAGGATCGGCGGGTGCGGGCGCTGCACGGGGGCCGGTCGGAACGGGGCCTGGTCGAGGCTGTAGTACTCGCCCTCGAAGGAAACTTCCTCCTCATCCGACCAGAGCAGGCGGATCACCTGCAGCGCCTCGTCGAGCCGCTCGAGGCGTTCGCGCGCCGAGGGGAAGGGCCAGCCGTAGGCCTCGTGCTCGCGCGGGTTGTTGCCCGCGCCGATGCCGAAGTCCAGCCGCCCGCCCGAGATCTGGTCGATCGTCGTCGCCGTCTTGGCGAGCATGGCGGGGTTGCGGAAGAGGTTGCCCGTCACCAGCGTGCCGAGGCGCAGCCGCTCCGTCTCCGCGGCGAGCGCGGCGAGCACGACCCAGCCGTCCATGCACGGCCCCTCGGTGTCGCGCGTGCCGGTCGGCAGGAAGTGGTCGATCGTCCAGGCGCCGTCGTAGCCGAGCGCCTCAATGCGCTGCCACGTCTCCGAGAGTTCGCCCCACTCGATGTTCTGCTGCCCGGTCTGGACGCTGAATTTCACCGCCGCCTCCGTCCTCGCGAGCGGCACTCTAGCAGGCGGGGGCGGCTACGTGACCGTGAGAGGGACGCCCTCGGGGCAGAGCGGGCAGTCGCCGGGCTCCCAGCTCTCGATGTCGAGCGTGGCGGCGGCGAAGAACGGCATGCCGAAGTCGGCCCGCCCGCCGGAGCGGTCGACGAGCACGGCGACGCCGACGGGCTCGCCGCCGGCCTGGCGCACGGCCTCGATCGTGTCGTGGACGGAGCCGCCGCTGGTGACCACGTCGTCGGCGATCAGCACGCGCTCGCCGGGTGTGAGGCGGAAGTCGCGCTGGATCGCGCGGCCCGGTCCGTCCTCGCGGCGCTCGGCGATGATCCCGCGCACGCCGAGCTGGCGCGCCATCTCGTAGGCGAGGATCACGCCGCCGGTGGTGGGGCCGGCCACGGTCTGCGGTTCCAGGCCGCGCGCCGCCTCGGCGAGGCGGGCGCAGATCGCGGCGGTGCGGTCCGGCCACTGCAGCAGGTTGAACTTCTCGACGTAGCGGCCGGCGTGGCGGCCGGAGGCGAGCTGGAAGTGGCCGTCGAGGAAGGCGCCGCTCTCCTCGAAGGCGGCGATCACCGCGGGGTCGGCCGCCTGCTCGCGCGTCACCGGGACTGACTTACCTCGACGCCGAGCTGCTGGCCCGGCTGCTCGTGGCCGACGATGCCGAAGCGCTCGGGCGGCCAGTAGCGCAGCTCGGCGCGTCCGACGATCAGGCCCTGGTGAAGCATGCCCCAGGAGTGCGAGTCGTAGGAGTTGTTGCGCGCGTCGCCGAGCACGAAGACGTGGCCAAGCGGGACCGTCTCCGGTCCGAACGAGTAGCGCGGCGCGTGCAGCAGGTAGGGCTCGTCCAGCACCGCCCCGTCCACGATCACCTGCTCGTCCCGCACCTCGACGGTCTGTCCCGGCAGCGCGACGACGCGCTTGATGAAGTCGCGCTCCGGGCCGAGGGGGAAGGCGAAGACGACGACGTCGCCCTGATCGATCGTGCCGAAGGGGCGCCACGCGTCCTCCTCGACGAGCGGCAGCCAGGAGAAGTCGAAGGCGCGGTAGGCGAGCTTGTTCACGACCACCATGTCGGCGTGCTGGAAGGTCGGCTCCATCGAGCCGCCGTCGACGATGAAGTTCTGGGCGATGCCGCGCACGACGATGAACATCAGCAGGGCGAGCGCGATCACCTCGAGGGTCTCGCTGAGGCCGCGCAGCCCGAACGGCCAGATCCGCTGCATCCCGCTGCGCTGGTCGGCAGCGGCGGCGGGCGGCTCGGGCGGCGTCACCCAGGGATCGCGTTCGGCGAGCCCGCCGTGGCTCAGCGCCGCCGCAACGGCGAGGGCGCGGGTGGGCGGCGGCGCGCCGGGCGGGTCGCGAGGATCGAGGCGCCGGGGAAGCCGGCCTGGGTCCGCCGGGGGCTGATTCACCATCGTGTCGAGTATACCTACGGACCCTGTTGGGAACCCCGCGCCGGCCTCGGCATCGAGCGCTGCTCAGGCGCGCAGCGCGGAGCCCAACGCGTCCATCCGCTGGGCCGCGACGGTCGCGACGGCGGCGCGCGCCTCCAGCAGCGCGGGACGGGGGTCGCTGCCTCGCGAGCCGGCGATGGCGACGGCGAAGGCGGCGTGGATCTCGCTGCTGACGTTGAGCTTGCGGATACCGGCGCGCACGCAGTCGCGCAGCTGGCGGGGCGGGACGCCGGAGCCGCCGTGCAGCACCAACGGCAGCCCGCGCACCGCCGCGCGCAGCTCGCGCACCAGCGCCAGATCGACGCTGCCCGCGAGGCCGTGCGCCGTGCCCACGGAGACCGCGAGCGCGTCGACCTGCGTCTCCTCGACGAAGCGGCGCGCCGCCGCCGGGTCGGTCAGCACGGACTCCGAGGTGATGACGCCGGGCTCGCGTCCGCCGACGTGGCCCAGTTCGGCCTCCAGCGAGACGCCGTGCTCCAGCGCGATCACGGCGGCCTCGCGGGTCTCGCGGATGTTGAGGTCCAGCGGCTTGATCGAGCCGTCGTACATCAGCGAGCTGAAGCCGGCGCGCGCGGCCGCGCGCAGCAGCCCGACCTCGTGCCCGTGGTCGAGGTGGACCGCGACGGGCACGTTCGCGCCCTTGGCCAGCGCGCGCGCCGTGGCCGCGGCGACGGCGACGCCGCCGAAGTGGTCGAGGTTGCCGGGGTTGAACTGCAGCAGCACGGGCGAGCGGCGCGCCTCGGCGGCGTCGAGCACGCCGAGCGCGAGTTCGAGGTTGGAGACGTTGAAGCCGGGCACGGCGTAGCCGCCCCGCTCGGCGTCGGCCAGCAACTCGCGGCCCCCGGTAAGCACCATGCGCCGATCTTCACACGGATCGGCGCTGCGTGGTGGGGCGCCGTCCGGTCCGGTTGCCCGGAAGACACGCTCCCGGTACGAATCCCGGGGAGACTGGGCAGGGTGGTGCTCGCGGAATGGACCTGCGCTTCCACACGGACCTCGAGACGGGCGCTCCCCACATCCATCGACATGGCGTGAGCGAGCGCGAGGTCGAGGAGGTCATGGCCTCCCCGGCGGAGGACCTGCCCGGTCGGCGCAACTCTCGCCTCGCCATCGGGCAGACGCTCGGAGGGCGTTACCTTCCGGTAGTGTATGTACGCGACCCGGAGCCGGGCGGCGCATTTGTCGTCACCGCCTACGAACTGTCCGGCAACGCCCTCGCGGCGTTCCGGCGGCGGAGGCGAAGGAGAAGCAGATGAGCGACGGAGCGAACCGGTTGCCGCCGGGCTGGGACGAGGCGCGCGTCCACGATCTCATCGAGCACTACGAGTCGCGGACCGACGATGAGTTGGCGGCCGAAATCGAAGCGGCGTTCGAGGATCCCTCTCACACCGCGATGGTAATTCCGAACGAGCTGGTTCCCGCTGTGCGTGCACTCCTCGCCGAGTCTCCCGACGCTGCGCCTGCGCCCACCGCGAGCTGATTGCGCGCGGCTACTTCCTTCCCGCTCGCGCTAACTGCCACCACCAACCAGCACAGTGTGGGCTGCGGCGCCGTGCAGCGGGGCCATTGTGATCATCGCGTGCTAGGCTCGCCGAGGCGGGATGGAGCGAACACGAGCCAGCTCTTGGCGGCGCAACGACACCGAGCGGGTGACGATGTTCCGGACCTCGTCCGGCGGGCGCAGCGTGGCGAAGTTGCGGCGTTCAACACGCTGGTGATCCGCCACCAGAACGCCGCCTACTCGCTCGCCTTCCGCTTCCTGCGCACGCGCGAGGCCGCCGAGGATGTGACGCAGGAGTCGTTTCTCCGCGCCTGGCGCGCCATCGAGAGCTTCCGCGGCGAACGCTTCCGCTCCTGGCTGCTGCGCATCGTCGCCAACGCCGCGCGCGACGAGCTGCGCCGCCGCAAGCGGCGCCCCCAGCGATCGCTCGACGAGGCGCGCGACGACTCGGATATGGCCTCGATCGACCCGGTCGAGCCGGGCCTCGGGCCGCAGCAGCGTGTGGAGCAGGCGGAGCTGCGGAAGGTGCTGGAGGGCGCACTCGCCGAGCTGCCGGAGGACTGGCGCATGGTGGTGCTGCTCTCCGACGTGCACGGACTCTCGTACGAGGAGATCGCGGACGCGACGGGCGTGCCGGTCGGCACGGTCAAGTCACGGTTGAGCCGCGCGCGGGGGCGACTGCGCGACCTGCTGCGCGACTCCGGGGAACTTCCAGGCCTCATGCAACGTCGGAACACATAGGGTGGTGAAGTGATGCGCCTCTTGGGTTGGCGTCGGCGTCGCAACACCGGGAACGATGAGTTCCCGGAGGGCCTCGACGCAGCCTCGGCCTGGGACGAGCAGCTCTCCGCCTACCTGGACGGTGAACTCGACGACGGCGGGGCCGTTGCCGTCGAGGACGCGCTCGAGCTGGAGCCGGCGCTTGCCGTGCAGCTCGACGAGCTGAGCGTGGTCCGCGACGCGCTCGGATCCCTCGGCGAGTTGCGGGCGCCACGCCCGTTCACGATCGAGGCGCCGCCCACGGCGGTGCGCCACACTCCGGGCAGGCTGGAGCTGGTCTTCCGGATGGGCGCGCTGGCCGCGGCCGTCGCGTTCGCCGTCGTGCTGACGGGCGACATCGTGGGCCTCGGCGACGACGGCGTGGAGGGCTGGGGCATCTCCCGTCCGAGCTTCGGCGGCGGCTCGAGCGAGCAGGCGAGCGACGCGCCACAGGCGGCAGCGGCACTCGCCGCTCCAACGAGCCCGGCCGCTGCGCAGCCCGAGACAGCCGCTTCGACTACTCAGCCGACGGCCACAAGCGCCGCCGCCGGCGCGAGCCCGACGGCGACGGCCGCCCCGGCGACGCCGGCACCCGCAGCCACGACAGTGCCGACAGCCGTCGCTGCCGCCGTGTCCACGGCCGCCGCTACCGTTGCGGCTTCGCCGGCCGCAGCGGCGGACGGAGCCGCCGACGCCTCGCCTGCCGCCACGACCGACACCCGAACAGCGGGGCGCGCGGTGGAATCGCCGGAGTCGGACGCCACCCCGGCGGCCGACCAGCCATCCACTCCGACCGTCGTCGCCGGCGAGTCGCAGGCCGCGGCGACCGAGGCCGCAGCGTCTGCGGACGGCGCCGCGGAGGAAGACGACAGCACCGGCGCCTCGACTCCCACGGAGCAGGCGGCAGCCACACTCGCGCCAGCCGCCACCGCGACGCCCGCACCGTCGATCAGCGATGACGTGCTCCAGGAAGAGCCGGCCGGGACGGACGACAGCGCGCGCGCGCTGCGCAGGGCCGAGCAGTGGCTGCTGCTGGCAGCCGTTGCGCTCGCCGTGCTTGCGCTTGGCCTCGGATTCCGACGGCGAGGCGGTCGCGCATAGTCGCCGGAACCGCGCCGGAACCGCGTGGCGCGCGGGACGTTGTAGTCGTGGACGAACACGGCGATCGAAAGCGGGAGGGCCGCAATGACACGAACGATGACCGTGCTCAGCCTCGCGGCCCTCGCACTCGTGAG
Organism: Dehalococcoidia bacterium; assembly: GCA_965247895.1. GTDB lineage: Bacteria > Chloroflexota > Dehalococcoidia > UBA2979 > UBA2979 > VXMT01. The sequence continues at coordinate 1,517,650 of OZ252046.1, read as the reverse complement.
CCTTGTGGCAGCGGCCTGCTACGACATCACGGTCGAACCGGCTCCGGCGCCGGAGGATGACGGCGCCACGACCGAACTCATCGCCGCGTTGACGGCGGCCCGCGACGACGGCGGCATCTCGGTCAGCGGGACCGGCAGCGTCACGGTGACGCCTGACATCGGCGTGTTCGACATCGGCGTCGAGGTCACCGAGCAGACGGTGGCCCTCGCGCGCAGCGGCGCGTCCGAGGCGATGCAGCGGGTCCGCGCCTCGATCACCGGCAACGGCGTCGAGGAGCGCGACATCGCCACCCGCTTCTTCAACATCTACCCGCAGTACGACTACGAGAACGACGATGGCGGGCCGCGCATCACCGGCTACACGGTCAACAACCACATCGAGGTCAAGGTCCGCGACATCGATCGGCTCTCTGACATCCTCGACCAGGCGGTGACGGCGGGCGGCGACGCGATTCGCGTCGGCGGCATCTCCTTCCGCGTCGACGAGCCGGAGCAGTACGCCGATGAGGCGCGCAAGCTGGCCGTAGAGGACGCGCGCGCACGGGCGCAGCAGCTTGCCGACCTCGCGGGCGTGACGCTGGGCAGCGCGCGCACGATCTCCGAGTCGTCCGGCGGATTCGCGCAGCGGAGCTTCGCGGACGCCCCGGCGGCGTTCGCCGCCGACTCTTCGACGTCCGTCTCCGCCGGCGAGAGCGAGGTCTCGGTCTCCGTCCACATCGTCTACGCGATCGACTAGCGCGATCGACTAGCGCGACCGGGGCGGCGCGGGGCGGTACCATCGCGGCCCAGCGCGCACGCCCCGGAGGCGAGGCCCGGCGGTGGTGATCTCCCAACACATGCAACTGGCCGTTGATGAGGGCCGCCGCGCCCTCGGCTGGAGCTCGCCCAATCCCGCCGTCGGCGCGGTCGTCGTGCGCGACGGCGAGGTCGTCGGTGCGGGCCGCACGCAGCCGCCGGGCGGAGACCACGCCGAGGTCGGCGCGCTGCGCGCGGCCGGCGAGCGGGCGCGCGGCGCCACGGTCTACGTCACGCTGGAGCCCTGCGCGCACACCGGCCGCACGCCGCCCTGCACCTCGGCGCTGATCGAAGCCGGCGTCGCCACCGTCCGCTACGCGATCGGCGACCCGGACCCGAACGTCAACGGCGCGGGCCGTCACGCCCTCGAGGCCGCCGGCATCGCCGTCGATGAGGGCGAGGGCGCGGAGCAAGCAGCCGCGCAGCTCGAGGGCTACCTGCACCAGCGACGGACGGGCCGCCCGTTCGTGGTCGTCAAGTTCGCCGCCTCCCTGGACGGGCGCATCGCCGCCTCCTCCGGCGACTCGCGCTGGGTCTCCGGGCCGCAGACGCTCGAGTGGGCGCACGAGCAGCGGCCCGGCCTCGACGCGATCGTGGTCGGCTCCGGCACCGTGGTCGTCGACGACCCTCAGCTGACGGCGCGGCCGGGCGGCAGCAGCGAGGGCGCGCACCAGCCGCTGCGCGTCGTCGCCGACTCGCGCGGACGCACGCCGGAGGGAGCGCGCGTGCTGGCCGGCGACTCGCCGACGCTGATCGCGACGACCGCCGCCTCGCCCGAGGGCTGGCGCGAGCGGATGGCGGCGCTTGGCGCCGAGGTCGTGGTGTTGCCGGAGTCCGGCGGCCACGTGGACCTCGATGCGCTGATCCGCGCGCTCGGCGAGCGGGGCGCGCTCACGGTGCTGTTCGAGGGCGGCGGGATCCTGCTCGGCTCGCTCTTCGACAGCCGCCTGGTCGATCGCGTGCAGGCGATCATCGCGCCTGTCGTGATCGGCGCGGACGCGGCCCCCGCCGCCGTCGCCGGCCGCGGCGTCGAACGGATGGCGCAGGCGCCGCGGCTGCGCGAGCTGACCGTCTCGCGGCTGGGCGAGGACACGCTGATCAGCGGCCTGCCCGCCTGGCCCGCCGGGTAGTACGCTCTCCGGCGGAACGGGGCCGCGCATGTTCACCGGAATCATCGAAGAGGTCGGAGAAGTCCGCGCCCGCGAGGGCGGCGAGTTGGTGATCGCCTGCCGAACGATCCTCGAGGACGTCTCGCTCGGCGACTCGATCGCCGTCAACGGCGTCGATCTCACGGTGCGGACGATCGGCGGCGACTCGCTCAGCTTCGACGTGATGCCGGAGACGTTCCGGCGCTCCAACCTGGGCGAGGCGGCGCCGGGCGCTCGCGTCAACCTCGAGCGATCGGTGCGGCCGCTGGACCGGCTCTCCGGCCACATCGTGCGCGGCGTGGTGGAGACGACCTGCACGCTGATCAGCCTGACGCCCGAGGACGAGGCGATCATCGCGCGCTACCGGCCGCCCGCGGAGTACCTGCCGTACATCCTGATGAAGGGGCCGGTCTGCCTCGACGGCGCCTCGCTCACGGTGATGGCGCGCGACGAGGAGTCGTTCTCGGTCTCGCTGGTGCAGTACACCCAGGAGCACACGAACCTGACGAGCCGCCAGCCCGGTGATAGCATCAATCTCGAGACAGACCTGCTGGCCCGGTACGTGGAGCAGCTTCTGGAGGCGCGCTCACAGGGCACCTGATCCGGGCGATGCAGGCAAAGGCGGGGGCCTGATGTCCGAGCAACCGGCGACCCACGAGGGCGAGCCCTCGCGCGCCAGCACCATCGACTCGAGCCACGTGATCGAGGTCAGCGCCGCGATCGAGGAGTTCCGCAAGGGCAACCCGCTCATCATCGTCGACGACGAAGGCCGCGAGAACGAGGGCGACGTCTGCTTCCCCGCGGACGTGGTGACGCCCGATCTGATCAACTTCATGGCCGTGCACGCGCGCGGGCTGATCTGCGCCGCCATGACGGGCGAGCGCCTCGACAAGCTCGGGCTGCCGCTCATGACCTCGCGCAACACCGCCCCGCTGAGCACGGCCTTCACCGTCAGCGTCGAGGCGGCCGAGGGCGTGACGACGGGCATCTCTGCCGGTGACCGCGCCCGCACGGTCGAGGTGCTCGTGGACCCGAACTCCGGCCCGGAGCATCTGACGCAGCCGGGCCACATGTTCCCGCTGCGCGCACGCGAGGGCGGCGTGCTGGTGCGCGCCGGGCAGACGGAAGCCTCGGTGGACCTCGCGAAGCTGGCCGGCCGTTACCCGGCGGCCGTGATCTGCGAAATCATGCGCGAGGACGGCACGATGGCGCGGATGCCGGACCTGATCGAGTTCGGGCGCCGGCACAACATGAGCATCGTCACCGTCAACGACCTGATCGCCTACCGGTTGCGCATGGACTCGCTGATCGAGCGCGTCGCCGAGGCGTCCCTGCCGACCGCCTACGGCGAGTTCCGCGCCGTCACCTACCGCACGCTGATCGACGCGAAGGAGCACCAGGCCTTCGTGATGGGCAACGTGGACACCGAGGATCCCGTCCTCGCCCGTGTCCACGACCAGTGCGTCACCGGCGACGTCTTCGGCTCGCTGCGCTGCGACTGCGGCGAGCAGCTCGAGGAAGCGATCCGCCGCGTCGCCAGCGACGGATGCGGCGTGATCGTCTACATGGACCAGGAGGGCCGCGGCATCGGCCTGCACAACAAGATCCGCGCCTACCGCCTGCAGGACAGCGGCATGGACACCGTCGAGGCGAACGAGGCGCTCGGGTTGCCCGCCGACGGGCGCGAGTACGGCATCGGCATGCAGATCCTCGTCGACCTCGGCGTGCGCAAGCTGCGCCTGATGACGAACAACCCGACGAAGCGCTCCGGCCTCGAGGGCTTCGGCCTCGAAATCGTCGAGCGCGTGCCGATCGAGGTCGAGCCGAACGCGCACAACGCGCAGTACCTGCGGACGAAGCGCGAGAAGATGGGCCACATACTGGAATCGGAAGACCTGGGCTAGCGTGGCGACCTACGAGGGCGGCCTCGACGGATCGGATCTGCGCCTGGCGGTCGTGGTCTCGCGCTTCAACGAGATCGTGACGGAGCCGCTGCTGCGCGGCGCGCTCGCCACCGCTCGCGACCAAGGCGTCGGCGAGGACTCACTCGACGTCGTGCGTGTGCCCGGTGCGTTCGAGCTGCCCCAGGCGGCGCGGCGGCTGGCCGGCATGGGCCGCTACGACGCGATCGTCTGCCTCGGCGCGGTGGTGCGCGGCGAGACGCCGCACTTTGATTACGTGTGCAATGAGGCGGCACGAGGGCTTACGATGGTGGCGCAGGAATTTAATCTGCCTGTCGCCTTTGGCGTACTCACCTGCGACACCATGGCGCAGGCGCGGGCCCGCTCCGGCGGCTCCGCGGGCAATAAGGGCGACGAGGCAATGCGCGCGGCGCTCGAGATGGCCAACCTGTTCCGGAAGATCGGCTAGTTCCGCTCCGGCGCGGCGGACCTGCGTCAGACACAGGAGACAGGAAGATGAGCAAACTCCTCGACGATCTCAAACATCCCAGCGGTGGCGAACGCCTGCAGGGCGCGGCGTCGGACGCCGTGCGGCTGGCGCACCGCGGCCTCGAGCGCTTCCCGGACCTGGTGAAGCGCCACAAGTTCATCGCCGGCGGCGCGGCGGTCTCCTCCTCGCTGCTGGTGCTCGCCGGCGTGGCGATCGCGCGGCGGCTGCGCAGCGGCCAGAGCGAGGAAGAGGCGCTCGCCTCGCTCACCGAGGACGAACTCACCGGCCATCGTGACGAGCGCGAGCACTGGACGCAGGACGCGGGCGAGGACGAAGCCCCGAGCGAAGATGACGCGACCGCCGAGGCCGAGGCCGGCGCCGAAGGCGGCATTGTTGAGGTCGAGGCGGAGGTCGAAGCGCCCTCGCAGGGCAACGGCCACGCCCCGGACGATGTCGCCGTGCAGCAGGACGTGATCCCCGCAAAGCGCGGCCTCTAGCAGCCGGCCAGGCAGCCTCCTCGCCCTGATCCGGTCCCCGTAAAGGAGCGCCCTCACCCTCTCTCCCTCCCACGGGGGCCGCGACCGGACCCGTCTCCGGCGTCCGATCCGGGCGGCTTGGCGCGCAGACCGTGCTCCGTCTCCGATCCGGGTGGGGGTGTGGGGGCGCAACTCCCCGCGGGGGAGCCACGTGATAGACTACTGACGACGGTAGACGTGACAAGGTTGCGCCATGGCCTTCGATGCACACCGAGCAGCCCGCAGGCTCACCGACGCCGGCCTCGACGACCGGGCCGCCCAGGGCGTCGCGGACGTCGTCGACAGCGCCACGAGCGGGCTCGCGACCGAATCGAGCCTGCTCGCCCTCAGGGCTGAGCTCTATCGCGCTCTCTGGATTCAGGGTGCCGGCATCGTCGCCGCCACCGCAGCCATCGTCGGCATCGCCACCGCCCTCGACTAACCCGCCGACGCCGCGGAGCGCCCGCACCCCCCGCTCTCTGCCTCGGGGAGAGGGCGCCGGCGGGTGCGCCCTCGGGGCTGTGTCCCGGCCGCCGATCCCGGGTGGGGGTGTGGGGGCGAAGCCCCCACATGAAAGAAAATCCGAGGGTGGGTGGGTGGGCCGAGCGGCGCGCAGCGCACGCTCCTCCCGGATGGGGGCGTGGGGGGCTGCTTCGATCAGGACGCGGGGATACCCCGCAGGGCCCCCCACAAGAGAGACGCGCTCGCCCGCGCCGCGAGGGACTGCGGTACGCTCCCCAGTGGAGACTGACACCGTGGAGCGCACGCTTCCGCGCCGGATCGCGCACTTCGACCTCGATACGTTCTTCGTGTCCGTGGAGCGGGCGCGCGACCCCTCGCTGCGAGGCAAGCCGGTGCTCGTCGGCGGGCGCGGCGGGCGCGGCGTGGTGGCGAGCGCCTCGTACGAGTCGCGCCGCTACGGCTGCCACTCCGCCCAACCGATGTCGCAGGCGCTGCGCCTCTGCCCCGAGGCGATCGTGGTCGCGCCCGATTTCGAGCGTTACGGCGCCTGCTCGCGCGCGTTCCACGCGATCCTGCGCGAGTCCGCGCCGATCGTCGAACCGGGCGGCATCGACGAGGCCTACGCGGACCTGACCGGCCTCGGCGAGGGCGGCACGGGCGCCCGCGCCGCCGCCGAGCGCGTTCGCACGCGCACTCGCGAGGAGCTTGAACTGCCGGTCTCGGCCTGCATCGCCGGCTCGCGCACCACGGCCAAGGTCGGCAGCGACCGGGCCAAGCCGGACGGGCTGCTCGAGGTGCCGCCGGGCGGCGATGCGGAGTTCCTCGCGCCGCTGCCGCTGCGCGATCTGCCGCTGGTCGGCCCTCGCTTCGGCGAGCAACTCGCCGCGCTCGAGGTGCGCACGATCGGCGATGCGGCGCTGCTCGATCGGCGCTGGCTGGAGCGGCGCTTCGGCAAGGCGGGACTGCTGCTCGCCGACCGCGCGCGCGGCATCGATCCCGCGCCGGTCAGCGACGGCGGCCGGGGCGCAAAGTCGATCTCGCGCGAGGTGACGTTCGAGGAGGACGTGCACGACCTCGACGAGCTGCGGCGCACGTTGCGCGCGCACGCCGAGCGCGTCGGCGCCGACCTGCGGCGGCAGGGCCGCCGCGCGCGCACGGTCACGCTCAAGCTGCGCTGGTCGGACTTCACGACGCTGACGCGCAGCCGCACCGTCGCGCAGCCGGTGCAGCTCACCGACGAGCTCGCCGGCCTCGGCGTGGCGCTGCTCGACGAGCTGCTCACGCGCGAGCGGATGCGGCCCGTGCGGCTGATCGGCCTCGGCGCCTCGAACCTGGTCGAGGACGCCGTGCAGCTCGGCTTCGACGACGCGGAGGCGCGGCGGGCGGCGAACGTCGACCGCGCACTCGACGGGATCCGCAGCCGCTACGGCGGCGAGGCGGTGCGGCGCGGCCTGCGGCGAGGGCGCAAGGAGCCCGGCGAGTAGAAACGCTGAGGCCGCGGAACCTGCGCAAACCTCCGGCGCGGGGCCCGTTGGCGTTCGTCCCTACCGCGCAGGGTTGCTACGCTGCGTTCGCCGGAACCAAAACCTCTCAGGTCTTATCACCAGACAGGTAGATTTGCGTGGTATCGAACCAGGACGCCGGACCGCGCTCCGGACCGCGATCGGGGCCGAACTGGGTCAATCTTGGCCGCGCCTGCGAGATCCTCGGCGTTAACCAGTCGACCGTGCGCCGCTGGGCGGACTCGGGCCAGATCCGCTGCTTCCGCACGCCCGGCGGGCATCGCCGCTTCGCCGAGGAAGACCTGCTCACGCTGACCCGCGGCGGCCCCGGCGGCGACCTCGGCACGGCCGCGGTCTCGCAGATCCGCCGCAAGCTGAACGCCGGGCGCGGCGGGACGGGCTGGTACCAGGAGACCGAACAGGCCGAGCGCGAGGCGCTGCGGCCCCTCGGACGGCGCCTCGTCGAGCTCGTCGGCGAGTACATCTCCGCGGACCGTCCGCGCTCCGAGATCGAGACCGAGGTCGACGAGATCGGCCGCCACTACGGCGAGCTGCTCGTGGAGCGCGGGACGCCGCTGCGCCGTGCGATGGAGGCCTTCACCTTCTTCCGCCGCTCGCTCGACGAGACGGCGAAGCACATGGCCGAACGCAACCGCATGGACGCGGGCCAGGCCGCCGAGGCGCGGGAACGCATCGGCGGTCTCGCCGACCGCGTCCTGCTCGGCGTCAGCGCCGCCTACGACGGCGGATAGGGAGCAGCGTGGGCTACTACCCGATCTTCGTGGAGATGGACGGCCGGCGCGTCCTGCTCGTGGGCGGCGGCCGCGTCGCCGACGAGAAGCTCGGCAAGCTCGTCGACGCCGGCGCGGACGTCACGATCGTCGCGCCGGAGCTGATCCCCCCGGTGCGCGAGGTCGTCGGCGACGGCCGCGCGACCTGGCATCCGCGCGTCTACGAGCGCGGCGACGTGCGCGGCTTCGAGGTCGTGATGATCGCCACCGACGACGGCGCGGTGAACGCCGGCATCGCCAGCGAGGCGCGCGAGCTCGGCATCTGGGTCAACGCCGCCGACGACGCGGCCAACTGCGACTTCATCCTGCCCTCGCTCGCGAAGCGCGGCCGCATCGCCCTCGCGGCCTCGACCGGCGGCGCAAGCCCGGCGCTGGCGCGCTGGCTGCGCGAGCGCCTCGATGAGTTCCTCAGCGACGAGGTGACGGCGCTCGGCGACCTGCTCGCGGAGGTCCGTGTGCAGGCGCGCGAGCGCGACCGCGAGTGCGCGGCCAGCTGCGACCGCACGCGCCCGCCTCCGCCGCTGCTCTGCGAGGCCTGCCCGAACCGCATCGCGAACGACACGTGGCAGGCCGCCATCGACGACGAACTGCGGTCGCTGCTGCGCGCGGGCGAATGCGAGGCCGCCCGCGCGCGCCTCGTGGCGTCGCTCGGCCTCGACCGGCCGCTCGCGATCGCGGAGTGGCAAGGACAGCCGGCATGACGACGGAACGCGCAGGAGGGCAGGCGACGATGCTCACGATGGTCGGCGTCAGCCACCGCAACGCGCCGCTCTCGGTGCGCGAGCGCTTTGCGATCCCCGCGGACGCACTGCCGGACGTCCGCCACGAGGTAGCCGAGCGCTTCGGCTCGGGCGCGATCGTCGCCACCTGCAACCGGCTCGAGCTGTACGTGCCGGGCGACCACCCGACCGACGAGCTCGTGGGCTTCCTCTGCGCGGCGGCCGATGTCGGCCCGGACATCGGCGAGCGCTACCTGCTGCCGCGCCGCGACGACGAGGCGGTGAGCCACCTCTACGCCGTCGCCGCGGGCATCGACTCGATGGTGGTCGGTGAGTCCGAGATCCTCGGGCAGGTTCGCTCCTCGTTCGCAGCGACGGTCGCCGCGGGCGCCGACACGGCGCTGCTCTCGCGCCTCTTCCACACCGCGATTCGCGTCGGGCGGCGTGCCCGCAGCGAGACCGCGATCGGGCACGGCGCGCTCTCGATCTCCTCGATCGCCGCGCAGCAGGCGCGTGAGCTGGTCGCCGACCCGGCAAACGCCGCGGTGCTCGTCATCGGCGCCGGCGAGGCCGGACGGCTGGCCGCCGCGTCGCTCGTCGATCGCGGCGTCGGCTCGATCGCCGTCAGCAACCGCACCGCGTCGCGTGCGGAAGCGCTCGCCGAGGAACTCGGCGGTCGCAGCGTGCCCTACGGCGACCTCGGGGCGGAGCTGTCCGGGGCCGACGTCATCATCGCGGCCACCGACGCGCCCGAGCCCGTGCTCAACAGCGGCCGCGTCGCCAGCGCGCTCGTGCGCCGCGAGGGCGCGCCGCAGCTGATCATCGACATCGGCGTGCCGCGCGCCTGCGATCCTGCCGTCTCCGCCATCCCCGGCGTGACCTACCGCGACATCGACGACCTCCAGGAGATCGCCGCCACGCACGCCCACGCCCGCGCCGCCGAGGTCCAGGCCGTGGAACGGCTCGTCGAGGAGGAGACGGCGCGCTTCCTCGAGTGGTGGGAGCACCTGCAGGTCGCGCCGACGATCGCCGCGCTCAGCGAGCGCGCCGAGCAACTGCGCAGCGCCGAGCTCGCGCGCACGCTGCGGCGGCTTGACCTCGACGACGCTGGGCGCGAGCGTGTCGAGGCGATGACGAAGGCGCTGGTGCGCCAGATCCTGCACGACCCGATCACCGCCCTGCGCGAGCGCGGCGACCGCGACGTCTACGTGGACGCGGTCCGGCAGCTCTTCCGCCTCGACGAGCCGGCGGACCCGCCCGCGGCGCCTTGACCCGGCTGCGCCTCGCCACGCGCGGATCGCGCCTGGCGCTCGTGCAGAGCGAGCTCGTCGCCGACGCCCTGCGCGCGCAGCAGCCCGGCCTCGAGATCGAGCTCGTGCGCGTCAGGACCGAGGGCGACATCGACCGCAGCTCGCCGCTCACGGAGATCGGCGGACGCGGCGTCTTCGTGCGCGCGGTCGAGCAGGCGCTGCTCGACCGCAAGGCCGACATCGCCGTGCACTCGCTGAAGGACATGCCCACCGCCGCGCCCGAGGGGCTGACGCTGGCCGCGATCCTGCCGCGCGGCGACCCGCGCGACGTGCTCGTTGCCTCGGGCGGGCGGCGGCTCGCGGCGCTGCCGTCCGGCGCGCGCGTCGGCAGCGGCTCGCGGCGGCGCGCGCTGCTGCTGCGTGCGCTGCGCCCGGACATCGAAGTCGCCCCGATCCGCGGCAACGTCGACACGCGCCTCGGCAAGGTGGCGAGCGGCGAGTACGACGCAGTCGTGCTGGCGGCGGCCGGCCTCGCACGCCTCGGACGGCTCGACGAGGCGACCCAGCTGTTCGAGCCGATGGAGTTCTTGCCGTCGCCGGGGCAGGGCGCCCTCGCGGTGCAGTGCCGCAGCGACGACGCGGCCACGCGCGAGCTGCTGGCGGGCCTCGACGACGCGCCCACGCGCGCCGCCGTCGAGGCCGAGCGCGGCATCCTCGCCGAGCTCGGTAGCGGCTGCTCCGTGCCCGTCGGCGCCTACGCGCAGGTCGCGGACGGCCTGCTCGCCCTGCGCGCGATGATCGGCGACGAGGCGGCCGAGCAGGCACGCTTCGGTGACGCCACCGGCCCCGCCGAGGCGGCAGAGGAGCTCGGGCGCGGCCTCGCGGCGCGGCTCGGCGCGGCGGCCGCCGCCCCGGACGAGCCGCAGTGAGCGGGACGCAGCCCGAGGCCGGCCACGTCTGGCTCGTCGGCGCGGGGCCGGGCGATCCGGGGCTCGTGACGCAGGGCGGCCGGCAGGCGCTGCGCGAGGCCGAGATCGTGCTCTACGACCGCCTCGCCCCGGCCGCGCTGCTCGACACCTGCGCGCCCGAGGCGGAGTTGATCGATGCCGGCAAGGCGCCGGGCCGCGTGGCGATGACACAGCACGAGATCAACGCCGCCCTCGTCGCGCACGCGCGCGCGGGCAAGCGCGTCGTGCGCCTCAAGGGCGGCGACCCGTTCGTCTTCGGGCGCGGCGGCGAGGAGCTGGAGGCGCTCGCGGACGCGGGCATCGAGGCGACCGTCGTGCCGGGGGTGACCTCGGCGATCGGCGGGGTGGCGGCGGCCGGCATCCCGGTCACGCACCGCGGCGTCGCCGCCAGCTTCGCGGTCGTCACGGGCCACGAGGACCCCGCCAAGCCCGCCGCGCAGGTGCGCTGGGCGGAGCTGGCGACCGCGACCGACACGCTCGTCGTGCTGATGGGCGTCGGCCGCCTCGAGGGCATCGCCCGCGCGCTGATCGAGGGCGGACGGCCGCCCTCGACGCCGAGCGCGCTGATCGTCGAGGCGACGACGCCGCGCCAGCGCGTCGTCGAAGCGCCGCTCGCGGAGATCGCGGCGGCGGCGCGCGAGGCCGGAGTGCGGCCTCCGGCGCTGCTCGTCGTCGGCGAGGTCGTCGCGCTGCGCGAGCGCCTTGCGCCCGCGTTGCGCCGCCCGCTCGCGGGCTGGCGCGTGCTGGTCACGCGCACGCGGCGGCAGGCCTCGAGCCTCGCCGAGGCGCTGCGCGCGGAGGGCGCCGAGCCCGTGCTGCTGCCCGCGATCGAGATCGCCCGCCGCGCCGACCCGGAGGCCGTGCGCGCCGCCATCGAGGCGCTGCGCGCGGGCGCCTACGACTGGGTCGCCTTCACCTCCGGCAACGCCGTCGAGGCCTGGTTCGACCTCGTGCGCGAGGCGGGCGAAGACGCGCGCCTCTTCGCCGGCGCGAACATCGCCGCCGTCGGCGCGGCCACGGCGCGCGCCCTCGAGGCGCGCGGGCTGATTGCCGACCTGCTGCCGCCGCGGGCGAGCGGCGGGGGCGTGGCAGCCGCGCTGCTGGAGTGCGGCGTCGAGGGCGCGCGCGTGCTCGTGCCCCGCGCCGAGCGCGCCGACCCGGCGCTGGTCGAGCGCCTGCGCGCGGCGGGCGCCTCGGTGGACGAGGTCACGCTGTACCTCGCCGCCCCGCCCGCCGATCCGCCGCCGGAGCTGCTGGCGGCGCTGCGCGCAGGCGAGATCGAGGCGCTGACGTTCACCTCGTCCTCGACCGTGCGCAACCTCGCAGCCCTGCTCGGCGGCGACCTCGAGGCGCTGCGCCACGCCGTCGTCGCCTGCATCGGCCCGCAGACCGCCGAGGCCGCGCGCGAGGCGGGCCTGCCTCCGCAGGTGGTCGCCGAGCACGCCTCGGTCGACGCACTCGTGGCGGCGCTGCGAAGATACGCGGGGGAGGCGTGATGGCGACTGAGCGCGACCTAGGAGTGCTGACCCGCGGGCACCCGCGCGAGGTCTGGGCCAATGAGGCGCAGAACTTCACCCCGTGGCTGGAGGAGCACATCGATCTGCTCGGTGAGGCGCTGGGCATGGATCTCGAGATCACAGGTCGCGAAGTGGCTGTCGGTGATTTCAGCTTGGACCTGCTCGGCAAGGAGACCGGTACGGATCGCGTCGTGATCATAGAGAACCAGCTAGAGCGGACCGATCACGATCACCTCGGCAAGATGCTGACGTACGCGGGTGGCCTTGATGCGCGTGTCGTCGTGTGGGTCAGCGGGCACGTCAGGGACGAGCATCGCGAGGCCATCCACTGGCTCAACGAACAAACCACCGACGCGGTGGCGTTCTTCGCAGTCGAACTCGAAGTGCTGAAGATCGACGATTCACTGCCTGCGCTGCGCTTTAACATCGTTGCCCAGCCGAGCGAGTTCCAACGGCAGGTGGTCAGGAGGACCGCAACGCCGCCAACGGAACGGCAGATCGCGAACCAGCGCTTCTTTGCCCACCTTGTGGAGCAGTTGCACGCTGAACATCCAGGATTCACGAGGGCCCGCCCCGATTCTGTGAGCACCCAGGCAGGCAAGACCTTCTACAGCGGAATGTCTGGACACTCTGTGGGGGTCTGGTTCTCCGGCCAAGGCGAATTCTGGGTAGAGACTTGGATCGATCTTGGAACTAAGGAACAGAACAAGCTGGCTTTCGATCAAATCTACATGCAGCGCGAAACGATCGAAGGGGAACTCGGCGGTTCCTTGACTTGGGAGAGGAAAGACGATCGCAAGGGATGTCGGGTAGCTTGGCGCAGGCCGGGCTCGATAGACTCTCCGGAAGACCACCTCGAAGAGCTCAAGCAATGGGCCGTCGACCTCCTCCCGAGATTCCGCGACGCCTTCGCCCTTCGCATCGCCGCGCTCGACCTCGACGTTCTCGCCGCCACCACGGAGGAGGCTGCACCATGACCATCGCCACACGCACGCGGGCGTTCGCGCGCACGAGGAGGCTGCGCAGCTCCGAGGCGCTGCGCGGGCTGGTGCGCGAGACCCGCCTCGACCCGGCCTCGTTCGTCTATCCGCTGTTCGTGACCGAGGGCTCGGGCGTGCGCCAGCCGATCGAGTCGATGCCCGGGCAGGCGCGGCTCTCGACCGACATGCTCGCCGCCGAGGCGGCCGAGCTGAGCGACCTCGGCGTGCGCGCCGTGCTGCTGTTCGGCGTGCCGAACCTCAAGGACGCCGAGGGCAGCGGCGCCTGGGCGACCGACGGGATCACGCAGCAGGCGATCGCGGCGCTCAAGCAGGCCGACCCTTCGCTGGCCGTGATCGCCGACGTCTGCCTCTGCGAGTACACGGACCAGGGGCACTGCGGACCGCTCGACGCGCGCGGCCAGGTGGAGAACGACGCCGCGATCGAGCTGCTCGCGCGCACCTCGGTGTCGCTCGCCGAGGCGGGCGTGGACATGGTCGCGCCCTCGGACATGATGGACGGGCGCGTCGGCGCGATCCGCGAGGCGCTCGACGAGTCCGGCTTCGCGCAGTTGCCGATCATGGCCTACAGCGCGAAGTACGCCTCGGCCTTCTACGGGCCGTTCCGCGAGGCCGCCGGCTCGGCGCCGCAGTTCGGCGACCGTCGCGGCTACCAGATGGACCCGCCGAACGTGCGCGAGGCCGTGCGCGAGGCCGCGATCGACATCGACGAGCAGGCCGACATCGTGATGGTGAAGCCCGCGCTCGCCTACCTCGACGTGGTGCGCGCGGTGCGCGACTCGACCGAACTGCCGCTCGCGGCGTACAACGTCTCCGGCGAGTACGCGATGTTGAAGGCGGCGGTCGCGCAGGGCTGGATCGACGAGCGCGGCGCCGTCCTCGAGGCGCTGACCGGGATCCGCCGCGCCGGCGCCGACATCCTGATCACGTACCACGCGAAGGAGGCGGCGCGCTGGCTACGCGAGACGCGGTGACGACGACCGGCGAGGCGCCCGCCACGCCCGCGCCCTTCGACGCGGGCTCGATTCGCGCCGTCGCCTTCGACGGCTACGGCACGCTCCTCGACTGGGACTTCCGTGTTGCCCTGCGCGAGGCGCTCGACCAGCAGGGCCTCGCCGTCGAGGACTTCGACGCGACGGCGAAGAGCTTCGCGAAGGCCTGGAACAGCGTCAGCCCCTGGGGCGACCGCGTCGACGACGAAGGCAAACCGGACCGCGAGTACATGCTCCACGGCCCCGTGCCCGAGTTCATCACCACCTGGGAGATCTGGCGGCGACAGTTCGCCTGGGTCTTCGAGGACCAGGGCCTCGACGGCGACCCGGACGCCGGCGCGAACCTCTTCCGCGAGGTGCTGAGCCACGCGCCCGCCTACCCCGACGCGCGCGACGTGGTGGATGCCCTCGATGCAGCCGGCTACCGGCTCGCGCTGCTCTCGAACGCGGACGAGGACTTCCTTCAGAGCGCCATCTCGCACAATCGGCTGCGCTTCTCCGTTATCCAGTCCTCCGAATCGCTGCGGAACTACAAGCCGCACCGCGAGGTCTTCGAGGAGACGTGCCACCGCCTCGGCTGCGACCCCGCCGAGGTGCTCTACGTCGGCGACTCGCCGCAGGCGGACGTGCTGGGCGCCGATCACGCCGGGCTGCCCGTCGCCTGGGTGCGGCGCGAGGAGGACGCCGAACTGGCCGAGGACTTGCCCACGCCGGCCCTCGAGGTGACGGAGCTGTCCGAGGTGGCGGAGGCGCTGGGTGCCCCCCTGCGGAGCGCGGTCGCCTCGTGAGTGCCGAGGCGGGAGGCCGCCCACTCGAGCGCTCGCGCGCGCTGATGGCGCGGGCGCGGGCCGTGCTCCCCGGCGGCGTCAACTCGCCCGCGCGCGCCTACCGCGCCGTCGGCGGCGACCCCGTCGTGCTCGCCAGCGGCGCGGGCGCGATCGTCACGGACGCCGACGGCAACGAGTACGTCGACTACCTCGGATCGTTCGGTCCACTGATCCTCGGCCACGCGCACCCGGCGGTCGTCGATGCGGTGGCGCAGTCGGCGGCGCGCGGCACCTCCTTTGGCGCGCCGACGGAGGCGGAGCTGGAGCTGGCGGAGCTGATCGTCGAGGCGCTGCCCTCGGTGGAGATGGTGCGCCTCGTCAACTCCGGGACCGAGGCGGTGATGAGCGCGCTGCGGCTCGCCCGCGCGGCCACCGGGCGCGACCTGATCGTGAAGTTCGAGGGCGGCTACCACGGGCACTCGGACGGCCTGCTCGCCGCTGCCGGCTCCGGCGTTGCCACCCTCGGGTTGCCGGACTCGCCCGGCGTGCCCGCCGCCTTCGCCGCGCAGACGCTGCTCGCCCCCTACAACGACGCGGCGGCCGTCGAGGCGATCTTCGAGGCGCACCCCGGCGCCGTCGCCGCCGTCATCGTCGAGCCCGTCGCGGGGAACATGGGTGTCGTGCCGCCGCGCGACGGCTACCTCGAGGCGCTGCGGCGGCTCTGCGACGCGCACGGCGCGCTGCTCGTCTTCGACGAGGTGATCACCGGCTTCCGCGTCGGCTGGTCCGGCGCGCAGGGCCGCTACGGCGTCCGTCCGGACCTCACGACGCTCGGCAAGGTGATCGGCGGCGGCCTCCCGGTCGGCGCCTACGGCGGGCCGCGCGAGCTGATGGAGCAGATGGCGCCCGCAGGCGGCGTCTACCAGGCCGGCACGCTCTCCGGCAATCCGCTGGCGACGGCCGCCGGCCTCGCAACGCTGCGCACGGTCCAGGCCGACGAGACCGCCTACGCGCGCCTTGAGGCGCTCGGCGCGCAGCTCGAGGACGGCGTCAGCGAGGCGGCGCGCGAGGCGGGCGTGCCATTCGCCGTCGCGCGCGTCGGGTCGGCGCTGACCGGCTTCTTCCGCGCCGAGGCGCCGGGCGACTACGCCGAGGCGGCGGAGAGCGACACCGCGCGCTTCGCCCGCTTCCACCGCGCGCTGCTCGACCGCGGCGTGATGCTGCCGCCCTCGCAGTTCGAGGCCTGGTTCGTCTCGCTCGCCCACGACGAGGCGCTGATCGAGCGCACCGTCGAGGCCGTCGCCGCCGCGCTGCGCGAGGCCGCCTCGGAGGCGTAGCGCCCCCTTTCGCGAGCGCGCTCTCCGGGCTCCGGGAACCCAGCGCCCCCGTGCGACGTACTCTACCCATGACCACTCGGGCAGGGCGGCGCTCCGCACGGACTCCGCAACCGGGAGGCGCCGGATGAGAGCGCTGATCCTCGCAATAGGCATCGTCCTGTCCGTCGCCGCCCTTGCTGCCTCCAGCGCCCTCGCGTCAGCGTCGCCGGCGCCGTCCGGCGACTCCCAGCCCGCTGTCGCCGCCCAGCCCCACGACACGTCGCCGCCGGGCAGTTCGTTCACCTCGATCAGCGCCGGGACCCTCCACAGCTGCGGGCTCAGGACCGGCGGTTCCGTCGTCTGCTGGGGTTGGGGCTTCTATGAGCAGTCCACGCCGCCGACAGGTTCCTTCACCTCCGTCAGCGCCGGGGGGTTCCACAACTGCGGGTTGAAGGCCGGCGGCCTGGCAGAGTGCTGGGGCTGGGGTGGGTTGCGCCAGTCGACGCCGCCCAGCGATCCCCTCGCGTCCGTCAGCGCCGGGGGGTTCCACACCTGCGGAGTGACGAGCGAGGGAGCGGTCCTCTGCTGGGGCGGGGACAACGAGGGCCAGACCACGCCGCCTGACGGCTCGTTCGCCTCGGTCAGCGCCGGAGGAGACCACACTTGCGGGGTGACGACCGAGGGCGCAGTCGTCTGCTGGGGCAAGAACGGCCAGGGTCAGGGCACCCCGCCTGACGGCTCGTTCGCCTCGGTCAGCGCCGGAGGAGACCACAGCTGCGGGGTGACGACGGAGGGCGCCGTCCTCTGTTGGGGCAAGAACGACGATGGCCAAGCCACGCCGCACCTCGGCGCCTTCAGCTCAGTCAGTGCCGGTGACGATCACAGTTGCGGCGTGAGGACCGACGAGGCAGTCGTCTGCTGGGGCAACAATCAGTGGGACCAGATCCCGCCGCCCGGCGGCGCGCTCAGCTCCGTCAGTGCTGGAGGGAGCCATAGCTGCGGGGTCGAGACCAGCGGTTCCTTGACGTGCTGGGGCCTGGATTCACATGGGCAGTCCACGCCCCCAGGCCGCGCCTACCTATCGATCAGCGTCGGTCATGAGCACACCTGTGGGGTGCGCGCTGACGGTTCGCTGCTCTGCTGGGGCCGGAGCAACGAGGGCCAGGCCACGCCACCCGACGGCGCCTTTACCTCTGTCAGCGTCGGCATGTGGTCCAGTTGCGCGGTGAAGACCGACCGGTCTGTCTCGTGCTGGGGCAGGAACGACGACGGGGAGGCCTCGCCGCCGGAAGGTTCGTTCACCTCGGTGACCGTTGGGCCGAGCCATGCTTGCGGGCTGACGACGGACATGGCCGTCGTGTGCTGGGGTGACGGAGAGTTCGGCACAACTTCACCGCCGGCCGGATCCTTCACATCCATAGACGCCGGCTGGCCCCTCACCTGCGGCGTGAAGACCGACAGCTCGATCGCGTGCTGGGGCTGGGATGTGGATGGCCGAACTTTGGTCCCCGCTGGCTCGTTCGCCTCGATCAGCGTTGGTGCGCACCACGCTTGTGGGGTGAGAACCGACAGCACGGTCGCATGTTGGGGCAGGAACGACCACGGGGAGGCCTCGCCGCCGGCCGGCTCGTTCACCGCCGTCAGCGCCGGCGCGGAGCACAGTTGCGGGATCAAGACCAATGGCTCGGTCGTGTGCTGGGGCGGCGACATCTCCGGCGAGACCTCGCCGCCCGAGGGCGCCTTCAACTCCCTGAGCGCCGGATTGCACTACAGCTGCGGTGTGAAGGCCGCCGGTCCAGCCGTGTGCTGGGGTCTCGACAGTACCGGCCACGCCTCGCCGCCGTACGAGGCCAGGCCGCCTGCCGGGGCCTTCAGCTCCCTCAGCGGCGGACCTTCTCATACCTGCGGGTTGAAGCCCGACGGCACTGTCGTCTGCTGGGGAAGGGACGCCGCTGGGCGGGTCTTGTCGCCGGTCGGCTCGTTCATTTCCCTCAGCGCCGGGTTGCGCCAGACCTGCGCGGTGCGGACCGACGGCGCCATCGCGTGCTGGGGATGGGGCGCTGGAGTGCGAGGCGCGCCGCCTGGCGGCTCGTTCAGCTCAGTCAGCGTGGGGACTGACCACGCCTGCGGCGTACGGACGGACGGCTCAGTCCGCTGCTGGGGCGGGAACTGGGATGGTCAAAGTTCGCCGCCCGACGACTCATTCACCTCCGTCAGCGCCGGGGGGAACACACCTGTGGGCTGCGGATCGACGGCACGGTTGTGTGCTGGGGCAGGAACAGTGGTGGCGAGGCCGCACCAGCCGCCGGGTCATTCACGACGCTCAGCGCCGGGTGGGACCACACCTGCGGGTTGCAGACCGACGGTTCGGTGGTGTGCTGGGGCACCAACGACTATGGCAAGGCCACGCTGCCAGCCGGTTCCTTCAGCTCCGTCAGCGCAGGGTGGCAGCACAGCTGTGCGGTGTGGACCGACGGTTCGGTCGTGTGCCGGGGCTACGACTACCACGGCCAGTCTTCGCCCCCCGATGGCTCCTTTGCTTCCGTCAGCGCCGGTGCAGTCCACAGCTGCGGGGTGAAGACGGACGGGACCGTTGTGTGCTGGGGCATGGACTGAGGGCCGGGGCAACCGTCCGCCGGCGCGAACCCGCCGCTGGCAACGTCTCCCGCTCGCCCACGACGAGGCGCTGATCGAGCGCACCGTCGTGGCCGCCACCGGGGCGCTCCGCGAGGCGGCCCCGGAGGCGTAGCGCCCGCGCGCTGTACGGGCCTTCGGGAGACCCGCGGTCCCGTCGCTGCGTGCAGCCCGCGCGCGGGGGCCGAGGGAACCGGTCGCCGTTCTGGGACGTACCTACCTACAACGCCAGACATACGGGGCGAGCGCGCCGCACCGGCTTCGCAGGGAGGCCCCCAGATGAGAGCACTGATCCTTGCAGCCGGCATCGTCCTGGCCCTCGCCGCCCTCGCCGCGTCCACGTTCGCCCGGGTCTCAGGGCGCGACAACTCGCGGGCGCGGGCGGTGTCCGGCGCGCTTACCCTGGCGGCGCTCGCGGCCGCGTTGCTCTTGCTCGCCTGCAGCGACGATGACGACTACGAGAGCTCCGCGCCGCAAGCGGCGCCCTCGTCGGCGCGGATCCAATACGCCGTCACCGCGGCGGCAACCGCGGCGCCTCCGGAGGCCGGGGGCTCGGCCAACCCCAACGACCGGCCGCTTCCCCTCATGTTCTTCGAGGGACACGGCGTCAATCCGTTCATCGATGCCGACGAGGACGCGCTCTCGACCTTCGCGCTGGACGGGGACACCGCGTCCTACGAGATCCTCGCGCTCTACCTCGACCAGAACTCCCTGCCGCCCCCGGACGCAGTGCGGGTCGAGGAGTTCATCAACAGCCTGCCGCAGGACTACCCGGCCGCCGAGGGCGCCCTCGGGCTGCACCTCGACGCCGCGCCTTCGCCGTTCGGGGAGGAGGGCTACGTGCTGCTGCGAGTTGGCGTGAGCAACCCCGCGCCGCGGACCGAGCGTGGTCCCGTCTCGCTGATCTTCGTCGTCGACGTGTCGGGCTCGATGGAGGCCGACAACCGGATCGGCGTGGCCAGGGATGTCATTGTCGGACTCGCCGAAATGATGACCGCGCAGGACCGCGCCGCCATCGTCACCTACGGCGACCGGGCCAGCCTCGTCAGCGGCTTCGCGGACGGCGATCGCCGGCAGGAGATCGTGACCGCCGCGCGCGCGCTCCGCACGGGCGGCAGCACGTTCGCCGAGGACGGACTGCGCCTGGCCTACGATCTGGCCGGCGACGAGCTTGAGCGCGGCCAGCAGGTCCGCATCGTGTTGCTCTCCGACGGCGTCGCCAACGTCGGCGCGACCGGACCCGACTCGATCCTCGGGTTGGTCGACCAGCAAGCGCAGCGGCAGGCCACGCTCACCTCGATCGGCGTCGGCATCAGCGGCAACTACAACGACGTCCTGCTGGAGGCGCTCGCCAACCGCGGCAACGGCACGTACCACTACCTGGCCGACCGCGAGGCCGCGAACCGCTACCTCGAGCAGGCCGCCGGTGGCGTCTTCACCGAGACGGCCCGCGACGCGCGCATCCAGGTCGAGTTCAACCCGGCGACGGTGCGCAAGTACCGGCTGATCGGATATGAGAACCGCGCCGTCTCCGACGAGGACTTCCGCGACGACTCCCTGGACTTCGGTGAGCCGGGGTTCGCCCGGGACGTGACTGCCCTCTACGAGCTGCGTCTCGAAGCCGGGGCCGCGCCGGATGGCGTGCTGGCCACCGCGCGGCTGCGCTGGCTCGACCCGCAGACAGGCGAGCCGACCGAGATCGAGGCTGGCCTCCCAGTAGCCGAGGTGGCCGCCGACATCGGATCGGCCAGCCCGTACTTCCGCCAGACCGCCGCCGCCGCCGAGTTCGCCGAGCTGCTGCGCAAGTCCTTCTGGGCGCAGTGCGGCAGCCTCGATGCGGTCTCGGAGCTTCTCGACGGCGTGCGCGCCGACCTTGGCGAGCAGCGGGACTACCGGGAGCTGGCGCGCCGCGTGAACTCGGCCTCGGAGCTGTTCGAGCCCTACTGCTCGTAGCCCGGCGAACCAGGGGTTGCTCCCCGAGGTTGGAGCAACCCGGCAGGCGGGACCCCTGATTGCCGCGGCGGGTGCTCACCCGTATACTCGCTTCGCGGGCTCAGGCGCGCAGCGCTTGATCGGTTAGGCGGGTCGGACTCGCCCATGCAGCTTACGGTTCAACAGGAAGACCTCCACCGCGGCCTCAGCGCGGTATCTCGCGCCGTCCCCGCGCGCTCGCCCCTTCCCATCGCCGGCCACATCCTGCTCGAGGCGCGCGACCAGAGCCTCACGCTCTCTGCGACGGACGCCGAGACGATCGCGATCACCTACCGGATCGATGCCGGGGTCGAGGAGCCGGGAGCAATCACGCTCCCCTCGCGGCTGCTCTCCGACTTTGTCGCGTCGCTCCCCCAGCAGCCGATCAGCCTCGCGCTCGCCGAGCGCTCCCGCCAGGTCAGCCTCTCCTGCGCCCGCAACGAGGCCTCGATCGGCGGGCAGAGCGCCGATGACTTCCCGCCCATCCCGCCCGTCGAGGACGGAGACTCGCTGGCGCTTGACTCCAGCGCGCTGCGGCGCGCCATCAACCAGGTGGTGTTCGCCGCCGCCACCGACAACTCGCGGCCCGTACTCACCGGCGTCCACTTCGGAATCAAGGGCGCGCAGCTGCGGCTCGCCGCCGCCGACGGCTTCCGCCTCGCCGTCCACACAATGGATCTGGAGGACGCCCCCGCCGAGCGCGAGGCGATCGTGCCTGCGCGCGCCCTCGGCGAGCTCTCGCGGATACTCGCGGAGGTCAACGGACCGGTGGAGATGCGCTTCAACCCCGTCGGCACGCAGGTACTGTTCGACCTCGGCCACGCGACGCTCAGCGCCACGCTGCTGCAGGGCACGTTCCCCAACTACGACCAGCTGATCCCGAGCTCGCACGCGACCCGCACGGAGATTGCGGTGGCAGAGTTCATGCGCGAGACGCGCATCGCCTCGATCTTCGCGCGCGACGGCTCCGGCATCGTGCGGCTCGTCGCCACGCCCGGCGAGGACTCCGCGCCCGGGCGCCTGCTGATCACCGCCCGCGCCGAGGAACTGGGCAACAACGAGGGCGAACTGGACGCGATGGTCGACGGCGAAGAGGCGAAGATCGCCTTCAACAGCCGCTACCTGACCGAGGTCCTGCAAGTCATCGATGCCGACCGCGTCGCCGTCGAGACGAGCTCCCCCTCAAGCCCCGGCGTCCTCCGCCCCGTCGGCGACGACCGCTACACCCACGTCGTCATGCCGATGTTTGTGCAGTGGTAGCGAGACTTGCCCCCGCGGCCCTTGGTCGCGGGTCCCTAGTGTCCTGAGTTGTTAACGCGATAAACAAGCGGGTATGATGTTGGTACAGCGGGGTGTTGCCCGTGTGGGGCAGACGCTGGAGTGTCATGAGTACCCGACTTGGCCGGCCGACGGTGGCGGTTGTACTGAGCGACGATGAGCGTGAGACGCTGGAACGGTGGGCGCGCCGACCGACATCGGCTCAGGCGTTGGCGCTGCGCTGCCGGATCGTGCTCGCTGCGGCAGAAGGGACCCCGAATACCGAGATCGCCGCGGCGCTTGGTTGCCATCCGGTGACCGCGGGCAAATGGCGCAGACGCTTTGCGCAGCGGCGGCTCGATGGACTGAGCGATGAGCCGCGCCCCGGTGCACCGCGCACGATCAGCGACGCCCAGATTGAAGCGGTGATCGTCAAGACACTGGAAGAACAACCGCACAACGCGACGCAGTGGTCGACCAGATCGATGGCCGCCGCGGTGGGGATGTCGCAGACGGCGATCTCCAAGATCTGGCGCGCCTTTGGCCTCAAGCCACACCTCGTGGAGCACTTCAAGCTGTCGCCGGACCCGCAATTCATCGACAAGGTGCGCGACGTGGCTGGACTCTATCTCAACCCACCGGAGGCAGCGGTCGTCTTGTGTGTTGACGAGAAGACCCAGATCCAGGCACTCGACCGCACCGCCCCGATGCTGCCGATGATGCCGAGCGTTCCGCGACGCCAGACCCACGACTACGTCCGTCACGGCACCACCAATCTCTACGCGGCGCTTGACGTCGCCTCGGGCCACGTGATCGCGGACATGACCCCGCGACACCGTGCCCGGGAGTTCAAGCAGTTCCTCACCCTCATCGACCGCAGCGTGCCCGACGAACTCGCGGTGCATGTCGTGTTGGACAACGTCGCCACGCACCGCACCCCGGAGATCCAGCGCTGGCTCCGGCGTCATCCCCGGTTCACGTTTCATTTCACCCCGACCTACAGCTCTTGGATGAACCTCGTGGAGCGCTGGTTCGCGGAGCTCACCACCAAATGGCTCAGGCGCGGCACTCATCACGGCGTCGCTGACCTGATCCGTGCAGTGGAGGCCTGGGTCGCCGACTGGAACGAGCACCCGCGCCCCTTCATCTGGCACAAGACCGCCGACCAAATCTTCGACAACCTCACCGGATATCTCAATCGCATTCCCAACTCAGGACACTAGGGCCTGAGGCAGCAGTAAACCCGTCTCCAGCCAAACTTCGCCAGATGGCGCTTGTCTGCGATGGCTTCTTGGGGTTGAGGGGTGGTCGGGACGGGAGAGGCGCTAGGCGGAGCCCGAGATGCGGATCCCGCCATAGGGAGGGCGCGCTGCATCCGTCGCTACCTCACGGGAGTCGCCGACGGCGATGCAGCCGGGCAGGTCGGGGACGTGCGCGCCGTAGCCGTGGCCCGTCTTCTCGATGACCACGACGTAGTCCATCACAGGTCTCCCTTCTCGAGTCCGGCCTGCTTGAGAATGCTGTCCCGCATCGCAGGAGAGAGCCTCGCCCGGCGGGTCGCCTACGTCTACCCAAACGACTTCGCCGAGAGCATCGGGCGGATCAAGGAAGCGTCCGGCCCGTCGTGGGCGGCGCTTGCCCGCCAGCTCGGAACCACCACCGCATGCGAGGCTCGCAGCGTACCGGCGCGCTGCGGGTAAGTCCCCGTCGCGGTGCGCTACTCGCCGGCGACGACGCTGAAGCGGCCGCTGTCGCTGCGTCCGAAGACCTCGGGGAAGAAGACCTCCTCGGCGTGGGCGGGGGCCACGAAGAAGTCGCCGGGCGTGGTGGCGCGAGCGTAGTAGACGTACTCGTGCACGCCCTGCGGCAGGAGGTCGGCACGCAGCACCAGGCGGTCGTCGCGCAGATCCACCTGGTCCCACGGGTTGTAGTACCAACGGTACGAGGCCGCCGCGCGGCGCCGTGCCTCCCAGCGATCGGCCCATAGCCGCTCGCGCAACCCGGGCGAGACGGTATTCAGCTGCGGGTCGATCGGCTCCAGGCCCGCCGGCAGGAGGTCCTCGACCTTTGCGAACACGCGGTCCGCGGGCGCGACCACCGTTATCGTCACCCGCACCACGTCACCGATCGAGGCGCCGGCGATCGCCTTGTCGGGCTCGTCGAGCAGTGAGTAGCGGTGTGAGACCGCGAAGCCGCGGTTCAGCGCCTCGATGTCGCGCGCGGGCGTGACGTAGCGCAGGTTGAGCCCGTAGTACATCCGGCCAGGGCTGTCGGCCTCGCGCTCGAACTGCACGCGGCTGACCTCGCCGAGCGGCAGCTCCGTGAGCGCGATCTCCGTGCCGTCGAGGTAGTCACCGGCGGGCACGTCGAAGTCTCCGGCGAGCACCCGTGAGGTGTTCACCAGCACCGAGTAGTCGTACACGCCCAGCGTCTCGCCGGTGAGTTCCGCGTATGCGCCGAGCGAGGCCATGCCCTGGGCGCGCTCGACGTCCGTCTTCCAGCGCTGGGCCGAGCGGGCGATGGCGAGCCAGCGTGCGGTCTCCTCGATCAGCGGGTGATTCGGGGCGGCCCCGGCAAGCGCGCGGAGGACGAGCGCGGTCGGTCGCACGCTGCTGTTATGCATGCTGCCCGCGATCCGCTTGTCCTCCCAGTGGTTGCCGTTGGCGCTGGCGATCGTGGTCGCGGTCAGGTCGTTGAGCAGGATCCGCGCGTCCTCGTGGTCCGCCTCGTGGCCTGTCGCGATCAGCCCGAGCAGCAGGTAGGCGCGGCCCCAGCTCGTGAGGTCGGCGCGGTGATCATTGACGATCACCCGCATCGCGAATGCCTGCTCCCCGGTCAGCTCGCTCGCCTCCTGGACGTGCTCCGAGGCGCTGGCGAGGGCATAGAGCAGGAAGGCGTGCTGGTTCGGATCGGCCGGGCGCTCGACATCGGTCTCGCGGTTCAGGTGGCTGCGGATCAACTGCCAGGTGTTGGTGAGGGCGCGGTCGGGGACCACGTGACCGGCGTCGCGGGCCTCGCCGAGCGCGACCAGCACCCAGCCGGTGATCCACAGGTTGGTGCTGCAGTTCTTGCACCAACCCCAGCCGCCGTCGTACTGCTGCTCCCGGACCAGCACCGCCAGGTCCGCGTTCAGTTGGCGCATTTGCGCCTCGTCGAGGCCGTCCGCCTGCGTGCGCTGCACCGCGATCGTCGCGATGACGCGGCTCGCCTTGCGCACGTTCGATTCCCACCAGCCCGACGGGTATGGCGCGAAGTACTTCAGCTCCTCCTCCAGCGCTCCGACCAGCGAGCCCTGCACGGACAGCTCGAGCGAGCCGCTACCGGTGATCACGTAGTCCGGCAGGTAGACCGCTTCGATGACGGGCGTGCCCTCGACGACACCGCCGGTGGCGGTCGTCTCCGGCGTGACGTCGAGGTGCACGGGCAGGCTGATCTCGACGCCGTCGCTGTCGCCGCCGCCGGTGACGGCGCGGAAGCGAATCGTCGCCGTGCCTTCCTCGAGCGCGCGGGCGGGCCACTCGAAGATCGCCGAGTCCCCGGGCTCGAGGGTCGCGGAGCGCGCGGCGGCGCCGTCGAGCGTCACGCCCTCGACCGTGATGGTGACCGTCACCTCCCGCGCCGCGTCCGTGCCGTTGCGCACGAGCGTGCGCAGGGTGACGGAGTCGCCGACGCGCAGGAAGCGCGGCAGCGCGGGGCGCACGAGCAGCGGCTGCGTGACCACCAGCTCGCTCTCGCCCTCGCCGGCCTGCGTCCCGGCAGTGACTGCGCGCGCTCGCGCGCGCCAGGTGGTGGCGTTGTCGGGCAGCTGCAGTTCGAAGCTGGCCTTGCCTTCCTCGTCCGTCGTGAGCTGCCCGATCCAGAGCGCCGTGTTCTGGAAGTCCGAGCGGACCCCGGCGTCGTTCGCGGCGGCAGGTGCGGGCTCGGCGGCAGGTGCGGGCTCGGCGGTTGCCTCAGCCGCAACGGGCAGTGCCGCGTCGTCATCCATCCCATCTTCCATCCCATCCGCGAAGGGTGGATCGGCGGGCGCACCCTCTTCGGTGTCGGCGTAGGCCTCGTTCCAGTGGTCGAGCGAGACGGCAAGCGATGAGGCCGTGTCCACACCGAGCGCGCGCTCGTACCAGAACGCGTCGATGCCATCCGGCCCCTCGTCGTCGGCCAGCGACAGCACCGCCGCATCGACGACGGCAACCGAGACCTCGGCGACGGCGCCACGGCCCTCGGCGTCGGTCACCTGCACCTCGTAGCGCACCGTCTCGCCGGGCGACGCCTGCTCCCGGTCCGGCTCGATTCGCACGTCGAGCCTGCGTGGGGCGGTCGAGACGGACAGTTTGACGTAGCCGACGACGTAGCGAGGGAGCGGGTCATCGGCGGTGGGTGGGCGGTAGAGCACGACGCCGACATAGACGTTGGGGATGTGGCCGTCCTCGATCGGGATGCGCAGCACCTCGCTGTTCGTCTCGAAGGTGCGCACTTCGCTGCTCAGCACGCGCCCGCGCTCGATCGTGACGAGCCCGGTCGCGCCCGCGAACGGCGCGGGCACGAGCACCTCGGCGACATCGCCAACCTCGTAGGTGTCGCGGTCGGCGATCAGTTCGATCACGTCGCTGTCGCTCACGCCCCACAGGGCGTAGTCCGGGCCGCTGACCCAGAGGAACCGGGCGGACCGCGCGACGCGCTCCCGCTCGTCACGGGACTCCGCCACGAGGCGGTATGTACCCGACCTGGGCGGCGTGAATGTCAGCGACGCCTCGCCGGCCTCGTCCGTCGTGGCGGACAGCACCTCGATCTCGGTGTCGCGTTGGCCGTAGCGGTAGCGTCCGTCCTGGTCTTTCCAGACCCACTCCCGCTCGTAGATGCGGACGGTGACCGGCCGGTTCGGCGCGATGCGGCTCTCGAAGTCGACCGTGACGAGGTGGACGGTCTCCGGCTCCCCGGCCTTCGCGATGTAGGACTCGGTCTTGATGCCGGCGTACCAGGTGGCGGGGTGGACGGTGACCGTAGTGCTGTTCGCCACGGCCTGCCCATTCGTGTCCTGCACCGTCGCGCTGATCGTGAACTGCTGCGTGCCCTCGTCCTGCTCGAACCTGGCGGGAACCTCGAAGGGCGCGATGCCCGAGTCATCGGTGCGGGCGCTGCCGCGGTGCGACTCGCGGTAGCGAGTGGTCCAGTAGTCGTCGTTGGAGAACGAGTAGCGCTCGTAGCCCTCGACGCGGATCGATGTCGGCCACGCCCGCGCCGCCCACTCGACGGGCGCATCGGCGACGGGGGCGTCGAAGAAGTAGCGCGCGTGCGCCTCGAAGGAGATCGTGCCTCCAGCGACGTAGTCCGCCGCTGCCGCGACCACATCGACCTCGAACTCCGGAGTGCGGAACTCCGCCACGGTGAAGCCTACGGCCGCGCGCCCGAGCGTCAGGGAGTACACGCCCGTGGGCGCGGTCACGGGCAGGTGGAACGAGCCTTCGATCGTGCCCAGATCACTGAGTTGCTTCTCGGCTGAGTGGATCTGCCCCCCTCGGGAATAGACGCGCACGGCGTAGGAGCCGGGCGGCGTGGGAATGGAGTAGGTCGCATCGTTCTCGTCGCGCACGACACCCTTGTAGTAGACGGTTTCGCCGGGCCGGTAGATCGGCCGGTCGGTGTAGACGTGGCCCTCCTCGCGGGGGACGTACTCGCGCACCGGCACGCCCAGCTCCCACTGCGAGATGCCCTGACTCCAGCGCGTGCTAGCCACGCCGTGGCGTCCGTCCGCGTCGACGCGCACCACGACGTACCGATAGGCACGCTGGCCGGCCGCGCCCTCCGGGATGGCGAAGCGTGCAAGGCCGTCGGTGTCGGTAGTTGCAGTCCGGGAGGACGGTGAGGGCCAGTGGGAACCCTCGGCCTGCACCTCGAGACCGGCGACCGGCTCGCCCGTGTCGTAGTCGATGGCCCAGGCGAGGAATTCACCGTGCGCCCGCTTGGTCACGATCACGGTGTCCACGACGCTCAGCACCAGCGCCCTCGGCCGCCGGTTCGTTACCGTCCCGTTTTCTTCGATCCGCCGGGCGTTGGCCACCAGGAGGTAGTCCCCCCTGGGTAGCGGCTCACCCCCGCCGAGCGCCGTGGAGTGGAGCCGCCAGGTGTCGCGCCACTCTTCCTTGATGGGATCCGTCCACTCGCGGATCGGATCCTCGCTTCCCCGGAGCCCGCCAACGACGTAGCGGTCTCGCAGCATGGAGTCGTGCTCGGACGCAGACAGCTGGTACAGCCGGAAGTGCGCCTCGTCGAGATGGGCCGCGCTGTAATAGAGTGTCTGCGGGCCGTTCGCGGAGAAGGTCACAAAGATGCCGGATACCGCGAGCTCGAGCTGGGGCGGCGGTTGCGAGGGTGGCGGCGGCTCCGGCCGGGTCGTGAACGAGAACTCGTACGCGGGCAGCGTCCGCTCGCCGCGGTCGCGCACGCCCTCGGCAATCCGCACCGTGTACGCGGTCGCGTGAGCGAGCGGCGCGCCCAGAGAGACGTACGTGTCGTAGACATAGACCTGGAGGTGTTCGGGGGCGACGCCGCTGATGGAGATGCGGCCCTTGAACGACTCGGGGTCCATCGGGTTGTTGTAGGTCAGGCTGATCGTCCCCGGCCACGCATCGGTCTGGCCGTCGTACGGCGATGTCCGTTCGAGTCTCGGCCACTCGATCGTCCTGAACCGGCCGACGCGCTCGAGCTTCGTCGTCCCGGTGCTTACCGCCCGCGAGCCCGCCGGCACGACAATCTCGTGCGAGGCGCCGAACCTGAGCGGCTCGATGGGGGTGAGCGTGACCACCGTGTCGCCCTCGCTCCACGCGAACGAGACCGCAACGCCGGGCCCGCTCTCCTCGCGCAGCACGAGGCCGGCTTCGAGCGAGGCACGCTCCATCGGCTGGTTGAAGGTGACCACGACCGGGCTGTCCCGCTCGACCCACTTCGTGCCGTCACCGGGGTTGAAGCTCGAGACGACCGGCTGAATGGTCGCGAAGCTCCATTCGAAGTCGGACTCGAGGACGCCATCGGCCGCGGAACTGAGCCCGGCCGGGATGCGCGCGCGGTACTCGATGTTCGGCTGCAGTTCCTCGCTGGGAATGAAGCGGTAGAGCGAGGTGTTGAGCCACTCGCCCTGCCCGGCGATCGGCGGGTCGAACTCCAGTACCTCGGGCGCGGGCCCCTCCTGGAGCACCGTGAGCGCGGCGACCGAGCGGTTGAACTGCACGAGGATCTGCGCCTCGACGGGTACCTCGCGGTCCGCGTCGCCGGGGATGACGTAGGCCACCTCCAGCCGGCCCCCAACGGTGAACGCGTGCACGTGGTCCCCGGCGAGGGCCGCCGCCCCGGCATGCACGCGCACCTGGTAACGCTCGCCGCGCTGCCAGCCCGGGAACGCGGGCTGGAACAGCAGCGTGCGGTCGTCGGCCCAGACGAATGAGCCCTCGATGGCTGGTTCGATCGAGACGAGGGCGGTGCCGTCCGCCACGGGTGGCGGCTCGTTGAAGGCGATCGTCACGGTCGCCAGCCTCGGCACGTCCGTACCGCCGGGCGAGACGGACACCGGCGCCCGGCCGCCGGCCAGCGGCGCCACGATCCTGAGATCACCGTAGCGGTAGCGGCCGTCCGGGCTGTGACCGTCGTCGAGCGGGAGGCGCCCCGCGTCGACCCAGTCGCCGCCCTCGCCACGGGCGGTGATGGAGATGGAGAGCGGGTCGCTTACGTCCTGCCAGACGCGCAGTTCTACGACGCCGACGGTGAGCGCACCGTAGCGGGAGCTCCCGTCGGCGCTGTGGCCAGCATCGAGCGGAAACGGAATCGTGCCCAGCGTGGCCCAGCTCCCGCCCTCCGGGCGCGCGCTGACCCACAACTGCCCGGCGTTGTAGACGTTCTGCCAGACACGCAGTTCTACGACGGCGGCGTCCCCGCCGACCGTGGCTGCGCTGGTGACCGGCCCGGCGGTGCTGCCCTCGGCGGTGGCGCGCGGACCGGGCGCGACGACGGGCACGAGGGCAACGGCAGCAGCGAGGAGCAGCAACGCGGCGACGGTCAGCTTCTTCAGCATGGCACTGCGCCTCAGGGCTCGGTCAGATTCCGGGCCTGCACTGAATAGTACGCGTCGCCGCGTGCAATCGTTCCGCGAGTCTGATCGCTTCAGAGCCGTACCCGGTGGCTGGGGCCGGACAGACCCGGCCCGGCGTTGAAGGGTCCGTAGCGCCGGTCAGACGCGGAGGTCATCGCAGTGCCAGCTCGGCATCCGCATGAACTTCGGTTGGTGCTCGTGCTTCCCGCAGCTGGGTCACGTCCCGCAAGGTGGCGCCACAGTGCACCATCCTTATCAATTGCTAGCCGGCAGCTGCAGCAGCAGCTCCTCGCCTGAGGTGACCTCGCGCCCAGTCGGGGACAGCAGCGCCACTATCGTCATGTAGCGCCTCGCCACCGCCCACTCGTCATGCTGCTCGGCGAGCACAGCGCCGACGAGCCGGATCACCGCGGCGCGGTTGGGGAAGATACCGATCACGTCGGTGCGCCGAGGTCACCAGCTCCACGCCGGAGAGCCCTCGTGCCACCAGGCCGCGCAGGGACGGCCAGCCTCGCCCCCGTCCTCGCTCGTGCCGACATCGATGCCCAGCACCTCGCGCTTGCCGTCGGCGTTGACGGCCGTGGCGACGACCCTTCCCGCGTACGCGGGGATACCCCGCAGGGCTGACCAGGGCGATGCGGCCCTCCTCGCGCACCCGCTGAGTGAGCGCGTCGAGCCAGAGGTAGCGGTAGGGGCCGCCGTCGGGGGGCCGCGCGAGGAATGACTCGACGACGGCGTCGAGCTCCGTGCAGCTGCGCGAGACCGAGCTCTTCGAGATGCCCTCGCAGCCGGGTGCTCTCGCCGAGGCCGCGCAGCACGCGCCAGGTCGCCTCGATCGTCAGCGCGGCCGCCTGCTCGGTCATGGGCGTGCTCATCGCGTGCTCCCGGCGAGCTGCGCGGCGTAGCCGGCCAGGTTCGGCGACGGGCGGTCGAAGCGCTCAGCGCCAGCCGCTCCACGACGCCGCTCTCCCGGCGGCCGTCGGCGATGCGGCGCGCCTCGATGGCCACGAGCGCCGGGTCCACCGCGCCCAGCCGCGTGGCCGTATCGAGTGCTGCGTGCGCCGAGGCGAAGGGCAGGCGGGGGTCCAAGAGCAGCACCTCGACGAGCGGCCGCGCCCCGTCGCGGTCCCCGAGCCTCAGGCGGGCGCACTGCCAGGAGCGTTCGTGCGTGGCGGTGAAGCGGCCGCCCGAGCGCGCCTGCGCGAGCGCGCTCGCGCAGGGCAGCGGCCCGGGTTTGCGCGTCATCGGCGGCCTCCGGGACTTGCGCGGTCAGACTACTCACCATGCAGGGGCACTCGCACAGCGCCGAGCGCTCCTCGCACCTAGACTGTGGCGCGGGAGACTGCGCGCCCTGCAGTCCGGGGTAGCTGGAGCATGCGTATGCGAGTCCTCGTGATCGGCGGCACGCAGTTCGTTGGGCGGCACACCGTCGAGGTGCTGCTGGAGCGGGGCCATGAGGTCGCGGTGCTGAACCGCGGCGTGACGCCGGATCCGCTGCCAGCGGAGGTCCGCCGGCTGCGCGCCGATCGAACGAAGGCCGACGAGCTGCGCAGCGCCATCGGCGACCTCGACTTCGACGCCGTCGTCGACTGCATCGCCTACACCGTCGATGACATCGAGGCGGCGTACGAGCTGTTTCGAGGGCGGGTCGACCGCTACGTCTTCATCAGCACGCAGGCGGTCTACGCCCCGAGCGAGCTGTTTCCGATCGCCGAGACGTTGCCGCTCCTCGATGGCTCGAGCTTTGCGTACGCGCAGCAGAAGGCCGACATCGAGCGCCGCCTCGAAGCGATCGGACGGAGCGAGGAGTTCCCGTGGGTGAGCCTGCGCCCCGGCTACATCTACGGGCCGTACAACAACGTCCCGGTCTCAGAGCCCGCGCTCTTCGCGCGCATCGACCGCGACCGTCCGATCCTGGTCCCGGGTGACGGCCGGTTTCCCTCGCACCACACCCACGGACGGGACCTCGCCGAGGCGGTGCTCGCCTCGCTGCAGCGGGACGAGGCGGTCGGCCGGGCGTACAACATCTTCGGCGAGTACGCGCAGACGGCGAACCGGCTGGTGCGTGCCGCGGGCGAAGCCGCGGGCCGCGAGCCGCGCATCGTGCGGATGCCCAACGCCAGCAACGCCGAGGCGCGCCGCATCTTCTTCTACCTCGTGCGCCCGGTGCTGCTGTTCAGCATCGAGCGTGCGAAGCGAGAGCTTGACTGGCGACCGCGCTTCGACATCGAGACGGGGCTCGCGGACGCCTACCGCTGGTACCACGAGTCCGGCTATGCCGATCAGCAAGTGGTCGACTTCAGCGTCGATGACGAGGTGCTGGCCTCGTTGGAGGGTTGAGCAGCATGCAGCCACAACTCTCGATTGTTGTTGACGGCGTTCTCGGCTGAAGATCCCGGTGGCTGGCGCCACCTCATCGAGCTCGCCGGGGCCGCCGACGAGGCCGGAGTTGACCGCCTGGCGCTCACCGATCACGTCGTGCGTGGCGAGAACCTCGACGCCTACGCGGCTGCGCCGAGCGCGATGCGCTTGTGCGGGAGACCTGGGTGCAGCTGGCGAACGCCCATTGGCCGGATGACGTGTGACGTACGAGGTGACGTGACTCGGTAGCGCCGGGTCAATGGTCTATGGCCTCGCACGCGACACTCTCACTCGCCGCGCTTCACCAGTAACGTCCTGCGCGTCGTCCGAGCTGTCGCGTAGAGAATGCCGGCGCTGTCGCGCACCTCAAACTGTAGAGTCGAGAACCAGCTTCGGCCCGAACGAGCGACGCCCTTGTCGACCTGGCGCGACGACATGACGTAGGGCATCTCCTGGAACATGGGACGCTCCACTACAATCTCGTGCTGGTACTCCACACGAGCGAGCCCTGCTCCGGAACCCGGCTCTGAGAGATCGGCCCCGCCCTGGCTCATACCCAGGAGGCGTCGCGCCTCGGCCACTGCGTTTTTCGCCTGGAAGGAAGCGAACAGCTCGCTGAGCGTGGCCGGGTTGCCGGCCGTTGCCGTTCCCTCTGGCAGCCGGCGACCCACGTGCAGCGACGTGGCAGTGAGCACAAGAGGCGGAGACACCGGACCTCCCCAGGGAGACGGGCCTCGAAACCACGGGGTCTCATCGCCCCCGGCATCGCGGCAGACCGCCACCTCGGCCTTGTCATGGATGAACCACAGGTCGGGGTACTCCGTGCTAAGCGCCAATTCTGGATGCGCGATCTCGGCGCCGTGAGTTCCGTCCTCCTCGGCGCGCCAGGGGGTACCGCTCGCGATGCCACCGAGACCAGCGCGGCCCACGCAGGTCGGCCTGCCTTCCATGGTCTCCAGACGCAGATCCAGGACGTCCGGGGAACCTGCCACGGACTCACCGATCTCGCGAACCTCTTCATCGACGTAGGTGGGAGCAATATTCTTCAGGCTCAGCCAGCCACCCTCCATGAACCGGGTTCCGAAGCGCGCCACGATGGCCGGCATCACCGCCTCCGTCACCGCTTCGCCAGGCACCAACGCTCTCCGGTAGCCGAGCGTGCGGGCCACGTTGTCATCGTGGGGGCCTCCGGGCCCGTCCGGGGCAGGTTGAGTAGTACTCTCGGGCGTCCCTCGTACCGATAGTGGTGCTCCGTCATCATCCGTTCCTCCGCTTATCGCGCCGCAGCGGTCAATTGATGCCCCCTCGACGACGAGCCGATCGAACTGTTCCATCGTCAATCCGGCTAACTCGCGCAGCACGTATTCGTTGTGTTCGCCGAACATGGGCGCACGTGTGAGCGGCCGGTCCACGCCGGCGAAGCGGATCGGCTCGCCGTCGATCACGTGCTCCACCTCGGGGTCGCTGGGCTGCGAGTCCACGCGCTGGAAGTGACCGACCAGCGGGTCGGTCTCAAGCAAGTCGCGAAGGTCCTCCACCGCGGCGGCGGCGATGCGATGCGCCTGGAGGAGGCCGGCAAGCTCCCACCGATCCTGAGCCTGGGTCCATTGCGACACGATGGCATCGATCTCGTCCTCGTGAGCCTTCCGTGAGTCGTGAGTAGCGAACCGTTCGTCTCTACTCAGCTCGGGGCGGCCCATCAGTCCGCACAGTTCGGCCCAGTCGCGATCGCCACGCGCGGCGATCGCGCACCACTCGTCCTCGCCGCTGGTCGGGTAGACGCCGTGTGGGCAGTAGTTCGGGTCGCGGTTCGCGCGGCGAGGTGGTTGCTTGCCCGTGCTCACGAACTGCATCCACTCGACGCCGAGCAAGGACACGGTTGCTGAAAGTTGAGAGAGGTCCAGTTCCTGTCCCGCGCCGGTGCGGTCTCGTTCTCGCAGTGCCGCCAGCACAGTGGCGATCAGGATGAACGGGGCGGTGAAGTCGGGGAACGGCGTGCCGAGACCGCGAGGCGGCTGACCGGCAAATCCGGTCAGCGAGTTCCACCCGGATGCCGCCAGCACAAGGTTCCCCATCGTCGCCACCTGGGACCAGGGCCCTTCGCGGCCGCATCCCGGCATGTTCAGCAGGACGATGTCAGGCTTGATCTCCCGTAGCGCCTCGTAGCCCAGACCGATGCGCTCGAGTGCCCCGGGGCGGAAGTTGTTCGTGACCAGATCCGCCGTCGCGATCAGCCGACGGACAAGGTCGCGGCCCTCGTCCCGGCTGAGGTCCAGGCTTACGGACAGTTTCCCCGGGTTGACCTGCGCAAAGATCGCGCTGGTGTTCTCGCTCGTCGATCCTCTCGGTCGAAGGTCGTATCGGAGGCTGTCCATGTGAGCGCGCGACTCGACTTTGATCACCTGGGCGCCGAAGTTCGCCAGAATCCGGGTGCCGAGTGGGCCCGCCGCGATCCAGGTGAAGTCAACCACCCGCAGGCCCGCGAGCGGCTTCACGGTGTCCATCACAGGATCCCCTGCTGCCGGAGCCGATCAAGCTCTTGCGCGCTGATCCCGAGTTCTTCGTAGATCTGCGCGTTGTGTTGACCGAGCGCCGGCGCGGCTCTGAGAGGGACCTCCGCCGCCATCGCACCCACCGGGCTTCGCGGAAAGCCGAGCGTCCGCCCGAGCGCCTCGTGCTCGACCTCGATGAACTGACGGGTCACCCGGAAGTGCTCGATCTCGCTCATCTCGGAGAGTTCGACGATCGGCAGAGACATCTGGCCGGTGTCCAGCGCACGTTCCACGAAGGCATCGCGTGGGTGGACGGCCGCCAGCTGCTCGACGAGACCGCGCACCCGCGCGTACTGGTCTACTGCCGCGTCGTACGAGGCCGCGCCCCAGTCCGCCTCCGACAGTTCGGTCTCGATACCCGCGTCGCGCACCCAGTCGAGGAAGTCGCCGAAGCGATCCGGCCGGACATTGATGCCAGCCCAGCGTCCGTCTGCGCAGCGAACGCTGCCCCGACTGCCGGGTCGGCCCGGAATTTCTCCGTCCCAGGTGTAGATGTTCGGATTCGATACCTCGAGGATCGTACTTCTCGCGCACTCCTGGATGGAGATGTCCAGCTGCGCGCCGGTCCTGTCGGCGCTCGCCTCGCGTCCGGTCAGCGCGATCATGGCGCCGGCCGCGGCCGCAAGGCTCGCTACCTTGTATGCCGGGTCGGCGGCTCCCTGCACCGGTGGCCCGTCGGGATCTCCAGTGACGTGAAGCAGTCCGCTCGCTGCGGTAGCAACCAGGTCGTTGGCCAGGCGACCGCTCCACGGTCCTTGCTGCCCGAAGGGAGTCACGGAGACGTACACGATGCCGCTGTTCACAGTCTTCAGATCTTCGTAGCCGAGTCCGAACGCTCCCATCGCGCCCGGGGCGGCCGTCTCCACGACTACGTCGGCCGTTGCCGCCAGGCGTCGCAGGACAGCGGCGCGTCGACGGTCGAAACATCGAGGGTGACGGAGCGCTTGTTCGCGTTGTGGTACAGGTGATAGAGGCTTCGCTCCGTGCCGGGCTCGTCATCAAGAAACGGCTCCATGTTTCGCACGCTGCCCCCGTCGGGGGGCTCGACCCGAATCACATCGGCCCCGAGATCGGCGAGTATGCGCGTCGCGAACACCGCGGATTCGTCTGCAAGATCGAGGACGCGGACCCCCTGGAGCGCCGTCACCGTGGCATGCTCGCTCCTTTCCCCGGCTCATCCGTCCGACGCTGCTGCTCGTCGAAGCCCGGCAATTCGGCCGCTGGCGCGTGCCCCTGGACCTGGAGCACGGATGCCGCCTCAGGCATCCCCGAACACGTTGAACCTGATGCAATCAAGGTGACGGCAAGGCCGGACCAATTCGCCAGCCAGGGTGCCCGTCGCATGTACTCGAGACCAGATCCGCTGAGCATGCTCCCGGCGACGATCCAGGCTGGATGAGTTCTTGACTGGCGACGGCAGAAAACATACCGTTCTGTTGGCCGAAAGTCTCAGCCCCTGGCGACGGCAGAGAAACATACCATGCTGTTGGCCGACAGTTTCAACCCGCTACGCACGAGGCGAGCACAATCTATGGTACCCGCCTTCGGCTCACCGAGGCGCAGATGAAAAAACTCGAGGCCGACGACCCGTGTAAGCCCCCCGGCAGGCGATCGGATGCCCCGACCGTCTCGGGTGACCGGCGATGAGCAGCGGCGAGCCGAGCGGGCGCCGCATCGGGCGTCCGCGAGCCGTCGAGAGTACGCTCGACATCGAGCCCGTGGAGCATATCCTGCTCGAAGCAGGGCGACTGTTCACGGAGCAGGGGTTCCGTGGAACAACCACTCGCGAGATCGCCGAGGCGGCGGGGTTGCGCCAGGGTTCGCTCTATCACTACTTCGCACGCAAGGACGACATCCTCGCGGAGCTGCTCGACCGCACCGTCGAAGCTCCACTGCAAATGGCGCCCTTGATCGACGTCGCTGGTGCGAGTGGTGCGGCTCGGCTGTGGGCGCTGACGTTCCTCGACGTCCGCAACTACTGCTCGGGGCCGTGCAACCTCGCGCTGCTCTCCCGCCTGCCTGACGCCCAGAGGCCGCGCTTCAGCGAGTTCTGGGAGAAGCGGCAACGGCTTCAGGACTGGTACGGGCGTTACCTCAAACTCGGCAAGCAGGAAGGAAACCTGAGGGTGGACGACGCGGAACTCATGAAGGAGTTCGTGTTCGGGCTCGTCGAAAGTCCGGTCGCCTGGTTCGATCCAAAAGAACACGATTCGCTGATCGTGTCGAGGGTCACTGCTCGCTCGGTGCTGCTCTGCGCACTCATCGACTTGCAGCGCCTCGCCGACATCATCGAGGAAGGCAGAGAACTCGCGGCGCGAGTGCCGGAGCCGGAGCCAGCCGTCGCCCAACCGACAGCACCAGACGCATCCGCGGATTAGCGGACCGGTCAGCCAGACGCCGTCGTCCGACGGGTGCGGGCGTTCGTCCGTCATCGCGGCGCCCCCGTGTCAGGCCGCTGAGTGACGCTACGTTTCGAGCTCAGCTCGATCATCCTCGCTGCCTCGCGAGGTGCTCAAGTTCATCCAGCTGATCTCGGAGCGGCCGCTCGCCGGCATCGAGGTCGTCGATTGCTCGCCCCCCTACGACAACGCGGACATCACCTCGCTCATCGCCACGCGCGTGATCTGCGACACGCTCGGCTGCCAGGTGCGCG
Source organism: Dehalococcoidia bacterium (assembly GCA_965247895.1). Lineage (GTDB taxonomy): Bacteria > Chloroflexota > Dehalococcoidia > UBA2979 > UBA2979 > VXMT01. The sequence continues at coordinate 1,480,014 of OZ252046.1, read as the reverse complement.
CGGGGCGCCTGCCGCGCAAATTCACAGCACGTCCCCGAATCGCGTACATTGCCGCTGATTCCATGCCCCCGGCGACGCCCTCGAGACCCGAGGAGTAGCCCCGTATGGCCACCACGACCGAGCGCAGTCACCCCACCGCCGAGGACCTCGGCTACGACATCTACAACGCGGAGATGGTGGCGCAGCCCCATGCAGTCTATCGCCGCCTGCGCCACGAGGCGCCCGTCGCCTGGTCGCCGACGCTGAAGGCCTGGTGCGTCAGCCGTTACGAGGACGTGCAGCACGTGCTGCGCCACCCGGACCTCTTCTCCAGCCGCAGCCGTCAGCCGGGCGGTCCGGCGGAGGGTCAGGCGCGCCCCGACCAGCACCGGGAGCAGATGGCGCCCCCCGGCACAATGACGATGATGCTGGCCGACGAGCCCGACCACGCCCGGCTGCGCAAGATCCTCGACCGCGACTTCACGCCGCGGAACGTCGCGGCGCTCGAGCCACACATCCAGACGATCGCCGACCGGCTCCTCAAGAGTGCCGCAGATCGCGACACGTTCGACCTGATGGAAGGGCTGGCGATCCCGCTGCCCGTGACCGTAATCGCGGAGCTGCTCGGAATCCCACCCGAGCGTGGCGACGACTTCAAGCGATGGTCCGCTGCCTCGAACCTGCGCTTCCTGCCGGACTCCCCGCAGGAGGAGATCGACACCCGCAACGCCGCGGTCGTGGAGTTTCGCGAGTACCTGCAAGCGCAAATCGCGGCGCGCCGGCGGGAGCCGACCGACGACCTCATCGGCCGTATCGTCGCCGCACGCGACGACGAGGAGCGGCTGACGGATGATGAGCTGCTGGCCTCGATCGAGCTACTCCTGCTCGCCGGCAACGAGACGACGACCAGCCTCATCGGCAACGCTGTACTCGCGCTGCTCCGCCACCCGGACCAGCTGCAGCTGCTGCGCGACGAGCCGGAGCGCATGGACGACGCCGTCGAGGAGGTTCTGCGCTACGACGGCACGATACAGATCGTGATCCGCATCGCCACTGCCGACACGGAGGTCGCGGGCCAGGCGATCGCCGCCGGGGACCTGGTGCTCCCGATGATCGCCGCCGCCAACCGTGACGAGGAGCTGTGGGAGCGGGCCGAAGAGTTCGACATCGCGCGAGATCGCAGCCGCCATCTTGCCTTCGGCGACTGGATCCATGTCTGCCTTGGGCAATACATTGCGCGAATCGAGACGAAAGTGGCGCTGCGCACCCTGCTGCGCACGTTCCCGGGACTCGAGGCGGCCACCCCACTCGAGGAGCTGCCCTATAACCGCGGCTTCATGCTGCGCGGACTGGCGCACTTCCCGGTGCGCAACGCGCCGCCATGATCGGCGCGCGCTCCGCGCGCTGGGCGTCGTTCGTGCGCGCAAGGGACATAGGAGGGGCTCGTGGCGAAGTTCGAGTTCGATCTCACCGTCTGCGCGCGCACAGCGCTGTGCCATTTCGAGCACCCGGAGCTGTTCGAGGAGGGCGGCGACGGCTTGCCGTTCGTGCGGCCCGACGCGCCTCAGGATGAGCTCAGCGAGGAGCAGGCGCGCGAGGTGACGATGCTCTGTCCCACCGGCGCCTTGCGCCTGGCGGCGGCGGGCGAGGAGGCATAGACCCGCCCGAACCGGGCCGGATCTCCGCCGGAGTTCCAATGAAACCCAGCCCGGACCCTATTGGGGGTGAGAGCTGCTGGTAGTCATCTGACCGCAAGACTGACAGCGTTACGGATGCACGCCAGCGGACGGCCGCAAGCCCCGGGGACAGGTTCTCGTGACGGTGGGTTCGATTCACACCGATGCGGACCGGGGCGAGACGCGCTCGCCCACGGGTCGCGGCACGCCGGAGGGGCGGCCAGTCGCCCCGGGCGGCTCTAGCGACCTTTGATGTTGCCGCCGCTGACGTTCAGGGTCGCTCCGCTGATCCAATCGCCACCGGGGCCCAGGAGGTGCGCCACCATGCGCGCGATCGGCTCGGTTCCGCCGAGCCCGAGCGGCGCGTTCTGGTCGAGCACGACCCGCTCCTCCTCGGACCAGTCGGATAGCGCCCCGGTCCCCGTCGCACCCGGAGCGATCGCGTTGACCAGGATGCCGGAGCGCTCCAGCTGGTGCGCGAGCGCTACGACGAGGCCATGGAGCCCTGCCTTGGCGGCGCTGTAGGCGGGGGTGATCGTGTCATGCGCTCGCCAGGCGGCAACGGAGCTGATGATCACGACGCGGCCGCCCCCGCGTTCGAGAAAGTGCTCGAGCAGCGCCTTCGTGCACCACCATGGTCCCGAGAGGTCGACATCCAGCACCCGCCGCCACAACTCCTCGTCGGTCGTCAGCGCCGTGCCGCGCGGAGCGTCGAGCCCGGCTACGTTGACGATGGCGTCCACGTGACCGAGCGCTGCGATCGCGCGGCGTGCCATCTCCCGGGCGCTCTCGGGGCTTGCGATGTCGACCTCGATGCTCGACGCGCCGAGGTCACGCGCCACCGCGGCGACCGCAGCCGTCTGAATGTCGGCGAGCACGAGGCGATGGCCTTCCGCGGCCAGGTGTCGGGCGACGCCCTCGCCAATCCCCTGCGCCGCCCCCGTCACGATCACGTTCACGGCTACCCCCTGGCAGGATGATGGGCTCGGGCTGGAGTTAGAGTGTGGCGCTCGAACCGAGCACCAGCGTCGTCATGACGCTTGCGTAGCCCCCTCACCCGTTGACCAGGCAGAGGTCGTTGCGCTCCACCTGCCTCACGCCGGCGCGCCCCATGATCTGGCGGGTGGCCTCGACGATGTGGCGGAAGCCGCCGGCGTCGCCGGGCTGACCCGCCCCGATCTGACCGCCGTCCGTGTTGATCGGGAACTCACCCTTGTACGTCGTGTCCGTGTCCTGGTAGAAGTCGCCAATCTCGCCCTTCGGGCAGATGCCGGCGTCCTCGAGGGTCATCATCACCAGGATCGTGTAACAGTCGTAGAACTGCGCGAACTCGACATCGCGGACGCTGCACTGCGCCATCTCCAGCGCCGTCGGGGCGGACATCACCGCCGGGCTGGTCGTCATGCGGTCCTCTTGCCAGATCTCGTAGTGCGAGGTCGCGGGGCCGCCCGCGCCCAGGATGTAGACGGGCGGGTTCGGGAGCGCCTTCGCCCGCTCTGCCGTCGTGACGATCACTGCGTTCGCGCCGGAGCAGGGCATCACGCTCTCCAGCAGGTGCAGCGGGTCGTTCGTGAAGCGCGAGTCGAGCACGTCCTGGATGCTGATCGGCTGCCCGGCCCAGACCGCGTGTTCGTTCTCCGCGGCGTTGAACCGCTCGTCCACGGAGCACTTCGCGAACTGCTCCTGCGTCGTGCCGAACTCGAACATGTAGCGCTGCTTGATCAGTCCGTAGGGCCCGTTGGCCGCGACCACCGGGCCGAACGGATCCTCCCACTCGACGACCGTCGCGCGCATGGATGGGGGGAAGGAGCCTTGCAGCGACTCGCCGAAGATGCAGAGCACGTAGTTCGCCAGCCCCGCGTGGACCGCGGCCGCCGCGGTCGCGATCGAGCTCGCCCCGCTCGCACCTTGCACGGTCATCGATTCCGTGAACCGCGGCTTGATCTGGAGGTGCTCCGCGAGCGTCATCGGCATGATTTCCGAGCAGATCAGCCCGTCGATGTCGGCCTTCCTGAGCCCTGCGTCGCCGATCGCGCCGCGTGCGGCCTCCGCCAGCAGGCTGAAGGTGTTGCGACCGGGGTACGCTCGCCTCGTGGGCAGCTCGTAGAACCCGACGATCGCGGTCCGTCCTCGCAAGCTCATAGGGTGCCTCCCCACGTGATCCATCGCGTCCGTGCTCCAGCTAGCTCCAAAGGGCTGGCTCTCGCCCGGCAGCCGCTGCCGATGCTAGGGAAGACCGGCCTTGAGCAGCTCGAGGGTACCCTGCGACGGAACTTCCACGAGGACTGGGAGCGTCACTCCCGCATCCAGGTACGCGCGCAACCGCTCGCGGACCTCGTCCGGCTCGCCATAGCATCCCAGTCCCTCTACCGCCTCGTCGGGTATGAGGGTAGCTGCCTCGGCATACTCGTCCGCCTTGGCGGGCCAGCCCCTGGGGACCATCGTGCGCACACGCGCTACGAGTTCCGGGTCAACCCCGGATGGCCCTGCGACGTGAGGCTGCTGGGCTAGCCATCGGGCGAAGTAGGCCTTGCGGCGTTCCAACGCTGCATGCTTGTCTCGCACGACATCAATTGGGAGGATCATCACTCGCTCGATCTGGTCCGGAGAGCGGCCGGCGGACCTTGCACTCTCAGCAATCTGGTCGACCTCATCCCGGATGGCGTCGACCGTATGGCCCGCGTTGAGCACAACGCCATCCGCGATCCGGCCGGCCAGGCGCAGCATTTGAGGCCCAACCGCAGCCATGAAGATCTTGACATCGTGGCCGCCGGCGCCGTCGTGGTCGAGATAGATGCGGTCCAGACGGGCGTACCTGCCCTCGTAGCTCACCTCGTTGTCGCGCGCGAGCAGCAGACGGAGGGCCTCAACTACCTCCCGCATCACGCGTATAGGAGTTGGCCGCTCAACCCCCACTCGCGCTGCCAGTGGACCCCACCAGGCGCCGAGGCCCAGCACGATGCGGCCAGGGGCCAGGAGGTCGAGTGTCGCCACCGTCTGGGCAATCAGCGCCGGATTCCGGGTCCAGACGGGAATCACGCCGCTGCACACTCGAACACGCTCGGTTGCCGCGGCGTACACGGCCATCGGCGTGATCGCATCGGTCTGGAGTCCGGTCTCCATCACCCAGATCGAATCTGCGCCGGCCGCCTCCATGGCTTGAGCGCGCTCGGCGTTGCGCCTGAGATCGTCTCCGGGAAGCATGACCCCGAAGGGGATCGTGCCGTTGGAAGAGACTGAAGAAGGCAAGTGCTCACTCCTCGGTGCAGGCGACAGCCTCTTCGCTCTCACACTCGCTTCGCGACGATCCTCGTGGCTGTCTCGACGGATGCATGCGAGCGCTAGCCATGCATGCGGGCACTTTCACTGGTGATTCTATTGCCCGATAGATATGATCGTCAACGGGTCGTGCGGGGCACAGGGAAGGCCGTCGGGCGGTTCTGGATCGGCAACGGCTGCCTCCCGTCAGGACACGTCGCCGTCGGGGTTGCGGCGTTCGAGGATCGCCTCCATCCGCGAGCGTATGGCGGCGTCGTACTTGTCGCCGTGCGTCAGGATGTAGAACCGCTCGTCGCGCACGGCCTCGACTACCTGTGCCGCGACATCGGCAGGGTCCATGACATCGGCCGGGTCGATGGCTTCGCCGGCCATGCCCCGCGGAGCGATCAGCGGACGGAGCGCTTCGCGTTCGCGGCCCGGGCGGTTGCGCTCCGCAAGCGCGACGCGCGTTTCCACGGGGCCCGGGCAGAGTGCGGACACACCCACCGAGGTGCCCGCCAGCTGCCGCGCGAGCGTCTCCGAGAGCGCGACGACCGCGTGTTTCGTCGCCGTGTAGATGCCGTAGTGCTTACCTGTGAGCAGGCCGAACTCCGAGGCGGTGTTGACCAGGTGGCCCTCCTCCTGCTCGAGCAGGACCGGTACGAATGTGCGGATGCCGTGCACGACGCCCCAGAGGTTCACACCGAACAGCCAGCTGAAGTCTTCGAGCGGCTGCTCCCAGAGGCGCAGGCCCCGGATGTCCTCGCCGTCCTCGGTGGGCGGACGGTCGGAGCTGACGGTGACGCCGGCGTTGTTGCAAACGAGGTGGATAGCGCCGTAAGCCTCGAGCGCCTCGTCGCGCAGGCGCTCGACTGCTGCCGCGTCGCTGACGTCGGTGACGACGCCGATGACGTCGCGCTCCTGCTCGAGCAGCTCGCGCACGGCGACGTCAAGGGCGGGCTCCTCGACGTCGGCAAGGACGACGCGCATGCCGTCGGCGGCGAAGCGCTCGGCCAAGGCGCGACCAATGCCGCTGGCGGCGCCGGTCACGACGGCCACCCGTCCGTTGAGCTGCCGCACAGTCACCCTCCATCCGTACCGCCACGCGCGAATCGCTACTGCGGGTCGCACAGCGCCTGAAGGTGCTGGCACGTGAGCAAAGGCAGGTCGCTCCCGCAGCTGACGATCATCTGGGTGCTCGGCAACCGCGCCGTTTCAGTCGCGCTTGTGGCCATGCACAGCGAGCGGGAGCTGCATGAGAACGTTGCAGCCGCGGGCTGGCGGCTGCAATCGTCTGGCGAGCTAGAGAGAGAGGATACGCTCCCTCGGAACAGTCGTACGCAACGTTAGATGAGAGCCCGATCAGCTCCGGCAACTGCTTCCACGAACCACCGCCCTGCTCCCCACAAGTGACCAGCCGATCCGTGTGTTCTAGAGTGGCGGCCATGGTCGACTCGTCGACGCCGCGGTCCAGAGCCCAGTCTGGCCTCCGGGCTTAGCCTGCGCTGGATGGCCGATTTACGCGAGCGATCTGCAGTTGCAACAGTTCGTATCACAGCCCGGATCGGGCCCGGAAGGAGCGCACGCTTGGCCGAGTACAGCAAGCCCATCCCAGACCCGGATCCGACCAACCAGGTGTTTTTCGACGGCGCCAACGAGGGGAGGCTGATGCTTCCCCGGTGTACGACATGCAACAGGGTGCACTTCTACCCGCGGGTTATCTGCCCCTACTGCCACTCCTCCCGGATCGAGTGGTTCGAGGCGTCCGGCACCGGCTTCATCCACACCTACGCCGTCCAACACCGCGCCTTCGGTGGCTGGGCGGACGAGGCGCCGTTCGTTACCGCGTACATCGACCTCGCCGAGGGCGACCGCATGTTCACGGTGCTTCGCGGCGTCGACCCGGAGAAGCCCGAGGAGATCGAGATCGGCGCCAGGGTCCAGGTCGAGTTTGAACAGGCCACCGACGACATCGCGATCCCGTTCTGGCGAGTCGTATAGCGCCGTAGCCAACCAGCTCGAGACGGGGCACAGGAGAGACGAATGCCATTCAACCCCTCGATGGAGGCTGCGATCGTCGGCGCGGCCGAGTCCGACGAGATCGGGTACATCGAACGTCCGGTCACGGCGATGCAGCTCCACATCGAAGCGATCCGCAACGTCTGCGCCCAGGTCGGCGTCAAGCCGTCCGAGATCGAGGGCATCGCTGCCCCGATGGTCGCCGACGGGGTCGCGGAGTACCTGGGCATCCATCCGAAGTGGATCGACACGACAGCGGTCGGTGGCTGCTCGTACGAGATGCACGCGCACCACATGATGTGCGCCATCGCCGCGGGTGTAATCGACCTCGGAGTGATCTCGCACGGCCAAATCGGCTGGTCGCAACGCAAGACCGGCGGCAAGGGCATCGGCCGCCGGCGGACCGACGACCCGTGGTCGCCGGAGTCGCAGTTCGCAGCCCCCTACGGCAGCTGGGGCGCCCCGTCTGAGTATTCACACTCCATGCGGCGGCACATGCACGAGTGGGGCACGGCCAAGGAGGACTTCGCGCAGATCGCCGTCACCACGCGCGACTGGGCCACCCTCAACCCGCGCGCCGTGATGCACTCGAAGGAGACCAATCCGTTCGGCGGCCCGATCACGATCGATGACGTGCTCAACTCCCGCTGGGTCTCGTGGCCGCTTAACCTGCTCGACGTCTGCCTTGTGACGGATCACGGCGGCGCCGTGCTGCTCGCCTCGCGGGAGAAGGCGGAGAGCCTGTCCACGAAGCCGGTCTGGATCGCCGGCGCCGGCGAGAACATGAGCCACGCGCTGATGCTGGAGATGGGCGACTTCACGGCCACCTCCGCGCTCGCCTCCGGCCAAACCGCCTACCGCATGGCCGGCATGGGCCCGGACGAGATGGAACTGGCGATGCTCTACGACTCGTTCACGATCACCGCCGCCATCACTGCCGAGATGCTCGGTCTCACTCCTCGAGGGCAGGGTCCCAGCCTCTGGGAGGGCGGCAAGGCCGGCCCCGGCGGTTCCGGCATCCCCGCGAACACCAACGGCGGCGGCCTCTCCTTCAACCACAGCGGCATGTACGGCATGCAACTCATGGTCGAGGCCTACCGCCAGCTCTCCGGCACGGCCGAGGACGGCGTCCACGGGCTCCCGGGCAAGCAGACCAGCGCCAGGACCTGCGTCGTCAACGGCACGGGCGGCGACCTGTCGGTCACCGGTACCCTCGTGCTGGTGGCCGACTAGCAGGGTGCTGAAGAAACGCCTTCCGGGGGTTTGGAGCGGTGCCGGGCTGCTTGAAGCGGCCTCCGGGTTCGTGATCGTGGCCTCCTGACCTGCCCCCGGGCGCCTCTGAGGGCTCCCTGGCGGGGCGGAGGGCGCACTGCGCCTACGCCGCGGCGGTCTCAAGCGTGGCCATGCGCACCAGGTTGTAGGCGGCAGCGGTGAGCTCCAGCCAGCCGCGGTTGCGCTCGCGGCCCACGAAACGCAGCTTGCGCCCGCCGCCCACGGTCTTCAGCCAGCCGAAGACCTGCTCCACGATCTTGCGTCGCTTCTGACTCTGCCTGTAGCCGCGATGCCGCGTGGTGCGCCCGTCCACGGCGCTGCGGCGGCGGCGGTCGTGCTGCGCCACGTGCGGCGTCACGCCGCGAGCGCGCAGCGCCGCCACGAAGTCGCGCGTGTCGTAGCCGCGGTCGGCGCCCAGCGTCCCGCAGCCGCTCACGCTGCGCTCCAGCATCGTGACCGCCGCCTCGCGCTCGGCGTACCCGTTCGCCTCGGTCAGCTCCACGTCCAGCACCAGGCCGTGACGGTTCTCGGTGAGCAGGTGCCCCATGTAGCTCAGTTTCGCCGTCTGCCCCGACCCCTTCGTGTACAGCCGCGCCTGCGGGTCGGTGCCGGAACTATGCGTATCGCGGCTGCGCCGCCGCCCCCGGAAGTCGACATCCGGGTTGCGTCCGCCCGGGGGTGGCTCCTGCTCGTCGCGCGGGCGGTAGCTCTTGAGCGAGGCCCAGGCCTCCAGCAGCGTCCCATCCACCGTGAAGTGCTCGGCGGAGAGCAGCCGGCGCCGCTTCGCCTCGGCCACCACCTCGGCGAAGAAGGCGCGCGCGACATCGGCAGCGAGCAGGCGCTCGCGGTTCTTCGAGAAGCTGGAGGCGTCGAACGGCTCGTCTGAGATGTTGAGGTCGAGGAACCACTTGAACAGCAGGTCGTAGCGCAGCCGCTCGCAGAACTGGCGCTCGCTACGGATCGAGTAGAGCGCGATCAGCAGACTCGCCTTGAGCAAGTGCTCGGGCGGGATCGAGGGCCGGCCGTGCTTGCTGTACATCGTGCCGAACAGCGGCGAGAGCCGCTGCAGCGCGGAATCGACGATCGGCTTGATGCGGCGGATCGGGTGGTCGTCTGGGATGAAGGAGTCCGGCGTCACCGCCAGCAACATGTTGGTCTGACGCTCAGCATCGCCTCGCATGGGGCAGCCTCCAGGCTATGCCCCCGCCGCCAGTCCTATCCTGCCAGACGACCGCCCCTTTTTCATCACCCTGCTAGACTCCGTCTTCGACCGCACCGCCGACGGCTGGCCGCTGCGCAGCTCGCGATCGCGCTAGCGACGGCGAGGAGCTCGCGATGGACTGGCAGGACACACCGGAGCAGGCCGAGTTCCGCAAGCAGGTGCGGGAACTGCTGCACCAGCGCCTCCCCGACTTCTACCGGCGGATGGCCGAGCAGGGCATCGACGAGGGCCACGAGGGCGGATGGGTCGCCGACCGCAAGTCCGGCGACGCCCAGCGCCGCGACGCGGCTGACGCCTGGGGCGCGGCGGTCTCGGAGCGGGGCTGGTTCGCGCCGCACTGGCCACAGCAGTACGGAGGCGCCGGGCTCTCACCGAACGAGCAGTTCATCCTCAACCAGGAGATGGCTCGGGCAGGGGCCCCTCGCGACGTCGGTGGAGACGGCATCAGCCTGCTTGGCCCGACGCTGATCGTGCACGGCAGCGAGGAGCAGCGGGCGAAGTACCTGCCGAGGATCCTCTCGGGCGAGACGGCGTGGGTGCAGGGCTACTCGGAGCCGGGGGCGGGATCCGACCTCGCCTCGCTGCAGACGCGCGCCGTGCGCGACGGGGACGAGTGAGTGATCAGCGGGCAGAAGATCTGGACCACGAACGCCCATCACGCCGACGCGATCTTCGCGCTTACACGCACCGACCCCGAAGCGCCGAAGCACCGCGGGATCTCGTTCCTGCTGGTCGACGACATCCGCACGCCCGGCCTGTCGGTGCGCCCGCTGATCAACATGGCGTGGCAGCACAGCTTCAACGAGACGTTCTTCGAGGACGTGCGCACGCCCGCCTCCAACATCGTCGGCGAGGTCAACCGTGGCTGGTACGTGGGCGCCACGCTGCTCGACTTCGAGCGCTCCAACATCAGCGGCGCGGTCGCGCTGCAGCGCAGCCTCCGTCAGCTGATCGAATACGCGGGCACGGAGCAGGGTCGGCAGCACGCGAAGCTCACCCCGGCGGTGCGACACGAGATCGCGGAGCGCTACCTCGAGACGGAGGTCGGGCAGAACTTCTCGCTGCGCATCATCACGCTGCAGAACGCGGGCCAGCTCCCCAACTACGAGGCCTCGGTGGTGAAAATGTTCATCTCGGAGAGCTCGCAGCGGCTCGCGCGCACGGGCACGAAGGTGTTCGGCCTCTACTCAAACATCTGGGATGCCGAGGACGATCGCGCGCCGGCGAGGGCGGCATTCACGCGCCGCTACGTGACCACGATCCCGACGACCATCGCCGCTGGCACCTCGGAGATCCAGCGCAACATCATCGCCACGCGGGGGCTCGGGCTGCCTCGGAGCTAGCCCCCGCGCACCCCGTTGCGGCGGCGGTGGCCTCGAGGGGCGATCGTGGTCGCCGCACGGGTGGGTCGTGCCCGCGCGGGCTGCCTCCACGCATGAGCCAGGGAGGCGGCCGGTGCGATGCGATCGCGCCGATGGCCGTGTATGGTGCGGCAACGGAGCGCGTTCGAGTGTGCAGCGGTGTGATTCCCATCCAGACTCGGAATCCGGCGCTGTCCGCGGGCCGCTATCACAGAATTGCGGCGGCCGATTCCTCATCCCGGGTCGTTGGAAGCGGTTGCCGGGCCGGCTGACGTTCGGGCAACGGCCGCGAGCGGGAAGGCAAGTGCCGCCATGTTGGACCTGATGCTTCGCGGCGGCTTCGTGGTGGACGGGACCGGGTCCGCCGGCTTCAAGGCTGACGTCGGCATCACCGGCGAGCGTGTCAGCATCCACCGAGGCGACTCTACCGAGATTGAGACCGGGCGCGTAATCGATGTCTCCGGGTTGGTCGTCTGTCCAGGCTTCATCGACCTCCACTCGCACGGCGGCTTGACGATTTTCGGGAGTCCGAAGCACGAGCCGAGCGTGCGCCAGGGTGTCACCACCGAACTCGTCGGAATCGACGGAATCTCGCACGCTCCGTTCAAGACCGTAGAGGAACTCCAGCGCTTCATCTGGCTCGACTCGGGTTTGAACGGCTACCCCCCGCAGCCCGCGGATTGGTTGACTGTGGCCGACTTGCTGGGTCGGTACGACGGCGCTGTCTCAGTGAACATCGCCTACATTCTCGGCAACGCCCCAGTGCGCATCTGGTCGGTCGGGTGGCGGGATGAACCCGCCACGAACGCCCAGATCGCCGATATGGGCGCGGTTGTGCGTGAAGCGATGGAGGAGGGCGCGTACGGGCTGTCGACCGGGCTCGACTATCCCCCCGGATCGTTCGCGTCGACCGAGGAGCTGGTCGAGCTCTCCAGAGTGGCGCAGCGTTTTGGCGGGATGTATCACACGCACGCTCGTCACAAGCTGTCCCTTGCGGGTAATCCTCTCGCACCATTCGAAGAGGCAATCGAGATCGGCGAGCGCAGCGGAGCGCCGACTCATCTCACACACTATGCCAGCGTTGCCTGGCCCGATGTCGGAGCTGAGCCATACCTCAGACTGATAGAGGACGCGAGGTCCCGAGGCCTCGACGTTACGTTTGATTGCTACTCATACGCGGACGCGTCGAGTACGTCGGCGACATTCTTCCTTCCGTCCTGGACGAAGGAGGACGGGCCCGAGGGACTGATCGCGGCGCTTCAGAGCCCCGACGACCGCGCGCGCATCCGTGGGCAGTCCGAGGACGATCGTCCACCTCCCGACCTCCAGCGCGAGATCGAGCGCAGGCGTCTCCGCAGGCTGTTCGCGGATGATCGTCCACGTCCCGACCCCCACCTGACCAATTTCACACAGGACCAGAACCTGGCGTACGAGGGTAAGACGATTCACGAGATTGCAGCGTTGCGCCAGGAAGACGCGCTGGACGTGTATATGGACCTGTTGGCCGAGGAATCAATCGGGCTCTCTTACGTGGGGGATGGCGGTTCGGAGGAGATGCTCCCGGCGTTCGTCGCCCATCCGCTCGGGATGTTCGGGTCCGACGCCATGTACCTGGGTGAGTTCCCGAGTCCGCGGACCTACGGGAACATGCCGCGCGTTCTGGGCCACTTCTCTCGCCTGGGAGGCTACGCGTCTCTGGAAGAGATGATCCGGAAGATGACGTCATTTGCGGCGCAGCGGCTCGGCCTCCCTGATCGAGGACTCCTGAGGGACGGGTTCAAGGCCGACGTGGTGGTCTTCAATCCCGAGACGGTCGGGAGCGCCGCAACGCTTGAGAATCCTCGAGTCTTTCCCTCCGGAATTGAGCATGTCCTCGTCAATGGGCAACTCGTGATCGAGGATGGAGAGCACACCGGTGCGCTGCCGGGACGGGCGCTGCGACGCGGTCGATCCGAAACGTAGCCGAGGCGGGGTTGAGTAGAGTCGTCCACCGAACCGCGGGCGACGATCCTGGGGGAGAGGTGTTGTCGTGATCATCGACTTTCGTGTGACGCTCCCGTCGTCGGGTCGGTATCAGGAAGGTGGCGACGAGGACAGGAGCTACCTGACCAACTACGGTCGGATCTACGCGAGCGAGCTCGGAGGTGGCTCTGACCCGGCGGCAATGGTCGCCGCGATGGATGCGGCGGGTGTCGACCATGCCGTGCTGCAGGCGGAGTGGGACGCGGGCGACTATCGCGCCATGAACGACGACGTCGTCCGCCTTGTCCAGGAGTATCCCGAGCGTCTCACCGGCTACTGCACCGTGAATCCCGGGGCGGACGACGATATGGCCGCCGTCGTCGAGCGCGAAGTCAGCGAGCGAGGCATCCGCGGCGTGAACCTGCAGCCATTCGCGTATCGGGTGATGGCCAACGACAAGCGCTTCTATCCGCTGTACCAGAAGTGCCAGGAGCTGGGTGTCCCCGTCACCATCCACTCATCGATCAACTTCTCGAACAACAGGCCGATCTCATTCGGGCGCCCGTTGCCCCTGTGCGAGATCGCCTGCGACTTCCCCGAACTGACGATCGTGGCGAATCACGGCGGCTGGCCGTGGGTAGCCGAGCTCGTCGGGATCGCGTGGAAGCACAGCAACGTCTACATCGAAATCGGCGCGGTGGCGCCGAAGTACCTCGCGACTCCCGGCTCAGGCTGGGAGACCTTGCTTCAGTTCGGCAATTCGCTGCTACAGGACCAGGTGCTGTTTGCAACCGACAGCATGATCCCGTTCGAGCGGGCGGTCGGAGAGCTACGAGAGCTGCCACTCAAGCCCGAGGTCACGGAGAAGTGGTTGGGAGGGAACGCCGCCGAACTGCTTCGGCTCGCGTGAGCGCGCCCTGCGAACGTGAGCCCCAGGGAGTCTAGTCCTGATCCTCTGGGCCAAAGTCGTTGACGAGGAGCGCGCCCAGCGTCCGCGGGAAGGTCTCGAACATCTCGTCGATGGTCCAGTTTTCGCCTCGGGCAAACGCCCGGGCCTCCACAGCCGGAATCGTGTAGAGCCCGACTTCGTTGCGCTCGATCGCGAAGTCCCGGCCGTTCACGTTCTGAGCTTCATCCGACGCCAGATACACCACCAGCGGACCGATCGCATCGGGGTCTCCTCGCGCGATCGCCGGCTGCCCACCCGCCTCCACCTCGGGCGGCATGGTGAGGCGCGTGTCGGCGGAGGGGCGCAGCGCATTGCAAGTTATGCCGTAGCGGCCAAGGTCACGGGCCACGGTCCGCGTCAGCCCCACGATTCCTTCCTTGGCAGCGGCGTAGTTCGTCTGCCCGACAAAGCCGAGGCCAGACACCGAACTGGTATTGATGATCCGGCCGGACCGCTGCTGGCGCATGATCACCGAGGCATGTTTGATCGTGTTAAACGTGCCGGTGAGATGGACCGCGATGACCTGGTCCCACTCCTCCGCGGTCATGTTGAACACCATGCGGTCCCGCAGGATGCCCGCGTTGTTGACCAGGATGTCCAATCGGCCGAACTCGTCCAGCGCCTGCTGAACCATCGCGCCGGCGGCCTCGAAATCCGCGACGTTGCCGAAGTTCGCGACCGCGCGCCCGCCGGCCGCCGTAATCTCGTCCACGACCTGCTGGGCGGGCGTGGCGTCTGACCCTTCGCCGGCTGTGCTCCCGCCGAGGTCGTTGACTACCACGGCTGCGCCTTCGCCTGCCAGCGCGAGCGCCTCACCGCGGCCAATGCCCCGGCCGGCCCCGGTTACGATCGCGACCTTGCCTTCTAGCCGTCCCATAGCGTTCGATCTCCGGCGCACGCCGCCCGAGGCAGGGATCCCCACCTCTTCCTTCTCATGCGCAGCGAGCGGGATCGTAGCGGTGCGCTCGCCCCGTTGGCAATCACACGAGCGTTGCGCGCCAGGGCGGCAGAGAGACTCACCTCGGCATTGCGGCTTCCTGCAGCGGCTATGCAGCTGCCTTGAATGCGATCGCGCCCTGTCCCTACAATTTCGCCGCCTGCGTGGCCAGCGCTCGCGCAGCCGCCAGGACAGCCAGGCGCTTCATCGCGAACCAGGTGGGGCTGGCTCCGGCACCGCGGAGGTTCGCACGTGTCTCCATCAGTCCCTTCCAACGGCGCGATCCCCTTCGGAACCGTGCTTCCCGGACACGATCTCAAGAGCAACTCCGAGCACGCACAGGCCCTGGAGGCGGCCGGTGCAGATTCGATCTGGGTGTACGAGACCGGACTCGAGACCGATGCGATCACGCCGATGGCCGTGTACGCCGCGGCAACGGAGCGTGTTCGAGTGTGCAGCGGCGTGATTCCCGTCTGGACCCGGAATCCGGCGCTGATGGCCCAGACCGCCGCAACACTCGACCTCCTGGCCCCTGGCCGCATCGTTCTCGGCCTCGGCGCCTGGTGGGATCCGCTCGCAACGCGATTGGGGGTTGAGCGGCGGACTCCCATACGCGTGATGCGCGAGGTGGTCGAGGCGCTCCGTCTGCTGCTCGCGCGCGAAACCGAGGTGAGCTACGAGGGCAGTTACGCGCATCTGGACCGTGCCTATCTCGACCACGACGGCGCCGGCGGCCACAACGTCAAGATCTTCATCGGGGCAGTTGGGCCCCAGATGCTGCGCCTGGCCGGCCGGATCGCGGATGGTGTCGTGCTCAACGGTGCCCATACGGTCGACGCCATCCGCGATGCAGTCGGCCAGATTGCTGAGGGTGCAGCGTCGGCCGGCCGCTCTCTGGACGAGATTGAGCGAGTGATGCCCCTCCGTGTTCTTGTCACACGAGACAAGCGTGCTGCGTTCCAACGCCAGAAGCTGTACCTCAGCCGATTCCTGGCTCAGCAGCCTCACGTCGAATCGCCGTCCGGGATTGACCCGGAACTCGCAGCACGTGTGCGCGCTATGGTCCCCGGAGGATGGCCCGCCCCGGCGGACGAGTATGCCGAGGCGGCTACGCTCGTACCCGACGAGGCGGTAGAAGCACTGGGATGCGTTGGTGAGCCTGACGAGGTCCGCGAGCGGTTGCGCGCCTACCTGGATGCGGGAGTGACACTACCAGTCACCGTGGACCTCCCGTCGCACGATACCCTCGAGCTGCTCAAGGCCGGTTTCCCCTAGCGACAGCAGCAGCTGGCGAGAGCCAACCGCATTCGGCTCCCGGCGTGCCGCGACCTGTGGGGGCGCGTCTCACGCCGGTCCGCATCGGGAGCATGGAACCAGCGGCAACGTACGTGGCGGTCGCCTCGCGCATACGACGATCGCGCATCACCTGTCCGCGTACACGCCGAAGGATTGCGTGGTCGACCTGGCGTGCGGATCGGTGACGACGTTGATGACGGCCGGCTTCCCCGATCCGAAGGCTCGCTCCAGGGCGGGGCGTAGCTGCTCGGGCCTGTCCACGTATTCGCCGTGCGTCCCCAGCGCCTCGCCCAGCTTGTCGTAGCGCTGATCCGCGCCAATGAAGATCCAGGGCTTGAGCGGTTGTCCCGCGGGCGTAGCCGTCCAGCCTCCGTTGACATTGATGACGGTAACCACGGGCAGGTTGTGTCTCACGGCCGTGTCCAGGTTGATGGCGTTGATCCCGAAGGAGCCATCACCGTGCACTACCAGTACCTTCTTGTCCGGCATCGCGGCCTGCGCACCAATGCCGAAGGGCACCCCTACCCCCATGCATCCGGAGCCACCGGAGTTGAGCCTGTGCCCGGGCAGGTACGTGGGTATGGACTGTCGCGCGAAGTTCAGCGTCTCGTGACCATCGACCACCACAATCGCGTCTCGAGGCAGGAAGTCCCTGATTTCCTTCATCATCCTCAGCGGGTGGATGGGCACCTGGTCCGAGTTGAGAAGCGGTTCGTTCCGTTCCGCGTTCGTGGCCTCCCTGGCTCGGAGCTGCCCAACCCAGGGTGCACGCTTCTTGTTCTCGAACCCCTGCTCCTTTGCCTCCTGAGTCAGCTGTTGGAGCACCATCCTCGCATCACCGACGATCCCGAGGTCCGCAGGTCTGTTGTGACCGATCTCCTCCCGGTCCGTGTTCACCTGGATGAACTTCAGATCGGGAGAGAAGCGGGGCGCCTGCATGAACTGCCAGATCCAGCTGTTGCGCGTACCGATGGAAATGGCGACATCCGCCTCTCTGAAGGCCATCGATCTGGCAGCCGGGAACGAGAGCTCATGGTCGTCCGGGATGACGCCCCTGCCCTGAGGTGTGGTGTAGAAGGGGATGCCGGTGGTCTCCACGAACTCCTGCAGCTCGTTCCACGCCCTGGACCAGAACACTCCGGTACCGGTCAGCACCAGGGGGCGCTCGGCCTCGGCCAGCATCTCGATGGCTCGCTTCACCAGGTCCGGGTCTCCCATGGACCTGGCGTCGGTGCGAGAGTTCGTGGGGTAGTGGACCGCGTCCTCTTCTACTTGCTGATGGAGGACGTCCCCGGGGAGATCGAGGTATACGGGACCCGGCCGACTGCCCCAGCACTTTCTGAAGGCGATGCTGACCAGCTCCGGTATCCTTGCGGCCGAGTTGGCCTGACCAGCCCACTTCGTGATGGGCCTCATGAGGCTCACCTGGTCTACCTCCTGGAAGTCGTCCCAGTGCGTGAGCTGCGTACTGCTGGAACCACCCAGTGCGATCACCGGGCATGCGTCGGCCATGGCCGTGACGATGCCCGTGACCAGGTTGGTAGTGCCCGGGCCCGAGCAGGCGGCGCAGATGCCGACCTCGCCCGTGACCCTGCTCCACCCGTGGGCCATCATGGCGGCGCCCTGCTCATGGCGGGCGTCGATGAGCCTGATCCCGATCTGATCGGCCTCATCGTAGAACTCGTCCATCGGGCCACCTGAGACGAAGAACATGGTCGATACGCCTTCGTTCTTCAGGGCCTGTGCCAGAATCCTGTACCCCGTCACCTTTGCCATGATTGGCTCCTTTTCCTGAGACTACGAAACTGACGTCAGAAGACAGGTCTGCGCCGAAGCGTGACCCCGCCTGCGCGCCTCATGATCTTCGCCCGCGGCTACTGCCGGTCAGAACGCCCCGCGCTCCCGGAGCTGTCCGATCTCGTCCCAGCCGTAGCCCAGCTCCAGCAGCACCTCCTCCGTGTGCTGGCCGGCCTCCGGCGAGGGCTCGAGCCGCAGCTCCTCGTCACGCAGCCCGAACGGGGGCGCAAGCGTCTCCATCTCGACACCGGAGCGGTGTTGCTTCTTCACGATGTAGTCGTTCACGCGCGCCTGCTCGTCGCCCACGATCTCCTCGACCTCGAAGAGCGGCGACCAGGGCAGGTCGCGGCTATCGAGGCGTTGGCCCAGCTCGTCGCGCGTGAGGACCCCGATCGCCTGTTCGAGTTCGGCGATCGCCTCCAACCCGTTCTCCAACAGATGCTCCATGCTGTCGAAGCGCGGGTCGTCGGCCAGCTCGGGACGCTCCAGCGCCTCGCACAGCGGGCCCCAGTAGCGCGTCGCCTGCAGCATCGCGAACTGCACCCAGCTGCCGTCCGCGCACTGGTACGAGGTGTCCAGGGGACTGAACGTGTGCCGCCGGCCCAGCCTGGGTTGCCTCGGCTGGCCGGCCAACGCCGAGGCAATACCCAACCCGTTGGCCCACATCCCGCACTGGTACAGCGAGACATCGACGATTGCCCCTTGCCCCTCCCGCTCCCGGCGATAGAGCGCCAGGAGCATGCCCGCGACGAGAGTGACCGCAGTCGGCAAGTCGCCCATCGCGCCGTTCAGCGCAACCGGAGGAGTGCCCTCGACCTGAAGCGCCGTCGCTATGCCACCCCGCGACCAGTACGCGAGCTCATCGAAGGCCGGGCGGTCGGCAACGGGACCAAACCTCCCCTGGCCGGTGCCGTGCGCGACGATCAGCTGCGGGTAGCGCTGATGCAGCGCCTCCGGATCCAGCCCGGCGCGCTCGAGGGACTTTGCGCGCACGTTGGTGAGGAAGATGTCCGCACGCTCGAGCAGCCGCTGCATGACTTCACGCCCCGCCTCGGACTTGATATCGAGCTGCATGCTGCGCTTGCCGTTGTTCACCAGCTCGAAGCCCGGCGCAAGCGTGCTGACGTTGACGCCGATGACCTCGTTGAGCCGTCGCATCGGATCGGCGGATCCCGCCGGCTCGATCTTGATCACGTCCGCGCCGAAGCTGGCCAGGACGCTGCCGCTCGCCGGCGTCATCATCCACGTCGCCAGCTCGACGACGGTGATTCCCGCGAGCGGCCCCTGTTCGCTCATGTTCGTGTTCCCTCAGCGCTCTCGTTGCGAGCATACCGCTGTCTGCGGTCGCCCTCCCGGACCTCCTGAGGTGGTTCCATCTTTCGGGCGATAGAATGAGGTGCCGGGCCGGATCCTAGGTCCGGGCGTGGGCGGCGTCAACAGACGCAGCGCATCATTGGATCTGTTACCAGGATCAAGAGGCGCGTGCATCACCACTGACGTTACCGACCGACTTCTCAAGCCTCGGTTATGCGGCCCTGCCGTCCCGGCTGTTGCGCGCCGGGCGCATTGCCACGATACTCGACTAAGTCCGGCTTAGCTAAGGAGCACCCGATGCAGGTCAACATGCACGAGGCGAAATCGCAACTCTCCCGGCTCGGCGAACTAGCCTGGAGCGGAGAGGAGATCGTGATCGCCAGGGCCGGCAAGCCGTACCTGCTGCTCCAACCCTACCGGGAGCGACGCCGGCGCGAGATTGGATCGCTTGAAGGTCAGATCTGGATCGCCGAAGACTTTGACGACACCCCGTTGGAGGTCATCGAGGCGTTCGAGGGCGCCGCTAGTGGCGGTTTGTAGTGCTCCGTCTGCTCCTCGACACCCAGGTCATGGTGTGGGCGCTCGGGAATCATCCGAGGCTGGGACCGGTCGCCCGTGAGGCCATTACCGACCCCGGCAACGATGCCTACGTGAGCGCCGCCTCCGTCTGGGAAATCGCGATCAAGCAGGCCCTGGGAAAACTGCGGGCTCCGCAGGATCTGGCCGGGCGGGTTGAGCGGGATGGTTTCAGAGGCCTGCCCGTCAGCCTGTTCCACGCGGAGCATGCGGGAGGGCTCGCGCCCATCCACCGCGATCCGTTCGATCGGCTGCTCGTCGCTCAGGCGCAGGTTGAGGGCCTGACGATCGTGACGTCCGACAGCGTCATTCCCCGCTACGGCGTGCAAACCATGCCGGCCGAGCGCTGAGCGCTCGGGCATCGACGCCCTTCGCCCTGTTCCCCTACGGAGGTGGCGCCCTTGGCGATGGCTTGGCCGGGTGAGGCTCCGCCGGAGTCGAGGCCCGACTTGTAAGTGCACGGTACGGACGCGCAATGCGGCGGCTTAGCGAGCCGAACCGATGGCGTTCGCTTCGGCCAGGCGGTCGATCTCTTCGCTGGAGAAGCCCCAGGAACGAAGCGTTCCCTCGGTGTCGGCAGCGGCCTCGGCCGGCGGCCGCGAGATCTCCGGGACGGTTCGGCTGAAGCGCGGTGCGGGCGCCGGCTGGATGACCCCGTCGATCTCGACGAAGGTCTTCCGCGCGACGTTCTGGGGGTGGTTCGGAGCCTCCTCCATGCTTAGCACCGGCGCGAAGCAGACATCGCTCCCTTCCATGATGTCGCACCATTGCTGCCGCGTCTTGCTCCGAAAGACCTCCTCGAAACGCTTCTTCATCGTGGGCCACTGCGCCCGGTCGTTCTGTTCGGGGAGATCCTCGCCGGCGAGACCCATCTTTTCGATTAGTTCGGCATAGAACCGGGGCTCCATCGATCCGACCGAAATGTACTTGCCGTCCGAGGTCTCGTAGACATCGTAGAAGGGAGCGCCGGAATCTTCCGTGTTGGTCCCGGGCTCCGCCGTCCAAGAGCCCGCGGCGTACAGGCCGTAGTAGTCGTTCATGAGATTCGAGGCGCCCTCGACCATGGCGCTGTCGACGACCTGCCCCATGCCCGAGTCTCGCGCCTCGAGGATGCCGGCCAGGATTCCCATTGCCAGATAGAGGGCGCCGCCCCCGTAGTCTCCCACGAGGGCGAGCGGGGGAACTGGCCGCTGCCCGGCTCGACGGATCGAGTGGAGCGCCCCCGTGAGCGCGATGTAGTTGATGTCGTGTCCGGCGGTCTCCGAGAGCGGACCGGATTGACCCCAGCCGGTCATCCTTGCGTACACGAGCTTCGGGTTACGGGTGAGACAGACGTCGGGTCCGAGCCCGAGCCGCTCGGTGACGCCCGGGCGGAACCCTTCCATCAGCGCGTCGGCTCGCTCCACCAGACGGAGAATCGCTTCAACGCCCTCGGGGCGCTTGAGGTCCACGCCGACCGAGGGGCGCGAGCGCGTCAAGACATCGAACCGCGCACCCGTCCCCGAGCGCTCGGGGCGGTCGATGCGAACGACGTCGGCCCCGAGGTCGGCGAGCAGTGTGGCGCAGAAAGGCACGGGGCCGATGCCCCCCAACTCGATGATCCGAATTCCCTTCAAGGGTCCCACGACTCGATCTCCCTCTCCGGCGGTGGGGCGTCAGCGCAACACGGCTCCTGCCAGCGCTTCACCTTCTCTTCGAACCTGAAACCGCCGTCGCCCGGCTGTAGTTCCCACGCAGGTTGTTGCAGGTGAGGGGCTCCGCCTGCTGCCGTGTGTGTGACAGCCACCAGTATGACTGGCCCGAGATCGAGCGACTCGATTTGGGCGGGTGCCTTCTAGCGTCGTGCCAGCCTGAGCGCCGTTCTCCTGAGTTCTCGGTTGACCCGCTGTACCGCGAAACGCCTGAAGCATGCACTCTGCAAGACAGCGAATTGCGGGCGGCGCCGGGCGCAGGGATGTAGCATACCCGCAGGCGCCGGTGGCCCCCTGGCCCGTCAGTTCGATGTGGTCGCAGTGAGCTGACCAACGGGCATTCGAGGAGTGGCTGGTTAGTAGAAGTGGCCAGGTGAATGGCTGACCTGCTCATACGAAACGGGCTCGTGATAGATGGCAGCGGGAGCCCGGGCTTCTACGCCACAGTGGCCGTTGAACACGAGAGGGTCACGATCCACCGGGGCGACGACTCGGCGCTCACTGCGCCGCGCGAGATCGATGCCACGGGAAGAGTCGTCTGTCCCGGGTTCATCGACCTGCACTCGCACGCCGGGCTCACAATCCTCGGCGAGCCGCACCACGACCCGAAGGTGCGCCAGGGCGTAACGACCGAGCTGGTGGGGGTCGACGGGATCTCACACGCGCCCTTCAAGACACATGACGAGCGGCGCCGCTACATCTGGCTCGACTCCGGGCTCAACGGTTATCCACCCCAGGAGGCGGACTGGCTGACGGTCGCAGAGCAGCTCTCGACGTACGACAACAGCGTCGCCATCAACGTCGCATTCATCCTCGGGAACTCACCTGTCCGCATCTGGAGCGTCGGCTGGGAGGACCGTCCGGCGAGCGCCGCCGAGGTCGAGGATATGCGCGCCGTCACGCGGGAGGCGATGCAGGAGGGGGCGTGGGGCCTCTCGACGGGCCTCGACTATCCGCCGGGCGCGTACGCCTCGACGGAAGAGCTGATCGCCATCACCAGCGCCTCCGCCGAATACGGCGGGTTCTACCACACCCATACACGCGCCTCGCTGCGCTCGCTCGGGCTACTGGCGCCGTGGGAGGAAGCACTGGAGATCGGCCGCAAGAGCGGCGCGGCCGTCCACCTCACGCACTACCGCCAGACGGCGCAGGGAGTGGGGAGCCATCACGACTACATCGGGCTCGTCGAGGATGGGCGCGCCGAGGGCCTCGATGTCACGTTCGATTGCTACACGTACCCGTACTCGGGGACGACGGCCACGATCATCCTCCCGAACTGGGCGATGAACGGCGGCCCCGAGCGCCTGATGCAGGCGCTCCGCGACCCCGCGGACCGCGCCCACATCAAGCGCGAGGTGGAGGGCCCGCCCTTCGGTCCCTGGGAGGCCGCCTGGCTCACCTGGTTCCGCAAGCCCGGGAACGCGCGGTACGAGGGACGCTCGGTCGCCGAGATCGCGGAGATGCGGAACCAGGACCCCATCGACGCGCTGCTCGACCTGCTCCTCGACGAGGAGCTGAGCATCTCCTACGTGGGCCTCGGGACCAACGAGGCGACGCTGTACGCCTTCGTGTCGCACCCGTACGGCATGATCGCGAGCGACGCCATCCTCCTCGGCGAGTTCCCCAGCCCCCGTACATACGGCTGCTTCCCCGTCGTCCTCGCGGAGTTCGTCCGCTCCGAGAAGCATCTGCGGCTGCCCGAGGCGATCCGCAAGATGACCTCGTTTCCCGCGCAGCGGCTCGGTCTCCCGGACCGCGGATTGCTCCGTGACGGGTTCAAGGCCGACATCGTCGTGTTCGACGCCAACGAGGTGAAGGCACCGGCGACGAGGGCCAAGCCAAAGCAGTACCCCACCGGCATCGACTACGTGATCGTCAACGGCGAGATCGTGATCGACCAGGGTGAGAACACTGGAGCGCTGCCGGGGCGCGCGCTGCGTCGCGGCCGTGCATCGACATGACTACGACACCCCGAGACGCGCGCGCACCAACCAGGCTCTGCTGCACGCACCGATCAGGAGAGGCGTTGTGACGGACGGCTTCAAGCCGGCGACGATCGAGGCGCGAATCCGCGCGTACGAGAGCTTCGGGATTCACCGCAGCGGCTGGCCGGCTGACGATGCGACGAGCGACTGGCTGGTCGAGGAGTTGGGCCGCCTCGGCGTCGCAGCCGGCACCGAGCGCTTCACGTTCCCCCGCGTCGAAACCCGTCGGGCACGCCTCACCTGGGGAAGCGGCCCTCGAGACTACGCAGACGGCGTGCCGATGTATGACGGCGGGTTTACCCGCGCCGGCGGCATCGACGGCGAGCTTGTGAGCGACGAGGACGGCGATCCCTTCGGCAAGATCGTCGTGTTCGCCTCGGCTGCGGCGCGCGGCCCGGCAGGCAACCCGCCCGCGGGCGCGCGCGAGACGTTCGGCGAGCTGGCTCGCTCGGGTGCCGTGGGCGCCGTGGTCCCCACCGGCGAGGGCTCTTCGATCCGCCTGCGCAATGCCGAGTACATCGATCGGCCCTACTCACTCCCGGTACTCCAGGTGGCGCCCGACGACATCCGCGACCTCGCGGCGGCGGTGGTTATCGGCGTCGAAGGCGCGATCGAGATCGACGGCGAGCGGCTGCAGTCGACCGCGACCAACGTCGTCGCCAGCGTCGAGGGTACGGACCCCGGGGCCGAGCCGCTGATCGTGATCACCCCGAAGTCTGGCTGGTTCACGTGCGCTGCCGAGCGTGGCGGCGGGATCGCGGTCTGGCTTGCGCTCGCCGAGTACTTCGCGCGCATTGCACCACGTCGCGAGGTACACCTGCTGGCCAGTTCGGGCCACGAACTGCATCACCAGGGACTCGATCACTGGCTGCGCTCGCGCACGGCGCTCGTGCGCCGATCCGCGCTGACCCTGCACCTCGGCGCCTCGATCGGGGCGCGCTATCCGGAACCGGAATACGGAGCCAGCGGCCCGGGATGGCACGAAGTCACGCGCGAAGCGATCCGCGCGGAGGGCATCGACCTGGAAGCTATGACGCCGATGCCACCAGGTGAGCCGGGTGGCGAGGCGCGGAACATCCACGAGGCCGGCGGACGCTTCGTCTCGTTCCTCGGCCATCACCGCTACTTCCACATGCCTGACGACACCTTCGACAATGCCGTCGACGCGGAAGCGGTCGCTCGCTACGCGCGCGCCGCCCGGCGCGTCGTCGACGCGGCGATGGCGCAGGCAGACGGGGAGTTCGCCGCTGCCGGTTAGTCGAAGCCACCTCGGCTGCGCGGCGGGGTGCGTCCCGTCAGCTCACGCACGCAGCGTGACCATCGCTGCGGTCGGGGGCGTCATCCTCGATGGCGCCGGTTCCACGTGGAGTATGATCACCTCCAGTCAGGTCGATGGTCGCGCCTCCGCCTCGGACGAGCCGAGGTTCAGGAAGCGCACGCACACTCCTGGAGACCCGATGCCGATCATGATCGGCTTCGGCCGGCAGCGACAACAGCTGATCGAGGCCGAGATCGCACGGATCGCGGAGGAGCTGCCCCGGCTTGGCGTGCTGCGCGCCTGGGTCACCGGCGAGTTCGGCAGAGGCCGGGTTGGTCCCGATACCCCGCTTGAGCTCGTCGTGGTACACGACAACCCGCAGCCTCCGCATCGGCGCTCCGACTTCTTCGTCGATCACCTGCGCCCCCGGCTCGCCACGCACTTCGCCGTCTACACCCCCGAGGAGGCGGAGTCGCTCGAGGAGCACGACCGTGTGCTCGTCGAGGCGATGCGTCTCGCCGAGCCGATCGTCGGATGACGGGCGAGCACCATGCATGATGGCGACGCAACCGCGCACGAGACGGCGCGCTGGCTCGCGCAGGCGCGCATCGACCTCGCCGACGCGCGCGGCTCCGCCGAGGCCAACCGCCACGCCCTCGCCTGCTTCCTCTGCCATCAGGCGGCCGAGAAGGCTGTGACAGCGTTCCTCTACTCGCGGGGTGTCGAGCTGATCTGGGGGCACGCGCTGGCCGACCTCTGCGAGGACGCCATGGCGCTCGACCCCTCGTTCGACCTGCTCAAGTCGAGCGCCGCGCTGCTCGACAAGCACTATCTCGGTGCACGCTACCCCTCGACACTGCCGGGCGGCGTCCCGGGCGAGGTCTACGACGCCGAGGACTCCCGACGAGCGCTCGAGATCGCGGCCGACGCGCTCGAATTCGTGACGATGCGCCTCGACGCAGGCTAGGGCGCGAACACAGCAGCTTCTGGCAGGATGTGCTGCCGCTACTCCGAGAGGAGGGTCACCGATCGCATCGGTGGGAGGATCTGGTGCGGCTCAAGCCGGATGACCTCCTTCTGGTAGACCTGGATGCGATAGGAGTCGGTGTCGGCGATGCAGAGACGGTCCTCGTCGTCGACGACGATCGACTGGGGCTGTCGCAGGAGGCGTTCCGTCTCGATCCGCGCCATGTCGCGGATGCGGTTCGGGCCGGCCTGCGCGAGCATGTACTCGATCGCGTCTTTCGAGAGCGTGGCGGCGCCGACCATCTTGTCGATGTAGCGAGTCTCCGCGTTGAACTGCTGGATGCGGTTGTTGCCGCGGTCGCAGACGTAGATGTCGCCGTCGCGGTCAACTGCCACGTCGGTCGGGCGATTGAACTCGCCGTCGCCCCGGCCAGAGCGGCCGAAGGCAAGGATGAACTCGCCGTCGCCGGTGAACTTCTGGACGCGATCGTTGCGCCAGTCTGCGACGTAGACGTCGCCGAGCTCGTCCACCGTGATGCCCCACGGCATGTCGAACTGGCCCTCGCCGTCGCCGTGGCTGCCCCAGCCGTCGATGAACTGCCCGTCGTTCGTGAACTTCTGCACGCGATGATTCACGGAGTCGACAACGTAGAGCTGGCCCTCGGCGTCGCACGCCAGCCCGGCGGGCCGTCTGAATTCGCCGGCGCCCGAGCCGGATGTGCCCCAGCAGAACAGGAACTCGCCCTCCCGGTCGAAGACGGAGATGCGGTCGAGCGCCTCGTCGCTGATGTACAGCCGCTCGTCCGGGTCCGCCGCGATCGAGACCGGCCAGCGAAACGAACCTTCGGCGTCGCCCAGCGGGCCGAAGGTGTTGCCGGGCTCCTCATCGTCCACTGAGTAGACTCGCACGGCGTCCAGTACGCCTGCGAACGCCTTTTCCTGTCGGCAGAGGATGTAGAGCCGCCCCTCGCTGCCAGACACGAGACCGACCGGGAAGTTCGTGAACCGGTACATGCCGAGCGTCTTGAGGTAAGGGAAGCCGGCTCGCAGCAGTCCGTAGGGTCTGCCCATTGCTCGTTCTCCTGTGACGCTACGCGGCCTGGAATGGCCGCAGTTGCTCGTACTGGCCGCCCACGATCTCCTGCGCCTCCACGCTCAGCCACTGCTCGAGCAGCGTGGCGTAGACTCCGCGGAAATCGACCGTGTGCGCGAGATCCTCGCCGTTCGCGAAGGTCGCCGGGTCGAGCGACGGGTATTCGCCGTACAGTCCGCCCTCAACACGGTCGCCGAGGATGAAGGCGCCGCCGCCGGTGCCATGGTCGGTGCCGCTGCCGTTGTCCGGCACGCGGCGGCCGAACTCCGTGAAGACATAGACCGCAACCTCTTCCGACGCGTCGTGATCACGCAGATCGGCGAAGAAGTCGCGCAGCGCGCCGCTGAGCTCGCCGAGCAGCCGCTCGTGCAGCGGCAACTCGACTGCGTGGTGGTCGTAGCCGGGGTGCCGCACGTAGAACACGCGTGTACCGAGACCCGCGATGTGCGTACGCGCCACGTCGCGGAGGCTCCTCGCGATCGGGTTGTTCTGGTACTCGACGGAGGAGGTGTACTGGCCCGCTACCGCTTGCAGCTCGTCAATGCCTGCGAGCAGGTCGGTGCCGGTCTGCCTGATGTAGCTCATCGTGGCCGCGCTGCCGATCGCCGGCGTGTACACACGCTGGAAGATGTCGAGCTCCTCGGCGCGCTGCTGCTGGATCTCGACCGACGTCATGAGGCCGTAGCTGTCGAGGTCGCCGACGGAGGTCACGCTCACGCCCGAGGCGGCCATCGCTCGTGGCAGCCCGCGGCCGAAGCTGACGCCGGTGAGCACGTTCTCGCCCCCCGGATCAAGTTCCCGGATCGCCTTCGCGAGCCAGCCTTGCGTGGAGATCTTGTGCGGCTCGGCCGTGTGCATGATGTCCATTGCGCGGAAGTGCGAGCGGTTGGAGTTCTCGTACCCGATGCCCTGCACGATCGCTACGTCGCCGGCGTCGAAGAGCTCCTTCAGCGGCGCCGCCGCCGGGTGGAAGCCCAGCTCGTTGTTGAACTTCAACACCTGATCCTCGCCGATGCGCACGGCCTTGCGGTAGTCGTAGTAGCGCCCCGCACTGTAGGGCACGAGCGTGTTCATGAAGTCGTTGCCGCCGGTGAGTTGCACGACGACCAGCACCGGGTCCTTGCCGTTGATGCCGTTTCCGTTGCTTGTCACTGGAGCCGTCCCCTCTCGTTGCAGCAAGCCTAGGCGAACTGGAAGTCGGGCGTGGAGACGATCAGCCGCAGCATGCGCAAGATGCGCGTGCGGTCGTCGTCGGTCGTGGAGTCCTCGGCGAAGCGCAGGAGGCCGGCGCGTGTCGTCTCGTCGACATCGATCGGGCCCAGCGCGTCGAGGGCGCCGTCGACGAACGCCTCCGCCGTGGCGAGCGAGCCGCTCTGGACCAGCCGGTCGCCGACGCGAGCGATGCCGGGGGCCGTGCCGTCGCCGATCTCGTCCACGGCGAAGTTCACGCGCTCGATCAGGATCCCGCCGTCGATCCACTCCTTGCCCGTGTGCCAGCCCTCGACGGAGGGCGGGTCCAGGAGCTTCTGGCCCATGGTGACGGTCGTGGTTGGCCGTCCGCCCAACGGTACGCTGACGTATTCGGCGAGGTCGGGACGGAAGTCGTGGTCGTTGCCGGCCAGCTTGAGCACGCCGGCGACCAGCTCGATCGGGCTCTTCACCTTCTTGAAGCGGGCGTTCTTGAACGAGTCGGAGTTGAACATCACGCGCAGCACGGGCGTGATCTCGCCGCCCGACTCGCTGAACGCGTCTGCCATCGCCCCGATCAACCCGGGGTCCTGCGGCGGAACGTCGTTCCAGCTCGGTACGGGTACTTCGTCGGCGACGAAGAAGTTGTAGAGGTGCCGCGAGATGAAGCGGGCGCAGGCGGGCTGCTCGACGATGATGTCGATCACATCGCCACCGTCGAGGTTGCCTGCGTGGCCGAGGAACGACTTCTCGTCGTCGTCGTGGTCGGCCGGGTCGAAGCGGAACTCGGCCGCGTAGAAGCCGTATGGGTAGAGCGGGAGCGGCTGCTCGAACGTCCACCCGGTGAACGCGCGAGAGGCGTGCTTGATGTCGATCTCGCTGTAGTTGCCTACACCGAGCGAGAACAGCTCCAGCAGCTCGCGCCCGTAGTTCTCGTTCGGTTCGCCGAGGTGGTTTTCGTTGTTGTCGAGCCAGAAGATCATCGCCGGGTCGCGCGAGAGGTCGAGCAGGATCGTCCGCATGTCGGACAGTCCGTTGCGCCGGAACAGCTCGATCTGGGTCGACGAGGCCAGCGCGTGCTCGTTCTTGGTGAGGCCCGTGGCGAAGACGTGGTGCCAGAACAGCGCCAGCTTCTCCTGCAGCTGGTTCTCCGAATTGATCATCCGGAACAACCACGTGGCCAGGTAGGTATGGGGCGGCTCTCCGCCGAGGTAGCGACCGATCAGGTCGTCCGCCACGCCGGCTTCGGGCCTGGGATTGAGCAGGAACTCGACCGCCTCGGCATAGTCCCGCGTGGCGAGACGGTCGATCTGATCGCGTGTCGCCCCGAAGCCCGCGCGCCGGTAGAGATGGGCGAGCAGCGCCGTGTCGGTGCGCACCTCGGTCTGCGTGCTCATGCTCGCTCGCCCCTCCCCCTGTGCGAATCCTACTAGACTGCGCTCTCGACCTCGGCCATGCGCGTGGGAGATCGCACTGATTCTATCGCCCGAAAGATGAATGTCAACCGCGTCGTGCTGCACCAGCCACACCCGCCCTCGGCGCCTCGCTTCAGCGGTCGTGCCAGGCGCTCTCCGCGAGCAACCGCCGCACATGGGCGTTGCTCGTCTTCGTGATCGGCCCCCGACGCTGGCGCGCCCCGCTGCTGTGCTCGCTCGACGTAAGCCCCGGTGAGGCTCCCGGGTTCGCGGCAACCCCCGCTTCAGTCGCGCTTGTAGCCATGGGCAGCGAGCGAGGGCTGCATGAGCCTTGCCGCCGCGGGCTGGGTCCACGAGTCCCGCGGCGGGAGAGTCAGCGATTTCAGACATGGTGTAGGACGGCGTGTTGACTGATGGGTCACGCAGATGGTCGAGGAGGGTTGGATCCGCCTGACGTGACGATCCGTGGGGGTCTGCTTGACCAGCGGCGTCCCGAGGCGGGCCCGTGACGCCGCGACGCACCTAGCTTCGCGGGAGCCCCAGCCCGCGAGTGGCGATGATGTTCCTCTGGATCTCCGAGGTGCCGCCCTCAATCGAGTCTGGAATCGTCGTGACGTAGCGACGCGTGAACGCGGCCTTCGCCGGGGCCCGCTCGTCATTCGTGTCCCAGATGTTCGAGTACAGCCCGAACACGCGAATGCCGGTTCGTGCGATGCGCTGGGAACTCTCCGAGATGAACAGCTTCGTCACGGACGCCTCGTAGTTCGGGATCTATCCGGCGTTCTGCATGGAGAGGATACGCAGCGAGAAGTTCTGGCCGACCGCCGTCTCCAGGTACCGTTCCGCGATCACGTGCCCCTCGCCCCGCTACGCGAGAAGCGCGGGCGGCGAGCACGAACTGCCCTCGCGAGATGTGCTATAACCTCATTCTGTTGGTCGAAAGTCTGGCTCTGACCCGCAACGCGGTCCCGTTTGCATTACACGGGCGGTCCCAGGCCGCGGCACCCGGAGAACTCGCAACCAATGACCGACTCGACCCGCACCACGCTCAACTATCTCGGCGAATCCGACGCCCGCACGTTCATGGGCGTGCCCGCGCTCGCCGATGTCGCCGATCTGGCGGCGGACATCGCGGTGTTCGGCGCCCCCTGCTGCTCGCCCTATCCCTCCGCCACCGAATACGTGAACGCGAACCTCGGTGGCCCGACTGCCATCCGCCAGGCCCTCGCCACCTGGGCCTGGGCCCACGACCGTTTCGACTGGGATCAGGAAGACTGCGTCTACGAGGACATGGCTGAGCGCGTTGTCGATCTCGGCGACTTGCCACTCGCGTTGGATACCGCCGAGCGCAACCGTCAGCTCATCCGGGACACCTGCGCGACCATCCTCGCGACGGGGGCGGTTCCGCTTGCACTCGGTGGAGACGATTCCGTGCCGGTGCCGGTGCTCCAGGCGATGGAGGAGCTTGGCGACGACGTGACGGTCGTGCACGTCGACTCCCACATCGACTGGCGCGACGAGGTGCACGGGGAGCGGTACGGGCTGTCGAGCGGGATGCGCCGCGCTTCCGAGCTGCCCTTCGTGAAGAACATCATCCAGCTCGGCATGCGTGGCCTCAGTTCCGCCGGCCGGCGCGACGTCGAGGACGCGAAGAAGTGGGGCGTGCACATCATCCCGGGCCGGGCGGTGAGCGCACACGGCATTGAGCCAATCCTCGATCGCATTGAGCCGGGCGCGAATGTCTTTCTCACCATCGACCTCGACGGGCTGGACCCCTCGATCATGCCGGCCGTGTACGTCCCGGCGCCGGGCGGGCTGCTCTACTGGCAAATGATCGAGCTGATCGAGGGCATCGTCGCGAAGGCGCAGCTCCGCGCGTTCGCGATGGTCGAGCTGGTGCCCACGCGCGATCCCGAGGGGCTCGGCGCGCTCACCGCGGGCCGGATAGCGAGCAACGCGATCGCAGCCGTTCTCGGTGCGACCCGGCCACGCGAGACTGGTTAGCGCTCGCATCGGAGTCCGATCATGGCACGAGAACCGGGAGAGGAAGGTGGCGCTGCTACACCACGTTTGCGGGGCGTGACCGAAGCCGATAGCATCCCGGCGGCGTCAGACCGCAGGTGCGAAGCGCGCTCCAGTTCCAGGCACATCCAAGGCCAGCCTTAAGGAGAACTCCATGACTGAACCTTCGATCCACAACTGGGGCCGCTGGGGCGAAGACGACCAGTTGGGGGCACTCAACCTGCAGTCGCCTGAGAGCGTGCTTCGCGCGCTGCAGCTCGTCCGGCAAGGCAAGATCTACAACCTCGCCGTGCCACTCGAGCAGGGCGGGCCGCAGGCCCCGGCGTTTAACAAGACGTGGCAGACCACGTACATCACCACCAGCGCTGACCCTGACGCCGTTCAGTTCGTCGATGACGTGGTCATCATGGAGTCGCACTCGGGGACGCACCTGGATGCGCTGGGACACGTCTGGACCGACGGTGTGCTCTGGAATGGTGTCAGCGACGACAGCGCCGCCCACGGACGGACGCTCGACTGGGGGGGTATCGATAACGTCTCGGCGATCTTCTCCCGCGGGGTGATGCTGGACATTGCGAAGTTCAAGGGCGTGGAGCACCTCGGTCTGGGCGAGGTGCTGACGGCCGAGGACATGCAGGCGTGCGCCGACGCGCAGGGCGTCGAGGTGCAGCCCGGCGACGTGCTGTTGGTGCGAACCGGCTGGCGCAGCGTCTTCGATAGCGACTACGAGCTGTGGCAGCGAGGGGGGCCCGGCCCCGACATCTCCTGTGCCGCGTGGCTGCAGGAGAAGGATGTCATGGCCGTTGGCGCCGACAACGTATCGGTGGAAGCGAACGTGCGGGGGGTCCCCTCGCCAACGAGCATGCGTTTGCACATTGCCGCGCTTCGCGACCTGGGCATTTACTTGATTGAGCTCATGGATCTCGACGAGCTGGCGGCGGACGAGGTCTACGAATTCTTGTTCATCGCCGCGCCACTGCGTCTGACCAAGGCCACCGGCTCGCCGATGACGCCGATTGCGGTTGTGTAGGAGCGAGCTCGCTCGCGAACGCATCGCCAGGCGAGGTGCTGGAGCGCGCTGACGCTTACGGGGTAGCCCATTTGTTGGCGCCGGCAGTCGCCATCGCATCCAGATCCTGACGTAGTCGGCGCGGCGTCTCCGCACCGGCCGAGGTCCCGCAACCAGGCCAGCAGCCGCGAACTCCGCCCGAACCGAGCCTCATGTTCAGTGATTGACATGCATCTTTCGGGCGATAAATACTGCACACGCCGAAGGACGATCCGGGGGACGCGCACTCGTCCAATGCGCGCATGGAAGCCGTGGCCGACGCCTGTCGCGAGTTGCGTCGAGCGTTCGGCGCCGACCAGGGCGTGGCGCGCCGCCCGCGGCCCTCAAGAGGAGAGCCATGAAGATCGAGATGTTCCACCTGCACCCCTATCGCGATCTGCCCGAGGACTTCGCCGAGCGCTACCGCAGCGTGTGGGTGGACGTGCCCACCGAGCTGTTCGACCCGGCCAAGGCGCACCAGATGTACAACGACACGCTCGACGAGCTGGAGTACGGGGCCAGCCTGGGCTTCGACGGCATCTGCGTGAACGAGCACCACCAGAACGCCTACGGCATGATGCCGGCGCCGAGCATCATGGCGGGCGCGCTCGCGCGCCGCACCAGGGACGTGGCGCTGATCGTGCTGGGCAACTCGATCGCGCTCTACGACCCTCCCATCCGCGTCGCCGAGGAGATGGCGATGCTCGACTGCATCTCCGGCGGGCGCATGATCTCCGGTTTCCCGGTGGGCTCGACGATGGACACGAACTACGCCTACGGCTCGAACCCGGCGACGCTGCGCGACAAGTACCGCGAGGCGACGGACCTGATCGTGCGCGCGTGGACCGACCCCGAGGTCTTCTCGTGGGACGGCCGCTTTTACCAGCTCCGTTACGTCAACCCCTGGCCGCGCCCGATCCAGAAGCCCCACCCCCCGATCTGGGTCCCGGGCGTGGGCTCGATCGAGACCTGGGAGTGGTGCCTCGAGAGGCAGTACATGTACTCGTACCTCTCCTACTTCGGCTTCATTCGCGGCAAGCAGGTGATGGACGGCTTCTGGGCCAAGGCCGACGAGATGGGGGTCGAGCGCAACCCCTACCAGGCCGGCTTCATGCAGCTCGTCGTCACCGCCGACTCCGAGCAGGAGTGCGAGGAGCGCTACGGGGCGCACGCGGAGTATTTCTTCAACAAGATGCTCCACGTCTACCCCGGCTTCGACGCCCCCGGCTACCGCACGCTCGACAGCATCCGTGCCGGGCTCGAGAGCGATCCGATTATTCTCCCCGGGCTCGAGTCGGGTCGCTCCGGCGGCTACGCGAGCAACGCCACCTGGAAGGACCTGAACGAGACCGGGAACATCATCTCCGGCACGCCCGAGCAGGTGACCGAGAAGCTCGAGCAGGTCGTGAAGGACCTCTTCGTCGGCCACCTGTTGCTGCTCTGCCAGATTGGCTCCATGCCGCACGACCTCGCGATGTACAACATCGAGCGCGTCGCCACGGATGTGCTGCCAAACCTGCGCCACCTCCATTCGGAGTACGAGGACCACTGGTGGCCGCAGCCGCTGACCGACCGCGTCCAGCAGCAGCCGATGTTCGCGCCCGGGGGTGAGCGATGACCGAGTCGCGGATCGCCGTTGCCGACGGCCGCTTCAGCATCGCGGTGCGCGAGGAGGGCAGCGGCCCGCCGCTGCTCTTCCTGCACGGCATCTTCGGGCTGCACTGGAACGCCGTGCTCGACGACCTCGCCGCGCGTCATCGCGTGATCGCGCCGCGGCATCCCGGCTTCGGCGACGCGAGCCAGGTCGAGCTCGACGACCTCGGCGACCTCGTCTACGCCTACCTCGACCTGATCGATGACCTCGCCCT
This sequence comes from Dehalococcoidia bacterium, assembly GCA_965247895.1. Lineage (GTDB taxonomy): Bacteria > Chloroflexota > Dehalococcoidia > UBA2979 > UBA2979 > VXMT01. The sequence continues at coordinate 1,445,862 of OZ252046.1, read as the reverse complement.
CGACGGCGTGCCGATCGTCGGGCACTCCTTCGGCGGCATGATCGCGGCCGAGCTGGCGGTGACGCAGCCGCAGCGCTTCTCGCGGCTTGTGCTGCTGGCGCCGATGGGGCTGTGGGACGGCTCGCGGCCGAGCTTCGACTTCTTCGCCTCCACCACGTACGAGATGGCCGCCGCCTTCTTCGCCGACCCCGAGGGCGAGGCCGCGCAGAGCGCCGGTGAGACCGGCCTCGCGCGCATGGTCGAGCTCGAGATCGGCAGCGACGAGCACGGCGCGCTTGTCGAGAGCTACGTGGAGCGCCGGAAGGCCTTGGCCACGGCCGCGAAGTACCTCTGGCCGATCCCGAACCGCGGGCTGAACAAGCGCATCCACCGCATCGCCGCGCCCACGCGGCTGATCTGGGGTTCGCAGGACCACGTCGTCCCGCCCTCGTACGCCGACGACTTCGCTGCCGCCATCGCCGGAGCCGAGATCCGCATGATCGAGAGCGCCGGCCACGAGCTGATGCTCGAGCAGCCCGAGTCGGTGGCCGAGGCGATCGAGGAGTTCATCGGCGCGTAGCCGCTCGCCGGGGCGCACGCCGGGCGAGAGACGCGCGTTCCGGGCACATCCGGGGCCAGCCGCAAGGAGAACTCCGTGACTGAACCTGCAATCCATAACTGGGGCCGCTGGGGCGAAGACGACCAGCTGGGGACGCTCAACCTGCAGTCGCCAGAGAGCGTGCTGCGCGCGTTGCAACTCGTCACGCGCGGCAAGATCTACAACCTGTCCGTGCCGCTCGCGGAGCACGGACCGCAGGCCCCGATGTTTCACAAGACGTGGCAGACCACGTCTCTCTACACCAGCCCGGACCCTGGCGCCGTTGATTTCGCCGGTGACGTGCTCACCATGGTCACGCAGTCGGGCACACACCTGTGTGCGCTGTCGCACTGCTGGACCGACGACACACTCTGGAACGGCGTCGGCCACGACAAGGTCAGCAGCTACGGCGCCGAGTGGGCGGGTATCGAAAACATCTCGACGTTCTGCGGCCGCGGGGTGATGCTCGACATTGCGAAGTTCAAGGGCGTGGAGCACCTCGGTCTGGGCGAAGTGGTGACGGTCGAGGACATGGAAGCGTGCGCCGCCGCGCAGGGCGTAGCGGTTGAACCCGGCGACGTGCTGTTGCTGCGAACGGGCTGGCACAACGTCTTCGAGAACGACCGCGAGCTGTGGGAGCAGGGATGCCCCGGTCCCGACGCCTCGTGTACCGCGTGGCTGCGGGAGAAGGATGTCATGGCCATTGGCGCCGACAACGGCGCCGTGGAAGCGGACGTGCGCGCGGACCCCTTCCCCACGCGCCTGAGGTTGCACCTCACCACGCTCCGCGACCTGGGCGTGTACATGATCGCGACCCTGGATCTGGAAGCGCTGGCGGCGGACGAGGTCTACGAGTTCCTGTTCATCGCCGCGCCGCTGCGCCTGCCCGGGGCCACTGCCTCGCCGTTGACGCCGCTTGCGCTCGCGTAGGAGCGAGCTTGCTCGCCCCGCACGGCCGGACGAGGTCCTGGAGCGCTGACGCACACGGGGTCGCCCGTTTCGCTGTCGGTGATGCGCACGAGCGCATCGACCGGTGCGGAGACGCGGCGGCGTGGGGACCGCGTCGCGAGCAGGGCCACCGAATCTTGTCGGTCCCGCAACCAGGCCAGCAGCCGCGAACTCCGCCCGAACTGAGCCTCATGTTCAGTGATTGACATGCATCTTTCGGGCGATAGAATGAGCCGGATCTGCCACGAGCATGACCTCCGTGGTGAGCAGGTTGGCAGGCGCCGCAGCGGCGGGAGGGGATGGCTCTTCGAGCGCGGCCTCCGCTCGCTCCCTCTGCGTGTGACCCCGCGGAGCTGACCACCCGCGCGCACGACGATCCGCGGTGAGGCGCGCACGCTTCGCCGCCGAACCCGAAGGGGGCGCCTTGGCTCAGCTGCTCGAGGGCATGCGGGTGCTCGACCTGGGCCGGAACGTGGCGGCGCCATACGCCGCCAAGCTCCTTGCGGACTACGGCGCGGATGTGATCAAGGTCGAGCACCCGGCCGGCGACCCGGCGCGCCGCGCGGGTCCCTTCTTCCAGGACGAGCCCAACCCGGAGACCTCCGCGCTCTTCCTGCACCTCAACACCAACAAGCGGGGCATCACCCTGGACCTCTCGACGCGTGAAGGGCAGCGCATCCTGCGGCGGCTGGCCGCGGACGCCGACGCGATCATCGAGGACTTCGCACCCGGGCAGATGGAGGAGTGGGGCATCGGCTACGACGCGCTCGCGGCCGATCACCCGGAGCTGGTCCTCGCCTCGCTCACCCCGTTCGGACAGAGCGGCCCCTACCGCGACTACCGCGGGTCGGAGATCACGCTGCAGGCGCTGGGCGGTTCGCTGCACAGCAACGGATCCGCCGGGCGCTACCCGGTGAAGCTGGGCGGCCACGCCGCGCACTACTACGCGGGCACGGCTGCGGCGCTGGGCATGATGCTCGCCTGCTACCGCGTCGACTCGGGTGACCGCGGCGACTGGATCGACCTCGCGGTCTACGAGACTCAGGCGGGCTCGATGGATCGGCGGAGGTACTTTCTGACCGTCGCCGCCTACACCGGCTACCCGGCACGCCGCCCATCGCCGGGCACACACGTGATCTCGGGCGTGCGGCCGACGCGCGATGGCTACGTCAACGTCGCCGGCATGCACCGCCCGGAGGCGCTGCTCCGCCTGATCGGGCGCGAGGACCTGCTGGGCCCCGAGGGGCTGCAGCGGTCGGCGTTCACGGAGTCGGGCGCCTTCCTGGACGAGGTCGAGACCTCCTTCCTCGGGTGGCTGCTTCAGCGCGGCAAGCGAGAGGTCGTGGACGAGATGCAGGAGCGCCGCATCCTGGCGGGGCTCTTGCAGACGACCGAGGACCTGCTGGAGGACGAGCACTACCGCAGCCGCGGGGTGTGGGAGACGGTGGACCATCCCGCGACCGGGCCGATTGAGTACCCCGGCCGTCAGCTCGTCCTCAGCGAGACGCCGAAGGCGCCGGCCGCGCGCGCTCCACTGCTCTCCGAGCACACCGCCGAGGTGCTCGTGGACGAGCTCGGCGCAGACCTCGGGCTGACGCGCGCCGACCTGCCGCGACTTCGCGCGGAGGGGGTAATCTGATGGCCGCACCGCCCGGTGCCGGAGGCACGTCCTATGCGGCGGGCCAGAGGAGCCAACGATGAGCGAACGACCGAGAATCGGAGTCATGATCCCAGCAGCGGACGGTACAGCCGAACCGGATTTTCAGAGGTTATTTGCGCCTTTGGGGTCACCGTGCATAGCCACCGGCTATGGCATGACAGCGAACTCGACCCTCAGACCCGCTTCGATCGCATGAACTCCGAGATCGTGGTGGCGGCCAGATACCTTTCGAGATTGGACGTCGCCGCCATCGCTTACTGCTGCACAACAGGGAGCTTTTATCGAGGTTCGGGCTGGGACAACGAGATATTGCAGTTGATCGAGTCCGCCTCTGGTGGAACACCGGCTTTCGCCACCAGTCCCTCCGTAGTGAAGGCGCTTCGCTCCGTGGGCGCGAAGAAGATCTCAGTGATAACCCCTTACCCGGACTGGAACAACGAGAAGCTACGGCTGTACCTGGAGGCGAAGGGCCTGGAAGTGCTCAATGTGGATGGGCATCCAAAGCCGGCTTCCGGCAAGGTCGCTATCCACAATCATGACCCCGAAGAGATAGTCGAATTCGCAAGCGAGAAATGTAGCCCGGACGCTGATGCCCTGCTGTGTTCGTGCACCGACTGGCGTTCGTTGGAGATCGTGAGCCGGTTGGAGGAGCATATTGGGAAAACCGTCATAACCTCGAATCAGGCCACGATTTGGGACATTGCAAAGAGACTCGATGTATCTGGACCCATCGATGGATACGGCAGCTTGCTCAAGGGGCTTGGTGCGGCGGTGGCTAGCTAGTGCTTGACCAGGTCGGAGGGAGCGCGCCGACCTGTCGCGACTTCGCGCGGAGGGGGTGATCTGATGGCCGCGCCGTCGCGCGCCGGAGGCACGCCGCGACGCCTGCCTCTCGAGGGCGTCCGCATCGCCACGATCACGGTCTTCTGGGCTGGGCCGCACGTTACGCAGTTGCTCGCCGAATGGGGCGCCGACGTCGTCCGCGTCGAGCCGATCAACCTCGTGCAGCCGGGCACACGGTTCGCTGAGCGCGTCGTCACGCCTGAGCAAGCTCGACAGATGGCGGAGCAGGGGCAGATCTTCATCTACTACCCCGACTTCGATCCGGGCGATGAGCCCTGGAACCGCAACGCCGAATTCAACGCGCACGCCCGCAATCAGCGGTCGATGGCCGCCGACATCATGCAACCCGAAGGCCGGGAGGCGTTCCTTCGCCTGATCGAGCACAGCGATGTGTTCATCGAGAACAACGTCCCCGAGACAATCGAGAAGGCGAACCTCACATACGAGGCGCTGCGGGAGGTCAACCCCCGGATCATCGTGCTGCGGATGCCGGCCTACGGCCTCGATGGCCCGTACAAGAACTACCGCGCGTGGGGCACCCACGTGGAAGGGATGATCGGCCACCATCTGATCCGCTCCTACCCGGACGAGACGCCCGACCGCATGAGCCCGGCGTTCACGGCGGACGCGCTCTCCGGCGTGACCGGCGCCTTCGCAGTAGTCGCGGCGCTTCGCCATCGCGACCGCACCGGCCAGGGCCAGCAGATCGAGATGCCACTCGCAGAGGCGTACCTGCCGGCGCTGGGTGAGTACATCCTCGACTACACCATGAACGGCCGGATCACGCCCCAGCTGGGCAACCGCCACCCTGCCCACGCGCCCCACGGCGTCTATCCGGCGGCTGGCGAGGACCACTGGATCGCCATTGACGTTGGTTCCGACGAGGAGTTCGCCGCGCTCTGCCGGGTCCTCGATGCGCCCGCCCTTGCCTCGGACGAGCGATTCCAGACCAGCCAGGGCCGCTGGATGGAGGCCGCCGCTCTGGATGCGGAGCTGGGCAACTACACCCGTGCGCACGATCGCCACGACCTGTTCCACGCGCTGCAGCGCGCCGGCGTCACCGCGGCGCCGGTGCACGACGAACTGGACGCGCTGGCATCGGAGCAATTGGCTGCACGCGAGTGGTTCGAGGTGACCGAGTATCCCGGCGTCGGTACACACCCGTACCCGGGACTGCTCTTCAAGATGGCGGACACGCCGAATCGCGTACGCACGCCGCCGCCGAAGCTGGGTGAGCACAGCCGCGAGATCTACCTCGAGCTGCTCGGCTACAGTGCCGCTGAGTACGAGGCGCTCGAGGCTCGCTGGCTGGTGGGCGAGGGCTACGCGCCCGGCGTCGTTCAGTGGCCTCCGGACTGACACCGCGGCGATCGCAGTTGAGGGCAGCAGCGGCGCCCTCGACACCACGGGCGGGAGTCGGGGCAACGTCCACCTCGCGCCGGGGGCGGGTCAGACGCGACGCCAGCGGGGTCCAGTCACTGGCGCTCGCGCGACGTAGGGAGGCCTCGGGCCGGTGTGACGATGCTGAACAGCGGCTCGCACGGCTGCTGAAACTGCCAATGTGAGCGTGACCAGGTACCTAGAAGGCGCCCGCCCTATCGAGTCGCTCGATCTCGGGCCAGTCGTAGCCGAGTTCGAGTAGCAACTCCTCTCGATGCTGACCGATCTCGGGAGCGCCATCGAGCACCAGTTGCACCCCCCTGAGCTGGAATGGCGGCGCGACTACGTCGATTTCGCGACCGCTGCGGTGCGTTCGCCTGACGATGAACCCGTTAGCACGAGCTTGCTCATCCGTGGGGATATCGTCGATTGAACTGACCGGCGCCCAGGGAATATCGGCCCCGTCGAGCAGGGGACCGAGCTCTTTGAGGGTGTAACCGGACAGTGTCTCCTTCAGCTCGTTTCGTGCCTCGCTGGAGTGCTCAAGTATGCTCGCGAAGTCTTGAAAGCGCGGATCTTCGGTGAGGTCGTTTCGACCGATTGCTTTGCAGACAGGACCCCAGTAGCGACCAGGCTGAAACATCGCGAACTGAACCCAGCGTCCGTCACCGCATCGATAGCAGGTGTTCAGCGGGTTGCGCCGTTGCCCTCGCCCCGGCCTGAGCTCACGTGTCGCACCGAGGAGCGATTGCTGTAGCTCCCATCCGTTGGTCCACATCCCCACGCTGAGCAACGAGGCGTCGACGATCATGCCTTCCTGGCCGCGCTCCCTTGCGAACAGCGCCATCATTATTCCCGCGAGGAGCGCGACTCCCGATGGGAGGTCGCCCATCGCGCCCGTTTGCTGAACTGGCTCCTCGCCGTCGGGGGCAAGCGCTCGTCCGATCCCGCTGCGGGCCCAGTATGCAAGTGAATCGAAGGCGGCACGGCCAGTTTCAGCGCCCACTCGACCGTAGCCTGTAGCGTCCGCGATTACGAGGCGCGAGTAGCGCTCGTGAAGCGTCTCCGGAAGAAGTCCAGCTCGTTCAAGAGACGCGGGGCGCAGATTCGTCAAGAACACATCGGCGCCGGCGAGGAATCGGTCGAGTACCTCTTGTCCGGCATCGTTCGCAAGGTCCAGGGTGATTCCCCGCTTACCGGAGTTCGAGAGCTCGAAGCCGGGCTCAAGCGTGGCGCCATCGATCTCGATGGTGAAAGCGCGGGTGGGATCTCCGCTTCCCGTCGGCTCGACCTTCACAACGTCGGCGCCGAACGAAGCGAGGATGGCGCCGGCGGCGGGGGCCATGACCCAGCTTGCGACCTCGATCACGCGTATGCCGGTCAGCGGCAACGCGACCGCCGGGTCCGAGTTTCTCGGGTTCACCGTGTCGACCTCGATTCCTGTCGCCTTGTTCTCAAGAGCGAGCGACCGCTCGGTGCTGGAGACGCGCTGACCTCGCTAGCCCGGTACGCGGATCGGCCGGTCGCGGGTCGGCAGGACTACGGTCGCCGTGCCCGGCGTCGTCACCTGGTCTGGCCCCTTCTCGACCCAGACCTCGAGGTCTGCGAAGTGATTCCCGTCCTCTTCGCGCAGACCCGTGATCCGGCCGCGGCCGGTGAGCGTCTCGCCGAGCACAGCAGCGCGTCGATGCGAGAACGAGATCTTCTGCAGCCATCCCGTCGTGCCCAACCAGCGCTGCAGCATTTGCACCAGCATCTCAGTCTGAAACGGCCCGTGGATCACTCGCTCCTCATGACCCTCATGGTTGGCCCAGGCGAGGTCAAAGTGGATGCGGTGCGAGTTCCAGGTGACCGCGGACAACTGGAACAGCGCCACCGCCGACGCGTCCACCGTGTACGAGGAGATTTCTTCTCCCACCTCAAGGTCCTCCCAGTACGCGGCGTCAGTCACAGTCGATCCCCCTAGCGCAAGATGGTGGTCGATCGCACGGTCAGCACCAGCTCCCCGCCGGCGTCGTAGTACGTCATCTCGGTCTCGGTGAAAACCAGCGGGCCGGTGCTACCGCGACGCTCCTCGATGCTGCTGATGCGCGACCGTCGCGTCAGCACCTCACCCGGCCGAATCGGCCGCACGTACTCCACCTCTTGCCCGCCAAACATGTCCCGATGCAGCGGGATCGGCGGTTTCGCCTCGCCGTCCCCGCCCGGGATGCCGTCCTCCTGTAGATCCTCGTGCCGGCGTGGCCGGATGAAGGGGATCGGGTAGAACAGAAACGGCGCGATGAGGCCGCCGAACGGGCTCGCCTTCGCCGCCTCCTCATCGAGAAAGAGGGGGCTGAGGTTACCGACGGCGTACGCGTAACGCTCGATGTCGCGCTGCGTCACCTCCGCCGTCTCGACCGGTCCCTCGTGACCAATCCACGAGAGAATCTCGTCGTTGAGTACCGGCTTGTACTCATCGTCAGCCATCATGCCCCCTGTTCGCATCGCGCATGGTAGGGCTGCGCCACGGCCGCTGTCGACGCTCAGCAAGCGTCGAATCATCATGGTGGGGCCAAGACGGGTTGTCATTCCCACCTGCAGCCCTATCGTGCATTTCGAACTCCCAGGAGGTGCTCGGCGTGTCACCGAGGCATTGCCCTCGTGCGCCGCACCATGCTCACTCGTGACCGGCGCCCGGGGCGGTCCGGAGTCAGCGACGCCGCCCGGACAGGGGCGCGGGGAGCGGCGCGCACGAGGTGTTCGAGGACACCGGCCTGAGCAGGCCGAGGCGGGAGCACGACCGTGGACGGCAACCTGGCGAGCCTGACCATTGCCGAGGCCAGCCGCCGCATCGACGACGGCTCGCTGTCGCCGAGCGAGCTGACCGAGGTCGCCTTCGCCCGCATCGAGGCCAGCGACGGCGGCGATCGCGGTGTCAACGCGTTCGTGCGGCTCATGCGCGCCTCGGCCGAAGCCGAGGCAGACGCCGCCACGGAGCGCGCCGCCGCCGGCCATCGCCTCGGGCCGCTGGACGGCATTCCGCTGGCGGTGAAGGACGTCTTCGACACCGCGGGCGTGGTGACCAACGCTGGTTCGGGCGCGTTCCTGGACCGCGTGCCGGCGCGGGATGCGACCACGGTTGCGCGCCTGCGAGAGGCAGGCGCGGTGCTCCTCGGCAAGACGAACACGGACGAGTTCGCGATGGGCGGGACGTGCAACAACTACTGGCACGGGCCGACTCGCAACCCCTGGAACCTCGACCGTGTGCCCGGTGGATCGTCGGGTGGCTCGGCCGCCGCGATCGCGGCCGGACAGGCGCTCGGCGGGCTCGGCACGGACAGCGGCGGCTCGATTCGCATCCCGGCCGCGTTCTGCGGCGTCAGCGGCTACAAGCCGACCTACGGGCTCGTCGGGCGCGGTGGCGTCGCGCCGATCCCGGCCACCATCGACCACGCCGGCCCGCTCGCCTGGACCGCCGAGGACTGCGCCTTGCTGCTCAACGTGCTGCAGGGCGCCGACCCGCGTGACCACGACTCCGTCGCCCGTGCCGAGGAGGACTTCACCGCGGATCTCGGCGCAGGCGTCGCGGGCCTCACGCTCGCCGTGATCCCCTCGCTGCTCGAGCAGGCGCAGGATGCCGTACTGGAGAACTTCGAGGCGTCCCTCGAGGTGTTGCGTGACCTCGGCGCGACGATCGTCCAGGTCGAACCGCTGGAGGGCGAGGGCGACTGGCGCAGCCTGGCTTACTCGATCTTCCGCCCCGAGCTGGCGAGCGGCCTCGAGGAGATCGTGCGCGAGCGCCCCGAGGCCGTAGCTGAGCCGATGCGCTCGCGGCTCCTCGCCGGTCTCGAGACGCCGGCGATCTCGATGGTGCGGGCCCTTGAACGGCGCAAGCTCGTCGAGGCGCGCTTCGAGGCCGCCCTCGACGGCATCGACGCCTACCTCGGCCCCACCTCGCCGCTGGTGGCCGAGCCGGTCGGTGACGACCCGCAGGTGGTCACCGAGAACGCCGACCTCAAGTTCCGCAACGCACTCACCTTCGACCTGACGCATCAGCCTTCGATCAGCGTGCCCAACGGGAGCGACGCCGACGGCCTGCCCACCGGCCTGCTGATCAGCGCCGCGCTGTTCGCGGATGCGCTCGTGCTGCGCATCGCGCACGCCTACCAGGGCGCGACCGACTTCCACGAGCAGACCCCCGCGCTGTAAGCGGCGGTCCGGCGCGGCCGGCAACGAGGGGAGGCGGCGCGCGGCGTGCGCTGGTGCCCGGTCGAGCGCCACCCTCTAAGCTACAGACAGTCCAGCCACCCACCGCACAGACGGAAGATGCGCCAATGGCCAGCGAGTACACCAAGCCCCTTCCGGCCCCCGAGGATTCGGAGCTGACCGCGCCCTTCTGGGAGGCGGCGAAGCGCCACGAGTTGCTGATCCCGCGCTGCCCGCGCTGCGATGCCTACTTCTGGTACCCGCGGCCCGCCTGCCCCACTTGCCTGCGCGAGGACTGGGAGTGGACGCCCGTGAGCGGCAAGGCACGGCTCCACACCTTCACCATCGTGCGGCAGCCTGCCGACCCCGGCTTCCTCGACGACACGCCGTACGTGTACGCGGTCGTGCAGCTCGAAGAGGGCCCGCGCATGATCTCGAACGTGATCGACGCCGACCCACTTACCGAGGTTGAGGTCGACATGCCGCTCGAGGTGACGTTCGACGACGTCACCGACGAGTGGACGCTCGTGAAGTGGCGGCCGGCCAGTTGACGACCGCTGCCGCCGCCAAGGGGCGGCGCAGCGGCGCGTGGGAGGCTACCCCATGAGCTTGCGAGGACGGACCGCGATCGTCGGGTTCTACGAGCTCCCGACGAGGCGGACGTACCCCGGTCGCAGCACCTTCAGCCTGCTGGCGGAGGCCGCACGCGGCGCGATCGGCGACGCGGGACTCAGGCAAGCCGACATCGATGGGCTGATCTGCTCGGAGATCATGCCGATGACGCTCGCGGAGCACCTCCGGCTTAAGACGCGGTTCACGGCAGCGATGACCGTGCAAGGTGCAGGCCCGGCGAGCTCGATCGCGACCGCGGCCGCCGCGGTCCACGCGGGGCTGGCGAACTACGTGCTCTGCATCTTCGGCGAGTCACTGTCGCAGTCCCCGCATCGCCTGCGCGCGACGACCGCCGAGTGGGAGGCCCCGTTCGGCCCGGTGGTCGCGGCCAACGGCGACTACGGACTGATCAAGCAGCGCTACATGTTCGAGTTCGGCACGACGCAGGAGCAGTTCGCGAAGTGCTCCGTGGACGAGCGGTTCAACGCCGCGGAGAACGAGAACGCGGTCTGGGCCGGGCAGCCGATCGGCATCCAGGACGTGCTCGACTCGCGCTTCACGAACGACCCGCTGCACCTGCTGGAGAGCGTGATGCCCTGCTCCGGCGCGGCGGCGGTGGTCGTGACTTCGGCCGATCGCGCGCGCTCGCTGCCGAACCCGCCGGTCTACATCCTCGGCGCGGGCGGGCCCGCGACCTCGCACCACGCGATCTGGCAAGAGGACGACATCACGACCAGTCCGGTGGTGATGTCCGCCCCGACGGCGCTGGAGATGGCGCAGTACAGCGTGCGCGACATCGAGTTCGCGCAGTTCTACGACCCCTACACGATCCTGGTGATGATGACCCTGGAGGACGCCGGCATCTGCCCGAAGGGCGAGATCGGCAACTTCTACCAGGAGACGGACACGACGTACAAGGGTGAGTTCCCGATCAACACGGACGGCGGTCAGATCGGAGCGGGTCAGCCCGGCGACGCCGGCGGCCTCCGCCACATCGTCGAGGCCGCGCGCCAGATCACGGGTCGCGCCGGCGTGAGGCAGGTGGAGCGCAACGACCTCTGTCTGGTCAACGGGAACGGGGGCTTCGCAAGCGTCATGACCACACTGGTGCTCGGTTCGAGCGCCACCCTCTAAGCTACAGACAGTCCAGCCACCCACCGCACAGACGAAGATGTGCCGATGACCAGCGAGTACACCAAGCCCCTTCCGATCGGTGACCCTCCTCTCGGAGCAGCGGCAGCACATCCTGCGAGGTATTCGCGGGACATCGCGTTACTTCATGGGGTCGTGGCCACCCTTCGAGATTGTGCAGCCGGCCGCAACTAGCGTAACGGGGCGGGGGCTAGCGGCCTTCGCTGATCGAGGGAGTCCGATGGACTGGCTAGACACCGCCGAGCAGGCCGAGTTTCGCGCCCGGGTACGGGAGCTCTTGCGTGACCACCTCCCAGCCTTCTACCGCCGGATCAGCGAGGAGGAGATGGGCGAGGAACGCGGGGGAGGCTGGGTCGCGGACCGCAAGTCCGAGCACAGGGAGCGCCGCGAGGCGGCCGAGGCCTGGGGAGACGCGATCTCCGAACGGGGCTGGTTCGCACCACACTGGCCCGTGGAGTACGGCGGCGCCGGGCTCAGCCCGAACGAGCAGTTCATCTTCAGGCAGGAACTGGCGCGTGCCGGCGCGCCTCTTGTGGGCGGCGGCGGCGTCAGGCTGCTGGGTCCTACCCTGATCGTGTACGGCACCGAGGAGCAGCGCGCGCGTTACCTGCCGAAGATCCTCTCCGGCGAGACGGTTTGGGCGCAGTGCTACTCGGAGCCGGGCGCCGGATCCGATCTCGCCTCGCTGCAGACTCGAGCGGATCTCGAGGGCGACGAGTGGGTGATCAACGGACAGAAGATCTGGACCACGAATGCCCAGCACGCCGACGCGTTGGTCCTCCTCACGCGCACCGACCCCAGCGCGCCAAGACACCGCGGAATCTCCTTTCAGTTGATCGATGACATTCACACCGCGGGGATCTCTATCCGGCCCTTGATCAACATGGCGTGGGGCCACGAATTCAACGAGATCCACTTCGAGGACGTGCGCACGCCCGCCTCACACGTGGTCGGCGAGGTCAACCGCGGGTGGTACCCCGCCCTCGCGATGCTCGACTTCGAGCGATCGGATATCAACGTCGTCGTCCACCTGCAGCGCGCACTGGATCGGCTCATCGCGTACGTCAAGACCGAGGCCGGCACCCGCCGGGCACGCCTGACACCCGCGGTGCGGCACGAGATCGCGGAGCGCTTCCTGGAGGCGGCCGTCGCCCAGAACTTCTCGCTACGGATCCTGTCAATGCAGAATGCCGGTCAGATTCCGAACTACGAGGCGTCCGTGACGAAGCTGTTCATCTCGGAGAGCAATCAGCGGCTCGCACTCACCGGCACTCGCGCCTTCGGGCTCTACTCGCACATCTGGAACGAGAGCGATGAGCGAGCTCCGGCGAAGGCCGCGTTCACGCGTCACTACGTGCTGACGGTCCCCGATACGATTGAGGGCGGCAGCTCGGAGATCCAGCGGAACATCATCGCCACGCGCGGGCTGGGGCTCCCGCGGAGCTAAGTACGTGCGCGGCATCCCGGGCTCGTCCTCGGGACATTGCCGGTCGCGTGAGCTTCGAGTGTGGGCCCGATTGCCGGACGAGATGCGGGAGGGCCGCACCTGCGGTGCACACGTACCGGAGCGCCGGGGGAGGCACAGACATGAGCGAGCAGGGGCCTCTGGCTGGGATCAGCGTCGTCGAGCTGGCGAGCTGGATGATGACGCCGGCGAGCGGCAGCATCCTGGCCAGCTTCGGCGCGGACGTGATCAAGATCGAGCCTGCGGGCTCCGCCGACCCGATCCGGCGGCTCAACGAGGTCGGCGTGGGAGGCGGCACGCTCGAGCCGAGCTTCGAACTCGCGAACAACGGCAAGCGCAGCATTCAGCTCGATGTCCGCTCCGAGGCGGGGCGTGAGGTCATGCAGCGGCTGCTCGAGCATGCGGACATCTTCCTCACCAACGTGCGCGCGAAGGCTCTTGAGCGCGCCGGGCTGGGCCTCGAGGCGCTGCATCAGCGCTACCCCCGGCTGATCGTGGCGCACGGCAGCAGTTACGGGAGGGTTGGTCCCGTCGCCCACCATCCGTCCTTCGACGAGCTCGCGTACTGGTCGCGGGGTGGCATGGCGACCGCGCTTCAGGACGAGGGCACTCTCCCGGTTGCGATCAACGGGGCGATGGGCGATTTGCCGACGGCTGTCACCCTCGCCGCGGGGATGCTGCTGGCGCTCTATCGCCGGGAGCGCGAGGGGGTGGGGGCGATCGTCGATGTCTCGCTGTACCAGTGCGGGATCTGGGCGAACGGGACGGTCCTTGCCGCGGCGTTGGCGGGCGTGCAGTTCCGCCCGAGGCGGGGCCGGCACCACCCGTTCAATCCCCTGGACACCTCGTACCAGTGCGCCGACGGCGCCTGGGTTCAGTTCGCGATGCTGCAGCCGACTCGCTATTGGCGGCCGCTCTGCGAGGCGCTGGAGCGTCCGGACCTGGCCGACGACCCTCGCTTCGACACCATGGAGCACCTGTTCGAGCATGTTCCGGAGGCGACCGCCGAACTGGAGCGGGCGATCGCGGTCTTCACGCGCGAAGAGCTGGGCCGACGCCTCGAAAGCCGCGACCTCCCCTGGGCGCCGCTCTTCGACGCCGAGGACATCGTGAGCGACGAGCAGGCGCGCGTGAACAACTACTTCGTCAAGAAGCAGCACCGCTCCGGCGTCGAGATGGAGACGCTCGCGCCCCCGTTCGGGCTGCGGGACGAGGCGCCGCAGATGGAACCCGCACCGGAGGCCGGCCAGCATTCGGAGGAAGTGCTGCTGGAGCTCGGCTACAGCTGGGACGAGATCGGGGATCTGCGGGAGCGCGGCGCGTTCTAGCCCGGCCGGGAAGTAACCTGGTGACGAGGCGCCGGACCCCGCGCGGGCCGGTTCGGGCTACGGGGTGGAGGTCTCCCGGACGCGGACTGCGGCCTCCGACTCGAACAGCACCTTCTCCGACATGAGATCCTTGATCGCCCGCTCGTCCATCCCGAGGTACTCGCTGAGGATCTCGCGCGTGTGCTCGCCCATCTCCGGCGCGCGGCCGCGCACGTACGCCTGCGCATCCGAGAACTTGAAGGGCGGCTCAACCACTCCGACTGTTCCCAGACCGGGGTACTCGACCTTGCCGAAGGTCCCACGCTGGACGAACCACGGGTGTGTGAGCATTTCCTCCTGGGACAGGACCGGGCCGGCGGTGATGCGTTCCTCCGCGAGCAATGCGAGGGCCTCCTCGCGGCTGCCGAGTGAGCAAAGCCAGCCCTCCACGATCTCGACGACCTCCTCCGTGCGCTGCAGCCGGGCCTGGTCGGAGCGGAACTCCGGGTCATCGACCAGATCCTCGCGGCCCATCAGCTCGCAGAGGCGCGCCCACGGGCTGAGCTCGCCTGACCCGTTCGCCTGGATGGAGATGTAGCCGCCGGTAGCCTTGAAGGTACCCATCGGGAACGTGTAGCTCTGGTTCTGACCGTTGCGGTAGGGGGCGGCCGCCTGGCTGCCGAACATCGCCACTGCCGGAGCGATCGTGCAGTCGACGAACAGGTTGGCGTCCACCATCGAGATGTCGATGTGCTGGCCCTTGCCGGTCGCGTTCAGGCCGAGCATCGCCGCGAGGATGCCGACCGCACCGTTGACCGCGGTGATCGGGTCACCGATGCCGCCACCCACGGCGTACGGTGGGCCATCCCTGTCGCCGGTGTTCCAGTTCATCCCGCTCATGGCCTGCGCGATCGGGTCGCTGCTCGGCCGGCCGAGGTCGCCTTCGAGTCCCTCCTGGCCGAAGCCGGTGAGCGAGCACATGATCAGGCGGGGGTTGATGTCGCTCAGCGTGACGTAGGAGAGGCCGAGCCTCTGCATGACGCGCGGCGTCATGTTCTCCACGACGATGTCCGTTTGCGGGATCAAGTCCCAGATGATCTGCACGCCGCGCGGGTCCTTGAGGTTCACGGCGAGGCTCTTCTTGCCCCCATTGGTGTGCAGGAAGAGCCGGTTGGCGGGGGTCGTGCGCAGTCCCTCTGCCTCGAACCGGCTCTCGGGCCCCTCGGCGTCGTAGCCCCAGCCGGGCAGCGGGTACTCGACGTGAATCACCTCCGCGCCGAGGTCCGCGAGGATGCGGGAGCAGAACGGGCCAACCGCCGCAAGCGTGAAGTCGAGGACACGCAGGCCCGCAAGCAGGTCAGTCATCGGGGTCCCTCCCTTGAGAGCGTTTACGGGTGCCGCGCGCTCAGCAGGGAGGCGTGCGCACTCCTTCGCATCATGGCGAAACACAGATGGGAAACACAACCTGCATCTCGCCCAACTGCCGCACGCGGCGAGCGGTGGGACCGCTGCACGGCCCTCCCGATGACGATCGAGGACATCTTCGAGGCGGTGACCCGGACGGACGCGTACCTTGGGGTCGCCTAGAATTCGGGGGCGAACCGTTGGGAGACGACGATGACCAGCGCAACAGCCGTGGCGACCCTGCCGTACGAAACGCTCGAAGAGTGGGAGCAACTCCCGGACGGGATGACGCTGCACGAGACCCCGGGCGTCTCGGTCGCGCCGGACGGGACGGTCTGGCTGCTCACAAAGAACCCCAAGAATCCGGTGATCGCCCTCGACAGCGACGGGAACTTCCTCCGCACCTTCGGGGCCGGCTCGTTCACCGACGCCACACACGCGATCCTCGCGGCACACGACGGATACCTGTATTGCGCCGATGAGGGGGCGCACACGATCACGAAGTGGACGACCGGGGGTGAGCTGCTGATGACCATCGGCACACCCGGCCGTCCCGCGCCGAAGTTCTCCGGGGAGCCGTTCAACAGTCCGACGGACATCGCGATCGCCGAGGACGGCACGATCTTCATAAGTGACGGCTATGGGAACGCGCGCATCCACAAGTACTCGCCCGGCGGTGAGTTGCTGTTCTCCTGGGGCGAGCCGGGCGTCGATGCCGGTCAGTTTCTGTGCCCCCACAACATCGGTCTGCGTGGCGACCGCCTCTACGTCGCCGACCGCGAGGCGCTCCGCGTACAGGTCTTCGACCTCGACGGCAACCACATCGTCACCTGGAACAACATCCACCGGCCGTGCGCCCTGACCGTCGGTCCCGAGGGCAACATCTACATCGGTGAGCTGGGCGGCGTGCCGCTGACGGTGGACGCGCCCGGGGTCGGTCACCGGATCTCGGTGCTCAGCCCCGACGGTGAACTCCTCGGCCGCTACGGCGCGCCCGAGGCGGGCGAGGGGCCGGGGCAGTTCATCGCGCCGCACGGAATCGGGGTGGCTGACAACGGGGACGTCTACGTCGGAGAGATGTCCTTCACGATGTTGGGGAGCCGCCTGGACCCGCCGCGTGAGCTGAAGAGCCTGAAGAAGCTCCGCAGGACGGGCTGAGACGACCGCGCCTCCGTTGGTGTCGAGGCACCCCACAGCCTCTCCTGTCGCCACAGTCGCTCCACCCGCTTCTGGTTCCCCCGCCAGCCTTCCGCGCGCAGCAGGGCGGTGACGCGACGGTACCGTGCCCGGCGTCGACGAAGTTGCGAGCGACCTCGCACGAGGATCGCGCTTCAACTGACTTGCGGCGAGCAGGTGATGGCGGCCCTTCCCCCTGCCGGCGACTAGATTTGACATCCATCTTTCGGGCAATAGAATGAGCACGCCTGGAGGGAGCGTCCTGGCTGTCTGCGTGGCCAGCCCGTTCGCATCCCTCGAGTCGTTCCCTCTGGAATCGGACATGTCCTGGTCAATGGTCACTCGTGATCGAGGATGGGGAGCACGCCGGTGCGCTGTCGGGACGGGCGCTCCGACGCGGTCGATCCGAAACGTAGCTCAGCCGGGATCTGGTAGCGTCGCCCACCGAGCTGCGGGCGACGATCCTGGGGGAGAGGTGATGTCGTGATCATCGACTTTCGCGTGGTTGTTCCGGCATCGGAGTGGCAAGAGGACGGCGACGGTAGTGACTACATGTCGAACTACGGCCGGATCTACTCGGGCGAGCGCGGCGAGCTCGACGTGTGGAGTCGACACGGCTCTGATGCGGCGGCAATGGTTGCCGCTTTCGAGGCGGCGGGTATCGACCATGCAGTAGTGCAGGCGGAGTGGGACTCGGGCGACTATCGGGCCATGAACGACGCCGTCGTGCGCATCGTCCAACAGCACCCGGAGCGTCTCACCGGCTACTGCACCGTGAATCCCGGCACGGACGACGACATGGCCGCCGTCGTCGAGCGCGAGGTCACCGAACGAGGCATCCGTGGCGTGAACCTGCAGCCGTTCGCGTATCGGTTGATGGCCAACGACAGGCGCTTCTATCCGCTGTACCAGAAGTGTCAGGAGCTGGGTGTCCCCGTTACGATCCACTCGTCGATCAACTTCTCGAACAACAGGTCGATCGAGTTCGGGCGCCCGCTCTACCTGTGCGAGATCGCCTGCGACTTCCCGGACCTGACGATCGTCGCGAACCACGGCGGCTGGCCCTGGGTATCCGAGCTTGTCGGGGTCGCGTGGAAGCACCGCAACGTCTACATCGAAATCGGCGCGGTGGCGCCGAAGTACCTCGGGACCCCCGGCTCAGGCTGGGAGACCTTGCTTCAGTTCGGCAATACGCTGCTACAGAACCAGGTGCTGTTCGCAACCGACAGCATCATCCCGTTCGAGCGGGCGGTGGGAGAGTTGCGAGAGCTGCCGCTCAAGCCCGAGGTCACGGAGAAGTGGCTCGGGGGCAACGCCGCCGAACTGCTTCGGCTTGCGTAAGCCTGTATTGAGCCGCAGGCCGGTCCTCCACCCAGGATCGGTTTCGTTGTTGCCGGCTCGTGCTCGACGATGGGGAGCTGCCGATGGATTGGCATGACACACCGGAGCAGGCCGAGTTCCGCAAACAGGTACGGGAGCTCATGCTCCATCGCCTCCCCGACCTTTACCGGCGGGAGGCCGAGCAGGACCTGGCCGTGACCTACCACCACGGATGGGTTGCCGACCGCAAGTCCGAGGACCCCGAGCGCCGCGCCGCAGCCGATGCCTGGGGCGCGGCGGTCTCGGAGCGGGGCTGGTTCGCGCCGCACTGGCCGCGGGAGTACGGAGGCGCCG
This sequence comes from Dehalococcoidia bacterium, assembly GCA_965247895.1. GTDB lineage: Bacteria > Chloroflexota > Dehalococcoidia > UBA2979 > UBA2979 > VXMT01. The sequence goes on along the minus strand of OZ252046.1, from coordinate 1,427,476 downwards.
GGCTCTCACCGAACGAGCAGTTCATCCTCAAACAGGAGATGGCACGGGCGGGGACCCCTACGGACCTCGGTGGAGACGGCACCGCCTACATGGGCCCGACGCTGATCGTCCACGGCAGCGAGGAGCAGCGGGCGAAGTACCTGCCGAAGATCCTCTCTGGCGAGACGGCGTGGGTGCAGGGCTACTCGGAGCCGGGGGCAGGGTCCGACCTCGCCTCGTTGCAGACGCGCGCCGTGCGCGACGGCGATGAGTGGGTGATCAGCGGGCAGAAGATCTGGACCACGAATGCCCATCACGCCGACTCGATCTTCGTGCTCGTGCGCACTGACCCCGAAGCGCCGAAGCACCGCGGGATCTCGTTCCTGCTGATCGACGACATCCACACGCCCGGCCTGTCGGTGCGCCCGCTGATCGACATGGCGTGGCAGCACGGCGTCAACGAGACGTTCTTCGAGGACGTGCGCACGCCCGCGTCCAACGTCGTCGGCGAGGTCAACCGCGGCTGGTACGTGGGCGTCACGCTGCTCGATTTCGAGCGCTCCAACATCAGCGGAGCGGTCGCGCTGCAGCGCAGCCTCCGTCAGCTGATTGCGTACGCGGGCACGGAACAGGGTCGGCAGCAGGCGAAGCTGACCCCCGCTGCACGACACGAGATCGCGGAGCGCTACCTCGAGGCTGAGGTCGGGCTGAACTTCTCGCTGCGCATCGTCACGATGCAGAACGCGGGCGAGATCCCCAACTACGAGGCCTCGGTGACGAAGATGTTTATCTCGGAGAGCTTGCAGCGGCTCGCGCGCACGGGCATGAAGGTGTTCGGTCTCTACTCCAACATCTGGGATGCCGAGGACGATCGCGCACCGGTGAAGGCGGCATTCACGCAACGCTACGTGATGACGGTCGTGGCGACCATTGGCGGTGGCACCTCGGAGATTCAGCGCAACATCATCGCCACGCGAGGGCTCGGGCTGCCGCGCAGTTAAGGCTGTTACGATCTGGTACGCAAGCGTCGTGCACCACACATGGCGGAGGTCGGTGTCGTGAGTGCTCTCCGCGCCAGCACCGTGATCCGAGGTGGAACGGTCGTTACTGCCGGGTCGAGTTACGTCGCGGATGTTGCGATCGCGAACGGCACGATCACGGCCATCGGACCGCCCTCGTCGATGCCGGAGGCGGACGAAACGATCGACGCGGCAGGGAAGCTGATCTTCCCCGGTGTGATCGATCCACACACGCACCTGGGCTTTGGCGAGGACTGGCAGCTTATCTCGAAGATGGCGGCGCGGTCAGGCGTCACCACAATCATCCCGTTTATCGAACCTGAGCGCGGCGCACACGGCATGGAGTCGATTCCAGAGGCGATACGACGATCGAAGGGCGAGTTCTCCGGCCAGCTCGTCACAGACGTTGCCGTGCACATGATCATCCCCGGAGCGACGGAAAAGTCTGCGGACGCGTCCGGAGCTCTCGAAACCGGCATCCCGGAAGCTATCGAGCTGGGCGTCACCTCCTTCAAGTTCTTCATGACGTACAGCCTTGCCGGGTACATGTCAGCGGACGGGTACATCCTGCGCGCGATGGAGATCGCAGGTCGTTCAGGCGGCCTGATTCAGTTGCATTGCGAGAACGGCGCCGTCCTCGACTACCTGCGGGACCAGTCGATTCAGGCCGGCAAGACGAAGCCCGCCGATTACCCGCCCACGTGTCCACCATGGGCGGAAGCCGACGCCGTCAATCGCGCAATCCTCATGGCCGGCGCTGCAGTCTGTCCGATCTACATCGTCCACCTCTCGACCAGGGATGGCCTGGCGCGGATTGCCGAGGCTCAGGCGGCCGGCCAGCCGGTGTGGACGGAGACATGCCCTCAGTACCTCGTGCTCGACGACAGCGAGATGGAGCGCCTGGGGCCCTTCGCGAAGATCGGTCCACCGCTTCGATCGCGGGCGGAGGGGCATCAGGACGCTCTCTGGCGGGGGCTTCAGGACGGACGAATCTCAACGGTCGGCAGCGATCACGCACCCGAGGATGCGGCTGCCAAGGAACACGGATGGGAGAACATCTTCCTCCAGCCTGACGGGGCATCAGTTCCCTTTGGATCGCCATCGATCGAGACGCTCGTGGCCATCACCTACCACGAGGGAGTCGTCGAGCGCGGACTGTCGCCGTCCTGGTTCGCACGAGTGATGGCCGAGAACAGCGCCCGACTCTTCGGCCTGTACCCGCGGAAGGGCACGATCCAGGTTGGCTCCGACGCGGATTTGCTGATCTTCGATCCGGACGCGAGCTGGACACTTCGGGCAGAGGACTTGCTAGGTCCCGCCGGGTACACCCCCTATGAGGGCCGCGAGGTGCGTGGCCGGCCATGGATGACCTTCCTCCGTGGTCGCGCGGTGCTGCGCGACGGAGAGGTTAGGGTTGGTCCAGGCCTGGGCGAGTTCGTCGCGGGGAAGGGGGCCACCGTACCTGTGGGGGTAGAGCCGGCGGACCCAGCCCCTGTGGAGCACTGAGCTGAGCTGGCGTAACCGACTCGGCGCGGTGCAGTCGCCTGACACGATGGTCTGATGCGGCCCGATCTGTCGATCGCGTGGCCGTCGACGGCATGACTCAGACCGCGTGGAGAGCTGAATCCGGCGTCAGGAGCCCACGCATCGGGTCGGTATGACTCTGTAGGGGTGACCCACGGCGAACGCAGTGGTCGTCCGACAGGACATAAGCGCGGAGGAGCGCCGGCTACTTGTTCCGCACGTAGGGGCTCGTCGCCTCGACGAGCGCGTCGGCCAGGAAGTTCAGCGCAACCAGCAGGAGCGCGAGCGCCGCGGTAGGCGCCAGCACGTACCACCAGGCGCCGCGCGTGAGGAACTGCCTGGACGAGTCCAGCAGCAGCCCGAGCGTCGGAGTCGGGGGCGACGCGCCAAGACCGAGGAAGCTCAGCGCTGCCTCCCCGACGATCGAGAACGCGACGACGAGCGCCGCCTGGACCAGGAGCGGCGGCAAGGTGTTGATCGCGATATGGCGCATGATGATCCGGAGCGGTCCGGCGCCCAGGGTGCGCGCCGCCAGCACGTAGTCGCGCTCCTTCTCCTGCAGCACCTGCCCGCGCGCGAGTCGCGCGAAGTTCGGGATCGCCCCGATGCCGAGCGTGATCGCGACCTCGCGCGTGCCGGTCCCGAGGACGGTCAACACGATGAGCGCCATGATGATCCCGGGGAACGCCAGCATCGTGTCGATGAGCCGCATCAGGATCGCGTCGGCCCAGCGGCCGGCGTACCCGGCGCAATAGCCCACGGGGACGCCGATCGACATCCCGATGGCGAGTGCGCCCGCGCCGACGAAGAGCGAGATCCGGACGCCGTAGAGCACGCGGCTGAACATGTCGCGGCTCAGGTCATCGGTGCCGAAGAAGTGATCCCAGGAGGGCGCCAGCAGGCGAGTACCGCGGATCTGATCTGCGAAATGGTACGGGGCGATCCATGGCGCCAGCAGGGCGGACAGCCCGAACACGCCGAGGATCACCAGCGCGATCTGGCCTCGGCGCTCGCGGGCCACGCGATAGCAGGCATCGAACCACTGCGACTGCTGCCGCCATGTATACACGCGCCCACGGACGAGGAACTCCCGCTGCTGCTCGACTGCCATCAGGACACGCGGATTCGAGGATCAACGAAGCCGTAGGCGATGTCTGCCACGACGTTCACCACCACGAAGACCGTGACCAGCACCACGAGCATGCCCTGGATCAGTTGGTAGTCCCTGAACTGGACACCGCTGATGATCAGGGTTCCGAAGCCCGGTCGCACGAACACGATCTCGACGATCACCGCGCCGGAGATCAGCCAGCCGATCTCCAGGGCCAGGACGGTGATCACCGGGATCAACGCGTTGCGCATCGCATGGCGCAGCACGACCGTCCGCTCTCGCAACCCCTTCGCGCGCGCCGTCCGCACGTAGTCCTGGTTCAACGCTTCCATGAGCGAGCTGCGCACGAATCGGGCGAGGATGGCCGCGGGCCCGACGCCGATGGCGATCGTCGGCATGGCCAGGAACTTGAGCGCCTCGATGGGATTCTCGTTGATGGCGACGCGTCCGGTAATCGGAAGCAAGTCCAGATGGACCGCGAGCACCCAGATCAGGAGGAGCCCGAAGACGAAGTTCGGGATGCCGAGCGTGAGCATGGTGAATCCGGTCGCGAAGTAGTCGGGGAACCCGCCGGGCTTGAGGCCGGCGAAGATCCCCAGCGGGACGCCAACGACCACCATGAACAGGAAGCCGGCCGTCGCGAGCTCGGCACTCGGGAGGAGGGCGGCCTTCAGGAGGGTGCCCACGTCGACGGTACGGCTAAACGACCGGCCGAAGTCGCCCCGAACTGCGCCGCTCAACCAGTTGACGTACTGCTCCCAGGCCGGGCGGTCCAGCCCGATCTGACGTCGTACCTGCTCGACCTGTTCGGGTGTCGCATTCCTTCCTGCCAGCACCTGGGCCGGGTCGCCCGGGATCAAGCGCAGAATCGAGAAGATCAGAAGGGACGCCAGCAGCATCACGATCAGGCCCTGACCGATGCGGCTGACCAAGAACGGCAACATCTGCGGCGCTCCCTCTGACGAACGATGGTACCGCGCCCTGCCGCACGGAGGACCGACCGTCCGCCAGGGTGCCTGCGGCGACCGCTCGCCTCACATCAGCAGATGTGGGACGAGCGGCCGCCGTGTGTTCCAGGGAAGCGAAAATCCGATCCTTGGCTACGCGTCGCTGATCCAGAGCTCGTTCATGAAGTACTGGTTGCGCACGGTCGCGGGTGCACCGTTCACGCGGTTGTTGATCGCCCAGGTGTCCTCACTCGCGACGACCGGGATCACGTGCGGGCGTTCCGCGAAGCGCTTGTTGAACTGATCGAGCAACGCCGCACGCTCGTCGGGCGTCGGTTGGTTGCCGAAGGCGGCGACGAGATCGAGGTAATCCTGCGATACCTCCGCCACTGCGTTGACCGGGTTTCCGGCGGCGTTCGGCGACGTCCGGACCTGGTAGTTGGTGTTCAGGAATGTCTCCGGGTTCATCCAGTGGAAGCCGAAGCCCGTGGTGTACCAACCCTCGAAGGTGCCGGAGAGGAACCCGCCCCAGAACGTTCCGCCATCGACGATCTCGATCGTGACGTTGATTCCGATTTCCCTCATGTCCGCCTGGACGGCCTCCGGGAAGGAGTCGGGGAACTCGCCTGGCAAGACGAACAGGGTGATCTCCGTGCCAGCGAGGCCGGCCTCGGCCAGCAGCGCCCTGGCGCCGTCGGGGTCATAGGCGACGTTGTTCGCCGCGTCATATGCGGGCGAGTTCTCCAGGAAGAACTGGCTCCTGACGGAGACGATGCCCTCGAATACCTCGTCACGGATGCTCTCCCGGTCGAGCCCCATGCTGACCGCGCGCAAGAAGCGCGGGTCGTCGTTCGCCGGGTGACCGCCACCGAGCAGCGTCCGCACCGGCCCGATGACGAACATAGCGCTTGCCGCACCCGTCTCGACCCTGAGGTGGTCCATACCACTCAGGCGCTGGAACTGCGCGGGCTCGATGTGCGCCAGGTCGATTTCACCGCTCTCGAGCGCCAGCGCCCGGACGTCCGCATCAAAGACGACGCGGTACTCGATCGCGTCGAGATACACCGGCAGCGGGTAACCGTCGTGCGGCACCGCCGTCCAGCCCTCGCCCGGCTTCCAGCTGTCGAGGTCGAACTTGAAGGGGCCGCTTCCGTTGACCTCCGTCATTGCGTAGTAGTCCGCCAGGTTGTCGGCGTCATGGACCGGCGCGAGGGTGAACAGGTCGAAGATGACCTCTCCCGGCCAGCTCGGGTGGTTGAAGCGCAGAGTGCGACTGTCGACCACGTCGATCGATTCGAGGTACCTGTTTGCCAGGGTTCCGGTCTGGTTGGGCGCCGTGCCCTCTTCGCTCATCGACTCGTAGCTGCGCTTGACTGCCGCGGCGTCGAGCGGCTTGCCGTTGTGGAACGTCAGGCCGGGAATGAGCTTGACCTCGGTGCTGGTGGCGTCGCCATTCTGCTCCCACGACTCCGCGAGCCGGGGCTCGGGATCGAGCGTGTCCCTGCGCGCCATCAGGAAGTCCCAGACGCCGGAGTGCTCCGCAGAGGTGGTCTGGCCGGCGAACAAGGAGAACGGCCCTCCCTGGGAAGCACCGTACGCCTCGAAGGTATATGCATCGGAGGCGACCATCGTGCCACCCGGCGTCGGGCCGGCCGGCGCCGCGGCGGCGGCTTCCGTTGCAGCCGGCGTTGCAGTGATACGAACGGGCACGATCGGGGTGGACGTCGAGGTGGCCTCCGGGGCCGCCGCGGCGGCCGTCGGGGTGGCCTCCGTGGCCGCGGTGGCCACTGGGGCGGCCGTGGCGGCCGGTGCCGGCGCGTCGTCGTCGTCGTCATCGCCCTCGCAGCCGATGAGCGCTGCGCCGGCGAGGCCGGCTACGGCAATGCCCGCTCCCCGCAGCATCGACCGTCGCGTCAGCCTGCTGTTCCAGTCCCAACCGTCGCTCATGAGAGTCCCCCCTGATCCCCCCACGCGGGGGTTCATTTCTATCGCTCGATTTACTCTGTCAGGAACTACCTGTCAAGCCGCGCTCGCTCTCTCGCAGGGCCGAGCTTCTCGTCTGAAGGAGCTCACGCGAGGGCGTGCCGCTCTCGTTACCAGGTTCGCGGTGTCGTCGTCGGCGATGCCGATGGCCACCGAGGGCGGCCCTCCCCCCGGAGTCTACACCGGATCCCGGACGCGACACCGTGACCGTCCGTTCGACGCGTCGCTGTCGTTGACCCCGCCGACGGTGACGGTCCGGGCCGCGTCCCGGTCGGAATCGGGAGCACCCAACCGCAGCCGCTCGCGCGCGCTTCTTCGTTGCCCGAGGCGCCGGCGCGGGGACCTGCGTCCTGATTAGCGCTCGACTCGCTGGATCAGCTCGATCCTGACATCGTCCGGGGCTCGCAACCAGCAGGCGCGAATGGCGCCGAAGTCGACCGGCCCCTCCAGCAGCTCCGCTCCGAGCGCTGCGAGTCGCTCGATGTCCGCTTCGAGGTCCGCTGAGTCAAGCCCGAAATGCTCCAACCCCTCGTGCACGTTGGCGTCGCCGGGACCGAGCGTCTCGCCGCTGCGCGCGCCGGAGATATTGACCGTGATGCCGTTCTCGCTACGCGTCGCCACAAAGCGGTCACCGCCTTCACGGACGAAGTCACCTACGATCTCGAAGTTGAATGCCTCGGCCCACCACTCCGCGCTCTTCCGTGGGTCGCGAGACTTGATGTGGATGTGGTTGATGGCGAAGGTCATCGGCGGTTCCTCTGGCTCTCGTTGCTACCGCTGTCAGTTCCCGACCAGCACGCCTTGCGCCCGGAGGAAGCCGGCGACGGCCTCTGCGACTGCGCCGGGCTGCTCGATCATCATCGCATGACCGGCGCGGGGTACGTCCACAACCGTCACACGGTCCGGGTACTCGCCGGCGAGCTGATGACCGTTCTGGGGTGGCGCCGCCCGGTCATCGGCCCCCTGGACCACGAGCATGGGCGCGCTGCCCCCGGCCCACCACTCGCCGAGATCGGTCGCCGCGCCGGCCGCGAGGATCATCGCCGCCGTCGCGGGTGACTGATCGGGCGGGGGGAAGTCAGCCCGCATCTCGCTCGACGGGCTGAACAGGGCGAGCTGCCGGAGGGGCCTGAGTTCCTCCTCGGGTAGCGTTGCCTCGTACATCTTCGTCACCGCATCGGCCGCCGCCGGGTCCGGAGGCACCCGCCCGCCTGCAGCCAGCAGGACCACGGCGCGGACGAGTTCGGGGCGGTCGCTGGCGAGCATCCTGGCAATCCGATTGCCGCCGCCGTGTCCCATCACGACGGCGGGCCCACCGAACTCCTCGACGACGTGCGCCACATCATTCGCGAGCTCATGCAGCGTGAGTCCGTGCATCTCGCCGCTGGATGCTCCCGACCCCCGAGGGTTCACGCCGACCACGCGCAGGCCCGCGTCCACCAGCAGCGGAGCGAGCGCGCGATACCCGCGCACGCCGCCGCCGGCGCCGGGGAGGAGCACCGTCAGAGGACCGCCGTCGCCAACCAGCATTAGCTCCAGCTGCACGTCCCCGTAGTCGTGGACCTCGAACATGATGTCGGCAGTTGTCGCCCTCTCCGGATCGCCCGGGTGACTGCCAGCCGAAGCGAACGGCCCACGCACGCAGGGGCTCATCGAACCGATCGAGGGCTGACCGCACCCCCGTCCCCGAACGTGAAGTCCTTGCCGGCGACGGCCCGCCGCACCACGTCCGGGACCAGGATGCCGGCCGCGTCGGCCCCGGATTCGAGCCGCTTCGCGATCGCGTGCATCTTCTCTCTCATCCGCGCGTCAGTCCGGGCATTTGTGAGGGACGCTATCACGCGAGGCCCGGGCTCGCGGCGACTCGAGTGAACCGGCTTGCCAGCTACAGGAGGGGCGCGATCAGTTGAGGGAGCACGCCGCCTGACTCACCCCCATCCCCAACATGCGATACCTCGTGCTCCCCGCCGCGAGCTGACAATCAGTCAGAGGATGGCGACGCTGCTACACCACCTTGTGGGACGTGACCGCGAGCCTCGCGCCATCGCGAGGACCCCTCGCCCACGCGCCTGCGTTTGCACCTCAACGCGCTCCGCGACCTGGGCGTGTACATGATCGCGGCCCTGGATCTGGAAGCGCTGGCGGCGGACGGGGTCTACGAGTTCGCGTTCATCGCCGCGCCGCTGCGCTTGTCCAGGGCCACCGGCCATGAAGTCGAGCGTTCGGTGGACCGCGCGCTGTCCGCCTCTGACGGTCACTTCAACGACTCGCGGCGGGCCATGCGCGAGTTGAGCGTGGGCGATCGACTCGGTGGGCTCGTGACGCCGACGCTGATGATCGCGGGCGCTGCTGACCACCTGGTACGCGCCAACGTCGAGAACTACCTCAAGCTGCCGAACGCGGCACTGCACGTCTTCAGCCGGGTCGGCCATGGGATCTACTCAGAGGTACCGGACGCTCTCGCTGAAGTGATCGCGGACTTCATGGCGAATGGGGTGAACTCGCGGCTCAGTAGTCCGGCAGCCGCCTCGGCCCGCGGACGACGCGTACATCGAGGCGTTCAGCGCGCGGCTGCGGCTGAAGCTGCTGAACGTACGCCGCCCTTCTTCAGCTCCCCGTCACCAACCTTTGCGATATCTCCTGACGCTCGCGATCCCGGTGTCGGAGCGCTATACGTAGCGGTTGATACCGGGAGGATGCGGAGGGCGGCGCGCACGCGGAGCCGTCGGACGGGGGTAGAGCATGTCGATGGTGCAGACGATTAGTGGTTCCATCCCCAGCGCCGAACTCGGACGAACGCTCTCGCACGAGCATCTGACCAACGGCACGCCCGGGATGGAACGCATCCCCGGGTTGCTCGACCGGGCAGAGATGATCGACCGCTGCCTGGAGGCGCTGGGGCAGGCCCACGACGCCGGGATCGACTCGATCATCGACCTGACGCCCTTCGACCTCGGCCGCCAGGTCTGGCTGTTCGAGGCCGTCGCCGAACGGTCGCCGCTCAACATCGTCTGCGCGACCGGCGTGTACCGCTGGGTGCCGGTGGTCTACTACGGCTGGGACGAGGACGAGATCGCGGCGCACTTCGTGCGCGAGATCCGTGAGGGGATCGAGGGCAGCCAGATCCGCGCCGGCGCGATCAAGCTCGCGTGGGACCTCGAGTACCAGCTCGAGCAGGAGGCAGGACGGATCTCCCCGCGCGTCATGCTGGAGCGGACGGCCCGCGCAGCGGCCCGCGCCTCGAAGGCGACGGGCGTGCCCATCTCCTGCCACACGCGAGCGGTCGATGAGCTTGGCACACCGCTGCTCGACATCTTCGAGGATGAAGGCCTCGACCTTCGCGCCGTGACCATCGGCCACTCCAACGACACGCAAGACCTCGACTACCTGCGCGGCCTCGCCGCCCGGGGGGCGACGGTCGGCCTCGACCGGTTCTTCTCCACAGAGGATGACTACGTGGCCGAGCGGTCCGCGATCGCGCTCGAGCTGGCCAGGGCGGGGTACGCCGAGCAGGTCTGTCTCGGTCACGATGGCTCACCGGCCGGCCTCTGGGGTGGGTGGTCGGATGCGCGCCGGAGCGACTGCTGGACTCTCGTTTCCCGGCACGAGGTGCCGCGGCTGCTCGCCAACGGGGCGACCGAGGACGATGTGGACGCGATGCTACGGCGCTCGATCGCCGCGACCTTCGAGGCTGCTGCGGCACGGTAGACGGGGCCAGGCTTCGCGGAGGGAAGAGAGCGAAGGCTAATCCGGCCCGCGTCGGCATCGTCGGTGCGGCTGTCACGCGCGGGGGCAGTGGCTGGGGGGCGAACGCCCACGTGCCAGCGCTGGCCTCTTTGCCCTGACTACGAGCTCGAGGCCGTCTGCACGGCACACGAAGACACGGCGAGGGCCTCGGCCGCCCAATTCGGCGCCGTGACTGGACTCCCGCTGGACCGCGGCGAGTACTCTCGGGCGATTGACCCGTGGGCGACCGCTGGTGCCGTGCCTGCATGATGATGCGTTCGCAGCGCAATGACGGCATGCCAGTATCGATCACCATCCGCGATGTGCCAGACGAGGCGCGCGATGAGCTTGCTGCACGCGCCGCCCGCTCCGGCCGCTCACTTCAGGAGTACCTGCGCGCTGAGCTCGTGGAGCTCGCGAGACGACCAGATCCCGGGACCCTCGTGATGGCGGCACGCGAACGCAAGCGTCGCACGGGCACACAGCTCTCAGTCGACGCGATTCTCAGTTACCGCGATGCCGACCGCCGGTGACGCTGGTCGTCGATTCCTCGGTGGTTGCCTGTCGGGCGACGAGATCAGCCGGCTACCGCTACGAGCGGCTCCGGCCACCCTCGGTGAGCGCCCGCTGGCAGGAGGTTCCGGGAACCGTTCGCGGCCCGCCTACGTATAGTCACTGAGAAGCCGAACGCTGCGGCGGAAGGAATCCCTGATGGCGAGGTTCATGTGGCTGGCCATCGTCCCCCTGTTGCTGGCAGCCGCAGCGCTCATGGCCTGCGGCGACGACGACGACGACGACGAGAGCTACGCGAGCGTCCAAGCGTCGGCCACCGCTGCGCCCGCCGCTGTGTTCGCGGCCGCCACCGCAACGCCCATCGCTGCCCCCAGGCCTTCCGCCGCAGCGGTGACCGAGGGGGCCGACGACGGTGATGTCGCCTTCCAGCAGGTCAATACGGGGCGCTCGATCGTCTACGTGGGCTCGATGTTCGTCGAGGTGGAGGACGTCCGCCTGGCGACGCAGCAGGCGCAGTTGGCGATCGCGGGCCTCGGCGGTCTGGTCTTCAGCCAGCACACGACCACCGAGCCGGTCCCGCGCACCGAGCTCACATTCAAGGTGCTGCCGGAGGACTTCGCGGAGGCGATGCGGCGCCTGGAGGCCCTCGGCGACCTGAAGAGCCAGCAGATCTCGGCCGACGACGTGACCGAGCGCGTCGTCGATCTCGAGAGCCGCATCATCACCTCCCGCGCCTCGGTGGAGCGGCTGCGGAGCTTCCTCGCGAACGCGACCGAGCTCAAGACTGTCGCCGAGCTCGAGTCCCAGCTGCTCGCCCGCGAGACCGACCTCGAACGGCTGCGCGGCCAGCTGCGCACGATCCAGGACCTGGTCGCACTCGCGACTGTCTCCATCACCCTCGTGGAGCCCGAGCCCGAGCGCCCGGAGGCGCGCGTCGAGTTCGTGGAGACGGCCTACTCCGGGGACGATGACGGCGCGCGCTGCCCCGCCGCCGACGATCTCGCCGTCGACGAGGACGAGCCGATCACGGTCTGCGTCTCGGTCGAGAACACCGGGAATGTCGCGCTGGTCGAGATCGAGATATTCGACTTCGGCCTGGGGTTCGACAACGACGACTTCGTCACGCTCGAGGGCTCGGTTGCCGGGCCGCTCCAGCCCCGGGAGCGCCTGCTCGGCTACTTCCGGACCGAGGCCGAGGTGGGGCTCAGACCGGCACCGGGATTCTCCGCCGTGGCGGTCGATCCGGACGGCGAGCCGCTTCGTATCACGGTGGGCGCCGACTTCGAGGTCTTCGAGTACCAGGTCGCCCCCGACGACTCCTTGCCGACCTTCGTAGACGGGCTCCGCGGAAGCTGGGGCGCCGTCGTGACCCTCGGCCGGGTGGGGGTGCTGGCGGTCGGTGTCGCTATCCCGTTCCTGTGGGTGGTGCCGCTCGCTCTGGGGCTGCTCTGGCTGGGCCGCCGGCTCAACCGGCCGCGGCGTCCACGAGCGCCGCGCAGCACCGCGGCCCCCGCCCCGGAGGAGGGCGACAGCCCCGAGGCGTCGGACCGCTGACCGAGCGCGGAGAGGGCAATGCCGGAACTGACCACGCACCGGGGCTCCTTCAACCGGAAGGAGCGGTTCACCGACCGCGCGAGGCTCGTGACACCCTCGGCGACCCTTGCGCAGGCGGATCGGGGGTCGCGTCCCGCAAGGTGGTGTCAGAGTGGACGGTCGCGACGACGCCGGCGAGCGGCAGCGGACGCCGTTCTCGTGGGCGGAGTTCATAGCCGAAGGGCACACCGAGCCGAAGCGGCGACGCCGTCAGGCCGCGCGCGTCGCTGACCGCGGTCCGGGGAGCGCTACAGCTCGACACTGCTCCCGCCCGGCATGCGGAGCTCGCCGAAGGTGAGCGAGGTGCTGCCGGCTGCTCCCGCGACCTCGCGCAGCGCGTTCACGCCGCGCGGTCGCACTGGACTCCCCTGCCGTGTATGCGCCCTGCACCCGCCCCTCAGGCGATGCGTTGGATCGCGCCCACGGCATCGAAGCCCGTGTCGTAGCTCCAGATATCGGTGCAGCCGATACGCTGCATCACCGCGAGGTACAAACAGTCGCGGGAGGAGAGCGGGGGGTACCGCCCTGAGTGGGCGCGCGCCTGATCGACGTCGTCCTTGGTCACATCGGCAACCATCGAGATCATCGCCTCGAGCGCGTCGTACGCGGCGCTGAGGTGTTCAGGGTCGCCGAGTGCCCGGTAGCGATGCAGCAGTTCCTGGAAGGTCTCGGCGCTCGTGACGAGTTGGTCGCGCGCCGAAAGGAGCTGCGGCACGAGGGCCACGACGCGCCGCTTGTGCGGGTGTTCGGCGCCGACGAGGTACATCGGCACGTTCGAATCGACATAGATCATGCGAGCGCACGGCCGCGCTCGATCTCAGCGAGCAACTGATCGATGTCCCCGGTCGGGCCGGCAAACCGCGCGAAGCGCAATACCGCGGCGATGCGCTGCTCCGGCGCCAGCTGCTGCTCCTCGGCGACCGTGCGGCGGAGGCTGTCGCGCACGATGCGCGACAGGGGCTTCCCCTGGCGCCTCGCGATGTCGGCGACCGCGCGGTACTCGTCGTCGGGCATGATGACCTGGAGCCGCTTACTCATAGCATGAGTATAAGCTGACTCACCACGCGTCTCAATCGGAATGGTCGCTCGACGCGAGGCGTCACGCATCGCTGCGGGACCCGGTCGGCCCGCTGTCACCGGCGCCTCCCGAGAGGCTGCGCACGGCGTCGTTCGCCGCGTCGAGGTCGAAGGCGTGCACGTCGAGCGGGAGGCCGATCACTTCGGCGGCTCACTCCGCTAACTCCTCGTATTCGGGTGCGTCCGGGTTGGCCAGCGCTTCACGCAATTCCTGGTACCCGAAGACGCCGCCGCAGTCCTTGGGGGGACACGCGCCGCGACCGCCGATGCAGGAGGGCTCAGCCGGCCCGTCGCAGGCCCGGATCGCAGCGAGTTCGACGCGGTGCACCCAGTAGTCACCGAAGTCGTACACATAGCGCAACGCTTCCCCGGGCTCGCAAAGCACCTCTCCGATCAGCGCACCCGCCTCATCGACAAAGTCGAGCTCGTCGATGCGGGGGTCGCCGTACATGGTCCCGTCGCGCGAGGTGAATTCGTACAGGTGCGCATCGGTCCAGCCCATGGCGGCCCGGATGATGAGGTGCAGGTCGGCCAGCGTGTAGTGCTCCGGCGCCAACACGCGCCGCTCGATGTCCACGCCGGCGTCCATGAGCGAGATCGTCATCTCGTAGAGGCGGGGCGCGCCCGCCATCGGAACATCCTGGTTGTACGTCATGCCCCCGGCTTCCTGATGTCTCTCGACGCTTGAGAACCCCGGCCCGCCCAATGTGGCTCAATGACGCGGGCGACTTCGCCCCGCGGTGGGACATCGATGGTGGCGCTTCACAAGGCCGATTGTCCTTACGCCCAGGTGTGCGCAATTTGCAAGTAATACTTGCGATATGTGCTCGGGTCCGATGCCGGCGTATCCCACACGACGGCGCGGGAGTGGCTCACCGTCCTCGAGACGAGCTACATCGTCTTCCAGCTGCCGCCGTTCCACGCCAACATCCGCAAGCGCCTGGTCAAGTCGCCGAAGCTCTACTTCCATGACGTGGGGCTGGCCAGCTACCTGCTCGGCATCGAGAGCCCGCGGCAGGTGGCGACGCATCCGCTGCGCGGGGCGCTCTTCGAGAACGTGGTCGTGGCGGAAGCGCTCAAGCACCGCTTCAACCGGGGGCTCCAGCCCAACCTCTCCTTCTTCCGGGACTCCCGGGGACTGGAGTGCGACCTCCTCTACGAGACCGGCGGCGGCGTCAGCGCGATCGAGATCAAGTCCGGCGCGACCGTGGCTTCCGACTACTTCACATCGATCAACCGCGTTGGCGAGCTGCTCCCGGGCGTGTCCGGCAAGACCGTGGTGTACGGCGGCGCCGAGAGCCAGTTCCGCAGCGACTGCGAGGTTGTGCCGCTGTCTGGACTGGCCGAGGTGCTCGAGCGCTCGGAGAGTGGTCACTAGAGGCGACCTGGCCTGCTGCAACGACGGCCGAGCCGCCATGGGATCGCGGCTGCCGGACCGCGGCCTCAGGCTCGCTCATAGAGCACCTTGCCCTCGCGCAGCGCCGGTCGCAGCACCGTGCCGATGACATGGCCGCGCTGTGCGACCGGCGGGCGCTGATGCGGAGCTTCGTCCGGCTCGCTAGTTCCCGGACCACACGTCGGTCCCGGGGAAGAACTGGCTCCAGGCGAACCAGAAGGACTGATGCGTCGCGATCTGCTCGCCGTTGCGATCGAAGGCTGCGAGCGCGCCTGCGACGCTTCGCACCGTGACACCGTCGTGCTCGACAGGCCGGCCTTGCGCCAGCGCTGCCCGCACGGTCAGCTCGGGAAACGCGATCGTCACGCGGTCCGTTCGAACGCCGAGGACCTGGACCTGTACCGGCAGGCGCGGGTCCACGTCGCCCACCGGAAAGATCGGCCCGTCATCGTCACGCCCGCCGAGGGGATCGAGGGGGTAGCGCCGCCCGATGCCGCCGTCCTCCGCCACGATCGTCGTCTCGGGGTGGCCGGCCTTCCACTCGCCCCACGTGGCCACGGCGACCGCCAGCGGCTCCAGTTCGAGACCCGCATCCTGCAGCGGCCCGCTGATCGCCCGGCCCCGGAACGTGTCGAAGAACGAGAACGTATGCAGGTCGAACATCACCTTGTTGGATCGCGCCAGCAGGCCGGACGTGCGGAGTTCGAGCGCACCGCCGGGCGTTGTGACGCCTTCGGGGAGTGCGTCGGTGAGGAACGCCTGGGCCGTGCCGCACAGCGTGCAGTAGACGAGACCGATCCGCCTGTCGCCGAGGCTGTCGTTGACCATCTCATGCACTTGCAGCTGGTGTTTGGGGTAGGCGCGCGTCTCGCCGTTGAGCTCGACGCCGAAGACCAGCAGATCGTCGGGATACCAGGCGCCGCCGGCAGCGTCGGTGACGGCTGGATCGTCGAGCGCCGGGATACAGCCGCAGAAGGGGTTGACCTCCTCGATCGGCAGGTCGTCGATGCTGATCGGTCGATCGTCGATCCCTACGCCGCCCCAGGAGATCAAGCGCCAGTCGACCGCGGCGTCCGCGTCCTCAAAGAACGGCGCCCACTCCTCGACGAATCTGGTGTACAGCGTGCCCTTCCACTGCCGGTACCCGTCCGGCGCGGGGATGTCGTTCGAGATCAGGTGGTTGCTGGCCTCGACCCAGAAGCCGATCGCTTCCTCCGGTTGTCCCGTCAGTCTTGAGAAGGCGGCCACCAGCGCCCGCTGGGTTTCCGAGGGTCCGGGCGGGACGAACCGCAGCATGTCCGCGATCGTCCACGCGAGCCGGATGTCGCCGGCCTCCCCGACTCGCCTGATCCTCGCCGTCTCGAACTCGGGGGCGAAGTCCGCGAGGACGTCCAGATCGTGGAGCACGCTCGGCTCCGAGGTGGGCGCAGCGGAAGCAGTGGGCGTGGCGGAGGACGTGGGCGCAGCGGAAGCGGACGCGTCCCGGCTCGCATCGCGCGGGCTCGCGTCCTCCCCGTCCGAGCAGGCGACGAGGGTGGCCACCGCCAGCGCGATCGCCAGGTGCGCAAGCCGCATCGAGAGCACCGCGCATCCCTCCACGCATCTGTTTCGCGTCAGCGTGCCCGCACCCCGAGGGATTTGGTGTTCGCTGGCTCACGCCTGACATCGATCATATCGAGGCGGCGAGCATAGCGATCAATTCGCGGGCCGGCCCCGGTGCGTGACGCCCTCGTCGACGAGCGTCTGGATCTGTGCCGGGGTGAACCCGGGATCGGCCAGGATCGCGTCGCTCTCACTACCGAAGGACGGCGTGGGCGCTGGCGGCGTGAAACCGTCGCCGTCGAGCTTGACGGGGCTCAAACGGTCATCGCGCCTGCGGTCGGGTGCTGCATCGGCGGCCTCCGGGACTTGCGCGGTCAGACTACTCACCATGCAGGGGTACTCGCACAGCGCCGAGCGCTCCTCGCACCTAGACTGTGGCGCGGGAGACTGCGCGCCCTGCAGTCCGGGGTAGCTGGAGCATGCGTATGCGAGTCCTCGTGATCGGCGGCACGCAGTTCGTTGGGCGGCACACCGTCGAGGTGCTGCTGGAGCGGGGCCATGAGGTCGCGGTGCTGAACCGCGGCGTGACGCCGGATCCGCTGCCAGCGGAGGTCCGCCGGCTGCGCGCCGATCGAACGAAGGCCGACGAGCTGCGCAGCGCCATCGGCGACCTCGACTTCGACGCCGTCGTCGACTGCATCGCCTACACCGTCGATGACATCGAGGCGGCGTACGAGCTGTTTCGAGGGCGGGTCGACCGCTACGTCTTCATCAGCACGCAGGCGGTCTACGCCCCGAGCGAGCTGTTTCCGATCGCCGAGACGTTGCCGCTCCTCGATGGCTCGAGCTTTGCGTACGCGCAGCAGAAGGCCGACATCGAGCGCCGCCTCGAAGCGATCGGACGGAGCGAGGAGTTCCCGTGGGTGAGCCTGCGCCCCGGCTACATCTACGGGCCGTACAACAACGTCCCGGTCTCAGAGCCCGCGCTATTCGCGCGCATCGACCGCGACCGTCCGATCCTGGTCCCGGGTGACGGCCGGTTTCCCTCGCACCACACCCACGGACGGGACCTCGCCGAGGCGGTGCTCGCCTCGCTGCAGCGGGACGAGGCGGTCGGCCGGGCGTACAACATCTTCGGCGAGTACGCGCAGACGGCGAACCGGCTGGTGCGTGCCGCGGGCGAAGCGGCGGGCCGCGAGCCGCGCATCGTGCGGATGCCCAACGCCAGCAACGCCGAGGCGCGCCGCATCTTCTTCTACCTCGTGCGCCCGGTGCTGCTGTTCAGCATCGAGCGTGCGAAGCGAGAGCTTGACTGGCGACCGCGCTTCGACATCGAGACGGGGCTCGCGGACGCCTACCGCTGGTACCGCGAGTCCGGCTATGCCGATCAGCAAGTGGTCGACTTCAGCGTCGATGACGAGGTGCTGGCCTCGTTGGAGGGTTGAGCAGCATGCAGCCACAGCTCTCGATTGTTGTTGACGGCGTTCTCGGCTGAAGATCCCGCGCCGCCGAGCCCGGAGTGGCCATATGGCCTGCCCGCCCTCCGCCGGTCAAGCGCTGGCCGTCGTCAGGCGCGTTGCACCTCCCCTACCACATCGTCTACCGGCTACAGCAGTCAGAAATGGGCGCCTGGGTACATGACGGACGGGTGAAGTGCAGAGAGGACTTGTGGCCCGGATTGGACCCGGCGCCGAGAGCGTTTCGCCCCATGATGGATGGCCGGAACTTCGGGAAGGCATTGGTCCGCGGCGGCGACGCCCGGACGCTCAATGCGAGCCACACGGCCCGTGGCGTCGGGCCTCCTCGAACGGCGTGAGCTACGAGGTGTGCTGCGCGACGATGGTACGGGCTTCGTCGCTCACTCTCGCTAACGCCGCCTGGAATGCGTCCTCATCCAGCGAAGATGCCACGTTCGGATAGCCCGCGCGCTCGATCATGGGTCGCAGGCGGCCGCGCTCGAAACGCTCCAACGCCCAGGCGAGGGGATCACCGGCCGCCGTCGTGTCCAGCATCAGTCGCTCGTTATCGAGCTCCGGTCCGTAGTGGTAGTGCGGCGCCCCGGCGAAACAGTCGAAGCGCAGCAGCTCGGTATCTTGCCCGTCTACATCCGCGTAGATCTGAATGCATAGCCCGCCGTCGCCCGGGATGTCGTCGCGGTAGCTCATGGCGACCTCGACCGCCCCGGCGGAGATCACCGTCGTACCCTTGTCCACGCCGACCCCGTCCCTCCGCCCCGACCTGACCGTCCCGCCCGGGACGCTCGCGCGAGGGCAGCAGTCTACCCCAACCGGGGCCTGAATCCTGTACGCGCCGATCCCCTCGCTGCGATGGCCGATCGTAATGCTACTATCGGCGCGTAGCTCCGAGTGCAGCCGAGGGAGAAGCCACATGCCCGACCCAGCTCAGCTCCGGAACGTCGCTGCGATCGCGGGCATCGGCCATACCGAGTTCTCGAAGAACTCCGGCCGGAGCGAGCCGCAGCTGGCGGTCGAGGCGATCCGCGCCGCCCTCGATGACTGCGGGCTGACGCCCGCCGACGTCGACGGCATGGTCCGCCTCGACATGGACGACACCGAGGAGATCAAGGTCATCAACAACCTCGGAATTCGCAATCTGCGCGTGCACGCCCTGGGGCACTATGGCGGCGGCAGCCCCTGTGGACTCGTGCTCCTCGCGGCGATGATGATCGCCACCCGCCAGGCGGACGTCGTCGTCGGCTACCGCTCGATGAACGAGCGCTCCGGGCGCCGCTTCGGGGTGATGGAGGGCGCACGCTACGTGGCCAACGATCAGCAGTGGACCGTGCCGTTCGGCCTCGCCAGCGCCGGGGCAATGGTCGCGATGTCCGCGCGACGCCAGATAGAGGAGTTCGGCTGGACGCGCGAGCACTACGCCGCGGTCTCCCTCGCCTGCCGCGAGCACGCCCAGCAGAACCCCGGGGCGACGTTCTACGGCTCTCCGCTCACCATCGACGACTACATGAACGCGCGGATGATCGCCGAACCGCTGTGCCTCTTCGACTACTGCCTCGAGACGGACGGCGCGTGCGCCTGGGTTGTCGTCTCCGCCGAGCGCGCCCGCGACCTGCCGCAGCCGCCCGCCTACATCACCGGCGCGTCGCAGGGGATAGGGCTCCCGCAGTTCACGATGACGAACTACTACCGCGAGACCCTGACCACGGGCTACGAGACGGTGAACGCGGCTGAAAATGTCTATGCGATGGCGGGCGTCGGCGCCAGGGACATCGACGTGATCCAGGTCTACGACCACTTCACGCCCTGGGTGATCATGGCGCTCGAGGACTTCGGCTTCGCGCCGAAGGGCGAAGGCGGTCCCTTCGCCGCCACGGGTGCGCTCCGCGCCGCCGGAGGCGAGCTCCCGCTCAACACCTCGGGCGGCCAGCTGTCCGAGGGCTACATCCACGGCCACAACCTGATCCTCGAGGCGGTGCGCCAGGTGCGCGGCACGTCGACGAACCAGTTGTCCGATGTCGGCTACTCGATGTGCACCAGTGGCAACGGGGTGCCGACCAGCGCGCTCATCCTCACCTCGCAGCCGTAACGGAGTCGTTCAGATGACCAGCCAGACCCAGACCCCGCAACCGATTCCCGCGCCCGACCGGGACAGCCAGCCGTTCTGGGACGCGGCCAAAGAGCACCGGCTCGTGATCCAGCGCTGCGGCGAGTGCGGCAAGCTGCGGCATCCTCCGCAGCCGTCCTGCACCGCCTGCGGATCGCTGGAGAGTGACTGGCAGGAGGCGAGCGGCCGGGGCAGCGTCTACTCGTTCGTGGTCCAGCGCCACCCCACGCACCCGTTCTTCATCGACGTGCCCTACAACGTCGCGCTGATCGAGCTCGAGGAGGGCACGCGGCTGGTGAGCAACATCATCGGCGTCGAGCTCGACGAGATCCGCATCGGTATGGCCGTCGAGGTGGTCTTCGACGATTCGGACCCGGAGGCGACACTCCCGAGGTTCCGCCCCGCCTCCTAGCAGCGAGGGTGCCGGATCGTTACGAGCCGAGTGGTCCGAGCAGCTCTGCGTTGTGCTCCCCGACGCGGGGTGCTCGCCGTTCGACCCGGACCGGTGACCCGGACGCCACGAACGGCGCGCCGGGGTAGGTGAAGCTCCGCTGGAGATCCTCGTGCTCGATCTCGACGGGGAACCCGCGCTCGATGAAGTGCGGGTCGTTCATGACCTCCTCGGCCGAGTAGATGACCCCGACGGAGAGGCCGCGTTGCTGCGCCCCGGTGAAGAACTCGTAGGCCGTCAGACCGGACGCGATCAGTTCGACCGCCTCGCGAGCCGCCCCGATGATCGCCGTTGCCAAGTCGTCCTCGCCGAGGCGGGCGAACAGCGTCTCGGCGCCCTCGATTCCCGCCTCCAGCAGCGCGGTGCCCGGCAGCTCCTCGCGTAGGCCGAGCTCGTCGATCCAGCCGATCAGCGCCCTGAACTGATCCCCCGTCCGCGGCGGCACGCCCGTGTGCACCTGCTTCCCGTCGGCCGAGATCGCGAGGTTCGACATCGTCGGCCGTACCGCCGCGTGCCGGCCCGTTTGCCGCTGCACGGTCTCTTGCGCCACCAGCCACGAGTACGTCGCGGCTTCGGTGGTGACGTTCTGGGCGGCGTGCGCGTTGACGTCGAGGTGCTGACCCAATCCGGTGAGATCGCGGTGCAACACGGCCGTCAAGGCCGCCATCACAGCCCAGATGCACGCGGTCTGGTAGCCCTGGTTGCCGCCGCCCCGCACGGGAGGCAGCGAGTGATCGTCGTAGCCGCACGACCACATCGGTCCGCCCTCGGCGAGCAGCGTCAGGTCCACCGTGACGCCCTGCGTGTCGGGCATGTCCCTGCCGAACGGCGTCACCGAGACCCAGATCAGGTCGGGCCGCTCGGCGCGCAGATCGGTGTGGTCCAGACCGAGCTCCGCGAGGCGGCCGGGGGGCTCGGCCTCGATCACCAGGTCCGCCGTCGCGACCAACTCGCGGAAGACCGCCGGCTCGCGATCGAGGTCGATCGTGACGCCGCGTTTGCTCGTGTTGTAGTGCCACCACCAGAGGCTGCGCTCGGCGCCCGGCTCGTCGTCAAGGAACGGCTCGAAGCTCCGCGTCGTGTGGCCGTCCGGTGGCTCGACGACGATCACCTCCGCGCCCATGTCGCCGAGCAGCTTCCCGGCGAAGGCCGCCAGCTCGCTCGCCAGCTCGACGACGCGCAGGCCCTCGAGGAGTTGCGGCTGGCTCATATCACGCCCTCGGCGGCGAGTGCGGCCAGTTCCTCCCCGGTGCAACCGAGCAAGCCGCCGAGGATGCGCTCGTTGTGCTCGCCGAGGCAGGGCGCGCCGTGCTCGATCTTCCAGTCCGTCTCGGAGAAGTGGACGGGGAGCCCGTCGACGCGCACCTCGCCCATCTCGCAGTGCGTGACCGTCGGCCAGAGCTCCCAGGCCGCGGTGTTTGCGTCGTGATCGATGCGCTCCTCGGGGAGCGTCACGGCCGCGGCCGGTATGCCCACGGCGCGCAGCTGCCCGGCAACCTCGAAGCGGTCGCGCCCGGCGGTCCAGGCGCCAATCGCCGCGTCGAGCTCGTCCTCGTGCTCGATCCGCCCGGCGAGGCTGGCGAAGCGCCCGTCGCGGGCCCACGGCTCCCCGGTGATCGCGGCGAGCGCCTCCCAGTCGCGATCATCGCGGCAGGCGATGGCCACCCAGCGGTCCTCGCCTGCCGCGGGGTAGGCGTTGTGAGGAGCCATCGCCGGGAACTGGTTGCGGTTGCTGTGCGGGCTGCCCTCGCGGCGGAGCGGCCGGCCGTTCACCGTGTAGTCGAGCACGGCCGGACCGAGCAGCGTGGCGCCCGCCTCGGTGCAGGCCATGTCGATCCACTGGCCCTCGCCGCTGCGGTTGCGCCGCACGAGCGCCGCGAGGATGGCGATCGCCATGAAGTTGCCGCCGTGGTGGTCCATGTAGGAGTAGCCCCAGCCCGCCGCCGGCAGGTCGGGAAGCCCGGAGGAGAAAGTGAGCCCGCAGCAGGCCTGCACGATCGGGCCCCACGTCTTGAACTCGCGATACGGCCCCGTGTGACCGAAGCCGCAGTTCGACACGTAGATGATGTCCGGCTTGATCGCGCGCAAATCGTCGTAGCCGAACCCGAGGCGGTCCATCACTCCGCTGGCGAAGTTCTCCGAGACCACGTCCGAGATCGCGACGAGCTGCCGGAACAACTCCTTGCCTCGTTCGTCTCGCAGGTTGAGCGTCACCCCGAGCTTCTCGACGTTGTGGTTGTTGAACGCGCCCCCGAACTCGACGCCGCGCCGCTCATCGATGAAGGGGGCCATGCCGCGCAGGATGTCCCAGCGGCCCTGGCGCACCGGATCCTCGACGCGGATCACCTCGGCGCCGACCGCCGCGAGGTAGCGCGTGGCCCCGGCGCCGGCGAGTTGTCCCGTGAGATCGCAGATGCGGATGTGATCGAGTGCGGGCTTCTTCACGAACCGCATCGTACACTTCGCCCTCGCGCACGGGCCAGAGTGCGCCGCCGGCTACGGTCGCGCTAGCGGCAACTGCAGCTGCTGGGGGGGTGGGGGTCGAACGCGCGGATCACCCTGTCGACGACCCGCCGCCCGTACGCTTCATCCACGGCCTGGCCGTGCAGCATGATGCGCACGAGGGCCGGCGAGAGCAGCAGATCGATCAGCAGGTCCGCGTCCGTGTTCTGGCACAACTCGCTTCGCTCGACGCCGCGCGCGATGATCTTCGCCATCGCCTCGTGGCGCGCGCGGCGCGCCGGCTCGCGTACCCGTTCGTGCAACTCCTGGGAGTCGGCTGCGCTCGCGTAGGCGGCCGCGAGTGCGCGACCGTGCTTGGTCGAGGTCAGGACGCGGATCTGCCGCGTGACCAGCGCGATCAGGTCGTCGCGCAGGTTCCCGGTATCGGGATCGGGGTACTCGTCGACGTAGCTCGTGAGCGCGTCGGCGACCAGCGCCTCCTTCGACGACCAGAGCCGGTAGATCGTCTGCTTGCTCGAGCGCGCTTCCGCGGCGATCTGGTCCATCGTGAGCGCGCCGTACCCCTCGCGCGTGAGGATCTCGATAGCGGCCGCGAGCAAGTCCGTGCGAGCGCGCGCGGTCCGCGGGTGCAATGCCTGGCCGGCAACGCCGGCTGGTGATTCTGCTGTCGGGGCCTCGGCGCTCACGTTCCATTCCCTTCGGCTTGTCCGGCTCAGCCGCGGACTGCCCCGTCGGGGGTCGTGGCTGTGCCGTTCGAGCGTCCTGGCTTGCATCCCAAGGCACCAGCACCCGGACGGCTCGCCGGATTTGGTGCGGTCCGTTAGGCTACAAGTGAACGCGACCGTACAGGTCAAGCGCAAGCAACCGGCCGGCGCAGCCGGGCCGTTGCGCCACAACACCGCACACCGCCGACCACCCGGGAAAGGGCCTGCCGATGAAGTCGCTCGAAGGCATCCGGATGCTCGACTTCCTCTGGGCGGGGGCCGGTGCCTGGGGTTCGCGGTTCCTCGCCTCCTACGGTGTCGAGGTGATCCGCATCGAGTGGATCGGGCACCCGGACAGCATGCGCTACGGCCGTCCCTACTGGCCGATGCCCGACGGCGGCCTGCCGGAGACGATGGAGGACAGGGGAGACCGGGGGGCGCACTTCCAGAACATCAACCCCGGCAAGTTCGGCATCAGCCTCAACATGCGCCATCCCGAGGGTAAGGAGCTCTTCAGGAAGCTGCTCCCCCACGGCGACATCGTCGCGGACAACTTCACGGCGCCCACGATGACCTCATGGGGCTTTCCCTATGAGGAGATGTGCAAGCACCGGCCGGATCTCATCTACCTGCAGAGCTCGGGATTCGGCTGGCACGGGCCATACCGCGAGTACAAGTCGTGGGGCCCGATTGCCGCAGCGGTCGGCGGGCTGACCTACATGGGAGGGCTTCCCGATCGCTTCCCGACGGGATTCGGGAACTCCTACATGGACGTGCAGGGAGGCTGGTTCCTGGCGATGTTGATGATGGCTGCGCTGCGTGTTCGCGATCGCACGGGCCAGGGGCAGTTCATCGACCTTGCGCAGAGCGGCGCCGCGCTGATGCTCACCGGCCCCGCGCTGCTGGACTACGCCGCGCACGGCCGCACGTACGAGCGTCGCGGCAACCGGCCGCACGGCCGCCCGTCCGCGCCGCACGGCCTGTACCCGTGCGCCGGCGACGACCAGTGGATCGCCATCGACTGCCACGAGGAGGCGCACTGGCGCTCGCTCGTGGAGACCCTGGGCCGCGCGGAGTGGAGCGAAGATCCGCGGTTCGCCTCGCTCGAGGCGCGAATGGAGCACGCCGATGAGCTCGACGCGCTCGTCGGCGAGTGCACGAGCCAGTGGGAGAAGTACGCGCTCACCGATCGCCTCCAGGCGATACGCGTGCCGGCGGGTCCCGTGCAGACCCCGTCCGATCGGGTCGAACGCGACCCGCAGCTGGCGCATCGCGACTTTCACACCACGATCCCGCACTCGGCGCTGGGCACGATTCGCGTTGAACGGCCGGCCGGACGGATGACGGAGAGCCCGCCGGACGTCGCCGGCATGCCTCGCAGCGGCACGCCCCGCTACGCCGAGCACAACGAGCGCGTCTGGGGCGAACTCGTCGGGCTCTCGAGTTCCGAGATGCGCCGGCTCGAGGCCGAGGGTGTGATCTAGTGTCCGCGTTCGCGCTCGATGATCTGCGAGTCCTTGAGCTGACCGATCACCGGGGCGAGTTCCTCGGACGCCTCCTCGCGGGGTTCGGCGCCGACGTGATCAAGGTCGAGCCGCCGGCGGGGTCCGACAGCCGCACGCTCGGCCCGTTCTACCAGGACTCGGGCGACCCGGAGCAGAGCCTGTTCTTCTGGCACTACAACTACGCCAAGCGCGGGGTCACGCTTGACCTCGAAAGCAGCGAGGGCCGCGCCGCGCTGCGCGCGCTGCTGCCCCACGTCGATGTGCTGCTGGAGAGTTACCCACTGGGCTACCTGGCCTCCCTCGGGCTGGGCTACGCCGACATCCGCGAGGAGCATCCGGCGCTGATCTACTGCTCGCTGAGTGACTTCGGGCAGGACGGACCGTGGTCTCAGTACGTGGGATCGGACCTTGTCCTGCTCGCGATGGGTGGGCCCACCAGCCACTCGGGCTATGCCCGCGATCCGGAGACAGGGGTCTACCCGACGCCGCCGATGACGCCGGGCCCCTGGCACTCGCTGCACTTCGCGGGTGCCGTCACGATGCTCAATCTGCTGGGAGCGATTCACTACCGCGACCGCCACGGCGCCGGACAGTACATCGACGCCTCGATCCACGAGGCGGTGGCGAACGGGAACGAGTTCCACACGTCAAATTACCTTGCCGACCGCTCGTTCCGGGGCCGCCAGCCGCAGGCGCCGGCGCCGCCAGCCCGTGACGGCACGCACGTGATGCCGTTCCACGCCGGGCGGAAGGGCTACCAGGAGCTGCTGGACTTCATCCTCCTCGATCGTGACGTCGACGAACCCGGCATCGCCGAGCCCCTGCTCGACCCGAGGTTCGACGACGACACGTTCCTGCTGAGCCCGCAGGGGCAGGCGGTCATGCACGACGTCACGGCTCGCTACGTGGCCGAATACGACTCGGAGGACCTCTTTCAGCGCGCGCAGGCGAAGGGACTGACGTGGTCGCCGCTGCGCGCGCCGGAGGACAACCTCAGCGACCCGCACTACGTGGAGCGCGGGAACTTCACCGAGGTCGAATACCCCGAGGTCGGCGCAACGCTGACGGATGCGGCTCGAGGCTGGATCGCCGAGCACCTGGACTGGCGAACGTCGCCGCGCGCCCCCAGGCTCGGCGAGCACAACGACGAGGTGGCGGAGCAGTTCGGCATCGACTGGCCGCAAGGGTAGGCGGGGCGACCGCTGGGACCGGGTCGCGTCCCCTCGCGCACAAGCACGGACGACAGGATGGGGGACAATGTGCCGGCACCGTGCGACGGGCTCCGGGTCGTGGACTTCACGCGGGGGATGTTCGGCAACCTCGCCGCGATGATCCTCGCCGACTACGGCGCCGAGGTCGTGAAGATCGAGCAGCCCGGCGGCGACTCCTTCCGCGACGCGCCCGCCTGGGGCTTCTGGAACCGCGGCAAGGGCAGCATCGAAGCTGACCTCAAGGACGAGGCCGCCGCCGAGCGGGTGCGCGCCCTGATCGGCGGGGCCGACGTGCTGATCGAGAACTTCCGCCCGGGCGTCATGGACCGCCTCGTCCTCGGCGTCGAGGCATTGCGCGAGCGCAACCCGCGGCTCGTGTACTGCTCGATGACCGGGTTCGGCGCGCGGGGACCATGGCAGCGCCGCAAGGGCTACGAAGGCGTCGTCAACGCGAAGACCGGCCGGATGCGGGAGTTCAGCGGCATCGCCGACCGCGAAGGGCCCGGTTTCACGGCGGTCCCGAGCGCCGGCTTCGGCGCCCTCCACGGGGCGCTCCAGGGCATCCTCGCCGCGCTGCACGTGCGCCGCCGGACGGGACGCGGCAGCCACGTCGAGACGAGCCTGCTGCAGGGCAACACCGCCTACGACATGATCCGCTGGTACGCCCTGCAGGCAGCCTCGAACGACCCGCTCGCCGCCGATCGGTTGAAATCCTGGGGTGCGGTCCAGCACCAGATCCCGCGCCCCAACTACCTCACGGCGGTCACCAGGGACGGCGTCTGGCTGCAGTTCGCGAACACGATGCCCCACCTCTTCATGGCGCAGATGGTTGCCCTCGGCCTCACGGACCTCTACTCCGACCCGCGCTACGTCGACCTCCCCGCGCTCAGCGACCCCGACGACAGCGAGGGCGTCTGGGAAGCTGTCCTCGAGCGCGTGCGCGAAAAGACCTGGGCCGAGTGGAAGGCGATCCTCGACGAGGAGCGCGACGTCGCCGTCGAGCCGTTCCACACCGTCGAGCAGGCCTTCGACCACCCCCAGGTCCGGCACAACGGCCACGTCGTCCAGGTCGGCGGCCAGGAGCAGGCAGGGCCGCTTGTGCGCATGGCCGAGCTGCCCGCAGTCGCGCCCCGGCCCGCGCCCGCCCTCGGCGTGAGCAGCGAGCTGCTGGACCGCCCCTGGGAGCCTCGCGAACCCGGCCCCGAGGGCGCCGCTCCCACCGCCCCGCTCGACGGCGTGACGGTGGTGGACTTCGCCACGTACTACGCGACGCCGTTCGGCTCGAGCCTGCTCGCAGACCTGGGAGCGCGCGTGATCAAGGTCGAGCCGCCGGAGGGCGACTACAGCCGCTACGTGGCGGGCCGCATGCTCCACTTCAAGACCACGGGCGGCAAGGAGAGCCTCGCCATCGATCTCAAGACCGAGCAAGGCCGTGAGGTCGTACACCGGATGCTCGCGCACGCCGACATCGTCCTGCACAACTTCCGGCCCGGCGTCGCCGATCGGCTCGGTATCGGCTACGAGCACACGAAGCAGCTCAACCTGCGGGTCGTCTACCACTACGGCGCCTCGTACGGAGACTCCGGGCCCTACTCGTTCAAGCCGGCCTTCCACCCGATCGCCGGCGCCATTGGCGGCGGCGCGATCGCGCAGATGCCACCGAGCGAGCTCGACCCCGCAGACGCCGAGCTCCCGATCGAGGAGCTCAAGCAGAAGGCCTGGCGGCTGCTGCAGGCCAACGAGGGCAATCCCGACGTCAACGCTGCCCTCTCGGTTGGCACTGCGCTGCTGCTCGGGCTCCACGGCCGCGAGGAACACGGCCTCGGGCAGTACCAGACCACCTCGATGCTCTGCGCGAACATCTACGCGAATGGCGACGCCGCTCTGCGCTACGAGGGCAAGCCCGCGCGTGTCGAGCCGGACGCCCTGCTGCTCGGTGTGGGACCGCTCTCCCGCCTCTACCAGACCGCCGACGATGGTTGGGTCTTTGTCGCCGCCCCGTTCGAGCACGAGTGGCGCGCCCTCGCGACGGCCATCGGGCGCGAGGAACTGATCGAGGATCCGCGCTTCGTTTCGCGAGTCGCCCGTGCCGAGCACGCGGACGCGCTCGCCGAGGCGCTCGCCGAGACCTTCGCGACCCGCGACGCGGATAGCTGGGAGCGCCTCCTCGCCGAGCACGACGTGGCCTGTGCCCGCGCCGATGGGCCGACGGTCGCCGAGTTCGCGGTCGAGGAGCCCTCGAACTACGAGCTCGGCTTCACCGTGGAGGTCGAGCACCCGATCTACGGGCGCTACGCCCGCCACGGCGCGATCGTGACGCTCGACTCTGCTCCCGCGAGGATCGGCCCCGCCTGCGCGGTCGGCGAGCACAGCGAGCGCATCCTCGCGGAGCTCGGCTACTCGAGCGAGGAGATCGAGGCGCTGGCCGGCGCCGGCGTGGTCGCGCTTTTCGAGCAGGCAGACGAGGAGACCCGCGCCGCGGCCGCGATCTCGCGCTCGCAGCAGCGCGGCGCCGTGGGCACCCGCTAAAACGCTCGCTGGCCGCACGGCGGCGTCGGCGGGGCTGTCCCCGCCTCACGCCTCTGAGCACGTTCGTGGGCTAGATCACGCCCTCCTCGGCGAGTTGGGCAACCTCGTCCGGCGATATCCCGAGTAGCTCGCCGTAGACCTCCACGTTGTCCTCGCCGTAGCACGGCGCGGCACGGTCGATCGGCCCGCCCATGAACGGCGGCGTAGCGCTCATCTTCACGGGGACCTCCTTGACCGGCCAGGTTCCGATCTCGGTCCCGGTCACCTCGGTCAGCCACTCCAGGTGGGTCAGCTGCTCGTCGCGCTCGACGCGGTTCTGCGCGTCCTGGCAGACGCCGGCCGGGACGCCGGCGCGCTGCAGCAGGTGCATCATCTCGTACTCGTCGCGCTCGCTCGTCCAGTCGGTGACGAGCGCGTCGAGCTCGTCCTGGTGCTGGACGCGCGACGCCAGCGTCGCGAAGCGGGGGTCCGCCGCCCAACTCGGGGAGCCCATCGCCTGAACGAGGGCGCTCCACTCGTCCTCGCTGAAGCAGGCGATCGCAAGCCAGCGGTCCACTCCGCGGCAACGGTACGCGCCGTGCGGAGCCGCGAGCTTGTAGGGCGAGCGGTTGCCGTAGCGCTGCCACACGCGGCCGTTCGCCGACCATTCGAGTACGGATGTGCCGTTGATGTAGATCCCGGAGTCCACCTGCGAGGAATCGATCCACTGCCCCTTGCCGGTGCGCGCGCGGTAGTTCAGCCCCGCCATCATCGCGGTGGCCAGGTTGTACGCTCCGAACCAGTCGAGGTAGGAGTAGCCCCACCCGGCCGGCGGCGCTGGCTCCGGCAGTCCGGACATCTCGGAAAGGGCGGCCATCGCCCCCGCGATCGGCCCTGCCGTGCGGTACGGGCCGTAGCGGCCGTGCGCGCCCATCCCCGACTGCTGCACGTAGATGATGTCCGGCTTGATCTCGCGCAGCACGTCGTAGCCGAGGCCCCAGCTCTCCATCACACCGGGTGAGAAACCCTCCGCGACGATGTCGCACTCGGCCACGAGCCGCTTTACGATCTCGAGCCCCTTCGGGTGGCGCACGTTGAGCGAGATACCGCGCTGGCCGGCGTGGAAGTCGTTGAATTGCCCCGAGAGGTTGATCGTGCTCAGGTCCGGCGGCAGCGGCTCCGTCGCCTTCTCACGGGCCTCCTTCCCTCCGATCGGGGACTGCCCCATGTTCAGGCGGAGATCGAGCGCCCCGTTCCACTCGACCTTGATGTCGTCTGCCCCCAGGGCCGACAGGAACCGCGGCGCGCCACCCGAGGCCAGCCACCACGTGAAGTCGAGGATGCGCACGCCATCGAGCGCGAACGGCTTCCCGAGGCGCGAGCGGCGCGTGTCGCTGTTCGGGCGGATCGAGATCGTGCTTGTGCGCGGCGCCTCCGCGCCGAGCTCGGCGAGCACCTCCGTGGTGTGCTCGCCGACGTGCGGCGCGCGCGGCCCGACCTTCCAGGGCGCCTCCGTCGAGACCCACTTGCTCGTGGTGTAGAGGAACGAGCGCCCGATATCTTCGTGCTCGACGGTGGCGAAGCTCCCGCGCGCGAGCCAGTGCTCGTCGAGCGCGTTCTCGTGCGGCTTGCGCACGGGGACCCACATGAATCCCGCCTCTTGCGCGTCGCGCCAGGGAACATCCTCGTAGCGGTACTTCATGAGCAGCCGGTGCATCACCTCGGTCTGGTGAAAGCCCACCTCCGGGTCGCCCCTGATCCCGACGCCGGTGGGCTGCGCACCCTCGGCGACGTAGCGGGGATCCTTGAGGTCCGCCGCCAGGCCGTAGCCATCGAGGAATTCAACAAGCTGCTCGAAGCCGACCTTGTTGCCCATCGCGCCGCTGGTCCAGAACCAGCGTCCGTCCTTCGTTGGTCCGATGGTGGCGACGGCCGAGACCGCCTCCGAGGCGTGGCTGCAGGTCTGCCGGTAGTACGGCGCCCGCCGGTAGATCCACGTCATGAGGTCGAGCTCGGTGTTCTTCGCGACGGCGTCGTGGATCGCGCAGGACAGGTACTGCCCCTCGCCCGTGCGGCGCCGGTAGAGCAGCGCGCCCATGATGTTGATCGCCATCTGCTCACCCGCGATGTGGTAGGCGTGCCACATCTGCGGGGCGATCGGCGGCAGGTCGTAGGTGCCGTCCGGTTGCGGGTCGTACCCGCAGTTCATCATCGGCCCGCCGAGCGCGAGGTGGACGAGGTCCGAGCCCTTGTAGTCCTTCCACGGTCCGCTGTCGCCGAACGGCGACATCCTCGCCACCACCAGGTTCGGGAAGCGCTCCAGCAGCGCCGGCGCGTCGAGCCCGAGCCGCTCGAGGTAGCCGCCCTCGGTCGACTCGAGGAAGAGGTCGGCCTTCGCGAGCAGCTCCAGCAGCCTCTCGCGGTCGCCCGCCTGCTCCAGGTCGAGTTCGACCGATCGCTTGCCGAGGTTGTAGTGCCAGAAGAACAGCGAGCGCTCGGGGCCGGGCTCGTCCTCGTAGAAGGGCCCGATCCGGCGGGTGGAGTTGCCGCCCGGGGGCTCGATCTTGATCACCTCGGCGCCGAGCCCGGCCAGCAGCCGGCCCGCGTACTCCGCCTGCTCGTCCGCGAGCTCGATCACGCGGATGTCGGAGAGGTTTCCCTCGGCTGTGAGCTCCGTCATCGGGTCCTCCCTGCGCTGGCCGCGTTGTCCGTCTACCCGGCGGCGGCGCTCGTGGTGAGCTCGGCGGGCCAGGCGATCACGCCCGCCGCTCGGAGCGTCTCCGCCTCCTCGTTGCTGTAGCCGATCTCGGCGAGGATGTCCGGCCCGTGCTCGCCGAAGCCGGGCGCGGGCTCGGCACGAGCCGGCGTCCGCGAGAACGCCACGGCGGGCCCCTGCCGCAGCATCTTGCCCGTGAGCCGCTGCTCGACGTCCGCGATGAAGCCGTTCTCGCGTACGGCGGGATCGCCGAGGAAGAAGTCGGACGCCTCGAGGACGTCGGCGCGCACGCACGGCGCACGGTGCTCGCGCATCGCCCGCTCCCACTCCTCCGACGATCGCTCGCGGAAGGCGAGGCCCAGCAGCGCGACGAGCTGACCGTCGTTGCGCAGCCGCGCCTCCTCGTCCGCGAAGCGCGGATCAGTCGCCAGATCGTCGCGGCCGAGGGCAGCGCAGAGCGCCGGCCACTCGGTCTCGAGCTGCACGTCGGCAAAGCACCAGCCGTCGGCGGTGCGGTAGAGCCTGTGCAGGGCGTGGGTGCCCCGCAGGTCCGCGTCCAGCCCGAGGCGGCCGGGCTTCCCGGGGTAGCGAATGAAGTCGTCGGAGCAGATGTAGCCGTTCGCCACGAGCATCCGCGTCTCGATGTACTGCCCCAGGCCGGTCCGCTCCCTGTGGTAGAGGCCGAGCGCCATCGCCGTGCCGACAGAGATCGCGGACGTCACGTCCGGTGAGCCCTCGTTCGCGGCGAGCATCGCCTCGCTCTGCGCGACGATCTCGTCGAGCGTTAACTCGACGTCATTCGGCGGCGGCTGGTTGGCTGCTCCCAGTTGCCAGAGGACGCCACCGCTGAGCGCCCCGCCGATCGGGTGGAACGCCGCGCGTCCCGCGCCGGGGCCGATCGAGCCATACGAGCCCGCGTAGATGTAGACGATGCCGGGGTTGATCGCGCGCACCGACTCGTAGTCGATGGCGAGGCGCTGCGGCGCCTCGCCGCGCATGTTGTGCAGGAGCCCGTCCGCCCGAGCGAGCAGCCGGCGCATCACTGCCTTGCCCTCGTCGCGCTTGAGGTCGAGGACGAGGTTCTCCTTGCCCTGGAAGGTGCGCCCACGGCCAAGCGTGTAGACGCGGAACTCGTCGCCGGTCAGCGGCTCGACCTTGATCACCCGCGCCCCGAGGTCCGCGACCAGCGCGGTCCCCAGCGGCGCGGCCAGCCACGAGGCGAAGTCGAGCACCAGCATGCCATCGAGCGGGAGCTCGGGCTCATCGGCTGCAGCGCCGTTCGTCGAGGGCTGGGTCTGCGGTGTTGGTCGCGCCTCGGTCAGCACCTCGGAGGTGTGTTCGCCGGGCCGCGGCGCCGGAGCGCCGATGGCGGACGGCGTCTCGCTGAAGTGGGCGAACGGCCCGATCTGCTGCGTCGGGCCCACCAGCGGATCCTCGATCTCCACGATCGCGTCGAGCGCGCGGAACTGCGGGAGGTCCATCGCCTGCTGCGTAGTTACGAAGCGGTCGCCCGCGACGTCGCTGTTGGTGAAGATCTCAATCCACTCGTCGAGGCTCTTATCGAGCATCCGCTCGAGGATGAGCAGGCGCAGTTCCTCGCGCGGTTCGGCCTCCATCGCGAAGGGGGCGCCGGCGAAGCGTGGCTCATCGTAGATGTGCTCCAGGCCGATGGCGCGCATCCAGTTCGGGAACAGCCGTGCGGCCATGTTTGTCAGCTGCATCCACTGGCCGTCCCCGCAGCGGGCGACCATGTAGGGGAGGTTCACAGAGGCGCGGCCGCGCGCGCTCTGGATGTCGGCGTCGGACAGCCCCAGTTCGACCTGGCGGGTCAGCGAGCTGTTCGCGTCGTAGCAGCTGAGCCCCTGGTAGAGGGTCGTCTCGATGCGCTGGCCCAGTCCGATTTGCTCGCGCGCCCGGAGCGCGGCGACGATGCCCTGCACTGCGAGGTGCGCGGCGCCGTAGCTGCCGTTGGGCCGCGCCCGGTAGACGGGCCGATCGCGCAGCATCCACTTCCCGAGCTGCAGGTAGTCGCCGCTGCGGGCCGCGATCAGGCCCTCGTACGGCGGCAGGTCGGCGTAGGCCCCGGACGAGCCGAGGCCGGTGATGGTGCAGTAGATCAGCCCCGGATGCTCGCTGGCGAGGGACTCGTACGCGAGCTCGGGTCCGGCTTGCCCGTCGAGACGGACGTTCTCGATCAGCACGTCCGCCCCGAGCGCGAGCGCCCGCGCGTCCGCGCGCCCAGCGGCGTCGTCGAGGTCGAGGACGACGCTGCGCTTGCCGCGATTCCACATGACCCACGCCGGCAGCTTGCGGTACGGGTCGCCGCCGGGAGGCTCGACCTTGACCACGTCCGCTCCGTTGTCGGCGAGCAGCATCGTCGCGAGGCTGCCGGCCATGCCTTGCGTGAAATCAACCACTCGGAGGTCCTTCAGGATGGGCGCCACGGTTCCGGCTCCTCTCTCGCGTGCCTCCGGCCTCGGTGCTAGCTCAGGCGGGCTCGAAGCGGGGCAGCGTGACGCCCTCGCCCACGTCCTCCCACGCGACCCGGACCGGCAT
Organism: Dehalococcoidia bacterium; assembly: GCA_965247895.1. Classification (GTDB taxonomy): domain Bacteria; phylum Chloroflexota; class Dehalococcoidia; order UBA2979; family UBA2979; genus VXMT01. The sequence goes on along the minus strand of OZ252046.1, from coordinate 1,393,373 downwards.
CCCGATGTGGATGTCCTCGTTCGCCGCGTTGATGAGGTTGCTGGTCAGCTTCACTCCGCCGCAGTCGTCGAGCTGCACGATCACGGCGTTGTAGGGGACGGCGTCGAGCGTCGCCGGATGCACCCCGTGCGGGACGATGATGTAGCTGAAGATCTCGCCCCGCCCGGCGGACTCCACCCACTCCCACTCGAACGACGTGCACTCGTGACAGACCGGTACCGGCAGGTGCCGGTAGGTGCCGCAGCGTGCGCAGCGCTGAATCACGAGCCGGTGCGCGGTGCAGCCTGCCCAGAACTCGTCGTTGTCCCGATTCGGCTCTGGCAGCAGCATGTCCTCGGTGAAGTAGGCCATCGTTTCTCTTCCTCCCAGCGCTCCGCGGCGTGCGCGTCCGTCCGGTTGCCCGCGCTACGAACCGCGGCGCAGGATCAGCGCGCTCGACGGGGTCGCCGAGGGGCCGGACACCACCAGCGAGTGCTCCGCGCCCTCCACCTGCGCCGTGGAGGTGCCGCGCGCCTGGCGGACCGCCTCAAGCACGAGATTCAGCCCGTGGATGTAGCCCTCGGCCAGGTTGCCGCCGGAGGTGTTGATCGGCAGATCGCCGTCGGGCCACTCGATCGTGCCGCCCTCGACAAAGGCTCCACCCTCGCCCTTGCGGCAGAAGCCGAGGTCCTCGATCGCCATCAGCACCTGGCCGGTGAAGTTCTCGTAGAACTGCGCGACGTCGATCTCCCCGGGTCCCACGCCCGCACGCTTGTAGAGATCAGCAGCGATGTCCGACAGCCCCGCCGAGGTCCAGCCGCGCGCGCTGCGTGAGTGCCGATCGGAGCCGGCCTCGAAGCTCGCGCCCTGCGCCGCGCCGGCGATCAGCACCAGCGGCTGCGGAAGCGAGCGCGCACGTTCGGCGCTGGTGGTGACCAGCGCGCACGCGCCGTCGCTCTCCTGGCAGCAGTCGAAGAGGTGGTACGGATCGACGATCATCCTCGAGTTCTGATGGTCCTCGAGGGTGAGTCGCGTACCCCGCATCACCGCCTGCGGGTTCTCCTCCGCGTGCTTGTAGGACGCCACCGCGATTGCGCCGAGTTGCTCGCTGGTCGTCCCGAACTCGTGCATGTGGCGCCGGGCCTCGAAGGCGTAGCCCTGAGCCGGCGAGAGCACGCCGAACGGCGCGGTGAACGCACGGGCGCCTCCGACCCGCTCGCCGAACGCCCCGCGGGACTGCCCGCTGCCGAAGCGGCCGGTCTGGCCCTGGCAGATCGATCGGTAGCTGACGACGACCTCGGCGGTACCGCTGTAGACGGCCATCGCCGCGTTGTGGACCACGCCGGCCGCCGAGTTGCCGCCGCCGGGGTAGAGGTTCATGAACCGCACCGTCGGGATGCCCAGCGCCTGCGCCACCGCCGCCGGAGGGTTGTTGTCGCCCTCGTAGGTGACGAGCCCGTCGATGTCCTGCACGCGCAGGCCGGCGTCGGCAACGGCGTTGACAACCGCTTCACACGCGACCTGGAACTCGCTGCGCACGATGCCGCCGCGCTTCGTGTACTCGGTCTGCCCGATGCCGACGACCGCTGTCTGATCACGCATTGGCCACATCTGTCGCTCCCCTCGAGGCAGGCGCCGGACTCGCACTCCGCCGACGCCGCGACGTGGACTTGCCATTCCGTTACGTGTACGATGCCGTTCATCTTATACGCGGATGTGCATGGGCAGTCGAGAGTCCGTTCTGCAACGGCAGTACTCCATCGTCCATGTCACCCGCGAAGCGCGAGGGGGGCTGAGGCCCAACGAGCGCCTGAGCGTCCGGGGCGTCCGCGCTCCGGGCCGCGGCAGTTCGCAACGAAACGGGGGCAACGTGGACGACCTCAATCTGCTGATCGGCCGGATCACCCGGCGCAGCCTGCTCCAGGGCGCGGCAATCGGAACGGCGGGACTCGCGGCAGCCGCGCTCATCGGCTGTGGCGACGACGACGACGACGACGGAGCGGCCCCAGCCGCCCCCGCGGCAACTGCGGCCCCTGCCGGCACTGCCGCCCCTGCTGGCACTGCCGCCCCTGCCGCCACGGGAACCGCGGCGGCCACTGCCACCCAGGTGCAGGGGGCGTCAGCGACCCAAGCCCCGTCGGAGGGCGGACCGCAGGACGGCGGCACCTTCCGTTGGCACTTCCGCTACCCGGTGACGGTTCACGTCGACCCGCATTTCGCCGGCGGGCGCGGCGCCTTCTTCTGGATGTTCATGGGGAATGTCGCGGTTCGCTGGAACGCTCCGGCCAACGAGCTGACGCCCGAGTTGTTCGGCAGCTGGGAGACCGCCGACGGGCTCGTCCACAACGTGACCGTGCAACCGGGCGTGAAGACGCACAACGTGTCGCTCACGAACGGCCGCGACTTCGACGCTCAGGACCTCGCGATGAACCTGATGCGGATCAGCGGCCTGTCCGACCCGGACAACATCTCGAGCTACACCCGGCGCGGGGGGCTGCGCGGGATGACTGATGCGTCCGCTGTCGACGACTCCAACGTTCAGGTGACCTTCAGTGAGTCGGCTCCGCACTTCCCGGAGGGCCTGACCGACTACCTGATGACGTTCATCCCTCGCGAGAACTTTGAGAACCCGGAGCTCTTCGGCACACCTGAACAACTCTCGGGGACCGGGCCATTCATCGTCGAGCGGTTCATCGACGGTGAGATCGCAACGTTCACCCGCAACCCGGACTTCTGGGGCGGCCGGCCGTACCTCGATGGTGTTGAATTGCGACAGCTGGGCGACCGCGTCAGCCAGGTGTCGGACTTCCTCCAGGGGAACGCCGAATACCTCGAGAACCCGTCACGGGTGGAGCGCCAGACGGTGACCCAGCAGGCTGCCGACGCGCAGATCCACGCATGGCCGGGCTCGACGTGTGCGTACTCGAAGTACAACTTCCAGCGCGCGCCGTTCGACGACCTGCGGGTCCGGCGTGCGCTCCACCTGGCGACCAACTACGTGCTGAACCAGGAGGACTACTGGGGCGAGGGCTTCTTCGGGCTTGCCGGCGTCATCAACAATGCGCACGGCGCGACCTACACCGAGCAGGAGGTCCGCACCTTCCCCGGCTGGCGGACGGCCGAGAAGGACGAGGACATCGCCGAGGGCGCCAGGCTGCTCGACGCGGCCGGCTTCCCGCAAGGCGCCGGCCTGGACTTCAAGGTGCTGGGCACGGAGACCTCGCTCGCCTACGGGTACGACTTCGCGATCCGCCAGATGGACGACTGGCGGCGTGCGTTCTCCGACATCTCCGTCGAGGTCGACCTCGTTTCGGATGGAGCGACGCAGAGCGCACGCCAGAACGACGGTGCGTTTGACTACGCGATGCGGGCCGCCGTGTCCACGTCGCCCGCGGCCGTGGACGCCAGCCAGCACTACGAGACGGGCGGCTCCGTCAACATCGGCGGCTACTCCAACCCCGCGCTCGACGGCGTGCTCGAGCGGGCGCGGACGGCTCTCGAGCGCGACGAGGCCGCGGAGCTCATCCGTAAGGCGGAGGACCTCCTGTTCGAAGACCTGCCGGGGGTGATCACGCACCGGCTCTACCAGGCCGGCATCTGGTCCGGCAACGTGCGCGGGCTCCCGACCATCCCGGACGGCGAGCGGGCGCTGGCTGGCAGCTTCGAGAACTGGAACTCCGTGCATCGGCACACATCGGTAATCTGGCTGGAGAAGTAGCGCGGCGGGAGCACCTCGGCGAAGACGGACGGGTGCTACGCTCCGATGGGGCGTGGCGCCCCGTCTCTGTGGGCGATGAACGGCTGCGGCTGCACTAGATGGCGAGCTGATGCGGCAATACCTCATCAAGCGGTTCCTCGCCGTCATCCCGACGATGCTGGTCCTGCTGTTCATGGTGGTGGGAATGCTTCGGCTGCTGCCCAGCGATGCAGTGGACGTGCTGCTGGCCGAAGCAGCCACACAGGGTGGCTCCGCTGAACTCAGCAGAAACGACCGCGAGGCGATCGAACGTCGCCTCGGGCTCGACAAGCCCATACACGAGGAGTACTTCGAGTACACGCTGAGCGCGCTTCGGGGAGACCTCGGAACATCCATCTGGTCGCAGCGACCGGTGGCTGACATGGTCCGCGCCGCGCTGCCGGTCACGATCTTCCTCGCCATCCTGGCGCTCGTCTGGGGCATCCTCCTCGGCGTAGGGATCGGAATCTTCTCGGCGGTATGGCAGAACAGTCCCCTGGACCTTCTGCTGAGAGGCCTCTCCATCCTCGGCCTGAGCATCCCGAACTTCGCGCTCGCGACGTTCGTGATCGTGATGCCCACCCTGTGGTGGAACTGGTCTCCGCCTGTCTTTTATTCGTCCTTCTCGTCGGACGATGTCTGGGGTTACATCTCCCAGTACATCACGCCGGCGCTCGTCCTCGGTCTTGCGCTGAGCGCCGCGCTCATGCGCCTGACGCGCACGATGATGCTCGAGGTGCTGCGCCAGGACTTCGTGCGCACCGCGCGCGCGAAGGGGCTCCCCGAGCGGCGCGTCATCCTCGGTCACGCCCTGCGGAACGCCCTCATCCCCGTCGTCTCCCTCCTCGGGCTGCAGGTCGCGTTCCTGCTCTCGGGCACGGTGATCATCGAGGCGGTCTTCGGCCTGCCCGGGATGGGCCGGTTGCTTGTCTCGGCGCTGAACGAGCGCAACTACCCGGTCGTCCAGGGCGTCACGGTCATGGCCGGGATGATCGTGATCCTCACCAACCTCACCGTCGACCTCTCCTACGGCTACCTCAACCCCCGGGTGAGGGTCGAAGCGTGAGGCCGGCGGTGCTGGCGGGGCGGCGGAAGGCGAAGTGAGATGAGCGTCCAGGGCGACGCCGTGCTCGCGCCTCCGAGGGCGAAACCGGAATCCGGCTTCGCGCGACAGCTCTATCTGCTGGCTCGCTTCACGCGCCGGCAGCCAATCGGGGCATTCTCGCTTGTGGTGCTTGTCCTGCTTGTCGTCACGGCAGTGTTCGCCGACATCATCGCGCCCTACAACCCGATCGAGAATCGAGTCGGTCCGTCCGTCGCCAGTCCCTCGCCCGCTCACGTGCTTGGTACGGACCAGTTCGGGCGGGACGTGCTGAGTCGGGTGATCCACGGCGGTCGCACGTCCCTGTACGTCGGACTTGGCGCGACGCTGATGGCCGCCGCCCTCGCCACGGTGCTGGGCGCGGCAAGCGGGTACCTCGGCGGCAGCTTCGACTACATCGTCCAGCGTCTGGTCGACGCAGTGCAGTCGGTGCCCCCGCTGATCCTGCTGATCGGGATCATGGTGGTGCTCGGCCCCAGCACGCTCAACGTCGTGCTCGCCCTCGGCCTGCGCTCCTCGCTCGGGCTCTCGCGCGTCGTGCGCGGCTCCGTGATCGACATCCGCGACGAGCAGTACGTCGTGGCGGCCACCGCGATTGGGGCGACGCACGTCCGGACCCTCGCCCGGCACGTCATCCCCAACGTCTTTCCGGTGGTGATTGTGCTCATCTCGACGACAATCGGCGGGCTCATCGTGGCCGAGGCATCGCTCAGCTTCCTGGGCTATGGGGTGCCCCCGCCGGCCGCATCCTGGGGAGGCATGATGAGCACCGACGGCCGCACGTACATGCTCGTCGCGCCCTGGCTGCTGCTCGCGCCGATGATCGCGCTCAGCCTCGTCGTCTTCGCGATGAACATGCTCGGCGACGCGCTGCGCGATGAACTCGACCCGCGCATGCGGGGCCGCTAGCGGGCGCAGCGGCCCGTGAGGCGCCCACCAGCGATTGCGGCTTCGAGGTGAGTCCGGGGGGGTGATGACCGTGACGGCAGCCTGTAGCGGACTCCGTGTGCTCGACTTCAGCCGGGGGATGCCCGGCAACCTCACCGGCATGATCCTCGCCGACTACGGCGCGGACGTCGTCAAGATCGAACCGCCCTCGGGAGACCCATACCGGGGGCATCCCGCCTGGGGCTTCTGGAACCGCGGCAAAGGCAGCCGCGTGCTCGATCTCAAGTCCGAGGACGGCCGCGCCGCCGCCCGCGTACTCGTCGCCGCGGCGGACGTGCTGATCGAGAGCTCCCGGCCCGGCGTGATGACGCGCCTGGGCCTCGGCTACGAGGACGTCCGCGAACTCAACCCGGCGCTCGTCTACGCCTCGATCACAGGCTTCGGAGCGCGCGGCCCATGGGCGCAGCTCAAGGGCTACGAGGGCATCGTCTCCGCGAAGACCGGCCGCATGCTCGAGTTCGCGAGCATGGTCGCCGACCGCGGCGGTCCGGCGTTCGCGGCCGTGCCGTCGGCGGGCTACGGCGCGCTGCACGCGGCGCTGCAGGGCATCCTGGCCGCGCTGCACGTGCGCCGCCGGACGCAGCGAGGCACGCACGTCGAGACGAGCCTGCTCCAGGGCAACAGCGCCTACGACATGATCCGCTGGTACGCCCTGCAGGCGGCCGAGGGCGACGAGCTCGCCCGCGATCGCGCCCAGCGCTGGGGCGCGTTTACCACCACCGTGCCGGCGCCGTTCTACCTCACCGCGGTGACGAAGGACGGCGTCTGGCTCCAGTTCGCGAACTTCGTCGGGCACACCTACATGGCGCAGATGAACGCCCTCGGCCTGACGCATCTCTACTCCGACCCGAGGTTCTCCAACCTCCCCGCCCTCGACGACCCGGCCGACGCCGAGGCTGTCTGGGAGGTCGTGCTCGAGCGCGTGCGCGAGAAGACCTGGGCCGAGTGGCAGCCGATCTTCGACGCGGAGCGCGACATCGCCGTCGAGCCCTTCTTCGAGGCAGCCGACGCGTTCGACCACCCCCAGGTCCGGCACAACGAGCACATCATCGAGATCGACGGTGTCGAGCAGGTCGGCCCGATCGTGCGGCAAACGGAGACGCCGGTCGCTCCCCGCCGAGGCGCGCCGCCGCTCGGTTCGGCCAATGGCGTGGACCTCGCGAACTGGACGGCGATCGAGGCTGGGGACGCCGGCCCTGCACCCGCGACGCCCCTCGACGGGACGCTCGTCGTCGACTTCTCGACGTTCTACGCCACGCCGTTCGGCAGCGCCCTGCTCGCCGACCTCGGTGCGCGCGTGATCAAGGTCGAGCCGCCCGAGGGCGAGGTCAGCAGGTACTCGGCGGGCCGCATGCTGTTCTTCAAGACCACGGCAGGCAAGGAGAGCATCGGCGTCGACCTCAAGACGACCGAGGGCCAGGAGATCGTCCACCGGCTGCTACGGCAGGCGGATGTCGTCATGCACAACTTCCGCCCCGGCGTCGCGGAGCGGCTCGGCATCGGCTACGAGCAGGCGCGCGAGCTCAATCCCGGAGTCGTCTACCACTACGGCGCCTCCTACGGAGACTCCGGCCCCTATTCCTTCAAGCCGGCGATGCACCCGATCGCGGGCGCCCTCGGCGGCGGTGCGATCCAGCAGATGCCCCCGAGCGAGCTGCACGCGAGCGATGCCAGGCTGCCGATCGACGAGCTCAAGCAGAAGGCCTGGCGCCTCCAGCACGCGAACGAGGGCAACCCCGACGTCAACGCGGCGCTCGGCCTCGGGAGCGGCCTGCTGCTCGGGCTTCGCGCCGCCGAGGAGCTGGGCGTCGGCCAGTACCAGCTGACGACGATGATCGCGTCGAACCTGTACGCCAACGCCGACGGGGCCGTCCGCGGGCCCGTCGTGCCGCGGCGCCGCCAACCGGACCCCGAACTGCTCGGCCTCGGGCCGCTCTACCGTCTCTACCGCAGCGGCGACGACGCCTGGGTGTTCCTCGCCGCCCCGTTCGAGCACGAGTGGCGCGCGCTCTGCGCCGAGCTCGGGCGCGAGGAGTGGCTCACGGACCCTCGCTTCGAGAGCCCCGAGGCGCGAGAGCAGCACGCCGAGGCGCTCGCCGCCGCCCTCACCGAGGCGTTCCTGACCCGCAGCGCCGGCGAGTGGGAATGCGACCTGGTCGGCCGCGATGTCGCCTGCGTCCGCGCCGACGCCGCCAACGTCGCCGAGTTCGCCGTGGACGAGGAAGCTAACCGCGAGCTCGGCTTCACCGTCCGGGTCGAGCACCCGACGTTTGGCGAGTACTGGCGCCACGGCCCGATCGTGACGCTGGACAGCGCCCCGCCGAAGATCTGGCCGGCCTGCGAGCCTGGCGAGCACACGCGGCCAATCCTCGCCGAGCTGGGCTACGCGCCCACCGAGATCGAGCGCCTCAAGGACGCCGGCGTCGTCGGTTGGCCGGAGGGGGGCGGCGAGGACGCATCCGCCCGCGCCTCCGACGAGCGCCAGCGCCGCAAGCTCGCCACGGCCTCCCTGCCTGAGGGCTAGCAGACCGCTGACCGCGGCCGCCGGCTGATCGTTGGAGACGCCGGAGGCGCCGGAGGCGATCGGCCAGCCGCCGTCACTCCTGCTGCGCCAGCCGCCGCCTCTTGAGCCGCGGCAGCGGCGCGCGAACCACCAGCGGGACGCGCAAGATCGTGTCGTCCTGGAACAGCGATGCCCAGGTTCGTGCCGTGGACATAATCCTAGCCAGTCACCCAGAGGCGCTCGCCGTCGGCGCCCGGCGCCAACACCCACTCGGCGGGCACCCCGTCGGCGTCGCTCGCACTGACCGGGCATCGTCCGGCGCCGGCGGTGCGGCCTGTGCGCGTAGGCCCAGTCGATGAGGCGCTTGGTGCAGGGCCCGTTGACGGCGCCGAAGTTCAGCATGAAGCCGACGTAGCCGTCTCGCGCGGCCCATACGAATGTCGGGTCGAACGACGTTGGCGCCATGACACGCGACCGTCGAGAATCGCCGACCATGCGGTCCATGAGTTGCGCAAACGCCACTGCCCGGCTCGCTAGTTCCCGGACCACACGTCGGCTTCGGGGAAGAACTGGCTCCAGGCGAACCAGAAGGACTGATGCGTCGCGACCTGCTTGCCGTTGCGATCGAAGGCTGCGAGCGCGCCAGCGGCGATCCGCACAGTGACACCGTCGTGCTCGACACGCCGGCCCTGCGCCAGCGCTGCCCGGACGGTCACCTCGGGAAACGCGATCGTCACGCGGTCCGTTCGTTCCGAGCTACGTGTCGAGGCTACTCCCGCCGTCTGGCCGGTTCGCCTGTCCGAACCGGAGGTTGTGGCGAGGTTCAGCGTGAGCCAGGGCAGGCGCGTGCGAATCGAGGCCGCCAGGGGCCCGCCGACGGTCTCACCCGACCCCACGTTCGCCACTCGCAGCATCTGGCGCGTGTCGTGCTCGACGGAGGCGCCCACGAGGGACTCGGAGCGGATGACGCCGACAAGCTTGCCGTCCTCGACGACGGGGAGTTGGCTGAGCTTGTAGTGGCGCTGGAGTCGGGCGCACTCGGCGGCCGCGGTATCGGACGTCACGGCTGCGACGGCTGCTGACTACAGCGTGTGGATCGGGGTGTCGTCTTCTGTCAGCGCCAGGTCGACGATGGAGACCTGGCCCACGAACTCCCCGGCATCCCCCAGTACGAAGATGTGAGTGAACCCATGCCCGGCCTCGCCGAGCGCCCGAAGCCCGTCGCGCGCCGTCCCGGCCTGGCCGGCGGCGCTGACGGCCGGGAACTGCGCAACCATGAGCACGCCCGCGGTGTTCTGTCGATGGCCGAGCAGATCGTTCTCTGGCCGGGGGTCATCGAGAGCCTCGACGATTTCGGCGCGTCCGCAGGGTGGGGAGCCGTCGCAGCGTCGCGAGCGCCTGCTCCGGTTGAATCTCGCGCAGGACGAACGAGAGCACCCGGGAGCCGATCCGCCTGCCGACACGTCTGGCCTCTAGCGGATTCATTTGCCGCAGCATCCAGACCACGGTCTCCAGAGACATGACGCGCACAAGCGCATCTCTGCGCGTGTGTGGCAAACCCGCCACGGCCCCGCGGGTACAGACCCTGCCGCAAGGTGGCGGCCCGCGCCCATCGATTGCAAGCAGGCAGGCAGTCCCGTCCGTCCACGGGCGCTGGCGAGTCCATCGAAGGTGTTCGCCCCGTGCGGACTCAGATGGACAGCTCACGCAGGGCCGCGAGGAAGCGGGTACGCAAGTCCTCGCTGCGGGCGGGATCGAGTGTGCGCGTGCGCCGGTCGAACCACGGCTCGGCGAGATCGAGGCTGCGGTTCATCTCGACCTGAACCCAGGGGAGCGAGCCGCCGCCGTGCGCGCGCGTGATGTGGCCGCCCCGGAACGGATCGTTCAGACGGATCGCCTCCGCTGCACACGAGAAGGCGGCCGCGAGAGCCGCCCGCAGTTCCAGCATGAGCGCCTGCGGCGCGGTCGCTCCGTCGCCGTTGCTGAGGCAAAACAGCGGGCGCTCGGCTTCCGGGGCGGCGGCGTCGGGCGCGACCTCGGGCGGGGTTGCGGCCATCGAGTGGCAGTCGAGGGCGAGGCGGAGGCGCGGGTCGGCCGCGGCCTGCTCCAGTTGCTGGTGGTAGGGAACGTAGTGCGCCTCCAGCAGCTCCTCCGTGAGCGACTCCGTCAGCTCGGCGCCGGCGCGGTAGATGGGACGCGCGTAGCACGTCGCCGTCTTCACCACGCCGTCGGGGTTGGCCGGTGGGCGGTCATCCGGCGCACGGTTCAGGTCGACGAAGGCGCGGGCGATGGAGGCGCCGAACCAGGAGATGACCTCGTCGCGGACATCGTAGATGTCTCGCGTGAAGGCATCGCCGTCGTCGAAGAGGTCGCCGTCACTGATCGCGACGCGGCCCGCGACCTCGGCGGGGACGCCGTCGCCGCCGTGCGGGACGGAAATGAGCAGGGGCAGCGTCACGGCGAGGGGCCGGCTGCGGAGCCATCGCGGCGAACGTCGGCGACGCCCTGGAACCCGGGAGCCGACTGTCGCCGGAGGACTGCCTGGATGCAGCCGAGGTAGAAGGCGTAGGGCTCGCGCGGCAGGAGCGTGTACCCGAGCTCGCTCAGGTAGCTGGGTACCGCCGGGTCGAAGCGCTCCTGCTCGAGGCTGATCTGGCCGCCGATGGAGCAGTGGAGGCGCGGCTCCTCCATCGCCTCGCGGATGGTCTGGGAGCGGTCGATTACGTTGCTGAGGAACTGGCCGACGGTGGAGAAGATGCGCTCGCTCCCGGGGCTGCCCGTGACAAGCCACGGTTGGCTGCGGCGGAAGACGATCGAGGGCGCCGCAGAGGACCATGGCACGGCGTTGGGCCGCAGGTAGTAGGGATGGCTCGGATCCTCGTCTTCCAGTGCGGACATGTAGTTGTTGTAGAGGAAGCCCAGGCCGTCAGCAGCGACCTACGAGCTCGATGGACTGCGTCATCGATACTGCGTTCCCCTCGGCGTCCATGATCGAGAAGTGCGTCGTCTGCTCCTGGGACGGCGGATCGGCGAGGGGAAGCGTCTCATCGATGTCGTCGGCGATGGAGAGGGCGAGTTCACGGGCATAGGCGCGGGAGAGCATGGTCTTGGCCGGAATCTGATGGTACGTGTTCGCATCGAACGGGCGGTCGATACGGGTCAGGAACGCCTTGCGCAGCGCCTCGGCGAAGAAGTGGTGGCGTACCGGCGTGCGGCTCGCGAGGAAGCGCGACTGCAGGTTGCCCAGCGTCATGAGCACCAGCAGAAGCGTACGTCCGGCGCCGGGCGGCGGCATCGATTTCACAAGGTAGCCGCGGTAGCGCCGTTGCAGGGGCTGCCGCTCGACCGGCCACGGAATGAGGGCGAGGTCATCCATGCGCAGGAAGCCGTCGTGGTCGCGCATGTCGCGGTCGATCTGCTCGGCGATTTCGCCCTGGTAGAAGGGAGTGATGCCGTCGCGCGCGATGACCTCGAGGACCTGGGCGAGGGCGGGCTGGGTGAAGCGCTCGCCGGTTTCGAAGACTTCGTCGCCATCGCGCAGGAAGTAGCGGGCGCCGGAGGCGGAGCCCATGAGGAGCTCGTCGCGGGAGCGCTCCAGCAGGGTGTGCTGCAGTTCGGTGATGCGGTAGCCCTCACGGGCGATGCGAATGGCGGGCGCGAGCAGCTCGCGCCACGGCAGACGCCCGTAGTGCTCGTGCAACCAGGCGTAGGTGGCCAGCGTGCTGGGCACGGTGGTGGCGCGGTGACCGACGAGCTTGTCGCCGGGGCTCATCCGATCGATGTGGCTGAGGGAGGGCACGCGGCTCGATCCATCGACGGCGAACGTCCTGCCGCCGAAGTGAATCAGCCCGATCGATTGGCCACCAAGACCGCTCGCCTGCGGTTCGCAGACGCCGATGGCGATCCCCGCCGCGCACGCGGCGTCGATGGCGTTTCCGCCCTGCTCAAGCATCTCGACGCCCGCACGAGTGGCCTCCGGATGGGTAGTCGCGACCATGCCGAGGGGACTCTCCGCGCTCTTCTCGTCCGCATCAGGGCGGAACCGGCCTTCGACGCGGTTGATCCGCACCTCGTTCCCCCACACTCGAGCATCAGGTTGGCAAGCAGCACGGCGCGTTCGACGAGCGAGCTGCGCAGGACGTACTCGTCGGCCGTCCGCTCGCCGGAGCCGATCGGGCCGAGCCCGTCGAGGGCGGGCACGTCCGCCGGCACGAAACCGACATCAGCGGAACTCCAGCGGTGGACCGCGCCGATGCGGAGGTTGAGGCGCCGGGCGATGCCGGCAGCGCGCTCATACAGGGGCTGATCCGCATCCGATTGCCGTGGCGGGCGCCGCTCGCCGCCGGAGACCGCGAGCTGCAGGCCGGGGACGGAGCGCTCGCGTGCAATCCGCCGCACCTCCCCGTCGACCGCGGCAGACGCCTCCGGATCGTTGAATCGCACTGCGACACCAACCTGTGCCCGCTCCGGGAGCGAGCCGAAAGCGGCATCGACATCCATGCTCGTGATGCCGCCGCGGATACCGCCCTCGGGGTTCTCGAGTGCCAGCAGGGCAAGCACCCGGCGGCAGAAGTAGGTGATGACGTCATGCGGAGCGGGCTGGCGGCGCGCGCCGCGGCGCGGCGCCACCTCGAGGCGGTACGTGGAGCGCCCGGAGCGGGAGGTGACGATCGATCCGTCAAGGTCCGCCGCCTTGAGGCCGAGCACATGGCGACTCTCACGCGCCGCATCCTCGATCAGCTGGCGGGCGGCGGCGCCGCTGCGCATGCCGTCGGAGGTGAGCAGCACGCCAACGCGCAGGCGCCGCAGGCGCCGGGCAAAGCGCAGCGCGCGCAGCGCGGCGAGCGCCACGACGATCCCGCCCTTGCACTCCGCCACGCCCGTCCCGTAGATGCGGTTCCTTTCGACGCGGTAACGCACCGCCGGCTCGTCGGAGGCGGTTTCCAGATGTGCGAGGAGGAGCAGATCGTTAGTGTCGCCATCGTGGTTCTTCCAGTAGCGAACGTTCGCGACATTGACGCGAGGGATATCGCGGCCGGAGAAGCCGATCTGGCGGAACTGGCCGGCGAGCCACGTGCCCAGCCCCTCGATCGCTTCCACCTCGTCGGTGGGGGTGGGCACGTTCACGAGCCGCTGGAGTGCGTCCTCGGTCGTCGTCGTCTCGCCGCGCAGGTACGTCCGAATCCGTGCCGAGGCGCTCTCGCCGCCCGCGGCCGGAGCGCATCGCTTCGGAGGCGCGCGCGCTCTCCTCGTAGTCGAGCCCGAAGTAGCGGACGGCCGCAACGTCGAGCATCTTGTTGATCAGGCTCTCGTAGGTGTAACCCGCGACCTGGGCCGAGTGGACGTAGGTGCCGGTCCGCCCGAGGCTCGCCATGGAGTTGATCTCGAGGATGTACGGCCGCTCCTTGTCGTCCATGCGCACGTCGACGCGGGCGAAGTCCTTCAGATCGAGCGCCTGGAACGCGCGCTTCGAGAGCTGCTCCAGTTCGCCCCGCAGTTCATCGCTCAGCGGCGCCGGGCAAAGCTTGTCGAGGGGGTTACGCAGTTTCTCCTCGGACGTCTGGATGGCGTCGGGGTCGCCGTGGAAGTCGATTTCAGTGATCGGCAGCACCTCGGGATCGCCGTTGCCGAGGAGCCCGATGGCGAATTCGCGCCCGGAGACGAACTGTTCCACCAGCACGTGCTGCTGGAACTCGTTGACGATCGTCGCCACGGCCTCGCGCAGGTCGTCCCAGTTGTCGACCACGCGGATACCGTAGGAGACGGCCTCCATCTTCGGTTTGGCGATGACGGGGAAGACCAGATCCTCGAAGTGGTCGTCAGGGGATGCGAAGTTCCAGAAGCCCGGCGTGGGCAGGCCATTGTTCGTGAACATGATCTTGGCGATGACCTTGTCGAGGGCGAGGCCGTGGGCCATCGGCCCGGAGCCGACGTAGGGCACGCCGAGCATCTCGAGCATCGCCGGCAGGTGCGTGTAGCGGCTGACGCCCTGGATGCCGTAGGCCATGTTGAAGACCTGCCCGGCCGCTCCCCGGCCATGACGCGGGGCATGAAGTCCTTGAGCGCCTCGATCACGTCCATGTTGCCGTCGATCACGCGGACGGTGTGACCGCCGTGCTCGAGGGCGCGAGCGACAAGCTCGACGGTGCGGGGGTTGTAGGTTTCGCGGTTCTGCGGCCCGAAGACGTTGAGCACGGCGGGCCCATCGGGGTTCCGCCGGTTGTGAACGACGGCCACGCGCATCACGGCCTCCAAGCCATGTCCGCGCTGCTCTCAGTGCGGTCGGGCGCGATGTTAACACTGGCGTGGCGGGTGCCGAACCGGCAGCGAGAGCCGCCGGGCTGGAGATGCGTCCGTGGCCCCTCGATGTCCTCCTGGCGGTGCAGCCGAACCGCGTTGTCCCGGGAGCCGAGCGGCTGCACCACGAGTGACGGCGCTGGGTGATCGCCCGCGCCATCGGACGCCGGCTCCTCCAGCGCGCACATCACCTCCGGCTGCACTCCGACACAGGCCTCGCCCGTGCAACGAGCGGCAGGCCGATGACTTCGCCCCGGCGTTGCTCAGGGACGTCGGGGCGACGCCGGCCCGGGGCTTCGTGGATTGGCATGAGGTGGCGGAGCATCTCGGTTGCCTCTCGCGGATTCGTACGCTGCGGTCCAGGGCACACGAACGCCGGGCCGCACGCGCGTGCCCGGCGTCCGCTTCTGCTTCCGAGGCGAGCGCGGCTCGCTCTGCCTCCTACTCTGCGGAGTCCCCGCGGAGCGCATCGCGCAGCGCCGTCAGTTCCTGGGCAGCGAGATCCCTGCCGCCCACGCCGACGGCGACGGCGGCGGCGAGCGCAAGCGCGCCCAGGGGGATGCCGAAGGCGAGCATCACGATCTCGTTGGCAATCCCCATCTCCTGCAACCCGAGCGCGACCGCGAAGGCGATGATGACGACCCGCGTGATCAGCGCGATCGTGCGTGCCTGGCCCACAGCGCTCGCAGCCACGGCGTTGGCCGCGGTGTTCGCTATGAAGAGGCCAACCGCGACGATCGCCAGCCCGAACAGGATCTGGCCGCCGAAGACCACGAACTGGCCTGCGAGGTCGGACAGCCGGTCGAAGCCGAGCGCGTTGACCGCCTCCATGCCGGCTGCGATCACGATCGCCGCGAACACGAGCGAACCCACCATCCGCGACGGCGTCATGCCGGCGGCGTCCGGGCTGCGCAACCCGAGGCGCTCGGGCAGGGCATTGAACCCGGCCCCGGCGAGCAGGCCCGTGACGAGGTCGGCGACGATGCGCCCGGCAACGTAGGCGAGCGCGATGATCGCACTCGCAGCGAGCACGCTCGGAACGGCCGTGAGCATGCGGTCGAGCATATTGCTCGTCGGCTCCGCCACGGCGTCGATTTGCAGCGCGTTCAGCGCCGAGACGATCACCGGGATCAGGATCAGCGCGTACACCACGAGTCCAAGCAAGTCGGACAGCCGCTGTGTGCCGTTGTCCCCGGTCAGACCGACGCGCTCGCCGACGGCGTCCGCGCCTACGGATTGGGCGAGGTTGGCAACGATGCGCCTCAGAACCCGCGCCGCGAGCACGCCCACCCCCAGGATGACCGCCGCCGCCACCAGGTTGGGAGCGAACACGAGCACGCGGTCGACCATGTTGCCGACGGGGTCGGTCAGCCCATCGATGGCGAGCACGCCGAGAATGGCGGGCAGGAAGAGCAGCAGCGTCAGCCAGAAGCTGGCTTCGCTCACTGCGGTGGAGACGCTGACCTCCGGCTCTCCGCCGGCCTGTTCCCCAAGCCGCCGGTCGACGCCCGCAAGCAGCAGGGCGCGCGACACAAGCCCCCTCAGGAACCTGGCCGCAACGATCGCCGCCACGAGCAGCAGTGCAGCTCCGGCCGCACGCGGCAGGAACGCAAAGACCTCGTTGAGACTCTCGTTGAGAGGCTCGCTCACCTGGTCCAGCGCCAGCGCTTCAAGCGCTGCCACCGCCACCAGCAGCATGCCGATCCAGAACGCGGCGGCGCCGGCTGCTCGCTCCGCGCCGGCAGCCCCTTCGCTACCGCCCAGCAGATCGGCAAGCGCGCCGTCGAGTCGCGCACGCCGCACCCCTCCGCGCACCAGGCGCGACGCCACGTGCGCGAGCAGCCCCGGGCCGCGAGCACGCCCGTAGCCACGGCCAAACCGAACAGTGCTGCCACGCTCAGCGCGATCAGCGCGACCGGCAGCGTTGTGGAGATCCCCATCGCGTCGACGGCGCTCACGGCAGCGGCGGCCACGATCGCAGCCTGCGTCGCGGCGCCGGCGAATCCGGCCGGGACCGGCCCGCGCGCTGCCATCGCGGCAACCAGCCTCCCCGCCTGACGACCGGCCACGATGCCCGCCAGCAGGAACGCCAGTCCGATGCACACGGCGGGAATCGTGCGGATGATGCTGTCGGCAAGATCACCGAAGTACCCGAGTCCGGCCACGGTCGATGCCTGCGCGATCACAACAACGAGCACCGTGACGAACACGAGCCGCCGGGCCACGTCAGGCACGGCGATGCTCAGCCCGGCGCTTCGGAGTACCTCGGTCGCGGGCTCCAGCCGCTCCTCACCCATGCGCCGCACTGCGGCGCCGGCAGCTCGCGAGGCGAGCCGTGCGCCGACATACCCGGCGGCGAGCAGCAGAAGCGCCTGCACGAGCGTCTGCGCAGCTCCCGGATCGCGGTCGCGGCGGGCGTTCCGGGAAGATCCGTATGCCGCCGGCCAAGCAGCTGGCCGGCCGAGAAGTAGCGGGCAAGCTTGCGCACCTCGGACCGACAGGTCTCGCACTCGGGCAGATCGCCGGTCTCGAGATAGCGGCGCGCCGCAAGCTCGGCGCTGTCGCTGCCGAGGTGCTCGTGCGCGGACGTCGGGCGGCTCATCGCGGTTCCTCCCCGATCGCGGCGCGAAGGAGGGCGCGCGCCCGGCTCAGCCGCATCTTCACTGCATCGCTGCTGATGCCGAGCATCTCCGCGGCCTCACGCGTACTGAATCCCTCCACATCGCGCAGCACCACGACGACACGCTGCCCTTCGGGGAGCGCGCCGAGCGCTGCCTCGAATCGCTCCAACACGTCCTGCAACTCCGCCAGTTCGGGGGCCCCCGTGCGGGGGTCAACCGCGAGGTCGGCGGACTCGCTGAGATCGAAGGGGCGCTTGCGGCGCAGTTGGGGCCGAGGCGTTTCGGAGGCTGATGCCGGAGGAACTGAGGATGCTGCACTGGAAGGGTGACTTCGAATTCTGAGACCTCAGGGCACGGGCGCGTCTCCGGCCGCGTGGTCCACAGCCAGCCGTTCCTCGTCGAGTGCGGCGTGATCGACCGCGTACCGAGCCGGCTGCAAGCCCTGCGCGCAGCCGCTGGCGAGCGGGCCGGGCTAGTCCGCCATCGCGGGCATCAGTTCCTCGGCGGTGAGTCGCTGGCTCCGCATGATCGACTCGTGCCCGAGATCGCCGATCTGCATGAAGCACATCAGGCGGTCCACGCCGATGTCCCGGTAGCGCTGCATCTTCCGCCGGCACGTCTCGACATCCCCGATGATGACCGAGTCCAGCGGATCGAGCGTCTCGTAGGCCTCCTCGGGCGAGACCGCTCGCCCGGCCGCGGCATGACGGAGCAGTCGCACCACCGGGTTGGGATCGTCCAGCTCCTCGTCGCTCGCTGGAGCTGCGGCCGTGTCCTCGCTGACCGTGATCCGCGAGGCCGCGCCCTCGAGGACCTCGCCGCGGATCGAGTCGTAGAAGATCTCGGGATCCACCTTGAAGACCGTGGGAGCCGAGTTCACGTACCACAGCGCGGCGTTGGCGGCCCCGCTCTCGATCGCCGCCTGCGTCGTCTCGGCACAGTGCACGAACGTGAACACCGCGGTTTGATCGTTGACGAAATCACCGACCGGCTCGCAGTCCTTCAGGCCGTCGCGGTACTCATCCAGCAGGCTCGCCATCACCTCGAGCGGCTGCATCAGCGTGGTGGCCAGCACGCCGACGCCGAGGTTCCCCGCCATCCGGAACGAGCCCGGGCTCGAGGTGGTCTGCCACATCGGCGGGTGGGGCTGCTGCAACGGCTTCGGCACGATGTTGCGCTCGGGGATCTCGAACAGCTCGCTCTGGAAGGAGAAGGGGCTCTCCGTCCACATCCCCTTCACCATCTGCATGCACTGCCGGACCTGCTCCAGCGAGCTCTCGGGGTCGACGCCGAACGTCTCCCACTCGAGGCCGCCCGAGCGCGCGAATCCGACCTCGGCGCGACCGTGACTGAGCCGATCGAGCGTAGCCGCGCGCTCGGCGACGCGGATCGGGTGATTCACCTTGAACGGCGCCAGCACCCCGGAGTGCCCCAGCCGCAGCCGGCTCGTCTGCTGCGAGATCGCGGTGAGCAGCAGCTCGGGAGCCGAGCTATAGCTGAACTCGGTGGCCCCGTGGTGCTCGACCTGCCACCAGCACTCGTAGCCGAGCTCGTCTGCGAGGCGAGCCTGCTCCAGGGTCTCCTCGATGACGTCCTGCTCGTGGTCGTCGCCCCAAGCCGCGCGGGCCTTCTGGACCTCGGTAAAGATGTCGAGCTTCACGAGCGTGTGTTCCCCTCCGGGTGGCGGCGCGTTCGCAGCGATCGCCCCACCTCGCGCATCGCACCCGTCCGATTACGTCTCACGATCGTCGCCTTCCCGTGGCGCCCGCAATGCCCCGGTCACCGTCCGCGATAGATGGGCGGCCGGCGCTCGACCCAGGCCTTCATCGACTCCGTCGTGTCCTCGAGCCCGGCGATGAACTCGCGCGTCTCGCGCTCGAGCTCGCGAACCTGCTGCGTCGGCCGCGGGCGGACCTCGGTCAGAAGCTGCTTCGTCCGCTGGAGGTGCAGCGGCGGCAGGGCCGCGAGATTCGCCGCCATCTCCCGGGCTTTCTGCAGGAGCGCATCCGCCGGGACCACGTGATTCACGAACCCGAGCTGGTGGGCACGGTGTGCATCCAGCTCGACGCCGCCGAGCAGCATCTCCATCGCCGACTGCCACGGCAGTTGCTCGAGGATCGCGAGGCTGTAGTGCCCGATCGTGCCCCCGTGACGAAGCTGCTGCATCTGGAACTTCGTGCCCTCGGCGGCCACGATCATGTCGCAACCCAGCGCCATCACGAACCCGGCCGCGATCGCGTACCCGTGCACCGCCGCGATGGTCGGCTTCGACGTCTGCGGCACGAGGTCCTGGTTGAGCACCTCGGTGTACCTCCGGCCCGACCAGCCGTGTCCCGACTCGAGCGACTCCTTGAGGTCGCGGCCGGCGCAGAATGCCCGGCCGCGCCCGGTGAAGATCGCAACGCGAGCCTCGGGATCCTCGTCAAAGCGCAGCCACGCCTCGCAGAGCTCATCGCGAAGCGTGCCCCCCAGCGCGTTCAGGCGCTCGGGCCGGTTGAGCGCGATTGTCACGATGTGGTCCTGCTGCTCGTACTCGATCAACGCCATTGGATGCTCCCCCGTCGAGGCCGGGCGTCGCGCCCTGCCGGGGCGATGATAGAGGCAGCGCGACTTCGGGCACGAGCCCGCTCCGCTACCGGCGCCGCCGAAACGGCGGGGAAGGCCGGCGATCGTCTGTTCACGTGAATGCACGCCGCCGTCCAGCATTTGAGGGTGGCGAAACTCTCCCCGCAGCACCTGCGGGAGTACGGATATATAATGGGTATGCGCGAGGGGGGTCGGAATGGGTGCCAGGTCGCACGTCACCAAGTGGGGCTCCAGCCTCGCCGTCCGCATCCCGAAGCCCATCGCTGAGCAGTGGGGCGTGCATGAGGGGTCGGCCATCGAGATCGTCTCGGCCGGCGAGGAGGTCGTGCTGCGCAAGAGGAAGTACGACCTCGCGGAACTGGTCGCGCAAATGCGGCCCGAGAATCAGCACCCTGAACAGGATTGGGGTGCGCCGCAGGGCGATGAGGTGTGGTGAACGCCGACTACGTCCCCGTTCGCGGAGACATCATCTGGCTTAACTTCTCGCCCCAGGCCGGTCACGAGCAAGCGGGGCGTCGGCCCGCCCTCGTCGTGAGTCCCCACGCGTACAACGAGCGTTCCAGCGTCGCCCTTGTATGCCCCATCACGTCAAAGGCGAAGGAGCACCCGTTCGAGGTCCCACTGCCCTCCGACGGACCCGTAACGGGGGTAGTGCTGGCTGACCAGATCCGGAGCCAGGACTGGCGCGCCCGTGGCGCCCGCTTCGTGAACCGGGCACCACGGTCGGTCGTGGGGGACGTCCTGGCGAAGGTGCAGATCCTCATCGAGTGAGGCGGATGATCTGCCGTAGCGGATCGGTCCCTGCAGATTCGAGCGGCGCCGGATGATCACCGGCTTCACGCGCCACCTTGACGAGCCCGCACCCCCCGTGTAGAGCTTCCCGAGGGCGGGAGCACGCGATGAGCCGGCTCAGCGGCCGTTACTGCATCGTCGGCGTTGGCGAAACCGACTACTCGCGCTGGTCGGGCCGGACCACGCTCTCCATGGCCTGCGAGGCGATCCTCAAGGCCGCCCGCGACGCAGGCCTCTCCGTCGACGAGATCGACGGCATCACCAGCCATCAGACCGCCGCCGGCGACTCCTGCACGAACGACGCGGTCGCGACCGCGCTCGGCATCCGCACCAACGTCGGCGTCGACATCCTCGGCGGCGGCAACAGCATCGGCCAGCTCGTGCACCAGTCCGTCGGCCTGCTCGAGGGCGGCCACTGCGAGGTGATCGCGATCTTCCGCTCGATGAACGGCCGCTCCGGCGTGCGCATGGGCGGCGGCGCCCCCACCGAGCGAGGCTCGGGACCCGGGGCCGTACGTCCGCAGCCGGCGAGCGGCATCAACCAGTACCAGATCCCGTGGGGGGTGCGCGGCGCGCCCACCCGCTTCGCGATGGAGGCGATGGCCTACCTCCACCGCTACGGCTACAGCACGCTCAACATGGCCGAGCTCGCCGTCACCCAGCGCGAGGCTGCGACCAACAACCCGAAGGCCACGCGCCGCGAGCCGATCACCATCGACGACCACCAGAACTCGCGCTGGATCACGAAGCCCTTCCGGCTGCTCGACTGTTGCCAGGAGAACGATGTCGCCGGCTGCCTGATCGTCACCTCCGCGGAGCGGGCGCGTGACCTCGTGCAACCGCCGGTCTACATCCTCGGCGGGAATGCCCGCGCCTCCTCCTACCGCCCCGACTGGACCTGGGCGCTGGACGACCTCAACGCGGGCTGGAGCAGCCACGTCGGCGAGCGCGCCTTCGCCAACGCCGGCATCGATCGCGGCGACGTCGACATCGTCACGATGTACGACAACTTCACGACCACGCCGATGAAGTACCTCGAGGCGTTCGGCTTCTGCGGCGAGGGCGAGGGTGGGGCCTTCATCGGCGACGGGCGCATCGGCCTCGACGGCGAGCTGCCGCAGAACACCAACGGCGGCCAGCTCTCCGAGGGCTACGCCCACGGCATCGGCTACCTGATCGAGACGACGCGCCAGCTGCGCGGCCGCGCCGACGACTACTGCCCCGGCTGGGCGGACGGGGAGCACCACTACGACCGTGCGGGCGGCTGCCGCCAGGTCCGCAGCCGCGAAGACCGGCGGCGCGACAACCGGGACGACCCGAGCCCACCGACGATCGCGTTCAGCGTCGGCGGCGGTGGAACCGCCCAGGGCTGGTCCGTCGCGCTGCGCCGCTAGGACCGCCGGGGAGGCACGATGCCGGGTCCGATCGACTACTCGCTGATCAACCACCAGCCCGACCACGACAGCGCCGGTTGGTGGGAGGGCACGGCCGCTCACCGCCTGCTCGTCCAGAGCTGCGAGGACTGCGCGCACCGCTGGTTCCCGCCCGGCCCGGTCTGCCCCTCGTGCCGCTCGATGAACCCGGGCTGGCACGAGGCCGAGGGGCGGGGCGTGATCGCGAGCTACGTCGTCGTCTGCCACCCCGTGCTCGCCGCCTTCCGCGAGGCCGTCCCCTACGTCGTCGTGCTCGTGGAGCTCTCCGACTGCGCGAACGCGAACGGCGAGCCGGTGCGAATCGGCGGCGTGCTCGTCGACGACGAGGATGCCGCGGCCATCGGCGCCCCGGTCGAGGTGGTTTACGATCACGCACCCGAGGACGCCTTCGTCGTGCCGCGCTGGCGTGTCAGCGGCGAGGCGGCGGACGGCTGGCACTTCGAGAACTGAGGCAGCGATGAGTCAGCGATCTACCGGGCAGCCGGCCCGCGGCGGTGCGCGTGCCCTCGAGGGCGTACGCGTCGTCGATCTCAGCTGGGTGCGCGCCGGCCCCTGGGGCACGCGCATCCTCGGCACGCTCGGGGCCGAGGTGATCAAGGTCGAGTGGCCCGCGCCCGGCTCTGTCCACCACAACGATCGCTACACGAACACGGGCCGGCCGGAGCACATCGAGCCGAACCTCAACAACAGCCACTGGTTCAGCGAGAAGAACGTCAACAAGCTCAGCGTCACCCTCAACCTCCGCAATCCGCGCAGCCGCGAGCTGCTGAAGCGCCTGATCGCCGTCTCGGACGTGGTGATCGAAAACTTCACCTCGAGGGTGATGCAGCGCTGGGAGCTCGGCTACGAGCAGCTGCGCGAGATCAAGCCGGACATCATTTACGTCTCGCTCTCCGCCCTCGGACACAGCGGCCCCGATCACCCCTACCGCACCTACGGGCCGAGCGCGCAGGCGCTCTCGGGCATGACGTACCTCTCCGGGCTGCCCGGCGAGCCGCCGGCGGGCTGGGGCTGGTCGTATCTGGATGACACGGGCGGCATCTACGGTGCGATCGCCGTCATGACGGCGCTCCACCACCGCCACGTGACCGGCCGCGGCCAGCACGTCGACCTCCCGCAGGTCGGTGCCGGGCTCGCGCTCTCTGGACCGGCGATCCTCGACGCGACCGTCAACGGCCGGGCGATGCGCCGCGAGGGCTTCCCGCCCGGCAACCGCACCCACTGGCCGGGGACGCCACTCCTCGACAACTACCGCGGCCCGATGGTCGCCCCCCACAACGCCTACCGCACCGCCCCCGGCGGCTACAACGACTGGTGCGCGATCGTCTGCCGCGACGACGAGCAGTGGCGCGCGCTCGCCGGCGTGATGGGCGACCCCGAATGGGCGCGCGCTCCTCGCTTTGCCGGCAACGACGGCCGGCTCGAGCACCAGGAGGAGCTCGACCGGCAGATCGAGGCGTGGACGCAAACCCTCGAGAAGTACGAGTTGGCCGAGCGCTGTCAGGCTGCCGGCGTCCCCGCCATGCCCGTCCAGAGCAACGAGGACCGGGTCCAACGCGATCCGCAGCTCCGCCATCGCGCGATGTTCACCGAGCTCCCGCACGCCGGACTCGGCCCGATGGGCTACCAGAACCTGCCGTTCCGCGGCTCGGCCATCGAGACGACCTCGCGGACGGCCGCTCCGCTCATCGGCGAGCACAACCGCGAGGTGCTGTGCGGTCTGCTCGGCCTCAGCGAGCAGGAGCTTCGCGAGGGGTACCGGGACGACTCGATCTGGCCCGAGGGCCTACCGCTCGAGCCCTACCTCGAGGCGGAGACGGTGACCGGATTCGGAGCCTCCTCGTGACGACCGGGGCGGGAGCCGAGCCGGCTGGTGGCCCCCTCGCGGATCTCCGAGTGGTCGAGCTCGCCGGCGCGCAGGGCCAGTGGTGCGGACGCCTCCTCGCCGACCTCGGCGCCGACGTGATCAAGGTCGAGCCGCCGGGAGGCGTGCCCGAGCGCCGGGTCGGTCCCTACTACTCCGACGAGCCGCACCCCGACCGCAGCCTCTCGTTCTGGCACTACAACAGCGGCAAGCGTGGGATCACGCTCGACATCGAGACCGCCGAGGGCGCCGAAGTGCTGCGTCGCCTCGTCACCGGCGCCGACGTCTTTCTTGAGACGCAGTCGCCCGGCCGGCTGGCGACGCTCGGTCTCGGCGCGGACGAGTTGCGTGGCGCCGACCCGCGGCTGATCTACTGCTCGCTCACGCCCTTCGGTCAGGACGGCCCCTGGCGCGACTTCCAGACGAGCGACCTCGTGCAGCTGGCGGCCGGCGGCCAGATGGCCCAGTGCGGCTACGACGAGGAGGACTACCCGGACGCGCCACCGATCGCGCCGGGCGGCGGGAACGCCTGGCACATCGGCTGCCACTTCGCCCTCGTCGCGATCAGCGCCGCGCTCGTCTACCGCGACATGAGCGGCGAGGGCCAGCACCTCGACGTCTCGATCCACGAAGCCTGCTCGCTCACCACGGAATCGGCGATCCCCACGTACTTCTCGACCGGCCGCGTCGTCCGCCGGCAGACGGGCCGTCATTCCGCCTGGTCGATGCCGCGCCCCCGGACGCAGTACCTCTGCAAGGACGGCACGTACATCAACGCGATGTTCAACCAGCGGATCTCGCCCGAGCGGGTCCGCATCTTCGCCGAGTGGATGGACGAGTACGGCGCCGCCGACGACCTCCTCGACGAGCGCTACCGGGACGCGCAGGTCGTCGCCGAGAGCCAGGAGCACATCGCGGACGTGCTGGATGGCTTCTTCCCGCAAATCACCGCCGAGGAGGCCTACCGGGGCGCGCAGGAGCGCGGGCTGCCGTGGGGCGCCGTGCGCAGCGTCGACGAGATCCTCGCCGACCCGCACTGGGAGGAGCGCGGCTACTGGGTCGACGTTGAGCACCCCGAGCTCGACGACAGCTTCCGCTACCCCGGGATCTGGGGGCTGTACTCCGACTCCCCGCTCGCGATCACGCGACGCGCCCCCCTCGTCGGTGAGCACACCGCCGAGGTGCTGGCCGAACTCGGCCTCGACGCCGGGGAGATAGAGTCGCTACGCGCAGGTGGCGCGATCTAGCTGGCGCGGCCAGCGAAGCGGCGCACGCCGAGGGAGAGCAGCGAATGACCACGTACGTCTACGTCTCACTGCAGGGCGACGACAAGATCCTGCGCTTCGTCATGGATCCCGCCGATGGCCGGCTCGCGCAGCGACACGAGATCGAGGTGTCGGGGGGACCGGCGCCGCTCGCCCTCGATCCCGAGCGGAGGCGCATGTACGTCGGGCGCCGCGGCGAGCGCCTCATGTCGAGCTTCGAGATCGACCCGGACACGGGTGACCTCTCGATGACGGGGACGGTCCCCCTCGAGGGCGAGCCAAACTACATCGCCACCGACCGCAACGGGAACTTCCTGTTCTCTTCCTACTACCAGATCGGCAAGGTGGCGGTGCACCCGTTGGACGCCGGCGGCGCGCTCGGCGAGCCGGCCGTGCACTGGCTCGACACGGCGACCGGGGCTCACTCGATCCAGGCCGACGCCTCGAACCGGTTCGTCTTCGTCCCTCACATCGCGGGACGCGGCCCCAACGCCATCTTCCAGTTCAGGTTCGACGAACGCAGCGGTGAGCTGACCCCGAACGATCCGGCCAGCGCGAGCCCCGAGGCGGAGGACGGGCCGCGTCACTTCCGCTTCCATCCGGACAAGGACCTCGTCTACACCTCGAACGAGCAGGGCGGCAGCGTGACCGCCTGGGCGTTCGACCGGGACAGCGGAACGCTCGCCCCCGTGCAGACCGTTCCGACGCTCCCCGCCGACTTCGACGGTCGCAACTCGTGCTCGCAGATCCAGATCACGCCGTCGGGGAGGTTCCTCTTCGCCCCGAACCGGGGACACAACAGCGTCGCGAGCTTCGCCGTCGATGAGGCGACGGGGCGTCTGACGGCCACCGGACGCGTCGCGACCGAGCCTGTCCCGCGCGCGTTCGGCCTCGATCCCAGCGGGAGCTTCCTGTTCGTCGCCGGGCTCGAGTCCGGCCGTCTCGCCTCGTATCGGGTGGACGGCGAGCGTGGGACGCTCACGCCGCTCGAGACCTACGCCCTCGGCGAGACCCCGATGTGGGTGCTGGCCACGGAGCTGCCGTAGGCTGCTTGTCTCAGCGAGGCCGCGCTACTCCTCCTCCGCCGGTTCCTCGGCGATCACGCCGCGCGCCACGAGGTCGTTTCGTGCTGCTAGCATCGGAGCACGCAGTCTCCGCGTGGGACGAGGGACAACCATGGACTGGACTGACGACGAGCAGCAAGCAGCGTTCCGGAGCGAGGTCCGGGCGATGCTCAAGCAGAACACGCCGGAGTACTACCGCGCGCGCCAGGCTCGGGGCCTCGACAACGACTGGAGTGCGGACCGCAAGTCAGACGACGACGAGCGCCGCGAAGCGGCCATCGCCTGGGGCGACGCACTGTCCGAGCGCGGCTGGTTCGCGCCGCAGTGGCCGCAGGAGTACGGCGGCGCCGGCATGACCCCGATGGAGCAGTTCATCCTCGCGTACGAGCGGACGGCGGCCGGAGCGCCGCAGGTCGGCGGTAACGGGCTTGCGATGCTCGGACCGACGCTGATTGTGCACGGCACCGACGAGCAGAAGTCGCGCATCCTCCCGGGCATTCTCTCGGGGGAGATCCTGTGGGCACAGGGCTACTCCGAGCCGGGCGCCGGCTCGGACCTCGCCTCGCTGCAGACGCGCGCCGTCCGCGACGGCGACGAGTGGGTGATCAACGGGCAGAAGATCTGGACCTCCAACGCCCATCACGCCGACGCCCTCTTCCTCCTCGTCCGCACCGACCCCAACGCCCCGAAGCACCGCGGCATCTCCTTCATGCTCCTGCCCGAGATCGAGACGCCCGGTCTCTCCGTGCGCCCGCTGATCAACATGGGCTGGGAGCACGGATTCAACGAAACCTTCTTCGAGGCTGTCCGCACCCGCGCCGATAACGTGGTCGGCGAGGTCGACCGCGGCTGGTACGTCGGGATGACGCTGCTCGACTTCGAGCGCTCGAACATCTCCGGCGCGATCAGCGTGCGTCGTCGGCTCGACCTCCTGCGCGAGTACCTCAGAACCGAGGACGGCCGGAAGCGGGCGCGGCTTTCGCCCACCCTCCGCGCCGAACTCGCCGATCGGTACGTGGAGACCGAGATCGGCCAGAACTTCTCGTTCCGCATCATCTCTATGCAGAACCGCGGGCTGATCCCGAACTACGAGGCCTCGATGTCCAAGATGTTCATCTCCGAGATCACGCAGGCAGCAACGCGCACGGGCACCCGTCTCTTCGGCCTCTACTCCAACCTCTGGGACGAGCACGACGAGCGTGCGCCCCTGTTTGCGCTCTTCACCCAGCGCTACGTCCTCGACGTGCCGCGCACGATCGCGGCCGGCACGTCCGAGGTGCAGCGCAACATCATCGCGACACGAGGGCTGGGGTTGCCGCGGGCGTAGCGCCGCGCGAGCCACCAGCACGTCACAGCACGGATCGGCTCCGGAATCGCGGCGCCCTCGCGATGTGGCCGGAGGCCGCGCTACTCCTCTTCCGCCGGTTCCACCGCGATCACCCCGCGCGCGACGAGATCGTCGATCTCCGCCTCGAGGAACCCGACGGATCCCAGCAGCTCGCGGCTGTGCTCTCCCGGCTTCGCCGCCCCGCGCTCCGCTCCACCGGGTGTCCGCGAGTGCTTCAGCGGAGTGTTCGACACCGTCAGCGTCCCCCCGGTCCACGTCGGCAACTCACGGAACATGTCGCGCGAGCGGAGCTGCGGGTCCCTGGCCACGTCCGCGATGTTGTTCAGTGGCGCCACCAGGAACTCGTCCTTCAGCGTCTACCCGCGGATAAGCCGCGGCTCGAACGCGTATTGGTACTCGGGAATGCTCAGGTCGTGCGACCAATCGAGTAGAAGACCCAGCTTCCAGACCGGGCGCACCGCCTCGTAGAAGCTGCGCATGTCGAACCTGAGAGGATCCAGCTGCCTCGAAAGAGTCAGTCGCGGTCGAACCAGCCTCTGCCGAGGCGCCGGCCATCGTCGCGCCGGGCGTGCCTCCCGTCGTACCGGCCGCTCAGTGTGTTCGGAGGACCCGGCGCTATGCTGGAACTGGCCGCGGGAGATCGAAGATAGGGTCATGGCAATGCAGCAACTTCGCGCGTGGTGGCCGGGAGCGGTCGCGGGACTCGTGGCCGCGGCGCTGGCGCTGGCTGCCGGCGAGTTCGTCGCGCGGCTCGTCGAGGGGGAGTCGCTGGTGCGAGCGATCGGCGACGTGGTCGTCGACAGTTCCCCGCGTGCCGTCTCCGGCGCGGCGATCGAAGCCTTCGGCACGAACGACAAGCCCGCGCTGCTCACTGGCGTCGTCGCCCTCTCGCTGTTGCTGGGCGCCCTGCTGGGTCCGCTCGCGATGCGCTACCGCGCGGTCGGCGTGGTCGCGATGGCGGCCTTCGCCCTCGCCGGCGGCCTCGCGGGGGCGCGCGATCCGTTCACCTCGCCCGCGCAGGCCTGGACCACCGCGGCGGCCGCCGGCAGCGCCGGCATCGCGACGCTCCTCTGGCTGCTCCGGATGGCGAACGAGGGCGGCGCCGCCGCCCGTGCCGCGCCTCCTGATCCTCGTGTGAAGCGCCCGGGGCGCAGGCGCTTCCTGCAGTTCGCCGGCGGCGGGCTGGCGGCGGCGGCACTCTCCGTGCCCCTGGGGCGGCGCCTGATCGAACCGGCGGGCGATGTCGACGCGCAGCGCGCGGCAATCGTGCTGCCGCCGCCGAGCACCCCCACGCCGGCGCCAGCGGAGCCGACGCCGCAGCCCCCGCCGGGCACCCCCACGCCGGCGTCGCAAACGCCGACGCCCCAGCCCTCGCCGGTCGTCCGCGGCGGCCCCGCCTCGGTCCCCGGCATCTCGCCGCTCGTCACCCCGAACAGCGAGTTCTACCGCATCGACACCGCGCTCTCGGTCCCCCGCATTGACAGCGCGCAGTGGCGGCTCCGGATCACCGGGATGGTCGAGCGGCCGGCCGAGTTCACGTTCGACGAGCTGCTCGCGATGAGCCTGCGCGAGGAGGTGAGCACCCTCGCCTGTGTCTCGAACGAAGTCGGTGGGGAGCTCGTCGGGACCGCCTACTGGCTCGGTGTGCCGCTTCCGGCATTGCTGCGCGGGGCGGGCGTTCAGGCCGATGCGACGCAGGTGATCGGGCGCGCCGTCGACGGTTTCACCGTCGGCTTCCCGACGGATGTCGCGCTCGATGGGCGTGAATCGCTGGTGGTGATCGGCATGAACGGCGAGCCGCTGCCTGCCGAGCACGGGTTCCCGGCCCGCCTGATCGTCCCCGGGCTCTACGGCTACGTCTCCGCCACCAAGTGGCTCGGCGAAATCGAGCTGTCGAGGCTCGACAGCTTCGACTCCTACTGGGTGTACCGAGGCTGGGCCCAGCAGGCTCCGATCAAGCTGCAGTCGCGCATCGACGTACCGCGCGGCGGACAATCGCTCGCGCCCGGCAAGCTGCGCATCGCGGGCGTCGCCTGGGGCGGGCTGAGCGGCGTCAGCGGCGTCCAGGTGCGGGTGAGCCGGCGGTCTTCCGGCGGGGAGCGTTCGGAAGGCGCATGGACCGACGCCGAACTGGGCGAGGAGCTGTCCGATAGCAGCTGGCGCCAGTGGGTGACCGACTGGCTCGCCACGGAGGGC
The DNA here is from genome assembly GCA_965247895.1 of Dehalococcoidia bacterium. Taxonomy (GTDB): domain Bacteria; phylum Chloroflexota; class Dehalococcoidia; order UBA2979; family UBA2979; genus VXMT01. The sequence goes on along the minus strand of OZ252046.1, from coordinate 1,363,639 downwards.
GTCTTCGACCTCGAGGTACGCGCGATCGATCGCAGCGGCATGGTGCAGACGGCTGAGGAGGCCCCTCCCTACCCCGATGGCGCGACCGGACACCACACGATTCGAGCAAGAGTCCGGGCATAACGCACCGGGCAGCGACGAGCGTGGCGCCTTCGAGCAGGCGTGACGGGGGTCGCGTCCCGCAAGTTGGCGCCACGATGCACCACCCTGATCAGGCGATCCGTTGGCAGACTGCGGCAGCACCTCCGTCGCGACGGAGTTCGGCCGCCCAGGCGCGGGTTGTCGAGTAGGCCCGCCGGCCCCCTCCCGTCACTCCCGCTTCGCCCGCCGCCGCCGCTCGAGCCGCGACAAGGGTACCGTCACCACCTTCAACTCAGAGCCGGAAGCGGCGGTCCACGCCGATGCGCCGAAGCCGCAGCTGCTCCCTCCGCTCCGCCTCGTCAATGCGAGGCGCGTCGGGGGGGAGGATCGAGGGCAGATCGGCGAGCTTGACCAGCCTCGTGGCCGGGGTGGGCTGGGAGTCCGCCTGCATCCAGCGCAGGCCGATGTGCCCCTCGCAGTGCCCGTCCGTCGCCAGCCAGTTGGGGACGCCCGGGTCATCGTGGGCGACGACGAGGATCACGGAGCCGTCGTCCTCCAGCACCGCCTGCGACCCGTTGATGCTCGAGAGGTGGTAGCGATAGTCGATCGAGGTCATCCAGTAGGTGTTCAGCTCGAAGTTCCAGTAGAAGCAGTCCGGGGGCGTGAACTCGATCAGCAGCGCCTCGTCCGGCTGGACCATGAAGTAGCAGTGCTGCGGCAGCCCACCAGGCGCCGCTCCGAGCTTGCGCGCTGTCGGGGACTCGAGGAAGCGGTTCGGCTGGGCGCGATAGTGCTCCTGCCACCCCCGCCAGTACGCGATGTTGCTGAACAGCTCCTCGGCGGCTGTTCCCAGGCCCTCGGCGAGGCGCTCCGGCGTGAGCTGCGGCGGCGCTCCCTCGGCGCCGACCCGCTCGATCCGCACGTTCATCGGCTGTTCGCGATTCCAGTCGCCGAAGAACTGCCGGATCCAGACCCGGTCGACATCGGGAGTGGTGCGGATCCAGTTGCCGGGCTGTGGCTCCGGACTGACGGTGACGACGAAACTGCCGTCCCACTCCGTTTGCAGCTCGCCGCCGAGCAGCCGTCCCACCTCGGCCGACTCGCCCTCGGGGACCGCTTCCGTGGGGCGGTTGGCCGAGAAGGCGACGAAGTGCGCGCTGCCGCGGTTGCCGACGAGCCGGTAGGTCTCCCGGCCATCGACGAACGCCCAGAAGTAGATGCAGTCCGGGTTGTCGCCTCCCCACTTGCGGTAGGGCCCCATCATGCGGAAGAGATGCGGGTAGAGCCGATCGGCGTGCTCGACCCCGATGTCGAGCCCCGTCGAGATGTTGCGGGCGACGTACTGGAGGCCGACCGCCCGCTCGAGGGGCGTCGCCGGCGAGGGGTCCGCGAATACGAGCTCCCCCACCTCCTTGAGGCGGTCGCAGAAGTCGTGCCACGCCGTCCTCAGCGCTTCGTCGTGTTCGGTGTCCCCGTACGCCATCGTCTCCCCCGATTCGCTCCGGTCGTGCGGCCCTCAGTTGTGGAAGTGCGGGATCACTGTCTCGCCCATGAGCCGGAGCGACTTCATGATCTTCTCGTGCGGGAGGCTCGGCCCCGCCTGGACCAGGCACATCATGTGGTCCAGCCCGACCTCCCGGTAGCGCTCCATCTTCTCGATCACCTGGTCCGGGGTGCCGACGACGAACTGGTCTTCCGCGTCCATCGCCTCGTAGAACTCCTCGTTGGAGATGGGGGCTCCCTCCAGCACCTTGATCAGGACGTCGCGCCCGGGGCTGTCACCGGATGAGGCGATGCTCTCGATCTGCGCCGCTCGATCGAACGCTTCCGATGTCGGACCCGCCTGCCGGGCTTGCCAGCCGAGACGCAGCGTGTGGACCTTGGTCAGGTACCACGCCGCCGCCTGGGGCCCGCCATCGTGGATCGCCTCGTCCTCGGTCTCTGCGCAATAGACGTAGGTGAACGCGCCACAGCGGTTGTTGACCGCCTGCCCGAACGGCTCCTGGTCGCGCTGCGCCTCGCGGTAGGCGCGCACGCTCTCAGCCAGGGCCGACAGGGGCTGGAACAAGGTGAGCCCGAGGTAGCCGATCCCGCCGCGCCCCGCGAGTTCGATCGACTCCGGGCTGCCACCGGCAATCCACATTGGCGGGTGGGGCTCCTGCAGCACCCGCGGAACGACGGTGATCGGGGCGATGCGCACGTGCTCGCTCTCGTACGAGAACTCGTCCTCCGTCCACATCCGGGGCATGATCTCCAGGACTTCGCGGAGGATGGACCGCGTTGACTCGCCGTCGATGTGGAACACGTCCCACTCGCGGAGGGTGGAGCGTCCGAAGCCGATCTCGAGCCTGCCATCGCTCAGGTTGTCCAGCACCGCTGCCCGCTCGGCGACGCGAACGGGGTGGTTGAAGAGCGGGTGCGTGAGCACCACCGCATGCCCCACCCTCATCTGTTTGGTGCGCGCCGCCACGGCCGTGAGGAAGATCTCGGGCGCCGGCATGTGCGCGAACTCGACCGAGCCGTGATGCTCCACCGACCAGAAGCAGTTGAAGCCGGCGGCCTCACCCACATCGACCTGCTCCAGCACCTGCTGGTACAGGCGGTGGTCCGCGCCCGCCGGCCAGGGCCGTCCCGTCCCCTGGCAGAACTCGTAGAACAGATCGATCTTCACGGCTGGCCTCCCGGGCTGCTCACCCGACACGTGCGCGGGACCGCCGGGCGGCGCCTCCTCGAGAGGGTGCGCCACCGGGAAGGCTGCGAGGCGCGCACCGCCCCGGTGGTTCCGAGTGCGATCGTCGCCCGCGCGTCGCTGCGCCGGCGCATTATAGTCGTCGTAATGGCGGGCGCGCGTCGTCAAGCTCGCGGATTGGCCTTCGATCGTTCCCGCCGGCGCGGGCCGCAGCGGGGAGGCGAGGGCGGGGGAGCAAGCGCGGCGTGGGGCATCGGCGTGGATCGCCGCGTCGCGCCGGGAGTGCGTGCAGGGAGGCAGTGATGGCGCTGACGCTCGATGACCGCGAGGCGATCCGCGACCTGTTCGCGCGGCAGAACCTTGCCTATGACCGCCGCGAGGCCGAACGGACGGCGGCGATGTTCACCGAGGACGGCGCCCTCGAGCTGCATGGCGAGGACTTCGACCTCCGGTTCGAGGGGCGCGACGCGATCGAGGCCTACATGCGCCGCCTGCTCAACGTGACCGGCGACGACTATCGCCACTGGACGAACAGCCTCGCCATCGCGGCCGTCGAGGGCGCTCCGGACGAGGCGCGCGTCGAGTGCTACATCGCCGCATTCGGGATGTCGGACGGGATCCTGCGCCTGGCGGGCCGCTACTTCGACCAGCTGCGCAAGGTTGACGGCGAGTGGCAGTTCGCGCGCCGGCGGTACGAGGCGGAGTGGGCTCATCCCAACCTTGAGGGCGAGGCGGAGCGGCTGAGCGAATAGCGCTCAATGCCGGGGCTCGATCCCCGCACGCCCAGCTGCCGCTTTGCCTCGCGCTGCATCAGGCGTGTATAACGTTCGCGAAAACCTCGGCGTAACCGACGCCGCAGCTGCGGCGTCAGAAGTGGCTGGGCATGATGTCAGATCGCGAGGAGATCCGGGGCGGCTTCGGCTTCGGCACACAGCGGATTGGTCGTCGCACGCTGGTCCGGGGGGGCCTCGCCGGCGCCGCCGGACTGGCTGCGGCCGCGCTCATCGGCTGCGGCGACGATGACGACGAACCGGAGCCGGCGGCGACCCCGGCTGCGACGGCGGCCGCGACCGCGGCTGCAACCGTGGCTGCAACGGCGGCGGCGCCTACCGCTGCCGCGACTGCCGCGGCGGCGCCCGCGGAGCCGGACTACGTCACGCGGGCCCGCGCGGACGGCGCGCCCTTCGCCTACAACCGCCCGGAACCGGATGAGACCCCGCGCAAGGGCGGCATCTTCCGCTACCCCCAGGCCTCCGGTCACAGCAGCCACGACCCCATCGTATCGGCGGGCGCCACGACCGAGAGCACGAACGGGCTCGTCGGAGACTTCGTCGTCGGCTACAACCTCGGGCCTTCGCTCTCGAAGTACGCCGTCGAGTTGAACCCCGACTACGGGCTGGCCACGTCGTGGGAGGCCTCACCGGACGGGATGCAGTACACCTTCGACATCCGGGAGGCGAACTTCCACAACGTGGCGCCGACGAACGGGCGCGCGATGGTCGCCAATGACGTCAAGCTCGCCTACGAGCGGATGCTCGCCGGGCAGCAGAGCGGCATCCTCGGCACGATAGGCAGCGTCGATGCGCCGGATGACCGCACATTCGTGGTCAACATGGCGCTTCCCGACGCGGACATCCTGGTCGTGATGGGCAACCGGCGGACCCCGGTCTACGCTCCCGAGGCCTACGACGCGGGCATCGCGGACACCACGCCGATCGGGACGGGCGCGATGATCCTGGACAAGGACAACACGGTCAAAGACCAGGTCATGGTCTACACGCGGAATGCGGACTACTGGGCCGGGGAGCCGTACCTCGACGGGCTCGAACTGGTCACGCTCCCCGACCTCGAGACGCAGCGGGCCGCGTTCCGCTCCGGCCAGGTGCACTTCAGCCGGCAACCTCCGCTGGAACTCTTCAAGGAGTTCTTCGAGGAGATGCCCGGCCTCCAGGTCACGGTCGACCCGATCCTCTGGGCGAGCACGATCTACGCCGTGAACCCGAACATCGAGCCCTTCAACGACGTGCGGGTGCGGCGCGCACTCAAGCTCGCCCAGAACGTCGTCAAGGACGGCACGATCCTGAACCCGGTAGGCTGGGTGACGGGGCCCTCGTTCGGCTGGCCGTTCGTGTTCGGCGAAGACTTCCCGTCGCACAAATCGAAGGAGCCGGACCTCTACCCGGAGGAGTTCGGGCCGTACTGGAAGTACGATCCCGGCGAGGCGAAGAAGCTGCTCTCGGCGGCGGGCGTCGAGAATCCGAAGTGGCGGCACATCGGCCCCAGGCAGTTCTCCGGCGACACCACCTCGCGCGACGCGCTCTGGCTGGAGGACATGCAGGCGATCGGTGCGGATATCGAGTTCCTGAACGTCGACTTCTCGGTCTTCAATGCCCAGTACTACGGTCAGGGGTTCAAGGATCCGTCGAAGTGGCAGTCGGAGAGCATCCAGGGCTGGTCGAGCGCCACGCCGAGGGCGAACGGCTACTTCTGGGAGAACCTCCACTCCCAGTCGTCCACCAACCACTTCGCCACGAACGACGCGGAGGTCGACCGCCTGGCCGACTTGCAGCGCTCCGAGCTGGACCCCGATCAGCGGCAGGAGACCATCCGCGAGCTGTTCGACTACTTCAACGACCAGGCGTACTGGATGGACAAGGCGACCGGCACCTGGGTGGGCTTCTGGGTCCGCCCGGAGGCGCGCTGGTTCCGCTTCAACTCCCCGTACGTGGCGGTCCACTGGTTCTGGGACTGGGGCTACGGTGTGCACAAGGCCTGGCTCGGCGATCCCCTGCAGGAGACGCCGACCATCGCCCTGGAGTCATCGGGCCTGCTCTAGCCAGCGAGGGAGTGTTGCAGAGATTGATGGTGCCGGCCCACGGGCCGGCACCGTCTCTGTCCGCTACGTGGTCCCCCGCAGCCGCGGGTCGAGCACGTCCCGAACCACGTCGCCAAGGAGGTTGAAGGCGAGCACGGTGATGCTGATTGCCGCGGCCGGGAAGAACGCGAGCCAGGGAGCCACCTCCATGTAGCGGCGCCCCGCACCGCTCAGCATCAGCCCCCAGGACGGCTCCGGAGGCTGAGCGCCGAGGCCCAGGAACGCGAGCCCGGACTCGATGATGATCGCTGCGCCGAGCAGGGTGGTGCCGATGATCAGAATCGGGGCCGTCACGTTCGGCAGGATGTGCCGGAGCATGATCCGCAGCGGGTGGGCGCCGATCACGCGCGCCGCATCGACGTAGACGTTCTCCTTGGTCGCGAGCACCGCGCTGCGGACCACGCGCGAAACCGCGGGGGTGATCGCGATCGCGATCGCGAGCATCCCGGTGTCGATGCCGGGACCGAACACCACGACGAAGAAGAGCGCGAGCACGAGCCCCGGGATCGCCAGCAACGCGTCCACGACGCGCTGGAAGAGCAGGTCGAACCAGCCTCCCGCAAAGCCGCTGACCAGGCCCAGAAGGGAGCCAAGACCACCGCCGATCGCCGTCGCCAGAAACCCGACCCAGAGCGAGATCCTGGCCCCGTACAACACCCGCGCGAACATGTCGCGGCCGATGTCATCCGTTCCGAAGAAGTGCGCCCTACTCGGCCTGTCGAGCGTGTCGTATGAACTTTGAAAGGGATTGCCCGCCAGGTCGAAGGCGGCGAGCAGCGCGGCAGCCACCACGAGCGTGAGCACCGCGGCCGAGCCGCCGCCAACCGGCGATCGGAGGATCCGGATGGTCGCATCGACGGCGGGATGCCGGGCCGGACGCACGATCCGCCCGATGTCCGGCGCAGCGCTTGGCTGTTCGGCCATGTTCGTTACTCCGCGCTCCCGGACCGTGGCCCGGAACCGCTACGCGTACCGAATCCGCGGATCGATCAAACCGTAGGAGAGGTCGATCACCAGATTCACCAGCACGTACATGCACGCCATCAGCAACACGGTGCCCTGCACCACCGTGTAGTCCCGCTGCGTCACCGCGTCCAGGGTGAGGCGCCCCAACCCCGGCAGCGCAAAGATCTGCTCGATGATGACGGTCCCGCCGAAAATGTTCGCGAGTTGCGCGCCCATGATCGTGAGCACCGGGATGATCGAATTCCGCAGCGCGTGGCGCATGATCACCGTTCGCTCTGACAGGCCCTTGGCCCGCGCCGTCCGCACATAGTCCTGGCGCATCACCTCGAGCATGGTCGAGCGCACCATCCGCGCGTTCACCGCGGACGCCCGGTAAGCGAGGATCAGCACCGGGAAGATCAGCGCCTGGAAGTTCGTCCATGGTTGCGTCCAGGGGGGGTACCAGCCGAGCGGGGGCAGCCAGGATTCCATCAGCCCGAACGTGATGTCATCGAGCAGGGCGGAGAGCAGGAGGATCGTCAACGTCCCGAGCACGAAGTCCGGAACCGACAGCCCGAAGATCGAAAAGAGCCGCGCGCTGTAATCCGCCGGTTTGTCCTGGTTGACCGCGGAGATCACCCCCAGCGGGATCGCGATCAGTACCGCGATGAGCATCGAGAGGACGACGATTTCCAGCGACAGCGGCAGCCTGGTGGCGATCAGGTCGAGCACCGGGTCGTCCGACCACAGCGAGTTGCCCAGATCGCCGCGAATCGCGTGACTGACCCAATCGGCGTACTGCTCCAGCACCGGCCGGTCGATGCCCAGTTCGGCTCGTTGCTTCTCAAGCAGCTCGTCGGTGACGTAGCCCGCCTGTGAGAGGCGCTGGAGCGCGATGTCGCCCGGAATCAGCCGCAGCAAGCCGAACACGATGGTTGAGACGATGAAGATCGTGGGGATCGCCAGAAGCAGGCGCTTGACGATGTACTGGGCCATGGAGGTCGTCCGTGCTCTTCCCCGGCCGCCGGGCGAGTGCGGGAGGGCCCCGAGTCTGAGGTGCGGATTCCGCGCCCGTGTCGCGGATACTAACAGACATACGAAATCGTAATCGGTCGGGGAGCGGCCCCATCCGCGGCGTGGCGTCGCGGCCTTCGTGAGGCCGGAGCCCCGCGGCCACCGCCTGACGCTCTCCGCCGGCAGCACCGGATCCCAGACCGCCTGGCCGGTCCGGACATCGCCGCGCTGGACCCGGCAACAGGGCAGGTGCTTGCTGAACGCCGGGGCGGATCACGCCGTGCGGCGTCTGCCTCTGCGGGTTCAGGTGCGCGTCCACCCTCGGCTGTCACTCCCCGCTTGCCCGCGCCGCCCTTCGAGCCGCGGCAGCGGCGCGCGAACCATCAGCGGGACGCGCAAGATCATGTCGTCCTGGAACAGCGCTGCCCAGGTTCGTGCAGTGGTGATGAACCAACCGGCGAGTTCGTGAATTCCGGCGGGTCGATCGGGAGCACTCCCCCGACCAGCACCTCCTCGCGTACGCGCTGAGTGAGCGCGTCGGGCCGGAGGTAGCGGTAGGGACCGCCGTCGAGCGGCCGCTCGAGGAAGCTCGTGACGGCGGTGTCGAGCTCCGAGCAGATCCTCGAGCGGAGCCGGAAGTAGCTGCCCTGGCGCAGCTTCCGGCTCTGCAGCTCGATGGTGCCGGCGCGCGTGTCCCAGCGCCGCGGCCGGTAGCCGTGTAGCCAGGTGGTGCGCTCCGGGCTGCGCTCGCCGTGGCCGGCGCCGATTTGCCTCCTGCTGCTCGGCCTGGAGTCCGTGGGGCTCAGCGCCGCCGATGTCGAGATCGCCAACCTCGAGACGGGCGCCGCTGCTGCCGCATTCGCGTCGGGTCAACTCGACGCGGTCGGGGTCTTCGCACCGTTCACGACGCAGGCGCTGATCCGCGAGGGTTCGCACACGCTCTTCACGTCCGCCCTGTTCCCCGGCGCGATTCCCGACCACCTCGTGCTCTCGCGCGAGATCGTCGACTCGCGACCGGAGGACGTGCAGAAGATCATCGAGGCCTGGTTCAAGACCCTCGAATACATCGAGGCGAATCCGGCGGAGGCGGTCGCCATCATGGCCAAACGCGCAGGCGTCACGGCCGAGGAATACGCGGAGTACGACGCCGGCACCACGATCTTCACGGCTGCGCAGAACCTCACGGCGTTCGAGGCCGGCGACGACTTCACGAGCCTGCAGTTCGTGTCCGACCAGATCGTCCCGTTCCTGATCGATGCCGAGTTCATCGAGACGGAGCCGGATCTGTCGGGGCTCTTCGATCCGTCGTTCGTCGAGACCTACGTCTCGACGCGCTAAGGGGTATCGCAGGACGTGGCTGAAGCAGGGGAGGGGGCGGCCATGCGCGACAGCACCGACGCGCCTCAGGCGGATTGGCCAGCCCCTCGCCTGTGGACCACGCCGCCACGGGCCGGCGTACCCGGCGGCCGGCTCAGCGTCGGCCGCCGGCCGAGCTGGTTCTGGCGCATCCGCGAGGACATCTCACCCTCGCTCCGGATCGCGCTCGCATCGGCCTCGCTGACGGCGCCGCTGGTGGTCTGGATCCTCCTCGTCGCGAACCACGCGGTGAACCCGATCTTCCCGCCGAATCCACTCGACGTGCTGGTCTCGCTGCGAGACCTGTTCACCGAAGGGCTGCTGCTCTCGGACGCTCGGGCCAGCCTCCAGCGCGTTGCCATTGGCTTCGGGATCTCTCTGCTGATCTCGGTGCCACTCGGCCTCGCCATGGGTACGTTCAAGAGCATGGAGGCGCTGTTCGTGCCGCTGCTCATCATCTGGTTCGGCTTCGCCGAGACGCCGAAGATCGCACTGATCCTCATCGGCACGATGTTCTTCAACACCCTGATGATCGCCAACGTCGTCTGGCAGGTACCGACCGATCTGATCCGGGTGGCGCTGACGCTGGGCGCGAGCAACGTGGCGGTCTTCACGAGGGTGATCTTCCCGCACAGCGTTCCCGGCGCGATCGATGCGGCGCGTGTGAACCTCGCCGCGGCGTGGAACCTGATCGTCGTGGCCGAGCTCTTCGCCGCGGACGAAGGCCTCGGTTACCGCATCGTTCGCTCCCAGAACTTCCTGCAGATCGACACCATTTTCGCGGTGCTGATCGTGATCGGGATTCTCGGCCTCACCAGCGGTCTGCTGCTTCGCACCGCGCGCAATCGCCTCGCGCCGTGGTCGCAGGAGTGACGGCCATGGTCGCGCGAGGCACGGCGTTGCAGACCCGAGGGCTCACCAAGGCGTTCCGCGGCCGCCGCGGCGAATCGACCGTCGCCCTCGAGGACATCGACCTCCACGTGGACCGGGGCGAGTTCGTATGCCTCGTCGGCGCCTCCGGCTGTGGCAAGTCGACGCTGCTGAACATCATCGCCGGTCTGATTGAGCCCTCCGAGGGCGAGGCGCTGCTCGATGGCCTGCCGATCGGCGGACCCAGCCCGGACCGCGGGCTGGTCTCGCAGGGCTACTCGCTGCTCCCCTGGAAGACCGTCGCCAAGAACGTCTCGTTCGGCCTCGAGCTCGCGGGCTGGAGCAAGGCAGAGCGAGCGGAGCGCGTCGCGTACCTCCTTGGGGTCATGCGACTTACGAAATGGGCCGACGCCCGGCCCAAGGCGCTCTCGGGTGGGATGCGGCAGCGTGTCGCCATCGCCCGTTCGCTCGCCCCGCAACCTGAGGTGCTGCTGCTCGACGAGCCGTTCGGCGCGCTGGACGCGCACACGCGGATGCTGATGCAGGAGTTCCTGCTCGACATCTGGCGCGAGACCGGCACCACCGTGCTGATGGTCACCCACGACGTCGAGGAGGCATTGTTCCTCGCGCAGCGGATCTACGTGCTGTCCTCGCACCCCGGTCGCGTGAAGCGCGAGATCGTGCTGCCGTTCGGTGATAACCGCTCGCAACAGTTGCGACGGCAAGACGACTTCCTGGACCTGCGCGACGAGGTGCACGCGTTGCTCTTCGCCGAGGTTTCCGAGGTCTAGGCGTCATGCTCGGCATCGAACCCCGTTTGAAAGGACCCTCGTGACCGAATCGCCGTTCCACTCGCACGAATACCGCGGTGAAGTGCCGCTCCACGACCAGTACGGCCCCGAGGCGCGCTACGCCGTCGAGGCCGAGGCGCTGATTCCGCAGACCGCCCACGAGCGCGAGATCGCCCGCGGCCTCGAACTCGGTCTGTAGGGCGCCGACTCGATCGTCGATCGGACGATCCCGACGTTCAGCCGCGGCGAGCTGCCCCACTTCGCGGGCATCAACACCTTCCTCAAGGCCCCCTACCTGGAGGATGTGCGCGAGTGCGGCGCGTACGACGTATCGGTCCTCGGCGCCCCGTACGACGGCGGCACCACGTACCGCCCGGGCACGCGCTTCGGTCCCCAGGGCATCCGCAAGATCTCGGCGCTCTACGGTCCGTACAGCTTCGAGCGCGGCGTCGACCTGCGCGAGTCGATCACGATCTGCGACAACGGCGACATCTTCACCATCCCGGCGAACATCGAGAAGACGTTCGACCAGATCAGCAAGGCCGTCGGTCACGTCTACGCGAGCGGCTCCTTCCCGATCGTGCTCGGCGGCGATCACTCGATCGGCTACCCGACGGTGCGCGCCGTCGCGGAGCACCTCAACGGCGGCAACCTCGGGATCATTCACTTCGACCGCCACGTCGACACGCAGGAGACTGACCTCGACGAGCGGATGCACACCACACCCTGGTTCCACGCGACGGACATCCCGAACGTGCCGGCGAAGAACCTCATCCAGATCGGCATCGGCGGCTGGCAGGCGCCGCGCCCCGGCGTGAAGGTCGGCCGCGAGCGCGGCACGACGATCATGACCGTCACCGACTGTGTCGAGATGGGCATCGAGGAAGCCGCCGCGCGCGCCCTCGAGGTGGCCTGGGACGGCGCCGACGCCGTCTGGCTCTCCTTCGATGTCGACTGCCTGGACGCGGCGTTCGTGCCCGGCACGGGCTGGCCCGAGCCGGGCGGCTTCCTGCCTCGCGAGGTGCTGAAGTTCATCCAGCTGATCTCGGAGCGGCCGCTCGCCGGGATGGAGGTGGTGGAGTGCTCGCCGCCCTACGACACCGCCGAGATCACCGCACTGATCGCCACGCGCGTGATCTGCGACACGCTCGGCTGCCAGGTGCGCGCGGGGCACCTGCCGCGGCGGGGGGCGTAGCGCCGTGCGACTGACGCCTCGCGAGCAGGATGCGCTGATGCTCTACGTCGCCGCCGACCTCGCCCGGAGGCGGCGCGCGCGCGGCCTGCGCCTCAACCACCCCGAGGCGGTGGCGCTGATCAGCGAGGCCATGATGGAGGTCGCCCGCGACGGCACGACGGTCCCCGAGGCCTCCACGCGGGGCGCCCAGGTGCTCGGCATCGAGGACGTGCTGGACGGCATCCCGGAGATGGTCAGCCTCGTCCAGGTGGAGGCGACGTTCCCGGACGGAACGAAGCTCGTCTCCTGCCACGATCCGATCCGCTGATGGCGGACCACGCGCGCTACCTCGTCGCGGACGGCGACCTCGAGATCAACTCTGGACGCCCGACTGTCACGCTGGCGGTCGCGAACTCCGGCGACCGCCCGATCCAGGTCGGATCGCACGCGCACTTCTTTGAGGTGAACCGCGCACTCCGCCCCGACCGCGCCGCCGCGTTCGGGATGCGGCTCGATATTCCCGCCGGCACGGCGGTCCGCTTCGAGCCGGGTCAGCAGCAGACCGTTACGCTCGTCGCCTTCGGCGGCGCACGCCGCGCGCACGGCATGAACGCGCTCGTCGAAGGCCCCACCGACAGCGCCGCCGCGCTCGCCCGCCTCGAGCAGCGCGGATTCAGCACGGAGGCCCCGCGATGAGCCGCATCTCCCGCGAGCGCTACGCCGCGCTCTACGGCCCCACGACCGGCGACCGCTTCCGCCTCGCCGACACGCAGCTGATCTGCCGCGTCGAGCATGACCACGCCGTACTCGGCGAGGAGGCCGTGTTCGGCGGGGGCAAGACGATCCGCGATGGCATGGCGCAGGCGCCATCGATGACTGCCGCGGGCGGCAGCCCCGACCTCGTGATCACGAGTGCGCTGATCCTCGATCCCGTGCTCGGCGTCATCAAGGGCGACATCGGCGTGAAGCATGGGCGGATCGCGGTCATCGGCAAGGCCGGAAACCCCGACATCATGGACGGCGTCGACCCCGCGCTCGTGATCGGGCCGGGCACCGAGGTCATCGCCGCGCCGCTGTGAGCGTCGCTGCCCCTTCGAGAACCCCGTGGTGACTCACAAGTAGACGACGCTGAGGGCTCGGGCCGGGACTCAAGCCGGCCCCACGCCCGCGCGCAGTAGCTCGCGAGCGGACCGGGTTAGTCCGCCATCGCGGGCAACAGCTCCCCGGCGGTGAGTCGCAGGCTCTGCATGATCGACTCGTGCCCGAGATCGCCGATCTGCATGAAGCACATCAGGCGGTCAACGCCGATGTCCCGGTAGCGCTGCATCTTCCGCCGGCACGTCTCGCGGATGATGCGCACCTCGGTCCCCGCGGCATCATCGCCGGCGCCCGGCGCGCGCACCGTGAGCGGCGTGCTCGACAGCCAGCGCCCGACCGTGGCCGTGGCGGGGAAGAACCGCGCCCGTGGCAGCAGCCGCTCGCCCCACTCCCAGTCCCCGTCGCGCTGCTGTAGCGCGAACTCGGTGCGGCCGTCGGCGAGGCGCTGCGCGGTGATGCGCACCTCGGCCTCGTGGCCCGCAGCGGAGGCGGTGATGGCCGTCGCGCCCAGCACCGCGATCAACCAGGCCACTGCCAGAACCGCCAGACCTAAGCGCATCACGTAAATCCTGCCCTGTCGGAGCGGCGACCGTTCCAGTCGACCGCCGGGCCTGACGCCACAGGATCGCGGTCAGCACGTGACCGCCTGCCCAACAACGCTCGGGTGTGCCGGAACGCAAGATCGTCGAGGGTCGGCACCGCACTTCCGGGGCCCTCGGACGCGCCCGTCGATGCCTCGGGCAGGGTGCCCGACCAAAGCCACCAAAGACCGTCGGCACCGGCGCGCGACAGCGCAGTCGTGACGGTCGCCGCTCACCGAGGAGGCCCACCGGCGCGTGCGGCGCTACTCCGCCGCGACCGGCTCGCGGCATTCCACGCCGCGCCTCAACGTTGCCCTCGACGACCTACTCCTCTTCCGCCGGTTCCACCGCGATCACCCCGCGCGCCACGAGGTCGTCGAGCTCCGCCTCGAGGAACCCGACGCTTCCCAGCAGCTCGCGGCTGTGCTCTCCCGGCTTCGCCGCACCGCGCTCCGCTCCACCGGGAGTCCGCGAGTGCCTCACCGGCGTGTTCGACACCGTCAGCGTCCCCCCGGTCCACGTCGGCAACTCACGGAACATGTCGCGCGAGTGGAGCTGCGGGTCCCTGGCCACGTCCGCGATGTTATTCAGCGGCGCCACCAGGAACTCGTCCTTCAGCGTCTCCAGCCAGTAGTCGCGGGGCTTACGCCGCGTCGCCGCGAACATCAGCGGCTCCAGTTCCTCGTAGTTCTGCGTCCGCAGCGCGTTCTCCGAGAACCGCGGATCGACCGCGAGCTCGTCCGCTTCGATCATGCCGCAGAAGAGCTGCCAGCCGTGGTCCCGTACCCCCGCCACCACGAACCAACCGTCGCTCGCCGGGAACGCCTGGTGCGGCGTGCTCAGCGGATGCCGCAGCCCCGCCCGCGGCGGCACCTCCCCCGTCGCGAAGTGCCGCACGATCGGGTTCTCCATCAGCGCCACCTGGCTGTCGAGCATCGCGACGTCTACGTGCTGCCCGAGGCCGCTCGAGCTGCGCTCCACCAGCGCCGACAGCACCCCGATCGCGGTGTACATCCCCCCTGCCATGTCCCCAATCGAATAGCCCGCGCGCGAGGGCAGCGGATCGCTCTCGTGCCCGGTCGTGCTCATCAGCCCGCCCATCGCCTGAACGATGATGTCCACCGCACCCCGCTCCCGGTACGGCCCCGTCTGCCCGAACCCGGACGTCGACGCGTATACCAGCGCCGGATTCAGCTCCGACAGCGCCTCGTACCCAAACCCGAGGCGATCCATCGTGCCCGGCGAGAAGTTCTCCGTGACCACGTCCGCCCGCCGCACCAGCCGGTGCACGATCTCCGTCGCTTCGGGCGCCTTGAGGTCGAGCATGATGCTCTTCTTGCCCCGGTTCACCGAGAAGAAGTACGTGCTGACCCCGTGCACGTATGGTCCATTCCCGCGCCGCCGCTCCGTCTGGAACGGCGTCTCAATCTTCCACACCTCCGCTCCGAGGTCCGCGAGAATCATCGCCCCATAAGGCCCCGCCATCGCCCACGTAAAGTCGAGCACCGTAATCCCACTCAGCGGACCCGCCATCGCAACCTCCGGGTTCTGCGCCGACCTCACGTTTGTCGTTCGCTGTATTGTGCGGCTCGCTGCAGGGTCGGAATCGGCAGGTTGCGCCAGCGGAAGCCCTTGTCGATATAGAGTTCCCAGCTGCGCTCGAACTCGCCGCGGACGCCCTCGGGGAACGGCCGGAGATCGTCGTCTTCGAGCTTTTCGGGAGTGCCGAGGTCGTGCCCGGTCGAGAAGTGATCGCCTGCGCCGCGGAGCACCGCAACACGGATCTCCGGGTCATCGGCAGCGTGCAGGAGCGCCTGGTCGATCTCCTCGAGCTGGATGCGGCCTACGGGGTTCCGGTAGTGCGGCCGGTTCATCGTGATGACGGCGACGCGGCCGTCCGTCTCGTAGATGGTGTCCCTGAATTCCATGATCGACCTCCGCTATTCGTCGCCGTACCCGGGGGGCGGCCCCATGCCCGTGACGCCGCGTTGTTCGAGCTCCTCGAAGCGCTCGCGCGTGACGCCGAGGATGCGATTGAGCACCGCGAAGGAATGCTCGCCGTGCAGCGGCGACGGCGACGTCACCGCGATCGGCGTGCGCGTGTACTGGTAGGGGATACCGATCTGCGGCATGCGCCCGACCTCCGAGTGCTCGACCTCGACGATGACGCCCCGCTCGCGGTAGACCGGATCCTCGGCAAGCTCGATCGCGGCGAGCACCGGCGACGCCGGCACCCCGGCCTCGCATAGCTCGTCGGCCAGTTCGTCCCGCGGCAACGCCGCCGTCCACCGCGCGATCGCTGCGTCGAGGGCGTCCTCGTGCTGCTTCCGCCCGGCGTTGTTGACGAACCGGGGATCTGTCGTCCAGTCCCGCGGCCCGGCGAGTTCGCAGAGCGCGCTCCACTGCAGTTCGGACTCGGCGGCCAAGGCGATCCACTGCTCGGTCGCCCCGTCGCCGGGGGCGGAGGGGTAGATCCCGTGCGGCGCGAACGTGAGGTGACGATTCCCCATCCGCGGCCGCACCTCGCCGGTCACGTGGTACTGGAGCATCGCGTCGCCCACGTACGTGAGGTTGGCTTCCTGCATCGAGAGATCGATGAACTGCCCCTCGCCGGTCCGCTCGCGATGATGGAGTGCGCTCACGATCGCCGCGAATCCGTAGGCGCCACCCACGGGATCGGGGATCATCTCCCCCGAGTTCAACGGCTGCGAGTCCAGGTAGCCAAGCAGCGACGACATGCCGGATGTCGGCTCGACCGTCCCGCCGTTCCCAATCGCCGCGCTCCACGGCCCCGACTGTCCGTAGGCGCAGAAGCTCGCCATCACCAGGTCGGGCTTCACCTCTCGCAGCTGCTCGTAGCTGAGGCCAAGGTTGCCCATCACGCGCGACGAGAAGTTCTCGACGAGCACGTCTGCGGTGCGCACGAGATCGAGGAAGAGCTGCCGGCCTTCCGGGTCGGAGAGGTCGAGCGTGATCGCGAGCTTGTTGAGGTTCACCGAATTGTAGAGGGGCGAGCAGTTCCAGCTGTGCCGGGCGCTGTCGCGTTCCCGCAGCGCCGCCGGGATGGCCCCGCCGTACCCCCCTCGCCAAACGTCGGGCAGCTTTCGCGCCTCGACCTGGATTACTTCCGCGCCGTGCAGGGCGAGTTGCTCCGTGCAGAAGGTGCCGAGCCAGGCGTGCGTCAGTGCGACGACGCGTAGCCCCTCCAACGGCCCCCTCGCCGGCTCGCGGCGGCGTGACCGCCGCAGCGGGCTCCACGTGCGCCGAGTCGGCGCCGGGCTCGGGCGCCGATCGGCCAAGCGACCATGGCGTCGCCGACATCCGGAACGGCGCGCCCGGGTACTCGGGACCGTCCGCGGCGTCGGGCGGACGGACGAAGTAGCCCCGGCCACGAAGCTGCGGATGCACGGACAGCTCGTCCATGTGGAGGACCGGCCCCGCGCTGATTCGCAACACCGAAAGCGAGTCGAACAGCTCCGCTCGCGTGTGCTCCCGCAACCTCGCCTCAATGGCGTCGCATAACTCGTCCTCGTGTGCCTGGCGGCCGGCGGGTGTCGCGAACCGCTCATCTTCGGCGTACTCCTCGCGACCGAGCGCGAGCATGGCGTCCCGGAACCGCTCGCCCGGCGGCAGCGCGAGGGAGAAGTGCCCGTCGGCGACGGGGACCGGGAACGTGTCGACGATACAGACTCGCTTGCGGGGACGCGGCTCGCCCTGATACTGCGCGATCAGGAACCCGCCCTGGAAGATCTTGAGCAGTGTCTCGTCCTCCGCGATGTCGATGGACTGGCCGGCCGGCATGCCGCCGTGGCGCTCGTTGGACAGGAGCGCCGAAACCGCCGCTCCGTAGGCGAGCGTCCCCGCCTGGTACGACGCGATGAACCCCGATCCCTGCAGCGGCTCGCGCCCGACGAGCCCGTTCGCAGCCGCCCAGCCGCTGCGCGCCCAGGCCGTGAGGTCGTTGCCCGGGAACTGCGAGCGGGCGCAGGTCAAGCCGTGGGGCGTAATCGCCACGACGACGGCGTTCGGGTGGATGTCGGCCAGGTCTCCGGGCGAGACAGCAAGGCCCCCGGCCGGGCGTGCGCTGACGACGACAATATCCGAGTCGCGTACCAGGCTGGCCAGTTGCCCACCATCCCCGTCCTCGAGCACCACCGAGCGCCGATTTGCGAGCACGAACATCGCAACGATGCTGCGCCCGTCTTTCGCGAACGGCGCGAGGCGCCGGCTCGGGTGCCCGGAAGGTGGCTCGGCGAGCGTGACGTCCGCGCCCATGTCGGAGAACAGCCGCGCGCACCACGCCCCGGAGACCGAGCGCGAGAGGTCGAGCACCCGCACGCCGCGGCGTGCGCCGTCACCGCGGCCGTCCGTCCGCGCGCTCCTGCGCATCGGGGCGGGCCGGGTTGCGGCGTGCGAGGATCCCCTCCATCCGCGCGCGGATGGCGGCGTCGTACTTTTCGCCGTCCGCCAGGATGTCGTGCGTCAGGATGTAGAACCGCACGTCGCGCACGGCCTCGACGACCTGCGCCGCGACATCGGCGGGGTCCATAAACTCGCCAGCGGCAACAGCCCCGCCGGCCTCGTCGCGCGGGGCCGGCGGCGAGCGGAGCGCTTCGCCTTCGCGGCCCGGCCGGTTGCGCTCCGCAAGCCTGATGCGCGTGGCCACGGGGCCCGGGCAGAGCACGGACACACCCACCGAGGCGCCAGCCAGCTGCCGCGCGAGCGTCTCCGTGAGCGCGACGACCGCGTGCTTCGTCGCCGCGTAGATGCCGTTGTGCTCACGTGTGAGCAGGCCAAGGTCCGAGGCGGTGTTGACCAGATGACCCTCCTCCTGCTCGAGCAGGACCGGGACGAACGTCCGGATGCCGTGCACGACGCCCCAGAGGTTCACGCCGAACAGCCAGCTGAAGTCCTCGTGCGACTGCTCCCAGAGTCGCAGGCCCCGGCCGCCCTCGACACCCTCGGCAGGCGGCCGGTCGGAGTTGGCGGTGACCCCGGCGTTGTTGCACACGAGGTGGATTGCACCGTAGGCCTCGAGCGCCGCGTCGCGCAGGCGCTCCACGGCGGCCGCGTCGCTGACGTCGGTGACGACGCCGATGGGGTCGCCTCCCTGCTCGCGCAGCTCGCGGACTGCAATGTCGAGCGCGGGCTCCTCGACATCGGCGAGGACGACCCGCATGCCCTCGGCGGCGCACTGCTCAGCGAGAGCGTGACCGATGCCGCTGGCGGCCCCGGTCACGACGGCCACGCGTCCCTCAAGCTCCCGCAACGTCACCCTCCATCCGTACCGTCACCGCGTAACATTGACACACCCCGCAGGCACCCGGTGTTCACCATACGCAATCGCGCCCCCGGTTCCGCCCTCGGCGCTTCGGCGCGCCCTCAGCCCCTTCCCCGTCTTCCGGCGAAAGCCGGAATCCAGGCGCGCCGGACCACCCGCGCGACCCGAGAGCCCCGATGGCGCGACGACACTCCGGAGGGCGGAGGGGTGGCGCTCGCTGCCTACGGATCCGGCTGACGGACGACCAGGCGCTGGTTCGCCTCGACGTCGGAGATCACGGTTTCGCTGCCGTCGGGCCACTGCACACGCAGCTCGTCGACCGTGTCATGCCCCAGTCCGAAGATCTGCTCCGTCGGATTCTGCGACACGAAATTGCTGGCGATACTGATCTCCCGCAGCTGTGTGACGCCCCCCGCCGAGAGCATGATGCGGCTGCCCGCGGCCTCCGTATTCGGAGCCCGGCCCTCGAGCCGGACACTGAGGAAGCTGCCGCCGCTGGCATCGTTTCGCCAGAGGTTCGCGCCGGTAAACGTCAACTCCAGAATGTCTATATCGCCGTCGCCGTCGAAGTCGGCGCAGACGACGCCGCGTCCTTCACCGCTATCGTCCAACCCCAGCTCCGCGGCGTTCTCCTCGAACTGCCCGGAGCCGTCGGACACGAACACGCGGCTCTTGTCCGCCTCGAACTCGTTGGCGTAGCGATCGGCAAATGGATATCCATTGGTGTGATAGATATCGAGATCTCCATCGTTCTCGATGTCGAGGAAACAGGACGCCCAGCCCCAGCCCCCATCGGCAACGCCGGCCTCGTCCGTTGCGTCCGTGAACACTCCCCCGTCGTTTCGGTACAGCCGGTTGCCGATGGCCCGGCGCAAACTCCCCTTCATGAGGATGCTCGACACAAACCAGTCGAGGTCCCCGTCGTGATCGTAGTCGCCCAGCGCGGATCCCATTCCGTTGTCATCGGTCAGCACCTCTACGTCGGTCGCGTTGCGGAACGTGCCGTCCCGGTTGTTGACGAAGTAGTGGGTGTGGTTGAAGTCCCCGACGCTCAGGATGTCGGGGTACAGGTCGTCGTCAATGCGTGCGAACGAGGGGGTGAACGTGTGGTCCCAGAACCGCAGCGTGATCATCGGATCGGGCAGGGTCAGGATGCTCGGCGAAATCCCTGCCTCGACGCTGACGCTGGTGAAGCGAATACCGCTCGCGTCCGAATCGTTCCGCCACAGATGCTCGGTATCCCCGGGCTCGCTGTAATCGCGCTCCGTACCCCAGTGAGAGATAAACAGATCGAGGTCGCCGTCCAGATCGTAGTCGCCAAACGCCGCCCCGACACTCTGTTCGGAGCGCATCGCATCGAGGCCGGATCCCGCAGTGACGTCAAGAAAGACGCCGGCGCCTTCGTTCCTGAAGATCAGGCACGGATCGCCCTCGAGGCCGCCGAGGAACAGGTCGAGATCGCCGTCACCGTCCATGTCGGCGAACATCGGTCCCGCATGGCGGTAGTTCTCACTCGCGGACTTCGTGTTGGCCAGCCCCGCCGCCGCCGCAACCTCCTCGAAGGTCAGATTGCCGAGGTTGCGGTAGAGCAGGTTCGGGCCAATGTCTCCCCGGACGATGAACACATCGACGTCTCCATCGCCGTCGTAGTCACCGGCCGCGACCCCGCCGGGAGCGTATGTCCGATCCAGGTCAAAACGCGGCAAGGGGGCCAGGAAGCCGGGGTCGTAGGCGATGCCGGAGGCCGCCGTCACGTTGCCGAAGTGCGTCGTCGGCGGCGCCTGACCACCGCAGGCGGCGATCAGGAGCGCCACGGCCAGCGCAACGCAGGATCGCTGCCAGGAGCTGTTCCAGGAGGCGCTCGCTTCGGCTCCCTGCCGCGGCACGCGTCGCACGGCTCTGCGAATCGCCAACAGTCCGTCCCCTGTCCCATGGCTGTTGCGCGGTCCCGGGTGTGCGTAGAGCGTCCATTGTAGGATTGTGACGCGTACCCCGTTTGCACCATGCGATTACAGGTCTACTCGAGGCATCGGGCCGGAACCGCCCTCGGAACCCCGGAGGGTGCTCCCTCCGGCCTCTCTCTCTCTTGGGAGAGGGGGGGGTGAGGGGAGGTCCGAGGGCCCGGACGAGCGCGCTCCGCGCGGCTCGACCCACCCACCCGCCCTCAGTGGATGCGCCCTCATGTGGGGGCTGCGCCCCCACACCCCCCATGGGCCAACGCCCGCGGCGCCGCCCTCGAGGGCGCACCCGAAGGCCCGAGGACGGATCCGGTCCCCTCGCCCCTGGCGAGACCTTTGCAGAACCCTCATCCCGGCTCGCCCTTCCCATCATCCGGCCCCTTCCCATCATCCGGCCCCTTCCCGTCACTCCGGCCCCTTCCCGTCATTCCGGCGAAAGCCGGAATCCAGGCGCGCCGGACCACCCGCGCGACCCGAGAGCCCCGATGGCGCGACGACACTCCGGCGAGGCGCCCTCACCCTCACCCTCTCCCTCGGGGAGAGGGGACCGGAGCCCCTTCCCGTCATTCCGGCGAAAGCCGGAATCCAGGCGCGCCCACCCACCGCCGAGCCCCCGAGGGGGCCGATGGCGCAACAGGCCACGATGGCGCAACGTGGCCCGAAGGCGCCTCGGTCTAACCCTCTCCCTCGCGGAGAAGGGACCGGAGGGAGGAGGCCCGAGGCGAGGGGGGCCGCTAGCCGATGTTGCGGGTGCGCGGGTCGAGGGCGAAGCGGAGGCCGTCGCCGACGAGGTTGAAGCAGACCGCGGTGATGCCGATCGCGATGCCCGGCACGGTCGCGATGTGCGGCGCCACGCCGAGCAGCGTCCGGCCCTCGGCGGTCATCAAGCCCCACTCAGGCGTCGGCGGGCTGATGCCGAGGCCGAGGAAGCCCAGACCCGCGACGAAGATGATCACCAGCCCGATCAGCGTCGAGGCGTAGACCAGCACCGAGGGGAAGGCGCCGGGCGCGATGTGCACCAGCATCAGCCGCAGCGGCGTCGCCCCGGTCGCCCGCGCGGCGTCCACGAAGTCGCGGCCGAGTTGCTCGCGGACGGCGATGTAGGCGACGCGGGTGATCGGCGCCACGAGCACGGCGACGACGACGAGCACGAGGCTGCGGTACGAGTTGCCCAGGAGGATCGCGACCACGATCGCGAGCACCACCGTCGGGAACGCGAAGAGCACGTCCACGAGGCGCATCAGGATGTTCCCGACGAGGCCGCCGACATACCCGGCGACGAGGGCGAGCGCCATGCTGATCGCCATCGCGAGCGCGACCGGGATGATGGCGAGCGGGATCGAGGTCCGGCCGCCCCAGATCACGCGACTGAGTATGTCGCGGCCCTGTCCGTCGACACCCAGCAAGCGACCCTCTGTCCCGTACCCCTGAATCCGCAGGGAGGTTTCCGCTTCGTACGGATCGAAGGGGGCAACGATCGGCGCCGCGATCGCCGCGGCGATGATTATCAGCAGCACGATGCCCGCAACGACCGCGAAGCGATCCTTGCGGAACGCCCTCCAGGTCACAGCGATCCAACGGTCACCGCCGGCTTGCGCGAGGCCGGCGGGCGCGAGCTGTCCTTCCTGTCCGGCTACCGACATCGCATGGGCTCCGATCTCATTCCAGTCGCACCCGTGGATCAAGCAGACTCTGGGCAACGTCCGCAATGAAGTTCGCCGCGACGAAGGCGGCCGCGGTGATCAACGTAATGGTCTGGACCACCGCCGGATCGCGAGCCTGGACCGACGCGAGGAGCTGTTGACCGATGCCCGGCCAGGCGAAGACCACCTCGACGAAGATCGTACCGCTGATCAGGTAGCCGAGCTGCAGCGCCACGATGTTGATGGCCGTCGGTGCAATGTTGCGCGCCGCGTGCCGCCGGATCACGGCCCGCTCGTGCAAGCCCTTCGCCCTCGCCGTACGGATGTAGTCCTGCTGCATCACCTCGATCATGGAGGAGCGCACGAGCCGCGAGATCACCGCGGTCGGCACCGCGGCGATGGTGAGCAGCGGCAGGATCAGGTGCAGCAGGAGATCGCGGAGCCCGCCCGGATTCCGGGTATCCCACATCCCGCCGGCAGGCAGCCAGTCCAGGTGCAGGGCGAAGAGGACGATCAACATCAGGCCGAGCCAGTACTGGGGCACGCTCGCCGCCAGGACCGACAGCGTCGTGATCGATCGGTCGGCCAGGCTGTTGGGCTTGGTCCCGGCGAACACGCCGGCTGCCACTCCAAGCGCCGTGCTCGGCACGGCGGCGGCCACGGCCAGCACCAGGGTGTTCTTCAGCGCGTCCCAGACGAGCTCCGCGACCGGGGCCCTGTAAATGACGCCGTATCCGAAGTCGCCGCGGACGAAATCGCCGAGCCAGAGGGCATATCGCTCATACCAGGGCCGGTTCAGTCCCAACTCCTCCCTGAGTGCTTCGAGCGCTTTCCCTCCCTCCTCGCTCAGAATCGCGAGATGGCCGAGGGTGTCCGAGGCGGCGTCTCCGGGGAGGATGGCGACCAGAGGAAGGTCACGACGCTGGCGCCCAAGAGGACCGGGAGCGTGAGCAGGAGCCGCTGGGCGATGAACCGTGCCAACTACCAGACCTCCGAGCGCGCGCGTCGGGCTGCCGGAGTTCTCAACCCGGATAGGACTCACCCGGCGCTCTCGCCTGCGCCCGAGCGCCGCGCCGCTGGCGCGGACCCCCTCACCCCCGCCCTCTCCCGCGAGGGGAGAGGGAGCCGGATTCAGATCCCCTAATGGGGTTCGTCCCCTCTCCCCTGCGGGAGAGAGGGTGAGGGTGAGAGGGATTCCGGTCCCCTGCGCACCAACTCCGCAGGCTGCGGCGAGTGCCTGCGGAGTTGGTGATCCGTCGATCCGGGCGTGGCATTCGCCGACAGGGCCACCCCGGGACTCGCCCCCGGGTTCAGCCGATCTACGCGTCCTCCAGCCAGACGGTTTTGAAGTCGTAGCTGTGCTGGGCCGCGTTGACGAAGCCCTGGACCTCTTGCCGCATAGCGACGGGCGCTGAGTCGTGGACGACCGTCAAGTACCACTGCCGGTCCGTCATCAGCCGCTTCGCCTCGATATAGAGCCTCGTGCTTTCCTCCCGGTCGAACTCGACCTCGGCCCTATCGAGAATCGACGCGACCTGATCCGCGGCTTCCTTGTCGTGCTCGATCCACCCGCCCCCGGGAGCCTCCGGGGTGTACCACTTCTTGTTCCCCTGAATGCCCAGGAACGCGTCGGTGCTCATCCCGAACGACGAGCTTCCGCTGACGCCTTCACTCCAGCGCGAGACCGTCGCGGCCCCGAAGGCAGTCCACTCCACCGCTTCGATCTGCATGGTGAAGCCGATCTCGGCGAAGTTGGCCTGCATCCACTGCGCCATCTGAACGGGCAAGATGTTCCCCGAGCCGGCAGTGGGGAACCACCACGTCTGCTGGAAGCTGTCGTGCCCGGCCGCGGACAGTAGCTTCTTCGCCTCTGCCGGGTCGTAGTCGAACATCTTGAAGTCCGGGTCGTGCGAGGGCGCGCCGGGCGCAGACATCCCATACGCCGGAATCGCGGTGTCCCGCAACAGGTCCGTTGCCAGCCCCTGCCTGTCGAGCGCCATGCTGATCGCTCGCTGCACCCGCACATCGCGGTTTATGGGGTTCCCCTGGTTCGTCCACATGAACCAGACGTGCGGAGGCCTTCCCGTCGAGATCTTGAAGCCCTGATCCAGCAGCTGAGGGATCTGGTCCGGCGGCGGTATGAAGATCAGGTCGGTCTCGCCGGTCTGCAGCGACTTTTCCGGCATCTGCGTCCCAGTAATCCTCGTTGCGGTCCATGACGATCCGCACATCCTTGACTTCCTCGTTCCACTGGAACGGTCCGGTCCCGACGGGGTCATTCGCGAACTCCTCGTTCCCGAGCTTCTCGACCTGCGTCATGCTGAGCATCGCGGGGAACATGTAACCCGTCATCAACTCCAGGAAGTGAACGAAGGGGGTACTGTTGACCATCTTGACCGTGTGGTCGTCGATCACCTCAACGCTCTGGAGAAACTGGTTGATCCGGCCGTGCGGCCAACCGGAGATCGCGGCGTAGAAAATGTCCGAGTCTTCGTTCCACATCCGGTCATAGTTGTGCCTGACAGCTTCTGCGTTGACGTCGGTCCCGTCGTGAAACCTGGCGCCCTTGCGGAGCTTGAACGTGAACTCCGTGCCCTCGTCGTTGATCTCGATGCTCTCGGCAAGCCTGTTGACGACAGGCTGCCGGCCGTCCACGGGCAGGACCGTGAGGTCCTGCGCAACCAGCGTCTCCCCCAGCTGGTGCTTGACGCGCCACGACACCCAATTGTTTGCCTGCTGTGGGTCAACGGGGTTGATGCCGCTTTCCATCCCCCAGACGAGCGTGCCG
This sequence comes from Dehalococcoidia bacterium, assembly GCA_965247895.1. Lineage (GTDB taxonomy): Bacteria > Chloroflexota > Dehalococcoidia > UBA2979 > UBA2979 > VXMT01. The sequence continues at coordinate 1,338,495 of OZ252046.1, read as the reverse complement.
CCGGACTTCGGTCCGGCCGGCGCCGCGGTCGCGTCGCGGTCGGCGCGGCGGTCGCCGCGGCTGCGGTTGCGGTCGCCGCGGCTGCGGTTGCGGCGGCGGGGGCCGGCGTGGCGGCATCGTCGGCGGCGTCGCCCGTACATCCGATCAGTGCGGCTCCGGCGACGCCGGCGACGCCGATCGCTCCTGCTCTCAGAAACCCCCGGCGGCTCAGGCCTGACCAGTCGCTCATGTGATGCCTCCGTCTCGCGCGCGGCGAACCTCGCCACCTCTGAGCGTAATAATTAACACACCCCGCAGGCACCCGGTGTTCACATTACGCAATCGCGCCGCCGGTTCCGCCCTCGGTGCTTCGGCGCGTCCTCAGCCCCTTCTCCGTCATTCCGGCGAAAGCCGGAATCCAGGCGCGCCGGACCACCCGCGCGACCCCGAGAGCCCCGATGGCGCGACGACACTCCGGCGAGGCGCCCTCACCCTCACCCTCGGGGAGAGGGGACCGGAGCCCCTTCTTCGTCATTCCGGCGAAAGCCGGAATCCAGGCGCGCCGGACCACCCGCGCGACCCGAGAGCCCCGATGGCGCGACGACACTCCGGCGAGGCGCCCTCACCCTCACCCTCGGGGAGAGGGGACCGGAGCCCCTTCCCGTCATTCCGGCGAAAGCCGGAATCCAGGCGCGCCGGACCACCCGCGCGACCCCGAGAGCCCCGATGGCGCGACGACACTCCGGCGAGGCGCCCTCACCCTCACCCTCGGGGAGAGGGGACCGGAGCCCCTTCTTCGTCATTCCGGCGAAAGCCGGAATCCAGGCGCGCCGGACCACCCGCGCGACCCCGAGAGCCCCGATGGCGCGACGACACTCCGGCGAGGCGCCCTCACCCTCTCCCTCTCCCTCAGGGAGAGGGGACCGGAGGGGAGGGGGGAGGGCTAGCTGGAGCTCAGTTCGACGCGTCCGTTCGGGCCCTCGAGGGTGGCCCGGGAGGCGGGGCTCGGGGCCGCGCGTGACTTCCAGATCGGCGGCGAGGCCGAGGACGTCAAGCTGGGAGCGAATCAACTCCGGCTCCGGATGCTCGCCGCGGAACGCCACCAGCTTCACGCCGCCGGGCGAGGTTGCCGCCGGGTGCTCCTCCGTCTCACCCCAGTCGACCAGCCTCGGGAGGAGATCGCCAAGGGGCCGATCGATGGCGGCGACCTTCCAGCGCAGCGAGACGCCGTCGGGGCGGTCCCGTCCCGCCCGCCGTACCGGGCCGAAGTCCGCGCCGGCGGCGCGTGCCGCCTCGACACACTGGTCGAAGTTCCGCACCCGCGCGTTCCACCCGCGGAGCGAGGGGTGGTCCGGGCCGCTGGTGGTCGGCACGTCCTGATCCGGGTCGGGGCCGGTCACGAGGAGGTAGGACCCGCCGCCGATGGAGAGCACCGCGGTGCACGTGCCCTCCCCGAGCCCCCGCCCGCCGAGGGCGGGCCGCACGCCGAGCCGTTCCTCGAGCTCGTCGATCGCCGGCTCCAGGTCCGGGGTCCAGTACGTGATCGAGTCGATCGCCGGAATGCTCCAGCGGTGCAAACCGGTCCCTGCGCGGCGCGCTGCGATGTCGCTCGCGCCCGCGGAGAGGGCCTCGGCGACGCTCGCGATGCGGGGCGTGGAGGCGCTGCCGATCGGCATCGAGCAGCTGAGCGCCCCGATCACGTCCCCTTCGTCGTCATGCACGGCGACGGCGACGGAGGCGACCTCCGGGTCGCCCTCGGTGAGCTCGATCGCATGGCCCCGGACGATCGTGGCGGCGAGTTCCTTGACGAACTCTTCCAGCGACCTCCCCCCCGGGGGAGGGTTCGGCCCCGCCAGCCCAGCGGGAGCACGGCGTCGCGCTCGGCCGGCGACATCGCGGCGAGGATCGCGCGGCCGGCCGCGCTCGAGGTGTAGCGAACCACGGTGCCGGGCTCGAGGGTGATTCTGAGCGGACCCTCGCGCGGCGCCTCGCTCCAGACCACCATCACGCCGCCGATCACGGGGATGCCGAGCGAGACGGTCTCGCCCAGCTCCTCGACGAGCATCTCGATGACGGGGCGGGCGGCGACCTCGAGGGCGCTCGCCGCGACGGCGAGGCGGGCATAGCGGGTGAGGCGCAGGCCGAGGGCGTAGCGCCCGCCGTGGCGCTCCTGGTCGAGGAAGCCGCGGTCGCGCAGCGTCGCTGCGAGGCGGCTTGCGGTGGAGTGGGAGACCTCGAGCTCGTCGGCGATCTCGCGGACGCCGAGGAGCCGGCGCTCGCGGGCGAGCGCCTCGATGATCGCGAGTCCGCGGTCGAGCGACTGCACGCGAGCGGTGCGGTGCACGGGTCGTCCCCTCCTGCGTCGAAGCGGGCGAGATCCGGTCGGCACGGCGCCGCGGACACCCGACCCGCTGGGACCTGCGTAGTGCGGGACTATAGCAAGCGTGGCGTGCACTTTAGTTGCACAATGCGCCTTCGTGTTGCGCATTGTGAGATGGCCAGTTTGGGCAAAGGGGGGCTCCGGTTCCCTCGCCCCGAGGCGGAGGGTTAGGGTGAGGGAGCGGGGGCCGGCCCCGCTCGACGCGGCGTTTCGCAAGGCCGCGGGAAATCGAAGATAGGGCCATGGCAATGCCGCGAGTTCGCGCGTGGTGGCCGGGAGCGGTCGCGGGACTCGTGGCCGCGGCGCTGGCGCTGGCCGTCGGCGAGCTCGTCGCGCGGCTCGTCGAGGGCGAGTCGCTGGTGCGAGCGATCGGCGACGTGGTCGTCGACAGCTCCCCGCGCGCCGTCTCCGGCGCGGCGATCGAAACCTTCGGCACGAACAACAAGCCCGCGCTGCTCAGCGGCGTCGTCGCCCTCTCGCTGTTGCTGGGCGCCCTGCTGGGTCCGCTCGCGATGCGCTACCGCGCGATCGGCGTTGGCGCCATGGCGGCCTTCGCCCTCGCCGGCGGCCTCGCGGGGGCGCGCGATCCGTTCACCTCGCCCGCGCAGGCCTGGACCACCGCGGCGGCCGCCGGCGGCGCCGGCATCGCGACGCTGCTCTGGCTGTTGCGGATGGCGAACGAGGGCGGCGCCGACGCCCCCGCCGCGCCTCCTGATCCTCGTGTGAAGCGCCCGGGGCGCAGGCGCTTCCTGCAGTTCGCCGGCGGCGGGCTGGCGGCGGCGGCCCTCTCCGTGCCCCTGGGGCGGCGCCTGATCGAACCGGCGGGCGATGTCGACGCGCAGCGCGCGGCAATCGTGCTGCCCCCGCCGGGCACCCCCACGCCGGTGCCGAGTACCCCCACGCCGGCGTCGGCGGAGGCGACGCCGCAGCCCCCGCCGGGCACCCCCACGCCGTGATGGCGATGGGGTTGCCGATCGCCATCGCGGTGGCGGGGGTCGGCGTCGGCCTCGCGCTGGCCGTGATCCTGTCCAACGTGCTGTCGATCCCGGAGTTCGCGGCGACGATCGGCGCGATGATCGGGATCGGCGTCGGCATCGACTACGCGCTCTTCATTGTCACGCGATACCGGGATGGCCTTGCCGAGGAGGGGAGCGTGGAGCCCTCCGCCTATCTCGCCTTTGACACGGCCGGCCGGGCGGTGATCTTCGCCGGACTGACGGTCGTCATCTCGCTGCTCGGCATGCTGCTCATGGGTCTGCCGTTCATCACGGGGCTCGCCGTTTCTGCAGCGCTCACGGTTGCGGCGACCATGATCGCCTCGGTCACGCTGCTGCCCGCGCTCATGGGCTTCGTGCGCGACCGGATCGAGGTCACGCGCTGGCGCGGGCTCGTCGCGGCGGGACTGGTTGCGGTGGCGCTGCTCGGCCTCGGGCTGGGGTTCCGCCCGCTGCTGCTCGGCGTGCCGCTCGCCGGAGTGGTGCTCCTCGCCGGGTTCGTGGTCAAGCCGCTGCGAGGGATTGTCCCGAGGCGCGCCCACGTGCCGATGCAACAGACGCTCGCCTGGCGGTGGAGCCGCCTGGTGCAGTCCCACCCCTGGATCGCGCTCATCGCCGGCGCCGCGCTGCTGCTCGCGATGGCCGCACCGGTGCGCTCGCTGCAGCTCGGGTTCGCCGACGACGGCAACTTCCCCGAGGAGACCACGACGCGCCGCGCCTACGATCTCCTCGCCGAGGGCTTCGGGCCCGGCTTCAACGGACCGCTCATCGTCACGGCCGAAGTGCAGAATGCGCAGGATCGCGCGGCCGTCGGGCCGCTCCTCGCCGCGCTCGCGGCCGCCGATGGCGTCGTGTCCGTGAACGGCCCGCTACCCAGCGATTTCGCGAACCCCGAGCGCTCGTCGGCGTACATGGTGCAGGTCTACGCGGCGACTGCGCCGCAGGACCCGGAGACCGCCGAGCTGGTGGATCGACTGCGCGCCGACGTGCTCCCCGCGGCCGTCGAGGGCACGACGCTGGACGTGAGCGTCACCGGCTTCGTGGCGCTGGGCGTCGACTTCACCAACTACCTGGCGGGACGCACCCCGGTGTTCTTCGCGGCAGTGCTCGTGGTCTCGTTCATCCTGCTGATGATCGTGTTCCGCTCGGTGCTGGTGCCGCTCAAAGCCGTGGTCATGAACCTGCTGTCGATCGCCGCTGCCTACGGCGTGGTGGTGCTGGTGTTCCAGCAGGGCTGGCTTGGCTCGTGGATCGGCGTCGATGCCGGGCCGATCGAGCCGTTCATCCCGATGATGCTGTTCGCGATCGTCTTCGGGCTCTCCATGGACTACGAGGTGTTCCTGCTCTCCCGCGTGCGCGAGGAGTTCGACCGCAGCGGCGACGCGAGGGGGTCGGTGGCGGACGGGCTCGCGTCGACGGCGCGGGTCATCACCGCGGCCGCGGCGATCATGGTGGTCGTCTTCGGCAGTTTCGTGTTCGAGGACAACCGCGCCATCAAGATGTTCGGCCTCGGGCTCGCCGTCGCCGTGCTGCTCGACGCGACGGTGGTGCGGCTGCTGCTGGTGCCGGCGGCCATGGAGCTGATGGGGGCGCGCAACTGGTGGGTGCCTCGCTGGCTCGACCGCCTGCTCCCCCGCTTGACGATCGATAGCGCCCCGGACTCGAGCCCCTGAGCATGAACGTCGCGGTGAGCGGATCCGGACGACGCATGTCCTGAGCCAGGCGTTGCGTCTCCCGTGCGGACTCAGGTGGACAGCTCACGCAGGTAGCGCGCCCGCGGGACCCGGCGAAGCCGGGCAGCCAACCCTCAGCGCATCATGCGTCCGCCGTTGACGTGCAGCGTCTGGCCGGTGATGAAGCCCGAGCGCTCGGAGGCGAGGAATGCGCAGGTCCAGGCGACATCCTCGGGCGTGCCCCAGCGGCCAGCCGGGACGGCGTCCGGCCCGCTTCGGGGCGGGGACCCGGCGCGCTCGCCGCGCACGTCCAGGGCGGCGGGGGCGACCAGGTTGGCGGTGATCCCGTGGCGCCCGAGGTCGGCGGCGAGCGCTTTCGTAAGGCCGAGCAGGCCGGCCTTGCCCGTCAGCGTGTGGAGCCGGCCGGGGGCGACGCCGAAGCCGCCGCCGATGTGGATGATGCGGCCCCAGCCCCGCTCGACCATCGACGGCGCGATCGCCTTCGCGAGGTGGAACGAGGCGTCGAGGTTGGTCGCGAGCGCGCGCCGCCAGTCCTCGGCGCTGACGTCCAGGACGCTCTGGTGCGGGCGGGTGGCGGCGTTGCTCACGTAGATGTCGATCGAGGCGAAGCGCCGCAGCGCCTCGCCGACGAGCGCGTGCACCGCGTCCGCGTCGCCGGCGTCGCCGAGCGTCACGAGGGCGTCCGCTCCGAGCGCGCGGGCCTCGTCCGCCACCGCCTCGGCCTCGGCGCGGTTGCTGCGCGCGTTGACTACGACGTTCGCGCCACGAGCCGCGAACTCGATGAGGATGGCGCGGCCGAGGTTGCGGCCGGAGCCGGTGACGAGCGCGGTCTTGCCCTCGAGATCGCGGCCGGCCTCCACGTGCTCGCTCCCCTCGCGGCCGGCGCAGGCGCGCTCGCCAGCCATCGGCGCGGAGCCTAGCATCCGGCCCAGGTCTCTGGCTGGCGCGGCGGGTGAGGGAGGACGAACGTGCAGGAGCTCGGCGATCGGGTGGCGATCGTGGCGGGGGTCGGGAACCTCGGGCTCGCGCTGGCGCGACGCTTCGCGGAGGAGCGGATGCGGGTCGTGCTGGCGGACATCGACGCCGCGGGACTGGCGAGCGCGGAGGCCGAGCTGCGGGCGGCGGGCGCGAGCTGCCTCGCGGTGCCGACGGATGTCGGGAAGCTCGGCGCGGTGCAGGCGCTCGCGGAGCGCACGCTGGAGGCGTTCGGCGCGGTGCACGTGCTCTGCAACAACGTCGGCGTGAACCCTCGCAGCGCGAGTCTCTGGGAGGCGAGCGACGCGGACTGGCGCTGGACGCTGGACGCCAACCTCTGGGGCACGGTGCACGCCGTGCGCGTGTTCGTGCCGCTCATGCTGGCGCAGGGCGGTGAGGGGCACATCGTGAACACCGCGACCGTGCCGGCCTTCGGCGCGCGTCGGGGCAACAGCCCGTACGTGGTGAGCAAGGGCGCGATCGTGACGCTGACGGAGGTGCTGCACCACGAACTCGCGGACGCCGGCGCGAAGGTGCGGGCGTCGCTGCTCGTGCCTGGTCGCATCGCCGGCGGGATCGCGAAGAGCGAGCGCCCGGCGGAGTACCGCGAGCCCGGCGACGAGGAGCGGCTGGAGCTGGAGCGCGAGCGCTACGAGGCGCGGATGCGCGCCCGGCGATCGGAGCCCGAGGACGAGTACCGCACGCCCGAGGAGATCGCGGATCTGGTCTGCGAAGCGATCCGCGAGGAGCGCTTCTACGTGCTCACGCACCCGCAACGGGCGATCGAACAGGTACGACGCCGCACCGAGGCGATCGCCTCGGGAGGACCGCCGGTCCTGTTCCACGGCTGATCGGCCTCGCGCAGCTCGCTCGGCGTCGGCGTGCGTCCGGCGGATCAGCCTGCGAACACGCTGAGGGCGCCGTCCGAGGAGAATGCCGGATCTGCTAGTAGCGGATCCTTGGATCGAGCACTCCATAGCTGAGGTCGACAACGAGGTTCGCAAGGAGGAACCCGATTGCGGCGAACAACACCGTGGTTTGAATGACCGGGTAGTCGCGCTGGGTGATACCGGTGAGAGTCAGCTCGCCGAGGCCGGGGAGCCCGAATACGTTCTCGATCACTACCGAGCCGCCGATGAGGAAGCCAATCTGCAGGCCGATCACCGTGACTACCGGGATGAGGCTATTCCTGAGCACGTGCTTGTAGATCACCGTCGCCTCGGCCAGGCCCTTGGCGCGCGCCGTCCTGACGTAGTCCTGACGGAGGACCTCCAGAACCTCGGATCTCGTGATCCGCATGATGGACGCCGAGAGCGACCAGCCGAGGGTGAGGCTGGGCAACGCGAATTGCTCGAGATTCCGGAGCGGATCGTCGGGGAAGGCGGTGTATCCGAGCGGAGGCAGGTAGCTCCACCAGAGCGCGGGCAGCAAGATCACGAGCAAGGCGATCCAGAAGTTCGGTAAGGAGAGGCCGAGCACCCCGACCAACCTGCCCAGATAGTCGATGGTGGTGTCCTGATAGATCGCGGATACCACCCCTATCACCAGCCCGGTGCCAACGGCGACGAGCACGCTCAGAAGTAGCAACTCGACCGTCACGGCGAGACGTCGCCTGATCTCGCTCGTGACCGAGTTCCGTGTCCAGTAGGACGTCCCGAAGTCCAGCCGCGCCGTGTCCCCGAGCCACACCAGGTACTGGAGGGGGATGGGCTTGTCGATCCCCAGTTCGCGGCGCATCTCCTGAATGACTGCGGGGTCGGTCTCGCCCTCCAGGATCAGACCTTCACCGGCGAACGCCTGTAACAGCGCCGCGTCGCCGGGCATGAGCCGGACCAGCAGGAAGAGGATCAACGAGAGGCCGAGGAGCGTCGGCACTATTGCCACGAGCCTGCGAACGATGTACCCGGCCATTGAGGTGGTCCGCCCCTGTTACGGGTCCCAGTGAGTGCCGGCTGTCGTCGGTCCGTTCTCAACCTGACGGCAAGCGGGCGGCTGGCAAGAGCGGGCACCCGCTCTTGTACGACGATTGTATGTCAGAAAGGGCCACTGCCGGTCAAGCAGCAGCCCCCTCCGGGCGGGATCCTGCTCGCAGTGACGACGCCGCTGCGGCGACCGACATCGCCGCCGCTGGAGTCCCGGTCGGGGGCGGCGCCCGCAGGCCAAGATCGCGTGTGCGCGCATCTGGCCGGGTCAGGTTGACGCCGCTGCGAGCAGAGTTCTATAACGTACGGTGCCAGTATGAGCGCTCGCTCATGGCCTTCCGGGCGCGCGCCCGGTGAAGAAAGGTATTACGCATGCAGCACACCGAGTTTCAGAGTTGGCTCTCGCGGCGGCGCTTTCTGACGCAGGCGGCAGTTGGCGGGGCCGCCCTCGGCGCCGCGGCTCTGATCGGCTGCGGCGATGACGACGATGATGACGCGGCACCGGCCGCTACCGCAGCGCCGGCTGGCACGGCAGCGCCGGCCGCTACCGCTACCGCTACCGCTACCGCAGCGCCGGCCGGCACGGCAGCGCCGGCCGCTACCGCTGCCGCTACCGCTGCAGCGGCCGGCACGGCAACGCCGACGGCCGAGGCGGCAGCTCCCGGTGGCGCGAAGACCGGGGGCTTCCTCCGCTACATCACCCCCCCGGGCATTTCCCCCACGAACCTCGACCCGTACTACACGGACCGGGGAATCAGCAATCTGCTGTTCGGCAAGTTCATCTACGAGTCGCTTATCGAGGTGGACTTCACGAACTCGGAGTGGCGCAGCCCCTACAACCTGGTGGGCCATCTCGCCGAGAGCTGGGAGCAGCAGCCGGACGCCGTCACATACATCTTCAATATCCGCCCGGGCGTGGCCTTCCACAACGGAGCAACGCTGACGGCGGACGATGCTGTGTTCAGCCTGGGGAAAGCGCAGGATCCGGAAGCGAACAACAACGCCTTCCGCAGGAGCGTGAGCCAACCTGTCGAGGCAGTCGATGATCTGACGCTTCGCGTGGTTGGGAACTCGCCCGATGCGGAGTTCCTCGAGGTGCTCAACGGCTACATCGGGCAGGTTGCCATGATGCCGAGGAGCTTTGCGGATGGTGGTGGCGATTTCACACGCGAGGCCGTCGGAACCGGGCCATTCAGGCTGACGAGCCACCAGGCAGGCTCCACCGCCCTCCTGTCGCGCTTCGAGAACTACTGGCAGCCGGGTCGGCCGTATCTCGACGGGATTCACATCGTCTGGGACACGGCGGATGCGACGCTGTCTGCCGCCTTCATCGCGAAGGAGGCCGACATCCTGACTCGCAATGACGGGGTCCAGGCGAAGCCGGTCCTGGCCGCGAATCCCGACGCGCTCTCGGACTCGTGGGCGTCGGACTACATCTACGGCCCGTTCTTCAACTTGACCCGCAAGCCGTTTGATGATCTCCGCGTGCGGCAGGCCCTGCACCTCACTATCGACCGCGAGGAGGCGGAGGCCGTGGTGACCTTCGGTGACGGCGTCATCAGCGGGCCGATGATGATCGTCCGGGAGGGCTACACCCTGTCGCAGGCCGACCTGCTCCAACAGCCCGGCTACCGTCGGCCCAAGGACGCCGACATCGCCGAGGCCGTGAAGCTCCTGGGCGCCGCCGGCTACGGCGATGGGTTCTCGATGGACATGGGGTTCAGAAGCGACTTTGCGTTTGCGGAATCATATGCGACCAACCTCAAGCAGCAGTACGGAGGGGCGCTGAACGTAGACGTGACCATCCGGCCTCTGGAATCTGCTCTGATGAGGGAGGTGCAAACTCAGAGCGGCGAGTACGACACGCTCCTCACTTCCGTGAACGGGGTCGCGCGGCCGGGCAGCGCTGTGGCCAGGTGGCACTCCTCCCACCCCAACGCAGCGGCGCAAGGCATCAATGACCCGGAGCTCGATGCGTTGCTCGACGCGCAGAAGCTCTCGTTCGACCCCGAGGTGCGCGGCGAGATCTTCCAGAACATCGAGAGCAGGCTGTTCGAGCAGATGTACTTCGCGGGCATCTCCGCGGCATCGCTGTTCCGGATGTGGCAGCCGTGGGTTCAGAACTGGCGAGGCAACCGCGCTCGCTTCGGCTCGATCATGAATCCGAGCTGGATTTCGCTGGACCTGGACACGGCCCCGGACAACCGCAAGTCGCCACCCTCGTAGCAGGAGAACTGCGGTACCTGAGGAGGATGGTCGAGCCGCATCCGCGAGATCGATCGCCTCCGTCGACGGATCTGGAGCGGCAGCACGAGGAAGTTCCCGAGGCGGGGGACTTCCGGAGATGATGTGTGATGGCTGACGGCCCTGTTATCTACGAGAAGAAGGGCCGCACGGCCTACATCACCCTGAACCGTCCGGAAGCGCTCAACTCGCTCAATCGCGAGGCGAGCGAGGGGCTGACGGAAGCGATGCACGACTTCCGGGACGATCCGGACCTGTGGGTCGCGATCCTCACCAGCGCGGGAGACCGGGCGTTCTGCGCCGGGGCCGATATCAAGGACATGGCCCCAAGGCTCCTCGGCGACGAGCCGGCGCCTGCTCCGCGTGCGGCGACGCGGCCGTCGTTCACCAGTCCCGAGTTCGAGCTGTGGAAGCCGGTGATCGCCGCGGTCCACGGGTACGCGCTGGGCGCCGGCGCCGAACTCGCCCTCGCCTGCGACATGATCGTAGCGGCGGACACTACCCGATTCGGCATTGTCGAGGGCCGGCTCGGCTACATCGCCGCCGGGGCGGTCGTGCATCGCCTCCCTCGTCAGATCCCCCTGAAGCTGGCGATGGAGATGATCCTGACGTCGAAGCACGTCACCGCGGAGGAGGGCTACCGGGCCGGGCTCTTCAATGAAGTGGTCCCTCGCGAGGACTTGATGGAGGCGGCCGAGCGGCTCGCGGGCGCCATCCTCGCGTGTTCCCCCGGGGTCGTGCAGGCTTGTAAGCAGGGGATCATGGTGGGCCTTGAGTCGCCCTTCAGTGTCGCCCATCCGGTCAACTATGAGCTGATGGCCCGCGTCGGCACGTCGGAGGACGTCCGGGAGGGCATCAGCGCCTTCATGGAGAAGCGGGAACCGCAGTGGAAGGGCCGCTAGGTCCCGCCCGTGCGGGCTGAGGCCGCTTCGGTCCCCGCCGCGCAGTCGAAGCCGGACGCCTGATGCCACTCAATCTGCTCGCCGGGGTACGCGTGCTGGAGTATGCGGCACTCGCCTGCGGACCGTTCTGCGGGAAGGTCCTGGCGGACCTCGGCGCCGATGTGATCAAGGTAGAGCCGCCGGGCGGCGGTGACGAGGCTCGACGGCGTGGCCCCTTCCTGCACGATGAGCCCAACCCTGAAGAGAGCGTCCTCTTCCTGGCGCTGAACACCAACAAGCGCGGGATCACCCTCGATCTCAGCACCGCGGACGGGCAGGAGATCTTCCTCGCACTGTTGCAGAACTCGGACGTGCTGATCGAGGACAGGGCTCCCCGGTTCTGGCGCGATCTGGAGCTGCCCGTCGAAGAGCTGCACGAGACCAACCCGGAGTTGGTCGTGACCTCGATCACGCCCTATGGCCAGGCGGGAGATCACAGCGACTACAAGGCCTATCCGCTCAACGTCGAGCACGCCGGCGGAGGCGGTTATCTGAACCCCAACGGCCGCCTGTCATGGGAGAGCTCGCCCGGCAAGCCACCGCTGATGCACGGGGCCTACCTCATGGAGTGCGAGATCGGCCTGAACGCCGCCCTGGGCACCATGGGGGCCGTGTGTGCTCGCCGCCTTGGCGGCGGCGGTCAGCACGTCGACTTCTCCAAGCAGGAATCTCAGATCTCCTCCTACCGCTTACCACTCGATCGCTACAGCGACGACGGCTCGGTTCATGATCGCCTCAGCGTCGGGTTCCCGAGTCTGGGGTTGATGCCCGCCGGGGACGGCTGGACGATGCCGATCCTGCTGGAGCCTCACATGTGGCAGAGCCTCGCGCGCCTCATGGGCAACCCGGACTGGACCCAGGAGGCGTGGTTCGACGATCCCATCCAGATGCGGGAGCGGGCGGACTTCATCAACGAGCACGTTGGAGAGTGGCTGCTCGAGCAGACGGTGGAAGAGCTCTACCACGCCGCCCAGGAGCTAGGCGTGCCGGTGGGCATGGTCGCGACGGCCAGGGACCTCGTCGAGTCCGATCAGTTGCAGACGCGGGAGTTCTTTCGCCCGACTGAACATCCGGTCGCCGGGCGCTACCTTCATCCCTCGATACCGCTCAATCTGTCTGAAGGGAGCTACGGCGAGAGCACGCCCGCACCCCTGTTGGGCCAACACAATCAGGACGTGTATTGCGGCCTTCTGGGCTACTCGACGTCCGACCTCGTTCGCCTGCGACAGGCCGGGGCCATCTAGGGACGAGAGGCTCAACAGGTGAACCAGCCACTAGAAGGCATCAGAATCATCGACTTCTCGCACATGCAGGCCGGGCCCTTCTGCACGATGATCATGGCGGCGATGGGCGCCGAAGTCATCAAGATCGAGAGCATGCAACACATCGATCCCTATCGGCGCGCGTCGCTGGAAGGGGTTGATATGAGCTATGGCTTCAACGAATTCAACCTCGGAAAGAAGAGCGTACGCCTCAACCTGCGGCAGCCGCGAGCGGTCGAGCTGGCCAAGAGGCTGATCGCCGGCGGCGATGCAACCGTCGTGAACATGCGGCCGGGCGTGATCGACCGCCTCGGACTGGGCTATGAGGCACAGCGGCAGGTGCGAAGCGACATCATCATGGCGCACATCTCCTACTCGGGCTGGGCCGACGGCCCGGAGCGCAACTACGCCGGCTACGCGGGCACCTTCTCCGCGATCGGTGGAGCGGCCCATATCTCGGGGCATCCCGACGGTCCCCCGACCGAGGATGCGGTGACAGGCTGGGCCGACTGCTCCACCGGCGTCTGGGCCGCGACCGCGCTGCTGGCGGCGCTGCAGCGACGCGATCAGACTGGCGAGGGGTCGTTCCTCGACATCTCGGCCCGGGAGGGCGTCGCCGCCTTCATCCCCGACGTCCTGCTCGACTACATCCTCACCGCTCGCGTTGCCGGCCGCAGCGGGAACAGGGACACCGTGATGGCGCCGCACAACTGCTATCCGTCGAAGGGTGAAGACCGCTGGGTCAGCATCGCGGTAGGCAGCGACGCCGAGTGGACCGCGCTCTGCCAGGAGATGGGCAATCCGGCCTGGGCCGAGGATCCTCGATTCGCCACCGCCCTCGGACGCTGGCAGCACCAGGATGAGCTGGACCGGCTGATCGGCACGCGGACGGCGGACCTCACCTCGGCCGAGGTGACCGAGCGTCTGCAGGCCGTCGGTGTCGCGTCTGCTCCTTCCTACGACAGCCGTGAGCTGCACGAGAGCGAGCATCTCAGCCAGCGCGGCTTCTGGGTGACGGTTGACCACCCCTTCGACGGGCCGCAGACGAAGGCGGGACTGCCGTGGCGCTACAGCAGGACCCCGGCCAGCATCACGGAGCCCGCGCCGTGGATGGGCCAGCACACCGAAGAGGTGTTGGGAGGCCTGCTCGGCCTGTCGCGCGACGACATCAGCCGGCTGGTCGACGAAGGCGTCGCGTACTGACGCCTTCCGCCGGACCTCAAACCCGTTCGCCGGCTACCTCGATCAGCGGCAGCAGTGCCGCCCGCAGTTCCGAGTCGCTAGCCGCGCCTCAGCCGCACCGGGACCTCGCCCCATCCACGCATGAAGGTGGTGGGGTCGCGCTTTGACGGCCCCATCCGCTCGATCACGGGATAGCGGTCCAGCATCTCGTTCATCAGCCCCTTGACCTCGGCGCGGCTGACCGGTGCGCCGGGGCAGTAGTGGATCCCGAGGCTGAACGTCATGTGGCGCTTTGGCGGCCGATCGAGGCTGTAGCTGTCCGGGTCCTCGAACACGCGCTCATCGTGGTTCGCCGACCCATAGACGACGATCACGTTGGAGTCCTTCGGGATCGTCACGTCGCTTATGACCACGTCCTCCTTCGCCCGGCGGCGCAGCGCCTGCACCGGGGCCTCGAGGCGCAGCATCTCCTCGATCGCCACGTCGATCAGCTTGCGGTCGTCCCGGAGTCGCTGCCACATCTCGTGATGGTCGGCGTAGAAGTCGATCAGCAGCTCGATGAGGTGCTGCGTCGTGTGGAAGCCGCCCGTCATGATGTGCAACAGCATGTCGATGATGAATCCCTGGTCGAACAGGAAGTCATCGAGGATGCGTTCGTCGCCGTACTGCTCCTGGGCAGCGACGAGCACGCTGATGAGATCGTTCTGGGGCTCCCGGCGCCGCTCCTCGACGGCCGGCCGGGCGACGTCCCAGAGGTCCGCCTGGATCTCCTCCCACGGCCGCGCGTCCGGCGGTGGGTTGTTGCGATCGCTGAGCCTGGTGAGGCGTTCCGCCGTCAGCGCGAGGAACCGCTCGCTCGAGCTGCGCGGCAGCCCGATCACGTCCATCGTCACGATCCCGGGCAGGGGGATTGCGATCTCGGAGTGCGCATCGACGGTGTCCTCCTGCTCCGCCGCGTCGCACAACTCGACCGCGATCGCCCGGAACGACTCGTTGCGCGCGCGAATCGACGCCGGCGTAAAGAGCGGCATCAGCATCTCGCGCAGGAAGGTGTGCTGCGGCTGGTCTCGCTCGATCAGCGGGCTCAGCCGCGGCACGTCACCGTTCAGCAGCGGCAACGAGATGTTCGAGAAGCGCTCGTGGTCCAGGAGCACCGACTCGATGTCGTCGTACCTCGTCAGCATGTAGCACTGCGATTCTTCGTCCCAATACACGGGAGCCTCGTCGCGGAACTTCTTGTAGATGGGGTACGGATCGTCCGCGAGGATCGCAGACGGGTTCGCGAGGTAGGTGCGAGGCGGTGCGTTGGTCACTGGCTTCACTCCTGGCATCCATCGGCGGGCTCGTCGGCAGCGATCACCCGCAATATACGGCACAGCCGGGCGAGCGATCGCTCCGGCCGCCGCGTGATAGGCTTCGCTCCCGCAGTCCGGGTTGCCCGGGGAGGATCGCAGAATGGCAGACCGCAAGCTCGAAGTGACCGTGAACGCGGCCGTCTGCGTCGGCACGGCCCAGTGCGAGAATCTGGCCACGGCGACGTTCCGGGTGTCGGGTGGCCTCGCCGAGGTGATCGACGCCTCGGGCGACACAGTGGAGAAGATCATGGCGGCGGCCGAGAGCTGCCCCGTCGAGGCGATCACGGTCGAGGACGCGGAGAGCGGCGAGGTGCTGTTCCCGCCCGACTAGGAAGCATCGAGCCTCATCGGCACCCGTGAGTGAGCGCATCGAGGAAGGGCGGCGCATGTGGAGCAACTTGACGGTCGCGTAGCCGTGATCACCGGCGGGGGCTCCGGGATCGGCGAGGGACTGGCGCACGCTTGCCATGCCGCAGGCATGAAGCTGGTGGTCTCCGACATCGAGCAGGCGCAGGCCGAGCGTGTCGCCGAGGCGGTGCGGGAGCTGGGCGGCGAGGCGGTCGCGGTCCGGACCGACGTCACGGACCAGGTCTCGGTCGACTCGCTCGCCGATCAGGCGTACGAGGCCTACGGCGCCGTGCACCTGGTCTGCAGCAACGCCGGCGTCCTGACGGTAGGGCCGCTGATGGAAACGTCAGCGAGCGACTGGCAGTGGCTCCTCAACGTGAACCTCTTCGGCGCCGTCCACTGCGCCAATACGTTTGTCCCGCGTATGCGGGCGCAAGGCGGCGAGGCGCACATCGCCATCACCGCGTCGGTGGCCGGGACGTACGCTGCCGACGACCTGGAGATCGGCGCCTACACCAGCTCGAAGTACGCGGTGGTCGGGTATGCCGAGATGCTTCGCGTCGAGCTCGCCCCGCAGGGCATTGGCGTCTCGATGTTCTGCCCCGGCACTGTCACGACCCGCATCGGGGAGTCGAGCCGGAACCGCCCGGCTGAGCTGGGTGGGCCGGGCGCCCCGGATCCGCGAACCCCGGAGGACCGGGCGGCACAGCGGGAGGTGCGTCCCCTGGTGCTGTCGCCGCGTCAGGCAGGCGATCACATCCTCGCGGGGGTGCGCGACAACCGGAAGTTCATCTTCTCGCACCCGGAGCGCCGGGCCTTCGTCGAGCAGCGGCACCGCGAGCAGATGGAAGGCTTCGAGGCGGTCGAGTAGCCGCCCCGTCTCCGCAGCCGGCGTCGCGGTCCGCGGTTAGCCCCGCGGCAGCCCGAGCCCGCGCGTCGCGATGATGTTGCGCTGCACCTCGGAGCTGCCGCCTGCGATCGTCGCCGGAATCGTTCGTATGTAGAGGAAGATGTGCCGGCCGCCGAGCACCTCCCGGCCGTCGCCCGGCCAGATCTGCGCGTGCAGTCCGAACGCTCGCAGGGCGACGCGGTGCAGCTCCTGGCTCTGCTCGCTATGGAAGAGCTTGGTCATCGAGGCCTCGTAGTTCGGCACCAGACCCGCCGCCTGCATCGAGGCGACGCGCAGCGCGAGGTTGTGCGTGATCGCGGCGCCGATCACAAGATCCGCGAGGCGTGAGCGCAGCACCGGGTTGCGTGGGAGTTGCGAGCGCTCGTCTTCCGCGACTTCGCCGATCAGCGCCGTGATCTCGCTGAGGAGCGCCGCGGCAGACCCGATCCCGGAGCGCTCGTGGTCGAGCAGCGTCATCGCGACGTACCAGCCGCGGTTCTCCTCGCCGAGCAGGTTGGAGACCGGAACCCGCACGCTGTCGAAGAAGACCTCGTTGATGTGGTGGCTCCAGGTGGCGTCGATCAGTGGGCGTATGGTGATGCCGGACGCGTGGATGTCGTCGATCAGCAGGAACGAGATGCCGCGGTGCTTCGGCGCCTCCGGGTCCGTGCGCACGAGTGCGAACAGCGCGTCCGCGTCGTGCGCTCCCGAGGTCCAGATCTTCTGCCCGTTGACGATGTACTCGTCGCCGTCGCGCTGCGCGCGCGTGGACAGCGAGGCAAGGTCCGAGCCGGCGCCGGGCTCCGAGTAGCCCTGCGCCCAGGCAACCTCGCCGGAGAGAATGTCTCCGAGGTACTTGCGCCGCTGCTCCTCGCTGCCGTGCAGCAGCAGTGTCGGCCCCAGCAGCGAGACTCCCGATCCACCGACACCGGGCGCGGACGCCTTCGACATCTCCTCGCGGAAGATCACGAGCTCCACCTGGGAGAGCCCGCCGCCTCCGTACTCCTTCGGCCAGTGCGGCGCGACCCAGCCGCGCTCCGCGAGCGCGTCCGCCCATTCCTTCGCGGCGTCGCGGACCTCCTCGTCCTCGCTCGCGCGGTCGGTGTACCAGGTCAGGGGGCCGGCGATGGCCGTCTCGACGCTCTCGCCACGCTCGGCGTAGTACGCCGGCAGGCGCTCGCGAATAAAGTTCGCCACGTCCTCGCGGAAGCTGGACTGCGCGGCGCTGTCTTCCCAATCCACGGAGCACCGCCCTTCCGGATTGCATGCGGTGTGAGTTCGCTCGTCGCGAGTGTCCCGTGCGAGCGCCCGCTAGGGCAAACCCGGCCCGGCGAGGCCCCGGCTCTCGAGGTACTGCCCCAGCAGTGCCGCGACCTCCCCGTTGTTGAGGTCGGAGAACGGGAAGTGGGTGTTGCCGTGCATGCCCCGGGAGGGGAGATCGACCAGCTCGGCGTCGCCCCCGCGCGCCGTGAGCGCCTCGATGAACTGCCGGGCGCGTTGCGTGTTGACCCGCCACAGCTCCACGCCGGTTACGGGGCTCGGCCGCACGCGCTCGATGTTGTCTCCGTAGACGAGCTGCACCGGGATCGCCGCCAGGCGCTGGAACTCCTGGCTCGTCACCTCGATCGGCGTGTTGATCCGCGCGACCGCCTCGACCTCGGTGTCGATCGCCGCCGGCGGCCCGTCGGCGGGGAACACGAACGTCCCCGGCTCGTAGGCGACGATGCCGCGCACATCGCGGTGGCGGATCGCGGCGAGCCATCCGTACTGTGCTCCGTTCGAGTGCGTCACGAGCGCGCACGGACCGGTGCGATCGATCAGCGCTCCGATCGCGTTCGCCGCGACCTCCCGGTCCTCCTGGGGCGGACGCGAGACCACGCTCGCGCTGCGCTGGCGCAGCAGCTGGTCGATCACGGCCTCGTCGTCGGGGAGCTGGAGCCCGTCGAACAGACTCCTCGGATCGGGTGGAACCCAGGGCCCGAGGCGCCAGACGTTCCAGGTCTGGACGTCGCCGAGCTGGCGGCGGGGCGAATCGCCCGCGGCCGTGCCCCCGGCCCGGCCCCGGCCCGGCAGATCGAGGACGTAGACGGCGAAGCCGAGCCGCAGCAGCAGATCGCGGAAGCCCTCGCGTCCGTCGGGCGTGCTCTCCCAGCACATGCCTGTCGTACTGCCACCATGCACAAGCACCAGCGGGAGCGCGCGCGCCCCGACAGGTATCTGATAGTGGACGTAGGCGTGCCCGCCGCGGAACTCTTCGCCATCCTCGTGCTCGACGCTCCCGCCCGCCATGAAGCTGCCCTGCTCGGCGAGCTCGATTGGCTGGCCGGTGGACGAGGAAGGCGGCATCGTTCCCTCCTGCGGACGCGTGGCGGGCAGTGTTTCGGTCGTGCGGCGGAGCGGTCAAGCTCCCCGCCGGATGGGGCCGGCCGCTACTGTGGACGTAATTCGGCTAGCATCGCGGCTTGACGGCCGCTCGGCAGTGCAGGTGAAGGAGGGGTCGCGTGGAGTACGAAGAGCTACTGGTCGAGATCGAAGGTCAGGTCGCGCAGCTCACGTTGAATCAACCGGAGAAGTTGAACGCGCTCACGCCGCGCGCCGGGTACGAGCTGATCACCGCGCTCGAACAACTCGAGGCAGACGACGGCGTGCGCGCCATCCTGCTGACCGGGGCAGGCCGTGGCTTCTGCGCCGGCGTGAACCTCGGACAGACCGAGGAGCTGGCGAAGTACCAGGCGCTGTTCGGCGAGCGCCGGATGAAGGAGCACCCCGGCTTCTTCCCGATGGTGGTGGAGACACTCGGCATGTCCCGCAAGCCGACGCTCTGCGCGGTGAACGGCGTGGCCGCCGGGCTGGGCCTCGCGCTGGCGCTCGCCTGCGACATCCGTTACGCCTCGGAGTCCGCGCGCTTCCAGACGATCTTCATGAAACGCGCCATGGTGGCGCACGGCGGCATGGCCTACTACCTCCCGCGCGCCGTCGGCACGGCGCGCGCGCTTGAGATGCTCTGGACCAGCCGGCCCGTGGATGCGCGGCGCGCGGAAGAGATCGGCCTGGTCAGCGAGGTGATCCCTGCCGACGAGCTGCTCCCCCGAACGCTTGAGACGGCTCACGAGATCGCGAGCGGCCCCACCGTGACGCAGGAGCTCGACAAGAAGGTGATCTACGACGCGATGGCCACGACTGACCTCCGGCGCGTGATGCAGCTCGAGGGCTGGGCCTCCGCGCTGGCTCGAAACACGGAAGACAGCGCGGAAGGCTTGCGCTCCTTCGTCGAGCGTCGCGAGCCCGTGTTCGAGGGCCGCTAGCACTGGGAGCAGTCCACCGGCCGCGCGTGATCGGCGGCCCGTCCTACCACCTGCGCGCGACGCCGCTGCCCGGGGGCGACCGGCCGATCGACTTCTGGGTCGCCGGAGGACGGCTGACGTTCGCACCGCGGGACGGCGCCGTCGAGCTCGCCCCGGAAGGCGGATACGTACTGCCCGGCCTGGTCGACGCGCACGTCCACGCGACAATCGCGGGCCGGCAGGAGCACCACCTCCCGATTGGGTCGCGCGAGTTGACCGATGCGAACCGGCGGCTCGCGCTGGAGCGCGGAACACTCGTGCTCCGCGACATGGGTCCGCTCGTGCGGAGGGGGGAACGCGGGCCTGCGACGCTCGGCGGGATCGACTCGAGCGACGGCCTGCCTCGGGTCCATGCGGCAGGCGAGATGCTGAGCCCGGGCGGCTTCAGCGGCGCGGAGCGCGTGGCCGCACCGCACGAGCTGGCAGAGACCGGGCTGGCGCAGGTCCGCGAGGCCGGGAGCGCCCACGGCCACGGCGCTCCCTGGGTGAAGGTGATTCTCGAGAACTTCGTCCCCTCGCGCGACGGCGGCTCGCTGGACCGCTTCGGGCGGAACTACGACGGGGCGCAGCTCGGCGCCCTCGCCCGCGCCGTGAGAGATGCGGGCGGCCGCACCGCTGCCCATGCGCTCGGTCGGGCCGGCGCAGCCGCCTGCATCGAGGCAGGCGTCGACTCCATCGAGCACGGCTGGGGTCTCGACGCAGCGCTGGTCGACCGGCTGCCGGACACGGGCATCGCCTGGACGCCGACGCTCTACGTCCTCGCGCAGATCCGGGAACGGGCCAGCGGGGACGCCGCACAGTGGCGCTGGGCGAACGAGGCCTTCGAGCAGACGAGCGCGATGGTGGCGCGGGCGCACTCGCGCGGCGTCACGCTGCTCGCGGGGACGGACTCGGGGGCAGCCGTCAGCTCCGAGGTAGAGGCGCTCCACGCCGCCGGGCTTTCACCGCGCGAGGCGCTGGCAGCCGCCTCGACCGGGGCGCGAGCGTTCCTCGGCGAGCCGGGGCTCGAGGAAGGCGCGCTCGCGGACCTCGTGGTCTTCGCCGCCGATCCGCGCGAGGACCCGGCTCAGCTCCGCCAACCGAGGACCTTGATGATCAATGGGCTCGTCGTTGACCCGCCATAGGCGGGTCGTGCAGCCGCCCACTACGCAGTCGGCTCTGTCCTCGCCGGTGGCGCATCGAGTGCGCGTTCGCCCGCCCCGAGGACGCGACGCCACTGAATGCGCCAGATGCCCTTGTCGTTCACGAGGCGGTCGTCGTAGTAGCCGATGCTCGTGAACTGCGCAGGCTCCCCGGCCGGCTTGATGAAGAACGTGTAGAACGACGTGACGACGGCCTCGAGCTCGGTCTCCTCAACGATCATGACATTCGAGATCACGTGCCAGGGCGTCGTGTCCTTCTCGTAGAGGCCGCGCCGCCGCGTGAGCTCGGCGACTACGGCCTCTCGTCCGTGCTGGATGCCGGTTCCGAACGCGACCTCGGCGTCCTCGGCAAAACACTCGCCGATGGTGTCGAGGTCGTTCATGTCGTACGCCCAGGCGTACCAGTAGAGGACGTTCTCGATGTCGGACCGAGCAAGCATCGTAGCCTCCGGCTTCGGGAGCGAGCGCTCGTTTGCCGGACGGAGTATAAAGGCGAGACCGCAGCGGAAGCACCGCGTCAGCGAAGGATCCGCCGATGACCACGGAGCCCGCATCGGAGGCCGCAAGCGAGCACGCGCCGCACGGATCCCTCACGATCGGCTCCGAACTCTGCCAGGCCGCGCGAGACCTCGGCAGTTACGACTTCCCCTCGGACGAGTTGGCGCAGTGCCCCTACCCGTTCTACGAGTCCGCCCGCCGTGAAGCGCCGATCTACAAGTTGCCGGGGCGTAACGACTTCCTGGTCTCGAGGCGTGAGGACATCCTCGCGGTGCTCAGCGACTACCGGACGTTCTCGAGTGAGAGCTGGCGATCGCCGGGGGAGCAGCGGCGCATCACCGCCGCCGGGCAGTTGATCGAGGACCTGCCCGACATGCCCGAGGGGCCGATCAGCCACCCGCACTCGATGTCGAGCACTGACCCGCCCGAGCACCGCTTCAAGCGTCGCCCGGCGCTCGAAGTCGTCTCAAAGGCGTATCTCGAGCAGCAGCGACCGCACATCGAACGCCTGGCGCACGAGCTAATCGATACCTTCATCGAGCGCGGAGACGCAGAGCTACGCTCCGAATTCGCCGACAGGATGGCGGTGCTGACGATCTGTCACATGGTCGGCTTCCCGGCGGAGGATCGGGATGTCTTCCTCGGATGGAGGCGCATCGGCACGGGCGCCGGCAGGCGCTACCTCACGGACGAGCAGCTCGCCGAGCAGGACCGCGACCGGCCCGCGGAGGCTCAGTACTGCCACGACCTGATCATCGAGCGCTACGAGAACCCGCGCGACGACTTCCTCAGCAGGTTCATCGCGAACCAGGTCGAGCGCGATGGCGCGCTGAATCTCCCATACCTGATCACCGAGACGAATCTCCTGCTCGTCGCGGGGAATGAGACAACCTCGCGGCTGATCACGAACGCGCTGCTGCTGTTGCTTCGCAACCCGGACCAACTGGCGAAGCTGCAGGCCGATCTCTCCCTGGTTCAGAACACGGTCGAGGAAGCCCTGCGCTTCGAGGCGCCGACGCAGTGGACCAACCGGACCTCTGTCGCGGACACCGAGGTCAGCGGCGTGCCGATCCCGGCCGGGTCCACGATGGTGCTGCTGTACGGCTCCGCGAATCGCGAGCCGGAGGTGTGGGGCGCAGACGCCAACCAGTTCCGCATCGACCGCCCGGAGGTGCAGAAGAAGCACGTGGCATTCGGAGGCGGGCCACACCTCTGCTTCGGCGCGCCGCTCGCGCGTGTCGAGTCGGCGATCTCCCTCGAGGCGCTCATCACACGGCTCAAGAACATCCGGCTCGCGCCCGGCAAGAACGACTTCGCCAACATCGAGAACTTCCAGAAGCGCGTCCCGGAGGTGCTCTTCGCCGAGTTCGACCCCGGCGAGCGCGTGCTCGGAGGCTAGGCGCCGAGGCAGCGAGCGGCTGGCAAGAAACCTGAAGCGAGGGCAGATGAGCGGCAACGAGGCGCGCCCGATCGTGGGCATGATCGGCATGGGCAACATCGGGAGCGGCGTCTCGCAGGCGATCGCTCGGGAAGGCTTCAGCGTCGTCGCCCACGACGTGCTGCCCGCTGCCCTCGAGGCGGCGAGCGGGTTCGCCCGCCCCGCGGCGACGCCGCGCGAGGTGGCGGAGCAGGCGGACATTGTCTTCCTCGCCGTCTACGACGACGCTCAGGTGCGCGACGTGCTGGCCGGTGGAGACGATTCGATCCTCGCCGCAACCCCCGCTCCACGGGTCGTGGCCGTTCTCGCCACGGTGACCATCGAGACGATCCGCTGGGCGGAGGAGCAGGCCGCCTCACGAGAGATCGCGCTGCTGGACTGCGGGGTGACCGGCGGATCGCGCCTGCGGGAGCACGGGCGCATCGTCGCCATCGTCGGCGGCGCGGATGACGCGGTCGCGTACGCGCGGCCGGTGCTCGAGGCCTTCGGCGAGCCCGTCGTCCACACGGGCGCGCTTGGCACCGGGATGCAGGCGAAGATCGCGCGCAACATGATCACCTACGGCGCCTGGTACGTGGTGCTCGAGGCGGCCGCCCTGGCTGCCGCCAGCGGAGTCGACGTGGAGAAGCTCGCAGAGATCTGCGACGCCGGCGACAAGTGGTCGGGCGGCGCGATCGGCATCCTCCATCGAGGCACGCGTGCCGGTCCCCCGGCCGACGACGAGGACCTCGCGAGGCGGCGGTCACTCTCGGGCTACGTGCACAAGGACCTCGGCGCGGCGTTCGAACTGGCTGCGGAAGTCGGCGTTGACCTGCCCGCCGCGCGGATGGTCGCCGAGCACTTCGACGCGACGATGGGCCTGACCGGTCAGGGCAATTCGCCGTAGACGGGAGTACTGATGACGTCGGTTGCCGAAGCGCCCGAGGGCGCCGTCGAGACGGGGCTCAAGCACTACATCGGCGGTCGCTGGTCCGAGGCTGCGACCGACGAGACGATCGCGATCCGCAACCCCGCCACCGAGCGGGTGATCGCGGAGGTTCCGCGCGCGACGCTGCAAGACGCCGAGGATGCGATTCGCGCAGCGCGGACCGCCTTCGACGAGGGCCCCTGGCCACGGATGGCTCGCAGCGAGCGAGCGCGCATCCTGCGCCAGTTCGCCGACGCCCTGGCCCGGCGCCAGGCGGACCTCATCGACATCGCCGTGCGCCAGGGTGGCTGCACCGTCACGCAGGCGCGGGGCACGCAGGTCGCCTTCCCGATCCAGGCGATGTACCGCTATGCCGAGCTGGCCGAGCGCGACCCGATCGAGCGCGCGTACGTCGGCGGCGGCCCGTCCGCACCGGACTCCACGCTCGGGGCCGGTCACGCACTCGTGGTGCGCGAGCCGGCGGGGGTCGTCGCGGCGATCACCCCGTTCAACTACCCGTTCTTCCTGAACATCCAGAAGATCGGACCCGCGCTGGCGGCCGGCTGCACGGTGGTGCTGAAGCCCACCGAGTACATCTGCCGCGACGCCTACGAGATCGCCCGCATCGCCGACGAGGAGACCGACCTCCCGCCCGGCGTGCTCAACGTGCTGCTGGGCGGCGCGGGCGATGTCGGCGAGGTGCTGAGCAGCCACCCGCTCGTCGACCAGATCACGTTCACGGGCAGCACGCAGACGGGCCGCCGAATCATGGCGAACGCCGCGGCGACCCTGAAGCGCTGCACCCTCGAGCTCGGTGGCAAGTCGGCGAACGTGATCTTTGCGGACGCCGACCTGGACAAGGCGCTGGCCGGCGATTGCGGGCTGGTGATACGGCACTGCGGGCAGGGCTGCGGGCACCTCAGCCGCGTGCTCGTTCAGGAGTCGATCCACGACGAGGTGCTGGAGCGGATGCTCGCCCGGGCGAAGACCGTGGTCGTCGGCGACCCGGCCGACCCGGCGACGGAGATGGGCCCGCTGGTCAGCCAGGCACAGTGGGACCGCGTGAACGGCTACATCCAGTCCGGCCTCGCCGAGGGCGCGACGCTCGTGACCGGCGGCGGCCGGCCGCCCGGCCTGGACATCGGCTACTACATGGAGCCGACGGTCTTCAGCGAGACACGCAGCGACATGCGGATCTTCCAGGAAGAGATCTTCGGTCCGGTGGTGATCGTGCAGCGCTTCAAGACCGAGGAGGAGGCGATCACGCTCGCCAACGACTCGATCTACGGGCTTGGCGGCGCCGTCTGGGCCGGCGACCTCGCCCGCGGCCTGCGCGTGGCGAGCGCCTTGCGCACCGGCAGCGTCGCCGTCAACGGCGCGGGCGCAGGCGTCTGGGATCTCCCCTACGGCGGCTACAAGCAGAGCGGGCTGGGCCGCGAGTTCGGGGAGTGGGCCCTGCTCGAATACACGGAACTGAAGGCCGTCAAGTACAACGCCTGAGCACGCGCGGCGACGGGACGTACACGATGGCGAGCTATCTGGACCTTCTGAGCTACAAGGGGAAGCGCGCGGTGGTGACCGGCGCGGCTTCCGGGATGGGCAAGGCGACGGTCGAGTACCTCGCGACCCTGGACGCCGAGGTCCTCGCGCTCGATATCCAGCCGGTCGCGGACGGACCGTGGACGTACGTGCAGGTCGACCTGGGCGACCGCGCCTCGATCGACGAGGCGGTCGCGCAGATCGGCGGGCCCGTGGACGCACTGTTCAACATCGCGGGCCACGCGGGCGGTCGCGGGAAGGAGATTCCCGCCATGCTCGTGAACTTCGTCGGCCACCGCCATCTGACGGAGAAGCTGCTGGCGGTGATGCCCCGCGGCAGTGCGATCGTCAACGTCTCCTCACTCGCGGGCGTGCGCTACATCGTCGAGTCGGTGCGGCAAGAACTGCTGCCGCTGCTCGAGACGTCGACGTTCGAGGAAGCCGACGCCTGGCTCCATGAGAACCCGGACAAGTACAACGGCTACGGCACCTCCAAGGAGCTGCAGAACATCTGGACCGCGAGAATGTGCAAGGAACTGGCCGAGCAATACGGCGTTCGGATCAACACCGTCGCGCCCGGCTCGACCGACACGCCGCTGCTCGAGGGTTTCAAGGCGAACGCGCGCGAGCGGACCGGCAGCGACGAGGGCGTGACGTTCGCGAGGGGCTTCCTCGGGCGTTTCGCGCACGCCGAGGATCAGGCTGCGGCGTGCGTCTTCATCAACAGCGATGCCGCCTCCATGATCACCGGCGTGGTGCTCAACGTGGACGGCGGTATGGCAGGCTCGATGCTCGGCGGTACCCTGCCCCTGCCCGGACTGCGCGGGCGTTAGGCAACGGGACTGCGGGACGCGGCGTAGACGGAGCTCAACCCGATGGCGGATCTCTCCCGGATCGTGGTCGTTGGCGCGTCTGTCGCCGGCTACGGCGCCATCCAGGAGTTGCGCAAGGCCGGCTATGAGGGGGCGCTCACGCTCGTGGGCGCGGAGGATCGCCTCCCCTACGACCGGCCGCCGCTCTCAAAGCAGGTGCTGGCAGGAGATTGGGAGCCCGACCGCGTCGACTTCCGCCTGCCGGACACGCTCGACGTCGAACTCCGGCTGGGCAGCGCGGCGAGCGCGCTCGACCTCGAAGAGCGCACCTTGCGCCTGGCCAGCGGGGCGGAGCTGCCGTACGACGGGCTGATCATCGCGACGGGAGCTGCGCCGCGCCAGTTGCCCGGCAGCGAGGGTATCGAGGGCGTCCATGTGCTGCGCACGCTGGACGATTGCCTGGCGGTGCGCGCGGCGTTCGAGCAGGGCGCACGCGTAGCGGTGGTCGGCGCCGGATTCATCGGCTGCGAAGTCGCCGCCACGGCGCGTCGGCGCGGCCTCGAGGTGAGCCTGATCGAGGCACTGCCACTCCCGCTCGCGGGCGCGCTCAACCCCGAGATCGGACAGGCCTGCGCGGACCTGCACCGCGCGCACGGCGTCGACCTGCGCTGCGGGGTGATGGTGGAGGGGATCGACGGCGGACAGCGCGCCGAGCGGCTGCGGCTCTCGGATGGCAGCACGGTCGAGGCCGATGTCGTCGTCGTCGGGATTGGCGTGACGCCGACAACGGCGTGGCTCCAGTCCTCCGGCCTCACGCTGGACGACGGCGTCGTCTGCGACTCGACGTGCATGGCGGCGCCCGGCGTCTACGCGGCGGGCGATGTCGCGCGCTGGTACAACCCCCGGTACGCGCGCCCCATGCGCATCGAGCACTGGACGAACGCGATGGAGCAGGGCAGGGCCGCGGCGAGAAACCTGCTTGCCGGGCCGGAGGACGCGGAGCCCTACGACCACCTGCCCTACTTCTGGTCCGACCAGTACGACATATCGATCCAGCTCGCCGGCAGCACCGACGGAACGGACGAGTTCCGCGTGGTGCGCGGCTCCCTCGAGGACGGCGAGTTCATCGCCCTGTTCCGCTCGGGCGAACGGATCGCCGGCCTGCTTGGCTTCGGGCTCGCTCGGGATTTCGCACGCACCCGGCGGCTGATCACGCAGGACGACACCTGGGAAACGCTGATCGAGCAGCTCGCCGAAGCGAGCGGGTAGCTTGCCGCTCGTGCCGCGTATCCGCCTGGATGCAGGTATGATTGGCCCGGCCAGAGTGAGCGCTCGCCCTGTTGGTCGGGCGCGCAGCCGGGAACCGGGGGTTGCATGAACGCATCGGACGGTGCTTCCAGCCTCGCCGGCGTGCGCGTGCTCGACTGCGGCAGCTCCCTGGTCGCCTCCTACTGCTGCGAACTGCTCCACGGCCTCGGAGCCGACGTCATCAAGATCGAGGACCCGGCAGAGGGCGAAGCGGCGCGCCATCGTGGGCCGTATATCGACGATGTCGCCGGCCCGGAGCGCAGCGCGCTCTTCCACTACGTCAGCGGCGGCAAGCGCGGGGTCACGCTGAACCTGCGCAGCGCCGAGGGGCGGCAACTGCTCCTCGATCTCGCGCGGCAGGCCAACGTGCTGGTCTCCGATCGCCGTCCGTCCGTTGCCACGGAACTTGGCCTCGCGCCCGGCCCGCTGCACGACGCGAATCCCGCGCTGATCGTCGCCTCGATCACGTCCTTCGGGAGCACCGGACCGCGTGCCGAGGAGTTGGCGGATGACCTGATCCTGTCGCACGCCGGCGGGCTTGCGTACGCTCAGCCCGGGCTCGTGCCGGACCCGCCGAGCCACCCGCCGCTGCGCGGAGGCGGCTATCAGGCCTCGTTTTCCGCGGCCGTCGCCGCTGCCAACAATATCGTCGTCGCCGTGCTTGCCGCGGAGCTTGATCCCGACGGACACGAGCGTTGCCACATCGATTTCAGTTGCCAGGAGGCGCTCGTCAACCTCTTCCGGCAGAGCATGGGCTCGTATTGCTTCCACGGCACGGGGCTCGGTCGCAACCTCGCGAAGGGCCGCGGCGCAGGGGGCTCCGCCGACGCGCGCAGCATTCGCTGCAAGGACGGGTACGTGCAGATCCTGTGGGGCCGCTGGGACCGCCTGCAGGAGGTCATGGGCGGTCCCGAGTGGATGAGCGACCCTCGCGTCAGCTCGCCCTCGGCGCGCTTCTACGAAACGGAGTACCTCGAGTCAATGCTCGAGGAGTGGACGTTGCAGTACGGCAAGCAGGAGATCTTTCACCGCCTGCAGGCGGCGGGTGTGCCCTGCGCACCCGTGAACTCCGGGAGCGACCTGCTGGAGTCCGAACAGCTCGAGGCGCGTGGCTTCTGGCACGAGGTCGCGGTGCCCGAGGCCGGGCCGATCCGGCTGCCGGGCGCCCTCGCGAGTATGTCCGGCACTCCGTGGACACAGCGCACCCGGGGACCGCTGCTCGGCGAGCACAACAGCGAGGTCTACGGCGAGCTGCTGGGACTCCCGGCCGAGCGCATCGCCGAACTCTCGGCCGCGGCAACGATCTGAGTGCGGGAGCAACACGAGGAACGATGACGAAACTGCCGCTTGCCGGGCTCCGGGTGATCGACTTCACGCACGCTGTCGCGGGCTCGCACGCCACGCTCTGGCTCGCCAGCCTGGGAGCCGACGTCATCAAGATCGAGGGCCCGACGCGGCCGGACTCCTTCCGCGGAACGGCTCACGCGCGGGGTGGCGCCGTGAACAGCCTCAATATGAGCGCGATCTTCCTCGTGACGAACCTTGGCAAGCGAAGCTGCGCGATCGACATCACCGGCGAGGCCGGCCAGTCGCTGATCAAGGACCTGGTGCGCCGCAGCGACATGGTGCTGGCGAACTTCCGGCCGGGTGTACTCGAGCGCTTCAACCTCGGCTACGAAGACCTCCGCGAGGTCAGGCCGGATCTGATCATGGCGACGCTGACGGGCTACGGCAGCGAGGGCCCGCTGGCGCGCTACGCGGCGTTAGCGCCCAACATCCACGCCTTCGGCGGCCTCTCCGAGGCCACCGGCTACGTGGGCGGTCCGCCCGCGCAGATCTTCCAGACGTTTGCGGACACGCTCGCCGGGCAGGCTGCCGTGCTCCCGATCCTCGCGGCGCTGCGGCATCGCGCGCGCACGGGCGAGGGCCAGTACATCGACTCCGCAATGGGCGAGATCCAGGCCGCGCTGGCGCCGGGGCCCTCCTTGCACTACTCCGCCACGGGGCAGGAGCTGCAGCGGCAGGCCAACCGCGACGAGCGGATGGCGCCGCACGGCTGCTATCCGTGCGACGGCCTCGAGCGCTGGATCGCCATCGCCGCGGAGGACGACGACCAGTGGCGCGCCGTTGCCGATGTGCTCGGCCACCGCGAGTGGCTCGACGACCCCCGCTTCAGCGACATCGAGGGGCGCCTCGCAAACCAGGACGAGCTGGACGCACTCATCCGGGAGGCCACGAGCGGGTGGGACTCGCGGGAGCTGGCCGACCGGCTCCAGGCCGCCGGAGTGGCGGCGACGACGAGCAACAACGCGCAGGATCTCCTCGCGGATGTGCAACTCGAGGCCCGCGGCTTTTTCGAGGAAGTCATGCACGAGGAGGCGGGCCCCGCACGGCTTCCGCAGCTCCCGTGGCGGCTCAGCACCGCGGATCGCCCGCCGCTGCAACCCGGGCCCAACTTCGCCGACTCGACCGAGGACGTGCTCCGCGACGTGCTCGAGTTGTCCGGGGAGCGGATCGCCGAGTTGCAGGAGGCGGGCGTCGTCTTGCAGGCTGCGCCTTAGCGCGTAGTGTCGTTCGGACAACCCGTGCAGGAATCCGCCGCGCACGTCCGGGAAATGGCGGCTGCTACGCCGACCACCGCAGGAAGGGAAGCGCAACATGAACGAGGTAGTGATTGTCTCCGGAGCGCGCACTGCCATCGGGCGCTTCGGGGGAGGATTCCAGGACAAGCCGGCGGCTGAACTTGGCGCGGTTGCGATCAAAGCCGCGATCGAGCGCGCGGGGATCGAGCCCAACCAGGTCGATCACGTCTTGATGGGCTGCGTCGGGCAGGTCGCGGAGGACGCCTACATCTCGCGAAACGCCGCGATCCAGGCGGGGGTACCGATCGAGACGCCCGCGCTCACGCTCAACCGCCTGTGTGGCAGCGGCCTCGAGGCGATCAACACCGCGGCGCGGTTCATCGAGACCGGCGACGCGGAGATCGTCGTCGCCGGAGGCACCGAGAACATGAGCCGGCTGCCCTACTACTCGCGCACCAACCGCTTCGGCGCGCGCCTCGGCGACGCCACCCTCGAGGACGGGATCACGCTGCTCCTGTCCGACCCGTTCAACCGCTACCACATGGGCGTCACGGCGGAGAATCTCGCGGCGCAGTTCGAGATCGACCGCGCGACGATGGACGAGTTCTCGGCGGAGAGCCATCGCCGCGCGACGACGGCGATGGCCGAGGGGCGGTTCGCTGAGCAGATCGTCCCGGTGACCGTCCCCGACCGGCGCTCCACGAAAGTGATCGACACCGACGAGCACCCGCGCACGGATGCGTCCATCGAGACGATGGAGAAGCTGCGGCCGGTCTTCCAGGACGACGGCCGGGTGACGGCGGGCAACGCCTCCGGCATCAACGACGGCGCGGCCGCGCTCGTCGTGATGAGCGCGGACAAAGCTCGCGAGCTCGGTGTCACGCCGCGAATGCGGCTGGTCGGGCGCGCCGAAGCCGGCGTCGATCCTGCGCTCATGGGGAGCGGCCCGATCCCGGCCACGCGCCGCGTCCTGGAGAAGACAGGCATGTCCGTCGGCCAATTCGACGTGATCGAGTTGAACGAGGCGTTCGCCTCCGTCGCGCTGGCCTGCGGCGGGGCGTTGGGACTGGACCCGGAGAAAACGAACCCGAACGGTGGCGCGGTCGCACTCGGTCACCCCGTCGGGGCAACCGGGGCCGTCCTCGCCGTGAAGCTGATGTACGAGCTGGAGCGCAGCGATGGCGAGTACGGGCTCGTGACGCTCTGCATCGGCGGCGGACAGGGCATCGCGTCGATCTTCGAACGCCAGTAGACACGTCCAGCACGACGGGGAGCACCAGCGTGACGTCAGGGGCTGCAACTTCCGATCCTCAAACGACGGCGGGTGGCGGTGGCGCCCTCGCCGGAATCACGGTGCTCGACTGCGCCTCCTCGATCACGGCTCCTTTCACCTGTCAGCTGCTGCGGGGGTTCGGCGCCGAAGTCATCAAGGTCGAGGATCCTGCCGGCGGGGACGAGTTGCGCGGCCGCGGTCCCTTCCTGCACGACGACCCGGGGCCGGATGCCGGCGGACTCTTCCAGTACGTCAACGCGGCCAAGCTCGGCATCTCGCTCAGCCTCGAGACGGCGAGCGGCCGGGCGCTGCTGCATCGCCTGGCGGAGCAGGCGGACGTGCTCGTCGATGACCGGACATCGGAGGCGGCGCAGGCCGCGGGCCTGGACTTCGAGACGCTGCACGCGGTCAACCCGGCGCTGATCGTCGCCTCGATCACGCCCTTCGGCCACACCGGCCCGTGGGCGGACAACCCGGGCACCGACCTCACCATCTATCACGCGAGCGGGCTCGGTTACGCCACGCCCGGCCTCGTCGAGGATCCGGACACGCAGGCGCCCTTGCGCGGCGGGAGCTACCAGGCCTCGTTTACTCCGGCGCTCGGCGCGACGATCAATCTCGTGGCCGCGATCCTCGCACGCGACCTCTCAAGCGAGCCGCAGGGAAGCTACATCGACTTCAGCTGCTTCGAGGCGTCGACGAACGTGCTTCGCCAGGGCCTCGGATCGTACGCGTTTGAGGGATCGGGTCTCGGGCGGCGGCTCTCGCGCGGGCGAGGCGCCGGCGGGACGGCGCAGGCACGCAACATTCGCTGCAAGGACGGGAGCGTCCAACTCTGGGTTGCCGGTCAGCGGCAGTGGGAAGCACTGCGCGAGCTGATGGGCCATCCCGAGTGGATGGAAGACGAGCGAGCCACTACCTCGGCGAGGCGAGGCGCGAACTGGCCCTTCGTCGTCGAACACCTCGAGGCCTGGACGACCCAGTACGGGAAGCAGGAACTGTTCTTCCTCTGCCAGGGCCGCGGCATCACGTGCGCACCGGTACAGGACGGCGAAGAGGTCCTGCATTCGGACGTCTTTGAATCGCGTGACTTCTGGGATGAGATCGACCTTGGCGACGAGGCCCGGCTGCGCGTGCCGGGACCGCTGCTCCAGATGTCGGCCACGCCACTGCAGCGCAAGGCGCGAGCCCCGCGCCTGGGCGAGCACAACGCCGCGATCTACGGTGAGCGGCTGGGGCTCGTGCGCGAGGAACTCGTCCGCCTGAAGCACTCCGGCGTGATCTAACGCCAGCCGCTGAGGAGACCTGCATGTCAGCACTGCCGCTGGACGGGATCCGTGTCGTCGACTTCACGCAGGCCGTTGCCGGCCCGCACTGCACGCTGTGGCTCGCCAGCCTCGGCGCCGAGGTGATCAAGATCGAGACTGAGCGGCGCCCGGACTCGATGCGGCTCTCGCAGCTGCGCTCGGACGAAGGGTCCAGCGTCAACAAAAGCCCGCTCTTCGTCGTCACGAACCTCTGGAAGAAGACCTGCGGGATCGATATCTCGAATCCCGGGGGAAGCGAACTCTGCCGTGACCTGATCCGCGAGAGCGACGTCGTCATCGACAACTTCAAGGCCGGCGTAATGGAGCAGTTCGGACTCGGCTACGAAGATCTGAAGGCGATCAACCCCGGGATCGTGATGGCCTCGATCTCCGGCTACGGCCACACCGGCGCCTACGCGGGGTTCGCCGGCTTCGCGCCGAACATCCACGCCTTCAGCGGCCTCTCGGAGGTGACGGGCTACCTCGGCGGACCAGCCGAGCAGATGTTCATGTACTACGCCGATGTTCCGCCCGGTCAGGCGGCAGCCCTCGGGATCCTGGCGGCGCTCCGCCAGCGTGTCCGGACGGGCGAGGGCCAATACGTGGACGTCGCGATGAGCGAGGTGCTCGTCTCGCTGGTTCCCGAGCCCCTGCTCGAGTTCGGCCTCACGGGGCGAACGACCACCCGCCGGGAGAACCGCGACCCGATCATGGCGCCACACGGCTGCTACCGCTGCGAGGGCATCCAGCAGTGGCTGGCCGTGGCCGTGGCCGGCGACCAGCAATGGCGCACGTTCGCCGACATCCTCGGGCATCCCGAGTGGGCGGACGACCCGCGCTGGGCCGACACGCACCTGCGTCACATCAACGAGGATGAACTCGATGCCACGATCGCGGCGGCGGTGGAGCCGGCGAACGCGCACGAACTCGCCGAGCGCCTGATGGCGGCAGGCATCGCCGCTGCGCCCAGCAACACCGTGAAGGACGTGCTCGAGAACCCGCAGCACCAGGCGCGCGACTTCCTCGCCGAGGTCGATCAGCCGGAGATGGGTACCGCAACCTTGCCAAGGCTTCCCTGGCGCCTCAGCACGATTGAGCAGGAGCCGTTCGTCCCCGCGCCGTTGATCGGCCAGAACACCGACGAGGTGTTGCGGGAGATCCTCGGCCTCAAGGAGGACGCGATACAAGAGCTTCGAGAAAGCGGCGCGGTCGCATAGCGGCCGGACACGCGATACCTGCGCCAACCGGAGGAGACCATGGGCATGCGGTTGGCTCTGAACATCGGATGGCAGGACGATCTCGCCACGCAGCGGGAGGCGGTCCTCGCGAAGGCCCAGGCCGCGGACCGGGCGGGCGTCCACTCAGTCTGGGTGGAAGAGGCGTGGGGGCGGGACGCGTTCAGCCTGCTGGTGCAGATTGCGGACCGCACCGAGCAGATCCAGCTCGCGACCGGCATCGTGAACACCTTCTCGCGGACGCCCGCCGCCCTGGCGCAGCACTTCGCCAGCCTCGATGAGATCTCGGGGGGCCGGGCAATCATCGGCCTGGGCAGCAGTGGCCCCGCGGTCATCGAGGGGCTGCATGGCGTGCCGTTCAACAAGCCGCTTGCCCGCACGAAGGATTACGTGCAGATCCTGCGAACCCTGCTCGCCGGCGAGCAGTTGAAGCACGAGGGCGAGGCGGTTGGAGCACAGGGCGGCTTCACGCTGGCGTTTCGCCCGCCTCGGGCGGATGTGCCGGTCTACCTTGCCTCCCTGTTGCCGCGCAGCCTCAAGCAGCTTGCCGGGATCGCCGACGGATGGCTTCCGATCTGGACGCCGATCGAGGCGGTTCCAGAGCTCGTGGAGTCGGTGCAGTCCGGCGTCCCTGCCTCCAGGAACGACCTCGAGGTCCGCTCGCCGGGCCAGGTGATCATCTCCGAACGTGCAGAGGAGATGAAGAACGCAACGCGTGCCTCGCTCGCGTTCTACATCGCACGCATGGGCGACTTCTACGCCCAGCACCTCCAGCGGATCGGCTACGAGGAGCTGGTTCAGTCCGTGCGCGGGGCGTGGAAGAGCGACGGCCGTGGAGCGGCGGTGGCCGCGATCAGCGAAGAGGCACAGCAATCGTTCACCTTCGTGACACCGGATGTTGGCGAGGCGCGTGACCGCCTCGCGCAGCAGGCCGCGGCGGGCATCACGGTGCACCAGGTTGACGTGGACAGCGACGACCCGGCGGAGGTGGGGAAGCGTCTCGCCGAACTCGCCGGGTAGCCTGCGAACCATGGCGATCTTTGCTGCGAATCCTCGCGATGCGCGTTGCTTGACATGCCGATCGGGAGAGGGCTACCGTTGCCTCCACCGGGTTGAACCGGGTGCGCGGAGCGATCGCTCGCTCTGCGGCAGAGAGAGGTGCCAACCTTGACGACCGAACAGCGGCCACACGCGGGCGAGATCATTCCCCCCGAGTGCCCGGCAGCGCACGACACAGTCATGGACTGGCTGAAGTACCTCCAGGCGAATGATCCGGTCCACCTCGACGAGGACGGACGCTTCATCCTCACCCGCTACAAGGACGTGCACGCGGTCCTCAAGGGCTCGGATGTGTGGTCGTCCGAGCATGTGCTGACCACGACGGACACGCCCGTGTCCGATGCGCGCTGGATCGTCTACAAGGACGACCCGGAGCACATGGACTGGCGCAAGCTCTTCGCGCGCGGCTTCACGCCCGCCTCGGTCGCCGAGCTCGAGCCCAAGTTCCGGGCGCACGCCGTGGCGCTCACCGACGAACTCAAGCCGGGCGAATCGTTCGACGCAGTCAAGCTCGGCGCCGAGTACACCAAGCGCTGCTGGGTGGACCTCTGCGGCCTCACCAACCATGGCGGCGAGCCCCGCCTCCAGGCGTGGCTGCCGGTGGTCGGGGGCTTTACGAAGCCGCGACAGCAGCGCCCACCGATGGCGCGGGAGCCGGAGGGACCCTCCCACTTCGAGTCGCCGCCGGAGGCGTTCTTCGGTGGCTTCGCGGACATGAAGGCCTTCTTCTCGACTCGCATCGCCGAGCACCGCGATCACGATCCCGCGTACTGCAAGGAAGAGGAAGGGCTTGTGCCCTTCCTGCGGGCCATCGTGGCGTCGTGCAAGGACAGCGAGGAGAACCTCGACATCTTCCTGCGGAACGACTTCCCACCGATGATTGCCGGCGGTCTGAGCACCGCTGCGCACTTCTATCCGAACGCCCTCGACGTGCTGCTCGACAACCCGCACGTCTGGTCGATGGTGCGCGACGAGCGCTCCCTGATCGCGCTCAACAAGTCGAGCGAGGTGGTCGAGGAGTTTGCGCGGCTCAAGAGCAACCACCCCGGCCTCAACAAGATCCCGCTCGAGGATGTCGAGATCGACGGGGTGACGATTCCCGCGGGATCGTTCGTCCAGTGCTACTACATCGCGGCCGACCACGACCCGGAAGAGTTCGAGGACCCCGAGGAGTTCAAGCTGCGCGGCATCACCCGCCACTTCGCGTGGGGCCTCGGCACGCACACCTGTCCCGGGCAGGCCTACGGGCGCGAGACGCTCAAGATCCTGCTCAGCGAGTTGATGGATCGCTTCGAGACGATCGGGCGTGCACCCGAACACTCCGACTGGACCTGGCAGGGTGGCTACTACACCATGGACCAGTTGCTGGTCGTCGGGCACGCGGCGAGCGAAGCCGCCTCCAACGGGCACACGCCCGCCGGCGTCGGCTCATCGAGCGCGCTGTCCAGGGAGCCGGAGCCTATCCTCTAGCGAGGCAACTGAGCGATGGTACGAGACATCCGGGCGCCTTGTGGCGCCCGGAACTCTGTCCAGGATTGATCGTGCGCGCCACTCGCGCGCCGGAACGTGATGGAGGGGATGGATGCAGCACAGGGTCGCCGCGCGAGACGAGGTACAGCCCGGCAAGATTCTCGCCGTCAAGGTTGGCGCCGAGGAGTTGGCGCTGTACGAGATCGACGGCGAGGTGATCGCCTCGGACGATGTCTGCCCGCACTCCTACTGCTTGCTCAGCGAGAACGCGGACATCGTGGGCGATGGGGAGATCGAGTGCTCCTGCCACGGCAGCCGCTTTGATCTTCGGAGCGGCGAGAACATCAACCCGCCGTCGTCCGACCCCCTGCCGCTCTTTGCCGTCGAGGTCCGTGACGGCGACGTCTTCGTCGAGGTCGAGTAGCAACCGACCGGCCTTGCGCGCCTGATTCGGCGCCGGGGCCCTCGCCGCCGCGTGGGCCTATTCGGTGATGCCTTTGTGGACGAGCGCGGCAATCTCCTCGTCCGGCAGGCCCAGCACCTCGCTCAGCACCTGTCCGGTGTGCTCGCCCATCATCGGGCTGGGGTCGGAGTTGGCCAGGCTCCGCGAGAACCTGAACCCGGTGGCACAGTCGAGCGCCTCGCCCATCACCGGGTGATCGGCCCAGGTGAGGAACCCGCGGTGCTGCAACTGTGGGTCCTCCGCGATCTCCGCGGCCGTCTGCAGCGGCGCCGCCGGCACGCCCGCCTCGCGCAGCGTTGCGACGATCTCGCCGACCGTGAGGGTGGCCGTCCAGCCCGCGACGAGGTTGTCGAGGTCGTCCTGCTCGGCGAGACGGCCGTCCATGCGATCGAACCGATCCTCGTCAGCCCACGATGGCTGCCCCATCGCTGCCTTCAGAGCCTCCCACTGGGACTCCTCCTCGACGGCGATGGCGCACCACACGTCGGTCTCAGCCGTCGGGTAGACGCCATGAGGGGCGGCCGAGCGGGAGCGATTGCCGATGCGCGACCAGTCATTGCCGTTCGCAGCCGCCTCCAGCAGCGGTGCGGCCAGAAGCAGCGACGCCGCGGCGGACTGTGAGAAGTCGATCCACTGGCCGCTGCCGGTGCGATTGCGGTGCAGCAATGCGGCGACGAGCACGCTGGCGGCGATCGGCGGCACCGTCTGATCGGTGTAGGCGCCCGGAACGAGCGGCGGGCGATCCGGCCAGCCGTTGAGGTCCGCGAACCCCATCAGGCTCGCGAGACCCATCCCGTACCCCGGCGTCGCCCGCCATGAGCCGGTCTGCCCGAACATGCCGAGGCTCAGCAGCACGATATCCGGCTTGAGCTCGCGCATCCGCTCGTAGCTGAGGCCCATGCGCTCAAGCGTGCCACCCGTGTAGTTCTCGATGACGACATCGGACTCGGCGACCAGCTTCAGCGCCAGCTCACGTCCCTCATCAGTCGAGAGATCGAGCGCGACGCTCTTCTTGCCTCCGTTTTGCGAGCTGAACGCCAGGCTCGTGTCGAGGCTCCGTTCCCCCAGGAATGGCGGTGTGATCCGCAGAGGATCGAGGCGCTTCGAGCTCTCGATCCTGATCACCTCGGCACCGCACTTCGACAGGTATCGCGACACGGCCGGCCCGGCGATCACCCAGGAGAAGTCCGTGACCCTGATGCCCGCCAGCGGGCCAGCGGCCCATGCATCCGGGCCGGCCTTGCCAGTGGCTGCCGGCTCCGCCCCGCTCATCCCCGGTTCGCCGCCGAAGACCTCGTCGTTGTGCTCACCGAGGCTCGGCGCACGCCGGCCTTCGCTCCAATCGAGCAGCGAAGAGCTGAAGTAGCGTGCCGGCGCGATGGTCGCACCGTGCTCGTCCGCGCCCTCACCCTGGAGCGGTTGCGGCGCCATCTGATTCAGCTCGACCAGTGGTTCGAGTGCGAGGATCTCCGAAGGCCGCGACATCGGGAAGATCATCAGCCGCCGCTTCAGGTTTGCGCCCAGTAGTTCGGCGCTCGTCTTTGTCTGAAAGAACTGCTCGAACTCCTCTTCAGCAGCGATCAGCCCCTCGCTGTCCAGCACACCGTATTCGTAGGCGACCCAGTCGATCTTCGTTACTCCACTGTCCCAGCCGCACTCCGTCATCCAGTCGGCCAGGTTCTGAACGAAGTGACTGTTGACTCCGCCCAGCACCTGGAAGTTGATGTACCCATCCGCGCACTCGAAGACACTCCTGCGCGCGGAGAGCCCGAGCGCCGCCATCGCCTGATCGCCCTGCCGCTCGAAGTTCTCTTGCTCCGTCTGCCACTTGGCGAGCGAGGCCCGGCCAAAGAGCTGCACGAGGACGTCGTGCACGGCCACGTCGATGTGCTGCCCGGATCCCAGGCGCTCGCGCGCCAGCAGGGCCATCACCGTAGCGGTGGAGGCCTCGGCGGCGCCGAGCAGCATCGCCTGGTCGACGCTGATGCGGTTCGGCGGCCGGTCGGGATAGCCGCTCATCCCCAGGTACCCGGCCATCGCCATGCTGATCAGATCGGTAGCCGGGATCCCGGCGTACGGCCCATCCTGCCCAAACGGCGTGATCGAGGTGACGACGAGCTGCGGCGAGTCGCTCGCGAGCTGTTCGTACGCAAGACCCTTCGCACTCAGTGTTCCGGGTGGGAACGACTCGATGAGCACGTCAGCGTTGCTCGCGAGTTGCCTGAATAGCGACCGGCCCTGATCGTCGTTCAGGTCCAGGGTTACGCCACGCTTGTTGAGGTTGAGGAAGTTCCAGTACAGGCTGACCGGCTGCCCCGCCCGATCGCCATTAGCTGCAAACGGCGGGAGCCTTCGCCCGCGATCGCCCTCGGGCGGCTCGATGTGGATCACGTCTGCACCGAGATCAGCGAGGAGCCGGCCGCAGAAGGCCGCGTCTCCCGAGGTAGCATCGAGCACACGGCAGCCAGCTAGCATCGGAACCTGCATCAGCTACTGGCCCTTACAGTGATGAATTTGCGGTGATGACCTTGGTGATGACCTCACGGTGATGAAGAGTACAGCCCCGGCGGAGAGCCCGCCGGACCATAGGGCATCTCCGGAAGCACCGTCAATCACACGAGGCCCGGCGCGGATTGGGCCAGGAGAGGGCATGATCGCGTCCCGATCATCGGCCCTGACCGTCGCGCGCGGGAACAGGGTCCGCCGTAGCCGCAGGGCAGCATCCGGGTACAGCGATGGGCTATCGAGGTGTTCGGGAAGCGGTTGACTAGCGGCGCGTGCTAATCCAGAGTGAACACTTGCTCAGCCGGACCGCGCGCCGCGCGTAGCGCACGTGCGGGGATGAGCAGGCTCACAGGGGGCCGGTCATTTCGCGACCGCAGCAGGAGAAGGACGCACTCTAGATGGTGAACGGGACGGACAACCTTGGGTGGCGAGTACTCGGGAGCTACGCGACGCGGAGACGCTTCCTCGGAGCGGCCGGAATGGGTGGACTCGGCATCGCCGCGGCCGCGCTGGTCGGCTGCGGCGACGATGACGATGAGGCGCCCGCCGCCACCGCCGCACCGACCGTAATAGCAACCGCCGCTCCGACCACCGCGGCGACTGCGGAGGCGACCGCTGCGGCAACCGCCGCGGCCACCGCCGCTCCGACCACTGCGGCAACTGCTGCGGCAACCGCCGCGGCAACTGCTGCGGCAACCGAGGCTGCCAGCGCGATCAAGCGCGGCGGCGTAGCCGCCGGGCACGTGGGGACGGGCGAGCAAGACCACCAGGACCCGCACCTCCAGGTCAACACGATCAACCAGAGCCGCGGTTCCGGGATCGCGTACGTGCGGTTGCTGCGGCTCAAGCGCGCCGTGGACATCCCGGGCGCCTCGGCCATCGCCGAGGGCTGGCTCGCGGAGAGCTGGGAGCAAGCGCCGGACCTGGTCACGATCACATTCAACATCCGTCCAGAGGCGAAGTGGCAGAACATCGCCCCGGTCAACGGGCGTGACCTTGTCGCCGACGACGTCGCCTACAGCATGGAGCGGCAGCGGGGCGAGACCTTCCTCGCCCGGCAGATCGCCGACATCACGTGGGAAGTGATCGACCCCAAGACGATCCAGCTCGTCCTTCCGACCATCGACGCGGACGCGTTCGGCACTCTTGCCGACACGGCGAACAAGGTGATCGCCCGCGAGGCGGTCGACGTCAACGGGGATCTGACGAACGGCCCCACGATCGGCGCCGGCCCCTGGATCATGGAGGAGTGGAAGCCGGACGAGCTGATCCGCTTCAAGGCGAACCCGGACTACTGGATGAACGGCCTGGACGGCAAGCCGCTGCCGTATGCCGACGAGGCGGTCCTGTTCCGCCTGCGCGACCCCGCCACGATCCTGGCGTCGTTCCGGAATGAGCAGATCATCCGCGCAGCCACGGGCACCGGTGGCGGGCTTGTCAGCGATGACGTCGAGCGGCTCGAAAACGACATTCCGGGCCTGCAGCTGATCAGCGGGCAGAACTGGGGCCTCGAGTCGATCTTCATGAATGGCCAGGTGGGCTGGGGCCGGGACATCCGCGTCCGCCAGGCGATCTCGAGGATCGTCAAGCGCGACGAGATCCTTGTCGCGATCGGTGAAGGCTACTGGAGCACGGGTCCGAAGCTGCCGGAACTCGCCTGGCTGCTCCCGCAGGAAGAGCTCAATCAACTCCTGGGCTACGACCCGGACGAGGCGGCCAAGCTGCTGGGCGCCGCGGGCTTCGACAGCTGGGACGCGGCCTCGCCGTTCTACTACAGCGGCAGGGGCCAGACGTCGGCCGAATTGGTCCAGGCTTACGTCTCGGCGATCAACATCAACGCGACCCTGGAGTCGTGGGACGCCAACAAGCTCGTCGCCTGGTTCTCGGAAAAGAACATCGACGGCTTCGTCGTCTCGCCGCGGCAGACGGGCGCATCCGCCAACGGCGATCTGCGGACGTGGTTCGATTCGCGAAGCGCACGAGAACTCTCGGCGGTCACGGACGAGTCAGCCCAGGAACTCGATCGGCTCATCGATCTGCAATTCGGGGAATTCGACCTGGAGGCCCGCCGCGAGATCCTTCAGGATCTGCAGCGCGCGAACATCGCGCGAGCGGGCGCGATCCCGCTGATCGGCAACTGGGCGACCGAGGTCTTCCACCCGTGGGTGCGGAACGCCGTGCCGGGCGGATACGGAGACAGCCAGCTCTGGGAGAACGTCTGGTTCGACAAGTAAGGTGCGTGGGCCGCTGGCGCGTTGAGCCCTCACGGGCACGCGCCAGCGGCTACAACCTCACCATTGTCCGGCAGCGGGGGTTTCGTGACCCGTTGCGACCGATGACGCCGCACCTGCGCCCTGGACCGTCTGCCCATTCGGCCGGTCCACGTTATGCGCTTCCCGGCCGCTCGCTGCTGAGCGGCGCGCATCCTTGTATGCTCCGCCCGGCGGCCGGCAGGCCCGGGCGCAGAGCTAACGGGTAACCGCCCGGAGGGCTGGGCATGCAGCAGTACATGATGCGTCGCCTGTTCCTGATGGTCCCCACCATATTCCTCGTGACGCTGATCGTGTTCTCACTCGTGCGCCTCATGCCGGGCGACGTGATCTTGCAGCAACTGGTCGCGGCCCCTGAGTTCAGCGAGGAGGACATCGATCTGCTTCGCGGGAAGCTCGGGCTCAACAGGCCCTTCCCCGAGCAGTACGCGAGGTGGCTCTGGGACGCCGTCAGGGGGGACTTCGGAGACTCGCTGGTCCGGAACTCGAGCGCGCGCGACCTGATCCTCGACCGCCTGCCGCTCACACTGGAACTCGCGCTCCTCGCCTTCGTGATCTCGACGTCGTTCGCGATGGTGCTGGGGATCGTCTCAGCGGTTCAGCAGGACGGCATCATTGACTACGTCCTGCGGGTGCTGAGCATCACTGCGCTGTCCGTCCCCAACTTCTGGATCGCGACGCTGGTGATCGTCGGCGGGGCGATCTACTTCAACTACGCGCCACCGCTCGAGTACGCCTTGCCGCACGAAGACCCACTCAAGAACCTGGAGCAGTTCCTCATCCCGGCGACGATCGTCGGGATCAGCAGCTTCGGCGTAACAATGCGCCTCGTGCGCTCGTCGATGCTCGAGGTGCTGCGCCAGGACTTCGTGCGCACCGCGCGGGCGAAGGGCCTGACGGAGACAAAGGTGATCTACCGGCACGCAGTGAGGAATGCGCTCCTGCCCGTGGTCACGCTGATCGGATTCCAGCTCGGCGCGCTGCTCACGGGCACGGTCATCATCGAGATCATCTACGGGCTGCCCGGCCTCGGCACGCTCACGTTCGACGCGATCCTGAAGCGCGATTACACGCTGATCCAGGCGGCGACGCTGATGTTCGGCGTGGTATTCCTGTTCGTGAACCTGATCATCGATCTCAGCTATGCCTGGATCGACCCGCGGATCAAGTACTAGCGGGCAGCGGCCGGAGGGGGCGGATGGCGCAGCAGCAATCCACACGCGCAGCAGAACCCGCGATCGGCGTCCCTGCGCTGGTGGGCGCACGGCGCGAGCGCTCGATGCTGGCGCGCCTCGGCGCCGGGTTCTGGCGGTTTTGTCGCCACAAGCCGCTCGGAGCGGCAGGCGGCTTGCTGCTCCTGCTGCTCGTGGTCCTCGCCCTGGGCGCCGGTGTCCTCTCGCCGCAGGACCCGCTGACGCCGGCGCCTCTGGACCGGCTGGGTGCACCAAGCCTTGCGCATCCATTCGGCACGGATCATATCGGGCGAGACATGCTGAGCCGGATCATCCACGGTGCGCGGCCCTCTCTCTACACCGGCCTGCTCGTGGTGACGATCTCGTCCGTCATCGGGCTGGTGGTCGGCGTCTCCTCCGGCTACCTCGGCGGTCGCTTCGACCTGATCGTGCAGCGCCTCGTTGACGGCCTCATGGCGATCCCGCGCCTCGTCTTCGCGATGGCGATGCTCACGGTGTTCAGCTCCGGCATCCAGGTCTGGAAAGTCGACCTGCCGCTCGTCTGGAAGACCATCCCGCTGGCGGTCGTCGTGACGCTCTCCGTGCTGCTGGCGCCGACCACCGTGCGTGTGCTCCGGGCGACAACCCTGTCGCTCACGGCCAGCCCCTGGGTCGAGGCCGCGCAATCCACGGGCGCAAGCTCGCTGCGCATCATCTTCCGCCACCTGGCGCCAAACGTGATGGCGCCCCTGATCGTGATCGCCTCGGCGCAGCTCGGCTCGATCATCCTTATCGAGGCGTCGCTCAGCTTCCTCGGCCTGGGGCTCCCACCTCCCCACCCGAGCTGGGGAGGGATGCTCCAGAGCAGCGGACGGCAGTACATGCAGGCCGCCCCCTGGCTCGCGATCTTCCCCGGCCTGGCCATCAGCCTCGGGGTGCTCGGCTTCAACCTCTTCGGCGATGCCCTGCGGGATGTTCTCGACCCGCGCTTGCGAGGCACCGGGTAGCGCGCCGGGGATCACGCACGGCGGGAGGCTCGCGAGGACTCCGGACGCAACAGTCCGGACCCAAGATTCCGGACGCAGGGGAGACCGAAACGGAGCCGCAGGCCGCGCCCGCGGCGGCTCCCGTGGAAAGGCGCCGCTCCATGCTGTTCAACGCCCCGTTCCAGTGGATGGGCGATGTCGCTACGCCCGAGAACCTGATCCGCGAGGCGAAGACGATGGAGGAGCTCGGCTACTACTCGATCAACGTCGGCGAGCACCTCTTCTACCCCACGAACCTCGATCGCAGCTTCGGTGGCTCACCGCACTCGACTCACCTCGGGCACGCGCGTCTGGGCTT
The DNA here is from genome assembly GCA_965247895.1 of Dehalococcoidia bacterium. GTDB lineage: Bacteria > Chloroflexota > Dehalococcoidia > UBA2979 > UBA2979 > VXMT01. The sequence continues at coordinate 1,294,661 of OZ252046.1, read as the reverse complement.
CGATCCGGGCAAGGATGCGAACATCGAGATCTTCACCTGCCTTGCCTTCGTCGCCTCGCAGACGAGCAGGATCATGCTGCGGAGCGGCATCGTCGTGCTGCCCTATCGGCCGCCCTTCGTCACGGCGAAGCAGGCCGCGACGCTCGACTACCTCTCGAACGGGCGCTTCATCCTCGGCGTGGGGGCGGGCTGGATGCTCGACGAGTTCGAGATCATGAAGGTGCCGTTCAACGAGCGCGGCCCGATGACCGAGGAGTACATCCAGATCATCCGCGCGCTCTGCAACGACGAGCCCTTCGAGGGCCGCTACTACCAGTTCGATCGCGTGCATTTCCTTCCCAAGCCCGTCCAGCAGCCACTGCCGATCTGGATCGGCGGGAGGGGCAGGCCCGCGCTGCGGAGAGTGGCGCGCTATGCGCAGGGCTGGGTGCCGATCATCCCCAGCCTCGAAGACTTGCTCGCTGACAGGGAAGTCCTGCTGGAAGAGCTGGAGACGGCAGAACGCGACATCAGCGAGATCCACATCGCCGGACGCCTGTCGATCCGCTTCGGGGATGAGACGGACAGCGCGGACGCGATCCCCAACGACCGCGATCGCGTGCTTGAGGAAGTCGATGTCTGGGAGCGCGCCGGTGTGCAGTCGCTCCAGCTCAGCGTCGGCGACTACCACTACCTGCCGCCGGACGTGATGCTCGAACGGCTGCAATGGTTCTCCGAAGAGGTCATGTCCGCCGCGGAGTAGCCCCAGGGGCGGCCGCCTGAACGGCCGGGGCGGCGCGCTCATTGACACCCCGCGCGGCAGCGTGATAATCCTCAGACCGGCGAGTGAGCAAGTGCTCGCTCCTGTGCGCCGTGCGTCTGCGCGGCGCATTGTGCATCTGACGCGACTATCGAGATGGGCGGCGCATGGCTGACCAGCAGACCGAGCAAATGGGTGCGGACTTCCGCACGGGCGAGGAAGAGAACGTCGATCAGCTCGTCCTCTACGAGAAGATCGACAAGCACATCGCACTGATCACGCTCAACCGGCCCGAGCGCCTCAACGCGATGCTCGCGCCCTACAGCTTCCAGGAGCTCGGTCGCAAGATGGCGATGGGCCAGGACGACGACGAGATCAAGGTCATCATCCTCACCGGGGCGGGCCGCGCGTTCTCCGCCGGCGTTGACTTGCGCCGCACCCCGATCGAGGCGGCCGGCCTGCGCCCCGGGCAGCGGCTGCCGCAGTCACTGCGCATGCACCGCCCCGGCGGCGGCGGCGAGCGCGCGAACATCCTCAACAGCGACAAGACCACGATCGCCGCGGTCAACGGCGACGCCGTAGCCGCCGGCTTCCACGTCGTGATGCAGTGCGACCTCGTGGTCGCGAGCGAGACCGCGCGGATGGGCGAGCCGGAGGCACGGATCGGCTTCGCCGGCTTCACGCCGGACATGGTGATGATGCTCCTCAAGATGGGCATCAATCGCGGCCGCGAGGCGATCCTGACGGGGCGGATGATGCCTGCGAAGGAGCTCCACGAGTGGGGCATCGTCAACTCGGTCGTCCCTCAGGACGAGGTCATGGACGAGGCGCTGCGCTACGCGAAGATGGTGGCGTGGCACTCCACGGACAACCTGATGCTCGGACGGCGCTCCATGCGCCTCTTCTGGGACCTCATGGGCGTCCCTGCGTACAACACCTGGTCCAGCATCGCCCACCCGCTGTTCACCAACGTCGTCTGGCGCGACGACGAGTTCAACTTCCTGCGCGAGCGCAACAAGTCCGGGCTGCGCGGCGCCTTCGACGAGATGAGACGCCAGTGGACGGACATGGGCTTCCCCGACTGAGCGAGCCGCCGCACGGAAACGCCCTCTGAGCCCGCGGGAGCACTGAATGACGAGCGAGCTGGATAGCGCAACCAACGGTCACGAGCTGGAGGACTTCCGCCAGGAGGTCGTCGACTGGCTCGCGCACAACCTGGAAGGCGTGGGATCTCCGCCGGACGGCAACGACACCTCCGAGGAGGAATTCGAGCGCAATCACGAGTTCCTGCGCAAGCTCGCGAAACAGGGCTGGTACGCTCCCGGATGGCCAACCGAGTTCGGCGGCGGCGGTCTCCCCAGGGAGAAGGTCGAGATCGTCCACGAGGAACTCGACAACCGCGTGCCTGCCTTCCACAACGTCCGCTTGCCGGGTGACATCGGGGGCGGCCTCGCCGGGCCCGTCTGGCGCCTCGGCACCGAGGAGCAGAAGCGCCGCTTCCTGCCACCGATCCTGAAGGCGGAGACGATCACCTGGGAGCTCTTCACCGAGCCCGAGGCCGGCTCCGACTTGCCCGGCATGCAGTCACGGGCCGTCCGGCAGGGCGACGAGTACGTCATCAACGGGACGAAGATCTTCGTTGGTGGCAACTTCCGTGCCGACCAGTACTTCGTGCTCGCAGTGACGGATCCGGAGGGAAGCCGGCACGGGAACCTGAGCGCCTTCGTGGCGCCCTCGGAGCTGTCGGGCCTGACGGTCATGCCGATGGAAATGATGGCCGGCCACAAGAAGAACATCATCACGATGGACAACGTCGTCGTTCCCGCCGAGAACCGGGTCGGCAATGAAGGGGACGGCTGGAGCTGCTTCGGCATGGGCGTCCCGGAATTCGGGACGGTCGGACTGCCGAGCTCCGGTGAGCGCACCCTCTACGTGCTGGACATGCTGCTCGACTACGCGCGGACCACGCGACGGAACGGCAAACGCCTGATCGATGGGCCGCGTCAGCGCGCGGCAATGACCAACGCCTGGGTCGGCGGCCAGATCAACCGCCTGCTGACGGAGCGCAACCGCCTGCTCGCCATGGGCGGGGACATCCCGGGCGGTGGCTCGCACCTGCGGCACTCCTACCAGGGCGCCCAGATGTCGCTGCACCGCAAGCTCTACCAGGTTGAGCTGTCCGAGGCGATCCAGCAGGTGCTGGGACCACTCTCGGTCATCGGCGGCGAAGACTGGGCGCCGTGCGCCGGGGAGTTCGAGTACTTCCAGCGTCAGGCGATCGTGAACACCCACCCCGGCGGCACGATCGAGACGCAGAAGACGCGAATGTTCCGCGGCATGGCTTCAGCACGCAGCCTGCAAGAGATCAGGGCCTCCCGCCGATGACGACACCTCACAGTGCCCTGCAGCGCGAGCAGCAGGAGCTGATGCGCCGCGCCGCTCGTGACTTCGTCGAGGAGCACTTCACCCTCGAGCGACGCCTGGAGATGGGTCGCGCGGGGAGCGACGAGGCCGCTCCGGAGACCCACGGCGGCGTCGGCGGATCGCTGCACTCGCGCTATCACTACCCTGGATCGCCGGATGTGCACCAGCAGCGCATCGGCGAGCTTCTGGCGGCCGAGACGGCATAGGCCGGCGGCGGGGAGCGAGCGGAGGCATCGCGAAGCGGAGGACTCGGAATGGTCGATCTACAGCCTGCGGCCCTGCAAGGACCGCTCTCCGAGGTTGAGTACCCCTCGCCCGAGGTCGTCGAGTGCCCGTATCCGTTCTACGACCGGCTGCGTGACGAGGCGCCCGTCCACCCGTGGCCCGGGCAGCCGAACCACTACCTCGTCTCGCGCTGGGAAGACATCACGTACATCACGGAGCACCCGGATCTCTTCCACGTCGGGCTGCCGCCCGGCAGTCCCGAGATGCCCGGTGACTACCCCACGGCCGACGCCGACAGCGAGTCGCCGGGGCACGACTTCGGATACAGCCCGCGCGGCTCGGCCGGCTCGAATCCCCCCGAGCACCGCCTGAAGCGGCGACTCGAGAACCCGCTCATCGCTCGTGAGCGTCTCAATGCCTACGAGCCGCGTTTGCGTGATCTCTGCAACGGACTGATCGACGCCTTCATCGACCGTGGCGAGTGCGAGTTCATGCAGGACTTCGCGCATCCGCTGCCGATCTTCGTCATCGGCGAGCTGCTCGGCTTTCCGCACGAGGATGGCCCCATGCTCTGGTCCTGGACCGAGGGCGTCGGAAACTCGCAGCGGTTCCTGCCGCCTGAGAAGCAGGCCCAGCATGTCGGCGGGCAGGAGAAGCTCCGGCAGTACTCGCGGCGCGCGGTGCTCGATCGCTACGAGCAGCCGAGAGACGATTTCCTGACCGAGCTCATCCAGGCGCAGCTTGAGCACGACGACGGAGTGTTGAACCTCGAGTTCCTCGCGAACGAGGTGCCACTACTGATCCACGCCGGCAACAGCACAACGGCGTTCATGCTCGGCAGCGCGATGATGCTGCTGCTCCAGCACCCCGAGCAGATGGAGCAGGTCCGGGCGGACCGCTCGTTGATCAGCCACATGCTCGACGAGGTTATGAGGATCGAGACGCCCGTGCAGTGGACGCGCCGCTGGGCGCGCGAGGCAACCCGCATCGGTGAGGTCGAGGTGCCGGCGGGAGCGCTGCTCGTGATGATGTGGGCAGCAGGGAACCGGGATCCGAGGAAGTTCGACGATCCGGAGACGTTCGACGTTGACCGGCCGGAAGTCGTGAAGCACCAGTTGGCCTTCGGACGAGGCATCCACCTTTGCATGGGAGCCCCGCTCGCGCGCCTCGAGGGGCGCGTCGCCTTCGAGACGATCTTTGAGCGCCTGGAGGACATGCGACTGCTTGAGGGGCGCAACGACTTCCTGCACGTGGAGCTCGCGAACAAGCGCGCGCCGCGCATGGTCCACATGGCGTTCGAACGCGCTTCCGGGGGCTGACCGCACACGCCGGCGCCGGCACCGCGTTTCGCCTGTACGGAACCGCTATTCGGGAGTCCGGCTGGACGCCGAACGGCACCGCCCACGAACTGAGGCCCTGATCAGATCTCCCTCGCCTGGGAGAGCCTGGCGGGCTCCCGCGAGCTATTCGTACTGGAAGAAGCCGGAGCCGCTCTTGCGGCCGAGTTTGCCGAGCGACACGAGCCGGCTGAGCAGCGTCGGTGTCTTGAAGCGCGTCTCGCCCATCGCCTCGAACAGCGCGTCACCGACCGAGGCCAGTGTGTCGAGGCCGATCAGGTCGGCGGTCGCGAGCGGGCCCATGCGGTGGCTGAGGCCAAGCTGGCAGCCCTGGTCAATGTCCTCGGCGCTCGCGACGTTCGCCTCGAGCATCCGAATCGCATCGAACACGAACGGAACGAAGATGCGGTTGACGACGAACCCGGGCGTATCCGAGGCCCGGATGGTGACGCGGTCGATCCCGTCGCAGAACTCGGCAGCGCGCTCGACGGCCTCGGGCGCCGAAGTGACCGTTGTGGTGAGCTCAACGAGCCTGAGCACCGTGGGGGGGTTGAAGAAGTGGAGGCCCACAACCGAGCCCGGCCGCCCTGAGGCGGCGGCCAGCTCGGAGATCGAAAGTGAGGAGGTGTTGGAGGCCAGAACGGTATCGCCGCTGCACACCTCACCGAGCTGGGCGAACAGCTCCCGCTTCGGGCCGATCTCCTCGATGATCGCCTCGACAACGATGTCCACATCGGCGACGTCGCTCAACTGCTGGGAGCCCGTCAAGCCAGCGAGCGCGCGGTCGAGCTGCTCCTGCGTGAGGCGCTCGCGTTCGGCCTCACGCTCGAGGCCGCTCTTGATTCGCGCCAGGCCTCGCTCGAGTTGCGCCGCGTCGGCGTCCACCACAACGACGTCATACCCTGCGGCGGCGCAAAGCTGGGCGATGCCTGTGCCCATGGCCCCGCAGCCGACGACTCCTGTTCGCTTGATGGCCATCGAATCTCCAGATCATGCCCCGACTGGGGCCCGCAACTACTCGGATCGCATGTGCCGGAGCAGGGGCAAGCGCCCGCTCAGCGACACTGTGAACACCGGCCCTGTGCGCTGTCAACGTGACCGGTCCGTGACACCCTCCCGGACCACACGAGGAGCCCTCAGGCCACGTTCCGCGTCACGGCCTGGCCGGGATCGCAACCCTCATGGCATCAAGTAGCCTCCGCTGACGTGGAGCGTCTGCCCGGTGATGTAGCTCCCTTGCGCGCTCGCGAGGTAGACGCACATCGAGGCGACCTCGTGCGGCTCTCCCATGCGGGCGATCGCCAGCCGCCGATCCAGCTCCTCCTGGGGCATCGGCCAGTGCGGGTAGTTCACCGGGTCCCGCGTCGTGTTCATGATTCCGGGCACGACGACGTTCGAGGTGACGCCGGCGACGCCGAATTCGACGGCGATCGCCTTCGCGAGACCGATGAGGGCCGCCTTGGCCGTATTGCAGTGCGCCCGGTGCGCCGCCCCGCTGTAGGGCTCCGGCCGGATCCCGTCCGGGCCCCCCATCAGGATGATCCGGCCGAACCCGCGCTCGCGCATCGGTCCGAGTAGCTGCTGGGCAAGGAAGAACGACGCCGAAAGGTTCGTCCGCATGATCTCGTCCCAGTCATCGAGCGTGATGTCCAGGAAGTCCCGCCGTGGGCGGCGAGAGGCGTTGCTGACCAGCACGTCGATCGGTCCCAGTTCATCGACCGCGCCCCGGACCAGCGCCTCCACATCCGAGGGCTGCCCGATGTCGCCGGTGAGCGCGATCGCCCGCCGGCCGAGGCCCCTGATCTCCTCGGCTGTCGCCTCGACGTCGGCCTGGGCGTGCTGTGCCGCGACGGCTACGTTGGCGCCGGCGGCGCCAAGCCCGATCGCGATCGCTCGCCCGAGGTTCTTGCTGGCGCCCGTGACGAGCGCCGTCCGTCCTGCAAGTGGTTCAGCCATCTACGAGCTCCCTTCCAGCGCCGGCTCAAGCGGCCAGCGCAGCCGTGTCGCGGTGAGGTCCTGCCGAATCTTGACATCGAGCAGGACCGGGGAGGTCCGCCCGGAGAGACGTGGCGCCGCGGCGCGCAGATCGTCCATCGTCCGCACCTCCTCCGCCTCCATCCCGACTCCACGGGCGAGTGCCGCGAAGTTGTACTCCGGGAAGGTCGCGAACTCGGTCGGTAGCCCGTCCGCCTCGAGGTGAACTACTTCCGACCCGTATGCGGAGTCGTTCATCGCTATGATCGCCAGCGGCAGTGAGTGGCGCACGGCCGTCTCCAGCTCCGTCACGCTCATCGACAGCCCACCGTCTCCGACGAATAGCAGGTTGGTCAGCTCCGGACGAGCGACCGTGGCCCCGAGCGCGATGCCCAGGCCGAGGCCGATGGAACCGCCCTCGGCCGTGTGCCGGACCGTGAACGGCGCGTGAGCACGCAGGAAGCGGCCCGGGGAGGTCATGAAGCGCCCGCTGTCGAGTACGACCGAGCGCTCCGCTGGGAGCAGCTCATCGAGCGCGCGAACCACGGCCCGCGGGTCCAGGCGGTCGCCGGTGCTCTCGTCCGGACCGGCGTAGAGCGGTTCGCGGAGGCGCTGGAGCAGCGCTGGCGCGTGCAACTGCCGTGCTCCGCCTCCGGTGTCGGGGAGCTCGGCCAGCAGTCGCCGGGCGGTGATCTCCGCGTCGCCGAGCACCGCGAGCTGCGCCGGGAAGCGGCGGCCCAGGGCCTCGGGATCCGTGTCCACCTGGATCACCGTGGCGTCCCCGAAGAGTGTGCGGGTACCCGTGGTGTGCATGTGCAGGCTGGCGCCGAGCGCAACGACGCAGTCGATGTCCGCAAGCAGCGGGGCGACCGGGTCGCTGGAGAAGCCGCCGACGACACCGACGTCATACGGACTGCCCGAGAAGAGTCCCTTCGCCGGCAGCGTCGTCCCGAGCCAAGCGCCGGTGCGCTCCGCGAGGGCCTCCAGCGCGCTACGAGCCATGGCCGTCGCCGCCCCCTGCCCCGCCAGCAGCAACGGACGCTCGCTGCGCGAGAGGATCTCCGCGATGGCGGCGATGTCGGCGCCGGAGGGCTCCACGGGAGCTGCCGGAGCCGCGGCCGGAGGAGCCTCGCCCGGAGCCTCGCTCCCAAGCGGCGCATGCAGGATGTCGACGGCGATCGAGAGCAAGGTCGTGCGGCCGCTCGAGGCGCTCTCGACCGCTCGCGCCAGGCCGCTGGAGGCATCCTCCGGGCGCGTCACGCGGACGTACTCAAGGCCGAGCGCCGCGGCGATCGGGCCGTGGTCGACGTACTTGTAGTCATCGACCACGTCCATGTGCGTCGCGACGTCGCCGCTGATGATCAGTACCTTGCGGCCGCCCTGCGAAGCCGTGCGCGCAGCCGTTGCCGCGTTCATCAGGCCCGGGCCGCGTGTGACGGTCGCTACGGCGAGTTCCCCGCTGGCCCAGGCGTAGCCGTCGGCCATGCCGACGCCGTGGTTCTCGTGCCGCGCCCGGTAGAACGGCGCCCCGCGCAGGCACAAGTCCGTGATCAACGCGGCGGTGTCCTCGCCCATCACCCCGAAGATGCCCCTGGGCGCCAGCGGCTCAAGCTGGTCGGCCAGGGCATGGAACACCGTGTTCGTCGCGGGCGCGGCGATCGCCATCGGTCGCTCCTCGTGCTACGGGCGTGAACGCGGGCTCATGATGCCCGGCTGCGAGCGGCGCTTCCCGCGCTGCGGACGCCGGTCACAAGAGTCCCCGCTCACGATGCCCGGCTTGCAGCGAACGGTGCTGGGGCGGCCTATGCGGGGAGGCCGATCGGCTTCGTGACGGAGGCGGGCAGGTTCATATCACCGTGGCCCATGCCATGGATTCCGATCGCGTGGAGGCCCCCACGCCCGCCGGCGACAAGGATGTTGAAGCGATCCGGTGTCTCCGTCTGTGGCACCCGGCCGTTGGGAAGCACGCGGCCCCCGTTGGTCAGCGGCTCGATGTGCTCGGGCGGAAAGCGGTCCAGCGGCAGTTGGCTGTGCTCCCAGAGATAGCTCCGGACGTCCTCGAGACTGAAGCCGTCGTCGGCGACGAACCCTGCCCAGGACGGATTGAGCACGATCGTGATCTCGGCGTCGCCGAGGATCATCCAGGCGCCGCTGACGCTGTTGATCGACTGCGCGATGGTGGTGAGGTAGGACTCGCCGCTGCGGCACCAGATGTCCGTGATGTTGATCGTGCCGGTCGCGGAGATGGCGGTGACACAACTGTCGGATGGCTCGAACCCTCGCTGGACGTGCAGCGGCGTGCCCCAGGGGTTCTGCTCGTCCCACTCGCCGATACACATCGTGTAGCGTCCCGGCTGGCCGAACACGGACTTGCTGCCGTCTCCCGGGAGAGCGGCGCCGATGTTCGTCCAGCACAACTGGACGGCCCGGCCGATCGTCGCGTTCGAACGGCCGGCGACACCGAAGCAGCCCTCCTGGTAGTTCACGCCGATCTCGTGCCGGATCGGACCATTGATCACCAGCAGGTTGGTATTGCAGTTCGTGGTGCTGGCGTGCCCCTGGCGTTCGTTGCCTGCGAGCACTGACTCCACGGCCGCGAGGACCACCGGGAAGTACTCAGGCCGGCAGCCGGCCATCACGGCGTTGCGGGCGATCGCGTCGACGGTCGCCAGCCCGTTGCGGGGCTTCAGTACGCCGATCAACTCCTCCGGATAACGACCGGACGCCGCGACCATCGCCCGGACGCGATCGGGCGTTGGGGGAACGCCCGGCAGGCCATCGCCGCAGTCATGGAGTTCCATGAACTCGTAGAGAGCTTCAGCGGAATCCTCGATCTCGATCGTCGGAGCATCGGGCGCCATCGAACTCCTCCGGTTCGCGGCCTCAGGCTCCGGTCGAGGGCGTGGTGGCCAGGAGACCCTGCACGATCTCGTTCACGCTGGCCGCCGCGATCACGCGGACCTCATCATCGGGCATGTTGTCGAGCGTCTTCGGCATCCCCACGCGGGGCACGTCTCCGTACTTCGAGAAAGTGAGTGCGGCCTCCGTCAACGTCTCGAAGGCTTCGGTGTAGACGAGCACTACGGGCACGCCGCGGGACTCGAGGGCAACGGTCAGGGCGGCAACTGCCGCCGAGCAGCCCCCTCAGTTGGCAAGGCCGACGATTGCGGCGTCCACCTCCGTTGCCAGTTGCTCCATCGCGCTCTCGTCGCGATTGCTTCCCTTGCGCACGTTGGCAAGCTTCAGCCCCTCGGTCCTCAGGTCGACGTGGTTCACATCAACCCGGATGACGTCGATGCCGCGATCCTCCAGGCACTCCTCGAGGACCTCGGAGCTCACGTACCAGCTGCGCCAGGGCCCGTCGATGACGATGCCGACGGTCTTGCCCTCGAGCGAGGCGAGCCGCGGCGACGCTCCGCCGATGCGCTCCTGCTGCTCGCCGCGAGGATCGAGTATTTCGACGCGCCGGGTGACTGCCTCCACTTCAACTGGTGCAAAGGTAGTCATGGTGCTCGCCTTCCGATTCCGGGCCTGATCCGCAAGCACGCCCGGCGCCATCCTGGCGTGGGAGCGCTTGCTCACCCACCCGCATCCTAGGCGAGCGGACGGTCGCCTACAACACGGGTCACCCAGGCGTACCCCTGGCTGCGAGCCTGTAGTTTCCGCCTCACCGGCGCTTGTAGGCGCTTCCCGCAGCGATACAATCGGTCGCGCACCTGCGCCGGCTCGGAACCTGAAAGCGAATGACGGATGGCGACCCCCTGCGCCGACCTCGTTGACGCGTTGACCGAGCGCCTTGAGGCTGCGATTTCCGGGACAGGCGTGGAGCCCCCGGACGACCTCGGCCGCTACGCCTCGGAATCGCTCATTCGCTACGACAGGGCCGCGGAGGAGTTGCTGACGCTCGTGATCGCCGGATGCCACGAGGGGGCGGAGGCCAATGCGCCGCTGTGGGTGCGCTGCATCGAGCGGATTGCGAACCTCGAGGACGTACCGGCTCGCCCCGCCGAGCTGCGCCGGATGCGTCGCTACCCTGCCTTGCTGCTGCTGTACGGCGGCGGCATCGCGGCGCTGGCCGCCGAGCGCTACGGCACGCTGCGCGCGCTGCTCTACGACACGGAGGTGCGCGAGGTGACCGGCGCCAGGCCGGCGGGCGTGACGCTGGACGCCTGGCAGGTGATGAGTGCACCGCTCGCGATGCGGATCGAGGGTTACGAGCGTCACCACACGGCCCTCTCGGATCGCCTCTTCGATGTCCTTCGTGAGCCGCTGCGGGAGCATCTGCCGGACCCCGCCGACTACGAGCGCGCGTTCGATCGCTTCGAGTACTTCAAGGGACTCGTCCACGTCGATATTGAGGACGCGCCTCCGCGCAAGGCCTGGATCCCCATGGGCCGCTATGGCTGGAGCGAGGACTGGTGGCTGGACACCACTCCGTCGACCGTCGCTGACGAGGTCGCCGCGCTCGGCCCGGAGTGGCCGCCGCTGCAAGCCGGGCTCTTCGGCGGGTCGCACGAGCGGCTGCTCGCCGTGATCGAGGTGGCGGACGAGGCACGCGGCGACTGGTCGTTCGAATCCTGAGCGAACGACCGTGCCCGGGTTGCTCCTCGCGGGCCGCTCAGGGCGATGCCGCGCGGCTGTCAGTCGAGGCCGTAGACCTCCGTGTCCGGATGGAAGGCCGACCAACTGAACCAGTACGAGAGGTGGCCGCTCACGCGCGCGAGGCGCTCGCCCGCGGGGCCGAGCAGCGCCTCCTCGGTGACGCGCCAGACGCCGCCGTCTCCGTCGATCAGCGTGTTCGCGCCGTCGCCGGGCGCGAAGCTCAGCTCGCCGCGCTCGAAGGCCCGGACTTCGCCGCCGGAACTGTAGACGATGGCGATGCCGCCGCTCGTGTCCTGCGTATGGACCGCGCGGGACGTCACGAGCACCACCGCGCGATCGCCGACGCGGTCGTTGACCACCCTCTCGGCGGCGAGCGCGCTGATCGGGAAGGCCTTCCGCGCGCCGCCGTCGCGCAGCCCGTACACGAAGTCCTTGGCCGGTAGGGCATCGCCCCGATTCCACACGGGGTATGCCGTGTCGTAGTCGGCGAAGTACCTGCCGTAGGCGGCGCCATTCTCGTAGGGACGGAAGTAACCCGTCTCGATGTCCAGCACCCGGGTCTCCGGGTGCCGGGTACGCCAGTCGTGCCAGGTGCTCACGACGAGCGGGAAGAGATCGAGACGCAGCGGCTCGCCCTCGGAGTCGAGCGCGCCGACGAGCGGGCCGAGCACCGGCGTGCCCGTGAACTGGTTCCAGAGCGTGTGCGTGGTCCGGTCGTACATCAGCTTGTTGCTGCGGTAGAGCAGCCCGGATGTCCCGAAGGTATAGGTCTCGCCGTCGGGGGCGCGGCCGTCGTAGGCGATCGCGGCGCCGCAGAGCGTGCAGTAGGCGAGCGAGATGGGGACGCCGCCGACCACGTCGTTCGCCATCTCATGCCAGTCCATGATGCGCAGGGGATAGGCTCTCGCATCGCCATTGACGACCAGGCCGAAGACGGGATCGGCGGGCTCGAGGTAGTCCGCCTCCCCGGCCCTGAGCAGCATGGGGCGATCCAGCGGCGGGATGCCGTCGACAGTGACGCCGCCCCAGACGATCTCCTCGGTGCGGATCGCGGAGGCGTGCTCGTCGTCGAGGAACAGGGTGAAGCGGGGATCGATCGGCGCGAGCAGGCGGCCCTTCCAGCTCGTGTAGCCGGGAGGCGGATCAAGATTGGCGGCGCCGTACCAGGCGATCCAATCGAGCGCGTCGGCGCCAACCTCGGCGCCGGTCAGGGCCTCAAGCGCGGCCAGGGACGATTCCGGTTCCGGCCCGGCGTCAAGAACGCCCCGGCCGCGCGCCCACAACACGTCGATCAGAGGTTGCGTGAAGCGCTCATCGCCCGCAGCGACGACCCGATCCAGCGCGGCCTGCGCCTCACCTGGCGGCGCGACAAGAGCTTCGAGGAGCTCGCGCGCCTCCGTGTCGTCAATCGGCTGAGGTGCAGTGGCAGTCGGGGCGCTGTTGTCGCCGCACGCCGCGGCGATCACCAGTACGGCCGGTACCGCAAGCATGGCCAGACGCCGCATCAGCACCACCAACCGCAGCAGGGCTTCACCAGCGTACTACCGGCCCGAAGGCGCCGGGCGAGGGTTGCCTGCCGGCGACAGGCTCCGCGCGGGAACTACGGTCTAGCGAGCCATCACCCCGCCGTCGACGATGATCGGCTGCCCGGTGATGAATGAGGCGTCATCCGAGGCGAGGAAGGCGACCACGCGGCCGACCTCCTCCGGCTCTCCCCAGCGGTTCATCGGCACGCGGAGCTTCTCCGTGATCAGGCGCTGGCTGCGCTCGCCGTCGGGATCGCCGTAGAGGCCGCGCGTCATCGGCGTGTTCATGTAGCCGGGGCAGACGGCGTTGGCGCGGATGTTCTTCGCCGCGTAGGCGAGGGCGATCGTGCGGGTGAGGCCGACGACGCCATGCTTGCCGGCGGGGTATCCGGTGTACTCGACGCGCGGCGCGAGCGTGCCGGTCACGCCGGCGATCGAGGCGATGTTGACGATCGCGCCGCGGCCCGCACGCTCCATCTCCGGGATCGCGTACTTGCAGGCGTAGTAGGGCGCCTTGAGGAAGATGTCGATCGCGAAGTGCCAGGGCTCGCGCTCGTCGCTCGCCGGCGCTGTTGACGAGGATCTCGAGCTTCCCGAACTCGCCGACGGTGGCCTCGACGGCCTCCCGGACGGATTCCTCGTCGGTCGCGTCCACCTCGACGAACGAGGCGTTGCGCCCGATCGCGGCGGCGGCCTGGCGCCCGGACTCCGCGTTGAGGTCGGCGACCATCACCCGTGCGCCGTCGTCCGCCATGGCCTGCGCCGAGGCGCGCCCGAGACCGGACGCCCCGCCGATCACCAACGCCACCCCGCCCTCGAGCCTCATGGCGAAGCCCTGGTTTGCGTGCGGATTTCGTGCGACGCATCATGCCGGCGCCGTCTTCACGGCGAAGCGGTCCGCTCGGCGCCGAGCCGGCCGAGCGCGGAGCGTGCGATGGCCGGCGGCGGCGAGTTCAGCCTCGCGCACCTGAAGCGCTACGAGGGCGCGGAGTTCGCCACGGACCCGCGCGGCGCGCCGCTCACGGAGAACCGCGGGCCGGTCGAGGCCTCGGAGTTCCACGCCTTCTGCTACTCGATCGGCGACTACAACCCGCTCTACACGGATCGCGCGTACGCGGAGCGCTCGCGCTTCGGCGAGCTGATCGCGCCGCCCCACTTCTTCTGCGCGATCGACCGCGTGGCGCCGCCGAGCCCTCAGACGGCGCCTCCGAGCGCGGACAGCTTCGGGGTTCCCGGCGCCCGCCACGTCTATGGCGGCAACGAGTGGACGTTCCACGCGCCGACCCGGATCGGCGACGCGATCTCCGTGCGGCGCAGGTTCCTGCGGGTGGAGGAGAAGACCACGCGCTATGCCGGCGCGGCGGCGCTCGTGTACGGGGAGATCGGCTTCCATAACCAGCGAGGCGAGCTGCTTGCGGTGGCGGCCTGGCGCCTGGTGGTCGCGCCGCTGCGCGATGCGGCCTCGCGCGGGAAGTACCGCGGGGAGGCGGCCTACCCGGTCTACTCCGCGGACGAGCAGCGGCAGATCGCCGCCGGCAAGGCCGCAGGCCTCGAGCTGCGCGGCGCCGAGCCGCGCTTCTTCGAGGACACCGGGGAGGGCGAGCCCGATCACCCCCACCGTGCACGGGCCGCTCTGGGACTCGGAGATCGCTCGCTTCTCAGCGGGCTGGCGCATGGGTCCGGACGATTCGGTGCGGGGCTTCCCGCGCAGGCCGGAGGCCGCCGGGCGCGCGTTCGCGCCGGACCCCTGGACCGGCGGGCACACGAACACGAACCCAACTACTCGTCGTGGGAGGACCGCGCGATACCTCGCGGGTTCGACAGCGGCATGCAGCGGATGTCCTGGCTGCTGCGCGCGGTCACGAGCTGGATGGGGGACGACGCCGACCTCAAGCGCCTCAAGGCGAGGCTCGTGCGGCCCAACCTGTCCGGCGACTGCACCTACTACACGGGGCACGTCGTCGCGAAGCGTGTCGAGGGCGGAGCGCACCTGATCGAGTGCGAGCAGCGCGCGCACGACCAGCTCGGCCGCACGAACGCGATCGGCGACTGCACCATCGCGCTGCCGTTCGCTGACCTCGGGGCGGACGTCTACAAGGTTGAGACTCGCTTCACTCACGACCGCGCGGCGGCCGCGACGATGATGGCGGAGCAGCTCAACCGCGGGGAGCTCAGCGTGGAACTCGACCTCAACGAGGAGGCGGACCGCGCCACGTTCCGGGAGCTCGTGCGGCGTTGTGACGTGATCGCGGAGAGCTACACGCCGGGCGTGATGGAGCGGCTGGGCGTCACGCCGGAGGCCGTGCGCGCAGCCAATCCGGGGGCGGTCATGATCTCGGTCAGCGCGTTCGGCCAGAGCGGTCCCTGCGTGCGCTTCAGCGGCTTCGCGCCGAGCGTGGAGGCGACGAGCGGGATGCCCTCGGTCACGGGCTACGGCGACGGCGCTCCGCGAGGCGCCTACCTGGACTATGTCGACCCGCCCACGGGCACCGCCGGCACGGTCGCGACGCTCGCCGCGCTGCTCCGCTCGCGGGCGGATGGGGCGGGCAGCTACGTCGATATGAGCCTCTACGAGGTCGCGGTCGCAGGTGTGCTGGAGCGCTTCGTGGAGCGCGAGCTGCGGGGCGAGGAGCCCGCGCAGCTCGGCAATCAGGACGTCTTCGGCGGCCTCAAGATCGTGTGCCCGAGCAGCGATCCGGAGATCTTCGTCGCGGTCTCCCTCTCGGCCGGCGACGGGCCGCGGCTGAGCGCACTGCCCGGCCTCGCAGAGCACGGGCGCCTTGAGGATCTCGAGCGGCCGCTGCGCGAGTGGTGCAGCGGGACGAGCGCCGGGGAGGCCGTGGCGCAGCTGCGGGGCGCCGCGTTCGAGGCCGTCGTCTCCTATCCCGTCGACCAGCTCGTGCGCGACCCGCACGTGCTGCAGCGGCGGGCGGTGATCGAGATCCCCTCGCCCGACGGAGCGCGGCGCGTGCTGACCTCGAATCAGCCGCTGCGCTTCCGCGGGTACGAGTTCGACGCGGCAATCCCGACTCCGCGGCTGGGCGAGCACACGTAGCAGGTGCTCGCCCTGATCCACCAGGGTCGGGCGATGGACTGGAGCGACAGCCCCGAGCAGGCGGCCTTTCGCGCCGAGGTGTGCACGCTGCTCGATGAGAAGCTCCCCGAGCGCTACCGCGCGCCCGGCGGCAACTGGGCGCGGGACCGCCGCTCGCCCGATCCGGAGGCGCGCAGGGCGGCGCGGGACTGGACCGACGCCCTGGCCGAGCGCAACTGGTTCGCGCCGCACTGGCCGGAGGAGTACGGCGGCGCCGGCCTCTGATCTGGGCGCAGACGATCCTGCGCGAGGAGATGGCGGCCGCGCACGCGCCTCCCGGCGGCGGGCCGGGCGTGATGCAGTACGGCTCGACGATCATCCTCGTCGGCACGGAGGAGCAGAAGCGCGAGCACCTGCCGCGGATCGTGAACGGCGAGGAGCTGATCCAGTCCGGGCTGTCGGAGCCGGGCGCAGGCTCCGACCTCGCCTCGCTGCAGACGAGCGCGCTGCGCGACGGCGACGAGTACGTGGTGAGCGGTCACAAGATCTGGACCTCGAACGGGCACGTCGCCGACTACCTCCGGGCGCCGGTGCGGACGGACCCCGAGGCGCCGAAGCACCGGGGGAGCAGCGCGCTGCTGATCCCCACCGACCTCGCCGGGGTGGAGTTCCGGCCGCTGATCAACATGGGCTGGCAGCACGGCTTCAACGAGACCTTCTTTGACAACGCGCGCGTGCCGGTCAGGAACCGCATCGGCGAGGAGAACCGCGGCTGGTACGTCGGTGCGATGGCGCTCGACTTCGAGCGCTCCGGGATCGCCGGATCGGCGACGGTCAGGCGCGACGTGCGCGAGCTGGCGGGCTACCTCGACAGCACGGAGGGCCGGGCGCGCTCGCGCGTGGCGCTCTCGCCGGTGCTGCGCCAGCAGATCGCGGACGCGGCGATCGCCGCGGACGTGCACTACCAGCTCTGCCGGCGGATCGCCTCGATGCAGGCTGCGGGCCAGATCCCGAACTACGAGGCCTCGGTGGGCAAGGTCTTCGGCACCGAGCTGACGCAGCGCATCGCGCGCACGGCCGTGAGCGCGTTCGGCCTCTACTCGAACCTCTGGGACGAGGACGATCCGCGGGCGCCGATGGCGGCCTGGGCGACGCGGGAGTACGTCTTCACGGTGCCGCAGACGATCGCCGGTGGCGCCTCCGAGATCCAGCGCAACATCATCGCGACGCGCGGCCTCGGACTGCCGAGGAGCTGACGGCGCGACTCTCGCCAATGCTCGATCCGGCACGTGTCCGCTTCTCGGCGTAGGCGTTACGCTCTGGCGAGTCTGAGAATCCGAGGCGTCCGAAGGGGGCCCCACATGCAGCAACTCGAGCTCGTCCCGTACCTGCTCTACGAGAAGGAAGACAACGGGATCCTGTGGATCAAGTTCAACCGGCCCGAAATGCTCAACGCCGCCGTCGGTGGAGCCGAGCGGACCGGCACGCTGGCCAAGGTCGGCGAGTACATGCGCGCAGGCGACGACGACCCCGATGTCAAGGTGATCGTGCTCACCGGCGTGGGCCGCGGCTTCTGCGCGGGCGTGAACGTCAGGGGCACGGACCTCGGCGCCTTCGAGGCGGGTGACAACTTTCTCGGGAACGCACCCTACGAAGCCGGCGGGTTGGATGCGACGCGACAGCGCTTCTACTACGGCCTCACGAAGCTGATGAAGGACATCTCGTTCATCCGCAAGCCGACCGTCGCGATGGTCAACGGCGTGGCCGCCGGGTTTGGCCTGGACGTGGCGCTGCAGTGCGACATCCGCTACGGCAGCGAGCACACGCGCTTCATCTCCTACCACCAGGTCGGCCAGATCATCGAGAACGGCGGCGCCTACTACCTGACGAGGCTTGCCGGCCTCGGTCGCGCGCTCGAGTTCTCGTTCACGGGCCACCTCGATGGCGCGACTGCCGCGGAGTGGGGCGTCCTGAACAGGATCGTTCCGTCCGAGGACCTCGAGGCGGAGGTGCGCGCGCTGTGCGACCGTATCATGCGCAACCCGCCGCTGGTCTCGTGGGTCAACAAGCGGGTGATTCGCGCCGCCATGGACACCACGCTGGAAGCCACATCCGTGCTGACCTCGAACGCCTCCCCCATTCTCGGTACTTCGGAGGACTCCGCCGAGGCGCGTGCAGCCCTGGGCGAGCGGCGCGACCCCGTGTTCAAGGGCCGCTGAGCGCTGCACCGGGGCGCTGGCCCTCCGAGGCAAGGGAGGCTGAGTGATGACGCAAGCCACCGCGACGGGCTACGACCCGCGGGCCTACGAGCCCCTGACGTTCCACGACGCTGCTCAGCGGTTCCGCACGGGCGACGACACGCCCCGCGACTTCCTCGAGCGCTGCCTGGCGACCATCGAGGAGCGCGAGCCACTGGTCCAGGCCTTCGCGCACCTCAACCGGGACCCGGCTCGCGCTGCCGCTGACGCGAGCACGGCGCGCTGGGCCGCGGGCGAGCCGCTCTCCCCGATCGATGGCATGCCGGTGGGGATCAAGGACCTCCTGGAGACGAAGGACATGCCGACCGAGTACGGCTGCGAGGCGTTCCGCGGGAACTTCCCCAGGCGGGACAACGCGGCCGTCTGGGCGCTGCGGCAGGCGGGCGCGCTGATCCTCGGAAAGACCGTCACGGCCGAGCTCGGGGGCGCGCATCCCGGACCGACGACCAATCCGTTCGACTCGCGGCGCTCGCCCGGCGGCTCCTCGTCCGGCTCGGCAGCAGCGGTTGCGGCGCGCATGCTCCCGGCGGCGATCGGCTCGCAGGTCGGTGGGTCGGTCATCAGGCCCGCCGGCTACTGCGGGAACGTCGCCCTCAAGCCGACGCAGGGAGGCATCAACCGCGGCAAGCGGCAGGCGACAAGCATGAGCACCCACGGCGTCCATGCGGGCTGCATCGAGGACATGTGGCAGGTCGCCATCGAAATCGCGCGGCGCGCCGGAGGCGATCGTGGCTGGCCCGGATTGGACGGGCCTTCGACCACCCCAGCGCCGCGCAAGCCCGAGCGGCTGATCGTCCTGGAGACCCAGGGCTGGGACGAGCTGGACGAGTCCAGCAAGGAGGGCTTCTCGTCACTCCTCGGCCAGTTGCGCGAGCTTGGCGTCCAGCTCCTGCGGCGACGCGACACCCCCCTGGTCGAAGCGCTGGAGGGCGCCATCAGCGATGCTCGCGAGGTATGCAACGCGCTCACGGGCTGGGAAAATCGCTGGGCGACGCGGAACCTCGTCGATCAGCACCCCGACGGCGTCAGCGAGCGGGCGAAGGCCGTGCTTGCTCGCGCAGAGGCGATGTCGGTGGACGACTACCGGGCGGCGCTGCTCGCCCGTGAGGCTGCCCAGGCGGCGCACTCGGCGCTCGCCGGATCTGCCGATGCAATCATCACGCTCTCCTGTCCGGGCCCCGCTCACCTCTGGCTCGGCGATCAGCCGGGCACCCCGCTTGCCCCGCGCCCGACCGGCGATCCGGTGTTCAACTTCCCGAGCTCGATGCTGTTCGCCCCGGCCGTGAGCATGCCGCTCATGAGCGTCGGCGCCATGCCCGTCGGCGTGCAGGTCTTCGGCCAGCCGCACCAGGACGCCGCGATGACGGCGATCGCGCGCTGGCTCCTCGGAGCGGTGGCGCCGGTCGTCGTCGACTAGCGCTAGAACGTCGCGATCGGATTCGCGGGCGAGCCGGTGCCCTGCGCGAGGCGCAGCGGATTGAGGGAGAAGCTGAACTCCCAGCGATTGCGCTCCGCGCAGGCCTCGCCGAGCCGCTCGAGGTGGGCGTTGTCGATCAGCCGCAGGCCCATCGCGGGGATGGCGACCTGGTGGACCGGCATCATCGTCTCCACGTACTGCCCGATCGGCGCGTGGTCGGTGAAGACGTCTGAGCCGATCAGCGCAACCCCGCGCTCGTGCAGCCACGGCAAGCAGGCGGCGTTGTAGCCGGAGAACGCCTGAGGCGGTGGCTCGCCGGCCGCGGCTGCGGCTTCGATCTGAGCCCCGTAACCCACGCGCAGGAGCAGCACGTCGCCTTCCTCGACACGCACGCCCTGGGCCTCCTCGGCGGCTTCGAGGTCCTCGGGGAACACGTAGTCCTCGGGGTCGAGCGTCGTCCTGCCCTTGAGCCGGGCGACGTCGAGCAGGACGCCCCGGGTCAGGATGCCGTCCTGCATGACGTCCGAGGTCTGGATCGTGGCGCCCTCGCCGCTCTTGACCAGCGCGGCCGAGCGGCCGTTGTACATCTGCCCCTCCCAGAAGACGTGGGCGAGCCCGTCGATGTGCGTGAAGACGGAGCCGTGGAAGACGAACGACAGATGCTCGCTCGACGCCTGCAGCATCTTGCGGCCCGGAAACCTCGCGTTCTCCCGGTCGTCGCCCAGGGCGAACAGCTCACCGCTTTGCACCATGTTGGTCACCGGGTTCGCGCCGGCCATCGCGCTCGAACCGGACCAGGGGATGACGCGCGAGCAGGAGACGCTGACGCCATCCCGGATCAGGGAGGCCGCCTGCTTGCGCTTCTCGGGCGTGATCAGGTTGAGCGTGCCGAGCGTGTCGCTCTCGCCCCAGCGCCCCCAGTTGCTGAGGGTATCGAAGTAGCCGAGGATCTCCTCCTGGCTTGGTGGTACAGGCATTCGCGCCCTCCTCATGGGCGGCTCAGAGCCGCCGGAAATTGTGCCGCCTCGTGAGTTACCCCTCGACGATGAGCCGTGTCAACGCGTCCGGCTCGCTGATCATGGGGTAGTGTCCGGTGTCGAGTTCGTGCCAGCGCGCGCCAAGCGCCTCGGCGCAACGGCGCTGGTGCGCCTCGCCGGGGTTCTCGGCGCGCCGGCACCAGATGACCGAGACATCCCAGGTCTGGTCCCAGAACGACTCCAGTTCGACCGGCTGGGTGAATACCCCGTCCGGGCGCCCTCCGAAGCGCTCGCCCGCCCACGCGGCGGTCTCGGCCGGAAGGCCCTGGAGCAGGCGGGCCAGGTGTTCCCCGGATGGTCCGCCATCCCCCACCTCGGCCCTCGGGCGGCTGAGGACGTCCCCAATGAGCTCACCGTGCATCAGCACGAGCGCGTCCACGAAGACGAGACGAGCCACCCGCTCGCGCGCGAGTTCAGCCGTCTTCGCCGTGACCATCCCACCCGAGGACGTGCCGACCAGCACGACGTCGCTGAGGTCCTCGTAGAAGAGCAGCTGCGCGATCTCTTCGGCCTGCGACTCGGTGGTGATGACGGGCCGGCGCTGCGCTGCCCGCTCGCCGCAGCCGTCCAGGGACGGCGAGTGCACCACGTGGCCCTCCGCGCGTAGCCGCTCGGCGACGGGGCCCCAGATCCAGCCGCCCTGATAGGCGCCGTGGATGAGCACGAATGCGGTCATCGGTCCCCTCCTCGCACGGGATTGCTCCCGTCCACTCGCGGTCGCTGCAGTTCAGCAGTTCGCCGTCAAGGCTATAGCAGCACGCGCCTGCGTGGCGGCGTCTGCACACGAACGGGGATACGGCTATCGTTGCCGGGCGGAGCTTGCTGGGAGACTGACGTGAAGATCGGACTACTGCTCACATCGCATCCCGACCCCGAGACATCGCCGTATCCGCACCAGTCGATCCACGCGCGCGTCACCGCCGAGGTGATGACCGCGGAAGAGAACGGCTACGACAGCGTCTGGATCGCGGAACATCATTTCTCGAACAACTACGGCATCCTGCCCGATCCGTTCAGCTACCTGTCCTACCTCGCCGCCAAGACCAGCCGCGTCAAGCTCGGCGCCGCCGTCATGGTCGTGCCGCTGCACCATCCCATGCGCATCGTCGAGAACTCGGCGTTCGTCGACATCCTGAGCGATGGCCGCTTCCAGCTCGGCCTTGGCTCCGGCTACCGGCCATACGAGTTCGAGGGCCTCGGCGTCGACTACGACGAGCGCCGCACGCTGATGCAGGAGGAGGCGGTTCCGCTCATCCTGCAGGGCTTCTACGACAAGCGCGTCAACGCGGACGGCAAGTTCTTCAAGATCAAGATGGACGAGCAGAGCGAGGTGTTCCCGCAGCCGATCCAGCAGCCGCATCCGCCGATCTACATGGCGGCAGGCACGGACGGCTCGATGGCATACGCGGCTCGCAACGGCTTTGGTCTGATGCAGTCGACGCTGCCCTCGATCGAGACCATCGGCGAACACATCGCGCTCTACCGCGAGCACATGGCGGAAGCGACGGCGCCCTATAGCCAGAACCCGGCGTTCGGGAACATTGATGTCGCCCGCATGGTCTACGTCGCCGAATCCGATGCCATGGCTCGCGAGCATTCGGAAGCGGGCATCGTGCGCCATCTGAAGAGCTTCATGGCAGGCGGCAACACCGGCAGCTATCTCGGTGACGTCGCCGAGAAGAGCGACGAGGGCGCGTTCGCCTACGAGAAGCTGATCAGGGACACCGTGCTGCATGGGTCGCCGGACACGGTGCTGCGCGGCCTCGAGGCCCTGGCCAAGGCCGGCGCCTCGTCGGTGATGATCCACTACCCCCCGTACTACGGGCCCGCGAAGACCACGAAGATGCTGGAGCTGTTCGCGCGGGAGGTGCTGCCGCAGGCCGGCGCGTTCGAGCAGGCCGGCGCCGCGGCGGCTCTGGCAACGGCCGGGATCCCGGCGGCGGGATAGCGGGCAGCGCAGCGCCTGGCCATCACCTCCCGACACAGGGAGGGACACGGAGGGACGTCACCATGGCCGAAGCCTCGTTCGCTCGCTTCGAAGGCAAGGTCGCGCTGATCACGGGGGCCGCCAGCGGCATCTGCCGTGCCAGCGCCGAGATCATCGCGGCCGAGGGCGGCACGATCGCCGCCGTCGACAACAACCGCGAGCTGCTCGACGGCGCGATGGAGGCGTTCGCGGCGGCCGGGGGCGGCCCGCACCATGCCTATCACGCCAACGCGCTCGCGCAGGCAGAGGTGGATGCCGTCGTCGCCGACGTCGTCGGCCGCTTCGGCAGGATCGACATCCTCGTCAACGGTGTCGGCGGTTCCACGGCCATCCCGAATCCGGGCGCCACGACCGAACAGCTGACGCTGGAGGAGTGGCAGACGGTGCTGGACTTCAACCTCACCGGGACCTTCCTGTTCTGCCACGCCGTGATTCCTCACATGACCGCGCAGGGCGGCGGCAAGATCGTGAACTTCTCCTCCCGATCAAGTCGCGGGAGGAGCCCGACGAGTTCAGCGGCCTACGCCACCGCCAAGGGTGGCATCATCTCGTTCACCTCGAAGCTTGCGATGGAGGTCGGCCCCGCGGGCATCAACGTCAACGCGATCGCACCCGCGACCACCATGACCGAGCGCATCCGCCTCGTATACGAGGGGCGGCCAGCGGGGGCGCGCGAGCGCCAGATCGCCGCGATCCCCCTGCGCCGCGTCGCCGAGCCGATCGACCAGGCCAACGTCGTGTGCTTCCTGGCCTCGGCGCACGCGGACTTCGTTACCGGGGTGACCATCGATGTGACGGGCGGTGGCTGACGCGTCCTCGAAGGACGCGGCGCCTGCCTGCTTCCCACGATCGAGGCGTTACGCTCGTCGCGAGTCCGAGACTCCAGGCGTCCCAAGGGGGTTCCCGTGCAGCAGCTCGAGCTCGTCCCGTACCTCCTCTACGAGAAGGAAGACAACGGGATCCTGTGGATCAAGTTCAACCGACCCGAGAAGCTGAACGCCGCCGTCGGCGGCCCCGAGCGGAACGGCACGCTGGCCAAGGTCGGCGAGTACATGCGCGCCGGCGACGATGACCCGGACGTGAAGGTGATCGTGCTGACCGGCATCGGGCGTGGCTTCTGCGCCGGTGTCGACATCCGCAGCAGCGATCTCGGCCAGTTCGAGCCGAACGACAACTTCCTCGGCAACGCACCCTACGAGGCCGGCGGGCTGGATGCGACGCGACAGGGCTTCTACTACGGCGTCACGAAGCTGATGAAGGACATCTCGTTCGTCCGCAAGCCGACGATCGCGATGGTCAACGGCGTGGCCGCCGGACTCGGCATGGACATGGCGCTGCAGTGCGACATCCGCTACGGCAGCGAGAACACGCGCTTCATCTCCTACCACCTGGTGGGCCAAATGATCGAGCACGGCGGCGCCTACTACCTGACGAGGCTCGCCGGCCTTGGTCGCGCGCTCGAGTTCTCCTTCACCGGCCACCTCGATGGCCAGACCGCCGCCGAGTGGGGCGTGCTGAACAAGATCGTCCCCGCCGAGGACCTCGAGGCGGAGGTGCGTGCGCTGTGCGATCGCATCATGCGCAACCCGCCGCTGGTCTCCTGGATCAACAAGCGGGTGATCCGGGCCGCCGCGGACAGCACGCTGGAACACACGGCCGTGCTGACCTCGAACGCTTCGCCTATTCCCGGCGCCTCGGAGGACGCGGCCGAGGCGCGTTCGGCCCTCCGCGAGCGCCGCGCCCCCGTGTTCAAGGGTCGCTGAGCGCTCGCTCGGGGTCACCGCTCGGCAACCACCGGGAGACCATTCCCGGCTCTTGCGCGTTCAGTCCTCGGGCTGGTTCGCGGTGCCCGGAGTGGGAGTGCGCACGGTCTGGAACTCACCGCTGACGTCCGGCACGCGAGCGTAGCTCGCGCCCGCATCGGCCTGTCCCTCGTCCCAGTCGGCCCGGGCGACCGGCACGCCGTCGGCCGTCCAGATGCCCAACTCCTCGTCCCTGCCGAGGGCGAAGCCGGGCCAACCGTCCTTGTCGAGTTCAACTTGCAGGTACCCGCCGGGTGGAATCACCAGGTCGGAGGGGAAGGCGACCCGCTTGCCGGCGTCCGACAGATCGTCGGCCACGACGAAGTTGGCGAGGGCCAGCTGGGAGTCGGACGAGTTGTAGAGCTCGAACCAGTCGAGGGGATCCCCCTGGGCGGCGATCTCGTTGATGACCAGGCCGGCGTCCGGCGGGGCGGCGCCGCTACTCGCCTCGTCATTGCCGGCACTCTCCGGCGGCAGGGCGGGAGGGATGCCCCCGAAGACGCCGGAGAAGCTGCCGGAGACCGTCGCGCTCTGTTCGGCGCTCGCTTCCAAGAGCATCAGCACTCCCTCGCTGAAGGGCGTGAAACTGTCCGGGGTGGCGCCCCCGGCCGGGATGGACCACACCCCTCCCGCGATCCGGTCCTTGCCGATCGCCAGCGTGGCGCCGTCCGTCAGCCGGGCGATGGGCAGCACGATGGTGAACCCTTCGACCGACCCGTCGGGCTGCGGGCTGATGACGGCGAGCGAGGCCGCATCCTCGATGCCGAACCCCGCGGTCTCCTCCGCGCTGGCGTGGCCGACGATCACTCCCAGATCGTCGGCAGGCAGCTCGGTCCCGTCCACCGCGAGGTAGGAGATATCGCCCTCTGAGAGCGGGTCCGCGCTCTTGTTGCTTCCCCAGTTCGTCTCAAAGCGCACCTCGACCTTGCCCGACTCGGATTCGCCGGAGGTGGCGGCGGCCTGATCGGGAGCGGGCCAGTCCGGCGGCTGCGGCGTGAGGTCGTCCAGGATCTCGGCGCGCCGTTTCAGGATGAACTGGCGCACCCGCTCGGCGTCCGCGGCGGCGGCCAACCTGCGTTCCGGCAGGGCATGCTGCTGGACGATGGCCGCCATCTCGTCGACGCTCGCCAGCAGCTCGTCCTCGTTCCAGACGGTATCGAGCAGCTCCTTCAGGCGGGCGACGTACTTCGCTCGCCAGGCGTCATCCTGGTACAGCCGGCTGGGGATGGCCGTGAGGGCCAGCACCGACGGCGGGGGGTTGCTGATGTTGTCGAACGGATTGGGATCGTCCTTCAGGTGGAACGCCTCGTCCACGCCCCAGGGCATGAACACGAAGCGGCCGCCCGGTTCCCGGTAGAAGCGGTAGTTGTTGCGGTTGCCGCTGTAGCCATCCCAGTGGCCCACCAGCACCTCCACGGCCCAGAAGGTGAGGAAACGGTCCATGTCGACAGCGTCCGCCAGCGCCGCCAGGCCGGCCTCGGAGGGGTCTTGCAGCGCGGCGACCACGCCGTCGATGTCCGACCAGTCGTCGGCGTCTTCGTTGGACTTCTTCTCGAAGGTGCCGCGGTATTCGGGGGTGAAGTCGCTGACCGTTCCCTCGTACAGGTTGCCCTCGGCGCTCGCGAAGTGGCGCGCCAGGAAGGGAGGCTTGATCTCCTCGACGTGGACGTAGAGGCCGAGATTCGTCCCGTTCACCGAGACGGTGGCGAAGCTGCACCGGGGGGTCGGCGTCCCGGCGAGGGCAAAGATCTGATGGGCCAGACAGGTGTTGACCATCGAAGGGTCCTGAATGCCGTTGTTCAGGGTCATGCGCTCCATGACGCCGCCGAGAGCCTGGCCGTCCACGTACTTGTCGAAGCGGAGCTTGAGCGATGGCCTGGTGTCGCTCTGGGAGCCGATGAATCCCTTCTTCCGGACGCCGACCCCGATGTGAGTCTCGCCGTCCACCGTCACGGTGGCCGGGAACCAGGTGTAGATGTCGGCGAATGGCCGGGAGAGGCCGTACCTCTCGATCTCGGCTATCAGATCCTCGAACGTGCGGGTCTGGTGGCGCAGGGTTTCCCAGTCCTCGCGCGCGATCTCGATGGCGATGTTCAGCACGCGTTGGCGGTCGAAGTAGGGGTCGCTGGGGTCGGCGGGTCGCGAGTCCTCCGCTGCGGGTGTGCGCGTGCCGGCGGGCGTCGTGGTGGGGTGCGGAGTGGCCGTCGTCGAGGGTTGCGGCGCTGTGCCTGCCGGCGTCGCTTGCGCGGCAGGTGTTGGGCTCGTGCCGGGCGATCGAGGGGCGGCGTCATCCGAACTGCACCCGGCGGCCAACACCGCCAGCGCCACGAGGCCCGCCGCGACCGCCGGCAGCCACGAGCGGCGCCTTCGGGAGCGGACGCGCCGCGCGAGCGGTCCACCGGGGGCAGTGCTCATCTCCGCGTGTCCCCCTCTCGCACTTGCGCCGCGGACAGGAACCGCTAGCCCTGCTGCATCTCCTCGACCACGCCGCGCATGTACTCCGCGTCGTGGAATCGAGGCGTGCGCCGCTCCGAGAACGCGCGCACCGCCTCGCGATGCTCGGGCGTCTCCAGCGCGGCGTCGAACCGCACCCGGGAGTTCTGCTCTGCCGCCTCGAGGTTGGGCGCGAACAGGTCCTGGAACGTCATCTCCTTGACCGCGTGCAACGTTGACGCGGGGTTCGCGGCGATCTCCTGGCCGAGCGCGATCGCCTCGGGCAGCAGTTGGTCGGGCTCGACCAGCCGGTTCACGAGTCCCAGCTCCAGCGCCTGCTGCGCGCTGTAGATCCGCCCGGTCAGCATCATCTCCTTCGCGTTGTGGAGGCCGATCACCCGCGGCAGCATCCACGCGGAGCTGACCTCGGGCGTCAGGCCGATCGCCGCGAAGCGCATCGAGAAGCGCGCCGCCGTCGAAGCCACGATCGCGTCGTACCAGAGGATCGAGGTGAGACCGACGCCGAGCGCGATCCCGTTGACCGCGGCGATCAGCGGCTTGCACTCGACCGCGAGGAACTCGGGCTGCCATGGGTGCGCGCCCGGCGGCCGCGGCTGCGGGCGGTCGAAGTCGCCGCCCATGCGCGCGCTCAGGTCGGCGCCGGAGCTGTACGCGCGACCGTTGCCGGTCGTCACAATCGCGCCGATGTCGGGGTCGGCATTGAACTGCTCGAGCGCCTGGCGGATCTCGGCGGCCAGCTCGGCGCCGAACGCGTTCATCCGATCCGGCCGGTTGAAGCGGATGATCCCGACGCGCTCTTCCCGCTCTACCTCGATGAACTCCCAATCGGCCATGGTCGGGCTCCTCTCTCGCCTCCGGCGATCCCGCACATGATGCCACGCTGCGCCTCAGTGGCAGCGGCCTCGCCGGGCGCGACCTCAATGTGGGCCTCGAGGGCCTGAAGCAGCAGCACGAGTTCGTCCCCATCGGCCTGTGTACCCACTCGCGTTCATCCGCGAGTGGGTGGGGGGTAGTATGTGCGCGTCGCCGGTTGCCTCGGGAACCGGCGCACGATCGTCTTGCCGCACGGGAACGAATCGGACTCGACGCTGCACCAGGGCCGCGGCAGCGAGGCATGTTGGAGGGTTGAATGCGCGCACTCGTCGTCGGCGGCACAGCGGCCACCGGCCCTCCGATCGTCCGGCGGCTGCTCGAGCGTGGTTACGACGTGACCCTCTACCACCGCGGACTCCACGAGGCCGACGACCTGCCGGACGATCTCGAGCACATCCACGGCGAGCCGCACTTCGAGGAGACGATCGCGCGCGATCTCGCGGGCCGCAGCTTCGATCTGGTCGTGGCGACATACGGCCGCATTCGGCACCTGGCCGAGGCCCTCGAAGGCAAGACGCCGCGCCTGATCACGATCGGCGGGTTCCCGGTCATGAAGGGCTGGATGCACGTCCGCGATCCCCACAACGCCGAGCACGATGGGCCGGTGCTCACCCCGGGGTTCGAGGAGAACGAGCTGGAAGACGACGGCGCCGACGCCTTCGTCGACCGCATGATCGAGACGGAGCGCGCGGTCATGGATCGCCACGCGGCCGGGCACTACGAGGCAACACACTTCCGCTATCCGTACGTCTATGGTCCGCACAGCATCGTGTCGAGCGAGTGGCGGATTATCAGGCGCGTCCTCGACGATCGGAGGCGCTTCATCATCCAGGGCGGCGGGCTGACGCTCAGCACGCGCTGCGCCTCGGAGAACGTCGGTCACGCCATCGCCCTGGCGATCGATCAGCCTGAGCGCTCAGCCGGGCAGATCTACCACCTCGCCGATGACGTGCAGTTCACGGCGCAGCAGTGGGTCGAGCTGATCGCCGGGATGCTTGGGTACGAGTTCGAGTTCGTCGAGATCCCATGGAGCATTGCGCCACCGGGGCGGACGTTCGTGCCGCTCAGCGGGCAGCCGTTCCACCGGCTGATGAGCAACAGCAAGCTGCGCGGGGACCTCGGCTATCGGGACGCCGTGCGGCCGCAGGACTGGGTGAGGACGACGGTCGAGTGGTGGCTCGAGCACCCGCCGGCGGTGGATGGCCAGGGTAACAACATGCGGGCAAGCGACTTCGACTACGAGGGCGAAGACCGGCTGCTTGCCGCCTGGGACGAGTTGCTGGCGAGGGCGCCGGAGGTCTTCTCCGAACGCGTGCACTTCCGGCACCCGTACCCGCATCCGAAGCAACTCGGTGACCTGCTCTGACGGCCTGCGCGCCAGAGGAGGCTGAGCATGGTCATCGACTTGCGATCCGACACCGTCACCCGGCCCAGCGACGCGATGCGCCGGGCGATGGCGCGCGCCGAGGTTGGTGACGACGTGCTCGGCGACGACCCCACCGTGCAGCGCCTCGAGGAGGCCTCGGCCGAGCGTGTCGGCAAGGAGGCCGCGCTCTACGTGCCAAGTGGCACGATGGCGAACCTGCTCGCGCTGCTCGTGTACTGCGGCCGCGGCGACGAGGCCGTGGTCGGTTCGGAGTCGCACGTCCTCCACCACGAGGCGGTCGGCGCGTCGGCGCTGGGCGGCATCAGCCTGCGCAGCGTCCCCAACGACGAGCGAGGCCGCATCGACCCCGCCGAACTGCGTCTGCTGATCCGCGCCCCCGGTGCGGTGCCGCGGACCACGCTGGTCTGCCTCGAGAACACGCAGAACCGCTGTAACGGCGCGGCGATCCCCCTCGACAGCATGCGCGGCGTGGCCGAGGTCGCGCGCCTCGCCGGCGCTGCGGTGCACCTCGACGGTGCGCGCATCTTCAACGCCGCGCTGGCGCTGGAGACCGATGCCGCCACGATCGCCGCGCTCGCCGACAGCGTGTCGTTCTGCTTCTCCAAAGGGCTCGGCGCGCCGGTTGGCTCCGTGCTGACGGGACCGCGCGAGGTGATCGACCGTGCGCGCGTGTTGCGCCGCCAGTTGGGCGGCGGGATGCGTCAGGCCGGCGTGATCGCCGCCGCCGCGCTCCACGCCCTCGAACACCACGTCGAGCGCCTGATCGAGGACCACGAGCACGCGGCGCGCCTCGCCGACGGGCTGGCCGCGCTGCCCGGCGGCGCCCTGGAGGTCGCCGGCGCCGAGACCAACATCGTCTTCTTCGAGATCGCTGGCGCGCTGGACGGGATCGAGTTCCGCGAGCGCCTCGCCGCCGAGGGCGTGCTGTGCAGCGGGCCCAGCCCGCAGCGGGTGCGGATGGTCACGCACCTCGGCGTCGACGACGCAGCGATCGACGCGGCCGTCGCGGCCAGCGGGCGCGTGATCGAGTCGATGCGCGCCGCCTGAGCGCCGCGCCGACCGATCTGCGCCGCTGCAGCCGGCCACGCAGCAGCGAGGGCGCCCTGGCTTTGGTGGGCAGGAGGGACACGATGCGGGTCTACGCCTCGACCGACCCGAACATGCCGCTGGAGGAGGTCGGCCCCTACGCACAGCGCGTCGAGCGCATGGGCTTTGACGGTCTGCGGGTGCCGGAGACGATCCACGACGGGCTCATGGTCTCGCTGCTCGCGCTGGAGCACACGACGCGGCTGCACGTGCGGAGTTCGGTGATCCTCGCCTTCCCGCGCAGCCCGATGGTGGTGGCGTATGCGGCATGGGACCTCCAGCGCATGTCGGGCGGGCGCTTCGGGCTGGGGCTCGGCACGCAGATCCGCGCGAACATCGAGGGGCGATTCTCCGTGCCCTGGCGCGCGCCGGTGGCGCGCATGCGCGAGTATCTGCAGGCGCTGCACGCAATCTTCGCCGCCTTCCAGGAGGGCGCCGGCCTCGACTTCGAGGGGGAGCACTACCGCTTCACGCGCCTCCAGCCCTACTTCAACCCCGGCCCGATCGAGGCGCCGCCGCCTCCGCTCTCCCTCGGAGCGGTGAACCGCCGGCTGTGCGAGCTGGCGGGCGAGCTCTGCGATGGCCTCGTCACCCATCCGACGAACTCCAGCCCGCGCTATCTGCGTGAAGTCACGCGGCCGGCGCTCGCCGCGGGCGCCGAGCGCGGCGGGCGTAGCCTCGAGGAGATCGAACTCGTCGCCGGCACCCCGATCATCACCGGGCGCGATGCGGCGGAGCTGGCGGCGGCGCGCGACTCGGCGCGGCGCAGCCTCGCCTTCCTGTACTCGACGCCGATGTACTGGCCCACGCTCGAGGCACACGGCTGGGGAGACCTCGGGCAGCGCTTGCGCGAGCTCACGCGCGAGGGCCGCTGGGACGACCTTCCGGCCCTCCTCGGCGACGAGGTGCTCGACGCGCTCGTGCCGCAGGGGACGTACGGCGAGATCGCGGACGTGCTGCTCGATCGCTACCGCGGCCTGGCGGACGGCCTCGGGCTCGCGCCGCCGGAGAACCCGGCGCACGACGACGAGGTCGCAGCGGTGATCCGGCGACTACAGGCGGGGTAGCGCCCGGCCGCTGGCGGGGAGCGTCACGCGCCGGGCCGAGCGCTCGCTACGAGTGCACCCGGATGCGCCCACACACGGTCGACCGTCGGCGTACGATTGGCTCCTGCCGTTGTAGAACGTCGCGAGGCGGGCTCGTCGCGAGCGGGCAGGGCCCGGCGCGAGTCAGGAGCATGTCCGATGGCAGCGCCCCTCGATGAGATTCGGGTGCTCGAGGTCGCGAACTGGCTTGCCGCACCGGCCGCCGCCGCCCTCATGGCCGACCTCGGCGCCGACGTCGTGAAGGTCGAGCCTCCGGGAGGCGACGCCTTCCGCGGTGTGCTGCAGACGAATTCGCCGGACGCGCAGATCCTGCCGGGCTTTGAGCTCGACAACCGGGGGAAGCGTTCCGTCGCGGTGGACCTGGAGCGTTCCGGCGGCCCCGGTCTCGTGCGGCGACTGTCCGCCGGCGCGGACATCTTCATCACCAACCTGACTCGCCATCGCGTGGAGCGGTACGGCCTCGGCTTCGAGGAGATCCGCGCCATCAACCCCCGGGTGGTCTACGTCGCGTTCAGCGGCTACGGGTCGAGCGGCCCGGACGCGGACCGCGGGGGCTTCGACTACCTCGCGTTCTGGGCGCGCTCCGGGATCATGGGCTCCCTCGGTGAAGCGGGCGACGCGCCGGTGATGGCGCGCGGCGGGCAGGGCGACCACACGACCGCGCTCAACATCCTCGCCGCCACGCTCGCGGCGTTGCGCCTCCGGGACCAGACCGGCGAGGCGCAACGTGTCGAGGTGACGCTCCAGTTGACCGGAATGTGGACCATCGGCTCGGATCTGCAGAACGCGCTGCAGTCGGGCGAGCAGCCCGCGAAGGTCGACCGGCGCTCGCCCTGGAACCCGCTCGCCAACAGCTATCCGACACGCGACGGCCGCTGGCTGCTGCTGATGATGCCGCAGGCCGAACGCTACTGGCCGCGGCTCTGCGAGGCGATCCGCGAGCCCGGCTGGGCCACCGACGAGCGCTACGACTCGATCACGAAGCTGCTCGCTCGCGGCCCGGAGCTGGCCGAAGCGCTGGAGCAGCGGTTCCTGGGCGAAGACCTCGAGACCTGGAGAGCCCGCCTCGACGAGGCCGGCTGTCTCTGGGCGCCGGTCGCGGAGCTCCCCGAGCTGATCCGTGACCCGCAGCCTCGAGCGATGGGCGCGTTCGCCACGGTCGAGCACCCGCGCGCAGGCCCATTCGAGATCCTCAACGCCCCGTTCCGGATCGAGGGCGCGGACATCGCGGTTCGCGGGGCCGCGCCGGATGTCGGCGCGCACACACACGAGGTGTTGCAGGAGGCAGGCCTCAGCGACGAGGAGATCGCGCAGCTCGCCGCCAGCCGTGTCCTTGGTTAGAGCGCAGACCGCGCCCGTCGCCGGCGCCCCGGGCCACGACGCAGCCGCCCTCCGCTATCGCCTGCGCTCCCCGCGTGCTCAACTGGTTGGGGCGCCGCTGAGACGGCACTCCCAAGCCTGACCTCACCCGGAGCCCGTCATCACCACCTCTCCCACTCTCGCAACGCCCCGGGCCGGTGCGCGCGCCGTCCGCGAGGACATCCGCAACGTCGCGATCATTGCCCATGTCGATCACGGCAAGACGACACTCGTCAATGCGCTGCTGCAGCAGTCGGGGCAGCTCGACGCGCGCGTGGAGCTGCCGGACCGGGTCATGGACTCGAGCGACCTCGAACGCGAGAAGGGCATCACCATCCTCGCGAAGAACATGGCCATTCGCGTGGGCGGCGTGAAGGTGAACATCATCGACACGCCGGGGCACGCCGACTTCGGCGGCGAGGTCGAACGCGGGCTGACGATGGTCGACGGGGCGCTGCTGCTGGTCGACGCGAGCGAGGGACCGCTGCCGCAAACCCGCTTCGTGCTCCGCAAGGCGCTCGAGCGCAACCTGCCGATCATCCTCGTCGTCAACAAGGTCGACCGCCCCGACGCCCGCATCGCCGAGGTCGTCGACGAGGTCTACGAGCTGTTCCTCGACCTCGACGCGACCGACGAGCAGATTGACTTCCCGATCGTCTACTGCACCGCGCGCGACGGCACGGCCTCGCTGGACCCGGGGCGCCGTGGCGCCGACCTGCAGCCGCTGATCGAGGTGCTGCTCGCGCACATCCCGGCGCCGACCTACGAGGTCGGCCACGGTCTCCAGGCGCTGGTGACGAACCTCGATGCGTCGCCGTACGTCGGCCGCCTCGCCCTCTGCCGGGTGATCAACGGCGTGCTGCGCCGAGGCGAGCAGATCGCCTGGTGCCGCCGCGACGGCACGGTCGAGCGCGCGACGCTGCGCCAGCTCTACGTCACCGAGGTGCTTGAACGCGTCGAGGCGGACGAGGCCGGGCCGGGGGAGATCGTCGCAATCGCCGGCATCCCCGACATAACGATCGGGGAGACGCTGGCCGACCCCGACGATCCGCAGCCACTGGAGCTGATCTCCGTCGACGAGCCCAGCCTCTCGGCGCTGATCGGCATCAACACCTCGCCGCTGGCGGGGCGCGAGGGCGATCTGCTCACGGCGCGAATGCTGAAGAACCGGCTCGACGCCGAGCTGGTCGGCAACGTCTCACTGCGGATCCTGGACTCCGGACGTCCCGACGCGTGGATCGTCCAGGTGCGCGGCGAGCTGCAGCTCGCGATCCTCGTCGAGACGCTGCGGCGCGAGGGCTTCGAGCTGACCGTCGGCCGGCCCGAGGTCGTGACCCGCGAGATCGACGGCAGGCGACACGAGCCCGTGGAGGCGCTGACCGTCGACGTCCCGGAGGAGTACCTCGGGGTGGTCACACAGCTGCTGGCGCCCCGCAAGGCGCGAGCGACGCGGACTATCAATCACGGCAGCGGGCGGATCCGCCTTGAGTACGTCGCGCCCTCGCGCGGGCTGATCGGCTTCTACACGGAGTTCCTGACGGAGACTCGCGGGACCGGCATCGCTCACCACGTCTTCCAGGGCTACGAACCGTGGTACGGCGAGCTGGCGGGCCGCTCGACCGGTAGCCTGGTCGCCGATCGCCGCGGCGAGACCCGAGCCTACGCGCTGATGAACCTCCAGGAGCGGGGCGCGTTCTTCATCGGGCCGGGCGTCGAGGTCTATCAGGGGATGATCGTCGGAGAGAACTCGCGCGCCGGCGATATGGACGTCAATCCGACCCGCGAGAAGAAGCTCACGAACATGCGCGCGGCCGCCGCGGACCGGACGGAGAAGCTCGTCCCGCCGCTCGTGCTGTCGCTCCAGCTCGCCCTCGAACTGCTTCGCGAGGACGAATGCCTCGAGGTCACCCCGCTCGCGATCCGCCCGCGCAAGGTCATCCTCGACCCGAACGGGCGCGCGCGGGCGAAGTCGGCGCGCGCCGTGCGGGACTAGCCGTAGCGAACGAGTCCCTCGCCAGCTTGCAGTATGCTTCCCGCGCTCCGCGTGACGACGCGCGTGTGAGGAAAGCGAGGGCCGGCCGATGGCCGATCGCAGCGAGCCCCTGAAGTTCGGGATCTTCGCCCAGCCCTTCCACCAGCCCGGCGAGCATCCGACCGTCGCCTACGAGCGCGACATGGAGGTGATCGAGCTCCTCGACCGCCTCAACTTCGACGAGGCCTGGATCGGCGAGCATCACAGCGCCGGCTGGGAAACCGTCGGCGACCCGGCGCTGTTCATCGCGGCGGCGGTCCAGCGCACGAGGCACATCCGCTTCGGCACGGGCGTGGTCAGCCTGCCCTACCACCACCCCTTCACGCTCGCCCATCGCATGGTCCAGCTCGACCACCTGACGCGAGGCCGCATCAACTTCGGCGTCGGCCCCGGCGCGCTCTACTCCGACGCCTACCAGCTCGGCATCGAGCCGACGACACAGCGGCGGCGGATGGGCGAGGCGCTCGACGCGATCATGCGGCTGCTGCGCGGCGAGGTCGTGACGGAGCAGACCGAGTGGTACGAGCTGCGCGACGCGCGCCTGCAGATGGCCTCCTACCAGCAGCCGCACGTCCCGGTCTTCGTCGCGCACGCCGTCTCGCCGGCCGGCGCGCAGGCCGCCGGGCGTCACGGCCTGGGGATGCTCTCCGTCGCCTCCTCCGAGCTGGCCGGCGGCCTCGGCACGATGTCCCAGGCCTGGACGTGGGCCAGCGAGGAGGCCGCGCTGAACGGCACGGAGGTCGATCGCCGCGACTGGCGCATCACCATGACCATGCACCTCGCCGACTCACGGGAAGAGGCGCTCGAGGACATCCGCGAGGGCGTGCTCGCGCTCAACCACGGCTACTTCGGCACGCTCGGGATCCGCTTCGAGGGCGGCCGCGACAGCGTCGACTGGCTGGCGAACCAGCCCGGCGTGGCAATCGGCACGCCCGACGACGCGACGGCCGCCATCGAGGAGGTGCTCGAGGCGTCCGGCGGCGTTGGCGGCATCCTCATCAACCACCGCGAGTGGGCGCGCACGACCGGGCGGATGCGGCGCAGCTACGAGCTCTTCGCCCGCCACGTCATGCCGCGCTTCCAGGGGCAGGCGCAGCCGTTCGAGGATAGCCTCGAGTGGGCGCGCGAGGGGCATCGCACGCTCTTCCGCCCGGTGCGAGCGGCGCAGCGCCAGGCCTTCGTCGACGCCGGGATCGAGGTGCCGGACGCGCTGCGCCCGCGCGGACGCGCCCCCGATCCGGACGGCTAGCCGAGGCGCGGGAGCGGAGACCCTATACTCCAGCGGCATGCGGCGCCCCGCGCCCCGTGCCCGCAGCGGCGACTGTGTCACGAGGAGAGGCGAGTGACCGATGGCGAACGAGGTTCTGATCGACGAACAGGGACCGATCACGGTCGTGAAGATCAACCGGCCCGAGAGGCTCAACGCCTGGAGCCGCGACGTGACGGCGCAGCTCGGCGAGTACCTCGCCACCCTCAACGAGGGCGACTACAAGACGCGCTGCATCGTGCTCACGGGGGAAGGGCGCGCCTTCTGCTCGGGCGCCGACGTCGGCGGGCTCGCCAGCAGCGCCGAGGGCGGTCGACCGGCCTGGCGGCCACCGCACACCGACTCCCATCCCGCCGACCTGCTGCGGCGTTGCGACGTGCCGATTGTCGGTGCGATCAACGGCTACGCGATCGGCATGGGCTTCGGTATCGCCCTCGCGACCGACCTCCGCATCGCCGCGGACGATGCGCGCTTCCAGGTCACGCAGATGAAGCGCGGGCTCTTCGCGGACGGAGGCCTCGGTCACCTGCTGCCGCAGGCCGTCGGCGACCAGCACGCCCTCGAGCTGATGTACACGGCGCGGATGGTGGAGGCCGAGGAGGCGCTGGAGCTGGGGATCGTGCTCAAGGTCGTCCCGCGCGAGGAGCTCATGGACGCCGCGCTCGAACTCGCCGGGCAGATCGCGGTCAGTGGCCCGATGGCGCTCGCGGCCTCCAAGCGCGTCGTCTACCAGCGCACCGACGAGCCCTGGCAGCGCTCGCAGGAGTTCACCGGCCTCGTCATCGAACGGTTCTTCCTCACCGACGACTTCAAGGAAGGCGTCCAGTCCTTCGTCGAGCGCCGCGAGCCGCAGTTCCAGGGACGCTAGCCGCGGCGACCGCGCGCCTGGGCCGAGGGGGTACTCGTGGCTGAGCCGGAGGCGCGCGTCCAGATCGAGGAAGGCGTCGCCTTCGCCTCCGCGGGCGGACGGGATCTGCACTGCGACATCTTCCGTCCAGCGGGCCAGACCGGGCCGCAGCCGGGAGTCCTGCTCGTCCACGGCGGGAGCTGGCACGGCGGCGGGCGGGCGATGATGCGCGGCTACGGCATCCTCATGGCCCGCAACGGCTACCCCTGCGTCGCCAGCGAGTACCGCCTCAGCGGCGAAGCCAAATGGCCCGCGCAGCTCGACGACGTGCTCGCGGCGGTCCGCTGGATGCAGGATCAGGCTGGCGAGCTCGGCATCGATCCGGATCGCCTCGTGCTCTGGGGCCTCTCCGCGGGCTCGCACATGACGCTGCTGGCCGCCGCCCGCCTGTGCGGCGAGGCGAGCCCGATCGCCGCCAGCGTCAACTACTACCCGATCGCCAGCCTCGAGCCCGCGCTCGGCGCCGCCTGGGAGCACGCCCAGCACCTGCCGGAGGATCCCCCGTCCGCGGACTGGGCCGCGATGAGCCCGCTGACACACGTCGGAGCGGGCTTCCCGCCGACCCTGCTCATGCACGGCTCCGCCGACACGATGGTCGCCCTCGACCAGAGCCTGCGCCTCCATGAGGCGCTGACGCAGGCCGGCGTCCCCACGGACCTCACCGTCTTCGCCGACCAGCCGCACGGCTTCGACCTGCAGCGCGCCTTCGCGTTCCACTCGATCGAGGTCGCCCGCTTCTTCCTTTCGCGCTACGCGCCGCTGAGCGGCGAACCCGCGCAACAGGAGTAGTCGGAGCCCTGATGCTGCGGGATTGCTACCATCGGACCGTGACCAACGCAGCGGTGCTCCCGCCGGGCGAGGTACGCGCTCGCTTGACGCCGCCGTCGCGCCGCAAGGGAGGCGCCGCTTGAAGCTGGGACTGCACCTCGCGAACTTCACGTATGACGTCGCGGCGCCGGGGTTCGCGGCGAAGCTGGACGAGATCGTGAGCGGCGCCGATGCGGCCGGCTTCGACCGCATCTCGGTGATGGATCACTACTTCCAGATTCCGGGAGTCGGTCCGGCCGAACACGAGATGTTCGAGGCGTACGGCATCCTCGGGTACATCGCCGCGCGGACCTCGCGCGTGAAGCTCGGCGTGCTCGCGACCGGGGTGACCTACCGCAACCCTGGCTTCCTCTCGAAGCAGGTCACGGGCCTCGACGTCCTCTCGCAGGGTCGCGCCTGGCTTGGGATCGGCGCGGCCTGGTACGAGCGGGAGCACCTCGGCCTGGGAATCGCATTCCCGCCGCTGCGGGAACGCTACGAGCGCCTTGAGGAGGCAATCCGCATCTGCATGCAGATGTGGAGCGACGACGACGGCCCGTTCGGCGGAACGCACTACCAGCTCGCCGAGACGCTGTGCTCACCCCAGCCCATCCAGCAGCCACGGCCGCCGATCATGGTCGCCGGGAGTGGCGAGCGGAAGACGCTGCGCCTTGTCGCGCGCTACGCGGATCAGTGCAACGTGCGTGGCGACAGCCCCGAGGGAGCGAAGCGCCTCTTCGCGATCCTCGAACAGCACTGCGCCGAGGAAGGCACGGACTACGAGGCGATCGAGCGAACCGTCGTCATGCGCTTCGATCCCGGTCCCGAGGGCGAGCGCGCCGCCGAAGTCGTCGAGCAGATCGGGGAGCTCGCGGACGCGGGCGCGCAGGCCATCCTCGGCTCGCTGAAGGGCGCCGGCGATCCGCGGGTCATGGAGGCGATGGGCCGCCTCGTGATCCCGCAGGTCGCCGCAATGTGATGCTCGCCGGGACCCGCGTGATCGACCTCAGCACGGACGTCGCCGGGGCGTTCGCGACGCGGCTGCTCGCGCTCTACGGGGCCGACGTGATCGCGATCGAGCCGCCCGAGGGTCACCCCACCCGTTGGCTCCCACCCCGCCTCGACGCCGGCGGAGCCGCCTCGCCCCAACACGACCCGGAACGCGGCCTGCTGTTCGCCTACCTCGGTGGAGGGAAGCGCAGCGTCGTCCTCGACCTCGATCGTGACGATGACCGGGAGCGCGCGCTCGGCCTGATCGCAGGCGCAGATGCGATCGTGGAGAGCTACGCGCCGGGTGCGCTCGGCAGCCGTGGCATCGATCCTGCCGCACTCGTCGAGGCACAGCCGACCCTGGTCGCGTGTTCCATCACACCGTTCGGCCAGACAGGCCCGCGTGCCGGCTGGCGCGTGACCGCGCTCACGGCCGCGGCCGCGGGCGGCCAGATGGCGATCTGCGGTGACCCGGACCGACCGCCGCTGCTCACCGCCGGACACCAGGCCCACTATCAGGCCGGACTGCACGGCTTCGCCGCGACTGGCATGGGCCTGCTGGCAGCTCGCCGCAGCGGCGTGGGCGACCACATCGACATCTCGATCCAGGAGGTGCAGGCGAGCACCCTCGAGGGCCGCGGCCCCGCCGCGCTGGTCCAGGGCGCCGAGGGCTCGCGTACCGGCAACGGCGCGCGCGCCACCTGGGGCATCCACGCCTGCGCGGATGGCTATGTGGGCCTCGCCGCGATGCCGCGACAGTCGTCCGCGGTCTACGACTGCATCGGCCACCCGGAGCTGAAGCAGTCGCCGCTCTTCACGTCGGCGTGGACGCCGGAGGCAAATGAGGTGCTCCAGCACCTCATCGCCGAATGGACCGCGACCCGGACGGCGCGCGAGATTTTCGAAGAGTCAGCCCGCTACCGCGGGCCCTTCGCGATGATCCCGAGCCCGCGCGACCTCCTCGAGTGGCCGGGCCTCGCCGAGATCGGCTTCTGGCGCGAGGTATGGCGCCCGGTGCCCGGCGCTCACCCGCTGCCGGCCGGCCCGATCGAGTTCGACGGAAGTGACCGCGGCGAGGCGCGGCCGGCGCCGCTGCTCGGCGAGCACACGGCCCAGGTGCTGAACGAGCAGAGAGAGCCGCCCCGGATCGCGACGCCGCCCGCGGCGGCGACACTGCCGCTGGCGGGTCTGCGCGTCGTCGACATGACGCAGGTCTGGGCCGGGCCGTACGGGACGCGCTTCCTCGCGGACATGGGCGCCGAGGTGATCAAGGTCGAGGGGCCAACCTTCCCGGACCCGGTCCGCACGATGGGCGGCGCGACCACCTCGCCGGAGATCAACCAGAGTTCCCACTTCAACGAGTACAACCGCAACAAGCTCGGCTTCTCGCTCGACCTGAAGTCGCCGGCAGGGATAGCGGCGCTGCGCCGTCTGATCGAGCGATCGGACGTGTTCATCGAAAACTGGAGCTCGGGCGTCGCCGAACGCCTTGGGCTTGCGTACGAGGACGTGCGCGCGATCAGGCCCGGGATCGTGTACGTCTCGATGCCCGCCTTCGGGCACCGCGGACCGGACGCCGCTCGCATGGGCTACGGTCCGACCATCGAGCAGATGGGCGGACTGGTGGCGCTGCAGGGCTACGAGGGTGGACCGCCGCACAAGTCCGGCATCTCCTACGGCGACCCGATTGCCGGCACGACCGCCGCGGCTGCAGTGGCGCTTGCGCTCGATCGCCGCGAGCGGACCGGCGAGGGCGCCTACGCCGTCGTGCCGCAGCGTGACGGGATCGTCGGTGTGATCGGGGAGTTCATCCTTGCCGAGGCGCTTGGCCAGCCACTGCCGGCGCGGATCGGCAACCGCAGTCCCGCGTTCGCACCCCACGATGTCTACCGCTGCCGCGACGGCGAACCTCGCCCGATCCTCGCGCCGGGCGGCGAGCTGACAGGCGAGGTCTCCGAGCGATGGCTGGCGATCGCCGTTGATTCCGACGCTGCATGGCGCGCCCTCTGCGAGGTGGTTGCCGACCCTCGCCTCGACCTTCCCGGGTACGCCACCGTCGAGGGTCGTCGGGTCGGCAGCGAGAGCATCGACGCCGCAATCGGCAGGTGGACATCCGACCGCGACGCCGACGAGGCTGCGGTGCTCCTGCAGGGGGCCGGCGTGTCGGCAGCCCCGGTGCTGACGCCGCTGCTCGTGGCGCGGGACGAGCATCTGCGGGCACGTGGAGCGTTCCTCGCGTGTGACCACCCGGACATCGGGGTGCATGAAACCTTTTCGCCCGTATGGCGCATGGCGCGCCGTCCGGTGACGGAGGCGCGGCCGGCGCCACGCTTCGGTGAGCACAATGAGTACGTGCTGCGCGAGATCCTCGGCTACGACCACACGACCATCGAGGCCATGACGGCCGCGCGGGTCGTAACGGACGTGATCCTATCGGGAGCGACCTAGTTCCTACGGACGTTGTCTACGGGCGTGAGGCGGGGACAGCCCCGCCCCGGACAGCTCCTCATGGCGCCTATGCGAGCGTGAGTATCGTGGCCGGGTTCCCCACGGTGATCGCTCGGATCACATCTTCCGAAAAGCCCTTGCGTCGCATCGTGGGGACGATGTTCTCGAGGATGTGGCCGTAGCCGTGGCCCCCATACCTGACGAGCCGATGCTTCGCGAAGATGTCCTGACCAATGACGACTTTGTCGGAATAGCCGGCGTCGGCGATGCGCTTGATGAAGTCCAGCCTCTGGGCGTCGCTGGGCATGTCGATTTCGGCGCGCGGATAGTACGACCCCTCATTGCCGAACAGGTCCCATTCGAGGTAACAGCCTGACGCGGCAATGCGCTGAAGCGCGTCGAACTCGAAGACGGTTCGATCGAGATGTCCCATGATCACCCGGGGCAGCTCCGCGCCTCCGCTGGCGAGCACATCCAGGATCTCCAGCGGCGCATCCTGATGCCGCCCGGGATGGATCAGGATCGCCGCGCCCGTTTCCTGCTGGGCGATTGCCGCCGCCAACAGGGACTTGCGCTCGTTGGGGGCCAGAGGCCAGGTGCAACCGACCTCCCCGATGATGCCCGCTCGTACGCCGCTGCCGTCAACGCCCTCGACGATGTCGCCGATAATCTCCCGCGCCAGATCGTCCACGCCTCGCTCGTCCATGTCGTCTGGATGGGCCGCTTCCACGTAGAAGCCCGAGCCCATGACGATGTGCACGCCCGTTTCGCGGGATATCCGGACCAGCGCATCCGGGTTGCGGCTGATTCCCGTGCTGGTCGCGTCCACAATCGCGCCGCCACCGACTGCGCTGTACTTCCTGACTTCGCTTATCGCGGTGTCCAGGTCGATCAGCTGAAGGTTGGAGCGGTTGCTGTAGTAGTGGCGCCGTATCCATCCGAGGTTCTCGAGCGTGATGGGCGCATCCGCCAGCTCCTCGGACGGCGAATCCTGGGCCGGGCGATACGCGAATGCGAAGTCGATGTAGAGGTGCTCATGGGTCGTGGTGGCGCCCAGTTCCGAGGGAGAGACAGGGCCCAGCACGGTCTGGACCAGACCCGAATTCCGGCCTGATGTCATGGCGCCACTCCTCGGAGTATCGTGGGCTGCAAGCCTAGCACGACCGGTCAGGGGTGCTGCAGAGCCAGATGCACGAGAGGTTCCCGGCATGAAGTTCGCGGCGTTCACGACCGTGGCGGGGTCCGCCGGAGAGGCCAGCAACGCCGAGCAACTGATCGACAACCTCAGACAGCAAACGATTCTGGCCGAGGAGCTCGGCTTCGAGGCGATGTGGCTCGGGGAACACCACTTCGGGCCCTATGCGGTGGGCGACTTGCCGAACCCGATTCTGCTCGGCGCCGACCTCGCGGCGCGGACGTCCCGGATTCGCATCGGGCAGATGGCGAACATCGCTCCGTGGTGGCATCCGATACGGCTCGCCGAGGACGTTGCGATCCTCGACAACCTGACCCGCGGGCGCGTCGAGGTTGGCTTCGGCAGGGGAGTCTGGCCGTACGAGGGTCCGCAGTTTCATCCCAACGCGGACCCTCGCAAGGATGCTGAAAACAGGGAACTCTTCCGGGAGACGGTGGAGATAGTGCGGCAGATCTGGACCAACGAGTACTTCTCCTACCAGGGGACCAACTACAGCTTCCCCGCC
This sequence comes from Dehalococcoidia bacterium, assembly GCA_965247895.1. GTDB lineage: Bacteria > Chloroflexota > Dehalococcoidia > UBA2979 > UBA2979 > VXMT01. The sequence continues at coordinate 1,251,883 of OZ252046.1, read as the reverse complement.
GCCGACACCGTCTTCTCCCACCCGCTGTATCCGCCGAACCCTGAATGGCAGGACGGGGAGCGGGTCACGAAGCTGCGGGTGACGCCGAGACCCTATCAGGACCCCCACCCACCGCTCTGGATGACCGTCTCCACGGACAGGTCCGTGACGACTGCGGCCGAACTTGGACTGAAGGCGTGCTACTGGCAGCCCCCTGCGCTCAGGATCAGGGAGCGGATGGAACTCTACGCAGAGGTCAGGACGGAGCGGGAGGGGAGGCCCTTCGCACTGGGAGAAGACCAGGCGGTCATGCGCTCCATGTACGTCGCCCCCTCGATGGAGGAGGCACGCCGCGATGCGGAAGCAGGCATCATGTCCGCATTCATCTTCAACGATCCGTTCCGCGGCAGGCAGGTGTTCACCAACCCCGGCGAGGTCCTGGGCGACGAGGTGAAACTGGACTGGGACTTCCTGGAGCCTCGCAGCCTGCTCGTGGGTTCGCCCGAGGACGTGGTGGAGAAGATCGAGGAACTGCGGGAGGTATGCCACCTGGACTACCTGCTCGTCGAGTTCTCACACATGGGGATCCCGTTGAGCAAGTCGCTGACGAACCTGGAGACCTTCGCCACGCAGGTGATGCCGCGATTCGCCGGCGACAGCTGAACCGCGGAAGCGGGGCAGTCTTTCCCTGCTCCCCTCGACGCCCTACTCGAGCGCGAGGATTCGTTCGTGGAGCGTGCGCCGCTGCGACGCGGCGCGGGAAGCGGGTGCACGACGGAGGCCCGCCGACGGCGGGCCTCGTGGCGTGTCGGCCGGGGCTGCGGTTCAGTCGGAGTTGGCCAGCTCCAGCCAGGGCTCGAGTTCGGCCTCATGGTGCCACCAGAAGCCGAAGCCGTTGTCCTCGGCGGCCTCGTAGTCCGTGTTGCGGTCGCCCATGTGGTAGTAGGCGTCGGCGTCGTCGAACTGCTCCTTGACCTTGGCGAGCTGGTGCTTCGACACGACGAAGTCGGGTTCGATTTCGAGCGACGCCCAGATGCGGCGCTGGCTGCTCAGGGGCCGATCCGAGCAACTGCCGACGATGAAGCCGTGGTCGATTGCCCGTCGAACCATGTCGACCGTGACGCCCCCCGGCGGGTCTCCCAGCTCCAGGGTTCCGTCGATGTCAAAGCTCAGCAGGATCGCCACTCGATACTCCCTCGGCTCCTTGTACGCCGAGGGAGTATCGCTAGCGAATCGCTAGGCCGCAACGGGGTGACGCTGGAGCGGCGGCGCAGCGCCGACGATTAGTCGGGGCTGCTGCTGAACGCGAGCGCGGCGGCCCGGAACGGGAGCACCCCGATCGTGACCGCGACCTCGGCCTTGATCGAGACCTGCCGCTCGCCCGCGCGCCCCTGCAACTGTTCCATCGGGTCGGTGATGAAGACCGTGCGCATGCGTCCGGTGCCCATGTTGCCGCCGCCCGAGTTGAGCGGGTTCGGTCCCTTGAGCGAGATGTCGCCGGCGTAGAAGTCGTGCGCCTCTCCGCGCTTCACCCCTCGCCACCCGAAGGCCTCGAGGAAGTACTGCGTGAACACGGCGAAGCCGTCGTACGGCGCGAACACGTCGATGTCCTCGGGCCGCAGGCCGGAGCCGGCGTACGAGCGCCGCGCCTGGGTGTCCGTCCACTCCTCGGTGTCGTTGAGGGTCTCGACGAGGCTGCGGGGCCTAAACTCGCTCTCCGTGTGGTCGAGGATGTAGACCGGCTTCTGCTTCATGTCCTTCGCGCGCTCGGCGGTGGTTACCACGTAGCAGGCGCCGGCCTGCACGGGCCGGTCACAGTCGAAGATGCTGAGGTTCTGTGCGATCCAGCGGCCGTTGAGGTAGTCCTCCTCGGTGAACGGCTCGGGCTCGTGCTGGGCGTAGTAGCTATGCGGCCAGAGCAGGCCGTTGGCATGCTCCTGGACGATGAACGGAGCCAGCCGGTCGTGGTTGGTCCCGTACTTGCGGGCGTACTGCTCGAAGACGTAGCCCTGGCCGGACAGCCCCCAACCGTATGGGTGGGTCCACTGGTTCGGTCCGGGCGCGGCGAGGGTCGGGTTCTGGTGGTAGCGGCCCTCGATGTTCCCGTTCGGGTAGGGCACCAGGCAGACCTCGCAGCGCCCGTCGCCGACGACCTGGGCGGCGAGCCCGATCAGGTTCCAGAGGGTCGCGCCGTGCGAGTTCATGTACTTCACGTTCGGGAGGTTCATCGTCTTGCGCAGCCACTCGGCCGTCACGTACGTGAGCCCGTCCTCCGAGTCGTACGGCGGGTCGAAGAAGGGCCGTGTCGGCCCCCACTGCGAGCCGAGGCTCGCGTGGTTGGTCTGCCCGCCCGCCGAGGTGACGATGCCGTCAACCTCGTCGGGCGTGATGCCGGCGTCATCCATCGCCGCGCGCGTGGCCTCGACGACGTAGGCGCCCAGCGTCTTGTCCATGCTGACGCCGTCCCAGCGGCGGTCGGTGTTCTTGGTGTGGCCGCGGGCGGCGAGCGCGACCTTGCCGCGGTGCTCCCAGATGCCGACCGGATCCTCGTTGCGCTCCCAGTGAATCGCGTGCGCCATGACTCGTGCCTTCCTGCGCAGTCCCGGCTGCTAGTCCGGGACCGTGCTGAACGCCAGCGCGGCGGCGTTGATCGGGAGCACCCCGATCGTGACCGCGACCTCGGCCTTGGTGGCGATCTGCCGCTCGCCGGCGCGCCCCTGCAGCTGCTCCATCGGGTCGGTGATGAAGACCGTGCGCATGCGGCCCGTGCCCATGTTGCCTCCGCCCGAGTTGAGCGGGTTCGGCCCCTTGAGCGAGATGTCCCCGGCGTAGAAGTCGTGCGCCTCTCCGCGCTTCACCCCTCGCCACCCGAAGGCCTCGAGGAAGTACTGCGTGAACACCGCGAAGCCGTCGTAGGGCGCGAACACGTCGATGTCCTCGGGCCGCAGGCCGGAGCCGGCGTACGAGCGCCTCGCCTGCGTGTCCGTCCACTCCTCGGTGTCGTCGAGCGTCTGCACGAGGCTGCGCGGCCTGAATGCGCTCTCGGTGTGGTCGAGGATGTAGACAGGCTTCTGCTTCATGTCCTTCGCGCGCTCGGCGGTGGTGACGACGTAGCAGGCGCCGGCCTGCACGGGCCGGTCACAGTCGAAGATGCTGAGGTTCTGTGCGATCCAGCGGCCGTTGAGGTAGTCCTCCTCGGTGAACGGCTCCGGCTCGTGCTGCGCGTAGTAGCTGTGCGGCCAGAGCAGTCCGTTGGCGTGCTCCTGGACGATGAACGGCGCCATGCGGTCGTGGTTGGTCCCGTACTTGCGCGCGTACTGCTCGAAGACGTAGCCCTGGCCGGACAGCCCCCAGCCCCATGGGAAGGTCCACTGCGCCCCTCCGGGGGCGGCGAGGGTCGGGTTCTGGTGGTAGCGGCCCTCGATGTTCCCGTTCGGGTAGGGCACCAGGCAGACCTCGCAGCGCCCGTCGCCCACGACCTGGGCGGCGAGCCCGATCAGGTTCCAGAGGGTCGTGCCGTGCGAGTTCATGTACTTGACGTTCTCGAGGTTCATCGTCTTCTGCAGCCACTCGGCCGTGACGTACGTGAGCCCGTCCTCCGAGTCGTACGGCGCGTCGAAGAAGGGCCGTGTCGGCCCCCACTGCGAGCCGAGGCTCGCGTGGTTGGGCTGCCCGCCCGCCGAGGTAACGATGCCGTCGACCTCGTCGGGCGTGATGCCGACGTCGTCCAGCGCGGCGCGCGTGGCCTCGATGACGTAGGCGCCCAGCGTCTTGTCCATGCTGACGCCGTCCCAGCGGCGGTCCGTGTTCTTCGTGTGGCCGCGGCCGGCGAGCGCGACCTTGCCGCGGTGCTCCCAGATGCCGACGGGATCCTCGTTGCGCTCCCAGTGAATCGCGCGCGCCATGACTTGTGCCTTCCTGCCTTGCGCCCCTGGTGGCGTGATCTGCGCCGCCCGGGCGTCAGCTCTCTTCGACGGCCTTCCACTCCGGGATCAGTTGATCCGGCAAGACCTCGATGAAGTCGACCTCCACCATCGCGCCGACGGGGACGCGGGAGAAGGTCTGGTGCTCATGCCACGCCATAATGCCACGATCCGCCGGGCCGTAACGGGTCCGACCCGGATCGCAGCCGGCGAGCCCCGAGTACTAGTCGGGGACCGTGCTGAACGCCAGTGCCGCGGCGTTGTTCGGAAGCACGCCGATCGTGACCGCGACCTCGGCCTTGATCGCCACCTGGCGTTCGCCCGCGCGCCCCTGCAACTGCTCCATCGGATCGGTGATGAAGACCGTGCGCATGCGGCCGGTGCCCATGTTGCCGCCGCCCGAGTTGAGCGGGTTCGGCCCCTTGAGCGAGATGTCGTCGCCGTAGAAGTCGTGCGCCTCGCCGCGCTTCACCCCTCGCCACCCGAAGGCCTCGAGGAAGTACTGCGTGAACACGGCGAAGCCGTCATACGGCGCGAAGACGTCGATGTCCTCGGGCCGCAGGCCGGAGCCGGCGTACGAGCGCTTCGCCTGCGTGTCCGTCCAGGACTCGGTGTCGTCGAGGGTCTGGACCAGGCTGCGCGGGGTGGACGCGCTCTCCGTGTGGTCGAGGATGTAGACCGGCGTCTGCTTCATGTCCTTCGCGCGCTCGGCGGTGGTGACGATGTAGGCGGCGCCGGCCTGCACGGGCCGGTCACAGTCGAAGATGCTGAGGTTCTGTGCGATCCAGCGCCCGTTGAGGTAGTCCTCCTCGGTGAACGGCTCCGGCTCGTGCTGTGCGTAGTAGCTGTACGGCCAGAGCAGTCCGTTGGCGTGCTCCTGCACGACGAACGGCGCCATGCGGTCGTGGTTCGTCCCGTACTTGCGGGCGTACTGCTCGAAGACGTAGCCATGGCCGGACAGCCCCCAGCCGTACGGGTGGGTCCACTGCATCCGGCCCGGCGCGGCGAGGCTCGGGTTCTGGTGGTAGCGGCCCTCGATGTTCCCGTTCGGGTAGGTCACCAGGCAGACCTCGGCGCGCCCGTCGCCCACGACCTGGGCGGCGAGCCCGATCAGGTTCCAGAGCGTCTCGCCGTGGGAGTTCAGGTACGTGGCGTTCTCGAGGTTCATCTGACTGCGAACCCACTCGGCGGTCACGTACGTGAGTCCGTCCTCACTGTCGTACGGCGCGTCGAAGAAGGGCCGTGTCGGCCCCCACTGCGAGCCGAGGCTGATGTGCCAGGCCTGCCCGCCCCCCGAGGAGACGACGCCGTCGACCTCGTCGGGCCTGATGCCGGCGTCGTCCAGCGCGGCGCGTGCGGCCTCGACGACCTTGGCGCCCAGCGTCTTGTCCATGCTGACGCCGTCCCAGCGGCGGTCCGTATTCGGCGAGTGGCCCAGCCCGACGAGCGCGACCTTGCCGCGGTGCTCCCAGATGCCGACCGGATCCTCGTTGCGCTCCCAGTGAATCTGACCTGCCATGAATTGTGCCTTCCCGCCTTGTGCCGAGGGGTTGTGGATGGTCTACGCCGCGTGGGCGTCAGTGCTATTCGACGACCTTCCACTCGGGGATCAGTTGATCCTCCGACACCGCGATGAAGTCGACCTCCACCGTGGCCCCGACGGGGACCTCGTTCACGGGTACGCCGGGCAGGTTCGAGAAGAAGTTAATCTCCGGGTATTCCTCGAGGGAGATCACGGCGTTGTTGAACGGCTGCTCTTCGTGCCAGGCCATGATCCGCGAGTCGTAGGTGACCGAGTGGCCGTTGATGGTGCCGCGGCCGTTCGTCTCGATCCAATCGAGGTGGAGGTGCCAGCCGCACTCGCCGCACTCCGCGTCCGGCGGGAACTGCTTGCGGTCGCACATGGTGCAGACCTGGATGATCAGCCGACGCTCGTTGCAGGCGTCCCAGAACGGCTTGCTCATGGCGTCGGGTACGGGAATCGGTCTTGGCATACGAGCCTCCTTGATCGGGTATCGCGTATCCGCATCGCGTATCGCGTATAGCGGGGCGAGGGTACCGCAGCACCGCAACCCCGCGCTACGGGCGGCTAGTCGCTGTACTCGCTCAGGTGGACGATCCGCGCCTCGAGACCGTCGCCGTCCGCCTCGAGGATGGCAACGGTGCCGAGTTGGCGGCGCTGCCACGGCAGCATCGTGCTGCCGGAATTCGCGAACAGGATGCCCTGGTGCCGCTCCACCATCGGGACATGCGTGTCGCCGAAGATGACCGCCTCGACGTGCTCGCCGAAGACCTGCTGGAGGCATTCGTCGAGCGAGGTGTCGTCGCGCACCTGGCGCTCGATGATGCCCGGCACCACCTCGAAGCCGTAGCCAATGATCATCAGGTCGTGCACCAGCCCGACCGGACGGCCGGCGACATCGACGACACGCTTGCGGGCGACGCGCGGGTCGTCGAAGCACGGCGCCGGCGGAACTTCGACGGCGAGCACGGGCGCGATCTGCTCCAGCCAGTCCAGGCACTCCGAGGTGTAGACATCGCCGGCGTGCAGGATCAGATCGACGCCCTCGAAGGCGCGGGCGACCTCGACCGGCGGGACCTTGCCCATGGCCGGGCAGTGCGTGTCCGAGATCAGGCCTGCTCTCACGATGGCTCCTTACCGTTGCGCCCTGGGCGCCGGCCGCCAGTGTGCCGAACCGCGGCCCGTCGCGCATCGCCGCTGCGCGCTTCCTCGAACAGCGGGGTGCTTCACACCCTCGCTCAGCGGCCTCGCGCACGGCACGCGTGCCGAGGGGGAACGATCCGGCGCATCGACGCGTACTTACTATCAGGATGCTACTGGCGCGACTTGATGCGAGGCGCGGACACTACCCCGGCCGGCCCGCGGAGGGTGAGGGGCGCATGACCGAGGACGAGGCCGTACTGCGCTGCCAGAACGGGGACCGCGAGGCCTTCCGCTATCTGGTGGAGCAGTACAAGAACCAGCTCTTCGGCACCGCGTACCTCATGACCGGGAACGCGGCCCAGGCCGAGGAGCACGTCCAGGATGCGTTCCTGCTGGCCTGGCGTGGCATCCGGACCTTCCGGCGAGGCAGCTCCGTGAAGCCCTGGCTGATGCGCATCCTCGTGAACGCCGTGCTCACCCAGCAGCGGAAACGCAGGCTGGCGACCGTCCCGCTGGAGGAGTCGGCGCCGCTGGCAGCGCCCGCCGGCGCGTATGACTCGATCGAGGCGAGCGAAGACCGCCAGGCCGTGCGGCACGTCCTCGCCCAGCTCAGCCCCGAGCACCGCGAGGTCGTGGTGCTGCGCTACTTCGCCGACCTGACGGTTCGCGAGGTGGCCCGTTCCGCCGGTGTGCGGGAAGGCACCGTCAAGTCCCGGTTGCACCGTGCGCTGCGCCACATGCGTGAGCTGCTGGAGCAGTCCGGCGTGATGGAGGTAGCCGGCAATGGCGCGTAACGACGGACCCGACCGGGAGCTGGAGCGCCGCCTCCGCGAACACTTCAGCGAGGAGGCTCGGGATCTGCGCGCCCCCGACGATCTCTGGTCTCGGCTGGAGGGGCGCCTGGGAAAACAGCAGGAGCCGCCTCTCGCCTTCCTGCGTCGCGCAACGGCCTTCACTAGCGGCAGGGCCTGGATCCCGGCGGCTGCTGCGGCCTTGCTGGTTGTAGCCGTCGCGATCGGGGTCTGGGCGCTCGCCGGCCTCGGTGGCGACGACGCCGCGGCTCCTCGGATCGCGGCCAGACCGGCCGCCACGGCGGCCCCCATGGCGGCCCCCACCGCGGCGGCCGCCACTGCCACGCCGGCGCTCGCGGCGCCGACCGCGGCCGCCACGCCGACCGCCGCGACCATCGCCACGCCGGCCTCCACCGCCAGGCCGCTCGCCGCGCCGACCGCCGCGACCATCGTCACGCCGGCCCCCACCGCTGCCGCTACGCAGGCCTCGAGGGCGGCCCCGACCGCTGCCGCTGCGCCCACCGCCGCGCCGACCGCCGCCGCCACGGCGGCCCCGACCGCAGCCCCCACGGCGACTGCGGCGGTCCCAACGCCAACCGCGGCCCCTACCCCCGCGCCCGTCGCGGCCGCCACGTCGGCCGCCACCGCCACGCCCGTCGCGGCCGGCAGGCCGGCTCCCGCCGCCGAGCCCACGGCCGAGCCTGTGGCGCCAGCGGACGACGGCGGCGGCCGCGGCGGCGACGCGATGGCCGACGGCGGCGGCATGGCGGAGGAGCCGGGACCCGAGCTTCCCGCCATGAGTGGCGACTCCGCCGAGTCCAGCGACGACGCCGACGCGCCTGCTGCGCCCTCCATGGCCGACGCGGCGTCGCCCGAGTCCGATGGCGACTCCGAAGACGGGTCGGACTCCAGCTCACCCCGGGAGAGCGCCTCGGATGGAGAGCGCCAGCGGACAGCCCTGTCCGCGGGGGAGGTGAACGACAACGAGCGCTGGGACGAGTACGTCCACTACCGAAACCAGTACGCGGGGCTCCCCGTTCAGGATGTGGACGTCTCGGAACGCTACGTCATCACCGTCACGGACTCCGATGGCCAGCCGGTGCACAATGCACGCGTCCGCGTCTCCGCGGGCGAAGCCGTCCTCTTCGAGGGGCGCACCTACGCGAACGGCCAGACGCTCTTCTTCCCCCTGGCCTTCGAGGCCAGCGAGGGGGCCGAGTCCTTCACCCTGGACGTGGAGACGGATGAGGAAAGCCAGCAGCTTGAGTTTGCCCGCGGGGAGGTGTTGGACTGGGACGTCACCCTTGATCTTGTCCAGTCCTCGTCCGGCGTCGGCGTACCGCTCGACATCCTCTTCCTGCTCGACGCGACCGGCAGCATGGAAGACGAGATCGATCAGATAAAGGACACGCTGCTCTCCATCTCGTCACGGATCAGCGACTTGCCGTCGCAACCTGACCTGCGCTTCGGGATGGTCGCCTATCGCGACCGGGAGGATGAGTTCGTGACCCGCGTGTACGACTTCGAGGCCGACGCCACGCGGTTCGTCGACACCATTCGAGGGGTGGACGCATACGGGGGCGGCGACTATCCGGAATCACTCAACGAGGCGTTGCACGTGGCCGTGCACGAGCCCAGCTGGCGCCTCGGGGATGCGATACGGCTGATGTTCCTGATCGCCGATGCGCCTCCGCACCTCGACTACGTCGAGGACTACAGCTACGCGGACGAGATGGTCGAGGCCCACCAGCGGGGCATCAAGACCTTCGCCATCGCCTCGAGCGGGCTGGATCAGCAGGGCGAGTACGTGTTCCGGCAGATCGCCCAGCACACGATGGGCCGCTTCATCTTCATCGTCTACGGCGCGGGAGGAACGACCGCCCACGACGTTGGGGAATACACGGTGGAGCGCCTCGACGACCTGCTCGTCTCGCTGGTGGAGGAAGAACTGGCCTTCCTGGCCCGCTGACCACCACGGCCCGAGGTTCCGACCCGGTCAGACACCCGTGCATTGCGATGTCCCGGCGCCTGCGTGCCCCCGCGCGGGGGTCGGGCGGATCTGCGTGGTTGGAACCGTTCGGCGCTGACGCGCGTATCTCTTGACGTGAGGGCTTAGGCGCGACTTGCCGGCGGTCCTCTGCTGTTGACCGGCACGGACCCGATGTCCGTCCCCCCTCAGACAGCACAGCCCAGGGAGGTTCCCATGCGACTGGCAATGCGGATGTACCGGATCCCCGCCGCGATCGCCGCGATCGCGATCCTCACACTGGCGGTCGCTGCCTGCGGCGGCGACGACGACGACGAGGTGTTCGCGCCCGCCGCCACCGCCGCGCCGGCCCGTGCCGCGCCTGCCGCCACCGCAACGGGGGCCCCCACCGCTGCCGCGATCCGCTCTGCCACCGCAGCCCCGACTGCCCGTCCGGCACTGGCTGCCCCCTCACTGGCTACCCCTACGGGCGCGGCCACGGCGGCTCCCGCCGCACGGGCAACCGGCGCGCCGACCCCCAGCTTTGCCCCCGCCGCGCCGGCGGATCAGCAGCGGCCGGGGCCCACGGACACGACGTTCAGGAACTACGGGCGCACGCCGTTCGTCGATGCAGGCACGGACGCCGTCTCGACGTTCAGTCTCGACACGGACCGCAGCTCCTACTTCCTCGCGCTCAACTGGGCGCAGAACGGCCTGGCGGTGGAGCCCGACTCGGTGCGGGCGGAGGAGTGGGTGAACGCCTTCGCCTACGGCTACGACCTGCCGCGCGACGAGCGCAGCTTCGCGATCACGAGCGAAGTGGTGGAGCACCCGCTCGGCGGCGGCCGGCACCTCGCCCGCGTCGCCCTCCAGGCGCCGAGGCTGCGCGACAGCACACCCCTGAACGTGACGCTGGTGCTGGATGCATCAGGCTCGATGGCGGACGGGAACCGGGTCGCCATCGCCCGCGAGGCGGCTGAGACGATCCGCCAGAGCCTCAACTCGCGCGACCGCATCGCCGTCGTGCATTTCACTACCGACGTGATCGATGCCTACACGGTCGAGCACAGCCGGCCCGACGACGGGGATGTCTCGCGCTCGATCGCGCGGCTCGAGCCGCACGGCAGCACGAACGTGCAGGCCGGGCTCAACCTCGGCGTGCGGCTCGCCGACGAGACGCGTCGCGAGCGGCCGGACGCCTTCAACTACATCATCCTGATGTCGGACGGCGTCGCGAACGTGGATGAGACGAATCCCTTCGCCATCCTCGAGTCGGCTCCGGACTACGACCGGCAGAACCCGCTGCGCCTGATCACGATCGGTGTCGGCATCGCCAACTACAACGACTACCTGCTGGAGCAGTTGGCGCAGCACGGCAACGGCTGGTACCGCTACCTGGACGACACCGCGCAGGCGCGCTCGACCTTCAGCCGCGACAACTGGCTGACGCTGTCTACGCCGTTCGCCGACCAGGCGCGGGCGCAGGTGACGTGGGACCCGCGGGCGGTGCAGGCGTGGCGCATCGTCGGTTACGAAAACCGGATCACGCCGGACCACACCTTCGAGCAGAACCGCAGGGAGTTTGCGGAGCTTCCGTCCGGGTCCGCGACGACGGTCTTCTACGAGCTGGTCCTGCGTAACGAGGCGCTCTACCGCTCGGCGGTGCTGGGTGAGATCGAGGCGCGCTGGGTCGATCCGTTCTCGGGCGACACGCTGAGTCAGAGGCTGGACGTGTCGGGGCGCACGGACGCGCCGTTCGACGCCGCGGACCGCTCCTTCCGGCTCGGCGCGATCGTGGCGCTGGCGGCGGACCGCTACAGCGCACTCTCGCCGCAGGTCGAGAACGCCGAGGTCGACGCCGGTGGCATCCACTTCGACCTCGCGGCGCTGCTGGGAGAGCTCGACTTGCTGGAGGAGCGCCTCGGTTCGGCGCAGGCGTACCAGGACTTCCGCTTCCTCATGGACTGGCTGACGGCGGCCGCCGCCCAGCTGGCGCCCGCCGGAGGCTCTTCCTCGGGCTCGGGCTCGGGCTACAGCCAGTGACGTAGTCCCTCGCTCCGCGCGGGATGCGCCGCGCGATGACGGCCGCGGCGGTTATCACCAACCGCCGCGGCCGTTCCTGTGTCAGGCCGGTAGCGGTCGTAGCCTCTTGCGAGGAGCTCAGTGCGTGCTGACGAACTCGTCGATGAGCCCGTGGATCTGTTCGATGTCGTCGGTTGGCACGGCGTGGCTCATCGGGAGGATGAGGCCGTACTCCATGACCCGGTCGGCGTTCGGGTAGCCCTCGGGAGCAGCCTTGTGGGCGGTGTCCCTGAACGCGGGCTGGCGGAGGATGTTGCCGGACCAGACCATGCGCGTCTGGACGCCCCTGCTCTCCATGAACTGCTGGAAGTCGGCGCGGTCGAAGCCCGCATCCTCGCGGATCATCAGCGGGTAGGAGATCCAGCTCGTCTTCAGCCCCTCCAGCTGGCGTGCCGGCACGAATCGCTCGCGGATGCGCTCGAGGTTGAAGAACTCCGTGTGCAGGTCGAAGCGTCGCTTGCGCGCCTCGTAGAACTCCTCGAGCCTGCCGAGCTGCACGAGCCCGAAGGCGGCGTGCATCTCCGAGGGCTCGAAGTTCCAGCCGACCTCGTCGAAGATGAAGTACGTGTCGTAGGGGATCCCGTCGATCACTGCCTCGAAGCGGCCGCCTGAGCCCTCTTTCGAGCCGTACATCTGCACTTCGGAGGTGCGGCCCCAGCGGCGCAGCATCAGCGCGCGGTCCCACTCCTCGTCGCTGTTGACGGCGACGAGGCCGCCGCTGCCCCCGCTGGTGATGATGTGGGAGCGGGCGAAGCTGGTCATGCTGATGTCGGTCCAGGTGCCGGTCGTCTTGCCGCGCAACTCCGCGCCGAGGGTGTCCGCCGAGTCCTCGATCACCTTGAGGTCGTGACGGTCCGCGATCTCGCGGATCCGCTCCCAGTCCGGCGCGTTGCCGATCAGGTTCGGGATCAGCATCGCCCGGGTGTTCGGCGTGATCATCTCCTCGATCTTGTCGACGTCGATGTTGTAGGTGTCGAACTCGACGTCCACGTAGGAGGCGACGAACCCGCCGCGCACGATCGGCGCGAACGTGGCGGAGAAGCTGATGATCGAGGTGATGATCTCGCTCCCCGGCGGCAGGTCGAGCAGCTCCACGGCGAGGTACAGCGCCGAGGTGCCGGAGTTGGTCATGACGCCGTGCTTCTTGTCGAACATCGCCGCGACCCGGCGCTCCATCTCTCGCACGCGCGGGCCCACCTGCAGCTCCGGCTCGCTGCGGAGCGCCTCGACGACAGCCGCGATCTCCTCCTCGCCGTAGATCGGATTCGTGTAGCGGACCGAGTACTGGCTCTCCTGAGTCTCGTCTGACATGGGGACGGCCCTTCTGCGGCGTGACCGCTGAGTGCGGGGGGAGCGCATGCTAGCGCGACCGCGATGGCGCGTCGCGCCCCGCGCTCGCCCCGCACAGGCGAGCGGCTCGGGCCCTCGCCGCCGGCCGCACTCGGGCGAGGCGGCCAGACGCTACGCTGCTGGCGACGCCGGGCCGACGAGGGCCGGCGCCCGGACGGAGGCGCGATGCAAGCCGCCCTTGGCCGCGGAGGCGACCTCGTACGCGGCCGGCTGTTCTACGGCTGGTACATCGCGCTTGCCGGCGCCTTCACGAGCTTCCTCACGTTCGGTGTGGTTGGCTTCGGCTTCGGCGTGTTCATCGAGCCGATCCGCGAGGAGACCGGCTGGAGCCTGGCCGCGATCTCGGTGGGCTTCTCGCTGCGCAGCTTCGAGCACGGACTGCTCGCCCCCGTCACGGGCGCGCTCGTCGACCGGCTCGGAGCGCGCAGGATGGCGCTCAGCGGCGTGCTGATCGTCGGCATCGGGCTCGTGCTCTTCTCCCAGGCGCGCGTCCTCTGGGTCTACTACCTCGCGAGCCTCGTCATCGCCTCGGGCGAGAGCCTCGGCTCCTCGACGGCGTACTCGGCGTCGCTGATGCGCTGGTTCGACCAGAAGCGAGGCCAGGCGCTCGGGCTGCTCGCCTCCGCGCGCGGGGCCGGCTACTTCATGGTGCCGGCGCTGGCGGTGCTGATCGGCGCGTTCGGCTGGCGGCCGACCCTGCTGGTCGCCGCCGTTGTGATCGTTGGCTGCGGGCTGCCGCTCTCGATGGTGCTGCGCAACCGCCCGGAGCCGTACGGCTACCGGCCGGACGGAGAGCCGGCTCCGGCAACCCCGACCGCCTCGCAGGCCGCAAGCTCGTTCGGCGACGGGATGACGGTCGCCGAGGCGCTGCGCACGCCGGCCTTCTACCTGCTCGGCGGCGCCACGGCGATCGGCGCAGCGACGCAGATAAGCTGGATCGTGCACCAGGTTCCGCACCTTCAGAACGTCGGCTTTTCGCTGCAGGGCGCGGCCTTCATCACCGGCGCCTACGGGCTGTTCCAGGTTCCCCTGCGCTTCATCTGCGGCTGGCTCGGCGACATCGTCGGGCGTCGCAGGCTGTACGTGATCTCCTATCTCCTGCAATGCGTCGGGATGCTGATCTTCGCGTCACTGTCGCCCTCGCGGCTCTGGCTGCTGCCGCTCTACTTCCTCACCTACCCGTTCGCGCACGCGGCCTGGGTGGCGATGTTCATGACGCTGGTGGCCGACTACTTCGGGACGCGCTACTTCGCCACGATCCGCGGGCTGACCTCGACGCTGATGATGCCGCTGGGCTTCGCCGGGCCGGTCGTCGCCGGCTGGGCGTTCGACCAGACGGGGAGCTACCGCCTGGTGTTCACCTGCTACGCCCTGTTCACCCTCAGCGGCGCGATCTTCCTGCTGCTGATCCGGCGACCGACCTGGGCGCAGCTCGCCTCGCGCTGATCGCGAGGGGGATCGAGGACTGCTCAGCCCGCGGCCAGCGCCTCGCGCAGCTCCGCGGCCACGCGCAGGGCGCGCTCGGCCTGCTCCGAGGCCTGGCGCGCGCTGTCGCCCGTGTAGCGCGTGGGGTCCAGCAGCTCCGCCAGCCGCTCCGCGCCGAGATGCGAGGCGATCTCCTCGTCCCTCGCGAGCAGCGAGGCGAACGCTTCCCCGCTCGTGGCGGCTTCCTGCGCCGCCTCGTACACGGCGTCGTGCGCGCGCTGCCGCCCGATCTCGCGCCCCAGCGCGAGCATCAGGCTCTCCGACATGATCAGCCCGCCCGAGAGATCGAGGTTGCGCCGCATCCGCTCCGGGAAGACGCGCAACCCCGTCGCCACATCGAGCAACCGCACGAGGATGTCGCCGCTCAGCTCGAGGGCGCGGCGCAGCGCGCGGTCGATCATCATCGAGCGGCTGCCGTCGGCCTCGTGATCGCCGAGCATCGCCTCGATCGCGAGCGGGACCAGCGATCGCAGCTCCGTCTCGTCCGCGATGATGTCCTGGCAGAGCTTCGGGTTGCGCTTCTGGGGCATCGTGCTGCTGCCGACGGTGCCGGGCGAGACGGGCTCCTCGACCTCCGCGAACTCCTCCGACATGAGCGTGCGCACCTCGCGCGCGGCCTTCCCGCAGCTCGTGCCGAGCAGCGCGAGCGCGAGGACGTACTCCGTCATGTGGTCGTAGATGGTGCGGCCGGGCAGCGGCATCGAGCCGAGCCCCAGCAGCTCGCCCATGCGGCGCTGCAGCGCGGGGCCGTGGCCCTCGAACGAGGCGGCCGTACCCGCGCCCCCGCCGAGCATCGCGACGAAGATCCGCGGCTCGATCTGCCGCAGCCGCTCGGCGTGGCGGCACAGCTCGTCGATCCACACGGCGACCTTCGCGCCGAAGGTCGCCGGCACCGCGTGCTGGCCGTGCGTGCGACCGGCGATCGCGTCGTCCTTCGTGCGTTCGGCGAGGTCCGCGAATGCCTCGAGCAGCCCCGCGATCTCCGTGAGCACGATCCGGTGCGCCTTTCGGACCTGCAGCAGGTTCCCCGTCTGGGTGATGTTCTGCGTGGTCGCGCCCCAGTGGACGTAGCCGCCGGCGTCGCCTTCGCAGAGCCGGTCGAGTTCCCAGACCAGCGGGACCAGGCCGTGCCCGGTCACGCGCAGCCCCTCGGTCACGCGATCGAGGTCGAACAGCTCGAGCCGCGCCTTGCGCTCGATCTCCGTCGCGGCCGGGGCGGGGATCATGCCGATCTCTGCCTGCGTCCGGGCCAGCGCCACCTCGACATCGAGCCACGCCTGCCAGCGCGCGTCGCGCGCGAGAAGCTCGCGGATGCCGGGGTCGCGGACCCGCAGCGCGCTCGGTCGTTCTTCGCTCATCGCGTGCTCCTCGCCGCGCGCCGATGCTACGTGATTGGGGCTGCGGTCGGCCCGCCGCGCGTTCGGCGAGCCGGTCCGGTCCGAGGCATGACGGCGAGCATGCGGCCGATGCAGCCCGGCACGTCCACGGCCTGACGCCGCGCCGAAGCCGGCCTGCGTCGCCGGATCGCGCGCCCCCCGATAGCCGCGCAGGCTCACCGCGCAACGAGTAGGATCGGGCGGCGCCGCGCTTGACTCGCAGCGCACGATCAGCCTCGAAGGAGCCGGAGCCATGACGAACAGCAACGAGGGAGGCCGCTACCGGGTGGTCTGGCCGCGCAGCGCGAGGCAACTCCAGCCCCAACCGCTCGCGCCACGGCTGGACACACTGACCGGCAAGACGGTCGCCCAGCTCTGGGACTACGTGTACCGCGGCGACGAGATCTTCGACCTGCTGGAGCCGCAGCTCGAGGCCCGCTTCCCCGGCGTTCGCTTCGTGAGCTGGCGGGAGTTCGGCTCCACGCACGGCTCCGAGGAGCGCGAGATTCTCGCCTCGCTGCCGCAGCGCTTCAAGGAGATGGGGGTCGATGCCGCCATCTCCGGGATGGGCTGCTGAGGCAGCTGCACGCCCGCCGTGATGCGGGCAAGTGCGGCGTGCGAGTTCGCGGGCGTCCCCACCTCGTCGCTTGTCTGCGAGGGGTTCATCGGCCAGGCCGGCACGACCTCGGAGGGCCTCGGGCTGCCGAACCTGCCGCTGGCGCTGGTGCCGGGGCATGTCGGCAACCAGAGCGAGCAGGAGATGGAGCGCCACGTTCGCGAGGTGACCCTCGACGCCGTCATCGCCAACCTGCTCGAGGCGCCCGCGGACGCACCGGCCGTCGCGGAGCCGTCGCCGCGGGAGATCGTCTTCGAAGGCACGTTCGAGGAGGTCAACCGCTACTTCTACGAGTGCGAATGGAGCGACGGGCTGCCGGTCGTGCCGCCGACCGTCGAGAAGGTGGGCGAGTTCCTCGGCTTCACCGATCGCGACCCGGACGAGATGATCGGCGTGATCCTGCCCGACAACCGCGCGGTCACCGTCTGGAGCGTCGCGGTCAACGGCGTGATGGCGGGCTGCCGGCCCGAGTACATGCCGGTGCTGCTCGCCCTCGCCGAGGCGATGGCCGATCCCGAGTACGGCGTGGAGCACAGCGGCAACACGCCCGGCGCCGAGACGCTGATCACGATCAACGGGCCGATCGCGAGGGAGCTGGGCTTCAACTTCGAGCAGGGCGTCCTGCGCGACGGCTTCATCGCGAACACCTCGATCGGCCGCTTCTGGCGGCTCTACCTGCGCAACGTGGCCGGCTTCCTGCTGCACAAGAACGACAAGGCGACCTTCGGCAACACCTGGCGCGTAGTGCTGGCGGAGAACGAGGACGTGCTCGCCGAGATCGGCTGGCCGCCCACCAGCGTCGAGATGGGCTTCGAGGCGGGCGACAACACCGTCACGATCGCGCGCTATACCGGCAGCGACATGATGGCCTCGGTCTACGGCGATACGCCGGAGCTTGTGCTGCCGTACATCGCCGACGCGGTGCTGAAGCAGAACACCTGGCAGCTGATCTTCACC
The DNA here is from genome assembly GCA_965247895.1 of Dehalococcoidia bacterium. Lineage (GTDB taxonomy): Bacteria > Chloroflexota > Dehalococcoidia > UBA2979 > UBA2979 > VXMT01. Next base: position 1,234,693 of record OZ252046.1, on the reverse strand, counting down.
GTCGGCAAGTCGATGGGCTCGCTGCGCCCGCTGCTGGTGCTGAGCCCGATCCTGGCGCAGACGATCGCGAAGGCCGGCTGGAGCAAGCAGGACGTGAAGCAGTACCTCTTCGACCACGCGCGGCTGCCGGCCTGGGAGTTCGAGCGCTACCTCGGCGACTGGACCGACCACGTGATCCGGTCGCTCGAGTCCGAGGTCAACCTCGGCAGGATCCCGAGGGTGTTCCTCGAATCGGACGATCCGAACCGGCTGGTGCCGATTGTGTTCGAACCGGACGACTTCATGATTGCGGTCGCCGGCGACCCGCTGCGCAACAACGCTTGCACCTTCGCGCACAACGGCAGGCTCGGCTACCCGGTGGCGAAGCAGATCCGTCTGCCCGCCGATTGGGAGACCCGGCTCGCCGACGCGCGAACGAGCTGACGGGAGGTCCGGCATGGTGCGCCGCCGCGGGAGGTTCGACGTCCTCGTGATCGGCGCTGGCGTCAGCGGCCTCACGGCCGCGCACCATGCCGCCCGCTACGGCCTCAGCACCGCCTTGATCGAGGGCGAGCCGCTGTTCGGCGGGCAGATCGTGAACGTCGAGCAGCTCGACGGCTACCCGGCCGACGGCGAGCTCTCCGGCGTGTCGCTCGCCGTCGGCCTCTTCACGAGGTGCCAGTCGCTTGGCGTCTCGATCATCCAGGTCCCGGTCGAAGCGCTCTCGGCCGAGGACGGAGGGCATCTCGCGATCGCCGGCGGCGAGCGGCATCGCGCGCGTGCCGTGGTCGTCGCCTCGGGCGCCCGGCTTAAGCGGCTGGGCGTGCCCGGGGAGCGCGAGTTGATCGACCGCGGCGTCTCGCAGTGCGCCTCGTGCGACGCGCCGCTGTTCCGCGACCAGGACGTCGCCGTGATCGGAGGCGGGGACGCGGCGGCGCAGGAGGCCCTCGTGCTGGCCGGCTTCTGCCGCAGGGTCTACGTCGTCGCCCGCAGCTCGCTCAGGGCGAAGGCGGACTACGTGAACCGGCTCTCCGGGCTCGACAACGTCGAGTTCGTCTGGGGCTGCGAGGTGGACGAAGTCCTCGGCAGCGGCGTGGTCGAGGGCGTGCGATTGCGCGGCGTCAGCGACGGCAGCATGCGGGAGCTGGCGTGCGCGGCCGTCTTCCCGTTCATCGGCTCCACCCCGAATAGCGAGTTCCTGCCGCCCGAGCTGGAGCGCGAGGACGGCTACGTCGTCACCGACGCGGCGTTCGCGACCTCGCTGCCCGGCGTCTTCGCCGCCGGCGCCGTGAGGCGCGGCTACGGCGGCCACGTCGCCGAGGCGGTCGGCGAGGCCGTCTCCGCCGCGAGCGCCGCGGCCCGCTACGTTCGAGCTGATTGACGGGCGAGTCCGGAGCGAGCGGCCGCGAGCACGGGGCTCAGTAGCCCTCCTCGACATCCACGACGCCTTCGAGGGGCTCGCCCGCCAGGTAGTGGCGCAGATTCGCGATGAAGATATTGACGATCTGATCGCGCCCCTGCGGCATGCTCCACGAGAGGTGAGGGGTGATCCGCGCGCGCGGGTGCGAGTACAGCCAGTGGCCGGCCGGCAGCGGCTCCGGCTCGATCGTGTCGAGCGAGGCCATGGCGACGCGCCCGTCGTCGAGCGCCTCGCGCAGTGCCTCCTGGTCCAGCAGCGTCCCGCGCGCGACGTTGACCAGGTGCACGCCCGGCTTCACCTGCGCGAGGGCGTCGCGGTCGATCAGGTGGTGGGTGGCGGCGGTCGCCGGAGCGGCAAGCACGAGGTGGTCCGCCTGCCGGAGCAGCTCACCGAGGTCGCCCGCCAGCTCGACGCCCGGCACCTCACTCGGCCGTGGGCGGCGGCGGAGGGCGAGGACTCGCATCCCGAAGGGCAGCGCCCGCTCGGCGAGGGCCGCGCCGATGCCGCCCAGCCCCACGAGCCCGAGCGTCTTCCCGGATAGCGTGCCGAGCCCCGGATCGCCGCGCCGCTCCCAGGGCTCGTGCATCGCTGTCTCCTCCAGCCGCTTCTCGAAGGCGAGCATCGTCGCCATCACCCACTCGGCGATCGGCACGCCGCTCGCGCCGCGCGAGCAGGTGAGGGTCTGACCGTCCTGGAGCAGCTCGATCGGGAATCCGTCGACGCCGGTGCCGTAGATGTGGATCCAGCGGACGCCACTGCGCAGCGCCTCCTCCATGATCGGCACGGTGCGCGCGCCCACGAGCAGCACGTCGCCGTCCGCGTCCTCCGGGAACGGTCCACGCGCCGGGATGTGGATCAGCTCGACGCCCTCGACCTCGCGCGTCATGCGCTCGGTCATGTCGGGCGGCATCCAGGTCAGCACGCGGAGGGGAGCGCTCACGCGATCACGACTCCTTCGTACGCTGCCGACGCGTTTCGCCCCGGCATGGCGAGCGCGATCATAGCGCGTCGCGGGGCGGGCTCGCCGCCAGACGCATTCGAGAGGGGCGGCGAACGGGCGATCGCAGGATTCTTGACAATCTTGTACCGCACCTATAGTCACAGCAGAGATATTGCGAGGGTGATAGGGCGAAGGGGAACGCCCACTCCGATCACCATCGGCCACCCTCGACCCGTGGACCGGGAGAGCCGGTCCGGCGCGTTCGCGAGGCGCCACCTCCCCCGGTCATCGCCTCGCGTTGGAGGCAACATGATCACGGACGAGATCAAGGTCATCGACGTCGACACGCACGTAACGGAGCCGTACGACCTCTTCACGTCGCGCGTCTCCACGAAGAAGTGGGGCGACAAGGTGCCCCACGTTCGCACCATCCCCTGGCAGACGGCTCGGCACTGGGATCCGAATGCGGACCCGGAGATGCCGCGCGATCTCTGGATCCTCAACGGCCAGCCCTCGTCGCCGATCGGCATCACGACGATGGCCGGCTGGCGCGAGTGGCCTCCGGCGCACCCGTCGACCCTCGAGGACTTCGACCCCGGCGCCTACGACTCGGCGAAGCGCCTGGAGCGCATGGACGAGTACGGGATGTACGCCCACATCATCTACCCGAACGTGGCGGGCTTCGGGAACCAGAACTTCCTCAAGCTCGAGGACCCCGAGCTCATGCTCGCCTGCGTCCGCGCCTACAACGACTTCCTGCACGACTGGTGCGCCGTCGATCCGAAGCGGCTGCTGCCGATCATGGCGGTCCCCTTCTGGGACGTGGACGAGACAGTCGCGGAGATCAATCGCTGCTTCCAGCTCGGTCACAAGGGCGTGCTGTTCCCGCAGCAGCCGCACTTCTTCGGCGACTCGCCGATGCTCGCCGACCCGCACTGGAACCCCGTGTGGCACACGGCCGAGGACCTGGGCCTGAGCATCAACTTCCACATCGGCTCGGGGAACCCGGTCGACACCCACGCCGGCTACGAGGGCAATGGCCCGCAGGCGAACTACTCCGCGGGCACGGTGCGCTTCTTCATGGACAACATGAACGGCATCATGGAGATCCTGATCTCCGGCATCTGCCACCGCCACCCCAACCTCAACTTCGTCTCCGTCGAGAGCGGCGTTGGCTGGGTTCCGTACGTCCTCGAGGCGCTGGACTGGCAGTGGCTCAACGCGGGCGCCCGCGACGAGCACCCGGAGATGGAGCTGCTGCCCAGCGAGTACTTCAAGCGCCAGGTCTACGCCTGCTTCTGGTTCGAGCGCGAGATCGCGCTCCGGACCATCGACCTGCTACCCGACAACGTGCTCTACGAGACTGACTTCCCGCATCCCACGAGCATGTCGCCGGGTCCGGCATCGATCGCGGACGTGCCGAAGGACTTCATCGAGCGGAACCTCAGCTCGCTGCCCCGGGAGACGCTCCAAAAGGTCCTCCACGACAACGCGGCGCGCGTGTACCACCTCGACGACTAGCTGGTACGCGCAGCTCCTGCGAGGGCGTCCCGGCGCCGTGCAGGGCGCGGCGCCGGAACTCGGCCAGCACACCGAGGAGGTGCTGCTGGGCCTCGGCTACGACTGGGACGAGATCGAGCGGCTGCACGACGAGCGCGTGACCGCCGCCGGCTGAGCACCACGGGGAGCGCCTGCCGGACCGCCGGCAGCGCTCGCGAGAAGGGATCGAACGATGTCCGGGATCTCCGGGAACATGCTGGTTGCGCGGGCGCTGCAAGATCAGGGGGCCGATGCGATCTTCACGATCGTCGCAGGCCCCGTCACCAACGTGATCGGCGCCTGCGCCGAGATCGGGGTGCGGCCGATCGGCGTCCACCACGAGCAGGCCGCCTCGATGATGGCGATCGCGCACGGCTACGTCGCCGGCAAGGTCGGCGTCGCGATGACGGGCTCCGGCCCCGGCGTCACGAACGCGATCACCGGCGTCCACGTGGCGTGGGACAGCGGCTACCCGCTGCTGCTCCTCGGCGGCTCCGCGGCGCTGCACCAGCGCGGGCGAAGTACGTTCCAGGAAGCCGACTCCGTCGCGATGATGCAGCCGATCACGAAGTGGGCGATCCAGGCCGACTGCGCCGAGCGCATCCCCGAGCTGATCGCGATGGGCTTCCACAAGGCGCTCGGCGGCCGCCCCGGCCCCGTCTACATCGACCTCCCCCTCGACGTGCTGCGCGAGGAGATCGAGGAGATCGAAGTCCGCCCGGCCATTCGCGGCGCGCCGCCGGCGCGGCCGCAGGGCGATCCGCTGCTGATCGAGCAGGCGGCCGAGCTGCTGCTCGGCGCGGAGCGGCCGCTGCTGATCGTCGGCAAGGGCCTGCGCTGGGCCGGTGACGAAGCCTTCGGGGACCTCCGGCAACTCGTCGAGGACCTCGGCGTGCCGTTCCTCGCTTCCCCCATGGGACGCGGCTACATCCCGGACGACCACCCGCTCAACGTCGCCGCCGCCCGCAGCCAGGCGATACGCGGAGCCGACGTGGTGGTGGTGCTGGCGGCGCGGCTCAACTGGATGTTCCAGATGGGACAGGGCTTCGCTGCCGACGCGAAGCTGATCCAGGTAGACATCGAGGCGGAGGAGATCGGCGTCCAGCGCGACGTCGAGGTGGGCATCGCCGGCGACGCCGGCCACGTGCTGCGGCAGCTCAACACGGCGCTCGCCGGCCGCACGGAAGGCCTCGCGGAGTTGCGCGCCGAGTCGCCCTGGCGGCACGAGCTCCGTGAGACGCTCGCGAGGAACGAGGAGCGACTCGCGCCGATGCTCGCATCCGACAAGGAGCCGATCTCGCACTACCGGCTGATGTCCGAGATCCGCAACGCCGCCCCCCGCGACGCGATCATCACCGTCGACGGCGAGATCACGATGGCGACCGCGCGCCAGGTGCTGCAGAGCTACGGGCCGGCCACCCGCCTCAACTCCGGGACCAACGCCTGCATCGGCACGGGCGTGCCGTTCGCGATCGGCGCCAAGCTCGCCCGCCCCGAGGCCACGGTGATCAGCGTGAACGGCGACAGCGCCTTCGGGTTCAACGGCATGGAGATCGAGACCGCGTTGCGCCACAACCTGCCGGTCGTCTTCATCGTCGACAACAACCAGGGGATCCTCGGCAGCACGCTCGAGGGCGCCCTGTTCCCGGAGGACTACCCCGAGCGGGTCGGGATGTACGTCCCGGAGGCGCGCTACGACAAGATCATGGAGGCCTTCGGCGGACACGCCGAGCACGTCGAGCGGCCCGAGGAGATCGCTCCCGCCCTCCAGCGCGCCCTCGCTTCCGGCCGCGCGGCGCTGATCGACGTGGCGATCGACCCGGACGAGCGGCAGCTGGGGCGAACCGTCAGCCAGTCGCGCGACATGGGCTACTGAGCCGGGCGGGCCGTCATCGATGCTGTAGCGGGCGTTGCTCCGCTCCGCCACCCGTCGCGGGTGCATTGGAGACGACCGCTACGAGCTCCCCGCTGAGGATCACGCCACGTCGAAGCGATCGAGATTCATCACTTTGTCCCACGCGGCCACGAAGTCGCGCACGAATAGCGGTTGCCCGTCGTCGCATCCGTACACTTCCGCGAGGGCTCGGAGCTCGGAGTTTGAACCGAAGCCGAAGGTCTTGAACCCCATCGAGTCCAGGGCGCAGTTGCCGGCGAAGATGATCAGGTCCGCCCAGGAGAGGCTGCGGCCGTACTTCTGCTTGACCGGCCAGAGCAGGCGGCGCGCCTTGTCCAGGTTCGCGTTGTCGGGCCAGCTGTTGAGGGGCGCGAAGCGCTGCTGGCCCGAGCGTCCACCGCCCCGGCCGTCGCTGATGCGGTCCGTGCCCGCGGCGTGCCAGGTCATGCGGATGAAGAGCGGCCCGCAGTGACCGTAGTCGGCCGGCCACCAGTCCTGCGAGGTCGTCATCACCTCCTCGATGTCCTTCTTCAACGCATCGACATCGAGGGTCTTCACCGCCTCGGCGTAGTCGAAATCCTGGCCCATCGGATCCGACAGGGGAGAATTCTGGCGGAGAACCTTCAGGTTCAGCTGATCCGGCCACCAGTGCTGATTGGTTGGCAAGCTGGCTCTCCTCTCCGCAAGCTCTCGGGCCTGTCCGGCTGGCCTCCGAGGTGGGATGGTGGGTGCGGTGACAGGTGGGGCCTTGGCGTGTGATCCGTCGTCGCCGGGTCCGTCATTGTCATGACCGGCTCCTTTCGCATGCGGCTCTGCAGCCCTCGCGTCTGTAACCCGCGAGTTCGCGAACTCGGAGCCGGTCACTCCATACGGTCCAGGCCCGCGCGCAGCGGCGACTACGGCATCCGCCCCTGGCTGTGCTTGCGGTACGAGAAGAAGTCGTCCGTGGCGTGCTGATCCGCGTGGAAGGTCCACGCCTCCACGACCTGCCCCTCGCGCATGTGGTAGGTCGTGGTCGCGTTCATCGCGAGTTCCCTGCGCGCCCGCCGCCCTGTCATGTGCACGAGCGCAACGGCGTGTTCGTCGTCCGCGAGCACGGCGTGCAGCTCGATGGCGAGCGAGTCGTTCGTGAACTCCCGCAGCTTCCGGAAGTAGGTGAAGATCGCGTCGCGCCCCTGGTAGGTGTCGGAGAACAGATTGCGCCCTCCGACATGCCACACGGCGTCCTCGGCGATCAGCGCGGCGAGCGTCTCGGCGTCGCCCTCGGCGAACGCCTCGTAGCCCCGCCTCACGACCGCGGCGTTCGAATGCTCCGGCATCGCGCCCTCCTCACAACGCCCGCGCCTTGATTCCGCTCCCCGTCCGCGGGCCCGCACGGCCACCATAAGCATTGTGAGCAGCGAGGCTGTCTACGGGCTCTCCGCGTGGGAACCGAACGCGACGGCGTTCCGTTGAGGCGGACCAGCGTCGGCCCGATCAGTAGCGCTGCTCGTACCAGCCGCCGGCGGGCGGCTGCGTCTCGTCGTGGAAGAGCGTGAGCGTGCCGCCGCTTCCGAGGACGACGCGGTAGTAGCTGCGCCGCAGCGGCGGCTCGCGCCACCACTCGTCCGCGATGCGCCACGACTCCGCGATGCGCTCGATTGCGGACGGCGCGCCCCGCACGCCGCGCCGCGTTCGCCGCAACTCGCGCGGTTCGCCCTCGGGACCGGGGCGCACCTCGACCGGCCGCGGCAGGCCCAGCGGGCTGAGCGCGCCGTCCGCCGGCTGCCGCTCCGCGCTCACGGCTCGTAGTCGGCGAGGGCGTAGCGGCGCTCGGGGATGCGGCTCTGCGGCGCGAGCACGACGACGCGGCGCAGCGCCGCCCGTCCGTAGCGCAGCCGCAGGTGGCGGGCCATCTCGTCGAGTTGCTCGCGGCGTCGCGCGCCGCCCTCGCGCAGCAGCCGGGCCTGGCGGCCGCGCTCGGCGGTCAGCCCGCCGAGTTCCAGCGCCAGCTCGGCCACCGGCCCGCCGAACTCCGCCGCCTCGATCGAGGGTGCGAGCGCCGTCCACAGCCGCGCGCGGTCGCCGGTCGGCTCGGTCAGCACTCGCCGGCGCTCCCAGACCCGCTCGTCCTCCATCACGGCGCCGAGCTGGACGGCGCGCACGAGGCGCCCGCGCGCCAGCGGCCGCGCGAGCGCGCGTCCCAGCAGTTGCCCGAAGGTGTGCAGCAGCGCCTCGCGGCCGATCAGCGGCGGCTCGGCCTGCGCGCGCTCCAGCACGCGCTCGCGGTGCGCGATGGGCGCCAGCGGTGTGGGATCCTCGCCGCGCGCGGCCAGCCAGGCGCGCCCACCCGCCTCGCCGAGCTGCGCCTCGACGGCGTGTCGCGGCAGCGCCGCGAGGTCGCCGAGCGTGGCGATGCCGAGCAGCGCGAGCCACTCCCGCGCGGCCTGCTCTAGCGGCAGCAGCGTGGTCGGCCGCGGCGCGAGGAAGGCGCGCGCCTCGTCGCCGTCGATGCGCAGCCACGCTCCCGGCTGCGCGGCGAAGGCTGCCACGCGCGCCGTGAAGCGGCTGTCCGCCACCCCCAGCCGCGCGCCGAGCTCGCGCGGGGCCGCCTCCAGCAGCGCCCGCGCCAGCGCGTCCTCCTGCGGGTAGAGGCCCTCGAGGCCGCGCAGGTCGGCGTAGACCTCACCCGGCGCCGCCTCCTCGACCAGCGGGCTGACGGCGGCGGCAGCCTCCACGAGCTGCGAGGCGGCGTGCCGCCCGCGCGCCGGCCGCGCCTCGAGGACCGCGAGCGCCGGGCAGCAGGCCAGCGCCTCGCTGAGCCGCTGTCCCGGCCGCACCCCGCGCGCGGCGGCGGCCTCGCTGGCCTCGGCCACGCGCCGCCCGGAGTCGTCGCTGACGGCGACGGGCCGCCCGTGCAGCTGCGGACGCGCCGCCAGCTCGGCGGCGAGCGCCGGTGATGGCACGAGCAGGCACGCGATCTGAGAGCGTCGATTCCCCATGGTTCACCCCCGCCAAGAGGCCTGCGCATGGTAGCAGAATGCACGTTCTGTTACCATGCCTCCCGGTGCGGCGAAGGGGGTGACGCCGTGGCGCGCACACGCCGCAATCAGCAGCCTGGCTACATGGAGCGTTGGGACGAGTTCGAGGCCCGGCAGGCACGGGCCGTACCGGACACGCCGCGCTCGCGTGCGCCCCGCGATCCGGCTGCGCCCCTCGACGGCGACGCGCTCGACGGCGTGCCCTACGTCGAGCTGCACGTGCACAGCCACTACTCGCTGCTGGAGGGCGCCTCGAGCCCGGGCGAGCTGGTGCGCACCGCCGTCGAGCAGGGCTACGCCGCGCTGGCGCTGACCGACCACGACGGCATGTTCGGGGCGATGGAGTTCGCGCGCGCCGCCCGCGAGGCCGGACTGCGGCCGATCAGCGGCCTCGAACTGACCGTCTCCGAGCCGGCCGCGGCGGGCGACGAGGACTGCGACGGTGGCGAGGTGCGCTCGCACCTCACGCTGCTGGCGGAGACGCGGCAGGGCTATGCCAACCTCTGCCGGCTCTCCAGCTACGCCTTCGGGCTGCGCGAGAGCGATCGCCGCGCGCAGGAGGCGCGGCGGCTCGACCCCGTGCTGCCGCTCGCCGATCTGGAGCGGCACGCGGACGGGCTGATCGTGCTCAGCGGCTGCCGCGAGGGCCGCATCCCCCGCCTCGTGCAGGCGGGACGCCGGGCCGAGGCGGCCGCGGCGCTCGAACGCCTCGCCGGCTGGTTCGGGGCGGACAGGGTCTTCGTCGAGCTGCAGGACAACGACGTGCACGGCGACCGCCCGCGCAACGAGGCGCTGGTCGCGCTCGCGGAGCGGGCGGGCGTGGGCGTGGTCGGTACCGGCAACGTGCACTACCACGTGCGCGAGCGGCACCGGCTGCAGGACGTGCTGGTCGCGATCCGCCATCGCGCCAGCCTCGACGAGTCACACGCCGAGCGGCGGCCAAACGCCGAGTTCTGGCTGCGCAGCCCGCAGCAGCAGGCCGAGCGCTTCGCGCGCTACCACCCGCAGGCGGCGGCGAACACCGTGCGGATCGCGCGCCGTTGCCGCTTCGACCTGACCGCCGACCTCGGCTACCGGCTGCCCTCGCCGCCGCTGCCCGGAGGCGTCACGCCGCTCGAGGAGCTGGAGCGGCTCTGCCGCGAGCGCCTGGGGGAGCGCTACCACTCGCCGGCCGAGCGCGGCAGGGCCGAGGCGCAACTGGTCGAGGAGCTGCGGCTGATCGGACTGCACGACCTCGCCGGCTTCTTCCTCATCTACCACGAGATCTTCAAGCTGGCGCAGGAGGTGGCCCGCGAGGTGCGCGGGCCCGGCGCAGCCCGCAGCGTCACCAACCTGCCGCCCGGCCGCGGCCGCGGCTCCTCGGTCTCCTCGCTGGTCTGCTACCTGATCGGGCTCTCGCACATCGACCCGATTCGCCACCGCCTCTTCGTCGGGCGCTTCCTCAACGAGGAGATGGAGTCGCTGCCCGACATCGACCTCGACTTCCCGCGCGACATCCGGGCGGAGCTGATCGAGCGCGTCCACGAACGCTGGGGCCGCGAGCGCAGCGCGCTCGTCGCCGCCTTCGCCACCTACCGGCTGCGCAGCGCGGTGCGCGACGTCGGCAAGGTGCTGGGGCTGCCCTCGGCGGAGCTGGACCGCCTCGCCGGGCTGGCGGGGCCGTACGACGGGCCCGGCCAGCTACCCGAGGAACTCGCGCGCTCGCCGCAGTTCCGGGACCGCGCGGAGGCGCGAGGCTGGCGGGAACTGGCCGCGCTGGTGCCGCAGCTCGCGGGCGTGCCGCGCCACCTCTCGCAGCACCCCGGGGGCATGGTCATCTCCTCGGGGCCGCTGATCGACTGCGTGCCCTGCCAGCCGGCGGCGATGGCGGGCCGCTACCTCTGCCACTGGGACAAGGACTCGGTCGACGACGCGCGGATGGTGAAGATCGACTTCCTCGCGCTCGGCATGCTCTCGGTCGTCGAGGAGACGATCGACCTGATCGCCGACGGTCGCGGGCGCATCGTCGACCTCTCGCGCATCGACTTCGAGGACGAGGCGGTCTACGACGCGATCTGCCGCGGCGACACCGTCGGCGTCTTCCAGATCGAGTCGCGCGCACAGATCGCGATGCTGCCGCGGACGCAGCCGCGCAACCTCGAGGACCTGACGGTGCAGGTCTCGATCGTGCGGCCGGGGCCGATCGTCGGCGGCGCGGTGAACCCCTACGTGCGGCGTCGCGAGCAGCAGCGCCGCAACCCCGGCTACCGCCCCGCCCCGCCGCACGAGTGCGTGCGCGAGGTGCTGGAGGAGACGCTGGGCGTGGTGATCTTCCAGGAGCAGGTGCTGCAGGTCGCCCGCCACATGGGCGGCTTCACGCCCGGCGAGGCCGATCGCTTCCGCCGCTCGCTGGGCCGCAGGCGCGCGCACGAGGAGCTCGAGGCATGGCGCGCGCGCTTCATGGCGGGGGCGGCGGAGCGCGGGGTGCCGTTCGCGGTAGCGGAGCAGGTCTTCGGCAACCTCGCGGGGTTCGCCGAGTTCGGCTTCCCGAAGAGCCACGGCGCCGCCTTCGCCCTGCTCGCCTACCAGTCGAGCTGGCTCAAGCAGCGCTACGCTCCCGAGTTCCTGTGCGCGCTCTTCAACCAGCAGCCGATGGGCTTCTACCCGCCGCACGTGCTGACCAACGACGCCAAGCGCCACGGCGTCGCCGTCGAGCGGCCCGACATCAACGTCAGCGCCGCCCGCTGCACGGTCGAGCTGCCCGAGGGCGCGGTCCGCGTCGGGCTCGGCTACGTGCGGGGCCTCGGCGCCGCCTGGGCCGAGCGGATCGAGGAGGAGCGCGAGCGCGCCGGCGAGTACCGCTCGCTGTTCGGCTTCGTGCAGCGCACGGGGCTGGGCCGGCAGGCGACGGCGCGCCTCATCCAGGTCGGCGCCTTCGACGGCTTCGGGCTGCAGCGCCGCGAGCTGCTCTGGCAGCTCGGGCTGTTCACGGGTGGGGCCATCGCCGGGACGGCGGGCAAGCCCCCGGCGGAGGCGACCGGGCGCCAGCTGCGGCTCGATCTGCCGACCGCGCAGGACATGGTGACGCTGCCCGACTTCGGCCCCTACCAGCGGATGGCCGCCGACTACGCGCTGCTGGGCCTCTCGCCCGACCGCCACCCGATGCGCTTCCTGCGCCGCTCACTCGGCGAGGGCGTCGCCTCCAGCCGCCACCTGCAGGCGCTGCCGGCGGGGCGCACGGTGGAGGTCGCGGGGCTGGTGGTCTGCCGCCAGCGCCCGCTCACCGCGCGCGGCATCGTCTTCCTGCTGCTCGAGGACGAGTACGGCCTGATGAACATCCTCGTGCGGCGCGAGCTGGCCGAGGAGCGGCGCGACATCGTGCGCACGGCCGCCTTCGTGCGCACGCGCGGCGTGCTGGACGAGCGCGCCGGCGAGCAGCGCACGCTCATCGCCGACGCCCTCGACGAGATCGTCCCGGCGGGTGCGCTGCCGATGCCGTCCGGCAAATCCTGGGCGTGACGGCGGGGCGCAGGCCGCTCAGGCGGTGAGGTGGCGTGCGAGGAAGGCGATTGAGCCTTCGAGCGCCTCGGGCGTGGTCACGGCGTGCTCGCCGGGGAAGACGTGCAGCTCCTTCTCGGCGACGCCGATCAGGTCGAAGAGGAAGAGGGAGCTGTAGCGGTCGAATCGCTCGTCGTCCCACTGCACCTGGAAGTACGTGGGGCAGGCGACCTTCGGAGCCGCCGCGCGCAGATGCGGCGCGATCTTGCTGCGGTCGACGCTGCTGCCGGTGAGCCCCACCTTGCCGAGGACGGCCGCCCGGATCCGCGGCTCGGCGGCGACGAACGGCAGCCCGAACATCGTGCCCATCGACATGCCCCAGTAGCCGACGCGGGCCTGGTCGATCGCGTCCAGCTCGCTCAGCGCGTCGAGCGTCGCCTGCCAGTCGGCGACCATGTTCGGGACGTTGTTGGGGCGCTGCCAGATCGCGCGGTAGGCGGGGTCGGCGGTCGCGGTCAGGCCGCCGCGGTCGCCGTGGCCGGGGCCGTCGATCGCCGCGGCGGCGAAGCCGCGATCACGTGCGAAGCGCACGCCGAGCTCCAGCATCCGGTCGTTGCGCTTGTGGCCGCTGCCACCGTGGCCCAGCAGCACCAGCGGCGCCGCCCCAACTCGCGCGGCAGGCGTCCAGAGGATGCCGGGAATCGCCTCGCCGCCGCGCGTCACCTCGAACCGGCGCTCGGAGACGCGGTCCTCGATCCGGGGCTCGCCGAGGAACTCGATGGCGCTGGCGGTGGTGGTCATCGAAGGCTCCCTGTCGCGGCTACTCGTCGAGCTTGAAGACGCGTACCGCGTTCTCGCGCAGGAACTTCGGCCAGACGCGGTCGCGGAACGGCACCTCCGCCAGCTCGGCGAAGATCCGCTCCAGCGAGAGGCCCGTCGGGAAGTAGCCGGCGTAGATCACCTTGTCTGCGCCTCGGGTGTTCGCGAAGTCGATGATGTCTTGAGGGTAGTGGCGGGGCGCGAAGGCGCTGGTCGAGTAGTAGAGGTTCGGCCACTTGAGCAGCAGCTTCACCGCCAGCGCGGTCCACGGCTCGCCGCCGTGCCGCATCACGAAGCGCAGCTCCGGGAAGAACCAGCAGACCTCGTCGATCAGCGCCACGTCCTGCGCCTGCATCGGCACGCGCGGGCCGGGCACGCCCGTGGTGACCATGACCGCGATGTCCAGCTCGACGCACTTGGCGTAGACGGGGTAGGCCCGCTTGTCGTTGATCGGCACCTGCGGGTGGACGAAGGCGGGCGTGACGCTCGCCGCCTTCACGCCGAGCTCCCGGACGGCGTCCTCCAGCTTGCGCAGGGCCGGGACGCCCTCGTTGGGGTCGACGGTGTACGCGCCGGCGAAGCGGTCCGGATGCAGCTCAAGGGCGCGCCGCCCCGCGCTCTCCTCGCCGGTCACGTCGACAAGCGCGCGCCAGATGCCGTGCTTGTCCATCTCCGCGAGGGTGAAGTCGACCATCTCCTCCAGGCTCCCGGCCTGCGGGAGGTCCGGGCGGTTGCGGTACTGGTACGCCACCGGGTAGTCGAAGACCTCGAGCGACTCGTAGTCGCGCAGCATCGGCCGGAACGAGGTGTACGCCTTGTGGCCGGGCGTGGGGATACCGAGCAGCGTATCGACGACGCCGATATCCGTGGGCATGGGCATGGTGCTGCTCCCGCATCTTGCCGGCCTTGCAGGCCATGCATTCATAGCAGAGACCGCGGCGAGCGCGTCCGCCCTCGCGGGCCGGGTGGGGCCTGTGGCGCGCGTGTATAGTCGGGCGGCGTGCGCGCCTGAGGTGTGAACGATGCAGGAATACGTGATGCGGCGGGTCCTCCTGGTCCCACCCACGGTGTTCATCATCTCCCTGATTGTCTTCGGCTCGATCCGGATGCTGCCGGGCGATGCCCTCGACGACCGGCTGGCCGAGGCCGGTGTGCCGAAGGACGATCGCACAAAGATCCGCGCCGATCTCGGGCTCGACCGGCCCCTGCTGCAGCAATACTTCGACTGGATGGGCGGGCTGGTACGGGGCGACCTCGGCGACTCCATATTCAGTAAGGACAGCGTCGCGAAGCGCGCCAGGCGCGCCCTGCCGATCACCGTCGAGCTTGGCGTGCTCTCGATTTTCTTCGCAATCGTCCTCGGCATCCCCACGGGCCTGCTCTCGGCGCTCCGTCCAGGCACGTTCCTCGACCTTGTCGCCCGCACGCTCGCGATCGGTGGGCTGTCGATCCCCAACTTCTGGCTGGCCACGCTGCTGATCGTGATGCCCGCGATCTGGTGGGGGTGGGTGCCGCCGCTCAAGTACGTCTCGTTCGTCGACGACCCCTTTGACAACGTGACGCTCTTCCTGTTGCCGGCGCTGGTGCTCTCGCTGCGCCTCGGCGCCACGGTGATGCGCATGGTTCGCTCGGAGATGCTGGAGGTGATCCGGGCGGACTACGTCCGGACGGCCCGGGCGAAGGGACTGACGGAGTACCGCGTGGTCACGAGGCACGCCTTCAAGAACGCCGCGATCCCCGTGATCACGGTCATCGGGCTTTCGGTCGCGAACCTGCTCGGCGGCAGCGTGATCATGGAGTCGATCTTCGGCCTGCCGGGACTAGGCCGCCTGATGTTGGAGTCGATTCACGAGCGCGAGTTCATGATGATCCAGAGCGTAGTGCTCCTCGTCGGCGTGTTCGTGATGCTCGTCAATCTCTCGGTCGATCTCGTCTACGGCTACCTCAACCCGCAGATCCGCCACTCATGAGCAGCTCACGAGGCGTAAGGCAGGGAGTGATGACCACGATGGGTGTGCGGCGATGACGGCAGCGGCGAGCCTCTACCGGCCGCACAGCCGCATGCACTCGCTGCGGCGCGGTCTGTGGCGGTTCCTGCGCAAGCAGCCGCTGGGCAGCTTTGGCGCCGCGATCGTGGTCCTGTTCATCGTGCTTGGCGCGATCGGTCCGTACATCGTGCCGTTCGATACGTCGGCGATTGCCGTGGGGCCCCGCCTCTCCGGCCCGACGCTGGACCATCCCTTCGGGACGGACGCGTTCGGGCGCGATCAGTTCAGCCGGATCATCGTCGGTGCGCGGCTCTCGGTATTCGTGGGCTTCGGGGCCGTGGCGATCGGCACGGGGGCGGCCACCATCCTCGGGCTCTGGGTGGGCTACGTCGGGGGGCGCGCCGACATGGTCATCCAGCGCGTGGTGGACGGCGTCATGGCCTACCCGCCGCTGGTGCTCGCGCTGGTCGCGGTCGGGGTGCTCGGGCCGAGCGCGCTGAACCTCATGCTCGTACTCGGCGTGCTGATGATCGCGAGCAACTCCCGCGTGGTCCGCGGCTCCACCCTCGCGATAAAGGAATCGATGTACGTCGAGGCGGCGAGGGCGGTGGGCGCCGGTACGCCGCGCGTGATCGTGCGGCACGTCCTGCCGAACGTGGTTTCGCCCTTGATCGTGATCGCGACGGTCAGCCTCGGCAGCGTCATCCTCGCCGAGGGAGCGCTCAGCTTCCTCGGGCTGGGCGTTCCCCCGCCCACGCCGTCGTGGGGGCGGATGATCGGGGGCGAGGAGTCGCGGTTCTACTTCGCGTCGAATCCCTCGCTGGTGCTGTTCCCGGGGATCGCGCTCACGCTCGTGGTGTTCGCCTTCAACATGTTCGGCGACGCGCTGCGCGACGTCCTCGATCCGCGGCTGCGTGGGGAGTGATCGCGAACGCGCGGGGTTGTCCCCGCTCGACCTTGTGGGATAACGTTCATCGTTGCGAGGCTGTGGACACTGCCTCCGTGTTTGTTGTCGGCCCCGGGGTTCGGCCAGAGGGGATCTGGCTGCGGCGCGCATCGCTATGATAGTGACGACGACGGCGCGAGAGATGCCCGGGCATATGGATGCCCGAGCATACAGGGAGGACGAGTTACGGCATGTCGGAAGCGGGATCTGACGCTGCGTTCGAGGGCGTCATTGGTCGATACATGCACGAGTCAATACCGTGGTGGCCGCGCCCGGTAGAGGCCAAGGCGGGCAGTCCGAACTTCCTGATCATCGTGCTGGACGACGTCGGCTTCGCCCACCTGGGCTGCTACGGGTCGCCGATCGAGACCCCGAACATGGACCGGCTCGCCGAGGCGGGCGTGCGCTACACGAACTTCCACGTGCCGCCGGTCTGCGCCGCTTCCCGGGCGAGCCTGCTGACCGGGCGGAACCACCACTCGGTCGGGATGGGCAACAATCCGAACTGGAACTCGGGCTTCCCCCGCGGCCGAGGCGCGATCTCGCCCGCGGCGGCGACCCTGGCGCAGATGCTGCAGTCCAACGGGTACAGCACCTTTGCGGTCGGCAAGTGGCACCAGGCCCCGATCGCTGAGACGTCCGCGGTCGGGCCCTTCCACAACTGGCCGCTGCAGAAGGGCTTCGAGCGCTACTACGGGTTCCTCGATTCCCTCACCGACCACTTTGAGCCCGTGCTGACGGAGGACAACCATCCCCGGCCACGCCCGGAGGGCGAGGGCTACCACCTGAGCGAGGATCTGGTGGACCAGGGCATCTCCATGGTCCGCAACCAGCGCTCGCTCATGCCCAACAAGCCGTTCTTCCTCTACCTGGCGTTCGGCGCCTGCCACGCCCCGCTACAGGCGCCTCCGGAGTGGCTGGCGAAGTACCGCGGGCGGTTCGACCGGGGGTGGGATGTAGAACGGCAGGAGGTCTACGAGCGACAGCTGGAGATGGGGATCATCCCGCCCGGCACCGAGCTCGCCCCCAGAAACGACGACGTGCTCCCCTGGGACGAGCTTTCAGCCGACGACCAGCGTGTCTCCGCCCGCTTCCAGGAAGCTTTCGCCGCGATGCTCGACCACACCGATGCGCAAATCGGACGACTGCTCGAATACTTCGAATCGATCGGCGAGCTCGAGAACACGCTCACGATCCTTGTTTCCGACAATGGGGCCAAGGCAGGCTCGCCGACCGGCACGTTCATCGTGAACTACAATCAGATCCCGGTCGATCATTCGGTGAACCTGCCCAACATCGACAAGATCGGCGGGCCGGATTCCCACTCCTTCTCGGCGTACGGCTGGTCTCAGGTCGGGAACACGCCGCTCAAGCGCTACAAGATCAACACGCACGGAGGCGGCGTCCGCGTTCCGATGATCGTCAGTTGGCCCGCGCGGATCGAGGACGCCGGAGCGACACGCAGCCAATTCCACCACATGACGGATGTCACGCCGACGATCATCGAGATCCTCGATCTGGAGGCGCCGACCACGTATCAGGGCGCCCGCCAGATGCCGGTCCACGGCACCAGCATGGCGTACACGTTCGATCAGCCGCGCGCACCCACCAGGAAGCGCACGCAGTACTTCGAGACGGCGGGCCACCGCGCCATCTGGCACGAGGGCTGGAAGGCCGTCGCCTACCATGACCCCGCCACAGAGTTCGAGGCGGACCAATGGGAACTCTACCACCTGGACGAGGATTTCTCGGAAT
Source organism: Dehalococcoidia bacterium (assembly GCA_965247895.1). Classification (GTDB taxonomy): domain Bacteria; phylum Chloroflexota; class Dehalococcoidia; order UBA2979; family UBA2979; genus VXMT01. Next base: position 1,216,916 of record OZ252046.1, on the reverse strand, counting down.
GTCAGGATCTCGCGCTAGAGTACCCGCCGAAGCTCCGGGAGTTGGTGGAGCGATGGTGGGTAGATGCCGGCCGTTACGACATCCTGCCGCTGGACACCCGCCTCGACGGCACGCTGTCGCTCCCCCCGCCCCCGGGCACCCCGGCTGAACAGCGCCGCTTCCGTTTCTACGCTGACATCGCTCACATCCCGGCGAACGCGGCTCCGGATACTCGCAACCGCTCATACACGATCACGGCGGCGATCGAGCGACAGACTCTGGACGACGATGGCGTGATCGTTGCGCGCGGCGGCATCACGGGGGGATACAGCTTCTTCATCCAGGGTGGTCGCCTGATCTTCGAGTACAATCACCAACCCGGACGTACCCGGATCGTCTCCGAAGCGGACGTGCCCCCCGGCCGCGCCAGCGTGAGCATTCGTTTCGAGAAGACCGGAGACCTGACCGGCGAAGCGAGCCTCCACATCGACGGCGCCCTCGTCGGCGGCGGTCCCATCGCCGGGACGTTTGCCGGCTTGTTTGCGATCGAGGGTTTGGACATCGGCCAGGACTCGAAGACCGCGGTGAGCGATCTCTACCGCGCGCCGTTCCCGTTCGGCGGAACCATCCACCATGTGGACTTCGAGCTTGGGGATGACCAGAGCGACCCGGACCAGGCGCGGTGAGCGGAGCGCGTTACTCGCCGGATGATCGGCGGCGAGGAGTCGCGCTGCTACTTCGCGACGAACCTGTCGCTCGTGCTGTTCTCAGGGATCCGCTCGCGCTGGTGGTGTCCGCCTTCAACGTGTTCTGCGACCCGGTCCGCGACGTCCTCGATCCGCGGCTGAGCGGTGAGTGATGCGTCGCCACGCGCATCTCCTCGCTTGATCCGCTAAAGTACTGTTCATTACGTCCGTCGCCGCGCATGCCGATCGGGGTATTCGCGGCCCTGGTATGGCGGGGCGATTGGCACAGAGGGGGAACAATGCCAGACAGTCTGATTGAAGGACGAGGGATCTTCAGCCGCCGTGCGCTACTGCGAGGCGGCGCCGTGGGCGCGACCGGGCTGGTAGCCGCCGCGCTCATCGGCTGTGATGACGACGACGACGAGCCCGCGCCGGCCCCGGCCGCGGCTACGGCCGCTCCGGCCACGCCTGCTCCGACGCCGACGGCCACGGACGCGCCTGCGGCGACACCGACGGCCACGCCGACGCGGGCCACGCCGCCGCCAACGCCAACTCCCACGCCGACACCCACGCCGGACCCCGACGCGGCAAAGCGGGGCGGCGAGATCGTCACGGTGTTCTTCCGCTCCCGCACCTCGTGGGATCCGCACCGCGCGACATCGCCGATCCAGACGAACGACCACTGGGGCCTGGTCGGTAACAACCTGTTCGTGCCGGATCCGGAGACGCTGCTCGCCGGCGGCGACCTCGTCACCGACTGGGAGTGGAGAGGCGACACCACGCTCGTTGCGAGGCTGGACCCGGCTGCGAAGTGGCAAAACCTCCCGCCCGTCAACGGACGTCCGTTCACGGCCGTGGACGCCAAGCTCAACGTGGAGCGCATCGCCTTCAGGGACTGGTCGCCTCGTGCCTTCATATTCTCGACGCTGGAGAGCGTCGACGCCGTCGACGACGGCACCATCCAGTTCAACCTCAGTAGCCCGGACGGCAACTTCCTCGACGCGCTCGCCTCGCTCTACAACGCGATGGTCGCGCCCGAGGTAATTGGGTTTTCCGGGGACAACCTGAACGACCCGGGGAGCTTGATCGGCACCGGACCGTTCCTCTCCGAGTCGCACGAGGAGGGCGTCGGCGGACGCTACGTCAGGAACCCCGACTACTGGCGGGCCGGCCGGCCGTACCTCGACGCGGTCGAGTACCGGATCATCCCGGACGACTCGGTGCAGTTCGGCCTCTTCAAGGCGGGTGAGATCGATGGGCCGGCGCGCGTCTGGCCGAACAGCTTCGGCATCGAGTTGCAGAAGGACGAAGACCTCACGGTCCGGCACTCCAACGGCGATTTCCGCGGCTACAGCGGCGTGGTCTTCGCCGTCCAGAAGGAGCCGTTCAACGACATCCGGCTGCGCGGGGCCGTGCACCTCGTGTTCAACCGCCAGACGCTCGCCCAGTTCCAGTACGAAGGTTTCGCCTCGCTGTCGACTCCCGGCGGCCGCGACCCGTACTTCACCCTCCCCGACGAGGAGATCATCCAGGCGCCGGGCTACCGCCCGGAGAAGGAGGAGGACATCGCGACGGCCGCCCAACTGGTGCAGGCCGCCACCGGTGGCGAGCTCGAGGTGCCCCAGCACACCGGCGCGTTCTACGTGGTGCAGAACGAAGTGCTGCAGGCGGAGCTCGCCTCGATCGGCATCAAGACCGAGCTCAAGATCCTGCCCAGGGGCGGAATCATCTCCACCGAGCACGCCGACGCGAACGAGGACTTCGTCTTCCAGTCGACGACGCGTGGCGGCGGTGACACCGTGGACCACTCGTTCCTGCAGACCTTCCACCCCGGCGGGTCGCAGAACCCCTACGGCATCGACGACCCCGTGCTGACCGAGATGATCGAGCAGCAGCGCGGGATCCTCGACCTCGAGGCGCGGCGCGAGGTGTACCACAACATCGAGCGTCACATCCTCCAGAACGTCTACATCGCACCGGGCCTGCGTGGTCAGGGCTTCATGTTCTGGAAGAACAGGGTCAAGGGGTACCGCTTCGGTCTCTCCGGAGGCGGAAACGTCAAGGCGCACCTCTTCGAGGAGATCTGGGTCGAGGACTAGCCGTCGCGCGAGCAGCGAGGACGGTCATCACGCGGCGCACGCCCGGCACTCGCCGGCGTGCGCCGTGCTGATCACGGAGAGGATCGCGGGCCGTGAGTCTTGATGTGCAGAAGATGCAATGGGAGCGCTCGGCCGCCGTGCCCGGCCAGCTCACCGAGCCGTTCACGCGCTGGGTCCGCACGCCGGACACGGTGTTCGGCGAGGGGGCTCACCGCTACCGCGTGATCGACAACTGGGCGCGGCGCCCCCGCGGCTGGACGCTTGGCGACGTCGCCGGCGTGGCCGTCGACGCCGACGACAACCTCTTCGTCTACAACCGCTCGACCCGCCCGATCCAGATCTACGACCGGGACGGCAACTTCCTCGACTGGTGGGGCGACGACGAGCACACCACCCCGCACGGGATCACGATCGACCAGGCGGGCGACATCTGGCTCGCCGACACCGGCGACCACCTCGTGAAGAAGTGCTCGCCGGACGGCAAGCTGCTGCTCGCGATCGGCAGGAGGCACATCAACACGCCGGAGATGGGCGGCGTGCCGTTCAACCGGCCGACGCGCGTGGCGGTCGCCGCCAGCGGCGACCTCTACGTCAGCGACGGCTACGGCAACAACCATATCCACGTCTTCGACGCCGGCGGCGACCACAAGTTCACCTTCGGTAGCCCGGGCGACGGTCCGGGCCAGTTCAGCACCCCGCACGCGATCTTCATCGACCACAACCAGCGCGTGTACGTCTGCGACCGCATGAACAGCCGCATCCAGCTCTTCGACCTCGCGGGCGAGTTCCTCGAGGAGTGGCGCGGGGTGCATCAGCCGGACGACCTGGTGGTCGGCCCGGACGGCACGGTCTACATCGCCGAGCTGCAGCACCGGATCACGATCTGGAGCCCCGAGGGCCAGCGCATCGCCGGCTGGGGAGACGAGGGCTGCGAGTGCCCGGAGAGTTCGCTGCCGAGCATGTATTGCCCGGCGGAGAGCCTCGATGCCGGCATGGTGATCGGTCCGCACGGCCTCACGCTCGACTCCGAGGGCAGCATCTACGTCGGCGACCTCGCCGACACCTACCGCGGCATCGACCGCGGATCGCGCGCGGTCCAGAAGTTCGTGCGGGTGGACTGAGCGTCCCGACAGGCGGGGACTGCGGACATGGACTACGCGGGCTACGAGTTCCTCAAGATCGATCTCGACGACGAGGGCATCCTCACCATCACCCTCAACCGCCCCGAGCGGCTGAACGCGACGCACCCGCCGATGCTCGATGAGCTCGAGCGCGTCTTCCACGATGTGAACCGTGATCCCGCCGTGCACGTCGTCGTGCTGACGGGCGCCGGGCGTGCGTTCTGCGCGGGTGGCGACATCAAGGCGATGTCCGACCGCAACACAGGCGACGAGGATCACGCCTGGGCGATCCCGAAGCCGGGCCGCCACGACATCATCCGCGGCCTGCTCGCCCTCGAGCCGCCGATCATCGCCGCCGTCAACGGCGCCGCCGTCGGCGTCGGCGCCACCCTCGCGCTGTTCTGCGACATCGTGATCGCCGCCGACACGGCGCGCATCGGCGACTCGCACATCAAGCTGGGGATGGTGCCCGGCGACGGCGGTACGGTGATCTTCTCGCACCTCCTCGGCCTGCCGAAGGCGAAGCAGTTGCTGCTCACCGGCGACCTGATCGATGCGGCCGAGGCGGAACGGATCGGCCTGATCAGCGAGGCGGTCCCGGGCGACCAGTTGATGGAGCGCGTGTACGACCTCGCGCGGCGGATCGCGGCGAACCCTCGCCTCGCGGTGCGCTGGACGAAGATGTCGCTCAACCGCCGCCTGGAGGAGGAGGTGCTGCTCGGCCAGGTACCCGCCTCGGCGCTGGAGTGGCTCTCGCTGCAGATGGAGGACCACAAGGAGGCGATCAAGGCCTACGAGGAAGGCCGTCCGCCGCAGTACACGGGTCGCTGACGCCCGCCGCCTCGGCCGTCAGACCGCCGGCAGGCGGTCCTCGATGCCCAGCTCCGCGAGGATGCCGCGGAACCACTCGATGACCTCGGGGTGGTAGGGGATGCCGAGCTCCCGGCGGATCGCCTCTTCCTCGTGCTCGGGCAGTCCCGCGTAGTAGACGCGCTCCTCGCCGGGGGCGGTCTTCGCCTCGCGCAGACGCCGCATGTAGGCGTCCATGTCGTCCTTGAAGCCGTCGAGGTCCGTGAACGCGTCGATGCGGTAGGCGAGCAGGTGGTGCGCCTGGCGGGCGCGACGGTCCGGCCCGGCGGCGCCGCCCGAGAGCAGGCTCGTCAGCACCTCGACCATGACGGCGAGGCCGTAGCCCTTGTGCGAGCCGATCTCACGCGTGCCGCCCAGCGGCAGCATCATGTACGGCTCCGGGATCGGCTGCTCCTCCATGATCGGGTCGCCGTCCTCGCCGGCGATCCAGCCCGGCATCGTGTCGCGCCCGAGGCGCTGCACGAGCCGCACCTTGTTGCCGGCGATCGAGCTCATCGACCCGTCGAAGATGAACGGGGCCTCCTCGCGCGTGGGTACCGCCATCGCGATCGGGTTGAGGCCGATCAGCGGCTCGGCGCCGAAGGTCGGCGTGACGTTCACGCCGCCCGCGGTCATCGAGACGCCGATCATGTCGTGCTCGAGGGCCATCGCGGCGGTGTAGGCGGCGGCGCCGTAGTGACCGCCGTTGTAGACGGCGACCGAGCCGATGCCGTACTCGCGCGCCCGCTCGATCGCGATGCGCATCGCCTCGGGTCCGATCACGCCGCCGTGCGCGCCGTCCGAGTCGATCGTGCAGGCGGCGGGGCTGTCGTGGGTGATCCGCCACTGCGGGTCGAGGTTGATGCTGCCCTCGCGGATCGAGTCGACGTACCTGCGCAGCATGTTCGAGACGCCGTGCGAGTCGATCCCGCGGATGTCCGCGTAGAGCAGCACGTCCGTCGACTGCTCGGCGTGATCGCGCGGCATGCCGAGGGCGGCAAAGAGATTCTCGACGGTCGCGCGCATCACCGCCGGATCGACGCGCACCTCGAGTTCGGACGGGACGTGGAAGCGCTCCAGCATCAGGCGCTCGCCGTGTGGAAGACGGGCAGGACGTCCTCGATGTAGGCCTCGAAGGCGTCCCAGTTGATCGGCGGCCGGAACGCGATGTTCACTCCCTGCACGCCCGTCTCGACGTACTCGCCGATGCGGTCGATGGCCTGCTGGGTCGTGCCCGTGATCGAGCCGGGGACGAAGTTGGCGGGCGGATCGGCTTCGCTGTCGCCCGCGTGGGCGCGCATGTGGAAGCGGAGGTTGACGCTGGTCTCGACCTCCTGAGGGTCGCGGCCGAGCCGTTCGCACGCCTGCTCCAGCGCGTCCAGCCGCTCGCGGATGATCTCGGGCGGCTGGTAGGGGACGTTGTAGCCGTCGGCGTACTGGGCCGCGAGCCGGGGCGTTCGCCTCGGCCCGTTGCCGCCGACCCAGATGCGCATGCCCGGGTTGAGCGGCTTGGGGCTGCAGACCGCGCCGGAGAGCTGGTAGTGCTGGCCTTCGAAGTCCGTCACTGGCTCGCGCCACAGCGAGCGCACGATCTGCAGCGTCTCCTCGAGTTGCTCGAAGCGCTGCCCCAGCGGCGGGAAGTCGTAGCCGAACTCGCGGAACTCCTCCTCGAACCAGCCGGCGCCGATGCCGATCTCCGCCCGCCCGCCGGAGAGGTGGTCGATCGTCACCGCGGCCTTCGCCAGCATGCCGGGGCTGCGGAACAGCGCGCAGAAGACGAGGCAGCCGACGCGCATGTTCGAGGTCGCCCCGGCCAGCGCGGCCAGCGAGGCGACGCCCTCGAAGCAGGGGTCCTCGCGCAGGTTCAGCGGGTTGGCGTAGAAGTGGTCCCAGACCGAGGCCCAGTGGAAGCCGGCCTCGTCGGCGCGCCGCCAGACCCTCAGCAGTTCGGCCATCGAGAGGTCTTGCGGGCCGGTATGGATGCCGAGCTTCAGGGTCATCGGGCGCCTCGTCTCACCACGCTAGCGGCTGGTTGGCGCCGAATGCTATCAGGCGCGCTCGCGACAGCGCCCGTCTAGCCGAGGCTGTCGCACAAATCCCCGAGCGGGGTGGCATCACGACACCATGAGCATGGCGGCGGGGGCGGAGTGATTCCGGGGTGCCGCCATGACCCAGCGCTTCCTGCCGTGCGAGCGTGACCAGCAATACCTGATGCCGGCGAGCCTCCGCGACTGGCTGCCCGAGGACCACCTCGCGTGGTTCGTGCTCGATGCGGTCAGCCAGCTCGATCTCACGGCGTTCGACGCGCGCTACCGCGAGGACGGTTGGGGGCGGAAGGCGTACGAGCCGTCGATGATGGTCGCGCTCGTGCTCTATGCCTACTGCGAGGGCGAGCGCTCGAGCCGCCAGATCGAGCGGCGTTGCCGCGAGGACATCGCCTTCCGCGTGCTGACCGCGAACCAGCAGCCCGACCACGCCACGATCTGCCGCTTCCGCCGGCAGCACGAGCAAGCGCTGGCGGGACTGTTCGCCGAGGTGCTCAGGCTGTGCGCCGAGGCGGGTCTGTTGCTACTCGGCGTGGTCGCGCTCGACGGGACCAGGCTGCACGCCAACGCCAGCCGTGAGCGCAACCGCACGGATGCGGAGCTTGCGGCCGAGGTGCGGCGCATCCTCGCCGAGGCGGAGCGGGTGGACGCCGAGGAGCACGCGCGCTTCGGCGACGCGCGGGGCGACGAGTTGCCTGCGCGGTTCAGGGACCGCGAGGAGCGCCTCAGGAGCCGCGCGGAGAAGGACCGGCGCGGGCGCCGCCCGCAGCCGCCGCAGCCCGACCCGGGTGCGAAGGTGAACGTCACCGACCCGGACAGCCGCGTGGTGCGCGACTATCACGGCTACTTCCAGGGCGACAACGTGCAGGCGGTGACGAGTCGCGAGCAGATCATCGTCGCGGCCGAGGTGACACGTGCGGCGACGGACATGCACGAACTGCAACCGATGATCGAGGCGATGCACCGCAACCTGCGGGCCGCACACTGCGGGCCGCCGCGCGTGCTGCTGGCCGACGCCGGCTACTACTCCGAGGCGAACGTGCGGCAGGCCGAAGGCAGGGGTCCGGAGTTGCTGCTCGCGACCCGCAGCGACCGCAACCGGCGCGCCGGCGCAGCGCTGGATGGTCGAACCCGTCTTCGGCGACGTCAAGGAGAACCGCGGCATCCGCCGCTTCATGCGGCGCGGGATCGCCGCGTGCGCCAGTGAATGGAAGCTGATCGCCGCCACCCACAACCTCAAGAAGCTCTATCGCCGGGCGCACCCGTCACCCCGGCCAGCGAACCGCAACCCCGGGCGAGGAGACCGGGCTATCGCCGCGGCTGCCGCGTAGCGCGCCTGCCCCGCCAGACGCGACCGCTCTGCCCCGACTGCCGACCGGCTGCCCCCTTGGCACTCCACCCACGCCACTCCGCGCGACAGCCTCAGCTTCCCCTCTCCCCAGGGAGAGGGGACAGGATCGTCCCTCTGCCGCGGAGAGGGGAGCAGCACCCTCCCTAGAACGTCAGGATGCTGCGGCCGAAGACCTCGCCGCGCTCGAGGCGGCCGACGGCTTCGTTGATGCCGTCGATCGAGTGGCGCTCCGTGACCAGCGCATCGAGGTCCAGCTGGCCCTCGTTGTACCAGCGCAGGAACTCCGGGAAGTCCTTCTCCGGGATGCAGGAGCCGCCGAGCGTGCCCATCAGCGTCTTCTCGCCCTGCAGCATCGCGCGCGTCGAGATCTCCTGACGCCCGATGCCGGAGCCGATGATCGCGGCGACCCCGCCGCGCTGCCCGTCCCACTGCGAGGGCTTCACGGAGTCGATGATCTGGCCCGTCGTCTCCGGCGCGCCGATCGCGTCGATGGCGTAGTCCGCCCCGCCGCCGGTGATGCGCAGGATCTCCTCGACCGGGTTGACCTCGCGCGCGTTGATCAGCACGTTCGCGCCGAAGTGCTTCGCGAACTCCAGCTTCTCGTCCGAGAGGTCGACGGCGATGATCGGGTCCGCCTCGCGCACCGCAAGGGCGGCGATCGCGCAGAGGCCGACGCCACCGACGCCGTAGACGGCGCAGGACTCGCCCTTCTGGACGTTCAGCGAGTTGGTGACCGCGCCCGAGCCGGTCATGACGGCGCAACCGATGATCGAGGTGACCTCGTTCGGGGTGTCGTTCGGAACCTTGAGCACGAACTCGGCGTTGGCGACGGTGTGCTCGGACCAGGTGAAGATGCCGGCGTGACCGTTGAGGTCCTCGCCGCGCCAGCGCACCGGCGCGGAGGAGACGGTGCGGCCCGCGCCGGGCTGCGGGTTCCTCGGCAGCCAGCCGACGAGCACCTTGTCGCCGGGCGCGACGTGGTCCACGCCGTCGCCGACGGCGACGACCTCGCCGGTGGACTCGTGGCCGAGCACCATCGGGAGCGTGGGGTTGGTGTGCCCGTGCAGGGCGTGCAGCTGCGAGTGGCAGACGCCGCTCGCGAAGTTGCGCACCAGGGCGTGACCGGGCGCGACCTCGTCGTCGTAGTCGACCTGCTCGACCAGCAGGGGCTTGCCCATTTCGGCGAAGATGACGGCGCGTGACTGCATCCGGTGTCGCTCCCTTCCAAGGGGGTTCAGGTGCTGAGCGCGACCGATTCTATGCCATCGCAGCCGTCACGGCCCGTGCGGCGGCTCGGGCTCCGGCTCGCCGGCCTCGGCGAGGCGTGCGAGGGCGGCCTCGATCGCCATCGCACAGCGGGCGGCGGCGCCGAGCCCGCTCTCCACGAGCAGGCGGCGCAGTGCGCGCTGGTCCTGTGGGTCAGCGTCCTCCCCGCCGAGGCGCTCGGCGGCGGCGCGAGCGAGCGATACGAGCAGGCGGCGGTCCTGGTCGAGCCGCTGCAGCAGCGCGGGGATCGTCGGCGCGGCGTACATCAGCCCGGCGGCGAGCGCCGCCCGGCGGTCGCCAGGCTCCGAGGGCAGCGCGCCGCCCTCGACGACCGCCGCGAGGGCGAGCGCGGCCAGTTCGAGGCCGGCTGCCAGCTCGGCGACCTCGCGACGTGGGGAGCGGCCCGCGGCGTCGGGCTCGTCGGCGGCCCGCTCGCCGAGGGCGCGCAGCGCGACGGCGATGCGGCGCTCGATCTCGCCGATCGCCTCCTCGATCTCCGGGAGGCTGAGCTGCTCAACCGCCCCGGCGCCGGGCGCGGCTGTGCCGGGGGGCTCGTTCACGCTCGCGTCGAAGTCGGACATCGGCTGCTGTACCCTGCGCGCGTCCGGGGAATCCGGAGGGGATCATGGGCTGGCCGCGGCATCTTGTGATCTTCGCCGCACTGCTCGTCAACCTCTGGGTCGGCGGCGACCTCGTGGAGGCGCTGGCCGGCCCCTACGTGCGAGGGCTGTTCGAACTGATCCTGATCAGCGGCTACCTCTGGTTCGTCGTTGGCCTCGGGACGCTGTTGCGGCGCCGCTCGGACGAACCACCGCCGCGCGGTTGACCCGTCGATCGGCGCGCTCCTAGCATCGAAGGCGGTAGCGGGCAGGGCGTGACCTCAAGCGGGCGCCTGTGCGCAGGGGCGATTAGCTCAGCAGGCCAGAGCGTCCGGTTTACACCCGGGAGGTCGGAGGTTCGAGCCCTCCATCGCCCACCATCACTCCCGTACTCATGACTCGGCCCGAGAGGCGACCTCGGCGGCGTCTCCGCCCCCGAGAGGGCTGTCCGTCGTCGTCGAGATCGTGTAGTGGATCATGGCCCGGCCAAGCCTGGCGAGGATAGAGGTCGGCTTGTTCATCATGGAAGACTTGAGGACGGCAGGTGACGTATTGTGAACAGATCTACATCAATACCGGATGACTTCGCCGCCAAGGCCAAGATCAACGCGAGTTCTGCGTTGGCCATTATCCGAGGGTTAGATTCTACCGAAGGTATGCCCGGACTTAACCGGATTCTTGCATTTCAACCCGCCAACCAGCTCATCGTCGAGGGGCTGGAGTTACTCCTGAAGGCCATGTTGCTGAAGCGAGGCAAAACCCCGCCTGGCAGACACGAGCTCGCGCTTCTCTATGGGCAGTTGCCACCACCCGACAGCTCGGTCGTCGATGCCGTGGTGTGTGATGCGATTGAGCGATCAGCTACTGGTGAGGTGCCCTTTGGGCTACCAAACGTCGCCGGCGCCGTGCTCCGGAAGGATCTTAGGCTTGGGGTTGATGAGGCCGAGGAGGATCACACGGGCGGCCTTGCGGATATGGACGCGCTCGCATTCTTCGAGATGCTTGACACCGAGTGGGGGACCGACAGCAGCCAGTATGTGGGCGTCACGCGGAGGTTTGACATCGAGAAGCAAACGTTACGAGTCGACACACGAGTCTTGGCCTGCGCGACCATGGTGTGCCTCACGCTGGCTGACCGATTTCTCGACGACAGGCAAGGGTAGGTGCCCGCCCTGGGCCGCATGTGATGGGCGTCGCGTGGCCAGTCGGCGTCACGCGACTGCCCAGGCGGCTATCGGGAGATCGCCCAGCGGAAAGTTCGCAGTAGACTAGTGTCCTGAGTTGTTAACGCGATAAACAAGCGGGTATGATGTTGGTACAGCGGGGTGTTGCCCGTGTGGGGCAGACGCTGGAGTGTCATGAGTACCCGACTTGGCCGGCCGACGGTGGCGGTTGTACTGAGCGACGATGAGCGTGAGACGCTGGAACGGTGGGCGCGCCGACCGACATCGGCTCAGGCGTTGGCGCTGCGCTGCCGGATCGTGCTCGCTGCGGCAGAAGGGACCCCGAATACCGAGATCGCCGCGGCGCTTGGTTGCCATCCGGTGACCGCGGGCAAATGGCGTAGACGCTTTGCGCAGCGGCGGCTCGATGGACTGAGCGATGAGCCGCGCCCCGGTGCACCGCGCACGATCAGCGACGCCCAGATTGAAGCGGTGATCGTCAAGACACTGGAAGAACAACCGCACAACGCGACGCAGTGGTCGACCAGATCGATGGCCGCCGCGGTGGGGATGTCGCAGACGGCGATCTCCAAGATCTGGCGCGCCTTTGGCCTCAAGCCACACCTCGTGGAGCACTTCAAGCTGTCGCCGGACCCGCAATTCATCGACAAGGTGCGCGACGTGGCTGGACTCTATCTCAACCCACCGGAGGCAGCGGTCGTCTTGTGTGTTGACGAGAAGACCCAGATCCAGGCACTCGACCGCACCGCCCCGATGCTGCCGATGATGCCGAGCGTTCCGCGACGCCAGACCCACGACTACGTCCGTCACGGCACCACCAATCTCTACGCGGCGCTTGACGTCGCCTCGGGCCACGTGATCGCGGACATGACCCCGCGACACCGTGCCCGGGAGTTCAAGCAGTTCCTCACCCTCATCGACCGCAGCGTGCCCGACGAACTCGCGGTGCATGTCGTGTTGGACAACGTCGCCACGCACCGCACCCCGGAGATCCAGCGCTGGCTCCGGCGTCATCCCCGGTTCACGTTTCATTTCACCCCGACCTACAGCTCTTGGATGAACCTCGTGGAGCGCTGGTTCGCGGAGCTCACCACCAAATGGCTCAGGCGCGGCACTCATCACGGCGCCGCTGACCTGATCCGTGCAGTGGAGGCCTGGGTCGCCGACTGGAACGAGCACCCGCGCCCCTTCATCTGGCACAAGACCGCCGACCAAATCTTCGACAACCTCACCGGATATCTCAATCGCATTCCCAACTCAGGACACTAGGTAGCCCCACGTATGGAGATGCGTGCACTGCCCGTCGCCGTCTGCTCGCCGATCATCGGGTTCATCGGAGGTAGTCCATGGTCACGGAACAGGTTCGCGAGGCGCCCTCGGGGGTGCTGGCGCTGATCATCCTGCTGCTCGTGCTGCTGCTGGACATCGCGCTGATCGTGGTCGGCAGTCTGCTCTGGCTCGAGGGCGGCTGGGTGCTGGTCACTGTTGCCAGCGTGCTCTGTCCGATCATCCTCTTCTTCTTCATCGGCCTGTTCGCGGTACCGCCGAACGAGGCGCGGGTGCTCCAGCTGTTCGGGAGGTACGTCGGCACCGTCCGCAGTCCGGGCCTGCGTTACACCAACCCGCTCTACACGAAGCAGCGCATCTCCGTCCGGGTGCGCAACTTCGAGACGACGCGCTCCAAGGTCAACGACACCGACGGCAATCCGATCGAGATGGCGGCCGTCGTCGTCTGGAGGGTGGTGGACACGGCCGTCGCTACCTTCCAGGTGGATGACTACGTCAACTACGTGCATGTCCAGAGCGAATCGGGTGCGCAACCTCGCGACCCACTACCCCTACGACACGCAGGAGGACGGGCAGCTCTCGCTGCGCGGCGATACCGAGGAGGTCGCGGGCCAGTTGCAGGCGGAGATCCAGGGCCGGCTGACCGAGGCCGGTGTCGAGGTGCTGGAGGCGCGGATCACGCACCTGGCCTACGCGCCGGAGATCGCCTCGGCGATGCTCCAGCGGCAGCAGGCGGGCGCGATCATCGCCACCCGCACCCAGATGCGCGCCGTGAGCGATACCGAGGAGGTCGCGGGCCAGTTGCAGGCGGAGATCCAGGGCCGGCTGACCGAGGCCGGTGTCGAGGTGCTGGAGGCGCGGATCACGCACCTGGCCTACGCGCCGGAGATCGCCTCGGCGATGCTCCAGCGGCAGCAGGCGGGCGCGATCATCGCCACCCGCACCCAGATCGTCGAGGGCGCCGTGAGCATGGTGCAGATGGCGCTCGATCAGCTGTCCGCCCGCAACGTCGTCGAGCTCGACGAGGAGCGGAAGGCAGCCATGGTCAGCAATCTGCTGGTCGTGCTCTGTGGGGATCGCAGTACGCAGCCGGTGCTCAATACCGACAGCTTCAACCACTAGCAGGGTGATGAAAAAGGGGCGGTCGTCTGGCAGGATAGGACTGGCGGCGGGGGCATAGCCTGGAGGCTGCCCCATGCGAGGCGATGCTGAGCGTCAGACCAACATGTTGCTGGCGGTGACGCCGGACTCCTTCATCCCAGACGACCACCCGATCCGCCGCATCAAGCCGATCGTCGATTCCGCGCTGCAGCGGCTCTCGCCGCTGTTCGGCACGATGTACAGCAAGCACGGCCGGCCCTCGATCCCGCCCGAGCACTTGCTCAAGGCGAGTCTGCTGATCGCGCTCTACTCGATCCGTAGCGAGCGCCAGTTCTGCGAGCGGCTGCGCTACGACCTGCTGTTCAAGTGGTTCCTCGACCTCAACATCTCAGACGAGCCGTTCGACGCCTCCAGCTTCTCGAAGAACCGCGAGCGCCTGCTCGCTGCCGATGTCGCGCGCGCCTTCTTCGCCGAGGTGGTGGCCGAGGCGAAGCGGCGCCGGCTGCTCTCCGCCGAGCACTTCACGGTGGATGGGACGCTGCTGGAGGCCTGGGCCTCGCTCAAGAGCTACCGCCCGCGCGACGAGCAGGAGCCACCCCCGGGCGGACGCAACCCGGATGTCGACTTCCGGGGGCGGCGGCGCAGCCGCGATACGCATAGTTCCGGCACCGACCCGCAGGCGCGGCTGTACACGAAGGGGTCGGGGCAGACGGCGAAACTGAGCTACATGGGGCACCTGCTCACCGAGAACCGTCACGGCCTGGTGCTGGACGTGGAGCTGACCGAGGCGAACGGGTACGCCGAGCGCGAGGCGGCGGTCACGATGCTGGAGCGCAGCGTGAGCGGCTGCGGGACGCTGGGCGCCGACCGCGGCTACGACACGCGCGACTTCGTGGCGGCGCTGCGCGCTCGCGGCGTGACGCCGCACGTGGCGCAGCACGACCGCCGCCGCCGCAGCGCCGTGGACGGGCGCACCACGCGGCATCGCGGCTACAGGCAGAGTCAGAAGCGACGCAAGATCGTGGAGCAGGTCTTCGGCTGGCTGAAGACCGTGGGCGGCGGGCGCAAGCTGCGTTTCGTGGGCCGCGAGCGCAACCGCGGCTGGCTGGAGCTCACCGCTGCCGCCTACAACCTGGTGCGCATGGCCACGCTTGAGACCGCCGCGGCGTAGGCGCAGTGCGCCCTCCGCCCCGCCAGGGAGCCCTCAGAGGCGCCCGGGGGCAGGTCAGGAGGCCACGATCACGAACCCGGAGGCCGCTTCAAGCAGCCCGGCACCGCTCCAAACCCCCGGAAGGCGTTTCTTCAGCACCCTGCTAGTGTCCTGAGTTGTTAACGCGATAAACAAGCGGGTATGATGTTGGTACAGCGGGGTGTTGCCCGTGTGGGGCAGACGCTGGAGTGTCCATGAGTACCCGACTTGGCCGGCCGACGGTGGCGGTTGTACTGAGCGACGATGAGCGTGAGACGCTGGAACGGTGGGCGCGCCGACCGACATCGGCTCAGGCGTTGGCGCTGCGCTGCCGGATCGTGCTCGCTGCGGCAGAAGGGACCCCGAATACCGAGATCGCCGCGGCGCTTGGTTGCCATCCGGTGACCGCGGGCAAATGGCGCAGACGCTTTGCGCAGCGGCGGCTCGATGGACTGAGCGATGAGCCGCGCCCCGGTGCACCGCGCACGATCAGCGACGCCCAGATTGAAGCGGTGATCGTCAAGACACTGGAAGAACAACCGCACAACGCGACGCAGTGGTCGACCAGATCGATGGCCGCCGCGGTGGGGATGTCGCAGACGGCGATCTCCAAGATCTGGCGCGCCTTTGGCCTCAAGCCACACCTCGTGGAGCACTTCAAGCTGTCGCCGGACCCGCAATTCATCGACAAGGTGCGCGACGTGGCTGGACTCTATCTCAACCCACCGGAGGCAGCGGTCGTCTTGTGTGTTGACGAGAAGACCCAGATCCAGGCACTCGACCGCACCGCCCCGATGCTGCCGATGATGCCGAGCGTTCCGCGACGCCAGACCCACGACTACGTCCGTCACGGCACCACCAATCTCTACGCGGCGCTTGACGTCGCCTCGGGCCACGTGATCGCGGACATGACCCCGCGACACCGTGCCCGGGAGTTCAAGCAGTTCCTCACCCTCATCGACCGCAGCGTGCCCGACGAACTCGCGGTGGATGTCGTGTTGGACAACGTCGCCACGCACCGCACCCCGGAGATCCAGCGCTGGCTCCGGCGTCATCCCCGGTTCACGTTTCATTTCACCCCGACCTACAGCTCTTGGATGAACCTCGTGGAGCGCTGGTTCGCGGAGCTCACCACCAAATGGCTCAGGCGCGGCACTCATCACGGCGCCGCTGACCTGATCCGTGCAGTGGAGGCCTGGGTCGCCGACTGGAACGAGCACCCGCGCCCCTTCATCTGGCACAAGACCGCCGACCAAATCTTCGACAACCTCACCGGATATCTCAATCGCATTCCCAACTCAGGACACTAGCGCCGAGGGCGAACGAACGATGATCGCCCGCGGCTCGCCCTCGGAGTGCCCTCGGCGAGGGTTGGCCGGGCCGCCTATAGTGTGACCGTCGGTTCGGAGGTGGCGCCGCCCGCCGTCAGGTGGCTGCGGTTGAGCCGCACAGGATCCGAAGGCCGAGATCCTGCGTCGTCCGCAGGTGACGAATGGACTCGGCCTTCCGGGTCACGGGGGACGGCAGTGGATCTCCAGCCATGAGCACGCGCCGAGTTTGGCCAACGCGCCGAGCTTTGCTAATGCGCCTCGTCTTGCAGGCCATCCTCCTCTTTGGCGGCATCGCTGTGATCCGACTCACGCCTGGTCCCGTGGCAGCCGTGATTGCGGCCACAGTTGCCTACGTGGCCGCGGTCGGTATCGCGATGTACCTCGTAGAGAAGCGCTGGCCGTCGCGCGGCTGATAGCCCTGGGCCGCCTCGCAGCGCCACGATCACGTTCGGTTCCGCCATGCTCACGATCATGAGACCGCGGTGACGTCGGCGCGCGGCGGACGAGTGCGCTCAGACCACTAGCGCCGCGGGCGCCCGTCTTCCGCTCGCCCTCGGCGTGCCCTCGGCGAGGGTTGGCTGGCGGCCTATAGTGTGACCGCCGGGTCGGAGGTGGCGCCGCCCGCCGTCAGGTGAGCGCCACCGAGGCGACTCCCCCCAACAACTCCAGGAGGCGGTTCTGGCGGCTTCCGGACACCCCCGCTACAGGCGCACGAGCGCCCGCCACTCCTCACCACCCTGGGCCTCGGCGCGCAGTTCAGCCCTGATCGCGTCGGCCACGCTGCTGGTCACACCGGTGATCGTGGCCAACGCATCGGACCTGGGCGAGCCGTACGTGGTGTGGATGGTCTTCGCCTCGCTGGTGGTTGTCGGCCTCTCCACGCTCTTGCAGGTGCGGCGGCTCGGCTTCGTCGGCGCCGGCGCGGTGCTGCCGATGTTCACGGCCGCCTTCGCGATCCCGTTCTGCATCACCGCGGTGCAGGGCGGGGGTCCGGCGACGTTGACGACGCTGCTGCTTGTCGCCGAGGTCGCCCAGCTCGCCATCTCGCGCTGGCTATTCATCCTGCGGCGCGTCGTCACCCCGACGGTGGGTGGCACGGTGATGATGATCCTCTCCATCACCCTCGCCTCCGTCGTGTTCGACCTGCTGGACGACGCCACGCAGGTGGAGCCGGAGGCGGCCTCCCTGACCGCGTTCGTGACGATGGTCGTCGCTGCCTCGCTGACACTCCGCCGCTCGCCGCTGCTGCGGTTCTGGGGGCCGATCGTCGGCATCATCGTCGGCTGCATGGTGGCCGGGGCACTCGGCATCTTCGACGCGGAGCGGGTCGCCGCGGCGGCCTGGCTGGGGCTCCCGGCCGAGCGGCCGGAGCTGGGGCTCGACTTCGGGCTCGAGTTCTGGACGCTGGTGCCGGCGTTCTTGTTCCTCGGCGTGATCATCTCCATCCAGGCCAACGGCGCGGCCATCTCCATGCAGCGGGTCGCATCGCGCGGGGACCGGGCGGTGGACTTCCGCCAGGTGCAGGGGGCGGTCGCGGGCGGCGCGGCGAGCAACTTCCTGGCTGCCCTCGCGGGCACGGTGCCGAACGCCATCAACCCCGGCATCATCTCGTTCACGCAGATCACCGGCGTCGCCGCCCGCAGCCTCGGATACAGCATCGGCATCTTCTTCATCGTGCGGCGTTTCTGCCGAAGGTGTCCGGGTTGCTGAGCAGCATCCCGGGGCCGGTGATGGCGGGCTACCTGATCATGGTGACGGGCTCGCTGTTCGTGGACGGCGCGCGGACCGTGATCCAGAACGAACAGGACAACGAGAAGATCGCAGTCGCAGGCGTCTGCTTCTGGATTGGCGCGGCCTTCCAGTTCAAGCTCTTCACTCTGCCGGACCTCGGGCCGGTGTTGGGGGCGCTGCTCAAGAGCGGCATCACCACCGGCGGACTCGCCGCCGTCGTGATGATCCTCTACCTGGAGTTCACCAACCCGCGGCGCATGCGCTTCCAGTCCCGACTCCACATCGACGCCTTGCCGGACCTCAACGCGTTCATCGCGAGATTCGCGGACAGCAGGGGCTGGGCGCGATGAAGGACCGGCTCGGCGCCGTCGCGGAGGAGACGCTCCTGACCCTCGCTCCACTCGACCTCGAAGGCCTCCTGGCCGGGAATGACGACGACGAGGACAAGGAGGAGCGGCAGCTGATTGTGCTTGCCTCCAGCGAGGGTCCGGTCACCGACCTCGAGTTCATCGGCGGAGGCGACGACGAGAACATGGAGGACCGGCTGCGCCAGCTCCAGCAGCACGACTCGGAGACGATGGTCGAGCAGGACGTCTCGCTGCGGCTGCTGCGCAACTACGCCTCGTCCGTGCGCCATCAGCAGTACCACGACACCGACATCATCGCCGTCCGCGTCGATCCTCCCGCTGTGCGATGAGCCGCCGCAGTTGGCCTCCCCGGCCGCACGTGCCCTGAGCGCTGTCGCGCCGTACCATTCCGGTACCGAAGCGCAGACGCTACGACGGTGGCCCGGATGAGGCTCGATGGCTGATCCCGAACCGCCCTCGCAGCACTCCGGGGCGATCGAGGACCTGAACGTCACCGACGAGTGGGACGCCGGCGACATGGGATGCGGCGAGGTGATCATCCTGCTCAGGATGCGCATGCAGCAGCTCGGCCCCGGCGCAGTCTTCAAGCTGACCGCGCGCGACCTCGGCGCCCCCGCCGACATCCCGGCGTGGTGCCGCCTCACCGGGCGGCGGCTGCTCCGGGCGGCGCACCCGCACTACTGGATCGAGCAGCGGAGCGCGTAGCCCGCAGGGAAGGGAACTGAACGTGGCCGGGAAGTTCTGTGTGAGCCTGACCCACGCGGGCGACGACCCCGACAGGGCGACGGTCGCGTTCGTCATCGCGAACGCGGCGCTCGGATCGGAGCAGGAGACGGTCGTCTTCCTCAGCACGGAGGGCGTCCGCCTCGCCGAGCGGGGCTACGCCGACGACATCCACGAGGAGGGCTTCATGGCGCTCAGCGAGTTGATGGCCGCCTTCGCCGGCGCCGGTGGGGAGATCTACGTCTGCGCGCCCTGCTACAGCAAGCGCGGCCTCGACGCGGACAACCTCGTCGGCGGCGCGGCGATCGTCGGTGGCGCGAAGCTGGTCGAGTTCCTCTCCGACGGCGCCCCGGCGATCTCCTACTAGAGCGGCTCGCCGCGCCCGGCTGCCGGCAGACCACCCCCGATGGACCCGATCGAGCAGCACACCCACGAGCCCGACACCAGCTTCGACGGCGGCGACCTCGACTGCGGCGGAGGGTTGCTGCTGCTGATCCGGCGGCACATCGACCCGCTCGAGCCCGGCGGGCTGCTCGAGATCCTCTCGACCGACTCGACGGTCGAGGTCGAGCTGCCCGCCTGGTGCCGGCTGACCAGCAACGAGCTGGTCTCGTGGACGAAGCACGGCGGCCAGCGCAGCTTCCTGGTCTGCAAGGGCTCCCTCGAGGATCGCGCGCAGGCGGCAGCCGCCGGAGCCGGGGCTCCAGCAGCGACGGCGGCCTCGCCGGCCACGTTCGGCGAGCAGCATCGGGTCGCGGTCACGATCCCGGACTCGCTCCCCGAGCCGGCCGCCGCGCAGGCGATCGCGCCGCTGTCCGTGATGGGCGTCGGCAGCTGGCCGCGGCCGCGCTGGATGCTCCGGGCGATGCACGACCGCCTCGAGGACCGGCTCGGCGAGGCGGAGTTCCAGGCCACGGCGGACGACGCGGTCCGGCTGAGCGTCGCCGCGCAGCTGCGGGCGGGCGCCGACGTCGTCACGGACGGCGAGCAGCGCCGCGACAACTACGCCAGCTTCGTGGGCGGGCGGCTCGACAACTGCCAGCTGATCCCGCTCAGCGACCTCACCGCGATGGTCGACGACCCGTCCGAGTTCGAGCAGGAGCTCCGCGCCCTCGACGTCCCGGCTTCCGAGGTTCGCCATCCGGTGGTCTTCGGGGAGCTCGGGCGGAGCCGCTCGCTGGCGGTCCACGAGCTCGAGTTCGCCGCTGGCTGCAGCGACGCGCCCGTGAAGGTCGCGCTGCCGGGCCCCTACCTGCTGACGCGCATGATGTGGCTCGACTGCCTCGCCGACCGCCCGTACGAGACGCGCGACGAGCTCGCCCGCGACGTGGTGCGCGTGCTGCGCGAGGAGGCGCACTTCCTGCTCGCCTCGGGCGCCGCGCTCGTGCAGTTCGACGAGCCGGTGCTGATGGAGGTCGTCCATGGCAGCGAGGGCGGCACGCGCAGCTTCATGTGCGGCGCCCTGAGCGAGCGGTTCGAGTCGGCCTCGGAGCTGGACTTCGCCGCCGGCCTGCTGGACGAGGTAGTGCGCGGTCTCCCGGCGGAGTCGCTGGCGCTGCACATCTGCCGCGGCAACTGGACGCCAGACGAGTCGGCCGCCCTGGCGGGGGACTACCGGCCGCTGCTCGGCTTCCTCGGGCGGGCCGCCGTGGGCACGCTGTTCCTCGAGCTCTCCACGCCGCGCGCCGGCGAGATCGATGTGCTCGCCGACCTGCCCGATGACAAGCGCGTCGGCGTCGGCGTGGTGAACCAGAAGCTCGCCGCCCTCGAGCCGGTCGAGGAGATCCGGCGGCGCATCGCGCGCGCCCTCGATCTCTTCGGCGGGGAGCGCGTGCTGCTGACGCCGGACTGCGGCTTCGCGACGTTCGCCGACAACCCCGTGGCCTCCTCGGATGTCGCCGAGGCGAAGCTGCGCGCCATCGTCGAGGCGCGTGATCTGATCCGCGCTCGGTAGGGGCAATCGGGCCCGGCGGCGCGGCTGCGAGGGGCTACCGCGCGCCTGCCCGCATCGCCCGCCGGGACGGCGCTGGCATTGATTCGCGCGGCTGCCTACACTCGGCGGGCCGGTCGCTCCCGAGGGAGCGGCGCGGCGACGCAGCGGCGGAGGAGCCCATGGCCAGCAGAAGCGCGCGCGAGTGGCGGGAGCAGGGCCCCTACGCCAAGGCGACCGAGCGCAATGCCGAGCGGCTGCCCCACTTCGAGAGTTCGTCGGGCGCCGAGGTAGACCCGCTCTACTCGCCCGAGGATATGGCCGACTGGAACTACCACGAGAAGCTCGGCTACCCGGGCGAGTACCCGTTCACGCGCGGCGTGCAGCCGACGATGTACCGCGGGCGGCTCTGGACGATGCGCCAGTACGCCGGCTTCGCCGACGCCGAGGAGTCCAACCGCCGCTACCACTTCCTGCTCGACCAGGGCCAGACCGGCCTCTCCGTCGCCTTCGACCTGCCGACGCAGATCGGCTACGACTCGGACGACCCGCAGGCCGACGGCGAGGTCGGCAAGGTGGGGGTGGCGATCGCCTCGCTGCAGGACATGGAGACGCTGACCGACGGCCTCCCGCTGGAGCGCGTCACCACCTCGATGACGATCAACTCGACGGGGCCGATCCTGCTCGCGATGTACGTCGCGGCCGCGAAGAAGCAGGGCGCGGACCTCGCGAAGGTCGGCGGCACCACGCAGAACGACATCCTCAAGGAGTACATCGCGCGCGGCACCTACATCTTCCCGCCGCGCCCCTCGCTGCGGCTGATCACGGACGTCTTCGCCTGGTGCAAGGACGAGCTGCCGACCTGGAACACGATCTCGATCTCCGGCTACCACATGCGCGAGGCGGGGTGCACGGCCGCGCAGGAACTCGCCTTCACCTTCGCCGACGCGATCGAGTACGTCGACGCGGCGCTCGACGCGGGGCTGGAGTTCGACGAGTTCGCGCCGCGGCTGTCGTTCTTCTGGGCCTGCCACTCCAACTTCCTCGAGGAGATCGCGAAGTTCCGCGCCTCGCGGCGGATGTGGGCCGAGATCGCGACGAAGCGCTACGGATCGACGAACCCGCGCTCGCAGATGCTGCGCTTCCACACGCAGACCGGCGGGGCGACGCTCACCGCGCAGCAGCCGATGAACAACGTGGTGCGGACGGCGCTGCAGGCGCTCTCCGCCGTCCTCGGCGGCACGCAGTCGCTCCACACCAACTCCTGGGACGAGGCGCTGGCGCTGCCGACCGAGGAGTCGGTGGAGATGGCGCTGCGCACGCAGCAGTTGATCGGCTTCGAGGCCGGGGTGGCCGACGTGATCGATCCGCTGGCGGGCTCCTACTACATCGAGGCGTTGACCGACCGTGTCGAGGAGGAGGCGAACGCCTACCTGCGGCGTATCGAGGACATCGGTGGGGCGTTGCATGGCATCGAGGAGGGCTTCCAGCAGCGGGAGATCCAGGAGAGCGCGTTCCGCCTGCAGCGCATGCAGGAGCGCGAGGAGCGGATCGTCGTCGGGGTGAACCGCTTCCAGACCGAAGAGCTTGAGGTGCCGGCGCTGGCGCAGCACGATCGCATGGTGCAGGTGCGCCAGTCGGAGCGCCTCGCGGCGCTGCGCGCCGAGCGCGACGGCGCCACCGTGGAGCGCGCGCTGGCGGACATCCGCGCCGCCGCGCGGGGCGACCAGAACATGATGCCGCTGCTGATCGCGGCGGTGGAGGCCTACGCGACGATCGGCGAGATCTGCGGCGTGCTCCGCCAGGAGTGGGGCGAGTACCAGGAGGTCCTGACGATATGAAGCTGCCGAGGCCCTCTCCCCGGAGAGAGGGTTGGGGTGAGGGGTCCGATGCCTGACGCCGTCGACGCGATCATCGAACAGAACGCGCAGGCGCGCGCCGATCTGCTGGACGCGATCGACGCGCTGCCCGGCGAGCGACGGACCGAGGGCTGGTACGGCCCACAGCAGTGGTCCGTGCAGGACGTGCTCGCGCACCTCGTCCGCTGGCAGGAGGGCTGGAGCCACGCGCTGCGCGCCGTCACCGCCGGCGAGCGGCCCTCGGTGCCCGGCTACGAGCCGAACCGCGACGACCCGGACGCGGCCGACGACGCCTACAACGCCGCCTCCGTGGCGGAGCAGCGCGGGCAGTCCTGGGAGGCCGTGATGGCGCGCCTGCGCTCCGCCCGCGAGGAGCACGACGAGGCGATCCGCGGCCTGCGCGCGCTCGAGCCCGAGCGCTACGCGGAGGGCCGCACCCCGC
Source organism: Dehalococcoidia bacterium (assembly GCA_965247895.1). Lineage (GTDB taxonomy): Bacteria > Chloroflexota > Dehalococcoidia > UBA2979 > UBA2979 > VXMT01. Next base: position 1,193,776 of record OZ252046.1, on the reverse strand, counting down.
ACCGCCTCGCCGACTCCTCCGAACACGACCACGAGCACATTGAGGCGATCCGCGCCTGGCGACGGGAGCACGGTCTTTGATCGACCTGCTGCACCACGTCGGGATCGTCGTACCCGACGCCGACGAGGCGTTGGGCTTCTACCGCGACGTCATGGGCCTGACGGTCGCGAAGGACGAGGTCGTCGAGGAGCAGGGCGTGCGCGGCGTGCTGCTGCCCGTCGGCGAGAACGAGATTGAGCTGCTCCAGCCGGTCCGCGCCGACACCGGCGTGGCGCGCTTCCTCGAGACCCGCGGCCCGACGCTGCACCACATCTGCCTGCGCACGGACGACATCCGCGCCGAGCTGGCGCGGATCCGCGCCTTGGGCGTCGAACTGATCGACGAGGAGCCGCGCTACGGATTGGCCGGCGAGATCGCCTTCCTCCATCCGCGCTCGATGCACGGCGTGCTCGTCGAGCTCGCCGAGGTCGAGGACCGCCACGCCTCGCCCGACAAGGGCTTCGATCACATCGCCTGCCGCGTGGCGGACTACGAGGCGGCGCGGGGGCGCTGGGGCGAGGTCGCCGGCCTCGAGGAGCACGCGCAACTCAACGCCGGGGAGTCCGGGATGCTGATCGGGCAGTTCCCGATCGGGCAGTGCATGCTCGAACTGATCGCCCCGAACGGGCCGGACTCGCCGCTCGTGCAGGCGATCGAGGAGCAACGCGAAGGCGCCTCCCCGATGGTGGCGATCGAGGTTCCGGACCTCGATGCGGAGATTGCCCGCTATCGGGCGGCCGGGCTTGAGCTGCCGGACGCGGAGGCGGGCGTCCTGCCGGGGACGCGGCGCTCGGGGATCGGTGCGGAGGAGGCGTACGGCATCCGCATCCAGTTGCTGGAGTACGTCTAGAGTCCGCAGGCCCCCCACCCGACCCTCCGCCAGGCGCGCGGGGGAACGGTCGGTAGTGGCGGGAGGCGGCGTGGCGGGCGCTTGGTAGTAGACTTGCGGCGCGGGAACGTAACAACGGTTGGCGAGGAGACTCCCCGATGGCTGACGAACAGGCAATTCGCGTCCTGATCGCGAAGCCCGGCCTCGACGGGCACGATCGCGGCGCCAAGGTGGTAGCGCGCGCCCTGCGCGATGCCGGGATGGAAGTGATCTACACCGGCATCCGCCAGACGCCGGAGATGATCGCGGAGGCGGCGCTGCAGGAAGACGTGCAGGTCGTCGGGCTCTCGATCCTCTCGGGCGCGCACCTCGAACTGTTCCCGCGCGTCGTGAGCGCCCTCGGTGAGCGCGGGGTGAGCGACGTGCTGCTGTTCTGCGGCGGGATCATCCCCGAGGCCGACATCGAGATCGTGCAGGAGATGGGCTTCACCGGCGTCTTCGGCCCGGGCACCAACACCGAGGCGATCATCGACTTCGTCCGCGAGCACGCGGCGAACCCCACCGCCTGAGCCCGGGTGGACGCAGCGGAGCTGATCGCGGGCGTCGGCGACGGTAACCGGCGCGCGCTCGCCCGCGCCATCACACACGTCGAGGCCGATACGGAGACGGGCCGCGCCGTCCTTGCGGGGCTCTACTCGCGCACGGGCGGCGCCCGCACCGTCGGTATCACCGGCTCCGCCGGCGTCGGCAAGTCGACGCTGGTGGGGCGGCTGGCGAGGGCGCAGCGCGAGCGCGGGCGCAGCGTCGGCATCGTGGCGGTCGACCCCTCGTCGCCGTTCTCGCACGGCGCGATCCTCGGCGACCGCATCCGCATGCAGGATCTGACCTCCGACTCGGGCGTGTTCATGCGCTCGATGGCGTCTCGCGGCAACCTCGGCGGGCTCGCCGAGACCGCCTCCGGCGTCGTCGACGTGATGGACGCCGCGGGCTACGACGTGGTGATCGTCGAGACCGTCGGTGCGGGGCAGGACGAGGTCGAAATCGCGACGGCGACGCAGACGACGGTGCTGGTGACGATGCCGGCCGGCGGCGACGAGGTGCAGTCGATGAAGGCGGGGCTGATGGAGGTCGCGCAGGTGATGGTCGTGAACAAGGCCGACCTCGCCGGCGCGGACACCGCCGCGACGCAGCTCCGCTCGCTGCTCGCCATCGCCGGCCAGCGGGCCTGGAGGCCACCGATCCTCAAGGCCGTGGCGAGGAGCGGCGAGGGCGTCGAGGAACTGGTCGAGGCGATCGACGAGCACCAGGCGCACCTGCGCGGATCGGAGTTCGCCGAGCAGGCGCGCCGCGATCTGGCGCGTTCGCAGGTGATTTCGCTCGCCCGCGCCGCGCTGCACCGCGAGGCGCTGGACGCCGCGCGCCGCGCGGGCGTTCTCGATGGCCTTGTCGAGGAAGTGGCCGCGCGCCGCCGCGATCCCCGCTCCGCCGCTGCCGCCCTGCTCGAGGGTGTGAAGCAGGGTTGGGCGCAAGAGCGCGAGTGAGAGCTACACTCGAAGGGCGATGAGCCAGGACGAACGGCCCCAACGATTGCGTGTGACGTACCGCAAGGCGGATACGTTGCGCTACATCGCGCACCTCGATCTGATGCGGACGTGGGAGCGCAGCCTGCGGCGCGCGCGGCTGCCGCTCGCCTACACGCAGGGCTTCACGCCGCACGCGCGGATCGCCCTCGGCGCGCCGCTGCCCGTCGGCACCGTGGGCGAGCGCGAGCTGCTCGATGTCTGGATGTCGCCCGCCATTGCGCCCGAGGAGTTCGCGCGCCGCCTCGCGGCGGTGCTGCCGGAGGGGCTGGCGCTGCTCGCCGCCGAGGAAGCGGCGCACGAGCTGCCCTCGCTGCAGTCGCAGATCCGCAGCGCGACCTACGAGGTCACGTTCGCGCGTGACGCCTTCGACGCCGCCGAGGTGCGGGCGCGGCTCGATGAGCTGCTCGCGCTCGAGACGCTCGACTGGGAGGAGCAGCGCGGCGCGAAGACGCGGCGCTCCGACCTGCGGGCGGCGATCCGCGACCTCGTGCTGCGCGAGGACGGCGAACGGCTGCTGCTGGCGATGGACCTGGAGCTGAACGAGGAGCGCACCGGCCGCCCGGCCTCCGTCCTCGCGGCGCTCGGCATCGAGGCGCGCCCCATGAGCGTCGTGCGGACCGCGCTGCGGCTTGGGGAGCCGGCGCTCGCCGCCGCAGCGGAGGGCCGGGCGTGACCGCGTTGTCCCGGGCCGCCTTCGTCGTGCTCCTCATCGCCGTGACGGCGGGGATCATCGCGATCCGCTGCGGTGGCGACGACGAGGGCGACGAGATGACGCCGACCGCGACGGCGACACCCTCGCCGGAGGGGGCGAGCACCGCGACCGCGACGACCGCGACCCCGACGCCCACGCCAACCGCGACTCCAACGCCGACACCGACGGCAACACCGACCCGGACAGCGATCGCCACGCCCTCGCCGGCGGCTCCGCCGGGACCGGCGCCGGCGGAGGTGGAAGGCTTCCCCTACTCGCTATCCGATCTCGCGGACGCGCTCGCCCCGGGTGGCATCGAGGAGACCGAGCTCTACGATCCGGCGTCCGCCTGCGCGGGGGCGGCGGTCGGGGGCGTGCCCTTCGTGGTGGCGGGCGACGCCGCAACGGAGCGCTTCGCCGTCTGGGTGCTCTGGGTCTACCCCGACAGTGAGGCGAGGCAGGGTGACTGGCAGACGGGGCAACGCGCCGAGCCGCTGGTGGAGGGCTGCGAGCCGCCCAATGGCTTCGTCTACTGGAATAGCAACCTGCTCCTCTGGTTCATCGGGTTCTGGGGCGACGACATCCCGCCCGCCTCACCGCCGGTGAGCCGCGAGGAAGTGCGCGAGCACCCGGTCATCCGGGCGTTCCTCGGACTGACTCAGTGAACGTCCGCTTCCTGCTGCTGCGTCATGCCGAGGCCGAGGGCAACGCCGCGGGCCAGACGCAGGGCCGTATCGACCACCCGCTGACGGAGCGAGGACGGCGCCAGGCGCAGGCCGCGGCCGGCGCGCTCGCCCACTACCGGCCCGCCGCCCTCTATTGCAGCCCCGCCACCCGGGCGCGCGAGACCGCTGCCGCCGTTGGCGGGCCGCTCGGCCTCGAGGCGGCCGTCGACGAGCGGCTCCACGAGCTGGACCACGGCGACCTCGACGGCCAGACGATCGCCGAGATCCGGGACGAATACGCGGATTTCATCGAGCGCTGGCGCGACGGAGACATCGGCGATCTGCGCTTCCCCGGCGGCGAGACGATGCGCGAGGCGCAGGCGCGGATGCTCGCTGCCCTCGACGAGATCGCCACGCGGCACGGCTCGGAGGACGGCTTCACCGAGGTGGCGGTCGTCTCCCACAACCTTGCGCTGAAGGCGCTGCTCGCGCGCGTGATCGGCGTGCCGCTGGCGGCGGCGCGGCGCCTCGAGCTCGGCCTGGCCTCGCTGACGGTGGCGGAGCGGCGGCCGGGCGAGGACGGCGAGCCGGCGGGCTGGTCCGTGGTCACGCTCAACGATCGCTGCCACCTCGGCGGGGACGAGTAGCACCTCGCCGGCCCTCGCCCGCGATTGTCGAGCGGCGGGACGGCTGGTACGGTGATTGGTGGCGGGGCCGGACGCGCGAGGAGCGCGATGCGGTTCTATCTCCCCAGGCTGCGGCCGATCACGTTCGGCCCACTTCACGTGCTGCTTCCCATGGTGGCGCTGCTGCTGGCGCTGTTCGGTTACGCTGCCCTCCAGACCGCTGCCCAGAACTACCGGCTCACCGAGGAACGTCGCGCCGTCGAGGCCGAGATCCACGAATTGCGCACGCGGCAGGCCGAGCTCGAAGGCCTGCGCGAGTACCTGCTCTCCGACGAATACGTGGAGGCCGTCGCGCGCAGCCGCTTCGGCCTCGTCTACCCCGGCGAAACGGCGATCGTGATCGACGCGCCGCCATCCGGGGAGCCCGAACGCGAGCCCGGCGAGCGCTGGTGGGAAGTGCTCTTCGACCGCTAGCCACGGCCCGGCCGGGCGCGACGCATTGCGCGCGGGCGGTACGCTGACCCCGTGACCGGCGCAGATCCTCTCCAGCCGCACTCCCTGCCTCCCCCCGCGGCGCTCGCGCGCAACCGCGTGACGGGCGCGTTCGAGCGGCGCGTGGCGCACGCGCTCGGCGGCGTCGCATCCGCTGCCAGACCGCTGCTCGTGGCCTGCTCGGGCGGGCCGGACTCCAGCGCCGCGCTCGCCGCCGTCGTGCGCGCACGGCAGGCGGCGTCCGGCGGCGAGGTGGTCGCGGCGACGTTCGACCACGGCCTGCGGCCAGCCACGGAGACAAGTGCGGACCGCGCCGCTGTCGAGGCGCTCGCCGCCACGCTCGCGGTGCGTTGCCTGGCGGGAGCGCCGGGCGAGCCGATTGCGTCCTCGGAGGATGCGGCGAGGCAGGCGCGCTACCGCTGGCTCGGGGCTGTGGCGCTGGAGGCTGGCGCGTCCGCCTGCGTCACCGGCCACACGCTGGACGACCAGGCGGAGACGGTGCTGCTGCGGCTCACGCGCGGGACGGGCCTGGCCGGCGCCGCGGGCATGGCCTCCGACGCGCCGTGGCCCGTCGCGCTCGACGGCGAGCCGGCAGCCGCGCCGCGGCTGCTGCGACCCTTGCTGGAAGTACGGCGCAGCGAGGTGCTGGACTACCTGGATGCGCTCGGAATGGCGGAGCTGGGGCTTGCCCCGCGCCGTGATCCCGGTAACGAGACCCTCGTGTTCGATCGCAACCGGGTGCGGCGCAGGGTGCTGCCGGAACTGCGGCGGCTGAACCCGCGCTCCGCCGAGGCGCTGGCCGGCTTCGCCCGCCGCGCCCGCCGCGACGATGAGGCGCTGGAGGCGTGGGCGGCGGCGGAGTCGGCGCGGCTCGTGCGCGTCGATGGCGCGGTCGTGCGGATCGAGCGCGCCGGGCTGCGTGCGCTGCCGGAGGCGGTCGCGGCGCGCGTGCTGCGCGGTGCGGCGGCGGGGCTGGGGCTGACGCTGACGGCGGGGCAGCTCGAAGCGCTACTGCGGATCGCCGGGCGGCGAGGGGCGCGGATCGCCCTCGGCGGCGGCGAGGCGCGGACGGAGGACGCGGAGCTGCGTCTGGAGCGCCGCGGGGAAGGCGGAGGCTGAGCGCGGGGCTGGTCTGGACGGGTGTTGCCCCTCAGCCAGATCGTGCTATCCTCTTCGAACGCCTTCCAGCGGGAAGCGCGCCGGACATTTACATCTGGATAGCAGTCAGAAGCAGATACAGGATTCCCGTCAATCCTGTGTGCGGCTGGATTCCGGCATGCCCTCGTGGCGGCCGGGGGGCAGTTTGTGCGCAGGAACAATGTACGGCATTTACGGCAGTCGAAGGTGCGGT